>CAVZSU010000003.1:0-7391 GCA_963778065.1 uncultured Solirubrobacterales bacterium | reverse complement strand
GTACCTGGCCGAATCGGCGGCACGGACGGCCGGCGTTAGGGGCAGCGGAGCGATTCTCGACGAGCGGTGGGCGCGCGGAGCCAGTGCCCGAGGATCGTGGATCGCTCATCGATTCCGCCACGCCTGACTTCCATGTGTCCAGACTCCTCGGCCCGACCCGAGTCTCGCCGGACCGGTACTGGCCCGCGATACTGCCCACGATGAGGGTGATCGTGGTCGGCGCAGGGGCTGTGGGCAGGACAGCTGCCGAGTCGCTGCACGAGCACCACGAATGCACGGTTGTCGACCTTGATCCAACGCGCCTGAAGGAGATATCGGACACGCTCGATGTCCGTGTCGTGCGTGGCGACGGCGGCGCACGCGAGGCCCTTGAGGCAGCCGGAGTCAAGCGGGCTGACTTGGTATTGGCATGCCTGCCGAGAGGCGAGGCGAATCTCGTGAGCGCGATGCTCGTACGGCGCCTTTCCGCGGCGCGGACAGTCATCCGCATTGGCGACCCGGCTTACCTCGACACCTGGCGGAGCGGCGACCTCGACGTCGACTTCGTTGTATCCAGCGGGTTCGAGACTGCCAACGCGGTCGCGCGTCTTGTCGGTGTGCCGGGCGCGCGACAAGCGGACTTCTTTTTGGATGGCGAGGTCCAGGTCCTTGAGTTCGATGTCTCGCGGCGCTCGCCACCGCCGTTCTCGGGCCGGTCGTTGGCTGAGGCGGGGTTGCCGCGCCAGTCCCGGGTGGTGGGCATCGTGCGCGACGGCGATCAGATTGCGCCGAGCGCACGTGAGCGGTTGCTCGTCGGTGACCGGGTCATCGTGGTCGCGTCTCGCTCGGGTGCGCGGGAGTGGAGCAGGCTGCTCGTTTCAGGCGATGAGGCGGTAAGCGAGGCTGCCATATTCGGCGGCACGGGGCTGGGCACGACGGTCGCCCGCGTCCTGATCGATCGTGGCATCCACGTCCGGTTGGTGGAGAGCGACCGGCAGCGAGCGCAGGAGCTGGCGGGCGTGCTCGACGGCGCGCGTGTGTTTCACGCCTCGGCGTTCGACGGTGGCTTCCTGCGCCGCGAGCGGATCGCGCAGGCCACGGCGGCCGTGTTCGTGCTGGGTGACGACGCGCGGAGCCTGTACGCGGCGGTGCTCGCCAAGATCCACGGCGCGCGGTTCACGATCGCGGTGCTCGTCGATCCCGACGCCGCGAAGGTGTTCGATGCCGCCGACGTCGACTCCACGATCGACCCGGCCGCCGAGACTGCGGAGGTCATGGTTCGCTTCGCGCACGATCCGCGGATCCGGCAGATCGCGATGCTCGACGAGGATCGCTTCGAGATCCTCGACATCGTCGTGCGTTCGGACAGCCGTCTGGCCGGCACGCCGCTGGGGGAGCTGTCGCCGACCACGGGGCGTGATCGGGGCGATCGTCCGTGACGGCGCGTTGCTGTTCCCGGGCGGCGAGCAGGAGCTGCGGCCTTCCGATCGCGTGATCGTGCTTGCCGAGCGTCGGCGGGTCAGCGAGGTGGAGCGGGCGCTCTGACCGATTTGATGCATCCGCGGGGGCGCCGGCGTGGGCGGCTGCCGCTTGGAGTCGATGTGCCGCTGGCGCTCGATCTGGTCGGCGCGGTGTTGAAATGGCTGTCGCTGGCGTTCGTCGCGCCGGTCGCGGTGGCGCTCGGGAACGGCGAGTCGGCGCTCCCGTTCGTGATCTCCGGCCTCGCGGTGGGCCTGGTCGGATTGGGATTGGATCGCCTGACACCCGATCGCAGCGGGCTGGCGCTTAGCCCGCGCGAAGTGTTCCTGGTCGTGGCGCTGGTCTGGCTGTTGGTTCCAGCGTTCGGGGCCCTCCCGTTTCTGCTCGGCGGTGTCAAGCAGTTGAGCGACCCGGTTGATGCCTACTTCGAGTCGATGTCTGGTTTCACCACGACCGGGGCGACCGTGTTGACGCACGTGGGCGCGCTCGTGCGGGGCATGCTGTTCTGGCGCCAGCTCATGCACTGGCTGGGAGGCATGGGGATCATCGTTCTCGCCATCGCGGTACTGCCCCGCCTCCGCGTAGGTGGCAGGCAGCTGTTCCAGGGCGAGCTTCAGGGGCCCGGCGAGATCGAGCCCTTGGGTGCGACGGTGCGCGAGCTTTCCCGACGCCTGTGGAAGGTGTACGTGGGCGTGAGTGCCGTCGGGATCCTGGCCCTGGCCGTGGTCGGCTGGACGGGGCTTGATCCGGCCATGAGCCCGTTTGATGCCTTCTCGTATGCGACCTCGGCCGTCGCGACCGGTGGTTTTGCGCCAGATCCCGAGTCCGCGCGCGTGCTGGCGCCGGTCAGCCAATGGATCATCTGCGGCCTCATGGTCGTGGCCGGGATCAACCTTCTGCGTCTCCACGGTCTGTTGGTGGGGCGGCGGTTGCGTGCGTTCGCGCGCGATGACGAATTGCGGCTGTATCTCGTGCTGCTAGCGCTGGGCAGCATCGCGATTGCAATAGAGCTGTTTGGCACCCAAACGGTGCGTGGCGTCGAGAGCGGGGTGCGTGCGGCGACCTTTCAGGCGGTCTCGGTGATGACCACGACCGGGTTTGCCACGCTCGACTGGAGCAAGCTAGGCCCGGTGGTGACGCTGACCCTGCTGCTGCTGATGTTCGTTGGAGCATCGTCGGGCTCGACCACCGGGTCGATCAAGGTCGTCCGCCACTTGATGCTCTTCCGGCTCGCCCGGCGCGAGCTCGAGCACACGGTCCACCCTCAGCTCGTGGTCCCTGTGCGGGTCAGCGGCGCGGTGATCGAAGAGAGCGCGCTGCGCTCGGCGGTGATGTTCGTGGTGCTGTACCTCTTCGTGTTCGCGCTCGGCGCGCTTAGCCTCGTGCTGGACGCCCGGCGGGTGGGTGGTCAGCTCGGCGCCTTCGAGGCGCTCGGCGCGGCAGCGTCCTGCCTAGGCAACGTCGGACCAGCGTTTGGCAGCGCGGGCCCGTTCGGCTCCTATGCCGGGTTCACCGACCTCTCTAAAGTGATGCTGTCCATCCTGATGCTGCTCGGACGGGTCGAGATCGTGCCGATTGCCGTGCTCTTCACGCGATCGTTCTGGCGTCGGTAAGAGATTCGCGGGCCGGCGGCTGCGGCGGGCTGCGCTCGTAGTCCTGTGCGCCGGCTCGCCGCTCTCTCGATCAATAGGAGCCGGGTGGCGGCGCGTCGACTCCCATCGCCGTGACGGGCCGCTCAGGCATGACGGCACGGGCGAACTCCATGTTGCTAGCGGGCAAGTGCGTACCGGGTTCGCTCCAAGTAGGTGTCAGGCGGCTCGGTCGATGATTTGGCGGTAGGTGAGTGGCTCGTGGGTAAGCCCGAGCCCGAGCAGCGTTTGGAAGCCGGCCATGGGAGTGCGGCGGCGGTTGTGGCGGAAGACGAACTCGTCGAGATAAACGGGCAGGTGCTCGGGGGAGACGCCGCGGTGAGTGCCGTGAATCCAGGCCTTGAGGTTCGAGATCGCGCGATGCGCGCGGGGGAGCAAGTGCTCGCCGGGCGCAGCGCTCTGTTTGGGGCGGCGGTGATGGTCATAACCGTGGTCGGTCAACACGTTGTAGGCCTGGTAGCCGTCCGTGTGCACAATCGCGCCGGGAGCCGTGGTCGTCTTCGTTAACGCCAACAGCGACCGGCTCGACGGATCGGGCAGCACTTGCAAGCGCAGCCTGCCCGAGCCCCGCCCGCGGACCTCGATCGCGACCCCCACCAAGGCCTTCTTTCCGCGCTGGCGGCTGCCTTTGAGCCCTTCCTCGTAGCCGCCGAGATAGAACTCGTCGATCTCGACCTCGTGCTTTAGGAGCTCGCGCGCGGGGGCGACCATCGCGCCGCGCAGCTTGTGCAGCGTCGCCCACGCCGTCTCATGACAGCCGATCCCGAGCTGGCGCTGCAACTGCTTGGCCGAGTTCCCAGGATGGAACGTCGAGACCAGGTAAGCGGCCCAGAACCACGTGCGCAGCGGCAGTCGCGTCCCATGCATCACAGTGCCCGCAGTCACCGAGCTCTGTCGCCCGCACGCCGCGCAGATCCACAGATGCCGGCGCGTCTCAGCACCAGCATCACGGCCGCCACACTCGGGACAAACAAAACCCTCCGGCCAACGCGAGGCAAACACGTACGCGCGACACGCCTCCTCAGTGCCGAAGCGCTCCTGGAACTCCAAGATCGTCAACGGGAAATCGGGACGAGGCACGTCCCCAAGCTACGCGACGACCCGGATGGAGCGAACCCGGTACGCACTAGCTGGCAAGCGTCGTGGTGTGCAGCAAAAGGTTGCGCTTTACGCGAGACCGGACCGAGGCCTGATCTGGCCAGGGATCTCACCGGTAAAGCACGGCTGGTCAACCGGCGGGCCCGCCGCCGTTGGACAGGGGCGCGCCGTAGGCGAAGCCGACCGTCGGGGGGATGAAGCAGCAGTTTCGTGCCCAAGGCCGGCGTCGACGGCGCCAGCGATTCGAAGTTCGCGCGGCAGCGGCAGGTCCGGGATCACGTTGATCCGACCCTGCCGGACGCGGATAGGCGAGGTCCTCGAAAGGCTCTCTGCCCCACCGAGACGGCACCTGTTTGGCGTGGGCTCGTGGACTGCATGGCGACCGGGGATGTCCACGACATTTGCAATACCTGGAGGCATGGCCACCCTTCGATCTTCGCCGACGTACGACCGCGTGATTGAGCGGCGCCGCGCCGTCGCGTTGGCACACCATTTCCGTGAAGCGGAGGGCCTGTCGATCAAGCAGATCGCCGACCGCCTGGGGCGTTCACCAGCGACCGTCAAGTCATACTTCTACGATCCCACCGGCGAGAAGGCTCGCGCGGTCAAGGCGCGCTACCAAGGACTGTGTCGCGGCTGCGGGGCATATACGCAACCGCGCAACGGCAAGGGCGATGCCTACGCGTACTGCAAGGCCTGCCACCCCGGCGCGATCGAGCCGCGATGGACCCGCGAGCTGGTGCTGGAGGCGATGCGCGAGTGGCAGGGCCGCTACCGACGCCTGCCCTCCTCATATGACTGGTCGCGCACTCACGCGAGAAGGCGTGGGGGAGAGGCGCTTAAGCGGCTCAACCAGGGCACGTGGCCACCCGCGAGCGTCATGGGGCAGCTCTTCGGCGGCTGGGCTGCGGCGCGCGAGGCGGCGAGGTGCGCATGACGGGAAGAGCTTCGCGTGGCGACGCGCATCGAACGCTGTACCTAAAAGCAAGACCAGGATGAAAAAGATCGCGATTCCGAATACCCGGAACGGCGGAGCCTGCGAAACCGGCGAGTCGAGTGCTGGCTCGGCCGTCGGGACCGCGCCAGCGGAACTTGAGGCGATGCTGACCGAGCGGGACGTCGAGGCGATCGCCGAGGCTACCGCTCGGAAGATCCTCGATGCGATGCGTGAGCCGACCCGAACCTTCGGGCTCGTTGATGCCCGGGAGCTAGCCAAAGGCTTGGGAGTCTCGCCCCATTTCGTGTATGCGCACGCCACGGAGCTCGGCGCGATGCGACTCGGCTCGGGTCCAAAGGCGCGTGTCCGCTTCGACCTCGACAGGGCGCGTCGCGCGCTTGAGGCTCAATCGATGCAGTTGACCGCACCTGGCCGACGGAGACGCCGCGGATCCGCCTCAGCCGCCGGTTTTTCGTGACGATCGGACGCTGGTTCGGGTTTGCAGAAACACCGCAAGATGGTGGCTCCATGAGCGATACCCGCGACGTAAGGTGCGACGATGGAAGCGAAAGCGGCAGGCTGCCCTCGGCTCCTGGCGAGTCCCTGCGCGGTTGGCAAGCGCCGATCGCTCTCGATGAAACTGACACCTACCTCCGGCCTCTGATGGACCGGCCCTGGCGTGGCCATGTGTTCGAGCGCCCGTGGGCCGACGGCGAGACCGTCAGCTACGGCACTCAGGTGCGCGCCTACGGCCGGTACGAGAGGGTCACGTTCGGGACTAATAAGCAGGGCTGGAACCGAACCCGGGCTGAGCTCGAGGCCGAGCGGATTGCGCAACAGATCGAGCGCGGCCTGTGGGTGCCGCCGCGCCTGGAACCACGCCGGGATCGCCTCGAAGATGCGATGGCAGGGCTCGGTCTTCAGATTGACGAGACCTTCCGCGCATTCGCTGCACGATGGTGGCGCTCCAAGCAGCTCGACTTGGCGGAGAAGACGTTCGTGGACTACAGCTGGCGGCTCAGCTATCTGCAGCGGTTTTTCGGCCGCTACCGCCTAAGCGAGATCACGCCGCGCTTGATCGACCGGTTCCGCGACGAGTTCACTGAGCAGGCACAGGTGATCCGGACCGCGGAAAAAGGGGGGCGGCCGCTGACGGAGACCGCGACGGACAAGCGCGGCCGAACCTACGAACGACGCCGTCGGCCGCTCTCGAACACCTCGATCAACATGCTGATCACGCTGCTGGGACAGATCCTGCAGCAGGCCGTTGACTACGAGCTGATTGACCGCAATCCCGTGCGCGTCGGCGGGCGTTCTGCCCGCTTTCTCAGGCGCGCGCGGCCGGACCGCACGTTCCTTGAGGTGGACGAGTTCCACGCCCTGCTGGATGCCGCGGGTCAAATTGAGGAGGAGGCTCCCCCGAACCGGAGGGGTCTCGGGCGCCGGGAGATGATCGCGACTCTCGGGCTCGCCGGATTCCGGATAGGGGAGATGATGGACCTGAAGGTCGCCCAGGTCGATCTGCAGCGCTGCCGCTTCAAGCTCGCCGACGCCAAGACCGAGGCCGGCCTGCGCGAGGTCGAGATCAGCCTCTACCTGCGCGATGAGCTTATTGACTACGCGATGGACCGGCGCGCTCGAGGGATGCCGCTCGGTCCGACCGACCACTTCTTCGGCACCGCGACCGGCAAGCGCCGGGACCCGGACCGCTTCCGCGACCGCATCCTTGCCCGCGCGGTCGAGCGCGCCAATGCGAACCGTACCGCAGGCGGATTGCCGTCGCTTCCGTCGATCACACCGCACTCGCTCAGGCGTACCTGGGCGACGTTCTGCGCAATGATCGGCCGCGACCCGAAGTGGGTCGCGGCGCAGATCGGGCACGTCAACCCGAAGTTCACCTTCTCGGTCTATCAGCAGGTCGCGACTCGCCGCTACATCGACGAGCAGGCCGTGTGGGTACTGATGCGCTTCGCCGACGAGCCCACAGAGCGCGTCCCCAATCGCCAGATTACGAGGCTCCAGCGGGGTGACCCGCGGGGTCCTCGAGCCCTCGAGAAGGGCGAATTCGACCGAGGCATCGACGGCCTCAACGACCCCGACGACCCCTTCTCAGAGGGAGTCGGATGAGGCGCCTCGCGGAGCGGGCTTTAATGCCACGGTTAATGCCACGGATCGATTCGGCGGCCCACCCGATTATCTTGGTGCTCACGCGGCAGTAAAGAACCGCGCGATTAGCGGGGCTTTTCCGA
>CAVZSU010000002.1:0-2222265 GCA_963778065.1 uncultured Solirubrobacterales bacterium | reverse complement strand
ACAGATGCTGAAATTCCTGCGCCCAGTACGCCTCCAGCGGGGCAACCAACGTCGAGCCCGCACCGGTGAGCGAACCGGCCGCTACGGCACCATTGGAGATGATGCCCGTCGCCAAGCAGGCTATAACGGCCGCGAGGGCGATCTTTCGGTGTCTTGCGCGTGTCAAATGTCCTCCTGGGTTCAGTATCGCGTTATCGTCGCGCAGAGCATCCACCATGCGTTTATCCCGGCTGTGGCAATCTTGTGAACATATTCGAAGGGAAGGTGTGAACATCGGAGTACAACGTGTAAAAATTGTAAAAATGAGATGTGTAGATGTTGTGAACCATGAACGTCGCATGACATCTCGGCGTCGAGCTCCTCGCCTGTATGGGCGTCGGCGTCAAACCAGCAACTCTCAAACCAGCAACTCCCCAACTCGCCAAGGTCGGCTCGCACGCGCCCTCGGCCTCAAATCGTCGCGCACGAGCACGTTCGCTCGATCGGCTCGGGGACGGCCTCCTTTACGGTCTTTGCGCGCTCGCATCGCTTCTGGGGAGAAGCGGTGATCGCTGTGATCGCCTATCAACTGACCAGCGGCGCGAGCCAGGCCATGACGAGGTTCGGCCTGGCTTTTCACCCACAGCGAATGGAAGCCCAAATTCAACGTCTTCGGCGCGGCGTCGCTGCTGTACGGCACCGCCGCCACCTCGCTTGGCGCGCTGGTGCTGGCGGTCCCGCTGGGGATCTCGATCGGCCTGTACCTGAGCACCGTCGCCCCGCGACGCGTGAGCGGCGTGATCGGGCCGCTGGTCGAGATGCTGGCGGCGATCCCCAGCGTCATTCTCGGGTTCTGGGGCATCGTCGTGCTGGCGCCGTTCCTGCAGAGGCGCCTCGAGCCTTTTCTCCACAGCGCGTTCGGCGGCCTGCCGATCTTCGGGCCGGCGCAGACCACCGGCACCGGACTGTTCAACGCCAGCCTGATCTTGACGATCATGGTGGTCCCGATCGTCGCGTCGATCAGCCGCGACCTGTTCCTGACCATTCCACCGGAGCTGCGAGATGGAGCGACGGCGTTGGGCGCGACGCGCTGGGAGGTGGTGCGCGGCGTCGTGCTTCCTGCGACCGGCTCGGGCTTGGTGGCCGCGACGTTCCTGGGGCTGGGCCGCGCGCTGGGCGAGGCGATCGCCGTCACTCAGGTGGTCGGCGCCGGCAATGCCATCCACGCTTCGCTGTTTCGGACCGGCGATACGCTGGCGAGCCGCATCGCCAACCAGTACCAGGGAGCCACGACGAAGCTGCAGGTCGCTTCGCTGTTTTACCTGGGCGTGCTGCTGCTGGTGATCGGGCTGCTGGCAAACCTGGCGGCACAGATCATCGTTCGTCGCTTCACCGTGGGCTCGGCTTCCGCGCGATGAGCAATCGGTCAGATCCGTCGAGGTCGCTGACCGCCTCGGGCCGCCTGCGCCGCCGCCAGCTGGTCAGCCGCCTGGTCGAAACCGGCCACACGGCCTCGGCGCTGCTGGCAGTGATGATGCTGGCCGTCGTCGTCTACTCCGTGGCCGCACGTGGCGCGGACGCCCTGAGCATCGACTTCTTCATCAAGAGCCCACCCGCACTGCCCGACACTCCCGGCGGCGGGATCGCACCTGAGATCGTCGGCACCGCCTTGCTGATGGCGATGGCGACCGTGATCGCGATGCCCGTGGGCATTCTGATCGCGCTCTACCTGACGGAGTTCGCCAGGCCGAAGACAGGCCGTCCGATCAGGCTCGCCCTCGACCTCTTGAACGGGCTGCCCACGATCGTCGTGGGCCTTTTCGTCTTCGGGCTGTCGTGGTAGGTAACTATCAGAGCGGCTTTGCCGGCGCCATCGCGCTTGCGATCATCATGCTGCCATTGATCGCGCGCGCCACCCAGGAGGTGCTGCTGCGCGTGCCGAGCGACCTGCGCGAAGCGGCCGACGCGCTTGGCGTGAGCCGTTGGCGTACCGCGCGCGGCGTCATCCTGCCGACCGCGCGCGGGGAATCCTGACCGCCACGGTGCTGGCCGTCGCGCGCGCGTCGGGCGAGACCGCACCGCTGATCTTCACGTGCTCGATTTTCAGCAGCACGGTGTCGCTGCGCGTCTTCGGCCAGGCTCTCCCCAACATCCCCGTGTACATCTTCAACGCGTCCGAGGCGGCCGATCCGTACGGGTTCGCCCGTGCGTGGGGAGCGGGGCTCGTGCTTCTGCTCTTCATACTCCTGGTCAGCCTCGCCGCCAGAATGCTGTCAAATCGCGGGGCCATGCCGGTGCGATGAAAGGACTCGTGATGACTGAGACCGCCGACCCTGTCAAACAGGCGCCTCGGAGCCGAGTGCGAATCCAGACCGCTCCGCTCGTGCCACGGGATGTGGCTTCGCCGGAAAACGGCGGCGCCCTTGCGCCCTCGTTCACACCTGACGGCGCGACCCCCGGCAAAGCCGCACGCCAAGCCGTCTTCGACGTGCAGGACGTGTCGGTCTCCTATGGCGGCAACCGCGTGCTCACCGACGTCACAATGCAGATCCGGCGGAACCTGATCACCGCGATCATCGGTCCCTCAGGCTGCGGTAAGAGCACGTTCCTGCGCAGCCTCAACCGCATGAACGATTCGGTGCCCGGCTTTGAGATCGGCGGGGAGATTCTCTACTACGGCCACGATGTCTACGGCAGCCGCGTCGACCCGGTCGAGGTCCGCCGGCGCATCGGAATGGTCTTTCAGCGACCCAACCCGTTTCCAAAGTCGATCTACGACAACGTCGCCTGGGCGCCGCGCAACCTGAAGCTGAAGGCGCAACTCGACGAGCGCGTCGAGCGCGCGCTGCGCAGCGCTGCGTTGTGGGAGGAGGTCAAGGACAGGCTGCACCGGAGCGCTCTCGGCCTGTCGGGCGGACAGCAGCAACGCCTGTGCATCGCTCGCGCGATCGCGATCGAGCCGGATGTGCTGCTGCTGGACGAGCCGGCCTCGGCACTTGACCCGGTGGCGACCAGCTCGATCGAGGAGCTGATGCTGACGCTCAAGCACCGCTACACGATCGCGATCGTCACCCACAACATGCAACAGGCCGCGCGCATCGCCGACCGGACGGCGTTCTTCAGCCTCGGTGAGAGCTCGCAGGGCGTGGCCGGCGTGCTTGTCGAGCACGACGACACGAACGTGATCTTCACCCGCCCGCGGGATCCTCGCACCAGCGATTACGTGACCGGTCGTTTCGGATAAGGCCAAGCAGTGGGGATAAGTCCGAGCCAACAGGGATAAGTCCGAGCAATGGCGTTCACCCCGCCGCCGGCGTGCCCGTGGAGACGTACGCCCATTGCAGAGGTGCGATTCCCACTGAGGGACGAGCACTTCGGGGATGACTCCCGCGCCCTGCTTGAAGGTGCGATTCGCTGCTAGACGCGAAGGTGCAATTCGCTGATTCGCTAGACGCGAAGGTGCGATTCGCTGCTAGACGCCGATCGCTAGAAGAAGGCTAGACGCCGATCGCGTGACTGGGGACGTGCTCGAGCAGCGGCTGGCCGCATTGCCAGCAGTACGCGGCGCCACTGCTGTGCGGCGCGTTGCACGAGACGCACCGACCGGCCGCGCCCGTTTCCTGCAGGCGCATGATGCGCACGATCTCGCCAAGCTCGCCATCGACCTCCTGCAGCACGGCCGCGCGGCGCACGAGCACGTCGACCCGAATGTGGTTACGAGTCGCCATCTCGTACACGAGACCGCCGAGGTCCCACTGCAACTCGGCCAGATGCGCCGTCAGCTCCTTCTGGCGCTGCGCAAGGTCGACCGGCGCGGGAAGCTCCGCCGGCGTCTCGATCGTCGTGAACGCGTCGCTTGTCATTCGCCGAAGAAGTTGCCGGTGAAGTGACCTTTTTGATACCCGGCTCCCTTGCCGGGAGACCCAACCTTCACCGTTTTTGCCGGCGCCGGAGGGTTCTTCTTCACAGCCACACCGGTGGATTTCGCGGCAGAGGCGCCACTTGCGCCCTTGGATCCCGGCGGCCCGGCGGTGCTCGCCTGAGTCTGAGGTTCGGCACTTGACGTCGCCGCGCCCGCGGCGGCGGGCGCCGTCACCACCTGGACGGTCGGACTGCCCGCGCTCCTGACCTCCGAACCAGAACCCGAGCGTCCGATCAGGACGCCGACCCCCATCGCCAGCAGCAGCGTGCCGACGCCGGCGATCAATGCGCTGTTGACCGACGAGCGCGTCCGCCTCGATCGGGGTTGCGAGCTCGGCGCCTGCCGAGCTCCCCGTGCCGCGTCCCCGGTGAACGGCATTCGGGGAGCGCCGCGGCGCTCCCCACACTCCACGCAGTAACGCTGGTCGAAGGCAAGCGTTACGCCGCACGCGGGACATCCATCGTGTCCGACCGCCGGTAGTGGAGAAGGCTCAAGATTCGCTGTCGCGACGTGCACCTCCGGCATGCGGCCAGTATCTGCTTGCGGCGCCGAGCAATTGTGAAGAGCCCGTGATCGCATGGTCGCCGCCCTGCGCCACCTGCTTCGCAGGCATTTCCGCGACACCAGCTTTTTCACACAAGAGAACCCGTCAGCCTGGACACTGCGCGACGATGACCTCATCGCCGAGCGCCGATTCGCCGGAGACCGAGCAGGTGCTTGACGTGTCGATGCCGGCGCCGTGGGCGGCGGCCGTCGCCGTGGTGGCGTTCCTCGTCTTTGGCGTGCTCGTAGGAGCGGCGGTCAGTCCTGTGGCGCCCCGCGGCGCCGCACCGCTGCTGTTGGCGCTCACGCCGGCGGCAAAGACCATCACCCCAGCCATTGAGCCGCCCCGCGTGCGCGAAGCACAAACGCCCGCAGCGGCGCCGCCGGCCACCTCGAGCGCGGGCATAGCCGCGCCAGGCACCGCCCCAAAGACCTTCCCGTCGCGCACCCGCAAGTCGCGCACAGGCAAGTCGCGTGGCGGCACAGGAGGCACAGGAGGAGGAGGAGGAGGAGGAGGAGGAGGAGGAGGAGGAGGAGGAGCCGCCATCCCTAACGAACCGACGAAGCTCCCACCCGTCAAGCACGTGTTCTTGATCGTGCTATCCGATCAGGACGCCGAAACGGCCTTTGGCCCGGGCTCGCCGGCTCCCTACCTGGCCAAGACCCTGCCGGACGAAGGCGAGTTGTTGGAGAACTACTACGCGATCAGCGAAGGAGAGCTAGCCAATGCGATCGCTTTGATCAGCGGTCAAGGGCCGACCCCTCAGACGGCGAGTGACTGCCCCCGGTACACCGACATCGCTCCCGGCACGCTGGGCGCCGAAGGCCAGGTGCTTGGAAGCGGCTGTGCATACCCCCGCCAGACACTCACGATCGCCGATCAGCTCACGAAGGCGGGCAAGACATGGAAGGCATATGTGGAGGGCATCGAATCGGGAGCGACGGGAGATCCGGCGAGCTGCCGCCACCCTGCCCCTGGTGGGAGCGACACCGACAATGCTCCGAGCTCCGCCGATGCCTACGTGGCGTGGCGCAACCCGTTTGTTTACTTCCGCTCGCTGATCGACAGCGGCAGCTGCGCGCAAGACGACGTCGGGCTGGGTCAGCTGACGTCAGATCTGAAGAGGACCGCCACGACCCCAGCGCTTGCCTATGTAGTGCCCGGCCGCTGCGACGACGGCTCTGATTCGACGTGCATTTCCGGACGGCAGACAGGCCTCCAGGCAGCTGAAGCCTTCCTGCGCAGGGTCGTGCCGGAGATCGAGGCCTCACCGGCATACAGGGCAGGCGGCCTGATCGCGATCACCTTCGACCAGAGCGCTCGGACCGGTCAGGAAGCGGACTCGGCTGGCTGCTGCGTCACCTCTCCCTATCCCAACCTCCCGACCACGGCCTCGCCCCCGCCAACGCCTTCCAGTACCGCGCCTACGACCGGTTCCGCCCCACCGTCGACCCCGCCCTCGACCCAGACGAGCACTGGCCCCGGCACGAGCGGCACGAGCACGAGCGAGGTGAATGGCGCCTCGACACCGGCGCCCACCGGCGGCGGCCGCGTGGGGCTGCTGCTGATCTCCAAGTACGTCAAGCCCGGCACCCTGAACGTGACGGGCGAATACAACCACTTCGCGCTTCTGCGCAGCCTCGAGAACCTGTTCGACCTGAGTCCGCTCGGCTACGCCGGCGCCCCCGGCCTGCTCGCGTTCGACAGCAGCGTGTTCAACGCTTATAAGTGATCGTCCTACCCAACCTCACCGCCGGCCGCGCTTGAGCATGACGCCCTCGATTATGTGCGCGACCGTCTCGCACGCGTCGACGGCCGCCTCGAGCGACTCGAATATGTCCTTCCAGCGGATCACCACCATCGGATCGATGCCGCCCGCGAATAGTGAGGTCACGGCGTCGCGTTGCAGGCGATCACCCTCGTTCTCCAAACGGTGGATCTCGACGAGGTGCGGGCTCGGATCCCCACCGCTGTGCAGGCGGCGCAGCGACGCGCGGATCTCTTCGCCGGCGGCGAGGAGCACGACGGCGAACTCGACGGCCTGCTCCATCGGCGCCTCCACCCCGTACAGGTCGAGCTGCGCCGCGGCCTGCTCGGTGTAGTCGATGATGTCATCGAGCGCGGTGGCGAGCGCATAGCCGTCGCCGGCGTCGAATGGCGCGCGCACACGCCTGCCGCCGCCGATGCGATGGATGATGTCGTGGGTGATGCGATCGCCCTCACGCTCGCAGGCAGCCAGGTCCGCCGCCAACGCGGCGTGCTCGGGAAATGCGGCCAAGAGCTCGCGCAGCAGCAGGGCAGAGCGCTCGACGTTGGCTCCCGCGTCTTCGACGAGGGTGCTCAGGACCATATCGCTGCGAGGGCTCAGCCAGCTCATCCGGGGAGAGTATGGATACCGGCCGGCCGGCGAGATCTCCTTCACGAGTTTTTTACGACTCGATCACGAGTTGGCAACCCACGCAGGGAGCCGCGACGCGACCCTGTGCGACGGTGGAGGCTTCGGCGGAAAACGCGAGCACCCTGTATGCCGGCGAACTGGAGATCAGGCTGGGCGAGGGTCTCGTGCTCGCGACCGGCCGCGCGCTGACGCTGTCGGTGCGGGAGTTCGAGCTGCTCGCGGCGATGGCCCGGCGCGCCGGCGCGATCGTCACGCGCGAGGAGCTCTACAGCGCGGTCTGGGGCGGGGAGCTGCGGGCGGGCGACCGTTCGGTCGACGTGTACGTGAGCAAGCTGCGCGGCAAGCTCGAAGCGGCGATGCCCGACCGCCGCTTCATCCACACCCATCCCGGGTTCGGCTATCGCTTCCAGCCCCAGCCCGCGCGGGGAAGCGTGAGCGGGCCCTCGCCGAGCACCGCCGGCGGCGCAACTGCGAGCGCGAGCGCGGACGGCGAGCCGGGCACGAGCGCCAAAACCGATGTTTCCGACCCTTCACGAGATGTTCACATCACGGCGCCCGGCACTTAACAGACTGCACTACGCAACACCGGACCGGCGGAGGGCTCACGCCAGCCTCCTCAGCCGTCGACAAGCAAATCCAGCAGAGGAGACGTCTCAGTGTTCAAGAACAAGATCGGCGCGCTCGCGGGCGTTGCAGTGCTCGCGCTCGGCCTCGCCGCGTGCGGCAGCAGCAACTCCACGACGACCAGCAGCTCGAGCAGCGCCTCGAGCTCCACCGGCACGACCTCTTCGAGCACGGGCGGGGCGACGGGGACGATCTCCGGAGCCGGCTCGACGTTCGCCGCTCCCGTCTATCAGCAGTGGGCCTCCTCGCAGTCGGGCCTGACCGTCAACTATCAGGCCGTCGGCTCCGGCGCGGGCATCACCTCGCTCGAGTCGAAGACCGTCGACTTCGGAGCGAGCGACCCGCCGCTGAAGTCCGCAGACGAAGCGACGATCGCAAAGAACGGCAGCCCGGCGGTGCAGGTCCCGATGTTCCTGGGCGCGATCACCGTCTCCTACAACCTGCCCGGCGTGAAGACCGGTCTGAAGCTCGACGGCAATACGATCGCCGACATCTACCTCGGCAAGGTCAAGAGCTGGAACGACCCCGAGATCGCGGCGCTGAACCCGGGGATCACACTGCCGAGCACGGCGGTCACCGTGATCCACCGCTCCGACTCCTCGGGCACAACCGCTGGCTTCACCGGCTTCCTGGCCGCGGTCGACCCGGAATTCAAGAGCAAGGTCGGCGAAGGCAAGGACGTGCAGTGGCCGACGGGCACCGGGGCGAAGGGCAACGCGGGCGTGGCCGGCGCGGTCCAGCAGACCGCGGGCGCGGTCGGCTACGTCGAGCAGGCGTACGCCCTGCAGCACAACTTCACCTACGCCTCGGTGAAGAACGCGGCGGGACAGTTCGTGGCTCCGACGCTCGCCTCCACGAGCGCCGCGGCACAGGGAGTGACGGTACCGGCGAACCTCGGCTTCGCGATCAAGAACCCGGCGGGAGCGACGGCCTACCCGATCACCTCGCAGACGTTCATCGTGGTCAACAAGGATCTCTGCAAGGCCGGCACCCCGGGCGGCGAAGCCGCGTCAAAGGGCGTCGTCAGCTTCCTCGACTACGGGCTCGGCCAGGGTCAGTCGATCCTCTCCCAGGCCGACTACGCGGCGCTGCCGGCCGCGATCCTGGCCAAGGCCAAGGAAGCGGTGGCGGGCCTCCAGTGCAACGGGAAGCCGCTCGGCGGCTGAGGACGTGAAGCGCGCGGCCCCAATCGGCGATGATCCGCCGATGGGCCGCGCGCGTTTCCGCAACTGCCTCGAGCACGGATAGAGAAGAACGGTATGGAGGCAGCATCGATCCCCGGCGTTGAGCGCTCGATCCTCGCGCGCTCACCGCTTGCGCGGCTCCCCGACCGCGCGCTGAAGTACGGGCTGACGGCGCTCGCGGGGCTGATCCTCGCGCTGATCGTCTACTTCTTCATTCGCCTCGTCGGCGAGGCCCGCCCGGCGTTCACAAGGACGGGCGTGCTCGGATTCACGTTCGACAACGACTGGAACGTCAGCGCGGAACGGTTCGGCGCGCTACCGCTGGTCGTGGGGACGCTGATCACCTCCGGCCTGGCGCTGCTGATCGGCGTGCCGGTGGCGGTCGCCACCGCGATCTACGCGACCGAGCTGTGCCCGCTGCGCCTGCGCGCCCCGCTGACGGTGCTGGTCGAGCTGCTGGCGGCGGTGCCCTCCGTCGTGTACGGGCTGTGGGGCATCTTCTTCCTCGCCCCCAAGCTGCAGCCGGCCGAGCAGTGGGTCGCCGAACGACTGTCATTCGTCCCGTTCATCGGCGGCGGGATCGTGACGATCCCCAACTACTTCATCACCGGCCTCGTGCTCGCGATCATGATCCTGCCGATCGTCAGCGCGATCAGTCGCGAGGTGATGAGCACCGTGCCCGCCGATCACAAGGAGGCCGCGCTGGGGCTGGGCGCCACGCGCTGGGAGATGATCCGCACCGCGGTGCTGCCATATTGCCGCTCCGGCATCGTCGGCGGCGCGATGCTCGGCCTCGGCCGCGCGATCGGCGAGACGATCGCGGTGACGATCCTGATCGGCGACGCGCCCCAGCTCGGCGGCCACCTGTTCGGGCAGGGCTACAGCCTCGCGGCGGTGATCGCCAACGAGTTCGGCGAGGCGCAGGGGCTGCACCGCTCGGCGCTGTTCGCCGCCGGCCTGGTGCTGTTCGTGCTGACGCTGCTCGTCAACGGCGTGGCGCGGCTGCTGGTGGTGCGAGCCTCGCGGCCGAGCCGGCCGAGGCGGAACGCGAGAGACCATCTGACCGGCGGCGCCTTGCCGGTCGCTGGGACGGGCGCATGAACACGCAAAGCCCCCCATCGGTACCGCCGGTGCGCTTCGCGGGAGCGGACACATGAACACACAGAGCCACCCTGCGACGCAGCTCGCCCGCTTCGCGGTCAGCCCGGCGCGCAGGCGCAAGGACGCGTTCGCCCGTGGAGCGATCCTCGCCGGCACGGTGCTCGCGCTGATCCCGCTCGCGCTGATCGTCTACTACCTGCTGGTCAAGGGGCTGGGCTCGTGGAGCTTCGACTTCTTCACGACCGACCCGACCGGCAACACGTTCTTCAAGAGCTCGAGCATCGGCGGGATCAAGAGCGCGATCCTCGGCACGATCGAGATCGTCGCGCTGGCCTCGGCGCTCGCGATCCCGATCGGCATCGGCGTGGCGGTATGGCTGGTCGAGTACGGCAAGGGCAGCCGCTTCGCCTCGCTCGTGCGCTTCTTCGTCGATGTGCTCACGGGCGTGCCCTCGATCGTGTTCGGCCTGTTCGTGTACATCGTGCTGGTCGTCGGCACCGGCTCATCCTATGCCGGCTACAAGGGCTCGTTCGCGCTGGGGCTGCTGATGCTCCCGGTCGTGATCCGCTCGGCGGAGGTGATCCTGCTGCTGATCCCCGGCGCGCTGCGCGAGTCGGCGCTCGCGCTCGGAGCGCCGCGCTGGCGCGTGATCGCAAGCATCGTGCTGCCGACCGCGCTGCCGGGGATGGTCACCGGCGTACTGCTCGCGATCGCGCGCGCCGCCGGAGAGACCGCGCCGCTGCTGTTCACCGCCGCGGCGACGCTGAAGACGAACTTCAATCTCGGTCAGTTCATGAACTCGCTGCCCGTGCAAATCTACAGCGACGTCACATCTCCGACCACGGCGGTGGTAAACCGTGCGTGGGGCGCCGCACTGACCCTGGTGGTCATGATCCTGTTGCTGAACCTCATCGCCCGCTTGATCTCGCGAAGGAGTCGCCTTGCATGAACGACGGACCAAATGGGGAGATAGCTGAGATGGAGCCCGACGACCTGCTCCAGGGCGAAGCCCGCTCTCCCTCTCCCCCGCCCGCCCGCCCGCGGACCGAGGCCGCGAGCGCGAGCGCGACGACGACGCTACCCGCCAAGGCGGGCTTGAGCGTGAGGCTCGAGCAGCTGCGCGCCTTCTACGGCGAGGCCGAACAGGTCAAGGGCATCGACCTCGACTTCCGCGCCAACGAGGTGACCGCGATCATCGGGCCGTCGGGCTGCGGCAAGTCGACGATGGTGCGCTGCATCAACCGCATGCACGAGGAGATCCCCGGCGCTCGCACCGAGGGGCGCGTGCTGCTCGACGACCTCGACGTGTACGACTCGGCGGTGGACGTCGTGGCGGTGCGCCGCGCGATCGGCATGGTCTTTCAGAAGCCGAACCCGTTTCCGACGATGTCGATCTTCGACAACGTCGCCGCGGGGCTGCGGCTCAGCGCCCGCGGACGCGGCGACCTGCGGCCCCAGGTCGAGGCGGCGCTGCGCAGCGCGGGCCTATGGGAGGAGGTCTCAGAGCGACTGCACGAGCCCGGCGCCGGGCTCTCGGGCGGCCAGCAGCAGCGGCTGTGCATCGCCCGCTCGCTGGCGGTCGACCCCGAGGTGATCCTGATGGACGAGCCCTGCTCGGCGCTCGACCCGATCGCGACGCTGAAGATCGAGGAGCTGATCGATCAGCTGAAGGCTCGGGTGACGATCGTGATCGTCACCCACAACATGCAGCAGGCCGCGCGCGTCGCCGACCGCACGGCGTTCATGCTCGGCGGCCAGCTCGTCGAGGTGGGACCGACGCAGGAGATTTTCACCAACCCGACCGACTCACGAACCGAGGAATATGTCACCGGAAAGTTCGGCTAACTCCGACAGTGGACGGTTGCGCTCGTCCGCCGGCGTAAGCGCCCCTGGGCGCGTTCAGCAGGGGCGAGCGCACTTCCAGCAGCAGCTGCATGAGCTCGAAGCCCGCGCACTCGGCGGGCTCGATCTGATCGTCGAGCAGCTCGACCGTGTGCTCGAGGCGCTCGGCCACCAGGACGTCGAGCTCGCGCAGATGGTGATCGCCGACGACGACCGCGTCGACGGGCGCTACCTGGAGGTCCACCAGGGCATCCTCTCGCTGCTCGCGCTGCAGGCGCCGGTCGCCGGCGACCTGAGACTGGTGGCAGCGCTGCTGCACACGATCAAGCACATCGAGCGGATGGGCGACCAGTGCGTGAACATCGCCAAGCTGATCCCCCTCTCCGGCCACGAGCCGCCGGTGCGCCGGGAGGTGCTCGAGGCGCTCGCGAAGATGGGCGCGCACGCGCGCTCTGAGATCGTGCAATCCAAGGCGGCGTTCGCCGAGCGCGACGTCGGCTTGGCCGAAGACCTGGTACGCCAGGATCGCGAGATCAACCGCCTCAACCGCGAGATCTTCCGCACGGCGATCGAGATCGGCGACGACCCGGACACGCGCGAGTGGGCGATGCACATGATCCTGGTGGCGCGCGCGCTCGAGCGGATCGGCGACAACGCGGTCGACATCGGTGAGCAGGTGGCGTTCGTAGTCACCGGCTTATTTCGTGAGTTCTCCGACTCCTCCCATCCCGCAGGCGTGCGCCCGGACGCGGCGCCCGACGCGCGCCCCGAACAGTTCTGAGCGAGCGTAGAGTCGTCCGCAAACAGCGTATTTCTCCTGTGAACATCCTGTAACCATTTGCGGCAGGGGACACTTGGGTCTGATTGTTCCCCTAGACTTCTGAAAGATGACGGAGAGCGGGATTCGCGCCAGGGACGAGGCGGCGCCGGCGGGGGCGGGGGGCGGCACTTCCTCGACATTGCGGATCGCCGTGCTGGACCGCGACAGCGGGTTCATCCAGGTCCTGAGCAAGCGCTTGGACCGGCTGGGCTGGGAGCACCGCGTGCTCGGCAGCCCGGTACCGACCGAGGCCGTGGCCTCGATGCGGCTGAGCGCGCTCGTCGTCGACCTCGCCGTGCTCGGCCCGCAGGCGTGGGAGTGGCTCGAGCGGCTGTGCGGAGCCCTGCCCGAGCTCGGGGTGGTCGTCTGCACCGGACCGTCGACGGTCGCGCAGCGAGTGCGCGGGCTGCGCTTAGGCGCCGACGACTGGATCACCAAGCCGTGTCACCCCGAGGAGGTGATCGCCCGCGTGCAGGGCGTCGCCCGCCGCCGCCGCCGCTCGACCGGCCGCACCGAGTCAAAGCCGTTGATGGCCGGCGAAGTCGAGATCCGCTGCGACCGCTTCCAGGCGTTCGTAGGCAGCGCGAGCCTCGACCTCACGCGCCGCGAGTTCGAGCTGATCGAGCTGCTCGCCGCGGCCGAGGGGCGCGTGCTCGAGCGCGAGGAGATCTACTCGCGGTTGTGGGGCTATGCGATGGTGCGCGGCGACCGCTCGGTCGACGTGTTCGTGCGCAAGCTGCGCCAGAAGCTCGAGAAGGCCTCGCCGCAGTGGCGCTACATCCATACGCACTTCGGCATCGGCTACCGCTTCGCGGCCGAATCGCTCGAGACGATCGACGTCGACGTCCCCGCTTCGATCCCCGCCGACTGGGATTCCGCCCCGCCGGCGCAGCCGGCCGAGCCTTCCATCCGGCCCCGCATCTCAGCGCGCACGCACGGCGGCAGCGATCAGAGCAACCTCGCCGGGCCGCGCGGGGATCGCGAGCTGACTGCCGACACTCTCTAGTGTCTATAACGGCCGACCTTCGGCTGCATCTATAACGGCCGACCCTCCGGCGACGACGCTTCGATAGGGCTCGCAGCGTCACCCAACTGGCCCATAAATCGTCCACTGAATGGGTATATAATGACCAGCTAGTGGACGTATAGACCATGAAGACGATCACGCGCGCGATCACTCCACGCCTGCTCACGGCTCTTGGCGATACACCTGCCGTGATGCTGGTCGGCCCGCGGCAAGCCGGGAAGAGCACGCTCGTGCAGAGCCTGGCCACCGGTTCGCACCCGGCCCGCTACCTCAGCCTCGACGATCTACGCACGCTCGACTCGGCTCGACGCGACCCCGTCGGGTTGATCGAGAGCGCAGACGGACCGCTCGTCATCGACGAGATCCAGCGCGCGCCCGAGCTGCTGCTGCCGATCAAGGTCGCGATCGATCGTGACCGCCGCCCCGGGCGCTTCATCCTCATCGGATCCGCGCAGGTGATGCTGCTGCCGAAGGTGTCGGAGTCGCTCGCCGGGCGCATCGAGGTCCACACGCTGTGGCCGTTCTCTCAGACCGAGATCGACGGTGTCCCCGGACGGATCGTCGAGCTCCTGCTCGGGCAGTCCTCGCGACCGGACTCCATCCCAGTGGGCATCACGCGCAAGGATCTCATCGAGCGCATCGTGCGCGGCGGATTCCCCGAGGCGCTCGAGCGACGAGAGGACGCTCGCCGCGAAGAATGGTTCGCCTCCTATCTCACCACGATCGTGCAACGCGACCTGCGCGAGGAGGCGAACATCGAGCGTCTCGCCGAGGTCCCAGCCGTGCTTTCCTCGCTTGCCTCGCGCGTGCGTGCGCCACTTAATAAGACGGACCTGAGCAGCTCCGTGGAAATCCCTCGGACCTCGCTCGATCGCTACCTCACGCTGCTCGAGCACGTATTCCTGACCAACCGTCTGCCGGCATGGCATACGAGCCGCATCAAGCAGATCACCAAGGCGCCGAAGCTCCTGATCTCCGACTCCGCTCTGCTGGTACATCTGCTGCGAACCAACCGGGAGCGCCTCGCCGGCGACGAGGCGCTGCTCGGGGTTGTGTTGGAGTGCTTCGTTGGAATGGAGCTGACCAAGCAGCTGTCCGCCACGAGCACGCGAGCATCGCTACGGCACATGCGCACCGCGGCCGGCGGGGAGGTCGACTTCGTCCTCGAAGGAGCCGACGGCCGCGTGGCCGGCATCGAGGTGAAGACCTCCGAGACGGTTCGCGCGGAGGACTTCAAGCACCTCAAGAGGATGCGCGACCGGATCGACGACGAGCGCTTTGCACGCGGCGTGATCCTCTACACCGGCAGCGAGCGCCTCCCCTTCGGCGAGCGCCTGGAAGCTTGGCCACTCGCGGCTTTGTGGTCAAAGACCGGCAACTGACCCGCAAGAATCCGCTCCGATCCGACCCCGTATCTCAGCGCGAACGCACGGCGTCAGCGATCAGGACAAGCTCGCGAGGACGCATCAGGACCGCTAGCTCACCGCGCCCACCCTCTAGCCGCACGACCGCCAGCCCACCCTTCTTCAGGTCGACGAGACCGCCGCTCAGAGCGCCGATGACGCCCGACAGGTCGGGCTCGTGGCCGACGAGCAGCAGGCGTCCGTCGGCGGGAAGCTCGTTCAGCAATCCCAACGCCTGAGCCGCACCGAAGCGCTCGGCCAGCGGTGGGTGAACCGCGATCCGCCCGCGCGTGGGCGAGCTCCACTGCTCGGCGGCCAGCTCCGCGGTCTGGCGGGCGCGCACCTTGGGGCTGAACAGCACCACGTCGAACTCCGCGCCAAGACGCTCCAAGGCGAGTCCCGCGGTACGGGCCTGCTCTTCCCCGCGCGCAGTCAGCCTCCGCTCGGAGTCCGCGCGCGCGCCATGAGGCTCCGCCTCGGCGTGACGTAGTAGCCAGAGCTGTCGAGACATCCTCTGACTCTTCACCCTACCGGGTGCGATCAACCTGTAGCGTGAGGATTCGATGAACGACCTGCACGATCCCGCGCTCTACCTCAACCGCGAGCTGTCGTGGCTTGACTTCAACGAGCGCGTGCTGCAGCTCGCCGAGGACGAGCGAATCCCGCTGCTCGAGCGCGTGAAGTTCTGTGCGATCTACACGACCAACCTCGACGAGTTCTACATGGTGCGCGTCGCCGGCCTGCGCGACCAGATCGATGCCGGG
Organism: uncultured Solirubrobacterales bacterium; assembly: GCA_963778065.1. GTDB lineage: Bacteria > Actinomycetota > Thermoleophilia > Solirubrobacterales > Solirubrobacteraceae > Palsa-744. The sequence continues at coordinate 2,206,657 of CAVZSU010000002.1, read as the reverse complement.
GTCGAGCAGCGCGGCCAGGACGGGCGCGTCCCCTCGGAGACGATCGCGCTGATCCGCGAGCGGGCGCTCGATCTGGGAGGACGGCTGACCGGCTGCTTCGAAGGACGGCTGCGGGGAGCGCTGGCCGACGAGGACATCCACCTGGTCGGCGTGCGCGAGCTCGGTGAGGAGCGCCGCGCAGAGCTCGCGCGACACTTTCAGAAGACGATCTTCCCCGCGCTCACGCCGCTCGCGGTAGCGCCCGGGCGCCCGTTCCCCTACATCTCAAACCTCTCGCTAAGCCTGGCCGTGCTCGTGCGCGACCCGCTGACCGATCAGACGGTGTTCGCGCGCGTGAAGGTTCCGACCGAGATCCTGCCGCGGTTCGTGACGCTCAAGCAGCCCGCGCCCGACCCGGTGCTGCTGGTGGCGCTGGAGGACGTGATCGCACACCATCTCGACGCGCTGTTCCCTGGCATGGAGATCGCCGACTACGACGTGTTTCGCGTCACCCGCGACGCCGACCTGGAGGTCTCAGACGACGCCGCCGACCTGCTGCAGGCGGTCGAGGACGAGCTGCGCCGCCGGCGCTTCGGCGAGATCGTGCGCGTGGAGATCGGCGCGGATTGCTCGGAGCCCCTGCGCGAGGCGCTGGCCGGTCTCTTGGGGGTGCAGGACGAGGAGGTCTACCCGGTCGACGGGCTGCTCGACATGGGCGCGCTGTGGCAGATCGTCAAGCTGTCCGGCCATACCGAGCTGCACGAGGAGCCGCTCGCCGGGATCACCCATCCGCGGCTGCTTCGCCACGAGGGCGAGCGCCCCGACGTGCTCGGCGCGATGCGCGAAGGCGACCTGCTCGTGCATCACCCCTACGTCTCCTTTTCGACCTCGGTCGAGCGCTTCGTCGAGCAGGCGGTCGCCGATCCGAACGTGCTCGCGATCAAGCAGACCGTGTATCGCACGAGCGATGACTCGCCGCTCGTGCCGGCGCTGATCGACGCGACCGAGCGGGGCAAGCAGGCGGTGGCGCTGGTCGAGCTGAAGGCCAGGTTCGACGAGCGCATGAATATTCACTGGGCCAAGGCGATGGAGGAGGCCGGCGTGCACGTGGTGTATGGCCAGCCGGCGTTGAAGACCCACGCCAAGTGCGTGCTGGTGGTGCGCCGTGAGGGTGACGGAGTGCGCAACTACGTGCACATCGGCACCGGCAACTACCACTCGGCGACCGCGCGGCTGTATACGGACTTCGGGCTGTTCACGACCGACGAGCAGATCGGCGCGGACGTGGCCGACATGTTCAACTACCTCACCGGCTACGGGCGCCCGCTGCACTATCGCAAGGTGCTGATGGCGCCCAACCACCTGCGCGACGGGATCCTGGCGCAGATCGAGCAGACGATCGAGGCGCACTCCGCGGAAACGCCGGCGCGGATCGCGATGAAGATGAACTCGCTCGTCGACGGGCGCTGCATCCGCGCGCTGTACCGCGCCTCGCAGGCCGGAGTGGAGGTGGAGCTGAACGTGCGCGGCATCTGCTGCCTGCGCCCTCGCGTACCGGGCGTCTCTGAGAACATCCGCGTGGTCTCGATCGTAGGGCGGCTGCTCGAGCACTCGCGCGTGTACGCGTTCGAACGTGGCGGCGAGCACACGATCTACATCGCCTCCGCCGACCTGATGCCGCGCAACCTCGACCATCGCGTCGAGCTGGCCGTGCCGATCGAGACAGCCGAGCTGCGCGCCGAGCTGCTCGACACGCTTGAGCGCGGGTTCGCCGACAACCAGAGCTCGTGGGAGCTCGACGGCGACGGCGCCTGGCACAGGCGTGCGCCGGGGCCGGAAGAGCGGCCACGCAGCCTGCAGCTCGAGCTGGCCGAGCTCTACTCGACAGGCGGTGGCGTGCCCTCGGCGGGTGGCGGCGAACGCGACCCGTTCGTAACCTCGTAGCACTATTGCTACCCTCTTTGAATGACGACGATCCCGCAGAAGGAGCTGCGCAACCATGTCGGTGAGGTCTTGCGCCGTGCCGAAGCCGGGGAGCAGTTCACGATCACCGTCTCCGGGCGCCCAGTCGCCCAGTTGGGGCCGGTTCGCACACGTCAGTGGGTATCGAGCGGACAGCTGGCTGACCTGTGGGCGATTCCCCCTGACCCCACACTCGACAAAGACCTTCAAAAACTCGGGGGAGAGCTCACAGATCCCTGGGTCGCATAGTGGCCGTCCTGCTCGACACATCGGTGCTCATCGCCGCAGAGGAAGGCCCGGCCGAGGACGCCGCGATCAGCGTCGTCTCGCTGACCGAGCTTCATTTCGGGGTGCTCGTAGCGCCCGACGACGAGACGCGTGCACTCAGGATGCAGCGTCTGGGCGCCATCGAGGATCACTTCGACGCGCTGCCATTCGATGCCGCGGCAGCACGCGAGTGCGGCCGGCTGCACGCGCTGGTCGCACAACGCGGCGGACAGCCCAGGCGGCGAGCACTGGACCTGGCGATCGCAGCCACCGCCAGTGTTCACAGGGTTCCATTGCTGACCTACAACGTCAAGGACTTCCAGATCATCGCCGGGGAGATCGACGTCCGCACGCCTTGATCGCCGCGCGCCTACGCGACCGGCGGTGGCGTGCCTTCCGCGCTCGCGGCGAGCGCAGGATCCCAGTCGCACACCGCGCAGGCGTGACGGAATGCCGAGTGGGCGAACTCGAGCGCTAACGCGTGCGGGTCAGGGTTCGAGCGGACGTCGTCCCAGTCGAGGATGTACTCGCCGAGCTCCGCATCCCAGCGCGCGGCGGCGGGAGACAGCGTCGCCCCGGCAAACCCCTCCGGCGCCGGGTGTGCGTAGGCGTAGAACGCCGCCTTGGAAGAGCGAGGATCGCCGGGCCACCAGCCGATCGCGACCTCCTGCGAGTCCATCGCGTTGCGCATGATGAAGTCGTCCGACGGCGGGGCGGCGGGGAGCCCCGAGAACAGGCTGACGGCGAGATCGAACGAGCCCCACCACGCGTTGACCGGGGTCGAGCGTCCACGAAACGGCGCGCGAAACGCGGCAAGCACGAGCGCGGCGCTTGTCGCTGCGACGAAGTAGGAGTCGACCTGCTCGGGGTCATAGCGCGCGTGCTCGTGATCCTCGTCGAGCCCCACGCTCCAGGGCACCTCCTGCGGCCGCGGGTCGATCTCCACCGCGCCGGCCAGCTCGCGGACCGCGCCCAACAGCTCGCGCGTGACCTCTCCCACCGGCCGATCGGGGGCGAGCGCGACGCGCCTGACGGGGCCCGCGCTGTACTCGACCACCGCCTCGTGCGTGCGCAGGTCGAGGACGACGACCAGCGCACCCGAGCCGTCCGGGGCTGGCAGCGGAGCGGTCTCCCACCCGCGCGCAGTCAGGCGCAGCGCCGCGTGCTGCAGCTGCGGCTCGGGCGGGGCGAGCGCTACCGCCAGCTTGCCGAGAACCTGGGTGTGCGCGTGCAACGTGTCGCACGTCTCACTCCACTGCTCGTAAGAAAGCGCTGGCCACGCGGAGGACATAGCCACACTATAAGTGTACGCTGTACACTTGTCAAGGCCGATGACAAATAGGAAGACCTCCACCCGCAAACCGTTGAGCACCGCCCGCGTGCTGCAGGCGGCCGTCGACCTCGCCGACAAGGGGGGACTCGAAGCGTTCAGCATGCGCGCGCTCGCCCAGGAGCTCGGCGTCGTGCCAATGGCGCTCTACAAGCATGTCGCCAACAAGGAGGAGCTCCTCGACGGCATGGTCGACATCGTCTTCGGCGAGATCGAGCCCCCGTCTGCGGACCTCGATTGGAGGTCAGCCATGCGACGCCGCGCCATCTCCACACGCGCTGCGCTCAAGCGCCACAGCTGGGCGGTCGGGATGATGGAGTCACGCCGCCCAGGGCCGGCGAACCTGCAAAACCACAACGCGGTGATGGGCTGCCTGCGCAAGGCGGGCTTCCCGTTCAAGCTAGCGATCCACGCCTACTCCCTCCAAGACGCCTACATCTACGGCTTCGCCCTGCAAGAAAGAGATACCGGATTCGAGACCCCCAACAGCGCCGGAAAAGCCGCGCGAAGCAGGGCGCAGACGATCGCCAGCGCGCTTGAGAACTACCCCTACCTCGCCGAGATCGCCACGAAGCTCCCCCACTCCGGGTACGACAACGCCGCCGAGTTCGCCTGGGGCCTCGAGCTCATCCTCGAAGGCCTCGAGCGACTTCGTACGTAGGGAACGACCCGCCTTCAGCCGGCGTACAGGGCCTGCACGAGTCCGGGAAGCTACGTAGCGGGATCTGCGGCCAGACGCTCGTGCCGGTGCTCCTCAGGCAGCGCGGCGAGCGCCTCCCCTACCAGGCGGCGCAGCTCGGCTAGCTTCTGCTCGCCACGCGGCTCGCCGCCCAGCGAAAGCATTCGCAACGTCGCGTCGATCCCGCCGAGCGTGTGCTGAAGATGCTCCTCGCGAGTCCATGGCGAAGAGTTTGCGAGCGCCGGCGCGCAGTGATAGCAGCGCCACGTTTTCTCGTCGGCGCGATACCACTCGTGAGCGCCGCAGTCGCGAGCACCCTTAGGTATTCGCTCGGCCAGCGCGAAAGGCAACCGCCCACGCAACCACGTCCTCAGTCGAACGGCCACCGCTCATATCCACCATGATATCTCCGTCCGGGGTCGGCTTCGGTCATGCCGTCCTGCCCGACCATAAGGAGAGAGCAAAAAAAAATGGCAAGACTGCGATTTCAGATCTCGATGTCGCTGGACGGCTTCGTCGCGGGGCCGAACCCGAGCGAGGAGCACCCGCTCGGTGAAGGCGGGATGCAGCTGCACCAATGGGCCTTTGCGCTTGCTGCCTGGCGCAAGCCTCACAGCCAAGAGGGCGGCGAAGTCAACGCCTCCACACCGGTCGTCGAACGATCCCTCGAGAACGTCGGAGCGAGCGTGATGGGCCGCAACATGTTCGGCGGTGGCAGCGGCCCGTGGGGGGCTGAGCCGTGGGACGGATGGTGGGGGGAGAATCCGCCCTTCCACACGCCGGTGTTCGTCCTCACGCACCATCCCCGCGAGCCCCTCGTCAAGCTGGCAGGGACGACGTTCACGTTCGTCACCGCCGGCATCGAGTCGGCCCTGCAGCAGGCGCTGGACGCGGCGAACGGCAAGGATGTCGCCCTCGCCGGGGGTGCTGACGTTGCACAGCAGTACCTGAGGGCCGGGCTGATCGACGAGCTGCAGATCCATCTCGTTCCCGTCCTGCTCGGCGATGGCACCCGACTGTTCGCGGACCGCGCGGGCGCCGATATCAAGCTCGAGTGTGTCCGCGCGGTCGAGGCCCCCCGTGTCACCCATCTCACCTACAAGGTCGTGCGCTAGGTCACAACTTTCGGAAGCCCTTGACTAAAGTTTTGGTATGCCATATTCTCTTTTATATGTCCGCCAAAGAGTTATCGCGCTCATCGACAAGCGAAGCGCGCTCCCCGGCGGTCGAGGATTACGCGAAGGCGATCTTCTCGCTTCAATTACGCAGTGACGCGCCCGTGTCGACCAACGCTCTGGCCGAGCGGCTGGGCATCACGCCGGGGTCCGTCTCGGCGATGCTCAAAAAGCTCGGCGAGCTGGGTCTGACGACACACATCCCCTACCGGGGAGTCCGCCTGACGCAGGATGGGCGGCGCGTGGCGCTGGAGGTGATCCGCCATCACCGGTTGATCGAGAGCTTCCTCGCCGATGCGCTGGGGATGCCCTGGGATCGGGTCCATGCCGAGGCCGAGGTGCTCGAGCACGTGCTTTCGGAGGATCTCGAGGAGCTGATCGCGGCCAAGCTCGGGCACCCCACGGTCGATCCACACGGCGATCCGATTCCCACCGCCGAGCTTACGCTCGAGGAGCGTTTGACGCACAGCATGGAGAGCCTGCAGGTCGGGGAGCAGGGGGTGTTCGTGCGCGTCTCGGACTCCGATCCGGAGATGTTGCGCTACCTCGCCGGCCGCGGGATCTCGCCAGGAGACCGCTTCGCGGTCCGCGAGCGCCAGCCGTTCGGCGGCCCGCTGTTCGTGCGCTTCGGAGAGCGCGAGCATGCGATCGGGGGCGAGCTCGCCGGCGCCATGCGCGTCGAGGTCGACCGGGCGCCATCGCAGACGCATCAACCCCGTAGCGGCAGGGGGCCGGCCGATGGGGACAGCTGAGGCCGCCGCCGCCTCCCAGGGCGTCGCCCTGCCGCCGCTGACCGAGGAGGACGCGGCACGCTCCCTGGATCGCTCGCGCGTTCACCACGCGCGCAGGCACAGCAAGCGCTGGCGGCTGTTGTGGCTGCTCGTGGGTCCTGGAATTCTGGCGATGCTCGGCGAGAACGACGGTCCGAGCATGATCGCCTACGCCGCCGACGGGGCGCAGTACGGGCTCGGGTTCTTCGTGCCGTTCATTCCCCTGCTGTTCGCGATGGCATACGTCTGCCAGGAGATGTGCATGCGCGTCGGCGCGGTCACCCACCGCGGCTATGGCGAGCTCGTCCTGCAGCGCTACGGCCGCGTGTGGGGGCTGTTCGGCGCCGGCGATCTCATCCTCACGAACCTCGTCACGCTCGTCGCCGAGTTCGTCTCGATCCGCGTCGGGCTGGCCTACTTCCATCTCGGCTCCGGTGTAGCCGTCGCGCTCGGGCTGGCGCTGGTCGCGTTCACCCTCAGCGGCGGGCGCTACTGGCGCTGGGAGCGGATCGTGCTCGGCCTGGCGCTCTTCAACGGCCTGTTCCTGGTGGCCGCGATCCTGGTCAAACCGGACGTCGGAGCCCTGACGAGCTCGTTCGACTTCGGCCCGTTTCCCGGCGGGGGCTTCAACACGCTGCTTTTGCTGCTGGCCTCCACGATCGGCGCCACGGTGACGCCATGGATGATCTTCTTCCAGCAAAGCGCCTCCGCCGACAAGGGCATGACTCCCCGCGACGTCAAACACGGCCGCTACGACACCGCCGCCGGCGCGGTGCTGGCCGCGGTCTTTGGCATCGGGGCGCTCGTCGCCGGGGCGGCGCTGCTCACTCACAACGGATCGGGCATCCAGGGGTTCGCGGGCGCCGGCTTCCCGGAGGCCCTCAAGCACGTCGCCGGCAGCGCCGTCGGCACGGTGTTCGCGCTGGGGTTGATCGAGGCCGGGGCGGTCGCGATCCTCACGATCTCCGCCAGCACCGCCTACGCCGCCGGAGAATGCGTCGGGGTATCCCACAGCTTCAACAGCTCGCCGCGCAACGCCTCCGTGTTCTATGCCGCCAACGCCGGCATCGCGCTACTCGCCGCAGCGGTCATCCTGATTCCGGGCGCGCCGCTGCTCTCGATCGCGCTCAACGCAAACGTGCTCGCCACCGTGCTGCTGCCCGTCAGCCTCCTCTTCATGGTGATGCTCGCCAACGACAGAGGCCTGATGGGCGCGTGGGCGAACAAGCGCTCGACGAACGTGGTCGGGATCTGTGTGATCGCGTTCGTCGGGCTCTGCGGAGCCGCATACGGCATCGACTCCTTCCTGCAGACGATCCATCTCGTCGGCTCATGAAGGCAGCGACCCCCGCCACGGAGGACGCGCACGACAGGGACGACGCGCACGTCAGCCCCCCTATCCGGGAGCGCGACCTGCAGTCACAGGAGCGCTTCGAGGACGAGCTGATCATGCACCTCGAGCGCGACCAGTTTGTGGCCGAAACCTCCCGGCCCGTGCCTCGCGCCGGGCTAAGCGCGCGCGCCAGCGCCGGCCTGTGGGCCTTGCGTTTGTTCGTGGTGCTCGTCAGCCTGATGGTCATCTATACGTTCATCGACCAGCTGCACTGAGCGATCTCCGCTGGATCTCAATCTAGATCGAAGGCGGACTGGATCGCGTCGCTGAGCGTTCGCTCTTGAGGGTCGAGCAGCACGCCAATCTGCGCTCCCAGGGCGCGCACGGGAATCGTCGTAATGTTGTCGCAGCTCACGACCGAGGGGCCGGCGAGCCCGTTTGCCGTATCGACGGGCACCTCGGTCGAGAGGCCGCGGATCGTGGTGGTGATCGGAGCGACGGTCACCGTCGTCATATGAGCTCGCACGAGCTCGCGCGTGAGAACCAGTACCGGTCGTGACTTGTCGAGTCGCGCGAGGTGGATCGGCCGCATCAGGCAAGCTCGGAGGGCAAGCCGACCGCATGCTCGGCGAGTCCCGCGAGCTCGGGGTCGGAACCTGTGCGAGCGAGGATCTGGGCATCGTGCGCGGCGACGACACGCCGACGCTGGCGCTCGAGTGCTTCACTGACGACCGCCGCCCGGCTGCGCACTACGCCGGAGTCGACCAGTTCGTCGACGAAGTCCACCAGCTCGTCCGGGAGCCGCACCGCGATCTGCTTGCTCATCCCATTATAGTACCAAAACGGGAGCGCCAGCCACGGACGCGTATCGCCTCGGCCACAACATTCTCAATCGCTGCTGCTTTCAGAGGCCGTCCGCGAGCTCCTGAACAACGAGTTCTACCATGGCTTGGCATGTCATCTTCCTATGCTCGCTTGTCCAGGAGATCGAGATCGCCGCCCGAGCGAGGCTCGTCGAGCGCCGGCGGAAAGGCAGGAGATGGAGCCACACATCGACGTGATCACGCTCGCCGTGAACGATCTCGAGCGCTCGTTCGAGTTCTACCGCGACGGCCTCGGCCTCGAATCGTGCGAGCTGGTCGGCACGGAGTACCTCGGCGACGGGCTGATGCTGATGCTGTACCCGCGTAGCGAGCTCGCGAAGGACGCCAACATTGCGCCCACCTCAGCGCAGAGCGGCGAGTTCAGCATCGGCCGCGTGGTTCCCGGTCGGGAGGATGTCGACGCTCTACTTGCCCGGGCCGAGGACGCCGGCGCAACGCTTACCGACCGGCCGCACGATCGCCCATGGGGCTGGCGGACCGACCTCAGGCAGCCCGGCTGGGCAGCGTATCCAGCGCCGCCTTCAAATCGTCCACCGACTGGTAGTCGAGCCCGAGCAGATGATCATGACGGTGACGGACGATCCCCTCCCCAGGTGGAACCGATCAAGTCCTCCTCCAACGCCGATATCCAAGTGATGCTCATCATGGGCCTTTTCAGCCTGGCGTTCATCTGCATACCATTCATCCCGGGCGTGCGCGAGCTCCCCCGCCGGATCCCCTTATACAAGCTGATCTGGAAAGAGCATTACCGCGCACAGAAAAGCGTGTAGCGGCACTCGGACGAAGGGGTCATGGTGAACAGCTGGGAGCTCAAGACGCTTGACCTCAAGGTGCGCTTGCCGGAGATCCTCTCCTCAAGCGAGGAGGCGCGTGCGATCGTGCTCGCCCTCGCGGCGGGTGAGAGCCTGGCCGACCATGAGGTCCACGAGCGCGCGTGGCTCCTCGTGATCGATGGCGCGATCGAGGTAACCACGGCCGCGGGCGAGCGCGCGATTGGCGAGGCTGGTCTGCTGGTCGAGTTCGCTCCAGGAGAGCGCCACGAGGTCATCGCATCCTCGCCGGCGCGGCTGCTGTTGCTGTTGACCCCCTGGCCCGGCAGCGGACACCCCGGGGCGATGACGATCCAGCAGAAGCTCTATACGCGGCGTCACGCAGCCAAGCGAGCCCGATAACGCCTCGCGACCTTCTATCCGGGGGTGAGTCGCGCGACAGCCTCCTCGGCGCAGATCACATCGTGGAGGCGGCGAACAGTCTCGCCTGCGTAGAGCGCCGCGCTGAGACGGTGTGCTTTGGCATTCCTGCCAGCGGGAGCGCCCGGGGTGAACAGTGGCAAGCCGGGGTGCTGGCGCACGACCAGCTTTCCCAGCATGTCGAGCGGCATGGCGCGCCCGAGCGGCGCACCGAGCCGGTTTGCCGCACGAACCACCGGGAGTCTCGAAACGATCAAATCGGCCGGGCAGCTCAGGTTGGAAAAACGTGGCAGACGGTGCGCTCCTGCTTCCGCAAGGAATGCAGGACTCGCGCGCCACCACAACGCTGCTTGTGCTCCGGACGAGAACCGCCACCAGGCTGAGGTGTCGGCGATGAACGGCGCCTCGCCTCCCAACAGCTCGACAGCGTCCACTGCAGGTTCGCTTACGACTCGTCGGCTGTCAGCTGTTCGATTCCGAGGAGGATCCCATGACCGTCTCTGCTGTTCTCGATTCCGCTGGGCGGCGTCGCTCACCCGCGACCCTGCCCCGTTTTCACGCAGGTCGTCCGCCTCGCAACAAGGGGATGCGCTACCCGGCCGACCCGCCGACCGTGGAGGAGATCATCGCCGTGATGCGCAATGCGGGCGACAATCGCCACGGCTGGCGGTTGCGTGCGTTGATCGTTGTGCTCTGGCGTGGTGGGCTGCGCATCCAGGAGGCGCTCGCGCTGGCCGAGCCTGACCTTGACCCGCGGCGTGGATCGCTGCTCGTGCGCAACGGCAAGGGCGGCCGCCGCGCCGTGAGATCGGGATGGACGCCTGGGGATGGGAGCAACTGCGCCCCTGGCTCGCCTCTCGTCGCGATCTGCCTGTCGGGCCACTGTTCTGCGTCATCGACGGTCCGACGCGCGGGCGCCCATGGTCGAGTGCCGCCGTGCGCGTCGAGCTTCGTCGACTCGCCAGCCAGGCAGGGGTGCGACGCCGGTTCGCGCCACACCAGCTACGTCATGCCCATGCGGTCGAGCTCGCCCGGGAGGGCGTACCGCTGAACATCATCCAGCGCCAACTCGGCCATGCAAACCTCGGAACGACATCGATCTACCTTCAGGGCATCGACACCGAGGAGATCATCGCCGCCGTCCACACAAGACATGCACCGATGATGTCCGCCACCGCCGGGCTACGCCTCTGAAAGAACACAACACATCAAACAGCGGGCGGAGCGCCTCGAGCGCTCCGCCCGCAAGCCGACCGCAACTACCGGGCGCGGGTATGGGATCAGGTGCCAATCACAGACGACCCAGACACCACCCATCCGCTTGCATGTCGTCCGCAGCGGGAGCGCGACCCGCTTCCGTCGACGCGCTCGCTATCCATCGCAAAGCAGCGACGACGGGTGGGCACGATACTCCCTGCTATGCCCGAGGAGTCCGCGACCCCGCACCGTGTAGAGCGGAGATCGTGGGAGCGCTATGGCTGGGTGGCCGGCATCGTTTTCGTCATCGCGCTGGTGGCCGAGATCGTCGTCGCTGTTGGAGTCAAATTGAGCCAGAACGACTCGCCGACGAAGATTGCGAACGGTCTTCACGCCCACGAAACGCGGCTGATCGTGATCGCATGCCTGTCCGTCGTATACGCGGTCATGTTCGTGATCTACCTGAGCGCGCTGCACGACCTGCTGCGCGGGGACACTGATCGCACGCGGGCCCTTGGTTCGTTGGTGCTGGTTGGAGGAGTGCTCTTCGTGACCCTCCATGCCGCCAGCGACATCGGCATCACCGGATTGGTCGGAGCAAAGCTCGCCTCCTACGGGGCCCAACACGACCCGGATGCGTCCTACACGCTGTACCTGATGACGTTCGCGCTGGAGAGCGTTGGCGATGTCTTCGGCAGCCTGTTTGTTTTCGCAACCGGCGCGCTTGTGCTTAGGAGCGGGGTCTTGTCGCGCTGGCTCGGCTGGGCGTCGATCCTCGCCGGGACCATGCTCTTCCTCCAAGGCTTTGGCCTCGGCGGCGTCATCGCCTCGTTCGGGTTGGTGCTGGACTTGATCGGGTTCGTGCTTCTTTTGGTGGTCGTTCTCGTGAGCAGCATCATCTTGCTGGCTCGCGAGGACTAGATCCCCATGTCGGGGCAGGCTTGACGGTCAGCGCAGTCGAGACGCCCCGTATTCGTTCCCCTTTCTATATCGCGCAGAGCGTCTTCACTGCCGGAGGAGGCACCTACCCGAGCCCTGCTGCTAGTCCGATCTGACTGGCAGGATCAGACCACTTCCATGCGTACCAGACGGCAGCCGCCGATGTGGCGATCAATATCGCCGAGAAGAAGACATAGGCCAGGGTCGGCGTTCCGACGAATAGCGACGCGAGCTGCACCCCTGTCAAGAACACGCCGGCTGCGATGTTCGCCCGGCGGTTTGTCCGATACCGCAGCAAACGGGCCAGGACGACCATCGCGATCGATATCTCGATTAGTACGCCGGCTCCTAGTAGGAATGCTTGGGTGTAATGGACCTTCGGCGAGTGGTTGATGAACACGCTGTAGTACAGCGTGGTGATGTCGATGTAGGCCGCGTTGAACATGTAGAAGATCCAGAGCAGCGAGAGCCTCGACTTCATGTCGAGGTCATTCGTCTGTGACTCGGTGATAGCTGGTCTCGTCTTCTTCAGTTCTCGTGGGTTCTCGAGCGTTGAGATCTTCATTGCGTCGTTGTCCGTGGTCATTTCAGTGTTCGACCGCTGGAATGGCGATGGGCGCTGGAATGGCGATGGGCGGAACGGTCTCCGGGCGCTCGCCGATTCGTGCGATGTCGAGGGCGATCAGGCCGAGGTTCGCACCGGCGGCTGCTCCGATGATCGTGGTGATGACCGCGATGAGCCCGGTTGTTGCGTTGAACCCAAGGAGCGCGCCGACGAGGGCGCTCGTCAGCGCGACCCCGAACCCGATCCTTGTGGCTTTGGCCGGCCGGTCGCGGTTGACCCAGGCCCAGTAGGTGCCGAGGCCGATGGGCGTGCCGATGGCGAGAACAGCCATGAGCCCGCTGTTGAGGGGCACTGTCGGCAAAGCCACCAGCACGATGATCAGGGCGATGAACCATCCGCCGAGGCCGAGCACCAGCAGGTAGACGGAGCGCAGGATCGTGCTCGCCTTGCGCCCGAAGCCGCCGCGCTTGTGTGCCCGGCGCCACATCAGTAGCAGTGACAGGATCATGAGCAGTCCGAAGCCGATCATCGCGCCGGCGATGGCCTTGGCGGGGCCGGTCTGTGTGGATTCGGGCGTGAGTTTAACCTTGTGGGGTTTGTACAGTGAGTCGTCGACCTTGCCTGTGTCGAGGTAGGTGTTGATCAGGTGCGTGCTCGCCTTGGTCTGTTCGGTCCAGAAGGAGGTTGTGTGGCCGAAGCCGGCGAGGATGACCTGGTGGCCGTTGGGCAGGTAGGGGAGGAGCTCCTTTGTCGCCACTTGGGGCGGGGTGGCGAGGTCGAGGCTGCCGCCGATGAGGAGCGTCTGCACGTTCGATGTCTGGACATGGGTGTATTCGTTGTCGGCCGGGTTGGCCGGCCAGGCGTGCAGGAGGCCTCCACCGCCGAAGAGGAATTCCGCTCCGGGGTTGCCGATAATCGAGGGGGCGTCGTGCTCGCTTGACGAGAAGTAATGCTGGGCAGCTTGGTTGTCTGCCATTCCGACAGCTGCGAAGTCGCCCCAGACAAACGCCGTCGGGAAAGCGATCTGGGCGAGGAGCGACTCGAACCAGAGCCCGCTCGATTCACCGTGGGCGGCCGAGAGCCAGGCGTCCAGGGTCATCGGTCCGGAGAGCGGCGAGGCATTTTCCGTTGTCTCCATGAGTCCGAAGAAGCTGGCGATCCGTGCGTTGCCCTTCTTGATCGGGAAGAACAACCAGTGGTTCGGCATGTGCGCGACGGTCCGTTTCAGCGACGCGGCGAGATCGCTGGTGCGCATGTGGCACGTCGCGTCTTGCGCACAGAGGTGGGCGTAGCGGTCGATCTGTTCGTCTGTCGTCTTCGCGTGCCAGATGAAGTTGCCGGGTGGGTTGACGCCGATCATCACCGAACGGTGGATGGCGGTCGGGTAGCGCCATGAGTAGATCATCGCGGTGCGGGTGCCCGCGCTTTCGCTCAACAGGTCGATCTGCTGGTAGCCGAGGGCTTTCCGTGCCGCCTCGAGGTCGTCGACCCGTTGGGGGAGTGTGTAGCCGGCGAGATCGACGCCGTTTGCCGTGAGCCGCTTCGCGCACGAGCGCAACGCGTTCGAGTAGGCATCGAGGGACTTCTGGCCGAGGAAGTCGGCGGAGTGCTCGAGGGCCGAGTCGACCTCCGGGCAGTCGAGCCGGACGGAGCCGTCGACGCCGCGGTAGCCGACGAGGACGACGTCGTGGTTGGCGGTGAACCGGCTGGCTTCCGCGAACTTCATGTTTGTCTTGCCGGGGCCGCCTTCCAGGCGGAAGATCGGGGCGCCCGGGTGTGCCGAATGCGCACGGATGCGGATGACCGGCAGCGCGATCAGCCGCGAGTGCGGGTCGCCGCGGTTCTCGGGCACCACGAGCGTTCCGCAGTCGGCGGCGTAGGTGCCCTTCTCGGTGTTGTAGGTACAGCTTTTGAGCGTCAGCTGGCCTGCATGGGCGCCGGCAGGCACGGAGACGGCCGTCGAACTGCCGCCGAAGTGGAGGTAGCCGAGCAAGAGCGTGAGGACGGCGATCAGGATCAGGCCGGTGATCCGGGCGCGACTGAAGCGTCTTGGCTCGTGCGCGGGGCTCGTGGTGCTGCTAGCGGTCGTGGCGGTCATGCTGCATCCTCCTCTGGGCTGGACTTCGGGCATGACGACAGGCTCTCCGTTCAGCGACCGAGCAACCAGGGGGCCTGGCACGCGTCTGTGACGTCGGGTAGCGGCGCGGGATACGTCGGTTTACCGCCAGCTCGGGGCGGTCAGCCGTATGGAACCGCTCCCGGCTCTGCGCGATGATCAGCCCTCATGAGAGAGACTGTCCTGATCGTGGATGATCACCCCAGCTTTCGCGCCAGCGCGAGGCGCATGCTCGAAGCCAACGGCTACGACGTCGTTGGGGAGCTCGATAACGGTGACGGCGTGGTGGCTGCCGTGGAGAAGCTGAACCCAGAGGTTGTGCTACTCGACGTGCGCCTACCCGACATCGACGGCTTCGAGGTCACGCGGCGACTACTCGATGCGCACGGCGCTACCCCGCAGATAGTGCTTGTCTCGAGCCATGACTTCACCGACCTTGACGAGGCGGTAGGCGCCAGCGGCGCGCGCGGGTTCGTCGCCAAGAGCGAGCTGAGCGCGGAGGCGATCTCTTTACTCATCCGCTGACCGCACCGCGACGCACCCTGATCGGTCTCGCCGGCTTGGCGTTCCTGATGGGCATCGCCGCTTTCGTGGTCATGCTCAACGGCGAGCACAACGTTCACCGGGGCGCGTACGCCGGCTTGTTCCTGGCCACCGGCTGGGGGTTCGTGGGAATCGGGCTATGGGTTTGGAAGCAGCGGTCGGCCGGCAACATCGGTCCGCTCATGGTCGCGGTCGGGTTCAGCGGCTTGCTGAAGGGGTTGGTCTTTTCCAACGACAGCGTCGTGTTCGCGATCGCCTCGGTCGGGGAGGTGCTGATCTACGCGGTGCTCATCCACCTGCTGCTGTCGTTTCCCTCGGGGAGGCTCGAAACCCGGCTGGATCGTCTCCTGGTCACCATCGCCTACGTCAACACGACGGTGGTGCAGCTTGGAGTGTTCCTGTTCACCGACTCAAAGGCGGGCTGCGCCCGCTGTCCCGGTAACCCGCTGCTGATCGAACACTCCGAGGCTGCCAAGGTACTCGAAGCGGCGCAACTGGACACCTCGATCGCGTTGCTGGGTGCCGTGGTCGCGGTCCTCTATCGACGCTGGCATAGCGGCACCCCAGGGCGAGCGAGGGTGTTCGCCCCGATCGTCGCCGTCGGCGGGCTCACGTTTCTGCTGCTGATGGCCGCCCTGATCGTCGAACAGGCCGGCCTATCGAGCGACATTTCTGACGCGCAGACGTTGGCTTTGTTCACGTCCATCGCCTGCCTACCGTTTGCCTTCTTGGTGGGCCTCCTGCGATCCCGGTTCAGCGAAGCCGACGCGATCAGCGAGCTCTTGGCCCAGCTCGGTGAGGGGGGTGGCCGCGGAGCGTTGCGCGATGCGCTCGCGGACGCGCTTGGAGACCCCACCTTGGAGCTCGCCTATTGGGTACCGGGCCAGGACGCCTACCTAGACGCCGACGGTCAGCCGGTTCGGGTCGATCCCGCGCCGGCGGGCAAGGTCTCCACCATCATCGAGCACGAGGGCGAACGAATCGCCGCGATCGTGAAATCGGGCCCGGACCTCGCGGAGGAACGCGAACTGGTGCAGACAGCAGGCGCCGCCGCCGGGCTGACGCTCAGAAACGAACGGTTGGACGCCGAACTACGGGCGAAGGTTGTCGAGCTTCAGGCCTCACGCTCACGCATCGTGCAGGCCGGCTATGAGCAAAGGCGCCGACTCGAGCGGGACCTCCACGATGGCGCCCAGCAGCGACTCATGGCCCTCGGCATCGACCTACGAATGGTAAGAGAACGCATCGAGCACGACCCACAAGGGGCGGCGGAGCTCCTCGACGAATCACTCCACGAGTTGAACGAGGCGACCGCGGAGCTGCGCGAGCTCGCACGAGGGATCCACCCGGCCGTGCTCACAAATCGCGGCCTGCACGCAGCACTCAAAGGCCTCGCCAGCCGCTCCCCGGTTCCTGTGGAACTGCTCCAGACGCCGGCCGACAGACTCCCGCCGTCGGTCGAGTCGGCGGTCTACTTCGTCGTCGCCGAGGCCCTTACGAACGCGGCCCGCTACTCGCGCGCGCAAACGGTAACGGTGGGGGTCGTCCGCGACAACGGCCACATCGACATCGAGGTGCGCGACGACGGCGTCGGGGGCGCCGGCGCTGATCAGGGCTCGGGGCTGCGAGGGCTTGCAGATCGGGTCGCGGCGCTCGACGGCCGCCTCGAGCTGACGAGTCCGCAGGGGTTGGGCACCATCCTCAGGGCGACGATCCCGTGCGCGTGATCGTCGCAGAGGATTCCTTGCTGCTGCGGGAAGGCATGGTGCGGCTGCTCGAGGAGGCCAAGTTCGAGGTAGTCGGTCAGGCCGGGGATGCCGAGGAGCTGTTGCGAAAGGCCAGGGCGCACAAGCCCGACATCGCAATCATCGACATCCGTATGCCGCCCACCCACACAGACGAGGGGCTGCGTGCGGCGCGCGTGATCCGGGAAGAGATGCCGGACACCGGTGTGCTGGTGCTCTCGCAGTACGTCGAGGAGGTCTACGCGCTGGAGCTACTGGGAGACGACGCCGCCGGCGTCGGCTACTTGCTCAAGGACCGCGTCTCGGACCTGGAGCGCTTCGCCGATGCGATCAGAAGAGTCGCCGAGGGAGGCTCCGCGCTCGATCCCGAGGTCGTCTCAGAGATGCTGGGTCGCAAACGCACAGACGATCCACTGAATGTGCTGACCGCGCGGGAGCGCGAGGTGCTTGGCCTGATGGCAGAGGGTCGCAGCAATAAGGCAATCGCCGAGATACTCGTGATCACCGAGCGCGCCATCGAGAGGCACGTCACGAGTATCTTCGCGAAGCTCAACCTTGCCCCGGCGGCCGAGGACCATCGCCGCGTGCGGGCCGTCCTCGTGTTCCTCGGTACGTAACCCAGTCGCGGCGCCGCACTTCGTGACGCGTCGCATGGACCTTAGTGGTCGCCACTCCAACCCTCCAACACCCCTGGAGTCTTCCTCGAGCCTGCACGCGGACGACAGCTCATGAGTTCTCGGGCGGGCCGGGGCACACGGGGAGATTTGAGCATGTCGGCGACGCCGCCGTCGCTGCTGCTTTGCGAGACATCAAGCGTCTCCGTTTCGACCGAGCTCACGCTCGTTCCGGACGAGCAGCGTGTCAGAACCCTCGGCTCACTCCTGCTCCTGGCTGGAGCAGTAGCATGGCCTGCCAGATCTGGCGCTCCGCAAGCCGAGCGTGGAGCGAGCCGCCCGCGCCCGGGGCGCGCCTTTACCCTGTGAGGACGGCAACCCAAGCATGGTCTCGCTGCCATCGCACCTGGCCTACCCGATGTTATCTTTAGGCTGCTTAATAAGTTAGGGTATGCGGCATGCGTGATAGTCCCTACACCCCTGGGGCGGGCCACAGCCCGGAGGTTCTTGCGGGACGAGAGGTTCTCCTGGGCTCCTGGCGTGAGATGTTGACCGACCTCACCACCGGCGGGCGCGTGCGTGCGAAGGACATCGTCATGACCGGTCCGCGGGGCATCGGCAAGACGGCCACGCTCACCGAGTTCCACAAGATTGGCGAGGAGCACGGCTTTGACTACATCAGCCTCCAAGCCGTGGCCGGAAGAGGCAGCCTCGTCGACGGTCTCGCCTATCACGCCGACCGCAAGATCCACCTCGGCCACAACGCCTGGCAGCACGCCAAGAGCGCGCTGGAGCGCATCACCGGCGTCACCCTGGGGACCGGGGCTGTGACGCTGGGATTCAGTCTGCAGTCCTCCGTTGTGCGTCCGCTTCCCGACGCGTCGGTGTTCGCACAAGGCCTGGCTGAGCTGGCTTCGCAGCTTGCCAAGCGGCCCAGCGGCGGCGGCTTGCTGTTCAGCATTGACGAGCTGCAGGTCGCTGACCCTGCGGACCTCGCGCTATTTGCCGGCACGCTTCAGCGATTGAACGTGGACCACGCGACCGCGGCGGTGGCGTTTGCCGCTACGGGCCTGTCCAACACCCGTGACGCTCTGGACGACGCGCAGGTCACCCACCCCGACCGCCTCTTCGACATCCGACCGATACCGCTGCAGCTGACCGAGGACGAGGCCCGCTACGCCGTCGCCGAGCCCGCACGACGCCACAACGTGCTCTGGGACGATGGCGCACTCGAACAACTGGTCGCGTTCGCGAACCGCTATCCCGCTCATCTGCAGCTTGCCGCCGACGCAGCATGGACGATCGCCAGCGGGCCGGGTCTCATCAGCCAGAGCGACGTCGAAGTCGCGCTTCCCGTTGCCAAGGAAGAGATCGAGCGTCGCACGCTCGAACCGAGCTGGACGAACACGACCGACCGTCAAGCCGAGCTTCTCGGCGCCCTTGCCGTCAACGGTGGCTACGTGACCACACAGCAGATGAACGCCACCCTGGGGCGTGATAACAACGAGTGGGCGGTCGTCCGTCGTGATCTGATCAACCAGGGGACGATCTACGCACCGCGTCGAGCACGGCTTGCGTTCACCGTCCCGACCTTCACGCCCTATGTCCTGGCGAACTACGAAGACCGCCGCCTCGACGCCTCGGTGCCGCTGCTCTCGCTCGCGGCTATGAAGCAAAACGCTGCGAAGGACGCACGTGGCGATTGAAGGGTCATGTCGATAGAAGTGGTGTGACGAGCTGAGCCGCCCCAGCGTCGATGGAGCCTGTGATCTGACCCGGGTTTGGTTTGTTTCCTCTCCGGAGATCGGCGAGCATCCGACACGAGTGCTTCGTCGTGGATGCGAGCGTGTCGGTGAAGGCCGCCGAGACTGCTGAGTTGGACGAGAACACTCGTCCTCGTGCTGCTTTCGGCATCGGCCGTCAGCGGCTTTCTGGTCGAGGGTGCCGGAATGGCGATAAGGCGGGCCCTTGCGTAGCCTGTGCACGGTGCGGACAGTAAGAGTTGGGTCGCCACGAGAACGATCTGATGCGCTCAAAGTGTGGCGGTCGGCGAACGAAGCCCGAGGCTTGGCGCCGACATCAGCGCGGACCGCGCGCGTTGAGCAGAAGCTTGCGGAGCCGACGCGTATCTCGTGGTGGCGTGCGATGACGAAGGGGCGGTCGGGATGGCGCTTGCAGAGCCCTATCGCGCTCAGGACGGTTCCGGGCCAGTCATGGCTGATCGTGGCCACGTCTCGATGGTGTTCGTTGCTCCCAAGCGCTGGGGCTGTGGGATCGGTCGCGAGCTGCTTGACGCCCTCCACCGCGAGATGCGTGAGCGCGGGTACAACGGGTCTATATTCACCTGCTAAGGTAATCTTGTAAGCAAGTAAGCATCCTTTAGGGGAACTCATGAGTGAGCGCACCACCAAGAGCATCCGCATCACCGAGGACGCCCAGCGACTCCTACGGCTCGTAGCCGCGTTCGAGGATCGCACTGAGGGCGCGATCGTTGAGGATGCCCTCGCGGCCTACCTCCAGATCCGCTCGCTCGGCTACGGGAGCATCCTGCCCGAGGCCCGCGACCTTGCCCACACCACACCGGAGGATGTCGGCGATACCGTCGCCCGGCTCACACGCGCGATCGAGAACGCGCTCGCCAACGGCCACCACGCGCCCAAGCCAGGAGCAGCCAAGCAACGCCTGCGCCAGCACGCCAAACAGCGCGCCGCCTAGCCGTCTAACTTGTCGGCAAACGCGCCCGTGACCGCGTCTCCCCGTATCTTCCCGGCGTGCTTGAACGTTGGTTGACCAGCCGCTGCTGGCACGAGGATGCCCCCGCGCTCACGACGGCCCGTGGCGCGATCCTCAAGTTCCTCGAACAGCAAGATCAGCACGCCTCCGGGACCGAGCCGTTCGCCGCCGCCGCACGACCCGACACCTTCACCTACCACTTCGGCAAAGGCCGAGGCGTCCGCTGGCACGACAAGCCACGTGCTCTCCTCTGGCTGGGCGCGTTCGACGACGCTCACGACCGCGGCTATGAGCACGCCGAGCGCATGCAGCAATCCGAAACGCTCTACCCCGACATCGAGCCACACGCCTGCTCTTCAGAGAGCGCGCTACTTCCCTGGGGAACACACGCGGACGAGGACGCTCACGAGTGGGCACGCGCGCTCTACGGCGCCCTCGAGACATGGGAGATCAACAACGCCCAACTCGCCGCCGGGGAGACGGTAAGCTACCCCTCGGCCCTATACCTCGAGCTATCCAAGGACAAGGACGACATCTGGACGCTCGTCATCCGCCGCCGCCTCGCCTACCTCCACACCGGCGCCGAGGAGCGCGAGCGCTGGCTGACCAACGGCGAGATCCACGCCCTCTTCCGCCACCTTGCCGGGCAGCCCGACGAGAACGACTACGAGTTCGAGAACCCACCCCACCCCCAAGCCTTCCTCTTCGCGCAGGTCCACTTCCTCAGCGGCGCGATCACACCCGCGTCATGGCTGAAGCAAATCTGCGACCAAGTCGGCAAAGACATGCAGCCGACTCTCATCACCTAACAACCAGGCGCGATGCGATCCTCAGGCAGCTGGACTGGGTAGCGCGTCCAGGGCGGCCTTTAGATCGTCCACCGACTGGTAGTCGAGCCCGAGCAGATGATCATGACGGTGACGGACGATCCCCTCCTCGTCGATCACGATCGCCGCGCGCTTGACACCGAGGCGGGAAGAGAAGGCGCTATAGGACTTGGCCACCTGCTTGTCGGTGTCGGCCAGCAGCGGCACGTTGAGCGAGTGCTTGGCGGCGAACTCCTGATGGGACGCGAGATCCTGTGCGGAGATGCCGACGACGGTCGCGTTGAGCGTGGCGAAGTCCTCGGCGTGATCGCGATAGGAGCAGAACTGTTTGGTGCAGACCGTGGTGTTGTCACCTGGGTAGAAAAGCAGCACGACGCGCTCGCCACGATGGTCGGAGAGCCGGAACGGCCCATCCGTGCCGGGCAGCTCGAAGTCCGGGGCCTGCTCGCCCACCTGCGGAGTCTTTGCCATGCGATTCAGCATACTGGACACACGGTCGGCGGCCGATCGGCACAGACCTGCCGGCGGATGCGTTAGAACAGGCCTCATGCGCGCACGCCGACTCAAGCGCCTCGCGTCGATGGCGTCGCTCTGCTCGCTGCTCGCCGCGTGCGGGAGCAGCGCTCCGGCCGACGTCTCCGCCCCGACGGCAACCCCCGCGGCGATCCCCCGCTCCTCGGCCTCGCAGTCCGTCGCCTCGCGGCTGCTCAACTGGCCCGAGTTCGGACTGAACCCTCAGCGCAGCGATGTCAGCGAAGGCGCGACCGGCATCACAGGTGCAAACGTGGGTCACCTGCGCCGCATGAGCGTCTCGCTGCCCGGCACGGTCGACTCCTCGCCGGTCTACCTGCACGGCGCCTCGGTCGACGGCGCGGTGCACAACACGATCGTGGTGAGCACGACCTACGGCAAGACGCTCGCGATCGACGCCGACAGCGGGAAGATCCTGTGGACGTTCACCCCGCCCGGATACTCGAGCTGGGCGGGCAGCGCGCAGATATCGGTCTCGAGTTCCGCTCGTCGACCCGGACGGACGGTTCGTGTATGGCACCTCGCCGAACGGGCTGATCCACAAGCTTGCGCTCGCCGACGGCACTGAGGCGGCAGGCTGGCCGGTCAGCGTCACCCGCGACGCCACGCACGAGAAGCTCGGCGCGGCGCTCAACGTCGACGGCCCGGACCTCGTGGCCGCCACCAGCGGTTACTTTGGCGACATTCCCCCATATCAGGGGCACGTCATCCTGATCGACCGTGCGAGCGGGCGGCTGCCGGCCGTATTCAACACGCTGTGCGCGAACCGACGCGAGCTGATCGTTCCCCGCGGTTGCTCTGCCAGCGACTCGGCGATCCTCTCGCGCGGTGGCCCGGTGGTCGAGCCGGCCGAACCGGGAGACGCTCGCTCCGGGCGCATCTACGAACCGGCCAGCGGACCAATCTTGATCGACACCGGCAACGGCCCGTGGAACGGCAGCACGAACTTTGGCGACAGCGTAATCGAGCTCACATTTCCCTATCTGCATCTGCGCCAGTCGTTCACGCCCGCCGACCAGGAACACCTCAACGACAGCGACACAGACCTCGGCTCGAGCGCCCCCGCGCTCCTCGGCAAGGACCGGATCGTGCTGGCGGGCAAGGACGGGATCATGCGGGTGCTGAAGCTTTCCCGTCTGGACGGCCATCCCCCCTCCGCGCCGCGCACGCTCGGCGGGGAAGTTCAGCAGCTCGAGATACCCGGCGGCGGCGAGCTGTTCACCGCACCCGCGGTATGGCTCCGCGACGCCCGCACCACCATGTTCGTGGCCGGTGAAAACGGGACCGCCGCCTACGTGCTGCGCGGCGGGAGGCTGTATCGAGCATGGGAGAACGACACACCGGGAACCAGCCCGGTGATGGCCGGCGGCCTGCTCTACGTGTATGACCCGTCGGCCGGCGGGATCTATGTCTACCGTCCGGGATCGCCCCGGCCGATCGCCGAGCTGGCGGGCGAGCCGGGGCACTGGAACAGCCCGATCGTGGTCGACGGGCACGTGGTCGAGCCCGAGGGTAACGCCAACGAACACAAGCTCACGGGCAAGCTCGAGATCTTCTCGGCCTCCTGATCAGAGCCGCCTCCTCATCAGATAGCCGCCTCCCCTCAGAGCCCATACGCTTCCAGGAGGTTGAGCCACAGCTCGCTGCGCGTTGGAAAGCAGGGGACCGCGTGCCACAGGCGCTCGAGCGGCACCTCGCCGATCACCGCGATCGTGGCGGCGTGCAGCGCCTCTGCGACCTCGACGCCGGTGAACGTGGCGCCGACGATCACGCGACGGTCCTTCTCGACGACGATGCGAGCCGTGCCGGGAGCGCCGTGCCCGATGAAGCTGCCGCCGGCGTTGCCCTCGACCGAGATATCGACCGCGCGGACGTTCAGCCCCGCGTCTTCGGCGCTCTTTAGCGTGTGCCCTACGGCCGCGACCTGCGGCTCGGTAAAGATCACGCGCGGGGAGAGCCGCCCGTCGGAGCGCAGAACCGTGGTCGCGCCCGTCCGCCCGAGGATGTGGTCGGCGGCCAGGCGTGCCTGGTACTTGCCCATGTGCGTGAGCAGCACACGGCCGTTCGCGTCGCCGACGACATACAGCCACTCATGGCCGGGCACGCGCATCTGCTCGTCGACCTCGACCGGCTTGCCGGGCTCCAAGCCGAGTTTCTCCAAGCCGATGCCGTCGGTGCGGGGCGCGCGCCCGATCGCGACCAGCAACTCATCGCCCGTGAACGAGCGGCCGTCCTCGAGCAAGAGCGTCACCGGACCGCTGCCGTCCTCGCGCCGCACCGCCGTCGCCTTCGTGTCGAGCACGACCTGCACGTCCAGCTCCTCCAGCGCCTCTTTGACCTGAGCGGAGGCGAAATCCTCCTCGCCTGAGATCAGACGCGCCAGCGCCTCCACAACCGTGACCCGCGCGCCCAGCGAGGCGTAGGCGAAGGCCATCTCCACACCGACGACACCCCCGCCGAGCACGAGCAGCGAGCTGGGGATCGCTGTGGCCGTCGTCACCTCGCGGTTGGTCCACGGGCGCGCCTCGCGCAGACCGGGAATCGGCGGGATCGCCGCGCCGGTGCCGGGAGCGAGGATCACAGCTTTACGCGCACGCAGCAGCTCCTCGCCGACCCGAATCTCGCGCTCGCCGGCGAGGATGCCCTGGCCGCGAACGAGCTCGATCGAGCGCTCTTCGATCCATCCCATCTGGGCGTCGTCGCTCAGGTCGTGGACCACCTCGTCGCGGCGGCGCAGCACGGCGGCCACGTCGACCTCTCCCGTGACCGCCTCGGCCGCGCCCGCCACGCGGCGCGCCTCGGCGAACGCCTGGACGGGGCGCAGGAGCGCCTTGGAGGGCATGCAGGCATAGAACGAGCACTCGCCGCCGACCAGCTCACGCTCGACCAGCGCGACGGACAGTCCGCTGTCGGCCAAGCGCCCGGCGCAGACCTCACCGGCAGGTCCGGCGCCGAGGACGATCACGTCGAAGTCTCGCGCGCTCATCAGGCAGCTCCTTCTCTTGTAAAGGTCCATGGGACATTCCAGACAGGACGATGGCACTCTCACATACCCGGCCGAACACCGGCACGCCCATACGAGCCGAACACCGGCGGCACACTCATACCGGCCGAACACTGCCACGCCCATACCGGGCCGAACACCGGCGGCACACTCATACCCGGCCGAACACCGGCACGCCCATACGAGCCGAACACCGGCGCCACACCCATACCCGGCCGGACACCGGCACACGCAGACCGAGATACGCCCTTGGCGGCGGACCGCGCGAGCGGTAGCCTCAATAGATCGTGGAGGCATCGCTCACCGGCCAGCTGCTGCTCGCATCGCCGGCGCTGCACGACCCCAACTTCAGGCGTGCGGTGGTGCTGGTGAGCGTGCACAGCGAGGAGGGCGCGATGGGCGTGGTTCTCAACCGGCCCTCGGCGGTGACGGTCGGGGAGGCGGTGCCGCAGCTGGAGCAGACGGTGGCCGAGGAGGAGCCTGTCTATGTCGGGGGACCGGTGCAGCCGAGCTCGATCGTGTTCCTTGCCGAGTTCCTCGACCCGACGCCCGCCGGCCTGCTGGTGCTCGGGCGCATCGGCTTCCCCGCGCCGGACGCCGGCATCGAGGAGCTGACCGAGGCCACGGGGCGCCGGCGCGTATTCGCCGGGTATGCGGGCTGGGGCGAGGGGCAGCTCGACGCGGAGGTGCAGGACGGCGATTGGATCGCACACACTGCCCTGCCCGAGGACGTGTTCACCGACGTGCCGGATGAGCTGTGGAGCAGGGTGCTCACGCGCAAGGGCGGAAGCTACGCGCTGATCGCGCGCATGCCGGCCGATCCGAGCGTGAACTGACGGCAAGCCGGCTCAGCGCCGCGAGCAGGTCCGCTCCGGGTAACAAACCTCGGGCCAGGGAGACTCAACCGAAGAGCGAGCTACTCTTCTCCGAAGCCCCTCTCCCTCTCCGGGACTCCCGTTCCCGACCGACCTGGATCCGCTCATGCTCAAGCTCGCCCGCTGGTCGACAACCCACCGCAAGTACGTCGTGATCGGCTGGATTGCGCTGCTGATCGTCGTCAACGTCTTCGCGCAGTCCGCCGGCACCAGCTACTCCAATAACTTCACGCTGCCCAACTCCGACGCCCAGCGCGCATCCGACCTGCTGCAACACAGTTTCCCCGCGCAGGCCGGCGACCGCGACACGATCGTCTACAAGGTCTCCGGCGCCGTCACGAACCCGGCCGTGCGCGCGCGGATGACCGCGATGTTCGCGCAGGTCGCCAAGCTGCCGCACGTCTCGAGCGTGATCAGCCCATACACGGGCGCGGGCAAGGCGATCTCGGCGAACGGCAAGATCGCGTTCGCGACGGTCGTGTTCGACGAAAAAGCCAACCTGCTCCCGAAAAGCGCGCCCGAACGCGTCGTCAAGACGGCCCGTGCCGCAGCGCAGCCCGGACTGCGGGTGGAGCTCGGCGGCCAGGCGATCGAGGCTACCGAGCAGACGGGCTTCGGCGTCTCCACCGCGGTCGGCCTGCTCGCGGCGATCGTCGTGCTGCTGCTGACGTTCGGCTCGCTCGTCGCGATGGGCCTGCCGATCGTCACGGCGCTGTTCGGCCTCGGCACGGGGCTCGGCGCGATCGCGCTGTTTACGCACGTGGTCGACACGCCGAACTTCTCCTCCGAGCTCGCGGCGATGATCGGGCTCGGCGTCGGGATCGACTACGCGCTGTTCATCCTCACCCGCTTCCGCGAGGCCTACCGCACCCCCGGGCCCACGCTTGGTGACGCGCGCGAGGCGGTCGTGCAGGCGATGGACACCGCCGGGCGCGCGGTTCTGTTCGCGGGCGCGACCGTCGTGATCGCGCTGCTCGGGATGATGCTGCTCGGCGTAGACTTCCTCTACGGCGTCGCGATCTCCGCCTCGATCGGGGTGCTGCTGGTGATGCTCGCCTCGCTGACGCTGCTGCCCGCGCTGTTGACGATGGCCGGCGCCCGCGTCGCCAGGCCGAGCCGTCGCGCACGCCGGCGCGAATCCCGCGCCGCGCAGGTTTCGAGCGGGCAGGGGAACGGGGCCGCCACCGCCACAGCCGGCGCCACAGCCACAGCCGGCGCCACAGCCGGCGCCACAGCCACAGCCGGCGCCACAGCCGGCGCCACAGCCACAGCCGGCGCCACAGCCGGCGCCACAGCCACAGCCGGCGCCGTGGCCGGGGCCGGTGCTCCGGCCCCACCGGCGACCGCCGCACAGACCTTGACCGCGAGCGACACCCCCCACGCGGGCTCGACATGGTTGCGCTGGAGCGCGTTCGTGCAGCGCCGACCATGGACGATCGCGGCCTGCTCGGCGGCGGTGATGCTGGTGATCGCCGCCCCCGCGGCCGCGCTGCGGCTCGGGTCGAGCGACGCCTCCAACGATCCCTCAAGCCAGACAACTCACCGTGCGTACGAGCTGCTGGCGGAAGGCTTCGGCGAAGGCTTCAACGGTCCGCTGCTGGTCGTGGCGAAAGTCCCTCCTTATGCCAGCGTGCCGGCCCAGGCCAACGTGCCCCATCCCCGCGTGCTGCCTAACGTCGAACCGCAGCGGCCAGGCGCGAACGGCACACCACGGGGCGGCGGCGCCAGGCCGCTCCAGCTGGCCGAGGTCGAACAGCTGCGTGGCGCGATCGCGGCGGTCCCCGGCGTGGCGTCGGTCGCTCAGGCGAAGTTCAACCCCGCCGGCGAAGTCACGACGATCACCGTCTACCCGCACTCCTCCCCGCAGGCGTACGCCACCACACAGCTGGTCTCGCGCCTGCGCTCGAGCGTTGTGCCGCCGATCGCGAAGCGCACCGGCATGAGTGTGTACGTCGGCGGCGTGACCGCGGGCGCGGTCGACTTCGCGACCGTGCTCGGCCACAAGCTGCCGCTGTTCATCGGCGTCGTCGTGCTGCTGAGCGCGCTGCTGCTGATGGTCGTGTTCCGCTCGCTCGTAATCCCGCTGCAGGCCGCGATCATGAACCTGCTCTCGATCAGCGCCGCGCTCGGCGTGATCGTCGCGATCTTCCAGTGGGGCTGGCTCGGCTCTGTGTTCGGCGTGCAGCAGGGACCGATCGAGTCGTTCATCCCGGTGATGCTGTTCGCGATCGTGTTCGGCCTGTCGATGGACTACGAGGTGTTCCTCGTCTCGCGCATGCACGAGCGCTGGGTACATACGCGCGATAACTCCAACGCGGTCGCCGAGGGTCTCGCGCTGACCGGGCGCGTGGTGACGGCGGCCGCGGCGATTATGGTGTGCGTCTTCCTCTCGTTCATGCTCGGCGAAAACCGCGTGATCAAGGAGTTCGGCCTGAGTCTCGCAAGCGCCGTGTTCCTCGACGCGCTCGTCGTCCGCTGCCTGCTGCTGCCGGCCGTGCTGCACATCGTCGGCAAGCGCACCTGGGCGATCCCGGCGTGGCTCGACAGAGCGTTACCGCGGCTGAACATCGAGGGCACCGCCCTGCCGGCGCCGCCCGCCGGCGATGACGGACGCGCGGGCTCCGGAATCCCCGCGGGCACGCCTGCACGCGGCCGGCGGGGCGTGGCAACCGAGGGAGCGGAGGGCTGAGGCCAGGGCCGCATCCGGGCGTCCCGGATGTTTTGAGACAGGTTCCCGGTCGGGGAGCGTGGTTGGTCCCCCTCTGCGTCGCGGCGCTCCTCGGTGTCTGCCCGGCGGGCGCCGCGGCGAGCGCGACTCACGACGGTCATAGCCGAGTCGGTCAGAGCGTGACCGATCAGCGCTCAGGCGCTCGAAACTCATCCGGTCAGCGCGTCGCCGGCCGAAGCTCCGTGGTGCTGGCCTTCCTGCCGGCCACTACCGCACCGTCTCCGAGGGCCGCCCCTGGCGACTCCGAGAATGACGCGTTCGAGCGCGAGCTAGCGAGCGTGAACGGCCTGTCCGTCGGGATCATGAGCGCGACGCAGGGCGCCTACTCGGCGACGCAGCTGCTGCTCGACATGACCCAGGGCGCGCGGATCGCCTCCTCGGGCTACTCCCGCGCACGACCACCGGCCCTGTCGCTGCAGGCTGCCGGCACAGGGGCCGTGGTCACAGGCTGGCGGGCAGCGCTCGAGCGCGCCGAAGATGCTCCCCAGCTGCTGCGCCCCGGCCTGCTGGCCGCACAGATCCCGGGCGGCGCAGCGTATGCCGGGATCGCCGGGACTGACGACATCGATGCGCTCGCCGCCGCCGACCGGTCGGGACGCATCGCCGCCGTCTCCACGGGCTCGGCGCATACCCTGCTCGAACGGATCGCCGCGCTGCGCGCGAGCAGGCGTTTCGTGGTCGCCGACCTGCCGGGCGGCACGGACGGGCAGGCCGACCTGAGCGCGCTGAGCGCCGGGCGCGACACGGGAGAGCTGGTGCTTGTCATCCAGCGCGCACGCGCCGCGAGCGGCCACGAACTGCTGTGGGCGGCCGCGGCGGGACTGCCACACGGTGGCGGCAAGACGCTCACGTCGCAGACGACGAACGAGCGCGGCCTGATCGCCGCGGTCGACATCGCCCCGACGATTCTGCACCGGCTCGGCCTGACGCCGATCCCGGCCGACATGCGCGGCGATCCGCTCCGCACCGATGGGGTGCTTCACTCCGCGAGCCTGGCCGCGCTGATGGCACGCCTGCACGTGATCGCCGGGCGGCGCCTGAAGGCGCTGGGATTCCTGCTTGGCGCGTGGACGCTGCTGCTCCTGCTCGCGTCCATGCCATGGTGGAACCGCGGTGGCGAAGGGCGGGCAACGGGTGCACCGGCAAGCGGACCTCGCTCGGCGCGGGGGCGCGCGAAAGGCACGCCAACAAGCGAGTCCGGCTCGGCTCGGGTTCGCGCGAGAGGCGCTTCGGCGCGCCGAGCAGGCTCGGCACGGGCCCGTGCGTGGGCGATGCGCACGGGCGCCCTCGGCGTGCTGTGGGCGCCGATCGCGGCGCTGATCCCCGCGGCGATCGAGCCGAGCGCGGCCGTCGAGTACGCGACGATCGCACTCGCGTGCCTCGCGCTCGGCGCGCTTACCGACCTGCTGCTGCCGTGGCCCCGTGCCCCGCTCGCACCGGCGCTAGTCGCCGTGGTCGTGCTGACGGTCGATGCGCTCGCGGGAACCCAGCTGCTGATGCGCTCCCTGCTCGGCCCCGACCCGATCCTCGGCGCGCGCTTCTACGGCATCGGCAACGAGCTCAAGTCGGGCCTGGCGGTGTTGGTGCTGGCCGCGGTCGCCGCCACGCTGCACCCCGGAGCGCGGCACGATCGCCGGACGCCGATCGCCGCGATGGCGCTTGCGGGGGTGGTGCTCGCGGCGGTTGAGGGCTCGGCGCGGATCGGCGCGGGCGTCGGCGGCGTGATCCTCGTCGCGGCCGGTTTCGCGGTGGCGATCGTGATGCTGCTGCCCGGCACGCCGACTCGCAAGCGCCTGCTGAGCGTGCTCGTCGCGCCTGTCCTGGCGCTCGTCGCACTCGCCGCGCTCGACCTCGCGACCGCCCACGGCTCCGGCCACTTCACCGGCAGCATCCTCCACGCCCGCTCCGCGGGTGACCTGCGCGACGTGATCGCCCGACGCTACGGCGCCGCGTGGGACGAGCTCAAGAACCACGCGATGCCGCTCGCCACGGTCTGTGCGCTGCTCCTCGCCGGTCTCGGCCTGCGCCGGCGAGACCGCCTGCTCGCCCCGGTCGCGGGCGACCCCGTGTGGCGGGCGGCGTTCGCGGGCGGCCTCACCGCGGGCGTGATCGGAGCCCTCGTCGAGGACTCCGGCCCGGTGCTGCTCGTCGTCGCCGTGTTCGTCCTCGGCTGCGTGCTCACCTACCTGTGGGGCCGGCCCACTCAGAACGGCGACAACCCACTCAGAACGCGGCCGTGATGTCGCGCCACTGCTCCTCGGATGGCCGCTGCCGCAGTTGACGCTCGACGCCGGCGACAATCTCGGCAAACCGGCTATGGTCGAGCGTCCAGATGAGGATGATGCCGGCGTGTGAGCGTCCGGCCTCGGCCCACTGGCGTGCGAGCGGTGCGAAGTCTCGGCTGTTGCGGGTGATGAGCACGCGCCTATCCGACGCGGCAAGCTCGAGCACCTGAGGATCAGGAAGCCCCTCGAAGGTGGCGTCTTCGGCGAGTGCCAGCACGTCATGGCCGGTCTCGCGCAGCTTCACGGCGACGCCGCGGGGAGAGAGATTCGCGTCGAGCAGCAGCCGCAACTGCGCCTATGCCGTAGACGAGAACTCGATGAATGGGTAGAGCTCGCGCCATTGAGCGACGGTGCGGCGGTTCTCCGCGATCGCCTCGACGATCTCCTCGGGATAGCTGTCGCGGTAGGCAACGGCAAGCAGCACCTGACGCTCGCTCAACCGCGTCTCTTCGACAAGGCTCTCGACCGAGCCAAAATCCTCGAGCATCTGAACGATCTCCCAGATATCGAGACCCGACCCGATCACCCACGGGCGCCGAGCAGCGTCCTCGCCGCGAAAGCCGATCCCAGCGAAGCGGCGGGTACGTACCGCCTCCTCGGTAAGAGCCTCGACTATCGCGCTCTTGGAGCGGCGAGTTCTCCTGGCCTCATCCTCGACAAGGTGGTCTGTCGGCAGGCTGAAGCGAACGCTGAAAGGCTCACCCTTCTTGCGCGCTCTCTGACTAGCCGCGGACGCCATTCTTACATTTTAGCACACAAAACTTACGCCGTATTGTGGTGCTCTGGGTCATCGCGACAGTCCTCGCATGCCCCGTGCAGCACGATCTCGTGCTCCGACACCGCGAGCGGCACCCGCCCGCTGAGCTTGTCGATCGCGCGCTCGAGCGCCGGGTCGGAGAACGGCATCACGAGGCCGCACTCGTCGCAGACGAGGTGGTGATGGTGGTGCTCGTCGTGGTCGTGCGCGCGCTCGTAGCGGACCATCGCCTGCCCGGTCTCGACGCGCTGCACGAGCCGCAGGTGCTCGAGCTCGTCGAGCACGCGGTAGACGCTCGCGCGGCTCACGCGCCGCTCGCCGGCGCGCAGCGCGTCCTCGATCTCGACCGCCGTGAGCGCGCACGTCTGGCCGTCGAGCAGCTCGATCACCGCCCGCCGCGCGCCGCCGCGCTTGTGGCCGGCCCGTGCGAGCTGCGCCTCGGCGCGCTCGATCCATGTCCCGGCGTGTGCGCGCGCGCTCATGGCGCGCGCCTCAAAACGGCCCGCGCCGTCGGAGGACGGGCGGCGCGCGGTCGAAAGACAGGGCTGCGGGCGGAGCGTTCATCTTCATATAGCGATGGTAGAGGCCCTCTTGCCGGTCGTTCTGCCTGCGATCGACGCGAGCGTGTACGCGCCGAGGACCAGCCCGATGATCGCCGTGCTCGGCGGCAGCGAGGGGATCGCGTAGCTGATCGCAAGCCCGCCCCACATCGCCGCGAGCGCGATCGCCGCCGAGATCGCCATGCCGCGGTAGGGGCGCGCGGTGAGCCGCACGGCGGCGCCGGCGGGCGCGGCGATCAGCCCGAGCACGAGCAGCGCGCCGATCGCCTGCGTGCCCTCGGCGGTGACCGCGCCGAGGGCGAGCAGCAGCGCGACGCCGAGCGCGCGCACCGGCACACCGTGCAGCGCCGCGAGCTCGGGGTCGACCGAGGCGAACAGCAGCGGACGGGTGAGCGCGAGCGTGGCGCACACGACCCCGATGCCGATCGCGGCCGCGATCAGGCTCTGCCCGGCGCCGAGGCCGAAGATCGAGCCGAACAGCGTGTTGGCGACGATCAGCCCATTCCCGCCTGCAGCTCCCGTGCTGAGCACGGCGATCAGCAGCACGCCGATGCCGAGCACCCAAGAAAAGACGACGCCGATCGTGACGTCCTCGGCGCGCGCGCGGCGGCCGAGCCCGGCCATCGCCGCGGCGAGCACGAGCGTCAGCGCGAACAGGCCTGCACGCTCGTCGACGCCGACCACAGCGGCGGCGATCGCGCCGACGAACGCGACGTGGCTGAGCGCGTCGCCCGCGAACACCTGGCCGCGCAGTACGACGAACCAGCCGACGAGACCGCACGCCAGCGCGATGAACGTGCCGGCGAGATAAGCGTTGCGGATGAACTCGTGCGCGAACATCAGCTCTCTGCCGCGATCGCCGGCGAGACAGCGGGCAGGGACGGGAGCGTGTCGCCGGGACGAGGGTCGCCCGGACGCGTGTGACCCGGCTGCGCGTCGCCCGGACGCGTGTGACCCGGCTGCGCGTCGCCCGGACGGCGCGCCCGAGCGCGAGCGCGGACGTTGCGCGCCAGCCGCGCGAGCGCGTAGAGGGCGAACGCGAACGAGGTGACGAAGAACCCGAGCGGGTAGATCGAGAAGTAGGAGGCCCCCAGGCCGGCCCAGGTGACGAGCAGCGCGAACACGACGCTCAGCACGAGGCTGCGGCCGGGCCGCGGCGTGAGCGTCTGCGCCGTCGCCGCCGGGGCGACGAGCAGCGCGAACACGAGCAGCGCGCCCGTGATCTGGCTCGTGGCGGCCACCGCCAGGCCGAGCAGCAGCAGAAAGCCGATGTCGAGCGCGCGCACCGGCACGCCCCGTGCGCGCGCGGCATCGGGGTCGAGCGAGGCGAGCAGCAGCGGCCGCCCGACCGCGGCGAGCGTCGCGAGCACGGCCGCGGCGACGAGCAGCAGCGTCAACACCTGGTTGCGGTCGATCCCGAGGAACGTGCCGAACAGCAGCGTCTCGAGCTGTTCGAGCACGCCGCTGTAAAGGCTCAAGAACAGGAAGCCCGCGGCCAGCCCGGCGACCTGCACGACCGCGATCGCCGCCGCCTCCGAGCCGCGCCCGTTCGCACGCGCGCGCGACCCGCCGGCGCGACCGATGCTCAGCGCGGCGATCCCGCACGCGAGGTAGTAGCCGAGCGCCGCCGGCAATCCCGCGAGCGCCGCGCCGGAGGCGCCGGGGAAGGCCATCACGGCGATCGTGTGCCCGGCGAAGCTCTGGCGGCGCAGCACCATGTACCAGCCCACCACGCCCGCCATCACCGCCACGATCGTGCCCGCCTGCAGGGCGTTCACCATGAACTGGTATTCGAGCAGCTCGTGCACGTCTGAGACCGGGTTCCAGCTGACGGTCGGGTTGCTCATCACAAGCGACGGCAGGCGGAGATGGCCGGCCACGTGAGTGGCGTCTGGCGCGGCGGAACGGCCATCTCAGTCATGGCGGTGTCCGTGGACGTGCGGAGCCTCCGGCTGGCCGACGACGACGAGCCGCCCGTCGCGCGTGCGCAGCACCTCGATCGGCGCGCCGTACAGCTCGCTCAGCGTCGCATCGGTGATCACCTGCTCGACCGGGCCTTGCAGCGCGCGGCCGCCGGCGAGGTAGATCACCTGGTCGAGGTAGGACAGCAGCGGGTTGACGTCGTGGGCGACGAGCAGCACGGCGACGTTCTCGGCCCGGCAGATGCGCTGCACGAGCGCGGTCACGGCCGCCTGGTTGGGCAGGTCGAGGCTGTCGAGCGGCTCGTCGAGCATCAGGATCCGCGGCCGGCGCACGAGCGCTTGGGCGATCAGGATGCGTTGCTGCTCGCCGCCGGAGAGCTCGCCGAGCGTGCGCTCGGCGTAGGCGCTCGCGCCGACGAGGTCGATCACCTCGTGCACGCGGGCTTTCCTCGCGCGCGCGCGCGAGTAAGCGTTTTTTTGACTGTCTCCATCCTCCCGCCCGACCCCCCGGCTCCGGAGCCCCCGCCCGGCCCTCCCGCCCCGGAGCGAGGCGAACGGCGAGGGCAGCCCCCAGCGCGCGCCGTCGAGCCCGAGGCGCACCAGGTCGACGCCGCGGATCGGAAGCGTCGAGTCGAAGCCGTGGCGCTGTGGCAGGTAGCCGATCTCGCGGTTGGCGCTCCCGGCGGGGCCGCCGAGCACGGTGACAGCGCCCGGCGCGGTCGCCACCAGGCCGAGGATCGCCTTCAGCAGCGTCGACTTGCCGCTGCCGTTGGGACCGAGCACGGCGACGAACTCGCCCGGCCGCACGCGCAGGTCGACGCCCCGCCACACGTCCCGCCCGCCGATGCGCGCGCGCGCGTCGCGCAGCTCGATCGCCGGATCGACACCGCTGCCGGCAGGGAAGCCGGCGGCCGGTCGAAGCGAGGGCAGGGATGAGGAGGATGAGGGGGAGGCGTTCGTCGTCATCGTCCCGTCGCCTCGTGCAGCGCCCGCTCGAGCGCTTCGAGCTGTGCGACCTGCCACTGCTCGAAGCTGTCGCGCGCGGGCGAGAGCGTCTCGGTGACCGTCGCGATCGGGATGCGCGCCGCGCGCGCGCGGTCGTTCACGCGCTGCACGTCCGGGGTCACGTTCTGGCTGTTGAACACCCACACCGCGATTTCCCGACTGGAGGCCTGGCGGTCGACGGTTTGCCTGTCCCGCGCGCTCACTTCCGCTCCCTCGGCGATCGCCTTGGCGAAGGAGTACGGCGTGAGCAGCTTCAGCCCGAGCGCTTCGCCGAGCGGCTGAAAGATGCTCTCGCTATAGCCGACGGGCACGCCCGCGTAGCGCGCGCGGATCTGCGCGATCAGCGCGTAGTAGCGCCGCAAGCCGACCGTTTCAAACGCGCGTCTGCGCTGGGCGAAGTAGCCGGCGCCGGCCGGCGCGAGCCGGTCGTAGCCGGCGACGATCGTCGCGATCACGGCGCGCACGTGCGCGGGCGAGTACCACTGGTGGGGGTTGTCTCCCGCCTTCAGCCCGAGCACGCTCCCGACGTCGAGCAGCTCGCGCCCGCTCGCCGAGTCGGCGGCCAGCAGGTGTGAGGCCCATTCGTCGTAGCCGATGCCGTTGACGATCGCCAGCTGCGCGGTCGCCATCGTGCGCGCGTCCCGCGCGCTCGGCTCATAGCTGTGCGGGTCGGTGTCCGGGTTTGAGACGATGCTCTGCACCTGCACCCGCGCGCCGCCGAGCTGAGCGGCGATGGAGCCCCAGAAGTTCTCCGCCGCGACCACCCGCAGCCGGCCGGACGCGCCCGTGCCGCCGGTCCCACGATCGCCTGTCCCGTCGCTCCCGCTGCCACAGCCCGCCACGAACGCGGCCGCCAGCGTCAGCACGACGGCGACCGCGATCCGTGGACGCATCGCGCGAGCGCCACACCCGGTTGAGCGGGAGCTCCTCCCTCGACGTGGACGGTCACAGCGCATCGCCAAAAACATATCAAAGACTGAGTCTTATTCTTGCTCCGATCCCTGCCACGCGCGCCTGAGGATGCCTTGGTGTCCCGCCGTCACGACGGGCGGACGGGTGGGCGTATGATCGCGACAGATGCCGTCCGACCAGCAGCCTTCCGGCCACTGCGCCGGCGAGCACCCGCCTGAGCTCACCCGCGAGCAGATCGAGCGGCTCGAGCAACGCTACGGCAACCGCTACCTGCTCGAGCCCGCCCCCGACGGCAGGCTGCCAAAGATCGGCATATCCGCTGAGGAAGCCCAGGGATTGATCGAAAAGGAGATGGTGCTCGACGGCATCCCGATGCGCAACCTTGCGACGTTCGTCACCACCTGGATGGAGCCCGAGGCCGACCAGCTGATCGCGCAGAACCTGCACACGAACTTCATCGACCACGCCGAGTACCCGCAGACCGCGGAGATCGAGCAGCGCTGCATCCGCATGCTCGCCGACCTGTTCCACGCACCTGCCAAGACGACCGGCGCGCGCACGCAGGGCTCCTCCGAGGCGATCATGCTCGGCGCGCTGTCTTTGAAGTGGAAGTGGCGCGCGCGCCGCGAGGCCGCCGGCAAGGGGACCGAGCGTCCGAACCTCGTGTTCGGCGGCGACGTGCATGTTGTGTGGGAGAAGTTCTGCCGCTACTTCGACGTCGAACCGCGAATCGTGCCGCTCGCGCCCGAGAAGTACACGATCGGCCCCGACGACGTGGCGGGGCACATCGACGAGAACACGATCGGCGTCGCCGCCGTGCTCGGCACGACGTTCACCGGGCACTCCGACGACATCCGTGGCATCGATTCACATTTGGTCGCGCTCAAGCACGAGCAGGGGCTGGACGTGCCGCTGCACGTCGACGCGGCCAGCGGCGGGTTCGTGTGGCCGTTTCTCTACCCCGACTCCGCCTGGGACTTCCGCCTCGAGCAGGTCCGCTCGATCAACGTCTCCGGCCACAAGTTCGGCCTCGTCTACCCCGGCATCGGCTGGCTCGTGTTCCGCGAGGAGTCAGACCTCGCCGAGGACCTCGTCTTCTACGAGAACTACCTCGGCAAGCGCGACGCCACCTTCACCCTGAACTTCTCCACCGGCTCGGCGATGGTGCTCGCGCAGTACTACAACTTCGCGCGCCTCGGCCACTCCGGCTATCGCTATGTGATGGAGACGATGAAGTACAACGCCCGCACGCTCGCCCGCGAGATCGCCGCGATCGGCGAGTTCGAGATCATCGGCGCGGCCGAGGACGAGCAGCTCCCGCTCGTCGCCTTCAAATTGACCGACGGCCACGACTACGACGAGTTCGACGTCGCCGCTCAGCTCGCCGCCGAGCGCGGGTGGATGGTGCCCGCCTACACGCTCCCGCCGAACGCCGAACACGTGAAGATCCTCCGCGCGCTCGTCAAGCAGACGCTGTCCTATTCGATGACCGTCACGCTGGGCCAGGACATCGCCGAAGCGTGCGCCACGCTCGCGAAGAAGGGCGGCTTGCACCCGGCCGATCGTAAGCGCGTAAAGACCAACACCGGGTTCTGAGCCCTTTCGGGCGTGGCCTGCGTCCGTCTGAGACACACCTATGTCGGAGCCAGTCTACGCCGGAAGCCGGTCTACGTAGCCGAATCGCTCGGCGCGGGCGCGGTCCCCGAACCACCTTCATTGAGCTTGCGGCGTCGATCGACCAGCAGGACAGCCGCGACGATCAGGATAACGACGATCACAATGCCGCCGGCGATATAGCGCAGCGTGTGGTGCACCGCTTTTTTGGCCGCTTTCGGTTTGGCCACGGCAACCGCATAGCGCGCTC
Source organism: uncultured Solirubrobacterales bacterium (assembly GCA_963778065.1). Taxonomy (GTDB): domain Bacteria; phylum Actinomycetota; class Thermoleophilia; order Solirubrobacterales; family Solirubrobacteraceae; genus Palsa-744. The sequence goes on along the minus strand of CAVZSU010000002.1, from coordinate 2,169,366 downwards.
CGTTCGCGTGCGCGAGCGCGACGAGCTGCGGCTGTTCGGCGGCGGAATAGACGACCGTGAAGTGCCGCCCGTCGTTCATCGACGCGTGGATGTGCCCCGGCGCGGGCACCGGATGGAACGTCAGCGCGTGCACTTCGTGGTGGTGCAGCTGCGCCTTCAGCGCGGGCAAGCCCTCGGGCTGGAAGTGGATCGCGGTCGCGGCGGATGCGCTCGCTGCGAGCGCCAAGGTCAGGAGCGCGCCCAGCAGGGCGATGGGCGGAAATCTCGTCGATCTGTTGTTCATCCGCGGCACCCTACCGGGGCATGCAGACGTTGGTAGCGTTGCATGCACGAGGACAGTCGTGCCGAGGCCCGCTTCAAGCGGGCCTCGTTGCTTTAAACCCGCCCGGTGTCGCGCCGGTAGGCGCGGGCGGCGAGGGCGCCCAGCAGGATCGTCCACGCGGCCGTCACGATCCATGCCTTCGCCGGCCACGGATGCCCGCCCAGGCCGATATGGCCGGCTTGGACGAGCCAGTACGACGGTATGAACTGCGCCAGGTCGTGTAGGAAGCCGTGGCCGCCGATCGGGAACCATGTGCCGCCGAGCAGCGCGAGCAGCGAGATCCCGCCACCCATGGCGGGGCCGATCGAGTCGGGCGTGAGCATGTGCCCGAGCAGGACCCCGAGGGCCGCGAACGGCACCAGCCCGACGAGTATCAGCCCGGTCATCTTCAACCACTCCTCGGCCGTCAGGCTGACACCGAGGGAGGTGCCGGCCGCGTATAGCGCGAGCAGGCTGATCAGCGCCATCATGTAGCCCGTGAGCACCTTCACCCGGAAGTAGGCCCGCGGGCGCAGCGGGGTGATCCGCAGCTGGCGGTTCCAGCCGACCGCGCGCTCGGCCGCGATCCGGGCGCCGCAGGAGAGCATCGCGCTCATCGTCCCGAACGACGCCAGCCCGACCATGTAGTAGAGCGGGAACGAGATGCCGCTCCCGTTGAAGTTCTGAACGTGGCGATTCGGGCTGACGATGACGAAGTACAGGACCAGCGGAAAGCCGAGCGAGAGCAGGAAGAAGCGGCGATTGCGTAGCGTGCGCAACAGCTCGTAGCGGGTATAGAGAAACGGCATCAGACGTGCTCCCCGCTCGCCGTCGCAGCGCCCGGCAGCCGCCAGTTTTCATCCGCGTTATCGCCTGTCAGCGCCAGGAACGCCTGCTCGAGACCGGCCGCGTTGATCTCGATGTCGCGCGCGTCGGGGTGCGCCGCGAGCAGTGCCCTGATCGCCGCGTCGGAGTCCGTGCAGTGCATGATTACGGCTTCGCCGCGACGCTCGCCACTGTTCACCCCGGGTAGCGCCGTGAGCTGCTCGACGTCGACCGCCGGCAGCGTGGCGCGGATCGTGCGCGTGCCGACCATCGCCTTGATCTCGTTCGTCGGTCCGTCGGCGACGATCGCGCCGTGCGCCATCAGGACCGCACGATCGGCGTACGCGTCGGCCTCCTCGAGATAGTGCGTCGCGAACACGATCGTCTTGCCACGCGCGGCGTAGGCCCGCATCGTCGTCCAAAACGCCTGGCGGCCCTCGACGTCGAGCGCGACCGTCGGCTCGTCGAGCACGAGCAGCTCGGCGTCTGAGACGAGCGCGACGGCGAGGCGCACCCGCTGGGTCTGCCCGCCGGAGAGCTTGTTCGTGCGCTGGGCGGCGATCTCGCTCACGCCGGCGAGCTCGAGCGTCTCCTCGACGTCCAGCGGCGCGGGGTAGAGCGAGGCCATCATCCTGACCAGCTCGCGGACCGTCAGGTCCCTGATCAGCTGGCCGGTCTGCAGCATCCCGCCGACCGCCCCGCGTGCGACCGCGTCGGCGGGGTCCGAGCCGAAGACCGAGACCGCGCCCTCGTCGGGCGCGAGCAGCCCGAGCAGCATGTCGATCGTGGTCGACTTGCCCGCGCCGTTGGGCCCGAGCAGCGCCACCGTCTCGCCCGCGGCGATCCTGACGTCGATCCCGCGCACCGCCCGGATCGGGCCGTCCGGCCCGTGGAAGGACTTGACCAGCCCGTCGAGCTGGATCTGACCGGGCGACCCGTTCGCGGTGCCCGCGCGCGCGTGCCCGAACGCGTCCGGCTCGATCGCGCCAGGCTTGTGCCCGGGAGGCTCGATCGCACCGGGATCGGCGCTCATTTGCGCGCCTGTCTTGCTGTCTTCATGCGCTCTGTCTTGCCCAGCACGATCTTGCGCATGCGCACGCTCACGGGGGTGACCTCGACGCACTCGTCCTCGCGCACGAACTCGAGCGCCTCGTCGAGCGTGAGCTTGCGGTGGGCGTCCAACCGCACGAGCACGTCGGACGTGGAGGAGCGCATGTTCGTCAGGTGCTTCTCCTTCACAGGGTTGACGTCGAGGTCCTCCGAGCGGGCGTTCTCGCCGATGATCATCCCCTCGTAGACCTCCTCGCCGGGACCGACGAACAGCGAGCCGCGCTCCTGCAGGGTGAACAGCGAGAAGGTGACGGTCGCGCCGCGACGGTCGGCCACGAGCGCGCCGCTCTGGCGCCGGGTGATCGTGCCCGCCCACGGCTCCCAGCGGTCGAACACGTGGTGCATGATCCCGGTGCCGCGCGTCTCGGTCAGGAACTCCGTGCGAAACCCGATCAGCCCGCGCGCGGGCACGAGGTAGTCGAGGCGCACCCAGCCCGTGCCGTGGTTGATCATGTGCTCCATCCGTCCTTTGCGCGCGGCCAGCAGCTGCGTGACGGTGCCGACGTGCTCCTCGGGCACGTCGATCGACAGGCGCTCGACCGGCTCGTGGCGCTTGCCGTCGATCTCGCGCTCGACCACGTGCGGCTGCCCGACGGTCAGCTCGAAGCCCTCGCGGCGCATGATCTCCACGAGCACCGCCAGCTGCAGCTCGCCGCGGCCCTGGACCTCGTACGTGTCGGGTCGGGCGGTCTCGCGCACGCGCAGCGAGACGTTGCCGACGAGCTCCTGGTTCAAGCGCGCCTCGACCTGCCTGGCGGTGAGCTTGCTGCCGTCTTTGCCCGCCAGCGGCGAGGTGTTGACGCCAAGCGTGATCGACATCGCGGGCTCGTCGACCGTGATCACCGGCAGGGGGCGGGGATCGTTCGGATCGGCGAGCGTCTCGCCGATCGTGACCTCGGCGATCCCGGCGACGGCGATGATCTCGCCCGGGCCGGCTTCGATCGCGTCGACGCGGTCGAGCGCATCGGTCACGTACAGCTCGGCGACCTGCGCTTTCTGGATCGACCCGTCGGCGCGGCACCACGCGATCTGCTGACCCTTGCGAATGTTTCCGTGGCGCACGCGGCAGAGCGCGAGGCGGCCGACGTAGGGCGAGGCGTCGAGGTTCGTGACGAGCGCCTGCAGCGGGTGCTCGGGGTCGTACAGCGGCGCGGGGATGCGCTCGAGCAGCAGGTCGAGCAGCGGCGCGAGGTCGCGCTCCTCGATCGCGTGGCCCGGGTCGTACTTCAGCGAGGCGACGCCGGCCTTGGCGTTGCAGTAGACGATCGGGAAGTCGATCTGCTGCTCGTCGGCGTCGAGGTCGAGGAACAGCTCGTACACCTCGTCCACCACCTCGGCCACGCGCGCGTCGGGACGGTCGACCTTGTTGATCACGAGGATCACCGGCAGCTTCGCCTCGAGCGCCTTGCGCAGCACGAAGCGCGTCTGCGGCAGCGGGCCCTCGGAGGCGTCGACCAGCAGCAGGACCCCATCGACCATCGTCAGCCCGCGCTCGACCTCGCCCCCGAAGTCGGCGTGGCCGGGCGTGTCGATGATGTTGAGCTTCACGTCGCGGTAGCGCAGCGAGGTGTTCTTGGCGAGGATCGTGATCCCCTTCTCGCGCTCGAGATCCATCGAGTCGAGCACGCGCGTGGCGACGTCCTGCCCGGCGCGGAACGCGCCCGACTGCCATAGCATCGCGTCGACCAGCGTCGTCTTGCCGTGGTCGACGTGCGCGACGATCGCGACGTTGCGTATGTCATCTCTGGGGACGAGCGGCAAGGGGATCGATCGCCTTTCGACATCATCGCGCGCGCGATCGCGCACGTATTTTTTCGGGAGACCCGTGGACTGGGTCCTTCGTACGGTCCTGCCGGCGCCGGTCACCACAGCTTGCGGCACTAGGAGCTCCGAACCGTGCGACGAACGATACCGAGGCCGAGGCGGGCCAGTGCTGAGGGATAGCGCTCCGCGGCGGCGATCGTCTCCCGCAGCGCGGCTGCGAACCGGCGGATCTCCTCCTCCTCGATCGTGAGCGGGGGCAGCGCCTTGATCACGTTCATGCGGTGCCCGGCGACCTGGCAGAAGATGCGGTGCTTGTGAAACAGCGGGACGGTGATCAGCTGCGAGAACAGCCCGGGCTGGCGCTGCTCGACCCTGTTCCATAACGATCTGCCCGTACGGCCGGAGGGTGGGCCGAACTCGATCGCCCACATCAGGCCGAGCCCGCGCACGTCGGTGACGACCTCGTAGCGCTCGACGAGTGGGGCTGTCAGCTCGAGCAGCAGCTCCCCCAGCTGCTCGGCGCGCGCGACGAGACCCTCGCGGTCGAGCACGCCCAGCGTCGCGAGCGCGGCGGCGGCGGCGAGGTCGTTGCCGCCGAACGTCGATCCGTGTCTGACCGCGCGCTCCATCCCGTCGAACACGCGATCGAACGCGGCGCGCGAGACGAGCACCGCGCCGATCGGCACGAGGCCGCCCGAGAGCGCCTTGGCGACGCAGACCATGTCCGGCTGCAGCTGCCAGTGCTCGAGCGCGAAGAACCGGCCGGTACGCCCGATGCCGGTCTGCACCTCGTCGCACACGAGGAGCGCGCCCGCGCCGCGACACAGCGCCTGGGCGCTCTGCAGGTAGCCGTCGGGCGGCAGGTTGACGCCCTTGCCCTGCACCGGCTCGACCACGAACGCGGCCACATCCCCATGTTCCAGCTCGCGCGCGAGCGCGTCGAGGTCGCCGAAGCCAACCGGATCGCAGCCGGGCAGCAGCGGGCCGAAGCCGTCCCTGAACTCGGTGTTGCCGTTGAGCGAAAGCGCGCCGAGCGTCAGCCCGTGAAAGGCGTGCTCCGCGTACAGCACACGCGGGCGGCCGGTGGCGGCGCGGGCGATCTTGATCGCCGCCTCGACCGCCTCCGTGCCGGTGTTCGCCGGCACCATCGCCGCGACCGAGTCGGGCGCGCGCGCGAGCAGCTGCTCGGCGAGCACGCCGCTGAGCAGGGTCACGCCGAGCTGGGGCAGGTTGCCGGTGCGCGCCGCCAGCGTCTCCTCGATCGCGGCGATCGCCTCGGGGTGGTTGCGGCCGATCGCGAACACCCCGTACCCGCCAAACAGGTCGAGATAGCGGTTGCCGTCCGCGTCGATCAAGTGCGCCCCCTCACCCCCCGTCCACGTCTTGTCGAAGCCGAGCGTGCGCAGGATCCGCCCCATCTGCGGGTTCAGATAGCGGTCGTTGAGCGCGAGCTCCTCGCCGGCGCGCTCGGCGAGGATGTCGCGCACGACTGACAATGAACGATCGATCGACATGGCCTGAGCCTAGCCTGCCGATCGATGGGGACTGCGCCGATATCGCCACATCTGTGTGACAACTTCCGCACATATCGACCGGCCCCGCTTGAGAGAGTCGGCCGCCTTCAAACAGACGGAGAGTTCTACATGGCGGATATAGATCGACAATCGTCTGAACTGCCGGCCGATCGGTTCAAGTACGCGCACGAGAAAGCCGAAGCGGGGATATGAGCGAGGGATCTGTGCAGATCGGCCGGGGATCTTGGCTCTGTCCCACCGAGCTGGACCGCAGCCGCGTGATCGACGCGAGCGACCGCGTGCGCACGATCCGCCGCGTCGGCTCCGGCGCGGTCGGCGTCGCGCTGATCGCCACCGGGCCGTGGATCGGCTGGTGGACGCTCGGCCTGTTCGCGCTTTCGGCGCTCAACTTCGCGAACGTCGAGCACCGCATCCGCACGAGCCCCCACCCCGAGCAAGTGAGCGCCTACGCGATCGTGATCACGCTGGTGCTGATCGCCGGCGGCGTAACGATCAGCGGCGGCCCGCACAGCCCGGCGCTGCCCTGGATGGTGCTGCCCGCCGGGATGGTCGCGGCGCGCTTCCGCCCCCGCGTCGTGATCGCCGCGCTCGTCCTGACCGTCATGCTGATCCTGGTGGCGACCGCCGGCGTCGAGCCCGGCTCGACGATCCGGGACCCCGTGCCGGTGATCACCACGCTCGCGCTGCTCGCGGGCGTCGTGTCGATCGTGTGGGCGCTGCAGGCCGCCGAGCTGCACCACCGCGACGAGGCGATCCTCGACCCGCTGACCGGCCTGCTCAACCGCCACGCGCTGATCCCGCGCTTCATCGAGATCTCCCAGCAGGCGCGGCTGACCGGCCAGCCGGTGTGCCTGGTCCTGTGCGACGTCGACTGCTTCAAGGCGGTCAACGACGAGCACGGCCACGATCGGGGCGACGCCGCATTGCGCGACGTCGCATACGAGCTGCGCAAGCGGCTGCGCTCGTTCGAGCTCGTGTACAGGCTCGGCGGCGAGGAGTTCCTGATCGTGCTCCCCGGGATCGACCTGCGCGAGGGCAGCGACACCGCCGAGCGGCTGCGCGCGGCCGTGGAGGAGGCCCACCCGACGGGCATCCCGATCACGATCTCGCTCGGCGTGAGCGCCGCGCGCGGGGCGGAGGTCGACTACGACGCGCTGTTCAAGGCGGCGGACGACGCGCTGTATCAGGCCAAGCGCGCCGGTCGCAACCGCGTGGTCGCGGCGCCGCGCGCGGTGGAGCTGGAGGTCGAAGGGGGGATCGAACTCGACGGCGAGGTCGAGAGCGCGCCGTCCGTGAGCGGGCCCGTGCTGGCCGCGCATCCGGCGGAATAAGGCAGATCGTCGATTTCGCCAGTATGTGCTGGGGGGGCGGGCTTGGCCCGCGCCCCCCCAGGTGCAGCATTGGCCGTCGAGGATGATCGTGGCCGATCAGCGCTAGACGGCTTCGATCTTGCCGCCCCCTAGATCGCTTACCACAACGGTGCCTTTCATGTGAAACGCGTTCGGCCCAAAGGGATCTGCGCATTTACCGGCAGGCGATTTTTCGTCGAACGTCAAGTTGACGAAGTAGCCTTCGTGTTCTTTGTAGCTGTTCACAGCCGCGGCGTTGGTGCCGCTGAATACGCACAGGTCTTCTTCTTTCCCGTATGGGCCACCACTGGCGGTGACGGCCCAGCCTCCTCCTGCGAATTCGTTGCGGAGTTCGCCGCCAGCAGTCACTAGCGTGGTTTTCCACGGAAGGCCAAGGGGTTTCATACTAACAGTCGTGTATTTGTAGATGCCACCGTTGATCACGGTGCAAGGTGATTCTACTTCCAGTTTAGTGATTTCGCCAGCCGCGCCGGGGCCGACAGACCCTAGGCCTTCATGTACTCCGCATTTCCACTTCAGTCCGTTTTCTTCCTGGAATTCCAGTTTCCCCCACGAGAAGGTTGTGAACGGTTTGGTTAGTGGTTTGCCGTTCACCTTCCATTCGTGCGCGGACGCGGCGCCGGCCGCTACGGCGCCGATCGTAAGCATCGCGAGGTATACGGCGAGCGTCTTGATGATCTTCATCTAGCCTTAGCTCCTTCTTGTTGTGTTATTATTGTCTGCCGGTCTGGTAACCGGCAGCCCTAGTCCGCAGTATCGTTTTACACTGCTCGCGAGGCTTCGGTTCCCTGAGCCTGTTTCTAGTGGCGCCCCGCCCGCTCACGGGACGCCCACCGGGGAAGTGGTGCTATTGAGCTGTCACCGCCCATGTGCCCCAGGCGAAGGGTGTTTCACCGGCTTTGGCGGTGAGGGTGATTTTCATGATCGCACCTGTGGAGGACACGCCCACGCCCGCTTTGCCCGCGGCGAGAAAGACAACGGCTTCCGTTTCGATCCCGCTGTCGGCGGTCGCGTACACACACAGAAAGCCCGGCTTCGCTTCCGGTTTTTCGGCCGTACCCGGGCATTCCGTCTTGGTGGTTTCGCCCTGCTTTACGAACACCGCGGTGGTCGCCGATTCGACCGGCAGCGTGAAGGAGATCGGCAAGCCGCGTATTTCGCCTTCGGTGGCCACCGTCGCGAGCGCGCTCCATGCGCCTGTCTCGCTCTTGCCGGACTGCAGCGGGCCCTGCGGGCCGACCGGTCCGGGCGCTCCGTTTTCGCCCGTTTCGCCGACTTCGCCGGTTTCGCCTTTTTCGCCCTGGACGCCGCGCGAGCCGGCGGGACCGGCGGCGCCCGTTTCGCCTTTCGCACCGGCGGGGCCGGGCGCTCCAGCGGGCCCGATGGCGCCGGGCGCGCCGTTCTTGCCGGCGGGACCGGCGGGGCCGCGGGGACCCGTCTTGGTCTTTGTCTTGGCCTTGGTCTTCGCGACGGTAGCCGTCGCCGGCGCGCCACTGTGGGGGGCGGCGCTCGCCGCGTAGGAGGCGCCGGTGAGGGCGAGCACCAGGGCGGTGAGGGCGATCGCCATGCTGGGTGTCACACGAGGCTGCTTGATCTTTCTCAACATCGGGTTATCTCACTTTCGATTGCGCACGGGACCCCTGAGGTGAGGCGCCGGGCTGATGAACGGCGATCTGAAACACCGCGGCCACTGCCGCTCCTGCTCGTTCGCGAGCTGCTACTTCTGCTTTTTCTTCCTCTTGGCGGCGCCGTACTTCGCGTGGGCCTCGCGTTGGCACGCGGCGCGCTTACGTTTCGGCCGCTTCGCGCACGCGCGCAGCGCGGCCGCGAGCTGCTGGGCGCGGGTGAGGTGCTTAGCGCTCGCCTTGACCGTCACCGCGGAGGGGAACGCGACGTTCGGGACCGGCAGCTGCGTGAGCACCGCGGGCGCCGCCAGCACCGCGGGGAGCCCCGCCGTGGCGAACGTCATCGCCGCGCCCGTGGCGGCGCCGTAGCCGCTGTGCACGAGCACCCGGTAGGCATACGTTGTCCCCGGCTGCAAGCCCGTCAGCGCGACCGACTCTTCGACCGGGGAGCTCACAGCAGCGACGGAGCCGGACAGAACGACCCCATACCGCGTGGCCGAACCGTTATCGACGCCCAGCTCGAAGGAGTACGCCGCCGGCTGCCCGTCCGGGTTGACGGTCCCCGACACGGTCGCGCCGGTCGCGGTGACGGCGCTCGCAAGACCGGTGAACGCTTGCACCGCGGGCGCCGCGGCGGTCATGAAGTGCCCTTCCACGCCGGTCGCTTCGCCGCCTTCGGGTTTGCCTTCGTATTCAAACGCGTTGCTAGCCACCAGCCGGTAGGCGTAGGTCGTGGAGGGCAGCAGAGCGTTGGCCTGCTCGGCGACACCGACCGCGCCGTACACCCCGGACTGCTGCGCTTCGGTGCTGCCGGCCGCGCCACATTCGGCGAAGCTCTGATTCGGATTGGCGCAGGGCGCGTACTCGAAGCGATAGCTCGTGCCGGCGTGCTCGGGGTTGACCGACGCGCTCAGCACCGCGGACTGCGCGCCCACGAACGACGCCGACGGCGAACCCGGAACTTCCGGAGCGGGAGTCGGTGTGCGGAACGACCGCGTTTCGCCCGTCGCCTGCTTCTCCACACCTTCGGTTTCCGCTTCCGCGGCCGCCGCGAAGCTATAGGACTGGTTGGGCAGCAGACCAGAGAGCTCGTAGGAGAACGGCTGGAAGGATTCGCCTTCGCCTTGCACCAACACCGCCGTGCGCGAGCCGAGCGCCGAACTCACACCGTAGTCAAAGAACGCCTTCGTGGCCAGCGCATTGGAGTCGACTTCGCCACAGATGGTGGCACTCGTCGCCGTGACCGCCGTCGCCGGGCAGGTCAATACTTCAGGGAAGACGACCGGCACATATGCTTCAACCTGCATGCCCCCGGACTCAGCGACGTACAGCAGGTCCGTCGGTTTCGCGCCACCGGTCGAGAACGCCAGCGAGCTGCCGTTACCAATCGGACCGAATTCGCTGATCTTCGTGCCCGTTGTGTTGTAGAGCACACCACGGCGTTCGACTTCGTTGGCACCTAACCTGGTGTATTCGAGGATGCCAAGCCGACCGTACGCATCGATTGCCAGTCCCTGGATGGTTTGCACTTCCCCCGGTACCTCTGGGTCGATCACCAGCGGTTGCAGTACTCCACTGGAGTTGTACTCGTGCACACCCCCGAGGCCCGCGTCGACGACGAACAACTCGCCCGCCGGGTCCACCGCTATCGCCGATGCCTGGCTGGTGGGCGATAGTTCGGCGAGCGACACTTCGCGGACCCATTTCCCATTGCCTTCAAACTCCTGAACGCGACCTTCGTCGCCGACGTAGAGCAGGTCTTCAGGTCCACCGACAGACAGCAGGCTGCCGTCACTCGACTTTGGTTTGAATTCGCCGTGCCCCGTTCCTTCGACGGCGGCCTTGCATTTTACGCCCGATGCTTTGATTTCCTGCTCGGTGCAGAGGTTGCCGCCGGTCGTCGCGTTCACATCCCCACCGAGCATCAGCACGAATTCGCCGTTCTCGGTGAACTCCTCGATACGAGGACCATACTGTGTCGGTTCGTACTCCAGTACGTAGACATTGCCGGTAGCGGGATCGACCGCGACATCCCTTGGGGAAACCAGCTGCCCTGGCAGGCCTTCCGTCGCGGCCTGTCCCGCCTGACATTTGACCCCCGAGGTTTTGATTTCTTCCGACGTGCAGATGTTCTTTTCGCTCTGTGTCGCACGAACCGTTTCGACCTTGGTCTTGTTCACATTCCATCCGAACATCAGCACGAATTCGCCGCTGGCCGTGAACTCCTGGACACGATTGTTGATCTGATCCGCGACATACACATTTTCGTCTGGCGCGATCGCGACACTTTCCGGGAAGAAGAAGCCGCCGGGTTCGCCGCTTTCTTCAGCGCGGTCGGCACATTTGTGTTTGGAGGCGACGGTGCAGATGTTCGCGCCTGTGGTTTCGTCGACCTTTGCGCCGAAGTGGCTGGCGAGGTTGAACCTGGTGGGTATCGCCTGCGCGCTGGTGGCGCCGAGGATGCCCGCGAACACAAGCATTAGTGCAAGCGCACTCGCGAGCAGGGCCGCGAGGATCAGCGGGCGCGGTCGTGTGTTGGTGTGTGTGATGCTCATTTGCCCGTCCTCCTATGGCCCGCGTTACTGGTCTTTTTCGCTTTCTTTTGCTTGTGCTTGGTCGCCTTCTTCCCTTTCGTGCAGCCCGTGACGGCGATCTGCGTGGTCTGTTTCATGATCATCCCGTTCTGGGCGACGAACTCGGTCGGCATCTTCAGCTTGCTCTGGGACTTGCAGAGGTTGCCGTTGGCGGCCAGCGCGGAGTACTTGCCCTCGGGCAGGTAGAGCTCGAACGTGTTGACGGGAACGTCGGGGACCGTCTTGAACGTGCTCGAGGTGATCCCCGCTTTGCTGATGAACGTCGCGCCGACGAGGTCGACGCGCACGCCATCGCCCTGCAACACGACCTCGAGGCTCGGGAACGCTTCACCGCCGTGGGAGACGAAGTACACCGGCCCGGAGAGCCCCACCGGCAATAGCGGCGTGCTCGCCCTGACGACGCCCACGATCGATGCCGAGGGACAGTTCGCCGGGTTCGCCGCGAAGGTCTGCGCGGTGCACGCTTTCTGCAGCGTCGTCAAGCGTGAGGGGAGCTGCTTGGGCAGGTCGACCTTGACGTAGGAGATGTTCGCCGCGCTGCCCAGCGATCCCGCGGGATAGGACACCTTCGCGTCGAGGCTCGCGCCGTCGGCTTTGCTGGTATGGGCGCTCGTGGAGACCGTAAACGACGGTTTGAACGCAAGGCTCTTGCAGCCACCGACGGCGAACCGGCTCTGCACGCTCGCCTTCGCCTGTTCTGAGCCCGAGATCACCGCGGTCACCTGCTGCGTTCCCGGCGCTCCGGGGGCGCCGCAGTTGGTGGGGTTGAACATGAAGTCGGGACGGTCGATGTTCACCGTGACCCGTTTCAGGCGCAAGGGGACGCCGTCGAGGATCTGCGGCACCGCGTACGGCCCCGTTTCGTCGGTCGTGACCGTCAACGTCGAGTTTTCGGGATCGACGTCGATCCGCGCGCGCACCACCACCAGCCCGAGGTTGAAGGGGCCCGCGACCGCGTGCGTGACGATGCTCAAGCCGAACGGCGCGCCCTTGTAGGGGCCGGTCAGATAGACGTCGCCTTCGATTTCGAACGGGTGCGAACCGGCGCCCGAGGCGACCCGCGTCGTCCCGATTTTAGATGCGGCGCATTCGCCATAAACAGCGGGGTCGTTCGCTTGATTTTCCGGGCACAACGGGACGTTGGCGAGGATCCCCAGCAGCCCCGGAGGGGTATGCACCTGGATGCCCTTGACGTACTGTTCACGGTCTTCACGCGAGAGGTTCATCGTAAAGCTGCTGAACGCCCCCGCCTGCGGCGTGACCGTGCCGGAGACGAACCCCGGGCTCAACGGGAGCCCCGGGCACGGTGTCACTCCACCGTCCCCGGCGAGGTCGACGTTGTAGAACGAGGATGGCGTCGCGTCGGGTGTGCCCGGGATCGAGATGCCTTCGAGCAGCCCCGGGGCGCTCCACGGATTGAGGTCGGCGGTCGTGGTCGCGCGCCCACAGGTACTCGGGTTATCGAGCGGCGAGCGCGGGCCACCGTTCAAACGGACGTGCAGTTCGCTGAACGGCAGCGGCGGCGTGTTTTCCACGACCGTCGTCAGCTGGCCCGTCGCGGGATTGGCCTCGGTGTCGAAGGCGACCTTCAGGTTCACGCCGGCGTCCCCGAGCGCGCCGGTGCCACCAAGTTCCAGATACAGCCGGTACAGCTTCCCGTCGAGCGCGTCCTGTTCGCTGCAAGCTTCTTCACCGGGCCCACCACACAACGGCCGCGCGAGATACACGTGTCCCTTGACGGGCACGCCGAGCAGCGGCGTGCTCGCTTCCGCTTCGCCGACGATCGACGCGTCGGGACAGTGGCCCGGCGCGAGCTGCGGTTCGCCGTTGAGACCGATTTCTTCGGATTCCGGGCCGTTGAAGTTGATCCCCTCGGGACCGGATTCGTTGCACGCCTGCACGCCGTCGACGACGCCGGGACTGATCGATAGGCCCTCCGGCAGCGTGAGGACCGTGTTGCGCAACTCCGGCGTGAACAATTCCCCCGCGCCTTCATCCTGCGGCACCGCCACGTTCACACCGAGCCCCACCGGCTCGTCGGCGCGCAACGTATCCGGGCGCGCTTCCACCCCGGGATGGAACCCCAGATCCTGGCAGCCCGTCACCCCCGGGATCGTCGAGGACGCGGACTGATAGACACCCGGGTGCTCCCACGAATCCGAGGTCACCCCAAACGTCAACGGGCCGGCCGTGCAATCGGTCGGCATCGTCAAGAACGGGATTTCCGGCTCCCCGCTGGCTTCACCACCTCCAAAGCATGTTTGAAAAAATTCCCGGTTATTACATACCAGGCCGCGCTGCACGTTGTGGCTCGAGGCCGCCGGGACACCCCAGAACGTCAATTCCGCGCTGTAAAGCTCCGTCATCGGGATCTCGTTACTGACGACCGTCAACGCGTACGTATCGCCGCTGCGCACGACGTGCGCGGTCAAGAGGATCGTCAGCCTAAACGACAAATACAGCCCGAACTCCGCCGACTGGCCCGCTTCGGGCGTAAGGTTGAAGATCGGGCCCGAGTATTCCTGGTTGCCGAGCTGCAGCACGTACGCGCCGATCTGCGTCGCTGCGGGACACTGCTTGCCGCTACTCGTCTGCACGATCGGGCAGCGCGGCGTCGACTGCGGATTACCCAACAGGCCCTGCGGCAGATCGGTGACGATATCCTTTGAATCGCCGGTCGGCGCGAACTCGGGAGTGCCTTCAGAATCGTATTCGACGAGTTCGGTCGGGAATTCGATCAGCGTCGTCAACGCATACGGGTGGCCGCCGGCCTGCGTAAACGGCAGCGACGGATTTTCAAACCGCCGCACTGTGTCTTTCGGTTTTCCTGGCGCGGATTCAAAGATTTCCCGCACCGGGCCGGTCGTGCGCATCGTCGCTTTCACCGCAAACGGCGCCTTGGGGATGGCGAGCGCGGGCGCGACAAGCACGAGCAGCGATGACACGACCACGCCCAAACAGAATCCGATCCTGATCCTCATCGCCGTGCCTCCCTCGTCGAAGACCGCTTGGCTTTTGCCTTGGGCTTGCAGGTACGAGCGAGTTTCTTCGAGGTGCGTGGTCGCCTGCATTTAGCAGCCTTTGGTTTCGGTTTGGACTTTTTTGCCGGCATAGAAGCGGGCGGCGCGGGCACGTTTTCGCCCGGCGCCTGCGAGACGCTTCCCGGGACGAGCAGCGGCGCGGGGTTCGTCAACGGGCCCTGGCAGGCATCGCCCGAGCACGGCTCGGGTTCCGCGGCCGGTTCGGGGAAGCCTTCGCCCAACCGCGCGTCATAAACGTCGGGCAGGCCGTCGGTATCGCCCGACACCAAACCTTCGGAGGTGATGAAGAACACGTCCCGCCCCGACGCCGACATCAGCACTTCGTTGACCGGTTCGGTGGAATGACCCGTAGAGATCAGAGATACGCGGCCTTCCGTTTCCCCAGGCTGCAGGTGCCATTCATACGCGTTTTCTAGCCCGATCGTGGCGTCGGGCGACAGCGGCTCGCTGCTGATGAAGACAATGCGACTGCCGTCTTCGCTGATCGAGCGCGAGCCCAGCAACGCTTTGGCCGACGGGTGCGCCACACCATCTTCTTCACCAACGGAGGTACCCCTCAAGAGGACACCGAAAGCGCTGTTGTTGCCATCGGCGTCATCGCCGTTTTCGCCCGCGGACACTCGATCCAGCGTTCCCGTCAGCGCGTCGTAACGATAGAGGTCCTCGGCCCGATCGACATCGCTCGACAGCAGTTGGCCGTAGCTCGGAAACAAGAGATACCGGCCGTCATCGGCGGTCTCCCGTTCCCCTTCCGAGCCCAACCACAGCTTGGTGTCCGCTCCGTTCCCCTCTTCCCGAGGGATACTCGACGGGCACGCCCCGTCGCTCACTTCACCGGATTCTTCCGGCCCCGAGCAGAGGTCCGCGATAAACGTCGGCGCCTTACCTGACCCCGTTTCATCGAAATATAGGTTGTCCGCGCCCTTGACCGGCACACGACCTTCGGCATTAGGTCCTTCGCTCAACAAACCGTGCGCCACGAAATACACGCGCGAACCATCAGAGCTCATCGACACCACCCCCTGAACTTCAGCGGCTTCACCACCATGAGGATCGTGAGACAACTGCGTAAGCGAGGTGACTTCAGCCCCAGCCGGTCTGCCGGCGCTCGGGTCGCAGATGTTGCCGCTTTCGCCCGGGTGGCCGATGCGCGCGACGTAGAGATCGTTGCCGGTGTCGGTGTCGCCGGTGACGAGTGGCTGCGCGGTCATGAAGAACACGCAGGTGCCTGCTTCGTTGGCTCCGTTGAATTGCGCGCGCATCTGGGTAGCCGAGGCACACGGGGCCCCGACAGCGCAGTCGCTCGCGAGCGGCACCGAAACCTCAAGCGTACGTTCGCCGTCAACACGCGCGAACACAATCGCCGGGTTCGCTGGATTCACCGTGCCCACAGACCCATCACACGCCCCACCGGCCCTATTGGCGTCCGTCGTGAAGAAGATCTCCGAGCCGTCGGCGGCAATCGCGTTGAATCTACTGGTCGCCCCAATTTCGGTGCCCAACGCCGCTCCACAATTGGGATCGATCAATTCGCCCTTATCATTCAGGTCCACCAACCGCAGCCCGGGTGCACCTTCCCCGCTCACCGCGAGGTCATAGGTCTGTCCAACCCTAGTGTGTTCGGCCGTCGCGAGCGGAAGCAGCGGTTCGGTCGGGGTTGCCTGGAACAGAATGTGCGAAAAATCAGGACTAGAGCCAAGGTAGTTGACTTTAAGTGGAACGTCTTTCAATGCCTTCAATGCCATGCCCGCGATGGAGTAGCTGGACGGCACGTCGGCGGCATCGGTCTGGTGTAAGACAAACACGTCTTCACGCTCGTGCGTGGAGGCGTTTCCCAGTGAGGTGCCACGGATTCCCTCGGTCAACGAAACTTCGAGGTTCGGAGAGAAGTCCCATGCCACAGGACCCACGAGAGAGGGCAGAACCGAAGCCGCGGGCATCAACGACGCCGTCGACCAGCCCGAGGAGCCGCGACGCGCCACATATTCGTTGATCGCATGACTGGAGGGAGAACCGGCGAACGCGCCCAGCGACTTGAACACCATGCTTTCGCCGTCCGGCGCGGCGGCCCTCAAGGAAGCCACGCCGTAGCCGCCCTTGTACAGCGGGGTGACCATCTCGTAGTGGCGTTCGGGGTTGAGGGCGAGGGCGGGCACGGCAGCCATCGCCATGACAACCCCGACAAAAAACGATGCGAGCACGCCCGCGCGTACCCCAAAATCGGTGTTCTTGCGGGGCATCACCGTGCGACCTCCTGTTGTTGTGCAACATCCTTATGGTTTTGTTGACCGTCGAGGCTGAGATGCTCCGTGACACGCTCACCAAGCGGAGTCAAACGCCACGCGTTAGCCTCCCCTTTCGGCTGCCCCTCACCCGTATTGGCCAGCAGCCCGATGCGCTCCAAACGCGCCAACAGCTTCGAGACCTGGCCCTGATCGAAAATGTCCGCGCGCTCACCCAGCGCACGGTTGCTCGCACCCGGAACCCGCGCAGCGGCCTCCAACACAAGCGCCGTGCGATACGTCAAACGCATCGGGATGCCCTTCAAAGGATCATCACCGCCGCGATACGCACGCGCCCCCGCAGCCACCACCGCAACATCCGGCACGACAGGCGCACCACGCGCGCTCTCCAACCGTGCGGCCCGAGCCCCCAGATACGGCAACACGAGCAACCCCATCAGATCACCAAACATCTCCCGCAACCGCGCTTCCTCAGAACCGGCAAGCCGTGCCTGCAACACCGCAAAGACGCCACCGACCAAACCCTGCGCACTCAACGCGGGACTGTCAGCCGCACGCGGACCCTGCAGACGGCCCTCATCGACCACGCCGGCCAGGCGAGCAAAGACCTCCGCGCGATACTCAAGCACCCGCGGGCCGCCCTGCGCGCTGGCAAGCACACAGAACCGTGCCAGCTCCGGCTCACGATCGAAGAACGACAGGATCACCCACAATCCCGTGCGGACACGCTCACGCCACGACAAGCTTTCACCATCCCCCACGGCAACGGCGATCTCTGCGGCGATACGCTCGACAGTGTCTTGCAACGCCTCCAGCAGGCAGTCCTCGCGATCACCGAACAGGTCATAGAACGTGCGCCGCGACACCCGCGCCCGCGACGCGATACCCGCAACAGTCACACCAGACCATCCCACCTCGCCCGCCGCCAGGACCGCGCCACCCAACAGACGCGAACGCTGCATCTCAGCGACCGTGACCCTGCCCCCACCACTACCGGCGAGCTCGACCGCTCGCGTCCTCCCGCCCCCACGCGCCGGACGGCCACCACGCCTCGGCAAGCGCTTCGCCACGCGCGCCATCAACGCTCACCCCTACGGAAGCAGCGAGAAGACCCGGTACAACGAGAAGGCAAGGCCGAACGAGAAAACCCGACGGGTGACAGACATGCGAGCGCCCTCCCCCTGGCAGGGGCGGGCGAGAAGACCGAAAAAGCGCTTAGACGCTCAGCCCGAGCAGACGACGAGAGAGAGAGAGAGAGAGAGAGAGACGTCGGTAGAGCCGACGTCTCTACCTAAGGGCCTCCCGGCCCGGCAGCGATCCCCCATCACAACTGTCCTTAGCGAACCAGTGCGCACGTAACCCTTCCTCATACGGTCCAGCACCTCTCCTTGCGATCCCCTGAAAGCTTCAAAGTCGACCCAGGAGGCCAACCCAGCCTGACCTATCGTATTTCCGGCGCCACGACCTTCCGGGCACCCCTTCCCAAACATCATAAACACATCCGGCCACAGAATTCAATAGCAAACCGTCAAGAGCTCCGCCCAAACCGCCAGAAACCGCGTACCAAAGCTATTTATCGGACGAGACGTCCCGCGATACGGACGTCTACAAGACCGCTGCTCGGGTGGGGCGCTCGCGTCAAGCGCCCACGAGGGACGCCCAGCTCGAGCCTACGCAACGCCCTTGCGGCGCAACACCGTAAGCCCTCCGACGCCGGCAACCAGACCGAGCGCGCCGAGGACCAGCGCCGTGACGGCGAGACCCTCGCTCGCCCCGCCGCTCGCCCGCGCCGCGGCGGCGGCCGGTGTCGGCGCGGGCGCGGAGCGGCCCGCGGCCGCCTGCCCCGCTTCCGGGCCCGCCTCGTCACCCGCGACATCCTCGATCACGCCGCCCTTGGCGGTGACGTTGATCCGCGGCGAGGGGTGTTCGGCGCCGAGCGACGGAGATATCCAGTGGACGACCTGCCCGTTGCTGTAAGTCTGGACGGTGCGAAATTCCAGCGCCTTGCCGGTCGCGTCGGCGGGGATCGCAAGCGACAGCGGGAACTGGATGAACTGCCCGTTGTTCACCTTGCCGAGCGGGCCGGTCCACGTCCACACGATCTGTGAGACCTCGGTGTCGATCGTTTCACCGTCCGCTTTGATTGGCGTCGCGAGCTTGGCTTCGATCACCTTCGTGCTCCAGCCGGACACGTTTTCGTAGTCGACGCCGGTGAACCCTTGCGGGAACAGCACGTCCACCTTCTTCACGTAGGCGCCTTCCTGCTCGCCGGGAACGCGCACGTCGAGCGTCGCGAACGCACCGGCGGGGATCGTGTTGGGATGCAGGCTGATGTGCGCCTGCGCGGCGGCGGGGACGAGCAGCGCTGCCGCTCCCGCGGCGAGCAGCGGGGCGAGCTTGTTGGACTTCATGAGTGATGTACCTCCTGAGCGGTTGACCGAGAGGAGCCGGACGCGAGCGAGACGCAAGCAAAGACCACGGCGCCGCCGACGAGCATGGGGCTCAGATGCCTTCGATGCGGCGGTCTCATCCGATTGGCACCTTGATCGTGCGGCTGAACTGTTCAAATTCGGAGACGCGGTCGGTGATTTCGATCTGCCAGACGCCGCCCGGGCTGAGCACGGCCGAGCTCACGATGTAGTGGCCCGGCCCCGCGACGATCGGCTTGAGCACGAGCGGCCCGATCCCCTTCGACGGAAGCTTGGCGGTAGCGGTCAGTTCCTTGGTGGCGGTGAACTGCGCGCCCGTCCTGGCGTCGATCAGATAGAGGTGAATCGTGTTGAGCCCGGCCTTCGCCGGTTCGAGGGTCAACTCGAGCTCGGCCGCTCCGATCGAGGTGTTGATGGAAAACGGCCCGGATGAGGCGTCGATTGGGGGTGCGTAGCTGATCAACGCGGCGGTGACCGCGAACACGCACACCGTCAGGGCCAGCTCGCCGCGCATCGTGCGGCGCGCCAGCGCGCCCACGCCGCCGGGTGAGCCCCCGTCGCCGACCACCCGCTCGAGCGCCGGGATCACGCGTTCGCGGTTGACCCAGCCGCAGGCGATCAGACAGAGGAGCAGCACGACCTTGGCGATGATCAACGCACCGTAGGTCGTGTGCAAGAGGCCGTGCGGGGTGCGCACGTCGATGTATGCCTGAACCACGCCGGTCACGGCGATCGCGACCACCGCACCCAAAGCGATCGGAGAGAACCGCACGAGCGTCGCGAGCAGCAGCCGGCTGCGCTCCGCCCCTTCGAGCCGGCGCGTGGCGCCCGGAAGTACAAGCAGCAGGCACGCGATCCCACCGACCCAGACGCTGCCCGCAAATACGTGCAGGGCGTCCGACGGGAAGAAAACCGCGACCGGGCTCTCGATGCTCGCGTGACCCGCCAGCGCCGGAGTGATCGTGAGGTAGGCCGTACCGAGCGCGAGCAGTGCGAGGATCGCGCGCGGGGGACGCGGGACCAGCGCAGGCGTGTCCCTTTCAGGCGTGCCTGTGCCCGGCGTGTCGAGGTCGTGCGCATTGGGATCCGACGCGTCGCGGGCCTGCATGTCCCCGTCCGGTGTGTCCCCCGCCGGCGCGGTCACGCTCAACCGCGTGATCGCGTCCCTGCCGATCGCCCTCGCGGTCAGCAGCAGCGCGCCGAGCAGCACCCAGTCGATCGCGCGCAGGCCCCACACCTCGCCGAAGCGGCTTTCCAGGGTGTTATCGACGATCGAGCTTTTTAGCGAGGTCCACAGCGACACGCCCGCCGCGCTTGCGCCTTGCAAGAAAATGCCGAGCACGCTCACGCTCGCGCCGAGCACGATCGCGACGGCGAGTAGCCGCGCCAGGCGCGAGGCGAACACGCGCGCAGCCGCGGACCAGCGCTCCTCAGGCCCCGCGATCGCAGCGAGCGCAGGTGTCCAGGCGAACAGCAGAAAGACCAGGCCGCCCACCATCAGCGCGAGGGTCAGGTAGTTCAGTCCGCGCACCACGCCGAACGCGATCGTGGTGACCTCGCCGCTCCTGTTCTTGCCGATCAGCCCGGCGACCGTGAACTTCGGGGCGGCGCCGGGATGGCCGACGTTGAAGACGAGCCCGCCGTAGACGATGTGGGTGTCGGCCGAGACCACCCGGTAGGTGCCGGTGTAGGTGCCGTCGGGCAGATGGGGCTTCAGCCCGACGCCCATCCAGTGCTCGTTGCCGTCGGGATGCGAGACGTCCAGATCGTCGACCTCCTCACCCTGCGCGTCGTAGACGCGAACGGCGCCGAGCGTCCCGCCGACGTCCTGGTTGAACTCGAAGATCACCTCCGGTGGCTGGACCTTGACGGTCGCGCCCGACACCGGCGAGGTGCCGAGCAGCTGCGCATGCGCCAACGCCGCCGGAGCGCTCCCGAGCAGGGCGGCCGCGGCGAGCGCGAGCACGCGGACGAATGCCCCGCGAGGCAACCTCAAGCAGACGCATCCTCAGCCGCGCGATAGGCGACCTGGAGAAAGTCGGAGATCGTGTGAGCGACGAGCACCGAGCTGAGCAGGCGTGTGAAGCGAGGGGCGCCGACGAGCCCGAGGGTGAGCCCTGTCGCGATCCATTGGGAGAGACAGTAGGGGCATACCAGGAGCTCTCCCACCGCAAAGCGCAGCCCGTGGCCGCATGGCGCCTCCTCGACCTCGCCCTGCCCGCTCTGCTCTTGGAAGCGGGTGAAGGGCGCTCGAATGAAGCTCGTCACCTTGTCCTTGGCGATCAGCCGGCTGAGCTTGTGGGTTGCGACGCCGACGAGCAGCAGGTCGCTCGCCGCGGGACGCTCGGGCAGCCCGTGGTGGCGAGCACGCAGCGCGACGAGCGAGGCGGCGAGGCCGGTCCCGTATGTCCCGGCGAGGATGGCGTAGGAGCCAAGCGGACGCTCTTGCCCTGGCGCGTAGTGGGAGGTGAGCGACAACAGCTCGGTGTTCATGGTGGGCTCTCCCCCGCGAGGATCAGCCGACGGCCGTGCTCGTAGTCCTCGTCACGCTCGTGGGTGAGCACTCCGACGAGCTTACCGTGACGGGAGTACCACACGGTGAACGCCCCGTGGTCGTGCTCGTCGAGCCGGCCGGCGTCATGACCGTCGCCCCAGGCGGCGTACTTGAGAGTGTGCAGGCCGATGCTCGACCAGAAGCCCGGTACGTCCCGCCAGTGGGCATCCTCGCCTGCGAGGACGCGCCCGGCGATCTCGCCTTGGCCGAGCGCGTCGCCCCAGTGCTCGACGCGCAGCCGCCGCCCCGCGGTGCGGTTGTGCGCGTAGGCGACGTCACCGACGGCGAGCACTCGCTCGCGTGCGTGCATCTGCGTGTCGGTGAGGATCGCCCCCTTGACGACTGTCAGACCGGCCTGCTCGGCGAGCTCGGTGCGGGGCCGCACGCCCATGCCGAGCACCACGTTCTCGGCGTCGATCCGCTCGCCGTGCGCGAGCTGAACGACATGACCGCTCTCGATGGCGCTCACCTTCACGCCCATCTTCAAGGTCACGCCGAGGTCCGCCAGCCACCGGGCGATGTGCGCGGCCGCCTGCGCTCCCAGGCGCTGCTGCTGGGGGGCCGGCCCTTGGCCCACGAGGGTCACGTGGGCGCCGTTCAGCGCAAGCGATGCGGCCAGCTCACAGCCGATGAATCCGGTGCCGAGCACGACCGCACGGGTGCCCGGCTTGGCTTGGGCGGCGATCCGTTCGCTGTCGGCCCGCTCGCGCATCGTCAGCACCCGCGGGTCATCCAAGCCGGGGAGGTCCGGGCGCGCGGGCGCGGCGCCGGTGGCGAGCACGATCGCCTCGCCACGGAGCGCAATCCCGTCCACGTGGACGACCCCGGTGTTGGGGTCGATCGCGGTGGCTTCACAGCCGAGTCGCAGCTGTATGTCGTGCCTGTCAAACCAGTCTTGCGGTTGGAGCGGCAGCTCGCCCGCGTCGAGCTCGCCGCGCAGGAACTCCTTGGTGAGCGGCGGACGGCGGTACGGGAGGAGGGTCTCCTTGCCTAGCAGCGTCACCTCTCCTGCGCCGCCGTGCTCGCGGTAGGCGCGCGCGGTTGCCAGACCGGCCGGGCCGGCGCCGACGATCACGATCCGCCTCGGGCTCATCGGCCGTCGAAGCGGTCGAGCCTGTATCCGTCTTGGCGCGCGTCGAGCGCGTGCCGGCCGGCGAGCCGCAGCGCGAGCCGATCGTGCACCTCGTCGCCGAGCAGCGGCTCCTCGCGCCCGCTGCCGCGCCAGCTGACCGCGACCACGTTCGCGCCGTAGGCGAGCTGCGTCTCGATCCAGCCGAGAGCCTCCTCGAGCGCCGGCGGCTGCAGGTAGTAGAGGATCTCCGAGCAGATGATCAGATCCCACGAGCCCGGTGGGGTTTCCTCGGGAAAATCGGCGCGGAGCAGGTCGACGTTTTCCACTCCGTTCAGATGCTTGCGGGCGAGCCGTAATGCGCTCAGCGAGAAGTCGATCGCGACGACGTGCTCGCAGCGGGCCGCCAGCAAGCCGGTGAACACGCCGATCGAGCAGCCGACCTCGAGACAGAGACCGTGGCGGCGAGCCGGCAACGCGGCCAAAGTCGCCGCGTACTTCTCGCGCTCGTAGCCGCTCGTGCGATATCCCCACGGGTCGGGGCTCTCCCGGTAGAGCCGCTCGAAGCGCTCGACTGCCGTTGTCGCTGTCATGGCTGCTCCGCGAGCCTGCCGGCAATGGCAGGACGGCCGTGGTCGCGGTAGCTCATCGGGGCGAGCGCAAGACCGTGAAGGCGGGCTGCCGCCGTGAGCCCCGGCAGCAGCGCGATCGTGTTCTGGCAGCCGGCCCGCCGAGCTCCGGGACCGAGGGCGTCGTGCATCAGGATCGCGCCGCCGCCGGCGAGCCGCGAGCGCGCGTGCTCGAGCATCACCCGCGGCTCGTCGCCGCGCCAGTCGTGCGTGTCGATCGACCAGCCCACCAGCCGCAGCCCGAGCCGCTCGGCGACGCGCCTGCTCGCATCGGTGCAGACGCCCCACGGCGCCCGCCACAGCCGCGGGCGCACGCCGACGCTCTCGAGCGCCGCGAGCGCCGACTCTCCGTCGTGCCGCAGCTCGGCTTCGGTGAGGTCGGTGTGACGGATGTGGCGGTGACAGTGAAGCTGGATGTCGTATCCCGCCGCGCGCACCCGATGCGCGAGATCGGGCCGGGCGCGCACTCGCTCGCCGACCATGAAGAACGTCGCCGGTGCATGGCAGCGCTTGAGCTGGCGCAGTATCCGCGGCGTCCAGGTCGGATCGGGACCGTCGTCGAAGGTGAGGCTCAGCGCGCGCGGCACGTTGCGAGGATGCCCGGCCCGCCGGCGCGCGAAACCGGCGGGGAAGCGCCGGCGACGGTCGGACGCAAAACCGGCGGGGGAAGCGCAGGCGACGGTCGGACGCAAAACCGGCGGGGGAAGCGCCGGCGACGGTCGAACGCAAAACCGGCGGGGGAAGCGCCGGCGACGGTCGAACGCAAAACCGGCGGGGGAAGCGCAGGCGACGGTCGGACGCAACCGGGAGGGGGCGCCCGGTTTGACCGCCGCCGGGCGCCGGGTACCCTGGGACGGTGTGTCAGGGATTGGCGGTATCGCGATCGGCGGGGGTGTGGCGATCCCGCGTTTGAGACGCAGCAATTGCGCGGCTCCTGGCATCTCGCGGCGGCGGCGCGGCCGCGGCTTTGAGTATCTCGATCCCGACGGAGAGCGGGTCGAGGACCCGGAGGTGCTCGAGCGGATCGCGGAGCTGGTGATCCCACCGGCGTGGCGGGATGTATGGATCTGCATGGACCCGCGTGGGCACCTGCAGGCCACCGGGGTCGATGCGGCCGCCCGCAAGCAGTACCTCTACCACGCGCGTTGGCGTACTCATCGCGACCGGCGCAAGTTCGACTCGATGCTCGCGTTTGGGGCGGCGCTGGCGCGGTTGCGCCGCGGTGTGGCGCGCGACCTGAAGCTCGACGACGGAAAGCGTCTGCGCGCGGAGCAGTTGACCGAGCGGCGCGTGCTGGCGTGCGCGGTGCGGCTGTTGGATCTCGGGTTCTTTCGTATCGGCTCCGAGGACTACGCGGAGCGCAACGAGTCCTACGGGCTGACGACGATGCTGCTCGAGCACGTGACGATCGGCGAGCGCGAGGTGATCTTCGACTTCCCGGCGAAGTCTGGGCAGCGGCGGGTGCAGGCGATCGCCGATCCAGAGGCGCTCGCGATGCTTGCCGCGCTGAAGTGGCGGCGTACGGGCTCACAGCTGCTCGCCTACCGGGCAGCGGATGGCTGGCGCGAGCTGACGGCGGAGGAGGTCAACGCATATCTGAAGCGCAAGTCGGGTGGCCCGTTCACCGCCAAGGACTTCCGCACCTGGAACGCGACGGTGCTCGCCGCGATCGCGTTGGCGGCCGCCGGCGACGCCCGCGGGCGGGCGGCGCGCGAGCGGGAGGTCAAACGGGCGGTCAAGACGGTCGCGGCGTATCTCGGCAACACGCCCGCGGTGTGTCGTGCTTCCTACGTGGATCCAAGGGTGATCGACCGCTTCCATGCCGGTGTGACGATCGCGCCCGCGATCGGCGGCCGCGGCCCCGATCTGGGCAAGGCGAAGGTGCGCGCTCGCGTCGAGAGCGCCGTGCTGGAGCTGCTCGAAGACACCGCAAACGGCGGCTGAGAAGTCGTTTTGAAGGCCTTTGAGCCTGCAGTCGGATTGGCGGAGCGGATGGCTGGGTAGATGCGCAATGTGTCTACTGGTGTGGTGGCTGTGACGGGCGCGAGCTCGGGCGTGGGACGCGCCACCGCGCAGGCGTTTGCCCGTGAGGGAGCGACCGTCGGGCTGATCGCCCGCGGCCGGGAAGCACTGGCCGCGACCGCCGCGGAGGTGCGGTCGCTGGGCGGCCAGCCGGTCGTGCTGGAGTGCGATGTCGCCGACCCGCGCGCGCTCGAGGCGGCGGCGGGCGAGCTCGAGGAGCGGCACGGCGAGATCGAGGTGTGGGTGAACAACGCGATGGCGAGCGTGTTCGCCCCCACCTGGGAGATCACCGCCGAGGAGTTCCGCAGGGTCACCGAAGTCACGTATCTGGGGGTGGTGTATGGGACGCTGTGCGCGCTGTCGCGGATGCGCCCGCGCGATCGTGGCGTGATCGTGCAGGTCGGCTCGGCGCTGGCCTACCGTGGCATCCCGTTGCAGAGCCCTTACTGTGCGTGCAAGCACGCGATCCAGGGATTCACCGAGTCGCTGCGCTGCGAGCTGATGCACGAGGGAAGCGGCGTGAGGGTGACGATGGTGCAGATGCCGGCGCTTGAACACGCCGCAGTTCGACACGGTGCGCACCCGCCTGCCCCGGCATCCGCAGCCGGTGCCGCCGATCTACCAGCCGGAGGTCGCAGCCAGGGCGATCGTGACGGCCGCACGGCAGCCGGCGCGGCGCGAGTGGTGGGTCGGCGCCTCCACAGCGCTGACGCTGCTCGGCAACGCGCTCGCGCCGGGCTTCGCCGACCGCTACCTGGCACGGACGGGGTTTGACTCCCAGCAGACCGACGAGCCGGTGCCGCCAGGGCGGCCGGACAACCTGTTTGCGCCGCTGCCCGGGCGCGCGCTCCGCGCACGGCGACTTCGACGAGCAGGCCAAGCCGCGCAGCGTGCAGTGGGAGCTGACGCGCCACCGGCGGCTGCTCGCGCGGCGCGGGGTCGCCGCCGGGCTGCTGGGACTGGGCGTCGCGCGGCGGCGGGCGATGAGCGAGCAGGCGCCGTCGATCGGCGAGTATGGGCTGATCGGGGACTGCCACAGCGCCGCGCTCGTGTCCCGCGAAGGCTCGATCGACTGGTGCTGTCTGCCGCGATTTGACAGCGGCAGCTGCTTCGGGCGGCTGCTCGACCGTGAGCGCGGCGGGTTCTGCGCGGTGTCGGTGGAGGGCGATGCGAGCTGGCGGGGCAGCAGCTACGTCGAGGACACGCTCGTCCTCGAGAGCGTGCTCGAGGGCCCGCAGGGCGACCGTGCGAGTCAGGGATTTCTTTGCGATGCGCGAGCACGGAGCGCTCGAGCCGCGCCGTGAGCTGATCAGGATCGTGGAGTGCGAGCGCGGCAGCGCCGAGGTGCGGTTCGAGGTCGCGCCGCGGTTTGACTACGGGGCTGTGCGGCCGTGGCTGCGCCGCGCCGGCGACGGACGTGTTCACGGCGATCGGCGGCGACGACGGGCTTTTGGTTTGGAGTGACGGCGAGCTCGCGCGCCGAGCGCGAAGCGCTGCTCGCGTGCAGGCCGGATCCATGCCGGGGAGCGGCTGCGGCTGTTGATCCGCTTCGTGCGGCCGCATCTGCTCGAGCGCGAGCAGACCGCGTCTGGATGGCGGCGAGGTGGACGAGCGGCTCGAGGAGACCGTCGCGTGGTGGCGCGCTTGGCGGGAGCGCCTGCAGCGAGGACGGCCCTGACCACGGTGCGGTGGTGCGCTCGGCGTTGACGTTGAAGGCGCTGACCTACGCCCCGACGGGGGCGATCGTGGCGGCCCCCACGACCTCGCTGCCGGAGACGATCGGAGGCGAGCGTAACTGGGACTACCGCTACAGCTGGGTGCGGGACTCGACGCTTGACGGCGCACGCGCTGGCGGAGCTGGGCTGCGAGCGTGAGGCCAGGCGGTTTCGCCATTTCATCGTGCGCAGCTCCGGCGGGCACGCGGAGGATCTGCAGATCCTGTTCGGGATCGGCGGAGAGCGACGGATCGCAGAGGAAGAGCTCGACTTGGAGGGCTACCGTGACTCGCGGCCGGTGCGCGTCGGCAACGGCGCGGCGGGCCAGCTGCAGCTGGATGCGTTCGGCGAGATCCTGAACCTGGCATGGCGCTGGCACCTGCGCGGACACTCCCCTGACGATGACGAATGGCGGTTCTTCTCAGAGCTCGTCGACAGCGCCGCGGAGCGGTGGTCTGAGCCCGACCGCGGCATCTGGGAGTGGCGCGGCGAGCCGCGCCACTTCGTTCACTCCAAGGCCTGCTGCTGGGCGGCGGTCGACCGGGGCCTGCGGCTGGCTGAGGAGTGCGCCCGCAAGGCGCCGACACGGCGCTGGGAGAAGGCGCGGCAGGAGATCCGCGCGGCGATCGAGCGCCGCGGCTATGACGAGGAGCGCGGCGTGTTCGTGCAGTGCTTCGACGAGCCGGCGCTGGACAGCGCGCTGCTGCTGCTGCCGGTCGTCGGGTTCGTGGCGTTCGATGACGAGCGGATGCTGCGCACCACCGACGCGGTGCGCGAGGAGCTCGACGCGAGCGGGTTTCTCTACCGCTACCGCCAGGACGATCGGGCTCGCGGGCGAGGAGGGCGCGTTCCTTGCCTGCTCGTTCTGGCTGGCGGAGTGCTACGCCCGCCAGGGAAGGCTGGCGCAGGCGCGGGAGGTGTTCGACCGGGCGATGGGCGCCGCCAGCCCGCTGGGCCTGTTCTCAGAGCAGGTCGACCCCGACAGCGGCGAGCTGCTCGGCAACTATCCCCAGACGCTGACGCACCTGTCGCATGTCGCGGCGGCGGTCGCGCTCGCGCAGGCCGAGGCCGCAGGCGACGCCATTTGGAACGGGCTTGTGAGCAGCGCAGACGCCGAGAGTCTCGCGCAGCGCCCGGGCCGCGAGGCCGAGCCCGTCGTCGAGGAGCTCGCGGCGAGAGCCTTCACGATCCCGACCGACGCGCCGGAGGCGGACGGCACGCTGAGCTGGGATGCGACGACGATCGTCGTCGCCGAAGCCCGCGCGGCCGGGCACACCGGCATTGGCTACAGCTACGCCGCCGGCGCCGGCGCGCCGCTGATCTCCGAGAGCTGCTCGCCGGCGCCGTGGTGGGCGAGGATGCGCTTTCGCCGCCGGCGGCGTGGGCGCGGATGCGCCGCGCGGTACGCAACATCGGCTATCCGGGGGTCGCCTCCAGCGCGATCTCAGCGGTGGACGTCGCGCTGTGGGACCTGAAGGCACGGCTGCTCGGAGTGCCGCTGGCGCTACTGCTGGGGCGGGTGCGCGAGCGGGTGCCGGTGTACGGCAGCGGCGGCTTCACCTCCTACACGCCCGAGCAGATGCAGCGCCAGCTCGCCGGCTGGATGCGAGCAGGGCATCAGCGGCGGTGAAGATGAAGGTCGGCTCCGAGCCGGACCAGCGACCCGGAGCGGGTGCGCGCACGCCCGCGAGGTGATCGGCGAGGACGCCGCGCCTGTTCGTCGACGCGAACGGCGCCTACTCGCGCAAGCAGGCGCTCGAGCTGGCCGAGACCTTCGCGCGGCGAGGCGGGCGTGTCCTGGTTTGAGGAGCCCGTCTCCTCCGATGATCTGGAGGGGCTGCGACTGCTGCGCGACCGTGCCCCGGCGGGGATGGATATCGCCGCCGGCGAGTATGGCTATGACCTCTTCTACTTCCGGCGGATGCTCGACGCGGGCGCGGTCGACGTGCTGCAGGCGGACGTGACGCGCTGCGGCGGGATCACCCAGATGCTGCAGGTCGGGGCGCTGTGCGCCGCCCAGGGTGTGCGCCTCTCGGCACATACGAGCCCGGCCGTCCACGCGCACGTGTGCGCCGCGATCGAGCCGCTGGAGCACGTGGAGTATTTCCACGACCACGCGCGTATCGAGGAGCTGCTGTTCGACGGCGCGCCGCCGCTGCGCGACGGGTTCCTGTGCCCCGACCCCACGCTCGCGGGCATGGGGCTGACGCTGCGCGAGCACGAGGCGGAGCGCTACGAGCGCTGATGGGGAACACGCTCCACGCATACGAACATGTGCAGGACATCTACCTGCCGATCGCGCTCGGCGTGTTCGTGCTGGTCGTCGGGACGCTGCTGGTGCTGCTCGTGCGCGGGGCGCGGCGGCCCAAGCCGGCGCGGACCTCGCAGGCGCTGCTGGCCGAGGTCGTCTATGCATGCGCGCTGGCGTGCGTCGCCGGGTTTCTGGTGTGGGTGACGTTCACGGCGGAGACCCCGATCGACCGCACCGTCGCCGATCCGGGGCTGCGGTTGAAGGTGATCGCCGCGCAGTGGAGCTGGCGCTTCGTCTATGCGGACGGCGTGAGCGTCACCGACATCGATACCTGGCATCCCGTGCCGGCGTACGTGCCGACGGGGACCGAGGTCGAAATCGCCGGTACCTCCGAGGATGTGATCCACGGCTTCTGGATACCTGAGCTGCACTACCAGCGCCAGCTCGTGCCGGGCTACACCACGCACTTCGATCTGCTGTTTCAGCGCCCCGGCTACTACGGCGGCGAGTGCTCGGTGCTGTGCGGTGTGAACCACGGCGAGATGCACTTCGCGGTGCAGGCGGTGAGCGCGCGGCGCTTCGGCGAATGGCTGGCGCGGGAACACGCGCGCGGGAACAGCGGCTCGTGAGCACCGTCGCGCTGCCTGGCCGCCGTGCCGCCTCGAGCACGCTCGCCTCGACCGACCACAAGCGGATCGCCGGCACGGCGTGCGCGATCGCGTTCCTGTTCTTCCTCGCGGGCGGGCTGCTCGCGCTGTTGATGCGCAGCCAGCTCGCCGCCGACGGCGGCGTGGTCTCACAGCAGGCCTACAACGAGCTGTTCACGATGCACGGCTCGACGATGGTCTATCTCGTGATCGTGCCGGTGGCGCTCGCGGTGGGCATCTACTTCGTGCCGCTGCAGGTTGGAGCGGCGGAGATCGCGGGCCCGCGGGCGACGCTCGCCGGCCTGTGGCTGTACGTGGGCGGCGGCATTCTGATGTGGTCGGGGTTTCTCACCAGCGGCGGCGCCGCCAGCGCGTCGTGGTGGGGGTTCGACCCGCTCTCGGAATCCATCCATTCCCCCGGCAGCGGCATGGAACTGTGGATCTTCGGCGTGATGCTGGCGACCCTTGGACAGATTTTGTGGGCGGGATGCATCCTGTCGACGGCGCTGCGAGCGGCGCGCGCCCGGCATGACTCTGATGCGGATGCCGGTGTTCACCTGGACGATGGTGGTCACCTGTCTGATGGTGGTCTTCGGGTTTCCGGCGCTGCTGCTTGCACTCGGGCTGCTGTGGGCGCAACGGCACTTCGGCGGCGTGCTGGTCGGGGGGTCGGGCGCCGTGGACTACCAGGCGCTGTTCTGGTTCTACGGACACCCGGTCGTATATGTGATGTTCTTTCCGTTCGTGGGGATGGTCGGTGAAGTGCTCGCCACGTTCTCCGCGCGGCGGTTCTTCGGGTACTCGGCGTTCGTGGTGGCGCTGCTCGCGTTCGCGGGGTTGTCGATGACCGTATGGGCGCATCACATGTTCACCTTTGGGGTGCTGTCGAACAAGTATTTCGCGCTCACCTCCACCGCTCTGGTCGTGCCGGCGGGCGTGGAGTATTTCGATTTCCTGGCGACGATCTGGCGCGGCAGCCTGCGTTTCACCACCGCCTTCCTGTTTGCGATCGGCTTTCTCGTGCAGTTCCTCGTCGGCGGGCTGACGGGAGTGATCCTCGCCTCGCCGCCGTTGGACTACGGGCTGAACATGTCCTATTTCGTGGTCGCCCACTTTCACTACACGATCTTCGCGGGGAGCGCGTTCGGGCTGTTCGCCGGCATCTACTACTGGTTTCCGAAGATCACCGGCGTGATGCTGCGCGAGCGGCTGGGAAAGCTGCAGTTCGTGCTGATGGTGATCGGGACGAACGTCACGTTCTTCCCGATGTTCATCCTCGGCGCCGAGGGCATGACGCGGAGGATCGCGCGCTACCCCGCCTCGAGCGGCTGGCAGGGCCTGAACATTCTCGAGACCGCGGGATCGGCGGTGATCGCACT
Source organism: uncultured Solirubrobacterales bacterium (assembly GCA_963778065.1). Taxonomy (GTDB): domain Bacteria; phylum Actinomycetota; class Thermoleophilia; order Solirubrobacterales; family Solirubrobacteraceae; genus Palsa-744. Next base: position 2,138,263 of record CAVZSU010000002.1, on the reverse strand, counting down.
GTCGGTGATCGTGTTCGTGCTCAACATGCTCGTCTCACTGCGCCGGCGAGACGCAGCCGGCGATGACCCGTGGGGGGCGCACACGCTGGAGTGGGCCACGAGCTCCCCGCCGCCGCGCCACAACTTCCACGCGCTGCCGCCGATCCGCTCCTATGCGCCGCTGCTGGACCTGCGCGAAGCCGGCGAGGTGAGCGGATGAGGCGTGCCGCGATCGTGCTGCTCGCCTGGGGCGTGTGGCTGGGCGCGCTGACCGCCCTGCAGGCGGTGTTCGCGCCGAAAGTCATCCAGTTCTCGATCCCAGCCGCCGCCGCCGCGGCGTGCGTGACCGCCGGCCTCGTGCTATGGGCGCTGGATGTACGCGAGGGGCAGGTGGAGCGGCCCCAGAGGCAGGTGGAGCAGCGCCGGCGGGAGCAGGTGGAGCGACCCCAAGGGCAGGTGGAGCAGCGCCGGCGGGAGCAGGTGGAGCGACCCCAGGGGCTCGCGGAGCAGCCGCGGCTGATCACCGACAGCTCGCCGGCGACGGTCACGCTGATCGCCGGGTTGGCCGTGGCGCTGCTCGGGGCGGGGTTCGGGCTGTGGCTGATCCTGATCGGCGCCGGGGTCACGACGCTCGGTCTCGGAGGCGTCGTGCGCGAGCAGCGCGCACGCACGCGCACGCTGCGTGGGGAGGGCTCGCGGTGAGCACCCAGCCACCGACGCTCACGCGTCTGCTCGGCACCTGGACGGTGGACCCGGTGCTGCTCTGCGTCTGCGGCGCGGCGGTGGCGTTGTACGTGTGGGGCATGGTCCGCTCACGTAGAAGTTGGCCTGTGTGGCGGGCGGCATCGTTCATCGCCGGTCTGATGGTGCTGCTGCTCGCGTTGACGACGGGCATCGACGAGTACGCCGATGAGCTGCTCTCGATCCACGTCGTCGAGCATCTGCTGCTGATCCTCGCCGCACCTGCCCTGGTCCTGTGGGGAGCACCGGTGCGACTGGCTTTGAGCGCGTGCCCGCCCGCCGGCCGGCAGGCGATCGCCGGTCTGCTGCGCGCACGGTGGGTGCGGGCCTTGACACGGCCCGCGTGCGGGTTCGCGCTGTTCACGCTTGTCGTGCTCGGCACGCACCTGACGGGCGTCTATGAAGCGGCGCTGCGCAACCCGACGATCCACGCCTGCGAGCACGGGGCCTACTTCTGGTCGGGGATGCTCCTCCTGCTGCCGCTGCTCGCGGCTGACCCGATCCCGCACCCGCCGGGCGCGATCGCAAGGTTCTCCTGGCTAATGGCTGCGATGGTCGTCATGTCGGCGCCCGCGGGGGTGTTCCTGTTCGAGGGGCGCGTCCACTACCCGTTCTATCTGGCGCCCGCGCGGGCGCTTCACACCTCGGCGCTCTCAGACCAGCGCGCCGCGGGGATGATCATGCTCCTCGCCGGCGGCATCGCGATGGGCGTTCTGGCGATCGTCATTGCAATGCAGACGATGCTCGCGGAAGAGCGGCGCCAGCAACGCCGCGACACCTACCTCCTCGCTGATGGGCGAGCAGCAGGGCCGAGCGGCAATCCGGAAAGGGAAAGGGAGCTGCTGGGCACATGAGACGGGGACTGACGAGGCGTCGGCCAGTGGGACACCGGTCGCTGAGACACCGGCTGCTGAGACACCGGCCGCTGAGACACCTGCCGCTGAGACACCGGCCGCTGAGACACCTGCCGCTGAGACACCTGCCGCTGAGACACCGGCCGCTGAGACACCTGCCGCTGAGACACTGGCCGCTGAGACACCGGCTGCTGAGACGCCGGCTGATGGTGGTCGCGGCGGTGTTGTGCGGGGCGTTCGCGCTCGTCGACTTCGCGGGGCGCCGGGATGCGAGCGCCGCCACGCCCAGAGCCCCCGCGGGTGTGTCTTCCGTGCTGGTCACGCAGGGACACTCGCTGTTCGAGTCCTCCTGCGCGGCCTGCCACGGCATCGTCGCGCAGGGCATCCGTGGCCGCGCCCCCAACCTGCAGGGTGTCGGCGCGCTGGCAGCAGACTTCTACCTGGAGACCGGGCGGATGCCGCTGCCCTCGAGCCGTGCCCAGCCGCTGCGCACCACCCCGGCCTTCTCGCAGAGCAAGATCAAGGCGCTGATCGCCTATGTCGCGTCGTTCGGCGGGCCGGAAATTCCGCTCGTGCACCCCCGGCAGGGATCGCTGGCGGAAGGCCAGCGGCTTTTCGGTCTTGACTGCGCGGGCTGTCACACGATCCAGGGCCAGGGCGGGATCGTGACCGGCGCGGTCGTGCCGTCGCTGAACCAGGCAACACCGACACAGATCGGCGAGGCGGTGAGGATCGGCCCTTATGTGATGCCGCGCTTCGGCGAAGGCGAGCTCTCCACAGCGCAGGTGAGCTCGCTCGCCCGCTATATACAGAGCATCCAGCGCCCCGACAATCTCGGCGGCTGGGGCATCGGGCGGATCGGCCCGATCCCCGAGGGGATGGTCGCGTGGCTGTTGGCCGCCGCGGCGCTGCTGCTGATCGCAAGGCTGCTCGGCGAGCGCACCAGCGATGACCCCGAGCCTCCGCGACACCTGGGCGGCGGCGCATGAGGCGGGTGTGGAAGGCGATTGTCATGTTCTGGGTGTGGCGCACCGGCGGCCTGCGCCACCGCCCGACGGCTGACGGCCAGGACCCGTCCGAGCGCCACACGGGCGCCCCCGCGTGGGCCGAGCGGCTGGTGGCGCTGCTGCTGCTCCTCGTCCCGATGGCGGCGCTGGCGTTCGTCGCCCTGTTCGCCCTCGATCCCAATACGCGGCTGCTCGGCCTCGCGCTCGGGGCCGCGCTCGCGTTGCTGGCGGCGGCGCTGGTGCTCGCCGGACGCCGGCTCGTGCCGCAGGAGACGAAGGTCGAGCGGCGCCCGCGACTCGCCGACCCCGAGACCGCGCAACAGGTGCGCGAGCAGGCGGCGGCGGGGGTGGAGGGGATCACGCGCCGGCGGCTGCTCGCGGGCGCCGCGGGCGCCGCCGGAGCGGGGTTGACGGCCGCGGTCGTGATCCCGGTCGTCGCGCTCGGACCCGGGCTCGAGGAGCAGTTGCGACGCACGCCGTGGTATGGGGGACGTGCGCTCGTGGACGAGCAGGGCGAGCCGATCCTCGCCGCGGACGTGATCGAACGCAGCTTCCTGACCGCGTTCCCGCAGAACGCGGACCAAGATGATCTCGGCTCGCCGGTCGTGGTCGTGCGCGTCGATCCCGCAACCTTGAAGCTCCCCCCAGGAAGAGCCGGTTGGGCGCCGGAGGGCATTCTCGCCTACTCGAAGATATGCACGCACGCCGCCTGCGCGATCTCGCTGTTCCGTGACCCGTTGAGCCCGACCACCGAGTCGCGCGGGCCGGCGCTGGTGTGTCCCTGCCACTACTCGACGTTCGACGTGCTCGACGGCGGCAGCGTCGAGTTCGGCCCCGCCGGGCGCCCCCTGCCGCAGCTGCCTTTGACGATCGACGGGGCCGGCATGCTGCGCGCGGCCGGGCCGATGTCAGGGCCGGTCGGCCCCTCCTGGTGGGGGGACCCGTCGTGACCGCAGAGACCCGCCGCGACATGGAGACCCGCCGCGACACATGGAGACCCGACGCGACACATGGAGACCCGACGCGACATGGAGACCGGCCGCGACACATGGAGACCCGCCGCGACATGGAGACCGTCATGAGCGAGCCGCGGAGACCTATCGTGACCACGAAACCGTCATGAGCCACGGAAACCAATCGTGAGCCGCGCACGCCAGTACGCCGGGGGCCCGGTGGCGTTCGTGGACGAGCGCCTCGGTGCAGCGGGAGGGCTGCGCTTCCTGATGGACTACGTGTTTCCCGACCACTGGAGCTTTCTGCTCGGGGAGATCGCGCTGTACTCGTTCGTCGTACTGATCCTCACCGGCACGTTGCTGGCGCTGTTCTTCGACCCCGACACCACGCAGGTCGTCTACCACGGCAGCTACCTGGCGCTGCAGGGGCAGAGCGTCTCGGGCGCCTACGCCTCGGCGTTGCACATCTCCTTCGCCGTGTCCGGTGGGCTGCTCGCACGCCAGATCCACCACTGGGCGGCGCTCGTGTTCGTCGCGGCGATTACGCTCCATCTGCTGCGGATCGTGTTCACCGGCGCGTTTCGCAAGCCGAGGGACGTCAACTATTTCATCGGCGTAACGCTGCTGGCGCTGGCGATCCTCGAGGGGTTCGCCGGCTACTCCCTGCCCGACGATCTGCTCTCCGGCATGGGCCTTGCGATCGCGTGGGGGGTGGCAATGTCGCTGCCGTTGATCGGCGGCTCGTTCGCCACCGCGCTGTGGGGCGGGCGCTTCCCGGGATCAACCGTGTTCGAGTCGCGGTTGTTCATCGCGCACGTGTTCCTGCTGCCGGCGATCATCGGCGGGCTGATAGGAATGCACCTGGCGATCATCATGCGCCAGCGCCACTCACAGTTTCCCGGACCAGGCAGGCGCGAGGACAACGTGGTCGGCACGCCGATGTGGCCAGGCTACGCGCTGCGCTCGCTCGGCCTGTTCGCCGCGGTGGCGGCGGTGCTCGTTCTGATGGGCGGCCTGATCCAGATCAACCCCGTGTGGCTGTGGGGGCCGTACCACCCCTATATAGGCACAAACGGTGCGCAGCCTGACTGGTATCTGGGCTGGCTGATCGGCGCACTGCGGTTGATGCCGAATTTGGAGATTCACGCCTTCGGCCACACGCTCGTGCCCAACCCGTTCTTCGGCGGCGTGCTGTTCCCGAGCGTCATCTTCGGGCTGCTGTATGCGCTGCCTTGGCTTGACCGGCGCTTCATCTCGAAGGACTACCGTCGCCACGACCTGCTCGAGCCCCCGCGCGAGAACCCGCGACGCAGCGCGCTCGCGGCGGCCGTGCTGAGCGCCGTGGCGGTCGTGTTCGCCGCCGGCTCGGCGGACCGTCTGTTCTTCCAGTTCGGGTTTGGCTATGAAGGCGCTGTGTGGTTCTTCCGCGGCGCGTTCCTGGTCGTGCCGGTGGTCGTGTTCGTGCTCACGAAACGGCTGTGCGTGGGGCTCGCGCGCGAGCAGGCGCATCCGCTGCGGGGCTGGAGCGGGCAGGTGGTGGTTCGCAACGAGCGTGGTGGCTTCGACGCGACTCGGATCGAGCGGAGGCCATCCAATCACAATCACTAAATTCAAGTAACCAGAGCTACAGAGGCTTTTGCTCTCCGTAGATCAACGAGACCCCGCCTTGTCCCCGTCTTCGCCGTCATCTTCGCTTGGGGGAAAGCCACCCGGCGGCTCTCCGAACTTCCGGGCGCGCACAGGCTGATAGACATCGACCGGCGTATAGGCCATCAGGGCGTTAAGAAGATCCTCGAAGAACTGAGGTAACGCAAGAGCTGGCGCAGGGTCTTCAACCGAGGTCAGCCGGCGTGTCTTCCCATCCCACTCAGCAACAAGCAGAACCGTGGCATCGAAAGGACCATCGGGCCGCCGGAGGCGCACCAGGAGATCCCGTAGCAGCTCGAATGCTCCACCCTCAAAGACATTCGAGCGGACCAGATATGCAAAGCCCATCGCCGCGAGGGGATATCGGTCGCGTAGGTTATGCGCCTCTCCGATCGCCTCCTCGTAGCGATTGTTCTTGTTATTGAGGTAACTGGAGAACTGCGTCTTGCCGGACACGAGCACGTCAGGCCCTCTGAGCCAGTCGGAAAGCACCACAGCGTCGACCTGCTTCTTGTAGAAGCGGCCAAGCACGTTCGTCTCAGAGCCACCGAGCTTGATGCGTCCCAAGCTCATAATCGCCGAGCGCAGCCCTGCCGGTTTCAGTCTCTGCGATGCGAACTCCTCGTACTCGTCGAGCACCATCAAGAGATGGTCGATGGCTTGCTCGACATTCTCCATCTCAGGCGGAAGCGCCCTCGGCATCCGCAGGCGCGGGAATACCGTGCTTGGATCGAACCCCGCACGTCGCAGCTCATGGGCGACATACGCATCGAGAGACTTCGCCACCCGGCCGGATTGCTGACTCTCAGCGTGGCCTTGTTCGATCGGCACGGCCAGCAGCGCACGGAGCATGGTGTAGTCCGGGACGTACTGGCGCTCCTCTCCATGCGAGCCGGGTGGATGCGTCCACGGCGCGAGGTCGGCAGTCGCCGCCACAAGTATGGAGTCAAGGTCCGCTAGGACATCAGGTTTTCGCCGCCGAGGTATGCGTCTCAGTTTGCCTGGTGCGACGGACGCGAAGGAGCGTTGCCGCATCCCGGATAGCTACAACTTCGTCATTGCTGAGCCCGAGTGCGCCCGTGAGAAGGACTCGATCGACCTCGGCCACCACAGCCCACCACTCGCCGCGCTTCAGGGCGGCATCGAGTTTCGGGCTTTGTGGCGAGAGCGCACGCCACGCCTTCTCGAGGGCTTCAGGTCCCGGCACGGGCAGTGCGGCTGCCTCACTCGGCTCCATCTTAAGTACGCCACCTCCATAACCTCGGCCCAATACCTCGCCGCCCAACATCGTCAGCGAGTTGAGGGCGAGCAACGGCAACGCGTTACGCGTCTCTCCAGGGACGCCGTCATTTAGCCGCAATCCAAGCATCGAGTTGACGAAGGTCGTCTGTGCCGCGTTCGTGATCAACCGGGGATATCGATGCGACATGTACGTGAAGAACACATCAGGCACAGGGACAACCGGCGGTCGCCACCACGGATCACGCACCGTGCACTTATAGGCGTCCGGGACTTTACGCTCGACGCCGAGCTCCAGATATTCCGTGAGCCCCTTGCCGCGCGATTTCTTATCGGGATAGAGCAGCCACACGCGTTGCCCCGATAGCCTCAACTCCTCCCATTGAGCGCGGGAGAAGGAGAGTCCCTTGAGATACTTCGTACCGGGAGGACTTATGCGCCTGAGGTGCTTCTCAGCGATGCCGTACTTCAACCGCGTGACCTCCGACAGCGCGAAATAGTCATTTGCTCCGGTGACGGTCCCGAGCATTGGCGCTCCGTACTCCTCCAACCGGCTCATGCGCTCGCTGACCGACCTGAACAGCTGGCGAACATCCAGCGAGAGCGCGAGATCGCTCCACTTGCCCTCCGCCGCGGGCTTGGCGCCAACCGGGTCCAGCGGATGCACATCGGCCAGGTCCTCCGCACCATCGACATGGAACAGACAGAATGAGTCGCAGGGTCCTTCCCCGTGTGCGACGAGCAACACAACTTTCTCGTCGGCGCTGTGAAACTGGAGGCGCTCGAACATCACGAGGTTGACGACAGCGAACCGCTTTCGGAGCCAGCGCCGGATCGGCTCGGCGTAACCAACGGTCAACAGCTCCGCAGGTAGAACCATTGCGAGCCGACCACTGGGCCTGAGGAACGCCGAGGCGTGCACAAGTGTCGCCGCCCAGGACGAGGCAAGACCCGACAGCCGCACGCCTTGCTCGAGCGCCGCTGCCACCGAGCGCCTACGGACGTGCCCGCGGTGCTCCTGGTAGCGAACGAACGGCGGGTTGCCGATCACGGCGTCCTGCCACCCCACCCGATCTCCGAGATGCGCGGGCGTGGACAGCTCAAAGAAGTCCGAGCGTACGAGATTCGCGCCGGCACCGGCAGCCGTCAGCAGCGACCGCGAAGTGTTGAGCGACGGCTGGTCGAGGTCAACTCCTGTTAGTTGATCTGCTACTGCGGCCGGCGTTGCTCCAAGGGCCTCGAGCCGCTCCGCGGCCGCAAGCAGAAACACCGCCTCCCCACAAGTGGGATCCAAGACGCGCGCGTCCGCAGAACGGATTGCCCAGCGGCCCAGAAACTCAGCGATCGGCGGCGGCGTGAAGAAAGCACCACGCGCCTTTCGCGAGGCTGCGGAGTCCACAGGTCTTGGCGACATAAGCGTGAGACTACCCGGGGAGCCGGACGGGAACAGATGTTCGATTGCTACCCTCACGGGCAAGGTGATGGAGATAGTCGTCGACGATCCGCGCGAGCACATCTCCATATCCGAAGTCAACCACGGTCCCTAGGAGAACCTGAAGTCAATCGGGGCGCCCGGTTCGAGTTGGCTTTCCTGAGCGGTTTTCGGCCTGCTGGGGGTTCTCGCCCGCGTTCGCTGACCTTCGCGGTTCTCTAACCAATCGGGGCGCCCGGATTCGAACCGGGGACCTCGCCGACCCGAACGGCGCGCGCTACCAGGCTGCGCCACGCCCCGACGCAGAGACCAGTATCCCATACCGCCCGCTATCGTCGCTCGACGCCCATGACGACCACGACGTCGGAGATCCTGACAGAGCTCGACCGGCTGCTGGAGCCGGCGCGGTTCGACGACTACTGCCCGAACGGCCTGCAGGTGCCTGGTCCGGCAAACGTGGCGACCATCGCCACCGGCGTGAGCGCACACGTGGAGCTGTTCGAGCTGGCCGCGGCGGAGCGCGCCGAGCTGCTGATCGTCCACCACGGCATCTTCTGGGGCTCTTCTCCGGGCCCGCTCGACGCGCTGCTGAAGCGCAGGCTGCAGACGTTGTTCGACGCGAACATAGCGCTCGCGGCCTACCACCTGCCGCTCGACGCGCATCCGCGGGTCGGTAACAACGCTCTGCTCGCGCGCGCGCTCGACGCGGTCTCGATCGAGCCGTTCGCGCTGCATCACGGGGAGCCGATCGGCTGTCTTGCGTATCTGCCCGGCGACGGTGTCCCCGTGAGCGAGCTGATCGCGCGCGTGCGCGAGGCAACCTCGAGAGAGCCGCTCGTATTCGACTCGGGGCCTGCGCTGATCCGCACGCTCGCGATCGTCACCGGCGCGGGCGCCGACTACCTCACCGACGCCGCCGCAGCGGGCGCGGATGCGCTCCTGACGGGCGAGCCCGCGGAGCGCGTAATGGCGCAGGCGCGCGAGGCCGGCCTGCATTTCATCGCGGCCGGTCACTACGCGACGGAGACGTTCGGGGTCAAGCGCCTCGGCGAGCACCTGGCCGAGCGCTTCTCCCTGCGCCACGTCTTCGTCGACGTGCCGAATCCCGTGTAAGGCCGGCTCGGCCCCGAGGGAAGGCCGGCCCGACCGGCGGGAAGACTGGCCCGACCGGCGGGAAGACTGGCCCGACCGGCGGGAAGACTGGCCCGGCCAGCGGGAAGACTGGCCCGACCGGCGGGAAGACTGGCCCGGCCGGCGGGAAGACTGGCCCAGCCAGCGGGAAGGCCGGCCCGACAGACGGGAAGACTGGCCCGGTTGGCGTAAAGCTCGCCCGGCCGATGCCACCTCCGCGCCCGTCCCCGCCCGAGCAACACTCGCGCCACCGCCGCACGCACGACACTGCGCAAATTGCGTCAATAGGACCGGAGCACTAAGATTTGACGGTCGGGTTTCGGACGATCGATCGAGGAGGAGAGCTGCTGTCATGGAGGCCACCGCTACGGCGTCGCAGACGATCGCCGGCCTGATCCCGAACGCCGCGGCCGTGCACGGCGAGCGCAGCGCGATCCGCTACAAGCACGACGGCGCCTGGCAGGACGTGACCTACGCACAGCTCGCCGAGATCGTGCAGGAGATCGCCCTCGGCCTGATCGACCTCGGCGTCGAGCCCGGCGAGCGCGTGTGCATCCTCGCCAACACCCGCCCGGAGTGGTCCTATGCGGACCTCGCCGCTACCTCCGCCGGCACGATCGTCGTGCCGATCTACCAGACCAACTCCCCTGAGGAGTGTCTGTGGGTCATTTCCGACTCAGACGCCTGCGCGATCATCTGCGAGGACGCCTCGCAGCTGGCGAAGATCGCCGCCGTGCGCGACCGGCTGGCGCACCTGCGAACCGTGATCGTGATCGATCCTCCGACCGCCGAGGAGACGACGCGTGAGATCGCCGCGCTGCAGGCGATCCCGCTGGAGGACGTCCGCGCCCGCGGGCGCTCGCGTGCGAGCGAGGAGCTCGACGCGCGCCGGGCCGCGGTGCGCCCGGAGGACCCGTACACGTTCATCTACACGTCGGGCACGACCGGACCGCCGAAGGGCTGCGTGCTCTCGCACGGCAACTACCGGGCGATCGTCGACATGGTCAAGGGCCGGGCCGCGCTCGACGCCGAGGCCGGCGACGTCGTCTACCTGTACCTGCCGCTCGCCCATTCGTTTGCGCTGCTGTTGCAGCTGGTAGTCTTCGACCTCGGCGTGACGCTCGCCTACTTCGGCGGCGACACCAAGCAGATAATCGGCGAGCTCGGCGAGGTCAAACCGACCTACCTGCCGTCGGTGCCGCGCGTGTTCGAGAAGATTTACACGCTCGTCTCGGCCCACGCCGATCCCGAGGAGCTGGCCGGGGCGGTGCGGGTCGGCATGAAGGTGCGCGAGCTGCAGCAGGCAGGGCAACCGATCCCGGTCGAGCTGCAGGGCCCGTTCGAGGAGGCTGACGAGCGGCTGTTCAAAAACGTGCGCGCGGCCTTCGGCGGGCGGTTGCGCGAGGCTGTCAGCGGCGCCGCGCCGATCGCCAAAGAGATCCTCGAATTCTTCTACGCCTGCGGCGTGCCTGTGATGGAGGGCTACGGCATGACCGAGACGGCCACGGCCGCCACCGCGTGCAGCCCGGACGCCCATCGCTTTGGCAGCGTCGGCAAGCCGTTCCCCGGCGTCGAGGTGCGGATCGCCGAGGATGGCGAGCTGCTGATCAAAGGATCGAACATCTTTCAGGGCTATCACAACAACGCCGACGCGTCGTTCGGCGCGGTCGAGGACGGCTGGCTGCATACGGGCGACCTCGGGCGCATCGACGAGGACGGCTTCGTGTACATCGTGGGACGCAAGAAGGACATCATCATCACCGCCGGCGGCAAGAATTTGACCCCGGCCAACATCGAGAACGACCTCAAGCAGTGCCGCTGGATCTCCCAGGCGGTCATGCACGGCGATCAGCGTCCGTTCCCGGTCGCGCTGATCACGCTCGACGAGGAGGAGATCCCGGCGTACGCGCGCGAGCACGGCCTGCCCGAGGACATCCCTTCACTGGCTCGCGAGCCGCAGGTGCAGGCCCTGATCCAGGAGGTGCTCGACCGCGCGAACGCCAAATACGCGCAGGTCGAGCAGGTCAAGAAGTTCGCGATCCTCGACCACGACCTGTCGCAGGAGACAGGCGAGCTGACGCCGACGCTGAAGGTCAAGCGCAACGTCGTCAACGAGAAGTACGCAGGCGTGCTCGACTCGCTATATGCCGCATAGCCCGCGGCCGCGCTCCGAGCTGCGAACATAGGCCGATGGCAAGCTCGGACCCCAGCGACAACGGCGGCCTATTCGTCGGGCGCAGGCCCGGCACGGCGCCCGTCCGCTTTCGCAAGCTGCCCCTGCGCGGCGATCGGGCCCGCCAGCGCGTGGACAGCTCGCTGGCCGGGCTGCTGCTCGCCGCGATGGTGGTGCTCAGCCTGCTCTGCTGGGGCCCGATCCCGATCGCCTGCCTGTGGTTCGGTTCAGAGGCCAACTATCTGTCCGGCAGCGTCAGCCTCGGCATCCTCGTCTCGTTCGCCGCGCTGTTCGCGCTGCTGTTCGGCACGCTGTCGCTGCTGCGCCGCCTCGACCAAGCCTGGATCCTCGTGCGCCGCGCGGCCGGGCACGACCAGCGCTCGGGAGTGATGGGACGGATATTCGCAAGCGCCGTGGTCGTCTGCGCAGCCGCCTTCGTGCTGTGGTTCCTCGTCATCCACGGACCGGGGACAAGCCTCGTAAGCAAGGGCGAAGGCGGATGAGCGCGCATGGGTGCGCATGGCTGCGCTGGATCGGCGTCCTTACCGATTGTCGATCAGATGCGATCGACCAATCGGCCAGCACGCGTGCGAAGCACACCACGCGAACTGCCTGTGCCCGTCAGGGTGCGTCCTTGCCCAGCTTGCCCTGCGCACTCATGCGGCGTGCTCAAATGCCATGTGGGCGAGCGGGATGAGAGTCGACCTACAGCAGCGCTGCTAGAACAGACACCGTCGTGGGTCTGCTCGACTACTACCGCCAGTTCGAAGGGATGTCCGAGGAGGAGGTCAACGCGGGGCTGCGCGCGCAGGCGGCCGAGCGCAGGCGCAAGGCGCTCACCCGGGTGGAGACGCTCGACCTGTCGCAGACCACATGGCCGAAGCTGCCGCACACGCGGATTGTCAACGCGATCACGTTCGTGGCCAGGCGCGGCCTGCAGCGCTACCCGCACCTGCGCGGGACGGACCTGCGCAACGAGCTGGCCGAGCGGCACGCCATCGACAGCCCGGCGCGTCTGATCCTGGGCAACGGCGCCGCCGAGCTGCTGAGCTCCGCGACGCGCGCGCTGATCGAGCCGGGGCAGCAGCTGCTGACGTCGTGGCCGTCATATCCGCTGTATCCGATCATGGCGCGCCGCGCCCACGGCCGCGCGGTGCCGGTCTCAGGCGGCGTCGACGCGCTGCTGGCGGCCGCGAGCGAGAACGAGGACACGCGCGTGGTCGCGCTCGCGAGCCCGAACGACCCTACCGGCGAGCTGCTGCCGACGGCAGAGCTCGAGCGGCTGCTCGCCGGTCTGCCGGCGAACGTGGCCGTGCTGCTCGACGAGTCGCTCGTCGAGTTCGCCGACGCCCAGCCGGCGGAGGGATCGGTGCTGCTGCTGGAGCGCCATCCGCGACTGCTCGTGTTCCGCAGCTTCTCCAAGGCCTGGGGGTTGGCGGGACTGCGCGTCGGCTACGCGCTCGGCGGCCCGGGCGCCGAGAACCTGCTGGCCGAGCTCGAGCCGGATCTCGGCGTCTCGGAGGTCTCTCAGGCGGGAGCACTCGAGGCGCTGCGCACGTGCTCGGAGCTGGTCGAACGACGCGTGGCGGAGATCGCCGCGGAGCGCGGGCGGCTGATCGCAGCGCTGCGCGCGCGCCGCTTCGAGGTGACCGACAGTCAGGCCAACTTCGTGTGGGCCGCCCATCCGGTGGTCGAAGGCGACGAGCTGGCCGCGCGGCTGGCGCGCGCGGGCGTGCTGGTCGCGGCTGGCTCGGCATTGGGCGAGCCACGTCACGTGCGCATCGCCGTGCACGACGACGCGTCCTCAGAGCGGCTGCTGGCGGCGCTCGACAAGACCCTGTGACGCCAGGGCCGGCGCATCTGTGCGTCCTCCGTCGCGCGTACCGAAGCCGAGTGGCACTCGCTCCGCTCGCATCCCCGTTTCGGCCAGCACGCCACGCTCCGTGCGTCCATGATCTGCTTGACCCTGACGCCACAGGGATGCCCCGCCACGAGGACCGCTAACTCGCAGACCCAGCTTGGCGTAGCAACGCGCCGGTCGTGCCCTCGAGGATCTTGCGCCAGCCGCTGACCTGCTCGCGCTCGTCGTCGAAGTGTTCGACGACCTTGCGCACGCGCTTGGCCGAGATCTGCAGGCCGTGGCGTTCGGCGATCTCGCGGTAGCGGTCGTATTCGCCGGCAAGCTGCACCGTCACCGACTGGAAGCCGTGACGCGCGATCTCGACGCGCGAGGCGAAGTTCATCATCGACGTCTGGAACATCAGCTCGTCGGAGGGCTGCGGCTCGATCAGCACGATGTCGACGCCGGGATAGCGCTCCTCCCAGCTCTTGGCCAGCTCGTGCAGACGCTGGTAGGCGAGCAGCTTGAACGCCTGATAGCCGATCTGCGGGAAGCCCATGTCGGAGACCCGCTGCGGACGGCTGCCGCGCAGCGTTCTGACGGTGCCGGAGAAGTCGTTCACGAATGGAGCAATCGGGTTGATCACGAGGACCAGCTTTGCCCCCTGCTCGACGGCGATGTCGAGGTTGGTGGTCGACACGATGCCCCCGTCGATCAGCTCGCGCTCGCCGACGCGTACGGGCGCATAGACCATCGGCAGCGCGCCGGACGCGCGCACGGCGGTCGAGATCGGCACGTCGTCGAAGCCGTCTGAGCCGAACACGATCCGCTCGCACGTGTCGAGGTCGGTGGCCGTGAGGTACAGCTCGTTGTCGAGCTCTCTGAAATCGTCGCTGCGCCCGGGCTCGTCGAGGACTTTGCGCAGGTAGTTCTCGATCCCCGCGCCGGTGTACGCGCCCGAGGGGAGGCCCTCAGCGATCCCGAGGACCATGTCCATCAGCGACACCTGTCCGCGCTGGACGATCGCCTGGCGCGCGAGCGAGGCGATGCGCAGCGGCATCAAGGCGCCCTTGCGCGCGAACTCGAGCAGGTTGAGGTGGAGCAGGTCTTCGATGTCGATGTCCCTGAATGGGGCTTTGCCTTGACGCGTGACGACGCGCATCATTTCCTCGGGCGTGACGCCGTTGGCGCACAGCGCGGCGATGAACGACCCAGCGGAGGTGCCGACGTAGACGTCGAACCGGTTGACGGTGCTGTTGACCGCGAGCAGGTCAAGCGCGCGTAGGGCGCCGATCTCATAAACCCCCCCGGTGAAGCCGCCGCCGCCCAGCACGAGCGCGGTCTTGCTGGGCCGCCGAGCCCGTGTTCGCCGCGTGTGGGCCGCTCTCGTCCGCGTCGAGCCGGTGGCGCGCGCACCACCCTTGGCGACCCCTTTGCGCGCCCTTGTCGTCGGTTCCAGCTTGACAACCTTGCCCATGCTCGATTGATTTTACGGGCAAGTGCCACGGAATAACCTGCCACGGCTTCTCGCGCCGCCCCCCGCGCGCGCGAGCACCCGCCGGAGGACGCGGCTTCTGGGCCGGCAAACGCAGCCTTTGGGCCCGCGGACGGGGCTTCTGGATCGACGGACGCAGCGTCTGGGCCGAAGGACGGAGCTTCTGGGCCGGGGGAAGTGGCTTTTGCGTCTGTCGGCGCTCTGCTGCGCCTGCGTCTGCGCGGGCGTTGGCGTGGGCGTGCCCGCGACGGCGAGCGCCGCGGGCGGCCTGGCAGCGCTGCAGGCAGACCTCGGCCGCCAGCTCGCGCTCGCCGGCCCGGCCGACGGCGCCTACGTGTATGACCTGACGGCTCATCAGGCGCTGTTTTCAGAGCGCGCCACGAGGATGCGCCCGCCGGCGTCGGTGGAGAAGCTCTACACCGCTACGACCGCACTCGAGCGGATGGGCGCAACCGCGCGCCTGGCGACGACAGTGCTCGGCGCCGGACAGCTGCTGCCGGGCGGCGTGTGGGAAGGCAACCTGTATCTGCGCGGCGGCGGCGACCCGACGTTCGGGTCTGCACAGTTCATCGACAGCCATTACGGCGGCGTCGGCACGAGCGTCTCCGGGCTCGCGTCTCAGCTCGTGCAGGTCGCCGGCATCCACCGCATCACCGGGTCGGTATACGGCGATGAGGGCTGGTTTGACTCGCTGCGCGGCGAGCCCTCGTCGAACTACGGACCCGACCCGTTCCTCGAAGGCACGCTCTCGGGGCTGGCGTTCAACCGCGGCGCGAGCGGCTCGGAACGGGGCCCCCACGCCCCGGCGGCGTATGCCGCGCGCGAGCTGTGGGCGGCAATGAAGGACGACGGCGTGACGATCCACGGCGCGCCCGGCGCCGCGCCGACACCGGCTGGGGCGCTGCAGCTAGCGCAGGTGCAGTCGCCGACGGTGACACAGCTGCTCGGGCTGATGTTGCCACCGTCGGACAACTTCTTCGCGGAGACGCTCGTCAAGGACCTCGGCGCGTTGTATGGCGGCGCCGGCACGACCACGGCGGGAGCGTCGATCGTGAGCGCGACGATCGCCTCGGTGCTGGGCATCCACCCGCACGTGGTCGACGGGTCGGGGCTGTCGGAAGCGGACAGGACCTCGCCCTACCAGGTCGCAGACCTGCTGGTAGAGCTCGCCGCGACCCCGCTCGGCCCGGTTCTGCGCGCCAATTTGGCGATCGCCGGCCATACCGGCACGCTCGCCAGGCGTATGCGCAACACGGGCGCGTCGGGGCGCTGTCAGGGCAAGACCGGCACGCTGACGGGCGTGTCGAACCTGGTCGGGTACTGCAACGCGGCGGACGGCCACACGCTCGCGTTCGCGATCTTCACCGATGGCATCGCGACGGAAACCGCGCATACGTTCCAGGACCACATGACGATCACGATCGCGGGCTACTGACCAGACCTCGTCGCGTGCTTGCTCGTATGACTGATGGGGGACCTCGCCGCATGCGGCGAGGTCGGCAGGGTCGCATGCGACCCTGCCTGGGACCCGCACATGTGCGGGTCCCACCGGGCGGTGCATGCACCGCCCGGCCGGTAGGCGCATGCGCCTACCGGAACAACTACTTCTCCAGCAGCTCGCGCAGCCCCGCCTCGTCCAGCACCGCCACCCCCAACCGCTCGGCCTTCGCGAGCTTCGACCCCGCGGACTCGCCCGCGACGAGGTAGTCGGTGTTCTTCGACACCGACCCGGTCACGCGCCCGCCCGCGGCCATGATCTGCTCGGTGGCGTGCTCGCGCGTCCAGTGCGGCAGGGTGCCGGTCAGCACGAGCGTCTTGTTCGCGAGCGGACCCTCCGACGGCGGCGGACCCTGCTCGCTCAGCTGCAATCCCAGCGCGCGCAGGTCGGCGATCAGCGCGCGCATGCGCTCGTCGGCGAGCTGGTCTGAGATCGTGCGCGCCATCTTCTCGCCGATCCCCGGCGTCTGCGCGATCTCCTGCGGCGTGGCGGCCAGCAGCGGGTCGATGTCGCGGAAGCGCATCGCCAGGTTGCGGGCGGTCACCTCGCCGACCTCCTCGATCCCCAACCCGAACAGCACGCGCGCGAACGGGCGCTGCTTGGAGGCGGCGATCGCGTAAAGGAGGTTGCGCGCCGACTGCTCGGCGAACCCTTCAAGCTCTGTCAGCTGCTCGGCCGTCAGCCGGTAGTAGTCGCCGGCGGTGCGCACCAGACCCCGCTCCTGCAGCAGCGCTACCTGCTTCTCGCCGAGTCCCTCGATGTCGAGCGCGCCTTGCGAGACGAAGTGCTTGAGCAGCTGCCACGCGCGCGCGGGACAGTCGCGGTTGGGGCATTTCGTGAACACCGACTCACGCGGCTTGACCGTCTTCGTGTTGCAGAACGGGCATCGCGACGGCGGGCGCGGGCGCGGCGGGCGCTTGCCGGCGCGATCGACGACGTGCGGCGCGGGTGAGACCACCTGGGGGATCACGTCGCCGGCGCGCATCACGATCACCTCCTCGCCCTGGCGCAGGTCCTTGCGGCGCAGGTCCTCCTCGTTGTGCAGCGTCGCCAGCTTGATCCTCACGCCGCCGACAGCCACCGGCTTGAGCATCGCATAGGGGCGCAAATCGCCGAACTTGCCGACGTTCCACATCACTTTTTCGAGCGTCGTCACGGCGGTCGTCGGCGGGAACTTCCAGGCGACCGCCCAGCGCGGGTCGCGTCCGACCGAGCCGAGGCGACGCTGGAGCTCAAGGGCGTCGACCTTGATCACGACCCCGTCGATCTCGAAGTCGAGCTCGCCGCGGCGCTCCTGCCAGGCGAGGCACTGCGCGATCACGTCCTCCTCGCTGTCCAGCACCTTGATGTCGCGGTTCACCCTGAATCGATGGTCGCGCAGCCAGCCAAGCGCCTGGGAGTGCTTTTGAAACGACAGCCCCTCGACGACGCCGACCTGGTAGCACCACATCGACAGCGGCCGCTCTGCGGCATCGGCCGGGTCCAGCTGGCGGATCGTCCCGGCGGCGGAGTTGCGCGGGTTCATGAACGTCGACTCGCCCGCCTGCGCGCGCCGCTCGTTCAACTCGGCGAAGTCTTTCAGCGACATGTACACCTCGCCGCGCACCTCGAGCAGCGGAGGCACGTCCTCGACGCGCAGCGGGATCTGGCCGATCGTGCGCAGATTGTGGGTGACGTCCTCGCCGATCTCCCCGTTGCCGCGCGTTGCGCCGCGCTGCAGCACGCCGTCGCGATAGACAAGGCTGATCGCAAGACCGTCGATCTTCGGCTCGACCACGAACTTGAAGCGGGGCTCGGCGATCCCCTCGCGCGCGAGATGGGTGCGCATCCGCTCCACCCACGCACGCAGCTCGGTCTCGGAGCGGACGTTGCCGAGCGACAGCATCGGCTCCAGGTGCGTGACCTTCTCCAGGCGGCCCACCGGCTCACCGCCCACGCGCTGGGTGGGCGAATCGGGCGTGATCAGCTCAGGGTGCTCCCCCTCGATCCCGCGCAGCTCGTCGAGCAGCGCGTCATAGGCGTCATCGCCGATGATCGGGTCGTCGAGCACGTAGTAGCGGTGCGCATGCTCGTCGAGCTCTGCGCGCAACTCACGCACGCGCGCGAGCACCTCCTCGGAAGGCGGCGTCGAGTCCGCGGCGCTCACGACGCGCTCCCGCTACCGGCGGCGCTCGATCTCCTCGCGAGGCCCCGTTCCGGCCCCCTCGGCAAACGGGCGCTCACGACGCGCTGGGCGCCGGCCGATCCAGGATCGCCGGCCTGAGCAGCTTTTCGAGGTCGAAGCTTCTCAAAGCCTCCAACCCGGGACGGTCGGTCAGGTCGAAGTGGATCGGCGTCACGGCCACCCGCCCGGCCGCGACCGCGGCGAGGTCGGTGCCGGGCTCGTCGTGAAAGCCGGGGTCCGAGCCGTAGATCCAGTAGTGGCGACCCCCTTCCTCCTCGCGCTCGAGCTTCAGCTCGTCGCGGTAGATGCGCTTGCCAAGGCTCGCCACCTCGACCCCGGTGGGCTCGCCCGCGGGGACGTTTACGTTAAGCAGCGTGCTCGCCGGCAGCGGCACGTCCTCGATCCGCTCCACCAGGCGCGCGACGAACCCGGCCGCGACCTCGAAGCCGAAGCCGCCGTCGAAGCGGTAGTCAAGCGCGCGCGCGCCCGACTGCTGGGAGACGGCGATCGCCGGCAGCCCCAGCACGACCCCCTCGAGCGCGGCCGCGACCGTGCCCGAGTAGGTGATGTCATCGCCGAGGTTCGCGCCGTGATTGATGCCTGAGACGACCAGGTCGGCGGCGAAGTCCTCGACCAGGCCGAGGCTCGCCAGCCTCACGCAGTCGACCGGTGTGCCGTCGGTCGCGTAGCCGGCGGTGCCGTCGGGGAACTGAGTCTCGGCCACCCACAACGGTCGCCTCGTGGTGATCGACCGCGCCATCGCCGAGCGGTTCCCGTCGGGGGCGATCACCGCCAGGCGCACGCCCGCGACGTCGCTCAGCGCGCGGCGCATCGCCTGCAACCCCTCGGCCTCGATCCCGTCGTCGTTGGTGAGCAGCACGTTCAACATGTCATCCAGCATAGGGGCCCCTTCGGCCCCCACACGATTCCGACTTGTTACGCGGCGGGCGTCGCAGCTCGCCAGGTAAGCACCTGCCTATGAGCCATCTCTGGGTCCTCGACCGCCTCCGCTCCGATCGCTCGGTCGCCTGCCTGCTCGCGCGCGCGTGTCAGCGGGCTCGTCGTAGCTGACCGAGGCCAGCGCCAGGCCGTGCGCCGGCGCGGTCCTCCCCGCGTGCGCGCGAGGACGGCCTTCGAGCAGACGTTCGAACTCCTCGACCGTGTTGCGCCCGGAGGCGACGTCGAGCATCGTGCCCACCAGGATCCGGTTCATGTGCCGCATGAACGTGTCCGCCTCGATCCAGAACTCCAGCAGGTCCCCCGCCTGCGCTCGCCACTCTGCCCGCCGCACGACGCGGTCGAAGCGCGTGTGCTCGGTCTCGGTGGGCGTGAACGCGGTGAAGTCGTGCTTGCCGACCACCGCCGCGGCGCACACCGCGAGCGCCTCGCGGTCGAGCGCGCCCGGCCACCACAGCGCGCGTCCACGCTCGAACGGGGAGCGCGCGCGGCGCGCGAGCACCCGGTAGCAGTAGGTCCGGCTGCGCGCGTCGCGCCGGGCGTCGAAGCCGTCGGGCGCGGGCTCTGCGGCGAGGACGGCGAGGTCGTCGTCGAGCAGCCCGTTCAGCCGCAGCGGGTCGACCGCCTCGTGCTCGTAGCTTGCGACCTGGCCCCAGGCGTGCACCCCGCGATCGGTGCGCCCGGCGACGGTCACCGTCAGCGGCTCGCGCAGCACCGTTTCGAGCGCCCGCTCGAGCACCTCCTGCACGGAGCGCTCGCCGGGCTGGCGCGCCCACCCCGCGAAATGCGTGCCGTCGTACTCGAGCGTCAGCTTCGTAACCATCGCCAACCTGTCCAGCGGCTCGATGGCCAAGCCAGGCCAGGACGCAGTGAGCGTAGCGTGCCCGGCACGTGAGTGATCGAGGACGCAGCCTGGCGCCGTGCCGGCGGGCCGCTAGACCAGCTCGATGAAGACCATCTCGGTCGAGTCGCTGCGGCGCGGGCCGAGCTTCAATATGCGGGTGTATCCGCCGGGGCGCTCGGCGTAGCGGGGAGCGAGGTCCTCGAACAGCTTGTGCACCGCGAACTTGTCCTGCGACAGCGTCGACAGCGCCTGGCGGCGCGCGTGCAGATCGCCGCGCTTGGCGAGCGTGATCAGCTTCTCGACCTCGGGCTTGACCGCCTTGGCCTTCGCCTGCGTGGTCTTGATCCGCTCATGCTCGATGATCTCCTTGCTCAAGTTCATGAGCAAGGACTTGCGATGCGCGGAGTCGCGGCTGAGCTTGTTGCGTGTCTTCTGATGGCGCATGGGCTGATGAAGTCTAGGGGTCCCTAATCTTGGCGGAGGTTCAAACCGCGCGCGTGCAGCGTCTCGATGACCTCGTCGATCGACTTTTTGCCGAAGTTCGGAATCGCGTTCAGCTCGGCCTCGGACTTCGAGATCAGATCGCCCACGGTCTGAATGCCGGCCCGCTTGAGGCAGTTGTAGGAGCGCACACCGAGCTCGAGCTCCTCGATCAGGATCGACCACTCCTCGCCCTGCAGCGCCGCCGGAGTGCCACCGGCGCCGACCGCGAGACCGTGCCCGTCGAGCTGACCGCCGGGGGTAGCGCGCAGCTCCTGGATGCGATCGGCGTCGGTGAAGATCGCAAGCTGTGAGATCAGCAGCTCGGCCGCCTCGCGCAGGGCCGCCTGCGGATCGATCGACCCGTCGGTCTCGATGTCGAGCGTAAGCTTGTCGAAGTCCGTCTTCTGGCCCACGCGCGCCTGCTCGACGGCGTAGGCGACGCGACGCACGGGCGAGAAGATCGAGTCGATCGGGATCACGCCGATCGGCTGGTCGGCCGACTTGTTCTCCTCGGCGGGCCGGTAGCCGCGACCGCGGCCGATCGTCATGTACAGCTCGAGCTTTGTTTTCTTCTCGAGCGTCGCAACGTGCACCTCGGGGTTGAGGATCTCCACTCCCGCGGGCAGGTCGATGTCCTTGGCGGCGATTTCGCCGGGACCGGTGACGACCAGCGGCGCCTCGACCTCGGTCGCGTCGGAGTGCATGCGGCAGACCACGCCCTTGAGGTTCAGCACGATATCGGTGACGTCCTCCTTGACGCCCTGAATCGTGGAGAACTCGTGGGCCACGCCCTCGATGCGCACGCTCGTGACGGCCGCGCCGGCGAGCGAGGAGAGCAGGACACGGCGCAGCGAGTTGCCGAACGTGTAGCCGAACCCGCGATCGAGCGGCTCGATGGTGAACGTGCCACGGTTCTGCTCCACGGACTCACTGGTGATCCGGGGGATTTGGAAGTCGAGCATCTGAGTCCTAACGTCGTTTTTGTGTGGCGCCGGCGTCGCCCGGACGCCGGCTCTGAAGCGCCGCCACCGGAATCGGGCGGCGAGGGCAAAGCTCTTGCTGCTACTTCGAGTACAGCTCGACGATGAGCTGCTCCTGCACCGGCGCGGCTACCTCGCGCCGCTCCGGCCTGCGCAGCACCTTGGCCGTGAGCGACTCGTGGTCGGCCTGCAGCCACGCGGGTATCTGTCCGGTGAGCTCGGTCGCGTCCCTGACGACCTGTGTGGCCGCGGTGTCCGCCTTGATCGCGATCACCTCACCCGGGCGCACCTGATAGCTGGGGATGTTCACCCGCCGGCCGTTGACCGTCCAATGGCCGTGGCGAATCAGCTGGCGCGCCTGCCGGCGCGAGGCGGCGAAGCCCAGGCGCACGAGCACGTTATCCAAGCGGCACTCGAGCAGCGCGAGCAGGTTCTCGCCGGTGATGCCCGGCTGGCGTGAGGCCTTCTCGTAGTAGCCGGCGAACTGCCGCTCGAGCACGCCGTAATAGCGGCGGGCCTTCTGCTTCTCGCGCAGCTGCAACCGATACTCGCTCTGTTTCATCCGCCCGCGCCCGTGCTCGCCCGGCGGATAGGAGCGCCGCTCGACGCCGCATTTGTCGGTCAGACAGCGCTCACCCTTGAGGAACAGCTTCTGACCCTCACGACGGCACTGCTTGCACTGTGGGCTTGTGTCTCTGGCCATATCTAGACCCTCCTCCGCTTACGCGGTCTGCAGCCGTTATGGGCCTGCGGGGTGACGTCCTTGACGCCGGTGACCTCGAGGCCTGCGGCCTGCAGCGAGCGGATCGCGGTCTCGCGACCGGAGCCGGGGCCCTTGACGTAGACCTCGACCTTCTGCAGTCCCTGTTCGAGCCCCTTGCGCGCGGCCGCGTCGGCGGTCACCTGCGCGGCGAACGGGGTCGACTTGCGCGAGCCCTTGAAGCCGGCTCCGCCCGCGGACTCCCAGGCGATCACGTTGCCGGTCGTGTCCGTGAGCGAGACGATCGTGTTGTTGAACGACGTCTTGATGTGCGCCTGCCCGATCGGGATGTTCTTCTTCGGCTTGCGCCGGCCGCGACCGGGGCGTTTGGGGGCGGGAGGCATTACTTCTTGCCGACTTTCTTCTTACCCGCGACCTGCATCCGCTTGGGGCCCTTGCGCGTGCGCGCGTTGGTCTTTGTCTTCTGTCCGCGAACCGGCAGGCCGCGACGGTGGCGCAGGCCGCGATAGCACGCGATCTCCTGCAACCGTTTGATGTCCTGCGAGCGCTCCCGGCGCAGATCGCCCTCGACCGTCAGGCCGCTGTCGATCGCGTCGCGCAGCTTGGAGACCTCTTCCTCGGTCAGGTCGCGCACATACGTGTCCGGGCTCACCCCGACGTCCTTCAAGATCTTGTTCGACGTCGAGCGGCCGATCCCAAAGATATAGGTCAGCCCGATCTCCGAGCGCTTGTTCAAAGGGAGGTTGACTCCCGCGATCCTCGCCACTAACCACGCCTCCAGCGAATCTCCGGGGTCGCCAGGCAAGGACGCTGCCCGACGGGCACAGGCAGCTCGGGGACAGTGGAAACCCCCCGACCCGACCGAGAACGCAGCATGGCGATCATCCAAGACACGGCGGCTAGCCCTGCCTTTGCTTGTGGCGCTTGTTCTGGCAGATGACCAGCACCGCTCCGTGGCGGCGGATGATCTTGCACTTCTCGCACATCGGCTTGACCGACGGTCTTACCTTCATGATCCCTTTCGGCTGGTCCCGGCGACCCGGCTCTGGCCGCCGTTGCGGCCGCCGCTACCTGGTCGTGGAGAAGCTCTCGTGCGTGGCCAAACACCTCGCATCCGAGCAGAAGCGAGGATGGTAGCACTACTCCGCGGGCGAGAGGCCTCTCGCCCGCGGGCGGCCGATCTCCGCCACCATGAGCCGTCGTCCGGACCGCGCGACGCACGCCTCACCGACGAGCCGATCAGGTCGCGCTCGCCGCACCCTCGGGCACGGGCTCGGTCGCGCGGACCGCGCGATCCAGATGCCACGGCGTCAGGATTCGCGGCCCCGCGGCGGTGATTGCGACCGTGAACTCGAAGTGCGCCGCCGGAGAGCCGTCCTGGGAGAAAATCGCCCAGCCGTCGCCACCCACGCGCACGGCGGCACGTCCGGCGGTCGTCATCGGCTCGACCGCGATCACCATGCCCTCCTTCAGCAGCGGGCCCTTGCCCGGCGTGCCGTAGTTGGGCACCTGCGGATCCTCGTGCATGTTGCGCCCGACCCCGTGCCCCACGAGCGAGCGCACGACCGACAGCCCGGCCCCCTCGGCAACCGCCTGGATCGTGCTCGAGACGTCGCCCATGCGGTTGCCGGCCCGGCACTGGGCGACGCCGGCGTGCAGCGACTCCTCGGTGGCGCTCAGCAGGTTGCGCACCTGCGAGCTCACCTCCTCCACCGTGAAGGTACGCGCGGCGTCGGCTACCCAGCCGTCGAACGTGACGCCAACGTCGATCGAGATGATGTCGCCCGGCTCCAGCCGGTACGGACCGGGAATGCCGTGCACGATCATCGCGTTCGGGGAGGCGCAGATCGAACCGGGGAAGCCGCGATAGCCCTTGAACGTCGGTATCGCTCCGCGCGAGCGGATATAGCGCTCTGCCGCCAAGTCGAGCTCGGCGGTGCTGACGCCGGGACGAACCTTGCCCTCGAGCAGCTCGAGCGTCGCGACGAGGATCTCCCCCGCCCGCGCCATCTTGTCGATCTCCGCAGGGGACTTCTTGATGATCACCCTGAGAGCTTAGCTGCCGTCAAGCACCCGGCGACGGGGCGCGTCCGGTCCCGATTGGGCTATAGCGTTTCCTCGAGACGGAGGGTTGCCAGCGTGGCGCGGATGTGGACGTGCACCTCATCAGCGGTACGCCGCCCGTCGAAGCGGTGCAGCAGGCCGGCGCGGTCGTAGTGGGCGATCAGCGGCTCGGTCTGGGAGTGATAGACCTCCAAGCGGCGGCGGATCGTCTCTTCTTTGTCGTCGTCGCGTTGCATCAGCCGCGCGCCGTCCTGATCGCAGACGCCCTCGTGCTTGGGCGGGTCGAACTCGACGTGATAGATGTGGCCGGCGTTCTTCACGCACACCCGCCGCCCCGCGAGCCGGCGCACGATCTCCTCGTCGGGCACCTCGATCAGCAGCGCCGCGCTCAGCTCGCGGTCGAGCCCGCTCAGCGCGCTCGCCAGCGCGCCGGCCTGCTCCTCGTTGCGCGGAAAGCCGTCGAGCAGGAAGCCGTCGCGGGCGTCCTCGTCGTTGATCCGCTGCACGATCATTCCGACGATCACCTCGTCCGGGACGAGATCGCCCGCATCCATGTAGCGCTTGGCCTCCTCGCCAAGCTTCGTGCCCGCCGCCAGTTGGGCGCGCAGCATGTCGCCGGTGGAGATGTGCGGCAGGTCGAAGTCTCCACGCAGGCGATCGGCCTGCGTGCCCTTGCCGGCGCCAGGCGGGCCGAGCAGGATCAGGTTTAACTCGGACACGCGAGGCAGCCTACCCGCTTGAGAACGTGTTTGGGAGCCGATTCCTAGCATCGTGACTGTGCAGCTCGCGCGAACTACTTCAAAAAGCCCTCGTAAGAGCGCATCATCAGCTGGGCCTCCAACTGCTTCATCGTTTCCAGCGCGACGCCGATCACGATCAGGATCGAGGTGCCGCCGAGGGGGATGTTCTGGTGCGTGCGCGCGATCAGGATCGTCGGCAGGGCCGCCACCGCGGCGAGGAACAGCGCGCCTGGGAACGTCAGGCGGGCGAGGATGCGGTCGAGGAATTCGGCCGTGGGACGCCCGGGCCGCACCCCGGGGATGAAGCCGCCGTACTTCTTCAGGTTGTCGGCTTGGTCGACCGGGTTGAACGTGACGGCCGTGTAGAAGTAGGTGAAGACGAGGATGAACAGCGACTCACCGACGACATAGTGCCAGCCGTTGGGCGAGAAGAAGTCGGAGATCTGCTGGCCCCAATGCGTTTTGACGAGCTGCCCGACGGTCGGCGGGAAGGCCATGATGCTCGCGGCGAAGATCACCGGGATCACCCCGGCCATGTTCACGCGCAGCGGCAGATAGGTCTGGCCGCCCTCGGACATGCGCCTGCCGATCACGCGCTTTGCGTACTGCACCGGGATGCGGCGCTGACCTTCTTGCACGAACACGATGCCGGCGACGACGGCGAGCACGAGGAACGGCATCATCACCTTGAAGACCTGGTTCTGGGTGGTCCACCAGGCCTGAATGCCGGTGGGCAGGCGCGAGACGATCGAGGCGAAGATCAGCAGCGAGATGCCGTTGCCGATGCCGCGCTGGGTGATCAGCTCGCCGATCCACATCAGCAGCACGCAGCCGGTGGTCAGGCAGATGACGATCAGGAAGATGTGCGGTGCGTCGAAGTGGGTGACCACCGATTCGCCGGCTTTGGCCTGCAGCGTGTGGAACAGGAAGACGTAGCCGATCGACTGGGCGAAGGCAAGCCCGACGGTCAGGTAGCGGGTGTATTGCGTGATGCGCGCCTGGCCGACCTCACCTTCCTTGGAGAGCTTCTCCAGCGACGGCACCGCCACCTGCAGCAGCTGCAGGATGATCGAGGAGGTGATGTAGGGCATGATGCCCAGCGCGAACAGCGCGATCCGCGCAAGCCCACCCCCTGAGAAGAGGTTGAGCAGGCCGAGGATGTTGGAGCCGCCGAACTCCTTCTGGATGTTGTTGACGGCCGAAAGGTTGACGCCCGGCACCGGGATGTGCGAGCCGAGGCGGTAGATCAGCAGCATGCTCGCCGTGAAGGCGAGTTTCTTGCGAATGTCCGCTACTTGAAAGGCGTTGAGGATCGTGGAGAGCATGAGCTTGAGACCGCTGGACGAGCGTCGTCCGCGGAGCGCCCGAGTTTAGTGCACGCGGCCGGAGTTCGGTGTGGGATTGGTGGGTGGATGGACGTGGCTGCCGTCGCACGGCGTTCGGTCGCGTGCTGGTGGCACGTGGACGGACGCCGGGTGGCGTCAGGCGCGTTCAGGCGCGTGCCAAAACACGCCGAACTCCGGCCGCGTGCACTTAGCTCTCGACGGTGTGACAGGTGCCGCCTGCGGCCTCGATGCGCTCGCGAGCGCTCGCGGAGAAGGCGTGAGCGTGCACGGTGAGCGCCTTGGACAGCTCGCCCTTGGCGAGGACCTTGATGGGGATGTTCTTGCGCGTGCCGAGGCCGTTGGCCTGCATCAACTCGACGGTGACCTCGGCGCCGGCGTCGAAGCGCTGCTCGAGATCTGAGATGTTGACGGGCTGGGTGTGGGTGCGGAACATCTCGAAAGGCATCGACTTCTTCATGTGCGGGCCGCGCAGCTTGCGCATGCGCATGTGGATCGGCATCTGCCCGCCCTCGAAACGCGCACGGCGCTTGGAGCCCGAGCGCGAGCCGGCGCCCTTCTGTCCGCGACCGGAGGTCTTGCCCGTGCCCGAGCCTTCGCCGCGCCCGATCCGCTTGCGCGGCCGGCGGCTGCCGGGGGCGGGCGCGAGGCTGTGCAGCCCGATGAGCTCACCGTTCTGTGAACGCTCGGCGGCGCCGCTGTCGACTGCGCCCCGCTTACGTGCGGCCGGTTTGCGTGCGGCCGGTTTGCGTGCGGCGGGGCTCATTTGGACTTCCCCTCTTCGACCTCGATCAGGTGGCGCACCGCGTGGAGCATTCCACGCGCCTGCTCTGAGTCCTTGACCTCGACGGTATGGCCGATGCGACGCAGGCCGAGGGAGCGCAGCGTGTCGAGCTGTTTCTGGTTCGCGCCGTTGCGCGAGCGCAGCTGGGTGACGTGGAGCGCGCTCATCGGGCCGGAGCCTCCTCGACGGCGCTCGCAGTCTCCGAGGCGGCCTCGGGTGTCCCTGGTGTCTCCGTCTCGGGCGCGTTCGTGGCAGACGCAACCTCTGGGGTGTCGCCGGCAGACGCGGTCTCGGCAGACGCGGTCTCGCCAGACGCGGTCTCCGAGGCGTCGCCGGCGGGCGTGGTCTCGGCCGCAGAGCCGTCGGCCGCCGGAGCACCCGGCTCGACGGCCCCGTTGGCCGTCTCGCCGCCGCCGAGGCCGAGGACCTGGTTGATCGTCAGCCCGCGCAGCTTTGCGACCTCTGCGGGGGTGCGCAGACCGCGCAGGCCCGCGACGGTGGCCTTGACGAGGTTGATCGGGTTCTGGGTGCCGAGGCTCTTGGAGAGGATGTCGTGGATCCCGGCGAGCTCGAGCACCGCGCGTACGCCGCCGCCGGCGATCACGCCGGTACCGGGAGAGGCGGGCTTCAAGAACACGCGGCCGGCGCCGAACACGCCGGTCGTCTGATGGGTGATCGTCGAGCCGTGCTTGGGCACGCGGAAGAGATCCTTCTTGGCTCGCTCGACACCCTTCTGGATCGCGAGCGGCACCTCGTTGGCCTTGCCGTAGCCGACGCCCACGACTTCGCGTTCGTCGCCGACGACGACCAGGGCCGTGAACGAGAAGCGCCGGCCGCCCTTGACGACCTTGGCGACGCGGTTGATCTCGACGACGCGCTCTTGCAGGTCGAGGCCGGACTGGCTGACTGAACGATCTTGGGTTATTGCCATAGGGAAGTGGAGGGTAGCGGTAGGAAGAAGGTGGTCTTGGGTAAACGCTGCTCTTAGACGGTGATGCCGGTCTCGCGGATCGCCTCGGCAAAGGCGCGAACATGGCCGTGGTACTGGTAGCCGCCGCGGTCGAACACGGCCTCGGAGACGCCGACGGCTTTGGCCCGCTCGGCGAGCGTCACACCCGAGCGCTTGGTCCGCTCCAGCGGCGAAAGGTCGCGCAGCTCGGGCTCGTACCAGTTGACCGCCGCAAGCGTGCGGGCGGAGACGTCGTCGATCAGCTGCGCGCTGAGGCCGCGGTTTGAGCGGAACACGGAGATCCGCGGCCGCGTGGCGGTACCCGAGATCTTCGCGCGCACCCGGCGGCGGCGCTTCAGCCGGCGATCGCCCTTGGTGATCACGCTCATCGCAAAGCCTCCCCGTAACCCTCACTACGCCCGCATGAGTTCGTAGGCCAAGCCAGACAAGAACGCAGCGAGCGTGGCGTGCGATAGCACGCGAGGGAGTGAGGACGCAGTATGGCGCCGGTATACGGGCTCATGCGCGCTTGCCGACCTTGCGTTGCACGTACTCGCCCTCGTAGCGGATGCCCTTGCCCTTGTACGGCTCGGGGGGACGCTGCTTGCGGATGATCGCGGCGGTCTCGCCGACGAGCTGCTTGGAGATGCCCTTGACGACGACGCGCGTAGGCTGGGGCACTTCGAACTCGATCCCATCGGGCGCGGGGATCGGAACGGGGTGGGAGTAGCCGACCGCAAGCTCGAGGTTCTTGCCCTTCAGCTGCGCGCGATAGCCGACGCCCTGGATCTCGAGGCGCTTTTCGTAGCCGTCGGTCACGCCCTGGACCATGTTGGCGACAAGCGAGCGGGTGAGCCCGTGCAGCGCGCGGTGCTCGCCGCGGTCGGTGGGACGGGTGACCGTCAGCTGCTCGCCCTCCTGGGTGACGTCGATGTCACGATGAATCCGCTCTGAGAGTTCGCCTTTGGGTCCGTTCACGCGCACCGACTCGGGCTCGATCGCAACGGTCACGCCGGCGGGCACGGGGATGGGCTGTCTACCGATTCTCGACATCTCGCTTCTACCCCCTACCAGACCTGCGCGAGGATCTCGCCGCCGACGCCGGCGGCGCGCGCGTCGTGGCCGGTCATCACTCCGCGCGAGGTGGAGACGATCGAGGTGCCCATGCCGCCGAGCACCTTGGGGATGTTCTTGGCGTCGGCGTAGGTGCGCCGCCCGGGGCGGGATACACGGCGCAGGCCGGAGATCGCCGAGCGGCGGTCCTCGGTGTACTTCAAGCGGATTTGAATCAGCTGCCCGGCGCCGTGCTCGGGCGTGGGAACGATCGACCATGACTCGATGTAGCCCTGCTCGGCGAGGATCCGCGCGAGCTCGCTCTTGAGCTTTGAGGCGGGGATGTCGACGGTCTCATGAGCGGCGTGGATCGCATTGCGCACGCGCGTGAGGAAGTCGGCTATGGGATCGGTCATGGACATGTCTAGATGGTGGTCACTCGAAGATCGTGGTTGCTACCAGGAGGACTTCGTCATCCCGGGTATCTGGCCGTTGTGGGCGAGCTCGCGCAGACAGATGCGGCACACCCCGAACTTGCGATACACCGCGCGCGGACGGCCACAACGGTTGCAGCGAGTATAGGCGCGCGTCTTGAACTTCGGTATCCGCGCCTGCTTGACGCGCTGAGAGGTCTTGGCCATCAGTCGGTGCTCTCTTTCTCGTCATCTGTGTCGGCGTCCCCATCGGTCGCGGCAATGGCCTCGGCGTCAGGCGTCTCTTCGGCGTCAGGCGTCTCTTCGTCATCAGCGTCAGGCGTCTCTTCGGCGTCAGGCGTCTCCTCCCCCTCAGGCGTCTCTTCGACGTCAGGCGTCTCCTCGTCCTCAGCGTCAGGCGTCTCCCTGGCCTCGGCGTCAGGCGTCTCCCTGGCCTCAGCGTCAGGCGTCTCCTCACCCTCAGAGTCAGGCGTCTCTTCGTCCTCAGCCGCCGGCTCGTCGACCTTAATCCTCGCGCCGGACTCGTCGGTCGGCTCGGAAACCACGCCGATCGCCTCGTCGAAGCCCTTGGGGCGCCATTTGGGGGAGAAGGGCATGCCGAAGGCGGTGAGCAGTGCGAAAGCCTCAACGTCGGTGGCGGCACTGGTGGTGATGGTGATGTCCAGACCGCGGACCTGGTCGATCGCGTCGTAGTCGATCTCGGGGAAGATGATCTGCTCTTTGACGCCGAGCGAGTAGTTGCCGCGGCCGTCGAAGGAGCGCGGGTTCAGGCCGCGGAAGTCGCGGATGCGGGGGATCGCGATCGACACGAGGCGGTCGAGGAACTCGTAGCCGCGCTCGGCGCGCAGCGTGACGGTCACACCGACGGGCATTCCCTCGCGCAGTTTGAAGGCGGCGATCGACTTGCGCGCGCGCCGTATGTTCGGCTGCTGTCCGGCGATGGTGGCGAGCTGCTCGGTCGCGGCCTTCAGCATTTTGGAGTCCTGCTTGGCGAGACCGACGCCCATGTTAAGCACGATCTTCTCGATCTTCGGCGCCTGCATCGGCGAGGAGTAGCCGAAGCGCTCGATCAGCGCGGGACGGATCTCCTGCAGGTAGCGGGCCTTCAGGCGGGCGGGGGGTGCTGTTGTGGTCTCGCTCATCGTCTCGCTCAGTCGAGCTCCGCGCCCGAGCTCTTGGCGACGCGGACGCGCTTGCCGTTCTCGCGCTTGATCTGAACGCGGGTGGGGTTGCCTTTGGCGTCCAGAAGCATCACGTTCGAGATGTGGATCGGGCCCTCGCGCTCGATCACGCCGCCGATCTGAGCTTCGCTCTGCGCGCCCGCGACCTGCTGGGGGCGGGTGTGGCGCTTGACTATGTTCAGGCCCTCGACGAACACGCGCTGCTTGGCGGGCTCGACGCGCAGCACGCGACCGCTCTTGCCACGGTCCTTGCCGGCCGTCACCTTGACGTGGTCGCCTGAGCGGATCTTCAGCGTGCGGCGCTTGACGACGGCGGCGGAGCTGGACGATCTCCGATCGGCCATCACAAAACCTCCGGGGCGAGCGAGACGATCTTCATAAAATTGCGCTCGCGCAGTTCGCGCGCGACGGGCCCGAACACGCGCGTGCCGCGCGGATTGTTCTGGTCGTCGATGATGACCGCGGCGTTCTCGTCGAAGGCGATGTAGGTGCCATCCTCACGGCCGATCGGCTTCTTGGTGCGTACAACGACAGCGGTGACGACGTCGCCCTTTTTGACGGAGCCCTGCGGGTTGGCCTGCTTGACGGTGGCGGTGATCACGTCGCCGACGAAGGCGTAGCGGCGCTTGGAGCCGCCCTTGACGCGGATGCAGAGAATCTCGCGGGCGCCGGTGTTGTCGGCAACGCGCAGCCTTGTCTCGTTTTGAATCATCGCGCCCGCTCCAGCACGTCGACGAGTCGCCAGCGCTTGGTGCGCGACAGCGGCCGGCTCTCGACGACGCGCACGACGTCGCCCTCGTGCGCCTCGTTGTGCTCGTCGTGCGCGTGCAGAGTGCTCGAGCCGCGGACGATCTTCTCGTAGCGCCGGTGGCGGCGAGCGGTGTC
The DNA here is from genome assembly GCA_963778065.1 of uncultured Solirubrobacterales bacterium. Taxonomy (GTDB): domain Bacteria; phylum Actinomycetota; class Thermoleophilia; order Solirubrobacterales; family Solirubrobacteraceae; genus Palsa-744. Next base: position 2,106,692 of record CAVZSU010000002.1, on the reverse strand, counting down.
GATGCGCACGACGATCGTCTTCTCGGCCTTGTCGGAGACAACGATTCCCTGGCGCTCGCGGCGGGCGCCCTCGACGGGGGCGTGCACTGGCGCCAAGGGCGCGGGCGTGGGCGAAGCGGCTCTGCGCTCGGCCGCTTTGGCGCGTTCCTGCAAGCGACGCGTGCGGCGGCGCGCCGCCTTGTCGCGACGTACCGCGACCCGCTCGGCGTGGCGCTCCTCGGGCGAGCGGGCGGGACGAGCCTCGGCGCCGGCGCGCGCGGCACGCGCCTTGCGGCGGCGCTCCTTGGGCGAGAGCTGCTCGGCCGGCTCGCCGCCGACATCGGCAGCGGGCGTCGCCGGGCTCGACTCGGTCTGCGCGGCGGAGGCCTCGGGCGCCTGCGCGTCGGCGTTCTCGGGCGTCTCCCCCTGTGGGGACAGTGCGGGTGTGTCGTCGTCTGAATCAGCCATTTCGTTCTTTCTCACGTGCAACGGTCAGTGCCCGGGCGAGATCGCGCTTGGCACGGCTCACTCCGGCGGTGTCGTCGAGTTCGCCGGTGGCGTTGGCGAAGCGCAGGCCGAACACGTCTTTGCGCAGCGTCGCGATCCGCTTGGCGAGCTCGCTGTCGTCGAGGTCTCGTATCTCCTTGGCTTGCATCGGGCTCAATCCTCGCGCAGCACGAACTTGGACTTCACGGGAAGCTTGTGCGCCGCGAGGCGGATCGCGTCGCGCGCGAGCGGCTCGGGGACGCCGGCCAGCTCGAACATCACCCGGCCGGGCTTGACCACGGCGACCCAGCCTTCGGGCGAGCCCTTGCCGGACCCCATGCGGGTCTCGGCGGGCTTCTTCGTGACGGGCTTGTCGGGAAACACGTTGATCCAGACCTTGCCGCCACGCTTGATCTTGCGCGTCATCGCGATTCGCGCAGCCTCGATCTGGCGGTTGGTGAGCCAGCCCTGCTCGAGTGACTTCAGGCCGTACTCGCCGAACTGGACCTTGACCTGGCCACGCGACATCCCGCGACGGCGGCCGCGATGCTGCTTGCGATGCTTGACACGCTTGGGGGACAGCATCAGCGCCCACCTCCGCCGCCGCCCGGCCGGGGACCGCTACGTCCGCCACCACCACCGGGACCGCCGGGGCCGCGCCCACCGCCCCCCGGACCACCACCGGGACCGCCGGGGCCTCGCCCGCCACCCGGACCACGTCCGCCGCCGCCACGCCCACCCGCGCCACCAAATGATCCGGGACCACCCGCCCCGCGACCGCCGCCACCGGGACCGCCGCCGGGACCGCGTCCACCGCCACCGGGACCACCCCCACGACCACCGCCACCGCGACCGCGTCCACGGCCGTCGCGCCCGTCCCGTCCGCCGCGGCCGTCGCGATCGGAGGAGGGCGCCGCGGGGGCGGTCATGTCGGTGAGGTCCGCGCCGGTGTAGCCCTCGGGCATGATCTCGCCCTTGTTGACCCAGCACTTGACGCCGATGCGGCCGAAGGTCGTGCGCGCCTCGTAGAAGCCGTAGTCGATGTCGGCGCGCATCGTGTGCAGCGGGACGCGGCCGTCGGAGTAGCTTTCGGTGCGCGCCATCTCGGCGCCGCCGAGGCGCCCGGCGACCTGCACCTTGACGCCCTTGGCGCCGGAGCGCATCGCGCTGGTGAGCGCGCGCTTCATCGCGCGGCGGAAGGCGACGCGGTTTTGCAGCTGCTCGGCGATCGATTGGGCGACGAGCTTGGCGTCGAGCTCGGGGCGCTTGATCTCGTGGATGTTGACCTTGATCTGCTTTTGGGTCATGCGGTGCAGGTCGCGGCGCAGGGCGTCGACTTCGGTGCCGGACTTGCCGATCACGATGCCGGGACGAGCGGTGTGGATGTTGACCTCGAGCTCGTTTGCGTCCTTGCGGATCGTAATGTCCGAGAGACCGGCGTGGGAGAGCTTGCGCACGATGTGCTCGCGGATGCGGACATCCTCGGCGAGGTATGCAGCGAAGCTCTTCTCGTTGAACCAGTTCGACTTCCAGTCGTGGATGTAACCCACGCGCATTGCCTCTGGATGAACCTTTTGTCCCATTACTTTGTGTCTCTCAGCTCTGTTCTTGGTGGGTGTATGCGGCTCTAGGAGCCCGGGGTAAGCGTGATCGTCAGGTGGCTGGTGCGCTTGCGGATCGGGCTCGCCCGGCCCATCGCGCGCGGGCGGAAGCGCTTGATAGTCGGTCCTTCGTCGGCGTAGGCCTCACGGATGATGAGATCTTCCTCGAGCAGCTCGTGGTTGCTCTCGGCGTTGGCCACGGCCGACTCGAGCAGCTTGCTCCAGTCGCGCGCCACCTCACGCGGTGTGAAGGCGAGGATAGCGCGTGCCTCTGCGACGGACTTGCCGCGCAGATGTACGCAGACCATGCGGGCCTTGCGCGCGGAGGTGCGCACATAGCGCGCGTGCGCGCGAACGACCCTGCGCCGGGGCGCGCCTTTGACGTCAGCGGCCGCGCGACGAGCGAGTTTCCGCGTGGGCTTCTGCTCGACCCGGGACTTCGCAAGCTCCTGCGCCTCATCGCTGTCACCCGGAGCCGCCGCCTCGGCGCTCGCGGCTTTCTTGGCGCCGCGTTTTTTCGTGGCGGACCTGCCGGTCGCCTGCGGCTCGCCACCGTCGGAGCCGGCCGACTTTTTCTCAGCTGCGAACTTTTTCTCGCCGGTCGGTTTCTCGCCGGTCGGTTTCTCGGCAGTTTTTTTCTCAGCTGCCGGCTTTTTCTCAGCCGCCGGCTTTTTCTCGGCGGCCGGCTTTTTCTCGGCTGCCGGCTTCTTCTCGGCGGCAGCTTTTTTCTCGGCCGGATGTTTTTTCTCCGCCGCCGGTTTCGCAGCCGCTTTTTTGGCGGCGGCCGGTTTCTCGGCGGGCGTCTCCCCGGACGGCACGTCTTTGTCCTCCTCGGCGCTCACTAGCGAACCCTCCCGGAGCCGGCGTGCCCGCGAAACATACGCGTGGGGGCGAACTCGCCGAGCTTGTGGCCGACCATCGACTCGGAGATGAACACGGGGACGTGCTTCTTGCCGTCGTGAACGGCGATCGTATGGCCGACCATCTCGGGGAAGATCGTCGACGCGCGCGACCAGGTGCGGAGCATTTTTTTGTTGTTGTCCGCGTTCAGCGCTTCGATGCGCGCCATCAGGCGCTCTTCCACCCACGGACCCTTCTTGCTCGATCTACTCATACGTTCTCACCACTTCCACGGCCCACATGGGGCAAGCTGGATCTAGTCATCGACTCTTGCCCTTCCCGCGACGGCGCCCGCGGACGATGTAGCGGTCGGAGGTCTTGTTCTGCTTGCGCGTGCGATAGCCCAAAGTGGGAACGCCCCAGGGGGTGACCGGGTGGCGCCCGGCGGTGGTCGAGCCCTCGCCGCCGCCATGGGGATGGTCGACTGGGTTCATCGCAACGCCGCGGGTCTGCGGGCGCACGCCCATGTGGCGCTTGCGCCCGGCCTTGCCGACCTTGACGTTTTGATGCTCGGAGTTGCCGATCGTGCCGACGGTCGCGCGGCACTCGGCGCGCACGAGGCGCATCTCTCCGGAGGGCAGGCGCAGCGTCGCCATGTCACCGTCCTTGGCCATCAGCTGGACGGAGGCGCCGGCGGAGCGCGCCATCTGGCCGCCGCGGCCGGGCTGGAGCTCGACGTTGTGAACGACGGTGCCGACCGGCATGCGGGCGAGCGCGAGCGAGTTGCCGACGGCGATGTCGGCCTGCTCGCCGGAGGCTACGGTCATGCCGACCGTCAAACGCTGCGGGGCGAGGATGTAGCGCTTCTCGCCGTCTGAGTAGTGCAGCAGCGCGATGTAGGCGGAGCGGTTGGGGTCGTACTCGATCGCGGCAACCTTCGCGGGGACGCCGTCCTTGCGGCGCTTGAAGTCGATCCGCCGGTAGGCGCGCTTGGCGCCGCCGCCGCGATGGCGCGAGGTCTTGCGCCCGTGCGAGTTGCGCCCGCCGCTCTTCTTGAGACCTTCAACGAGCGTCTTCTCGGGCTTGGACTTGGTGACCTCGGCGAAGTCCGGATAGGACACGAAGCGCATTCCGGGACTGGTGGGCTTGGGCTTGCGGATGGGCATGAGGAGCTCGCTTGCTTAGGAGTCCAGGGCTTGCAAACCCTGGAAGATGGGGATGGACTCGCCGGCGCGGATCTGCACGATCGCCTTCTTCCAGATGCGCGTGCGGCCACGGGTGACGCCGCGGCGCTTGGGCTTGGACTTGACGGAGAGCGTCCTGACCTCGACCACGTGCACGTCGAACAGCGCTTCGACGGCCTGGCGGATCTGCGTCTTGTGCGCGTCGGGGTGGACGCGGAAAGTGTACTTGTGGGCGGCCGAGAGGACGTAGCTCTTCTCGGAGACGACCGGGCGGATGATCACCTGAGAGTGGTCCATCAGGCCTGCCCCTCCGCGGCGGCGGTCTCGGTCGCGACAGGCGCGGCTTTGGCCCCTTTCGCCTCGGTCGCGGCGGGTTTGGCCTGTGTTCTCTTCGGCTCGAGCGAGCCGCTGGCGCGCGCGGTCAGCGCGTCGAGCGCCGGCTGGGAGAGGAGCAAAGATGCCGCTCCGACAAGCTCGGCGACGCCGACGTTCTCGGGGGTGAGGACGGCGACGCGGGTGAGGTTGCGGAAGGAGAGCGCGGCGGGCGACTCCTCGGCGGTGAGCACGACAAGCGTGGAGCTCTCGTGCCGCGACTCGCCCCAGCTCTGCAAGAGGTCGAGCGCCTGGCGCGTCTTGGGCGCACCAAAGGCGGACGCGTCGAGGATCGCGATAGAGCCGCGCTCGGCGTGCAGCGACAGCGCGGAGCGCAGCGCGGCGCGCTGCTCCTTGCGGTTGACCTTGAAGGTGTAGGAGCGTGGTTGGGGCCCGAAGACGGTGCCGCCGCCGGTCCAGATCGGGGAGCGGTTGGAGCCGGCGCGGGCGCGGCCGGTGCCCTTTTGACGCCAGGGCTTGGCGCCGCCGCCGGAGACCATGCCGCGCGTCTTGGTGGCGGCGGTGCCGCGCCTGCGTGCGGCCTGCTCGGCGCGAACGCTCTGATGGACGAGCGGACCGGAGAAGCGCGCTCCGAAGGCGGAGTCGTCGAGCTTGACCTTCTTCTGGGAGGCGGAGCCGGAACCGCCGCCGCCGAGCAGGGGAGCGTCAGGCATCGGTCCGCACCTCCACGAGGCCGCCGCGCGGGCCGGGTACCGAGCCGCGCACGAGTAGGAGGTTTTGTCGAGCGTCGATGGAGACGATTTGAAGACCCTTTTGCGTGACGCGCCGGTTTCCCATCTGGCCGGGTCCGCGGATGCCCTTCATCACACGCGCGGGCCACGCCGAGGCGCCGATCGAGCCGGGGGCGCGAACGTTGTGCGAGCCATGGGACTTGGGACCGCTGGCGAAGTTGTGGCGCTTGATCGTGCCCTGAAAGCCCTTGCCCTTGGAGGTGCCGGAGATCTTTACGCGCGCGCCGGGGGAGAACGCCTCGACGGTGACGGTCTCGCCGAGCTGCAGCTCGCCGGCTTCGTCGCGAAACTCGACGACGTGGCGCAGCGGACCGGCGTCCGCCTTGCGCAGGTGGCCGAGCTCGGCTTTGGCGAGGTGCTTCTCCTTGGTCTGGCCGAAGGCCAGCTGGACGGCGTTGTAGCCGTCGCGCTCGGGCGTGCGGATCGCGGTGACCGGGCACGGTCCGGCCTCGAGCACGGTGACGCGCGCGACGCTTCCGTCTTCCTGGAAGACCTGGGTCATTCCGAGCTTCTTGGCGAGAATGGCGGGCATGGTGAAAGTGGTGTCTGGTTCTCGTGGGCGGTGGGGAGGTCTCGGGCGGGTGCGGCTCAGGTGGCGAGTCGGATCTCGATGTCCACTCCGGCGGGGAGGTGGTCGAGGCGCTGGAGCGAGTCGACGGTCTTGGGGGTGGGCTGGTGGATGTCGATCAGCCGCTTGTGCGTGCGAATCTCGAAGTGCTCGCGCGAGTCCTTGTCCTTGAAGGGCGAGCGGATCACGCAGTAGACGTTCTTCTCGGTCGGGAGAGGCACCGGGCCGGAGACGCTCGCGCCCGTGCGAGTGGCCGTCTCGACGATCTCCCTCGCGGCGGACTCGATCGCGGAGGTGTCGTAGGCCTTCAGGCGGATACGAATCTTGTTTTGGTTGGCTTGAGCCATTGATCTCTCGGTGCTCTCTCTGTCGTCCTGCTCGGGTCTGGTCGCTGCGCTCGCTGCTGCCATGCACGCCGGCGGGGAGGAACCCGCCGGGGCCCCGGCGGCGAGGAGCGAACCGGGGCGGATCCTATGCGGAGCCGCCCTGGGCCGCCCACCGCCAAGGTGGGGCTGTGTAGTCGTATCGGACTGTCAATTGCGCGACGGAGACGCGCGGGTGCTACTGAATGATCTCGGTGACCACGCCCGAGCCGACCGTGCGGCCACCCTCGCGGATGGCGAAACGCAGGCCTTGGTCCATGGCGATCGGCTGGATCAGCTCGATCTCCATCTGGACGTTGTCGCCGGGCATGACCATCTCGACGCCGTCGGGGAGCTTGGCCACGCCGGTGACGTCGGTGGTGCGGAAGTAGAACTGTGGCCTGTAGCCGGTGAAGAACGGGGTGTGACGACCACCCTCCTCCTTCTTGAGCACGTAGACCTCGGACTTGTACTTGGTGTGCGGGGTGATCGAGCCGGGCTTGCACAGCACCTGGCCGCGCTCGATCTCCTCGCGCTTGGTGCCGCGCAGGAGGCAGCCGACGTTGTCGCCGGCCTGACCTTGGTCGAGGATCTTGCGGAACATCTCGACGCCGGTGACGACGGTCGAGGTGGAGTCGTGGACGCCGACGATTTCGACGGTGTCGCCGGTGTTGACGATGCCCTGCTCGACGCGGCCGGTGGCGACGGTGCCGCGGCCGGTGATCGAGAAGACGTCCTCGACGGGCATCAGGAACGGCTTGTCGAGCTCGCGGACGGGCTCGGGGATGTAGGAGTCAAGGGCGGCGGCGAGCTCGAGGATCTTCTCCTTGTAGGCGTCGTCGCCTTCGAGCGCCTTCAGGGCGGAGCCGGTGATGAAGGGGATGTCGTCTCCGGGGAAGTCGTACTCGGAGAGCAGCTCGCGGACCTCGACCTCGACGAGCTCGAGCAGCTCCTCGTCGTCGACCATGTCGGCCTTGTTGAGGAACACGACGATGTAGGGAACCCCGACCTGGCGGGCGAGCAGGATGTGCTCGCGCGTCTGGGGCATCGGGCCGTCGGCGGCGGAGACGACGAGGATCGCGCCGTCCATCTGCGCGGCGCCGGTGATCATGTTCTTGACGTAGTCGGCGTGACCGGGACAGTCCACGTGCGCGTAGTGGCGGTTCTCGGTCTGGTACTCGACGTGGGAGGTCGCGATCGTGATTCCGCGTTCCTTCTCCTCCGGGGCGTTGTCGATCTCCGCGAAGGTGCGGGCTTCTGCTCCTCCGTGCTCGGCCAGGACGGTGGTGATGGCAGCGGTCAGCGTCGTCTTGCCATGGTCGATGTGACCGATGGTCCCGACGTTGACGTGCGGCTTGTCGCGCTCGAACTTCTCCTTCGCCACTTTTTACTCGCTCCTGTATCGACTTGTATGTGCGCCTCGGTGGAGGCGAACCTGGGAAACCTATCTAAATACGGGTTCTCGTGACTGCTGACTGCTTTTGCGACCTCGCGCTGCTGAGCTGTCCGAGCTGTACCGGCCGTCTAGGCCGCAACCGGTTCCCCCGTACGCGCTTCGACGATCTTCTCGCCGATGTTCGGGGGGACCTCCTCGTAGGCCTCGAACTGCATCGTGTAGTTGGCGCGCCCCTGCGTGTTGGAGCGCAGGTCGGTGGCGTAGCCGAACATCTCTGAGAGCGGCACGCGGGCGGTCACCACGAGCGCGTTGCCGCGGCGCTCCTGGCCCTCGACGCGGCCACGGCGGCGGGAGAGGTCGCCGATCACGTCGCCGAGGAAGTCCTCGGGCGTGACGACCTCGACCGCGAAGATCGGCTCGAGCAGCACGGGCTTGGCGCGTTTGGCCGCCTCTTTGAAGGCGATCGAGCCGGCTACCTTGAAGGCGATCTCGGAGGAGTCGACGTCGTGGTACTTGCCGTCGACGAGCGTGACGCGCATGTCGACCATCGGGTAGCCGGCCTTGACGCCGTTCTCGAGGGCCTCTTCGATCCCCTTCTTGACCGCGGGGATGTATTCGGAGGGGACGTTGCCGCCCTTGATCTTGTTGACGAACTCAAAGCCCTCGCCGGGCGCGGGCTCGAGGTTGATGAAGACGACGCCGAACTGGCCCGAGCCGCCAGTCTGGCGCACGAACTTGCCTTCGATCTTCTCGACCGTGGCGCGGACGGTCTCGCGGTAGGAGACCTGCGGGCGCCCGACGTTCGCCTCGACGCCGAACTCGCGCTTCATGCGGTCGACGAGCACCTCGAGGTGCAGCTCGCCCATGCCGGAGATCTCGGTCTGGCCGGTCTCTTCGTTGGTGCGGACCTGGAAGGTGGGGTCCTCCTCGGCGAGACGGCCGAGCGCGACCGACATCTTCTCCTGGTCGACCTTAGTCTTGGGCTCGACGGCGACCTTGATGACGGGCTCGGGGAAGGTGATGTTCTCGAGGTGGATCGGGTGGGCGGGGTCGGCGAGCGTGTCGCCGGTGATGACCTGCTTGATGCCGACCGCGGCGGCGATGTCGCCGGCGTAGACGCGCTCGACCTCCTCGCGCTCGTTGGCGTGCATCATCAGGATGCGCCCGATCCGCTCGGTGCGGCCCGAGCCGACGTTGAGGACCTTGGCGCCGGCCTCGAGCTGACCGGAGTAGACGCGAAAGTAGGTGAGCTTGCCGACGTAGGGGTCGGCGGCGATCTTGAAGGCGAGCGCGGCGAACGGCTCGGAGTCGTCGGCGTGGCGCTCGACCTGGCGCTCCTGCTCCTCGCCGCGGATCAGTTCGGTGCCGAGCACGGCGGGCACGTCCAGGGGCGAAGGGAGGTAGTCGATGACGGCGTCGAGCAGGGGCTGGACGCCCTTGTTCTTGAAGGAGGAGCCGCACAGCACGGGGGTGAGCTTGGTCGAGAGGGTCGCCTTGCGGATCGCGTTCTTGAGCGTCTCCGCGGGGATGTCGGCCTCCTCGAGCATCAGTTCGAGCAGCGCGTCGTCGTAGTGGGAGACCTCCTCGAGCAGATGCTCGCGCGCGGCGGTCGCGGCTTCGAGCAAGTCCGAAGGAATGTCGATTTCGTCGACTTCCTTGCCGAGCTCGTCTTTGTAGACGATCGCTTGCATAGCGACGAGGTCGACGACGCCGAGGAAGTCGCCCTCCGAGCCGATCGGCAGCTGGATCGGCACGGGATGCGCGCCGAGGCGGTCGATCATCGTCTGCACGCCCATCTCGAAGTCGGCGCCGGTGCGGTCCATCTTGTTGATGTAGGCGATGCGCGGGACGTGGTACTTGTCGGCCTGGCGCCAGACGGTCTCCGACTGGGGCTCGACGCCGGCGACGGAGTCGAACAGCGCGATCGCGCCGTCGAGGACGCGCAGCGAGCGCTCGACCTCGACCGTGAAGTCGACGTGGCCGGGCGTGTCGATGATGTTGATGCGGTGGTCCTTCCACTGCGCGGTGGTGGCGGCGGAGGTGATCGTGATGCCGCGCTCCTGCTCCTGCTCCATCCAGTCCATGACGGCGGCGCCCTCGTGGACCTCGCCGATCTTGTAGGTGCGCCCGGTGTAGTAGAGGATGCGCTCGGTCGTCGTCGTCTTACCGGCGTCGATGTGCGCCATGATCCCGATGTTGCGGGTGTTGTGGAGTGAGAACTTACGTGGCATATCGATCTGGGATGTGTCGCGAAAGACGAGTTCGGGCAAAAAAAGAGGCCCCTCGGGCCCACGCGCACTGCTGGTCTATGGACCGGTCCGCGTTATCTGCTCGAGAGAAGCTCCATGTGGGTTGGCTTCGCGGGGGACAGTGCTCGCACGACCGCGCCCACCGCGGCGCGAGGCCGACTATAGCAGAGGATTTCGGCCACGGGACGGGGTTGCAAGGCGCTGACGGCGGCCACTTACGCGCGTCGATGGGACGGAGCGAGAATTTGGGGAGACACATGCGCCAGCCCCGTTCGACAACGCTGTCGGCGCCGGTCGCCACAGCTGTCGGCTCGCGCGAGAGCGACCTGTGTGAGGTAGCTCACACAGGTCTTGCGAAACTCTTGACGGATAAAGGTTCGGTACCTAAACTTTCGGTACCGAATGTCTTCTCAAACAGCCACCACCACGTCCGACCCCGGCTTTCACCCGGAGGCGGACGACAGGATCGAGCCGTACGTGTGGAAGATCGCGGGGGTCGTGATCTTGGGAATGATCATGTCGATTCTCGACACGACGATCGTGAACGTGGCGCTGCACACGCTGGGGCGGGACCTGCACAGCACGGTCTCGCAGATCCAGTGGGTGGTGACGGGCTATTTGCTGTCGCTGGCGGCTGTGATTCCGCTGACCGGCTGGGCGGCAAGGAGGTATGGGGCAAAGCGCGTGTACATGGTCTCGCTGGTCCTGTTTACCGCCGGCTCGGCGCTGTGCGCGGTGGCCGCGTCGACGACGACGCTCGTGCTGTTCCGGGTGCTGCAGGGGGTGGGCGGCGGGATGATCATGCCGGTCGGACAGTTGATCATGGCCCAGGTGGCGGGGCCGAAGCGGATGGGAAGGGTGATGGGGATCGTGGCGATGCCGGCGATGCTCGCGCCGATCCTCGGGCCGGTGGTGGGCGGGGTGATCTTGCAAAACCTGCACTGGTCGTGGATCTTTTTGGTGAACGTGCCGATTGGCGTGATCGCATTCGTGCTGGGTTGGAGGATGCTGCCCCACACCGACTCCGGGCATGCCGGGCGCTTGGACGTGGTCGGGCTGGCGCTACTGTCGAGCGGGTCGAGCGCGCTGGTGTACGGGCTGTCGCAGCTCGGCACGAACAGCAGCCTGACCGCGCCCACGGTGGTCTGGCCGATCGTCGCAGGCATGGTGCTGGCGGCGATCTTCTGCCGGCGCGCGCTACGGATCGAGCGCCCGCTGCTCGATGTGCGGCTGTATGCAAATCGGGTGTTCGGGGCCGCCTCGCTGACGACGTTCGGCCTCGGCGCGGCGCTGTTCGGGGCGATGATCTTGGTGCCGCTCTACTACCAGGAAGTCCGCCATGAGAGCGTGATCGCGACCGGACTGCTGACCGGGCCGCAGGGCATCGGGATGCTGCTCGTGATGCCGCTGGCGGGGCGTTTCAGCGACCGGTTCGGCGGCGGGAGGGTGGCGCTCGTGGGCGTGTCGATCCTGTGTGTAGCGACGATCCCTTTGGCGTTCCTCGGCACGAGCACCTCGATCCTGTACATCTCGCTCGTGCTTGTGCTGCGGGGGGTGGGGATCGGGTTCTCGTTCATGCCGGCGATGACGGCGGCGTTCGCGTCGCTGCGCCCGGAGCAGCTGTCGGATGCGACGCCGCAGCTGAACGTGCTGCAGCGCATCGGCGGAGCGATCGGCGTGGCGGTGCTGGCGGTGGTGCTGCAAAGGGCCAGCGGGCACGCGCATACGCTGAGCAAGCTGGCGGGCGCGTATGACACGGCGTTCTGGTGGTCGCTGGGGATCGCGCTGCTCGCGTTGATCCCGACGGTGGTGCTGCTGCGCGCGGAGAACCCGCGCGCCCGAATGAGCGGCGCGGCCGCGAGCGCCGAGGCGGCCGCCGAGCCGCTCGGCGTGTAGGGAGGCGCACGATGGCCACGCCGGCGAGCGTCAAGCGCCGCGCGGGGCTACTGCCCAAGCCGATCGATGGGGACGATACATCCTCCAAACGGAGCAAGCCCCGCAACGGCCGCCAGCCCAAGAGCGCGACCGCGGCGCGCGTGGAAGGGGCGGAGTGGAGCGAGGAGCTGGCCGCACTGGGGATGGCGTTCCGAAGCGTGTTTCGTCGTCTGATCAGAATGCGCGGGCGCGACACGCATCTGGCGGGCGGCGAGTTGAGCCACGCCCAGTTCGAGCTGCTGATCGAGCTCGACGAGCGCGGCGCGCTGCCCGCGGGCGAGCTGGCGACGGCGGCGCAACTGACGCCGGCGACGGTCACGCAGATGCTCGACCATCTGGCGGCGAGCGGCCAGGTGGAGCGGGTGCGTTCGGAGACCGACCGCCGGGTGGTCGTATCCCGTCTAACAGAGCAAGGTAGGAAGAAGATCGAGGCGAAGCGCAAGCGCTGGCAGAGCCGCTGGGAGCAGGTGCTGAGTGACGTGGACGCGGAGGAGCTGCGCGTGGCCACGCGCGTGCTGGAGCGGCTGAGCGCGGTGTTCGAGGACGGCGAGGAGTGCAAGGCACAACCGCTGGAGACACCTCCAGGCGCCTGAGGCCCTGAGGGGGGCCCGTCCCCTTCGCGGTTCCCAGACGGAATAGGAAGCATGACTCCCGCCTGCAGCGCAGTTCAGAATCGCGCTACGATGACGCACATGGAGAAAGTCGGCATCAGAGAGATGCGCCAGAACCTCAGCCGCTACACGCAACGCGCACGGCAAGGCGAGTCATTCCTCATCACCGACCACGGACGGGAGGTTGCCCAGCTGACGCCGGCTCCTTCGCGCGCATCGGCCATCGACCGGCTCGTCGCCGAGCGGGGAGCACGTCGCGGCCAGGGCAACCTGCTCGACGTGCTGCAGGAACTGCGCAAACCGATCCCGGGCCCGCGATCGAGCGAGGTGCTGGGTGAGCTGCGCGAAGAGCGCCTGTAGCCGCGCATGCCCGACTACCTGGACACCTCGGCCTTCGTCAAGCTCATCCGCTCAGAGCCCGAGAGCGAAGCTCTGCGGCAAGCGCTCGCCGGAAGTGAGATCCTCAGCAGCGCCCTGCTCTCCCTGGAGGGACGCCGCGCCGCGGCGCGCTACGGCAAGCTCGCCGCCGATCGGGCACGCATCGCGCTTACCGCCATCACCCTCCTCCCCATCGACGAGCCGATCCTTGATGCTGCTGCCGCCCTGGACCCGCCGACGTTGCGCTCACTCGACGCCCTGCATCTCGCGACGGCCCACAGCCTGGGTAGAGATCTCAACTGTCTCTACTGCTATGACAACCGCTTGGGCAACGCGGCGCTTGCGCTCGGAATCGACGTAGCCAGTCCGGAGCGCTACCAGCGGTAGTGCGCGAAGGCCTTGTTGGCCTGGGCCATGCGATAGATGTCGTCCTTGCGCTTATAGGCGCCGCCCTGCTGGGACTGGGCGTCTATCAGCTCGTTGGCGAGACGCTGGGCCATCCATGAGCTGGGGGAGGGCAGGCCCTCCCCCAGTACCCCCTCCCGACCTCTACCAGCGGTAGTGCGCGAAGGCCTTGTTGGCCTGGGCCATGCGATAGATATCGTCCTTGCGCTTGTAGGCGCCGCCCTGCTGGGACTGGGCGTCCATCAGCTCGTTGGCGAGACGCTGGGCCATCCATGAGCTGGGGGAGGGCAGGCCCTCCCCCAGTACCCCCTCCCGACCTCTACCAGCGGTAGTGCGCGAAGGCCTTGTTGGCCTGGGCCATGCGGTAGATATCGTCCTTGCGCTTATAGGCGCCGCCCTGCTGGGACTGGGCGTCTATCAGCTCGTTGGCGAGACGCTGGGCCATCGTCTTCTCGCGACGCTGGCGGGCGAACTCGACCAGCCAGCGGACCGCGAGCGTGCGCGCACGGCGCGAGGCGACCTCGACGGGGACCTGATAGGTGGCGCCGCCGACGCGGCGCGATTTGACCTCGAGCGTCGGTGTCAGCGCCTTGATCGACGCTTCGAGCGTCTCGATCGGGTCTTTGTCGGAGCGCTCGCCGACCAGCGCGAGCGCGTCGTAGACGATCCGCTCGGCTGTGGACTTCTTGCCGTCGAGCATCACCTTGTTGATGATCTGCTGGACCAGCTTGGAGCGGTGTATGGGGTCCGCCTCGACGGGGCGAATCTGGGCGGCTGCGCGGCGGGGCATCGGCGTCTCGTTCCTGGAAGCGGTGGGCTGCGGCTTTTTTTGGTGGGCTGCGGCTTTTTGTGGGCTGCGGCTATTTTTTCTTGACGCCGTACTGCGAGCGCGCCTTCTTGCGGTCGCTCACGCCGGCGGCGTCGAGCGTGCCGCGCACGACCTTGTATCTGACTCCGGGAAGGTCCTTGACGCGGCCACCGCGCACGAGCACGACGGAGTGCTCCTGCAGGTTGTGCCCCTCGCCGGGGATGTAGGCGGTCACCTCGATCGAGCCGGAGATGCGCACGCGCGCGACCTTGCGCAACGCGGAGTTAGGCTTCTTCGGCGTGGTCGTATACACGCGCGTGCAAACGCCACGGCGCTGTGGGGCGGCAACCTTCTTCTTGCGCCCCTTCCCCGACTTCAAGCCTGGAGTGGCGAGCTTCTTCTTGGGGACCACGCGTCCCTTGCGCACTAGTTGAGAGGTTGTCGGCATACGAGCGCAGATGCTAGCAGCGCTACGCGCTCTGGGTGACGCCGGCCGCGCGCAGCGGCGCGGGCATCAGCGCCGAGGCGACCACGACCAGGACAAACGCGAGCGCCTGCAGCACGATCCCGAGCGTGCTGCCCGCCATCGGATCACCGAAGACGATAATCCCGCCGGCGATGCCGGCGATGTTCGCGGCTGTTCCTGTTACGGCAATCACGGGAACCGCCTCGCCGTCCTGCAGTCCGCGGGCGGAGGCGTAGAAGGCGACAATCGACGCCAGCACCGCCACGGCGAGCCACGGGCTCAGCAGCAGGCCGACAAAACCGTGAGCGCCGGTGATCCCGGTCAGCGCCTTGATCGCCGTGTCGGACACGCCGAAGAGGATTCCGGAGGCGGCGCCTAGCATCACGCCATGGTGCTCGACCGGGCCGCCCATGCGCGGCCCCATGATCAGCAGGCCGCCGACGGCGAACAGGGCGGCCTCGAAGGAGATCATCGCCGCCTGGGAGAAGTGCGAGTGCGCGCCGTGCATCGCCGGCAGCGTGACCCCGAGCATCACAAGACCCGCGGCGGTCATCGACAGGCCGATCCACTGGCGGCGGCCGACTTCGAAGCCGAACATCCGCTCGGCCATCACCGCGATGAACACCATGCCCGCGGCGAGCGATACCTGGATCACCGACATCGGCGCCAGCGCGAGCGCGGCGACGTGCAGCCCCCAGCTGGCGGTCGCGATCAACATGCCGAGGGCGAACCACTTCGAGGAGTAGAGCGCGCGGACGGAGCGCAGAGGATGGCTGACCTGCACCTTGGCCACGTCGTTGGCGCCACGGTACTTGTAGAAGAAGCCGAGGTTCGCCACGAAGGCGCAAGCGAGAGCGAGGAGTATGCCTAGATCAAGATTCAGGTTCATGGGTGCTGAGAAGGGGGTCCGTCCGAAGAGGTCCGTCCGGGTGAAGGCGCCCGTCCGGGGTGCGTCCATCGGCAGCCGGCGCCTAATGCTTTACTGCGCGGAAGCCACCTCGGCGAATCGACCGTCCAGGCAGGTTACTTGGGAAAACCTGTGCGCGAGCTAAAGAGCGCAAATGAGCAGCGGAGGGCAATCGAGACATGAGTTACAAGCCGCTGCTGATGGTCGACATCGACGGCGTGATCTCGCTGTTCGGCTTCCCACCGGAGGAGCGCCCGGAGGGCTCGTTCCATGCGATCGACGGCGTCTTCCATTTCCTTTCGTCCACCGCCGCCGCCCACCTGCTCGCGCTGGCTTCGATCTTCGACCTGGTGTGGTGCAGCGGCTGGGAGGAGAAGGCCAACGAGTACCTCCCCCACCTCCTCGGCCTGCCCGACCCGCTGCCGTTCTTGAGCTTCGCCCGCTCGCCTGGCAAAGCCAACGCGCATTGGAAGCTTGAAGCGATCGACGACTATGCTGGGTCCCGCCCGCTGGCGTGGATCGACGACGCGTTCAACGACGCCTGCCACGAGTGGGCAGCCGCGCGAACGACACCGACGCTGCTCGTGCAGACAGATCCGGCGGTCGGCCTGACGTCGACGGAGGCCGAGCAGCTGAGCGCGTGGGTGCCGGAGCATTCCGACACGCGCGTAGGTCAACACGAGGCCTTACGGCTACTCTGAACGAGGAACGCACTATGACCACCATCCGGACGCTACAGCGGGGGGTGCTGGAGGTCACGGCGTTCGAGAAGCCACGCGACTTCGGCGAGCACTTCAAGGCACGTTACGGACCGACGATCGCCGCGCAAGCCAACGCACGTCAGAACGGCCGCGATACAGAGCTCGACGAGGCGTTGGACAGATTCTGCGAAGAGTGGAACCTTGGCAGCACCGATAGCGCTCGTTTTGAGATGGAATATCTGCTCGCGGTCGGCACTCGCGTGTAACGGCGCGATCGCGCGGCACGAAGCTGGGTCCGGAAGCCGGCGAGCTACTCCTCCGAATGCTCCTCGGGAACCTCGAGATCGGCGAGCTCCTCGACGAAGCCCGGGTCGGTGCTGCCGGCGCCGATCTTCTCGAGCGATGCCAGATCGGCGTCGAACTCCTGCCCGTAGCCGCCGTTGAAACCTCCGCTGCCGGACAGCCCGAGCTCGGCTGCGATCTCGTCCTGGTCGAGCAGGCCGACGTCGTCGATCGCGCGGGGCAGCGGCTCTGAGGGCTCGATCTCGATCCGCCGGTAGCGCTTCAGCCCGGTGGCGGCCGGGATCAGCTTGCCGATGATCACGTTCTCCTTCAGGCCGTTCAAGCGATCGGTCTTGCCCTCCAGGGCGGCGTCGGTCAGCACCTTGGTGGTCTCCTGGAAGGAGGCCGCCGACAGGAACGAGTCGGTGTTCAAGGATGCCTTGGTGATCCCGAGGATGATGTCCTCGAACTGTGCCGCCTCGTCGCCCTTCTCGGCGATCGCGTCGTTGATTTTTGCGAACTCGAAGCGATCGACGAACTGCCCGGGCAGGTAGTCGGTATCGCCCTTCTGGTCGACCCGCACCTTCTTGAGCATCTGGCGCACGATCAGCTCGATGTGCTTGTCGTTGATGTCCACGCCCTGTGACTTGTAGACCTCCTGAACCTCCTTGACGAGGTACTGCTCGGTCTCGGTCCGGCCGCGGATCGCGAGCAGCTCGTGCGGGTAGACAGACCCCTCGTTGAGCTGCCTGCCGGCCTTGATCTTCTCACCGTCGGAGACGAACAGGCGCGTGCGCCGCGGGAAGGCGTGACGGTGCTCCTCACCGGCGTCGTCGGTGATGACTACCGTCAGGGCTTTGTCGGTCTCCTCGATCGAGACGGCGCCGTCCTGTTCGGCGATTTTCGCGAGACCCTTCGGCTTGCGCGCCTCGAACAGCTCGACCACGCGTGGCAGACCATGCGTGATGTCCGCGCCGGCGACGCCGCCGGTGTGGAACGTGCGCATCGTCAGCTGCGTGCCGGGCTCGCCGATCGACTGGGCCGCGACGATGCCGACGGCATCGCCGATCTGCGCGAGCGCGCCGGTGGCCATCGCCCGTCCGTAGCACGCCTGGCAGACCCCGCTGGGCGCCTCGCACTTGAGCACGGAGCGCACCGGCACGGTGATCTCACCGGCGCCGTTCTTGTCGCGCTCCTCAGCGAAGGCCTGTACGATTTCCTCGAGCTCCGCACGACCGATCTCGACGCCCTGCTCGGCCAGCATGCGGCCCCGCTTGGTCGTGATCGGCAGCGCGGCGACCCGCCCGACGAGACCGTCGTTTGGCTCGCCGCCGTCCTTGAACACCCCCATCTCGATGTGCTCCTCGGTGCCGCAGTCCTGCTCGCGGATGATCACGTCCTGGGCGACGTCGACCAGGCGCCGTGTCAGGTAGCCGGAGTCGGCGGTGCGCAGCG
Organism: uncultured Solirubrobacterales bacterium; assembly: GCA_963778065.1. Taxonomy (GTDB): domain Bacteria; phylum Actinomycetota; class Thermoleophilia; order Solirubrobacterales; family Solirubrobacteraceae; genus Palsa-744. Next base: position 2,088,955 of record CAVZSU010000002.1, on the reverse strand, counting down.
CCGTGTCGGCCAGACCCTTTCGCGCGCCGTGCGTGGAGATGAAGTACTCGAGCACCGACAGGCCCTCCATGAAGTTGGCCTTGATCGGGCGCTCGATGATTTCACCCTTCGGGTTGGCCATCAGCCCGCGCATCCCCGCCAGCTGGCGGATCTGCTTGAAGGAGCCGCGAGCACCGGAGTTGGCCATCATGAAGATGGGGTTCAGGGTGTCGAGGTTGGCGACCATCGCCTCGGCGACCTCGTCGGTGGCCGCGTTCCACTTCTCGACCACGGCCTCGTGGCGCTCCTCCTGGGTGATCAGTCCGTCGTCGTACTGGTCGGTGATGTCGCCGACGAGCTTGTCGTACTTGTCGAGGATTTCCTGCTTCTCCGGCGGGACGACGACGTCGTTCTTTGAGATCGTGATCCCGGCCTGGGTTGCGTACTTGAAGCCGAGGTCCTTGAACGCGTCGAGCACCAGCGAGATCGTGCTCGCGCCGTAGGTCTGCACGAGCGCGTCGATCAGGCGGGTGGTGTCGCGCTTCTTCATCGACTGGTTGACGAACACGTACTTGGACTCGTCGAACTCGCCGCCCAGCGCCTCGGCGAGCGCCCGCTCGATGCGGTCGTTGTAGATGATCCGCCCGACGGTGCTCAGCACGTGGCCGCCCTCGCGACCGAAGGCGCGGAACTCGGCGATGTCGTGCAGCTTGACGACGCCGGCCTCGTAGGAGAGCTCGGCCTCCTGCGCGGTGCGGAACACGTGCGGACGCGGCTCGGTCGATGGCCACTTGTTGCTCGTGAGCAGCTCGCGCTTGCCGGCCAGCTCGTCCGCCTCGGGCCCGTAGGTGAGGTAGTAGGCGCCGAGGATCATGTCCTGGGTCGGGGTCGCAAGCGGCGCCCCGTGTGCCGGGGAGAGGATGTTGTTTGAGGAGAGCATCAGGATGCGCGCCTCCGCCTGGGCCTCGGCCGACAGCGGCAGGTGCACCGCCATCTGGTCGCCGTCGAAGTCGGCGTTGAACGCGTGACAGACGAGCGGGTGCACCTGGATCGCCTTGCCCTCGACGAGCAGCGGCTCGAACGCCTGGATGCCCAGGCGGTGGAGCGTGGGTGCACGGTTGAGCAGCACGGGGTGCTCGTGGATGACCTCCTCGAGCACGTCCCAGACCTCGCCGATCATCGAGTCGACCATCTTCTTGGCCGCCTTGATGTTCTGCGCGGACTTGCGCTCGACGAGACGGGCCATGATGAACGGCTTGAACAGCTCGAGCGCCATGATCTTCGGCAGCCCGCACTGGTGCAGCTTCAGGTAGGGACCGGCGACGATCACCGAGCGCCCGGAGTAGTCCACGCGCTTGCCGAGCAGGTTCTGGCGGAAGCGGCCCTGCTTGCCCTTGAGCATGTCCGAGAGGCTCTTCAGCGGCCGGTTGCCCGGGCCGGTGACGGGACGCCCGCGGCGGCCGTTGTCGAACAGCGCGTCGACGGCCTCCTGCAGCATGCGCTTCTCGTTGTTGACGATGATCTCGGGCGCGCCGAGGTCGAGCAGCCGCTTGAGGCGGTTGTTGCGGTTGATCACGCGACGGTAGAGGTCGTTGAGGTCTGAGGTCGCGAAGCGGCCGCCGTCGAGCTGGACCATCGGGCGCAGCTCCGGCGGGATCACCGGAACCGCATCGAGCACCATCATCTCGGGCTTGTTGCCAGACTGCAGGAAGGCGGAGACGACCTTCAACCGCTTGACCGCACGGGCCTGCTTCTGACCTTTGCCGGTCTTGACCTGATCCTCGAGCTCGATGCGTTCCGCCTCGAGATCGACCTGCTGGAGCAGGTCGCGGATCGCCTCGGCGCCCATCCCGCCGCGGAAGTACTCGCCGAAGCCGTAGGAAGAGCCGAAGCGCTCCTTCAGCTCGCGGAAGGTCGTCTCGTCGTGCTCGATCTGCTTGGGTTCCATCGTCTTGAACAGCTCCCACACGCTGCGCATCCGCTCGGCCGCGTCTTCGATGTAGGCCTCGGTGTCGGCGATGTCCGCGTCGAAGGTCTTGCGCAGCTCCTTGACGAGCTTCTCGCGCTCCTCCTCGGCGATCTTCGCGAGGTTCAAGTCGAGCGAGTCCGCCCACAGGTGGTCTTCGTCGTTGAAGTGCGTCTGCTTGGCGCTCTGCAGGTACTTCTCACGGCGCTTGAGCGACTCGCGCAGCTCCAGCACCCGCTCCTCGCGCTCGGCCGCATAGGCGTCGAGAACCTTGTTGACCTCCTGCTCGAGCGTGTCGAGGTCCTTCGTGCGCGCCTCGTCGTCGACCCAGGTGACAATCGACGCGGCGAAGTACAGAACCTTCTCGAGTTCCTTCGGCGCCATGTCGAGCAGGTAGCCGATCCGCGAGGGGACGCCCTTGAAGAACCAGATGTGGCTGACGGGGGCGGCCAGGTCGACGTGGCCCATGCGCTCACGGCGGACCTTCGAGCGCGTCACCTCGACGCCGCAGCGCTCGCAGACTATGCCCTTATAGCGGACGCGCTTGTACTTGCCGCAGTAGCACTCCCAGTCCTTGGTCGGACCGAAGATGCGCTCGCAGAACAGCCCGTCCTTCTCGGGCTTGAGCGTGCGGTAGTTGATGGTCTCCGGCTTGATCACCTCGCCGGAGCTCCAGCTGCGAATCTGCTTGGAGGAGGCGAGGCTGATCTCGATGGCGTCGAAGTTATTGATGTCGATCATCTGGTTTTAGCTTTCGCTCGCGGGTGAATCAGAATGTGATCTGCTGCTCGGTCGGCTGGTCGCGCATGCGGCACGTCCGGGGCGCCTGACCGCCGGCCCCGGCGGTTTATCGTCTCGCGGTCTACGTCTCGGTCTCCTCGGCCAGCTCCTCCTCCAGTGGCGCCGTCTCGGGCAGGTCGTCCTCGATCTCCTCGAGGTCGGCCACCTCGTCGAGCAGCTCCTCGACGTCGATCGTCTCCTCGACGGCGGGTGTGTCGTCCTCCACCTCCACCTCCGTGGCATCCTTGAGCGTCTCCACGGCGGCGGGGGCTGCGCCGTTGGCCGAAGCGTCCTGCTCACCCTCGGCGGCCGCCTCATCGCCGCCCGCCTCGGGAGCCGGGGCGCGCACGCCCGAGAGGTCGATGCCGAGCTCCTCGGCGGCGCGCAGAAGGTCGTCGTCTTCGTCGCGCATCTCCGCGCGCTGCCCCTCCTCGGAGACGACGTTGACGTCGAGCGCCAGCGACTGCATCTCCTTGAGCAGCACCTTGAACGACTCGGGGATCGACGGCTCGGCGATGTTCTCGCCCTTGACGATCGCCTCGTATGCCTTCACGCGCCCGACGGTGTCGTCGGACTTGATCGTGAGCATCTCCTGCAGCGTGTAGGCGGCGCCGAACGCCTCGAGCGCCCACACCTCCATCTCGCCGAAGCGCTGCCCGCCGAACTGCGCCTTGCCGCCCAGCGGCTGCTGGGTGACGAGCGAGTACGGGCCGGTCGAGCGCGCGTGGATCTTGTCGTCGACCAGGTGCAGGAGCTTGAGGATGTACATGTAGCCAACGGTCACCTGTTCGGCGAACGGCTCGCCCGTGCGGCCGTTGAACAGCGTCATCTTGCCCGTGGCCTGCTCGCCGTCGCGGCGGGACTTGTCGATGTCCATCCGGATCCGACCCGTGTGGGCGTCCTGCCACTTCACCAGTGCATGGTCGACGTCCGCGACCGTCGCGCCGTCGAACACCGGCGTCGAGACATACACGCGCCCTGAGCCACCGTTCGAGTGGGCTTCCTGATAAGCCTCGGTGCCGTCGTCATACCAGCCCTGCGCGGCGGCCCAGCCGAGGTGGGTCTCGAGGATCTGCCCGACGTTCATGCGCGAAGGCACGCCGAGCGGGTTGAGGATCACGTCGACGGGCGTGCCGTCCTCCAGGAACGGCATGTCCTGCTGGTCGACGATCTTCGAGATCACACCCTTGTTGCCGTGGCGGCCCGCGAGCTTGTCGCCCTCGGAGATCTTGCGCTTCTTGGCGACGAACACGCGCACGAGGTCGTTCACGCCCGGCGGCAGGTCATCGCCGGCGTCGCGGCTGAACGTCATCACGTCGATCACGACGCCGCCCTCGCCGTGGGGCACCTTCAACGAGGTGTCCCTGACCTCGCGCGCCTTCTCCTTGAAGATCGCGCGGATCAGCTTCTCCTCGGCCGTCAGCTCGGTCTCGCCCTTGGGCGTGACCTTGCCGACGAGCAAATCGCCGGAGATGACCTCCGCGCCGACACGGACGATGCCGCGGTCGTCGAGGTTGCGCAGCGACTCCTCCGAGCGGTTGGGAATGTCGCGCGTGATCTCCTCCTCGCCGAGCTTGGTCGTGCGGGCGTCGATCTCGTACTCCTCGATGTGGATCGAGGTGAGCTCGTCGTCCTGCACGAGGCGCTTTGAGAGGATGATCGCGTCCTCGAAGTTGTAGCCCTCCCAGGACATGAACGCGACCATCAGGTTCTTGCCGAGCGCCATTTCGCCCTTGTCGGTCGAGGAGCCGTCGGCGAGCACGTCGCCCGCCTTGACCTTCTGCCCCGACCTGACGCGCGGCTTGTGGTGGATCAGCGTGCCCTGGTTTGAGCGCATGTACTTCTGCAGCTCGTACTCGTCCTTGCCGTCGCTGCTCTGCACGACGATCTGGTCGGCGTCGACGTACTCGATCGTGCCGGCGTTCCTGGCGAGCAGCACATCGCCGGTGTCGAGCGCCGCGCGGCGCTCCATGCCGGTGCCGACGAGCGGCGCGTCCGCCTTCAGCAGCGGCACCGCCTGGCGCTGCATGTTCGAGCCCATCAGCGCACGGTTGGCGTCGTCGTGCTCGAGGAACGGGATCATCGCGGTCGCGACCGACCAGATCTGCTCGGGCGAGACGTCGACGAGGTCGACGTCTTTCGGCGCGACCGTCACGTACTGGCCGGCCTGCGTGCGGCAGAGGATCTCCGTGCCCTTGAGCTTGCCCGTCTTCGGATCGACCGGCGTGTTTGCCTGGGCGATCACGAGCTCCTCTTCCTGCGTGGCGTCGAGGCGCACGACCTCCTCGGTTACCGTGCCGTCCTTGACGACGCGGTAGGGAGTGGTCACGAAGCCATACTCGGAGACCTCGGCGAACGAGGACAGCGAGCCGATCAGGCCGATGTTCGGTCCCTCGGGGGTCTCGATCGGGCACATGCGCCCGTAGTGCGTCGGGTGCACGTCGCGGACCTCGATCGGCGCGCGCTCGCGCGTCAGGCCTCCGGCGCCGAGCGCTGAGAGGCGCCGGCGGTGGGTGAGCCCGGCGAGCGAGTTCGTCTGGTCCATGAACTGGGACAGCTGGGAGGAGCCGAAGAACTCCTTCAGCGCCGCTACGACGGGGCGGATGTTGATGATCGTCTGCGGCGTGATCGTGTCGGCGTCCTCGGTGGTGAGGCGCTCGCGCACCACACGCTCCATGCGGTAGAGGCCGATGCGGAACGCCTCCTGGATCAGCTCGCCGACGGTGCGCAGGCGGCGATTGCCGAAGTGCTCGTACTCGTCGAGATGCTCGGCGACGGGCTCGCGCGGCATCGACATCGCCTCGGCCGCATAGTCTTTGATCTCGATCTCTCCGTCCTCGGGCAGGCCGAGGCGCTTGGGCAGCGAGACGAGCTCGCGCACGAGCGCGAGAATGTCGTCGTGGGTCAGCGTGCGCGTGTCGATGTCGACATCCAGGCCCAGCCGCGAGTTGAGCTTGTAGCGACCGACGCGCGTGAGGTCATAGCGCTTTGGGTCGAAGAACAACTGGTTGAGCAGACCCTTTGCGTTGTCGACGCTCGGCGGCTCGCCGGGGCGCTGCTTCTTGAACAGCTCGATCAGCGCGCCCTCTTCGGTGCGGGTGATCTCGGTGTCCGATTCGATCGTGTTGCGGATGTAAAGCGAGTTGTCGAACAGCCGCAGGATCTCCTCGTCGGTGTCGTAGCCCATCGCGCGCAGCAGCACGGTCACCGGCAGCTTGCGCTTGCGGTCGATGCGGACGAAGACCTTGCCCTTCTTGTCGATCTTGAGCTCGAGCCACGAGCCGCGCGCGGGCATCAGGTTGGCGATGAACACCTGCTTCTCGCGATCCTTCGGCTCCATCAGGTAGGCGCCCGGCGAGCGCACGAGCTGGGTGACGACCACGCGCTCGGTGCCGTTGATGACGAACGTGCCGCGCTCGGTCATCCACGGGAAATCGCCCATGAACACCGACTGCTCGCGAATCTCGCCGGTCTCGCGGTTGATGAACGCGACCGTGACGGTCAGCGGACGGGCATAGGTCAGGTCCTTCTCGCGGCACTGCTCGAGCGAGGCGACCGGCTCGTCGAAGACGAACTCGCCGAACTGCACGGCGAGGTTGCCGGTGTAGTCCTCGATCGGTGAGATGTCGTCGATCGTCTCGCGCAGGCCACCCTTGGCGGGGTCGGTCAGCCACGCGAACGAGCGGCGCTGGATGTCGATCAGATTGGGTACGTCAACGGTCTTGTTGAGGCGCGCGAAGCTTCGGCGCGTCCGGAGAGCATCTACAGCGGCCAAGAAACGACTCCTTCGGAGGGCGAGAAACGGGCAGAGGAGCGCGACGAAAGCGCGACCAGCAAAGATAGCACAGGCTATCGACGCCCTTAAGTGGGCAGCCGGCGCTCACGGACCCCGCCCCTGACGATCCGCGTATGTGGCGCGGCGTCGTGTGACTCGGGCGGCTGCGGCTATCGGCCAGCGGAGGGCACTTTACCGGAAAACGCCGCGAATTGTTAGCCATACATAAAGAAGGACCCCGCCGTCGCGGGGTCCTTCCCAACCTCTACAGCCAAGCGGTCCGGGACTTCGGGACCGACCGGCCCCGCGAAGCGGTTTCCGGTCGGGACCGAAGCCCGGATCCCGCGCTATTTGACCTCGACCGAGGCGCCGGCCTCCTCCAGTTCCTGCTTGAGCTTGTCGGCCTCCTCCTTGTCGACGCCCTCCTTGACCGGCTTGGGGGCCTCGTCGACAAGCGCCTTGGCCTCTTTGAGCCCGAGGCCGGTGGCGGCGCGCACGACCTTGATCACCTGGATCTTCTTGTCGCCCGCGCCTGCAAGGACCACGTCGAAGGTGCCCTGTTCTTCCTCTTGCGCGCCCGCGCCGTCTCCTGCGCCCCCGCCGGCGGCAGCCGCTACCGGCGCCGCCACCGCAGCCGCGGACACGCCGAACTCCTCCTCGAGCGCTTTTATTCGCTCGGCGAGCTCGAGCACCGAGATGCCCTTTAGCTCCTCGATCCAATCCTGTGTGCTGGTAGCCATGTGAGTCAGTCCTCCTTGGTGGGATTCGCGTCGGCGTCATCGGGCTGTTGGCCGATCTCCGATCGGTCAGCCGAAGCGTCCGCCTGGTTGTCGTCTTCTTGCGCCGGCTCCTCGTGCGCAGCCGGCTCAGCTTGGTCCTGCAGTGCAGCCTCGGCGTCGGGGGCTGCCTTGGCGGCGGGCTCCTCCGCCTGCGCCTCGTCGGGCTCGGGCACTGCCGCAGCCGCGGGCTCCTCGACCGTCGGCTCCTGCGGCTCCGGCGCCGCCACCGGCTCCTCGGCTGCCGCGCGGGCCGCCTCGGCGGCGGGCGCCTCGCCGGGGGGGATCTCTCCGGACTCCTTCTTCTCGCGCACCTGGCCCAGCGCCACCGCCAGGCCGCCGACGAGCGCGCCCAGCGTGCGGACCAGCCCGCTCACGGGCGAGGCCACGACCCCGACGAGCTGGCCGTAGAGCGCTTCGCGGGAGGGCAGGCGCGAGATCGAGCGGATCTGCTCCGGGTCGAGCGCGGCGCCGTCCAGCAGCCCGCCCTTGAACGGCAAGAGCTGCGTGGCGCGCGCGTACTCGGCGATCGCTTTGGCCGCGGTCGCGACGTCGCCGCGCACGAACGTAAGCGCCGTCGGCCCCGCCAGGAAGTCCTTCAGCGTCTGCGCCCCGGCCTGGTCGGCGGCGCGCTCGGTGAGCGAGTTCTTGACGACCTTGAACGTCGCGTCGGCTTCGCGCAGCTTGGAGCGCAGCTCAGCCGCCTGGGGCACGGAGATGCCTCGGTAGTCGACGGCGAAGATCGCCTGGGACTCGTCTATCTGGGCGGCGATCTCGGCGATCGCCACGGCCTTTTGGTCTCGGTTCATTGGTGTGGCTCCTGTCCCGGTCTTATACACGCGCGCCGATCAAAGATCGGCCGGCACGCCGGGGGTCTCTGGTTGCCTGTAAGAAAGCGCTATGCGGCGACGGCTGTCGCGGTCGGCGCCTCCCCGAGGATGTCGCGTGTCCGGCTCGGGTCGACCTTCACACCCGGGCCCATCGTGGAGGTAATGGCGATCGAGCGCAGATAGCGGCCCTTCGCGACGGTCGGCTTGGCGCGGATGAGCTCTTCGATCACAGCCGCGTAGTTCTCCAGCAGCTGCCTCTCGTCGAAGCTCGCCTTGCCGATCACGAGATGCACGATCGCGGTGCGGTCGGTGCGGTACTCGACCTTGCCCGACTTGGATTCTTCGACCGCTTTGGCGACGTCCATCGTCACCGTGCCGACCTTCGGGTTGGGCATCTTGCCGGATGGCCCGAGCACGCGCCCGAGGCGCCCGACGACGGACATCATGTCGGGCGTGGCGATCGCCACGTCGAAGTCGTCGAAGCCCTCCTCGATGCGCTTGGCCAGATCCTCCGCGCCGACCACGTCGGCGCCGGCCGCTTCGGCCTCGGCGACCTTTGGCCCCTGGGCGAAGACGGCGATCTTCACGTCTTTGCCGAGCCCGTTCGGCAGGGCGATCGTGCCGCGCAGCTGCTCGTCGGCGTGGCGCACGTTCAGCCCCGTGCGCACGTGGATCTCGATCGACTCGTCGAACTTCGCGGTGGCGAGGCTGCGCACGAGCGCGATCGCCTCGGCGGGCTCGTACTCGCGCTCACGATCGACCTTTGTCAGGCCGTCGGAGTAGCGCTTGCCGTGGTGGCTGCTCACGACGCCACCTCCACACCCATCGACCTGGCCGTTCCGGCGATGATCTTGGCCGCCTGATCGACGTCGTGCGCGTTCAGGTCGTCGAGCTTGCGCTCGGCGATCTCGCGCAGCTGCGCCTGGGTGATCGTGCCGACCTTCGTGCGGTTGGGCTCGCCCGACCCCTTGCCGATGCGCAGCGCCTGCTTGATCAGCACGGCCGCGGGCGGCGTCTTCGTGACGAACGTGAACGAGCGGTCCTCGTACACCGTGATCACAACCGGGATCACGGTCCCCGTTTCCCCCTGCGTCTGCGCGTTGAACGCCTTGCAGAACTCCATGATGTTGATCCCGTGCTGGCCCAGCGCAGGACCGACCGGCGGGGCGGGGCTCGCCTGCCCGGCGTTCGCCTGCAGCTTGATCGTCGTCAGAACCTTCTTGGCCATTTTCTCGTTCTCGTCTTCTTCGTCTCTAGTGCGTTCTTAAGTGCTCGTCTAGTCGAAGCTTATTGGGAACTGCGCCTCTGAGCGGATCGAGGATCAAGCGAGGCAAGGACGCAGGGAGCGAAATGTGCTTCGCACATGTGCTGGCCGATCGGAGATCCCATCAGATCTTCGATCGGTAAGGACGCCGCCTCGCGCAGGTCATCGCTCCGCTCAGCGGACGGCTCAGAGCTTTTTTACCTGGTCGAAGCCTACCTCGACCGGGGTCTCCCGCCCGAAGATTGATACCAGCACCTTGAGCTTGGCCGCGTCGTCGTTGATCTCGGAGATCTCTCCGGAGAAGTCCGACAGCGGCCCGGAGACCACCTTGACGGACTCGCCGATCGTGAACTGCGCGCGGGTGCGCGGTGCGGTCGCGACCTCCTTGTGCAGCAGCCGGTCGACCTCGCCCTGGGTGAGCGGCACGGGCTCCTGGGACGCTCCCACGAAGCCAGTCACGCCGGGGGTGCCCTTGACGACCCCCCAGGAGTCCTCGTTGAGCTCCATGTTCACCAGCACATACCCCGGCATTGTGCGCTTCTCGACCGTGATCTTCTGGTTGTCCTTCATCTCGGACACGGACTCGGTCGGGACGACGACGTTGCGCACGGCGCGCTGCTGGCCGAGCGAGACGATCCGGTGCTCCAGGTTGTGCTTGACCTTGTTCTCGTGACCGGAGTATGTGTTTACGACGTACCAGCGAAACATTTCAGAGTTCAGTTGCTCCTGGACGGCATTGCGGGAAGAGTTCGTGCTTAATCGAGCGCATCTGACGTTCGAGGACCAAGCAGATCAAGGACGCAGGGAGCGTGGCGCGCGAAAGCACGTGCTGGCCGATCGGAGATCTCATCAGATCTTCGATCGGTAAGGACGCAGATATGCGCAGGCCATCGGATGTCAGATCAGAGGATGAATTCGACGATTTCCTTCGCAACATAGTCGGCCAGGCCGAGGTAGGCGCCGGCGATCGCCACGAAGCCGAGGACCACGGCCGTGGCCTGAAAGACCTGCTGGCGGTCGGGCCATTGCACACGCTGCAGCTCGGCCCAGCTGGCGCGCAGGAACGCGATCGCGCGGTTGCCGCCGCGCAGGGGCGCGCCGGGCGCCGGAGGGCCCGCTGCCGGAGGGCCGAGCCCGGAGCCGTCGCCGTTCCCACCCGAGCCATCTCCGCCGCCACCGTCTCCGACCCCGCCGCCAACGCCGCCGTCCGGCTGTATGGCCGGCAGCTGAAGCTCATCCTCGCTGCTCGCCAGACCGGCGTCGTCCGGCTCGGCCCGCGGCGCGACCGGGACGCCGGCGGCGCCATGCACGAGCGCGGCGTCGAACTCGTCGACGTCGCCCGAAGCGTGGTCGAGCGCGCCCGGCAAGTCCGCACGGACGGGCTGGGTGGGCGTCGCCTGGGCACGCCCGGCCGCGGCGGCTCGACGGTCGCGGCGTTGCTTTGCACGTTTGCGATCACGGGCCACAGCAGCGCTCCCGCGCTAGCGCGTCTCCCGATGGCTGGTGTGCTTGCGACACCAGCGACAGTACTTGCGCAAAGTCACCCGGTCGGGGTTGTTGCGCTTGCTCTTGTTCGTCTGGTAGTTGCGATGCTTGCAGTCCTCGCATGCGAGGGCGATAGCGATTCGAACGTCTCCGCGGGCCATGTGGAAAGTTTCCCTGCGTGGTCGTGTTGAAGCGGCCTTGGGCGAAGAAAAACCCCGCCCAGGCGCGAGGTGCAAGCAGTCTAGTACACGTGGCCGAAAGTTGGGCGGGGAGTCCTCGCGCGTGGGCGGCAAGCGCGGACGGACGCAGGCTGAGCGGTCGGAGGGGAAAGCTTTTGGGAGACAACTATGCGCGATGACCGCGGCCTCGGTCGGTGTCGCCGGTCAGCCGGCGCGCGCGACGGGTCCGCTCAGAGGCTCACTCGTACAGCGTGAGTGCCGCCAGGATCACATACAGCGCGACCAGCGCCCAGCCCTCGAATTCGGCGGCCTCCCCGTCGCCGGTCACCTGCCACAGCGCCAGCGCCGTGAGCGCGAGGGCACCGATGTAGACAGGGGCGAGCGCGAAGGTCAGCGTGGTCGCAAGCAGCAGCGAGACGAGCACGAGCAACGGGAACAGGAAGGCGGCGATCTGGGCCACCGAGTTTTTGACCACCGAGATCGCGAGGTCCGAGCGGCCCTTGTAGGAGAGCACCAGCCCGGCGGTGTTCTCGACCGCGTTGCCGGCGATCGCGACGATCACGAGCCCTGCAAACGCTTGGGAGATGTGCAGGATCGAGATCGCCGGCTGCAGGCCGTTGACGAACCAGTCCGACACGAACGCCGAGGCGGTGCCGGCGACGATCAGCAGCACGAGCGTCAAGCCGAGCGAGAGACGCGGGCCGGCGCGGACCTCATCCCCGGCCCGACCCGACAGACGCGGGCCGGTGCGGACCTCATCCCCGGCCCGACCCGACAGACCCGGACCGGTACGGACCTCATCCCCGGCCCGACCCGACAGACCCGGACCGGTACGGACCTCATCCCCGGCCCGACCCGACAGACCCGGACCGGTGCGGACCTCATCCCCGACCCGACCCTCGGCGCCGTCGTCGGCCGGATGCCGTCCCTGGTCTGCGGGATGCCCGGTCACACTCTCGTGCGGACGCTCTTCCCCGCCTCCCTCCATGACATCTGCCGGCGCGAGGTCTCGCGGCACGGTGTCGGAGCGCAGGTAGGGAACGACCCAGGCGAGGTAGACGATCAGCAGACAGACGGCGCCGACGGCGGAGATCGCCTTGACGTGGTGACTCGCCGGGTCGTGCGCGCCCAGGGACAATCCCAGCAGGACGATGATGAAAACCGTCACCTGTAGCAGCGTCGCCGTGTCGCGCGGCAGGCGCTTTGAGAAGCGCATCATCCCGTCGGGTGCCCGCCGCGCACCGACCACGATCACGAGCCCCAGCACGAGCAGCGCGTTGGCGAGGATCGAGCCGACGATCGCGGTCTGCGCCACCACCAGCTCGCCCTTTTGAAGCGCGAAGATCACGACGAACAGCTCCGGCAGGTTGCCGAGCGTCGACTGCATCATCCCGGTCACTCCCGGCCCGAAGCGCTCGCCGAGTTGCTCGGTCGCGAACGACACCACCCAGGCCAAACCGGCCAGCGCGAGCGTGGCGAGCGCGAACCGGGGAAGCGCGGGCCACGCCTGGTAGTCGGCCGCCCCCGCCAGCGCGGTGAACACTGCGATCAGGAGGAGCGCCGAGCGCTCGAGGCTGGTCAAACCCGAGCTCAGTGGCTGTCGAGCACCCGGTCGATCAGGCCGTACTCGAGCGCCTGCTCGGCGTTGAAGAAGCGGTCGCGCTCCATGTCCTCGCGCACCTGCTCCTTCGACAGGCCGGTGTGCTCGGCGTAGATCTCGTCGATCCGCTCGCGCACGTTGAGGATCTCGCGCGCGTGGATCTCGATATCGGTCGACTGCCCTTCGAACCCGGCCGACGGCTGGTGGATCAGGATGCGCGAGTTCGGCAGCGCCGCGCGCTTGCCCTTCGTCCCGCCCGCCAGCAGCAGCGAGCCCATCGACATCGCCACGCCGACGCACATCGTGTGGATGTCGGGCTTTACGAAGTTCATCGTGTCGTAGATCGCAAGCCCCGAGTAGATCGAGCCCCCAGGCGAGTTGATGTAGATCGAGATGTCCTTGTCCGGGTCCTGGCTCTCGAGGTGCAGCAGCTGGGCCACCACCAGGTTCGCGACCTGATCGTCGATCGGCGTGCCGAGGAAGATGATGCGCTCGTTCAGCAGTCGTGAGTAGATGTCGAACTCGCGCTCGCCTCGCGCGGTTCGCTCGATGACCATCGGGATCAGCGGCATGGCCCCACCCTAGTACACGCGTCCGGAAGTTCGGCGGGGAAATGGTGCGTGGATGGGCGTGGCTGACCGTGGCTGACGTCCCCCCGGTGAACGCCGGCGTGCTGGTGGCAGGCCGGCGTTCTCGACGCGCCTGGCACAACCTTCCACAGATGCTCACCGGGAACCGGATGCCGACGCCGAACTCCCGTCAGATGTTCACCGCGCGCATCCCCTGCTCGTCGTAGCGCTCGCCGGCCGCCTGCGGCAGCTCGGCGTCGATCCGAGCGAGCTCCTCCTCGGTCAGCTGGACGTCCGTCGCGGCGATGTTCTGCTCGAGGTAGTTGCGACGCTTGGTGCCGGGGATCGGGACGATGTCCTCGCCCTGTGCCAACACCCACGCAAGCGCCAGCTGCGCCGGCGGGACGCCCTTGTCGTTCGCGATCTCCCGCACCTTCGCCGCGAGCTTTAAGTTCTGATCGAGGTTCTCGCCGGTGAAGCGCGGGCCGTGGCGGCGGAAGTCGTTCGCGTCGAGCTCCTCCGGCGAGGAGAAGCGGCCCGAAAGAAAGCCGCGCCCGAGGGGCGAGTAGGACACGAAGCCGATCCCCAGCTCGCGGCAGACCGGCAGGATCTCCGCCTCCGCCGGATCGCGCGTCCACAGCGAGTACTCGGTCTGCACCGCGGCGATCGGGTGGACGGCGTGCGCGCGGCGGATCGTCTCAGGCGCGGCCTCGCTCAGCCCGATGTGCAAGATCTTGCCCTGCTCGACGAGCTCCGCCATCGCGCCGACGGTCTCCTCGATCTCGACTTTCGGGTCGACGCGGTGCTGGTAGTAGAGGTCGACGTGGTCGGTTTTCAGTCGTTGCAGCGAGCCCTCGACCGACGTGCGGACGTGCTCGGCGGAACCGTCGAGCGGGCCGAGCGTCGACATATCGCCGGGCGTCGCCCCGTCGGTGCGGCGCGCGAACTTCGTCGCGATCACATACTCCTCGCGACGCCCCTCGATCGCGCGTCCGACGAGCTGCTCGTTGGTCATCGGCCCGTACAGCTGCGCCGTGTCGAGGAAGTTGCACCCCAGCTCGAGCGCACGGTGGATCGTTGCGATCGCCTCACCCTCGTCGGCGGAGCCGTAGAAAGCCGACATTCCCATGCACCCCAGCCCGATCGCTGAGACCTCCGGCCCGTCCGCTCCCAATCTGCGCTTGTCCATGGCCCCGTCCTTTCCCTCGCGGTCTGGTGCTCGCGGCCGATCGGCTCGGGCGAGTCACTCACTCGAATCGCTTCCTCGCGCGTGTGCGCGTACGCGCGCGCGCAAGGCGTCGCTCCGGTATACCAGCCCAAGCCCCCCGAGCCAACCAGGGCGCCGTACCGGCGCCGCCCGCCACAGGCAATAATGCGGTGAGGCCATGTTTCCGCTGAACTTGCCCAACGTCCTGACAGTGCTGCGGATCATGCTCGTGCCCGTGCTGGTGGTAGCGCTGCTCGGCAACACGCCCGCCGGCGACGTGCTCGCGGCGGTCGTGTTCGCGCTGGCCTCGCTCACCGACTTCGTCGACGGCTACCTTGCGCGGGCGCGCGACTCGATCACCACGTTCGGCAAGCTGATGGACCCGCTCGCCGACAAGCTGCTGATCGTCGCCGCGCTGATCTCGCTCGTCTCCCTGCACCGTCTCACCGCCTGGATCGCGATGGTGATCATCGCGCGCGAGCTGGCCGTCACCGTGCTGCGCATGGGCGCCACCCAGGCGGGGGTCGTGATGGCCGCGAGCATGTTCGGCAAGGTCAAGACCTGCCTGCAGATCGCCGCCATCCTCGCGGTCATCGCCGTCCACGGACAGCCGGCATGGGTCTCGGCGCTGCTCTATCTCGCGGTGCTCGTCACCGTGCTCTCCGGCCTGGACTACTTCTTCGGGCTGCGCCGCCGTCTGCAGCAGGCCGACGCTCAGGCCCGCGGCTGAGTCTGAGCGCCCGCGTCGAGCCACTCCTCGAGGCTCGTCTGCCGCGCGGCGGGCCGGCCCGAGTCGATCTCCGAGCGCAGCTCCGAGAGCAGGCTGTGGCGCTCGGCGATGACGTTGTGCTGGTGGATCGTCTCGAGGTTCTCCTGCCGCGCCGACACGAAGCTCGCACCGTCCAGCTGCGGGAAGGCGCGCACGACGCCGGCGATCATCTCGCGCACGCAGTCCTCGACAAAACGTGGCCGGCGATGGGCCTTTTCGACCACCTCCACCTCGTCGCTGCGCTTCATCAGCTCGTAGATCTCCGAGGACATGCTCGCCTCGACGATCTCCAGCAGCGTCGTGGCCTCGATCTCCGCGTTCGACTCCTCGGTCAAGCCGACGTGCAGCGTGGCCAGCCCGCGCTGGTTATGGGTCGCCACCGGCACGCTCCGCAGAATCAGCTCGATCTGCTCCGCGGAGAACTCCTCCACGGCGAGCCGCTCTCTCGCGCGCGCGGCCACGAGCTCCTGGGCGCACGGGCACGCGGTCATCCCCGTCGCCGACACGCCGACGGTGCGGCGGGTGCCGTGTGCGAACGCCAGGGCACGACCGTGCAGCGTATAGATCTCCTGGGTCTGCACACCCGAGACGGGCGCCGGCTTGTGCTCGGGGTAGCGCGCCGCGATCGTCACCTCGGCGCGCTCCGCCCCCTGGCGCGCGCGCACGAGCTCGGCGACATGCCTGGCGAGCGTCTCGGCGCGAAACGGGGACTCCGACAGCACGACCTCGCCGATCGCCTCGTTGACGACCTCCTCGAAGCGTGACATGTGCGCGCCCTTCTGCTCGCGGCTGAGGTCGACGAAGCACTCCAACCGCGCAAAAAACAGCTCGTCGCGAATGCGCACGACCTTCTCGACCCCCGTCACTCCCACCCGCGTGAGCGCGACAGGAACCCCCGGCGCGCGTGCCTGCACGTCGTCGGTTGTCGGAGACAGGGAGTAGGTGGCACGTGTCGCCTGCACCGAGGTCAAGCCTAGCGCGCGACCAACCGGCGTCCCTGAGAGGCGGATTCTGGTATCACTTCGCACTTAGCCTGATCGGTCGGGTTGGTCAAAGGGAACGAAAGACTAGGGCGTCCCGAGAGATCGGGAACTGCCACACAGACAACTGGAAAACGCACAGGAGGCTCGGCGTACGCAGGGGAGGTCGGAGCTGGTCGCTCCGACGGGGAAGCCGGATGGATCGCGGGGGTCCAGAGTTGAGCGCAAAGCTGAAAGGTCTGTCGGTCGCCACGGACCCAGCCGTGGTTGAGGTCGAGGAGCTGCAGGGCATGATCGCCGAAGGTCAGGAGCGCGGCTTCCTGGCGGCAGAGACGATCGCCGCGGCGCTCGAGGAGGCCGGGCTGGGCGACGAGCAGGCCGGGGACCTCCTCAGCTATCTGGAGGAGCACGGCGTCGAGATCGTGAGCTCGGACGAGGTCGAGGGGGAGCCGCGGGTCGGAACCGACGGCCAGGCGGGATCTCGGACGCACGAGGACGACACGATCGCTGCCCGCGTCGAGGAGCCCGTGCTCGAAGACGCCGATGAGGACGAGGAAGGCGTGAACCAAGCTCGAGCTCTACGCGCGCGCTTGGAGGGGTTGCAGCGCACCGAGGTCGACCTGACGGTCGAGCCGAGCCTCGACTCGCTGCGCCTGTACCTGGGGTCGATCGGCCGTGTCCCGCTGCTGACCGCCGAGGAGGAGGTAACCCTGGCCAAGCGGATCGAGCGCGGCGACATCCTCGCCAAGCAGCACATGGTCGAGGCGAACCTGCGCCTGGTCGTATCGATCGCCAAGGGCTACATCGGCCGCGGGCTGACGTTCCTCGATCTGATCCAAGAGGGCTCGCTCGGGCTGATCCGTGCGGTGGAGAAGTTCGACTACCGGCGCGGCTATAAGTTCTCGACCTACGCCACCTGGTGGATCCGCCAGGCGGTCACGCGCTCGATCGCCGACAAGGGGCGCACGATCCGGATTCCCGTGCACATGGTCGAGCGCTTGAACAAGCTGCTCCATGCCGAACGAGCGCTGATCCAACAGCTCGGCCGCGAGCCGACCGCCGCCGAGATCGCCTCCGAGCTCGAATGCGAGGTGCGCGAGGTGCGCGACGTCATGCGCATGGCCCAGCAGCCGGTGTCGCTCGAGAAACCCGTCGGCGAGGAGGACGACTCGGCGCTCGCCGACTTCATCGAGGACGTATCCGCCGAGTCGCCGTTCGAGATCGCCTCGGAGGCCCTTCGACGCGAGAACATCACGCGCGTGCTCGCCTGCCTGCCGCGGCGCGAGCGCGAGGTGATCGAGATGCGCTACGGCATCGTCGGCGGGCGCTCGCGCACGCTCGAGGAGGTCGGCCGCGCGTTCAACATCACGCGCGAGCGCGTCCGCCAGATCGAGAACCGCACGCTGAAGAAGCTGCAAACGCTCCCCGACGCCCAGCAGCTGCGCGAGGCTTCCTAACCCGCCAACGCCCAGCAGCTGCGCGAGGCTTCCTAACCCCCCGAGGCCCGTCGCTGGTGGGTGGCTTCCTAATCCCCCGAGGCCCGTCGCTGCGCGAGGCTTCCTAATCCCCCAAGGCCGTCGCTGTAGGTGGGCGCAGCCGTCACGAGAGACAGCCTCTACACTGACGGCCGCTCCCGGTGGGGTGTCCGAGTGGTTAAAGGAGACGGGCTGTAAACCCGTTGGCTCTGCCTACGCAGGTTCGAATCCTGCCCCCACCACTCCTTCTTCGTCTTCTTCGCGCCGCTTCGTCGTGTGTGCGCGCGCACGCGCGCGTAGCAAGCCGTTTGCGTAACGGCTACGACGGGCCCATCACTACCCGCTCGTGCCTCCCCAGCGTCCGCGCGAGCGCCTCCGCTTCGGGCGTGCTCACCAGCACGCGGCGCAGCGCCCGTCGATTGCGCACCGCGAACGACAGCGCCGGTACGCCGCGTCGCACGACGAACGCCTGGTCGAGACCGATCGTGCGGCAGACGTAGTAGAGCCACGGCAGGCGCAGCCCCGCCTTGAGACCGGCCGTCATCGCCTCGCGCACCGGGTCCTGCACTACTTGGACGTCGCTCACGTCGGCGCGCGGCACGCTGATGTTGCCCAGCAGGCCGAGCGCTTTCTCCCACGGCGCGAGCAGCACTTCGACCGAGTCCTCGGTTAGACGAACGCGCATGCGGGAAGGATATTCAACGGGCGTTCCTCCCTACGAGTGGGATCCCTGCGAGCGGGATCACTGCGGGTGGGATCCCTGCGAGTGGGATCATTAAGTCGAAAGTTCGTTCAGTCAGAAAGAGAGGTCGGATCATGGAGTCAAGCGGGGCCCCCACACGCGTGCTTGTCGTGGCGCATAAGACCGCCGCGACCCAGCCCCTGCTCGACGCCGTGGCGGAGCGGGCGAAGCGCGGCCGGTGCACGTTTACGCTGCTCGTGCCCAACGCGGCGCATGGCCTGCACAAGGTCGTCGACCCCGAGGATCAGGGTGCGGGCGAGGCGCAGGGGGTGATCGATCATGCGGTGCCGCTGTTGAGCGATGCGGCCGGCGCTCCCGTGGACGCACTCGTGGGCTCGTCCGACCCAAGCGTGGCGGTACAGGACGCGATCAACCTGCAGGGCTTCGACGAGGTGATCGTCTCGACGCTGCCCACGCGCGTGTCGCGGTGGCTGAAGCTCGACCTGCCGAGCAAGGTGTCCGGCCTCGGCCTTCCGGTTACGACCGTGACGCCGTCCGAAGACGGTGCTGCCTGAGACCCTCTCGAGCCGATCTGACCTCACCTGGATCCGCCCCTCCCTGCTTGTTGACAAAAGATGAGCTAATGTTTCTATCTAAGATCGCGACTGTGCGGGAGCCCGATCCACCGGGAGGAGCGGGTAGCCGTCATGCAGACAAAGGTATGGCGGTGAGTCGTCTGTAGACCTTCCGTCTGCGCATCGCGAGAGTTCGGGGCGTGGACAACGTGGAACAAGTACGCAAGCAGTTCGCCATCAACCTTCGTCATCACCGCGAGCAGGTGGGGCTTTCGCAGGAGGCGCTGGCGGAGATCTGCGACCTGCATCGCACCGAGATCAGCCTGCTGGAGCGCTGCAAGCGCTCGCCGCGCCTGGAGACGATCGCGATCCTGGCCCGCGGCCTCGACCTGCCCACGGCGGGAGAGCTGCTCGAGGGCATCGAATAAAGCTCTGAGGGCGCAAAACCAGCTTGGGGAGGGCCGACGCGGGGACTCGAAACCGCGCCAGAGCAGAACTTCGCCCGGCCGGCCGACTTCGCGGCGTTTTGGCCGGGCCCGAAGTTTCCGACCTGCTTTGCAGTGAAGCAGGAGGGCCGACGCGGGGACTCGAACCCCGGACCCCCTCCTTACCATGGAGGTGCTCTACCAGCTGAGCTACGTCGGCACGGCACCAGATCCTACGTGATCGGGGTCGATCGATCGCAGTATCCTCCGCGCGCGAGACGACGAGGAGCGGCCCTGCGGTAGTCCAGGATGGGGGTTCGAAGAAGAATAAGAATAAGGACGGCGCACGATTCCTGCGACAGACGACGCCAGCGACGAGGACTCCGATCAATCATCGTCGAGCACCCCGTCGCGCGCGCGCACACGCGGGCGGGCGCGCGGGCGCGCGATGCAAGCCCTAGAGTGGCTCGTCCCAGCGGAGAACCCCGCCGGGACGGTATACGGGATGCTCGTGATCGGCGCGCTGCTGGCGGCCGAGAGCGGGCGGTATGAGAGCTATATAGACGCGGCCGGCTCGACGCTGATCGCGCTCGGCTTGTACTGGCTCGCGCATGCCTACGCGAACGTTCTCGGGCGGCGGCTGGTCACGCACGAGCGCCTCACCGCCGGCGCGCTGGGGCGCGCGCTGATGCACGACTGGACGATCGTGCGTGGAGCCGCGATCCCGCTGCTGGCGCTGCTGCTCGCGTGGGCGTCCGGCGCGGGGCGCGAAACGGCCATCAACGTCGCGCTGTGGAGCACGGTAGCGGGGCTGATCGCGCTCGAGCTGCTCGCGGGTGTGCGCGCGCAGACAGCGCCGCGGGAGTTGGCGCTCGAGGCGAGCGTCGGGATCGCGATGGGCGTCGGAATCGTCGCGTTGAAGATCCTGCTGCACTGAGAGCTGCCCCAAGGCACGCTCCCGGTGCCGCCTCCGCCCTGCCTGCCTGACCGGCTGTGGCCACGTTTCAGATCGGCCATGACCCCAAAATAGCGCCCCTGCGCTGGCGCTAAGACCCGCCATGCGCCGCACCACGAGTGGCTCGGCCTCGATCTGCGCGCGCGCAGACGCGGCGACCGCCAGACAAGTTCTAACCCCCGAAAACACCCTAGTAGCAGGGGAAATACCGATCTACTCGATCTGTCCGACGGGCTCGACATGTAGCGTGGATGGCTCCGTGTAGACAAAAAATTGCTGACATGGAATAATCCTGTTTACCAGATTCCATGACAGCGTCTGGATGTGTAGATCCGTTTGGGGAGGTAGAATGTCGGTGTCGGAGCGACGCAAGGGGATGTCGGACAAGAAGTCCGTCGCCCCGCTGTACCAGCGCCTGCCGCGTGGTCCCCATCAGCTGGGCCCGAAGGCGGTCGCGCACCATCAGCGGATACGCATGCACGGAGCGATGGTCGAGGCGGTGGCAAGCAGCGGCTACAGCGGGACCAGCGTCAAGCAGGTGATCGCCCTTGCGGGCGTTTCGAGGCGGGCGTTTTACGAACAGTTCGCGAACAAGGAGGAGTGCTTTTTGGCGACCTTCGACCTGATCGCCGCGCGTGGAGTCGGGCGCATCAGCCAGGCGTACCGGACAGCGAACGGCAATCTGGAAGACCGCCTGCGGGCGGCCTTTGCGGCGTTTGCGGAGGAGCTCGCGACAAACCCGAAGGGCGCCGTGCTGACGATCGTCGAAGCGCAGACCGCCGGCGCCGCGGGGCAGCTGCGACTGCGGCGGGCGACGGCGGCGGTCGAGCGGATGCTGTCTGCCAGCTTCGCGCGCTCGCCGGGGGCGATCCCGCTGCCGATCCCGGTGATCAGAGGGATCGTGGGCGGGCTGCACGAAGCCGCTTCGGCACGCCTACGCGAGCAGCAGCACGCCGAGGACATTCCGATCCTGGCCGACGAGATCGACGAGATGCTGGAATGGACGCTGCTGTTCCAGGCTCGCGCCAGCGAGCGCATGGCCGGCCATCTGGCGAGGCGCCTGCCGGCGATGGTGCAGGGGGGCTCCTCCGACGGCCATGGGCCAGCCGGAGCGAGAACGCTCGACGGGGACGTGCACGAGCGTCTGCTGCACAGCGTGCTGCGACTCGCCGTGGTCGACGACTATCAGGAGCTGACCGCGCCGCAGATCGCCGAGGAGGCGCGCGTTCCGATCGAGGACTTCTTCGCGCTGTTCCCCGGTCGTGACGAGTGCTATCTGGCGGCTTTCGATCGACTGAGCGACGAGCTGCTGCTGCTCGTCGCCGACCCCGCCCTCGTGTCCTCCGATTGGCCGGCGGCGGTTCGCCGGACGATCGGCAGGCTGCTGCGCCATCTGGCAGAGCACCCGCTCTACGCGCATACGATCGCGGCCGAGGCGTTCGCCGCCGGACCGGCGACGGTCGACCGCAACCTCGAGCTCGCTCACTCGATTGCGACGCTACTGACCGAGGGCGCCCCCGACCAGACTCAGAGCGAGCTCGCGGTGGAAGCGGCCGCGGGCGCGATCTGGCACACGGTGCGCTGCCAGGTGACGAGCGGGCAGATCCATCTGCTGCCGGCGCTGTCGGACTATCTGAGCTACGTCGTGCTCGCGCCGCTGATCGGCGCGGACGCGGCGGCCGAGCTCGTGACGGAGGACCTGGAGCCCATCGCCGGCCGATAGCTCATGCCTGTGCAGCCGTCAGCACACCTAGCCGTCGGCAGCACACAGCCGTCGGCAGCACACAGCCGTCAGCAGCACACAGCCGTCAGCAGCACACAGCCGTCAGCAGCACACAGCCGTCAGCAGCACACAGCCGTCAGCAGCACACAGCCGTCAGCAGCACACAGCCGTCAGCAGCACACAGCCATCAGACGCGCACGGTCAGCAGCGCGCGGCCGTCAGCGCCGTTTGCCGGAGCGCCGCTCGGCGAAGTGGGCGAGCAGGATGCCGACGAGCAGCGAGACGACGATCACGATGATCAGCGGCGCTTCGTCGGTGCCGAAGATCCAGTGGACCTTGACTTTGTCGAGGTTGAAGACGGCGAACAGGGTGATCAGGACGGCGAGCACGACGAGCACGCCGGTGCGGGCCAGCTCCCGCCGGCTGCGACGGGAGGCGTGGGGCGCGCCAGGTTTAGAGGTCTGCGCGGGGACGGACATCTCCCGATCCTAGCGAGTGAAAGCTCCAGAATCTCATTTCGTCGAATCCGGCGGCAGCACAAGTCCCAGCCGGCACTCTTCGGCGATCCAGGGACGGGCGACCGACAGCTCCTCGACGCCGAGCGCGGCGGCGACGTTGAGGGCCATGCCGTGGCGGAAGAAGTCGTCGAGCCGCTCGGGCTCGGCGGCGGAGAGCTCACGGGCGAGCTCAACAAGATGGGCGAAGCGATTGCGCACGTTCGCACGCACCGCGTCATCGTCGCAGGCGGCGTAGCCCTGGTGCTGCAGCATCAGGTAGTCGCGGTCGGACGCGAGCAGGGCCTTGTAGGCGGTTCCCATCGCCTGCAGCGCGTCCTCGCAGTCGGCGGGCGCGCGCCCGCGCGCGAAGTCGGACGCGGCCGACTTGAAGGTATCGGCGACCCGCTCGAAGCTGCGGTCGAGCGCGGCGAGGAACAGCTCGCGCTTGTTCGCAAACAGGCTGAAGACGTAGGGCTGGGCGACGCCGACACGGCGCGCGATGCGCTCGACCGGCGTGCCGTGGAGGCCACCGCGCGCGAACTCGTGCACGCCGGCCGCGATCAGCTCCTCGCGGCGCTGGGCGGCGGGAACGCGCCGGCGGGCCGTCGCCCCCGTTGCCGTATCAGCGGCCGCGGTCAGGGGAGCCGCCTCGGCGCCCACCGGCGCAGGAGCCGCCGCCTCCGCGGTCGCGGCAGCCGCCACCTCGGCGGCGGGAGCCTCAGGTACGGTCCTCTCGCTCACGCGGAATCTCCGGCCATGACCGCGAGGGTCAAGGGGTCGGCGACGTTCATCTTCGCGGGCGCGGACGCGCGCGCGCGAAACGGCAGCGCGAGCACGACGAGCGCACCCACGGCGAGCACCGCCACGCCGACCCACAGCGCTGGGATCAGACCGTTGACGAACGCCTGCGGCGATGTGTAGCCACCTGCGCCGGTGAAGATCGAGGCGAGCACCGCGACCCCGAACACGCCGCCGACCTCGCGGATCGCGTTGTTCGCGCCGGAGGCCTGGCCGGCCTGCTCGGTGCGCACGGAGGCGAGCAGGGCGTTGGCGGAGGGCGCGAACACGAGCGCCATGCCGGCGCCGGCCATGATGAAAGGGACGATCATGTGCGTGTAGGGCAGGGTGGTGGAGGCCGTCGAGGCAAGCCATGCCAGCGCGCCCCCCTGCAGCGAGAGGCCGGCGAACATGAAGGGGCGGCTGCCGAAGCGCTGGGAGAAGACGCCGGCGAGCGGCGCGGCGACCATCGTGGCGCCGGTCCAGACGAGCAGCTTCAGGCCTGCCTGGAGGGGCGTGTTGTGAAGCACGTTTTGCATGTATTGAGAGAGGAAGAAGATCGACCCGAACATCCCGAAGTACATGCTAAAGGAGGCTATGTTGGTGACCGCGAAGGAGCGTTTGGAGAAGAACGACATCGGCAGCATCGGCTCGCGGGCGCGCAGCTCGCGGACGGCGAAGCAGCCCAGCAGGACGGCGCCGCCGACGATCGAGAGCAGCACCGTGGCGCTGCCCCAGCCGAGCGACTGGGCGCGGACGAGGCCGAACACGAGCCCGAACGCGCCCGGGAGCGCGAACGCGAGGCCGGGCAGGTCGAGCGTGCTGTAGGGGCCGCGGCTCTCTGTGAGACGGGAGACGGCGAGCGGGATCAGGACGAGACCGATCGGGACGTTGATCCAGAAGATCCAGTGCCAGGAGATGCCTTGCACGACGGCGCCGCCGATGAGCGGCCCGATCGCGACGGCGATGCCGGAGATGCCGGACCACACGCCGATCGCCATGCCGCGCCGCTCGGGAGGGAAGGCGGCGGCGAGGAGGGTGAGCGTGAGCGGCGTGAGGATCGCGGCGCCGGCGCCTTGGACCGCGCGGGCGATCACGAGCGTGTCGGTGCTCGGCGCGAGCGCGGCGGCAGCGGAGGCGGCGGTGAAGATCGACAGGCCGACCACGAACATGCGCTTGCGTCCGAAGCGGTCGCCTAGCGCGGCGCCTGTGAGCAGCAGCACGGCGTAGGCGAGCACGTAGGCGTTGACGGTCCACTCGAGCGACTGGATCGAGGCGCCGAGGTCGCGGTGGATCGTCGGCAGCGCGACGCTGACGACGAGGTTGTCGAGAACGGCCATGAACAGCGCGATCGACACGATCGCGAGGGTCCATCCGTTTCTGGTGGGGGTGCGGCCTGTGGTGGTGCTCATCGTGCGCTCCCTTGCTTAGTGACTGCTAAGTAGAAAGGAGATTAGCAGCCACTAATAAGTTTTTCAAGTGGCGGCCTGCCGGCCGCCCGAGTGCGCAGGGGAGCGGCCGCCAGCGCCATGCTCGGGCAACGCGCGCGGCGTGATCGCAGGGACCCCGAGGGCGAGGAGGGCAAGGACGCGCGGCAGTACGCGCGAGCAAGCGGTGCGACGCACGAAAAAGGACGAGCGAGGAGGGTGAGGGCAAGCGGCGAATACCATCGAGGAGATGATCAGGAGCAGCAGAAGAGGCAGATCGAGGGTCCTGCCGTGCGTGATCGCGCTGGTCGGGGGACTCGCGCTGGGGGGGTGCGGCGGTGGCACGAAGACCGTGACGGCGGCCAACGCGCCCGCGCCCGAACAGACCGCCTCGACGGCCGCGCCCAAGACGGCGGCGACGCCGACAACGAAGACGACGGCGGCAGCTCCCACGGCGACCGCGCGCACGAACACCACCGCGGGAGCACAGACGACGACCAGCGGCGGCACGTCCAGCCCCAACTCCACCACCCCGCGCACAGCGCCCGCGCCCGCATTCACGAAAGGGGAAACCGGCGGTAGCAGCGGGGAAGGGTTGAGCGGCGCCGAAGCGGTGGTAAAAGCGAAGGGGTATACCGCGAGCGAAACCTCCGACTACCACGGAGACCAGGCGTTGCGCGTGCTGATCGGCACGCGTGACGGCTCGAGCGACGGGCACGGACAGCAGGCGTTCTTCTTCGTGAACGGCAGCTATATAGGGACCGACGCGAAGGAACCGTCGGCGAGCGTGAAGGTGGTGGCGCAGAGCGATACAGAAGTAACGCTCGCCTACCCGCTGTACCGCGCGAGCGACCCGCTCTGCTGTCCCGGCGGCGGGCAGGCGAGGGTGCGGTTTCAGCTGAACAACGGCAAACTCACCCCGCTCGACCCGATCCCGCCGGCCAGCTCGAAGGCGGGACTCAGCAGACAGTAGGACGACGCCCTGTCGCGCACGGCACAAAACGTGGAGAAGGCCCTATCGTGGTGTGCGTCGGCCATCACATCGCAAAGAGAGAGAAAGGGTCATCGCAAATGAGCTCAACGATCGAGGGTCGCAGCGAGGAGCTGCTGCAGGCGAAGAACTTCTGCCACGTCGCGACGCTGCGCGCCGACGGATCGGTGCACGGGGTGCCGGTGTGGGTCGACGTGAAAGACGGGCTGGCGGTGCTGAACACCGCGGAGGGGCGCGCGTGGCCGCGCAACCTGGAGCGCGATCCCAGGGTCACGCTGACCGTGCAGAACATGGAGAACCCCTACGAGTACGTGTCGATCCGCGGCCGCGAGGCGGAGCGCACGACCGACGGGGCAGACGAGCATATTGACGCGATGGCGAAGAAGTACATGGATAGGGACTCATATCCGTTGCGCCAGCCCGGCGAACAGCGGCTGATCATCAAGGTGCAGCCGGAAGACGTACGGGTGTGGGGCAGCTGAGACAGCAGGGCGCTCGCGTCACCCCCGCGCGAAGAGACCGAGCAGACGCCGCCACAACGAGGGTGGCCGGGGCTGGGTGCGCAGCCACTCCTCGCGTAGGACGAGCCGGCCGCACGCGCGCGCGGCGAGCACGCATTCGGTGTGCGCGTGGCGGCGGCGGCGAGAGTCGCCTTCGGGGGCGATCAGCATGTGCTCGCTGAGCGCCGGCAGGCGATGACCGCAGATCGGGCAGCGATACGTCGCCGGCTTGCGGCTGCTCGCGCGGCGCGTCGTCCACCAGCGCGCCGGTGGCAGGGTCGTGGACATGGGCCCATTGTGGCGCCGCTCGCAGCGACGGTGCTGGCGAGCTTGACGGTGGGGGCGGTCGCGCTGGCCAAAGGCGAGCGCGACCGCCGCCTGGACAGGGCGCGGCGCGTGCGCGAGCGGCGGTTCACGCTGCTGGAGGGGGAGCGGGCGCAGGAGGGAATGAAGCGCATGGCGCTAGCGCAGCTCGATCTCGCGATCGAGCTCGTGCGCGGCGAGGGAGGCGTGTCGGATGAGGAGGCGGTGCACGACACGCGCAAGGCGATCAAGCGGTTGCGCGCGCTGATGCGCCTGCTGCGGGAGGAGCTCGGTGAGCAGGTGTTCGCGCGCGAGAACGGAGCCCTGCGCAACATCGCGCGGCGCCTGGCGGAGGCGCGCGACGCAGAGGTGATGGTGAGCACGCTCGAAGAGCTGCTCGAGGGGGGCGATGGCGGGTCGGGCCGCCGGCGGGCCGTTATGAAGTTGCGCCAGAGCCGCCCCGTCGCAGAGCTGCGCGCGCAGCTCGCCTCCGAGCGCGACCGCGCGGCGCGAGGGGACGGCGGGGCGGCCACGCGCGATGCGACGCTGGGCGAGCTGTATGCGGTGCGGGCGCGGGTGGCGGCCTGGCCCCTGTCTGGGCGGCCAGGGCGGCAACTGATCGAACCCGGCCTGCGACGCCTCTACCGGCAGGGCCGCCGCCGCGGCCGTCGCGCGAGGCGCGCAAGGGGGAGCGACACAAGGGCGCTGCATCAATGGCGCAAACGTGTAAAGGACCTGCGCTACGCGGCGCAGATGCTCGGCCTGGAGAAGCTCGCGAAACGCGCGGACGACCTGCAGGAGCGGTTGGGCGAAGAGCACGACTTGGCGCTGCTGGGCGAGCGGGTGAGCGCGCCCGCCAGCCCGCTCACGGCCGGCGGCAAACGGCGCAAGCGCGCGCGCAAGGAGCTGTTGAAGCTGATCGCCCGCCGGCACGCGCGCCTGCGCAAGCAGGCGCTGCGCGAAGGCACGCGCGTGTACAAGCGCAAGCCCAAGCGCTTCGCCAAGCGCGCGAACATGCGCGTAAAACAGGGCGGTTGACTCCAGGACTCGGGACCGCCGGCCGATAGGCGGGCGAGGCCGCATGGCCACACACGCCCGTACCACACGCTCGACTCTGTACCTGGCTTTCCTGCTCGGAGGGCTGGGCGTGCTCGTACTGCACACGACCGTCGGCCTCGGCGGGCCGCGGACCGACGGGCTGATCGACGGGGGCGTCTACAACGTGCTGATGTTCGGCGCGGCGCTCGCCGTGATCGCGCGCGGGATCGCGGTCAAGGCGCAGCGAGCGGCATGGCTGGCGATGGGCGCGGGCCTGCTCAGCTGGAGCCTGGGCGAACTGTATTTCACACTGTTCGTCGAAGGCCACAGCGCGGCCGGCGGCCCCGCCTCCCCCGCCGACGGGTTCTATCTGGCGATGTACCCGTGCATGTATGTCGCGCTGATGCTGCTCGTCGGCGCGCATCTGCGCGAGCTGCGGATCAGCCTGTGGCTGGACGGCCTGATCGGCGGCCTCGGCGCGGCTGTGCTCGCGGCGGCGGTCGTGCTGCCCCCGATCGCCGCGACCGCGCACGGCAGCGCCGGCTCGGTGGCGCTCACGCTGGCTTATCCGATCGGCGACCTGCTGCTGATGATCCTCGCGATCGGCGCCCTCGGCATGACCGGATGGCGCCCGGGACGGGTGTGGCTGCTGATCGCGGCGAGCATGCTGATGACCGCGATCGCCGACTCGACCTACCTGTATCACACGGCGACCGACACCTACCGCGAAGGCACGTGGATCGAAGGGCTGTGGCCGGGCGGGGCGATCCTGCTCGCGCTCGCGGCCTGGACGCCGTGGCCGCGCCCGACGCGACGGCGGATCGAGGACTGGCGGCTCGTGCTGGTCCCGGCGGCCTCGCTGCTGACGGCGCTGGGCGTGTTCGTCTACGGCAACCTGCACCAGCGCCTCACGCTGCCGGTGCTGATCCTCGCGACCGCGACCGTGCTGGCGGTGAGCGCGCGGCTGATGCTCACGGTGCGTGAGAACCTCGCGATGCTCGTGGCTTCGCGCCGCCTGGCGCTGACCGACCCGCTCACCGGGCTGGGCAACCGCCGCCGGCTGATGGAAGACCTCGAGCTCGCCTGCCGTCCCGGTCGCCGGGGCGAGCGGTGGAAGCTGATGCTGTATGACCTGAACGGGTTTAAGCGCTTCAACGACACGTTCGGCCATCCCGCCGGCGACGCGCTGCTGACGCGCCTGAGCGACCGGCTGCGCGCGACCGTCCTCGCCTACGGCGAGGCCTACCGCATGGGGGGCGATGAGTTCTGCGTACTGTTTCGCGTCCCCGCGGGAGAGCAGGACGCGCTCGTGCAGGCGAGCGTGGAGGCGCTGTCAGAGCACGGGCCGGGCTTCTCGATCGGAGCGGCGCACGGCGAGGTGGACATTCCCGCGGAGGGCTCGGAGCCGGCGGCGATCCTGCAGCTGGCCGACCAAAGGCTGTACGAGCGCAAGGATCAGACACGCAACGGTACCGAGACGCGCGACGCCGCCGAGACGATCCACACGCCGAGATCTCAGCCGGCGCTGAACTTGTCCCGCCGCGACCTCAGCCGGCGCTGAACACGTCCCCCCGCGACCTCAGCCGACGCTGAACACGTCCCCCCGAGATCTCAGCCGACGCTGAGCACGCCCCGCCGCGACATCAGCCGACGCTGAACATGTCCCCCCGAGATCTCAGCCGACGCTGAACACGGCCCGCCGCGACATCAGCCGACGCTGAAAATGCCCCCCGAGATCTCAGCCGACGCTGAACACGGCCCGCCGCGACATCAGCCGATGCTGAAAATGCCCCCCCCGAGATCTCAGCCGACGCTGAACACGCCCCGCCGCGACCTCAGCCGACGCTGAGCACGGTGAGCGTGCGTTTGCCGCGCGGCAGCGAGACGGAGGCTTGCTCGCCCGCGCCGAGCCCGAGCAGGGCCAGGGCGACGGGCGATTCGGCCGACAGCCGTCCTTCGGCGGGGTTGGCGTCATGGGAGCTGACGATTCGCCAGGTGCGCTCGGCGCCGTCTTCTTCGCGCACGACCACGGTCGAGCCGAAGCCGACCACCCCGTCGGCGACGGGCGCCTCCTCGACGACGACCGCCGCGGCGATCTTCTCGCGCAGACGCGCGATCTTGGTCTCGAGATGGGCCTGCTCGTTCTTGGCGTCGTGATACTCGCTGTTCTCCTTCAGGTCCCCCCATTCGCGCGCGGTCTTGATCCGCGCGGCGATCTCCCTGCGTCCGTCGCCCTCGAGTGCGGCCAGCTCCTCGTGGAGGGTGTCGAGACCCGCAGCGGTCATCAGGTTGGACGGGTCTGACATCAGAGCTGAGCCTACTCCTACAGACGCGGGCTGGCGGTCGAGGGTCGAGCGAGGCCAGGACGCACTCTGACGGGCACAGGCAGTTCGCGTGGCGTGCTACGCACGCGAGCTGGCCGATTGGTCGAGCGCATCTAATCGACGATCGGTAAGGACGCAGCCTCGCGAAGCGCCATCGGCCGCCAGTCAGAAGTACGTGCTGGGCGAGGAGGAGAGCAGCCCGTAGATCTGCACGATCGCGGCCTGCACGAGCAGTTGGCCGGAGGGGGGCGAGCCGAACACGAAGACGTCGTTGGAGAGGCGCAGGTGCTGCCAGGCGTATTCGACATAGGGTTGGGCGAGCTTGGGGCCGGGCGGGTCGTGTGTGACCGAGTCGAGGTAGAGCATGTTGCGGAAGTAGACCGACACGAAGAAGGGGTTTTCGCCGCCGAGCCGTTCCGGTGTGAAATAGGCGAGCGCGGTCGCGGCGGTCTGGCGCGCCTGGTAGAGGTAGGCGGAGTTGTGCGTGGCCTGATCGAGCAGCACGCCGGCGCCGATCATCGAGCCCTGGTTGTAGCTCCAGTAGGTCTCCTCGACCCCGCCGTGCGGGCCGATGTGGTCGGCGTACAGGCCGTTTTCGCTGAGCAGGCAGGTGCGCACCCAGTTGTAGGCCTGTTCGGCGAACTGCAGGTAGGTGGCGTTGCCGGTGATGCGGTAGAGCTGCAATGCGAGCTCCGCGCCGGGGCCGTCGGTGACGGTGTTGCGTTCGGTGTTTTCGATCGCGTTGGAGAACGGCACGCCGCCGGGGCAGGCGAGCTCCTCGCCTTCTGGCCCGGTCGTCTGCCAGCCGGCCATCACGAACGCCATGATCCCCTCGGCGACGCCGAGCGCGGAGGCGCTGTGGGTCAGCTCATAGATGCGCACGAGCTCGATCCCGACCCACTCGTTGTCGTCGTAGTACTTCGCGCCGCCCGGGCCGGCCGGCGGCGCGACGGTGCCGTCGAAGGCCGGGAGCGTGCTCGTGAAGGTCCCTTCCGGCGCACCGGAGTTGGCGGTGTCCAGGTATGAGCGCAGGCCGATCAGGCGCGCGTTCAGTTCGTGGGTGAACGTGTTCGACAGCCCGGGGATCGTGGCGAAGCTCGGGATGCGGGAGAGCGTGACGGTGGCTGCGAGCGCTTGGGAGAACGGCCATAGGAACGAGAACGGTTCTCCCTCGTAAAGGCCGGAGCCGGCGATGTAGTAGGCCTTTTGCATCGCTTCGTAGGCGATCAGCGCACGGGCTGGATCACCATGGAGGACCGGCTTGGGTTTCGGCTTGGGCTTGGAGTGGGATTTCGATCTGGACATGGAGCCCGAGATGGACGTCGAGCCCGAGATGGCCATGGAGCCCGAGATGGATAGGGAGCCCGAGATGGAGGTGGAGCCCGAGGCGGGCGAGGATGCGCCGCCCGGGCCAGCCGCCGACGAGGATGAGCTGTGTGCGAGCTCGGAGGGCTTGGCGACGATCTCCGGGCGGGTGGCGCCGGCCGGATAGGGCGAGGCAGCGAGCGCAGCCGGTGCGGCCATGGCGCCCACGAGCATGACCACGGCGGACACCATTACCGCGCTGGGAAGTACGGCCAGGGCATGTGCCGGCAGGACGCACAGCCGCCGCAGCGGGCGCCGCCTCGGGGTCAACGGGAGCATGGGCGAATGTGCGGTGAGTCGAGACGGTGCGTCATTGCTATTCAGCAGGCACAGAACAGCCGAGCGGGGCGATCGATTTGGTTTGCGAAGCTGTGGGCGCATCTCTCGGGCTCGTGGTTCGGTGTTGGATCGGCCGGATTTCTTGGCAACGGATGGGGTTTCCATGGCGTTGCGCACGCGCGCGCGATGGTAGTGTCAAATACAGCGTGAGCCACCGTCCTGGACATACCGTCGAGACAGCCGGCCCATTGAGACTCGCCTTGGAGTTCGAGGGCGGCAGCGGACGTCCTCTACGGGCGATCGTCGTCGGGGAGATCGACTTCGCCGGCGCACCGTCGATGCAGGCGCAGATCGTCGCGGCCTGCATCGAGCACGACGAGCACCGCCTGGTGCTCGACTTGGAAGCGGTGCAGTTCATGGACTCGAGCGGCCTGCGCGCGGTGCTGCACATGCAGCGCGAGCTCACGGAGGAGGTGGACGGCGGCATGGTCATCCTCGGCGCGACCGAGCCGGTGCGCAAGCTGTTGAAGCTGACCGGGCTGGAGCGCCACCTGCCGGTGTTCGACACGCTCGCACAGGCCGAGACGGCGCTGGCGCAAGCGGCGGTGTCCGAGGCCGACGACGCGGGCGACGGCGAGAGCGCGGGGCGCGACGATCGCGCCGCGGACGACGCCGGCCCCGCTTGACAGAACTCACCCGACCGCCGTCGCCGCGATGTTAGATCGCCACGGACGTCGCAGACGCCAGTCAACGCCATCGATCCCGTGCGCCGACCGCCCGCATTCGACTACACGACGGTAGGCCACGTAACGGTCGACGTGCTCGCCGACGGCTCGCGCCGCCCCGGTGGAAGCGCGTTCTACAGCGCGCTGCAGGCGGCGCGGCTGGGACAGCGAACGTTGATCCTCACGCAAGGCTCACCGGAGGAGATCGAACGGCTGATCGCCCCTTACCGGGAGGAGCTGGAGCTACAGGTCCTCCCCGCCCCCGCGACGACGACCCTCGCCACCTCGGCGCCGCTCGCCACATCCACGGCGCTCGCCACGAACGTGGACGGCGGGGGCGAGCAGCGCACCCAGCACGTGCTGGCGTGGGCCGGACCGATCGTGGAGGTGACGGTCGACACCGCGGTCCTTCACCTCGCTCCGGTCGCGCGCGAGACGCCCGGCTCGTGGCGGGGACGCGCGGACTTCGCCGGGCTCACCCCGCAGGGACTCGCACGCGCGTGGGACGAGGAGAAGCTTGGCGGAGTCCACTACTCGGTAGCGGAGGAGCAACATCGCGCAGTAGGTACGGCGCCAGGCGAGGCCCATCGCGAGATGCGCGCAGCGCCTGACCAGGCCCAGGGCGAGATGCGCTCGGTACCGGTGGGCCCGGAGGCACTGGCGTGCCGGTGTGACGCGCTCGTGCTGAGCGAGCACGAGCGGGCGAGCTGCGCCGAGCTCATCTCCGCCGCGCGTGAGCAGGGCGCGGTGGTGGCGATCACGGCCGGCGCACAGCCAACCGTGATCCTGACGCCTGGCAGCGGCGTGGAGGTCCAGATCGCGGTCCCGCCGATCGAGCGCCCGCGCGAGGATCTCGGGGCTGGGGACGTGTTCGCGGCGGCGTTCTTCATCGCGCTCGCGGAGGGGCGTACCCCCGCGCGGGCGACCGCGTTCGCCAACGCGGCAGCGGCGGTGCGGGTGAGCGGTGCGGGAGCTGATGCGATCGGGGACAGGGAGACGGTCGAGGCGCGCCTGCGCCATACGGTGCCAGTGACCGGCCGAGAACCTTCGGCCCGCGCCTAGCCGGCGCCCGCGCGATACGACGCCCGTGACCGGCCGAGAACCTTCGGCCCGCGCCTAGCCGGCGCCCGCGCGATACGACGCCCGTGACCGGCCGAGAACCTTCGGCCCGCGCCTAGCCGGCGCCCCGCGGGAGGCGCGGCCCGCCTGGATCGATCGGGCGCGCTCGGGCTGGCGCTAGGCCGCCAGGGCGTCGTCGATTAGCCGGGAGAGCTCTGCCTGGTCGAGCGCGTCGCCGCGGTCGCACGCGCGCGCGGCGAGCAGCAGGGAGCCGCCGACGGGAGCCATCTCCACGACGGCGACGCGCGCTTGCGGGGCGTGCTCGTGGACGGCGGCGGTCAGCGGCTCGACGAACACGGCGCCGGCCTTGAAGGCGCTGCCGATCAGGCCAACGGGGAACTCGCCCGTGAGTCCGGTCCGGCGGATCACCGCGGCGATCTGCTCCGCCAGCTCGCGGGCGCCGCGCGCGTAGAGCTCGCGCGCGATCGCGTCTCCCTGGGCGGCGAGCCTGCCAGTTTCGGTCGCGAACGCCGCGATCTCGCCCTTGGTCAGCGGCTTTGCGTAGACGCGCGCGGCGAGCGCCTCGACGGACGGCGCGGAGAAGAACTCGACGATCGCGTCACCGAGCGCCGTCTCGGGGCCGGACCCCTCCCGGTGGCGCAGCGCAGCCCTGATCGACTGCACGCCCAGCCAGTAGCCGGAGCCCTCGTCGCCGAGCAGGTGGCCCCAGCCGCCCGCGCGCCACGGCTGCCCCTCGGGACCGATGCCGAACACGTTCGAGCCGGTGCCCGAGATCGCGCCGATCCCGGGCCGACCGCCGGTGGCGGTCGCCCACGCGCCGACGACATCGTTGACTACGATCCACCCCTCGCTGCGCGCGGCGCGCACCTGGCGCGCGATCGCGTCGGTGTCGGTGCCGGCGACGGCGAGCACGGCCGCCGCGAGATCGTCTCGCCCGATCAAGGCCCGCTCGAGCGCCTGCTCGGCGACCCCGAGCAGCGCATGGACGGCGCTCTGCGCACCGACGGCATCCTCGTTGGAGGGACCTCCGTGCGCGAGGTGCAGGGCGTTGGTCTCCAAATCGAGCACGGCCGCGAGCGTCTTGGTGGCGCCGCCGTCGATCCCCATCACGTAGCGCCCGCTTGCGCCCTTGGCGCTCTTGGCCCCAACGCTCTTGGCCCCAACGCTCTCGGCTCCAACGCTCTTGGCATCGCCGTCGGCGCTCTTGGCCCCCTGCGCACGGCCGCCGGCGAGGATGCGCTTTCCGCTGAGCGCGGGTGGCAGCTGGACCAGGGAGGAGGAGGAGGAGGAGGAGGAGGAGATCGGCATGGCGCGGATCTTCTCAGGATTCGCCTGGCGGCCCCGCCGCCACGACCCGACGAGCCCAATAGGATCGAAAGCACTCCAAAACCGCGTACTACGCTGCACACCCCTTGGACCACGTTCTTATGTTAAAGCCCTGAAATTCTTATGTTGATCGCCTTGAATGTGTCTATGACGTCATGTTTACAGGGGACCTCCATGGGAGAATAAAACTGACATGAGCGCGAACGTGACATGGCAGGAGGCAACGGTCAACCGCGCGCAGCGGTGGCGGGCGCTGGGCCAGCAGGGCGCGACCATCTGGTTCACGGGCATGCCCGGCGCGGGCAAGACGACGATCGCAAGC
The DNA here is from genome assembly GCA_963778065.1 of uncultured Solirubrobacterales bacterium. GTDB lineage: Bacteria > Actinomycetota > Thermoleophilia > Solirubrobacterales > Solirubrobacteraceae > Palsa-744. Next base: position 2,054,007 of record CAVZSU010000002.1, on the reverse strand, counting down.
GCAGTCGAGGCGCGCCTAATCGAAGGGGGCCGCAGCGCCTATCGCCTGGACGGGGACAACCTGCGCCACGGCGTCTGCAGCGACCTGGGCTTCAGCCGCAGCGACCGCGCGACGAACGTCGGCCGGGTGGGAGAGATGGCCCGCCTGTTCGCCGACGCCGGCACGATCGCGATCGTCGCGCTGGTATCGCCGTATGCGGACTGCCGCGAGAAGGTACGCCGGCTGCACGAGGAAGATGGGCTTGCATATGTGGAGGTGTTCGTCAACACCCCCGCCACGGAGTGCGCGCGGCGCGACCCAAAGGGCTTGTACGCGCGGGCGCATCGAGGACAGCTGAGCGGGATGACCGGCGTCGACGCACCGTATGAGCCGCCGCGCGCGCCGGAGGTCGAGCTCACGCCGGAGATCGACGTGATCGCCGCGACCGAGCTGGTGCTGGGCGCGCTGACAGAGCAGTTGCCCGAACTGGGCTGAGGCCGGCGGCACGACGAGCACGGATCGGACGGCGGCCGGCGCCATCCGATGGTTGGTGACGCCCGGCGTGGCAGCGCCGTGAACAGGAAGCCACTGGTGTGGGTCGAACGGCCGCAAGGGGCGAGGATGTCGGCCGGCGTCAGGCACACGTCGAGGCCGTCGACGCCGAAGCCGTTGCGGGAGACGCCTACCGTGTAAATCTCAAGCGATAGTTTGGAATTGCACGAATGATGATCGAGCGACACGCGCGCCCGCGCTCGAGCGCGGCTTCCACGCCGCCGTCGCCGACCTAAAACCCGAGCACGCACTTGTTCTCTACCCCGGAGCCGAGCGTTACCGCCTCAGCTCCACGTTCGAGGCGATCCCCTTCGCCGAGCTTTGCAGGCAGGCTCAGGAGCGCAGCACGCGGTGAAACAAGCGTCAGCCGAGCGTCAACAGCCCCACCTTGCAGCTGACGCCTACGGCCAGTCGATCATGCCGGCCAACCCGGCCGGGCCGAGGTCGATCAGGTCGCTGTGCTCGATCGGACGGTACTCGCCGTCGGCGAGCCCGAGCCAGTGGATGGCGCGCTCGTCGGGATCGATGATCAGCAGCTCGTCGACCTCGTGGGCCGCATAGAACGGGAGCTTCTGCCAGGTCTCATCGCCGGGCGAGATGATCTCGACGACGAGCGCGGCGGTATGCAGCCAGACGCCGCCGGCGCCGGCGCGATGCAGACCGCCGTCGGGGACACGAAAGTCGTCGATCGAGTCGCCAAGATTGAACTCGCCCATCGCCGCCTCCAGGCCCGCCTCACGGGCGGGACCGTCGAGCGCCACCGCCAGCTGCTGGGTGAGCCGTGCGTGCCCGTAGTTGGGAGCGGGAACCATATGCAGCACACCCTCCCATACCTCGTCGAGACGATCCAGACCAGAGATCCGCCGACGCTCCTTCAGAGCATCCAGCTCGTAGGCATAAGGGTCGAGCACCACCGTGGCCATCCGCCAAGGATACCGGGCAAAATCACGGGCGGGACCGAGACTAACATTGGCCTCGCGCTGCGCGGATCGTCAGCAAGGCGCGGATGACCTCGGCGCGGACGCCGACGCCGAGCAGCCGCCGCAACCGAAAGGCAAAGCTGATCTGGTCATGCAGGCGCGGGGCTTGAGACTTGCCCGACGACAGGAGCTGGGTCCGCGCGAGCCCGTGCTGAGCGAAGGACTCGTCGACATTCTCGGTGGGTGTGGGAAGTGCCGGAAACAGCGGGTCGAGCCGCGCGGGGAGCGCGCGAGGCTCAGTGGCCGGAGGCTGGCGCCGGCGCGTCGCGCTCCATCCCAGGGCGCCTTCCACAAGGGCACGGTCGGTTGGATGAACGCTTAGGTTTCGTAGACGGTGGACGCTTACGAGCCGCTCGTTGAGAGCCTCACGCGCCCGAGAGGATTCGAACCTCTGACCTTCGGTTCCGTAGACCGACGCTCTATCCAGCTGAGCTACGGGCGCAGAGCCGCTTAGCTTACCGTCACGGCGCGTCGGCCTCGGTCAGCTCATCGTCAATCCCGATCCGGCTGGGACTCCCCGAGCTGGACGTGTCCGCCGAGCTCGGCTGCGAGCTGGGCGAGCCTGTCGAGGTTCTCGGGCGACGGGTCAGGCACGATGTCGCAATCCTCCGTTCCCCGCACCACCCCCCACGCTCCTAGCGCCAAGCCACCTATGACGAGGAAATGAACGTCCGCTTGGACTATGCGGACAAGAAGCTGTCGAAGGACGGCGCGCTCAACGGGCGCGCCGCGCCGCGCCGCGCAACTCGAACAGCTTGCGTGTCAGCGAGATCGTCTCCTCGAGGTTCACGGCGAGCGATCGCCGTCCTCGGTTATTCCCAGACCTCGCGGTCTAGAGATGTCCACGCGATCAGGCTCCCCGGCGGCGCGGCCGTGTCCAGCGGGGCCATCATCGCTATGCGGTGATCGTCAGGCCGATCAGGCTCAACGTCCGGCTACGCCGACGGGCAGGCAGGAAAGCCGGGTGTCACCTGTACCCAACACCGCTCCGCCAAACTCCAGTAGGAGTGCGCGTAGGCGCCCGCAAAAGCCGTTATGCGGAAGGCTCCGGGCGTGTGGACTGAAAAGCCACCGCTCGCCGTGTTGCCTGAGATATCGAAGCGGTAGTGCAACTCGCGAGCGACGCTTGGTTTAAGGAACACTGTCACAACGGCCTGATACACCTCACCCGGCTGTAGAGATATGTCGTGGGTCTTGAAGAACAGTGGCCCATCCAGAGAATCCACGCCTCCTTCTGCCCAATGGAGTGGCGCCGTGCCGCCTGACGATGCGCTTTCCAAGTTCGCCAAGAACGTATCTATCGGCTGATCACCTTGCGTGAACACAGCCCCCTTCCATGCGTTTGGCATCGATTCAGATGTGAGCACTTGGGCTTCGATGCCGGTGATTGTGAGGGGGTCCCGGGAGCGATTCCCGAGCGTCATGTCAAACGCCGCAGTCCCCATATCCACGCCGCCGCGGGCATGCAGGGCAGCCCACTGTTCTGACGATGCGGGCATACCAATGTCGCTGGGGAACACGATCTCGAAGTCTGGCGGAGCGACTGCTTGGAACGCGACACGAAGCGGGTTGCTCTGACCATCCGCGGCGCGACCCGCGTCGAGCCATGATTCCGCCAGCGCGACGATCACAGCCGCCACGAGCAGCGCGATCAACGCAGACCAGAAGGGGTGATGACTGACCGTGTCCCACCACTCGCCCAGCCGACTGGATATTGCCTTCATCAGGATCGGAAAAATACCGTATTCGGCATCGGCCCCGGCCTTGCCGAGGTGACGGGGAATGTCCGCACACCTTCGAAAACGGGCCTGACGGGACGACCCTCGACACAACCTTCTGTTTCGATCTACAAGCAAATGGCGGAGAGGGGGGGATTCGAACCCCCGAACGAGGTTTCCCCCGTTACGCGATTTCCAGTCGCGCCCGTTCAACCGCTCCGGCACCTCTCCACGAGCTCTATGACCGCCGCCCACAGCGGCGGCGGTGCCCCGATCGACGATCGGTCAGCGGCTGTCTGAAGGCTACGGCACTCGCGCGCCGAGCGCTGGTAGGATTTCCCACGTGCTTCTCGCCGCCAGCGCAGCCGTTACGAAGGATATCGGCCTGATCGCCACGTTCGGTGGGATCGGCGTGGTCGTGAACGTGATCGTCGTGTACATCGCGATCCAGGTGCGCGGCGAGCGCCGGCAGAACGAGGAATACCGCGAACGCCTGCTCGATCGCCGCTAGCGCCGCTAACGATCGACGAGGGCCACCGCGCCTACAAACCCGGCCGGCGTTGGGACCGCCGCCAGCCTCCATCCGCTCAGGCCGGGATCCACCCGGGTGCTCACCTCGTCGCGAGCTACCTCGAGTTCGCCTCCACGCGCAGAGCCGCGCCCGGGCAGCTCCTCCACGCGCAGCGCACCGCCGGAATCGCGCCGTAGCGAGACATCCGCGGGCGAGACGCGCAGCCCAGGGCCGAGCGCCTTCAGCACGGCCTCCTTGCCGACCCACCGCTCGTAGAACGCGCGCGAGCCGATCGTGCGCGCCTCGACCATCGCCTCGCGCGCCTCAGACGGATGGCAGATGCGCTCCAGGAGCTTCCTCCATGGACGCTCCGATTCCGGCGCGATCCGCTCGATATCGATGCCGACGTCGTCCCAACGGTGGTTGATTGCGAGGAGAGCTGCGCCGTCGCCATGGGAGAGGTTGAACCGCGGCAGTCCCTGGCTCACATGCGTCCCGCCGACCTCGGCGCCGGGGGGCGGGGTGACGATCTCAGGCTTGCCGCGCCCCCAGACACGCAACCCTCCCGCGAGCGCCACCGGGGCAATCTCAGGCTTGCCGCGCCCCCAGACACGCAACCCTCCCGCAAGCGCCGGGGCAATCTCAGGCTTGCCATGCTCGCCTATGCGCAGCGCCACCAGCTCGGGCGCGATCCCAAGCACGTCCGCAAGCCTCACGCGCAGGGCGGCACGGGCGAGGACGAACCGGCGACGAGCCTGCTCGCCGCGGATCGCGCGCGCGCGGGCGCGCTCTGCGTGCGACAGCAGCGCGAGCGCAGACTCGTGCTGCTCGCCGCTCGCGCAGAGGTCGACGAGCCACACCTCACACTCCTCTACACGGGCTACAAGCTTCATAGTCGCGCGGCCACAAGCGCGCAGGCCAGGACCACGATCGCCAGCGACAGCGCCGCGAGCGCGCCGTCGAGGGGCGCGAGCAGACCGGCGAGCGACAGCGGCTCGACTCGCCCGTCGGCGAGCGTGCGCGTGCCGGCGATCGCCTTCGTGCGGCGACGCAGCTCGCGCGCGGGCGAGCTCAACCGCCGCTGGGCGACGCTCATCGCCAGGCAGCCTCCGGCGATCAGCAGGCCCGGCAGGGCGACCCGCTCGGCGTTGACGAAGTAGCCGGTAAACGCCGGAAACGCGCCCCAGCCGACGGCGAACCACAGGTCGCTGTGAAAGCGCCCACCGGCGAGCTCGAGGTTGTAGGCGGGCAGGAACAGACCGCCGGCGAGCACGAGCGGGACGAGCCAGACCGAGACGGTGAACACGCCGTCGAGGCCGATCGCGAGTGCCGCGAGCAGGGAGACGGTGCTCAGTGCGAGCAGCGTGCGGTCGGACAATCCGGTCGCGAGCGGGCGGTCGTGCAGCTCGTCGAGCGCGTGCGCGGCGACCCCGACCGCCAGGCCGAACGCGAGCAGACCCCACAGCAGACGATCGCCGTACAGGTGCGGCGCGGCGGCGGCGCCGAGCGCGAAGTAGCTGAGATGCCAGGCCGTGTACGGCGGGTGCAGCAGCGCCAGCACGTCGCCGGCCCGGCCGTGGCCGAGCGCGTAGAACGCCGGGCGCTCAGGCCTTGCGGACATCGCTCGCCGCGGCCGCGGCGGACACGTCGGCCCCACGTGCTCGCGAGACATCCATGGCAGGCGACGCAGCGACCCCGGGACCGGCGGGTGCGCGTGAGGCCGTCGCAGCGCGCGGTGTGGAGCCCGTCGCCGACGTGGCCCTGGTCGCGGACATGACGACGCCCCCGCCGAAGCTCATCCGCCGCACCTCGACATGCTCGAGCCCCGCATCGCGCCAGTACGCGACGATTCGCTCGAGCGGATGACTTGCGTAGAAGCCGCTAATCGACGGGCCGAGGAAGCGGCCGACGTCGGCCCACTCGCGCGAGCACAGCCGTCCGAGGGTCGGCAGGCCGACCCTCGTGTACAGCCGCCAGGCCGCGCGCGCGGGCGGCCACGGAGGCACGCCGAACTCGAGCGAGGCTACCCGCCCGCCGGGCGCCACGACGCGCGCGAGCTCGCGCATCGTCGCCGCGGGATCGTCGACGTAGCGCAGCAGATATGTGAACGTGAGCGCATCGAAACTACCGTCGGCGAACGGCAGATCCTCGGCCTGCCCCTGGATCAGCTCGACGTGCCCGAGGCCGGCGAAGCGCGCGCGCGCGGCGGACAGCATCTCAGTGCTCTGATCGATGCCCACCACCCGGCAGCCGCCCGCGCGCGCGAGCAGCTCCGCCGCGACCATCCCGGTGCCGGTCGCCACGTCGAGCACGCGCTCGCCGTCCCGCGGCGCCACCGCGTCCACGAGCGCGCGCCGCCAGCGCGGATCCTGCCCGAAGCTGAGCGCCGCCGACAGCAGGTCATAGCGCCGCGGCAGGCCGCGAAACAGCTCGAGCGCCTGACGCTTACGCGTAGACGCGCTGTCCGCCACATCGCTTGGCACGTTCGAGCTCATCTGCCTACCGATGTGAAACCCTACGGGTTCGCGCCAAGAAGATGGTGGCTCGAGGTGGTCGTAGTGGGTTGAGTGGTCGGGCCGTCGACGGACCCTAAACGCTTCAGCCGTCTACCGCGCTCGGCTCGCCTCTATTGCACGACGACTTCTACCCCTCCCGCGCGAGGGCCGCACAGACAAAGCTCAACCCCCCTCATCATCATTCCCATCCCACCCCCCTCATCACAGCTCCAAGTCGCGCTCGTCACCGGCGCCTCGAGCGGCATCGGCGAAGCCGCGGCGCGGCGGCTCGCGCGCGAGCCCGGCTGGGCGGTCGTGCTCCTCGCGCGGCGTGAGGAGCGGCTGCGCGCGCTTGCGACCGAGCTGGGTGAGACACGCGTGAGCTGGATCGCGGTGGACCTGCTCGACGACGACGCGCCCGAGCGTGTTCGCGCGCATGTGTGCGAGCGCTACGGGCGGCTCGATCTGCTCGTCAACAACGCCGGTGCGTCGTGGCGCGCCCGGTTCGCCGACGGTGGCTATGAGAACGTGCGCCGCACGATGGCGATCAACTTCGACTCCCAAGTCCGGCTCACCGAGACTTTGCTGCCCGTGCTGCGCTCCTCGGCGCCGAGCGCGATCGTCAACGTCGCCTCGACCGCCGCCCGCGTCGCGCGCGCCGGCACGGGCGCATACAGCGCGTCGAAGTTCGCGCTCGCCGGCTGGTCGGACGCGCTCTATGCCGAGGAGCGCTCCCATGGCGTGCACGTCGGGCTCGTCCTCCCCGGGTTCATCTCCACCGAGGGCTTCCCCCAGGCTGAGCTCACCGCCAAGCCGTGGACGCGCTGGGCCGTCTCGACGCCAGACCGCGCCGCCGAGGCGATCTTCGAGGCCGGCGTCGGCCGCCGGCCCGAGCGCTACGTGCCGCGCCCCTACGGGCTCGCCGCGGCGCTGCGCATCCTCGCCCCGTGGCTCGTCCGCCGCGCGCTCGGCGGCTCCGCCGCGACCGTCATGACCACGACGACCGGTGCTGATCTCGCCGATCGTCCGGAGTCAGACACCGCGTAAGGGACGCTCGCGGCCGCGCGTGACACCATCGCGTGAAAATCGCTCACACGCGCGCGCGCGTATGCGACATCACGACCGGCGCCGACGTGGCCGATCGTGCTGGGTCAGACCGCTCGTGAGGACGCTCGCGGCCGTGCGTCACCAACGCGTGAGAATCGCTCACAGGCGTGCGCGTATGCGACCGACGACCGCGCAGATCACTTCTCGCACCGTGCGCTTCCCACCGTCCTCGCGTGGGGCCCTGCTCGCGCGCGGGCGCGCTAAACCCCGCGCGGCATCGACAGCCTGAGCGCCGGCTCGATCCGCCGCACGTGCTCCTCCTCGACGCCCGCCCGCTCGGCGTAGGCCCGCCACTCGGCGACTACGCGCGTCACCTCCTCCACGACCTTTACCGCTCGCCCCCGCGGCAGCGAGGCTACGCGACCGGCCGCCTGAAAGTCCGCCCGCGTGAAGTCCTCGCGCTTGCCGTTCATGCTCATCTGGTGCTGCTCGGTCCAGCGGCTGCCGGGCCGGTATGCGTAGGTGACGTCGAACGCCGGGGCCAGCTCCCAGCGCCCCGCGCGATCCATTAGAAAGGCGATGTTCTTCACATGGTCGTCCTGGTTGCGCGCGAGGATGTTGAACGCCATCCGGCGAAACATCTGCTCGACGACCGCCGCTCCCAGCCCCAGCCGGCGGATGATCTGAAACGCCTGCTCATAGGAGTGAGCGCCGGGCCGGTTGAAATCGAAGTGCGCGAGCGCGCCGAGCGACTGCATGTGGCGCTTCTCGCCGCTCGGCCCACGGTCGAAGCGACGGGTCATAAAATGCCTGCGGCCGCCCTCTTCAAACAGGCGGCAGTCTTCCATCGTGAGCCCCGCGTCGCGCGCCATCAGCGAGTAGGCGTACTCGACCGCCCCGTACCCCTGCGGGTCGGCGAGCGTGTCCTTGTCGCGGTTGCTCGCAACCCCGTCGAACTTCAGCAGCCAGTGCTCGAAGCCCGGGCCGAGGTCGTCCAGCTGACCGGAGCGCACGACGCCGGTGGCGGGGTTCCAGGCGATCACCGCCTTCGCGCGGGCACCTCCGGCGGAGGCGCCGACGCTCAATATGTCGCGCATCGCCTGCTTCTGTCTCCCCGCCGCGAGCGAGGCGACCAGCTCCTCGCGATGGGCGAGCACCTCGGAGGCGAGCTCCACTAGCGCGTCTACCTGCAGGTCGTGGCTCCTCGATGGCGTGGGGCCACGGCTCGGGAAGAACTCGAGCGCGCCCATGCCGCGCCGCCCGACATAGCAGAGCCGTTCCACCGCGTCGAAGCTCTCCGGCGTGCGCCCCTGCCCCGCCAGCCAGGCATCGATCAGCGCGTGGCCGTAGCGATCCGGCAGGCTGTCCGCCAGCAGGCCCGGCAGACCGTGAAAGCTTTCTGTGTTGAGCTCCCCGAACGAATATGGCGCCCCACGCAGGGGCATCGTGAGCGGGGCGATCTCGATCTTGCTGGACAGGAAGTCCTCGCTGTACTGAAACACGGCGACATCGGTGTCCTCGCCGATGTACACCGCCCCGATCCGGCTCCCCCACAGCCGCACCTCCGCGAGCGCGCTCACCCCATCCCGCCCGATCTCTCATCGTCATCTCCCCGTAGCCGCAGCCGAACCTCCACAAGCGCGCTCACGGCTCCTCGCCCGGTCTCTCATCTCCCCATCTCCAGCTCTCCTTCGTCGCCCCCTCCGCGTCGGCGTCCCCACCTCGCTCGCCGGAGGCGCGCCGGCGGCGCCTGCCGTGCCGCTTCAGCAGCTCGATCGGGCTCGGCCCCGGCTCCGGCACGAGCCGCTCCAGCCCGTCGAGCAGGTCAAGTGCGCGCAGCACACGAATCAGGCCGACAATCCTCACCGGCTCGCCCCCCTCGATCCGCTGCACCGACTTGCGCTCCACCCCCGCCTCGGCCGCGAGCTCGAGCTGGGACATGTCGCGCTCGAGCCGCGTTCGCTCCAGCCGCGCGCCGAGCTCGGCTAGAACTGCCTCATCGGTCATTTCAGATTGGATCTTCATAACATACCTTTTTTGGGGCATTATAGCCTATTTAAGGCCTTAAGGTCCTATAACAGGTGCTTTCTAAAATAGAACTGTAGCATAGTAAAGCCCCTAAAAAAGGTTCTTATCGAGGATATTCGCTGTAAGGGCCTATATATAGGCCTTTACGATAAAAGCTTCTGGAGGGATGGACGGACGCGGTGCGGAAACCCACGTCTCCGCCCATCTCTCAATGAACGGGATACAGCGTGAACTGCTCGTGTACTAGCGGCGAGACAGGCGCAGCGCGAGCCGCCGCCCGAAGCCCGAGCCGCCATCGGAGCGCTCCGCTTGGACGGTCGCGGTCACACGCAGGCGCGTGCGCCCGCGCAGCACCTCGCGCGCGGAGGAGTCCAAGCTCACGGTCACGAGCGCCCGCCGCCCAGGGGCGATCGCGAACGGGCCGGAGGCGCCGGCGGCGACGCGCACCCTGCGCAGACGATGGTGATGCCTGCCGTGGGCAACGCGCACGTCGGCGACGCGCGTGAGAGCGATCCGTCCGCCGCACGGCCGCGACATGCGCGCAGGGCAGGCGACGGTCACTCGCGCGAGCCCCGCGTCCGTGCTCGCCGCGGTCGCGCTCGTAACGGACGCGCCGATGCCGAACGCGAGCACCGCCTTGTCGTTGCCCGTCACCACGTACACGTCACTCCCGTCAGGGCTCACCGCCGCCGCTTCTACGCCGGACAGGTCCGGCAAGGGTGCGCAACGAGAATCCGAGTCGCTCGCGCACGCGATCTCTGTGATGTCCCCCGTGCCAGGATCGCGCGAGAAGCTGACCGCCGAGCTCGAGCCGAACGCGTACACGGTGGACCCATCGCCGCTGATCGCGATCGTCTCCACGCCTTCCAGTCCGGGCACGCGTCTGCACGAGTCGGGCGCTTCGTGTTCCGGTTGCTTTTCCGTCTGTTCTTCTTCTTCGTGTTCTTCGCCCGGTTCGGGTTTCGGGGGTTGTGGCAGGAAGTCCACGCAACTCGAATCCGTGAGCTGACCTGTGGTGGCGTTACGCGCGAGGATGTCGATCCGACCACCGCTGCCGGGGGAGGTGTCGGCCACGTACGCATTCTTCCCGTCGGGGCTGATCGTGAGCGCTGACGGCGACTGCAGCAGGCTGCTCGTGCCGCACAGTCCCCCTGCCGTCCCACCCGAGATCAGACAGCCTGTCTGCGCCAGCCCTTCCCTGCCGGCCGCTGAGAACATGTCGATCGCGTGACTGGCCGGCGCGACCACATAAAGCTGGCTGCCTTCAGGACTCAGCGTCAGGTCGTTCACGCCTTTCATCGCCACACCCACCGCGCACTCTCCTTCATACCCGTTGACCGCGATGCACGGGTTGGCGGTGAACGGCCCCGGGGTGGGCGTGAACAGCGAATCAAGCCCCGCGGGCGGGGTCTTTGCGCCTGAGGCGCCGGCTGCGGCTTCGGCGGACGGCGTGGAGGTGGCCGCAGGCGTGGAGGTCACCGCGGGCGTAGAGGTCACCGCGGGCGTAGGGATGGTCGCGGGCGCGGGCGCGAGCGCGGTGAAGGCCGAGATCGTGCCTTCCACCGGTGAGGCCACGTACAGCGCTGAGTCCTCAGCGCTCGTGAGCAGGTCGTTAGAGCCGGGGAAAATATTCGCGGGCGTACACGGAGTGTCCGGCCGGGGCGTGCTCTGAAAGCAGCCGAGTCGCGTGAGTGCGCCGGTGGTCGTGTTGCGGGCGAACGCCACCACGCTTGCCGATGCGTGGGTGCTGACGAAAACGGTCTTGCCGTCGGCGCTCACCGTCACGCCGTCGGCCCCGAGCAGCGAGTCCGTCTGCGTGCAGCGCCCGCTCGTCGTGCCGCGGCCGTCGGTCCCGTCGGAGCTGAGGCAGCCCGTGTCGGCGATTTCGCCGGTCGTCGGGTTGCGCTTGAGGATCGTGATCGTGCCGAAGCTTTCGGCGATGTTGTTCCCGGACACACCACCAACGACGTACACGTTCGTGCCGTCGGGGGACACCGCGATCGCCTTCGGATGAAAGACACCGGCCGCTTCGCTGCAACCCCTCCCACCTGATACGCCCGGTTCGGACAGGCACCCTCCGGGTCCGCCGATCTCGCCAAATCCCGTCGCCGCGCTCGCCGGCAGCCACATGAATGCGAGCGCCGTCGCCGTCACCACGGTCATTACAGCCGCCGCGACCCATCCCGGATATGAATTCACGCTCATCCCCGCTCCTCCCGCTGCTCCCGAGTCCATTCGCCGAAAAGGCCGTTTCCTGCGTCTTGAACACAGGAGTGGAGTGAAACGGATCGGTGGGGAGGGACGTCGGGTGAGATCGACTCAGCAGTGGCCTGCTCGCGTCATCTCTCCTCGATGCTCGGCCCAAACCGCGCACGCAACTACATCACCCGTCAAGACGTCAATCGCCGCGGCGTGAGCAAAAACGGAGGGGGGGAGATTCGAACTCCCGGTACGCCAATCAGACGCACAACGGTTTTCGAGACCGCCGCATTCAACCACTCTGCCACCCCTCCAGGGCGACCGCGTCGACGTCATTATGCTGGGCTACACGTTTGCGCGCGCGAACGGGCGCAGGCGAACGGGATAGTGTGCATACGCTGCAGCACTTCCGCCAACCGCGTTGCGGCCAGCCGCGAAGGGACGGGACGATGGACCTGACGTTCAACGACGAGGAGATCGCTTTTCGCGACGAGCTGCGCGCGTGGTTCGCCGCCAACGATCCCGGCGCGGAGCCCGACGGTGAGGAAGACGTGCGCTACGCCTGGCGGCGCGATTTCCAGCGGCGGCTCGCCGGCGGCGGCTGGGCCGCGGTTCACTGGCCGCGCGAGTACGGCGGCCGCGGCGCGAGCCTGACCGAGTCGGCGATCTTCTTCGAAGAGCTCGGCCGCTCCGGCGCGCCGCTGCCCGCCAACGTGCTCGGCCTGCTGCTGGCCGGTCCGACGATCATGACGTGGGGCTCAGCCGCGCAGAAGGACCGCTACCTCGCGCCGATCCTGACCGCGGATGAGATCTGGTGCCAGGGCTTTTCAGAGCCCGACGCCGGCTCAGACCTGGCCGGCATCAAAACCCGCGCGGTGCGCGACGGCGAGGACTGGCTCGTCACCGGCCAGAAGGTGTGGACGAGCGGGGCGCAATACTCGAAGTGGTGCATGCTCGTCGCTCGCACCGACTCAGACGCGCCCAAGCACAAGGGGCTGACCTACTTCCTGATGGACATGGAGCAGCCCGGCGTGCAGATCCGTCCCCTGCGCCAGATCACCGGCGAGCCGGAGTTCAACGAGCTGTTCCTCGACGGCGCGCGCATTCCGCACGAGAACATCCTCGGCGGCGAGGGCAACGGCTGGAAGGTCGCGCTCACGACGCTGATGAACGAGCGCGCCGGGCTCGGCTTCTTCCTGCAGGTCCGCCTGCGCCAGCTGCTCGACCGCGTGATCGACGAGGCCGCGCGCGCAGGCCTGCTCGCGGACCCGGTGCTCGCCGGCCGCCTCGGCGAGTTGCACCTGCGCACCGAGATCGTGCGGCTCACCGCCTACCGCGGGCTGACCGCGATCGAGAAGTACGGCCAGCCCGGTCCCGAGGGGTCGCTGACGAAGTGGATGTGGTCGGACACCAACCAACGCCTCACCCAGCTCGCGGCCGACCTGCTCGGCCCGCGCGCGCTGCGCGCCGGCGACCCGTGGGCGTACGAGCTGCTGCGCGCCCGCGGCAACTCGATCGAGGGCGGCACCACCGAGGTACTCAAGAACATCGTCGCCGAGCGCGTGCTCGGCCTGCCGAAGGCGCGTTAAGGCCCTCCGTGGATTTCGACTTCAGCCGAGCACGCCAGTCGCCTTTCGTGGACTTCAATCCCAGCCGGGCACGCCAGTCGCCTTTCGTGGACTTCAATCCCAGCCGGGCACGTTAGGAGCGCTTCGTGGACTTCGACCTCAGCCGCGACCAGCAAGAGATCAAGGGCGTAGCGCGCGAGCTGCTGACGGCGCGCTCACCCTTCGCCAAGGTGCGCGAGGCGGCCGAGTCCGCCACGTACGACCCGGCGCTGTGGGCCGAGCTGGTGGAGCTCGGCTGGCCGGGGATCGCCGTCGCCGAGGAGTACGGCGGGCAGGGGCTCGGAGCGGTCGAGCTGGCCGTCCTCGCCGAGGAGCTCGGCTACGCGTGCGCGGCCACCCCCTTCCTTTCCACCGCCACCGCCGCCGCGGTCATCCAGGCGAGCGGCAGCGACGAGCAGCGCGCCCACTGGCTGCCGGGTCTCGCCTCGGGCGAGCTGACCGCCGGGATCGGCACGCGCGAGCTGGCGGCCGACGCCGCCGGCGCGGCGGTCGTGCTCGTGATCGACGACGGCGATCGGGTCGGGGTCGACCACGGGGAGGAGGGCGGCGCGGGAGGAGCCGGCCGCGGGGACCGAAGCGGCGCGGGAGGAGCGGGCCGCGGGGACCGAAGCGGCGCGGGAGGAGCGGGCCGCGGGGACCGAAGCGGCGCGGGAGGAGCGGGCCGCGGGGACCGAAGCGGCGCGGGAGGAGCGGGCCGCGGGGACCGAAGCAGCGCCGGCGACGGCGCCGTTTGGCTGATCGAGTCGCCCGAGACCGAGCTGTTCGTCTCGATCGACCCCACCCGGCGGTTCGCGACCGTCACCGGCGAGGGCGAACCGCTCGGCTCCGGCGACGGCGGATCGCTCGAACCAGGCGCAGGTTTCCCGCCCGGCTCCACGGGCGCGGCCGCGCGCATCCGCGCGGCGGTCGCGGCCGAGGTCGTGGGCGTCTGCCAGCGCGCGCTCGACATGACGCTCGCCTACGTCAAAGAGCGCAAGCAGTTCTCCGTCCCCGTCGGCTCGTTCCAGGCCGTGTCACATCGCTGCGCTGAGATGCTGCTGCATACCGAGAGCGCCCGCGCGACCGCCTACCACGCGGCCTGGGCAGCGGACGCCGAACCGCTGCTACTCGCCGAGGCGGCGGCGCTCGCGGCCGCCGCGGCCGCCGACGGCGGCCAGTCGGTCACCGCAAGCGCTATCCAGATGCACGGCGGCGTCGGTTTCACGTGGGAGGCGGACGTGCACTGGCTGTACAAGCGCGCCCAGCTCGACGCGGCGCTCCTCGGCGGCGCCAGGCGCCACCACGCGGCGCTCGCCCGTCACGCCGCCGCGAAGGTCGCTCGACAGGGTGCGATCGCGGCTGGTTGAGACCTACCGCCGGGAGGCGAAGAACCCGCTGAGCAGCGCGCCGCACTCCTGTGCGAGCAGGCCATCCTCCACCACGGGGCGGTGGTTCAGCCGGGGCTCGCCGAACACGTCGAGCACGCTCCCGCACGCTCCCGCCTTGGGATCGCTCGCGCCGAACACGACGCGGGGAACGCGTGCCAGCACGATCGCACCAGCGCACATCGCGCACGGCTCGAGCGTGACATACAGCGTCGCTCCGAGCACCCGCCAGCTCCCGACAGCCGCCGCCGCGACTCGCAGCGCGAGGATCTCCGCGTGCGCGGTCGGGTCTTGACGCAGCTCGCGCTCGTTGTGCGCGGCCGCCACGACGTCGCCCGCGACGACCATCACCGCGCCGATCGGCACGTCTGCGTGCTCCGCCGCGAGCTCGGCCTCACGCAGGGCCAGCCGCATGCAGCGCTCATCGTCGTCGCGTGTCGTCGATAGGGGCTCGCTCGTCATCTCTCGGTCTCATCGCGCCGCGCGCGTGTTCTCTGCGACAGTGCGTTCCGCCGAAGCGCCTCAGCGCAATGATTACGCAAAGCTCGCCCATGCCCCCCCTCCACCGCCGCCACCTCTCCCCCCCCTCCCCATGCCGACGGCGCCTCTGCGCTTGCCCCGCGGGCCTCTGCGCTTGCCCTGCGCGCTTCTGCGCTTGCCCGGTCGTCCGGCAACCACTGCATTGCAAACGTTGCACCGCGCGCGCGTGTGTGTGCGCGTGCGCGCACGCGCGCGCGCAGCCTTTCGCGACGATGTCCCGGGCGATGCGATCCTCCGCCGCGCTCGCGATCCTCACCGGCGCTCTGGCCGCCGGCGCCGGCTTCGCCCCGGCCCGCGCCGGCGCAGTCCCCCCGACCATCGCCGGGGTGACCGCTGTGGTCGCCGCTCCAGCGGCCCCCTACGCCCCAGGCCAGATCGTCGTCAGGTACGTCGCCACGACCACTCCGGCCGCGCGGGCCGCCACGGCGCGTCTCGCGGACGCGACCGGTCCTGTGGCGGTGGCCGCGCACACGCGGCTGCTGCGGCTGGCCCCGGGCATGTCGGTCGCCGCGGCGCTGCGCCGCCTGCGCGGGAGGCGCGATGTCGCGTGGGCGGTGCCTGACTACCTCGCCGGCATCTCCGGGGGTCTGATCCCCAACGACGAGGGCGCCGGTCGCGCGCCCGGCGACTGGCAGGAACTGCAATGGAACTTCGTCGGCCCGTTCGGCGTGAACGCGCCGGAAGCGTGGGCGAACGTCGCGGCCGACAGCGCGCCCGGCGGGAAAGGCGTGATCGTGGCGGTCCTCGACACGGGCGTCGCCTACGCCAACCGCGGGCCGTTCCGGCGCTCGCCCGACTTCTCGCGGTACGGGTTCGTGCAGGGGTATGACTTCATCGCGCACAACCGCTACCCCAACGACCGCAACGGCCACGGCACGTTCGTAGCGGGCACGATCGCGGAGGCGACGAACAACCGTTATGGCCTCACCGGGCTCGCGTTCGCCGCGCGGATCATGCCTGTGCGTGTGCTCGACAGCCAAGGAGAAGGCGACGCCTCGACAATCGCCGAAGGCGTGCGCTTCGCCGTCAACCACCACGCTCGGGTGATCAACCTGAGTCTCGAGTTCTCAAGCGGCGTCACCGCCGCGGATATTCCCGAGCTGATCGAAGCGCTGCGCTACGCCAACCGCCGCGGGGTCACGGTGGTCGCGGCCGCCGGCAACGAGGGTCACGCCGCGATCGCCTATCCCGCGCGCGCTCCCACCGTGATCGCGGTCGGCGCGACTACCGAACACGGCTGCCTGGCCGACTACTCAAACGACGGCTCGGAGCTCGCGCTCGTAGCCCCCGGCGGCGGGGCCGACGCCGACCTGCCCGGCGACCCGAACTGCCGCCCGGAAGAACCCTCCGGCAAAGACGTCTACCAGGTGACGTTCACGGGCTCCTCCCCCCGTCGCTTCGGCATGCCCTCGGGCTATGAGGGCACCTCGATGGCCTCCCCCCACGTGGCGGCCACCGCTGCGCTGATCATCGCCTCAGGCGTGCTCGGGCGAGACCCTTCCCCGGCACAAATCGTCGCGCGGCTGCGCGCCACCGCGCGGCCACTGGGCGGGCCCGGGGACGCGCGCCTGTACGGGGCGGGGCTGGTCAACGCGGCGGCCGCCACCGCGCCCGGGGGGCCCGGGGCTGTGCGGCGGTAGGGCACATCCTGGTTTCCATTTACAGATGCTAGAATCTCGCATCGTGAATCGCACTTCTAGTCCAACCGCTGTCCGACGCACCACCGTCGCCGCTAAGCGCTCATCGCTCGACACACTCGAAGCGGAGGCGCGCAGGCGCGGAGTGACGCTGACGGCAGTGCTCGCAGAGGCCATCGACGAGAAGGCGAAGTCCCTGCACGCCGCTCGCCGCCCCCGTCTCGGAATCGCACGGTCGACCGACGGCCTCTCCGCCGCGCAGCTCACCGCAAACCCGGTCGCGCATCCGCCTACGTAGATGGGGCTGGTGCTCGACACCGGTCCACTGCTCGCCGCCCTGGACGCCGCTGACCCCGATCACCGCCGTTGCGCAAAGCTGCTCAGCGAGACCCACGAGGATCTCGTAGTACCGGTCTTGGTGCTCGCCGAGCTCGACTATTGGTGTCATCAGCGCCTGGGTGTCGATGCCTGGCTCACGTTCCTCGAAGACCTGCTCTCGGGGGCATACCGGCTGGAGCTCCTAACCACCATGGACCTCACGCGCTGCCGTGAGCTGCAAGCCCTGTACAGCGACCAGGCGCTCGGCGTCGTCGACGCAAGCGTGCTCGCATTGGTGGAAAGACTTGGTGAGCCCAAGCTGGCAACGCTTGACCACCGGCACTTCGCCGTGCTGCGCCCAGGGCATGTCGAGGGCTTGCAGCTGCTGCCATAACCATCGTCTACCTGCACGACCATTCACAGGCAATCGGCAACTACAGTTGGGCAAGATGCCTTCCCCAGACTCACAGCCCGTCCAGGCGCCGGAGAAGTGTGACGTTGCGAATGTCGGCGGCGGGATCGCGGGGCTGGCGGTGGCGCGCGAGCTACTCAAACGCCACACCCGCGGGCGATCGCGCGGCACCGGGCGGATCAGGCGGGCCGGGCGTTGGGGTTGAAGGGACATGTTTGTGGGTAGGCAGCCGACCATCAAGCTTGCCTCTGTAATTGTCCGCGCCCTGCTCGCTGTCCGCGCCCTGCTCGCCCTCTTGTTCGCCTGCCTGCTGCTCGCGTCTGCACTGACCGCCACGGCACACGGGGAACCCGAATGGACGACCTACCACCGCGATCCGGCGCGCTCGGGCGACGACCCTGAAGCGACCCAGCCGATCGAACCGCTGCTCGACTGGCATACAGAGAATCTGGGAGCACCGATCTGGGGACAGCCGCTCGTGCTCGGCTCGCACGTGTACGTGGCCACGGTCGGCGACGACATCTACTCACTGGAAGCGGCCACGGGCAAGGTGGTATGGAAGAAAAGCGTAGGCACGCCGGTCCCTTCCGGAGAACTGCTGTGCGGCGACATCGCGCCCACGGTTGGCATCGTCGGAACGCCGGTGATTGACACAACTACAGACATCATCTACGCCGTCGCCGATACGTTGACCGCAACGACCAAGCAGGCCCAACATGTGCTCAAGGGGCTCGACCTCGCAAACGGCGAAGAAGTGCTGAGCACGCCGGTCGACCCACCCGGCTCCGACCCCAAAGCGCTGCTCCAGCGCACCGCCCTCAACCTCGACCAGGGCCGGGTTGTGTTCGGCTTCGGTGGCAACGACGGCGACTGCAGCGACTATCGCGGCGCGGTCGCAGCCGTACCCGAGGCCGGCGGGCGGCCGCTCTTCTGGCAAGTGCCGATCGCGCCGCCGTCGACGGCAGGCGGCGCGGTCTGGGCGCCGAGCGGCCCCGCGGTCGGCAGCGAAGGCAACATCTATGCAACGACGGGCAACCCAGATCCAGCGAGCGGTCAGGAAGCGACGACTTATGACTACTCCGACAGCGTCGTCAAGCTCGACCTTAGGCAGGATTTCGTGGCGAACCCTTACTCCGAACCGGCGTCTCCGCTCGGCTGGTTCGAGCCGCCGAACTGGCAGGAAGAGAGCAACAACGACCTCGACCTGTCCTCCTCGGGTGCGGAGCTGCTGCCCGGGGGCCTGCTGTTCCAAGCAGGCAAGGACGGAATTGGATATCTCATCGACGAGGCGAGCATGAGCTCCGGTGCCTCGGCGGTATACAGCCACCAGGTCTGCGCCGGACACGGCAGCTTTGGGGGCGATACGTACGCGAACGGCACGATCTACATCGCGTGTACGGATGGCGTGCAGGCGCTCTCCTATGACGAGACGGCGCGGAGCTTCACCCCACTGTGGCAAGGGCCCTCCGATGCATTTGGACCGCCGATCGTCTCCGCCGATCTGGTGTGGGTCGTCGCGACCGGAGGCTTCAGCGGAGGCGGAACGAAGCTCTACGGCCTCGATCCCGCCACAGGCATGCCGCGCTATACCGAGACGCTGCCCAGCCCGGTGGCCGACCACTTCGCCTCGCCGAGCGCCGCGGGGGGGCGACTGTTCGTGTCGAGCGGCGAAACCGTGACCTCCTACCAGATCGCGAAGCCGTCCTCCGCGGGTTTGGTCTCCACCGAAAAAACGAACGCTGAAACACCAACCACGCAGACGGGCACGAACGATGTCCCCACATCGACCTCGACGAGCCCGGGGATGGCTGCGAGCCCGGCAACGCCATCCACCAATTCGAGTGCGAGTCCAGCCGTACCGTCAAATGTTCCGATGGTTGTGCGTACGCACCTTCATGCGGGGCCAGGCGGTCGCCTGGAGGTGGCGCTGCGCTGCTCGTCGATCGCGGGCGAGTGTGAAGGCACGCTCACGCTTCGTGCTGAGATCTCGGTGAAGAACACAAACGGGAAGCCTAAATTCGTGACGCTCACGCTCGCCCACGCTCGGTTTGGACGACACAGAGGTAGCTTCGTCGTCGTAGTAAAGCTCAACGGCGAGGCCGAGACGCAACTGCGCCAACATCACCACCGCCTTACGTTGCAGGTAGTGGTGAGCTCGCATGGAGCGGACGAGCGATCGGTCGCGACGCTGACCCAGAGCATTCCGCTCGCAAGCCGGCGCGCAGAGCGATCTCGAGCCCCATCGCGATGAGCAATGGCCCCTGGTCGCAGCCGGTCACGGCGAGCTTTCCCGACTCACATGATCATCGAGAAGCATCGGCCGCGGGATGTCGCAAAGGGCGGGCCGCAGCGCGAGCGAGCTTGCCGGGCGCGGATTCGCGCAGGGGCAGGAACAGCCTGCGGGACTTCAGCGCAAATGTCACTCGTCCGTCGAGTGAGTCGATGCTCTCTCTGGCCAGCTCAAAGCGACGCCATCCTCCACGCCCACCACATGTCACGGCCACCCTGTAGCCGGCTCGGCGGGCTGCCTCTGGGCAGGCCGGTGAGTAGCAGCATTTCGGATATGCAAATGCCTTGACCGGCTCTTGGAGCAACTCCTCGAGCGCCCTCTTGGAGCTGACCATCTCTTGGTAGGCAACCTCCAGGCTAGCTGTAGACAGGTCTACATGGGCGTTGGTGTGCGAGCCGATCTCGACAAGCGGAGAGCGGGAAAGCTCGCGCAATTGTTCGGCGTCCATCAACCGGACTCCCGCCTCGGCAGGCATGGCAAAGTGACGCTCCCCCATCAAACCGGGACACGCAAAGACCGTTGCCGGAAGCCCCAGCTCGGAAAGCAGCGGCCCCAGCACGTGGAGATTATCCACGGTCCCATCGTCGAATGTGAGCGCACACACACCGCCACCAAGCTCGGCTTCGACAGCCCGATCGACAAGCTCGCGCAGCCTCACGAATCGATACCCGCGGCCCAGCAACCTCTCCATCTGCGCTCGGAAACGCTCGGGATGGACCATCAGGTTGTGTGGATCCAACCGGCCCGTGAGCGCTCCCAGACCGTGGTAGGCGAGTACGAGAGGGGGACGCAATGTCTTCATGGGCGCAGCCGCATAGCTGTATCGAGGACGCCTGCGGCTCAGACGCCGCCACGACCCTATCGTGCCGATGCTGCGCAGAGAAGCGAGGCTTCTTGAGAAGATCCTCCGGAGCATGAACGACCTGATCGCAGCCTTCCTCGCGGCGAGAGCATCCGCCCGCCACCGCGTACGCCGCTCGACAGCCATCGCGGGGCTCGGCCTGCTCGCGATGCTCGGTGGCCTCCATCCCGGGATCGCCGCCGCCGCGCCCCGAGCCCATGCCAGCGTCGTCGGAGCAAGCCGGATTCCAATCGAAGATGCACCCTTTCAGGTTGCTATCTACGACCCTCAGATCACCCCGGGACCAGGCGAAGTCGCGAATCCCGTCCAGAGTCAGTTCTGCGCGGGCGTGATTTTGGATGCGACCCAGGTGCTCACAGCCGGCCATTGCGTGATGAACCAGGAACCGCGCGGTGTCGCATCCCCAGCGCAGGTCGAGGTGCTCGCCGGGACCGACGACATAAACACCGCCGACGGGCAGCCGGCGGGCTACATCGAGGACCCTGTAGCCATTACGTCGTTCAACCCCGCTTGGAATCCGGTCGAAGGCGAGCATGACGTTGGCCTGCTCACCCTGCAACAGCCCCTATGGAGCGGCCTGGCGCCGTCT
Source organism: uncultured Solirubrobacterales bacterium (assembly GCA_963778065.1). Classification (GTDB taxonomy): domain Bacteria; phylum Actinomycetota; class Thermoleophilia; order Solirubrobacterales; family Solirubrobacteraceae; genus Palsa-744. Next base: position 2,032,858 of record CAVZSU010000002.1, on the reverse strand, counting down.
ATAGACGGCACGAACAAGGTCGCGCCGATCCCTTTGGCAAGCGCCGTCCCCCCATTCGGATCGATGTTGAGGATCAGTGGCTGGGGTTATGACAAAGAACTCATCGGTGAAGCTCGCCCTTCGGAAGAAGCCGGCTTTCAGCGATACCTGCAATCTGCGCAAATACCACTCATCTCCCCGACTGAATGCGCCGCGGATTATCAGGCCATCAAACAGGCCGTACCGTCGAGCGTTGTTTGCGCCGGCGATGGCGGACATGGAGCGTGCTACAGCGACAGCGGTGGACCTCTGTTCGAAGGCCCGATGACACCCCCCGGAACCTACCGCCTGCTCGGTATCGTCGACTTCGGCAATGGCTGCGGCGAGGCCGGTTTCCCAGGCTTCTTCCAGAGCTTGATCGATGAGGGCAACCTGCAGTTCGCACTATCCGATCCGCCCCAGGCTCCGCTCGAGCAGTCCGCTCCGGAAATCTCGGGCACGCCGCTGCCAGGACAGAAGCTGACCTGCAGCGCGGGCTCCTGGAGCGGCAACCCGATCTATACGTACAGGTTCTATGCCGACGAAGCGAGCGCATCCGATCCAGACGCCAGAAGCGCGCTCACGTCCGCCTCCTCGCCCGAACCGACCTACACGCTGAGCGCAGCCTACGCCGGCCGCAGAATCTTCTGCGTAGCCCGGGCGACCAACGCCGGCGGGTATAACTTCGACAGGAGCTCGGACGTGAGCGTAGCGGGAGAGGCGGAAGCGGGCACGGCGGCAGGAGCCCAATCGAGCCCTTCGACGCATCCTGCTCCGCCTACTCTGACGCTGATCTCAAAGAGCTGCGTTCGCATGCGCTGTGTCGTGAACGTGCGCGCCTCCGCGGGCATCGGCGGCGGAGCCGTCGCCAGCGTCCGCGCCACACTCAGCTTCAAGCGCCGGGGAGCCTGTCGCGTGCATCGCAAGCATATGAAGTGCCTGCATACATCGTTTTTAGACCTTCAGGTCAGGGCAATGCCGGGCGGACACTTCGTGATCCTCACCGGACTCCTTCAGGCAGGGACATACAGACTTACGTCGTTTGCGACCGACAAGGCTGGGATACGTCAGGTCAAGCCCACGGTACTGACGCTGGTGGTCAAACGGGCCGAGCCCAAGCACTGACGCAGCGAAGTCCCCCGGCCGACCTCCGATAATGGTCGGGCGTTGACCGATCGAAGCCCAAATCCACCGGCTGGCGATCAGCCAACCCCCAGCGACATCGAACCGGCCTCGCACCTAGAGATAAACCTCGGTCGAGCCGTGGACGGGCCGTCAAACGCGCAGACCATAGAAGAGCGCGCCGTCACCAACACGCTCTATCGGAGCGCCGGAGAGATCATCGGACGCCTGGCCTCTCTGGCGCTGTTCGCGGAGGTGGCCCGCAAGCTGGGTGAAAACGGACTGGGGGCTTTCGTCTTCGCGGTCGCCTACCTGGGATTCGTGATGGTGGCGGTCGATTTGGGCCTCGACCGCTACATCCTGCGCGCGATCGCGCGCGAGCGCAAGAGCGCGAACCATCTCTTCTTCAATGCGATCGCACTCAAGCTGACGATCGCCGTCCCCCTCTTCGCTCTGAGCCTGTTCGGACTCCATCTCGTCGGTTACAACGCTCGCGCCCAGGCCACTACCCTCGCCCTGACCATAGGCGTCCTCAGCGACTCGGTAGCGCGCACTCAGGCCGCGATCTTCTCAGCCCATGAACGCGGCGGACCGCCGTCCGTGGCGGACGCTCTTCAGCGTATTTGCTCGGCTGGCCTCGGGATCGCCGCTTTGCAAGCGGGCTACGGAGTGGTCGCAGTCGCGCTCAGCTACTCAGCCGGATCATTCATCGGCGTCGTGATCGGCTTCATCCTGCTGGCCCGTACGATCGGAATGCCCAAGCTCACGCTCAACCATCGCCGCTGGCGCAGCCTGGCGGGGGCCAGCATTCCGTTCGCCGCCCAGGACACCTTTTCGATCTTGCTCGCGCGGATGGACACGCTGATATTGGCCATGATCGCGACTCAAGCGACGGTGGGCCGCTATGGAGCCGCATATCGACTGTTCGAATCGACCTTCTTCATCACATACGCCCTGACGGGGTCCTTCTCGGCGATGTACACCCATCTCGATCTCCAAGGAGATCCGCCGCTGCGCTTTATCTTCCAGCGCTCGGTCAAGCTCGCCCTCGTTCTGCTGATGCCGCTCTCGATCGCCTTCCTGGTGCTGGCGGGGCCGATCTGCAGGCTGGTCTATGGCGCCTCGTTCTCGGCAGCTTCTCCCCTGCGCATACTCGGACCCGGGGTGGTCCTGATGGGCATCGTGACGCTCTGTATATCGCTGCTGGTTTCACGCGAGAATCCTCGCAGGATGATTCCCCTGACCGCCGCCATGGCCGGCCTCAACGTCGCTCTCAACCTCATCCTGATTCCCCTGTACGGGGATGTCGGCGCGGCGGTCGCGATGCTGGCTACGGTCGTGATCTACGCCGTGTGGGTCATGCACAGAGCCGACCGTGCGGTGGGCGGAATCGACCTGCCGACGATGCTCGCGGGCGGAATCGCGGCCGGTCTGGCGATGACCGCGGTGTCGTGGCCTTTGCACGAAAGCCTCCTGGTTGCGCTCGCTGCCGGTGTCATGGCTTACTTGGCCGTGCTGATCTTCGTGGAATGGCTGCTCAATCCGCTTGACATCCGATTCGCGTTTAGCATGGCGAGACGGCGTCTGCCCAGGCGGCTTACCAGCCCGTCGGGCTCGTAGGCCCGCCTGCGCGAAACCTAGGGACCCGTGCCAAAGTAAGTGGTGGATTCAGGTAAGCGGGGCCGTAGATGGCAGCGCCGCACGAGCGTGCGATCCGTGCCGATTCGCGTGTTCCGTGCCGTGCGCTATGCGACCTGAGCCAAAGCCTCGAATAGCCGCCTTGCCCCAACCTCGGGAGCGAAGTGTTCACGCGTAAAGCGCGCGCCAGCCTCCCCGGCCGCCCGAGCTAGATCGGGGTCACGCAGGTATGGTGCGATCGCCCGCGCGATCGCAGCCGGCTCGGCTTCGGGGACAAGCGTGCCCGTCTCTCCGTCTCGCAGACCCTCAGGAGTCCCGCCTCCATTTGTTGCGACGACCGGCAGCCCCACCCAGCTCGCCTCGAGCATCGCCCCGCTGAGACCCTCCCATCCGAACCCCTGCTCGTCTCGATAGGTGGCATTCACAAACACGCTCATACGACTCAGGACCTTCGGTACATCCTCGACAAAACCCGGCAGCTCGAGACGCTCGCCGATCCCGCGCTCGTCCGCCACCCGGCGGAGCTCCTCGGGAAACTCCGGATAGTCAGAGGAGCAGGCGCCGGCCAGGATGACGCGCAGATGCGGGAACTCGACCGAGAGGATGCTCGCCGCTTCGATGATGTGCCTCTGGCCCTTAATCGGCGTTAGTGTCGCCGTCGTCCCAATTGCCAGCTCCTGCCGGCTGGGCGTCACTCGTAGATCGCTTGGAAGCCGCACCGGCGGTCCGACCACCGCCAGCAGCCGCCGGTGTCGCAGCCACTCTCCCAGCGCGCCCGCCGCGGCCTCGCTCACGCTGATTACTCCATTCACCGCCAGAGCCAATAGGCGGGTCAGGGAAGAGTCGAGCGAGAAGTCGACCTTGTGCCAGACCACGGGCACGCGCGACAGGCGGCACGCAGGAGCAGCCATAAACGCGGCCTTCAATCCAGTGGCCCAGACTACATCTGGATCGGCCTGCTCGAGCAGCCTCCGCAGGGAGCGCGTGAAGCGCGCCATTCCCACGGACGTCGGTCGTCCATCGTAACCGCTCGCAGCCGAAGTGGGAACACCGCGTTCCAGCAGATACGGACGCAGCGGTCCATCCTCAACCAACAGTGTCGAAACCTCGATCCCGGCCGGACGATGACTCACGAACTTGGCGAGCGACAACTCGCCGCCGCCGAGCGCGCCGTAGGAGGAGATCGCGAGCACCTTCATAACCCGACAGAGCCCTTCCCAAAGACCTTGCGCAAACGACCGATCAGCAGTGAGCCAACCATCGCCAGAAATGGCCAAGGATCATCCCGCGCCCACCATGCACACTCCTGGACATCGCGCAGCGAACTCAACCACTCACGAACGGTCAGATCCTGGCGCTTCATGTGTATGAACGACGAACGCAGATCCAGGGCCTCAACGACCCATCGACGGTTCTCCTGCCGGGTGACAGCGGGCACCTGGCGCGCCGTCAAGTCGAGATACATGGCGCGCAGCACATCCGTTCCCTCGGCGGCCACGAACAGTCTGAAGCTCGAGCCGATCCGCGGGTTGACGTCGAGCAGCTTATAGGTCCCGTCGCGATGGTCGAAGCGGTAATCGATGTCGACGATCCCTCGATATCCGACCGCCGCCATGAAGGCGGTGGTGATCTCGGCCAAAGCCGGATTGGCCTCGCATACCCCGAGGGTGGTCGCGCCGGCATCGGGAGGGGACTGCCGGAGCTTGCGACCGGCGAATGAGGCCCTGCACTTCGAACTCCCGTCGAAATAGCCGTTGAACATCCAATTCGCATCTGGAGCATCGGGTATGTATTCCTGAAGCATCACGTTCGGGCGCCGAGCGGACTCCATCGCCCGATAGGCCGCGAGCAGGCCGTCTCGATCGTGAGCGACGAGCACGTTCGGCGTCGCCGGCGTCGCCGGCGTCGCCGGCTGGGAGGCGTCGATCCGCTTGGCGACGACCGGAAACGCGGCCTGCGCGGCGTGTTCGCGGACGTCGGACTCGCAGGTTGGAAAAGCCACCAAAGGCGTAGCGACGCCATGCTCCAGGCAGAGCCCGTGCATCGAGCGCTTGTCCGCAAGCGCTCGCGCGAGGCCTGTGGGCTGATCGGGCAGCAGAAATGCATTTCGCAGCACCTCCCCATGGTCGTCGACGAACATGGCGCTCGCATCGTCGACGGCCAGGAGCATCGCACGGCCAAGCCGGCCTCCAAGCCCATGCAGGACATCAAGCATCTGGTTATCGGTCGCATCCGGGGGCACGGCCACGCAGCCGCTCGCGTAGCACGAGCGCCCGATTGGGGACCGGCGACCGGGATGCACACGCCATACGGATGTACCCAGCCTGCCCAGGCTGCGCGTCGCGCCCAGAGCGCCGTGATGCATGGAAAGACCGGCGAGCCCAAGGATCACAACGGCGGGCATCCGATCCTGCGGCATCTGCTCAGAACTACCCGACTGGCCCTCGTGGAAGGGACTCACATCAGCTGGCTTCTAGGCCATCCGCGCGTAGTCATACGCGAACTCGATCGCGTGATCGCGGTTGAGCACGAACCCAAGGATCGGCGCATGGACGGTCCGCAGCTGGCTCAGGACCTCGCGAACCGAACGCTCGTCGGAGCGCTCGAGATCGACTACGATCACCACTCCATCCACGCGACCGGCGATGATCGCGGCGTCCGCGCCGGCGGAGACGGGTGGACAATCGATCAAGACCAGGTCTGCGCGTTCGGCGAGTTCCTGCAGCGCCGGCTGAACCCGACTCGATTCCAGGATGGCGGCGGGACTAGCCGGCACCGGACCCGTGGGTACGAACTCAACCCCGGCGGTGTCCGTCGAATGTACCATCTCGTCGAGAGAGCAATCCTCGAGCAGATAGTTGGACAGGCCTGGACGGAGCTGCCCGACGTGCTCCGGCATCACGAGCTCCTGAAGCTTGGGGCGGCGAAAGTCCGCGTCCACCGCCACGACCCGCGAATCGACTTCCGCCATAGCCACGGCCATCTGAGCGACGCAGGTGGTCTTTCCCTCGCCTTCCCGGGCGCTGGTCACGGCGATCACCCGGGCGGGCCGGCCAGGACTGGCGAACTGTAGATTTGCGCGCAGCAAGCCAAAGGCCTCGTTAAAGGCGCTGACGGACGTCGGGCTGCGCCCGCGACGCGGCATGCGAGCAAGGATCAGCTCGTCGAAGCGCTCACGCACTTCCTCAGCGGTCCGCAAGCGCGTATCCAGCCGCTCCCATAGCAAGGCGATGCCAACGCCGACGAACAGCCCGAGAATCGCCGCAACGAGAACATAGAGGGTGGGCCTCGGGCGCGCGGGCGCAGTGGGCAGGCTCGCAGTGCTCGCAAGCGCCACGTTGGCCCCCACGGTTGGCCCCACCTTCTTTCCGATGAATTCGATCACCGTCGCGGCATACGCATTGGCCAGCGCCTGCGCTTTCGCACCGCTGTGCTCTTCAGCGGTGATCTTCAACAGCTGGGTTTCCGTGACCGGGCTGACCGAGATCGCCGAGCTGACCGAGCTCGGCGTCGTGGCACCCCCCAGCTTGTGGGCGACCTGTTCGGCGATCGTCGCGGAACTGACGATATCCGAGTAGGTGCGTGCGGTCACCTGCGCGGCCTGTACAGCGTCAAACGAGGCGGCGTTTTCCTTCTGGACGACGACTAGAGTGCTCGTCGCCGAGTAAACCTTCGGCGACACCTTCGAAACGATGCCGGCGACCACGACAAAGATCAGGAATGTAGCCGCGACTACCCACCATCGGCGCCACAGAATGCTCAGGGTCGAGCGATCTCTCATGAGCTCCTCCTCACCGGTGGAATGTTATTGGGGTGTCCGGCTGGCATACCGCATCGCGGATTGCAGCCGTGTCCTGGCGCCATCCGTCCTCATCGGCGCGGCCTGCCCGCCGCTTGACCGGGCGGCATCAGGCATGAGCGGCGAGCGGTGAGCTACTCCTTCTCCCAACCATCCGGTGTTCGGGTCGAGCGACGCGGGCCACGGATCGCTGTGATCATCCCGTGCTACAACGACGGCAGCGTAGTGGGCGAGGCGGTGAGCTCATTGCAGAGCGCCGAGCCCACTGAGCTGGTAATCGTCGACGACGGATCCACCGAGGCCCATACGCAAGAGGTGTTGGCTGCCCTCGCGGCGAACGGCATCCGCATCGTGCGTCAGGACAACAACGCGGGTCTCTCCGCCGCCAGGATGGCGGGTATCCGCGCCACCTCGGCTCCCTACATCTATGACCTCGACGCCGACGACCTGGCCTCGGCGGACGCGCTGGGGATCATGGCGGATCGCCTCGACGCGGATCCCGAGGCAGCGATCTGCTACGGCGACTATCGCGAATTCGGCGACTCCGAGCTGATCCGGCTCGTCCCGCACACGATCGACCCCTACCGACTGGCATATACCAATGAGTACCCGGTCACCGCGCTGTTCAGGCGCAGCGCCCTGCGGGACGCGGGGGGGTGGCGCCATCTCGGCGCCGGATACGAGGATTGGGGGCTGTGGATGACGCTGGCCGAACGGGGCTGCCGGGGGATATATGCAGGCGCAGGAGTGATCACGTTCCACCGGCGCCTGCACGGCACACGTATGCTCGGAGCTGCAAAGGCCGACCACCGCGCGCTCTACCGGACGCTGCGCGGAGAACACCCCGGTCTTTTTGACGAGCTCAAAGCCCATCGGCGAGCTTCGAACCTTTCACCGTTGCGCAAGCTGCTCTATCCCGTGATTTATGGTGGTCGTCGGCGCTATCGCTTCGAGACCAAAGTCAAGGCGTGGCTCGATCGGTCGGGCGTTTGGACGCTTCGTGGATAGGCGCCGCCGATCGTGCCGGGCGACAAGGGACGGCGGCCGGAGGAGGTAGCACGGCGGCCGGAGGAGGTAGCACGGCGCTCGCGGAGAGATTCCGGGCGCAGCGGTCGGTAGCCTGAGCCGGTGGGCAGCTTCTCCGGCACGGCAGGCATCGCCCCTTCGCGCCGGCGGACGTTATGGATCGGTGGCGCGCTGGTGCTGGCGACAATCGCGGCAATCGACACCACGATCGCCTACGCGACCTCTCCGCTCGTCGCACTGGGTCTGCCACTGGCGGTCGCGGCCACGATCTACTTCTTCTACCGGCCGATGGCCGGGGTCTATGCCGCGGTGCTCTGCGTACCCGGGGAGGCGCTGAACCTGCGCTTCGGCTCCTTCGGCTTGACGCCAACCAAGTCCATCCTGCTCCTGATCGGCGGTGTGGTGCTGGTGCGCTTCCTCATAGAAGGGCACGTTCGCAAGCCTCACCCCGCCTACGTCGCCGTTATGCTGGGCCAGGCGGTCACGATCCTTGGCCTGCTGGTCGCGCGAGAAACCTTTGTCGTGATCAAGATATGGGTCGACTGGTCAGCCTTTCTGGCGGTCTCGATGCTGGTCGCCTCCGCAGAGATCCGTCAGATAAAGATCGTCTTCTACTGCCTCTGCTTCGCTGGGGCGGCGCTGGCGCTGGAGTCGATCGCCCACGGGACCAACCAGACGCTGGTCAACGGGGGCCGCGCGGCGACCGAACGGGCACAGGGCTCCTTCACCCATCCCGCGCAGCTCGCGTTCTGGCTGCTGCTGTCGATTTCCCCCGCGCTGGTCCTGGGTATGACCTCTCGTCCCAGTCTGCGACCGCCCGTGCTCGGCGCCGCGGTACTGTCGATCGCGGGGCTGCTACTGACGCTGACCCGCGGAGCGGTGGTGGGCTTCGCCGGCTCACTGCTAGTCCTGCTCTTCTGGGCGCGCTTTCGTCGCTTCGCACTGGCGCTGCTGGCAGTTGCTGCTGTTTACACCCTCGCCAACTTCAACACGATCGCCCATTCCCGCGAGATCTCCGTCGTGACAACCAGACTGAGCACCGTCTCGGAAGGCGCCTCGGCCGGTGGCGAGCGACTGCTGATCTGGAAAACGACTCCGAGCATCATCGCCACACATCCCCTGCTGGGGGTGGGCGCCGGAAACTTCCCGGATGTCTCGCTCGAATACGGCCTGAGCGAAGGTGGCCTGCCCTTTGAGCATGCTCACGATCTCCTGCTGACGATCGCCGCGGAGCGCGGACTGATCGCAGCAGCGCTATTGATCTGGTTTCTGGTGGCCGTTGCCAAAACTGGAGTCGATGCGCTCAGAGACCGCGGCAGCGCGCTCTACCCCTATGCACTCGGGCTGTGCGCCGCCCTTTTCGGGCTGTTTATCGACTCGTTCGTCGACTATCCCCCGGGACAAGATGCTGTTATGGGGACGCTGATGATCGAGGTCGGTGCGCTGATCGCCCTCGAGCGCCATATGCGCCGGCTGCGAGGAGCTCGCTCTACGTCACAGACGCTTCCGTCTGTGACGTAGAGTGCGGCGGCGGCCCTCGACCCGCGCGACACGCGCGTCGCTACGTCTGTGGTGGGTGTGCGTAGCGCCGGCATGGTGATGCACGCCCGCGGAGCCCGTAAGCGAGGGACTGGAGGCATGTGATCCAGGAGCGCTCGGACCCGACGAGCTCGAGGAGCCGGAGGCGCTCGACCCGCTGTTCAACCCCCCTGAAGAATTTGCGCCGGAGGCCGATGAGCCTGGTCCCGACCCCGAGCTGCTCGAGCTGCTATCCGGCGGTGATTCCGGCTTCCCCAACCCGACTTCGGCGGAGACGGGGGTAGGGACGGTCGTATCCTGCATGGCGGCTTTGAGGGCTGCATAGGCCGGACGGGGAGCAAAGTTCTGCCCGAGCATCCCAAAGTTGTCCTCGGGATCTGACGCGTCGGTTTCCATATCGCGAAGCTCGTATACCGTGGCGCCTTCGACGTAAGGAATGCCGTTGAGCAACGCAAACGCCTGTTCTGTGTATTCGGCCTGTTGCTGTTCTGTATTGGCGCCCGCGCTGGTTCCGGTGGGCCATCCAAACTCGGTAACCCACTCTGGAGTATCGTCGCCGGCTGCCACCTGCGCAGCATGGAGCGACTCGATGCCCCCTAGAAAGCTGTGCGTGACGGCCGTATTTGCCGGAGCGGCGCCATCGGCGTAGGGATGCATCGAGATACCGTCGTAATAGCCTTGCATGCCGTCGGCGTAGAGTTCCCGTAGGAAGGGAATGTCGGCGTATGCGAGCGAGCCCGCGAGCACGGGGATACCAGGGCCTCCCGCCTTGGCTCCGGCATAGACTGCCTCGACCATCTGCACGTACGTCTCCGCGAGGTTAGCGGCAATCAGGTTTTCGTTGATCTCAGGCTCGTTCCAAACTTCGACGGCCGCGAGCTCAGAACCGTATCGACTCGTGACGAACTGCGCAAAGGCGCCGAAGTCGGCGGGGTTGGAAGGAGCGTCATTCCAGGCCCCACCACTCGATGCCCACCGGGGCGTCTGCCAAAGCGTCGCGATGATCTTGATGCCTCGTGCGTGGGCTCCAGCGCTCAGCGCGTCCAGCTTGGCGAGATAGGCCGAATCGTATCCACCCTTCGAAGTTTCCAGAGTCGCCCATCCCACATCCACCCGCAGGACGTTGACCCCGGCGTTCTGGAGCGCGTTCAGTTCTTGGGTCATTTCGCTGCTTGACACGGTGGACCAGAGCGAATGCACCTGCGCTCCCCTGTACTGCGGGCCGGCAACGGCAGCTGCAGCGCAAATCGCGAAAGCGAAAAGAGCGCAGAGAAGGACCGAAAAAAGCCTAGAAAGCTGAGCAATGCCGTGCTGGGTGGGGCGAAACATGCGAAGACCTCGATCCGTCTTCACCACCGCCCTGTTGTCGATCCTTCGGCGGCCCGGCTGACCTCTATAAAGGCCCCGTAGCTTTGCGTCCCCACCTGCGATGGGTTTGCCTTTTCGGGAGGTGGCTTGGTTTATACTGATGTCTTGGCTATCGACCGGACACGAGCACGCGCCATCGGTGGCCGGGCTTATGGACGGATGGCCGACCGGACCTGGGGGGCAGCCGGCTTCTCGGAAAGACGGCTGCGGGTTCCCCCGGCGGCAAGACGTACTTCTTCCCCCGTGTGACCCGCGTCCTGCTGATCCATCAACCGGTTGACGGGGGTGTCGGGAGACATATTCGAGACCTCGCGAGCGGCCTGCAGCAGCATGGCTATGAGGTCTCCCTCTGCGCACCAACGGCGCCAGCCGGCATGCTCGATGCGTCCATCCTCAGGCAACTCGACCTCGAGCGAGCGATCGCTCCGTGCGCCGACGCTGGCGCACTCGCTGCTTTCGCCAGGATCCTACGAGAGCTGCGCCCCGACATCGTGCATGCGCACAGCTCCAAGGCGGGCGCCATCGCTCGTCTTGCGCGCCTGTTGCATCCGAGGGTTCCACTTGTCTACACGCCACACGGCTACTCCTTTGCAGGGCACTTCTCGCGCCGCGCTGAACGTCAGGTCTATCGCGCCATCGAGCGCTCGCTCGCCCCGCTCGCCAGCCGCGTGATCTGCGTGTGTGAGGCCGAGGCCGTCATAGCACGCGTGATCGGTCCGAACGACAGGGTGAGAGTGGTTCACAATGGCATCTCAGCCTCCCAGCAGGGCCGGATCGACCCCCGTATCGCCGAGCTGTCTCGTGCGGGGCCTGTCGTCGGCGCGCTCACGCTCCTACGCCCCGGGAAGGGGTTGGAGACCCTGATCGATGCGATGCCCCGGGTACTTGAGCAATGCCCAGACGTGCAGGTGGCGATCGTGGGCGAGGGCACCGAGCTCGACTCCCTCCAAGCGCGTGCCGCCCGGCGTGGTGCTGAGCACGCTGTGCATTTCCTCGGGAAGAGCGCGGATCCATCTAGCATGCTGCGGGGTATGGACATGTTTGTTCATCCGTCCTGGGCTGAGGCATTTCCCTATGTGGTCCTCGAAGCCATGTCCCAGGGCCTGGCGATCCTGGCCAGCGACGTCGGCGGCATCAGCGAGGCCGTGGCGGACGGCGAGAGCGGGCTGCTGGTCCCCCCGGACGATCACGAAGCTCTCGGCGAGCGGCTGATCGAGCTGATCGAGGATCCTGCTCGCCGTGAACGTATGGGTGCAGCAGCCTTGCATCGTCAGCATCAACGATTCACGTTTGCGAAAATGATCGACCACACCTCCGAGATATACGATGAGATCGCCATTCGTCGAAAACGACGATGACCATCGACCGTCGACGGATCTTCAAGGAGATGCGTCCAGTGGACCGTCCGGGATTGTTCGACCGGGCTCGAGCTGCCGAATCCCTGTACCAGAGCGGGGTCTCGGTCTCGGTTTCGGGAGCAACGTTTGTGGACGACCCGCTGGTCTAGGAACTGCGTCCAAAGAGGGGTATACGCATCTCCGCCGGCAGCACCTTATGCCTCAGCCGCGACAGCCCGAGCGTTGCGCGTGACCTCAATCGCCGGCTACCAACGGTTGCCGTCAGCACAGACCGGTCACGTGGCGCGTAATGGTACTTATAGGACTCTGCCCCGAGCATGAAGTCGAAGTACTGAAGCTTTTCCCGTATGCTCCATCGAATGCCGTAGCCGATCACGATGTGTCCGGGCCGCAGACGCTCGAAGCGCGAATCGAATCCAAAGAGCCATCCATAGTAGGCGCGCTCGTCCAAGAGCCCTACATTAATCGCGACCACCTCCTCGCCACGGCGCAGCTCCCATACGGTGGCCAGAGCGCGGGGAACCATGGCTGTCAGCGCCTCAACCGTAAACTCGAGGAAACGACGACTGCCGTGCTCGGGATCCATCGACAGCCCGCGATTCACCCACGATTCGATCTTAAGAGCCTGCCAGCGCTCAATCGCCGCTCGCAGCTCATCCCGTCCTGAAACCGCATGGATCGCAAGCTCGCCCTCGTCGAGCTTCTCCACGTTGCGTCGAATCTCCCGGCGCCGTTTTCCAGAGACACCGGCCAGATACTCGTCAAAGACCTCCGGCAACTCTATGCGCGGCGAGGTTAGCCGAGTGATTGGCCCCAGCCGCAGCTCCGCCTCTCCCAGGGCCGCCATCATGCTCGACTCCTCGGGCAGCTTGTCCATGAAGAACGCGTCCCATTCAGAGGAGCGCTCTTCCAGTGCCCGGGTGACCGCGCGGACGACAAACTCACGATAAGTAGGTACGGCAAGCACGTCCCAATAGTTGCCTACGCCGACGCCGAGACCGGTGAGGTAGCGCAAGCCCCCGCGGCTGCGTCGCAGGAAGGCCGCCAGTCCCACCAGCCGCTCCTCCTCGTAGACCGCGAGGATCCACGGCTCACCGCCGTCAGCCCAGTGATTGCACCACGCCGAGAGCCACTCGAACGATGCGAACGGGGTTGCCGTCGTATCAACGGCGAACAACTCCTCCCACTCGTTGCGGAGGGCGGCTAGATCATCTACCAGCGAGACGTGCATATGCACACCGTAGCGATGCGTCCACTATCTACGCCTCTGCCCTAACTGTTGGGATCGTAGCTTGATCGCTTGCGCCCCACGCCTTAGGCGCAGCAATCCAAGTGCCGCACGTGATCGTAGGCGGTGATTGCCGAAGGTCAACGACAGAACCCCGCGATCATCGGGTGCATAGTCGTACTTATAGCCCTCCCCCCCGATCATGAAATCGAAATATCTCCGTCCGGACTCGATGCTCCAGCGAATGCCGTAGGCGATCAAGGTATGGCCCGGGCGCACCTCCTCAAATGACGAGTCAAATCCCCAGAGCCAGTAATAGAAGGTACTCTCGTCGAGAAAGTTGACCGTTATTCCAATCAGCCGATCGTGATCTCTAACCTCCCAGACGACTGCTCGGCCCAGCGGAATCAGTGCTTCTACAACCTCCTGGGTGAATGCCAGGAACCGCTCGCTGCCATGCTCTCCAAGCATCTCGCGCTCGCGCTTTTCCCACCACTCGACACGGAGCGCCTGCCATCGCTTGAGCAGCGGCCGCAGCTCCACGGGATCCGACACCTCACGAACGGTCATCTCACCCCCGTCGATGGCCTTCAGATTGCGACGCAGCCGCCACCGGCGGTTTTTCGAGAGGCTGGCGACGTAGGCGTCGAATGTCTCTGGCAGCGTGATCCGGGGGGCGGGCAGACGAGTGGACCACTCCACACGCAGCCCGGCATCCAGCAAAGCCAATCTCGTGTGCGAATCCTCAGGGAGCTTGTCTACGACCAGTACGTCCCACTCCAAGACTCGCTGCCGAAGCGCGCCCGCCACCGCCGGAACGACCCAGCCGCGATCTCGCTGCGCCGCGAGCACGTCCCAGTAGTCGCCAAAGCCGACCCCCAACCCCGTCAGAAATCGCAATGCCCGCCGATTGCTGAGCTGGAAAAGAGCTAGACCCGCGAGACGCTCACCCTCATACGCGGCGAGGATCCAGGGCCTCCCCCCGGTGCACCAGTGCCTCTCCCAAACTGAAAGCCACTCGAACGACAAGAACGGAGCAGCATCTAGATCAGCCTCGAGCAAGGACGTCCAGCCGGCCCGGAGTACGTTGAGATCCTCTACCAGCGTAACGCGCATTACGCACACCGTATGGGGCGGACCTGCCGCGAACCGACCGCCGGCCGATCGAGGCTCCCGCCTTGCCTACCGGTCACCCGGACACTCAGGTGGTGCGAATGATCAGTACCGAGCAGGGCGCATGGTGAGAAACCTTGTTGGGCACGGAGCCAAGGAGAAAGCGCCTGGCGCCGGTCATCCCCTTGTTGCCTACCACCACGAGATCGGCTTCCTGCTCCTCCGCGACATCGAGAATCGCATCGGCCGGATCACCCTGGCGAGGGTAGACGCTGACCGGTACGCCGGCGTCGCGAGCGACCTTCGCAGCCGCCTCGAGGGTCGCATCGACGTCCTCGCGAGGGCTGATCGCCCACTGCAGATCCTCTGGAGCGTCGCGCCGTTCCGCTTGCAGTCGCTGGACCGGCACCGGCTCATAGGCGCTCACCAGCTCGAGCTTTGCACCCACGGAGCGAGCGAGGTCGACTGCCTGGCTCACGGCTTGTGTCGCCGTGTCAGAGCCATCCGTCCCCACAACGATCGATTTGAACATGATCCTCCTTTGCCGGTAGCCACGGCTTCAGAGCTGAGCCGGAGTGGCCAGCCGCGCCCGATCATATCCGGGCCCGCAAATCCAGGATCGAATAGCCGCGCAGTCCCGACAAGCCCTAACGTTCGTCGTCGTGATCGACCTGCACTGTCATGTGTTGCCCGGCATCGATGACGGCCCACCCACGATCGAGGGCTCGCTTATGCTGGCGAAGGCCGCCGTCGCAGCCGGTATACGGACGATCGTTGCGACTCCCCACGTCAGTCGTGAGTACCCCAACGACGCCCAAACCATCGCGAGGCTCGTGGATGATGTGGGCGCGTGCTTCACCGCCGAGGCGCTGCCGCTGGAGCTGCGCGCCGGGGCCGAGATCGCGATGACGAAGATCGACGGCATCTCCCCTGAGGAACTGCCAAAGCTTGCGCTGGGCGATGGACCCTGGCTGCTGATCGAGTGCCCGTTCACGTCGCTGGCGACGGGCTTCGACATCATGCTGCTGAGCTTGCAGAGCCGAGGTCACCACATAGTGCTGGCCCATCCGGAGCGCTCCCCTTTTTTCCATCGAGACCCTAAGATGCTTGGATCGCTCGCGAGCAACGGGGTCTTGATCTCAATCACAGCCGGCTCCCTGGTGGGGCGCTTCGGACGCCGAGTGCAACGCTTTGCCCGAGACCTGGCGCATGAAGAGCTCATCCACAATGTCACCTCCGACGCTCACAGCCATACCGATCGACCTCCCCACCTGCGCGCCGAGCTCGAGCACGGCGGCCTCGAGCCGCTGGCCCACTGGCTCACGCACGCCGTGCCGGCTGCGATCCTCGCCGGCGCCGAGATCCCCCCGCGCCCAATCGGCGCCTCCTCACCGCGCAGCCCACGAGGCAGATGGGGACATAAAGGAAGCTGAGATGGCTACATCAACATCGACGGACTGCACCAGAACTGCCAGGCGGACGCCTTTCGCCCAACGATGTGAGTTGCGTGCTTGCGACCCCCTGCCATCTTCATCTCCGGCACCGGCGCAGCTGCTCGCGTGCTGCGGAATACCTCGCTGCCAACCCGCAGGCTGGCAACGACGGTGATACGCGAATTGAGACGGATACGCTTGCCAAGCGTCAGTCGGCAGGTGAAGCTGCGGTTCGCAAGCGTCTTGGCGGCGCATGTGCCAAGAAGACGGTGCCCTAGATATGCACCGAGACGGATGCGGCCAGCTTTGCTCGCCTTCGTGGTCATGATCAGCTTACGCCCGATCAGCGTAGCCGTGGGGCGGTAGACAGCCGGCTGAGGGGTTGCGACTCCTGACGACGGGGCGGCTCCGGCAGCGGGGATGGATACCGCTGCCGGTGTCGACTGAATGGCAATGGCAACGCCGGCGGCGGCTCCCTTCGAACTACGGGCCGTGACCTCAGCTGTGCCTCCAGCCGTGGACGGAGCGGTATAAAGGCCGCCTGAGGTGATCGAGCCGGCGCTCGCGCTCCAGGTCACTTCGGGACTGTCGCCTGTGACGGCTGCGGTGAGCTGGACGCTCGTCCCCGCGATCATCGCCGAGGGCGCGCCCGAGATCGCCACGGTTGGCGCTTGGACCGCCCCCACCTCAATCGAGACGGCAGCCACCGCTGGGTTACGCGGGAATTCGCTATTCGGATCGGAGGCCGAGAAAGTGTAGGCGTCGGGGCCGGAATAGCCTTCGTCGGGCGTGTAGACCGCCTGATCGGTTCCGCTGATTGGCTGCAACGAGCCATGTTGAGGCGGCGAGACGATCTGATAGTTGGGTTGGTTTGTGTCATCCCACGCCTTGGATGTGGCGTTGATCGTCACGGACTGGTCGATTCCCGTGTGTACCGCTTCAGGCAGCGCGTCGAATCCAGGCACTATCGTCGGCTTTTCCGCATAGTCCACCTTGCTTCCCACCCCTTCTTCTTTGATCACTTTGTCGGGATTGACTTCCTCCCGCAGCCAGTATTCTCCAGGAAGGACATCTGATATGTCGACCCACTGAAAGCCAAGTTCCGAGCCGTACTTGTCGCGCCAGCCGGGCGAGATGCCCTCATACACTGATGTCGCGTTTGGAAGGTACCGCTGACAGAAATCTCGATACGGAGCGACATCGTCGGAATAGACGGGGGCTTCCGGCGTCGGTTGGTTACCTTTTTTATATTCGATGTGTTCACTGTCCTCGAGACAGAAGCCCACCTTCTCCGCGGGGGCCACTTCGACTGTCTGGGACGCATTCCACAACGAGTACTTGGCGACGTGTTGCAGGTGCCAGTGATGATGTCCATCAGCGTTGACGTAGAACATTTCGGCGCTGCTCGGTTCGTCTTTGTGCGGTTCTCGCCCCAGGTATGCCTCATTTTCTTTGCTGAATTTTTCGAATGCTTCTTTAGATTCTTCGGGGTTGCTCGTCGGCACGCCGCTGTTCGTGGCAAAAAGTCGTTGTAGGACTTTCATTACAGGCGTAGCAAGTTCGTGTTCGGTCTGTTCAGAAAACGGCTGGGGTTCCTTTGGTTCACCCCCTTTTTCTTGTTCTTCTTTCGCTTCACGGAGTTCTTTTTCGCGACGCACCACTTCCACCTGAGCTTCTGAGCCTACTTTCGGCGCTTCGCGCTCTCCTCGGAAGTCAAGCGCCCCTTCGCCGTCATTGTGAACGTAGCCGTTGAAGCGAAGCAGCAGTTTTGCTTCCCCCGCTTCGGACAGTCCGCCGTCGGTGGTGCTCGTTTCCATGCTGACATTGTTCGGAGAGTCCGCGACGAGGTTCGGCAGCAGCGGAGGAGGCGGTCCGGAACCGCGGGCCGGCGGCGGCGACCTCGCTATCACGAGGATCAGCCCGAGCGCCAGGACAAGGACTGGAGCAAGCCAGATAATGGGTCGATGAGAAAATCGCGCAGGCATGGGGCTGAGCCACCTAGGCTTGAAGTCTAGCTGAACAGAAAACCCCGGGAGGCACATAGACCCGCGGCGACTCAAGGCCGAGCGAAGGGTCCTCAGATCGCGCACGTGGGCGAGGCACGAGCCCACCCGGCCAAATTGAGCAAGGCCTTTACCAGCGATCCTAGGCAAGCTTGGTGATCGCGATAATCATCCCGATCACGACAAACACCACGATCGCCACCTGCATCCAGATCCAGATCGGTGACATAGGGTTCAAGCCTACCCGAGTCCCTTTTCGGACGAGGTTGCGCCCGGTTGTTGACGCGCCCTCTATGGTGTGCATCATGAAAGGACGCCTCGTCAAGCTGGTGACAACAGTTACGCTGACTCTATGCGCGGTTGTCTCCCAGGCCGGCCTGAGTAGCGGGCAGGAGCGAATCGACACGCGCGCCTCCTCCGCCCCACCGCTGGGAGGGATAAATATAGGAGAAGTCAACGATCGCTCTCCTTTATCGCTCGCCGACAGCGAGATCGCAGAAGCCAAGGCGCTTCATGCCAGGGTCGTGCGCGTCGAGCTGCCTTGGTCCGAATTGGAACCGCGCGAAGCGAGCCAGATCGAACCACGAGCGCTTGCTTTTGCCGATCGACTGATCGCGGACGCAGCCGCCCGCGGGATACGTGTGATCATGTTCGTCGACAGCACGCCGTGCTGGGATTCCTCCGCCCCTGTGGCACTGCTCGACAAGTGCACGCCGGGAAGTCGAGACGAGGCGAACGCCTGGCCGCCGCGCAACCCTTCGCCATACGCCGCGGTCGTCGCCTACCTGGTCCAGCGATACGGCACGCGCCTGGCTGCAATCGAAATCTGGAACGAGCCAGACCAAGCCAATCAGCTCTACTTTGCCGGCCCGAACAAGGCCCGGCGCTATGCAACGCTTCTACGCGCCGCATACCCCGCAATCAAGCGGATAAACCCGAAGGTGCCCGTGCTCGCCGGCTCACTCGTCGGCTCCAACGGAGTCTTCCTCCAAGCCCTGTATGCCGCAGGCATCAAAGGCTATTACGACGGTCTGGCGGTGCATTTCTACACGCTGACCTTGGCTTCCCTGCGCTCGTTCCGTGAAGTTCAGATCGCCAACGGCGATACCAAACCCCTGTGGCTGGACGAGTTCGGCTGGAGCAGTTGCTGGCCGCAATATCGAGCCCAGCAGGAACAAGGGTGCGTCACTCCTAAAGTGCAGGCAACAAACATCACCAACATCTTCCGCTCACTCGCCCACGTTCCCTACCTCGCAGCCGAGACGCTGTATCAGCTGCACGGCTCAAATACCGAAGACTTTGGGGTACTCAACGAAAGGAACAGGCGCAAGCCTTCGTTCAGCGCGCTTGCCCAGGCTCTCGCTTCGCCTTTCGGCGCTCCCAGCCCCGTGACGCTGGGCTTGTGGCGCCGAGGCAATCACGTCGTCGCCCACGGTTCGGGACCCGTAGGGGACTACATGCAGCTGGAAGTCCTGCAGGGCAACACGCAACTCTACAAGGCGACCTTTACGCTCGATCGCTTCAATCGATACTCAGTCGCCCTGCCCTCCGTCCTCGGCACGAGCGGCCTGCTTGTACGCGTGTTTCAAGTGTGGATGGGTCCGAGCCACAGCGCGCAAAGCACAATCTGAGCAAAGCACCATTGAGGACTCCTTTCGCCTGGGACTTTCCTGCGCTCAGACGCGCTGCTCCGCGCTCAGACGCCCTCCTCCGCGCTGTGCGCCCTACTCCGCGCTCAGACGCCCTACTCCGCGCTGCGCGCCCTACTCCGCGTTGTGCGCCCTACTCCGCGCTGTGCGCCCTACTCCGCGCTGCGAAAAACGGCGGCAATCGTCAATACCAGGATCTTTAGATCCAAGCCCAATGACCAATGGGCGATGTAGTAGTTGTCCCACTCGACACGCTCGGCAAGCGAGGTCTGCCCGCGCAGCCCATGCACCTGCGCCCAACCTGTGATCCCCGACTTGACCCTGTGACGGTCGCCATAGCGGGTGATGTCCTGGCGGAAAAGCTCTACGAACTCGGGGCGCTCGGGGCGAGGACCGATGATGCTCATCTCGCCCCGCAGCACGTTCAACAGCTGGGGTAGCTCGTCTATTGAAGTGCGTCGCAGAAAACGGCCGACCAGCGTGCGCCGATCCTCGCCCTCCACGCCCCCAGGAGCTACGTCCCCGCCGAGAAGAAAGTCGATCGCCGTATCGTCGTCGTCATCGCTCAACTTCGGATTCCGTCGGGACTCCGAATGCATCGAGCGCAACTTGTAGAGGTCGAACGCCCGGCCATCGCGTCCGACACGACGCTGGCGAAACAGCACCGGCCCAGGAGAGCTGACCAGCACAGCCACGGCCGCGCACAGAATCAGCGGCGAGAGCAGCAGCAGCAGCAGCAGCGCGAACGCGCGGTCGAAGGCGTGCTTGAGCGCGAACTGCATGCCTCGCGGATTGACAGTCGTGAACGACATCAGCGGCAGACCTCCAACCGTGTCGTAGCCCACGCGGTTGTTGATCGTGTCGAACATGCGCGGCACCACCGACACCTCGATCCCAAGCTCCTGACAGCGCTGGATCAAGCGACTCACGCGCCCGTCGGCGACGGATGAGAACGCCACGATCAGGTTCCTCACGCCCGTGCTCATCACCGTCTCATCGAGATCCTCCACGGTGCCCAGCACCGGAACGTCGCGGCCGCCCACCTCGGCGATCGAGCGGGGATCGTCGTCGAGAAAGCCCACGGGGATGAGCCCATACTCGGGATGACCCTCGAGACGCCGAGCCACCTGTGCTCCGACGACGCCCGCGCCCATGATCAGCACCGGCTTGCCCACCAGGCGACGAGCACGCGCCCAACGTTGGGCGAACGCCAACACCGAACGGCTGGCGCCAACGCCCAACAGCGCGAACAACCATGCTCGCACCCAGTCCGGCTGGGTGGGAATCTGACCATTGACGAACAGGCCGAGCATCGCGACGGTCATCGCCGCCACCGAGACAGCACTGATGACGGGCGCCACTCCGTCCAGGAGCAGCGCTCGTAGCCGAGTGCGATAGAGCCCCCGCAGATACAGCAGGCCCATCACGAGCGGTGGCAACAACAGCAGTGGCGCTCGAACAGCCGATATACGCAGGGTCGCGTGAACGCCGCCAAGAGCGATTACTACGGCGACCCAGAGCAGCAGGAAATCGGCTGCCGGCCGCAGCACATCCCAACCTTGACCCTCAAGCAGCCACTGCCGAGAACCCTTGAAGGTTGCTCGCCGCAGCGCATGCGGCTGGGGCGCATCTCGTACGCCGGCGAGTGGCCCGCTCAGCGGTACCGATGTAGAAGTCTGTTGAGTGATGCGGGGAGAGTCCATGGAAGGGGATTGATCTCTAGTCAGTTAGTCGGATTCTGCGTCGCTTCGCTTTAACCGTCGGCACTTCTCGAGACGGCAAAGCCCGTCAACCATCTGGTGAGCAAACCAACACCACTGAGCACGCCGAGCGCCAAGAGGATGTACAGCAGGTCCTGCGTAGAGAGCCCCCCCGCCCCGGAGCCGGCAGAGACCGTCGCTTCGCCGCGTTCAGACGCTGGGTACGTGCTGAGCGCGCTGGCGGATGCCTGCCCGGCGCCTCGCCGACTGGATTTGGCGACTACTCCCTTCGATGCGCCATGTATCGCTCCCATACCGTGACCGGCCGTTGGGGGGGCGTTTTCGGAGGGCGTAACGCGGACCCCTTCTACCGAGCCCCGACCGACGCCGGAACCGGAGGACGCTTCCTGGGAGGATGACTCAGCCAATCCAAAGCTCGATCCCCCCGCCGCGCCGCCGCTGCCGCCTTTGCCGCTGCCCCCTCCACCACTGCGGGGTCCATTCAGCAGCGCCGAGCCGAGGATCGCCTGGTTTCCCTGGCCGGGGCCGCCATACCCGCTAAGCAGCGAGCCGGCCTGCGCCGCCTCCGGGCCAGCGACCGACAAAGCTGCCACCAAAGCAGTTGTCGAGGCAAATACTTGAGCTCTTGTCATGCTCCCTGCCTTGGATTCCTTTCTTCGGCCCGAGCAGCACTCACTCTCCGCGCCATCCATCAACCCCCGCCGTCGCCGACAACGCATCGGCATGCGAGCGTCCATCCAGCGTATCGACGGGATGCACTCACAAACTAGCGAAGGTTTCGTCCTATGTCGAGGCGGATATGCTGCATACCAAGGACATAAACCCACAAGTTCATGCGAGTTGCTGAGCATTGCGCAGAATTGAGCGGTTTAGCGCTTCGACGCTCACCCGCCGGCCCTCGTGCACCACGAGCAGAGCTTCCCGTGTGAGCGGGTCGCGCGGATTCAGACGCCTCGCGCGTTCGAGCAACGCGAGCGCCCTCGCGTGCTCCCCCCTGGCCGACGCGATCGCTCCCCGCTCGAGCGTGGCGTAGGCGTCCTCGGGCGAGCGCTTTAGCGCGAGCACGAAGTCGTGGTCTGCACGCGTGAGATCGCCGAACCGCAATGCGATGCTGCCGGCCGCCAGGTAGGCGTCGTCGCTGAGAGGGTTCAACTTCGCCGCATCGCTCAGTCGGGCGTAGGCTCGACGCGGCGCGTCCGGCCAGATCCGTGCCGCACGCTGGAGCTCCAGCTGACTCAGCCATGGCGCCGTAAGAGATACTCCCGCCACCAGAGCCACCAGCGCACCTGCCGTCAGCGCCAGACGCCGGCGTCGGCGTGGGCTCGAGCTTCGCGGTCCGGTAACAGCGGCCGGCTCGGCGTCGGCGCGCGGCGCAAGTGCGCAGGCGATGCCCAGCAGCGCAAACGCGGGCGCGCCGAGGCCGGCAAACTCCCAGAACCAGTCGAACGAGCCGTGCACCGCCCAGTAGGCGAAACCACCTAAGGCCGCCGCGGCCACGGCGCGGCCGAGCGGGTCGGACCGGCTCACCGCCCACGCGCCGGCCACCAGCGCCGCGCCCAAGCCGACCAGCGCGAGCAGCGTCCCCACCAGACCGGTCTCGGTCAACGTGCGCAGCTCGACGCTGTGCGGGTAGCGCGGCGTCTCTTCGCTGCGACCGTGCCTGAGGTACTGCTGCTGGAAATTGTCGACGCCGATCCCGAGCACCGGATGGGCGACGAATTCGTCGAGCGCCACCCGATAGAAGTCGTAGCGGTTGCTCCCCAGACCACTAACCAGGCGGTTGCCCGAAGTGGCGTCGGCGGCGTAGCCGCCCTTGAACGTGTCCCAGCCATGCCTGATCCGCGTGACCGGGTTGCCCGCGATCGCAAGACCCCCCGCCAGCACCGCCACCAGGGCCAAGGCCGCAATCGCGGCAATGCCCCGATGCAGTCTCCTGGCCGTCATCGGCGAGAATGCGCGCCGGCTTTCCACCGCCGCGCCCAGCGCCCCCACCAGACCGACTGCCACCGCCGCGGCTAACGTCCCGCCTATGGCGGCGTGCAGCGCGGAGGTGGCGCTGCGCCCGTGTTCGAGCCTTTCGCCCACGCGCAGCACAGCCGGCGCCGCGAGTCCGATTCCGAGCGCCACCGGCACGAGCATCGCAAACGTGCGCACCCGTCCCGGCAGCAGCGCGAACACCAGCACGAGCATCACAGGCGTCGCATACAACGCCCCCCGGCTCTGGCTGAGCAGCGCCACCTCCGCCAGCAGTACCGCGCCACCGGCCAGCACTCCTCGCAGACCCCACGGCAGACGCTCGCTGCGCGCCAGCAGCAGCGCCGGCCAGAACGCCATCAGCCACTGCGCTGCGTTCGCATTCGGATAGCCGCTCGGGTAGTCGAGGCGACCGCCGGGGAACAAACTTTCCAGACGTGCAGCGCTGTGAGCAATCCCATCGAGGTGCAGCGCCACGAACGCGGCCAGCCCGATCATCCCCAGCGCCCACACTCCAAGCAGAAGAACGGCGCTGCGCCCCCGTTGCGGCCACAGCGCGAACAGCGCGAACACCAGCAGGTACAGCAGTGTGCGATCCGCTCCTTCCCACGCGTCTCCCGGCACGTTCGCCCACAGGATCGAAAGGAAGCTGAGCACTGTGTACCCGGCCAGACACGCCAGCGCGACCTTAACCAGCGCCGGCGTCTCCCCCAGGCGCAGCGGCACCACGCTCAGCGCGATCCCGAGCAGCGCCAGCACGAGCAGCCCCCCCGGGGCCCAATGGGTGACCGGGTAGCCCGCCTGGCTGGTCGCCCACACGACGAACAGCGCGATCGCCACCAGCGCCGGCACGGTCGCGGGAGCCTCGCTGAGCGACGCTCTGAGCTTGCTCGTCATCGCGGTCACAATAATCCTCGCTATGGCCGACCCCGCGGAGCTCGTCCGCTTTTACGACGACGCCTACACGCAGGATCCCGCCGACGCGGCCAAGTACGCGCGCTGGCGGGCGCTCGGCGCCGTTGGCAAGGCCGACCATGTGATCGCTCTGTGCACGCGTGCGGGACTGCTCCCCCAGAGCACGCTCGAGGTCGGCTGCGGCGATGGCGCGCTGCTCTGCGAGCTTGCCCGGCGCGACTTCGGCGGGCGGCTGCACGGGCTCGAGATCACCGATGCCGCTGTCGCGATCGCGCGCGCTCGCCCGCAGATCGACTCGGTCGAGCTCTACGACGGCCTGCACCTGCACGCGCCCGACGGCGCGTATGACCTGGGCGTCCTCTCGCACGTGCTCGAGCACGTGCCCGACCCCGCGGTGCTGCTGGCCGAGGTCGCGCGCGCGTGCGATGCGGTGCTCGTCGAGGTGCCGCTGGAGGCGAACCTGTCTGCGCGCCGCGCGGCCAAGCGCGAGCATGCCGTCGAGGTCGGGCACCTTCAGCGACTGGACCGCACCGCCGTGCGGAAGATCGTCGCACGAGCGGGTCTGCACGCCGCCTGCGAGCTCGACGATCCGCTGCCGCCGGAGGTTTACCGCTTCTTCGCGGCCACCCCGCCGGGTCGCATCGCAGCGACCGGGAAGTGGGCGCTGCGCGCCGGCCTGCATCGCCTCGCTCCGGCTCTCGCCAGACGCCTGTTCACGGTGCACTACGCGTGCCTCTGCCTCTCCCCCTCCCCGCCGACCGAGCCTTGAGACCTCCACGCGCTGTGCAAGGCCACCGCCGACCAAACCATAGAACCTTCCCGCGCAGCGCAACCGCCCGTCAGCCGCGCCACGAAGCGCTTCCACGCGCCGTCCAAGGCCACCGCCGACCAAACCATAGAACCTTCCCGCGCAGCGCAACCGCCCGTCAGCCGCGCCACGAAGCGCTTCCACGCGCCGTCCAAGGCCACCCCCGAGCGACCTTAGAACCCTTCCCGCGCAGCGCAAAACCGTCGCCAAGCACACCACGAAGCCCTTCCGCTCGCTGTGCGAAAACCGCCACCGGCCGCGATCGGTGATACACGTAGGAGTCGATACGCAGGCTCCAGCGGGGAAACGGCGAATCAAAGATCACGTTTTGTCAATAGAATCCACGGGAAATTGACGCACGAACCTTTTAGAGGACGCAGCTCACCAGACCATCAACGGGAGGTTGGCATGACCCGCACCGACGTCGAGGCCTCGAGCAGGCCGCAGGCAGTAGGGACTGAAGCGAAGAGAAGAGGATCGTCCCGCGCGGCGCGCAGGCTCATGGTCCTCCCAGTGGCGCTTTTGCTGGCGCTCGCGCCCGCCGCGCCGACCCTCGCGGCGAGCAGCACGAGCAAAGAAGCTCTGTCGGGCTACGGTAAACCGAGTAGCGGCACATCGCCGTCGAAATCGACGAAAACGCCGACGAGCAAAACCCCGAGCAAAACCCCGACGACAACCACTCCGGCCAACGAACCGGCCCCGGCCACGTCGAGCAACGTCCCCACCACGACGACCCCCCCGGCGAAAGCCGGCTCGCTGCCGTTCACCGGCTTCGACCTGCGCTGGACAGTCGCCGGCGGCCTGCTGCTGATCGCGATGGGCTTCTCGATCGTGACGGTCCAGCGCCGCCAGAGCCGCCACGGCGGCCGCTAAGACGGCACGAACCGAGGCATGAAGTGAGCGCGTCCACGGTCGCCGGCATCAGCCGGCGACCGAGCCGCGCGTTCAAAGGGTTCGCAATCCTGCTGATCGCGCTCGGCGCGCTCGCGCTCACCGACGCCGCCGTGACGCTCGTCTGGCAGGAGCCGTTCTCCGCGCTGTACGCCAAACTCGAACAGGACCATCTGCGCGGAGCGCTGCACAAGCTCGAACACACCGCCCCGTCCCCCGCCGAGCGGCGCACGCTCGCGAGCCTGCCCGACGAGCGCCGCCGGATCGCCTTCCTCGCGCGCGAGCTGCAGCGCCGCTCCGGCGAGGGCAGCCCGGTGGGGCGGATCGTGATCCCGCGCATCGGCGCGAGCTATGTGATCGTCCACGGCACCGGCACCTCGGCGCTGGAGAGCGGTCCTGGGATCTACTCCGAAACCGGCTTTCCGGGCGTCCCCGGCACGACCGCGATCGCCGGCCACCGCACCACCTATCTCGCGCCGTTCCGCCACATCGACTCACTCCGCCCCGGCAACCACATCCTGCTGTACATGCCCTACGCGCACTTCACCTACACCGTCATCGCCCAGCGCGTGGTCGCCCCCACCGACGTGCGCGCCGCGGTCGAGGACGTCGGCTACTCGCGGCTCGTGCTGTCCGCGTGCACGCCGCTGTTCAGCGCCGCCAAACGGCTGCTCGTGTATGCCCGACTCACCCGCACGGTTCCGGTCGGCGCGGCGCGGCGGGTGCCCGGCGGGGGTGCGGTACGGCCGATCGAAGTCCCTGCCGCCCGCCCGGTAGAACCGACCCCCGGCAAACCGGCTCTCCACTCTCCCCCGCACGCTCCCACGCCCGCGTAAGAACACAGGCCTGCCCCTCGCGGCCCCGACAGGGGCCCATCCAAAAAAATCAATCCCGCGCGGGATTTGCCGGCCGCGTGGCTCCCGCGAACAGGATCGAGAGCACCTTGCCCATCAACTCGTCCGGGACGGCGTCCGGGTCGGCGAGCTTCTGCCGAGCGATGCCGTCGGCGAGCGCGTCGATTGCGATCGCCAGCTGCTCGGCCGGCAGCGCGAGCTCGAGGTCGAACTCGCGCACACCGTCGGCGATCAGCCGCGTCAGCAGCTCGCGCATCTGCGCGAACCGCGCCGCCACCTTCGGCCGTACGCGCGCGTCACGCACGCCGTAAGCCCAGAACTCCATGAATAGCAGCAGCAACTCCGGCTCGCGCTCGATCATCGTCATCCACTGCCGCGCCCCGCCCTTCGCGCGCTCGTCGACCGACGCGCGCTCGCCGACGGCCTCGGCGATCTCGCGCGCGTGTGCGGCGATCTCGCGCTCCATCAGGACAAGAAACAGGTCCTCCTTGCCGTCGAAGTTCGAGTACAGCGCGCCGGTCGAGAACCCCGCCTCCGAGGCGATCTCCTCGACCGAGGCTCCGTGAAAGCCGCCGCGAGCGAACACGCTGCGGGCGGCGTCAAGCAGGCGCTCGCGCGTGTGCGCCTTGCTCTGCTCGCGTGTCATCCGCGCCGTCTCCACCGCTCCCATCCTACTTGACACAGCGCACGCTATTCCGATAACGTTCGTTATCTACTCTAGGCAGGTGTCTCGGCAACGGCATACGATCCGGGCGAACCCCACACCCGGGCAGAACGGACCACCTCGGACAGAACGTGACCACACGGCAGAACGTGACCACACGGGCAGAACGAGACCACGCAGGCAGAACGAGACCACGCAGGCAGAACGAGACCACGCAGGCAGAACAGACCACGCAGGCAGAACAGACCACACGGGCAGAACGAGACCACGCAGGCAGAACAGACCACACAGGCAGAACAGACCAAGCGGGCAGAACACTCGGCGGCGAGAGATATAGGAGCAGGGAATAGACATGGCGACAGCGACAACCCCCACCCCGAGCGACACGGCCACGGCGAGCCTGCCGACGGACGCGATCACATATACAGACCTGTACACCCGCTGGGAGCGCGGAAACTGGAAGGCGACCGAGCTCGACTTCACCGAGGACGCCCGCCAGTGGCGCGAGGACTTCACCGAGTTCGAGCGCAAGGCAGCGTTGTGGAACTACTGCCTGTTCTTCTGGGGCGAGGACGCGGTCGCGGACAACCTGTCCCCTTACATCGACGCGGCGCCACTGGAGGAGCAGAAGTACTTCCTCACCACCCAGCAGGTCGACGAGGCCCGCCATGCGGTGTTCTTCAAGCGGTTTATGCATGAGGTCTGTGGCATCGGCGACGGCTCCATGTCGAGCGGCCTGCAGGCGATCAAGCCCCAGCTGACCCCCGGCTTTCGCAAGATCTTCGACCGCCTCGACACGATGGCCGACGAGCTGCGCGCCGACCGCTCCCCCGCCAAGCTCGCGGCCGCCGTGGCGCTCTACCACATCGTGATCGAGGCCTCGCTCGCCCAGCCGGGGCAGCACTTCATCTGCAGCTATCTCGAACGGCGCGACCAGCTGCCGGCGTTTCGTGAGGGCATGGCGAACATCGCCGCCGACGAGCAGCGCCACATCGGCTTCGGCGTGAAGCTGCTCGCCGACCTCAAGCGTGAAGACCCCGTCGGGGTACCCAGGGCCGTCGCCGCCCTGCTGCGCGAAGTCACCCGCTACACCGGCCAGGTGCTGATGCCGCCGGGCTGGGACGAGCGCTACATCACCACGTTCGGCTCCACCTACGACGAGGTCGGGGTCGAGGGCATCGGCTCGATGACGACCAAGCTGCGCTCCGCCGGCATGCCTGTCGAGAGCCTCCCCGGTCCGGCGTTCCTGCCGCCCGGACTGACGCTGCTCGAGGTCGTGCAGCGCGGGCGGGCGCTCGTTCAGGCCGGCATCGTCGGTGTGCGCGAGGGGCCGACCAGGCGCGATCCCGAGACGGTCGCCCTGCTGTTCGACACGATCCGCCGTCAGGTCAATCCCGACCACGGGCTGCGCCGCCCGACCACCTTCCAGTGGGAGTTCACCGACCCCGACATCGACACCTGGCACCTGACCGTGAACAATGGCTCGAGCACGGCCGAGCCGGGTGAGGTCCTCAGCCCGGATCTGCGCCTGCGCACCTCTTATCAGGACTGGGTCGACATCATCGGTGAGCGCCTCGACCCCCGGCGCGCCCTCGCCACCGGCCGCCTGCGCCCGCGCGGCAACCCGCTCGCGCTGCGCTACCTGACCAAGGCGTTCCCGCGCGGCTGATCGCGCACGGCTGATCGCGCGCGGCTGGCCCTTCCTCACGCGGTCGGTTCTTCCTCACGTGGTCGGTCTTACGCACGCGGTCGGTTCTTACGCACGCGGTCGGCCATAGCCGGACACGCTCAGGTTCTCAGCCGATCCCGAACTCGCGCGCCGCAGCTGACCCACCACCGCCAGACTCACCGCGCGAGCTCGTCTCGCCGCTCACGCCGCTACCCGTCGCGGGCTGACTCGATCCTGCCGCGGAGCCCGCCCCGGTCGAGGAGGCGATCCGCGCACCGCCCGACGAGGCGTCGCGCGCGACGGCAGCCTGCTGCACAGCGGGCCCGGCCGGCGCCGCCGATCCCGGCGCCGCGTGCGACGCGAACGCCTGCTCGGGCCCGAACTCGCGCGCCGCGTGCGCCGCCGGCGTCACCTTGCTCTCGCCGGCGCCGGCCGTCGCTGCATTCAGTCGCGAGGACTGCGCCGAGCGTCCCATCAGCGCGTCAGACGTCACCGTCCCCGCTAGCGGCATTGGCGAGGCTGCGTCGTAAGCGTCCTGAGCGCGCGAGCCCGTGGCAAGCACGACTCGCTCCGCGCGCGCGTGCCGGCGGCGTGAAACGTGGGTGGGGTGCAGCCGGAGCGAGAGGGGCCCGGTGGTCAGCGCCACGCAGGAGACGCTCAGCGCGAGCAGGCAGCCCACGGCGAGCTTCGCGCCCACAGAACCGCCAGCCAGCAGCCATCCCCCTCCAGCGGCTCCACCGGCCGCTCCGCCAACGCCGGCGGCACCCGACGCCGACAGGCCACCGGCCCCGGCGGCGGCGGCGGCGCCGCCCGAAACCCCGGCGCCCGTTCCCGCAGCGGCCCCTGCGCCGGCGCCCGTCCCTGCGCCCGTCCCGGCCCCGGCGCCCGCCCCGGCGCCCGCCGTCGCGCCCGTCCCTGCGCCTGCACCGGCAGCCGACCCCGCGGCCGCACTGCCCACGGAGACGAGCGCCCACGGGAGCGCGATCGGCGGTAGCGCGGCGGCCAGGCCGCGCAGGCAGAGCACGTACCTGGTGCAAGCCGGGCACTCGCGCTGATGGGCCAGCGCGAGCCGGTAGCGCTCGCCGGAGGGGTCGAGGATGCCAAAGGCAAGGCCGCGCATGGTCGACGCCTGCTCCTCGCACCAGCCCCCGCCGCTGATCGTGGCGAGTAACTCGCCGACCTTGCCCGCCACCCCGGGGCGTCCCGCGCCCGGGCCCTCCATCAGCTTGCGCATGCGCGCCTCGCCGATGCCCATTCGCTCGGCCGCCTCGGCGCGGGAGAGGCCCTGCAGATAGCACAGCGCCGCGGCTTCGCACTCGCGCGGGCTCAACCGGCCGCGCAGACCCTCGAACAGCTGGCGCAGCCGGCGGCGGTCGTCCAGCTCGTCGGCGATGTCACGCTCCGCCGGGACGTCGCCCCCCCGCGCGCGCGCGGGCGCCATGCGAAAGCCCTCGACATCCCCTCCCGCAACCCCGGCCCCGGCCCGATCCCCGGACCAGACCCCGGCCCCGGCTCTATCCCCGGACCAGACCCCGGCCCCGGCTCTATCCCCGGCCCAGACCCCGGCGCCGGCCCCGGCCCCGGCCCCGGCCCCGGCCCTATCATCCCCAAACCCGGCCACGACCCCGTCGCCGACATGGTCGCGACAGCGCATGCGGTGCTCGTCGAGCGCGCGGCGAAACGTCACGAGCACCAGCCAGCCGCGCGGGCTGGCGATCGTCTCGCCGTCGACCATCGCCGCGTACAGGCCTTGCCAGGCCTGCGAGTAGCACCCGTCGAGATCGCTCGCGTCGAGGGTGACGCCGCGCGCGCGCAAACGGGCACGCACGATCGCGAGCGTCTCGCGGCGCAGCCCGTCGAAATCCTGGCGCAGCAGACGCTCGGCGCGATAGCGGCGCAGGGTCAGCGGGCTCATGGGCACACAGACTATGAGCTATGAAACTTGCCGCTCAGCCGAATTCCGCTATTTGCTCACAACTTATGCGCCGCATGTCCTCATTGCGGCGGTGCGCCTCGTGCCACGCCACGACCCGCTCGAGCCCGTCCTCCAGGCGCCACACCGGCTGCCATCCCAGCTCGGTTTCGGCGGCGCTCGAGTCCAGCTCCAGACGAGCGGCCTCGGGCGGGTTGGGCGTCGCGTCGATCTCCCAGCGCAGAGCGCCGTTCCAGAGCGCACCGAGACGCTCGACGATCCATCCGACCGTGCGCGCATCCGCGGCGCGCGGCCCGAAGTTCCATGCCCGTGCCAGCTCTCCGCCCCCCCCTGCCGGCTCGCGCGCGCGCGCGGGGTGATCCCCCGCGAGAGCAAGCTTTTGCGCGAGCAGGAGATAACCGTTAAGCGGGTTCAGCACGTGCTGCCACGGACGGATCGCGCCGGGGTCGCGCACGCTGAGCGGATCGCCGGAAACGACCGCGCGCACGATGTCGGCGATCAACCGGTCCTCGCCCCAGTCGCCACCGCCGATGACGTTGCCCGCGCGCGCGGTCGCCACGCGCGGGCCATCCTGCGCAGCGGAGAAGAACGAGGAGCGATAGGCCGCGGTGACGAGCTCGGCGCACGCCTTGGAGCTCGAGTACGGATCGTGCCCGCCGAGCGGATCGCCCTCCACGAACCGCCGGGCCGCCGTCGGGTCGGGCGGTGGCGGCTCGGACGCGAGGGACCCTGTCTCTTCGCGGCGTTGCCCGCGCGCGCGCGCGGGGTGCTCGGACGCGAGGGACCCTGTCTCTTCGCGGCGTTGCCCCCCCGCGCGCGCGGGGTGCTCGGAGGCAAGGGGGACTGTCTCTTCGCGGCTCTGCCCGCGCGCGCGCGCGCCGCCGTGCGCTTCGCGGCCACCATGCTCTTCGCGGCCTTGCCCGCGCGCGCGCGCGATGCCGTGCGAAGAGTTGGCGTAGCACTTGTCCGAGGTGACGACGACCACGGAGCGCACGTGCTCGCCGTGGAGGCGAACCGCCTCGAGCAGGTTGACGGTGCCGAGCACGTTCACCGCGTAGGTCAGGACGGGGTCGCGAAGCGAGCGCCTGACCAACGGCTGAGCCGCTAGGTGCAGCACGACTTCGGGTCCGGCGGAGCGCAGCCCGCGGGCGACCGCCTCGCCGTCGCGCACGTCGCAGGCGAGCTCGTCCATACCAGCGCCGACCGCGGCCAGCTCGTAGAGCGAAGGCTGCGTGGGGGGGCCGCCGGACAGGCCGGTGACGCGTGCACCGAGCGACTGCAGCCAGAGCGAGAGCCATGCGCCCTTAAAGCCGGTGTGACCGGTGAGGAGCACTCGCCGGCCAGCCCAGAATGAAGGGTCGATCGGCACGGCGCGTAGCGTACCCGCCCGCATGGACCACCGGTCGCCTCGATCCCGCCTTAGAACCTGTCTCAAAACATCCGGCACGCCCGGAATGCGCCCCTGGACACGGCGCTGGATCGCCACGTGACGGCTCGCACGTGCAACCAGCACGCGCTTCACCGCCCCGTGACGCCCAGCTTGGTCCATCGACGCACCGAACACACCGCCTGTTTTGAGACAGGTTCTTACAGGGCCGGGGCCGCGCGGCGGGCTGACATCGGCCTCGATCCCGGCTCAACGGCCCGGATGAGCCGTGCTCATGGGTATGGATGAGCCGTGCTCATGGGTATGTTGGTCGCATGTTGAGCTCGTCCGCCCCCACTTCGGCCCCGCCGACCGGACCATCCCCGCCGAGACGCGCGGAGATCTTGGGGATTCCGCTGGCGGTGTCGGATTACGAGCAGGTGCTGGACTGGATGGAGGCGATGATCGCCGAGGACCGCCGCGGGTATGTGACGGCTGCGGCGGTCAATCTGGTGATGAAAGCGCAGGAGGAACCGGCGACGAGGGAGGCGGCGCTCGGGGCGACGCTTGCGGTTCCCGACGGCCAGCCCCTGGTGTGGGCGCTCAAGGCGCTCGGCTACCGAGAGGCCACCCGCGTGTACGGGCCCGACCTGATGGCGCTGTTCTGCGCACGCGCCGCGAGGAACGGAACGCCGATGTACCTGTACGGCGGCCGCGATCAGCAGGCGCGCGAACTGCTGGAGCGCCGGCTGAGGGAGCGCTACCCTGGCATTCAGCTCGTGGGCGGCGCTTCGCCGCCGTTTCGGACGCTGACGGCGGAGGAGGACGATCGCCTGCTGGCGGACATCGACGCGTCGGGCGCGAAGGTGGTGTGGGTGGGTACGGGGCAGCCGCTGCAGGAGCAGTGGATGCACCGCGTGCGACCACGGTTGTGGACGCCGCTGCTGGTGGGCGTGGGCGCGGCGTTCGACTTTCACGCGGGCCTAGTGTCGCAGGCGCCGCGATGGATGCAAAGCAACGGCTTGGAGTGGGTATACCGCCTCTCACGCGAGCCACGCCGGCTGTGGCCGCGCTACGCGCGTTACAACCCGCGGTTCGTGGCCGGGTTCGCCCGCCAGTACGCTCGGCACAGACTGAGTAGGCGCCCCGAACAGGCATGACTTGCGTGCGGCGCCACCGACGGGCATGAGTCGCGTGCTGGTAACGGGCGGCGCGGGGGCGATCGGCCGGGCGATCGTCAGACGGCTGCTGGCCGATCCGGCGTACGAGGTGAGGGTCTCCGATCGCCGCGCGGCGCCGCAGTGGATGCGGGAGGGCGCCGAGCTGCACGAGGGCGATCTGCGGATCGCGAGGGAGGCGCGCGCGGCGTTGAACGGCTGCACGCACGTGATCCACCTGGCAGGGCTCGGGGACGGAGCTCCCAACGAGCAGGAGAACGGCGAGGGGAGCGTCGAGGAAGGCGCCCACGAAGGGAGTGCCGAGAGGAACGCCAATGAGCGCACCGAGGGCGGCGGCGACGCCGATGTGAGGCGCACACCGTTCACGCTGCTGGAGGGGAGCAGCGCCATATGCAGCGCCGTGATCGGCGCAGCGGTCCAGCCAGGGGCGGAGGTTGAGCGGTTCGTGTATGTGTCCTCGACGGCGGTGTTCGAGCGGGCGAGCGAGTTCCCGACGAGCGAGGCGTCTCTGGCGGAGTGCCCGGCGCCGGAGTCCCCGTACGGATTCGCGATGCTGGCCGGCGAGATGTACTGCCGCGCGGCGTATGAGGAGCACGGACTGGCGTACACGATCTGCCGCCAGTGCGACGTCTACGGCCCGGGTATGACGCTCGAGACGCGCGGCGCGGAGGACCAGACCAGGACGCCCACCCACGTGGAGGACGTCGCAAGCGGCGTGATCGCGGCGATGGCATCGCCGAAGGGAGTCAACGAGGATTTCAACATCGCGGCCGCGCGCGAGCTGACGGTGGCCGAGATCGCGCGCATCGTGTGGGAGACGTGCGGCGAGGATCCGGAGGCGCTCGCAACGGAGCCTCTGCCGGCGGACAGCACGAAGGCGAAGCGAAGCTGGCCGTCGGTGGAGAAGGCGCGGAGGCTGCTCGGCTGGGAGGCGCAGATCGAGGTTGAGGAGGGGATCGCGGCGACGGTCGAGTGGATCCGGGCGCGAGGATCGGTAGGGTCCGCGACATGAGCGGAAAACGATCGGCACTGATCACGGGCATCACCGGCCAGGACGGGTCCTACCTGGCCGAGCTGCTGCTGGAGAAGGGGTACGACGTGCACGGCATGGTAAGGCGCGCCTCGACGGAGAAGTTCGAGCGGATCGAGCATTTACGCGAGCGGATCACGCTGCACCAGGGCGATCTGCTCGACCAGCGCTCGCTGGTGGACACGCTGCGCGCGTCGAGCCCCAGCGAGATATACAACCTCGCGGCGATGTCGTTTGTGGCGGTGTCGTGGATCCAGCCGACGCTGACGGCGGAGTTCACGGGCGTGGGCGTGACAAGAATGCTCGAGGCGATGCGCGAAGTCTGCCCGGAGGCCCGGTTCTATCAGGCCAGCTCAAGTGAGATGTTCGGCAAGGTGCTTGAGGTCCCGCAGACCGAGACGACGCCGTTCTACCCGCGCTCACCCTATGGCGTGGCGAAGGCGTACGGCCATTTTATTACTGTTAATTATCGCGAGTCATATGACTTGCACGCTACCAGTGGAATACTTTTTAACCATGAGAGCCCACGTCGCGGGCTGGAGTTTGTAACCCGCAAGATCACCTGGCATGCGGCCGCGATCAAGCACGGTTTGACAAAAGAGCTGCGGTTGGGCAATCTCGACGCGGAGCGCGATTGGGGCTATGCGAAGGATTATGTGGAAGCGATGTGGCTGATGCTGCAACGCGATACGCCCGAGGATTATGTGATCGCGACGGGACAGGCAAACTCGGTGCGCGAGTGCTGCGAGGTGGCGTTTGACGAGGCGGGGCTGGACGACTTCGAAAAGTATGTGACGATCGACCCCGCGTTCGTGCGCCCGGCCGAGGTCGACCACCTGATCGGCACCCCGGCAAAGGCCGAGCGCGACCTGGGCTGGAAGCCGAAGACGAGCTTTGAGGAGCTGATTCGTTTGATGACCCGCGCCGACCTCGAGCTGCTGAAGCAGAGTTGAGCGATGGGCGGGTTTTGATGGGAGACACGAGAGCCTGCCTCGTCGTACAGCCCTGTCGGCGCCGGTCAACACAGCCTGTGTCGCCCGCAAGCACGAGGAAATGGCCAGGACGCTGCGACCAAGGGCGCACCGTCATCGCGTTGTGCAGCGCTACATGAGGTCGGAGGCGGAAGCGTGAGCGTGGCGCTGTTCGATACGTCGAGGCCGCTGGAGCCATTGCGCGGAGAGTTGCGCGCGGCGGTAAGTCGCGTGCTCGACTCCGAGCGCTACATTCTCGGCCCGGAGGTGAAGGCGTTCGAGCAGGAGCTCGCCGCGTACTGCGGCGCCGAGCACGCGGTGGGGGTGGCGAACGGGACGGAGGCGATCACGATCGCGCTGCGCGCGATCGGTGTGGGTCCGGGCGACGAGGTGATCGTGCCGTCGTTCACGTTTTACGCCTCCGCCGAGGCGATCCCCGCGACGGGCGCGAGGCCGGTGTTTTGCGACATCGATCCAGACACATATTGCGTGACGGCGGAGACGGTGAGCGCGGTATTGACTCCGC
Source organism: uncultured Solirubrobacterales bacterium (assembly GCA_963778065.1). Taxonomy (GTDB): domain Bacteria; phylum Actinomycetota; class Thermoleophilia; order Solirubrobacterales; family Solirubrobacteraceae; genus Palsa-744. The sequence goes on along the minus strand of CAVZSU010000002.1, from coordinate 1,997,064 downwards.
GAACCAAGGCGGTGATCGCGGTGCACCTGTTCGGCAACGTGGCGCCGGTCGCAGAGATCGAGGCGCTGGGCGTGCCCGTGCTCGAGGACGCGGCGCAGGCGGCCGGGTCGACCTCGCCCGGCGGACGTCCTGGCGCGCTCGGGACGGCGGCGACGTTCTCGTTCTTCCCGTCCAAGAACCTGGGCGGCTTCGGCGACGGTGGCGCGATCGTAACCTCCGACGCGCGAGTCGCCGAGCAGGCGCGGATACTGCGCTTTCACGGCTCGCGAGACAAGGTCACCTACGAGCAGGTGGGCTACAACTCGCGCCTGGACGAGCTGCAGGCGGCGGTGCTGCGGGTGCAGCTCCCCCATCTCGACGGCTGGGCCGACGGGCGGCGCGCGGCGGGGAGGTATTACGAGCGGGCGGGGCTGGGTGAGCTCGTGGCCCTGCCCAAGCCGACGGATGGAGCCGCGCCGGCGTGGCATCTGTACGTGGTCAGACATCCCCAGGTGGAGCGCGTGGAAGGCGCGCTCGCGGCGGCTGGGATCGGCCACAAGGCCTACTACCGCACGCCGATCCACCGCCAGGCGGCGATGCGCGCGTGGGCCGGCACCGGCGCAGAGCTGCCGCACACCGAAGAGGCCGCCCGCACGCATCTGGCGATCCCGATGAGCCCGGTGCTCACGCGCGAGCAGGTCGACGAGGTCGTGGCGGCCGTCGCGGCCGCCGGCTGACCGCGCGACTTCAGGGCCCATGCCAGAAGAAATGGTGGGTTGAGGTGGTCGGGCCGTGGCCGGCAGGCGCCGCACGCGAGCTACGCCTGTCCTCCTGACTGCGAATCTCAAACCCGGCCGCCGGCAGGCGGCTCATCAAAATGCTTTTCCCTACCGCCGGCGCTCCACCTACCGCCAGCGCTCGAGCAGATCCCGCTCGCCCACCTCGCGCACGACGCGCGCCGGCACGCCCATGACGACCGCGCGAGGCGACACGTCGCGCGTGAGGACGGCGCCCGCGGCGACATAGGCCTCCGCGCCGATCTCGACGCCCGGGGTCAGCACCGCGCCGCCGCCGATGCGGCACGCGCGCCTGAGGATCGCGCCGCGCAGCGGTGTGTCGGCGCCGTGACGAGACATGGTGTCGTCGTTGGTCGTGACCACGCCGGGGCCGACGAACACGTCGTCCTCGACGAGGGTAAACGCTGTCAGGTACACCCCCGTCTGCACCTTCACGCGCGCGCCCACGACCACGTCGTTGTCGATCACGCTCCCCCGCCCGATCACGGTGCCGGCGCCGATCGAGGAGCGCTCGCGCACGAACGACTGGTCGCCGAGGATCGCCTCGGTGGCGACGCGCGCCCCGGCGAACACGACGGCACCCGCGCACACGCTCACGCGCGCGGCGAGCTCCAGCGCGCCGGCGTCTCCGCGCGGCGCCGCGGAGGACCGCGCCAGGCGGGGGCGCTTGCCGAGCACCGCGTGGTCCTCGACCATGCAGCCGTCGCCGATGATCGTGCCGTCGTGGACAATCACATGAGCGCCGAAGAGGACGTCCTCGCCGATCGAGACATCCTCGCCGAGCAGCAGCCCGGGCGCGCGCGCGTCGGGGCTCAGCACGGTCGCGCACCTCGGCTCAGCAGCGCGTCTGCACGCGCAGGCCATCTGCGTGGGGTCCGGCGATCCCCGGTCGGCGTGAACGCGCGCGTGCGCATCCATGTGCGCGCCGGGCTCACAGTCTGACTGTGTTCTCGGCGTTCGACGAGCGCGTGACGCCGCGCAGGTCGAGCACGACCCCGGCGCGCTCGGCGAGCAGAGAGTGGTCGACACCGGGGTGGGCGGTGACGATCAGCGCGAGGTCGACCTCCTGCAGAGCCTCCTCGAGGGGCAGGCTGCGCAGGTCGTGTTCTTTCAGCGTGAGCACGTGCGGGTCGTGGTAGCGAACGTCCGCGCCGAGGTCTTTCAATAAGGAGATGATCTTTAGTGCGGGTGACTCGCGGATGTCGCCGACACCGGGCTTGTAGCTGACGCCGAGGACCGCCACGCGCGCGCCCTTGACCGACTTGCCTGCTTCGTTTAGGACGCGTTGGGCCTTGGCGACGCAGTGGTAGGGCATCTGCTGGTTGATCTTGCCGGACAGCTCGATGAACTCGGTAGCCATGTCGAACTCGCGTGCGCGCCAGGACAGGTAGAACGGGTCTACCGGCAAGCAGTGCCCGCCCATCCCCGGACCGGGCTCAAAGCGCATGAACCCGTACGGCTTCGTCGCGGCGGCGTCGACGACCTCCCAGATGTCGATCCCCATCCGGTCGGTCAGCATCGCCAGTTCGTTCACGAGCGCGATGTTGACCGAACGGAAGATGTTCTCCAACAGCTTCGTCAGCTCCGCCGCCTCAGGACTCGAGACGCGCACGAGGTTGTCGCACACGAGCCCGTAGATCTCTTCAGCGCGCGCAGCGCACGCCTCGGTCAGCCCGCCGAGGACCTTCGGGGTGTTACGCAGCGTGAAGTCGGTACGCCCCGGATCGACGCGCTCGGGGCTGAACGCCAGATGAAAATCGCGCCCCGCGGCGAGCCCCGACTCCTCGAGCAGCGGCGCCACCCGCTCGCGCGTGGTGCCAGGATACGTGGTCGACTCCAGCACGACCAGCTGGTCGGCCTGCAGCACCTCTGAAAGCGCGCGCGTGGAGTCGATCAGCGGCCCCAGGTCGGGCTCGCGATTGGGCGTTAGCGGGGTCGGGACACAGACGAGGATCGCATCGGCCTTGGCCAGCCTCGCGTAGCGCGTCGTCGCGTGAACGCGCTCTGCGACCTCCTGCAACAGCGCGGAGGGGACGTCCTCGATGTAGGACTCGCCCGCCTCGATCGCCGCGATCTTGCGCGCGTCGACGTCGACCGCAATGACGTCGCAGCCCTCCTGCGCGAACGCCACCGCGAGCGGCAGGCCGACGTAGCCGAGTCCGATGATTCCGACACTGGTCATGATCGTGGCCAGTGTATGGACTGCTTGGGACGGCCGGGCGGACTCGAGCTCCCGTTGCGCAGATCCGCCCCCCCAGATCCTGCGCCGCACGAGCCCCTTTTCCGGCTCTCCTATGACCCGTCGGCCGTGCGCGGCGCCCCCGAGGCATCCCGCAACGAGCGCAGGTCCGCGCGGACCATGCGCTCGACCAGCTCCTCGAACCCGACGCGCGGCTCCCAGCCCAGCAGCGCGCGCGCCTTGCGCGGGTCGCCCACGCTGGGGGTCGTCTCGGCGGGTCGGACAAGCGCGGGGTCGACGCGCACGTAGCGCTCCGCGTCGAGATCCACGCAGGCGAAGGCCGCCGCGGCAAACTCCGCGACGGTGTGCCCCACGCCGCTCGCGAGCACGTAGTCGCCGGGGTGGTCCCGCTGGAGCATCAGCCACGCGCCGCGCGCGATGTCGCCGGCAAACGACCAGTCGCGCACAGCCTGCAGGGAACCGAGCGTAAGCTCGTCCCGCAAACCGAGCGAGATCGCGGCCGCGCCGCGGGTGATCCTGCGGGTCACAAACCGCTCGGGCCGGCGCTCGGACTCGTGGTTGTAGAGGATGCCCGAGCTGGCGTGCAGCCCCTCGTGGGCGCGCAGCGCACCCACGAGTTGGTGCGCGGCGAGCTTGGCGATCGCATACGGTGATGTCGGCCGGCAGGGGGTCTCCTCCCGCTGCGGGCTCTCTTGTGCCTCGCCGAAGATCGCGCCCGAGGCCGAGACGAACACGCGCGCATCGCGGTCGGTCTCGCGCACAGCCTCGAGAATCGCCGCCGTGGAGCCGACGATCGCCTCGGCGGTCTCACGCGGACGCTCCCAGGAGGCGGGCACGAAGGAAGGCGAGGCGAGATGGTAGATCTCCCACGGGCGGACCTGCTCGACCGCCGTGCGCAGGCTCGCCGGGTCGTGCAGGTCGCCGGCGAGCAGCCTCACCCGCTCACGCAGGTGCTCCGAGCAGCCGAGCGACCGCTCGAGCGAGCCGTGCACGAGGCCGACGACCTCGTATCCATGTTCGAGCAGCAGCTCGGCGAGGAACGACCCGTCCTGACCGGAGATGCCGGTGATCAGGGCGGTCCGACCTCGCGAGCGCACTCGCGCAGCTTACGTTTTCAAGCCGGCGGCGTCGTAGATCTCGGCCAGCCCCCGGGCGACCACCTCAGGACCGCACAGCGCGCGGACTCGCTCGAGACCCTGTCCACCCAAGGCCCGGTCGCCGGCCAGGCGACCGATCGCCGCCGCCAGCGCATTCGCGTCTCCGACTGGGACAAGCCCCCGTTCGTCAACCAGCTCCCCGAGCGCGCCCGCCCGGCTGGCGGCCACCGGCAGGCCGGCCGCCATCGCCTCGGCGGCGGCCAGGCCAAAGGTCTCGGCGGAGCGTGATGGCACCAGCGCGATCGCGGCCTCGGCGCGCAGAGCCACGAGCCGTGCGTCGTCCAGGCGCCCAAGAAAGCGCACGTCTCCCCTTCCCTCGCGCGCGCGCGCTTCGAGCGCCGAGCGCTCTGGACCGTCACCGGCCACGACCAACGCGATGTTCGCCATGCGACAGGCGTCGATCGCAACATCGACCCCCTTCTCCGGCGCCAGGCGCGAAACCACCAGGGCGTAGGCCCCGTCGACCGCGCGCTCCCGTCCCGCCAAGTCCGCTTCACCGGCGGGGCTCCTCGGAGCTCCCGCCGCCCGCACCGCCGGAGGGAGCACGTGCACGCGCTCCCACTGCAGCGGAGCCCCCAGTGCGCGCAGGCGCTCGCGCGCAAACGCGCTCGGCACGACCACCGCGTCGGCCTGCTCCACGAGGCGGCGCTGCCACAGCGCCAGCGCGGCGCCGTAGGCGGCCGCCTCGGTCAGGCTGCCGCGGCAGTTCAAGCGCACCCCCGGCAGCGTGTCGCGCCCGTGGCAGCGCGTGCATTCCGCGCCGCGCGTGAAGCACACGCCGATCGCGCATACGAGACGGTACTGGTGCAGGTGCAGGACGATGCGGGCACCGGCGGCTCGCGCGGCTGCAAGCGCGCGCCAGCCGAGCGCCGGGTGCAGATTGTGTGCGTGGACCACTCGCGCGCCCGTGAGGCGCACCGCGCGAGCTACCTCCGCGGGCGCGAGACCACCGCGCAGCAGCCCGAGCGCCGCACCCCCCCGCCCGAGCGTCGCCGAGTCGCGCTCGAGCAGCTCGGCGTCCTCGCCCAGATGCTCGCGCACGAGCCACAGCAGGTCCTCCACGACGCGCTCCTCGCCGCCGGTGGTGCGATAGCGGTTGTGCAGGAAGAGGATCATATGAGCGTCAAACCTAGACTGTTCGGTCCATGGCGCCATCTGCTTCGATCGTGATCCCGACCCGAGCGCGACTCTCCTACCTCGAGGTGGCGCTCGCGTCGATCGCCCCGCAGGCCGGCGCCGCCGGCGCGGATCTGATCGTCGTCGACGACGCCGGCCCGTCCGAACAGGCACGCGCGCTGGTCGAGAGCCACGGCGCGCGCTATGAGCCTCACCCGCGGCCACGCGGGTTGAACGTCGCGCGCAACACCGGGGTGGAGCGCTCGACGGGCGAGCTGGTGGTGTTCGTCGACGACGACGTCCGCGTCCACGACGGCTGGCTCGCGGCGTTGCTCGCGGGTGCGCGCGAGCACCCCGACGTGGAGGTGTTCACCGGCCCGATCAAGCCGTGCCTCGACGGACCGCAGCCGCGCGGTTGTGGGCGCGAGGGCCCGCCGATCACCTCGCTCGACCTCGGCCCCGAGGACGCGCCCGCGCGCTACGCGTGGGGAGCGAACATGGCGATCCGCCGCCGCACGCTCGAGCGTGTGGGACCGTTCGACGTCGCGCTCGAGCACGGCGGCGACGAGCAGGAGTGGCAGGAACGCCTGCGCGCCGAGTGCCCTGACGCGCGCGCGGAGCACCCCGGCACGCGGGTGCTGTACTTGGCGACGGCCGCGGTGGACCATCGCCGCACGGGCGACGACGCACGCCTGCGATCGCTCGCACGCGCCGCGTACGCGCGCGGGCGAGCAAGCCGGCGTTTTGACACATATCGGGGGGAGGCGCCGTCGCTCGCGCGCGAGCTGCTGACGCTCGCGGGGTGCGTCGGGCACGTGCTCCGTCGCTGCTGCCCGGCCGGGTTGACGATGGTCGCGCACAGCGCCGGGCGCGCGCGTGAAGGCCTGCGTGAAGGCCTGCGTGAAGGCCTGCCTGAAAGCCTGCGTGAAGGCCTGCGTGAAGGCGCGCTTGGCCGGCCGCAGGCTCGCGCGCCCGGACGTGCGTCGCACGGGCACGAACGTGCACCGGACCCATCCGACACGACGCAGCCGGCCGAACGTCGCGGACGTGACGCATCCATCAACGGTGGCGGCGCGGCCGGGGACGGCGCCGCGGACGACTTCCTCTCGGGCGAAAGTGGCACCGTGGGCGGCCTGGACGCAATCCGGCGCTCGATCGCCGACGAGGCTGAGAACGCATGGGATCTGGCCAGCGGACGGCGCCTGCGCATGGGGCTCGCCGCGCGGCACGAGCCGCCGCTGCGCAAAGTGCTCGCGCTCGGGGTCGAGCGTCCCGAGCATCGCGCGCTCGCCGTAGCGATCCGGGCCGAGCTCGAGCGCTCGCGACATGACGTCGAGCTGCGCACGTGCGCACCCGATGGAGCGGGCAAGTTCGAGAACCTCAACCGCCTGCTGGCCGACCATCCCGCCGACGGTCACGACTGGCTGCTGGTGATCGACGACGACGTGGAGCTGCCGCGCGGCTTCCTCGACCGGATGCTGTTCCTGTGCGAGCGCTTCGCGCTCGACCTGGCCCAGCCGGCCCACCGCCATAACTCGCACGCCGCCTGGCAGGTCACGCGCCGGCGGGCGGGCAGCGTCGTGCGCGAGACGGGGTTCGTCGAGATCGGGCCCGTGACCGCGTTCGCGCGCTCGACCTTCTCAACGCTGCTGCCGTTCCCCGCGCTGCGCATGGGCTGGGGGCTGGACCTGCACTGGGCCGCGCTCGCCCGTGAGCGTGGCTGGCGCTGCGGCGTCCTCGACGCGCTCGCGATCGGCCACCGCGCAGCGCCCGCGGCCGGCGGCTACTCGCGCGAGGCTGCAATCGCCGAGGCGCGCGCGTTTCTCGCCGAGCACGAGTATGTGAGCGCACGCGACGCGCAACGGACCCTGGCCACCCACCGCCGCCTGTGAAGGTCGCCGTCGTAGCCGAGTTCTATCCCAGCGACCGCGACCCGGTGCTCGGGATCTGGGCGCACCGCCAGGCGCTGGCGGCGCGCGACGCGGGTGCGGAGGTGCGCGTGCTGGTGCTGCGCCGCCTCGTGCCCCCGAGGGCATCGCTCGCGAACGGCTTGGGCGAAGCCGCGGGCGAGCTGGCAAAGCGCGTGCGCGAGCCACGCAGGCAGACGCACGACGGCCTGGAGATCGCCTATGTCCCCTTCGTATCGCCGCCCCGGCCGCACTCCTATGCGACCTGGGGCACGTGGGCCGCGCCCGCGCTGGGCATAGCGCTGCGGCGGCTGCGACGGTCGTTCGAGTTCGACCTCGTGCACGCGCACAACGCGGTGCCGGCGGGCGACGCCGTGCGCCGCGTGCTCGCCATTCCCGCGGGCGAGGCCATGCCCCGGGGGATCGCCGGTCCGGGCCGCGGGTTCGTCCGTGACCGGAGCGTGGCCGGCGCGCGGCGCGCGCGCCGGCGTCGCGGGCAAGGAGCGGCTGTGCCGCTGGTCGTATCGGTCCACGGCGGCGACGTGCTCTACACAGCCACGCGCAGCGCGGCGGGCGCCGAGGCGGTCACGCGGGGCCTGGGCGCCGCACGGCTGGTGCTGGCCAACAGCCAGGGCATCGCCGAGCTCGCGCGCGAGCATGGCGGCGGCGAGACGCGCGTGGTGCACCTCGGCGCCGACCTGCCCCCGCTCCCACGCCCAGCGCGGCGCGAGGGGTCCTCGCCGGCGCTCGTCACCGTGGGACATCTGGTCGCGCGCAAGCGCCACGCCGACGTGCTGCGAGCGCTCGCGGTGCTCGGCGGGCGCTATCCCACGTTGCGCTATGCGATCGTCGGCGACGGGCCCGAGCGGATCGTGCTGGAAGGGCTCGCCGCGCGCTTGGGAATCGCCGCGCGGGTCGACTTCCACCGGCAGCTGGCGCCGCGGCGGGCGGTCGAGCTCGCGCGGGAATGCTCTCTGTTTGCGATGCCCTCGACCGAGGAGGCGTTCGGCGTGGCCTACGTGGAGGCGATGGCGGGAGGCGTGCCCGCGATCGGCTGTCGCGGCGAGCCCGGGCCGGAGGAGATCGCGGCCGCGGGCGAAGGGTTGGTGCTCGTGCCGCCAGGAGACATCGAGCGGCTGACGCAACGCATCGACGAGCTCCTGTCTGACCCGCAACGGTTGCGCGAGACCGGACAGCGCGCGCGCGCGACGGTGGCCGCACACTTCACCTGGGAGCGCTGCGGCGCGCAGACGCTCGCCGCGTATCGAGACGCGCTGGGACCTGAGCGATGAAGCCGGTCCTGTTCGTCACCGGCCACGCGCCGCCTGACCGCGTCGGCGCGTTCGCGCGCTTGCACGAGCTGGAGAACGTCGAGTTCGCGCTGTTCGGCGGCCCTTCAAAGCACGGCGGCGAGGCGTTCACGGGGCAACTGCCCTTCCCGCATCGGCATGTCCGCCAGCACGAGCCGGCGCGGCTCGCCGCGAGTGGGCGCTATCGCGCCGTCGTCTGCTCCAGCGGCGGGCGCGTCGCGCTCGGCGCGACCTGGGCGGGCGCGCGCCGTGCCAGACGACCGCTGATCCTGTGGACCTCGCTGTGGGCACATCCACGCAGTCCTGTACACGCGCTCAGCTATCTGGCGCTGCGGCGCTTGTACCGATCCGCGGACGCGGTCGTAACCTACGGCCCGCACGTCAGCGCCTACGCCGGCGCGCGCGGCGCGCGCAACGTCCACGTCGCCCCACAGGCCGTGGACAACGACTTCTGGGGCGCTCCCGCGGCCGTGCCGCCAAGCGCCGCCGGATGGCCGGCGAAGGCAAACGCAAAGTTCTTGTTTGTAGGGAGGCCTGCGCGGGAAAAGGGATTGAGGACGCTGATCGAGGCCTGGCGCGCATCGGGTCTTCAAGCGCCCACCGCCGCGCTCGTCCTCGCCGGTGTGGGATCCCTCCCCCATTGGATCCCCACCGGTGGCGCGGCGGGAATCACGCGCGAGCCGAAGCAGCCGCGGACAAAGGCGCAGGAGCCGATCTGCCTCGGAGCGCTCGCGCGCGAGGAGCTGCGGGATCTGTACGCCGCGGGAGACGTGCTGGTGATACCGTCGATCGCCACGCGCACGTTTCGCGAGCCGTGGGGGCTGGTGGCGAACGAGGCGATGAACCGGGGGCTGGCGGTGATCGCAAGCGACGCGGTGGGCGCCGCGGCGGGGGGGCTCGTGCGCGACGGGCACAACGGGCTGATCGTGCCCGCGGGCGACAGCGCCGCGCTCGCCCGCGCGATGGCCCGGCTCGCGGCCGACGGCGAGCTGCGCGCACGGTTGGGCCGCGCGGGCGCGGAGGATGTGCGCGCCTACAGCTACGAGACATGGGCTAAGGGATTCTCCGAGGCGCTGTCCACTCTCGGCCTCTCCCGGACGGATCGATAACGTACTTTGCTGACGATGAGAGGGATCGCCGCAACTCACGTCCAGTCCGCCCGGCGCGACCTACTCGCCGGGCGCGGCCAGAGCCTGCTCGCAACGCCCGAGTCCGGCGGCCTCGAGCCCGGCTCGACCCGCTCCGGCGTACGCGCCAAACGCGGCCGCGCCCTGCTACTGCTCGTCACGCTGCTGGCGATCGCGCTGCAACCGACCGTCCCGCCCGCGGCGGCCGACCAGGGCGAAGCGATCATCCTCAGGTGCACGCACGGACAGTCGCTGAGCGGGTTCAGCCAGCAGGCCTACAAACAGGCGTTGAAGGACTTGAACGCGGACACAGAAGAGTACACCGACTGCTCCTCGCTGATCCGCCAAGCCCAGCTCGCCGCGGCCGGCTCCTCACGCGGTGGTATCGGCGGTGGCGGCAGCGGCTCGAGCGGCGGGCCAAGCGCCCCCGCGGTGGTGCCGACGCCGGCGGAGCAGCGCGCGCTCACGAGCGCGAGACACGCCCGCGCGGCGCCGGTGCAGGTCGGCGGGGAGGCGGTCCACCCGGGGGCGGTCCACGTCGATGTCGCCTCCGCGCTCAGCTCGCTGCCTACCCCGCTACTCGCGATGCTCGCCTTCCTACTCACATGCCTGCTGGTGGTGGCGGGCGGCGCCCTGCGCAACCGGGTCCGTGCACGCCGCGCCGGCTGAGCGCTCGCCCCCGCTGGGGGTGGCGCTGCCCTTGGGCCAGGAGCGCCGCCGCGTTAGGCGCGCGCCGCTCCCTCCCCCGATCGAAGACGGCCCGGCGCTGTGGTGGCCGACGCTGCTGACAGCGGCGGTCGTGTGCTTCGTCACGTTCTACGCCAAAGGCGGGCTGAACTTCGAAGGGGGAATGACGACGACGGAGATCGTGCTGACGCTCGGCGCCGGCGTGACCGTCGCCGTCGCGGTCGTGCTAGCCCCAGCCGGCAGGCGCGCATACGGACTGTGGCCTGCCGGGCTGCTGCTCGCGTTCACGGCGCTGACGGCGCTGTCGGTCGTGTGGTCGGTGCAGCCCGACGACAGCTTCAAGGACGCCGGCAGGATGCTCGCTTACAGCGGCGTGTTCGGCTCGGCGGCCGCGATTGCGCGCGTGGCGAGCGACCGCTGGCCGGCGATCCTCGGCGGGCTGGCGCTGGCGGCGGTGATCGTGTGCGGGTATGCGCTGCTGACGAAGATCTTCCCGGGAGAAATCGCGCCCGTGAGCACGTACGCGCGACTGGAGGAACCGTACGGGTACTGGAACGCGCTCGGGCTGACGGCCGCGATGGGCGCCATCTGTTGCATGTGGCTGGGCTCACGGCGCTCGGGGCACGCGTTGCTGAGCGCGATGGCCTACCCGGCGATGGGGGTGCTGCTGTGCACGCTGATGCTCGCCTACTCGCGCGGGGCGCTGCTCGCGCTGGGCCTCGGGCTGGTGCTGTGGTTCTGCATCGTGCCGCTGCGACTGCGCGGCGCAGCGGTCCTGCTCGCGGGGGGCGCGCTGGCCGCGGCGGTGGTCGCGTGGGCGTTCGCCACGCACGGGCTGAGCGCCGAAGACGTGACGCTTGCAGAACGCGTCAGCGCCGGTCATCAGCTGGGAGCGTTCGTGCTCGCGATGGTGTTCCTGCTAGCGCTGGTCGGGCTGGCGTTCGGCTTTCTCACAAGCCGCAACCCGCCCTCGCCCGTGACGCGCCGGCGGGCCGGAGCGGTGCTGCTGGCGCTGATCGTGCTCGCCGTGATCGCAGGCGCCGGCGCGCTCGCGCACAGCCGGCGCGGGCTGAGCGGCAGCGTCTCACACGCGGTCGATGCGCTGACGAACCCCAACGCGAAACCGCCGCCGAACACGCCGGGACGGTTGACGGCGGTCGCGAGCGTGCGGGCTCGCTACTGGAAGGAGGCGCTGGAAGTGTTCTCTGCCCACCCGGCGTTCGGGGCCGGGGCATCTGGTTTTCAGACGGCGCAGCTGCGCTACCGCACCGTGGCCACGCTAGAAGTGCGAAACGCGCACGGGTTCGCCGTGCAGACGCTCGCCGACCTCGGCGCGGTCGGCCTCGTGCTCGCGCTCATGTTGACGCTCGCATGGATGCTCGCCGCCGGGCGCGCGACGCACCCGTTCAACCGCCGCTTCAGCTTGGGACGTTGGAGCACCGGCGCGCACCCCGGCCTCTGGCGCGAGCCGGGCGCGGCATGGCGCGCGCTCGCCGCCGACGCGCGCCCCGCGTGGCGCCGGTTGGACGCGCGGAATCCCGCCGCCGCGTACACGCCCGAGCGCATCGGGATGCTCAGCATGCTGTGCCTGGTGGTCGTCTTCGGGGTGCACTCGTTCGTCGACTGGACCTGGTACGTGCCGGGCGATGCGTGTGTCGCGCTGCTGTGCGCCGGCTGGCTTGCCGGGCGAAACAGGGATGCTCACCGATTCGGGGACGCGAGCGAGGGGAGTGTCTCCCGAGTCGGTCAAAGGCGTGTATCTCCCGGCTTCGGCGGGGAGCCGCTGACGCTCGCGCACACGAGCCCGGTGCGTCCGCGCTCGCCGCGACAGGTCGGCTACGTGCGCGGCGCGGTGGCCGCGGCGGCGCTCGTCGGAGCGCTGATCGCCGCCTGGGTGCAATGGCAGCCACAGCGCTCGGCGGATGCCTCACAGCAGGCGCTCGCGCAGCTCTCCGGCGACCCCAAAGGCGCCCTGCAAAGCGCGCAGGCGGGCGTCACCCGCGACCCGCTGTCGGTACAGGCGCTGTTCACGTTATCGACCGTCGAGCAGGCGACCGGCCGGCCGGCGCTCGCGCGGGCGACGCTGCAGCGCGCGGTGCACCTGCAGCCCTCAAACCCGCAAACCTGGCTGACGCTCGGGCGGTATGACCTCACGTCGGATCCGGCGGCCGCGCTGAAGGAGCTGCGGGCAGCGATTTATTTGAACCCGGAGTCGATCTCCCCGGAAGCGATTGCCGACGGCCTCCCGGAATCGCTCGCGATCCAGAGCGACTACGTGCAGGCGCTGCGCGCGAGCGAAGCCGCGACGCCCACCACGAAAGCCACGCCGAGTACGATCGTGCCGCGCACGAAGTTCAACGGCGCGACCGGCGCGAGGACGCGCCGCGGGCGTGTGCGGCCGGGTGCGCCGGGAACGCCCGCGGCCGGCGGGACTACCAGCGCGAACGTACCGCCTGGGTCAGCAGCAGCCGCCGCGCGCCAGGCGGCCCAGCGGCGGCGGATATTGAGACTTCTTGAAAGCCGAAATCCTCGAGCAGCGAGATGAGCGTGCGACGGGTGTAGAAACGCAGGTGATCCGCGCGCGGGTCGAAATGCGCGTCGAACGCGCGCGCGGACAGCGCCAGCCGCAATACTGCGAGCCGGCTGTGGTTGGGCGTGCTCACCAGCAGCCGCCCGCCGGGACGCAGCACGCGGCGCACCTCCGACAGCCAGCCGGCGGTGTCGGCGACGTGCTCGACGACCTCGCCCGCCCACACCGCGTCGAAGCTCGCGTCGGCGAGCGGCCAGGATGCAAACGCGTCGACCAACCGCACGTCCACATCGGGATGCGCGACGCGCGCGCGTCGCAGCGGCTCCCCGGCCACGTCGATCCCGACCACATCCGCGCCCGCGGCGGCGAGCTCGGCCGTGAAGCGCCCCTCGCCACAGCCGACGTCGAGAACCCGCTCGCCTGCTCGCACGCGCGCGAGCAGGAACTTCAGCCGCAGCTGCAAGTCGGGCGCAGCGAGGCCTGCGGGCACGCTCTGCCACAAACTTTCGTAGTAGTCGCGCGCGCCCATGCCGACCGTCAAGGCTACGGGTCGCGGCGCCTGAAACGCGATGCAGGCGACCTGTCATCTCTGCACATCCCCCCTCCGAGCGACTATGTTCTGAGCGTGCTCCCCGGGGACGACGCGCATGGACAGGACGACTCGCGATGAGGGTCGCGTTCGACAGCCGCCCCAGCAGCGACCCGCGCAGCGTCGGACGGTACGCGCGCTGCCTGCTGCGTGCCCTGCGCGACACGGGCGAAGCCCGTGGAGAGATCGTCGAGACGCATCGCCCCCGCCGGGCCGACGTCTTCCACGCGCCGTGGATGCAGGGCGCGATGCTGCACAGCCCGTGCCCGATGGTCGTGACGATCCACGAGCTCAGCGCGCTCACCCGCCTGAGCGAGCGATTGCGCGGCGGCGGCATCCACCTGCGCTTACGCCACCTCGCGGTTCAGCGCGCGACCCACGTGATCGTTCCCACCGACGCGCTCGCACGCGAAGCCGTCGCCGAGCTCGGCTTCGAGCGCGAGCGGGTGGTCGTGATCCCCGAGGCGCCCGATCCGATCCCCGAGGCGCCCGGCCCGATGGCGGTTGCGCCCGGCCCGATGGCGGAGGCGCCCCATCCGACGGCGATGGTGCCCGACCCCATCGGCCCCATCGCCTCCCGGCCCCCGCAGGCTCCACCCGGATGGACATGGCAGGACGTCGGCCGCGAAACCTGGCGCGTCTATGAAAGCGCGCTCGCGCGCCCGGAGCGCCCGTGCGTGAGCAGGCTCAGTACGCGCCGCGCTGGGAGAGCACCGCTGGGATCGTCTTCAGCAGGATCGTGAGGTCGAGCGCGAGCGACCAGCGCTCGAGATAGATGAAGTCGAGGTGGACGAGATCGTCGAAGTCGAGCTCTGAGCGGCCCGACACCTGCCACAGGCCGGTGATGCCGGGCAGCACGAGATAACGCTTGCGGTGCCAGTCCTCGAGCATCGCGTAGTCGCGCTCCGGCAGCGGGCGCGGGCCGACGAGCGACATCTCGCCGCGGATCACGTTCGCGAGCTGGGGCAGCTCGTCGAGCGAGAAGCGCCGCAGCACCCGCCCCACGCGCGTGAGGCGGGGATCATCGCGGATCTTGAACAGCGCGCCTGAGGCCTCGTTCAGCGCTTCGAGGTCGGCCTGGCGCTGCTCGGCGTCCGAGTGCATCGTGCGGAACTTCAAGCACGCAAACGGACGCTGGCCGATCCCGCGACGGGTCGAGCGATACACGATCGGACCGCGCGAAGACAGCCGCACGGCCAGCACGATCGCGAGCAGCAGCGGGCTGAGCAGCACTAACAGCACGGTCGCGCCGACGAGGTCGAAGGTACGCTTGAGCGCGAAGTCGACGCCCTCGAACACGGGCGGGGCGAGCTCGAACAGAGGGACGGACTGGCCGGGGACGAACTCGGCGCGGTGGATCAATATCTCCATCGTCGACGGCGCCAGCCGCACGCGCACGCCGCGGCGGTGGCACTGGTCGACGAGCTCGAGCGCGTCCACCTGCGGAAAGTCGGGGTCGGCGATGATCACCTCGTCGATCCGTTCGCTCCCGAGGACGCGATCGAGGTCTCCCAGCGCGCCCAGCGAGCGCAGGCCGTTGGCGGGGAGCGCCTTGGGCGAGAGGAAGCCGACGACCTCGATCGGCGAGTGCTGCGCGTCGGAGAGCGCGTGGGCGACGTCGCGGATGTGCTTGCCGGTGCCTACAAGCACGGCACGTCGGCGGTAGCCGGCGGCGCGCAAGGCGACGCCGGTCAACCCCTCGTATACGTAGCGCAGCGATGACACGTACAGCAGCGCGAACGCGAGCGAGCCGTAGAAGAGGTAGTAGGAGGAGAACGTTTCGCCGCTCACCACCGCGAACACGAGCGCGACCCCGGCGACCTGGAACAGCGACCCGACGATGCGCGACAGGCCAGGGCGCACCGCGCGCTCTGCGTACAGCCCGGAGCGCGCGAACAGCAGCGCGGTAAGCAGGTAGGCGAACGGCAGGATCCGTTCGGTTTCGTGCAGCGCCGGGGTGACCTTCACGCTGCCGAGCACGGCGGCCTTGAGCACGAGCGCGGTGAAGATCGCGAACGCCACCCCGGCAAAGTCGAGCGCGAGCAGCGACAGCACGCGCGCGAGCCGGCGCGCGGTGGCGAGTCGCAGCAGGAACGACAGCGCCGGGGGGCGCTTGCGGCGGATGTCGCGCTCTGAGGAGTCCAACCGCTCGGTTGCCTCCGACAGCACGGCGCGGGCCGCGATCGACTTGGCCCGCAGTGCGACCGCCGGCGTCTGGTGTGCCGCCCGATCTCCGGCGATCGGTGAGGCGGGCGGAGCGGACGTTCGTGTGGAACGTGGTCCCATCTCTCTGCTCACAACGCCTCAGAGTGGCAGATGTAGCGGTCGATTAGCGCTCAACCGACGAGCAGCCCGACGCCGGACTGCTCGATCGTGCGCTGCAGCCCGTCTCGCAGTGAGACCTCGGGCTCCCAGCTGAGCAGCTCGCGCGCGCGTGTGATGTCGGGCTTGCGCTGCTTGGGATCGTCGACCGGCAGCGCCTCGTACACGATCGGCGACTTCGAGCCGGTCAGCTCCTTCACGGTCTCGGCCAGCTCGAGCAGCGTGAACTCGTCGGGATTGCCGATGTTCACAGGGTCGTGATAGCCCGACTCGGCAAGCGCGATCATGCCGCGGATCAGATCGGACACGTAACAGAACGAGCGGGTCTGTGAACCGTCGCCGAACACCGTGATCGGGCGGTCGGCGAGCGCCTGGCGCAGGAACGTCGGGATCGCGCGCCCGTCGTGCGGGCGCATGCGCGAGCCGTACGTGTTGAAGATCCGCATGATCGCCGTATCCACACCCTGCTGGCGGTGGTAGGCCATCGTCAGCGCCTCGGCATAGCGCTTGGCCTCGTCGTACACCCCGCGCGGCCCCACCGGGTTGACGTGACCCCAGTAGGTCTCCGCTTGCGGGTGTTCGAGCGGGTCGCCGTACACCTCGCTGGTCGAAGAGATCAAGAACCGCGCGCGCTTTGCCTTCGCGAGGCCGAGCGTGTGATGCGTGCCATACGAGCCGACCTTCAGCGTGTGCAGCGGCAGGCGCAGGTAATCGATCGGCGAGGCCGGCGAGGCGAGGTGGTAGACGAAATCGACCGGCTCCTCGACGAAATACGGCTCGATGATGTCGGTCCCTAAGTGCATGAACCGCTCGGGATCGCGAATGTGCTCGATGTTCGCGAGCGAGCCCGTCTCGAAGTTATCGACGCAGATCACCCGGTGCCCGCGCGCGAGCAGCTCGTCGCAGAGATGCGACCCGAGGAACCCGGCGCCGCCGGTGACCAGACAGGTGGACACTCCCGCAGGATACTCAGGTGCTCGTATATCGGGGATGAGCCTGTGTCGAAAGCGCTTCGTCGCGCCGTCCAGCTCTGACCGGGCCCTTCGCTTTTGGCACCGCCGGCTATGGCTCGTCCCATATCATCTGACCAATGGGCACCACCGAAGAGCACCTGACCGTCGCCCCGATCCTCGGGCCTGAGGACCCGCGCCGCTTCACCGACTCGGGGATCGAGATCGAGCCGCTGTACACCGAGATCGACCTTCCCGCCGAGCTCGACCTGGGCGAGCCGGGCGCGTTCCCCTACACGCGCGGAGTCCACCGCGAGATGTATCGCAAGCAGACCTGGACGATGCGCCAGTACGCGGGCTACGCCTCGGCGAAGGAGTCAAACGTCCGCTACCGCTACCTGCTGTCGAAGGGCTCTACCGGGCTGTCGATGGCGTTCGATTTGCCGACCCAGCTGGGGCTCGACTCCGACAACGAACGCTGCCTCGGCGAGGTCGGTCGCACGGGCGTGGCGATCGACACGATCGACGACATGCGCACCGCGTTCGACGGCATCCCGCTCGACCAAGTGTCGACGTCGATGACGATCAACGCGCCCGCCGCCTGCCTGCTGTTGCTGTACGAGCTCGTCGGCGAGGAGCAAGGCGTGCCCTCCGAGCAGCTGCGCGGCACCACGCAGAACGACGTGCTGAAGGAGTACATCGCGCGCGGCAACTACATCTACCCGCCGATCCCGACGATGCGCCTGACGACCGACCTGTTCCAGTACTGCCACGAACGCGTGCCGCGCTGGAACACGATCTCGATCTCCGGCTACCACTTCCGCGAGAAGGGCTCCTCCGCCGTGCAGGAGGTCGCCTTCACGCTGTCCTCGGGCATCGCCTACGTGCAGGCCGCGATCGACGCGGGCCTGTCCGTCGACGAGTTCGCGCCCAGACTGGCGTTCTTCTTCAACGGCCACAACAACGTCTTCCAGGAGGTCGCCAAGTTTCGCGCCGCGCGGCGCATGTGGGCGCACATCATGAAAGAGCGCTTCGGCGCGACCAACCCGAAGGCGACGATGCTGCGCTTCCACACGCAGACCGGCGGCGTCACGCTGACCGCGCAGCAGCCGGAGAACAACATCGTGCGGGTGGCGCTGCAGGGCTTCGCCGCGGTCTGCGGCGGCACCCAGTCCCTGCACACCAACGGCTTCGACGAGGCGCTCGCCCTCCCCACCGAGCGCGCCGCCAAAATCGCGCTGCGCACCCAGCAGATCCTCGCGCACGAGTCCGGCGCCGCCGACAGCGCCGACCCGTTCGCCGGCTCCTACTTCGTCGAGTCGCTCACCGACGAGATCGAGCTGCGCGCAAACGAGCTGATCGCAAAGGTCGACGCCCTCGGCGGCTCGGTCAACGCGATCGAGTTCATCACCGGCGAGATCGACGAGTCCGCCTGGGGCTACGAGGAGCGCTACCGCATCGGCCAAGACGTCGTCGTCGGCGTAAACAAGTACGAGGAAGAGAGCCTCGAGGTCCCCGACCTGCTGCGCGTCGACCCCGAGTCAGAGCGCGAACAGGTCGCCCGCCTGACCGCGTTCAAGGCTAACCGCGATCAACCGCTCGCCGATCAGCGCCTGGAGGAGCTGCGCGCGGTCGCGCGCGGCAGCGACAACCTCCTCCCCGCGATCCGTCAGGCCCTGAAGGATCGCTGCTCGCTCGGCGAGGTCTGCGGCGCGATGCAGGACGTGTTCGGCAAGTACACGCCC
The DNA here is from genome assembly GCA_963778065.1 of uncultured Solirubrobacterales bacterium. Lineage (GTDB taxonomy): Bacteria > Actinomycetota > Thermoleophilia > Solirubrobacterales > Solirubrobacteraceae > Palsa-744. Next base: position 1,978,648 of record CAVZSU010000002.1, on the reverse strand, counting down.
ACGTTCTGAGCCCGCGGGCGAATCGCCGAAATAGCCATTCGACACGGTTAGCCCTCGCTCGGCAGGCGCAGGATCACACCGGCGGCGTCCGCCTCCGCGGGAGTGTCGAACGCATGGGCAGCGCTCAACTGCTCCTCAGCACGACCGATGTCGGTCCAATCGAGCTGCGCGCAGAAGTCCTGCGCGCGATCGAGCACGCGTATCAGCGGGGTGGGGTTGGTCTGGCGTGACATCGCGCGCAGCGCCTGCAGATAGTCGTCGCGAAAGACCGTCGGGACTATCAGCCGCTGCTGGCCCGCGGCCGTCAGCTCGGCGTTGCTCAGCGCGCGTGCGACACGCCCGTTGCCGTCGGCGAATGGATGGACCTCTGATACGAGGAACATCGCGAACACGGCGCGCTGAAAGCCCCGCGGCAATGCCATGTAACGCTCCATTCCCCGCTCCAGCGTGCCCCGCACCAGCACGGGCGCAACGAACTCGGTCTGTCCAGCGCGGTTGGCGCGCGTCTTGTACTCGCCCGGCGCCATATCGGAGCGTGCGGCGAGCACGCGCGCGTGAGCTGAGCGGAGGATCCTGTCCAAGGTCGCGTAGTCGGTTGGGACCGTCGCGCGAGCCTTGGCGTCGGCGACGAGGTCGTACGTGCCCAGGATGTCGTGGGCGTCCTCTGGCCGGTCGGCCGGCATCGCGCCCCGGAAGACGATCTCCTCGGCCTCGCCCACGAGGAACTCGGTGCCCTCGATGAAGTTCGAGAAATACGCCTCGAAGAACGCGAACGGCGCGCCCATGTGCGCCGGGCGCTCAGGTCTGTTGACCGGCACGCGCGCGTTCAACGCCGCCATCAACTCGTCAAGCAACGGCAGGCGACTCTCGTCCCACCCGACTCCGGCCCGCGTGGCGCGAGCTCCAGCCGTGACCAGCTTTGCCTCTCCCGACCCAAGGAGCGCGCCGATGATCGATGCCAGCCGGACGCCCTCCCGCTCGGCGTCGAGCTCGATCGCCAGCCTGAGCGTCTCCTCGCGCAGACGGTTCAGCTCATCCTCGCCCTGATTCACGAGCACCGCTTGCAGCTGCTTCTCCATCTCCGCGCTGCTCAGGGTGCGACTGACACCGCTGCGAGCGCGAGAGGCGCGCATGTTCTCGAGGAACCGCCGCGGCCAGGAGCTCAGATACAGACCGCCGCCCATGAACGGCTGATCACCGCTCGCGGGACCTGCGCCACGACGACAGTTGAGCACAACCCCCGGTAGGCGCACGACACGCCGGGTACCGGCGCACAGGAACACCGAGCCCTCTGTACCGGCCGGCCGCAGCTCGAACGCGGTGCGATCCGCGATCACCGCGCCGGGGAAGTAGCCGGCGGCGATGTCCCACACTCGGCGACTCACAACGTCCGCCAGAGGGTCGGCCAGGTTTTGCGTGTACAGCCGTCCCCCGACATGGCGCACCTCGCCGGCCTCGAACAGCCGGCGAATCGCGCGAGAGGTAGAGGTCGTCGAGAAGAAGATCTCAGGTTGATCACCTGGCGAAAACGTCGTCGTAAGCCGCGCCATCTACGTCATTATGTCGAAAACGTCGTCGTAAGAGCGGATTAATGTCGAAAGAATCGGCATAAAGGAACTGCTTTTCGCGCCGCTCGCGACTCAAGCCATCTGCACGGTGACGACGTCCAACCCGGGAACGCGGTTGAAATGACGGGTGTTGGCGCTCGCCACTCGCCATCCGCTTCGCGGGCGGCGAACATCAGCCTGCCGCCGGGTCGCGCCAGCGCAACCCCGGAAACCGGGCGAAGCCCCGGTCGCCGGTGATCATCTCGCTCCCTGACTCGATCGCCATCGCTGCCAGATAGGCGTCGGGAACCCCATTCCCGACGGCCCGCGTGGCTCGACACAGCCGTGCGAAGATCGACCAATGACGGTCGCCCGGCCTTACAGCTATCGCGTGCGGCAGCTCGCGCAGTCGCTCCGCGAAGACCAGCGCATCCTCGATGTCGTCGGGCTCGTTGAACACGCGCGGATGCGTGACGACCCGCAGAAAGCCGCTCGACGCCAACTCTGGGATTCCGAAGCTCGTGTCGCCCTCGACGACACGGTCAAGCCAAGCGCGCACCGCTGGATGACGGGGCTGGTCGCCGCGAAAGGCATCCACCAGGATGTTGACGTCGAGCAGGATCACACTTCGTCCATCGCGTCACGCAGCCGGACACCGTCTGCGACGTCGACACCCGGCCTGGTGCCTCCATGGCGCTTGGACACCGGCAGGGCGGCCCGGTGCGCATCGTTGGCGCCGGCCGTCAGCACGACCCGCAGGGCGTCCTCGATCAGCCCGCCCAAGGTCATTCCGCGCTCCAGCGCGCGTTGCTTTGCAGCTCGCAGCAGATGCTCCTCGATCGATATCGTCGTACGCATAGCATCAAAGCATACACCCTTTGCATCACGATGCATCCACTTATCTACGGTCATTGACGTTGTTTTCCATATTCCCTTATCCGACCCACCCTTCCAAAGGGGACACAGCCTCTGGCTCCCACCGGCCAGAGCGACTTCCACCGGCCGGAGCGGTTACCCTGCGCGCATGCCCATCGTCCCCGCCGTCGCCTTCTACGAAGTAGTCCTCGCCCTGCACATCATCGCCGTCGTGGTCGCGTTCGGCGCGACCTTCGCCTATCCCGTCCTGCTCGGCGTCGTCACCAAGGCCGAGCCGCGCGCGCTGCCCGCCCTCTACCGGGCGATTCATGCGATCAGCCGGCGCGTGATCATGCCCGGGGTCGCGGCGATCCTGATCTTCGGCATCTACCTCGCCTCCCACCTGCATCTATGGAGCTCCTTCTTCGTGCAGTGGGGCCTCGGCGTCGTGATCGTGATCGGCGCCGTCGAGGGCGCCTACCTGGGCCCGCGCGAGAAGCGCCTGATCGAGGCCGCCGACCGGGATCTGGCAGCGGCGGGCGACGGACCGGTGAGCTTCGGCTCAGAGCACGACTCGCTCGTCCGGCAGATCGGCGCCATCGGCGCCGTGATGGACCTGCTGGTGATCGTCACGATCTACTTCATGGTCGCCCGCACGTAGGCCGCCGAGATCGCGCCGCGCGGCGGCGATACCCTGCTCCCATGGGCACTGACGGATATCGCATAGCCGTAGTAGGCGCCACTGGGCAGGTGGGCACGCTGATGCTGGAGCTGCTGCGCGAGCGCGAATTCCCCGCGCGCGAGCTCGTGCCCTTTGCCTCCGAGCGCTCCGTCGGGCGTGAGCTCGAAGGCGGCCTGATCGTGCAAGGCCTCAGCGAGGAGGCGATCCAGGGCTTCGACCTCGCGCTGCTCTCCGCCGGCGGCGAGCTCTCAGGCAAGTGGGCGCCGCGCTTCGCCGCGGCCGGCGCGGTCGTGGTCGACAACTCCTCGCGCTGGCGTATGCACGACGACGTCCCGCTCGTCGTCGCCGAGGTCAATCCCGACGCGCTCGCCGACCATCGCGGGATCGTGGCAAATCCGAACTGCTCGACGATGCAGATGGTCGTGGCGCTGAAGCCGCTCCACGACGAGGCCGCGATCGAACGGCTGGTGGTCACCACCTTCCAGGCCGTCTCGGGCACGGGCCGCCGCGCGGTGCAGGAGCTGCTCGACCAGTCCCATGCGCTGCTGCACGAGCGCGAGATCGCCCCGCCGAGCGCATACGCGCATCAGATCGCCTTCAACGCGCTCCCCCACGCCGGCTCGTTCGCGTCCGGCGAGGATCACACCGACGAGGAGCGCAAGCTGATCAACGAGACGCGCAAGATCCTCGGCGATCCCACGATCCGCGTGAGCGCCACGTGCGTGCGCGTGCCGGTCGTCAACGGACATTCCGAGGCCGTCAACGTACAGACGCGTGGCGAGCTCTCGCCCGAGCGCGCGCGCGAGCTGCTCGCGGCCGCGCCGGGGGTGTCCGTCCTCGACGACCCCTCCCGCGCGCGCTATCCACTCGCGATCGACGCCACCGGCCAAGACGAGGTGTTCGTCGGGCGCATCCGCCGCGACCCCGGCCATGAGCGCGCCCTGGACCTGTGGATCGTCGCCGACAACCTGCGCAAGGGCGCGGCTCTCAACGCGGTGCAGATCGCCGAGCTGCTCGGCGATCGCGGGCTCATCCGCACGTCCGCGGAGCGGCCGGCCGCCCCGGCGCTCGGCGCCTGACGCTCAGCGGCGCCCCGCCCCCCACCAGCGGCCGTCGCCCGCGTGCTCGGGCGCGCCCCGCCCCCCACCAGCGGCCGTCGCCCGCGTGCTCGGGCGCGCCCCGCGGCGCCTACCCGTAGTAGCGAGCGATCACCTGCAGTTGGCTGAAGATGTCGTGGCCGAGGATCAGCATCACGAGCGCAGCGCCGATTACGGGCGCCCAGCGCCGCCCGCCGGCTCGTGCCGCGAGCGCCATGACCGCCCCGAACAGCGGCAGCATCGGCAGCAGGTAGCGCGGCTCGCCGAACGGGGCTTCGTGCTCGATCACGTCGCCGACGTAGGAGGAGGCGCCGACCATCGCCAGGACCCCGACGGTGATCGCCGCATAGGTGGCGAGCTCGGGTAGGCGGGCGCGGAGGGCGCCGCGACGCGCCGGCAGCTCGCGAGCGCACAGCACGAGGACGATCGCCGCCGGGATCAGGGCGGCGTCGTTGACCCACGGGGCGAACATCGTGTCGAACCAGCCGTACAGGCCGACCGAGCGATCGAACCAGACGTCCTTGAACGTCGTCAGCCCCGCGAAGTAGTGCGTCATGCCCGGCAGGCGCGGCAGGTACAGCTCCCAGATGTAGCTGAGCTCGTGAAACAGCGATTGCGACTGCGAAGATAGTTTTCCGCCGAAGCCCGACGCCAGCCCGAAGACGGGGCGAGCCGAGAGGACGTTCGACAGCGCGTAGACGACCGCGGGCAGGGCGCCGATGCAGGCCGCGAGCGCGGGCGAGAGCAGCGCCCTGCGCCCCTTCGACCTCGCCCCGCGCAGCGCCAGCAGCAGCAGCCCGAGATACACGCCGGCCGCGAACCCGACGAAGTTGAGCTTGGTCAGAAAGCCGGCCGCGATCAGCAGCCCGAGCACGACCGCGAGACGGAGCGTGAGCCCGCGGCGGAACGCGCGCGCGAGGCAGAGGAACACGCCCGCGGCGACGGTGTAGAGCAGCGAGTCCGGGTTGACGCTGCCGGACATGAACGCCAGCAGCGGCTGCAGCGCCACGCACAACCCGCCGACCGTCGCCGCCCGCGGCGACCCCGGCAGGGTCTCGCGTAGGAACAGGAACGCGAGCAGGGCCGTGAACGCTCCGAACACGGCGCCGAGCAGCCGCATCAGCTGTAGCTGGACAAGCACGTTGGGACTGCCCAGGTAGTAGGGAATCGTCTGCAGCGCGTAGTAGAGCGGCGGCTCGGTCGAGGCGACCCCGGCCTGTCCGACACCCCGCGTGGGGGCTCCCGCGTGCACGGCTTCGTCGAGCGTGACCTGCTCCCGCATCGTGGAGATCGCCGGCGTCGCGGGCGAGTGCCTCACTTCGTTGTAGTGGAGCGCCTGCAACGCGAGCGTCTCCGCCACGGGCCATCGGCCCGTGTAGCCTTCGCCTTCGGGCAGCGATCCGTCTTCGGCCAGCTGCACGACATAGGCGAAGTGGTCGGTCTCGTCCTTGCCCTGGAACGGCGGCACGATCAGCGCCCAGGCCGTGGCGTTCAGAAACGCGATCAGCGCGCACAGCCACGCGACTCGCGGCACGCGGCGGAGGGCCGCGGGAATGCGAGATCTCGCCACGGGACTCACGCCGGCTCTTCCAGCCGGGCTCATACCGGACCCCGCCACGGGACTCACGCCGGCTCTTCCAGCCGGGCTCATACCGGATCCCGCCACGGGGCTCACGCCGGCTCTCGCAGCCGGGCGGTCATACCGGCTCCCGCAGCGCGACCCGGATCGCGAGCCCGCCGGCGGCGGCCATCAGCGCGGCGATCAGCAGTACGACCCACGTCCCGGTGAGGGCGTGGCCGAGCCCCATGTGCCTTGCCACTTCCAGGATGCGCGACCACCACGAGCGGTCGCCGGCGGCGAGGTATTCGATGCCGAGCCTGCCGGCGAGCTCCTCGCCGGTGCTCGTGACGGCCGCGAGCGAGCGTGGGGCTTCGCTGCCCATCAGGTAGAGCACCTCGCTGTTCGGCCCCACGTCGACGCAGACCTTCACCGGCGAGACGGCTTGGCGCAGGGGGGTGACGGGGACGGTCACGGTGCTGCCCGTCCAGTCGGGGCCGCGCCTGCCCGCGGTGAGCGTCCGCGCGCCGGAGAAGACCGCCACGTGGATGTTCGCCCCGAAGAAGGCCCAGATCGCCAGCCGGATCCCCGACACGCCGGCCGGCAGCGTTTCGCCGGCCTGGCAGAAGCTGATGTCGGAGATGGTCGTCGCCACCTCGGCCTGCGCCGGTGAGCTCGTGCGCACGACTCGCGGCGGCGAGCGCGTGAGCGTGTACGCGCCCACGATCGCGATCAGGGCGATGCCCACGCCGAGGGTAGCCTTGACCCCCCTCACGCGCGCACCGACCCCCTTGAACCCGGCCTTGACCCCTCGTCCCAACGGCTCGAATACATCAACAGGCGGCGAGGGTACCAGCGGTCTGTGCACGTCTTTTGATGTGGTTTGTCGGCCCCTACGCGCGCGCGTGTGCGCAGTGTCGTGAGGAGGCCGCTTTGCGCGGATTAGCGGGCGGGTTGGCGGTTGGCGCGTGGGCGCGCCCGCTTCCGAGGCCGGCGTTTACTTCCGTTGGTTTGTTTTCGACCTGCGCAGATTCGAGCAGGACTCCCGCGCACACGCGCGAACAGACTGGGCGATGAGCGTCTCCTCGGAGGTGCAACGCACCCTCGTCAAGTCCCCGCCCGAGCTGTGGGCGGAGCTAAGCGACCCCGCGGCGCTCGCCCGCCACCTGGGCGAGCTCGGCGAGATCCGCATCACGCGCGTCGAGCCGGAGAAGGCCGTGGAATGGGAGGCCACGGACGCCACCGGCTCGGTGCGGCTGAAGCCCTCGGGCTGGGGCACGAAGGTGACGCTCTCCGTAACCCGTGAGGTCCCCGCGCCCGAGCCGGCCGCGCCCGAGCCGGCCGCGGCTGAGCCGGTCGCTGCCGATCCGGAGCCGACGTCCGAGCCGATCGCTGTATCCGAGCCCGAGCCCACACGCGAGCCGGAGTCCGTGTCCGGGTCAGAGCCCGAGGTTGAGCTTCTCGTGGAGCCGGCGTCGCGACGCGGCTTCTTTGCCCGCCTGTTTGGCCGCCGGCCCAAGGCCGCCCCCGTACCCAAGCCACAGCCAGAGCCCGAACAACGCGAGCCCGAGCCTGAGGTACACGAGGAGCCCCAGCCGGACCTCGCAGCCGAGCTGGCGGCGCTGGAGGAATCGCTGGTCGCGCAGACCCAGGCCGTGCTCACGACCGTGCTGGATCGCCTCGGCGCGGCGCACCATCGGCCGTTCTCGCGCTCCTGAGGACCCAGAACGCTACCCGCGGCGCTCCTGGCGCGCACCGCCGCCGGCCCGCGGACAGGCACCCGCCGCCGGCCCACGGATAAGATGCCGCGTCCGATGGCCTCGAGCGCACACGACCGACAGACCGACGCGGCGCTCCTGGCCGCCTCGCGCAGCGGGCACCGCAAACCGCCGCGGCAGAAGGCGCCGGAGACCTATGAGGAGAAGCTCGAGCAGCTGCACACGCTGCGCGAGGCGGCGCTGCACTCCTCGCCGGAGGCGGAGGAGAAGCAGCACGCACGCGGCAAGTACACGGCGCGCGAGCGCGTCGAGAAGCTGCTCGATCCCGGCTCCTTTCAGGAGCTCGACACGTTCGTGCGCCACCGCACGTACGACTTCGACATGCAGGACAACCGGCCGTGGGGCGACGCGGTGGTGACCGGCCATGGCACGATCGACGGCCGCACGGTGTGCGTGTTCAGCCAGGACTTCACCGTGTTCGGCGGCTCGCTGGGCGAGGTGATGGGCGAGAAGATGTGCAAGATCATGGATCTGGCGGCGAAGATCGGCTGCCCCGTGATCGGCATCAACGACTCCGGTGGGGCGCGCATCCAGGAGGGCGTCGTCTCGCTCGGCTCCTACGGCGACGTGTTCCTGCGCAACGTGCGCTCCTCCGGCGTGATCCCGCAGATCTCCCTGATCATGGGGCCGTGCGCGGGCGGCGCGGTGTACTCGCCGGCGATCACCGACTTCATCTTCATGGTCAAGGAGACCTCGCACATGTTCATCACCGGCCCCGACGTGATCAAGACGGTCACCGGCGAGGAGGTCGGTTTTGAGGAGCTGGGCGGGGCGATGTCGCACAACACGAAGTCGGGCGTCGCCCAGTTCGCCTCCGAGGACGAGGACGCGTGTTTGGAGGACTGCCGCTACCTGATCGGCTTCCTGCCGCAGAACAACCTGCAGAGCACGCCGCGCGTGCAGCCCTCAGACGACCCCGAGCGGATGGATCCCGAGCTCGACCAGGTCGTGCCGGAGCACCCGAACAAGCCGTATGACATGCGCAATGTGGTCAAGCTGATCGTCGACGAGGAGGAGTTCTTCGAGGTGCACGAGCACCACGCCAAGAACATCATCTGCGGCTTTGCCCGCCTCGACGGATATACGGTCGGGATCGTCGGCAACCAGCCGGCCCAGCTCGCCGGCGTGCTCGACATCGACGCCTCCGCCAAGGGGGCGCGCTTCGTGCGCACGTGCGACGCGTTCAACATTCCGCTGCTGACGTTCTGCGACGTACCGGGCTTCCTGCCGGGGACCGCGCAGGAGTGGGGCGGCATCATCCGCCACGGCGCGAAGCTGCTGTACGCCTTCGCCGAGGCGACGGTGCCGAAGGTGACGATCATCACGCGCAAGGCCTACGGCGGCGCGTATGACGTGATGTCCTCCAAGCACCTCGGCGCGGACTTCAACTTCGCGTGGCCGACGTCGGAGGTCGCGGTGATGGGGCCGGAGGGCGCGGTCAACATCATCTACCGCCGCGACCTCGCTCACAGCCCGACGCCGCAGGAGCGGCGCAAGCGGCTGATGGACGACTACAAGGCGCGCTTCGCCAACCCCTACACAGCGGCGGAGCGCGGCTACATCGACGACGTGATCGTCCCGCACGAGACGCGCCCGAAGCTGATCGCGGCGCTGCGCACGCTGCAGACCAAGCGCGAGCCGGGCCCGAAACGCAAGCACGGCAACATCCCGCTGTAGGAGACGAACGTGCCGGTTACATCTGTAACCCGTCGCCTGCACGCGATCCCGGCGACGGCCTCCCCCGAGGAGGCCGCGGCGATCGTGGCGGCGATCGAGCGCTTCATGCGCGCCACCGCGCCCAGCCCGGCGCTCGGCGCGGCGTCCGTGTCGGACGGCCCGGATCCGTGGCGGCGCGCGGCTATCCTCGAAGGCATCGCGCGCGCGGACGGCGGCGACGCGAGCAGTAATGTGCCGGAGCCCTGGATAAATCCCTAAAAGACGCTAGCCTTTCATGGTAATCGCCTTTCCGCCCACAGGGGCGGCGCTCTCTCGCCGGCGGCCGACGCCGGCGGACGCGTCCCGATCAGGAGGTTTCGAGTAGATGGAGCCAACTTCAGCACCCGCCGAGCGAGGCGTGCCCCGGAAGGGCAGCGGCCCCCCCAAGGAGGGCGGCGGCCCCCCCAGAGGCACGCTCGCGGACCCGGAGGTCCTGCAGAACGTGCCGGGGCACGTGATCCCGATCTTGGAGCGGGAGTTCGACGACTTCAAGACCGAGGCGACGAAATTCCTGGCCGGCGAGACCGAGGAAGACGAGTTCATCAAGTTCCGCCTCAAACAGGGCGTGTACGGGCAGCGTCAAGCGGACGTGCAGATGATCCGCGTGAAGCTCCCGTTCGGCGGGGTCACGCCCGAGCAGATGGAGGCGTTTGCGACGGTCGTCGAGAAGTACGTCCCGCTGAACAAGGGGCATATCACGACGCGCCAGAACATCCAGATGCACCATGTTCCGCTGGTCGAAGCCGAGCAGCTGATCCGCGAGCTGGGCGAGTCGGGGCTGTCGAGCCGCGAGGGCTGTGGCAACACGATGCGCAACGTCACCGGCGACCCGTGGGCGGGCGTCGCGCCGGACGAGCTTTTCGACCTGACGCCGTACGCGGGCGCGTACGTGCGCTATTTCGTGCGCCACCCGACGACGCAGATGATGCCGCGCAAGGTCAAGACGTCGTTCGACGGCTCCCCGCGCGACCGCGCGATCAGCGGTATCCACGACATCGCGTTTCGCGCTCGTGTGCGCGAGATCGAGGGCCGCGGCGAGGTGCGCGGCGTGCAGATGCTCGTCGGCGGCGGCACGTCGATCATGGCGCGGGTGGCGCCGGAGCTGTACGAGTTCGTGGAGCTCGACAACGGCGACTACCTGAAGGCGGCCGAGGCGGTGATGCGCATCTTCGACCGTCAGGAGTGGCTGCGCGCCAACCGCGCGCGCGCGCGGATCAAGGTGTTCGTCGACAAGTACGGGATCGACGAGCTGCGCAGCCAGGTCGAGGAGGAGCTGAAGGGCGACTGGGTCTCCGAACGCGACTTCTCGATCGAAGACAAGCTGTTCTTGGACGACGAGCGCGAGTCAGCGCCCGCGCCGGCGCAGGCATACGGAAGCCCGAACGGCGACCTGTCCGAGTTCGAGCGGTTCCGCAGCGCGAACGTGCGTGCGCAGAAGCAGGACGGGTTCGTGACGGTCGAGGCGAAGGTGACGCGCGGCGACCTCACGCCTGAGCAGTTCCGCGGGCTCGCGCGGGTGATGCGCGACTACGCGGGCGGCTACGCGCGCACGACGGTGCAGCAGAACTTCGTGCTGCGGTGGGTGCGCGAGGAGTCCGTGTACGACGTCTGGAAGGCGCTGTCGACGCTCGGCCTCGGCGAGGCGGGCTCGCGGGAGATCGAGGACGTCGTCTCGTGCCCGGGCACGGACAGCTGCAAGCTCGGGATCACGAGCTCGATGGGGCTCAACCAGGCCGTGCAGGAGCGGATCGAAGCGCTGCGGATCACCGACGAGCTCACGCGCAGGCTGAACGTGAAGATCTCGGGCTGCCCGAACGGCTGCGGCCAGCACCACGTGGCGAGCATCGGGTTCACGGGCGCGTCGATCAAAGTCGGCGAGCACACGATCCCCGCCTACATCCCCCACGTCGGCGGCGTGTTCGAAGGGGGCGACGTCAAGTTCGGGACGCGGCTGAAGCTGCGGCTGCCGTCGAAGCGCGTGCCGGACGCGATCGAGCGCTGGATCGCACACTACGAAGCCACCAGGACCGACGGCGAGGAGTGGAACGATTTCGTGGAGCGCGTCGGGACGGCCGAGCTGGAGGGGCTCGTGAAGGACCTGTCGATGCCGGTCGACTTCGGGCTGGAGACGATGAACCAGTTCATCGACTGGAACAGAAACGTGCCGTTCGAAGTGATTCGCGGCGAGGGCGAGTGTGCGGTATAGCTGTCAAGGGACAGGGCGAGCGAGACGAGTAGGACAAGACGGGCAGTCGAGCGACAAACGTGAGACGACCGCGAGAATGAGACAACCGAGAGAACGAGACGATCAGATCGCATGAACCAATTAGACGCCACCAGAGCCGTTCACGCCCCCACCGAGCTCGACCCGGCGCTCAGCCTGACGCACACGCTGCGCGAGGCGGCGCGCCACGGCGCGCGCGCGGTGCTGCTGTGCTCGTTTCAGAAGGAGGAGTCGGTCCTGATCGACGAGCTGCTGCGGCTCAATCAAGAAATGAACCCCGACGAGGCAATGGACCCCGCCCACCCGGCCGTGAGGATCGTGACGATCGACACGGGCGTGCTGTTCAAGGAGACGCTCGCGACTTGGCGCGCGTTCGAGGAGCGCTTCCGCGTGCAGATCGAGGTGGTCGACGCGAGCAGCCCGAGCGCGCCGTGGAGCGGCCCTGAGCACTGCTGCTCGGTCGCGAAGGTCGCGGCGCTCGAAAGCTCGCTCGCGGGCGCCGAGGGCTGGATCACTGGCATCCGCCGCGAGCAGGGTCCGACGCGCGCGCGGACCGAGCCGATCGAACGCGACGAGAAGCGCGGCCTGTGGAAGTACAACCCGCTGGCGCACTGGACCGACAAGGACCTGTGGCGGCGGATCAACGAGCGCGACCTGCCGTACAACCCGCTGCACGACCAGGGGTACGAGTCGATCGGCTGCGCGCCGTGCACGCAGCCTGGCTCCGGCCGCGAAGGGCGCTGGGCGGGCACAGAGAAGACGGAGTGCGGCATCCATGAGCACGCATAGCTGCGCCGGATCGGCATCCTCAGTCGCTCGCCTGCGAAGCAGGCCACGCTCCTTGCGTCCTTGCCCAGCTTGCTCTGCGTGTCCTGGATCGGCGTGAGTCACATCCGATGGACATGAGCGTCGCCGCGAGGCCCCAGCTGTCGCATCTGCGCGCGCTCGAGTCAGAGGCGATCCACGTGATGCGCGAGGTCGCCGCCGAATTCGAGAAGCCGGTGCTGCTGTTCAGCGGCGGCAAGGACTCGATCGTGCTGCTGCGCCTCGCGGAGAAGGCGTTTCGCCCGGCGCCGTTCCCGTTCCCGCTGATGCACGTCGACACGGGGCACAACTTCCCCGAGGTGATCGAGTTCCGCGACCGCCGCGTAGCCGAGCTGGGAGAGCGGCTGATCGTGGCGAGCGTGCAGGAGTCGATCGACAGGGGCAGGGCGGTCGAGGAGACGGGGCCGCGGGCGTCGCGCAACCGTCTGCAGACGGTGACGCTGCTGGATGCGATCTCAGAGTACGGCTTCGACGCGGCGTTCGGCGGTGCAAGGCGCGACGAGGAGCGCGCGCGCGCGAAGGAGCGCGTGTTCTCGTTTCGCGACGACTTCGGCGGGTGGGACCCGAAGAAACAGCGCCCGGAGCTGTGGAATCTGTACAACGGACGCATCAACAAGGGCGAGAACGTGCGCGTGTTCCCGATCTCCAACTGGACCGAGCTGGATGTGTGGGAGTACATCGACCAGGAGCGGTTGGAGGTCCCGTCGATCTACTTCGCCCACGAGCGCGAGGTGTTCAGGCGTGACGGGATGCTGTACGCGTGGCGCGAGGGGACAGAGCTGATCGAGGGCGAGGAGATCTTCAACGAGACGGTGCGCTATCGGACGGTCGGGGACATGACGTGCACGGGGGGCGTGCGCTCGCGGGCGGCGACGCTCGAAGGAGGTCGTGGTCGAGATCGCGGCGACGCGGATCACCGAGCGCGGTGAGACGCGCGCGGACGACAGAGTGTCGGAGGCGTCGATGGAGGACCGCAAGAAGGCCGGGTATTTTTAGATGCGCCGGGAGATCCAGTCGGGCGATAGATTTTTTGAGGGGGGCGCGCTCCGCGCGCCTGTCGGCGTTCGCAGTGAGTCACCCGCGGTGCGTGGATGACGCTCGATCTGCTGCGCTTCACGACGGCCGGCTCGGTCGATGACGGCAAGAGCACGCTGATCGGGCGGCTGCTGTACGACACCAAGCAGGTGTTCGAGGACCAGCTCGAGCACGTCGAAGCGGCGAGCGAGCGCCGCGGCGGCGAGGGCGCGCTCGATCTGGCACTGCTGACCGACGGGCTGCGGGCCGAGCGCGAGCAGGGGATCACGATCGATGTGGCCTACCGCTATTTCGCGACGCCACGGAGAAGGTTCATCATCGCCGACTGCCCGGGACACAGGCAGTACACGCGCAACATGGTCACGGGCGCGAGCACGGCGGACGTGGCGGTCGTGCTGATCGACGCGCGTAGGGGCGTGCTCGAGCAATCCAAGCGCCACGCGTTCCTGAGCGCGCTGCTGGGCATCCCGGAGATGGTCGTGGCGATCAACAAGATGGACCTGGTGGACTACTCCCAGGCACGGTTCGAGGAGCTGAGCGAGGAGTTCGAGGCGTTCGCGAACAAGCTGCGGGGCGGCAAGAACCCGCGGCGGACGAAGACCTCCTACATCCCCCTGTCGGCGCTGGACGGCGACAACGTGGTCGATCGCTCATCGCACATGGGCTGGTACGACGGCCCGGTCCTACTCGAGCATTTGGAGCAGGTCGAGGTCGCCTACGACCACCCGAACGACAGGCCCGCGCGGTTTCCCGTGCAGTGGGTGATCCGCCCTGCAAGCGGCCCCGCGAACGCCCTCTCCGCAAACGGCGCTCGTGCGAACAGCGGGCCCGCAAACGGGGGAACGGCCCCGGGCGCGGAGGACTACCGCGGCTACGCCGGCCAGCTCGCGAGCGGCACGCTGCGCAAGGGCGAGGAGGTGACGGTGCTGCCCAGCGGGATCACCACCAGGATCGCGGCGATCGACACCTACGACGGCGAGCTGGAGGAGGCAATGGCGCCGATGTCGCTGACGCTGCGCCTCGAGGACGAGCTCGACGTCTCGCGCGGCGAGCTGATCTGCCGCGCGGAGGAGGCGCCGACGGTCGCGCGCGAGCTGGAGGCGGACATCTGCTGGATGGCCGAGCGGCCGCTGCGCGCGGGCGGGCGCTACGTGGTCAAGCACACCTCGAACAGCGTCACGGCGATCGTCGAGCAGATCGCGGACATCGTCGACGTGCACACGCTCGAGCGCACGCCGCCGCCGGAGGATCTCGAGCTCAACGACATCGGCCGCGTGCGCCTGCGCACGAGCGCCCCGCTCGCGTTCGACACCTACACGAGCAACCGCCGCACGGGCAGCTTCATCCTGATCGACGAGGCGAGCAATGAGACCGTCGGCGCAGGCATGATCGCCGGCTTGCACGCGCCTGGACGCGCCTGACGCCACCCGGCGGCCGCCCACGTGCCACCAGCACGCGGACGACCACCGTGCGACGGCAGGCCACGTCCATCCACGTACCAACTCCCCACCGACCGTTCGACCGCGTGTACTAAGCTTCCGCGCCGAATGTTCTCGAAGGTCCTGATCGCCAACCGCGGCGAGATCGCGGTTCGCATCGCGCGCGCGCTCGACGAGCTCGGCGTGGCGAGCGTCGCCGTGTACTCCGAGCTCGATCGCGACGCCCCGCACGTCAAGCGCACGGGCGAGGCGTTCAACCTCGGCGACGGTCCGGCGGCGGAGAACTACCTGAGCGTCGAGAAGATCCTCGACGCTGCCCGCAAAACCGGCGCCGAGGCGATCCACCCGGGGTACGGGTTCCTGGCGGAGAACGCGCCGTTCGCGCAGGCCTGCGAGGACGCCGGCATCGTGTTCATCGGCCCGCCGGCGAGCGCGATCGAGGCGATGGGGTCGAAGACCAGGGCGCGCGAGCTGATGCGGAAGGCGGGCGTGCCGATCGTGCCGGGCACGACCGAGCCGGTCGCGACGGTCGCGGACGCGCTGCGGATCGCGAAGGAGCAGATCGGCTTTCCGGTCGCGGTCAAGGCCGCGGGCGGCGGCGGCGGCAAGGGCTTTCGCGTCGCCCTGTCCGAGGACAAGCTGCAGGAGGCCTTCGAGGGGTCCAGCCGCGAAGGCGAGAAGTTCTTCTCCGACCCGACCGTGTATCTGGAGCGCTACCTGCACGACCCGCGCCACGTCGAGATCCAGGTGCTGGCCGACCGCCACGGCAACGTGATCCATCTGGGCGAGCGCGACTGCTCGATCCAGCGCCGCCATCAGAAGGTGATCGAGGAGTCCCCCGCGCCGGAGTGGGTCGTCGACGCAGAGATGCGCGCGCGCATCGGCGCGATCGGCGTGGACGCCGCCAAGGCAGTGGATTACGTGGGCGCGGGCACGATCGAGGGCCTGTTCTCCGCGCGCGAGAACGCCGAGCCCGAGTATTTCTTCCTGGAGATGAACACCCGCGTGCAGGTGGAGCACTGCGTGACCGAGATGACGACGGGGATCGACATCGTCAAGGAGGGCATCCGCGCAGCCGCCGGCGAGCCCCTGTCGTACAGGCAGGAGGACATCGAGCTGCGCGGGCACGCGATCGAGTGCCGCATCAACGCCGAGGACGCCTCGAAGAACTTCGCTCCGGCGCCGGGCAAGATCGGCGCCTACCTCGAGCCGCGCGGCCCCGGCGTGCGCGTCGACTCGGGCGTGGAGGCGGGCGGGGAAGTCTCGCCGATGTACGACCCGATGGTCGCGAAGCTGATCGTGTGGGACGCGGACCGCGAGCAGGCGACACAGCGAATGCTGCGCGCGCTCGGCGAATACGAGATCGAGGGGTTGAAGACCTTGATCCCATTCCACCAGGCGCTGCTCGCGACCGAGCAGTGGGCGAAGGGCGAGACGTGCCGCGATCTGCTCGAGGACAGGAAATGGCTGAAGACGCTCGCGTTCGACCCCCCCGCACCGCCGTCCGTCGAGGGCGATGACGAGCAGGGGAAGGTCGAGCAGACCTACGCGGTCGAGGTCTCCGGCAAGCGCTTCGACGTGCGCGTCGTCGGCCCCCCGTTCGCCGGTGGTGGCGGTAGAGGGGCGGCCACCGGCGCAGGGGGAGCGGCGGGTGCGCGCAAGGCCCCCAAGCGCGGTGCCGATCGAAGATCGGCCGGCAAGTCGAGGAGCGCGGGCGGCCCGGACACGCTCGAGTCCCCCTTGCAGGGCAACATGTGGAAGGTGCTCGTCAAGCAGGGCGACACCGTCGAGGAGGGCCAGCTCCTGTGCATCATCGAGGCGATGAAGATGGAGAACGAGATCACCGCGCACAAGGCGGGCACGATCTCAGAGCTGCCGATCTCCGAGGGCGCCCCGATCCAGGCTGGCGCCCCGATAGCCACGATCAAGAGCGCCGAGGGCTAAAGACCCTGCCGGGTCGGACCGTGCGCGCGTGCCAGACGCCGCACGGTGGCCGTTCGGTCGGCCGACCGCCTCGGTTCAGCCGAGCGGCTTACGCGTTTCAGCCCAACGCCCGCGCGACCGTGCTCTCGTGCTGGTGCAGCCACTCGAAGATGTCCTCGAGGATCTGCCGCGGCCCACGGCCTGGCTGCCAGTCGCTGAGCTGTTCCAGCGCGCGGCAGTCCGACAGGTAGACGCGCACGTCCCCCGCGCGCGTCGCGCGCTCGCTGCCGATCTCAAGGCGGTTGCCGGTGATCTCCTCGCACAGCGCGGAGGTCTCGCGCAGCGACAGGGAGCCCGCGACGCCGCCGCCGATGTTGACGGTCGCCCCGGCCCAGTGCTCGGGGCGCGACAGCTGCTCGTCGACGAGCGCGGCGAGGTCGGCGACGTGCAGCAGGTCGCGCACCTGCTTGCCCTGGCCGCCGAAGCCGAGGTAGGACAGCGGGCGCTTGAAGTAGTAGGCGAGCATCCAGTGCGTGAACACGCCCTGGTCGACCTTGCCCATCTGCCACGGCCCGGCGATCACGCCGCAGCGGTCGATCACCGTGCGCAGGCCGAAGCTCTCCGCGTACTCGACGATCAAGAGCTCGGCCGCGAGCTTGCTCGCCCCGTACAGCGTGCGCGCGCCGGCGAGCGGGAACTCCTCGGCGACGCCCCTCTCCGAGGCGCCCTGGACCCCCTGCGCGTCGAGCAGCTCGAAGCGCATCTCCCCCTCGCGGTGCGCGAGCGCGTTGAGCGCGGCGACGGGATACACGCGGCTCGTCGACAGGAACAAGACCTGGGCGCCATGTCGGGCCGCCTCCTCCAGGCAGTGGTAGGCGCCGAGCAGGTTCGTGCCCATCACGAAGGCGGTGTCGCCGTCGGTCCCGGCCAGCACCGACGGCTCGGCCGAGCACTCGACGAGCGCGTCGAACTCCCCGGCGGAGCGCAGGTCCTCGCGCGCGCGCACATCGCCGTGCACGAACCGCACGCCGCCGTCGCGCAGCCGGGGCAGGTTGAGCTCCGAGCCGCGGCGGTGCAGGGAATCGAGCGCGCACACCTCCCAGCCGGGGTGGCGCGCGGCGAGCTCGAGGCACAGCGTCGAGCCGACGAACCCGGCCCCGCCCGTCACGAGCACCCGCCTGTCCCCGCCTGTCGCCGACGGGCGCCCGTCCTCGCTCATCCCGGCCCCGCTCCCCCCAACCAACCCGCGCTACTTCCCCGCGTCGATCAGGCGCAGCCCGGGGCGCGCGGGCATTAACCGGATCTCGGGCAGCTCCGGGCGGCGGTAGTCGCCGCGGCTGAGGTGGTGCTCGAAGAACACGTACAGCACGATGAACATGTAGCGGCTGCCCATCTCGTTCAGCCTCAGCTTGGAGACGCCGCTGCGGCGGTTGCTCCAGGAGATCGGCACGACCTCGAAGGAGTGCCCGCGCGTGATCGCCTTCAGCGGGAGCTCGACCGTCAGGTTGAAATGGTTCGACAGCAGCGGCCGCGCGTTGTCGATCGCCTCGCGGCGGTAGGCCTTGAACGCGTTCGTCGTGTCGTTGTAGCCGTGGCGGAACATCAGCCGGATCCCGAGGTTCACGATCCGGTTGATCAGCAGCTTCGGCAGCGGGTAGCCCTGCGCGCGGCCGCCCTTGACGAAGCGCGAGCCGAACGCGCAGTCGTACCCTTCCATCAGCACGCGGTGGTAGCGCACGAGGTCGCTCGGCGCGTCGGACTGGTCGGCCATGAAGATCGCGACCGCGTCGCCGGTGTAGTGGTCGAGCCCGGCGCGCACCGCGTGCCCGAACCCGGGCGGCAGGTGCGAGCGGACGCAGCGCACCGACGGGTAGCGCGTCGAGACCTCGCTGACGACCGCGGCGGTCCCGTCCGTGCTCGCATCGTCGACGACGAGGATCTCGTGCGGGATGCGCTCGGCGGTCAGCGTCACCGCGAGCGCGGTCACCGTGTCGGCGATCCCCTCGGCCTCGTCGTGGGCGGGGATCACGACCGACAGCCGCAGCGGCTCCTGGCCCGGTTCCGGCCCCTCGCGACGCGTGCTCGCGAGCCCGTTTGCGGCGTGTGGCGGCACCCTTGCGAAGCTACATCCCGCCCTCTTTCAAAGCAAATAATCGGAGACAGCGGCGTCTAGGAAACGCCCAAAAGCTTTGCGACCTCTTTGAGGTTGTGGACCTCGGCCGTCGGCTTTTTCTGGGTCGAGTCGAGCGTCTCCTTCGTGCGGTTGACCCAGATCACGGGGACGCGCTGTTTCATGCAGGGGACCACGTCGTGGTAGTGACTCGCCGCCACGTGCACCCACCCGCGCTTACCGCCCTGACGCCGGGCGCACTCGTTGAAGTGGGCGAGTTCGGGCTTGTAGGAGCGCACCTGCTGGGCGGTGACGACGAGGTCGAAGTCGGTCGGGATGTGGCGGCGGGTCTGCCCGAGCAGCTTGTCGTCGATGTTCGACAGGAGCCCGAGCTTGTACTTCTTGGCGAGCTTCGCCAGCTGGATGTTCGTCTCCTTGAACGGCTTCCAGCCCGCCACCGAGTCGGGCAGGAAGCCCGAGCGCGAGGGCTTGAGCTCCCACTCCATCCGTTTGGCGACCTCGATCGCGGTGCGCCTGAGCACCTCGGCGTAGAGCTCGTAGGAGCCCCCCTCGATTTCGCGCGAGACCTCGTTGACGAGCGGCAGCAGCGTCGCGCGGTCGATCTCGAAGCCGTCGCGCGCGGCCTCTTTGGCGAACGCCTCGTAGATCCCCGTGTCGCGGTCGATCAATGTGCCGTAGACGTCGAACGTGACGAACGAGATGTTTTTGGGGATCGGCATGGGCGGGATCGGCATTATGCCCTGTGGCGAGGCTTGTGCGCGCTGCGGGTCCGGCGCGCAGGTAAACGCCCCTTCGGCTAGAGTCCCGCGCCGCATGGACCTGCTCGAGTATCAAGGCAAGCAGCTGTTCGCCCGCCACGGGCTACGCGTGTCAGACGGCAAGCCCGTCACCACCGTCGAGGACGCGGTCGCCGCGGCGACCGCGGTCGGCTACCCGGTCGTCGTCAAGGCCCAGGTGCTGATCGGCGGCCGCGGCAAGGCGGGCGGGGTCAAGCTCGCCGCCGACGAGAGCGAGGCGCGCGCCCATGCGAGCAACATCCTCGGGATGGATATCCACGGCCACACGGTGCGCACGCTGTGGATCGAGCACGCGAGCGACATCGCGACCGAGTACTACGCCTCGGTGCTGCTCGACCGCTCGGCCAAGCAGCCGCTGGTGATGTTCAGCGTCGAGGGCGGCGTCGACATCGAAGAGGTCGCCGCGAACACGCCCGAGAAGCTGATCCGCCGCCACGTCGACCCATTGCGGGGCCTCTCGCGCGAGGAGGCGGTCCAGATCGCGACCGACGGCAAGGCCGACGCGGACGTGGTCGAGGGCGTCGCCGACGCGCTCGTGGCGCTGTACGAGGTCTGGCTGCAGGAGGACGCGACGCTCGCGGAGATCAACCCGCTGATCGTCACTCCGGGCACCGCCGGCGAAGCAGGTGGTCGCGAGGTCAAGGCGCTCGACTCGAAGGTCTCACTCGACGGCAACGCGCTCTACCGCCACCCCGAGAACCAGTCGCTGTCGGATAGCGAGAACGAAGACCCGATCGAGCGCCGCGCCAAGGAGCAGGGCGTCCAGTATGTGAAGCTCGACGGCGACATCGGCATCCTCGGCAACGGCGCCGGCCTCGTCATGTCGACGCTCGACGTCGTCGCCCAGGCGGGCGGCAGACCGGCGAACTTCCTCGACGCGGGCGGCGGATCGGACGCCGCCAAGATCGAGCAGGCGGTCGCGCTGATCCTCGCCAACGACGCCGTCAAGGCGGTCCTGTTCAACATCTTTGGGGGCATCACCCGCTGCGACGAGGTCGCCAAGGGGCTGATCGCCGCGTTCGACGCGATCAAGCCGTCGGTGCCGTTCGTCGTGCGCCTCGACGGCACGAACGACGTCGCGGGGCGGCGGCTGCTCGAGGAGGCCGCGCTGCCCAACGTGTACGCGGCGCGCACGATGAACGAGGCCGCCGAGAAGGTAGTCGCCCTGGCGGCCGCGGCATAAACGCGTATGGCTGCGCTTTCCATCAGAGGGAGGTTTGACAGGTGAGCGTCCTCGTCGATGAGAACACCCGACTGGCCGTGGCCGGGATCACGGGTCGCGAGGGGTCGTTCCACACGCTCAACAACCGTCGCTACGGCACGAACGTGGTCGGGGGGATCAACCCGAAGAAGGCGGGACAGGACGTCGAGGGCATCCCCGTGTTCGGCTCCTGGCAGGAGTGCGTCGAGGAGGTGCAAGCGAACACCGCGATGATCTTCGTCCCCCCCGCCGGCGCGGCCGCGTCGATCCTCGAGGCGGCCGCGGCCGGGGTCGCGCTCGTGATCGCGATCACCGAGGGGATCCCCGCGCACGACGAGTTGCGCGTCTACAACACGCTCGAGCGCGACCATCCGCAAACGCGGCTGATCGGCCCGAACTGCCCCGGCATCCTCTCCCCCGGCAAGGCCAACGTGGGGATCATCCCCGCCTCGTTCTTCGAGCGCGGCAACGTCGGCGTGGTCTCGCGCTCGGGCACGCTCACCTACCAGATCGGCAACGAGATCGCCCAGGCGGGGTTCGGCTGCAGCTCGATCGTCGGCATCGGCGGCGACCCGGTGCCGGGCTCCTCGTTCGTCGACGTGCTCGAGCTGTTCCAGGCGGACTCGGAGACTGAGCTGATAGTGCTCGCCGGCGAGATTGGGGGGTCCGCCGAGGAGGAGGCCGCCGAGTACATCGCCACGAGCGTGACGAAGCCGGTGATCGCCTACATCGCCGGCTTCACCGCCCCGGCGGGCAAGCAGATGGGCCATGCCGGCGCGATCGTCTCGGGCTCCTCGGGCACGGCCGCGGCGAAGGCGCAGGCGCTCGAAGCGCGGGGCGTGCGCGTGGGACGCACCCCGACCGAGGTGGCCGAGCTGGCCGTCGAGGTCCTCAGCTCCGCCTCGCGCTCCTAGAGCGAGGCACGGCGCCCGTCGAGCGCCGCCCGGCGGCGCACATGACCGGCCCCGCCGCCTCCCGACCGCTACGCTAGGCGCCGTGGACGAAGAGGTCGCAAAGACGCTGGGCGAGCTCGAGCGCAAGCTGCTCGAGCTCGAGCGCACGCTCGGCTCGATCGAGCACGGCGAGCAGAGCGGCGAGGGGGCTCGCGAGGAGCCGCCGAGCGCAACCCCTCCCCCCGACGCTCCCGCGAGCCCCGCCCCCCCTACCGCGCCCGCTCCTACCCCTCCCGCCGCCCCCTCCCCACCCTCGCCACGGCGGCCGGCCCGGATCGTCGACGAGACGGCCGAGCGCGACGCCTCCTCTCCGCCGCCCACCGAGGAGCTGCTGCGCTTCCGCGACCGGCTCGAGCGCTCGGCGCACGAGCTGACCCACGACTACGACCAGCTGCTCGGCCGCCTAAGCTACACGGCCGTGGCTGCCCCACCTGGACCGACCATCTCCTTCGCGCGCGGCGCCCCGTCGCTTGACATCGTCGACGTCGACGGCCTGCGCGACGCCGCCGCCCGCGCGTTCGACACCGACCCGGCGGGCACGACCGCGTACGGCACGTCGATCGGCTACCCGCGGCTGCGCGCCTGGATCGCCGACCGCCACGGCGTCGAGCCCGAGCGCGTGCTCGTCACCAACGGCTCGATGCAGGCGGACGCGTTCCTGTTCGACCATCTCGTCCAGAGCGGCGATGAGGTGATCGTCGAGCGCCCGACGTACGACCGCACGCTGCTGTCGCTGCGCCAGCGCGGAGCGCGCGTGCGCGCGGTCGAGCTCCAGCACGACGGGATCGACACCGACGCGCTCGCGCGGCTGCTCGAGGGAGCCGGCGGGGCGCGCCCGAAGCTCGCCCACATCATTCCCAACTTCCAGAACCCGGCCGGCTACACGCTCTCGCTGCAGAAGCGCCACGCGCTGCTGAGCCTCGCCGCCGCGCACAGCTTCCTCGTGTTCGAGGACGACCCGTATGTAGCGCTGCGCTTCAGCGGCGAGGGGCTGGCGACGATGCTCTCGATCGACCCGGACCGCGTCGTGTACGCGTCGTCGTTCTCGAAGACGGTCTGCCCCGGCATCCGCGTCGGCTACCTGGTCGGCCCGCCCGACACGATCGCCGCGATCGCGGAGCTCGCGACGAACACGTACATCTCGCCGAACATGGTCGCCCAGTCGATCGTGTACGAGTTCTGCGCCGCGGGCGCGATCGAGCGCTCGATCGAGACGGTCCGCCGCGCCCTGGCCGAGCGCTCGAACGCGCTCGCCGCCGCGCTGCGCCGCGACCTGCCCGACGCCGAGTTCGTGCCCCCCGAGGGCGGCTACTTCATGTGGGTGACGCTCCCCCACGGAACCGACGTGAGCGCCCTGCACCGGCGCGCGGCCGACCGCGGCGTGGCGTTCGTCAAGGGCACCGACTTCCTGCTCGACGGCGGCGAGAACACGCTGCGCCTCGCCTACTCGGGCGTCACCCCGGAGCAGATCGACGAGGGCGTGGCCCGCCTCGCGGCGGCCTACAGCTCGCTCTAGCGACCGTACTTCTGACCGAGCACCAGCTGCTCCGGCAGCGCCGTGCGCGCAGGCGGGGACGGGTCGGCGATCACCGAGACGGTCTCGGCCACGCTGGGGGTGACAGAGCACCGTCGCCCCTCCGCGGTCTCGACGAGGACCTGCTCGCCGTCCCGTGCCGCCAGGCGCCCCTCGAGGCCCGGCTCGAGGCCCGACGCCTTCAGGTAGTGGAGCAGGTCCTCGGCCTCGTTCTCGAAGCGCAGCACGCGCACCGACGCGCCGAGCTCGACGTCGGCCAGCGGCACGCCCGCGACCCTTGCGCCGGCGACGATCGGGTGACCGTGGGGACACGTCTTGGCGTCGCCGATCGCGGCGAGCATGCGTTCCTCGAGCACGGGCGACATCGCGTGCTCGAGCCGCTCGGCCTCCTCGTGGACCTCGTCCCACGGGATCGCGAGCACGTCGGTGAGGAACCGCTCGATCAGGCGGTGGCGGCGCACGATCTCCTCGGCGTGGGCGGCGCCGGTCGCGGTGAACGCGATCGTGCGGTCGCGCGCGCGCACGATGTAGCCGTCGCGCTCGAGCCGGCCGACCATCTCGTGGACGGTGGGAGCCGAGAGCTGCATCGCGCGCGCGAGGTTCGCGCCGGTCATCGGCAGGCCGGCCTCCGCCAGCCAGAAGAGGCTCTGCAGGTACTCCTCCTCGGCGACGGTCGCGGTGGCGCTCGTCGGTGTGGTGGGGGCGCTCGACATGCCTGCGCCCGATGCTAGTACACCCGGCCCCGCTCCGGCTCGTGCCACGATTTCGAGCAGCGGGATAGTGATGTTTCCCACCTCGGCGAGCGTGCCCACGCTACACCGCAAAAAGCCGCGTTTTGCAGGGAGTTCATTCCGCAAACCTAATATAAACAACGATCTTTTTAGCTGCCAAATAAGGCGGCCGGCGCGGGGTCGTATGCCATAATGATCGACGCGTCGTATACGCATTGTGAGTGACTCTCCACCGAGAGGGGTCTCGGGGGCGTACCCACGAATTTCAAGGAAGTCCATGACGTAGGGCGGAGTGCCCGCCGGGTTATTGTGCCATCAGAGGGAGGGGTAGTCGATGCGTATTCGCGGGTGGGGTTTGGCAATTGTGGTTTCGGTGACATTGGGGGGCGGCCTGCTTTCGCTTGCCTCGCCCGCCCTCGCGACCCCGCCGGAAGCACCGCTCGCAGTCACCAGGGAAGCCAGCGAAGTCAAGCGAGTGACGGCCGTCCTGAACGGTGCGGTCCGACCTTTCGAAAACGAAGGCACAGGTGAAGACACATTTTACTACTACGAATACGGTAGCGAACCCTGTAACGAAAAGGCGGGAACGTGCGGCACAAGGACTTTCGTAAAGGGACCTACGACCGAAACCCTCCAAAGAGAAGCAACGGAAGTCAAGGTCACTCGGCTCAAACCGGGCACGACCTACCACTACTGGTTCGCGGCCAGCGGCCCTGGCGGGACGGCTCATGGCGAAGAAATGACGTTTACGACGACCACGGCTGAGCCGGAAGAATATATCTTTGATAAGGATCTGGAAATCGGCTCTTCAGAAAAGCCGAACTCTCCAACTGGAATAGGTATCGACAAAGCAAGCGGTGACGTGTACATCGCGAACTACGTCGAAGACAAAGCCACGATCGAACAGTTCAACGCGGAAGGTGTGCGTGTAGCGAGTGTTTTGATCCCAGGAAATAACGAAAAGGTTTTCCAGCTCGCGGTCGATAACTCTGGCATCATGGGACAGCAGGGTGACGTATATGCTGCGGATCCCACTGGAAATATCGTTTACAAGTTCGTTCCTAATTCTGGAGGCAAGCTCGAACTCGACAAAACAACCCCAAAGATCGGGGAAGGTAACTTGAGTGAACCGCGCGGTGTCGCGGTTGATTCCAGAGGCAACGTCTACGTCGCAAGCACAGTCTTCGGTACTGCAACCGTGTCAGAGTTCTCCCCCACAGGCAAACTTGAACATGAAAAGCTGCTTACCGGACTCAACTCCCCCCATGGGTCCGCCATCGGACTGTCGATCGACGCGAGCGGAAATATCTATCTCGCATGCCAGGGTGGGACCGCCGAGTATAACGCAGCGGGGACATGCACGGAACCTGAACCTGTCACCCCTCCTGAACCTGAAAAATGCAAGCTGATTAACGCAGAACTCGACGAGGCGATAGCTTTCAACTCTGCTGGCGACGTGTTTATTGCGAGTGCAGCCAACAGCAACGGAGAAGGGCCCTACGCAACTCACGAGTATGAAACTGTTAAAGGGTACCCAGAAATCAAGAACGCCCAGCTCGAACGAGCAAAGACCTTTACTGAACTCCCTTCCGGTCTTGGCGTGAATTATACGAATAACACTCTTTACGTCAGCGAAGCAGCTCCGGGTTCTACAGCCGGGGGCGCAGTCAAAGTCTTTAGATTCCTGCAATCCAAGCCAGTGGTTGTAACAACCAAGCCGGTGAAACAGGAAAGCGGCTCGATCGAGGTGTTGAACGGCGAAGTCAACCCCGGCGGCCAGGAACCGGCCGAATACTATTTCGAATACGGCACGTCCGCGTGCGACACCACCGCGGAAACGTGTGGGACGGTCGCGATCGAACCAAGCCAGGTGGTGCTCTACGGAGATGAACCGATCTCCGTCTCGACCCACCTCGCCGGCCTCGCCCCGAACACGACCTACCACTATTGGATCGTCGCCGCAAACGAAGGCAGCGGCGTCGAACACGGCGAAGAACAGACGTTCACCACCGGACCGACACCGCCCTCCTCGCCACCTGCTCCCGCGCCGGAAGGCGCCGCCCCGGAATCGAAAACGCCCGCGAGCTCGCCCGCGTATCCACTCCTCACCGGCATCGCGCCGGTGCCGATCCCGAGGGTAGCGATTCCCAAGCGGCTCACCCGCGCCCAGCAGCTCGCGAAAGCTCTGGCTGCGTGTAACCGTAAGCCGAAGAAGCAGCGCGCCGCCTGTAAGCGTCAGGCGCGTAAGAGATACGGCCCGGCGAGAAAGAGCGTCGCCAAGAAACGTAGGAAGTAGCCCTGGTGGGGTGGGCGGCCGGGAAGCCGCCACCCCCACAGATTCGCGGCGCTACGTCGCCAGCTGGCCGAAGGTGCAGTCGCGGGGGTCCTTGTCCTCGCGCCAGCGCCGCAGCTTCGCCCCGTGGCGGATGCGCCCCGCGGAGACGTGGTCGAAGTCGATCTCGACGACGAGCTCGGGGCGCAGCGAGACCCACTCGAGCTCCTTGCCCGAGCTCCAGCGGCTCGGTTCGGCCGACCCCCGCTCGCCCGTCTCATAGTCCGCGAGGAAGCCGACCAGCCGCCGCTTCTCCCGCGCGGAGAGGCCCGAGCAGTGCCCGACCACGCGCAGCTCGTTTTCGTCGTACAGCGCGAGGATCAGCGCGCCGACCGTGCCCTCCTCCTTGCCCGGGCGCCAGCCGGCGAGCACCGCGTCGATCGTGCGCACGCGCTTTACCTTGAACGTCCCCTTGCGCTCCCCTGGCCGGTAGGGCGCCGAGCGCTCCTTGGCGATCGCGCCCTCGGCGTGCTCGAGCCAGGCCTGGGCCTGCTGCGGTGTGGCGACGGTCCGCATCAGCTCGACGGGCGCCGCGGCGAACGCGCCGTCGGCGAACAGCTCCTCGAGCGCCGCGCGGCGCTCGCACAGGGGCCGCTCCAGCAGCGACTCCTCGCCGCGGGCGAGCAGGTCGAAGACGACGTACACCGCGGGCGTCTCCACCGACAGCCGCTCGATCCGCGAGACGGCGGGATGGATGCGCTGTCCCAGCGCGTCGAAGTCCTCGCGCCCGTCCGCGCCGCGCACGACGATCTCCCCGTCGAGCACGTAGCGCCCAGGCGGCAGCACGAGCTCGGGGAAGTAGCGGGCGAGCTCCTTGCCGCTGCGCGACTGCAGGAAGACGTGCTCCCCGTCGACGAACGCGAGGCAGCGAAAGCCGTCGAGCTTGACCTCGTAGACGAGGTCCTCCCCTACCGGCAGCTCTCTGCGCGACAGCGCGAGCTGGGGCTTGACCGGCGGCTCGAGCGGGAGGGTCACCCTTTCTCTGCGCTTTCGGGCGCAGAAGCTCCGCCCCCACTATCGCCCGCCGGCGCGACCGCCGTCCGCGCGCGGCTTGGCTGCACCCGGCGAGGCTCGTTCTTCTGCTTGCGGAAGTGCGGCGGCCACGGCGCGTCGCCGAGCCCCTCGCGCTCGTCGCGCGCGGCCAGCTCGAGCAGCGCGTGCAGATCGCCGGGGGACTCGTCGATCGACGCGGAGGGGTCGCCCCGCTCGCGCAGCCGCGCGGGGACCGTGTCGAGGCGCAGTTCCGCCGGCTCGACGTCGGCGACCTCCTCCCAAGCGAGCGGACACGACACGCGCGCGTCGGGAACCGCGCGCACCGAGTAGGCGGAGGCGACGGTGCGGTCGCGCGCGTTCTGGTTGTAGTCGATGAACACGCCCTCGCGCTCCTCCTTCCACCAGCGGCTCGTGGCCCTGCCGGGCATGGTCCGCTCGACCTCGCGCGCGAGCGCGAGCGCCGCCCGGCGCACCTCGGTGAAGCTCTGCTCGGGCTTGACGCGCACGTAGATGTGCATCCCGCGCGAGCCCGACGTCTTCGGATAGCCGCGCAGACCGTGCGCCTCGAGCGCCTCGCGCACCCCCAGCGCGACCGCACGGACCTCGGAGAACCCGACCTCGGGACCGGGGTCGAGGTCGACGCGCAGCTCGTCGGGATGGTCGAGGTCTGTGCGTCGCACCGGCCACGGGTTCCAGTCGACCACGCCGAGGTTCACGCCCCAGATGAGGTGCGCCGCGTCGTTGGGCACGAGCTCGCGCGCGTGGCGGCCGGAGGGGAACGTGACGGTGGCGGTCTGCAGCCACTCGGGTGCGCTGTCCGGCACGCGCTTCTGGAAGAACGGCTTGCCCGCGACCCCGTCGACCCAGCGCTTCATCACCGTCGGCCGCTCGCGCAGGTGGCGCACGACGGCCTGCTCGCACTCGAGGTAGTAGTTGACGAGGTCAAGCTTCGTCAGCCCGCGCTCGGGGAAGAACACCTTGCCCGGGTTGCTGACGCGCACCTCCTGCCCGCGGACCGCGACGACGAGGGACTCGCCCTTCTTACCGTTGCCTTTCTCACCCGTCTCGCCGTTATGCTCGGCCATTGCTGAAAGGATGCCAGGCATGGCGATCCCGAACACGCTCCTGCTCGCGACGTGTGCGTTCGGGAAGGAGCTCGCGGCCGAGCGGGTGGCGAGCGCGCTCGCCAGAGGAGTCGTCGCAGCCGCCCGCCCCGCCCCAGACCTCTGCCCGCTCGCGCCCCCAAAGCAGGGGGAGGCCCTGCGTGCCCGGCTCGACTCACTCGACTTCGACGTGCGCATGCGCGGAGCCCGCGCGCTCATCCTCGCAACCGAGCGCCTGGAGGAGCGGACGCTCGCCGGCAGCCTCCTCTTCGAGCTCGCCACCCGCGCGCGCCAGGGGGGCGTGCCCGCCTACGCGGTGACCGCGAACAACGCGCTCGCCCCGTTCGACGCCCGCATCCTCGACCTGCAGCTGATCCTCGAGGCCCGCGACACCCGCGGGCTGGTGGCGGCGGGCCGCAAGCTGGGAGCTCTCGGCTGATGAGCGATTCCGGGCTCACCCAGCCGGCCGCGGCGGAGACGGCCGCCGCTCCGAAGACGGGAGCGCCTCGCGCGCGCTCGCTGCCGACGCCGGGCGCGAGGCGCGCGACCGTGATCGGCGCGGGGTCGTTCGGGACCGCGCTCGCGGTGCTGCTCGCGCGGGCCGGCCTGCGAACCACCCTGCAGGCGCGCACTACCGAGCAGGCGAACAGGCTCGGCGAGGAGCGCGAGAACCGCGCCTACCTGCCGGGGGTCGAGCTGCCCGCGGCCCTGCGGATCGAGCCGTCCGCGGCCGGAGTGGCACGCGCGGATTATGTGTTCCTGGCGGTGCCCTCGCGCGGCCTGGGCGAGGTGATCGACGCGCTGGCCGCGTCGGGACTGGGCGCGCGTGCCGCGGTCGTGTCGGTCGCCAAGGGGCTAGTGCCACCGGCGGGGACGCCGCCTACGGTCGTGCTGAGCGAGCGGTTCGGCGCGAGCCGCGTCGCGTGCGTCGGCGGTCCGGCGCACGCGCGGGAGATGGTGCACGCGGGCGCGGCGCTGGTGGCGGCCTCGAGCGAGGAAGAGCTGGCGGGGACGCTCGCCCAGGTGTTCACGCGCGCGGGGGTGGTGTGCGAGCGCTCGAACGACCCCGTGGGGGTCGAGCTGGCGGGCGCCGCGAAGAACGCGGCGGCGCTCGCCGCGGGGGCGACGGAGGCGCAGGGGCTGAACGCCGCCGGCGCCGCCGCGGGACATATCTTCGCCGAGGTGTGGCGCTACGCCGAGGGCTTGGGCGCGCGCCCGGAGTCGATGATCGGGCTGGCCGGCGTCGGCGATCTGCTCGCCACCGCGCTCGCGCGCGAGAGCCGCAACCGCCGCGCGGGCGAGCTGCTGGCCGCGGGCGTGGGCGCGGCGGAGATTCCCGCCCGTGTCGGCCAGGCGGTCGAGGCGCTCGAGTCGGTGCCGCTGCTCGCGCGCGCGCTCGAGCAGGCGGGCGTCGGCGCCCCCGTCACGGGCGCGCTGGGACGCTTGATCGCGGGCGAGCTGCCGCTGGAGGACTGGGTGGCCCTCGTCCGCGCGACGGTCCCCCCACCCGCACTGTGGCGCCGCCGCCCCCAGCCGGGCTTCTGGCGGCGGGTCTGGCGAGGACTCGCCCGCACGCCGAGCTGAGCAAGCTCGGGCGATTCGGCGCAACTCAGGGGCGCGACTTGGCAGCGCAACTGGGGCGCGGCTTGGCAGCGCAACTCAGGGGCGCGACTCGGTGCAGCGCGCGCTCGGCGGGTCAGCGCCCGTCCATCAGCGTCTGCAGCACCGCTTCGTAGACCCCTGGTCCATTGCCGGTCTCGGTGACGCGCACGTTGTCGTAGGCGAGGATCGCCTCGCGCATCGAAGGGTCGTGCTCGACCGCGTTGGCGACCAGCCAGAACGTCTCCACGTGCGCCGCGCAGGTGAGATCCTCGCGCGAGTCGCCGACCGCGAACACCTCCTCGCGCGCGTATCCCCGCGCGCGCCGGTGAAACGCGACGGCGCCCGCCTTCGACGCGCTCGCCGGGAGCAGGTGGTAGCCGCGCACGTGCGACAGTCCCGCGAGCGCCTGCGAGCGGCGGTTGACGACGCCGTTGTCCACCAGCCGCAGATCGCCGTGGCCGTGCTCGACCAGCAGCCGGTCGACCTCGAAGGCGTCCACAAGGCCGCGAAACAGGTGTGAGACCTCGCGCTGCACGTGCCACGGCTCGTGGTACTCGAGGCGTCCCCGGTAGCGCTCGAGCAGCAGCGCGGGGGCGCCGGAGCGCTCGATCTGCTCGGCGATCGTGTGCTCGCCGGGCATCAGCTTGCCCGTCAGCCAATGCTCCTCGCCGTCGAGCACCACGCACGAGCCGGCCTCGTAGATGAACGAGCTCTGTCCCAGCAGGCGCGCGTCCTCGAACACCTGCGCGCGGCGGCGTCCCGACATCACCACGACCTCCACTCCGGCGCGCAGGCACGCCTGCACCGCGCGCACGCCGTCGATGGACACCGCGCCGGCGCCGTCGTGCAGCAGCGAAGCGCCGCGGCCGAGCAGGGTGCCGTCGAGGTCGACATACATGCACCGCGGCCGCGCGGCGGAAAGACGGTCATTGGGGCCTTCGCCGCCGCGAGCAATGTCAAAGGACTCCATCGGCCTCTACTATCGCAAGCGGTGAGCCTCACGCGCACGACCGAGCCGTGGACCGGGCTGCTCGACGAGGGCACCGCCGACGGGCGGCTCGTGCGCGAGGCGCGGGAGGGGCCGGGCCGGGCGCGGCTGGTCTCCGTCCCCTCCGAGCTGCACCCGGAAGTGGCCGCGGCGCTCGCCCGGCTCGGGATCGAGCGCCTCTACTCCCACCAAGCGCAATCCCTCCACTCCGCTTGGGCCGGCCCGACGATCGTCACGACCGGCACGGCCTCCGGCAAGTCGATGTGCTTCAACCTGCCGACCCTCGACGTGCTCTGTCGCGATGCTCGTGCGCGGGCGCTCTACCTCTATCCCACCAAGGCGCTCGCCCAGGACCAGGCGCGTGCGCTGAGCTCGTTCGGCCTGACCAAGCGCGTGCGCCCCGCGATCTACGACGGCGACACGCCGCGCGAGGCGCGCGCGCAGATCCGCCGCGACGCGAACGTCGTCCTCACCAACCCGGACATGCTGCACATCGGCATCCTCCCCAACCATCCCGCTTGGGGAGATCTGTTTGCCAACCTGGCGATCGTCGTGATCGACGAGGCGCACGTCTACCGCGGCGTGTTCGGCTCGCACGTCGCCAACGTCCTGCGGCGGTTGCGGCGCATCGCGGCCGCCTACGGCACGGAGCCCCGCTTCATCCTCACGTCGGCCACGATCGCCAACCCCGTCGAGCTGGCCGAGCGCCTCACCGGTCTCGAGCAAATCGCGCTGATCGACGCCGACGGCTCGCCCGCGCCGGGCCGGCGGATCGCCGTCTGGAATCCGCCGCTCACCGACGAGGCGCTCGGCACGCGCCGCTCCGCGCTCGGCGAGGGGGCAGAGCTGCTGGCGCGGCTCGTGCGCGAGGGTGCACGCACGATCTGCTTCATCAAGTCGCGCAAGGGCGTCGAGCTGCTCTCAAAGCTCGTCCGCGAAGACCTTTCGCAGAGCGACCCCGCGCTCGCCGAGCTCGTCGTCCCCTACCGCGCGGGCTACACCCCCCAGCAGCGCCGCGAGCTAGAGGGCCGCCTCGCGCGCGGCGAGCTGCGCGCGGTGATCACCACAGACGCGCTCGAGCTCGGCATCGACATCGGCGAGCTCGACGCCGCCGTCGTCGTCACCTTCCCCGGCACCGTCGCCTCGCTGCGCCAGATGTGGGGCCGCGCCGGGCGCCGCGGCCGCGGCCTCGCCGTCTATGTCGCCGGCGAGGACGCGCTCGACCAGTTCTTCTGCCGCCACCCGTCAGACTTCCTCGACCGGCCCGTCGAGGCGGCGATCCTCGACCACGAGAGCCCGCTGATCTTCCGCCGCCACCTGCTCTGCGCCGCCCACGAGGGCCCGCTGTCACGGGACGACGGCGAGTTCCTCGGCCCGCGCTGGGAGGGACACGCCGAGATCCTGCTCAGCGCCGGTGAGCTGCGCAGAAGACCCGCTTCCACCGCCCACCCGCGCACGCACGATCGAAAAAAAGATCCCTCCCGAGATGTCCTTCCCGGCGAGACGTACGTCCCGCGCAAACCCGACGGCTACCCCGCCGGCGAGGTCTCGCTGCGCTCGGCCTCGCCCGATACCTTCGCGATCGTCGACGTGTCCTCCGGCGAGCTGCTCGGCTCGACAGAGTCCTCACGCGCGCACTCGACCGTCCATCAGGGCGCGATCTACCTGCACCTCGGGCGCTCCTACGAGGTCCGCGAGCTCGACCTCGACCGCCGCCGCGCGCTCGTCGCGCCCTTCTCCGGCGACTGGTACACCCAGCCCAAGCGTCAGACCGACACCGAGATCGTCCGCCTGCTCGACCGCCGCGAGGAGCTCGGCGTGACGCTGTCCTTCGGCGAGGTCCACGTCACCGACACCGTGCTCGCCTACCAGCGCCGCCGCCTCTCAGACCACGCGCCGGTCGACCTCGTCGCGCTCGAGCTGCCGCCCGTCAGCTTTCCCACGCAGGCGCTGTGGTTCGAGCTCTGCGCCGAGGATCTCGCCGAGACGATCCCGCTCCAGGCGCTCCTCGGAGCGCTCCACGCCACCGAGCACGCCCAGATCGCCGTCCTGCCGCTGATCGCGATGTGCGACCGCTGGGACATCGGCGGCCTCTCCACCAACTACCACCCCCAGACCGGCGCCGCGACGATCTTCCTCTACGACGGCCACCCCGGCGGCGTCGGCATCGCGCGCACCGCCTTCGCCCGCTTCGCCGAGCTCTGCCGCGACGCCCACCGCCTGATCGCCGAGTGTCCCTGCGCCTCCGGCTGCCCCTCGTGCGTGCAGTCGCCGAAGTGCGGCAACCTCAACGAGCCGCTGTCGAAGGACGGCGCGCGTGTGTTACTGGAGCGGATGCTCGCGGCCGGGGCGCCGCGGGCGGAGGAGATGGCGCTCCGAACGGCGTAGGCGGTTGTTGAAGGCATACCGGCCGAGCCGTCAAATCAGCCTCGTGCCAGAAATTCGACGCCTCGCTCCCGTCTACCCGCGATGACCTTCCCCTCCCGCAAGCCCGCTCCCCGCGCCCGGTTCCTCTCCACAGGGACCAACCGCGCGGCCTGCGCGATCACGGCCGTGTGTATCGCGCTCGCCACGACCGCCGCCGCGGCCGAGGCGCCGTCGAGCCATACCGCGCGGGCGGTGGGCCGCTCCTCGCAGGCGACGATCCCAGGTCGGCCGGCCTCCACCGAAGGCCCGGGCGGACGAGTCGCGCTCACGCGCTGGACGTTCTCCCTCGACGCGTCCGACCGCGGGCTCGCGCGCGGCCGGCAGCGCGGCGGGTTCTCCGGCCGCACGGTGAGCGTGCCGAACGTCGTCGACCCCGGCGCTTTCAAAGGCGCCTCCGGCGCGCGCAACTACGAAGGGTCCGCCGGCTGGTACCGCACCACCTTCCTCGCGCCGCACCCCGGGGTCTATGCGCTCACGTTCGACTCGGCCAATTTCCAGGCGAACGTGTGGGTCGACGGCCACGCGCTGGTGGCGCACAAGGGCTCCTACCTCCCGTTCGAAGGGCGGGCCACGCTCGCCGCCGGCACGCACACGGTCGTCGTGCGCGTCGACTGGCGAGACCCCGCGCGCCAGTCTCAAGAAGGCTTCCACCGCACGTGGTTCAACTGGGGTGGGCTCGACGGCGAAGTCACCGCGCGACCGATCGGCTCCAGCGAGCTCTTCGAGCCGACCGTGCAGACCACGCTCCAGCCCGACACGCCAAACGCCGAAGCCGCGACCGTGCGCGTCGGCGTGCAGGTGCGCAACGACGCAGGCCCCGCGCGCGCGTTTTCACCGGAAGGGATGCTCTCCCACGGCGAACAGACCGTCCCGATCGCCTTCCCCGTACGCACGATCGCACCCGGGCAGACCGTGACGATGACGACGTCCGCAACCGTCCCGCACCCGGCGCTGTGGTCACCGAGCTCCCCCAACCTGTACGCGCTGAAGCTCGCCGTCGGTGGCGCCGGCCCCGCCGGCGGGGGCAGCGTCGGCGGAGGCGAAAGCGGCACGGAAGGCGGTAGTGCGGGGGGAGGCAACAGTGGGGAAGGCGACAGTGGGGAAGGAGGCGGCAGCTACACCGCGCGTATCGGCCTGCGCGAGCTGACCTGGCACGGCGCGCGCGTCTACCTCAACGGCGCCCGTCTGCGGCTGCACGGCGCCTCCCTGCAGGAGGACGCCGCCGGACACGGCGACGCGCTGACGGACGGTGACGAGAACGCGCTCGTCTCCGAGCTGAAAGCGATCGGTGCGAACGCCGTCCGCTCCCAGCACCCGCTCTACCCCGGCCTGCTCGAAAAGCTCGACGCGGCCGGCATCCTCCTCTGGCAGGGGATCGGCCCCGTCGAAGGGGCCGGCAACTGGTACTCCGATACGCCCCCCCTGCTCGCCGCGGCCGAACAGCAGGCGCGCGGTGCGGCGCTCGCCTCTGAGCTCCACCCCTCGATCGTCGCCTGGAACCTCGTCGACGAGGTCGCCGAGAACGGCCGCGACGCCGACGAGGTCCACTACGTCGAGAGCCTGACCCGCTGGCTGCACGCCCACGACCCGACGCGCATGGTCGCCGTCGACGTCTGGGGCGACCACCCCCCTGCTCACGCCGGCTCTCTCTATCAAGGCGTCGACGCGGTCGCCGAGACCGACTACACCGGCTGGTATGACAACCCCCAGGCCACCCCCGCCCGCCAGGACGCCGAAATGCGCGCGCGGCTGGCGGCGATGCACAGCACGTTCCCCGGCAAAGTGCTCGTGATCAGCGAGTTCGGCGCCGAATCGAACACGCTCAACCCCCCGGGCGCACCCGGCGGCTACGCGTTCCAAGCGAACCTCCTCGCGCGCCACATCGGCGTCTACGAGGCCGACGAAGACCTCTCCGGCATGCTCGTCTGGGACCTGCGCGACTACCCGCTCGTACCCACCTTCGAGGGCGGCTCGATCCACGCCAAGCTGCCCCGCCTGCGGCTGATCGAAGGGCTCAACCAGAAGGGGCTGTTCACCTACGGGGGCAGTCCCAAGCCGGCGGTCTCCGTGGTCGCACGGCTGTTCGGCGCGCCGCCACAAGACTGAGCCTGCCGCCGGCTGGGAGGTTTACCCGCGGTTGCCGCGCGCGATCTTGCGCAGGTCGATCGTGGCGTCGTACAGCTTCGCGGAAACCCCCTCCTCGAGCGCGACCTCGCGCAGGGGGCGGCCGGATGCAGTGGCCTTCTTGACGATCGCAGCGCCCTTGTCGTAGCCGATCGCGCCGTTCAGGGCGGTGGCGACGGCGAGCGTGGCGCCGGCCGAGGCGTCGGTCCCCGTGGTGTTGGCGCGGATCCCGTCGACGCACTTCTCGGCGAACGCGCGCGAGGTGGAGGAGAGAAGCTGCAGCGACTGCAGGAGATTGCGGGCGATCAGGGGGATGCGGACGTTCAGCTCGAACTGGCCTTGGAGGCCGCCGACGGTGATCGCGGTGTCGTTGCCGATCACCTGGGCGCAGACCTGCAGGACGACCTCGGGCAGCACGGGGTTGACCTTGCCGGGCATGATCGAGGAGCCCTTCTGCAGCTCGGGCAGAAACAGCTCGCCGATTCCGGCGCGCGGACCGGAGCCCATCAGCGCGAGGTCGCCGGCGATCTTCGTGAGCGAGACGGCGAGCACCTTCAGCGCGCCGGAGAGCTCGACGAGCGCGTCGCGGTTGGCCTGCGCCTCGAACGGGTCGAGCGGCGCCGAGATCTGCTTGAGCCCGGATTCCCGCTTCAGACGCGCGCGAACCCTGGCGGCGAACTGGGGGTGGGTGTTGAGACCCGTGCCGGTGGCGGTGCCGCCCAGTGGGATCTGCCCGACGTGCACGAGCGCACCGGCGATGCGCTCCTGGGCCAGCACGATCTGGGCCCCGTAGCCTGAGAACTCCTGACCGAGCGTGACGGGAACGGCATCCATCAGGTGGGTGCGCCCGGCCTTGACGACGTGCTGAAAGCTCTTGGCCTTGCGCGCGAAGGAGCGCTCGAGCCCCTTCAGCGCGGGGAGCAGCTCGTTCTGGGCGACGTCGAGCGCGGCGAGGTGGACGGCCGAGGGGAACACGTCGTTTGAGGACTGACCCATGTTGACGTGGTCGTTGGCGTGGACGGGCTCGCCGGCGAGCGTCGCGATCACCTCGTTGGCGTTCATGTTGGTCGACGTGCCGGAGCCTGTCTGAAAGACGTCGATCGGGAACTGCGAGTCGTGCCTGCCGGCGGCGATCTCGGCGGCCGCTTTCTCGATCCGCGCGGCGGTCCGCTTGGGCAGCAGGCCGAGCTCGCCGTTGACGGCAGCGGAGGCGCCCTTCACGCGCGCGAGCCAGCGCACGACCGACACGGGGACGGTCTCGCCGGAGATCGGGAAGTTCTCGACCGCCTTGGCGGTCTCGGCGCCCCACAGCTGCTTGTCGGTCATAGCTCTCCTCTTTTGGACCCAGTCAGGATACGGGTTCGTTGGTAGTGGACACATGAATATGGCATAATGGACACATGAATGGGCTGGTGTTGATTGCGAAGGACGTGGGTGTAAACGAGCGTACGCTGCGGCGAGCGGTGAAGCAGGGAACGCTGCGCGGCAGCAGGTCCATGCCGAGGAAGCTCGAGCTGCCGTTGCACGAGCGAGAGTACATTCGCAGGTCCTGGGGGCTGCTCTCCACGCTACGCGGGGCTCTGCGGACGGAGCCCAACGTCCGCTTTGCGCTGCTGTTCGGCTCGACGGCTACGGGAACGGATACTCCAGAGAGCGACATCGATGTGCTTGTCGAGCTGCGCGACGCAAGCTTTGAGCGTGTCGTCGATCTCAGCACGAAGCTGACACGGCTCGTCGGCCGTCCGGTCGACGTCGTCGAGCTCGGGGAGACCGAGGGCGAGGCCTCTTTCCTCGCTCAGATCGTGGGCGACGGACGCGTGCTGGTCGATCGCGACGAGCTATGGCCGCGACTGTGCCGCCGGGAGGCGGGGCTGCGTCGTCATGGCGGGCGGCAGGACGCTCGGCGCTTGGAGAAAGCCCTCACAGGGATCGACCGTCTGCTGGCATCCTGAGCGACGGACCGTGCCGGCCGAGCCACGCAAGATTGACCGCAAACGTTGGCGGCGCGACATCGCTCGCCACCTCGAGGATTTCCCTCGTCAGTACGCAGCCCTGGAGCATGCGATGGCCGCATTCGCCGGCGACTTCGACCTGCAGCGGTTCAAGGAGGCCTTCGACACCGTTGATGACATGGACGCGTACAACCGCGCGCAGGCGGTTGAGCGTGCCCTGGGTCGTGTACAGAACTTTGTCTCCGGTCTGGCACAGGCCGGTGTGAAGCTCGCAAAATTGCCACAGGCTCCTAACGGTCACGGGCCGCCATCTCATCAAGCGTTCGCGGCCCTGCGCGAAGCTGGGGTCATCGACGGTGAGCTGTGCAGACGACTCGTGCGGGCACAAGCTGCCCGCACCATGATCGAGCACGGTTATCTCGAAACTTCCGCCGGCAGAGTCCATCAAGCCGCCGAGCTCGTGCACGATACGGCTCTCGCCTTTATCGGCCGCTACCGCGCGTGGATAGAGCCCCACCTGCGGGACGATGTCTCGTCTCCTCAACCACAGAATGCCGCCAGCTCCCGGGCCAAGCCCACCGGGTCGTCGTAGGCCATCAGGAACCCTGTGCTTTCGAGCACGCGCAGCTGCCCGTTCGGCAGCAGCGCGAGCGTCTCTTCGGCGGCGGCGAGCGGGTGCAGGGGGTCGCGGTCGGCCCACAGCAGCAGCACGGGCATGTCGAGGCGCGGGTAGAGGTCGAGCAGGTGGGTCTGGGCCCCGCGCGGCCAGGAGCGCGCGCACTTGGCCCACGAGCGGGCGAGGCTCGAGTTGCCGGGGACGTCGGCAAATGCGTGACGCACGAGGTCGCGCGCGGCGGGGTTCCTGCGCGCGGACAGCAGCCGCGGCGCGCGGGCGGGCGCGAACACGGCCCGGGCGCCGTAGGTGAGCAGGCGGTCGAGGCCGGGCACGGCCCCCGCGCGCGCGGCCAGGCGCCAGCCCGCGCGCAGCCGCGCGCGCTCGGGCGGCAGGTGCAGCCGGCAGCCCATCAGCACGAGCCTCGAAGGGCGCACGCGCTCGGTGATGATCGCGTGCAGGAGGATCTCCGCGCCGGCGTCGTGTCCGGCGAGCAGCGGCCGCGGGCCGAGCACCTCGGCCGCGAACCCGCCAAAGACCTCGGCGAGCCAGTCGAGCGTGTAGGGGTGGCGGGGGCGATCCTCGGAGTCGCCGTGCAGCGGCAGGTCGGGAAGCACGACGCGGTAGCGGTCCGCGAGCTGCTCGACCGCGGGCTCCCACTCCTTGTGGGAGAGCAGGCCGGAGTGCAAGAGCACGAGCGGCGGCCCGACGCCGAGCTCGCGGTAGGCCACGCGCGCGCCGTCGCGATGGTGATAGAGGCGTAGCCTCATACGACTAGGGTACGTCGTCAGTGCCTGGATCGATGGACTTCGACGGCCGGCGGATCTTGATCACCGGCGCCAGCCGCGGCATCGGCAGGGAGATCGCCGGCCTCCTGGCCGAGCGCGGGGCGACGGTGATCGTCGCGGCCAGGAGCCGGGACGACGTGGAGCGATGCGCGGCGGAGCTCGGACACCGCGGCGACACCCGGGAGCGCCCCCTCGGCGACAGCCGCGCTTACGAGCGCGGTCGCGGCGAGCGGCGGCCCGAGGGCGGCAGGCGAGACTCCGGCACAGGCGACCATCGGGCCCTGGCGATCGACGTGGGCGACGAGCGCGCCTGGCGAGAGGCGGCCGGTTCAGGCGCGCTGGACGGGGTCGACGGGCTGGTGACGGCCGCGGCGGCGCTCGCGCCCGTCGGTCCGATCGACGCATACTCAGCGGAGGAGTTCTGGCGAACGATGCGCGTGAACGTGCTCGGCACGCTGCTGGCGGTCAAGGCCTGCCTGGGCTCGCTCCAGGACAGGAGCGGCGCGGTGGTGACGTTCGCCGGCGGCGGCGCCACCTCTCCCCTGCCGCGGTACGACGCTTACGCGACGTCCAAGGCGGCGGTCGTGCGCCTGTCCGAGAACCTTGGCCTGGAGTTGCGCGAGCGCGGCGTGCGGGTCAACTGCGTCTCGCCTGGCTTTGTCGCGACCGGGATCCACGCGGCCACGTTGCAGGCCGGCCCCGAGCGGGCCGGCGCCGCCTATTTCGCCGACACCGAGCGCCGGCTCGACGCGGGCGCAGACCCCGCGCGCGAGGCGGCCGAGCTGACGGCGTTCCTGCTGAGCCCGGCCGCGGATGGCATCGCCGGGCGGCTGCTCAGCGCGCGATGGGACCCGTGGCGCGATCCGGCTTTTCAGCGGCGCCTGCGCGAGGACCCGGCGCTCGCCACGTTGCGCCGGATCGACGATCAGCTGTTCACAGCCGTCCAGACACTGGAGTAGGAAACACCGGCGCGGTCTCGCCGTCGCGCTCGAGCGGGCTCGCGGGCTCGCGATCGGAGCAGGATTCGGGCTCCGATTCGGGCTCGGCGGCGATCCTCGGGTGAAAGACGCCGTGGCGAAACACGAGAAAGTTGGCGACGGTCAGTACCGGCACGGTGCCGAGATAGACGACCTCCGGCGCGAGCCCGAACACCGGGGGCAGCAGCGAGGTGCTCGCCGCGGTGAGCCCGTACTGGGTGGCGGAGGTGAGCAGATAGCGGCCGACCTGCCGGCGAAACGGCAGCGCGAACCCATCCTGATGAGTCCACACGAACAGGCGCTGCAGCGTGAAGTGCAGGCACAGCGCGACGCCATAGCCGGCGAGCAGCGCGAGCTGGAAGGGCAGGCCGGCGCCGACCGCGAGGATGGTCGTGGTGAGCAGGTACACGGTCGCGACGGCACAGCCGGCGAGCGCGTAGCGCGCGCCCTGGCCGCGCAGGTCGGAGCGGGTGCGAAGCGCGCGCAGCGAGCGCACCGCGCAGGCCCGGCGAGCGCTCGGAGCCGTGGAGGCAGGGCGGGCTCGACGAGCGCTCGCGGCCACGGCGACGGGCGCGGCCCGGCGGGTGCGCGGCGGTCGCCGAGCACGTGCGCGAGACAGCAGGTGCGCGTCGGCCTCGGCCAGCGCGGCGGGCGTGCCGATCTCGAAGAAGCGCTCGGAGACCTCGAACCCGCAGAGCAGCCGCTCGCGCGCGAGCAGGCTGTAGAGGTCCGACAGCTCGCGCGTCTCCGGCGGGAGGAGGTCGAGTGCCCCCTGCTCGAGCCCGCCGAGGCCGTAGTCGATCCAGCGCAGCGCGGCGCTCGGCGCGCGCTTGTCGTACGCGAGCACGCGCCCGTCGGCGTAGAGCGCATTGGAGACGTCGAGGCGGCCGTCGTTGCGAAGCACGCTCATCATCGCCGGCAGCCCGCTCGCGCGCCACGCGGCGAGCGCCGCCGCGTAGTCGATGCGCAGGTAGGTGTCGCCGTAGAGCACGAGAAAGCGCTCGTCGAGCAGCCGCCGCGCGCGGCGGATCGCGCCGAGCGTGCCGTCGAGCCCGGGCGAGTCGAAGCTGTAGGCGATCTCCAGGCCGAACCGCTCGGCGCCGATGCGCCGCTCGATCAGCTCGCCGAGGTGGCCGACGCACAGCACGACGCGCCCGGCGCCGTGAGCGGCCAGCTGGCGCAGCTGGTGGCACAGGAACGGCTCGCCGGCGACCTCGAGCAGGCCCTTGGGCGTCTCTCGCGCGCGCTCGCCGAGGCGTGTGCCGAGTCCGCCGGCGAGGATGCAGACGCTCGGCAGGGGTCTCACGAGTCCGCCTCCTCCCACCCGCCGCTGGAGGCGTACTCCCGCTCGATCTCCTCGTCCCAGCCGTGGCGCGACTCGAGGATGTACTTGGGCCGCCGCCGCGACTCGTCGTAGATCCGCCCGACGTACTCGCCGATCACGCCGAGCGAGAGCAGCTGGATGCCGGAGAAGAACGCGACGACGATCACGACCGTCGGGTTGCCGACCGGGAACGACAGCCCGCCGACCTTCAGCGCGAGATAGGCGGCGGCGAGCAGGAAGGCGACCCCGGACAGCGCGACGCCGATCAGCGAGATCAGCTGCAGTGGATAGCGCGAGAAGCCGATCACGCCGTTGAGCCCGATCGCGAGCGAGCCGAAGAAGCGGTTGTACTTGCTCGCGCCGGCCGCGCGGACGTCGCGGTCGTAGAGCACGCTCGTCTGGCGAAAGCCGACGAGCGCGACCAGGCCGCGCAGAAAGCCGTGGTGCTCGTCGAGCGCGACGACGTTGTCGACCACGCGGCGCCCCATCAGGCGGAAGTCGCCGGTGTTGGGGGGAATGTCGACTTCGGCGATCCGCCCGATCACGCGATAGCCGGCGGCTGCGACGAGCCGCTTCGGAAGAGTCTCCCCCGCGCGCGTGCGGCGCTGGGCGTAGACGACCTCATACCCCTCGCGCCAGCGCGCGAGCAGCTCGGGGATCAGCTCGGGCGGGTCCTGCAGGTCGCAGTCGATCACGACGACCGCGTCGCCGCCGGCCGCCTCGAGGCCGGCGATCGTCGCCATCGGCTGGCCGAACCGGCGCGAGAAGCGCAGCATCTTGACCCGCGGATCGCGCGCGTGCAGCTCGAGGATCAGCTGCTCGGTGCGATCGGTGGAGGGGTCGACAGAGAAGATGATCTCCCACTCGATCTCGAGCGAGTCGAGCACTCGGCGCAGACGCTCGTACGCCGGCTCGACGTTTGCCTCCTCGTTGTAGGCGGGGATCACGGCGCTGAGCTTCATCGACGTGCCCCCGGACGCCGCGGCGCAGTGAGGTCGCTCCTCACCGCGCAGCCAACCGGGCAGGGCGCCACGGTGAGGCCGCGCCTCATCGGGGGACCGCCGGACGGCGCAGCACGGTCAGGTTGCGGATGCCGAACGGCAGGTGCAGCCCCGCCCGCAGCAGCCACTCCTCCAGCCGGCAGGCCAGTGCGCCCGCGCGCGAGTGCCCGGTGTGCGCGATGTCGCCGGCCACGCGCCGCCTGAGCGCCTCGCCGTCGAGCCGCGCGAAGCGGCGGCGGTTGCGCTGCTTGACGAGCCAGAACGGCGGATAGAGCAACGAGCCGAGATGGACGTCGCGCAGCACTTCCAGCCCGGCGGCGCGTGCCTTGCGCGCGAGCTCGCCGTTGCCGTAGCGGCGCTCGTGGCCGAGAAAGCGGTCGTAGTAGTCATAGACGCCCGGGCCGGCCGGCACGACGACCACGGCGCGGGCGCCGGGCCGCAGCACGCGGCGCAGCTCCGACAGCGCGGCGAGGTCGTCGGGCAGGTGCTCCAGCAGGTTGGCTGAGAGCGCCGCGTCGAGGCACGCGTCGCGCAGCGGCAGCTCGCAGGCGTCCCCCTGCAGCAGGCGCGCCTGCGGCACGAGCGCGTGCGCCTTGCGCAGGCCGGAGGCGATCAGGTCGACGCCGATCAGGCTCGCGCCGGGGTGGGCCTCGCGCAGATCCTCGAGCAGATAGCCGCTCGAGCAGCCGACGTCGGCGATCGTGGCCCGCGCGGGCAGCGGCCCGGCGGACGCGAGCATCGCCCGCCGCGTCCACACGTCGATGAAGTGCTCGCGGCTGCTCTGCTCGTGCAGCCCCTCGAGCTCCTCCGACCAGTTGACCGACTCCGCGGGCTCTACGTACCGCAGGAACGCGCTGCGAACCGGACCCTCGCCGACCCAGCCGCGGTCGTACGCGGGGACCGAGTCGGCGCCCGGCGGAGGTTGCAGCATAGAGTCGGAATCCTTCACACCGCCACCTCCACGACGTAGGCGCCGGCGGCCGCATAGGCCGCCTCGAC
This sequence comes from uncultured Solirubrobacterales bacterium, assembly GCA_963778065.1. GTDB lineage: Bacteria > Actinomycetota > Thermoleophilia > Solirubrobacterales > Solirubrobacteraceae > Palsa-744. The sequence continues at coordinate 1,935,399 of CAVZSU010000002.1, read as the reverse complement.
CTGCGACCAGGCGTAGCGCGCGTCGTCGAGATCGCCCAGCAGACGACACGGCTCGCCGGCGGCGATCGCCGCGGCGAAGTGCCGCCATTCCCGCTTGAAGGAGACGTCCTCATCGGCGTAGACGACTTCCTCGAGCGCGGGTGGCCCGAGCTCGGGGGCCATGCGGTAGATGCGCAGCCGCTGCGGCCCGTAGGAGCCGGCGAGACCGTCCACGCGGAGCTTGGCGGTGCGGCAGAAGACCTCGAGCGAGAACAGGTTCTTCCACTCGGTCCAGCTCGCGTGCAGCATCGCCCACGGGCCGCCGCGGCGATCCGCCTCGCCGAGGATCAGGGCGGCGTTGTCCTCCACCGGGGTGTCCCAGAACTCGGTGCGCAGCAGCGCCGAGTGCAGCGGCAGCGGACCGGCGAGCCAGTGGGCGAGATCGAGCAGGTGCATGCCCTGGTCGATCAGCTCGCCCCCGCCCGAGCGGAGCGGGTCGGCGCGCCACTCGCGCTCGTAGCCCGGCCGTCCGCCGTGTCCGTAGCGCGCGCGCAGGTGCAGCAGCTCTCCGTGGCGCCCGCAGTGAACCTCCGCGGCGACGCGCGCGAGCGCGGGATGGAAGCGGTGGTTGAACCCGACCTTGACGAGCCGTCCGTTCGCGCGCGCGTGCGCGATCAGGCGATCGATCTGCGCGCCGGAGACGGAGGCGGGCTTCTCGACCAGCACGTGCGCGCCCGCGCCGAGCGCCTGCGCGGCGAGCTCCGCGAGCCGATCGTGCACGGTCGCGACGATCACCACGTCGGGGTCGCGCGCGAGCAGCTCCTCCGGCGAGGCGCAGGCATCGCAGCCGTGCCGTCGCGCGAGCGTGGCGGCGGCGGCCGCGTCGACGTCGAAGCAGCCGACGAGCTCGTCCGTGGGCGCGAGCGCCTGCGCGCGCTTGGCACCGATCAGGCCGCAGCCGGCGATCCCCACGCGCAGCGGGCTCACGCGTACTCGCTCGCGTAGGCGCCGCTGAACTCGAAGTCGAACGCGAGCTCGGAGGCCTCCGCGGAGGCCATCGCTCGCCGCGTGTCCTCGGGGCGCCTGGTGTAGAGGAGCATGAACCCGCCCCCGCCCGCCCCCACGAGCTTGCCGCCGATCGCGCCGTTCGCGCGCGCGAGCGCGTAGAGGCGATCGATCCGCTCGTCGCTCATGCCAGGCGAGCGGCGGCGCTTGTGCCGCCAGTGCTCGTGCATCAGCTCCGCATAGCCTTCGAGATCGCCGTGCTCGAGCAGCTCGCGGCTGCGCCGCCCGAGGCTCTTGGTGCGATGCAGGTTCTCGAGCATCTCCGCCTCGCCCGCCTTCGAGCGGCTGTCCTGGTCGCGCAGCATCTTCGAGGCCGAGCGAGCCGCGCCGGTGTAGAACAGCAGCAGCCGGTCGCGCAGCTGCCCGAGCACCGTGGGGCCGAGCTCCAGCGGCTCCACGCCGACGGAGCCGTCGGGGCGAAAGGTGTAGGCGCAGATCCCGCCGTGGGCGGCGACGTAGGGATCCTGCTTGCCGACGGGCTCGCCGAGCACCTCCATCTCGATCTCGCACGCCGCCTCGGCCAGCGCACCGGCGGCGATCGAGGTGCAGCGCGCGCGCGCGAGGCCCTTGAGTAGGCAGACCGCGTAGGCGCCGGAGGAGCCCATGCCGGTGCCCGACGGCACGTCCGCGACAGAGGCGATCTCAAGCGGCGAGCCGCACCAGTGGCGCAGCAGCGCCTCGCGCAGGATCGGGTGGCGGATCTGGGAGATCTCGTCGACCTCCTCGAGCTCGGAGTACTTCATGCGGTAGCGGCGCTGAAAGGCGGTGTGGGTGAGCATGTACACGTGCTTGTCGATCGCTCCGGAGATCAGAAAGCCGCCGTGCTCGCGGTAGTAGGAAGGCAGGTCGGTGCCGCCGCCGCCGAGCGAGATGCGCAGCGGCGCGCGGCTGAAGATCACGCTCATCCGGCTCGCTCTCCTCGCCGCCGCAGCCCTGCTCGCCGACGCAACTCTCCTCGCCGGCGCAACTCTCCTCGCCGGCGCAACTCTCCTCGCCGCCGCAACTCTCCTCGCCGCCGCAACTCTCCTCGCCGCCGCCGCTCGCTCGAGACGTGGCGCGCTCGAGCACCCGCCGCATCCGGCCGGCTCTTCACGACGCCATACCCCCGACCACGAGAGGCTTGCGCCAGGCGTACTCGTTTGCGTCGAACCATTCGAGCGTGCGCAGGACGGCCTGGGAGATCGTCAGCCGGGGCCGCCAGCCGAGCGCGCGGATGCGGGCCGTGTCGAGGTGGATCAGCGGGCTGTCGCCGGTCCAACCGCGGCGCCCGCCGCCATATTCGACATGGGGTAGCAGCGAGAGATGGCCGGTGAGCGCACGGACCGAGTCGGCGACCGTGGTCGTTTCCGTGGTGGCGAGGTTGTACACGTGCGCGCCGGGCTGCTCGCGATGGCGCTCGGCGGCCAGCAGGATCGCCTCGACGCAGTCCTCGACATAAAGGTAGGACTTCTCCTGGCGCCCGTCGCCCAGCACGCGCAGCCGGGAGGGGTCGCGCTTGAGCGCGCGGTAGAGGTCGAACAGGTGCCCGTGGGTGTAGCGCTCGCCGAGGATCGAGACGAAGCGGAAGATCACACCGGTGAAGCCATATCCGGCGGCGTAGGCCGCGATCAGTCCCTCGCCGGCGAGCTTGGAGGCGCCGTAGAGGGAGGTCTGCACAGGGAACGGGGCGTTCTCGGGCGTGGGAAAGACGGCGGGCTCGCCGTAGACCGAGCCGGTCGAGGAGAACGCAATCCGGGCGACGCCCTGGGCGCGCATCGCCTCGAGGACGTTCGCGGTGGCGATCGTGTTCTGCTCGAGGTCGCGCCGCGGGTGATCCAGGCCGAAGCGCACGTCGGCGTTCGCCTGCAGGTGGAAGACCCAGTCGCAACCGGACATCGCCGCTTCGAGCGTGGAGACGTCGAGGACGTCGCCCTCGATCAGCCTCACCCCGTCACAGGCGAGCGCGTCCGCGAGAAACTCGCGCCGCCCGGTGCGAAAGTCGTCGAGAATCGTCACCTCCACCCCCCGCGCGCTGAGCGCGTCGGCGAGATGGCTGCCGATGAATCCGGCGCCACCGGTGACGCAGACCCGCTTCACAGAGTGAAGCCCGCGGCGAGCGCGTCGTCGTGGAACATGCGCACGGTCTCGAGCGAGTACTCCTCGAGGCCCTTGCCGAGGCAGTCGAGCTTTTTGAGCAGGTCGTGGGTGATCGTGATGATGTGACAGCCGACGTCGTTGGCCTGAATCAGGTTGAGGATCTCGCGCGGAGAGGCCCAGATCAGCTCGGCGCGCTCGGCGGCGGAGAGGATCTCGACGGAGCGTGCCATGATCGGCACGGGATCGACGCCGGCGTCGGCGATGCGCCCGGCGAAGACAGAAACATATGACGGCGCGCCGTCGCGCACGGCCGCGGCGATCAGCTCGACCTGAGCGGTGGTGAAAAGCGCGGTGACGTTTACTTTGATCCCGTCTTCGGAGAGCTCGCGGGCGAGCGGCGCCATCGACTCGCCGGCGGTCGAGGTGATCGGGATCTTGACGTAGACGTTCTCACCCCACGACGCGATCACGCGCGCCTGGCGGCGCATCTCGTGAGCGTCGTCGGCGAACACCTCGAAGGAGATCGGGTGAGTGCTGACCCGCTCGAGCAGGCGCTGCGCAAACGCGGCGTAGTCGGTCAGGCCGACCTTGTGCATCAGCGTCGGGTTGGTGGTGAACCCGGCGATCCGGGGGTCGGCTGCGAGGGCAATGATGCCATCGAGGTCCGCGCCGTCGGCGAATATCCGTGTCGAGATCTTGTCTTGCACTGTGACACCTGCTCGCCGGCGACCATAACAAGATCGGGACAGGCGATTTGGATGGAAAGAACCTTTGCTTGTCCCTGACTGCGAACGTGCGCCGCAAGCGCTTGGAAGCGCGATTGTCCGCGAACGGAACATCGGTAAACATCCGCCACTCTGTCTCCGACCGATCCCTGAATAATGAGAGACAAGCGCCGTATTTTCACGTTTCTGACGATGTACACGCTTAGCCGCGCAGGCGCGTCGAGCTGAGATCTATTTCGGCGCCATCGGTGGCGATGAGCGCAAACGGGGCGCTGACCGCGGGGGCGGAAAGCGTCGCCGCCCCCACAGCCGAACTTGCACCTGTGCTCGCGACGGAGAGCGGGGCGCCGAGATTGGCAGACGGTGAAATGGTGAGCCTGAGCCCACGGCGCCTTCCGGGGAGGATCGTGGCCGGCACGAGCCGGGCGCCAAGCGACGTGGCGCCGAGATAGGTGGAAACGAGCAGGTCATGCGATTTGCCGGGCGCCGGCGCGATTTGCGCGAGCCAACCGCCGCCGGGGGCGTCTTCGACCACGAGGTCGAGCTGCGCGCCGGGGCGATCTTCGAGGCTGACGCCGAGGACGCCCCCGGGGCGGACCGAACCGGTGGTGAGCACTTCGCTGAACCGTGCGGGGGTGCGGACGAGCTTCAGGCGGTTGGGCGCAAACGAGCACCAGAAGCCACCGCCGTGGTGAATGCGGAAGCTGGCGCCACCGGCGGTGAACGGCCCGAAGCAGTGGCGCATCCACGACGCCTGTTCCGGGCCGGGCCGGCGTCCGAGCACACCTTCGGGCAGTCCCGGTTGCGATACGTAACGAGCCGCGATCACTTCGTCGAGCTTCCATAGATAGTTTTCCTCCCACTTGCCGTTCGCCGACGTGTAGGGGTCGTCTTCGAGCCCGATGAAGGCGACGCCGTCGAAGCGCCGGTCGAGCAGGGCGTGGACGAGATACAGCGGCTGGGTGCCGGCGGCGAGCAGGTCGGCGAAGTTGTAGTAATTGGGGTATAGCGGTCCGCCCTGGGGAACGTTCAGGTCGGCGAGGAGGGGCGTGTAGAGGGTGTGATCGGTGGCCCATAGGCGCAGTTCCACGGGCACCGATGGCCACTGAACGGCCTGCTCGAATGGAGGGATCTTGATTTTGGCCTCGGCCGCCAGTTCGCCGATCGGCCCGAGCTGAGCCAGCACGAAGAGCAGCGCCACACATGCGCCGGTCACGGCCGCGGTGGACACGCGGCGCTGCGCGAAATGCCAGCCGGCCGCCGCGAACAGGCCGAGCGCCCACACGACGCCGATCATCTGGTTGGTTTCGCTGCCCTGCTTGCGCATGAAGTACGCCGCGATCACAAAACCGCACGCGACGTAGAGTCCCAGCAGCAGCATGCGCCGGCAGGCGGGGTCCTCAGCTCTCAGCATCCCGCGCCAGGCTTCGAGCGGCGCCTGTGGGGGGATGCGCTGTGAGCCGCCAGACCGCGAGTGCCGCCGGCGGCGCGTGCGCGCGAGGAGCCCGGCCGTCACGCTTCCAAGCCATGCGAGGGCGGCGAAAACGATCGCCGGCGCGGCGCTGCGCAGCCCTTTTACGACGTTGCCGGCGTAGGACCATTCGTTTGCTTGGCGGGTCGCCATTTCGAAGTTGATGAAGAGCTCCCAGCCGTGGGTGAGGATGTTCAGGACGAGCAGCAGCGAAAGGTTCACGCCGAAGAGCACAGCGGCGAACAGGAGGGCGGCTTTGCGATCCAGGAGCGAGAGAATGGCGAGGCCGAGCACCCACGCGAGCGCCAGGCCGGCGATCGCGACGGTGGTTTGCTTCGTCCATAGCCCGAGCGACAGGAGCAGCGCGGCGACCACGACGCGCCGCCGCGACGGGGACGGCCCGAGATCGGCGACGGCGACGAGCCCGAACAGGGCGAAGGCCCAGGCGAGTTGGTCGGCACGGGCTTCGTCGAGGAGCGGCAGTCCGACTGCGGCAACGCACCAGTAGGCGACGCCCCCGATGCCGGCGGCGCCGAGGACGCGGACCGGGAGCGGCGCCGAGCCGCCACGCGCATAGGCGACACGAGCGGCGAGGATCACGAGCGAGACGGTCGCGCCGATCACGACGAGCAGCGCCCAACCGTTCCACAGGTAGAGGCGATCGAACAGGCTGACGACGGCCGGGAACAGTGGGGTGTAGATCTGTCCGGTGTAGCCGTGGGCCGGGTTCTGGTAGAGGGTGTGCCCGAGGTAGAGCTCCTCGGCGTCGCTGTTGACGGTCGTGGCCCAGCCGAGGTCGGGGTAGCGGACGCCCACCAGCCTGACGACCGAAACGGCGATGCCGAGGACGATCGGCGCCCCGAACAGCAGCGAGGTGGCGAGCAGCGGCGAGCAGAGGATGCGCCTGGTCTTGGAGCTCATCCCGCGCCACACCCCGCGCCACTCCCCGTCCCGTGTGCCGCGCCACTCTGCATGCCATCAACCGCGGCGCTCTCCGCGTCCACCCCACCGCGCGCTCCCGCGACGCGCTCGCCGAGCAGCCGCGCGACGGCGCCGGGGAGGTCGGTGTCGAACAGGTCGGGACTGACGCGGCCCGAGCGCTTGTGCGCACTGGGGGGATGTTGCAGTAGCACGGTTCCGCAGCCGGCGGCTCTACCGGCGAGCACGTCCGCATCGGTGTCCCCCACCATCCACGAGGCGGCCAGGTCGAGGTTGAGCTTCGCCGCCGCGTCGAGCAGCATCCCGGGAGCGGGCTTGCGACAGGGGCACGACCAGGAGAGCTCGGGCACGACGCCAAGCTCGTGATGCAGGCAGAGGCGCGAGGCGGCCAGGGTCACGCCCGCGGCGCCCAGCAGCTCGAGGACCCGCGCGTGCACCGCCACGAGCTGCGCGGCGGAGACGATGCCCTTGGCGGCGGCGGGCTGATTGCTGACGCAAACGAGCACGAAGCCGGCCTGCTGCAGGCGCGCCGCGGCGGTCGCCGCCCCCTCGATCAGGCGCACGTCCGCGGGCTCGAGCGGGGACTCCGGGACGCCGCTTGAGGGGTCTGTGACGAGCTCGTTGAGAACGCCGTCCCGGTCGAGAAACGCGGCCGGCGTCACGACGGCGCAACGGCTGCGAGTGACTCCCAGTGGCCCTGCTTGACCGCCAGGGCGGGATGGGAGACGAGGGCATGCCAGAGGACCGCTTGGAAGGACTCGACGAGCGGCGTGCGCAGCGCGGGCGGAGGCTCGATCAGGATCGCGACGTCGGCGAGCCGTGCGAGCGTGCCGCCCGGAGCGCCGGCCACACCGTAGATCGAGGCACCCGCCACCTGCGCGGCCTCCATCGCGCGTACGAGATTCAGCGAGACGTTGTGTTCGCGCGAGCCGCCGCCGACGGAGAAGACGAGCAGCGCGTCGCGCGCTGACAGCCGTGAGATTTCAAGCCACGCGCTGAAGGAGGTTTCCCAGCCGTCGTCGTTCGTGCGCGCGGTCAGCTCGGAGACGTTGTCGGTCGGTGCGTAGCTCTCGAGTGCGCAAAGCTTGCGGAAGTCGTTGACCGCGTGCGAGGAGTGACCGGCGCCGCCGCCGACACCGAGGATGAACAACCGCCCCCCGCGCAGACGCACTTCGGCCAACCGCCGGGCGAGCTCGTCCAGGCGGCCCGGATCGATCGTCCGTGACAGCTCGGCGACGGCCGCGAGATAATCGCTGCTGTGAGAATCGGCGCTCATATATAGGGTATATAGGGGTAGTTACAGTGATACGAAAGGTGCTCGAGCTCAGACGGTTAAGTGAAGGGCGCGCCGGTCTACCGGCGAGGGGGCGTTCTCCATCCGTGTACGACGAGACGGTTCTGTGTCGAGACGCTCCTTGCTATGTCGCGCAGCAGGCGCGGGCGCGAGGAGACAGGCGTGCGCGCGAGCATGTCGAGCGAGACCTTTATCCGGACGGGGATTCCTTGCAGTCGCTCGCGTGTCAGTCGCTTGGCGGAGTACGCTTCGACTTGGTCGAACCCGAGGCTGCGCAGCATGCCGATCACGGCCGCGCGGTTGGGACCCCACCAGTTGGTCTCGTCACCGAGCATGTCCCAGGGATAAAAGGCCGCGGCGGGGGAGCGCAGGAAGGTCATGTCGGCGAGCGTCTCGACCACCAGTCGCTCCTTGGTAACACTGGCGACCCTTTCGAGCGCGAGCAGCGGATGGCGCATGTGATACAGGACACCGAGGAACAGGACTACGTCGAACTCGCCGACGGTCTCGGGTGCGATGTCGAGCACCTCCATCTCCATGTCCTCGACTTTGGAAGCAAGGGCTGTGCGGGCATACTCAAAGCCGTCTTTACCACCGGGGCGACGCCACGCATAACTGTCCAATGCCACCACGCGCGCGGCGCCGAGTCGCTCGGCGGCGAAGGAGAAATAGCCGTCGAACGCGCCGACGTCGAGGACCGTCTTGCCGGTGAGATCGGGCAGGTGCAGGGACGCGAGCTTGGCGGCGGACTCGTCGAGCCCGGGGGTGACGTAGTTTCCGGGCAGCTCGATTTGATGCCACCAATCGATGCCGTCCTCCGCGGCTCGGGGGGACGTCATTGCGTATCCGCGAGGCATCGCCGCATCGTAAGCGGCGGGGTCGATTATTTGCAAATTGTGGGAGACATCGCTGGTAAACCCGTCCGGGAGACAGTCAAAAACGTTAATGGTCGAAGGCGTGAGTGTCAGCGTTTCCCCCGGAAAGAGAGCAATATCGTTCGCAGGTCGGGGGGAAACGCATCGAGCAGCAGAAGGACGGCGATATAGAGCAGGCTCGACAGGCATACGAGGCCGGTGTCGGGGACGGAGCGGGCAAGCAGAGCGGGCGCGGCGCCAAATGTCGCGGCGAGGCCGACCTTTGGCAGCACCCGCACGGGCAACCTGAGGTAGGGACGGCCGTGCGCCAGCACGACGGCGCCCGCGATCGCCGAGGCGATCTCCACCGCCGCCGTACCGATCGCGGCGCCGACGGCGCCGTCGAGCGATGCGAGGATCGCGACGACCACGGCCACCGCCGCGAGCAGCGTGAGGTTGAAGATCAGGATCGTGCGGTGAAGGCCGAGGCTGAGCAGGGAGTAGGCCCAGACAGAGCTGACGAACACGGCGCCGATGGCGATGCCCTGGAAGGCGAGGACGGGCGCCGAGGGCAGGAAGTTCGCCCCCGCGATCACGGCGATCACGAGGTGCGATCCCACGGCCAGCGAGAGAGCGAACCAGGCGCCGACGATCAGGGCGACGTCGAACACGCGGGAGATCGCGAACCGCAGGCGAGCGGGATCCTCGCGCGCCGCGCGGGCGAAGATCGGGAAGGCGGCGCCGACGAGCAGCGTGGGGAGCACGAGGAGGGCTTCGACCATGCGATAGGACACTCCGAAGTAGCCGAGCTGGCGCGAGTCTGCGATCAGGGAGACGAGCACGATCGAGATGCGCACGTAGAGCGTCGCCGCGGCCGTGGCGGCCGAGTAGGCGAGCAGCGGACCGAGGAGCCGGCGCCACTGGCGCGCGTCGAAGGAGGGCCGCAGCGGGATGTCGCCGCGGACGAGCGCGATCGTCGGCGGCAGCACGATCAGCGCCGCGACGGCGGTGACGGCGAGGAAGGCGAGTAGGTGGGCGCCGAGCAGCACGAGCAGCACGATCAGGGCGGCGATCGAGAGGTAGCGGGAGAGGTCGAGCAGCGACACCCAGCCGAGGCGCAGCCGCGTGATCAGCGAGACGGCGAACGTCGCTTGGATGTTCTGGGCGAGCACGCCACAGCTCGCGATCAGCACGCCAAAGCCGAGCAGGCGCCCGTAGACGGCGAACGCGAAGACGGTGACGATCAGGCTGCCGAGCAGGGTGAGCACGAGGCGCATGCCGAGGAGGTTGCGCGCGAGCTCTGCGCGCTCTGAGCCGCGCAGCACCGCGAGTTCGCGCATGCCGATCGCGGTCAGGCCGAGGTCGGTCAGGCCGACGACGACCGAACCCAGTGAGGAGGCGGTCGTGTAGCGGCCGGTTTCGACGACGCCAAGCCGGCGGAACAGCAGCGCGGCCGATCCGAGCACGAACAGCGAGCCGGCGAGAAACGCGCCCGCTCGCAGCGTCCCGCCCCGGGCGGCGGCCGGGCCGGCCCGAGCGGTGGAGAGCAGGTCCGGATCGGTGGAGAGCAGGTCCGGATCGTCCGTCTGCTCGAGTACGGGCACGGTCAGGTCAAGCTAACAAGGAGCTTTCGCCCCGGCGAGCGAATGGGCGCGATGTTTCTGAGACATGCGGACCGTGCGCGCGAGCGGGAGCAGCTCTATCGCCACGAATCCCGGCCCACCTACAATGGCCGCCACGTGACCACGGACCGCCAACGACATTCGCTGCTGCCACGGCGCGCGGTCGATCCACGCCAGGAGCTGCCGGCGCTCGAGCTGGAGGTGCTGGAGCGCTGGCGCGAGCGCGATGTGTTCGCGGAGTCTTTGCGTGCACGCGAGGGCGCCGAGCAGTGGGTCTTCTACGAGGGTCCCCCGACCGCAAACGGCCCGCCGGGCTCTCATCACGTGCTTTCGCGGGTCTTCAAGGACATCTATCCTCGCTTTCAGACGATGCGCGGCTACCGTGTCGAGCGCAAGGGCGGCTGGGACTGCCACGGCCTGCCGGTGGAGATCGCGGTCGAAGAGCAGCTCGGCATCCAGTCGAAGATCGAGATCGAGGAGTACGGCATCGAGCGCTTCAACGCGCAGTGCCGTGAGTCGGTGTTCGCGTTCCTGGCCGAGTGGGACCGCCTGACCGAGCGGATCGGCTTCTGGCTGGATTTGGAGCACGCCTATCGCACACTCGACGAGAGCTATATCGAGTCGGTGTGGTGGGCGCTGTCGGAGATCGACCGGCGTGGCCTTCTTTACGAGGGCAACAAGGTCGTGCCGTATTGCCCGCGCTGCGAGACGACGCTCTCCTCACACGAGGTCGCGCTCGGCTACCGCGACGTGATCGACCAGAGCGTCTATCTGAAGCTGCCTGTTAGGAGCGCTCACCCATCCGCCCACCCCCCGGCGAAGCTGCTGGTGTGGACGACGACGCCGTGGACGCTGCCGGGCAACGTCGCGCTCGCGGTATCACCGAGCGCCAGGTACGCGAGGGTGCGTTTGGGAGATGATGACTTCGTCCTCGTGTCGGATCGTGTCGTTCCGGTGCTGGGTGAGCAGGCGGAGATCGTCGAGCAGTTCTCCGGCGAGGAGCTGGTGGCGCGTTACGGAAGCTACGCGGGGCCGATCTTTGCGGCGAGCGACCGCGAGCCGGGGCCGCTGCCGATTCTTGCGGACGACTTCGTGACGACCGAGGACGGCACGGGCATCGTGCACCTCGCGCCGGCGTTCGGCGAGGATGACTACCGCATCGCCGCGGCCTCCGAGCGAGTTCCGTTCGATCCGACGGTCGCCGGCAGCCTCTACAACCCGGTGCGCCCCGACGGCACGTTCGATGCGCGCGTGCGCAACCGCGCGGGCGGGTCCTACGAGGGCCGCGGAGTCAAGGACGCCGCTGTGACGGAGGAGCTGATCGAGGACCTGCGCGAGCGCGGGCTGCTGCTGAAGGTGCAGGACTACGAGCACTCCTACCCGCACTGCTGGCGCTCGGGCAACCCGCTGATCTACTACGCGAAACCGTCGTGGTACATCGCGACGTCGAAGCTGCGCGAGGAGTTGCTGGCGGCGAACGAGACCGTGAGCTGGCATCCGCCGGGCGTCAAGCAGGGCCGCTTCGGCGAGTGGCTGAAGAACAACGTCGACTGGGCGCTCTCGCGCGAGCGCTACTGGGGCACGCCGCTGCCGGTGTGGCGCTGTGAGAGCGGGCACATCCACGTGATCGGCTCCTACGCGGAGCTGGCCGAGCGCTCGGGCAGGGAGCTCGAGGACCACCACCGCCCTTACGTCGACGAGCTCACCTTCCCCTGCCCCCGCGAGGAGGACGAAGGCAAGGACGGGAACGGGCACGGGAACGGGCACGGGGACGGGGACGGGGACAGGGACAGGGACGGGAACGGGGACGGGAACGGGACGCCGTGCGGCCGGGAGATGCGCCGCGTGCCGGAGGTGATCGACGTGTGGTTTGACTCGGGCTCGATGCCGTTCGCCCAGCACCATCACCCGTTCGCCGAGGACGGCGGCTTCGAGCGCTCTTTCCCGGCGGACTTCATTTGCGAGGCGCAGGACCAGACGCGCGGTTGGTTCTACTCGCTGCTGGCGGTCTCGACGCTGCTGGGCAGGCAAGCGCCGTATCGCAACGTGGTGTGCCTGGGCCTGATCCTCGACGAGGAGGGTCAGAAGATGAGCAAGTCCAAAGGCAACGCGGTCGAGCCGTGGCAGGTGCTCGACGACTACGGCGCCGATGCGTTTCGCTGGTATTTCTTCACCTCCAAGCAGCCGTGGGACGGCTACCGCTTCTCGGCCGAGACAATCGGTGAGGGCGTGCGATTGTTCCTCAAGCAGCTGTGGTCGACGTATTACTTCTACGCGCTCTACGCGCAAGCGAGCGACGAGCTGAGCGACGCAGCGAGCGCGCCCGAGACAGGCGAGGAGGCGCCGTCGGACGCAGCGAGCGCGCCCGATGCAGGCGAGGAGGCGCCGTCGGACGCAGCGAGCGCGCCCGATGCGGGCAAGAAGGCGCCGTCGGACGCAGCGCCGGCCGGCGAGGGTGAGGAGCAGTTGACAGATCTCGACCGCTGGGCGCTCTCGCGTACGGCCGGCACCGCGGAGCTGGTGGCCGAGCGCCTCGACTCCTACGACGCGACGGTGGCTGGACGAGCGATCGCGGAGCTGGTGGACGAGCTTTCGAACTGGTACGTGCGGCGCTCGCGGCGGCGCTTTTGGGATGGCGAGACAAACGCGTTTCGCACGCTGCGGACATGCCTGCTGGCGGTGTCGAAGATGCTGGCGCCGTTCTGTCCGTTCATCGCCGATGAGATCTACGACAACCTCGACGGTGAGCTCGCGAGCGTGCATCTGTGCGACTTCCCAGAGCTGCGGGAGATCGGCGAGCGCGACGCGGAGCTGGAGCGTTCGATGGCGCTCGCGCGCGAGACGGTACGGCTCGGCCTCGGCGCGCGTGGCAAGGCGAAGGTCAAGGTACGCCAGCCGCTGAGCGAGGCGGTGGTGGTCGCCGACACACGTGAGCGTGAGGCGATCGAGCGCCTCGTCGATGTGGTGCGCGAGGAGCTGAACGTGCGCGCGGTGCGCTTCGTCGCAGCGGCGGAGGAGCTGAGCAGCTACGAGCTGAAGGCGAACTACCGCAGCCTCGGCCCGATCTTCGGCAGTGAGATGCCGCTCGCGGCGCAGGCGATCGCGGCGCTCGATCCTGGCCACGTCGCGCACACGCTGCGCGAGGGTGGCACGGTGGGCATCTCCGTGGGGGGGCGCGAGCACTCGTTGACGGCGGAGGACGTGATCCTGACGATGACCCCGCCGGAGGGCTACAGCGTCGAGCGCGACGGCGCGCACGCGGTGGCGCTGGAGCTGCAGATCGACGAGAGCTTGCGCGAGGAGGGCCGCGCGCGCGAGATCGTGCACGCGGTGCAGAACGCGCGTAAGAAGGCGGGACTGGTCGTCGAGGACCGGATCGCGCTCGCCCTCTCCGGTGACGCCGCCATTCTCGCGGCGGCCGAGGCGCACCGCGGGTACGTGACCGGCGAGACGCTCGCCGTCGAGCTCGAGCTCCACTCCGGTGCTGTGGTCTCGGCCGACACGATCGACTACTCAGAGCGGGCGGAGATCGACGGGCTCGGCCTGATCATCTCGCTGAAACGCCTGCGGAGCCCGCCGCCGGAGCCTTTTCGTATCTCCGAGGACGAGCTTCGAGGTTCCGACAAGATCTTCTAAACGCACCTCAGGCCGCGGTGAGGGCCGGCTCCAGCTCCGCCTCGAGCTTCTTCTTGGGGTAGGCCCCGACGACGGTCTTGACCGGCTGCCCGCCTTTGAAGAGGATCATGGTCGGGATCGAGAGCACCTGGAAGCTCGCCGCGGTCTGCTGGTTCTCGTCGATGTTGAGCTTGACGATCCGCAGGTCGGGACGCTCGGAGGCGATCTCCTCGAGCACGGGCGCGACCACCCGGCAGGGCCCGCACCAGGGCGCCCAGAAGTCGACCAGCACCGGTCCGTCGGACTCGATGACCTCGGCTTGGAAGTTGGTGTCGGTGACTTCGTTCAGAGTGCCTGCCATGGGACCGTCTCCCTCGATCGCGGTTTCCTATCACTATACAAAGTGAAGGAAGGGCGTCGGACGCTGCCCGTCCCGGCTTCAAGCGCACCGTGAGGAGCCACCCTTCGGACCGATCGGAGATCGGCCGGCAAACGATCGGCGTGTGGATGCCGATCACCGCACCGTGACGAGCCACCCTTCGGAGTTACGGACGATCGGCGCGTGGATGCCGGTCAGCTGCGTGAACAGGTGCGGCGAGACGTAGACCTCGATCAGCGCGGCCACGACGAGCACGGGGACGGCCACCGCGACGGTCACGAAGGTGGCGGCGAGCAGCTGCTCCCACTCGCCGCGGCGGCTGGCGATGATCCAGGCCGCGAGCGGCAGGAACAGCGCGATCAGCTCGGGGATCGCGTGCGGGAGCACGCCGAGCAGGAGGATCGCGGGCGAGACCTTCAGGAAGTGCGAGACCCCGGCGAGGGTGTGGCCGAGGATGTAGGCCTGCGCGCTCAGCGAGAAGGTGGTGGCGCAGACGACGAAGCCGATCGCGATCCGCCCGCCGTGCTCGTGCACCCAGCGTGAGAGGCCGTGGTGATGCTCGGCCTGCAGCGGCAGCGAGCTGCCCGCGATGAAGCCGGCGACGCACGCCATCGCGTGCAGGGCGAGCACGAGCAGGTTGGAGCGCAGGACCTCGAGCACGTTGGCGCCATCGCCGACCGCGAACGGTGGTTGCAGGGCGATGACCTGCTGGTAGCCACCGTCCAGCGAGGAGACGATCAGGACGGCGAGCAGCAGTCCGGCTGCTGCCGCGGCGGAGCCGGCGACCCACCGTCCGACTGTGGCGCCGGGGGCGTGCTGCCATCTGCGCAGCGTCGCGCGCGTGTGGCGCACGCCGTGCGAGAAGGCATAGGCCGACGCGTCCATGCCCTCCCATCGACCGCCAGGCCGCCTGGCATGAGCGCCTCTTCACGTGGCGCGATCGCGCATCGCTGCAACGACGAGCTGGAGTGCCAGGACGATGGCGGCTAGCACGGTGAGGGCGCGCCCCAGCACGACTGGCAGGCTGTCAGCCGGGCTGACCGAGATGATCTCGGTCGCCGAGGACCGCCGTTGGCTGGGCGTCACGGCACCCTGCTTGGCCGCCGGCTTGGCCGGGTCTATTTCGAGGACGTCGTCGGCATGCGTGTCGTCTCCTACGATCCTGGCCCCTGTGACGTGGACCAGGTTGGGGTCGGCCCTCAGGTTCGTATCGATCCGCCGGCCGCGCGCCAGATGCACCGCCACCGAGGCATGCTCGCCGCGCGGATGAAAGTCGACCTCCGACAACTTGCTCGGGTTGTAGTGAAGCGAGTCATCGACATAATCGAGCAGCCCTTCTTCCTCATATATGGGATCGAGGTAGGAGGATAGAGCGATGCTGCGGCTGCGGCCGTGCGTATATGCATCTGTCTGCTGGACCGCTCCGGCGATCGAGACGGTCAGGATCGGCACGAGCATCCACGTCCAGGGCTTCAGCTCGCGAGCGCCGTCTCGCGCCATGGCAAGGACAGCGAGCACGGCCCCGCTCACACCAAGCAGCACATAACCCTCCAAGCGGTAGCTGAATTGCACGGTCGCATAGAGCCTCGGCAGGGTCAAGATGAGACCGACGTGGGTCATCGTCACGATGATCGCGCTCGTCACGATCGAGACGATCAGGAGGACTCTCATCCATACCCCGCTCTGGCCGCGCCCCAGGCCGATCGCGATGGCCCCGAGCACCCATAGGATCGCAAGCACGGGCAGGGCCACAGTCAGAATCGTGCCGGCTGTCGCGTGACGCGAAGGGGTGAACAGGTGCTTGAACGCGACCGTGTAATCGGTCGATCGCAACAGCTTGCGGAAAATGGGGTAAGAGCGAGCGATCACGGTGTGCGACTCGTATGCAACCGTCGGCAGCAGGAACCACGCGCTCACCAGGAGCGCGAGGCTGAGTAGGCCTGCCATCCGGATCGAGCCGGTCCGCGTCACCGCCGCGCGCGCCTGGGGCACGCCGGCCAAGATCATGAGACCCACCAGCACAAGCGCGGTCGAACCCCAGATCACTGTGAGGATATGACTTCCAAAGAAGACGATGCCGCTGCCCGCGAGCGCGAGCCCGGGCCAGAAGTGCATTCGGTGCGCGCGCAGGACGCTGAGCCCTGCCGCCATCAGCAGCGGCATCGAGGAGACGGCGAGGAACTCGGGCCAGTCGCCGAGCCCGTAGATCAGCATGAGATAGGGAGCGGCGGTGATGAACAAAAGGCCGGGGACGTGAGCCTGCCAGCGTCCCAGGCCAAACATACGAGCCATCCAGTACCACCCACCGTAGGCGGCGACAAAGCCCAATATATAGGTGAGAATGTAGGTTTCCAAGGGAGCATCACCAAGTGCGAGTGACAGCGCACCCGCCAGCGCATAGATAGTCCCACCGTAAAATGCGTACAGCGGGTAGAACACGCCTTTTGAATAATCTAGAAACAGACTGGGCTGATGGTCAGCCCGAATGGCGAGGCTCTGATGCCATATGTACCAGAGATGGTTAAGCCAATCTTCGTTGAAGGTGGCGTCGGTGAACAGCAAAGGCCAACAGAGCATGCCGATCAGCAGGAGCGGGCCGGCCAGCGCGATCACCACTCGTATTCCGGATGTCCTGTTCACACCCGGGCATGGTTATACCTTTTGCCAGGCTTCGCTTGCGGCTGGCCATCTCCAGGCCACGACGCTTAGTTTCGGTGCGTCCCGTCGGCCAAAGTGTCTCCGATCATTGTCGACCGGGTAACCTGAATGCGGGATCGACCGCTGCGCGTACTACCGAAAGCGCAGCAGCGGCACGAGCCACATCGCCTCGGCGGCGATCCGCCAGGACATCTTGCTCTGGCCCTGCTCGCGGTCTTTGAAGACGATCGGCACCTCGACGATGCGAAAGCCTGCCCGCGCCGCGCGGTAGGTGAGCTCGACCTGGAAGGCGTAGCCTTGCGAGCGAACGCCGTCGAAGTGGATCTCTTCGAGCACCTCGCGCCGAAAGCACTTGAAGCCGCCGGTCAGATCGCGCACGCGCAGGCCGAGGATCCAGCGTGCGTAGGTGGAGCCTCCCTCGGAGATGAGGCGGCGCAAAAGCCCCCAGTCGGTGACCCCGCCGCCGGGCACGTAGCGCGAGCCGAGCGCCAGGTCGGCGCCGTCGCGAACGGCCCCGAGCAGGCGCGCGAGGTCGGCGGGGTCGTGGGAGAAGTCGGAGTCCATCTCCATCACATAGCCGGCGCCGTGGTCGAGCGCGTGGCGAAAGCCGGCGAGATAGGCGGGCCCGATGCCGTTCTTCTCGCTGCGATGCAACACCTCCACCCAGGCGTGGGCATCGGCCATGCGATCGACGATGCGCCCGGTGCCGTCGGGCGAGCCGTCGTCGACGACGAGAATGCGAAAGCCGTCGGGCGAGGCAGCCCTGAGTACCTCGCCGGCGGTGAGGAGGAGGGCCTCGATGTTCTCGGCCTCGTTATAGGTGGGCAGTATCAGCCAGGGCGCGCCGGACATGGGTCGGCGTACCCTAAAGCAGTGGACATGTCCAACGCCGCGATCGCCGACGCTTTTGAGGAGCTCGGCGACCTGTACGAGCTCGACGGGGCGATCGTGCACCGAGTGCTCGCGTATCGCAATGCGGCGAAGGCGGTGCGCGAGGCGCCGGTGTCGGTCGCCGCGCTGGCGCGCGACGGTCGCGCGACTGAGCTGCCGGGGATCGGCAAGACCCTGCAGGAGAAGGTGCAGGCACTGCTCCAGACGGGCACGATCCCAGCTGCGCAGCGGCTGCGGGCAAAGTTCCCGGTGGGGCTGATCGCGATGACCCGCCTGCCGGGATTGGGGCCGAAGCGCGCGCGGCGGCTGCACGAGGAGCTCGGCATCGATTCGCTGGAGGCGTTGCGCGCGGCGGCCGAGGCTCGCCGGCTGCGGGCGGTGCGCGGGTTCGGGCCCAAGTTCGAGACGAGCGTGCTCGTGGCGCTCGAGTCCGGCGTGGCGGAGCGGCCGAGCGTTCGCATCTTGCTGCCGAAGGCGCTGGAGATCGGTGAGGCGCTCGTGGCCGGCCTGCGCGCGCATGGGCCGGCCGATGCGCAGGTCGAGATCGCGGGCTCGGCGCGGCGAGCGGTGGACAGCGTCAAGGACATCGACCTGATCGCGACGAGCATCGAGCCCGAGGCGCTGGCGGCCGCGCTGGGGGAGCTCGAGCAGATCGAGAGCGTGTCCGCCGCCGGGAAGGCGGGCGCTCGGGCGCGAACCTATTCGGGTCTGGCGGTCGACCTGCGGATCGCGGCCCCGGAGCACAGGGGCAACCTGCTGCAGCACTTCACCGGCTCGGGCGCCCATAACGCGGCGCTGCGCGAGAAGGCGGTGCGCAAGGGCATGCACGTGTCGGAGTACGGCGTGCTCGAGGACGCAACCGGCAACACGCACACGTGCGCGAGCGAGCAGGATGTGTATGCGCTGCTCGGCCTCGCCTACATCGAGCCCGAGCTGCGCGAGAACCGCGGCGAGCTGGAGGCGGCGGGGCTGCGGGGCTGCGGTGAACGGTCGGAGCTGCCAGAGCTGATCGAGCTGAGCGACATTCGCGGCGATCTGCACAGCCACACGGTCGCCTCGGACGGCCACAACACGATCGAGGAGATGGCGCTCGCCGCGCGCGAGCGGGGATATGAGTACCTCGCGATCACCGACCACTCGGCCACGCACGGCTTCGGCAACGATGTCTCGCCCGAGGAGCTGCGCCGTCAGATCGAGCGGGTGCGCGAGGCGAACGCGGGAATCGAGGGTATCGAGCTGCTGGCGGGCAGCGAGGTGAACATCCTGCCGGACGGCTCGCTCGACTACGCGGATGAGTTGCTGAGTGAGCTGGACTGGGTGATCGCGAGCGTGCACACCGCGTTCGGGATGGGCGAGCGGGCGATGACCGAACGGGTGATCGCCGCGATCGAGCACCCGCTGCTCGACGCACTCGGCCACCCCACTGGCCGCATGATCGTGCGGCGCGAGCCGTACGCGATCGACCTCGACGCGGTGTACGCGGCGGCGGCGCGGACGGGGACGATGCTCGAGATCAACGCCAACCCGGATCGGCGCGACCTGTCCGACATCAATGCGCGCGCCGCGGCGCGCGCGGGGGTGATGCTGCTGATCGACTCCGACGCGCACCGCACGCACACGCTCGTGAACATGCGCTGGGGCGTCGCGACCGCGCGCCGCGCGTGGCTGACCGCGGACGCGGTGGCCAACACGCGCGGCTGGCCGGAGCTTCAGCGGCTGCGCAAGCGCCGGAAGCGCGACGTACGCTAAACACCGCCAATGTCGTAGTACTGCGGCCGGCGCGTGGGGCAGTACAGCGCCGGCTTGTGTGCGGCGGCGTCGTACCGCCCCACCCATACGCCGCTCGAGCCGGCGTCGTTGCTCACCCGCGTGCAGACCGGCGGAGCATGGGCCGTGATCGGCTCGTGGATGAGCGTGGCGACCTGGGTCGAAGTGTAGAATTCTGGCGTGTATGTGACTCCTGGCGAAAGATTCGCGATCCGTGCCAGCGCCAGGATGCCTTCCGTTGAAAAATCTGAATATCTGCTCTGTTCCAGCCCCCACGTGATCTGCTTGACACCTTCGCGGTGCAGAGCATCGAGCAGGCCCGGCACGTCACCGTCGCGGCGCGGCGCGGCCACGAGGAAGCCGGCGTTTGTGTAGAGCCTGATGTCCTCGGTGTCCTCCTCCCCATGCGGTCGTGGTCGCTTCAAGGCGATATGCACGACCCGCCCGACGCCGAAGGTCGTGCTGAGCGTGTTGGCGCTCACGCCGAGCACCACCAGAGCGATCGCGAGCAGGCGCGCGGCGCGGGGCAGATAGAAGATCCAGCCGGTGGCGATGACGGCCAGATAAGGCATCAGCGGCATGCCGTAGCGAATGTCGTGGGAGGGAGTCAGCGTGATCAGCAGCCAGGCGAGAACGAGCCCGACGAAGAACTCGAGCCGCGCGCCAAACGGGCCTCGATCTGTGTTCACACCCGCAGTGCCGCCACCCAACTCTTTTGTCGCGTCTGCGTCCTGCGGTGGGAGCCCATCCTGCGGCGTGAGCCCGATCTGCGGCGTGAGCTCGTCCGACGGCATGAGCCCGTCCACTGCGGGCGGCCCACCGCTGGGGGTCTCGCGCCGGTGGCGAATCAACGTCACGATCGTCCAGATCATGCCACCCACGATCAGCGTAAACAGGGGCGCCAGAAACTGTGAATTTAGTATATTCCAGAAATACCATGTGAAGTTGGTGAGTGTCCAAGTGGCAGGGGTATCGCCCACGGGCACGCCTTGGTGGGGCCCAGCGTCGGTCTCAAATGTGGCGAACTGTGAAAGATGGTCGAGATACCACGGAGCAGCGACGACGAGCGCGAGGAGCGCGAACACGATCAGGCCACGGCGATTACACCGGCCTCCACGCAATAGAGCCATCAGCACGATGCCGGCTACGAAGGCCGGGAACTGCACCTTGGTCAACAGCCCGAGGCCAACCGCCAGACCGGCCAGCGCCGCGAGCCGAACGTCGCTGAAGTCTTTGCACGCAAGTAGCAGCCAGATGGACACGGCTACGACCGCCGTCTCGGGAGCGTCGAGCATAAACACGTGGAATTGGGCGATCAGTAGGGGCGATCCGAGCACGAAGACGACCGCGAGCAGTCCTGCGCGCGCTCCGAACAGGAGGCGCCCGGTCCGATAGCACCCCAATGTCAACAGTGGTACGAAGACGAGGTTCTCACCGATGACCGGGGATGCGACGTTTACTCCCCCGACGAACGTAGCGATCGCACCGATGAAAGCGCCGAGCGGTGGATAGGGCGATTCGTAGTTAAACGGACCGAGCAGGTTGCCCGCCCTGATCATGTCGTGAAAGACGAACGCCACCAGCAGGTGATCGCCCGCGTCGTAGATCGGAATGCTCGTGTCCTGTGCCACCCACCAGCAGGTGATTGCGATGAATGCCATCGCCACGCCGATCGCTCCCCACGCGTATGAGCTCCAGCGCGATACGCCGACGCGCGTGGCCCAGCCGGCCAAGGTATGCGCCGAGTCCGATGGCGCCGCTCGTGACAGCGGACCGACTTGGAGGCCACCGTGAGCCGGAGCACTGGAGCGACTGGGGGTCGACACCGCTCGAACCTAGCCAACGAGGCCTTTAAATCATAGTTAGATCCTCGATTTCAGCGAAAATGTCTCTCTCGTCAAAGCTGAGGTTGTGAAGAAGAATTGTATATTCGTTTTGTTTCACTCGGCGCGAACCTCTGCTAGGCGAGCCCGAGTTACATCTTTCCAGGCACCGGCGAATCGAGAGCCTGTATGTCACGAAGCAGCAGGCACCAACAGGCGCGGCAGCAGCTCGTCCACGATCAGCCGGTCGATCGCCTCGCGCGTGAACGGGGCGACCATTTCGGCCGCGCGCTCGGCGTAGCCGGGCACGGGATCGTCGAGCGCGGCGCGCAGGGCCGCCCCGAGGTCCTCGCCGACGAGCCGCGGGTCGAGCGCGCGCGCGAATGCCAGCGCGACGTATGGCCCGGGCGCCGGAGCGGTGACCAGCCGGCAGCCGTCGGCGAGCGCCTCGAGCTGGGCGAGCCCGTAGTCCTCGCGCCGGGGCGCGCACACGAACACGCGCGAGCGACGCAGCAGCGCGCGGTACTGCGGCGCGGCGATCGAGCCGACAACGGTTACGCCCTCCTCTTCGCCGTGCACCGTGATCCCCGCCCGCTCGAGGTCTTGCAGCGATGCGCCGGCCACGATCAGCTTCTCGGAGTCGCGGCGCACCGAGCGCCAGGCGGCGAGCACACGGTCGAAACCCTTCTTCGACGGGTTGGCGGCGTAGGTGATCGCGTCTATGTCCCGGTCGGGTGCGGGTGGTCCGGAGGCTTCGACCGGCACCGGCAGCACCAGCGCACGGTCGCGGTCGCGAGCAGTGGTCGGCGCCTCTTGCAGGCTCGCCTCGCTCCAGGGCAAGAGCAGCGGCGCCTGGCGCAGTCGCCGGCGCTCGAGCGGTCGCTGCCACAGACCGTGGCGCCCGGGCCGGTTGCCAGCGGCGGGCGCGTCGAAGCGGATCGCGCCGGGGCGTGGCCAGAGCAGCGCCGCGGTCGTGCTCGAGTAGATCACAGACCTTGCCGGGGAGCGGTGCAGCTGCTCGATCATCCTCTTGGTCGCAGCGCGTGTGGCGTGAGCCCAGACGAAATCGGTGAGCATCATCGTGGGCACGTCCTCCGGGCGGAAGGGACGCGCCACAGCGACGCTCACCCCCAGGCGATGGAATGCGTCGTACAGCTCGTCGTCGGCCACCCGCAGCCCGCCGGTGGCGCCGAGCGACACCATCAGCACGTCCACCATGATCAGGTGACCGCGCCGTTTCCACGCTCGGGTCGCAGCGCTTTGAAGCCGGGGGTGCGCTCCAGCGCCATCGGCCGCAGCGGAGAGCCGCGCAAAACGTAGAAGCAGGCTCCGTCGCGCTCCTCGATCGCCGCGACGGCCGCGTGCTGGCGGCGCCAGGCGAGCGCCCAGATGATCGCGAAGCCCGCGGCGATGCCGGGGATCTGCGGCGCCAGGAAGGCGAGACCGCCTGCAAGCAATGTGGAGGAGAGCAGCGGCCAGAGACGGTTGAGCAGGATCGCGCTCGGGTGGTGCTCGGGCAGCGTCGTGCTTGCCTTGGCGCCCGAGAGCAGGCGCGCGATCGGGGGGTTCGTCTCGGCGCTCCGCCCCAGCCGCAGGCCGATCAGGGCGGCGAGCACCCACCAGCCGGCGGCGAGCGGGACGAGGCTCTTCTGCGAGCTGTTGGCAGTGGCGAGCACGGTAACGGCGGCCAGCGCCGTGGCAGCCGCGGCGCTGAGCAGAACGGTGCTCTTGAGGAAGTCGACGAAGCGCACCCTGAAACCCCTACAGCAAAGCCTCGAGCAGGCCGCGCACGCCGGCGGTGCCGTCGATCGTGAAGTCGGCCTCGGCCGCGAGCTCAGGGGGCGCTTCGTCGGAGCTGACGGCCACGCACAGCGCGGTTTGCAGCGTGCCCGTCCGCACGAGCGCGCGCAGGCCACGAAAGGCGTCCAGGTCGGTCGTGTCGTCACCCACGTAGACGGCCGCGGCGAGGGCGAGCTTACCCGCCCCGGCGGGCTCACCCGCGGGATCAGATCCCTCAGCTCCGTCGAGCACGCCGGGGGGCGGGCGCAACAGCGCAACGACGCCGAGTCCCTTGTCCAGACCAACGGGCGGGCGTACCTTCGAGCACCTTGCGCCCCCAGTGGACCGCCAGACCCTCGTCCTGCGCACGGAGCGCGATCTCGCGCACCGCGGCCGCCGCGGCGTCCTCGTCGGGGGCGCCGCGCCAGTGGAATGCCGCAATCACTTCCTTGTCCTCGTAGCGCACGCGCAGCCGCTGGTGCTCGGATGTATAGACACTCGCGGCGAACGCGCCTACGCGGGGGGCCCATACGGCGATTTGGGGGTCGAGTTCGGGCCGCGTCGCTCCTGGGCGCAGGAGCTCGCCGCCGTGGTTGCCGACGTAGGCGATCGTGCCGATCGAGACGATCTGGCGGGCGGTGGCCGCCCGCCGGCCGCTGACGCAGCCCACGACGCGATAGCGCTTGGCGATCTCGATCAGCAGTGTGCGCGTGGCCTCGGGCACGTGCGCGTCGGCGGCATGGCGAACGATCGGCGCGAGGGTGCCGTCGATGTCGAGCAGCACCGCGGCGCGGGTGGGGTCGGAGCGGATCGGCTCGAGCGCCTCCACGAGCGTGGCAGCGGGGGACACGGACATTAGTATGGCGCGCATGGAGGCTGATCCGTCCCACGGCATATGTCGCGACTGACGGGATGAGTCCGGCCGGCGGGCGCACCGCGTCCCACCTCACTCGCAGCACGCTGGGCGGGGAGAAAGAAAAATGATCCCAGACCGCAGATACGTCGTAGACTGAAGTGATATGGGACTAGATAATCCACTTCATATCGCTTTTCTGGTTGTGATCCTGCTGCTGGTGTTCGGCGCCAGGCGTCTGCCGGAAATCGGTCGCTCCCTGGGAGGTGGCATGCGCGAGTTCAAGGACTCGATCAGCGGCGAGACGAAACAGCCGGCGATCACGCCGACGATGCAGCAGCCACAGGAGCCGGCCCAGACCCCGATCGCCGCCCCGGCCGCGGTTGCGCAGCCGGCCCCCGTCGCGCAGCCGGCCCCCGTCGCGCAGCCGGTAGCGCCGCCGCCGCCGGCCGCTTCCGCCCCGATCGAGCCTCAGCCTTAAGTTCGCCGAGTCGCTGTCAGCGACTCCATGACCGTGACACGCGCGCGGAGTCGTCGCGCATGCGCGAGCTCAGCTAAGTCGGCGAGAACCCGGCTACTCCCCCACGTGTGCGTGCTCGGCTGCGAGCACCGACGGTCGCGCCTCCGCCAGCAGCGGCGCGCCGCAGTGCCAGCAGTAGGCCGCGCCACGGCTGTGGACCGCGCCGCAGGAGCGGCACTGGCCGTGAACCCCGGCCTCGGTCGAGCCCAGCAGCCGCTGCACCTCACCGAGCTGGGCGTCCGCCTCCTGCAACTCGGCGGCGCGGCGGGCGAGCACGTCCAGGCGGTAGTGGTCGCGGACGGCCATCTCGTAGGTGAGCCCACCGAGATCCCATGTCAGCTCGGCGACCCGCCCGGCCAGCTCGTGGCGGCGCCGGCGCAGCTCGGCCAGCGAGCCGCCGACGGCGGCCGGCAGCGCGCGCATCAGCCGCCGCCCGTTTCGATCGGCTGGGCGCCGAGCTTGTCGACTTCTTCCTCGTGCTTGCGGCCGGAGGAGTTGCCGAGTTTCTGCAGTTTGCGCGGGCTGACTTTGACCGCTTGCGGCGTCGGCGCTTTTTCGATCTCCTTGGCTTCCTTGGCTTCGTGCGCTTCGGTCTTGGCGGTTTCCTTGCTCGGCGTGGCCGGCTTGGGAGTGGTCGCGGCGGCCGTGCTCGCGGTCGTAGCGCTCGGAGCCGCCGCGAGCGGCGTGGTGGCGGCCGCGGCGGCGGTGGGCAGACCCTCGACCTTCAGCACCTGCTGGCCCGGCGGCGCTTTGCTCTGGGTCACCCAGTGGCCGACGAGCAGGCCGGCGAGGATCGCCAGCAGCAGCACCGACAGCAGCCCAAACAGGCCGGAGTAGCGACGCAGCCATGCATACGGGCTGGATACCGACTCGAGCGCGGGCGCATATCCGGGCGCGAGCACGCCCGTGGCGGGATTGTGGCCGCCCCCATAGGTCTGGGAATCGGCTTGGAGCACGTCGAGGAACGCAAGCCGCACGGGCGAGACGGGCTGCCCGCAAGCCAGGCAATAGCGCTGGTTGGGGGCTAGCGGCGCCGCGCAGTTCGCACAGCTCTGAGCGTCCGCCGGCTGCTCGGAGGGAACGGGTGCGAGGCTCATCGGCTCGGAGCGCCTCTCCGGTGAGCTGCGCGGAGGCGAACCGCACCGGCCGCGCCGGCCGGACGATCCGGCGGGCTCATCCGAACGCGCCGCGGACGTAGTCGCGTGTGCGCGCGGCACGCGGCGCGCCGAACACCTCGTCGGCGCTCCCGTACTCGATCAGATCGCCGAGATACATGAACGCGACCTTGTCGGCGACCCGCCGCGCCTGGGCGAGGTTGTGGGTGACGATCACGACCGCGAGCTCGCGGCGCAGCTCGCCGATCAGCTCCTCGATCACGCCGGTGGAAATCGGGTCAAGGGCGCTGCACGGCTCGTCCATCAGCAGCACCTCCGGGCGGGGTGCGATCGCGCGCGCGATGCACAGCCGCTGCTGCTGACCACCGGACAGGCGCAGCGCGGGCCGGTCGAGCTCGTCGCGGACCTCCTCATACAGCCCGGCGCGGCGCAGCGCGTCGACCACCAGCGGCTCGAGCTCGCGGCGGCGCGGGCGCTGCGCGACTGCTCACGCAGCGCGAACGCGACGTTGTCGAAGATAGACATCGGGAAGGGGTTGGGCTGCTGGAAGACCATCGCCACGCGGGTGCGAAGCGTCGTGTCGGCAAGCTCGTGGATGTCCTCGCCGTCGAGCAGCACGGAGCCCGCGCGCGCCGCGCCGGCGGTCAGCTCGGTGAGGCGGTTGAGCGTGCGCAGCAGCGTCGTCTTGCCGCAGCCCGAGGGCCCGATCAGCGCGAGCACCTCTCCTTGATGGATCGACAGCGACACCGACTTGACCGCCGGCTTGCCGCCATAGGCGATGCTGAGATCGCGCACGCGCAACCGCTCCGGCCCGGCCGTCGCGGGAGCGGGCTCGCGCAGCGGGTTGCGCTCGCGCACGGGCGGCGCAACCGGCACGGGCGGGCGATCGAGCACGATCGTGCGCACCGGCGGCACCGCCGACGTCCACGGGGTCTCGATATTGAGAACCTTCTCCATCGAAGCAATGAGGTTAGCTGATTTGCGGCGGCCCGGCAACGCCAGTCGAGCGACTCTGAGAACGGCCGATGCGATCCACGAGCAGGTTCAGCCCGAGCACGAACACCAGCAGCACGAACGCCGCGGCGTAGGCCTTCTGCGGCGCGGCGCCTTCCCCCGCGGGCGAGTTGTCGTATACGTAGCTGGTCAGCGTCGAGCCGGTCCCGCGCAGAATGTTCAGCCCGGGGACCGAGCCCTGCGTGTCGATGCGCAGGGTTTCGCCGAGCACGAGCAGCACGATCGCGGTATCGCCGATGATGCGGCTGACGCCGAGCGTCAGGCCGGTGGCGATGTTCGAGCGCACGCTCGGCAACAGCACCCGCCGGATCGTCGCGATCCGCGTCTTGCCCAGCGCGAAGGCCGCCTCGCGCATGTGCGTGGGCACCGCTTGCAGCCCGTCGCGGGTCGCGACGAACAGCGGCGGCAGCGCGATCAGCGACATCATCGCCCCGGCGGCGATGAACGATCGGCCGTACACGCCCCCCGCGCCCCCCCTGACCCTCCGCTTTCGGCGCGGAACGACAGCGGCGCGAACACGCCCAGCTGGAAGATCGCAAGGCCGAACAGCGCAAGCACGATGTCGGGGGTCCCGGCGACGATCTCGATGGACGACTCGACCGCCCGCGCCAGCCAGCTCGGTCGTCCGTACTCGGCGATCCAGATCGCGCTTGAGACAGCCAGCGGGAACGCGAGCGCGATGCCGATCGCGGTCAGCAGCAGGGTGCCGATCAGGGGATCGAGAATGCCTCCCGTCTGGCTCTGGGTCGTGCCGATCGCGGGTCGCGCGAACAGGAGGCCGGGGCGCAGGTACTCGAGCCCGCGGTAGCCCATGTAGATCACGATCGAGGCGGCGATCAAACACAGGCCGATGCCCGCGGCCCACGCGCACAGCAAAACCAGCCGGTCTCCCCAGCGCCAGGTCAAGGGCGAGGAGCGCCGCCCGCCTTTGGCGCTCGGCGGCGGGGTCCCGATCTCGAGCTCGGGGGCGAACACGCTCACGCTCTTACTTGATACTTGTGGAGGGGCAGCTTGATCAGATAGCCCGCGATCGACAGGACGAACGCGGAGAACAGCAGCAGCAGGCCAAACGCGTACAGCGTCGCGCTGAGCGCCGGGGCGCCGATGCCTTCGTGGAAGTCGACGATCGTGGAGGCCAGCGTGCGCAGCGGCTCGTAGAAGAAGGTCGGCAGCCCGTGCGACAGGTTCGGCGTGAAGAAGCTGCCGCCGGAGACCATCTGAATCATCACCGCCTCGCCGAGCGCGCGCGCGGTCGCGAGCACCGCGGCGGCGACGATCGCCGGGCGGATCGCGCGCAGCGTCACCGCGAGCACCGCGCGCAGCGGGTTGAGGCCGAGCGCGATCGCTCCCTCGCGCCACGAGCGTGGCGCGGCGATCAGCGCCTCGCAGATCAGCGCGATCATGATCGGCGTGATCATCACAGTGAGGATCACAGCGGTGACACCCAGGCCGGCGCCGGTCAGCTCGACGGTGCTCTGCACCGAGCTCTTCTGCGACGCGGAGATCAGGTGGTTGCCGACAAACGGCACGAGCACGAGGATCCCGATCAGGCCATAGATCACCGACGGCACCGACGCCAGCAGCCGGATCACGGGGATCGCGAGCAGGCGCAGTCGCGCGGGCGCGAGCTCGACGATGAAGATCGAGGACAGCACCGCGATCGCCGCTCCCAGCACGACCGCGATGCCCGTCGTCAAGAGCGTCCCATAGATGATCGACCATGCACGCAGGTGAAACGCCGATGCGGGTGGGTTGACGCTCGTCGCCTGCATCGTCGCGATCTGCGTCTTCAGGCTCCCCCCGGCCCCAGCCAACCGAGGCCGTTGTGCTCGAAGATCGGCCAGGCGCGGACGCCGACGAACGCGATCATCGCGATCACGATCGCGCTCACAAGGAGTGAGACCGCGCCGAGCACATGCCCGGCGCGGCTGTCTGGCCATGGGTTGCGCAGCCGCTGGATCACAGCTCAGATCACACTCCATGGGTTGCGGAGTCGCTCCAGCATCTTGTCGATCTGCGCTCGGTCGCCTCGACGGCTACGGCGTGATCGGTACCCACTGGCTTTCGATGATCTTGCGCGCGGCGCTTGATTTCGTGACCCAGTTGACGAACGACGCGACGAAGCCCTGGGCGGCGCCGCGCGTCACCTCGTAGAACCGCGCGATCCCGGCGTAGGTCCCGGCTGCCACGGTCGACTTGTTGCAGGCGGCGCCGTTGTATGCGACGGAGTTCGGTGAGCCGAGCCCGGCCTGGTAGTTGGACAGGAAGCCGATCCCGTTCGGATCGTTTTCGACCGCCTGGCGGAGCAAGCCCTCGGAGGACAGTTCGGAGGCAAGCGAGGAGACTTTCTTGCCTTCCAGCAGTAGCGTCTGGAAGCTGCTCAGCACGCCCGCGACCGAGGTGCGGCTGATCAGGTCGATCGTGCCGGAGGCGCTCGCGCCGGGGACGCCACTCCAGCTGCGGGTCTTGCCGGTGAAGATCGAAACGACCTGCGCCGAGGTGAGGTTGCTGAGAGGGTTGGCTTTGTTCGTGACCACGCAGATCCCGTACTTGGCGATCGGATAGAAGATCAGGCCCGCGGGATCGGTCGGCAGCGGATCGCGCGATACGTCGCCGATCGAGACGCGGCTGGCGGCGACGTCGTTGATGCCGATCTGCGCCCCGCCCTGGGCGATCTTGAACTTGACGGTGTGCGGTTTGAGCTTTACGTACTTCTGGGCGAGCAGCGACACGAGCGGGTAGGAAGCGGTCGCGCCGCTGATCGAGATCGTCGGGGTTGCCAGGGCGGCCGCGGGCAGCGCAGCGATCCCGAGCGCGCCCATCGCCACCACGGCGAGGGCAAACGTTCTCAGTCGTCGTAGAGGGCGATGCTGGTTCATGGACAGGACTCCGTTTCAGATATTTGACAGTGGGGCGGCAACGAACCTACCATATTCCTCATTAGCTTGATCAATATAAGCTAGTTTATGAAGATGCATGTCCGGCGCGCCGGGCCACTCGACCGATCCGGACCAACCGCACTCATCCACCAGTAGCCATGAGCACTCCACCTGAGACCCCCACACCACGACCTACGCCCCGCCCGACGCCCGGCCTGGGTGTTCCGCGACTGCCCTCGCTGCGCGTCACCGCCGCGCTGGCGGCGGGAATGCTGGCCGTCGGCGTGGCCGTCGGCGCGGCGATCGGGCCCGCGCCCAGCGCGTCGCTCGCGGGCGAGCGCATCCCGCTGCTGCTCCCGTCGATCGCCGCCCTCGCCACGGCGGGCACGGGCAGCCACGCAACAAGCGCGACGACCGCCGAGCCGCCCCCGATCACACCCCAGCCCACACCGGCAGCGCCGCCGGCGGCGGCCGCGGCCAGCGCAGCGACGGCGGCCGGCACGCGTGCCGCGACACGGACCGCAAAGTCAAAAACACGGTCGAGAGCCGGCGTGGCTCCGACTTTCCTTCGCCCGAGTCCGCGGAGTCGCCACCGGCGAGGTCACTCGGTCAGTCATCGCCCGAGCACGACGCCCAAACAGGGAGCGTGCGCAGAGTCGGTCGGCGATCCGGATGAACAGCTTTCGCCATCAACAAATCGAACAAGGAGACTCACGTTGCACGCACTACGTTCCGCCCACCGCAAGGCCAAGTGGCTCGTCGCGATCGTGGGTTGCTCCGTCCCGCCGCTCATGGCCCCGGCGACGAGTCAGGCCGAAGAAGCGAACCCAAACAACTACTCCTGCCTCGGCGCCACCGCCGCGGGGACGCCGGAAGTGGGCAGCGACGAGCAGCAGGTGAAGTACGCCTTCTATTGCAACGGCCCGATCACCGGCTACCAGCTGCAGGCGCAGGTCCCGTTGACGGGGGTGCAGAGCCCGCCGCTCGTGACCGCGACCGGCACGCTGCCGGGCGCCCCGGCGGGCGCACCGCTGGCCGACACGTTCTCCTGCTCCGGGGAAGTCCCCGGCTATGCGGTCAACTGCGTCGGCTCGACGAAAGCGGGATATGAGACGGTGACGGGACAGTTCGCGATCGGCGCGAAGCTGTGCGAGGAGCCGCGCGTCGACCCGCTGCTGAGCGTCACGTACGCGTACCTCGAAAAGGGCGCGATCGTGCAGGCGATCTCCGGGCCGTATGACCTCGGCCGCCCGGCCGGCTGCCCGCCGAACGCCAACTCGGGCTTCAACCGGCTGAACCCGAAGCCGGTGGCTGTCGCGACCAAAGGCAAGGCCAAGGGCAGGAAGGGCAAGAAAGCGGACGCCAAGAAGAAGCGGGCGGTACCCAAGAAGAAGTAGCGCCGCCCGGTGCCACGCCGGGACTCCGTGCATCTGTGCGGGGTCCCGGCGGCTACAGCAGGCTGCTGGTCATGCGCTCGATCTCGGCGATCGAGGTGAGGCCTTCGCGCACCTTGTGCATGCCGTCGTCGCGCAGCCGCAACATCCCCTGGCCGACGGCGACGGTAACCATATCGTCGACCGAGGCGCGCTCGAGGATCAGGGCGCGGATCTCTTCGGAGACGCTCATCACCTCATACAGCCCGACGCGCCCGCGGTAGCCGGAGCCCGCGCAGCGCGAGCAGCCGACGGGCTCGTACGGTTCGGCGCCGCTCAAACCATGCTCGCCAAGCACGGAGTCGGGGACTTTTTGCAACCGCTTGCAGTGCTTGCAGAGCATACGAACCAACCGCTGGGCGACGATGCAGTCGATCGCGGAGGAGACGAGGAACGGCTCGATGCCCATGTCGATCAGCCGCCCGAGAGCGCTGGGCGCGTCGCGGGTGTGCAGGGTGGTGAGGACGAGGTGGCCGGTGAGCGCCGCCTCGACGGCGATGTGGGCGGTCTCGGCGTCGCGGATCTCGCCGACCATGATCACGTCGGGGTCGGCGCGCAGCATCGAGCGCAGGCCGACGTCGAAGGTGACGCCGGCCTTGGGGGCGATCTGCATCTGCTTGACGCCCGCGATGCGCTGCTCGACGGGATCCTCGATCGTGAGGATCGAGCGTTCGCCGTCGTTGAGCACGTTCAGGGCGCCGTAGAGCGTGGTCGACTTGCCCGAGCCGGTCGGCCCCGTGACGAGCACGGCGCCGTTGGGCCGGTGGATCGCGGAGCTGAAGCGCGCGAGCTCCTCGGATTGCATGCCGAGCGACTCGAGGCCCTGCACGACGACGCCCTTGTCGAGGATCCGCATGACGACGCCCTCGCCGTAGACGAGCGGGAGCGTGACGACGCGGATGTCGACGCGGCGGCCGTCGACCGTGAGCGCGAAGCGGCCGTCCTGGGGGACGCGCTTCTCGGAGATGTCGAGGTCGGCCATGATCTTGATGCGCGAGACGACGCCCATCGCCATCCGGCGCTTGACGGTGGCGGCCGGGAAGAGCACGCCGTCGACGCGGAAGAGGACGCGGGTGTCGCCCTCTTCGGGGTTGACGTGGATGTCGGAGGCGCCTTGCTGAACCGCTTGGGCGACGATCGAGTGGACGAGCTTGATGATCGGCGCGTCGCGGTCGGCCTCGTCGACCAGCAGGTCGGGCTCTGAGTCGGCGTCGGCGCTGTCGTCGACGATGTCCTCGATCGAGTCGTCCATCCGCGCGAGGCGCGCGAGCAGCAGGTTGAGGTCCTCGACCGACGCGGCCGCCGCGCGGATCCGCCGGCCGGTCATCATCGCGACGTCGTCGATCGTGAGGACGTTCGTGGGATCGGCCATCGCCAGCAGCAGGGCGCCGTCGTCGGTGAAGCCGACGGGGACGGCTTGGTAGCGCTTGGCGGAGTCGGAGCTGATCAGGTTGACGGCGCCCATGTCGAGCTCGTAGACGGCGAGGTCGACGTAGTCGAGGCCGAAGCGCTCGGCGACGACGCGCGCGAGCTGATCCTGGCGCAGGACGCCCTGCTCGACCAGCACCTGGCCGGTGGGGCGCCCCTGCGCGCGGGCGACGGCGACGGCCTTCTCGACTTTCTCGCGGTCGGCGAAGCCGAGGTCGACGACCACTTCTCCGATCATCCGGGTCGAGCGCCCGGAGCGCTGCGGCGGATACAGGCCGTGTCCGTCCCCGCCCGGCTGGCGCTCGGATCCGCGCCGCTCGGCTCCCTCCCAGTCGGGTTGGGCCCGGCGCGAGACGCCCAGCGGGGATTTGCCCCCCGAGGGCGGCGTGTCCGGCGGGGGCGCGCCCGGCGGAGGGGTCTCCGACGGAGGCATGTCCGGCGGAGGAGTACCCGGCGGAGACGTGGCTGTGGTGGCGCTGTCGCCCATTACGGACTTATCGGCAGTGCGCAAGCCGCGCTTGACGTGCCCTCAGCGCACGACGCCGTGCTCGAACGCGCTCTTGACTTGAGCGTCGAGCGTGTTCAGCCGGTAGAGGGCCAGCGCCTCGGGCGAGGCGAAGCGCTGCCCGACGGCCGCGTCGGCGCCGTGGTGGAGCAGCACGCAGTGCTCGAGCGCGAGCCGGCGCTCGGCGACGAGCGTGCGCGGCGCGTAGCGCGCGATCAGGCGCAGACCGAGCTCGACGTGGCCGAGGAGCCTGCCTTCCTGGCTGCGCGCGATCTCCGCGCCGTAGGTGAACTCCCGCGTCTTGCCCAGATCGTGGACGATCGCCGCGCTCAAGAGCAGGTCGCGGTCCAACCGCGGGTGCAGCGTGCACAGCTCCAGGGCGAGAGTGGCGACGGCGACGGTGTGCTCGAGCAGCCCGCCGAGGTAGGCGTGATGATTGGAGAGCGATCGTCCTGAGCCCACCGGGGCGGGCCCGGCGACAGGGACCGAGCACGGCGCGCGGTGAAGCTCCTCGCGCAGGGTGGAGTCGCCCAGCATCCGTTCGAGCATCGTCTTCAGCGGGGGGTCGTAGACCTCGCGGGAGAGGTGCTCCAGGAAGCCGTCGAGCTCGTCGAGGTCGCGACGGGCCACCGGGAGGAAGCGCGCGGGATCGCCGGCGCCTGAGCCCTCGGCCTGGGCGATCGTGCGAATCTCGACCTGGAGCTCGTCGCGAAAGCTGTTTACGCGTCCGCGCACGCGCACGAGCTGACCCCGCTCGAAGCGCCCGGCGAGCACGTCCGCGTCGCGGAAGGCACGCGCGCGGATCGTGCCGGTGCTGTCGCGCAGCTCGACCGTCAGGTATGGAGAGCCGGCGCGCGAGATCTGGCGTTCCTTGCGTGTGCAAGCGAAAATCCCGTCTATCTCAGCTCCCTCGCGCAGGGTCGCGATCGCCTGATTCTCGGCGAGTGGGGAACTGGGGGAGGCGAACACGCTCTTATGATGTACGGTGGTTCGGATGCAGCCCCTGATTTGGGACCGCCGACCTGATGGCCTCAGGGCACCAGCCATGGTGTGCGCGTTCCAGGGCTGGAACGATGCGGGCGATTCCGCTTCGACCGCTGTCGCCTTCATGGCCACCGCGCTGGGAGGCCGCCGGTTTGCGCGGATCGACTCCGAGCAGTTCTACGACTACCAGGCCAACCGTCCCGCGGTGTCCTATACGGAGACCGGCGAGCGGGAGATCGAATGGCCGACGGTCGAGGTCTTCGAGGTGCGCGCGCCGCGGGCGACGCGCGACCTCGTGCTCGTGCAGGGCGTCGAGCCGTCGATGCGCTGGCGCTCGTTCAGCGCACACCTCGTCGACCTCGCGGAAGCGCTCGGCGTGCAGGTGGTCGTCTCGCTGGGGGCGCTGCTCGGCGACGTGCCGCACACGCTGCCGGTGTCGATGGTCGGCTACGCGTCCGACCCTTCGCTGATCCAACGGCTGGGGATGAAAACTTCGACGTATGAGGGGCCGACCGGGATCATCGGCGTGTTGCACGGCGCCTGTGTGGAAGCGGGGCTGCCCTCGGCATCGATCTGGGCGGGCGTCCCCCATTACGTGGCGGCGGCCGCCAGCCCGAAGGCGGCGCTCGCGCTGGTGCGCCGGGTCGAAGGACTGGTCGGGGTCGCCGTCGACGTCACCGAGCTCGAAGCCGCCTCGGCGGACTACGAGCGCCAGGTGGGAATCGCCGTGCAGAGCGACCCCGATGTCGCGGCGTTCGTGGAACGGCTCGAGCAGGCCGCCGCGGAAGAGGAGGAAAACCCCGAGGACGTTCCCTCCGGCGATGTCATCGCTCGCGAATTCCAGCGGTTCCTGCGCCAGCGGGGCACGGAGGGACATCTTGGCCTCGACGGGCCGCCCAGCCTCGCCGACCGGCTCGGGCTGGGCGGCCAGAGCGACGTTGAGGGCAAGCAGAGTACAGACGATCGGCCCGACCCCGACGGCGGCCACAAAACCGATGATCGGCACGGTGCCGACGATAAGGACGGCCCCGGGGCTGAGAGCGATTCCGACGAGCAGCCTGGCCTCGACGAGCAGCCTGGCCTCGACGAGCAGCCGGGCACCGAAGACGACCCGGCCTGAGCGGGCGCCTATGCGTCGACCGAATCGGCGAGCCGGCTCGACAAGTTCAGAAGCCGCACCGTGACACGCCTGCTATCGCTCGGCGGCCGGACAGACGATGCGGTAGTCGCAGATCGAGCAGGCGGCGTGTGACGGAGTGGGCTCGAACGCCTGGGCGAGGATGCCCTCGCCCACTTCGAGCACCGTGCCCTTGATCGACTCGGCGTCGGCGGGCCCGCGAGGAACCGGGACCTTGAGATCGTCGAGCACGTAGTAGTAGGCCTGGTGTGAGGACTCCAGATGCCAGTCCTCGCGCGCGGCCAGCGCGTACAGCGACAGCTGGATGTCGTCTTTCAGCTGTGTGGCGGTCTTGGGCCGTGAGGTCTTGTAGTCGATCAGCTCGTACTCCTCCCCGGCGTCTCGATCGACCGCACCGCCCTTTCTCCCCCCGTCACAGCCCGTCGCGTCCGAACCGCGCGCGATCCGGTCGACGCGGTCGACGCGCCCGCGCAGATGGTGCGGGCCGAGGCGGAAGGAGAAGGAGCGCTCGAACCAGACCGGCTCTGAGTCCTG
The DNA here is from genome assembly GCA_963778065.1 of uncultured Solirubrobacterales bacterium. GTDB lineage: Bacteria > Actinomycetota > Thermoleophilia > Solirubrobacterales > Solirubrobacteraceae > Palsa-744. The sequence continues at coordinate 1,900,059 of CAVZSU010000002.1, read as the reverse complement.
GCCATGCAGCCGCGCGTGGTAGCGGCGCAGCGCCACGCGCGCCTTCTCGTACAGCAGCCGCTCGGGCTCGCCGTCGTCGAAGCCTCCTTTGCGCCAGCCGACCTCGAGCAACTCCAGCAGCTGCTCGAGCGTCCGCCCCCCGTCGGAGTGATAGCGCTCGAGCACCTGGTGGACGGCGATGCCGAAGCGCTGGTGAAGCGTCTGCTCGGTGGGGATGCGCAGGACTCGCGCGAACTTGTAGCGCAGGGGGCAGCCACGATAGGTCTCGATGTCCGAGGCCGACAGCGCGAGGCCGGCGCCCTTGCGCGGCAGGAAGGGAGCGAGCGAGGACGCTTCGCGCGGGGCGATCGCGCGGGCGCGGGCGCGCGCATCGATCGCCTGGGCGTGTGCACGAGCCTCGCTCGACTCCCCCCTGTTCTCGACCACGCCCGGGCTCGCGACCGGGATCGCGAGACCGCCCTGTCGCGCGTGCACGCGCGAGCGCTCTGCGCGCAGCGTCTCGTCGAGCGAGGAGGTCTGGAAGATCTCGCGTTGCAGCGCCGTGGTGGCGGCGAGCAGGCGCGCATTGACGTCCGCGAGCGCCTCGCCGACATCCTGTCCGGCGGGGCGCTGGACGAGGGCGGAGAGCTTTAGGAGCTCGAGGTAGCGCACCACGCCGTGGGAGATGTCGAGGTCGGTGTCGAGGCGCAGCTCGCCGAGGCGCCCGCCGATCCGCGCGACGCTCGCGAGCACCTCCTCGCGCAGCATGCGCAGGGTCTGCGCTAACGCGTCCTCTGCGTCCCCCTCGCCGGGGCGTGGGGAGCCGGCTGCGCGCTCCTCGGACTCGACGCCGACGACCGCGCGCGCGAGCAGATCGGGGCGGCCGGCGTCGAGCGCCTTGGCCGCCGCCGCGCGCAGCTCGAGGAAGCGTTGGATGCGCTCGCGCGCATCGGGCGGGACCTGTGGCAGGTCGATCGCGGCGGCGAGCGCGGAGACCATGTCGAGCTTGTGCCGGCGCGCGACCTGGATCACGCGCGCGAGGTCGACCTGGCGCAGCTCGATCGGCGGACGCGCGAGCGCGCGCACGACGGCGGCGGCGTCCTGCGGTTCGACGAGCAGCCGCATCCATGCGAGCACGTCGCGCACCTCGGCCCGTTCGAGGAACGCCGCCGCCCCGTGTTCCTCACCCGCGGGCTCGCTCGACGGCTTGGCTGCGGAGAGGGCCTTGGCGACGGACACCATCCAAGGATACGAGCGTATCCAGGGAGAGGGGGCTCGGTGCGTCTACGCTCAGTGTGTGGACGCGATCGATTGGAGCACGGCGCAGCGGATCGGCGAGCTGATCGCGGGCTCACCGCCCTACGGGGGCGTGCGCGCGGAGGCGGTGCAGCCGCTCGCGCACGACTTCGCTCGGCGCGTGAGCGACTACTCGGGTCTCGAGCTCCCCGCCGAGCTGCCGCCGCTGGAGGCGGTCGACCGGGCCGGCTGGATCGCCGCCAACCTGCAGACCATGCGCCCGATCTTGGGGGGCTTGACCGAGCGCATCGGCCGCTCCACGGGCCCGCTCGCCGGCCCGCTGCGCTCGGCCACGGGGTTCCTGCTCGGCGCCCAGGTGGGCGCCCTGACCGGCGTCCTCTCCCAGCGTGTGCTCGGCCAGTACGACCTCGCGCTGCTCGACTCCTCGGCTCCTCCGCGGCTGCTGCTGCTCGCGCCGAACCTGGCGCAGGCGGCCCGCAACCTGGGGGTGGATCGCGACGAGCTGGTGTTGTGGGTGACGATCCACGAGCTCGTCCACGCCGTCCAGTTCTCCGGCGCGCCGTGGCTGCGCGACTATCTCGGGGGGATGCTGAAAGAGCTGATCGACGGGCTGCAGGTCACGCTCGCGAGTCCCTCGTCGCTCGGCGCACGTCTAGCGAAACTGTCGAAGCTGCCGGACGCGGCGGAGCTGCGCACCCTGCTCGAGCGCGCCCGCCGGGGCGAGCTGCTGCGGCTGACGCTCGGCGAGGAGCGCTGGGAGCAGCTCGAGCGCATCCAGGCGGCGATGTCGCTGATCGAGGGGCACGCCGAGCACACGATGGACGCGGTCGGCGCCGAGGTGCTGCCCTCGCTGCCCCGGCTGCGCACGGCGATGAACCGGCGGCGCGAGTCCCGCGGTCTGCCGTGGCGCGTACTCGAGCGGCTGCTCGGGCTGGAGCTGAAGATGAAGCAGTACGAGGTCGGCCGCCGCTTCTGCGACGCGGTCGTCGCGCGGGAAGGGACGGCGGCTCTCGCGCGCGCGTGGAGCGGCCCGGAGGCGCTGCCCACGATGGCGGAGCTCGAGGACCCCGCGCAATGGCTGGCGCGCACGCGCGCGAAGCCTGGCCTGACAGACCGCAGCCTCGCCTGACAGACCGAAGCCGGCCCGACAGATCAAACGCCGGCCCGCAGAGCCGAACGCATGTTCCTCTTGTTACAAGCCAGAGGCCGCAAAGGCGGCTTCTTCACAGGACCTTAACGTTCCCCGCTGATACTTATGTAACGATCTTCGCCGGACGGGTTACAAACAGGTGTTCGGTGCTAAGCTCAGCGTCGAGCCTCCAACAACAGTAAACCCGTACCCCTCCTCGCCGAGGCGAGGAAGAAGAGGAGCCTCCTGCACCATGGCAACCGCCAATACAACTTCCCCCCGCAGCGCCAAAGCCGGCACGAAAGCCGCCACCAGACCGGCCGTCGCCAAAATCACCAAAACCACCGCTTCCCGCGCACGCAAAACCACCGCTTCCCGCACACGCGCCACGGCGCGCGCGCGCAACACCACCCAGGCGAAGGTGACTCGCGCCAAGTCGGCTCGTACCCGCGCCGCCCACCAGGCCCAGTCGGCTGTGCGCCAGGCCGAGACCGCGACACGCGACACGGCGGGCGTCTTCGGCGACTACGCCGAGCGCGCGATCCTGATCCCCGTCGGCGCCGCGCTGCTCGCCCGCGAACGGGTGGCGACCACCGTGAACGACACGCTCACCACCTACTCCTCGACCACCAGGGCTCAGGCCCAGCTACGCCGCTTCGAGCGCCGCGGCACGACCGCGCGCAACCGCCTCGAGCGCGAGGTCCGCAAAGCGCGCGTGCGCTTCGAGCGCGAACTGCGCCAGCGCCGTCGCGAGCTCGAGCGGCGCACCAAGGGCCTCTCCACCCAGGTGGAGCAGACCCAGACGCAGATCGAGAACGTGGTCAAGGACGGCGTCGACCTGGCCAATCGAGTACAGGAGCGCATCCTCAGCCTCGTCTGAGCCAACGCACCCTTACCCCGCCGCTCGCCCGGAGAGGGTCGAGCGGACATCGCCGTCAAAGGCGGCGACCGGGAAAGTCTGCCGGCCTCATATCCGCCGGTAGGAGTAGCACCCTCTCCTCCCTCGACCCGCGGGCGGCCCCCACCGCCCGCGGGTCATTTAATGCTCAGGTGTCGTCGGCCGGCGGGAAAGACGACGGTCGTAGCTCAGCAGCTCCCCCTCCCGTTACCGCAACAGGGACAGAAGAGACCAAAACAGGCCACGACGGAGAAGCCGCCGGCAAGGGGAGCCGCGTAGCCCGACGTGCCACAATGGCCATATGCCAGCAGAGGAGCAGATCAGAGAGGCCCTGAGGGCCGTGATCGACCCGGAGCTCCACCGCTCGATCGTCGAGCTCGACATGGTCCGCTCGATCGAGGTGGGCAGCAACGGGGTGGTCGACGTCACGGTCTCCCTGACAACCCCGGGCTGCCCGATCAAGGGCCACTTCCAGACGGCGGTGAAAGAGGCGGCAAACGCGCTCGAGGGCGTGGAGCACACGAACGTCTACTTCGACGTGCTGGATGATGGACAGAAGGCGGCGCTACAGCAGAAGCTGGGCCGCGGGCCGCTTCCCGAGGGCGCGCTGGCGCAGGTGGCGAACGTCCTGTGCATCGGCTCGGGCAAGGGGGGCGTGGGCAAGTCGACGCTGACGGCGAACCTCGCGGCCGCGCTCGCGGGCGAAGGCAAGAGGGTCGGCGTGCTGGACGCGGACGTGTGGGGCTATTCGATCCCGAGGATGTACGGGCTGGGCTCGACGAGGCCCCCGGTATCGGCACAGCGCAAGATCGTGCCGCTCGAGGCCCACGGTGTGAGGGTGATGTCGATCGGCTTCTTCGTGGAGGAGGATGCGGCGGTCGTGTGGCGCGGCCCGATGCTGCACAAGGCCTTGACGCAGTTCTTGAACGACGTCGAATGGGGCGCGCTCGACTACCTGCTGATCGACCTGCCGCCGGGCACGGGCGACGTGTCGATGACGCTCGCGCAGCTCCTGCCCCAGGCGCGGTTCGTGATCGTGACGACGCCGCAGGCGACGGCCCAGCGGGTGGCCAGGCGCGCGGCGGAGATGGCCAACAAGGTCTCGCTTGAGATCGGTGGCGTGATCGAGAACATGTCGGGCTTCACGACGCCGACGGGCGAGCGGTATGCGATCTTCGGCGAGGGCGGCGGCAGGGAGCTCGCGGACGAGCTGGACGTGCCGCTGCTGGCGAACGTGCCGCTGACGATGCCGTTGCGCGCGCACGCGGACAGCGGTACGCCGCTCGTCGTGGAGAACCCGGACGACCCGGCGGCCCAGGCGATCCGCCGGGCGGCGCGCGGCCTGATCGCGATCGGGAAGGGGAGCGCGCTCCCGGTGCTGCCGCTCGTCGAGGTCGCGCCCGCGACGCCGGCCCCCCCGCCAAGCCCCAAGCCGGTGGGCATGTCGCTGCCGATGGCGTAGAGAGGGAGAAGGGACACGAGGCCCCCGCCCGCCACGCGCAGGGCGGGAAAATAGTCCGAAACAATCCGCGGATTCCGTTGGCGCGGCGAGATCGGCGCTGTAGGGTCGCCGACATGACGAATGTCCTGCGCCCGAGGATCGCACCGGCGGTCCTCGCCACAGCGATCGCCGCCCTGCTGGTCGCGGGCTGCGGCGCCGGCGGCAGCGCCGGCAACCCCACCGCGTCGGCAAGCGCCAAGTCCCCGATGGTCGTCCGGGCGGACGCGATCTGCGGCTCGTTGAACGCCCGGCGGAAGGCCGCCAACCAGCGCGTCGGCGCAGTCACGAGCGTCGCGGCGCTGGCGAAGGTCGCGGAAATCGCGCCCGGGCTCGTGGCGTATGAGCACAGCGCGATCGCCGAACTGCGCAAGCTGATCCCGCCGAGCGAGTTGGCGTCCGCGTGGCAAAAGATCCTGGCGGGGACCGAACTGCTCGCCGAGCACGCTGGCAGGCTGGGCGAAGCGGCGAAGGCGAAGGACTTGAAGGCGGTCGAAACGCTGATCAAGGAAGATCAGAAGAGCGAGAAGGAAATGATCCCGGTCGCGACCAGTGCGGGCTTCAAGCACTGTGGGCGGAACGTCTGACCCCCTCCTGGACTGACCGCGGGGCTGGGCCGATCCTCCCACCGCTCGCCGGATCCGCTGACTGCGGATAGGATCGGGTCTGTGCCTGTACAGAATCAAGCGGAGCAGGCGGGCCCGGATACGGCGGCGAAGGGCGACGCCGCCGTGCTCGCGGACGGCGCGGGCGCCGGCGCGGGCGAGATCGACGAGCGCCGCGCGAAGATGGAGCGGCTGCGAAGCGAAGGAATCGACCCCTACCCGCCGGTGAGCCTGCCCGACCGCACACTGATCAGGGACGTGCTCGCGGCCCACGACGCGGCCAAGCTCGAGGCGGGCGAGCATCCGGACCTGCGCTACCAGATCGCCGGTCGCGTGATCTCCAGGCGCGGTCACGGCAAGACATCGTTCCTCGATCTGCGCGACCTCTCCGATTCGATCCAGGTGGTGGTACGATTCGACGTACTGGGCGAGGAGAAGTACAACCGCATCATGGGTCTCGACATCGGCGACATAGTGGGGGTCGAGGGCTGCGTGTACGTGACGCAGCGCGGTCAGCTCGCGCTCGCGGTGCAGGAGTGCACGCTGTTGACGAAGACGCTGCGCCCGCCGCCGGACCGCCACCACGGGTTGGGAGACACGGGGACGCGCTACCGCCACCGCGAGCTCGACCTGCTCGCCAACGAGGATACAAGGGAGCTTTTCTTGACGCGCGCGAGGATCGTCGCGGCGATCCGCGAGTGGCTGAACGAACGCAACTTCGTCGAGGTCGAAACCCCCGCCCTGCAGTCGCTCGCGGGCGGCGCGGGCTCGCGCCCGTTTACGACCCACCACAACGCGCTCAATCGCGACCTGTACCTGCGCATCTCGGTGGAGCTGTTCTTGAACCGCTGCATCGTCGGCGGGCTGGAGAACGTGTACGACATGGGGAAGGTGTTTCGCAACGAGGGCATCTCGCCGAAGCACAGCCCCGAGTTCACGATCGTCGAGTTCATGATGGCCTACGCCGACTACAATGATGTCGCGACCGCCACCGAAGAGATGTTCCGCGACGTCGCGATGCGGGCGCTCGGTAAAACGACGATCAAACGCAACGGCGAGGAGATCGACCTGGCGAAGCCGTGGCGGCGAATCACGATGCGCGAGCTCGTCCTCGAGCGCACCGGCGTCGACTTCATGGACTCCGGCAAGCAGCAGCTCGCGGACGTGCTCGACGGCGAGGTGGATCCCGAGGCGACGTGGGCGGAGCTCGTCGCCGACATCTATACGAGACTGCTCGAGCCGACGATCAACCAGCCGACGCACGTGTTCGACTTCCCGCTCGAGCCGTTCCCGATCACGAAGCGCCACGCCAAGCACCCGGAGCTCGGCGAGCACTTCGACGCGGTGATCGGCGGGATCGAGCTGGTGAGCGGCGATACGGAGCTGAACGACCCCGTCGACCAGTGGCAGAGGTTCGTCGACCAGCGCAAGCGCAGGCTGATCGACGACGCGGACGTCCCCCATCCAAACGACGAGGAGTACGCCAGGGCGATCGAGTACGGCTACTCGCCGACTGCCGGAGGCGGCATGGGGGTAGACCGCCTCGTGATGATCCTGACCGAACGCGACACCCTGCGCGAGGTGATTCCATTTCCGATCGTAAGAGATATTCGATGACGCCCACCAACTATGCCATGGAGGGCGCCCGTCGAGGACCACCATGAGTCTGGACATTGATTCGCCCCGCAGGCTGCCTGGCAAGCTCGGTCTCGACAAGGGCGTCGTGAGGGCCTGCCGCGAAGCGGCTGAACGGATCGCGGCACAGGTCGCGGAGGAGATCAAGGACCGCACGACGGTGTCGGTCGAGCGCTCCGTGACGCGGCTGCTGGGGGTGGACGGCGCCGACGAGCTCGGCGCGCCGCTGCCGAACGTGCTCGTCGATCACGTGCACGAGCAGGGGGGGTTGAGCCGCGGCATCGGCTACTGGCTCGGCAACGCGATGATCAAGACCGGCCGCTCGCCCCAGCAGCTGGCCGAGGCGGTCAGCGCGGGCGAGCTCGACCTGTGCGCGCTCGAGCAGGCCGAGCCGGGCGCGGCCCAGGCCCGCGTGACGGCCGAGTGCAAGACCAGGCTGCGGGAGATCGCGCGGCGCTTCCAGCAGCGCCGGGAGCTGCGCGAGCGCCTCGGCGAGACCCCGGCCCCGCTGCGCTACGTGCTGACGGCGACGGGCGACGTGTATGAGGACGTGGTCCACGCCAAGGCGGTGGCCGAGGCGGGGGGCGACATCGTCGCGGTGATCAGGTCGACGGCGCAGAGCCTGCTCGACTACGTGCCGTACGGCCCGACGACGGAGGGCTACGGGGGGACGTTCGCGACACAGGCGAACTTCAAGATCATGCGCGAGGCGATCGACGAGTGGTCAGAGCAGCACAAACGCTACGTGCGGTTGTCGAGCTTCTGCTCGGGACTGTGCATGTCGGAGATCGCGGTGATGGGCGCGTGGGAGGGCTTCGACAACATGGTCAACGACGCGCTGTACGGGATCCTCTACCGCGACATCAACGTCGTGCGGGGCTTGATCGACCAGCGCGTCTCGCGGCTGATCAACGGCTGGTTCGGCGTGACGATCAACACGGGCGAGGACAACTACCTGCGCACCGCCGACGCGCTGCAGGCGGCGCACACGGTCACGGCCTCGCAGTTCATCAACCACCAGCTCGCGCTCGACTCGGGCGTGCCGGACGAGCAGATCGCGCTCGGCGACGCGTTTGAGATCGACGTGCCGGTGAGGAACGGGCTGCTGTACGAGTGGGCCCAGGCGCAGCTCACGCGCGAGCTGTTTCCGGACTGCCCGGTGAAGTACATGCCCCCCACGAGGCACATGGATGGCAACCTGTTCCGGACGCACGCGACGGACACGCTGTTCAACCTGGTGACGATCGCGACGGGACAGGGGATTCAGACGATCGGCGTGCCGACCGAGGGCATCTTCACCCCCCACATCCACGACCGGGTGCTGGGTTTGCAGAACGTCGACTACGTCTTCAACGCCGCCCACGACCTCCGCGAGGAGATCGAGTTCAAGGAGGGCGGGATCATCCAGACCCGCGCTCAGGAGGTCCTTGGGAACACCAGGGAGCTGCTCGAGCAGATCGCCCACACGGGGTTGATCAAGGCGATCGCGGAGGCCACGTTCGGCGACGTCAGCCGCACCGCCGGCGAGGGCCGCGGGATCGAGGGGATCGTCGAGATCGAGGACGGCTACTTCAACCCGGTCGAGGAGCTGATGTGCGAGGCGCCGGCGTATGCCTGAGAAAAGCGGGAAGAAGGGCGACCTCACAAGGGTAAGGCCGTACGCCGACCACCTGGACGACGGGCTCGTGCAGATGAGCTTCACGCTGCCCGTCCCCTACTCGTCGGCCGCCAGGATCGCGGCGCTGGAGCTCGCGCGCAAGCTGGGCTTCGACGAGCCCGAGGTAGTCCACTACGAGCAGCTGACGGAGGGCTACACGTACTTCGTGATGTACGGAAAGTGCACGGAGACGATCGATTTCACGCTCCTGCGGGGCGACGGCGACAGCGACGTCGAGTACATGAGCGAGGAGGAGATCGAGCGCTTCGCCGAGGAGCACGTGGGCCGCCCGATCGTGGTCGTGGGCGCAAGCACGGGCTCGGACACGCACTCCGTCGGCATCGACGCGATGCTGAACCTCAAGGGCTACCACGGCCACCACGGCCTCGAGGGCTATAAGGGCTTCGAGACGCACAACCTCGGCAGCCAGGTCCCCAACAGCGTGCTCGTGGCCAAGGCGATCGAGGTCGGCGCCGACGCGATCCTCGTCTCCCAGACGGTCACGCAGCAGAATTTGCACGTGAACAACCTGACCGAGCTGGTGGAGATCCTCGAGGCGGAGGGCCGCCGCCGCGAGACGATCCTCGCCTGCGGAGGCCCCCGCGTGTCGAACGAGCTCGCCAAGGAGCTCGGCTTCGACGCGGGCTTCTCGAAGGGAACCTACCCCCACCACCTCGCGACGTTCATCGTCCGCGAGCTGGCGGCGCGCACAGCGGCGGGTTGACGGTTGGGAGACAATCAGACGCGATTCCCGCAAGCCGCCCGATCCCCCCGGTCTGTCCGCGGGCTGGACGAGCCCGCCGCCTGAAAGATGGAGCCTCGCCTCTCCGACCTGACGGCCACGGCAAGACGGATCGCGCTGGTCGGCCTCGCCAAGAACACGGGCAAGACGGTCGCACTCGCGGCACTCCTGCGCGAGCTGGAAGCACAGGGCCGGCGCGTGGGCGTAACCTCGGTGGGCCGCGACGGCGAGGCGCGCGACGTGCTCGACCGCCGCATCGAGAAGCCACGGATCGAGCTGGCAAAGGGCAGCCTCCTGGCCACGACCGACTCCCTCCTCCGCGCAAGCGGCCTAAAGCACGAGCTGCTCGAGCAGACGGGTATCCGCACACCCATGGGCCGGGTCCTGATCGCCCGCCTGAAGGACGGGGGCCCGATCGAAGTAGCCGGCCCAAGCGCGGCGGCGGACGTGCGCGCCGTAAGCGACGCGATGCTGAATCACGGCGCCGAGCAGGTATTGATCGACGGCGCGATCGACCGCCGCGCCGCATCCTCGCCGGACGTCTCCGACGCGCTGATCATGTCGACGGGCGCCGTGCTCAGCGAGGACATCGACGAGGTGGTAGCCAAGACAAAGGCCGCGGTAGACCTCGTGCGCCTGTCCGAGGTCCCGGAGACCGCCACCACCACCGCCATAACGCTCCCCGCGCGCTTTGCGCTCACAATCGATGAGCTCCAAATCGCCGAGCTGCTCGAGTCCAACCCAAGCGCAACCGCGTTGATCGTGCCCGGCGCCCTGCCCGAAGCGTTCCTCAACGCCCTCCTAAAAGCGGGACGCCGCCGCCGCCACAAGCTCGCCGTGATCGTGGACGACCCCACCAAGGTCTTCCTCGCCCACCAAAGTCCGCACCGGTACAGCAGCCAGGGCGTTGCGATCCAGGTCAAGCGCGCGATCGTCCTCAGGGCGATCACGATAAACCCAGTAGCGCCCCGATCCCACCGCTTCGACACGGTACGACTGCAAGCAAAGCTGCGAGACGTGATCCCTGACGTCCCGCTCTTTGACGTGCTCACTCCACTCAAATAGACCGCGCACTCGCCCGCGCACTCGCGCTACCACGAAAGAGGCCCGCCGCACACTTCGCGACGGGCCCCTCTCGGTTTCCACTTCCTATGTATTGCTTCCTATGTTTTGTGTCAGATCCTGCGGGTGCTGCGCGCTACGATCCCTGCCGTCATTCGCTTTCCCGAACGGCTTCGGCGTTCGCTGTTTCCAGCGTGCCGTTGAGGATCGCGGTGTTGTTCCCCGCCGGGGACGGCGTGCCGAGCTCGGCGTTGACGGCCGGGTCGATCAGGAACGAGAAGATCCCACCGCAGCCTTCTACACCGGGCGCCGCGAACGAGTTGTTGACCAGTGAGTTGTTTTTCAGCCTGATCAGCAGGAGTCCATCTTCTGATTCGAACGTGCCCGCTTTGCCGTGAATCGATTTGTTCGGCGGCGGCGGCGAGGTCGCGCCCGTCGTAAATTCGATCACTACCGGATGCGAGTTCGAGCCGATGTAGCATTTTTCGCCGAGGAACGGGTTGCTCAGTTTCACCTTGACGGGCAGCGACAGCCCGATTCCGGTTTCTTCGATGATGTTTTCTGTGCTAAGCCCGATCGAGCTTGGGGGCCCAGCAAGTTCGGTCGTCGCCGTGACCCCGGTAATGCCTTTGTTGATGAATTCGTTGAACAGTTCCTGCAGGAACCCTGGCAGGAACGAGGGAGCGACGATCCCAAGCAGACCGCCGGGGACGGGCTGCGGCGTTTTCGACAGCGTTTCCCCGTTTTCGGCCCCGACGAACTTCACTACGCCTTCTTCCTTGTACGCTCCGCCCTGGAGCGTGATCGTGTTCACGATCGGCACCGTCTTTTTGCCGACCTTGAATTCACCGCTTTTCGTCTGTGCGTATATACAATCCCTGATGCTTTCGTTGGCCAACGGACAGTCGGCGAACGGCGCGAAGATCCCCGTCGGGTGGTGCGTCACCGCCAGCGCCGGAGAGGCTGCGCCCAGCGCCGCCACCGGCGCCATCACCGCCACCGCGGCGATCATCGTGCGCCGGCGAATCTTCGCCAGACGTCGAGAGCTATGCTCAGTCATGAATCCCACTTTCTTTTTGTCTCGCCAAACCGATAGAAAGCGACTGCCGTATGGAGGCCAATCGATCTATCCGTATCAGAACGACGCTACCCGATCATGCCCAAAGTCCGCAAGCAGTGTTTCTCACCCGTGGCTTCGGTGCTTTCTCTTGCTTTGCACGGAGCCGTACCGTTTCCGCGCCGAGACTTCACACATTACGCGCTTCTTGCTTTTGCGTATGTCGTGACACGCCTTCAGCGCCTTGCTGAGCTTTTGGGCTCGCGAAAGTGGTTTGAATTTCACAGGACCCGTTGGGACCGTTACACCGGTCGGAGCACCTTCGACACCGGAGAAGGTAGCGCTCGCGGGCGGACTGAGCGCGGGCGGCGCCGGTATCGAGCCGGGACACGCGCTTTCAGCCGGGCAGGGCGGTTCGGGCGACGGCGGAAACCCGCCACCTTCCCTTGCGTCGTAGAGGTCGGTGATTTCGTCCTGATCTTGGGGGACCAGCGACTGGCCTGTTGTGAAGAAGACATCGCTGCCGTTGGCGCTCGCGTCGGCGAGCACCGATTCGCCGGCTTCGCTCGTCCCTCCCGAGATCAGCGCGACGCACCCATTTGAAAGGTCCCTGAACTGTTCGCCGGACGCGGTGCAGCCACCGATGCCGGCGGGCTCCCACTCGTACACGTCGGGCCGGTGATTGGTGTCCTGCGGAACAAGCTCGTTCGTGGTGTCAAAAAGCAACCGGCCGTCATCGAGCATATAGCGTTGACGGTTTACGCCATTAATTTCAGCTCTGGTCGAAACGAGGTTCACAGCGCGGCACGACGCGCACGCCACCGATCCGCATGACACACACACAAGCGCCGGTTCATGTTTTTCGAGCGCCTCCGCGTCGTAGCGAAAGATCTCCGGCTCTCCGGCGCCCTGTTCCGTGAGCGCGAGATCGGATCCAAATGCTACGTAACGCCCGTTAGAAGAAACCTCGGCTGTACGTGCATTTGGTCCTGACCAATCCACATCACCGGCGCCGAGGGAATTCTTACCTTCGTTCTCGTCGTTTGTCGAAAGAGTGGCGATGAACGTTATGCTTCCGCCGTGACTAAGGTATAGATTACAACCTGTGCCAACAAAGAGATGATCGGTTTTGTTTTCACTGCAGCCACCTTCAGAGGCACCCGGCGCAAGGATCCCTCCGGCCACAAAGTAGACATAGGATCCTTCTTCTTTGCCTTCTCCGCCGACCCCAAGAATACCTTGCACCTCGGCATTTAGTTTTTCTCCATGCGGTCCAAGGTTTGTGTCGTTCGTCAGATCGATGAGTTCTTTGTCCGGTACGTTGTACTCGTAAAGATCGGGTTCGCCTTCGGCGGTATTTGCCACATCGAGAAAAAAGGCCTTCGAGCCGTTAGGGGTCTCTTCCACGACTTGAGCATCTTTCACGAATTGTGCACCGGCTTCCGTAGCGCCAGGAAGAACGGGAGTAGGCACCTCTTCCTGTGCAAGTGTATCTTCGTGTACGGTGGTCCAGCCGTCGACAGATCGTTCAGACGTATACTGCTGTATGAACGTATAGTTTCGCCCCGAAGTCCCTTCGGTCCCAACCTTTCCGCTTTCGTAGGGTGGGATTTGATAAAAGGGCTCACCCGCGTAGGTGATACCGGACCCGTTGGACAGCGACTGTAGCGGAGATTTCTTCTCAGCTTGGTTGGGAGAGTCGAAGCTGAAAACGCCGCCGCTGCCGCCATCCTTTTCGACTGGAGAAACCTGCTCGTAGGCCCGGCAGTCTGGAAGGTTTGCATCATACGTCTTGCCGGACGCGGGGCTTATGTTGGAAACTCGTTGGTTCTGCCGCAGCTGTTCGTTGACACATTCAGCCTGCGCGACGGTGGGCAAAGCCAGTCCAACGGTAGCACCGGCTGCCACGAGCGCCACTACGACGCCACAAGCATACAATGCTGCGCTTACGATTCGCGCCTTGGCTACGTGCAGATGAGCCACCGGAAAGATCATGATTTAGCCCTCCGGGTCGATTGCGGCTGCTTTTTTCGGCGCGCGGATGTCTTTGCCTTCTTGACTTTTTGACAGCCGCTGACGCCGATTTTGGTAGCCTGGGTGAGTTGAGCTCCGTTTTGGCCGACGAGGGTTGTCGGCATCGTCAGCCTCTGGCCACACAGGCCGCCCTTTGCTGTCGCCGGAATGTCGGTTGCAAGCACCGAATACGGACCCTCCGGCAGCCGTGTTTCGAACGAGGTGAACGGCGCGTCGGGGGCCGCTTCGAACCTGGAGTAGGTAATGCCTTTCTTGATATCGGTGGCGCCGTCCACGATCAGCGTGATGCCTTCACCCTGCAGCACGAACTCCACGTCGGGGAACGCCGCGCCGCCGTGGGAGACCAGGATCGCTGGGCCGCCCACCGGGACTTCCAGCTGCGGCGTGATCACCTTGGCCGTACCGATCACCGACGCCGGTGGACACTTGGCCGGGTTCGCGTTGAACTGCGCTTCCGTGCATGCTTTCTGCAGCGTCGTCAACCGCGCCGGCAGCGCGATCGGGAGCTGCAGATCGACCCTGTGGAGGTTCGCTTCCCCCGGCTTCTTCGTGATCTTCACGGTCAGCGACGCCCCATCCGCTTTGCTCGTCTTCGCTTGTGTCGAGACCGTGAACGTCGGTTTGAACGGTAGCTTGGCGCAGCCGATCGCCTGGAAGGGGCTCGAAACCGCGACGTTGGTACCGCTTGTCGAGGTGATAACGCCGCTCACGGCCGAGCGTGTGCAGCTCGTCGGGTTGAACATAAACCCTGCTCGGTCGATCGTGACGTCGGCCAGACGTAGGTCCAACGGGATCCCCTTCAGGATCGTCGGGATCGCGTCCGGGCCGCTCCCATCGGGCGTGACCACGATCTGCGCCGTGTGCGGGTCGACGTCGATTCGCGCGCGCACGATCACGGTCCCGAGATCGAACGGTCCCGCCTTGGCGCGCGCCACGATACTCAGCCCGAAGGGAGCCCCTCCGTAGGGTCCCGTGAGGAAGACGTTCCCTGGCGCGTAGAACGGTTCCGGCCCGGGACCGACGGCGACCGTCGCATGCCCGATCTGGCTTTCCGGCCCACACGTCCCGTTCGAGGCCTGCGGTTCCGGACACCGCTGCACGCCCTTCAGCATCGCTGACAACCCCGGCGGGGTCAGGACCGACGCGTTTGCGAGGCGCTGTTCGCCGTCTTGGCGCAAGAACGTCACGGAGAACTGGCTGAACGCAGCCGCCTGGTTGTTCGTCGTCCCCGCGCTGAACGCCGGACTGAACCCCCGCGAGCAGCCTTCGGCGACGGAGAACGGCGGTGAAGCTGGCGTCGCAAAGCTCCCGTTCCACCCCGTCATGGTCGTCGCTGTCGTGTACGTCCCGCAAGCGGATGGCGTCATGAGCGACGATCGTGCGTTCTGGAACGTGTCGACCTTTATTTCGCTGAGCGGTACCTGCGGGTTGTTCAGGAACGTCACGCCGATCTGCCCAGTCTGTTGGTTTAGATGCACTTCGCCGGCGCGCTTGACGAGCACGCCGCTGCCTTCCGCGACGAGGTACAATGCCACCAGCGAGCTAAACGGGTTGGCTTCCTGCTGCGCGAGATAGAGTGCCCCGTGCAAGGGATGTTCCAGCAGCGGCGTCGTAACTTCGACCGTCGCGACCTTCGATGCGGCCGGGCACGCTATCGGGCTTTCGTTGAACAGCAGCGAGCTTCCGCTGCCCGACACGCCCAGCTGATCCTCGCTGCACGCTTCCAGCCCATTCGCGGCGGAGGGCGACACCGTCATCCCTTCCGGCAGGGTCACGTTCACGTTCTTCAGGTCCGCCTCCCTCAACCCGTTGGGGTCTTCGTTCTGGGGCAATCCGATATCGACCGACAATCCCACAGGCTTTTCCGCTACCGTCGTGCCCGCACCTGTTTTAATCGACGGGCTGAAGTCAAGCTTCTGACAGCCTTCCATCTCGACCGGTTCGTTGTTCTCGTTGGTTGACGCTCCTGTCAAGGTTACCGGCATCGGACTTTCCCACGAAACCGCGCTCACCGACAACGTCTGCGGCACACCACACGATGTCGGCAACGACAGAAAGGGTTTCAACGGCGCTTTGCTGGCGGCCCCCAACCCTGTGGTGCTAGAACCTTCCTGATTTCGCAACGGGTCGTGCGACGGCAGCGGCGGATCGCCCCAAAACGAAGCGTTGACACCCTCTACTCCATTCGATTGAAGATCGTGCGCTTCCACTACCAGGCTATAGCTCCCTTCCGGACCGGGACGCACCTTACCGTCCAGAAACCCCACAAATTTGGTAATTCCAATACCGAACTGTGCAGGCACCCCACTGGGCGGAACAAGATCATAGATGGGCGGGTGCGCGAAGGTGTTCTCCCCGAGACCGACGGTAGCCACCCCCACCTGTGACTCCGGAGGACAAGATGGGAGCAGGCTTTCGCTAAGACGAACGTCGAAGTCCGAGCGTGGACACTTCGGTACGGCGTCTGGATTTCCAACGAAACCCGGCGACAATTGAACTGTAACGTTTCGCACGACCTGGGGTGTGTACTCTTCATTTTTGCTGAGTTCGTTGCTGAACGCAAGGCTCGTAGTCGTTTCGTATGGGTGAGCGCCAGCCTGAGTCGCCGTCGTCCCATCTTCGTCCGTCGACCACTGGTGGAAGCTGTCAACACCGAACGGCAGCGGAGCCGCGTTGACGTTCACGGACGTGGTGACGCTTGCGTCGCTCGCCGATCCACCGCCCGCGACCGTGGCGCTGTCCAGAACAGTTCCAGAGTCGGTGGCCCCGGCGCTGACTTCAATGCCGATTGGGGGGGCCAGCAGGCCTGCTCCCGTGAAAGGCTCGCGCGAAATCGGTGCGACTGTGTCACCGACCTGAAGGGTGCACGTCACCAGACGAGCCGCTTCGCTGATTGCACATTTGCCCCATTCCTTTTCCGGCGCCAGCGTAAAGCTTTGAGAGATAAGCGCGGCTGCATCGGTAGCGACCAGTCCTGGCGACAGCCGATCCACTACGGTGACCGGGGAGCCCGCCACGCTCGACTCGTTGCCGATGTTCTCTACCTGCAACAGCAGTAGGCCGGTTCCTCCAGGCGAGATGTCGCTGGGGGCCGCTTCGGCCGTGATACGCCAGGCCGGACCCGCCTGCGCCAGCGCAGGCGCCCCGAGCCCAACCAACAGCGGGATCACCACGATCGTCGCGCGCCGCAACCAGATTCGCGGCGATCCGATCCTTACAATACCTGACACTAGTCGCTCCACCCTAATTTTCCCCCTCTCCATGACTATCTTATCTTCCCGGTTCCCCGGACCGTCTCATCAGCAACTCCACCTGACCGGTTCCAGAAGCATAGCCGCCTTATGGCGTACAGCGCCAGAGGCGTTTCTGACTCTTTGCACCTGCTGGGCGCCCGTTTCCTGGTTGTATGCAAGACAAGGTAGTGTGGGTCGCTGCGATCGCAGCGACCCACACTCTTAGCTGCTTGATCCTCTGCTTCCTTGCGGAGTTATACTAGAATGGACCAAACACCTGGTCGGAGTTCAATATAACTAAACTTAAACCTGTAAAGGTGGCAGGTTCTTTTGCGAGTTCCAGTTTAGCTTTTTTGAATTCGCCAGCGCTGTTACGGTATTCTTTAGTGATAGCTTCGAACACCAGGTTCTGTTTTAACACTTCGCTTTTCTGTGGTAACGCTAACGCCAAAGCAGTCCCTGTCACCGGAGCTACCGTTCCTTTGAGATTACAGCTTGAACCTGTAAATTCAAACGTGGCGAATGTCGCGCCAGTCGTTGGCCTGAACAGGATATCCACCTCGTTGTTCCCTACGCCACCAACGGCCCCTTCCACTATTTCCGTTTCAAGAGGCGTCGTCTTTACGGTGCCGACGACGCCGTTCTGAGAAATTGTGCAGTTTGCAGGTTTATCTGCAGTAACTTCCTTGAACACTGCCGTCTCTTCGTTCTTACCAGGTTTACCGCCAATGATCTTCGCGCCAGGTTCAACCGACACGTTGGAACTTAACAATAATGATTTGTCCAGGGAAACTTCTCCACTTAGATCGAATTTTTTGCTGTCGTTATTGACCGTAAATTCTATTGAATGGCCTGCTTCCAGTTTTGAACCGTTTACTTTCCATTCAAAGCCGATCGCCGCCGATGCCGCCGACGTTACAACCGCGCCAACCGCCATTACGGCCACCAAGCTCAACAACATCAGTCTTATTCTAGACATCTATGGATCTCCTTTGCCCCGAAAAGACCGAGGCGTATGTCACAGCGCCGAGCCACACCGATCGACCTGCGAACGGCCGTGGCAACATCTTGATATCGACGCCCCAATAGCCACTCCAGCGTGATCGGTAGCCAGAGGCTACGGATCGCCCGGAGCAGCGCCACCACTATCGGTCTCCGCCCTACGCCTGTCAACTGCACGCAGAAGCCGGCGCCACGCCGCACCGACGAGCATCTGCCGATCTTCGCCGATCCAGCCCGCAACCACGGTTAGTCCGTCAACGGAACATCGAAGACCCGAGTGAGAGACGTTACCGAGAACAACCCCAGAGACAGCTATCCGCAGCAACCGAAAGACGCCTTCACAGCAGCGCCTGCGGGGGCCACATCGCTATCCGCGCCCCCGCACTGAGCCTGTAGCTTTCTACTTTAAATTAAAAGGGTCCAAACACTTGATCTGAGTTCAATATAACTAAGGTTAAACCCGAAAGAGCGGCAGGTTCTTTTGCGAGTTCCAGTTTAGCTTTTTTGAATTCGCCAGCGCTGTTATGGTATTCTTTAGTAACGGCTTCGAACACCAGGTTTTGTTTTAACACTTCGCTTTTCTGTGGTAACGCTAACGCCAAAACGGACCCTGTCACCGGAGCTACCGTTCCTTTGAGATTACAGCTTGAGCCTGTAAATTCAAACGTGGCGAATGTCGCGCCGGTCTTTGGCCTGAACAGGATATCCACCTCGTTGTTCCCTACGCCACCAACGGCCCCTTCCACTATTTCCGTTTCAAGAGCACTCGTCTTTACGGTGCCGACGACGCCATTCTGAGAAATTGTGCAGTTTGCAGGTTTATCTGCAGTAACTTCCTTGAATATCGCTGTCTCTTCGTTCTTACCAGGTTTACCGCCAATGATCTTCGCGCCAGGTTCAACCGACACGTTGGAACTTAACAGTAATGATTTGTCCAGGGCGACTTCTCCACTTAGATCGAATTTTTTGCTGTCGTTATTGACCGTAAATTCTATTGAATGGCCTGCTTCCAGTTTTGAACCGTTTACTTTCCATTCAAAGCCGATCGCCGCCGATGCCGCCGACGTTACAACCGCGCCAACGGCCATTGCGGCCACCAAGCTCAACAACATCAGTCTTATTCTAGACATCTATGGATCTCCTTTGCCCCGAAAAGACCGAGGCGTATGTCACAGCGCCGAGCCACACCAATCGACCTGCGAACGGCCGTGGCAACATCTTGATATCGACGCCCCAATAGCCACTCCAGCGTGATCGGTAGCCAGAGGCTACGGATCGCCCGGAGCAGCGCCACCACTATCGGTCTCAGCCCCACGCCTGTCAACTACACGCAGAAGCCGGCGCCACGCCGCACCGACGAGCACCTGCCGATCTTCGCCCATCCAGCCCGCAACCACGGTTAGTCCGTCAACGGAACATCGCAGACCCGAGTGAGAGACGTTACCGAGAACAACCCCAGGGACGGCTATCCGCAGCAACCAAAAGACGCCCTACACAGCAGCGCCTGCGGGGGCCACATCGCTATCCGCGCCCCCGCACTGAGCCTGTAGTTTTCTACTACAAATTAAAAGGGCCCAAACACTTGATCTGAGTTCAATATAACTAACGTTAAACCCGACAAAGCGGCAGGTTCTTTTACGAGTTCCAGTTTAGCTTTTTTGAATTCGCCGGCGCTGTTACGATATTCTTTAGTAACAGCTTCGAACACCAGGTTCTGTTTTAACACTTCGCTTTTCTGCGGTAACGCTAACGCCAACACGGTCCCCGTCATCGGAAACACATCTCCTTTGAGGGAACATCCTGAGCCCGTATATTCAAACGTGGCAAACGTCGTCCCGGTCTTTGGCCTGAACAGGATATCCACCTCGTTGTTCCCTACGCCACCAGCGGCCCCTTCAACTATTTCCGTTTCAAGAGCACTCGTCTTTACATTGCCGACGACGCCATTCTGAGAAATTGTGCAGTTTGCAGGTTTATCTGAAGTAACTTCCTTGAACACTGCCGTCTCTTCGTTCTTACCGGGTTTACCGCCAATGATCTTCGCGCCAGGTTCAACCGATACGTTGGAACTTAACAGTAACGATTTGGCCAGGCCGACTTCGCCACTTAGATCAAATTTTTTGCTGTCGTTATTGACCGTAAATTCTATTGAGTGGCCTGCTTCCAGTTTCGAACCGTTTACTTTCCATTCGAAGCCGATTGCCGCCGACGCCGACGGCGCCAACACCGCGGCCGCCGCCAACGCGGCCATCAGACTCAATACGGCCAGCCTTACTCCAGACATCCGTCCATCTCCTTTGCCTCGGTCACCGAGGCGTCCGTTACAGCGCCGACCCCGGCGCCCTGACAGCCACCCAACGCTGACATCGAGAACAATCAATCACAAGCGCGTGCGCAGCAGTCTGCGATTTACCTTTACCGCCATTTCCAACGCTGTCAATTGATGGCAAAAGCATCCCGCGATGTCTATATGCGATACGCCTCCGCCCAACCCCACTCCCACGCGGTAGGCGCCGTTATTCCAGGAGCGGATCATCGAGCCGGAGGTGAGAGACGCGAGCGGCATCGAAGCCTCACACCAGGTTCAACCGAGACGTCGGAGCTTAACGAACGACTTGAACAGGGCGACCTCTCCACTTAGGTCAAACACGCCACGCGTCCTGCGTCCCCCTTGCCTGACTTGACCATCGGACCGCTACACGAGCTTCGCCAGCTTCTCCAGCCGCTCCGCCAGGCGGCTCATTCCCAGCTTGCGCGCGGTGAGCGCGCCGCTTGCGAAGTCGCTCGCGCGGTCAGGCGGGCGCTCGACGTCGATCCGCTGCAGGGTCGCGATCTGCTTGAACGTGCGCAGCAGCTCCGCGTTCTCGCGCAGCGCGGCGACGGTCCGCGGGCGCATCGTGTCGCCGCCGAACAGCGCGTCCTCGGCGTCCGCCGCCAGCAGCACAGCCTCGAGCGAGCCGTGCGCGCGCAGCAGCTCGGCGGCGGTCTTCGCGCCGATCCCGGGCGCGCCGGGCAGGCCGTCGGAGGGGTCGCCGCGCAGGGCGATGAAGTCGGGGACCAGCTCTGGGTCGACGCCGTACCGCGCGCGCACCTCCGCCGGGCCGATCTCACCATGGTCGGCTCCTTTGCGCAGCTCGATTACGGCGACGTGCTCGCTCACCGCCCCGTACAGGTCGCGGTCGCCCGTGAGCAGCAGTGCCCGGCCCCCGCTCTCCCGCTCGACACACGCGAACGAGAACATCACGTCATCGGCCTCGAGCTCATTGCTTGAAGGCACCGCCCAGCCGAGGCTCGCGAGCAGCTCCGGCGCGCGCTTGCACTGCCAGGCGAGCTCCGCCGGCATCGGGTCGCGCTGGGCGTGATAGCCGGGGTACAGCCGCACGCGGTAGGTCGCCTCCTCCGCGCCCATGCACGCAACCACGGCTCGCGGGCAGCGCGCCGGCGGCACGTCGATCAGAGACAGCAGCGCGTTGACGGTTCCGAGCAACGCGTTCACCGGCCGGCCCCGCTCGTCGGCGATCGATTTGGGCAGGGCAAAGAACGAGCGGTACAGCAGCCACGGCACGTCGGCGATCAGCAGCGGGGCGTCGATCGGTCCAGAATAGGCAGTCTGAGGAGCTACCCGGCCGCTGTGCCGCCGTCGGTCGATGTGACCGCTGCGCCCGGGGCGCGCGCGCCGCCCTGTGCGCTGCTCACCGCGGACGCGCTCGCCGAGGACATCGCGGCGGGGGCCGCGGACGGCGGAGCGGTCGAGACGGGTCCTGACGAAGCCGCGGGTCCGTCTACCGGGCTCGTCGCGGCCGGCTGCGAGCTGCGATCCGTCTCGGACTTGACAGCAGCCCCGTTCTTGACGCTGAAGTAGGCCCACGTCGAGTCAAGTCCCAGCTTGGCCTCGAGTTCCGGCCCGCTCACCTGCGTGTCGCCGCCGGAGCCGACCACGACGGCGCTGAGAATGCGCGGCGAGACCCCGCGCGAGAGCACTTCGATGCCGCGGAAGCTGCCCTTGACGAGGCCCTTCAGGCGGGCCGCCGCGGTGGCGAAGGAGATGCTGAGCTTCCAGTTCGACCGCGCCGTTTCGTAGGCGTCGGCCACCCCGCGCAGCCACGGCTGCGGCTGGGCGCCGGGGAACCCGTCCTCGACGTTCTCTGTGCGCCCGCCCGAGCTCGCGAAGAAGTAGGTGATCGCCGGGCTGCCTTCATAGGTCACGATCTGCCCGGCCGTGTCGGCGATCGCGGTGTCGGTCTGCGGGGTCTCGGCGGCGACGCCGCGGTAGACCTGCGAGCGGGTGTCCGCATACACGTCGAACCGCTGGCCGATCTTCGATCGGTCGCCGGCGTGCGCGGTGAGCGCGTAGGTGCGGCTCGCGACCGCCTGCGCCTCGAGCGCCGCCAGCGGCCAGCCGGCCGGCATCTCGGCGGAGACCACCCCGCGCACGTACGTTTCGAGCGGGAGCGTCTGCACCTTGCTGCCGACCAGCACGCGCACGCTCGCCCCCGCCGGGGCCTGGCCGAGCGCGGTGCCGGAGTAGTAGTGGGCGAGGATCGCCTGATAGGTCCAGCCGTGCTCGGCGTAGCCCAGCGCGCCATCCTGGCTCATACCGACCCCGTGCCCGTCCCCGGCGCCGGAGACCACGAGCTCTGCGGAGGCGCGCGCGACGCCGGCGCCCAGCAGCAGCGTCGCGACGCATGCAGCCAAACCCGCCGGCAAGGCGCGAGGAGCCGATCCCGGAAAGCTTATGCCTCGAGGAGAAGTCTTGGCACGCGAGCGGCCCGCATCTCTACGAGAAGAGGCCCTGGTGCGGTGGTAGGTTGATCCGATCGTGAGCATCCGTGCCTGTGTCGATTCCCGCGGGCGAGCGGCTTGGCCGCCCGTTGCGTCGAGTGGACTTCCTGTCCGTGCCACTCCCCCGATCGGACGACCCGGCAGCGGCCGTGAGCCCTATCCGGCGAGGACGGCCATTCGTTTGGGTGGACGTCCCGCCGGGCAACCTCCCTTGCATGAGCTCGCACATGTTTAGCGCGGACAATGCCTAGCGGGCGCCGGGCAATGTCTAGCGCGGCGCCGTCCGCCGCCGAGGCGGCCGTGCTGGCGCAGGTTCCCACCGAGCTGTACATCGCCGGGCGCTGGCGCGGGGCTTCGGGCGGTGTAGCGCTGAGCGTCGAGGACCCTTCGACCGGCGAGCCGCTCGTGGAGGTGGCCGACGCGCAGGCGCAGGACGCGCTCGCGGCGCTGAGCGCCGCCGCTGATAAACAGGCGGAGTGGGCCGCCACCGCGCCGCGCGAGCGCGGGGAGGTGCTGCGCCGAGCGTATGAGGCGATCGTCGCGCAGACCGACGAGCTCGCGCTGCTGATGACGCTCGAGATGGGCAAGGCGCTCGCGGAGTCGCGCGCCGAGATCGCTTACGCGGGCGAGTTCTTCCGCTGGTTCTCCGAGGAGGCCGTGCGCGTGCACGGCCGCTACATGGTCAACACCACAGGCGAGGGCCGCATCCTCACGATGCGCCAGCCGGTGGGCCCGTGCGTATTCGTCACGCCGTGGAACTTCCCGATGGCGATGGGCACGCGCAAGCTCGCCCCGGCGCTCGCCGCCGGTTGCACGATCGTCGTCAAGCCCGCCCAGCAGACGCCGCTGTCGATGCTCGCCCTGGCGCAGATCCTCGAGCAGGCCGGGCTGCCGGGGGGAGTGCTGAACGTGATCACCGGCAAGCACTCCGGGGAGCTGATCGAGCCGCTGCTGAAGGACTCGCGCACGCGCAAGCTGTCGTTCACCGGCTCCACCGAGGTCGGCCGCTCGCTGATCGAGCAGTCGGCCGAGCAGGTTCTGCGCGTCTCGATGGAGCTCGGCGGAAACGCCCCGTTCCTCGTGTTCGAGGACGCCGACCTCGACGCGGCGATCGAGGGGGCGATGCTCGCGAAGATGCGCAACATCGGCGAGGCCTGCACATCGGCCAACCGCTTTCACGTGCACGAGTCGCTCGCCGAGGAGTTCGCGCGTAGGCTGGCGGAGCGCATGGGCACGCTGAGGGTCGGTCGCGGCACCGAGCCCGACACGGACGTGGGCCCGCTGATCGACGAGTCACAGCGCGGCAAGGTGGAGGAGCTGGTGGGCGATGCGGTGAAACGGGGCGCGAGGACCCTGATCGGCGGGAAGCGTCTCGACGGGCCCGGCTACTTCTTCGCTCCCACGGTCCTCGCCGAGGTCCCCGCGGAGTCGCGACTGCTGCGCGAGGAGATCTTCGGTCCGGTCGCCCCGATCGCGACGTTCTCCTCCGAGGAGCAGGCACTGGCGGCGGCCAACCTGACCGAGTACGGCCTCGTCGCCTACGTCTACACCCGCGATCTCGCGCGCGCGTTCCGCGTCTGCGAGGGCATCGAGACCGGGATGGTCGGCCTCAACCAGGGTGTCGTCTCGAACGCCGCCGCGCCGTTCGGCGGTGTCAAGCACTCGGGCTTCGGGCGCGAGGGCGGTTTCGAGGGGATCGGGGAGTACCTGGAGACCAAGTACGTAGCGCTGAGCGTGTGAGCGCGCTCCGCCGCCGCGTTGCGGTACAGGGCGCTATGCGCTGTCCGCGCGCGTCGCCGTTTCCTGGACCCGGCTGCGCAGGAGCTCCGCGAAGAACCCCTTGCCGAGGACGCTGATCGTCAGCAGCGAGCCGAACAGCACGATCGCGTCGATGCTCTCCCGGCCCTGCTTGGTCCAGTAGTCGTCTTCGAGGTTCAGCCACAGCGCGAACTCGTCGAGGGTGAGTGCCGCTCCGCTTCCGTATGCGGCCGAGGTGATGCGCGACGCGCGGCGTTTCTCGTCGATGCCGATCTCGAGCAGCCACAGATAGCCGACGCTCAGCAGACCGGTGATCCCGAAGGTCATGTGGTGGATGTGGCGCCCACCCGGGGTGATGTTCTTGAACGGCCCCCTTTCGGCGCGGATCGCGTGGGTGATCCCGCGCACCGCCGCGAAGGTCACGAAGAACGCCCCGGTCGAGAACAGCTGACGCTCCTTGCGGCGATCGCCGAAGTGCTTGAAATACAGCGAGCGCAGGCTGCGTTCGGGCGCGGGTGGAGGGGACGTCCGATGACCGTTCGAGGCTGGGCTGTGCGTGGCCATGTCGCCATACCCTAGACCTCTCCCCGCCGTCCGGCCGGGTCCGGCGCTCCCGGCCACGTGCACTAGGCTGCGCGGCCATGCGCGCATGCACTTCGCCGCCTCGCTCCCTGTTGCTCGGCCTCGTGCTGAGCGTCGCCGTGCTCGCGGGCTGCGGCTCTGGCTCTGGCGCTTCCGGCAACGGCATCGCCTCCGAGGCGCCGGCCGAGATCATCGCGCGCGCGAAGGCGGCGGCGGACTCTGCAAGCAGTGTTTATATCTCTGGCGCGCTCGTCAGCAAAGGCGTTGCGGTCACGCTCGAGATGGAACTCCTCGCCGGCAAGGGCGGCCGCGGGCGAGTCGCGCAGAACGGGCTGAGCTTCGAGCTGATGCAGGTCGGTGGGATCCTCTACATCGACGGGAGCGCCGCTTTTTACCGTCACATCGGCGGCTCCGCCGCGGCCCAGGTCCTCAAGGGCAGGTGGCTGAAGGCGCCCGCCGGCACGCCGGAGCTCGCCCCGATCGCCGCGCTCACCGATTTCGGCCCGCTGATCGCCTCCGCGCTGGCCGGCGAGGGGCCGCTGACGAACGGAGGGGTGAGGACTGTGCAAGGGCAGAAGTCCGTCGCGCTCGAGGATGTCTCCCAGGACGGGACCGTGTACATCGCGGCGAGCGGCAAGCCCTACCCGCTCGAGGTCGTAAAGGACGGTGGCCGGGGCGGCACGATCGTGTTTGCTCGCTGGAACGAACCGGTCACGCTGGTGGCGCCCGCGAACGCGCTCGACGTCACAAAGCTCAAGCTCACGCACCACTAACGCGGGTACCGATCGTCCGGGACAACCCCGCTCTCGGCAATTTGCTTACTGGGCTCGGGCACGCTCAAGCGTGCGCCCGGCGTCGCCGAACGCGGGAATGGACTTATCGAACGCGAGATTTCACTGTGAGCGTAATCACCCAAGTCGACTTTCGCAGGCCCGCCCAGCGCGGGGCGGAGACAGCGCGGCCCGAAATAGGGTTTGAAACCGCAGATTATTCGGGTAAGCTCGACTATGTGGATAGTCGACCGGCGCAGCAGACGCTGGGATCCCAACTGCCGGCTCACGACGGACCGCCTCGGCGTGGTCCTGCCCTGCGCCGGGCCCTGTTGGCTGTGGCCGTCCTGGCTGCGGGCGTTGGCGCGGTGGCCGCCGGGGAGTCGCTGATAGCGGCTGGCTGCGTCCTCGTCCTCGGCGCCACGGCGGCACGGCTCGGCTGGCGCCTCGGCGAGGGCAGGAGGGCGGCGCTCAAGCGGGAGATCGACGACCGCTCGACCGAGCTGACCCGGGCGCTGTCGGAGCTCGAAGATCGCGCAGGCCGAGACCGTGCGACGGCTGTCGATGGCGGTCGAGTTCAGGGACGAGGACACCGGCGCTCATATCGAGCGGATCGGTCGCTTCTCGACCCTGCTCGCCGAGCAGGTCGGCATGGAGAGCGAGTTCTCCGCCCGGCTCAGCCACGCCGCGCCGCTGCACGACGTGGGCAAGGTGGCGATCCCCGACGCGATTCTGCTCAAGCCTGGGCCGCTCACGCCCGAGGAGCGCGCGATCGTCGAGACCCACGCCGAGGAGGGCCACCGGCTGCTGCAGGGGTCGTCCTCCTCGATCCTCGACATGGCGGCGACGATCGCGCTGAGCCATCACGAGAAGTGGGATGGCAGCGGCTATCCGCGGGGGGTCGTCGGCGAGGCGATCCCGATCGAGGGACGGATCGTGGCGATCGCCGACGTGTTCGACGCGCTCACCTCAGATCGCGTCTACCGCCAAGCGTTCGCGGTCGAGGAGGCGGTGCAGATCATGCGCGAGCAGCGCGGGCGCCACTTCGACCCGGTACTGCTCGACGCGTTCCTCGAAGTGCTCGGCAGCTCAGGGCCCGACGCGCGCGAGCAAGTCAGGGCCGATCCGCTCGCGCTGATGGAGAGCACGCTCGAGCGGTTCGTGACCGCGCTCGAGCACGGCGACGCGGAGACGGCGGAGAGCGCGATCGCGCAGGCGATCGAGGATGGCGTGCCGGCGGGGACGTTGCACGACGAGGTGATCGAACCGGCGCTGCGCTGGGCCGGCCAGGCGAAGACGACGGGGGAGCTCGACGAGAACGCCGAGCGCCCGGCGCTCGTGATCCTCAGACGGGTGCTGGCGACCCTGTACAGGTACGTGCTGGGCCACCACGAGGAACCGGAAGCGCTCGAGCGGATCTCGCGGTCCGTGCAGGTCGTCGAGGCGCGACTCGAGTCCGGAGCGCCGGCGGGCCTGCGTGCGGGCGCGGTCGCCACGCGGGACCCCCACACCGCCAAGGCGCGGGCCGTAGGCTAGATTTCCGTCAATGACACCTACCGCGATTGTCACCGGCGGCGCCGGCTTCATCGGCTCGCATCTGGTAGACGCGCTGCTGGCCGACGGCTATGGCGTGAGCGTGATCGACGACCTGTCCTCCGGCAAAGTGGAGCGCGTCGCCGCCGGCGCGGAGCTGCGCGAGCTCGACATCGTCGATTTCCCTGCGCTGGCCGCGGTCGTGGAGGAGGTGCGCCCGCGCGCGATCTTTCACCTGGCGGCACAGGCGAGCGTGGTTGCCTCCGTGGAGGATCCGGGGCGCGACTGTGAGGTCAACGTGAAGGGCACGCTGAACGTCGTCGAGGCCGCCGGCAGGTGTGGGGCGCCCGTGGTGTTCACCTCGACCGGCGGGGCGCTGTACGGCGACGAGGCGCCGATGCCCACAGCCGAGGACCGGATGCCGGCGCCGCTGTCGCCCTACGGAGCATCGAAGTGGGCGGCCGAGGCGTACGTGAAGACGTGGTCGCTCTCCTCGGGCGTCCCCCACGCGGTCTGCCGGCTGGGGAACGTGTACGGGCCGCGTCAGAGCCCGCACGGCGAGGCCGGGGTGGTGGCGATCTTTGCGCATCGCCTGTTCACCGGACAGACCCCGACCCTGTATGGGCATGGCAAGCCGACGCGCGACTACGTGTATGTGGGAGACGTCGTCAGCGCGCTGCTGGCCGCGTCGGGCCGGTCGGGCACGTACAACGTCGCCACCGGCGTCGAGACCGACGTGAGCACGGTATGGAGCGAGCTGAGCAAGGTCGCCGCCTGCGAGATCAAGCCCGAGCTCGCGGACCTGCGCCCGGGCGAGCTCGAGCACAGCTGCATCGACGCAAGCCTCGCCGAACGGGAGCTCGGCTGGCGCCCGGAGGTGCCGATCACGCACGGGCTGCGCCTCACCTACGAAGCGCTCGTCGAGGAGTTCGCGCCGGCCGCGTAGGCTCGTGTCGACTTGACCCTCAGGGATGGGCGCCGCATGCGTCCGTCTCGCACCGGGAGGCCCGCGAGCGACCCCTCGTACAAGCCCACACATGACCGCTGGGCCGGCCGACCGCGGCCAGGCGCACGGGCTTTCTGCAATTCCTCGCGCACGCATTGCCGGGAGGCACGAGCGCGAGGAAGGTACGGACATGAGCCCTGTCCGCGCTACCGTCGTCCGCTCGGTGTCGGCCCTTGCGATCGTCGCGATCGCCTCGCTGAGTGCAGCGCCCAAAGCTGCGTGGGCGGAATCCTCCGGCGCGCGGCAGACGCCGGCGGCGCTGCTCGGCGGCAGCGAGTACGGCGCTCCCGCTACGGCGATCGCCTCGCCCCGCCCGGTGGTGAGCGAGCTGAGCGTCGCCACGCCCGCGCCGGCCGGGCGCCCGCCGCGGGTGGTGCTGCGGATCGACGAGCTCGGCGTGGGCACCGTCGCCGTGCGGGTTGCGGTGACTTCGCCGAGCCCACACATACGCGCGATTACGGTAAGCCTGGGCTGGGTGCACACGGGCCGCGCGGTGACAGTCACGTGGCCGCGTGGCGCGACACTTGCACCAGGCGGCTACCAGGTGAGCGTGAGCGTCCACGACCATCGCGGCGAGACGCCGCTGCGCGCAGCGCATAACCCGGGCGTCGTCAGTCTGACGATCGTGGCTCCCGCGGCCAAGCCCACGGGGGCTGTGCCCCCGGCGCCAACTCTGGCGGCCCCAGCTGCCGCCTCCACGCCCCCTGGCGTGCCGACCCCGGCGCAGAGCGCCTCCGCAGGCGCCGCATTCCCGGTGCAGGGCCCGCACAACTTCGGTGGACCGGAAAATGCGTTCGGCGCGCCGCGTGACGGGTACCTGCACCAGGGCCAGGACATCCTCACCGCCGAAGGCACGCCCGTGGTGGCCCCCCTGGCGGGGACGATCCTCACGACGAGCTACCAAGCGAGCGGCGCCGGCTACTACGCCGTCGAGCAGACCACGGTCGGCTTCGACTTCATGTTCGCGCATTGCGAGCCCGAATCGCTGCTTGTCCGCACCGGTCAGTCCGTGGCCGTGGGCCAGGAGCTGTGCAAGGCCGGTCAGACCGGCGACGCGACCGCACCGCACCTCGACTTCGAGATCTGGGTCGGCGGCTGGCAGACGCTCGGTGGCGAACCGATCGATCCCCTGCCCTATCTGCAGGCTTGGGAACAGGACGGCGCTGGTTGAGCGTGAGCGCTCATCGCCCGGCGCGGTCGGCGGCTTGTCTTGCGCCACCGTCCAGATGTGCACGAGGTGCAGGCTTTGGCCGCAAGTCAGAGGCCGTTCGAGCGGCAAAGGCGCGTGAGGCCTCCGTTGCAGCTCGGTGTGGTTCAGAGGCCTGCCGCGGTACCGCTGCCGGTCCCGGTGTGGTCGTTGTGTTTGTCGAACCTCTGAGCCACTCCCGCGAGCTTGGCTGCCGCATTGGCGCCCATCTGGCGAATCCGCGAAACCGGCTGTCCCATCGTCCCCCAGTGCGCCTCGGGCTCGCGGATGCGCACTTGCGAGCCAGCTGCGATCAGCTCGGCGAGCGCTGCGCGGGTGGAAGCGCTGAGCTCGTCCAGTGATACGTCCTGGTAGGGCTCGGGGATCTGTTGCGCCGCGGCTGCGATCGCCGCACGCCCCTTGTCCGGGATCGTGATGCCCTCGCCTGGGGAGTCCCGCATCAGGCCATACGCCTCCAGCGTGGACCTGGTGCCCTCGGGAAACGCCGCAAAGGCCAGCTCGGCTACTCCCGCGGGCGCGCCGTGCAACGCTGCCAGCGACGTCACGAGGTCTTGATCGAGCTTTTCGATGGTCTGCTCGCCGGCGGTCGCGGCGGGTGTGGCGATGTTGGATGGCGTCATTGGTCTTCCTCCGTTGTTCTCCTAACAAGACTACGGAGCCAGGACGCGCTTGGAACGCAATCGCGACGTGGCTCGCAGCCGGATCAGGCGCTCTTCTCCAGTTCGGCGAGGCGGTCCAGCTGCCGGCGCACCTCGGTGTGGCTCAGGTCGAGGCGGTCGCCGAGTTGGCGAAGGGTGGGCGTCGTCCCGCTCGCGCTCATGTTGAGAAAGGCACGCATTAGCCGCACGAGGTCGTTTTCGCCGCGGTCGATTGCGAGCCTCATCAGCCGCAAGACCTGCGTCCTGCTGGCGAGACGATCGACGACTGCGCTGAGGCTCGCGTCCTCCTCGCCGACCTCGGCAGCATCCCCGGCAGGATCGTCGTGGCGCCGCCGGCGCAGCACGTCGATCGCTGCGTGGGCGGCGGTGCGGGTCAGGTATGCGGCGGGGCTCTGGGAACGGTCGATGGCACCGGCGTTCGCTGCGGCGATGAAGCGCACGAGGCTCTCGTCGAGCACGTCGGTGCGCTCGTCGCGCTCGAGGCTGCCGTATGCGGCGGCCAGGAACCGCCCGGGGCCCAGCGTGACGACGTTGAGCTCGGCCTCTCCGAACTCGCTGTGCGACTCGACCGCGTTGAGCAGCGCGAGCACGGCCGTGTCGAAGTCGTTGTGATCTGCTTGGGCCATCAGTCGCGGCGCGGTCTGTCGAGGCGGTATTTCATAACCCAGTCTTCGCCAAGGATGAGCAGGGTGGTCTTTGCCTGTCTTCTGGTCGTTTCGTCTGGCGCTACGAGCCCACGGATTGCCTCTTCGGTCTTGCAGCTTGAGCTGCTTCTTCGCTCTCGTTGGTAGCCAGGATTGCCGTATCGATTTGGCATATGCGCGTTCGACGTACTGCGCGAGCTGATCGGGCGGCAGCTTGTCGAGGCGCCGTTCGATCGCGCGCGGGACGTGCCAGTCGAGCACGCCCGCGAGCCAGTCGCCGGCAGCGCAAAAAGTGTAAGCGTTCAGTTGGTTGGGGTGTTCAGGTGAGTAGTGGGGTGGGGTCGCCGCGGGCGTGGGCGGTGAGTGTTTCGGTGAGGTAGACGAAGAGTGATCGGTTTTGGAGGCGGCAGGTGGTGTGCGCGGAGAGGAGCCGCTCGATGCGGCGTTCGCCGCCTTCGGATTGGGTGCCGAGGGAGAGCTTGCGGTAGATGACTGCTGAGCGGAGTGCGCGCTCGGCGTGGTTGTTGGTCGGCTGCACGCCGTCGTGGTGGGCGAATGTCCATAGTGCGGGCCATGTCTTGATGAGGTTGCGTGCCATGCCGCGGCAGTACTTGTTGCGCGCCCGTTTCGAGGCGTAGCCCGCGATGATCGGCTTGAACTCGCTTTGCAACCGACGGATCGTGCGCTTCAGCTTCGGGCGATCGCCAGTGTTCTGAAAGATCTCCCAGGCCCAGAACACTCGCTCTGAGAGCTTCAGGCCGTGTTCGCCGAACTCTTTCTCCGCGGCGAGCCCTCGGCGTGCGCGGCGAAATCTCGCTTCAGATGCGCCCAGCAGAGCTGGCGGCGGGCTAACGGGAGGTGCGTGTAGGCCCACCAGCGATCGGACGTCACGATCGCCTTCGTGTCGGCGAGCAGGGTCTTGGCGTGGTCCTCGTGACGGCCAGGCGCGATCTGCAGATAGGCATGGCTCCGGTCGAAGATGCCCCACAGCGCGCGGCGCTGCCCCGCTGTCCGCCAGCCCGTCTCGTCCATATTCACCGCGCCGGAGCCGCGAAGCGCGCCGAGCAGGTCAGCGTGCGGGTCAGCGAGCGCGTCGCTGGCACGGGCGAGGATCGCGTCCACCGTTCCCGTGCTGATCCTCGAGCCGAAGAGCTGCTCGCACAGCTCCACCACATCTCGGCGGGAGACACGGTTGCGCACCGAGAGCGTCACGACGGCCGCCTGAAAACGCGGCCCGAACGCACTCTGCGTGACTTCCCCAGGCAGCTCCCCGCGGGTGTGCTCCCCACAGCCCGCGCAGCGCACCCGCGCAGCGCGATGCTCGGTGATCTGGACCTGCGTAACGGGCAGCTCCTCGACCTGCCAGCGCACCGCCTCGCCCACCGCGACCCGCTCGGTTTCGACGAAGGCATGCCCGCAGCGACAGTGCTCGGGCCAATACTCGACGATCTCGTCCACCGCCCACGCCGGCAGGAGTGGACGACCCTTGCCCTCGTGACCGGGCTGAGCGCCCTGTTTACGACCCGATGGATCCTTGCCACGCTTAGGTGTGCTGGCGGGCGGATCGGCGCTCGGGGGAATCGAAGAGTTACGCGAGCTGCGATTCAGCCGGCGCTCGAGCTGAGCGATCCGCTCATCCTGACGAGCGACACGCTCGGTGAGCATCTGGATCTGACGATCCATCCGCAGAAGCACCTCCACCACGACCTCCCGGCCCTGGTCATAGATCGCCTCCGCCTCAACCCGCTCCACACCAAAAGGTTCGACAGCACCCCGCTATGTCCCCCAACCAACTGAACGCTTACCAAAAAGTGACCATTTGCGGGCAGTTTTGGGACGCCGTCAGCAGTCGCTGTCGGCCGTGCGGACGACCGAGATACCTGCGGATACGCGGATTCCGGTGAGTTTGTGCCGCGATGCGGGGGTCGGCGGGCACAAACCTCGAAGTCGGGGGCTATGGCGCAGCGTTCCCGAATGGTTTGTCGATTGGCGGCGCTGGTGATGGCCTGCTCGTACGCTTGTTTGTCGTCCTGAGCATCAGCGCCGACGATGCCGACCAACACGCCTGCTTCGCCCTGGGCAGAGCGGAAGTAAGGAGAGCGAGGCCACGGCCTGCCGGTGCCGGTCCGTTGCGGCGCGGACTGGAGACCCTCCAGAATGGGGTGACATATCTGGTCCCCGGTACAGGGGCACCGCGCGGCCGGTGCTCCTTCGCTCGCGTAGCCTACAAGCCCAGTTCTGAGCGGCTAATCGGCCGCCAGCTCAAGGCCGCACTGGCCTCGTCGCGTGTGCCGTACCAAACGTGCACCTCGTCATCGCTCACGCGTGCGTGGGGCTGTGCGTCGGGTGCTGGCCACGCCTCGCCCCGCGTCGTCGAGACAAACTCCTGGAGCACGTCCGCCTGATTCTCGAAGAATACCCGCAGTCGAAGTGACATCGGGAGGGGCAATCGGAGCTCCATCAGCGAACCAGCACTCATGACCTCTACCGCTCCGCCGTTGCCAACTGTATGGACCATGAGCCGCGTGCCATCGACCTCAACCTCGAACTCTCCCGTTGGTAGCACCTCCCTCCACCGCTCGGCGAGAGGCGCTACCACTTGCGCCGCCCGCTCAGGAAGCGGCAGCGCCCGGACGAGCCCCGCGACAGGCAGCGCCCACATCAGGTTGGCAGGGTGATGCCGCCGAGACCGAGACTCATCGTCGCCCATAAGGACATGATGGCGTATCGCTCACGCTGTACCAGCTCCTCTCGCCGTTGTACCAGCTCCTGGTACCCGCGACATGCAAGCGGATGGGTGGCGTCTGGGTCGTCTGTGATTGGCACCTGATCCCATACCCGCGCCCGGTAGTTGCGGTCGGCTTGCGGGCGGAGCGCTCGAGGCGCTCCGCCCGCTGTTTGATGTGTTGTGTTTTCAGAGGCGTAGCCCGGCGGTGGCGGACATCATCGGTGCATGTCTTGTGTGGACGGCGGCGATGATCTCCTCGGTGTCGATGCCCTGAAGGTAGATCGATGTCGTTCTCGACCGCATGGGCATGACGTAGCTGGTGTGGCGCGAACCGGCGTCGCACCCCTGCCTGGCTGGCGAGTCGACGAAGCTCGACGCGCACGGCGGCACTCGACCATGGGCGCCCGCGCGTCGGACCGTCGATGACGCAGAACAGTGGCCCGACAGGCAGATCGCGACGAGAGGCGAGCCAGGGGCGCAGTTGCTCCCATCCCCAGGCGTCCATCCCGATCTCACGGCGCGGCGGCCGCCCTTGCCGTTGCGCACGAGCAGCGATCCACGCCGCGGGTCAAGGTCAGGCTCGGCCAGCGCGAGCGCCTCCTGGATGCGCAGCCCACCACGCCAGAGCACAACGATCAACGCACGCAACCGCCAGCCGTGGCGATTGTCGCCCGCATTGCGCATCACGGCGATGATCTCCTCCACGGTCGGCGGGTCGGCCGGGTAGCGCATCCCCTTGTTGCGAGGCGGACGATCTGCGTGGAAACGGGGCAGGGTCGCGGGTGAGCGACGCCGCCCAGCGGAATCGAGAACAGCAGAGACGGTCATGGGATCCTCCTCGGAATCGAACAGCTGACAGTTATCGCTGCTCTACCAGCCCGCCGGGCAACTCCAACATGCGTCGCCGATCCAGTTCTCGTTGTGCTCAGGCGCTACCCTGGGATCGTGAAACATTCTGTTCTGAGCACAACCCCGACCGCCGAGACCCCTGCGCTGAGCGACGAGGAGCGCGCCGAGCGGCGACGGCGCCTTGTTGAGCGCGTGTTCAGTCCGGATGGCTTGGATCGGGACACGCTCGAGCACATCGAGCAGCTGACGGCCGACGAGTCGTAAGCGAACCTGCAGTGGACGCTGTCGAGCTGTTGGGAGGCGAGGCGCCGTTCATCGCCGACACCTCAGCCTGGTGGCGGTTCTCGTCCCTTCCGGGTGAGCTCGCTGGGCTCGTCAAGACGGCGATGGACGACGATCGGCTGTGGATTACGCCGATTGTGCGGATGGAGATCTTGTACTCCGCTCGCAGCACCTCCGAGTACATCGCGCTCGAAACAGAGCTCGACGGGTTCAGGATCCTGCGCAACGACCGCGCTGTCGCCGATGCCGCTATGAGCGCGATCGACGAGTTGGCGGAGCACAGCGACGGGTACCACCGCGTGCCGCTGACCGATGCCCTGATCGCCGCAGCGGCGGCCGAGCACGGCGGCATCGCGGTGCTCCATCGCGACACGCACTTCACCAAGCTCGCCGAAGTCCTCGCATTCGAGAACGTCGAGCTTCCAGGATCCTGACCCGCTCTACACGCCCGGGCCGACACCGAAACCACCAGCCTTCTACGTGACGCCTCGGCATCGTCCGATCCGGTCGTCTGCGCAGCCTTGGCTCGGACGCCCGCTCCGGTCCGCGGGCAGTAGCTGCCGGCATACCTGAACTCGTTGCCGCCCGGACGCGGAGCGGGTGTGCGAACGAAGCTGCCGGAGTCCTGCATCGCGTGGCGCTGGAAGTAAACAGCCGGCGGAGCGCTGCCGTCCCCCGCCGCTCAGGGTCCGCTGGGACTGTCTGATTAACGGTGGAAGTGCTTGGTCTGACCGAAGGGGATGACCATGACGGAGCTAGTCGATTCGACCGATCAGGAGGCGATGATCGGGTCTATGACTGCAGATATCGTTGATCAGAAGGAGCTTGTCGAGCGGCTGCTTGAGCAGGCGAAGGAGCAGAGCATCGAGCTGGTTGGTCCTGGTGGGCTGTTGGGCCAGCTGACCAAGAGCGTGCTCGAGACTGCGCTGGACGCCGAGATGAGCGAGCACCTTGGCTATGAGAAGCACGATCCGGCGGGACACAACAGCGGCAACAGTCGCAACGGAACACGCGCTAAGACGGTGCTGAGGGAGATCGGGCCGGTCGAGATCGAGGTCCCGAGGGATACCGAGTCGATGTTCGAGCCGCAGATCGTCAAGAAGCGACAGCGCCGCCTCACAGGCGTCGATGAGATCGTGCTCTCGCTGACCGCCCGCGGGCTTACGACCGGGGAGATCGCGGCGCACTTCGGAGAGGTCTATGGCGCCCGGGTCTCAAAGGACACGATCAGCCGGATCACCGAGAAGATCGTCGGTGAGATGACCGAGTGGCTGAACCGGCCACTGGAGAGGGTGTACCCGGTGATCTTCATCGATGCGATGGTCGTCAAGGTCCTTGACGGACAGGTCGCCAACAAGCCGGTGATGTCGTGATCGGCGTGACAGTCGACGGCGAGCGGGACATCCTCGGGCTCTGGGCCGGCGACGGCGGCGAGGGCGCGAAGTTCTGGCTGGGAATGTTCGAGCGCCACGAGGTGCTTTGGACCGTGCGGTGATGAAAGGACACCGCCTGTGGCTCGTCGCAGCGGGCCGCGTGAAGCTGGGGGCAGCCTGACCTGGGGGACACCGGGAAGGGTGGACAGCAGCCCCGACAACGACGGGACGGGCCGGTGCTGCCAGACGGCCTGGGTCCGGCAAGCGAGATGGGAAGGTGTACGTGAGAAACCAGGGCGAGCAGAGATTCTGTCCGCCAGTTCGACGACGTCTATAACCTCGTCTATGATCAGCGTTCCTGGTCGTGGCGTGGAACAGGGTAAAGACCAACAAGGGTGCACGATCGGCTGGTGTGGATGGCATCGTTCCGCGGTCCATCACAGCCGATGGGGAGTTCCTCGCCGGGATCAGAGAAGATCTGAAGACCCGTCGGTACGTCCCCGCGCGGGTGCGGGAGAAGACGATCCCAAAGGCAAGCGGGAAGGTCCGCCGGCTGGGGATACCGACTGCCGCTGACCGTGTTGTGCAGTCCGTGGTCAAGCTGGTGATCGAGCCGATCTTCGAGGCGGATTTCAAGCCGTGCAGCTACGGTTTCCGTCCGAAGCGCCGCGCCAAGGACGCAATCGCCGAGATTCACTACCTCGCTTCGCCTACCCGGAGTTACGAGTGGGTGTTCGAGGCAGACATCACGGCGTGCTTCGATGAGATCTCCCACTCGGCGCTGCTGGGCCGTGTGCGGGCTCGGATCGGGGATAAGCGCATCCTTGGGCTGGTGAAGGCGTTCCTGCGGGCTGGTGTCCTCACGGAGGCTGGTCTGAGCCGGGACACGATCACCGGCACACCCCAAGGCGGGCTGCTCTCACCGTGCCTCGCCAACATCGCTCTGTCTATCCCGGACGAGCACTTCACACGCAAGTGGGAAGCACTCGGACCGGAATGGACCCGTGCCAAGCGCCGCCGTGCGGGTGTCCCGGTCTACCGCCTCGTTCGCTACGCGGACGACTTCGTGGTCATGATCGGCGGTACTCGCCGCGATGCCGAGGTGCTGTGGGATGAGGTGAGCACGGTGCTCGCTCCGATTGGCTTGCGCCTTTCGGAAGAGAAGATGAGGGTCTGCCACATCGACGAGGGGTTCGACTTCCTCGGGTTCCGCATCCAGCGGCGCTCCTGGAAAGGCCGGGCCGGCAAGCGAGCGGTCTACACCTACCCTCCAAGAAGGCCTTGGCCTCGGTGATGGACAGGGTGCGCAGGGCCACTCGCCGCAAGCGTCATCGAGCGCTCGCCGATCTGCTGCGCCAGCTCAACCGCATCCTGCGGGGATGGTGCAGCTACTTCAAGCACGGAGTGTCCTCGCGTACCTTCAACTATCTCGACCACTTCGCGTGGTGGAGAGTCGTTGGCTGGCTACGCAAGCGACACCACGGGCTGAACTGGGGGACGCTGCACCGTCGCTACCTCCCCGGATGGGAAATACGCGACGGCGCCACCGAGATGTTCCGGCCACGAAAGGTCGCGGTCAGCCGCTACCGCTACCGGGGCACCCGAATCCCGACCCCCTGGACGAGCAAGGAGGGAGAACCACTCCCACCAACGGCATAACCCGTGGAGAGCCGGATGCGCGGAGACGCGCACGTCCGGTTCGGAGGGCGGGCCGAGGAAACGGACCGGCAGAAACGCCAGCACCGCGCCTCGGCCCGACCCTACACCGAGATCAAGAATCGCGGCGTGCAAGACGTCTGCATCGCGGTCTGCGACGGCCTGAAGGGCCTCCCGGAGGCGATCACGACGACCTGGGAGCTCGCGACCGTCCAAGCCTGTGTGATCCATCTGATCCGCAACACATTCAGGTTCGCATCACGCAAGTACTGGGACGAGATGAGCCGCGACCTCAGACCCGTCTACACCGCACCCTCAGAGACAGTCGCCAGGGAGCGCTTCACGGAGTTCGACGCGAAGTGGGGCAAGCAGTACCCGGCGATCAGCAAGCTCTGGGAGAACGCCTGGAGCGAGTTCATACCGTTCCTGGACTACGACGTCGAGATCCGGCGCGTGATCTGCAGCACCAACGCGATCGAGTCGATCAACGCCCGCTACCGTCGCGCTGTCAGAGCGCGAGGGCACTTCCCGAACGACACTGCCGCACTGAAGTGCCTCTACCTCGTGACCAGAGCACTCGACCCGAGGTTGTCCCGTAGCTCGTAGAAGTTTGTAGGTGGCGGTCCTTTCGCCTAGTCCGGTCCCGTTGGGACCTGGCGAGTGCGAAATCAGTCGATCGAGACGAAGGGAACCGCCATGAAGACCGTAATGCAGGAGCAGGACAGTCGCCCGGAGGGTTTGCCGTTGCGGGTGCAGGAGGCGCTCGGGGAGCTGGTCGGGGCCGCGAAGGAGGGGTTGCTCGCGTTGAGCGTGGGTGTCGGGCTGGGCGTGTTGAGCGAGATGATGGAGGCCGAGCTCGACGAGGTTGTGGGGCCCAAGCACGCGACCGGTCAGCCGCGAGTTTGTCTCGCGCACCGGTCAGCATCTCGCGGCGCTGATGGCGCGTCCGCTCTCTGATGTGCGGTTGGCGGCGTTGATGCTCGACGGGATCGAGCTGAAGGGCCGCTGCTGCGTTGTCGCCTTGGGCGTCAGCACCGAGGGGGTCAAGATCCCGCTCGGGCTCTGGGATGGCTCCACCGAGAACAAGACCGTCACCGTCCACCTGCTCGCCGATTTGGTGCAGCGGGCCTGGATGTCGAGCAGGGTGTCCTGGTAGTCCTGGACGGCGCGGCAAGGCCCTCAGAGCAGCCCTCAACGAGGTCTTCGGTCCGGTGCCCGTGCAGCGGTGTGTTCGCCACAAGGAACGCAACGTGCTCGATCATCTCCCCGAACGCGACCGGCCGCTCGTGAAGACGAGGCTCCGCAAGGCGTGGGCGTCAGAGAACCATCAGCAAGCACTCGACGCCCTGCAGCTGCTCACCGGCGAGCTGGAGCGCCCCCACCCCGGCGCCGCCGCGTCGCTGCGGGAGGGCCTGGAAGAGACGCTGACGCTGACCCGCCTCGGGATCCGCGGCAAGCTCAAGACAACGCTCCAGAGCACGAACCCGATCGAGTCGATGATCGGCACCGTCCGGCAAACGAGCCGCAACGTCAAGCGCTGGCAAAACGGTGACATGTGCCTGCGCTGGACCGCCGCCGGGATGCTCGAGGCCCAGACCCAGTTCCGCAAGATCATCGGCTACAGCGACCTCGCCAAGCTCGCCGTCACCGTCGAAGCAGACCTCGCCGCCCAGCACACGCCGATTCACACCGCGAGCAAGGAGGACGCCCGCATACCCATCACCGTGTAACCATCACACCCGAACCGCCACCACGAACTTCCACGGCGAACGGGACAACCTCCTCGACCCCACCGGGCGAGGCAGAGCACGCTGGGCGATGAGATGGAAGCCCGCACTCAACGCGTTCGCGATAGCGTTCCAAGGAAGAATCAACTAAACCAACCAAGCCAGATCCACCGTTAATCGGACGCTCCCGGTCCGCTTATGCCATCGCACTTCAGGCCGTGGCGTCTAGCTGTCCTGCCCATGGAGGTTGTGAACGCGGCTGATGGGTGGCCGGTTGCCAATCCCTGAGTGTGGTCTGCGCGTGTGGTAGTGCTCGAGCCAGTGTGGCAGGGCTTGATTGCGGTGGTGGTGTGATCGGTAGTTGAGGCCGTAGGCCCACTCGCGTGCCATCGTCTGGTGGAAGCGCTCAATCTTCCCGTTCGTCTGTGGCCGGTAGGCCTGAGTGCGTAGGTGCTTGATCTCACGGGCGGTGAGCAACTCGCGTAGGGACTGGTTCTTGACGTAGACCCAGGCGTTGTCGGTCATGAGGCGCTTGGCGTGGATGCCACGGGCGGCGAACCAGTCGAGTGCTCGCGTGGTGAACGCGGTGACCGTTGCTGCTCGTTCGTCGTCGAGCAACTCGACGTAGACCAGACGGGAATGATCATCGATGACTGCGTGAGCGAAGTCATAGCCCCAACCCGCGCGCCTGTCGGCACTGGTTCTGTCGCGAATCCCGGTCATGGCATGCCCAGGGCGCCCAAAGCGGGCATGGCGTGCAGTGTCCATGTGCAGCAGATCTCCAGGGCACGGCCACTCATAGCGCCTGGCGGGCTCGCGCGGTGAGCGCTTGACCCGAGAGAGGCCATGGCGATGCAGCACCTTCCACACCGTCGAGTGAGGGTGCCCGGTTCTGCCGGCCACGAGTCGTGGTCCCCGAGACTGTCAGATCTTCTGTGTGTGAGGTTGGGTTTGGTTGGTTGTGGTTAGTAGGGGATTCTGTCTCCGAAGTGAATCTTGAGGGCTCGTAGTGCTGAGGGCCAGCGCATCACTTTGACCCATTTCGTCTCGGCTCGCATCAGCGCGAGGTAGATGAGCTTCGTTGCTGCTTGCTCGTCGGGGAAGTGTCCGCGGGTCTTGATCGCTTTGCGGACCTGGCGGTTCAGGCCCTCGATCGCGTTTGTGGTGTAGACCACGCGGCGTAGATCGGCCGGTAGGGAGAGGAACGGGATGACGTGCTCCCACCGGTCCCGCCATGCCTGCGCGACCATCGGGTAGCGCTCGCCCCACTTCTCGTCGAAGAGCTCCAGCTGCCTCGCGGCCTCTTCGACGTTCGGGGCGCTGTAGACGCGGCGCAGGTCCGGCATCAGGCGCTTGCGGTCGGCGTAGCTGACATACCGCATCGACGCCCTGATCATATGCACTATGCACGTTTGAACCCAGGCCTGTGGGAATACCGCGGCGATCGCCTCGGGGAACCCGGCCAGCCCGTCGACGCACGCGATTAGGACATCGCCGACGCCACGCTGGTGCAGGTCGTTCAGCACCGCGAGCCAGAACTTCGCGCCCTCGGTGTCCTGCCACCACAGGCCGAGGATCTCCCGCT
The DNA here is from genome assembly GCA_963778065.1 of uncultured Solirubrobacterales bacterium. Lineage (GTDB taxonomy): Bacteria > Actinomycetota > Thermoleophilia > Solirubrobacterales > Solirubrobacteraceae > Palsa-744. Next base: position 1,859,130 of record CAVZSU010000002.1, on the reverse strand, counting down.
CGCCCTCGAGGGTGACACCAACCGCGAGGTAGCAGGCACGGGTCTTCACTGAGCGGTCCTCGGTCATCTTCACCATCAACGCGTCGAAGTAGACGATCGGGTAGAGCGTCTCCAAGGGCCGTGAGCGCCACGCCGCGATGTCCTGCAGCACCGCGTCGGTGACGCGGCTGATCGTGTCGCGGCCGATCTCCGTCCCGTAGAGCGTCTGCAGGTGCTCTGAGATATCCCTGACCGACATGCCGCCGGCGTAGAGGGACAGGATCTTCTCGTCCAGCCCAGCCAGCCGGGTCTGGCGCTTGCCCACCAGCTTCGGCTGGAACGTGCCCTGACGGTCGCGGGGGGAGTTCACTGCCACCGGGCCCAGGTCGGTCGCGACCGTCTTTCCGGTCGACCCGTTGCGCATATTGCCAGCGCCGCCGGGCGGCGCCTGCCCGGGCGGGTAGCCCAGATGGTCGCTCAACTCGCCCGCGAGCGCGGCGTCAATCACACGGCCCGCCAGCTGCGTCAAGAGGCCGCCCGTGCCGGTGATCTCCTCCGGCTCAAGGCCCTTCAGGGCATCCTGCAGCGCGTCCGGCGGCAGCAGGCCAGCCAGACGGTCCTGGAGCTCCTCGGGCGCCTCGGCGCCCTCGTGAGCCTGTCCGGGGCGGCTGCGCCGCCCAATGGGCTTGTCGGTCATCTCCTGCATGATGATGGGGTCCTTTCCAGGCCGCGCCCGGGCCAGAATCGCCGCTACGCCTACGGCTTCGCGGCGATTCTGGCCCGGAACACAAGCCGAGTCGGTTACCCCAACCACACACACTTCATCGGACAGACCCTGGTCCCCATCCGGTGTGTCGCCGCGCCTCACAGATCCGCTCCTGCTCGATCGCGTCAAGCAATCGGGGACTGCGCCGAGGGCGGCTAGAACGGTCGAACAGCCAGACACCTGACACGAGCTCATCCGAGCTGGCATCCAAGCGCCGATGCCACCAGCGGTGAGCCGTTGCCACCGAGACACCGAAGCGCCCAGCGGCCTGCCTCAACGTCATCCCATCGATCACCGCCTGTGTCAGCGCCAGCCGACCAGCCGGTCCGAGCTTCGCTCTACCGTGAATCTGCATCCGGGTCCTCCTAGGTCGTGAGCCTTCGCAGACCCACAGCCTGGGATGAGGCCCGGATGCCTCCCTCAACCGTTCACAACCTATGTAGGCACGTCAGCTAGAATCTCCCTGTCTATATCCACGGCGGAGGGATTGGCCCTAAGAAGCCCCGCAGCCGTCGCCTAGTGCAGGCGATGCGTTGTGTGCGGACCCGAAAGGGGCCAGTCACATGCAGATCCACCAAGAAGTTGCTTCGCCTACAGTCAGGCGCCAGTCGTGTCTCCAGGCACTACGCGACGGAACCGCTGAGGGTCTCCGTCAGCACGTCCCCGGAGCGGTAGGCCTCGTAGTCAAGGGTATTCCTTCCTGCCTGCTCGGACTGTTCGGTCAATTTGTTCTCGGCGTGGGCTTTGATGTCACCGCCGCAGGCGCTTTGGCTGGTGGAGCGGGAATTGGAGCGGCGGTGCTGCGATCGGTGATTACCGTTCGCGGCAGGCACTGACAGTTTACTCAGACGCGCAGCGCTCGGCAGCCGTTGGCAGCAGCCCAAAAGCCACGTCTCGACAATCCTGCTTTTGCAGGCACGCTGGCACGTCGTCCGGCGTCTCAGCCTAGCTGCTCAAAGCATCGGGAAAGTGACGATACGTTCTGCGATCATCGTTTCGACCTTGGTCGACATCCCCGTATCGAAGCTGGCTTCTGGGTCCGTGAACGTTCTTGCGGCGTCGCCGGAGAATCCGTGCGCTGCACAGAACAGCTCGATCCCGAACGGTGAAACGCCAAAGACGACACCTCCACGTGGATACGCGTGTCCTTGGCCAGCGATAGAAGCGCTGACGTTGTCTCGATCTGTTGAGAAGTGCCAGTGCGTTCCGATTAGTCCCTCACGGTGCAAGCCGACGAGAGCGTGCGTGAGAATGGCTTGAAGATTGTCCATCTCGTCATCTGTCAGCTCCAGTGAGAAGAAGAACTGCGGAAACCGTACGAAGAAGTCGCCTACGCGCTCGCGACCGGCAACGTCTGATAGATCAACGCGAGACAATGCAATGCATGCCGCCCGCCCGGCGCAATACAACAGGTAGTGGGTTCTTATCTGGTACGACGACAACCGCGAAAGGAGCTGGATGTACGTCGAACCACGGTCGTCCCGGCCAGAGTCAGAGTGAGAAGAGAGAAGGACGCCACCGAAGTAGTCTTGAAACAGCTCATCCGTGACAAACGACCCCTCACTCATCACGCCCGCGAGCACTCGAGGGGCTACAGCCCCAGACGGGAGAAGAGCCGTCGGGTCTGTCTTCCGTTCTGCCTTCCAGAGGATCGCGCGAATGTTTTTCACTCGGCTTTCGGCGAGAGCCAGCACCCCTCGTCCGAGGTAGTCAGCCGTCGGTCCGAGCACCTTGAGCCCCAGAGCGGACGGGCCAAGTAGCTCAATAGCGGTCGTGATGTCGTCCACAGCGGCAAATATACCGACCAAGGACGGCTATCGATCTGGGCAGCAGCGGACGCTCTTCATATCGATCTCGACCGACGGGGCTCGCAATCCATGCAATGGACGGCGCGGAACCAACCGCATCGCCACTCGGCTGACTGCCGCTTCTGGGTGAGACCAGGCAGCCACTCGGCAAGATCCAGAGGTGCGCAATGGAAACGCAATCGTCCGCGCCGGTGCCAACTCGCGCCGCTTCCGCGGAAGATCGAGCGTATCTGGCCCCACCAGATACGTGCGCGAACTTGCGAGACAGACCACTTAGCAGGACGCGCAGGGCAAGCGACTGCGTGCCGCTTGCCCTGCGTCGTCTATGGCTACTCGCAGTGGGGGTCCATCTTTTCAAAGCTGACGGTGACCTTGCCCGAGGCGTTGGTGCTCAGGTGGCTCGACATGCGGACGACGACGCGAGGGTGAGGGATGTGCAACGCCGAAACAGACACGAACACATGTTCGCGCCAGGTTGGCGGTCGTAATTGGTCGTGGTTGTGGTTCCTGGTCATGTAGGCCCCCGGGGAGCTACCCGAGCCGCAGATTGCCACGCTCACGGGCCGCTGAGCCACCTCTAACCGAATCTAAGAACTCTAAAAACCTCTAAAGTGACCGGGTATGGTGGTCGGATGAGCAACCCATTCCACGCGAGCTTCGGTGTCAGCCCGCCGCTGCTGGTCGGCCGCGACGACCTGCTCGACGACTTCGCCGAGGGACTTGAAGATGGCCCGGGATCGGCGGGCCGCGCGACGCTCTACACCGGCGCTCGCGGCGCGGGCAAGACGGTCATGCTCAACGCCGTCGAGGACCGCGCACGCCAGCGCGGTTGGCTCATCGTCAGCGAGACCGCCACCCCCGGCTTCGTCTCAAGGATGACCCAGCAGCACCTCCCACGGCTACTGCGCGACTTCGACCCCAAGGCGGTGCAGCGCCGCATGAGTGGCGTGGGCGCTCCACTTAATCTCGGCTCTCTCACCTGGAGCACGATCGAGGCGCACGTCGTCCAAGCAGGCCTGCGTAACCAGCTCAAGATGCTCACCGACCTGCTGGCCGAGCAGAGAACCGGGGTCCTGATCACCCTTGACGAGATCCACCACAACCAAATCGAAGAGCTACGAGAGCTAGCCACCGTCGTGCAGCACACCTTCCGCGAGAATCGGGAGCTGGCGTTCGCCGGTGCTGGCTTGGCTGCCAGCGTCAGCGACGTCGTCAACGACGACGTTCTCACCTTCCTGGGCCGAGCAGAACGGCACACCCTGGGCTCAGTAGCGCGCGCCGACGTTGAACGCGCCCTGCGCGAACCGATCCAAGCAGCCGGCCGCGACGTCGGCGAGCAGGCGCTGCAGATCATGGTCGACGGAGCCCGCGGCTACCCTTTCCTCCTGCAGCTAGTCGGCGCGCAGGTGTGGCGGGTGAACCCGAGCGCAGCGGAGATCACGGCCGAAGACGCCACCCAAGGGGTCACCCGGGCGCGGCGCAGGCTCGGTGCGCTCATCCACGAGCCGGCGCTGAGCGCCGCCTCAGACATCGACAAGTCATTCCTGCTCGCGATGGCCCAGGACGACGGCCCGTCCAGGATGGCCGACATCCAGGAGCGCCTCGGTGTCGACGTGAACTACGCCAGCCAGTACCGCCTACGACTGATCGCAGCCGAGCTGATCCACCCCACCCGCCACGGGTACGTCGACTTCGCGCTGCCCTACCTCCGCGAGCACCTCCACCAGCACTCAGCCATCGACGCCTGATCGGCGCCGTGAGGCTTCTTGCCCAGCCCGCTGACGCCTTCAATCCTGCGACTGTACAAACCCCTCGATGAGCCCCGTCCGACCGGCCATAGGCGTTTATCGAGATCACGTAAACCCTATAAAACTTCGTACAACTCGATATGAGCCAGGCATCGCAGTCTGGTTCTCGCTGCCCCCCGCCACGGCAAAGCTTGACATCCGCAGTAGATGATCATCTGCCCTCTCTTTCGCTTTAGAGCTCGCGCGCTCATGTCGGGACACTCGAACAGCTCAGAACTCGTTCTCAGGGCATCACGATTCCGACTCTTGTTGTCTTTAGTTTGAGTTTCGCCATGAGTTCGGTTCTCGATGTAGGTACCGCATAGGTAAGCCCTTTGTCGCCCGAACAGGCCCCTCGTGAGGCTTCTAGAGACGCCCCGACGCGCTCGGAACAGGCACTATTGTCACGAGTTTGTGCCGAGGTTTGTGCCGCCGACGGCGCTCGCCGACCTAACGGAGATGGCAGGGAGCTGTCTCAAACACGTAAGCGTTCAGTCCCGGCCCGCTCAGGTGAGCAGTGGCGCCGGGTCCCCACGGGCGTGGGCGATGATCGCCTCGGTGAGGTAGGCGAACAGCGAGCGCTGCTGAAGACGGCAGGTAGTGTGCGCGGAGAGCAGCCGGGCGGTCCGCAGCTCCCCGGCTTCAGACTGGCTGCCGAGCGAGAGCTTGCGGTAGATGACGGCTGAGCGCAGGGCGCGCTCGGCGTGGTTGTTGGTCGGCTGCACGCCTGGGTGCTTGGCAAAGCTCCATAGCGCCGGCCAGGCCTTCAGTAGGTTGCGGGCCATCCCGCGGCAGTGACGGTTGCGTGCTCTCTTCGCGGCGTAGCCCTTGATGATCGGCTTGTATTGGCGCTGCAGCCGGCGGACGGTGAGCTTCAGCGCGCTGCGATCTGCGGTGTGCTGGAAGACCTCATAGGCCCAGAAGACGCGCTCGCATAACTCAAGACCCCGTTCGCCGAACTCCCTCTCTACACCGAGGCCCTCTGAATGGGCGGCGAAGTCCCGCTTCAGGTGAGCCCAGCAGAGCTGGCGACGTTGCAATGGCAGGTGCGAATAGGCCCACCAGCGATCAGAGGTGACGATCGCCTGCGTGTCGGCCAGGAGATCCTTGGCGTGGTCCTCGTGACGATCGGCGGCGACGTGAAGGTATGCATGGCGATCGTCAAAGACGCCCCACAGCGCGCGACGCTCTCCGGCGGTCCGCCAGCCGGTCTCATCCATGTTCACAGCGCGGCTTTCACGCAGGCGCTCGAGCAGCTCGGCGTGTGGATCTGAGAGGGCCTCGCCGGTGCGCGTGAGGATCGCCTCCACCGTGCCGGTCGAGATCCGCGAGGAGAACAGCTGCTCTGACAGCTCGACCACATCCCGGCGGGAGATGCGGTTGCGCACCGAGAGCGTGGCAATCGCGGCCTGAAGACGCGGGCCGAAGGCGCTCTGGGCGATGTCCGCGGGCAGCTGCCCGCGCGTGTGCTCACCGCAATCAGGGCAGCGGACCCGCTGGGCGCGGTGCTCGGTGACCTTGACCGAGATGACAGGTAACTCCTCGACCTGATGGCGCCCCGGTTCACCGACCGGCACGCGCTCTGTCGCGGCGAACATGTGCCCGCAACGACAGCGCTCGGGCCAGCGCTCGATCACCTCGTCAAGCGCCCACGTCGGCAACAGCGGACGGCCCTTGCCCTCGTGTCCAGGCTGAGCACCCTGGAAGCGAGGAGAAGCGTCCTTGCCGCCGCGCGGCGGAGCGCTCGGCCCATCTGCGCTCGGTGGCTGGGAGCTGTTCTGCGAGGAACGATTCAGCCGGCGCTCGAGCTGGGCGATTCGCTCATCCTGGCGGGCGACACGCGCCTCGAGCTGCTGGATCCGGCGATCCATCGCCAAGAGGACTTCAACGACGACCTCACGCCCCGCGTCATAGATCGCCTCGGCCTCGGCGCGCTCCACGGGTATGGATTCGACGGAGTGGAGTTATGTCCCCCTGAACAACTGAACGCTTACGCAAACACGCTCATTTGCAGCGCTTTTTTTCTAATGGCGAGAGGCGGACTCGAACCGCCGACACCTCGATTTTCAGTCGAGTGCTCTACCAGCTGAGCTATCTCGCCGCGACCGTCGATCCTACCGTCTCGCCGTGTCCTGGGAATGAGCGCTACGACTCGATATGCGCCTGGGGCTTGCGGGTCATCGGTGTAGGCGGTAGAGGCCGGGGGGTTACGCGCTCGAAGATGGGTCGGTCGAGAGCTTCGATGCCACGGTCGCCCACGGGGTGCGTCCGAGGTTCATGTAGAGGCCACGGGGCTTGATGAGCTCCCAGATCGCTCGCGCGCGCATCGGCCGGTTGTCCAGATCTTCAGAAGGTTGCTCGCGAACCGGCGGCATAGACCGCTCTGTCATGCAGTGCTCAGTCCCACGCTTGCCACCTGTAGTCGTGCGATCAGCGCGGAGTGGTCGGATAGCCCGTCGTGGCGCCATTGATGTTCGTAGCGGCAGTCATGCACGGAGACGCAGCCTGAGACGATGAGGTGGTCCAGGCGATAGCCGCCTTTCCAGCGGGGCCATTCCCAGCTGAGCTCGCGCACCTCGTAGCCGTGGGTGAGACGGTAGGCGTCGCGGAAGCCGTATGGCTCCAGGCCGCGGAGGAGTGCAAGCTCCGCCTCATCCCAGCGCTCCCCGCGATCGGGTCGCAGCCGGCCGTACTGATCGCGAGCAAATGTCCACACGCTGCCATCCGGGTGCTCCTTCCGCGGGGTGTTCAAGTCGCCGCAAAGGACGCGCGCGTAGCCGACGGGCTCCTCGGCAAGGTGGCGATAGACCGCCTCGTGTGTTCGGACCTTCGCGAAGTCAGGCTTGGGGCTGATCGGCGAGTGAACATTGAGCACTTCCGTGCCATCGCTCAGATGCACGGCTACTACGCGCTCAGACCAGGGGACGGCGTCGACCATGACGGCGTGCAGTGGCACCCGCGATGCGGTCATCACGATCAGCGGCCTGCTGCGTCCCCGCGACGGCGGTTCGCCGTACGCGATGCCGGCGTATCCGGCCTCGCGCAGGAGTGATCGCCATAGCGGCAAGGTGTTGGGAGTCGCCTCCTGCAGGCAGAGGACATCCGCTTGGAGGGAGAGAAGGGCCTCGGCCTGCTCCCGGAGGCGCTTGACGCGCCCAGCGACGTTCCAGCTGACTATCAGCATTCCCGGAAGGCTATGCCGCCTTCCAGAGCGAGCGAGCCGCCACGATCAGCCCCCCAGCTCGGGCAACCGCTGATGCAGCGAGCCGACCTCGGTGAAAAGATCGCCCCGCTCCGTCACACGCGCGAGAACCGCATTGACGTCGAGCAGCAGACGACCCGCATCCTTTGACTCACGACACGCCTCGACCTCTTCCCAATCGAGCGGCGCGGAGACGGTTGGCCGCTTCTTCGCGCGCAGCGAGTAGACCGAGACGGTCGTCTTGTGCGGATCGTTCTGGCTCCAGTCGATTAGAACCTTCCCGCTGCGCTTTGCCTTCGTCATCTCCGACACCACCAGCTCGGGACGGCGCTGCTGGAACATGCCCGCGACGGCGTGCGCGAAAGGCTTCGTCTGCTCGTAGGCGATGCCAGGGTCGTTCAGCGGCACATACACCTGTAGTCCCTTCGACCCGGATGTCTTCGCGAACGAAGACAGGCCGAGCTGATTGAACATCTCGTGCAGCTCCAGCGCGACCTCGCAGCACTCGACGATGCTCGCCGGCGCTCCTGGATCTAGATCGAACGCGAGTGCCGTGGGACGCTCGGGCTCTCCCGCGAGCGACAGCGAGGGGTGTAGCTCGATATCGGCGAGGTTCGCCAGCCAAACGAGCGTCGGTAGGTTCTGGCAGAGGGTGTAGTGGATCTCGCGTTTGCTGTGCTCGCTCCAGATCGCGGTCGTCTCTACCCACTCGGGTCGATGCTTCGGTGACTGCTTCTCATAGAAATATTCGCCTTGCACGCCGTCCGGATAGCGCTTGAGCGTCAGCGGACGATCGCGCAGGTGTGCCAGCAACACCGGCGCGACCTGCGCGTAATAGTCGATCAGGTCCCCCTTCGTAAAACCGTTGCTCGGATAGAGCACCTTGTCGAGGTTCGTGAGCTTCAAGGTGCGGCCCTCGATCTCGACCTCTACACCGCCGCGCACGCGGCGCCCGCTCTTTACCAGCGCCTGCGCGCCCACGGTCTGTGCAGACGACGCGGCGGAAATCTCACTTGCGGCAACTGGGCGCTCGCGCACGACCTCGCTGGCGGGCTTGTCCTTACGCAGCCCCTTATAGGAGGGATGTCTGAGGGTGCCGGCGCGAGTCCACTCGGTGAACTCGACCTCGCACACGAGCTCTGGCTGCACAAAATGCGCGCCCTTCGGCGGCTGGCGTCCCGAAAACGGCGAGCCTGTCCGCCCCAGAGGCTCCAGCAGGTCAGCGAGGCGCTCAAGCTCCGGCGCATCGAAGCCGGTGCCCAGCTTGCCCGCATACCGAAGCGCGCCGTCCTCGTAGACGCCGAGGTGAAGCGCACCGATGCGCTGAGAGCGCGAGCCCTTCCCCTCAGTCCACCCACCGACCACAAGCTCTTGACGCTGGACATTCTTGATCTTCAACCAGCTCCCACCACGTCCCCCCGGTGCGTATGGGGAATCCAGTCGCTTTGCGACTATTCCCTCGAGGCCCTGCTCCTTGCTCGCCGCGAGGAACGCCGCCCCATCCCCCGCGCGGTACTCGGGAGTACGCCACCGCTCGTCTTCAAGGTCGAGCTCCTCTAGGCGCTCGCGGCGCTCGCTATAGGGGAGGTCCATGAGGCTGTGCCCGTCAAGCCACAAAAGATCGAACACCATGTACGTCACTGGCTGGGTCTGCGCGAGACGGCGAACGGCCGAATCGCCACGCAGATGCATCCGCGACTGCAACGCTTGAAAGCTCGGACAGCCCTCCTCGCCGAAGGCGACGATCTCCCCATCGAGGATCGCCTCGTGGGAGCCAAGCGTCCGGTTCAGCGCACGCAGCTCCGGATAGGCAGCGGTCACGTCGTTGCCGTTGCGGCTGATGAAGCGAATACGCCCAGGGGCAGAGCGCGTGATCGCACGTACACCGTCCCACTTCACCTCAAACGCCCACGCCGACTCATCGGCCGGGAGCGTTGAGAGCCTGGCGAGCATCGGCGTGATGAACTCAGGCATCTCCTGCGCGGTCGGATCCGCCGGTGCATCCATGCGGTGAATCATCCAGTCCTTCTCTGTCTTGCCGGCATGAAACAGCGCATAGCGGCCTTGCAGCTGCTCTCCGTGAAAGATGACAACGACCTTGCCGGGCTCCCACTTCTCGCACTCATAGGTCCCCTTATCCCAGATCGTGACCTGTCCGGCGCCGTAGTTACCTGCGGGGATCGTGCCCTGAAAATCGATGTAGCTGAGGGGATGGTCCTCGACATGCACAGCCTTGCGATTGTGCTTGGGGTCCTCGGGGATACCGTTGGGGATCGCCCAGGAGACCAGCGCACCGTCATGCTCCAGGCGCAGATCCCAGTGCAGACGACGGGCGTGGTGCTCGTGAACGACAAACCGCTCACCACGCGCCGGCCCGCTGTCCGGCACGGGCTCTGGCGTCCGGTCGAACTTACGCTTGCGACGGTACTCGCCCAGCCTTCCAGCGCTCTGCTTGGTCGCACTCATAAGAAACCACATACCACAATACGCACACCAGCTAGCCGGCGTTTAGGGCAATGACGCTTCGGCTGCCATCCATCGGGGTGTTCACGGCGGCGGTCACGCTGTGTATCGCTCAGGCGGCGGCCAGGCCGCACTCTGCGGCTGTGGTGATCTCGGCTGCCATGTTCGTCTCCATCATCCGCAGCGCGGCGTCGGCGAGGTCTTGGTGTATGTGGGCGACGGCGTCGCGCGGGATGACGATCGAGTAGTGGCGCACATAGGCGTCCAGGGCGGAGTAGAGGATGCACTGCTCGGTGACCTGGCCGATCAGGATGATCCGTTCGATGTCCTGGTGGCGAAGCATGTAGTCGAGTTGGGTTTCATAGAAGATCGAGTGCCTGGCCTTGACCAGGAACGCCACCTGCTCGCCTGGGAGGATAGGTTCCACCAAAGAAGGATCTGGCCCTTCCAGGGCGCGCTGGCATAGCTCCGGGCGCCCGGCCGACCAGTCGCCGTGGTTGTCGTTGACGTAGATGATCGGCACCTCGGCACCGCTTGCGCGTTGCACGAGGTCTCCGATGGCGGGCAGCGCTTTATGCACCGAGCGGCGCAGCGCCTCGGCGTCCTCGTGCTCGTAATGATTGAGCATGTCGATCACAATCAGGGCGGGGGCGCTCACAGCGTGGCCTCTCCTACCCGCTGCCGATCTTCGTGCGAGGCCCATCTCGCTGCTCGCACTCTCGCCAGGCGCTTCGCAGGTCTCTGACGAGCGCCTGCGTCGCGGCGTGCCGGGCATCGTGGTCGCGCCGGCGCAAGACCGCCGAGGGATGGGCTGTGAGCATGACCACGGGTGCGAGCTCAGAGGGCAGCGGATGGCCCCGGTCGTGTTCGATGTGCGGTGTTCCTCCGAGCAGCGCCTTCGCCGCTGTCGCTCCGAGGCAGACGAGTACGCGCGGCTTGATGAGCTCAAGCTCTGCCTGCAGCCACTGGTGGCAGGCTTTTATCTCCTCGCTGTCGGGTCGCTGGTGGATACGTCGCTTGCCGCGGCTGCGGTACTTGAAGTGCTTGACCGAATTGGTCACATATACCTGGGTACGGTCGATTCCGGCCTGCGCAAGCGCACGGTCAAGCAATGCGCCGGCGGGTCCCACGAATGGTCTGCCCTCGCGATCCTCTCGGTCGCCGGGCTGCTCACCTACGAGCATCATCGCTGCTCGCGCCGGGCCCTCCCCGAAGACGGTCTGAGTCGCATCGCGCCACAGCGGACAGGCACGACATTCCCCCGCCTGCCCCCGCAGATCGTCGAGTGTCTTCTGTGCGCTCTTAGAAGGCATTGATCTTGGGGCTCTCCAGCCGCTTGAGCTGCTGAGCCAGCTTGACGGCGTTGCGGGGCGCGAATACCTCCCAGTCGTTATTGAAATAGAGGAAGAGCTCTGATTCTGTGCGCCAGGAATCTAGGCGCTTGGCCCATTCTTCGAGCTCGGTGTGGGAGTAGTTGCCGCGACGGCCGCGGGCGCCGTGATGAAAGCGCACGTAGCGCCAGCCGGCCGTGGCCTCATAGCTCTGAAACTGTCGGCTTGGATGGTCCCCGATGACCAGGGCCGCATCGTGCTCGCGCAGCAGCGCATAGATCTCGGGCACGAACCAGCTGGCGTGACGAAACTCAAACGCGTGAGGACCCGTCGGCAGCGCCGCCAGCGCTGAGGCGAGTCGCTCGTCATCGCGATGAAAGGTCTCGGGTAGCTGCCAGAGAACGGGACCGAGGCGCTTGGCTTCTATGAGCGGCTCGATGCGCTCGTAGAACCGCGCGAGCCCGTCCTCCATGTGAGATAGGCGCTTGATGTGGGTCAAATAGCGGCTGGCCTTGATCGCGAAGGAGAAATGCGCTGGCGTCTGCTGCACCCAGCGGCTGACCGCGTCGCGGCTGATCAGGCGGTAGAAGGTCGTGTTGACCTCGACGGTGTCAAACAGCTCGGCGTAGCGCTCGAGCCAGCGCCGCGCCGGCAGGCCCGGTGGATACATCTCACCGCGCCAGGACTTGTAGTTCCAGCCCGAGCAGCCGATGTGAACAGGCCGCAATCGCTCATGCTGTTTGCCGCGAGCACGCGGAACGCGCCTGCTACTTTCCGCCCGAAGCGTTCCTGTGGCTTCTGTCGAGGCGATGAGAGCGTGCACAGAGACGACATACCCGGCCCCTGACGGACTGAACCCAGCCGGGACGGTGATTCTCGCTATGGCGCTATTACGCGAGACGCTCTGCGGGTATAGGAGGCGGGAGACTTCCCTACGACTTGGAGGTGCATGATGGGCAGCACAGCAAGAGAGGTGATGTCAGGTAGCGCGGAGTGCGTGCAGAGCAGCGAGAGCATCCTCGACGCGGCGAGGCGGCTCGCCGAGCTGGATGTCGGAGCGATGCCGATCTGCGGTGAGGATGATCGCCTGCAGGGCATGCTCACCGACCGCGACATCGTGGTCAAGGTCCTCGCAAGGGACCGTGACCCGCGGGAGACGACCGCCGGCGAGCTAGCGGAGGGCAAGCCGGTCACGATCGGCGCGGACGACTCCGTGGAGGAGGCGCTGCGCACGATGACCGAGCACAAGGTCCGCCGGCTGCCGGTGATCGACGGGCACGAGCTGATCGGGATCGTCAGCCAAGCGGATCTCGCCAGGTCGCTCGATCACGAGCAGACCGGCCAGCTGCTCGAGGCGATCTCCGCCGCGCCCTGAGCCACGCCGGCGGCCGCGGAGGTCCCCGGGCCGCGCGGAGCTTCGCAGCGAGGTAGTGGAGTACCAGCAGGCCCAGCCCGGCGGATACGATCACGGCTTGTCCGCGATCGAGACCAGCACCAACGTCCCCGAGCGCCCGGCGCTCGACGGGCTCGAGGCCAAGTGGAGCGCAGTGTGGGAGCGCGACGGCGCCTACCGCTTCGATCGCTCGATCCCGCGCGAGCGAGTGTTCTCGATCGACACGCCGCCGCCGACGGTGAGCGGGTCGCTGCACGTCGGGCACGTCTTCTCCTACACCCACACCGACGCGATCGCCCGCTACCAGCGGATGCGCGGCAAAGAGGTGTTCTACCCGATGGGTTGGGACGACAACGGCCTGCCGACCGAGCGGCGTGTGCAGAACCACTACGGCGTGCGTTGCGACCCGTCGGTGAGCTATGACCCCGGCCTGCTCGGCCGCCTCGCGGCCGATCCTGAAACGGCGTCTGGACCGGATTCCAAGAACGGGCACAGGTCAAAGGGCGAGCGGGACGCCGGCGGGCCGGTGGCGGTGTCGCGGCCGAACTTCGTCGAGCTGTGTCTGGCGCTGACAGAGACAGACGAGCGTGCGTTCGAGGAGCTGTGGCGCACGCTCGGCCTGTCGGTCGACTGGTCGATGACCTACACGACGATCGGCCCGCTCGCGCGACAGATCTCCCAGCGCTCGTTCCTGGGCCTGCTCGCGCGCGGGCAGGCATACCAGCTGGAGGCACCCACGCTGTGGGACATCGACTTCCAGACCGCCGTCGCCCAGGCCGAGCTGGAGGATCGCGAGCGGCCCGGGGCGATGCACCGCGTGCGCTTCTCCCTCGCGGGCGCGCGCCGGGACGGTGGGGAGGCGCTGATCGAGACGACGCGGCCCGAGCTGATCGCGGCCTGTGTCGCGCTGCTCGCGCACCCCGACGACGATCGCCGGCGCGGGCTCGTCGGCAGGGAGGTCCTGACACCGCTGTTCGGTACGCGCGTCCCCGTGCTCACCCACCCGCTGGTCGATCCCGAGAAGGGCACCGGGCTGGTGATGGTGTGCACGTTCGGCGATCTCACCGACGTCGTCTGGTGGCGCGAGCTCGGACTGCCGGTTCGCTCGCTGCTCGGCGCCGACGGCCGGCTGCTCGAGGTTCCTTGGGGCACGCCCGGATGGGAGTCCGAAGACGTCGCGCGCGCGCGCGCGCGTTACGGCGAGCTGCAAGGCAAGACGATCAACCAGGCGCGCCGCCGCATGGTTGAGCTGCTGCAAGAGTCCGGCGACCTTCTCGGCGAGCCCGTGCCGGTCACGCGCGCGGTCAAGTTCTTCGAGAAGGGCGAGCGCCCGGTGGAGATCGTCACGAGCCGTCAGTGGTTTGTCCGCACGGTCGAGCACCGCGACGCGCTGCTCGCGCGCGGACGCGAGCTGCAGTGGCACCCGCCATACATGCGCGCGCGCTACGAAGACTGGGTGAACGGTCTGAACGGCGACTGGTGCGTCAGCCGCCAGCGCTTCTTCGGCGTGCCGTTCCCGGTCTGGTACCCGCTCGACGCCGCCGGCACGGTTATGTATGACCGCCCGATTCCCGCGCGTGAGGATCAGCTGCCGGTCGATCCATCCACCGACGTGCCCGACGGCTACACGCCCGAGCAGCGCGGCGATCAGAACGGGTTCATCGGCGACCCCGACGTGATGGACACGTGGGCCACGTCTTCGCTCACACCGCAGATCGCCGGGGGGCATACCGATGCCGAGCGCGCGGGTGGAGGAGGACGCACCGCCGGGCGGGCGGGGGCGGGCGAGGACACCCCGGAGGGCGTTCCCGGAGACGCCTCCCAGGCGGCATCGCCCGCCGGGAACAGGATGGCGGAGGAGTCGCTCGTCGAGCGGGTCTTCCCGATGGATCTCCGTCCCCAGGCGCACGACATCATCAGGACGTGGCTGTTTACGACGATCCTGCGCTCCCACCTCGACCACGACGAGCTGCCGTGGCGCAACGCGGCGATCTCCGGCTGGGTGCTCGACCCCGATCGCAAGAAGATGTCGAAGTCAAAGGGCAATGTCGTCACGCCGATGCACCTGCTCGAGGAGCACGGCGCCGACGCCGTGCGCTACTGGGCGGCCAGCGGCCGCCCCGGAACCGACACCGCGTTCGACGCCCAGCAGATGAAGGTCGGCCGGCGGCTCGCGGTCAAGCTGCTGAACGCATCGAAGTTCGCGCTCGCCGACCTGCCCCCGCGGGGGGAGACCTTGACCCACCCGCTCGACCGCGCGGTCGTCGCCCGGTTGGCCGCGGTTGTGGAAGACGCGACCAACAGCTTCGACGAGTACGACTACGCGCGCGCGCTACAGCGCACGGAGGAGCTCTTCTGGTGGTTCTGCGACTACTACCTCGAGCTCGTCAAGGGCCGTCGCTACGACGCTGCGCCGCAGGCGGCGGCCTCGGTGAGCCGCGCGCTGCGGCTGTCGCTGTCGTGCTTTCAGCGGCTGTTCGCGCCGTTCCTGCCGTTCGTCTGCGAGGAGGTCTGGTCGTGGTGGCAGGAGGGGTCGATCCATCGCGCGCCGTGGCCGGACGCGGGCGAGCTGTGGGGGGAGCTCGGAGAGCGCCCCGGCGACCGTGACGGCGGAGGGGGTGGATCGGACGGCCGCGGCGAGGTGGATGGCGATGGCGAGCGCGCGCCGGAGGGCCCGGTCGTGCGTGTGCGCGAGGACATGGCGCTGGCCGTAGCCGCCGACGTGCTGCGCGAGGTGCGCAAGGCCAAGTCCCAAGCGCAGCGTCCGATGCGCGCGCCGGTCGCGCGCGTGGTCGTCCACGACACGGCCGAGCGGCTGTCAGCGCTCGAGCTCGGTGCAGACGATCTCCGCGAGGCCGGTGCGATCATGCGGCTCGAGACCGTGGAGGCCGAGGAGCTCGCCGTCGAGGTCGAGCTGGCGGATTAGGTTCGCGCGGGCCCCTGGCTTGCCCGCACGTGCTCGTCCGACCCGTACTGTGACCGGCGACACCGACCTCGATGCGGTCGCCACGCAAGCTTGTCTCCCGAAAATGAGTCCTTCGACACGCGCGCGAGCAGGTCCGCTCGGATAGGGTCCCGGGCGTGAGGCGAACGTTTATAAGCGACCTGCCGGGCAAGGTCGGCGGGCAGGTGACGGTGCGCGGCTGGGTGCAGGTCGTGCGCGATCAAAAGCGTGTGCAGTTCGTCGTCGTGCGCGACGAAACCGGGCTCGTGCAGGCGGTGCTCGGCAAGGACGATCCGCCGAGCGCGCTCAACCGGCAGATCTCCGCGCTGACGAGTGAGTCGGCGGTGACGGTCAGCGGTAGGATCGTCGCCGACGAGCGGGTCAAGCTCGGGGGGATCGAGCTGCAGCTTGAGAGCGTCTCGGTGGACTCCGCTGCCGAGCCAGAGACGCCGATCGCGCCCGATTCGGCGCTCGACAAGCGGATCGACTGGCGCTACCTGGACCTGCGCCGCCCCGATCGCCGGCTGATCTTCGAGGTGCAGAGCACGGTCGAGCACGCGATGCGCGAGTTCTGGCGTCGCGAAGGCTTTATCGAGATCCACACGCCCAAGCTGATGGGCTCGGCCAGCGAGTCGGGTGCCGAGCTGTTCAAGGTCGAGTACTTCGAGCGGCAGGCCTACCTCGCGCAGTCGCCCCAGTTCTATAAGCAGATGGCGATGGCCGCCGGCTTCGGCAAGGTGTTCGAGGTCGGCCCCGTGTTCCGCGCGAATCCATCGTTCACCTCGCGCCACGACACCGAGTTCACCTCCGTCGACGTCGAGCTCTCCTGGATCGACTCGCACGAGGACGTGATGGCCTTCGAGGAGGCCTGGCTCGCGCACGTGCTCGGCGCCGTGGCCGCGGCGCACGGCGAGGCGATCGAGGCGACTTTCGACACCGAGGTGCTCGTGCCGACGGTCCCGTTCCCGCGCTTGACGCTGGAGCATGCCAAGGAGCTGCTGCGTGGGGCCGGCCACGAGGCGGTGCCAGGCCCCGAGCACGACCTCGACCCGCCGAGCGAGCGCGCGCTGTCGGCGATCGTCAAGCGCGAGCACGGTCACGAGTTCGCGTTCGTCACCGACTATCCCTCGACGGTGCGGCCCTTCTACCACATGCGCCACCCGGACAATCCGGCGCTCACGCGCAGCTTCGACCTGCTCTGGCGCGGCATCGAGCTGACGACAGGCGCCCAGCGCGAGCACCGCTACGAGCAGCTGCTCTCACAGGCTGAGGACAAGCACGTCGAGACCGGCCCGATCCAGTACTACCTCGACTTCTTCCGCTTCGGGGCGCCGCCCCATGGAGGCTTCGGCTTTGGGCTCACGCGCCTGCTCATGCAGCTCCTTGGTCAGGACAACGTCCGCGAGGTCACGTTCCTGTACCGCGGACCGAATCGACTAACGCCGTAGAAGGCCTTTTTTGGGAGACACGCCGGCCGGTCTCTCCGTACAGCCTTGCCGGCGCCGGTCACCGCAGCCGCTGACGCTCGCCGAGGCTGCTGACGTTCGGCCGCCGACTTTCGCCGAGGCTGCTGACGTTCGGCCGCCGACTTTCGCCGAGGGCGTGGGAAGTCGTACGCGAGACGTCTCGGCACGTGCGCGCGCGCTCGCGCGCGTGCGCGTGTGCGAAGCCTTTTGAGAGACGCATATGCCGGGGGCGGCGGGTCGCCTGCCACGACCCCGCCGCCCCGTGTCCCCCCGATCTGCGCCCTCAAGCGGCTGCGGCGATCATCGCCTGGTCGTGCTCCTTCAGCGTGTCGAGCTCGATCTCCAAAGGCGCGTGGTTGGAAGGTTTCTTGCCCTGACGGTAGGTGTGGTTGACGTCGCAGCGGGTCACATACGGCGTCAGATGCTCGCTCGCGAGCGCAAGATCGATGCGCAGGCCATAGTCGCGCGCGTAATGCCCGTTGCGCTGGTCCCAGCAGGTGTAGCCCCGCTCCTCCGGGTGCAGCCTCCGATAGACGTCGACCAGCTCGCCCTCTTCGATGATCTCGCGCACGCTCTTGCGCTCGGCCTCGCCCGTATGCGAGGAGTCGGTAAGCCAGCCCGGCTCGTACACGTCCTGGTCGGTCGGGGCGACGTTGAAGTCGCCGGTGATCAGCATCGGACGCTCCTGCTCGCCGTAGACCTGCCGGGCGATCGCCTCGAGGAACGCGAGCTTGCCCGCGTTGTCGGTCTCCTCCTCAAGCGTACCCGCCGGCACGTACACGGAGCTGATCTCGATCCCGTCGACGGTCACCTGCAGCCAGCGGCCCTGCGCGATTCCGTGGTCTTCGTCGAGCGCGAGGCTGCGCGACGCCATCTCGTGGTCTGAGCGGACCAGAATTGCGACGCCGGCGCCGTTACAGCCCGAGCTGTGCTGCGCGTCGTAGCCGAGGTCGGCGAGATCTCCGTACGGGAAGCAGTAGTCGGGGCAGCGCGTCTCCTGCAGGCAGACGACGTCCGGGCGCTGCTCGCGCAGAAGCTCGGCCAGCCGCGGCCAGCGCGCGCGGATGCCGTTCACGTTCCAGCTCACCACCCTGATCCTGTCTGTCGCCATTGCCGCGGTCTCCCCGTCTGTGTCTATGTGGTCGGATGACTTCATGTAATAAGAAGAATGTCTCGGTGTAAAACTCTGTCTTACACCAAACAAGACTAGAGATGACACGGGGACGCGCATAGATCCCGCAAGGCAAACGTCTTCGGCTCCAGTTAGACGTTTCGGCACAGTATTTGCTCAAAATGTCATTGACCTTCAGCTCGGACTATCGACGCCACGACTTGACAAGAGCCGGATGCAAAGAGAAGAGCCGGATGCAAAGACAAGAGCCGAGACGTAAAGACAAGAGCCCGATGCAAAGACGGCAGCTGCCATCGACAGGTCTCTCGCCGGCCGCGACGCGCACGCGCGGCCGGCGCTACCTGCGTGCACCACATCCCTCGCCACCCGTCCTGTCGCAGCGTGCCGTCCGCTGTCGTGACTACCTTCAGCGCATGCTCTTGAACGAGCTCAGCGACGGCATGGAGATCGACCAGGTGCTGCTGGTCCGCGACGCGGAGCGTCGCCGGCGGCGTGACGGCGGGGAGTACCTGCGCCTGCAGCTGGGCGATCGCACGGGCGCCGTCGCCTGCATGGTGTGGGAGGAGCTCGTAGAGGTCGAGGAGCTGGCCCGTGCCGGCGCGCCCATACACGTGAGCGGCCGCTACACGGTGCACCCGCGCTTCGGCCCGCAGATCAACCTGCACGGTCTGGCGCCCGCCCAGCCCGGCAGCTTCGACATGAAAGATTTGCTCGACGGGCCCGCACGCGAGGTCTCCCAGATGGAAGACGACGTGCGCGAGCTGCTGGCGACGATCCAGGAGCCGCACCTGCGCGTCCTCTTGCAGCGCGTGTTCGGCGAGGGCTCCGAGCTGTGGTCCGGCTACCGCGTGGCTCCCGCCGCCAAGCACTACCACCAGGCCTACCGCCACGGACTGCTCGAGCACAGCCTCGGGGTCGCGCAGGCGGTCAGCGCGATCAGTGCCACGTTTACAGGCATCGACCGCGACGTGGCGGTCACCGGCGCGCTGCTGCACGACATCGGCAAGCTCGAGGCCTACACCGACATGGACGGCCACGACCGAGCGATCGACCTCACCGACGCCGGCAGGCTGCAGGGAGAGATCGCCCTGGGCTACTACCGCATCAGGCGTCTGATCGAGGACATCGACGGCTTCCCCGCGGAGCTCGCGCAGGCGGTCGGGCACATCATCCTCTCCCACCACGGCTCGCTCGAGCACGGCAGCCCCGTCGTGCCGTGCACGCGCGAGGCGACGCTCGTGCACATGATCGACAACCTCGGCGGGCGTCTCGGCAGCTTCGACCGCCTCGAGAAAGAACTCGCGCCGGGGAGGCGCTGGTCGGGATTCGACCGCGCGATCGGCGGCGGCGCGTTCTTCGCCGCGCGCGGCGAAGAGGAGGCCCAGGCCGAGGAGCCGATCGCGCCCGCGCGCGAAGCGGCCTGAACTTCCGCAAATAGCGGGGCGCCGGCCCCACCCAGCGGTATCCGTATCCCCGTCGAGTTCTATGGTTCGAGAGCGATGGCAAAGGACACCGAGAAGCTGATCCGCCAGCTGTCGCTGATCTCCTACCTGATGGCCGAGCGGCGGCCGGTCACGGCCTTGGAGATTCGGCGCGACGTGGAGGGCTACAGCGGCATGAACGAGGACGCGTTCGCGCGGCGCTTCTACGCGGACCGCTCCGAGCTCGAGTCGCTGCGCATCCAGCTGACCGTCGAGCGCCCGGCGGACGGTGCGGCCGAGCAGGAGAACTACTCGCTGCGTCCCGAGAACTTCCACCTCTCGCCGATTGCGTTCACCGACAAGGAGCTGGCCGCGCTGCAGACCGCGCTGAGCCTGCTCGACGGCGAATTCGCCTATGCGGAGCCCCTGCGCCTGGCTCTGCAGCAGATCACCTGGGGCCGTCCAAGCCCGCTGAGCGCCCCCGAGCAGCGCTCGGTCGCACTCGGTATCACGGCCTCGGCGGGCGGGCGCGAGCTATCCGCCCGCCTGGCGAAGGTCGAGACCGCGATCTTTCGCAACAAGACGATCGTGTTCGACTACTACACGATGGAGCGCGACGAGGTCGGCTCCCGCCGCGTCGATCCTTATCACCTGCTGTTCCAGGGCGGACAGTTCTACCTGCTCGGCTACGCACATGAGCGCAAGTCGATCCGCGTGTTCCGTCTCTCCCGCGTCCGCGGCAAGGTCTCCTATGCGACCAAGGCCGAGCACGACTTCCGCCGTCCCGAGGACTTCGACCCTCGCGCATACGCAAACCGCGCCGACTGGCAGCTGGGCGAGGAGCGAGACGTGGCCGAGGTGCTGATCTCCGAGCGGATCGCCTGGCAGGTCGAGCGTCACTTCGGACGCTATGGCGAGATCGAGGCGCATGGCGAGGAGCGGCTGTTTCGCAGCGGCTACTCCAACCCGCGCGGGCTGATCTCGTGGGTCTTAGGGCTCGGCGCGCATGCCCGGTTGCAGGCGCCGCCGGAGCTGATCGAGGAGCTGCAGCGGCGACTCGAGCTGCTGCGCGAGCGCCACGGAGAGACGCTTCCCGGCTCCGAGGAGCTCGCCACGGGCGCCGTCTCACACGCGAGCGCGAGCGCGCCCGCACGGCCGCGGGGAGGGCGCAGGCGCGGCGCCGACGGCGCCGAGGAGGACCCAGCGACTGCGCGCGCCGAGGGCGCGATCCGTCCCGAGCGCTTCGCGCGCTTGGTCACGCTCGCGAGCATCCTGATCGAGGCCGGCCGCGCCGGTGGCGCTCACCCCGCGGGGTCCGGGCGGCAGCCGGGAGCCCTTGGCCGCGTATCGGTCGCGGAGGTCTGCGAGCGCTTGCAGCTCTCAGAGGAGGAGCTGAACGAGGATCTGAACGTGCTGAACGTCGTCAACTTCGGTGGCGGCTCCTATGTTCTGTATGCGGAGGTCAAGGCCGAAGAGGATGGCACCGAGTTCATCGAGGTCGATCCCGAGCCTTACAGCGACAACTTCGACCGGCCCGCGCGTCTGTTGCCGGTCGAGGCCAAGGCGCTGGTGGCCGCGATCGACCTGATCGGCGAGCACATCCCCGAGGGCTCGCTCACGTCCGCGCGCGAGAAGATCGTCGCGGCGCTCGGTCAGGACCCGATGGAGCAGGGTCTGCAGGTCGCGCACGCAGGCGGCGACGACGCGGGCGTCGCGCGGCTGGTCTCGACCGCGATCGTCGAGCGGCGGATGGTCGAGCTCGAGTACTACAAGGAGAACGAGGACGAGCTCTCGCTGCGCAGGGTCGAGCCCTACGCTCTGACGAACGGCCGCGAGGGCTGGTACGTAGCCTCCTTCGATCCCGAGCGCGACGGCATGCGCCACTTCCGCCTCGATCGGATCAAGCGCGCGACGGTTACCGAGCAGGAGTTCGAGCCGCGAGCCGAGGTCGATCCCGCCGCCGAAGTCGACGGCTGGCTGCGCACCGGCGAGGTGCAGGCCTCGCGTACCGCCCGCGTGTGGGTCTCACCCGAGCGTGCGCGCTGGGCGCGCGAGGCGCGGCGCGTGGTCGAGGAGCGCGCCGACGGAGCCGTTGTCGTCGAGCTGAGCTTCGCCGGGGTCGATTGGCTCGTGCGCGAGATCCTCCGCGAAGCGGGCGACGCCGCGGTGCTCGAGCCACAGGACGCGCGCGCGGCCGTGCGCGCGGCCGTGGTGAAGCTGTGTGAGGCCCAGGCAGTGCCGGCCGGGGTTTAAGGACCGGTCGGGGGTGGAGGGTCCCGGACTCTCTGATCCAGGCTCTCAAGTTAGGATCGCGCGGTGAGTCGCCGCGAGCAGATCAAGATGAGCGCCGCCGAGGTCGCCGCCTTCCTGCAGGAGGAGCGAACGGTGACCTGCGCGACGGCCGGTCCGCGCGGGTGGCCCCACCTGATGCCGCTGTGGTACGTACTACGCGAGCCCTCGCCAGGGGAGTCCGGCCCGCGCATCTGGGCATGGACGTACGGGGTCTCCCAGAAGGTGCGCAACCTGGAGCGCGATCCGCGCGCGAGCCTGCAGGTCGAGGCGGGCGAGCAGTATCAGGAGCTGCGTGGCGTGATGCTCGAGTGCGACGTCGTCCTTCACCGCGAGCTCGAGACAGTAAGCGTGCTCGGTCAGGAGATCCTCGCTCGCTATGCCTCCCCCCGCGGCGAGCCGCCCGCCGTGGAGCTATCGCGGGAGGTGAGCGCGATCGTCGCCGCACAGGCCGCCAAGCGCGTCGGGCTCGAGTTCGTCGAGCGCCGTCGTGCTACCTGGGATCACCGTAAGCTCGGCGGTGTCTACTGAAGGGAGCGCTTCTCGGTAAGGGTCGGCTCTTCGACGTGGCGTTCAGGGCGCGTCTCGCGGCAGGTCGCGAGCGAGCTCATTTGAAGGTTCCTCTTCCAGCTCCTCGGCTCGGTTCAAGAGCGCATCGATAGTGAGATCCAATGTCTTGCACAACCGCCTCAGATTGGCGGTATTGGGGCTGTACTGGCCTCGGACGTAGTCGCCGATACGCCTGATGTCGATACCCGAGGCCTCGGCGAGCGCCGTCTGGCCTATCCCCTTCTCGACCATTCGCTCTTCGATCGCTCTGCCGAGCGCGGCGAGCTCGGCGTTGCGTGGGTGTGACTTTCTTTCGGGTGGCACGGACGGGAGCCTTACGCATCTCGTCGAGAAGGAGTTAGGACACCTCTGGCGTAAAACAGTTATCAGACAGTTGTCTTCCACCAGTTTGCGAGTTTTTCTTGCCCAGGACACCACGGGAAACCGAAGAGCTGGCCCTGCTCGGCCAGAGGATCCGTGAGCTGCGCGAGCAGCGCGGGTTGAAGCTGAGCGAGCTGGCGACCGCTGTGGGCGTGGCAGAGAGCCGTATCCAAGCGCTCGAGGAGGGGCGGCTCGATCCCGACTATGTTCTGCTGGTCAGGCTTGCGAAGGCGCTCCACGTACGAGCCGGCAGCCTCGTGAGCCGCGCTGAAGAACTCGCGGACGCGAGTCGCACAGATACCGAGGAGCCGGCCTGACGCCGGCGCGGCCGGAGGTCAACCTCCTCGACGGCGAACCGTTAGTCTGGCGCGCGATGCCACCCCTCAAGGGACTGATCCTCTCCGGAGGCAAGGGCACGCGCCTGCGCCCGATCACGCACACGAGCGCAAAGCAGCTCGTGCCGGTGGCGAACAAGCCGGTGCTGTTCTACGGGATCGAGGCGATGGCGGCCGCCGGGATCGAGCAGGTTGGGATCATCATCGCTCCGGAGACCGGCCAGGAGATCCGCGACGCGGCCGGGGACGGCTCGCGATTCGGAGTGCAGATCACCTATGTCGTGCAGGACGAGCCGGCCGGACTGGCCCATGCGGTGCTCACCGCCGAGCCGTTCCTCGGCGAGAGCCCGTTCGTGATGTACCTCGGCGACAACCTCCTGCAGGGCGGGATATCCGACCTGGTCGCGGCCTTCGTCGAGCACGAGCCGGACGCGCTGATCCTGCTCACCCCGGTGCCCGACCCCGAGAACTATGGTGTCGCCGAGCTCGCGCCCGCCGGCGCGGGCGAGCCCGGGAGCGTGGGCCGGGTCGTGCGCCTCGTCGAGAAGCCGGCCGAGCCCGCCACCGACCTGGCGCTCGTCGGCGTGTACATGTTCACCGCCGCCATCCTCGACGCCGCGCGCGCGATCGAGCCCTCCGCGCGTGGCGAGCTTGAGATCACCGACGCGATCCAGCACCTCCTCGACGGCGGGATGCGCGTGGAGCCGCACATCGTGCGCGGCTGGTGGAAGGACACGGGTCGCCTGGAGGACATGCTCGAGGCCAACCGCCTCGTGCTCGACAACCTGCTCGAGCGCCATGACGGCGAGCTGATCGACTCCCAGGTCGACGGCCGCGTCGTGATCGAGGCGGGCGCGCGCCTGGAGCGCACGACCGTGCGCGGGCCGGCGGTGATCGGCGCGGGGGCACAGCTCAAAGACTGCTACATCGGCCCTTACACGGCGATCGGCGAGAGCTGCTCGATCTCGGGCGCGGAGGTCGAGCACTCGATCCTGCTCGCCGGCTCCTCTGTGCACAACCTCGACGGGCGGATGGAGTCCTCGCTGCTCGGGCGCAACGTGACCGTGCGCCGCGACGACCGCCAGCCCCGCGCATACCGCTTCATGGTGGGGGACAACTCCGACATCTCCATCCTGTGACACGGTCAGAAGGTAAATGCGGATACTGATCACAGGCGCCGCCGGAATGCTCGGCCACGACGTGCTGCGGGTGGGGAAGCAGGCGGGCCACGAGCTGATCGCGATCGACCTGCCCGAGCTCGACATCACCGACGCCGGCGCCGTGGGGGCGTTCTTCGCAAGGGAGCGTCCCGAGGCGACGATCAACTGCGCCGCCTGGACCGACGTGGACGGAGCGGAGAGCAAGCGCGAGGCTGCCCATGCCGTGAACGCAACCGGCGCCGGCAACCTCGCGCGCGCGGCGGCGCAGGTCGGCGCGCCACTGCTTCACATCTCGACCGACTACGTGTTCGACGGCGTCGCCCCGCGCGAGGCCGACGGCAACGAGCGCCCGTACGTGGAGCGAGACCCGACCGGGCCGCGCTCGGTGTACGGCGAGACGAAGCTCGCGGGCGAGCTGCAGGTGCTGGGCGCCTCCCCCAGGCACACGGTCGTGCGCACGGCCTGGCTGTATGGGCTGGCGGGCAAGAACTTCGTCGACACGATGTTGCGCCTCGCCCGCGAGCGCGAGGCCGTGCAGGTGGTCGACGACCAGGTCGGCTCGCCGACCTGGTCCGGGCATCTGGCGCCGGCGATCCTGGGACTGCTGGAACGCGAGGTGCGCGGCCTCGTCCACCTGACCGGCGCGGGAGCGGTCTCGTGGAACGGGTTTGCCAAGGAGATCTTTCGCCAGGCCGAGGTCGAGTGCCGCGTCGAGCCGGCGAGCAGCGAGCAGATGGCACGCCCAGCGCCCCGCCCGGCCTACTCGGTGCTCGCCTCCGAACGCGACGATGTTCTGCCGATGCCGCCGTGGGAGGACGGTCTGGCGGGGTATCTGGCGGCGAGGGATGGGATGATGCGGCCATGAAGCTTCTCGTGTGTGGCGGCGCCGGGTTCATCGGCTCGACCTTCGTGCGCCTGCGCGTGGCCGAGCAGGGCGACGAGGTGACGGTGCTCGACAAGCTGACCTACGCGGGTCGCGAGGAGAACCTGCGCGAGGTTGCGGACGCGCCGGGCTTCAGCTTCATCCGGGGCGCGATCGAGGATCCGGACGCGGTCGCCGCGGCGATCGACGCGCAGGGACCGGAGGCGATCGTGAACTTCGCGGCGGAGACGCACGTCGACCGCTCGATCGCAGAGCCCGACGCGTTCGTCAAGACGCACGCGCTCGGCACCCACGTGCTGCTCGAGGCCGCGCGCGCGGCGGGGTTGCGCTATCTGCAGGTCTCCACCGACGAGGTCTACGGCTCGATCGAGCAGGGCTCGTTCACCGAGGAGTCCCCGCTGCGTCCCTCCTCGCCATATTCCGCCACGAAGACCGGCGCCGATTTGCTCGTGCAGAGCTACTTCCACACCTATGAGCTGCCCGCGGTCATCTGCCGCGGGTCGAACAACTATGGGCCCTACCAGTACCCCGAGAAGCTGATCCCACTGATGGTCCTCAACGCGCTGCACGGCGATTCACTGCCGGTGTACGGCGACGGGATGCAGGTGCGCAACTGGATCCACGCGAGCGACTTCGCGCGCGCGATCGGTCACGTGCTCGAGCATGGCATCCCGGGCGAGGTCTACAACGCGGGCGGCCCCGACGAGTGCGCGAACGTCGACGTCGTGGAGCGCATCATCGCGCTGACGGGCGCGGATGAGTCTCAGATCGAGTACGTCGCCGACCGTCCCGGCCACGACCGTCGCTACTCGCTCTCCTCGGAGAAGGTTCGCGCGCTCGGCTGGCTGCCGCGGGTGCGCTTCGAGCAGGGCCTTGAGGAAACCGTCGCCTGGTATCGCGACAACGCCTGGTGGTGGGAGCCGATCCGCTCCGGGGATTATCGCGCCTACTACGAGCGCCAGTATGGCCGCGCGCTCAGCTGAGGCGGGCGACGGCGGGAGCTGCCTCCCGAGGAGGCGGCGCGACGGCCTGGGCGGAGCTGCGTCCCGAGGAGGCGGCCGACGGCCTTGGCGGAGCTGCGTCTGAGGAGTCGGCCGATGGCCTGGGCGGAGCTGCGTCCTGAGGAGTAGGTCACTGAAGCTCTGAGGTCTTCCACTTCCCGGCTTCCTTCGCCAGCGTAAGCGTGCTGAGCCAGGTCTTGCCGCTTTTGATGCTCTTCACGTTCGCGGTCGCCCTCGCGCCCGCGACGTGGACCGACTCGACGGTCACTTCGAAGCTGTCCACCTCGGTCAGCTGGTTTTTGATCGCAATTTCGCAGCCCTTCGCGCCACCCAGGCGCGTGACGATCGGCGCGGCGAGATCCGCCGCGCAGATCTTCTGCTCTTCCCCCGCAGTCGCGTTGCTCTGCAGGTTCGCAACCGCCTGCGCAACCTCTTTGGCTTCGCCTTTGAACGAGCTCGTCGAGACGGCGGTGGTGCCGCACGCGCTCACTCCCAGCGCGAGCAGCGCAGCGCACGGCAGGACCAGGACGCGTTTGGACGAGGGGCTCGCCATTGGATGTAGCGTATGCGACGGGCGCATAGAACGACCGCCCGCTGGGTGAGGCACGGACGTGGGGATGTCCCGTGCCCCACCCAGCGGGCGGTCACAGACGCGGCTTACACCGCACTAAGGATACCTGGTTTAGCTCTCGTCGTTGCGTCTGTAGCCGAGTCGCGCGGAGATGCGGTCGGCGGTCGACACGAGGTGGGGCCCGAGCGCGTCGACGAGCTCCTCGAGCGAGATCATCGAGCTGTGCGCGGCCATGTTGACGGCGGCCACGACCTCGCGTGCCTCGTTGCGCACCGGTGCTGAGATCGAGTGCAGTTCAGGCGCGAGCTCCTGGTCGTTGACGGCGAAGCCGGCATCGCGGACCTCCTCGAGCTCGTCGCGCAGCGCTTTCTTCGACGTGATCGTGTTCGGGCCGCGCTTTGTCAGCTTCATCGTCGTGAACAGGTCGCGCTGCTCCTCCTCGGGGAGATACGCCATCAGCAGCTTGCCCATCGAGGTGCAGTACGCCGGCAGCCTTGACCCGGGATGCAGGTCCAGGTCGATCTTGCTCTGCCCGCGACGGAAACTGCGCACGCGGTCGACGTACAGGACCTCGCCACCGTCGAGCACAGCCATGTTGACCGTGTAGGAGCTCCGCTGGCGCAGCTCCTCCAGGTAGGAGTGCGCGTGCTCGCGCAGCCCGGTCGAGTTCAGCGCCGACATGCCCAGGTCGGTGACGCGCAGCCCCAGCCGGTACTTGCGCGAGGCGCCCTGCTCAAGGTAGCCGAGCGCGACGAGCGTGATCACGTAGCGGTGCGTTGTCGAGCGGCTCATGCCGAGGTCATCGGCGATGTCGGCGATGCCGAGCACCGGCCGGTCGGGCGTGAAGCAGCCCAGGATCGCCAACCCGCGCTCCAGCGACTGCGAGTAGCGCGGCTCACGCAGACTGGGAATCGACCAGGCGGGGTCTAGGGCCGTCTTTGAGGATTTAGAAGAATTTGAACTGGTTCTAGGCATTTGTACTCTGTTCCTGTCTCTTTTGGGAGAAACTTTCCCCTATCTGGAAGCTCCCCTGTCCGATGGGCATTCTACTTCGGGACCGTCAGCCTCTAATCATAAACAATGAATTTTCAATAAGGATAGCCGGAATCGTGCACGTCTGTCTCTATCGAGCGAAGCCGCCGCACGAGCGAGCGGACCGGGTGTCCCGGCCGATCCGCTCATCGGTGGAGGCGTACGGAGGGTGGAGTGAGCCCCGGCGGCGGGATCTCGTGTGAGGAGCTGAATAACCCATACGCGCTTCACACCGCAGCGATGCGGCTCCTGCACGCCGGTGTCGACACCAGGCGTCGACACCACCGCCGCCGCCACACCGATGTCGAGACCACCGTTGCCGCCACACCGGCTTCGACACCAGGCGTCGACACCATCGTCGCCGCCACCAGGCGTCGACACCACCGCCGCCGCCACGCCGGCAGCCATTGGGAGACGTTGCCGCTCATCCTCGCAGCGGACCGCCCTGCGACACGGCCGTTCTGTCCCGGCCTCCTGGATGACGTGCCAGCCGGTGATCTGGGCGTGTCAGCGGTGATCTGGGCGCTGTGGCGATCCACCCGGGTGATCGCCGATGGGCGGCCTGTCTATCGGCGGATGCGAGGACGCGCACAGCCGGCCGGCCACGCAGTTGACTGCCGTAAGCTGACTATATGAAGGCTTCCAGGGAACCGACGCGGGCAGGCGGGCCCGGCCACACCC
The DNA here is from genome assembly GCA_963778065.1 of uncultured Solirubrobacterales bacterium. Classification (GTDB taxonomy): domain Bacteria; phylum Actinomycetota; class Thermoleophilia; order Solirubrobacterales; family Solirubrobacteraceae; genus Palsa-744. The sequence continues at coordinate 1,830,556 of CAVZSU010000002.1, read as the reverse complement.
GCGAGGAGCCGGGCTCGATTCCATGTTCCGGTGGCGTTTGCGGTAGTACCGGGACATGGAGGATGGTCTGAGATGGAGTTCTACCTGTTCCTGCCCGGCCAGTGGTGGGATCGCACAAAGCCCGCCGCGCAGCTGTATGAGGAGATGATCGAGCAGGCGGTGCTCGCCGAGCGGCTCGGCTACGACGGGATCTGGCTGGCCGAGCAGAACCTCGTCAGCTTCCTCGCGGCGCCCGACCCGCTGCAGCTGGCGGCGGCGATCGTCGAGCGAACCTCGCGCATCCGCATCGGGGTCGCGGTGTTCGTGCTGCCCTTCCACCATCCGTTGCGCCTGGCCGGTCAGATCGCTCAGATCGACCAGCTGTCGGGCGGGCGCTTCGACGTCGCCGCCGGGCGCGGCGCCTCGCCGTATCAGATGCGCCAGTTCCAGACGGAGATGGGCGAGGAGGAGAGCCGTGCATTCTTCGCCGAGCACCTGCGGATCATGGTCGACCATTGGACAGACCCCTCGGCGCACGCGCACGAGGGGCGCTTCTTCTCCTATCCAAACGCCACCGTCCTGCCGCCGCCGTTGCAGCGGCCCCATCCGCCGCTGTGGATCGCGGCGCTGTCGTCGCGTTCGATGTGCTGGGCGGTGGAGCTGGGATTTGACTCGAACTTCATGTTCGCTCCCTTTCGCGAGCCGTTCTCGCACGTCGAAGGCGTCTACGGCGCCTTCTGCGAGGCGCTCGTCGATGCGGGTCGCGAGCGCAGCGGCGTGAAGTTCGGGCTCAATCGCATGACCTGTGTGGAGGAGAGCGACGAGGGCTGCCGTGAGATCCTGCGCTATGTGCTGATGAACCATCGCGTGATCGACCAGCAGCTGGGTGCCGTGGAGACGGTCCGCCAGGGGGACTACGTGGTCGACCGGGCGATCAAGGACGATGAGCCTGGGCTTGAGGAGATGTACGCGAACATCGCCTACGGCACGGTCGCCGGCGTGCGCGCGAAGCTCGCCCGCTACGCCGAGCTCGGGATCGACCTGTACTCGGCCTGGCACAACGTCGGTCAGCCCCACGAGCGGGTCTGTGCGTCGATGGAGTCGTTCGCCCGCGAGATCATGCCGGCGTTGAAATGACGAGCATGCTGTTCGACCGTGTGCGGCTGGGGGGTGAAAGCCTGCGCAACCGCATCGTCATGGCCCCGATGAGCCAGCATGCAGCCGGCGAGGACGGCTCTCCGGCCGACTGGCACGTCGAGCACTATGGCGCGCGCGCGAGCGGAGGCTGCGGGGCGATTCTGCTCGAGGACACCGCCGTGGAGGCTGCCGGGCGCACGAGCCACGCGGCGCTGGGCCTGTACGCCGAGGCGCAGGTGCCTGCGTTTCGCCGCGTGGTCGATGCCTGCCACGACCACGGTGCCGCCGTCGGCCTGCAGCTCGCCCACGCGGGGCGCAAGGCGTTCGGCGACGTTCGCGGATGTGAGGGCGCGCGCGCGCCGCTGTCGGCCTCGGCGCTGGCGTTCGCCGACGGCTGGCCGCTTCCTATCGCTGCCGACGAGGACGCGCTTGCGCGCGTGCGCGAGTCGTTTGCGCGTGCCACGAGACTGGCGGGCGAGGCGGGATTCGACATCGTGGAGGTACACGCGGGGCACGGCTATCTGCTCCACCAGTTCCTCTCGCCGCTGACCAACCGCAGGCGCGACTCTTATGGCGGCGCGCTCGAGCACCGCGCGCGGCTGCTGCTCGAGGTGGTGGAGGCGGTGCGGGCGCAATGGCCGGAAGGAAATCCGCTGCTCGTGCGTCTGCCCGTCGGCGACGGCGTCCCCGCGGGCTCGACCTCTGCGGAGATGGTCACGGTCGCCCGCCGGTGCATGCAACAGGGGGCCGACCTGATCGACGTGGCGGGGGGTAGGCCGGTGCTCGAGGGCCCACGAGCGGGGTCCGCCGAGATGCTCGCGTTCGCCGGGCTCTTGCGCGCGGGGCGGGCTGCGCCGTTCGCGCTCGGCGGGGTAACCGACGGCCGCTCCGCCGAGGAGCTGCTGCGTGTGAGTGGCGCGACGCTGATCACGGTCGGGCGGCCGCTGCTGGCGGACCCCGACTGGGCACTGAGGGCCGCCACGGAGCTCGGGGTAAAGATGCCGGTGTTGCGAAAGGTTCGGAGCTTCAAATAGTCTGTTCGGCGATGAGGCAGGTTCGGCGCAGGGCCGGCGATGAGGCAGGTTCGGCGCAGGGCCGGCGAAGAGGCAGGTTCGGCGCAGGGCCGGCGAAGAGGCAGGTCCAGCGCAGGACCGACGAAGAGGCAGGTTCGGCGCAGGGCCGACGAAGAGGCAGGTTCGGCGCAGGACCGGCGAAGAGGCAGTTCCAGCGAGATGGGCAGGCGGCCAGGGATGGGCCGGGGAGAGTGAAGGTTTTTTTGACAGTGGTGTCGTGCGAGAAGGGATCGAATGAGATGAAAAAGACGCATCGGATCCGAAGGGCTGTGTCGGGCTGGGCGCTTGGCGCTGCGCTCGTCCCCGTGGCGCTCGCAGGAGCGGGCTGCGGGTCCTCGGGCTCGGGCTCGAGCTCGAGCCCGCTCGCCGCCGGGGCGCCGATCAAGATCGGCTATCTCGCCTCGCTGACGGGCTTCTGCTCGACGTTCTCCCAGGAATATTTGAAGGGCGCGGAACTGGCGGTCAAGCAGATCAACGCACGCGGCGGCGTGCTCGGCCATCCGTTGCAGCTGATCGTGCGCGACGACAAGGCGACACCGGACGTGGGCGTCAGCCAGGCGCGCGATCTCGTGCTGAGCGACCACGTCAAATATCTCGCAGGCACCTGCTCGAGCGCCGTGGCGAAGAGCGTCGCGCAGCTCGTCAGCAACCCCAGCCATGTGCTGTACGCCGTCGGTGTCGCCGACCCGGCCGTCTTCTCGGGCGGCTCGGAATCGTACGCGTTCGACACGATCCCCACCGCGACGATCGAGGGGGAGAATGCCGCGGCCTATGTGCGCGCACACCCACAGTGGAAACACGTGGCGGTGATCTCAGAGGACTACAGCTACGGCTATCAGGTGACGGCCGTCTTCAAGGCCGCGATGGCCGGCAGCGGCCAGCAGATCGTAAGCGAGGATTACGTGCCCAGCGGCGGGTCGGACTACAGCTCTTATATCGACAAGCTGATCGCGGAGCGCCCGGATGTCGTCTATTCGACGGTCATCACCGAAGACACGATCACGCTCGTCAAGCAGGCGATCTCCCTAGGACTTTTCAAAAAAATAAAATACTTTGGCATCCTCGATTATGGCACGATCGACGCGATGGCCCGCCCGCCGATCGGATCCTACGGCTACACGTATTACCCGTCGGCGTCGATCTACCACACGCCGTTCTCGGCCGCTCTTGAGACGCTGGGCACGGCCGTCGCCAACGGCGGTGCGGCCGGCGACGCGTTCAACCAGGTTCAGATCATCGCGCAGGGGATCGCCGACGCCCACTCGACCGATCCGACCGCGGTGCGCGAAGCGCTAGGCGGGGCCACCGTGCAGATGGTGCAGGGGAACGTGAAGATCCACAAGTGCAACCACCTGATCGCGATGCCGATCGCGATGGGGCCGGTGGTCGGCAAGACCGTGGCTCAGCCGTTCGCGCATTTCGAACCGCTGCATCTAGTCGACACAAACGGCTATTTCAAGTGCTGAACGACGGTTATTCAAGTGCTGACCGACAGCTATTCAAGTGCTGAACGACGGCTATTCAAGTGCTGAACGACGGCTATTTCAAGCGTTGATGTAGTCAGCTCGGCCGATGCTATGAGCCTCGTCACGTTCGTCGACCAGCTCTTCGCGGGGTTGAGCCTGGCATTCGTGCTGTTCTTCTCCGCCGCCGGGCTCAACCTCGTGTGGGGGGTGTTGGGGGTGATGAACTTCGCCGCCGGCTCGGTGTACATGCTCGGCGCCTATATGGCGACATCGGTGGTGGGCCGGCTGGGCGCTTCCGCGGGCGGCTGGATCGCGGCGCTGATCGCGGTGCCGCTTGTGCTCGCCGCCGCCGGCGCGGTGGTAGAGGTGGCGCTGCTGCGACGCACCTATCGCGAGCAGGACGAGAACCGGCAGTTCATGCTCACACTCGCGCTGTCGTATCTGGTGGCGGGCCTCGTGCTGCTGGGGTTCGGCACGCACTTTCGGACGGTCTCGCTGCCGGGATTCCTGAGCGGCGGGCTGAACGTGCTTGGTGCGACGCTGCCGGCGTACACGATCGTGACGATCGTGCTTGGGCTGCTTGTCACCGGCGGAATCTGGTCGCTCACGTACGGCACGCGCGTGGGCCTGCTCACGCGCGCGGCGGTCGGCGACCGCGAGATGCTCGGCGCGCTCGGGGTCGACGTGAACCGCCTGTACACGGCGGTGTTCGCGTTCGGCATCGGGCTGGGGGCGCTCGGCGGGGTGCTGATCGCGCCGCAGGGCGCGGTTACGACGAACCTCGAAACGACCGCGCTCGTGCCCGCGTTCATCGTCGTGGTGACGGGTGGGCTCGGCAACATGACCGGCGCGCTGCTGGCTTCGCTTGCGATCGGCGTGATTCAAAGCTTTGTCACGCTGCAGGACACGACGCTCGCGCAGCTCACCCCGTACGCGGTGATGGCCGCGGTGCTGCTCGCGCGCGCGCTGGCGGGACGGCGCGGGGTCTGGCTTGTCCTCCCGCCGCGTGGCAAAGCCTCCCCGGCGAGCCCACCGGCGGCGGGATGAGCGCGCGCGCAGCGCGCCTCGGCGACGGCCTGCCCGCGCTTGGGCTGATCGCGATCGCCGCGCTGCTGCCGGCGGTGGTCTCGACGGAGTACGTGCTGCTGGCCGCGTCGATGATCGTGACGATGCTGGTCGCGGTCAGCTTCAACCTGCTGCTCGGCTACACGGGCATGTTCTCGTTCGGGCAGGCTGCGTTTTACGGCCTCGGCGCATATGCGACAGCGCTGCTGATGAATCACGCCGGCGTCTCCTTCTACCCGGCGCTGGCGGCGGCGATCGCGATCGCGGTGCTCGCCGGCCTGCTGAGCGGTACAGCGCTCGTAGGGCTCGAGCCGATCGCGTTCATCATGCTGACGTTCGCGCTCGGCGATCTGCTTGAGTTCCTCGCCGAACACGCGCGCGGGCTGACCGGGGGCGACAGCGGACTGATCGTGAGCCTGCCGAGCTCGCTGAACGTGGTGGCAAACGTGAACGGCGTCTACTATGCGATTCTCGCCGCCGCGACCATCACGCTGGCGGCTGCGTTCGCGTTCGTGAAGACCACACCCGGGCTGATCGTGAGAGGCATTCGCGAAGACCCGTTGCGCGCGCGTACGCTCGGCATCGCCGTCAACCGCCGCCGCCTCGGCGTGTTCACGCTGTCAGCGGCGATCGCCGCGGTGGGGGGCGGGTGCTCGGTGCTGTCGGCACAGATCGTCTACCCCGACGTGTTCGACTGGCGGGTGTCGGCGAACGCTCTGATCATCACGCTGATCGGCGGGGTCGGGCTGTTCTCCGGGCCCGTGCTCGGCGCGGTGCTGCTGGGCTTGATCGACTTCTATGTGGGTCGCCTGACGACGGACACGCTGCTGGTGGAAGGGGGGCTGCTGCTGGCGGTGATCCTGATCGCGCCCCGCGGCGTGACCGCGCTCGGGCGCGGCGGCGGGCGCCGGCTCGGGCACGGTGGGACACCGGCTACGCCTGCGGCGGTCGCACATCGTGGGCGGGCTCTGCTCGCGCACGCGGGCGATGGCGAGGATCGAAAAGGGGTGTCCTCGCCGTGAGCGCCGCGTTGCCACTGCCCTCGGCGAGGATGTCCTCGCCGTGAGCACCGCGTTGCCACTGCCCTCGGCGCCTCCAACGCCGCGAGTCGCGCCCGTGCTCGAGCTGCGCGGTGTGAGCAAGCGCTTCGGCTCCATTCGCGCGCTCGACGGTGTCTCGCTGTCGGTGGAGCAGGGTGAGACGGTCGCGATCATCGGGCCGAACGGGGCGGGCAAGAGCACGCTGTTCGCGCTCGTCTCCGGCGAGCTGCGGCCCAGCGAGGGGACGATCATGCTCGCCGGCCACGACGTCCGCCGGCTCTCGCCCGAGCGTCGAGCGCGCAGGGGGCTGGGACGGACGTTTCAGAGCGCGAGGCTGTTTGCGGGGCTGACGGTGAGAGAGAACGTGGAGCTCGCGCTCGCGCGGCGCGGCCGGCGCGAGGAGGAGGTGAGGGAGGCGCTCGCGGAGGTGAGGCTGCTCGAGCGGATCGGGCGCCGGGCGGGCGCGCTGGCCCAGGGTGAGCGCAAGCGGCTGGAGCTCGCGATGGTGCTGGCGCAGCGGCCGCGGCTGCTGCTGCTGGACGAGCCGACGGCGGGCATGGGCGCGGAGGAGCGCATCGCGATCATGGAGCTGATCGTGGGTGCGGTCGGCAGGCGCGGGCTGACGATGGTGTTCTCAGAGCACGACATGGACACGGTGTTCGCGCACGCGCGGCGGATCGTCGTGCTGGACCGTGGCACGATCGCCGCCGACGGCTCGCCGGCGGCGGTGCGAGCGGACGAGCGCGTGCAGGAGATATATCTGGGGAGCGCACGCGGGTGAACGGATTTTTTGGAGACACGCAGGCGGGTCCCCCGGTACAGCCCGGCCGGCGCCGGTCACCCCAGCTTGGCGACGCGCGCGAGGGCGGGCAGCACCAGGCGACACTGCAGGTGCGGGGGTTGAACTCGTTCTACGGCACGAGCCACGTGCTGTTCGACGTCGACCTGGACGTGCGCGCGGGCGAGACGGTCGCGCTGATCGGGCGAAACGGCGCGGGCAAGACCACGGCGCTGCACAGCATGATGGGCATGGTCGCCCGCCGCTCGGGTTCGGTGAGGCTCGACGGGAAGGAGACGATCTCCCTTCAACCGCACCGGATCGCGCGCCTGGGCGTGGGGCTCGTGCCCGAGGGAAGAAGAGTGTTCGGCGAGCTGACGGTCGAAGAGAACCTGCAGGTCGCGGCCAGGCCCGGCGCGGGGGAGCGTCGCTGGACGCAGGAGGAGGTGTTCGACGTGTTTCCGCTGCTCGCAAACGTGCGCCGCTCGAAGGGAGCGTGGTTGAGCGGCGGCGAGCAGCAGGTGCTCGCGATCGCCCGCGCGCTCGCTGGCGAGCCGCGACTGCTACTGCTGGACGAGCCCACCGAGGGCCTCGCACCGCGCGTGGTGGAGACATTGGCCGAGCAGCTGCGCCGGGTGCAGCGCACGGGGCCGGCGATGCTGCTGGCCGAGCAGCACATGGGGCTCGTGGGCGAGCTGGCCGCGCGCGCGTATGTGCTCGACCGTGGGGTGATCCGCTACGAGGGCGCGCCGGCGGAGCTGCTCACCAACGAGGAGATCCGCCGTGCACATCTGTCGCTGTAGAGGTGCAGCGCGGCGATTAGTTGCTACGTCGGGGCCTCTACGCGCGCGTCGGCAGCGCGGCAAGGATGCGCTGCGCGAGCTGCTCGTCGCCCGCGAATCGCAGCTCGCCCCTGTCGCGCCTCGGTCCCAACGCGGCGATCCAGGCGGTCTCCGCGCCTTCGATCCGCGTCCAAGGGACCTTCGGCGGAGCGTCGTCGATCGGTTCGAGGCGGCCTTCGCGAATGTCGAACAGCTGGCGCAGCGGGCGCTCGGGCCGCTCGACGGTGAGCTCGACGACGCCTCCCGGCAGTGGCGTTTCGTCCATCAGTACAGGTAGCAGTCGCCACAGCGCCGCCAGGTCGACCCGCTCGCCGGTACGCGGCTCCGACCACATGTGGCGCATTCCCCAACGCGCCAGCGAGGAGGCGATCGGCAGCAGCGCGCGGCCGGAGTCGGTCAGCTCGAACTCGACTCGCGGGGGCATCTCGCGGAAGCGCCGGCGGGCGATCAGACCGTCGGCAGCCATCTGTTGCAGGTAGCGGTCGAGCACGCCGGTGCTGATCCCCGGCAGGCGCTTGCGCAGTTGGGTGAGGCGAACGGTGCCCGGCGCGAGCTGCAGCGCGATCATCAACGTCCACTGATCGCCCGTGGCCGTGAGCGCGTGGGCGAGCGGCGTCCACTGGCGATGGGAGCGGCCGGACGGCGCGCCGTCTGCCACGGTGTCGTTACCTCCCGAATCGAGTTGACCGTTGTTGATGGGCCGATGGCAGCCACCGCGCCGCGAGCGCCGCCGCGTGAGTCCTCGAACGCGCGGTCTCTCATCGCCTGGCTTCCCTTGCACGCCGGTGAGTCTAAATCGAAACTTCCAGATTTACACACCGTTTCGAGTCATTGTTTCCGATGGGTCGCGCGCGCATCGAGCGCACGTGCACAAGAAAGTCTGCTCTGTTTCATTGCCTTGCGCGCGCGTGCGAGACGCCTTTCTTTGCCAGAGACTCTCGTGGCGTCTTTCTTTGCCAGGACTCTCGTGGCCGCGTTGCCTTGCGCAGGGCGCTCTGTGCGAGCGCCACTTGCTCGCGCGAGCGTGTGAGAGGCCGGTGCGTGCTCGTCGCGGAGCGGCTCAGTCCGAGGGAGAGTGCGCGAGGTCCAAGCCCTGCAGGTCGATCAGATCCCGCTCCCGCCCGGCCGCACGCTTCATCGCGCGGAGATCCTCCAGCGAGCAGACGGCGACCGTGCCGGTCATCGCCTCGACCTCGACCGCGCGGGCGCGCAGCTCCGCGTACGGGGGTACGCCCGGACGGCCCTGCACGACGTTGAGCGAGCCCAGCTTTGTGTCGATCTCCACGCTCTCTCCCCGCTCCAGCAGTGCCGCGATCGCCGCCTGCGACCCGGCCCGGGGCGCCCGGGTGAGCGTCTTGGCCCGCGCGGCGACGGCCGCGAGCCGGCTGAGGTTCTCCGGGTCGGAGTCGGCAACCACGTCCACGTTCGTCGTCCCCCGCACGACGCCCCACGTGTTGACGGCGAGGCCTCCGACGAGGATGAACCGCACTTCGGCATTGGTGAGCCAGCGCAGCAGCTTGTCGAAGTCCGGCTGCGGCAACTGCGGATACAGCTCGATCGCCGTCACCGCTGCGGCGTGTCCCGCGCGTAGCGCACCAGCAGGTGACTGAGCGCAATACCCTCCGCGAGGTTCTGGCTCAGGGGGCGTCGCGCGTCGGCGCGCAGGCGGGACGCGCGCGCGTGATCGATGTGCGGTGGGGCTGGAGCGGGGTCAGCCTGGCCGGCGTCCAAATCGCGGCCCCGATCACCGTCCGAATCCAAACCGCCGTCCGAATCCAAATCGCGGTCCGAATCCAAATCGCGGTCCGAATCCAAATCGCGGTCCGAATCCAAATCGCGGTCCCAATCGCCATCGCTGCCGGCGACCGCTGCGTCCTCGCCGCGAGAGGCCTGTGGGAACGGCGTTTTCAGACCCGGTCGATACATTTTACGCTGATCCACGACGGCGGATGGTAATCGCCCGGGCGGGCCACGTGAACCCGTGTCTTTCTCTCTCCGCTGCCTTGTCCGCGCGCGACCCGGGCGTGGAGTCGACCCGGGCGTGGAGTCGACCCGGGCGTGGAGTCGACCCGGGCGCGGAGTCGACAACGGCGCAGAGTCGACAACGGCCGAGGGGATGACACGGGCGCGAGGAGTCTCCTGCACGCGAGCAGGACCGTAGGCGAGCATCTCCACCCCGTAGGCCGGCGGCGGGGCTCGCGTCCTCGGCCGGCAGCAGCGGCGTGGCAGCCTGCGAGAACCCCTTGCCGGAGTGAGAAACAGCTCTCGCAATGATCGCATAGGCAGAACTACACTGGGTGGCTAACAACCTGCTTCCGGACCGGTTCGGCTTCATGGCGAGACGAGACGGAGCAAGCTGGGCATCGTCCACCCTCTCCGGCGATGCTTGGGGAGAGATCCAGGTGTCCCCCCCTGATGCCAGGTCTCCGCGGGCGCCGTAGTCAAGAAGGGCACGGCGCCCGTGAAGGTCTGGATCACGTGGTCTTCGCTGCCGAGGCCTCCAGGTGAGCCTTCGACCCAGACCGGGTGGCTCACGAGACGAGATAGGCCAATCCGGTCAGCGCGCCTGGTAGCACCGGGTGACGACGACGGTCGTACTCGCCGAGGGATCAGCCGTAATAGCGCGCGATCGTCTGCAGCTGGCTGAAGAGGTCGTGCGCGAACAGCAGCACGACGAGCGAGATCGCAGCAGCAGGGCCCCAGCGCCGTCCCGCGCCGCGCATGGCGAGCGCCAGCACCGCGCCCAGCAGAGGTAGCAGCGGCAGCAGGTAGCGCGTCTGCCCATACTCGGCCGCCGTGCGGGGAAATTTCAGGTAGGAGTCTGCACCGACGAGCACCATCAGCCCGAGGCCGGTCGCGGCGTAGACGAGCAACTCGCCGAGCCGCTCATACAGGGCCGGGCGACTCGCAAGCAGGGCGCGCGCGCAGCCCAGCACGATCAACCCGGCGGGAACGAGCGCGAAGTCGTAGACCCAGCCTGGGAACACGGTGTCGAACCAGCCATACAGTCCGACGTAGCCGTCGAACCAGATTTCGCGGGCCGTCAGGTAGTGGGGGAAGTCGTGCGCCATTCCCGGCAAGCGCGGCAGGTATAGCTGCCAGATGTAGGAGATCTCCCCGGAGAGCGAACCATGGTGGCTCACAGCTCCCGACGCGCGCGAGACGATGCCCAGCGGGTGGTGGTGGGAGAGGACGTTGGCGATTGCGTAGAGCGCCGCCGGGGCGCCGCCGAGCGCGACACCGCCCGCCAGCCATCCGTAGGCGAGCCGCCCGTGAGTGCGAGCGGCTCTGCGCGCGAGCAAGATCAGGCCTAGGCACGTGCCGGGCAGCAGCCCGATGAAGTTCAGCTTGGTCAGCAGGCCGATCGCGATCACGACGCCGATCGCACAGCTCGATCGCAGCGTCAGGCCGCGTTTAAATGCCCGTGCCAGGCAGTAGAGCAGCGCGGCCGAGACCGCGTAGAGCATCGCGTCGGGGTTCACCGAGCCCGACATGAACCCGAGTAGCGGCGCGAGGGCGACTCCGAGCCCGGCCACGGTCCAGGCCCAGCGGACCTTCGGCAGGGTCTCGCGCACGAACAGACACGCGAACAGGGCGCTGACCCCCGCCATTAGCGCCGAGAGCAGCCGCATCAGCGCGAGCCGTTCGAGTAGCGAGCCGTCCGCGGCCAGCCTGTAGGGGAGTGTCTGCAGCGCATAGAACAGCGGCGGCTCCGAGGCCGCCACGCCGGCGTCGCCCGCGTCCGTGCGCGTGAGCCTGGTCGTGAGATCGTGTTCGAGCCGCTGCTGCTTCGCGTCGGAGAAGACGCTCTGACTCTGGGGGCGCTGTCTGATTTCTGCCTGGTTCAGGTCGCGCAGCACCACCGTCTCCTCCTGCGAGAACCGTTTTTCCGCTGACGTCGGCAGGTCTCCCGTTTCGGCCAGCTGCTGCACGTACGCGAAATGGTCGGGTTCGTCGCCGACCTCGAACGGCGGCGTGATGAACGACCAGCACGCCGCGTTGATCACGGCGACAAGCATGCACACCGAGGCTGTTGCTCGCGTGCTGTTTTCGGCTCTGAGACACAGCCCGCAGAGCAGCCCCGCGATGCTGACCATTCCCACGAGCAGCACGAACACGATCCATACTCCGGGCCAGGCGTGTCCAACGCCCATCCGCTGAGCGATCGTTGGGATCAGCGAAAGCCACGAAGCTGAGCCCTGCCGCAGGTATTCGATCCTCACGCGCCCAGGCAGGTCCTGGGCGCCGGCGGTGGCCGCGATCGCCGCAGGCGTCTTCCTGCCCGCCATCGTGACCGCTTCGAGCGGCCGGCCAAGCGCGAAGCAGACCTTCGCATCGGGCGTCCTTCGCGCGACGCGCGCGACCGGCACCGTCACCGACGTGCTCGTCCAGCCCGCCCCGCGCACGCCATGTGTGATCGCAGTGTTGCCGGCAGTGGCCGTCACGGCGACGCGTGGGCCGATCTCGGCGAGCAGGGCGAGCCGGATCGCGTCGGTCCCGGCGGGCAGCGTTTCGTCCGCCTGACATGCTTTCGCGCTGCTCGTCGTACTGGCGACTTCCGTTTCCTCGCCGACCCCGTTCGTGGCGATGACGGTGGCCGGCGATCTCGCGAGCGTCAGGCCGACAGCGATCGCCACCAGCGTCAGGCCGCCGACCAGCGCGATCCTCACGCTTCGCGTCGATCGGTGACCGGACGCCGGCCTGGACGGTCTTTTTGAATGGGCGGCGAGCGCCAAATGGCGGAAGTGTCGAGCATGCCCCGTCGACGGTTTCGACGGAGACCGCTAAAGCCCATCGCTAGGCGTGCGAAGCCATGCTCGGCGTCTCCGACCCGGTCGTAATAGCCTCGATGCACGCATGTCTAACCCTCCGCCGCCAGCCGACAAGCTCATGCCCGCCGAGGAACCCGTGCCAGCCGGCAGGCCCGTGCCAGCCGTGGAGCCCGTGCCAGCCGGCAGGCCCGTGCCTGCCGAGGAGCCCGTGCCAGCCGTGGAGCCCGTGCCAGCCGGTAGGCCCGTGCCAGCCGTGGAGCCCGCGGTCGGTCCGTCGGCGGCCGGACCTCTTGCGGTTGATCCGCTCTCGAGCTTCACTCCGCGCGTGCGCGAGTGGTTCGCGCGGGCCTTTGCCGCGCCCACCCCGGCGCAGGCGCAGGCGTGGCCGGCGATCGCCGCCGGCGAGCACGTGCTGCTGTCGGCGCCGACCGGGTCGGGCAAGACGCTTGCGGCGTTTCTCTGGGCGCTCGACCGGCTCGGCGCGACGGGTGCTTGCACCGATGAGCGACAGGGCACGCGCGTCGTCTATGTAAGCCCGCTCAAGGCGCTCGCCTACGACATCGAGCGCAACCTGCGCACCCCCCTGCGCGGGATCGGCGCCGAGGATGTGACGGTCGGGATCCGCACGGGCGACACGCCGCAACGCGAGCGCGCCGCGATGGCGCGCCGGCCGCCGGACATCCTGATCACCACCCCCGAGTCGCTCTACCTGATCCTGACCTCGCAGGCGCGCGCGATGCTGTGCGACGTCGAAGCGGTGATCGTCGATGAGATCCACGCGGTCGCGCACTCCAAGCGCGGCTCTCACCTCGCGCTCACGCTAGAGCGCCTCGAGGCGCTTGTCCGTGCGAGCGGATCGGCCGGCGGGCGGGGGCGGGAGATTGGTCTTTCTGGTGGCAGGGCGAGAGAGGAGGGGCCGGGGACGGACACCTCAAGCGGCGTGGCGCGGGGGCGGGGACTGCCGAGGGGTCTCTCCGGCGGCACGGCGAACGCGGAGAGGCGGCAAACGGACGTCTCAGATGGCGGGGCAGACAGGCCCGCGCGCACAATCCAGCGCATCGGCCTCTCCGCGACCCAGAGCCCGCTCGCGGAGATCGGGCGCTTCCTCGTCGGGCCGCGCCGCGAGGTCACGATCCTCGACGCCGCTTCGCCCAAGCAGCTCGACCTCCGCATCGAAGTGCCCGTCGAGTCGATGGCCGAGCCGAACGGGCCGGTCGAGCCCGCGCGCGATCCGCTCGAGCCGCTCGCCGGAGGCGAGTCGACGCGGGGGTCGATCTGGCCCGCGATCTACCCCGAGCTGTTGCGGCTCGTGCGCGAGCACAACTCCACGATCGTGTTCGTCAACAACCGCCGCGCGGCCGAGCGCGTCGCGCTGCGCCTGAACGAGCTCGCCGTCCAAGAGCGCACCGGCGTCCAAGAGCACGCGGGCGTCCAAGAGCGCGCCCAAGAGCGCACCGGCGTCCAAGAGCGCGCCGGCGTCCAAGAGCAGGCGGCCGCTGACGGCGATGAGCAGGCCGCCTCCGGCGGCGGGGCGGGAGTTCGCGTGGAGAGTCCGGGCGTGCCGCCGCTGCGCGAGGTCGCCCGCGCCCACCACGGCTCGCTCGCGCGCGAGGAGCGTGCCAAGGTCGAGGAGCTGCTCAAGGCGGGCGAGCTCCCTTGCCTCGTGGCCACGTCTTCGCTCGAGCTCGGCATCGACATGGGCGCCGTCGACCTCGTCCTGCAGATCGAGTCGCCCAAGTCGGTCGCCCGCGGCCTGCAGCGCATCGGCCGTGCCGGTCATGGCGTCGATCAGGTCAGTCGCGGGCGGATCTTCCCCAAGTTCCGCGGCGACCTGCTCGAGTGCACGGTCGTCGCCCACCGCATGCATCAAGGCCTGATCGAGCAGACAGTCGTCCCGCGCAACGCGCTTGACGTTCTCGCTCAGCAGATTGTCGCCATCGCCGTGTCCTCCGAGCCGGCGGCAGCCGGCCCCTCAAAAAAATCCTCACCCTCCGGCGCGCACGACGATGTCGCCCTCGACGCGGGCGGCATCTCCGTCGACGAGCTCCACGCGCTCGTCACCGCCACCCACTCCTACTCCGAGCTCTCGCGCGAGCTGCTCGAGAACGTGCTCGACATGCTCGACGGCCGCTACCCCTCCAAAGAGTTCGGCGAGCTGCGCGCGCGCATCGTCTGGGACCGGCTCTCAGGCGTCGTCCGCGCGCGCAAGGGCTCGCGCCAGCTCGCCGTCGCCAACGCCGGCACGATCCCCGACCGCGGCCTCTACGCCGTCACGCTTCCGGACGGTCGCCGCGTCGGCGAGCTCGACGAGGAGATGGTCTACGAGGCCCGTCCCGGCCAGGCCTTTTTGCTCGGCGCCTCCACCTGGCGGATCGAGGAGATCGGCCGCGACCGCGTGATCGTCACCCCCGCCCCCGGCGCCCCCGGCGCGGTGCCGTTCTGGAAGGGCGACTCCGTCGGGCGCCCGCGCGAGCTGGGCGAGGCGATCGGGGCGTTCTCCCGCTGGGCCGTCGACCAGGACGCGGAGACCCTGCAACGCGACTACGACCTCGACGAGCGCGCCGCGCGCAACCTGCTCGCCTACCTGCGCGAGCAGCTCGCCGCCACGCGCGTGCTCCCCTGCGACCGCACGCTCGTGCTCGAGCGCTTCCGCGACGAGATCGGCGACTGGCGCCTGTGCATCCTCTCCCCCTACGGCCGCCGCGTCCACGCCGCCTGGAGCCTTGCCCTGTCCGCGCGCATCCGCGAGCGCCTCGGCTTGGAGGCGGATGTGATCGCCTCCGACGACGGCATCGTCATGCACCTTCCCGATCTCGACTCAGACGACGCCGAGTCCCTACCGTCGGCGGCCGAGCTCGTGCTGCTCGAGCCCGACGACGTCGAGCAGGCGATCGTGGCCGAGCTCGGCGACTCCGCCCTGTTCGGCGCGCGCTTCCGCGAGAACGCCTCCCGCGCGCTGCTCATCCCCCGCGCCTATCCCGGCCGGCGCACCCCGCTCTGGCAGCAGCGCCTGAAGGCCCAGAACCTGCTCGAGGTCGCGCGCCGCTACGGCGACTTCCCGATCGTGCTCGAGACCTATCGCGAGTGCCTGCGTGACGTGCTCGACGTGCCCGGCCTGCAAGCGTTGCTCCGCGCCCTCCATACCCGCGAGATCTCGCTCGTCGAGGTCGAGACCCCCACCGCCTCCCCGTTTGCGTCCTCGCTGCTGTTCGACTACGTCGCCACCTACATGTACGAGGGCGACGCGCCATCCGCCGAGCGCCGCGCCGCCGCGCTGTCGCTCGACCGCGACCTCCTCCGCGAGCTGCTCGGCCAAGAGGAGCTGCGCGAGCTGATCGACCCCGGTGCGCTAGCCCGCGTCGAAGACGACCTGCAGCATCGCTCCGCGATCACCCGCGCCACCGGCCGTGACGCCCTCCACGACGTGCTCCGCCATGTCGGCGATCTCGACGCGGGCGAGCTCTCAGAACGCGTCCTCGCACCAATCTCCGCAGCCGACCTGCTGGCAGAGCTGCGGCGCGAACGGCGCGCCGTGGCGATCCGCGTGGGCGGCCGCGAGCGCTTCATCGCCGCCGACGAGGCCGGGCTCTACCGCGACGCGCTCGGCGCCGTCCCTCCCGGCGGGCTGCCCGAAACGTTTCTCGCCGACGTCCCCGACGCGCTGCGCGTGCTCGTCGCCCGCTACGCCCGCACGCACGGGCCGTTCACCACCGAGGAGCTCTTCGCGCGCTACGGCCTCGACGCGAGCGCCGTTCTGCGCGAGCTCGAGCGCGACGGCCTGCTCGTACGCGGAGAGCTGCGCCCAAACCCCGCCGCCCCTCCGAATGCCGCGGGCGAAGAGGCGACCACGTCGCCCGCCGCGTCTGCCGCTTCCCAGGAGCGCCCTGCCCGGGTCGGCTCGGTCCCGTCGGCGGATGGCCGCGAGTGGTGCGACGTCGAGGTCCTCCGCCGCCTGCGCCGCGCCTCGCTCGCGGCCCTGCGCAAAGAGATCGAGCCTGCCGACCAGAGCGCCCTTGCGGCCTTTCTCCCGGCCTGGCAGGGCATCGACCGTCATCGGCCCTCCGGCGCCTCGATCGAGCGTCTGCGCGAGGCTCTCGTCGCGCTACAGGCCCTTCCCCTGCCGGCGGCCATCTGGGAGCGCGACGTGCTCCCCCGGCGCACCGGCGCCTACTCGCAGTCCTGGCTCGACTCGCTTTGCGCGAGCGGCGAGCTCGTCTGGGTTGGCGCCGGCGCGCTCGGTCGCTCGGGCCGCGTCGCCCTCTACTTCCGCGACGACGCCCCCCTGCTCGGGCCGCCGCCCGCCGGCGGCGCCGGACGGGGAGCCGCAGAGCCGCCGAGCCGCGCCGAGCACGAGCTGCTTCGTGCGCGCCTGGCCCAATCCCCGTGCTTCTTCACCGACCTGCTCTCAGAGCTCGACCCTCCCGCGGAGGCGCTGCGCGAGGCGCTCTGGGATCTCGTCTGGGCGGGGGAGGCGACCAACGATGCCTGGGCGCCGCTGCGCGCTCCTCACCTGTCACTCGCCCGCGGCGGCCGGCCGGCCAGGGGAGCGATGCTCGAGGGGCCTCCTCGCGCGCGCGCGCTTTCCGGGCGCTCGCGCTTCGCGGGCCGGCGCAGCCAAACGCACTCTCAGGTGCAGGGCCGCTGGTCGCTGACCGCGCCGCTCTTCGCCGCGCCCGGCGCCGGCGGGCCCGCCGGCGCCGTCGAGCGCCGGCGGGTGCTCGCCGAGCTGCTGCTCGAGCGCTACGGCATCGTCACCCGCGAGCAGGTCCTCGCCGAGGGGGTTCGCGGTGGCTTCGCCGGCCTCTACGACACCTTCGCCAACCTCGAGATCCTCGGCGTCTGCCGCCGCGGCTACTTCGTCGAGGGCATGGGCGGCGCCCAGTTCGCCCTTCCCGGCGCCGTCGAGCGCCTGCGCGCGGCGCGTGGCGCCGCGGGCGCCGGCGCGCCGGGGGGGGATGCCGCCCCCCGGCGGCTCGTGCTCGCGGCCGCCGACCCCGCCCAGCCTTACGGCGCTGCGCTGCCGTGGCCAAAGCGCGTCCCCGGCGGATCACGCCCGGCGCGGGTGGCCGGGGCCTATGTCGTGCTCGTCGCCGACGAGCCCGTCCTCTACGCCGAGCGCGGCGGCCGCGCGCTGCTCACGCTCGTCGACGGGGCTTGCTCTCCCCCGCGCGCCGCGCCCGTCGCGGACGCTCAGGAGCTCGCCGGCGGTCGCGACGGTCGCGTGGCCGAGTCTTTGCGCGCGGCGCTCGAAGCGCTCGCCGAGGCGGTCCGCGCCGGGCGCGTGCCCAAGCTCGCGCTCGAGCGGATCGACGGCGATCCGGCGATCGGCTCCCCCCTCGAGGGGGTCCTGCTCGAGCTCGGTTTTCATCCCGGGCCGCGCCGGCTGACGCTCAGCGCGTGATTCGGAGCGCACTCCGGGCGCACTTCGCCGTTGAATCAGATCTGTCAGAATTCCCTTATCCATCGGGTTTTTTGCGCTTCTGGAGACAGGGCTGGAAACATTCGACCAATCCTGTTATAAAAAACTTGCAATTTGTCGAGTTTTTGCTTATCTTCTGGAACCGTGGGGATGAGCGGAACCAAGCGGGAATTCACACCGATGTACAGGCGGTTGCCTCACGGCCCACATGGTATGGAGCGCGAGGAAGTAGCCCGACATCAGCGCGCCCGCCTCTATGGCGGGATGATCGAGTCGATCTCTCAGCACGGCTACGCGGGGACCACGGTAGCTCACGTGATCGGGCTGGCCGGGGTTTCGCGCAGGGCGTTCTACGAGCAGTTCGCCAACAAGGAAGACTGCTTCCTCGCGACCTACGACATCGTCGTCGCCCGTGCTCGCAAACTGTCGATGGACGCCTGGGCGCAGGAGCGCGGGTGGGCCAACCGCATGCACGCCGCCTGCAAGGCGATGATCGACGACGTCGCCAAAGACCCCAAGGGCGCCCACCTCGTGCTGGTCGACTCGCTCGGCGTCGGCCCCAAGGCCCGCGAACGCATGCTGCTCGCCGCCTGCACCTTCGAGCGCACCGCCAAGACCGGCTATGACGCCTGCCCCGACGGCATCAAGCTGCAGCCGCTGCTCGCGCGCGCCGTCGTCGCGGGCGCGCGCCACGTGGCGTTCAAGCGCCTGCACGAAGGCCGTGCCCAGGACCTCTTCTCGGTGACCGACGAACTGCTCGACTGGATCGAGTCCTACCGCACGCCGCTCGCCGCCCGCGTGAGCGCGATCGGCCTGGCGCGCCCGCCCCACGTCCCGCCACAGCCGGCCGCGTTCCTGTCGAGCGACGACAAGCGCTCGCGCGTGCTCGGCTCGGTCGTGCACCTGACCCTCGACGAAGGCTACTCGGCGCTGACCGATCCTCAGATCGCCCAGTTCGCGGGGATCTCGACCGAGGCCTTCCACAAGCAGTTCCCCTCCAAGGAAGCGTGCTTCCTCGCCGTTCTCGACGAATTTGCAGCGGAAGCGACCGACACGGTCCACGCGGCGATCCGCGGCGCCGAATCGTGGTCTGAGGCCGTCTGCCTCGGCGTGGCGGCGCTGGTCGAGTACTTCATCTCCCGCCCCGGCCTGCTGCGCATGGCGTTCGTCGACGTCTTCGAGGTCGGCCCCGGCATGGTCGATCGCGTCGCCGGGCTGATCGAGGGCGCCACCAAGCGGCTCGCCGGCAGCGCTCCCGACCCGCGCCGTGCTCCGGCGCTCGTGGGCGAAGCCGTCGCGGGCGCGATCTGCGGGATCGTCTCCAGCTACGCCCCCAACGACCGCCTGCGCTACCTCGCCTGCTTCGTCGACCAGCTCTCGTTCGTCGTGATGGCCCCCTACGTCGGGCCGAAGACGGCGCTCGAAGCGATCGAAGAAGCCCGCCACGGGCCTTCCCCGGCCGAGGAGAAGCCTGCCTCTGCGCCGCCCAGCAAACAGGCGGCGAAACCGGCGCCGAAACCGGCAGCGAGCTCCGCGTCGAAGCCGGCAGCAGCGCCGGGCACGAAACCCGTCACGGGAGCCCACGCGGCGAAACCGGCCGAGACGCCGGGCACGAAACCCGTCACGGGAGCCCAGGCGGCGAAACCGGCCGAGACGCCGGGCACGAAACCCGTCACGGGAGCCCAGGCGGCGAAACCGGCCGGGAGGCCGGGCACGAAACCCACCGGCGCGCAGGCGGCGAAACCGGCGGGAGCCCAGGCGGCGAAACGGGCGAAACCGGCCAAACCAAAGAAACCGGCCGCTCCGTCCACGGAGTGACCGCTCGTCACGGCGGGCTCACTCGCTCAGGGCGCTAACCGATGACGCAGGTCGCGGCGCTGAACCCGGCGGGGTCGGCGCCGGCGAGGCTGAGCTGACCGGCCGTCGTCGGGCGCGAGACCGTGTGCACGATCACCGTGGCGTGCCGCCACTGAAAGCTGACAATCCCCCTCAGCGTGAACGGCGGCTTGCCCGCAACCGGCACGAGCTGAAAGGAGCGTCCCGCCTGGCGTGCCGACTTGCCCGTACCGACCGCCACATAAGCCGGCGGGGGCGCACCGGCGGCTTCCAGGTCGATCCACCTCCCCGTCGCGCTGTCCTCGTACTGCAGGCGAAAGCTCATATACATCGTGTCCTTCGCCTGCCCGTCCCCCGGCATCGACCCTCGCACGCCGACCGTGTTCAGCTCCTCGGGCGGGCTGCACACGTCGATCGTCGCCCACAGCTCGCGCGAGCGATCGAGCGCATGCGCCGGCACCGTCTTCCTCGCGGGGTTTGTCGTAGCCGTAGCGGTGGCGGTGGCGGTGGCGGTCCTATCCTTCCCGGCCGGCATAGCGCCGGAGGTCGCGGGCGCTGCAGCCCCCGCGACCCATGGCACGGCCGACAGCAGCAGCGCGCTCAGTCCGCACCGGGACACATGCGCACGGATCTTTGCCTTCGAGCAACCCATAAGCCTGAAGATAGCGCCGCCCGGCGCCCGCATGTGCCGATCGTCGTTCTCCGTGTGATATGCCTGCGAGATGGCGGGCATGCGCTCAGCGGAGGTCGTCGAGCTGCTCGCCTCGCGCGTGCCCGTGTTCGCCACGCTCGTCTCCGCCGATCTCGAGCGGATCTCAGAGCTCGCCGTTCCCCGCACGTTCGAGCCGGGTCAGGTCGTCTTTCGCGAGGGTGACTCCTCCGATACCTGCTACATCGTCCGCACCGGCCACGCGCGCGCGATCCGCTCCCACGGAGACGGGCGCACGATCACGCTCGCGCGCTTCGGCCCGGGCGACATCTTCGGCGAGCTTGCCATGTTCGAGGACGAGCGCCGCTCGGCCACCGTCGAAGCGGTCGAGCCGACCGAGGTGATCGCCCTGCTCGGGCCCGACATGCGCCGGCTGATGGTCGAGCACCCCGGAATCTCCCGGCGGCTGGTGATCGCCCTCGGGCGGCGCCTGCGCGAGAGCAACGAGCGGCTCTCCCGCCAGTCCTTTCAAACGGTGCAAAGCCGTGTCGCCACCGTCCTCTCAGAGCTCGTCGCCCAGGAGCTGGCCGAGGCGGACGCCGACGCTGGGCACTTCGCCGCCGACGCTGGGCACTTCGCCGCCGACGCTGGGCACTTCGCCGGCGCTGCGGGGCGCGGCGGCGGAGCCGGCGGGTCCGGCGCCGCGGGCGCCTCCCCGGGGCCCGGTCAGGCCGGTGAGGCGGCGCCGGTCAAAGACGTGCTCGTCACCGCCACCCAGGCCGAGGTGGCGCAGCTGGCCGGCTCCTCGCGCGAGTCCGCGAGCCGCTTCCTCGCGGTGCTCGAGCGCGCCGGCGTGGTGTCCCAGGGAAGGGGGCGCCTGATCGTGCACGACCCGCAGGAGCTGCAGCAGTATGTCTTCTAAGCCTTCCCAGCCTTCCCAGCCTTCCCAGCCTTCCCGGCCTTCCCAGCCCTCCAAGCCGAAGCGCGCCCGCAAGGGTCCGCGCGGCGAGCGGGAGACCTCGGCCGGAGGCGTCGTCGTGCGCGACGCGCGCGCCGGCGGCGAGACCGAGGTGATCGTGATCATCCCCACCCGCCGCGCGCCCGACGGCACGCGCGTGCTGGGCCTCCCCAAGGGGCACATCGATCCGGGCGAGAACGCCCTGCAGGCGGCCACGCGCGAGGTGCGCGAGGAGACGGGCGTCGAGGTCGAGCTGGTGCGCGAGCTGGGCGACGTGCGCTACTGGTACCGCCGCGACGGGCGCACGATCGCGAAGTCGGTGGCCTTCTATCTCTTCTCCTACGCCGGCGGCGACACATCCGATCACGACGACGAGGTCGAGGAAGCCCGCTGGATCGATCTCAAAGCCGCCCAGACCGAGCTCAGCCACGCCGGCGAGCGCCAGATGGTGACGCGCGCGCTCGCCTGTTTGCAAGAAGACCGGTAGCCTGCCGTCCGTGCAAGTCCTCAACTTCTATTCGACGATCTTCGCCGACGAGCTCCTGCGCGGTCGCAAGACGGCCACGATCCGCCTCGGCGACAAGTCGGGCAAGTATCGCAAGAACCAGGCCGTGCTCGTGACCATCGGCTACCAGTACTCCCCGCGCGAGCGGATCTTCGAAGCGGTCATCGACCAGGTCGAGGTGATGAAGGTCTCAGACCTCTCCCCCCGCGACATCAAGCACGACAACCCCGAGTTCCGCCGGCACGAGGAACTCATCCACTTCCTCGAACAGATCTATGGCCGCACCGTCTCGATGGAGGACACCGTCACGGTGGTGCGCTTCTCCCAGATCATCGACAAGCCATCGGGCATGAGCGAGGCGATGAAGGGGTTCGGCGGCGCGCAGAATTGACGCGGGATCCGACGCAGGATCGAGACGTTCTCATGCGGCCGGACCGCTTCGCGGCCCTTTTGGCCGCATGAGAAGTCCGACCTGCTTTTGCTGATTTTGTCTGAGGTCACGCGGTTGTGCCGGCATTCGGCGTTTAAAACTGCCGAACAGCCCTTGAAAGCCCACCGATCTCCTATATATTGGGTGCGGCAGGACTGGCACTCTCCATTGGAGAGTGCCAAGAGGTGGCTCGCCGGCCCGCTTTTGGGGGCTGAGGTGCGCGTCGCCGGTCGCATTCTCGAGACGGAGGTTTTATCGATATGAAGCTCAAGCCCCTGGGCGATCGTCTGATCGTGCAGGCAATCGAGGAGGAGCAGACCACCGCGAGTGGCCTCGTCCTTCCCGACACTGCCAAGGAGAAGCCGCAAAAGGGCAAGGTCCTCGCCGCCGGCGACGGCCGCCTGGACGATGACGGCAAGCGCATCCCGCTGGACGTGAAAAAGGGCGACGAGGTCCTTTACAGCAAGTACGGCGGGACCGAGATCAAGGTCGACGGGGAGGATCTGCTCGTGTTGCGCGAGTCTGACGTCCTGGCCCGCGTCGAGTCCTAAGAGGAGAACTGACAGATATGGCTCACAAGGAACTCAAGTACGGCTCAGAGGCACGCAAGGCGCTGGAGTCCGGCGTCGACGCGGTCGCCGACGCGGTCAAGGTCACGCTCGGCCCCAAGGGCCGCTACGTGGTACTCGACAAGAAGTTCGGCGCGCCCACCATCACCAACGACGGCGTCACGATCGCTCGTGAGATCGAGGTCGAGGACGTCTTCGAGAACCAGGGCGCGCAGCTCGTCCGCGAGGTTGCCACCGCGACCAACGACGTTGCCGGGGACGGCACGACGACGGCGACGGTCCTCGCCCAGGCGATCGTTCGCCAGGGTCTGAAGAACGTCGCTGCCGGCGCCAACCCGCTGGCGCTCAAGCGCGGCATCGAGAAAGCGGTCGACCAGGTCGTGGCCAACATCGCCACGCAGTCCAAGGCGGTCTCCGGCAAGGACCAGATCGCCCGCGTGGCGACGATCTCCGCAGGCGATGAGGAGATCGGCGACGTGATCGCCGACGCGATCGAGAAGGTCGGCAAGGACGGCGTCGTCAACGTCGAGGAGGGTCAGACGTTCGGCATGGACCTCGAGTTCACCGAGGGCATGCAGTTCGACAAGGGCTACATCTCGCCCTACATGGTCACCGATCAGGACCGCATGGAGGCTGTGCTGGAGGACCCCTACATCCTGATCGCCAACCAGAAGATTGGCTCCGTCCGTGACGTGCTCCCGGTGCTCGAGGCAGTGATCCAGAGCGGCAAGTCGCTCTTGATCATCGCCGAGGACGTCGAGGGCGAGTCGCTGGCGACGCTGGTCGTCAACAAGCTGCGCGGCACCTTCACCGGTGTGGCCGTCAAGGCTCCAGGCTTCGGCGACCGTCGCAAGCGCATGCTCGAGGACATCGCGATCCTCACCAACGCCGAGGTGATCACCGAGGAGATGGGTCTGAAGCTCGAGAACACACAGGTCTCTCAGCTCGGACGCGCCCGTCGCGTGGTCGTGGCCAAGGACAACACCACGATCGTCGACGGCGCCGGTGACGCCGCCGCGATCAAGGGCCGCATCGCTCAGATCAAAGCCGAGATCGAGAACACCGACTCGGACTTCGACCGCGAGAAGCTCCAGGAGCGCCTCGCCAAGCTCTCCGGCGGCGTCGCCGTCGTGAAGGTCGGCGCGGCTACCGAGACGGAGATGAAGGAGAAGAAGCACCGTGTCGAGGACGCCCTTCAAGCGACCCGTGCGGCGCTCGAGGAGGGCATCGTCCCCGGCGGCGGCGTCGCGTTGCTGCAGGCCTCCTCGTCCGTCGTCATCAGCGAGAACGGCGCTTCGGTCGACGGCTCCGACGACGAGCGCACGGGTGCGCGCATCGTGCTCCGCGCTCTGGAGGAGCCGCTGCGCCAGCTCGCCGAGAACGCGGGCCTGGAGGGCTCCGTCGTGGTCAACGACGTGCGCAAAGCAAAGAAAGGCAACGGTCTGAACGCGTCGACAAACGAGATCGTCGATCTCGTCGCGGCCGGCGTGATCGACCCGGCGATGGTCACGCGCTCTGCGCTGCAGAACGCCGCGTCGATCGCCAAGAACATCCTCACCACCGAGGCGATCGTCGCCGAGGTGCCCGAGAAGGAAGGCGCCGGCGGCCCCGGCGGCGGCATGCCGGACATGGGCGGCATGATGTAGCGATCAGGGCTGCTGCACGGTTCCTGCTACAGGAACTCGCTCAGTCGTCCGATAGGCGGTGCAGAGGGCCCGGCAGGATGCCGGGCCCTCGCTTCGTTCTGGGTCGAGACGGAGCCGCGCGGCCCGCCTAACGGCGGCTATTCGACCGCGCTCACCGGGCGTGGCCCCGCGCCCACGTACTTCGCGGTAGGCCGGATCAGCTTCGCCTCGCGCTTCTGCTCGAGCACGTGCGCCGACCAGCCGGCGACGCGCGCGCAGGTGAACATCGGCGTGAACAGGTCCGGTGGGACTTCGGCGAGGTCGAGGATCACGGCCGACCAGAACTCGACGTTGGTCGCGAGTACGCGGTCGGGCCGGCGCGCGTGCAGCTCCGCGAGCGCCGCCTGCTCGAGCGCCTCCGCGGCCTGAAAGCGCGGCGAGCCCAGTTCCGAGCAGGTCCGGCGCAGCACGCGCGCGCGGGGGTCTTCCGCGCGGTAGATGCGATGGCCGAAGCCCATCAGCCGCTCGCCGCGGTCGAGCGCGTCCGATACCCAGCGCTCGGCGTCGCCGGTCCGTTCGACTTCCTCGAGCATCTTCAGCACGCGCGAGGGCGCGCCGCCGTGCAGCGGGCCGGACAGCGCGCCGACCGCGGCCGACAGCGCGGCGGCGACGTCGGCGCCGGTCGAGGCGACCACGCGCGCGGTGAACGTCGAGGCGTTCATCCCGTGCTCGGCCGCCGAGATCCAGTAGGCGTCGATCGCCTTCACGTGGTCCGGGTTGGCCTCGCCGCGCCAGCGGATCAAAAAGCGCTCGGGGATCGTCTTGCCCTGGTCGATCTCCGCCTGCGGCACCGGCGGCTGGCCCGCTTCGCGTGCGGACTGCGCCACGAACGACAGCGCCATCACCGACGCGCGCGCGAGGTTGTCGCGGGCCTCCACGTCTGAGATGTCGATCAGTTGCTTGAACCCCCACTCGGGGGCGAGCATCGCGAGCGCCGACTGCACGTCGACGCGATGGTCGCCGGAGCGGACCGTCAGCGCGTGCGGTTCGGCCGGGGGCAAGCCCGGCTTGAAGCGGCCGTCGACGAGCAGGCCCCAGACCTGCTCATACGGGACCGCTCCGACCAGGTCCTCGATGTTGACGCCGCGATAGCGCAGCGCGCCGCCCGCTTTGTCGGGCTCGGCTATCTCGGTGGCGAAGGCGACGACTCCTTCGAGGCCTGACTGGACCTCGGGATTCGCGGACGGGCTGGACGTGGACGACGGGACGGCGGTGGTCTGGACCTCGCTCATGGCACTCGCTTTCTGAGCTGGATGCTTGACGGGGAAGCTGCCTTGTGGGCAGAGCTACATCGTCGCAGGATTGGCGCTGGCCGAGCGTCCGCTGCCGCCGGCGATTCAGCTCGTCGGACGCCCGGGGGGCGAGAGGGCGCTGCTCGCGCTCGCCACCCAGCTCGAATCGGCGCGGCCCTGGGCCGCGAGGCGCGCGCCGGTCGGGACTTGAGCCGGCTCTTGAGCCCGATCGCGTGTCTCACCGTCGTGGAGCAGCAGCGGCTGGAGCACGCGGTCGGCGAGCAGCCCGAGCGAGCCGAGGTTCGCGAAGCCCGGCCCCTGGCTGAGCGCGGCCAGGCCGGGAATGTGCAGTCGCGGGCGCATGCGCTCGAGCTCGAGCGCCCGTCCGATCGCGACCTCCGCTCCGGCGGGCCGATCCCAGACGGGGCCCGCGCGGCGCTCGATCTCGGCGCGCACGACCGGCGGGAACAGGGAGCGCAACTGCTCGAGCAGGTCGAAGCCCGTGCAGTTGACCAGGAAGTCGTAGCGCGCGCCGTCGAGGGCCGCCGCCGAGCTGCAGTTCACGCCCAGCCGGTTTCCGTCGCCCGTCGCCGCCACGTGCGTCACGCGGCCGGTGACGAACCGGCACCGCTCGTCGCCGGCGATGCGCGCAAGCGTGCCCGGGTCGAACACGCCCCGGTCGCAGTGCTTGACGAAGTCGCGCCGCATGCGCTCCTCGAGCGCGCTCCAGGCGACCTCGTCGGGGTTTGAGAACACGCGATTCTCAAGAAAGCTCTCGCCGCGACTCAGCGGCAGAGTCGGCGTGTAGACGGTCAGGCGCGCCTGCGGGCGAAAGGAGCGCAGGAACGCGACGCAGCTGAGCGCGCTCTCACCGCCGCCGACGATCGCGATCTCCGAGTCCTCGCCCGCGGGGATGCGCGCGAGCTCCGAGCGCCTGCTGTCGCAATGGAAGATTTTGTGCTCTACCGCGCTGTCGTGCGGGAGCGGGCGGTGCACGCCGGGGCCGGTCAGCACGAGCGCGCGGCAGTAGTACCACCGCGTCCCGGTCGGCTCTGAGACCTCGAGCGCCCAGCGGTCTTCTCCGCGCGCCTGCTTCTCCTCCCCCCGTGCC
This sequence comes from uncultured Solirubrobacterales bacterium, assembly GCA_963778065.1. GTDB lineage: Bacteria > Actinomycetota > Thermoleophilia > Solirubrobacterales > Solirubrobacteraceae > Palsa-744. The sequence continues at coordinate 1,804,010 of CAVZSU010000002.1, read as the reverse complement.
CCTTTCCCCCGGCCGCGTCGCGTTTGCAGCGAGATCCGCGTCACGCGCCCGCTCACGTGCGTGATCCCGTCTGTAGCTTTTGCGAGCACCCACGTCAGGTAGCGCCCGTACTCGCGGTGCTCGACCGCGGGCGAGCCGGCGTTCACCCAGCGGGCGTAGCCGCCGCCGTCGATCAGATAGCGCTGCCAGGTGAACTCGGTAATCGCGTGGTTGACCACCGCGCCGAGCTCGCCAAGCAGCTCGTGGCTCTGATACGGGAAGCCGACGTCCTTGATCGGCGGGATCGCGAGCGGCTCCTCGCCGGAGGTCATGCCGTTGCGCCCCGACCACGACGCCGCCCGTTCGGTCGCCTCGACGATCGTCAGCCGGATCGGTCGCTCGCCCGCGCGCGCGGAGAGACCGTTCAGCACGTGCACCTTCGCGGCGATCGCGCCCGCCTTGGCCCCGGCGCCGACGATCAGCAGGTCGGCCTGCGCCTCCTCGTCCCCGGCCGTCATCGCCGTGCCGCTCTCACGGGTGCACGTGTGCTGCGTGTCGTCATCGTGCCGACTCCGTGCCCACCATTGCCGGCGCCCGGCGGCGGGTAACGACCGCAAGCGCGCTACCGCCCGGCGCGAACGCGATCGAGCTGCGCATCACACGCTCGGATCCCGCGTGCTCGGCACGGAGCTCGACCTCGCTCAGGACGGTGCGCACGACCCGCTTCATCTCCATCGTCGCGAAGCTCGCGGCCAGGCAGCGGCGTGAGCCGCCGCCGAACGGGATCCACGTGTACGTGCCGGCGGCCGTGCCTATGAACCGCTCCGGCACGAACGCCAGCGGGTTCGGGTAGACCTCGGCGCGGCGGTGCATCAGGTAGACGCACGGCGCGACCGTCACACCCGCCGGTATCTCATAGCCACCGAGCTGAAGCGGCGCGAGCAGCCGTCGCGCGACGACCGCGACCGGAGGGCACAGCCGCATCGCCTCGCGCACGACGGCGTCCAGATAGGTGTCCTCCTCACCCTCCGCAACCTCGCGGCGCAATCGCTCGAGCTTGTCCGGGTGGCGCAGCAGGCGCTCGAACGTCCACGCCAGCGAAGTGGACGTGGGGCCGTCGAGCAGCAGCGTGATCGCTTCGTCGCACAGGTCGCGCTCGCTCAGCGGCGAGCCGTCCTCGTAGCGCGCGCTTTCGAGCAGCGCGAGCACGTCGTCTCGGTCGGCCTCTCGCTCGCCCACGTGCGCGCCTGCGTGGTCTTCCCCAGCGCCCCGACGCGCGCGCGCGTCTCGAGTCTCGCGGCGGCGGCGTACCTCGGCGAGCACCGTGCTCGCCATCGCCTCGCGCGTGCTCTGAAAGCTCGGGTCGCGCGCCATCGCGCGCGCGCCGAGCGTGGCCGAGAGGGCCGACAGGGACGCGAGGCGGCCGGGGTCGTTCAGCCACGCGGTCAGCGCCACCAGCAGCTCGCGCAACCGTCGCACATGCTCGCTCTGCACCGAGCCGAAGACGACGTGCAGGATCACCTCGAGCGTGATCGTCTGCATGCGCGGCCACAGCTCGAACGGCTCGCCGACCGGCCAGCCGGCAATCTCGCGTCGCGTGACCGCGCTCATCATCTCCGCGTAGGAGTCCATGCGCCGGCCGTGGAACGGCGCGAGCATCAGCTTGCGCCGGGGCATGTGCTCGGGCTCCTCGAGCAGCATCACCGAGCGGCGGCCGAGCAGCGGCCCGAGCAGGGGGTTCGCTTCGCTCACGCCGAGCGTGTCGGGGTCGGCGGTGAACACGCGCTTTACGTCCTGCGGGTCGCACACCACCACCCACGTCTCCCCGCGCGCGAGGCGCAAGGTGAAAGTGTCACCGAAATGTCTCTGACACCTCTCCATGAACGCAAGCGGCCGGCGCGACCAGCCGACCGCCTGCACGAAGCTAGGCATTTTTGGGCCCGGGGGCAGGCCTTGTTCGAGGCTCATGTCTCCAACTTCACACTTTCCGCTTTTGTCTCTATCTTGTGCTTGCCCCGGCAATCCGGCTTGTCGAAGCGGTTTTCGCTTCTATCAAGCGCTTTTCACCATAAAATAAGGGCTTGCAGGGCGATAATAACTGATAGGTTCGCCCGGTCGAATCGAATTTCGCATACCCGCTTCAGAGTGTCCGGCGAGGACATGAGCAGGCGGCTCCCCCCTGACGAGCACCAGTGCCTTAATCGGTTAAAGGACCGGCCTTAAACGCCGTTGATCCGGGTTCGAGCCCCGGCTGGTGCATGGGTTGCCAGGACCCATTTTTCACCTGCTCATGACCGCAAACCTATTTGACTACTTCGAGGAAGCTCCGGCGCTCGCGCAGACACCGGGGCGCTGGGCCGCGCGTGCGCCGCGCCGCCCGCACCGCGACTTCGATTTGAAGCTCGTGCCGCGCGCCCCCGCGTGGTGGGAGGACGTGGATTCGCTCACAGCGCTGCGCCAGATCGAGCGCGAGCCGTGGGTCAGCAGGGTCAAAAGCGGTGAGGGCGGGGTCGAGCTGCGGCTGGACGACGAGTGGGTCGAGACCACCGGGGCGAGCCTGGAGGCCGGCGGCTCTGTCGAGGCGACGCTCGCGGATCTGGCGCAGGGAGAGCGCTACTCGGTGCAGTTCTGGGACGCGAACGCGACCAAGGCGCTGCACGTGGGGCATCTGCGCAATCTTGCGATCGGCAACGCGCTCGCCGCCGCGCTCGCGCAGGCGGGGGCGCAGGTCGAGCGCCGCTCGCTGATCTCAGACGCCGGGCGCTCGATGGGCGAGGCGATGGCGGGGGTGATGCGCAGCGGCCGCCAGGAGCGCTCGTGGGGGGAGGGGGACGAGAAGAGCGATCACTTCGTCGGTGTTTGCTACGCGGACTACGTCGCCGCCGCCGGCTCGTTCGGCGGGGCCAAAGCCGAGCGGGCGGAGGACTCGCTCACGCGCGAGCTGACGCTGCACGGCGACGTTGCCGACGAGCTGCTCAAACGGGTGCTCGCGGGAGAACCGGAGGCGCTCGAGCTGTGGTACAGGACGCGCGCTTGGGTGATCGCCGGCCAGCGCAAGACGCTAGCGCGGCTCGGCATCGCGTTCGACCGCGTGTATTTCGAGTCGGATTTTCTCGCCGACGCGGCCGAGCTGACGCGGGCCGGTCTGCGCAGCGGCAAGCTGCGCCGGCGGGGAGACGGGGTGGTGGTCTACGCTACGGATCTGCAGAACTTCGAGGAGTTCCCGCTCGTGCGCGCCGATGGCCTACCGACCCAGCACATGCGCGCGCTCGCCTATTGGATGGCGGCCCCTGAGCTGGACGAGATGACCTCGATGCAGGTGTGCGGTACGGAGTGGGTCTCGCATGTGACCTGCCGGCGGCAGCTGATGCACGAGCTGCTGGCGGACGGCGACGGTGTCGGCGGGGCCGGTGACCGCGGTGGCGGTGACGGTGGCGGTGACGGTGACGGTGGCGACGATGGCGGTAGCGGCTACGGGGGCCACGGCGACAGCGGCCACGGCGGCAGGGGCCAAGGTCGCGGCAACGGCTCCGCCGACGGCCGGGGGCGAATCCACCCGACGCATGACATCTTCAACGGCATGGTCTCCGCGCAGAAGCGCGCGGTCGCGTCGAGCGAAGGCGGACTGTTGATCGACGATTTGACCGATTGGATCGACGCGCAGATCAAGGACGATCCCGAGCGGAGCGAGGTCCGCCGCGAGCATCCCCGCCCGGAACGGATCGCCGCGCAGGTCGCGCTCGGCTGGTTTTTGCCCCATCCTGTAGCGCCCGCGATCGACTTCGACACCGACCGGCTGCTGCGCGCCGAGGAGAGCCTCGGCTGGGATCTCGTTTGCGCGCGCGCGAGGCACGGCGCCGGCGGTGGGCCCAAGCGGCGGCGGCGCGGGCGCCCGGTCGACGATCCGGCCTACCGGTTTGCGGTCGTGCAGTCGGAGCTCTACCGGCGCTATCTGCGCCTTGCGGTGAAACGTCTCGACGTGCGCCCGCTCGCGCACTACCTCAAGCACCTCGCGCTGTGGCAGCTCGAGCGCGACCACGGCGAGCATGTCGAGCGGGTCGTGCACACGCTGCTTGACCGTTCCGCGCGCGGTCTGGGATTGGAGACGGCCGCATGACGACGCTGCTTGTGGACAACTACGACTCCTACACGTACAACGTTTTTCACCTGCTCGCGGGCGTGCGGGGGGAGGAGCCGATCGTGATTCACAACGACATGGTCACGTGGCGCGCGCTGTCGCGGTGGGACTTCGACGCGATCGTGCTCTCGCCGGGGCCGGGGCATCCGCGCCGCTGGCACGACTTCGGGGTGTGCGCGGACATTTTGCGCTTCAGCCAGGCGCCGGTGCTGGGCGTGTGTCTGGGCCATCAGGGGCTGGGACAGGTGCTGGACGGGCTGGTGGACACCGCGCCGGTGGCGATGCACGGGCGTTTGAGCCGGGTGAAGCACGTCGGCGAGGGGCTGTTCGCGGGTATTCCGCAGGACTTCTCGGTCGTGCGCTACCACTCGCTGGCGGTCTCGGGCGCGCTCGGGCCCGAGGGGCGCGTGACGGCGTGGACGGAGGACGGGGTGGTGATGGGGATCGAGCACCGCACGCGGCCGCTGTGGGGAGTGCAGTTCCATCCGGAGTCGATCGCGACCGAGCACGGCCGGCGGCTGGCCGAGAACTTCTACGAGCTCGCCGATCGCCACACGCGCACGCGCGCGAGCTCTTCGCGCGGGATGCCGGTGCCGTCGCGCAGCCCGCGCGCGCCCGGCGTCGCCCCGCGCCGCGCCGCCTCTTCGCCCGCGGGCCCGTCGAGCGGAGCCGCCGCCGGACGGCGCGATGGGGCCCCCGCCGGGCCGGTGGGCGAGGCGAAAGAGCTGCAGCTGCGCGTGCGCACGGTCGCTGGGGAGGTCTCGACAGAGCTGCTGTTCGCGCGGTTGTTCGGGGAGGAGCGGTTCGCGTTTTGGTTGGATAGCGCTGACGCGCCGTCGCCGCTCGGTCGCCGCTCGTTCCTTGGCACGAGTGGCGGCAGCGAGCGCTGCGTGCTGCGTTATGGCGTACACGACGGGGTGGTGCGCGCGGAACGTGGGAACGGGAGCACGCAGGAGCGGGGCTCGATCTTCGACGTGCTCGACGGTGAGCTGACGGAACGCAGGCTGCGGCTGCCCGCGGGCGCGCCCGACGGGCTGCTGGGCGGTTTTGTGGGCTATCTCGGCTACGAGTGCAAGGCGGACTGCGGCTCTCCGAACACGCACCGCTCGGATCTGCCCGACGCGGTGATGATGTTCGCAAACCGGGTGGTCGCGGTCGATCACATGCGCGGTGAGACGCATCTGCTGGCGATCCGCGGCGCGGAGCCGGAAGCGGAGGTGGAGGGGTGGCTGGACGGCGCCGAGCGGGCGGTGCGCGAGCTGCTCGGGGTTTCGCCCGAGCCCGTGGAGCCGCCCGCCCCGTCGGATGCGCCCCCGGTGCGCTTTCGCTGCGGGCGCGGGCGCGAGCAGTACATCGCCGACATCGCGCGCTGCCAGGCGGCGCTCGCCGCGGGCGAGTCGTATGAGATCTGCCTGACCGATCAGATCTCGACGGACGCGAGCCCGGACCCGTTCGAGCTCTACCGGCTGCTGCGCCAAACCAACCCGGCGCCGTTTGCGGCGTATCTGAAGCTCGGCGATTTCGCGGTCGTCAGCTCCTCGCCGGAGCGGTTCCTGTCGGTCGACCGCGACCGCCGCGTCGAGGCCCGCCCGATCAAGGGGACCGCGCCGCGGGCGGCGGACCCGGTCGAGGACGCGCGGCGCCGCGACGAGCTGGCGGGCGACGAAAAGACGTATGCCGAGCATCTGATGATCGTCGATCTGCTGCGCAACGACCTCGGGCGCGTGTGCGAGGTCGACAGCGTGCATGTTCCGCAGCTGATGGTCGTCGAGCCGTACGCGACCGTACACCAGCTGGTATCGGCGATCGTGGGGCGGCTAGAGCAGGGGCGGCGGCCGGTGGAGTGCGTGCGCGCGTGCTTCCCCGGCGGCTCGATGACGGGCGCGCCGAAGCTGCGCACGATGGAGATCATCGACGACGTCGAGCGCACGGCGCGCGGCGTCTACTCGGGCGCGCTCGGCTGGTTCGGGCTCGACGGCGCGGTCGACCTGTCGATCGTGATCCGCACAATCGTGCTGCGGGCGGGCGCGACCACGATCGGCGCGGGCGGGGCGATCGTGATGCAGTCCGACGCCGAGGAGGAGTTCGGCGAGCTGCTGCTCAAGGCGCGCGCGCCGATGGCGGCGATCGCGCGCGCGGTCACCGGCCGCGACGGCGAGGACGCGTGGACGCTCGAGCTCGAGCCCGCGACGGGGATCGCGAGGGCGGCGGCGTGAGCGAGTCGATCGGCCGCGAGCGCGTTGTGAACGCGTCCGCGCGCGGCGCGCGCGCGGCGTCCCCTTCCGCGGCGTCCTGGCGTGTGCGCGCGGCCGGCGGCGAAGACACGAGCGCGGTCGCCGGCGCTGTGCACCAGCTGCTGCGCGAGCTCGGTGGTGCGCCGCCGCCGCTGATCGAGATGGAAAAGACGGTGCGCGCGCTGATCGGCGATCCCGCCGCGGGGGTGGTGCTCGTGGCCGAAGAGGACGGCGCGACCGGAGCCGGGGAGCACGGCGCAGCCCGGGGAAAGCGCGGGGTATGTGAGGCCGAAGAGGACGGCGCGACCGGAGCCGGGGAGCACGGCGCAGCCCGGGGGATACGCGGGGTGAGCGGGGCCGCGGCAGGGGAGCGCGGCGCGATCGTGGGCGTGCTCGGGGCGAGCTGGCAGACCGCGATCCACGTGCCCGGCCGCTACGCGCTGGTCCAGGACCTGTGGGTCGCCCCCTCCCACCGCGGGCAGGCGATCGGCGGCGCTCTTCTCGACGCCCTGTTTGCGCGCGCGCGCGAACAGGCGATGGCGCGCGTCGAGGTCGGGCTGCCGCGCGAGAGCTTTCCCGGGATTCGCGCCACCGAGGCGTTCTATCTGCACAACGGTTTTGCGCCGCTCGGCGCGCGGATGCGGCGGCTCTTGTCATGAGCGCGGGCTCGCACGGCGCTCGGATGCTGCTGATCGAGCAGCGCGCCGCGTGCGGCGAGCGCGAGGGCGCCGTGCCGTGGATCCTCGACGAGCGCGGGCGCAGGACGCGCGGCCACGACGACGCGCGGCGCATGTCGGAGGTGCGCTCCGGCCTATTGCGCCACCGCGGGGTGGCCGCGCGCACGGCCGGCGCGAGCTCGGCGGAGGTCGAGCGGGTGCTGCGGCGGCTGCACGAGCCGGGCTACCTCGATGCGCTCGAGCGCGTCCGCGGCGAGGAGCCCGTGCTGGTGGCGGAGCTCGCGCAGCCGGGCCTAGCCCCCGACACGCCCGTGTGCGCGCGGGCGGTCGCGACCGCGCGCGAGGGGGTCGGCGCGGCGATCGTAGCCGCGCGCGGGATCGTCGCGGGCGCGCGCTTCAGCTACGCGCTCTGCCGCCCGCCCGGCCACCACGCCGGCCCGGGTTGGCTGGGGGGCTACTGCTATCTGAACAACGCGGCCGCGGCCGCGCAGACGCTGCACGACGGCGGTATCGCGCGGGTGGGGATCCTCGATCTCGACCTGCACTACCCGAACGGCACCGCGGCGCTGCTGCACCGCCTGGGCGGGACGACGCTGCACTCGCTGCACGGCGCGACCGGCGCGAACCTGCCGTGGGCGCGCGTGCGTGCGAAGAGCGAGCGTGAGCATCTCGTCGCATTCAGGAGCCCGCCGACGGCGGAGAGCTATATGGGGGCGGTGGCCGCGTGCACGGAGACGCTCTCCCGCACCGCCGACGCGATCGTGCTGTCGCTCGGCTACGACCTCGTGGCCGGGGACCCGCACGGCTCTTGGCGCTTCGACGCGTCGATCTTCGCTCAAATCGGGGGGCTGCTCGCGCGCGCGGGTCTGCCGGTGTGCGTGGTGCAAGAGGGCGGCTACGCGCTGTCCTCGCTCGCGAGCTGCAGCTTCGCGTTCGCCGCGGGGCTGCTCGACGCAGGCGCGCAGCCGGTGCGCGCGAGCCCGGGATCGGGTGGCATGTTCGTGGGGAGCCGGGCGTGAGCGCGCGCGAGCCCAGGATCGGATGGCATGTTCGTGGGGAGCCGGGCGTGAGCGCGCGCGAGCCCAGGATCGGATGGCATGTTCGTGGGGAGCCGGGCGTAAGTGCGCGCGAGCACGGGATCGGCGGGCGCGTTCGTGGGAGTCGGGCGTGAGCGCGCGCGAGCCACAGGCGGGCACATCCGCGCGCGCTGACGGCCTCGAGCCGTTTCGCCACCGCCTGGACGAGATCGACGAGGAGATCGCGAACCTGCTCGGCGAGCGCTTTCAGATCTGCCGCGAGATCGCGCGCTACAAGCAGTGTCACGCGATCCCGATGATGCAGCCCGACCGTGTCGCCGCGGTGCGCGCGCGCTATCTCGGCCGTGGCGCCGAGGTCGAGCTGCCGGCGGACTTCACCGCCGCGCTGTTCGAGCTGCTGATCGGGGCGACCTGCCGGATGGAGGACGAGCTGATCGCCGCGGGGCGCGCGCGATGAGCGTGCCGCGGTTCGTCACGCTCGGGCCGGCGGGCACGTGCCACGAGAACGCGCTGCTGCACTACCTCGAGTTTCAGGGGATCGAGCGCTTCGAGGTCGTGCTGGTCGACGACCTGCTCGGCGCGATCTCGCAGGTGCGCGAGCGCGAGGACACGTTCCTCGTGCAGTGCAGCGCCCACGTCCAGGTCCACCTCGTGACCGAGATTCACCACACGGAGGTGTTCGTGATCGACACGTTCCTGTATCCGACGAAGGAGCTCGCGCTGCTCGTGCGCGCGGGCGTCGAATCACCCCGCAGCCTCGGGATCGTCTCCGCGACGCGCGGCTACCTCGACCTGTCGCGCTTTGCGACGATTATCGACGAGCCCTCCAAGCCGCTCGTCGCGCGAGGCCTGCTCGCGGGCGCCTACGACGCGGGGCTCACGCACCTGCACCACGCGCGCGAACATCCGCGAGAGCTGCGCGTGGAGGAGGTCTACGGGGCGGTCGACACGACCTGGGTCGTCTATGGCCCGCGCAAGCGCTTTCAGGGAGAGGTGATCGGCCTGCGCAACCCGTGGCTGTTCGAGCGGGCGAGGGCGGCGTGATGCCCCCTTCCCGTGCCCCGAAGCGCCCTCCGCGCGCCACGAAGAGCACCTCGCGCGCCCCGGCTGCGCGGGCAGGCAAGGGTGCCATCAAGCGGCCGCCGCTGCCGCTCGCCGCGCTCGCGCTCGTGGTCGTCGTGGCGGTGGCCGTCGGCGCCGTCGTGCTCGCGCAGGGCTCCGGGCCCACCGACCACTCCTACGCGCTGAGCGGCTCGGGCTACCCCAACGGCGACATGGCCAACACGCGCTACACGAGCGGACCGATCGACAGCTCGAACGTCGCGACGCTGCAGACCGCGTGGACGCTGCCACTGAGCGCGAAAAGCGAGTACGGCAGCTACTCCTCGGCGCCGATCGTGGCCAATGGTGTCGTCTACTCGCAGGACCTCGACTCGAACGTGCAGGCGATCTCGCTGAAGACCGGCAAGGTGATCTGGACGAAGAGCTACGAATCGCCAGACCAGGGGCCGAACGGCCTCGTCGTCGCCGGCGGCCTCGTGTTCGGGGCGACTACAGAAGCGGCGTTTGCGCTGAACGAGAAGACGGGAGCGGAGGTCTGGTCGGTGACGCTTGTGCGCAACGTTCACGAAGGCATCGACATGGCACCCGGCTATCACGACGGGATCGTCTACGTCTCGACCGTGCCCGGCAACACGAAGGAGTTCTACAAAGGCGAAGGCGTCGGCGTGCTGTGGGCCCTGGAAGGTAAGACGGGCGCGAAGCTGTGGCATTTCGACACCGCGCCGGAAAACCTGTGGTCGAGCGAAAACGTCTCGATCAACTCGGGCGGCGGCCTGTGGTACTCGCCGGCGTTCGACGAACACGGCTCGATGTACATCGGTACCGGCAACCCGGGCCCGTTCCCGGGCACGAGCCAGTACCCGTGGGGGTCGAGCCGGCCCGGGCCGGACCTGTACACGGACTCGATCGTCAAGCTGAACGCGAGCACGGGCAAGCTCGACTGGTACTACCAGCTGACCCCGCACGACCTGTACGACCGCGACCTGCAGGACCCGCCGATCCTCGCGACGATCGGCGGCCGCCAAATCGTGCTAGCGGCCGGCAAGGGCGGCTTCGTGCTCGCGCTCGAGGCCGAAACCGGCAAGCTCTTGTGGAAGCGCTCCGTCGGCACCCACAACGGCCACGACGACGACGGTCTGTACGCGATGAAACACGAATACTCGCGGCTGAATACGCCCGAGACGGTCTACCCGGGGGAGCTCGGCGGCGTGATCGCGCCGATGGCGACGAACGGACAGACGGTGTTCGTGCCGGTCGTCAACCACTCGGTGACAATCGCCTCGCAGGGAGAAACCCAGGAAAACGGCCCGCTGACGGGCGAACTGGTCGCGCTCGACACGGCGACCGGGGCCGTAAAGTGGGATCACAAGCTGCCATCGGCCGCGTTCGGCGCCACGACGGCGGTCAACGATCTCGTGTTCGCCACCGACTTCGAAGGCGACCTGCTCGCGCTCGACGCGAACACCGGCAGCGTGACGTGGGAATCGAAGCTCCCGGCCGGCACGAACACGGGCGTGGCGGTATCCGGCAACACGCTGCTCGCCCCGGCCGGCCTGCCGGAGGGAGCGGGTCAGCAGGCGGCGCTCGTGGCGTATCGACTGCCTTGATCGCACCCGACGATCCTTGCCGGTTCGAGTCCTACTGGCTCATGCCGGCCTGCAGGCCCCGCCCGTGTTCCGACTCAGTCCAGTTCTGGCGCTCGTGATCCCAGCGACCAGCGGCCGTACCCTGCAGAAGTGGATTGACGAAGGGGCGCACGACTGCGAGGGCCTCGTCGAGTGTGGACGCATCAGTCAGGCGGGACTCCGCCGCCTCCTTCGCGTAGCCGCCCTCCCACTGTTTGCGGTCTGGGACGCAAAACGACTGCGGCAGAGCGACATTCCGACGCTCTGCCTCCGATCGCACCGCCGCCACAGCTTGCTGCGCTTCGACAGATGCGCCGCGCGCTAGAGCAACGAGGTCTACGAGGTCACGAAAGCGCGTGGACGGCTGCTGCGACTCCCCGTAGCGGTCGAAGGTCGCCGCGACCTTGTCCGCAATGGCTGCTGGCGGGTAATAAGGCCCCACTGCTCTTCGGCCATCTCGGTGAGCCGGGTAAGCGTCGGTGACATGTAATGAATTATACGCCAATTTTGGCGGAAAAGGCAGTATATCCTGCTCATTATGCTGTAAAGACCGCCGATAACGGCGGGAGGTGCAGCAAAATAGGCTCTTGCCTCAGGCGAGGCCGAGCACCGCGGCCAGCGGCCGCGGGGTTACGCCTAGGCTTTCGGCGTCGGCGGCGCCGCGGGGGGCGATCATCGAGCTCTCCATCAGCTCGGCCTCGTCCCAGGTCGCGAACGCGCGGTCTTTGCGGACGGCCTCGAGCAGGCGCAGCGTGCGTGAGACGATCGGGGTGGGGATGTGGAGCAGCGGGCGGCGGCGGCCGTCGAGCGCGCGCAGCACGGTGCGCACGATCTCGTCGTGGCTGAGCGTCTCGGGGCCGGCGAGCTCGTAGCGCTGGTCCGCCGTGTCCTCGGGGGCGCGCAGGGCGGCGAGCACGCAGGCGGCGACGTCCTTGGCCCAGATCGGCTGGTAGACGGCGCGGCCGCGCCCGGAGACGGGCGTCAGTGGCAGCGGCGCAAGCCGCTCCAGGCGCGTGAGCCAGCGGTCGCCGGGGGCGTAGACGATCGAGGGCGCGAAGATCGTCGCCTCCAGCGAGGATTCGCACACCGCGCGCTCGGCGAGCGCCTTCGCGCGGAAGAAGCGGGCGCGGTGGTGGCTGCAGGCGCCGAGCGCGGAGAAGAACACGAACCGGCTCGCGCCCGCGTGTTCGGCGGCGCGCACGAGCCGCCAGGTCGCGATCCCGTTGAGCTCCTCGATCGGAGCGCGCGACTGGTCGCGGATTGCGGCGGCGAGGTGCACGACGGTGTCGACGCCGCGCAGCGCGTTGCGGAACGAGGGCGGGTCGGCGAGGTCGCCGAGGGCGATCTGCACGCGCACGCGCTGTCCGCCGAGGCGCCGCGGGTCGCGCACGAGGCAGCGCACCTCGATGTCCTCGGCCAGCAGCCGGGGCAGCAGCGCGGAGCCGATCGGGCCGGTGGCGCCGGTTAGCAGCAGCATCGTCCGTACAATATGCCCCGCGTGCGAAGAAGAGCCCCGCAAAACCGACCAGAAAGAAGCGAATGGCCTACGTGATCGCAGAGCCGTGCATCGGCACGAAGGACAACTCCTGCGTCGAGGTGTGCCCGGTGGACTGCATCCACCCGACCCCCGAGGAGCCCGGGTACGACGCCGCCGAGATGCTCTACATCGACCCCGAGGAGTGCATCGACTGCGACGCCTGCGTCGAGGCTTGCCCGGTCGACGCGTGCTTCGCCGAGGACCAGCTCCCGGACGAGTGGCAGAAGTACACGCAGATCAACGCCGAGTATTTCGCCAACAGCCGGTAGACAGCAACAGCGGTAGGGTCCACTGCCCGGCCCCTCGGCGAGTCGGAAACATTCTGACAAATAGCTCGTAGTATCTCTATCCTTGGGATAGGGTTGCCCACCTGATCCTGATGGACACCCGAGCTGACAACGACTTTCCGGGCGGCGACGCCTGGCGACCGGTGGGGATGGCCGCGAAAGATCCGCGCCGTGCACGCCAAGGGCGTGCACGGGCGCGGCTTTCGCGAATCTCGGCGATCGGGCTGCTCGTCGGGGGTGGAGCGCTCGCCGGCTGCGGGTCTGTTTCGCCGGCGGCCTCCTCCTCGAGTGTCCAGCCGCTCGAAATAGCGAGCCCGGCGATCCCTCGCGGCAAGCCGATCCCGGTGCAGTACACGTGCAGCGGCAAGGACGTCTCGCCGCCGCTCGTATGGGGCAACGTCCCGTCGAGCACCTCCGAACTGGCCCTCTTCCTACTCGACCTCGGCCACACGCAGCGCGCCGGCGGCGAATCGCTCAAGGCGCAGGTCACGGTCGCCTGGGCGGTCCGCCGGTTGAAGCCGACGCTCAAGGGGATGGCCGCCGGCAAGCTCCCGGCCGGGGCGGTCGCCGGGGAGGCGCGCTACACGATCTGCCCGCCGAAGGGCGGCACGGGTGAGTACATGTTCCGTTTGTATGCGCTCCTCAGCCCGTTGTCGTTCAAGCCCGGTCTCAGCGACCTCGAAATGTTCAGGAAGGTCAACAAGGCGCGCTCGGCGACCGGGTACTTCCTCGGCGAATACAAACGCAGCTGACGTCGCACCGCACCGTTGCCCCTTTCCGGCTGCGCCTCTCTGACCGACTGGCGATTCCGAGAAGCATGGGCCGCGGACGTTCGCGGCTCCTTTTGCTGCTCGGCGTGTCAGCTGTAGTAGCGGGCGATTACCTGCAGCTGGCTGAAGATATCGTGGGCGAAGGCCAGCACTACGATCAGCGTGCCGAGCGCGGGGCCGTAGCGGCGGCCGGCGCCGCGGGCGGCCAGGGCGATGGCGGCGGCTAGCAGGGTGAGGAGGGGGAGCAGGTAGCGGGCCTCGCCGAAGGATGCTCCGTAGGTGGGGAATTCGCGGTAGGAGCTTGCGCCGAGGAGGAGCAGGAGGCCGGCGGCGATCGCCGCGTAGATGCACAGCTCGCTCGCCCGGCTCCGCAGGGTTGCGCGGGTTGTGAGCAGGGCGCGCAGACAGAGCGCGGCTAGCAGGATGGCCGGGAGCAGCGCGGCGGTGTAGACCCAGCCGGGGAAGGTCGTGTCAAGCCAGCCGTACAGCCCCACGTAGCCATCGAACCAGATCTGGCGAGGGGCGAAGAGGGAGAAGTCGCGGGCCATGCCAGGAAGCCGCGGCAGGTAGAGCTGCCAGACGTAGACGAGCTCGCTAATCGGTGAGCCTCTCCCTCCGGGGCTCGAGAGGCCGGCGCTCACCGCCGGGCCGAGCGGGGGACGGTGAAAGAGGGTGTCGGCGGCGATCAGCGCGAGGATCGGAAAGGCGAGCGCGGCGAGGCCGAGCGCCAGCGAGCGCAGCCCGTCACGACGCGAGCACGGGCCCGCACGGAGCGCCAGCGCGAGCAGGCCGAGCAGCACCCCGGGTAGGAGCCCGGCAAAGTTGAGCTTGGTGACGAAGCCGAGGCCGGCGACGGATCCGATCGCGAGCGCGATGCGGCCCGTGAAGTCGCGGCGGAAGGCACGTGCGAAGCAGTAGAAGAGCGCAGCGGAAAGCGCGAACAGCATCGCGTCCGGGTTGACGCCGCCCGACATGAAGCCGAGCAGCGGCGTGAGCGCGACGGCGAGCGTACCGACCACCCACGCCCACGCAACGCCCGGGACCGCCTCGCGGACGAACAGAAAGACGAACAGCGCAGTGACGCCGGCCAGGAGCGCGGACAGCAGCCGCATGAACACGAGCCGTTCGAGCACCGTGCCGCCGAGGAGGGAGTACGGGATCGCCTGCAGCGCGTAGTACAGCGGCGGCTCGCCGGTGGCGAGGCCGGCGGCGTACGTGGGGGCCTGAGGAGTGTGTGCCTGCTGGTCGAGCGCCGCTTCGAGCGTGCGCTGTTCGGAGGATGCGAAGATCGTATGGTACTCCGGCCGCAGGCGCACTTCGGGCTGGTGCAGGTCCTTCAGCGCGACCGTCTCCGCCGTCGAGTAGATCGGCTTTTCAGAGCTGGGCGGTTTGCCGTTCTGGGCAAGCTGTTGTACGTAGGCGAAGTGGTCGGCTTCGTCGGGCACCTGAAACGGGGGCGTGATAAACGACCAGGCGGCCGCGTTCAGACACGCGATGAGCGCGCAGGCGAGAGCGGCCGCCGGGACGCGCCCCCGCGGCGTGCGCGCGAGCGCGAGCAACCGCCAAACAGTAAGCGCGAGCACTGCTCCCATCAGCGCGAGCACGAGGGCCGAGACCCATGTCCCCGCCCAGGCGCGGCCGAGGCCGAGGTGGCGCGCGGTCGAACGCGCGAGCGACCACCACGACCGGTCGCCGGGGCGCAGGTATTCGATCTTCACCCGGCCGGGCAGCGCCTGCCCTTCGGAGGTGATCGCGGCCTCGGTGCGGGCGGTGGCGGCGCCTGCGATCTCGACGCTTTCGTCATTGAGCGCCAACGCGAAGCAGACGGTCACGTCGGGGATCGTGTGGCCGACACGCGCGATCGGGACGGTGACCGCGGCGGTGGTCCAGCCGGGAGGGTGCTCGCCGGAGGCGATGACCCGGCCGGCGGCGAGCGCTTTGACGGTTATGCGCGGGCCGATCAGGGCTTTGAGCGAGAGGCGCAGCGAGGTTGTTCCTTGCGGCAGCGTTTCGCCCCCCTGGCAGATGCTCGTGGCGTGCCGCACGGTCGTCAATTCCCGGTCGAGCGGGATCGTACGGGGCGCGGCGAGCGTCGCGGGCGAGCCCGACAGCGTCAGGAAGAGGGCAAGTACGACGAGCGCCAGCCCCGCGGCTAGCGCGATCCGCACGTAGCGCATTACTCCCTGCGGAGCCCGAGGATCGAGAGCAAAAACGAGGAGAAGACGATCTGGATGCCGAGCACCAGCAGCGTGGCCGCGGCGATCGCGCTGCGCTCTTGGGAGAGGGAGCCGAAGCCACGGCTCGCCCAGTCCAAGACGATCACGACGATCAACACAAAGCCGGCGAGCGCGACCGTGCCGCCGAGCAGTAGCCCGTGCTCGAGCCGCAGGCGCGCGCGCATGCGGTCGAACCAGGGATCGCGCTCGCCCATGAAGTAGGTCGCGTAGGCGTGCGCGCAAAGCCCGAGGGAGACGACCTGCGCGCCGACGATCAACAGCAGCGAGCCGCCGATCAGGGTGTGCAGGTCCCAGCTACGCCCAAGCGCGTCGAGGTGCGTGAGCACGGTCAGCGAGATCAGCGCACCGAGCAGCGACATCAGCGTACCCGGCAGGATGAACAGGTGGTTGGGGGCGTGCAGCAAGAGGAAGCGCACGTGACGCCAGCCGTCGCGAAAGCTTGAAAGCTTCGATTCTCCCCCGCGGGGGTGGTATTCGATCGACAGCTGACGGACCTCGAGCTTGGCCTTGGCAGCGCGGATTACCATCTCCGAGGCGAACTCCATCCCGGTCGTGCGCAGATCGAGCTGCTCGAGACGGTCGCGGCGAAAGGCGCGCATGCCGCAGTGGGCGTCGCTGACGCCGGTATGGAACAGCAGGTTCAACAGGCCCGAGAGCAGCGGGTTGCCGATGTAGCGATGGTGCCACGGCATCGCCCCGGGGCGGATATTGCGCATGCGGTCACCGACGATCATGTCGGCACCGTCTTGCAGCTCTGAGAGGAACCGGGGGATCTCGCCAAAGTCGTACGTGAGGTCGGCGTCGGCCATCACGATGTATGTTCCGCGCGCAGCGGCGAACCCCGCGAGGTAGGCACTCCCGTACCCCCGCCTGGGCTCGTGCACGACGCGCGCGCCGGCGTTGGCGGCGAGCCCGGCGCTGCCATCTTCGGAACCGTTGTCGGCGACGAGAACCTCGCCGGGGATCGCGTTCAGCTCGAGCGTCTCGCGGGCAAGCGTGACGCATCGGTCGATGTTCTCCGCCTCGTTCAGGCAGGGGATCACGACTGACACCAGGCAGGTGGAAGCGATCCTCGGCTCGGCGGTAATGTTCTCGGCGCTGGCGGTCGTGACGCGCATGGGGAGAGAAGATGGCGATCGCGGGGCGCATTACAACCCCGTCCTGGAAAACGGCAGAGAACTAGGGCTTTGAGGCCGCCTCGCGTCTCTCATTTCCGGCTCGATGATCCGCTCCCGGAATAACGATGCCTACGCCTGGAAGCGGGGGTTGGGCGGAGGCGCAACGGGTAGAGCATCGCGCGACGCGATTTACCATGAATTGACAGAGATCGAAATAGCGGTAAAAGTAAGTGCACTCCGCTCCGCAGGAGCCTAGGGAGTGAACTTCACGGTGATTACGTCCCCGTCGGCCATCGCGTAGTCGCGACCCTCCAGACGCAGCGTGCCGCGTTCGCGCGCGCCTGCGTAGCCACCAGCGTCGATCAGCTCCTTCCAGCCGATCACCTCGGCGCGGACGAAACCCTTTTGGATGTCGGTGTGGATCTCCCCGGCCGCATGCCACGCGGTGAGGCCGCGGCGCAGGTGCCACGACTGCGCGATCGTCGCCTCGCCCGCGGTGAAGAACGAGATCTGCTCGAGCAGCGCGAAGGCCTCGCGCACCACGCGCTGAATGGGTGGGCGGGAATCCGATCCACTCACGCCGAGCTCCGCTCTCATCGCGGCGGCGTCCTCGTCCTCGAGCTCCGCGAGCTCCGACTCGATGCGCGAAGACACCGCCACCGCGCGCGCGCCCTGCGCCGCTGCGTGCTCGGCGAGCGCCGCCGGGATAACCTCTGAGCCCTCGTCGACGTTGACCACGAACAGCACCGGCTTGCTCGTCAGCGAGCCCAGGTCGCGCGCCGCGCCCGGCGCCTCCGCGGGCACCGGCACGGTGCGCGCCGGGCGACCCCCCTGCAACGCGGCGATCACCTCGTGCAGCCACGCCTCCTCGGCGATCGCCACGCGGTCGCCGCCGCGCGCCTGTTTGCCGACTTTGTCCACGCGCCGTTCGGCGGCCTCGAGGTCGGCCATCACGAGCTCGGTCTCGATCGTCTCGATATCCGCCAGCGGGTCCACGCGACCCTCGGGATGGATCACGTTTTCGTCGTGGTGCGCCCGCACCACGTGCACGATCGCGTGCGTCTCGCGGATGTTCGCGAGGAATTTGTTGCCCAGCCCCTCCCCCTCGTGCGCGCCCGCCACGAGACCGGCGATGTCGTGGAAGTCGACCGTGTCCCACACGATCTCCGACGCGCCCACGGTGCTCGCCACCGCCTCCATGCGCTCGTCGCGCACGGGCACGACCGCGACGTTCGGCTCGATCGTCGTGAACGGGTAGTTGGCGGCCTCGGCGCCCGCTTTGGTGAGCGCGTTGAACAGCGAGGACTTGCCCGCGTTGGGCATCCCCACGATGCCGATCCTCGTGCTCATCTCGAGGGCCTACCCCAGCAGCGGTGTGCGGGAGGGGCGGTCGAGGGCCGAGCCGGGATCGTGCCGTTCGACTCCGCCTCGCGTCCCGCCGCCGGCGGCGGATGGGCAAGCGCGACGCTGCCGGCGACCGCGCTGCCGAGCAACGCGCCGGCGAGCACGTCCGACGGGTAGTGCACGCCCAGGTACACCCGCGACAGAGCCAGGCCCGAGGCGAGCGTATAGAGCGGCAGCGCCGGCAGCCCCACGCGCCGGAACAGCTGCGCGGCGACGAACGACGTCGACGCGTGCGCGCTCGGAAAGCTCAACTGCGTCGGCGTGCTCGTCAGCGGCGCCAGGCCCGCCAACTCCGGACGGCGGCGGCGGACGGCGAGCTTGATCGCGGTGTTCAATCCGTAGGTGAGCACGATCGTCCGCGTCATACGCCGCCAGCGATCCCTCTGCGCGCGGTCGAGCGCCTGACCGGCCACGCCGATCGCAAGCCAGATACCGGCGTGCTCCCCCAGCCGCGAGAACCGCGCCACCCAGTGATCCGCGCGCGGGCTGTGCCCGCGCGTGCGCGCCCACCGCAGCATCTCCTCGTCGAGCAACCGCGGGCGGCTACGCGCCGAAGCCGACGCGCTGGTCATCGCTATCTGCGCGCACGTAAACGACCTGCCCGAGATACAACCGCACGTGCCCGTCCTCGCTGTCCAGCTCGTGCCAGCCGCCCTCGCCGAGCGCCGCATAAAGGCTCTTCAGCTGCGCCTCGTCCATGCGCAGCGCGAGCACCTGGCCACCCTGAAAGCCGATGCTGATATGGCGCAGCGCGGCCATCAGTGCGCTCCCGCCGGATGCGCCGCGGGCTGCACGATCTCGGTGAGCACGCCGTCGGTCGCGCGCGGATGCATGAAAGCGACACGCGAGCCCCTGATCCCAACTCTCGAGCGCTCGTCGATCAGCGCCGTGCCGGCCTCCCGAAGCGCCGTGAGCGTGGCGTCGATGTCGGACACCTGGTAGGCGACATGGTGCAGTCCGGGACCGTGCTTGGCAAGGAACTTGCCGACGGGTGTGTCCGGCGCCAGCGGCGCGAGCAGCTCGACGTGGTTCTCGCCGACGTCGAGCAGCACGGCCTCCACGCCCTGCTCCTCGACGATCTCGCGGTGGGCGACCTCGAGGCCGAAGCGGTCGCGGTAGAGCTCGAGCGAGGCGTCGATCTCCTCGACGGCCACGCCGATGTGGTCGATGCGGTTGAACATGGAAGACCAGTCTATAAGGGGTCTCGACAGCGGCGTGGGCAGAGGGCGCCCGCTGCGTCTCACGCGGAGACAGCGGCGTGGGCAGAGGGGCGCCCGCTGCGTCTCACGCGGAGGCGGCGCCGCCGTCCTCGTCCGAGACCGCTCCCCCCATCGGGATCGGTCCCGGCCCGGCCGGCGGCTCGTATGGCTCGGCCGCCGCGACGACGCGCAGGCCAACACCCGGAGCGCGCTCGAGTCGCGGCACGCCCGCCATGATCCGGTCGATCGCGTCGCGGTCGAGCACCTCATGCTCGAGCAGCTCGTGCGCGAGCGCGTCGAGCTGGGTGCGATGGCCGACGATCAGCTTCTGCGCGGCGCGGCGGGCCTCCTCGATCAGGTCATGGCGCTCCTCGTCGCGGATGCGCAGCGTCGTCTCCGACAGTCGCACGTCGCCGTCGGGGGCGCGACCGACGCCGCCGCCGACCATCGCGTAGTCGTGGACCATCGAATGGGAGATCTCCGCGACGCGCTTGAGGTCGTCGGAGGCGCCGGTGGTGATCGCCCCGAACACGATCTGCTCGGAGACGCGTCCGCCGAGCAGCACGGTCATGTAGTCGAGCAGCTCCTCGCGCGTCTTCAGATAGCGGTCCTCGGCGGGCAGGTTCAACGTGTAGCCGAGCGCCCGCCCGCGTGGGACGATCGAGATGCGGTGCACGCGGTCGACCGATGGCAGCAGCTCGCCGCAGAGCGCGTGGCCGGCCTCGTGGAAGGCGACGACACGCTTCTCGTGCGCGTTCAGCACGCGGCGCGACTGCACCCCGGCGATCACCCGCTCCAGGGCCGAGTCGAAGTCGGCGTCGGCGATCGACGCGCTCCCGCGGCGCGCGGCGAAGATCGCCGCCTCGTTGCAGATGTTCGCGAGGTCCGCGCCCGTCAGCCCGCTCGTCTGCTGCGCGACCAGCCCCAGGTCGACGCCGTCGAGCGGCTTCTCGCGCGTGTGCACTTCGAGGATCCCTTCGCGCCCCTTGACGTCCGGCGGCACGACGAACACCTGGCGGTCGAAGCGGCCGGGACGCAGCAGCGCCGGATCGAGCTTCTCGAGCAGGTTCGACGCGGCGATCACGACCACCCGGCCGCTGGCGGCGAAGCCGTCCATCTCCACGAGCAACTGGTTGAGCGTCTGGTCCTTCTCGCCGGAGATGTCCATGCCGCGCCGGCCACCGACGGCGTCGAGCTCGTCGATGAAGATGATCGCCGGTTCGTGCTTGCGCGCGATCGCGAACAGTCGCCGGATGCGCGCGGCGCCGAGGCCGGCGAACATCTCAACGAACGAGGCGGCCGACTGCGCGAAGAACTGCGCCCCGGACTCGTTCGCGACCGCCTTCGCCAGCAGCGTCTTGCCGGTGCCGGGCGGCCCGTGCAGAAGGACGCCCTTGGGCACGGTCGCGCCGAGCGCCTGGAACGGCTTCGGTTCGCGCAGGAACTCGACCAGCTCCTGCAGCTCCGCCTTGGCGTCGTCGGCGCCCGCGATGTCGGCGAACGACACCGACTGGTTCGACGCCGGCTTGATCTGCTGGGGCTTGATCCGGGGCATCACCTTCAGCGTGCGCCACAGCACGAAGATGATCATCGCGAAGAACACGATCATCAGAACCGGCTGCCAGTCGAGCGCCCAGCTCTGGATCTGCTGCGCGATCGATGCCTGCGGCGCCGGGGAGGCCGCCATCGCCGGAGTCGCAACGGCGGCCGCGCGCGCCGCCGCCGTCTGGGCGAGCAACGCGTGCGCGAGCTGCGCGGGCGGCCCCTTCGAGCACGTGCCGCACAACCGTGACGGCCGCCGAGTTCGCCCTCTCCAATACTTCCACCATCCTTGGCATAGAACTCATTATGCGGCTTTTGACGCGCTTTGCACACCGGGGCCAAGACCGAGCCCTCGGGACCGGCCGGCTGCATGCGAAGACTTAGCCGGGAACACGTCGCGGCCGCGGCCTCAGCCGAGGATGCGCTGGGCGAGGTCGCGGAAGAACTCCGCGGCGAACGCGAGGTCGCGCCCGTCGATGCGCTCGTCCGTCGCGTGGATCAACGGCGCGGTCTCGAGCAGCGACTGGTGGCGGTGGGGGAAGAAGCCGTAGGCGACGCACTCGGGGAAGGCGGCGCGGAAGTGGCGCGAATCGGTGAAGCCGGGCAGGATCGTCGGCACCGTCGCGGCGCCCGGATCGCGCTCGGAGATCCACGCCGCGATCGCATCCATCAGCGGCGACTCGACCGGAGAGCGGTTGCCGACGACGCGCTCGATGAAGTCGATTCGCCAGGGCACGTCCGCGCCGCTCTCCTCCCCTCCCAGCACTTCGGCGATGCCCGCCAGCACCTCCTCTTCGCCGAGCCCCGGCGGCACGCGGCAGTCGACCTTCAACTGCGCGCGGCTGGGGATCACGTTGATCTTCTCTGAGGCCTCGATCCGGGTAGGGGTGAAGGTGACGCCGAGCATCGGCTCGAACATCGTCGCCAGCCGCTCGTCGACCGCGCGCATGCTCGCGACCGACCCCTCCAGGTCGGAGGGATCCTCGCCGATCCCGCTCAGGAACGCCCGCGGCTCAGCGGTCAGGCGGTAGGCGGGCTGGCGCGCCGCGAGGCGGTCGAGCACCGGGCCCATCTTCAACAGCGCGTTCTCGCCCATCCGCGGCATCGAAGCGTGGGCGGCGACGCCGCCGGTCGTGACGGTGAAGCGGAAGACGCCCTTCTCCGCGCAGCACACGCCGTAGCGGCGCTTGCCGCCGTACTCGAAGACCGCGCCGGCGCCCTCGTTGACGAGCAGGTCGCAGCGCACCTTCTCGGGATGGTTCTGCGTGAGCCACTGCGCGCCCAGCGAGCCGCCGGTCTCCTCGTCGACGACCGCCACGACCAGCAGCTCCCGGCCGGGCGCCGGGCGCCACCCGGAGCGCGCCAGCGACGCGGCGGCGGCGACCTCGGCGGCGACCTGCGACTTCATGTCGAGCGCGCCCCGGCCCCAGAGGAAGCCGTCGGCGAGGTCCCCCGACCAGGGGCCGTGCGCGCTCCACTCCTCAGCGTCGGCGAGCACGGTGTCGACGTGGCCGAGATAGCAAAGGGTGGGGCCGGTCGTGATGAAGGTGGGCCCATCCCCATCGGCGTGGCCCCCATCGCCAGTCAACGTTCCCGACTCGCTCCTTCCCAGCTCCCCGGCGCCGCGCAGGCGCGCGATCAGGTTGGGGCGTTCCGGCTCGGCGCCGAGCAGCTCACACTGAAAGCCGGCGGCGGTCAGGTGCGCCGCGAGATACTCCTGCGCAGCGCGCTCGTTCCCCGGCGGGTTGACCGTGTCGAAGCGGATCAGCTGCTGGAGCAGCTCCGTCGCCTCGGCGGCGAGATCGGTGCTCGTCACCAGCTGATCGTACCCCAGCGCTCGTGCCCGGAGCCGACGACAATCCGTCAGATATTCCGGACGCGGGATCGAGTCACGCGCGCGCGCCGGGCACCGCGGCGAGCAGCTCACGCGTATAGGGATGCTCCGGCGATGAGTAGAGCGCGTCGTTGGGCGCGAGCTCGACGATCTTGCCGAGCCGCATGACCGCGACGCGGTCGCACATGTGGCGTACAACTGAGAGGTCGTGGGAGATCAGCACGATCGTCAGCCCGAAGCGGTCCTGCAGCTCGCTCAGCAGGTTCAGCACCTGCGCCTGGATTGACACGTCGAGCGCCGAGACGGGCTCGTCGGCGATCAGCAGCTTCGGCTTCAGCGCGAGCGCGCGCGCCACCCCGATCCGTTGACGCTGGCCGCCGGAGAACTCGTGCGGGTAGCGGTTGTAGTGCTCGGGGCTCAGCCCGACCGTGTCCAGCAGCTCTCCCACCGCGCTCCTGCGCTCGGTGCGATCGCGGTGCAGGCCGTGAATCGCAAACGGCTCGGCGACGATCGAGCCGACCGTCTTGCGCGGGTTCAGCGACGAGTAGGGATCTTGAAAGATCATCTGCAGCTCGCGTCTGACCGCTTTCAGCCGCGCACCGGACAGGCCGAGCAGGTCCTGCCCGTCGAAGCGCACCTCGCCGCTGCTCGCGTCGAGCAGGCGCATGATCAGGCGCGCGGTGGTGCTCTTGCCGCAGCCGGTCTCACCGACGATGCCGAGCGTCTCGCCGCGCAGCACGTCGAAGCTCACGCCGTCGACCGCCCTGACCACGTCCCGCTTACGCCGGGAGAGGATCCCGCCGGTGGCGTGGAAGTGCTTGACGAGGTCCCGCACTTCCACGAGCGGCGCCGACGGTGTCTCGTCGTCCCTAGCGGCGTCCTCAGTCGCTCGCGTGCTGGCCGATCGAAGATCCCATCGATCATCGATCGGTACGCCACGCTCCTTGCGTCCTTGCCAGGAACGGCGATCCATCCGTCGGCTCATCGGGTGCTCTCCGTCCACAGCCTTCGCCGAGTCGCTGGGTCGAGCAGGCAGGCGACGCGGTGCTCGGGCTCGCCGGACACGGACTCGAGGCGAGGGTCGACGCGCGCGTGGTCGGGCTGGGCGTAGGGGCAGCGCGGATGGAAATGACAGCCTGACGGGCGCTCGATCAGGCTCGGTGGGCTGCCCTGGATCGGCTCCAGGCGGCGCGCGCGCGGGCCGGTGAGCTTCGGGATCGACCGCAGCAGGCCCCATGTGTAGGGGTGCTCGGGAGTCGAGAGCAGGCGCGCGGCCGGGGCGGACTCGACGATCCGGCCCGCGTACATGACCGCGACGTCCTCGGCCATGTCGGCAACGACGCCGAGGTCGTGCGTGACGATCACGATCGCCATCGACAGCTCGCGCTGCAGCCGCTGCAACAGCGCGAGGATCTGCGCCTGCACCGTTACGTCGAGCGCGGTCGTGGGCTCGTCGGCGATCAGCAGCTTCGGCTCGTTGGCGAGCGCCATCGCGATCATCGCGCGCTGACGCATGCCGCCGGACAGCTCGTGCGGATAATCATCGACGCGCCGGTCCGGCTCGCGCATTCCAACCAGCTCGAGCAGCTCTATCGCGCGCGCGCGCGATAGAGCCTTTGAAGTATTACGGTGAGCACGGATCGCCTCGACGATTTGCGCGCCGACCGTGTACAGCGGATGCAGCGAAGAAAGCGGGTCCTGGAAGACCATCGCGATCTCGTTGCCGCGCAGGCGGCGCATCTCCTCCTCGGAGAGCGCGAGCAGGTCGCTCCCCTCGAACAGGATGCGCCCCGAGATGCGCGCGCCCGAGCGGCGGGTGAGGCCCATCGCCGTCAGCGCGGCGACGGTCTTGCCGGAGCCGGACTCGCCGACGATCCCGAGCGTGCCGCCGGCGCGAACGTCGTAGGAGATCCCGTCGACGGCGTGCACGACCCCGTCCTCCGTGGGGAACTCCACGCGCAGGTCTTCCACGCGCAGAAGCGGTTCCTCCAGCGGCGTCCCGGTCATGAGTAGCGCACCCTCGGATCCACAAATGCGTACGCAATGTCGACGAGGATGTTCGCGACGACGATGAACAGCGCCACGAGCAGAACCGTGCCCTGGATGATGGGGAAGTCGGCGTGGGTGATCGCGTCGTATGAGAGGCGGCCGATGCCGGGGATGTCGAAGACCGTCTCGACGAGGATCGCGCCGCCGAGCAGCGTGCCGACGTCGAGCGCGAAGATCGTCATGATCGGGTTGATCGCGGCGCGCACGCCGTGGCGCAGGACGACGCGGCGCTCGCTCAGACCCTTGGCGCGCGCGGTGCGGATGTAGTCCTCGTCCATCGCCTCGATCAGGGAGGAGCGCATCAGCCGCGCGTACACCGCGGCGAAGCTCGCGGCGAGCACGAGCCACGGGAGCAAAAGCGAGGTGAGCCATTTCCACGGGTCGCTCGTCAATCCCACGTAGCTGCCGGAGCCGGGGAAGATCTTCACCTGGCCGATGTCGGCGGCAAACAGATAGAGGACGATCAGCCCGAGCCAGTATTCGGGCGCGGAGACCAGCACCAGCGCGGCGCCCATGCCGGCGCGGTCCAAGCGCGAGCGGCGGCGCAGCGCCGAGACGATCCCGACCGGCAGGCCGACCGCGAGCCAGACGACGGCCGCGCCGAGCGTGAGCGAGATCGTCGCGGGCATCCGTCCGAAGATTAGAGAGCGCACGGACGCGTTCGAGTGGTAGCTGTAGCCGAGTTCGAAGTGCAGGAAGAGGTTCTTCATGTACAGCCAGAACTGCACGATCAGCGGTTTGTTCAAGCCGAGGTCGCGGCGCAGCGCGACGATCGTCGCGGGGCTCGCGCCGCGACCGGCCCGCAGGCGCGCCGGTTCGGCGGTGGGCAGGATGCGGAACAGGACGAACGTCAGCGCGGAGACGAGGATCAGCAGCACCACGCCCCAGAGGATGCGGCGGATGACATAGCCGGTCATCTCACCGTGCGCTCGCGCTTGTCAGGAACATGTTCGAGCCAGGCGGCACGGCTCCGATCCGCCCGAACGAAGTCGAATCGGGCGGTACGCCACGGTGCCTCCCAAACGTACCGCTCGTCTCGAGCCGCGTGCTCACTTCAGCGACGTGTAGGTGTAATCCCAGGAGCCTGCGTTCGACAGATCGCCGACACCGAGGACGTTCTTGGACTCGATGTTCGGTGCCTTTTCCCAGCTGTAGGGGATCGCGGCGGCGTCGGCGACCAGTTCGCGGTCGATGTTCGCCCACGCGCTCGCGCGCGCGGCAGTGCCGACGATCAGTTCGGCCGCTTCCATCGCCTTGTCGATCTTGGCGACGTCGACCTGCCCGAAGTCGGAGTTGCCGGCCGGTTCGATGTGGCTGCCGTTGAACGCCAGGTCGAGCACGGCCTGGCCGTCGCCGAAGTCGGCGG
The DNA here is from genome assembly GCA_963778065.1 of uncultured Solirubrobacterales bacterium. GTDB lineage: Bacteria > Actinomycetota > Thermoleophilia > Solirubrobacterales > Solirubrobacteraceae > Palsa-744. The sequence continues at coordinate 1,777,915 of CAVZSU010000002.1, read as the reverse complement.
TCCAGCCGACGCTCGGGCAGACGTCGATCTGTTCCGCCGGGACGGTGCAGTACTTCTGATACATGACCGATTTGTCGACGAGGTTGAGCTTCGTCTTGAACCCGAGGTTGCGCAACGTCTGGTTGATGATTTCCGCGTCTTCGGCTTCGGGGCTGCCGGTCGCGCCGACGATCTGGAGCGTCTCAGAGCCGGTGTACTTGCCGGTTGGATAGCCGGCGAGCTTCATGTACTTGGCCGCCACCTGCGCGTCGCCTTCGGGGTGGGAGTTGTAGTCGACCTGCGGGCCGGCGAGACCGCCCGCTGCTTCGAAGCCGGGGATTTCCGGCAAAAGGAAGTGGGTCATCACGTTCGTAACCAGTTCGCCGCCGCGCGCCTTGTCAAGCGCGGTGCGGTCGAGCGCCGCCCAGAACGCCTTGCGCAGGTCGATGTTGGTGAATGGGCCGTGTTTGTTGTCGACCGCGATGTAATGGTCGCCGGCGCCCGGCGAGACCTCGAGCTGGCCGCGGAAGTGTTCGTAGGCGAGCTGGATGATCGGCTGCGCGGGGGTGTCGTTTTGCACCATGTTCGAGCCTTCGAGCACCTGACGGCCGATCACGGTCGGGTCGCCGCCGATCTGGATGTCGATCTGGTCCAGATAGGCGGGCCGGTAGTCGCTCGCGGGATTCCAGTTGGGGTTGCGCACGAGCGTCGCGGACTTGCCCGGCTGATAGCCGACCCCGAGCACCTTGCCGGCGCCGTTCGCCTTCAACATGTACGGGCCGGTGGCGACCTGGTAGTTGCCGTATTCGCTCGGCTTCTTCGCGTCGTAGCGCTTGGCGTATTCCTCCGGCACGGGCGCGCTCAACGGCAGCACGAGCGCATCGGCGACGATCTGCGCCTTCGGTTCTGAGAGGTGAAAGACGATCGTGTACCTGCTCGGCGTGGTGATGCCGGGGAACGGGCCCCCTTCGGCCTTGTTCGCGCCGAGGAGCGAGCTGAAGTAGGTGTGGAAGTAGGGGTTGGCCACGTTCGGGCTGGCGCCGCGCTCGATCGCGTAGGCGACGTCGGCGGAGGTCACTTCGCGGTTGACCGGCGGGCTGAAGTGAACGCCATGGCGAATGTCGACGGTGAGGGTCTTACCGCCGGCGGAGATCTGCGGCGCGGAGGCGGCCATGTCGGGCACGGGAGCACTGAAGGAGTTGGGCTTGTAGGAGTACAGCGGGCGTTGCACGGCATCGAGAACCTCATAGTCGAGGGCGAAGTAGGCGCCGCCGGGATCGAGGTTTTCGAAGTCCTCGTGATCGAGCACGGTCAGCGTGCCGCCGCGCCTGCCGCTGGACTGGAGCTCCGAGAAGGGAGTCTGGATCCCCTTGGCGACTTTGATGCCGCTCGCGCCCGTGAGCGTGCTCGTGCTGCTGGAGCCGCACGCCGCCAGACCGAGCGCCAGCGCCCCGGCTAGGACCGCAAGCGCGACTATCTTGATTGACCCGACCATGGCTCCCCCTGTGAGTTGTCGTTTTGGAACGTCGCCAAAGAGATCGGCACGTCCGCGGCAGCCCCGATCACCGGGCACGTCCTTGCAAGGGCTCTCGACCGGTCGCTCACCCGGCGGTAACGCCGAGCAGCTTGAAAGGCGATGTTCAGAGGCTGTCTCATCGGGCCCTCGCAGTCCTGGGATTGAGCGCGTCCTGCAGACCGTCGCCGAGCAGGTTGAAGGCGAGCACCGTCGCCAGCAGCGCGATGCCCGGAAAGGCCATGTACCACCAGGCGGTGTTGAAGATCGGCGTGGCGGCGGCGATCATCTGACCCCAGCTCGCGCTCGGCGGGCGGATGCCGATGCCGAGGAACGACAGCGCCGCCTCGATCAGGATGTTCTGCGGGATCAGCAGGCTCGCGTAGACGACGACCGGCGCGAGCAGGTTGGGGAGGATCTCGCGCAGCATGATGCGCGCGTCGGAGGCGCCGAGCGAGCGCGACGCCTCGACAAACTGGCGCTCGCGCAGCGACAGCACGAGACCGCGGACGATGCGCGCGATGTAGGGCCAGCCGACGAACGCGACGATGAACACGATCGTGGGGAGGCCGGGCTGGACGACGCCGCCGACACAGCCGCGCACCGCGCAGGCCGCGCCGAGGCCGAGGCCGAGGAGCAGGACGGGAATCGAGAGCACGACGTCGGTGAGGCGCGAGAGCAGCATGTCGGCCCAACCGCGGTAGAAGCCGGCGAGGACGCCGATCGTGACGCCGATGAGGGTGGCGGCGAGCGTGCCGAGGATGCCGACCTTGAGCGCGACCCGAGTGCCGTAGATGACGCGCGACAGCACGTCCTGGCCGAGCTGATCGACCCCAAACGGGTGCGCGAGGCTGGGGCCGAGGGGACTGCCGAAGGCGTTGGTCAGGTTGGGGTTCTGCGCGTAGGGGCCGGGCAGGCCGAGCATTTTGACGACGAGCGGCGCCGCGAGCGCGAGGACGAGCAGGAAGGCGACGAAGGCGAGTGAGACGAGCGCGACGCGGTCCTGGCGGAAGCGGCGCCAGAACAGCTGCAGGGGCGAGCGCGCGGCGATTTCGCCGGCGAGAGCGAGAAAGTCGAGGCGCGCCGGAGCGCCCGGGAGGATCTCGGCCGTGCCGACGCTCATCTCAGGGCTCTTTCGTGCTCGAACGAGGGGATGGCCGAAAAAGTAAAAGCACTGGAGGTAGAAGTTCGACACCTTCTAGTCGGCAACCTCCCGAGAAAGCTAAATGCCTGTAGACGAGGTTAAATGGCGAAAGACGGGGATACTGAGGGTATGGACACCCTGTTCGAGCAGGATCCCGACGGCGTGCAGGGCGCCGGCGCAGGCCGGAACGGGCAGCCGCAGGAAGGGCGCCCGCTCGCGGTGAGGATGCGCCCGCGGGGGTTGGAGGAGTTCGCCGGGCAGACACATCTGCTCGGCGAGGGCTCGGCGCTGAGGACGGCGATCGAGCAGGGCAACCCACATTCGATGGTGCTGTACGGGCCGCCGGGGTCGGGCAAGACGACGCTCGCGCGGATGGTGGCGGAGCGCTCGCGGGCGGCGTTCGAGGAGCTGAGCGCCGTGCAGGCCGGACGCGCCGAGGTGCGGGCGGTGATCGAGCGCGCCGCGCACCGCCGCGAGGCGAGCGGCACGCGGACGGTGTTCTTTCTCGACGAGATCCACAGGTTTAACAAGGCCCAGCAGGACGCGCTGCTGCCCGCCGTCGAGGAGGGGCTGCTGACGCTGATCGGCGCGACGACCGAGAACCCGGCGTTCGAGGTCAACGGCGCGCTGCTCTCGCGCGTGCGCGTGTACGCGCTGAAAGCGCTCGACGGAGAGGAGATCGCCACCGTGCTGCGGCGCGCTACGGCACGGGCACGAGCGGGTGCGGCGGGGGCCGCAACCGAGCCGGGCGTGGAGGGGAACGCCGAGATAGAGGTGGACGAGCAGGCCGTGGAGGAAAACGCCGAGGTAGAGGTGGACGAGCACGGTGTGGAGGAAAACGCCGAGATAGAGGTGGACGAGCAGGCCGTGGAGGAAAACGCCGCGGTAGAGGTGGACGAGCACGGTGTGGAGGGGAGCGCCGAGATAGAGGTGGAGGAGCAAGCGATCGAGTTTCTCGCCGCGCGCAGCGAAGGCGACGCGCGCACCGCGCTGAACGCGCTCGAGCTCGCGCTCGACACCGCCGCCGAGCTCGGCGAGGGCAGCGTGACGCTCGCGCGGGTCGAGGACGCGCTGCAGCGCCGCGCGGTGCTGTACGACAAAGGCGGCGACCGCCACTACGACTACATCTCGGCGTGGATCAAGGCCACGCGCGGCTCTGATCCGGACGCCTCCCTGTACTACCTGGCGGTGATGCTGCAGGGCGGCGAGGACCCGCGGTTCATCGTCAGGCGGATGGTGATCCTCGCGTCGGAGGACATCGGCAACGCCGACCCCGGCGCGCTCTTGATCGCGACCGCGGCGGCGCAGGCGGTCGAGCACGTCGGCCTGCCGGAGGCGCGCTACGCACTCGCGCAGACCGCCATCTACCTGTCGCTGGCGCCGAAGTCAAACGGGGCGGGACGCGCGCTCGCGGCGGCCGAGCGCCACGTGCGCGAGCACGGCGCGGCGCCCGTGCCGGGCTGGCTGCGCTCTGGCCCGCTGGCCGATCTCCGATCGGTAGGACAGGAGGTGGGCGGATACGACTACCCGCACGACCATCCGGGCCACCTCTCCCCGCAGGAGCTGCTGCCGGAGGAGCTCGACGGGGCGCGCTTCTACACGCCGGACGAGGCCGAGAAGGAGCTGGGCGAGCGACTCGAGCGGATTCGCCACGCGCGCGGCTTGCGCGATGGATAATCGAGCGCGTATGGAAGCGAGCGAAACACCGGCAAGCACGAGGACTACGGGCGCGAGCATGGGCGCGACAACCGCTGCACAGGCGAGCATGGACGCACATGACCTCGCGACTGGAGCGGCTACCGCGAGCACGAGAGCATCGACTACTGCACAGGCGAGCATGGACGCGCGCGATCCCGCGACGGGAGCGATGCTCGGCAGCGTGCAGGTCACGCCCGCCGGGCGGGTCGAGCAGGTCGTGCGGGACGTGGAGAAGGTGCAGCCGCTGTGGGCGCTGCTGCGGATCGAGGATCGCGCGCGGTACATGCGCCGGATGGCGCAGGCGACGATCGACGACTTCGACGAGCTCGTGCGCGACCTCGCCCGCGAGCAGGGACGGCCACGCGCGGAGGTGGCGGTGCTGGAGCTGCTGGCTGCGATCGACGCGCTGATCTGGATCGCCGACGAAGGCGCCGAGGCGCTCGGCAGCCGGGGCGTGGGCGTCAACCGCTCGCTGGCGCTCGCCAAGCGCGCGCGGGTGGTGTATGAGCCGTACGGCGTGGTCGGGGTGATCGGGGCCGGGAGCGCGCCGTTCGCGCAGCCGCTCGGGCAGATCGCGGGCGCGCTGCTGGCGGGCAACGGGGTCGTGTTCAAGCCCGCCGCGCGCGCGTGTCTGGCGGGCGAGCGGCTCGGGCGGGTGCTGGCGCGGGCGGATCTGCCGGAGGGACTCGTGCGGATCGTGCACGGCGGCGCGGAGGTCGGGGTCGCACTGGCGCGGGCGCCGGTGGACAAGGTCCTGTTTACCGGCTCACCGCAGGTCGGACGGACGGTGGCGCGAGAGTGCGCCTCACGCGAGCAGGAGGTGGCAGTCGAGCTGGGTGGCAAGGATGCGATGCTCGTGCTCGCCGACGCCAACGTCCCGCGCGCGGTAGCCGGCGCACTGTGGGCGGGGTATGCCGGCGCGGGACAGGCGCGCGGGGCGATCGAGCGGGTGTACGTGGCCCGTGAGGTCTCAGAGCAGTTCGTCTCGGGGCTGGTCGCCGGAGCTCGAGCGCTGACGGTCGGCGACCCCGCGAGTCCTCATACGCAGGTTGGGCCGCTCGCGTCGGTCCGCCGCGCCGAGCACGTGCACGCGCTCGTGAGCGAGGCGGTGGCGCAGGGCGCGCAGCTGCGCTGCGGTGGGCCGCTGGACAGTCCGCAGGGCTGTGACGGCGCGTTCTACGCGCCCGCGGTCCTGACCGGCGTGACGCAGGAGATGCGCGTGATGCGCGAGCAGCTGAACGGCCCGGTGCTGGCGGTCGCGGCGGTCGACTCGACAGAGGAGGCGATCGCGATGGCGAACGACAGCGACTACGGGCTGGGCGCGTCGGTGTGGACGGCCGATCGCTACGGGGGGCGACGGATCGCGCACGAGCTGCGCGCGGGGATGGTGTGGATCAACGACCACCTCCCCGGCCCGATCCTCGCGCGCGGTCCGTGGGGGGCGGCGGCCGGACGGGGGCTGGGCCGGACGCTGGGAGCGACCGGTCTGCGGGCGTGCGCGCAGGAGAAGCTCGTGACGTGGGACCCGCCGGGCACGCGTGGGCTGTGGTGGGGACCGTATGACGAGGCCAGCACACAGGCCGCGCGCGCGGTCGCGAAGCTGCGCTCGGGGCGCGACGCCGACCGCGAGCACGCGTGGCGCAACGGCGCGGCGGCACTCGCGCGGGTGGGCGCGCGCGCGCTGGGACGGGATTTGCCGAAGTAGCAGAGGATTGCTGTTCTGTCGGCGCATGCGCCGACAGGCGGACCGCACATGTGCGGTCCGTGACACGCCGCATGCGGCGTGTCTTACCGATGGCGCATGCGCCATCGGCGGAGACGTGCATGCACGTCTCCGTGGGAGAGTCGCATGCGACTCTCCCGACAGAGCCGCATGCGGCCCTGTCCACATGAGGAGCTACCCCGAAGAGAGATACCCTTCTATGCATGCCCGCCCAGGCCTATGCAGGCAAGGAGTGCGTTTGCCAGCTGCGCAGAGGGATCTGTGATCAGTCGTGCGTGCAGGGCATGCTCGACACCCCGTTCTACATCGCCTGCTTGAAGCTCACCGGGCGGCGCTGCCTGGTCGTCGGGGGCGGGGAGATCGGGCTGGAGAAGGTCGAGGGGCTGCTCGCGTGCGACGGTCGAGTCACGCTGATCGCGCCCGAGGCCGAGCCCGCATTGCGGGAGTACGCGCGCGAGGGCTCAATCCGCTGGGAGCGGCGCTCCTACGCGGGAGCGGAGGATCTCGAGGGCGTGTTCATGGCGATCGCCGCCACCGACGACACCGACGTGAACATCGCCGTCTACGACGACGCCGAGCGCCGTGCGATGCTCGTCAACGTGGTCGACGTGCCACCGCTGTGCAACTTCATCCTCCCGGCGATCGTGCGCACCGGCCCGCTCGCGATCGCGATCTCGACCGCGGGCGCCTCGCCGGCGCTCGCGAAGCGGATCAAGCGCCAGATCGCCGCCGAGTACGGCGAGCCCTACGCGCGCCTGGCGGTGCTCTTGAACGAGGTGCGCGGCTGGGCGAAGGGCACCTTGCCCACATATCAAGACCGCAAGGAGTTCTTCGAGGGGATCGTCAACGGCGAGCCCGACCCCGTCGAGCTGTTGCGACGCGGCGACGGCGAGGACGCGGTGCGCGAGCTGATCGCGGCGGCGCAGACGGCGCACACGCCCGCGGCGGCGCAGCTCTGAGCAACACCGACTGAGCGGATGGCCGATCGCGGCGCCACCACAGTCCTACCTGGCCCACCCTCGCCGGCATACGTGGAGGGCGATGCGGCGCTGCGGCTGGACGGTCTCACACGCCGCTACGGCGAACGCGAGGCTTTGAGCGGCGTGTCGCTGTCGCTGTCGGCCGGGCAGACGCTGGTCGTGTTCGGCCCGAACGGCGCCGGCAAGACGACCCTGCTGCGGGTCCTCTCGACGCTGCTGCGGCCCCATGCGGGGAGCGTGCACGTGCTCGGCAAGTCCCTTCCAAACGAGGCCTGGGCGGTGCGCGGCCGCGTCGGGCTGCTGGGACACGAGCCGCTGCTCTACCGCGAGCTGACCGCCCGCGAGAACCTGCGCTTCCACGCGCGCCTGCACGGCGTCGCGGCGTCGCGGGTCGAAGAGCTGCTCGCCGCCGTGAGGCTCGCGGATCGCGCCGACGAGCCGCTGAAGAGCCTTTCTCGGGGGATGGTGCAGCGCGCCGCCGTCGCGCGGGCGGCGCTGCACGATCCCGAGCTGCTGCTGCTGGACGAGCCGTGGGCGAATCTCGACCCGGCGGCGCGCGGGCTGGTTGAGCCGCTGATCGGCGCCGCCCGCAAGCGCACGCGGGTGATCTCCAGCCACGATCCGGCCGCGGGGCTCGCCGAGGCCGACCTGGTGTTGGGGCTGCGCGACGGGCGCCCGGCGCTGCTGCGCCGAGCCGGAGACGTCGACCGCGAAGATATCGCCGAGCTGTACCGGTGAGCGCGCGCGTGCCCGCGTCGTCGACCCCTTCTCCCCCGGTGAGCGAGACCGCTCCCGCCTGCCCCAACGCAGGCGAGGGCCCACCCACGGGGGCGGGCGCGGAGGAGACGGCGGCCGCTCGCAAGCCGCGCAAGCCGCCGGGAACATGGGCGACGGTCGAGGCCTTGCTGCGCAAGGAGCTGCTGGTGGAGCTGCGCACGCTCGAGTCGGTTCCCGGCATGTCGCTGTTCGCGGTGACCACCTTCGTCGTGTTCCATTTCGCGCTCAACCAGAACACCGTCTCCGGCGACGAGGCCGCGGGGATCCTATGGGTGACGCTGCTGTTCGCGGCGATGCTCGGCGTCAATCGCCTGTTCGTCGCCGACCAGGACCAGGGCGGCTTCGACGCGTTCCTGCTCGCGCCGGTCGACCGCTCGGCGATGCTTTTCGCGAAGGCCCTGGCGCTGCTCGCCTACCTCGCGGTGCTCGAGCTGGTCGCGGTCCCGGCCTTCGGCCTGCTGCTGCTCGCCCCGCCGCTCTCCCAGAGCCTGCCCGACCTGATCGCCGTGCTCGTACTCGCCGATATCGGCATCGCCGCGATCGGCACGCTGGTGGCGGCGCTCGCGGTGCAGACGCGCGCGCGCGACCTGCTCGGGCCGCTGCTCGCGCTGCCGCTGCTCGTGCCGATCGTGATCGGCGCCGCGCGCGCGAGCTCGCCGCTGCTCGTGCTCGCCCATCCGGCGGGCCCGCAGCTGCGCTGGCTGGGGACGCTCGCGCTCTATGATCTGGTGTTCGGGCTGATCGCCTACGCCGTTTTCGACTTCCTTTTGGAGGACTAGTGATCCCCATCCCCAACCCCGGCATATCCCGGGCCGGCCTCGAAGCGCAGCGCGGCAGATGACCTCTGCCACCTCGACGAACGCGGGTAGCGGACGGGGCCTACGCACCCTGAGCATCGCCGCCGTGGCCGCGATGAGCGCCGCGCTCGCGCTCGTGTTCTTCTACGCGCCGATCGAAGCCGAAGAAGGGTTCTTGCAGAAGATCTTCTACCTGCACGTGCCTTTGGCGATCGTCACCCTGTGCGGGTTCGTGATCGGCGGGCTGCTCGCGGTCGCGCACCTGCGCACGCGCGAGCGCAAGTGGGACCTGCGCTCCTACGTCGCGATCCACATGAGCCTGATCTTCGGCGTCGGCACCCTGATCACCGGCTCGATCTGGGCGCGCGGCTCGTGGGGGCACTGGTGGGTGTGGAGCGAGCCGACGCTCGTCTCGTTCCTGATCGTGATCCTGCTGTACGCGACCTACCAGCCGCTGCGCTTCGCGATCGAGGACCCCGAGCGCCAGGCGCGCTACGCGTCGGTGTTCGCGATCGTCGCAGGCGCGTTCGTGCCGCTGAACTTCCTCGCCGTCCGCCTGTCGACCGCCTACCTGCACCCGCGCGTGCTCGGCTCCTCCTCGAACCTGCCCGGGCCGATGGCGTTCACGTTCCTCGTCTCCCTCGCGGCGATCGCGCTGCTGTACGCGACGCTGTGCTCGTATGAGCTGCTCGCCAAGCGCACCCGCATGTTGCTCAAAGCGCGCAGCCGCACCCTCGGCTTCCAAGGGTCGAGCGCAACGACGGTGCGCAACGACCCCGCGCGCGAGCGGCGAGCGGCCCCGATGACCCCTCCCGCCGGTGCGCAGCTGCAATGACCGCACTCGCCACGACGATCCCGGGCAACTCGAACAACGGCTACGTGGCGGCCGCGTACATCGTGTTCTTCGCGATCGTCCTCATCTATGTCGCGATCATGGCGCTGCGCCTGACCCGCGTCGAGCGCGCCCTGCGCGAACTGAGCGAGCGCGCGGGCGTCCCGCCGGCAGGGGGGGTCCGATCGCAAGGTGACGTGGCCCAGAACGGCGGCGGGCAGGACGAGGCCCACGACGGCCAGGCACGGGAGCGCGAGAGAGTATGAGCGAGCTGCTGGCGCTCGGCATCTCGCACAAGACCGCGCCGGTCGCGCTGCGCGAGCGCCTCGCGTTCACCGAGCGCGAGGCGAGCGAGTTCGCCGCCCAGGCCACCGCCACCGCCGAGGTGCGCGAGGCGGTCGTGATCTCCACCTGCAACCGCACCGAGGTCTACCTCGTCGTCGGCGGGGTGGGTGGGGCTCTTGTCCAAGCCGAGTCAGACGTGCTCGGCCTGCTCGCGCGCCGCGCCCACATCCGCCCGACTGAGCTGGCGCAGGAGATCTATTCGCCACGCAACTGCGACGCGGCGCGCCAGCTCTACCGCGTGACCGCGGGACTCGAGTCGATGATCGTCGGCGAGGCCGAGATCCAGGGTCAGGTCAGGCGCGCGCACGAAGCCGCCCGCACGGCGGGCTGCACGGGGCCGCTGTCAAACCGGCTGTTCGCGGCTGCGCTGACGGCGGGCAAGCGCGTGCGCACCGAGACCGAGATCGGATCGAGCCGGGTCAGCGTGCCCTCCGTCGCGGTCGACCTCGCGCTGAGCGTGCTCGGCGGATTGGAGGAGCGCCACGTCGTGATCCTCGGCGCGGGCGAAACCAGCGAGCTGACCGCGCGCGCGCTCGCCGAGCAGGGCGCCGGCACGATCTTCGTCGCCAACCGCCACGCCGACCGCGCGCTCTCCCTCGCCCAGCGCTTCGGCGGCTCCGTGGTCGGGCTCGACGGCCTGCCGGACCAGCTGCTGCGCGCCGACATCGTGCTCTCCTCGACCTCCTCCCCCCACCCGATCGTCGGGCGCGAGGAGCTCGAGCTGGTGATGGCGGAGCGCGCCGGACGACCGCTGCTCTTGATCGACATCGCAGTACCGCGCGACATCGACTCCGGCTGCGGCGATCTGGAGGGCGTGAGCCTGTACGACATCGACGACCTGCAGGCCGTCGTCGCGCGCAACCTCGACACGCGCGCGAGCGAGATCCCGCGCGCGCAGGAGATCGTCGAGGAGGAGATCCAGCGCTTCGCGCGCTGGCTCGGCCAGCTCGATACGCTGCCGACGGTCAGCGCGCTGCGCGCGCACGGCAACGCGCTCGTAGAGCAGGTGCTGCGCGAGAACGAGGGCCGCTGGGAGTCGGCCTCGCCGCGCGACCTCGCGCGCGTGGAGGCGGTCGCAAAGGCGGTCATGAGCCGTCTTTTGCACGAGCCCACAATCCGCCTGCGCTCTCTCTCCGAAGCCCGCGGCCACGCGAGCCTCGAGCTCGTGCGCGAGCTGTTCGGGCTGCGCGAGGACGGACTGCGCGAAGCCGGCGCCGGCTCTGCTTCTCACGAGAGCAACCGTTCCCCCCAGCCCACCCCCACGGCCACCGACGAGCGCCCGGGCCGCGCGCAATCGCCGGCGGCGGACGACGACGGGGTTCCCGACAACGTCATGCCGTTCTCGCGACGCACCCGCACCGGCGGCGCCTGACGCGTGCCGGGACAGTGGGTGGGCGCGATGAACCGGCTGCGTATCGGCACCCGCGGCAGCGCGCTCGCGCGCGTGCAGGCCGAGCATGTGAAGACTCTGCTCCTCGCCCGCCACCCCGGGACAGAGGTCGAGATCGAAGTGCTGCGCGTGAGCGGCGACGAGGACCCCGCGCCGAGTCCGGCAGGGCAGGCGCCGGCCGACAAGAGCCGCTGGGTGGACACGATCGAGGACGCGCTGCTCGAAGAGCGCATCGACCTGGCGGTCCACTCCGCCAAGGACGTGCCGGGCGAGCCGGCTGACGGCCTGACGCTGCTCGGCGCACCCGCCCGTGCGGGCGTGGAGGACGCGCTGTGCGGGACGTCCGCGCTGGAGGCGCTCCCGGCGGGCGCGCGCGTGGGCACGTCGAGCATCCGGCGCGCCGCGCAGCTGCGCGCGGCACGCGAGGATCTGGAGATCGTCACGCTCTCCGGCAACGTCGACACGCGCCTGCGCAAGCTGGCGACCGCGGCGCGGGCTTCGCGGGAGCACGTGCCGGGAGACGGACACGTCGCCGCGGAGGAGATCAGCCTCGACGCGATCGTGCTCGCCCGTGCCGGGCTGCAGCGGCTCGGCCGCGAGGCGGAGATCGGCGCGGTGCTCGACCCCGCGCGCTTCGTCCCGGCTCCCGGCCAGGGAGCGCTCGCGCTGGAGGGCCGCGTCGCGGACGCGCACACGAGGGAGGCCGCCGAGGCAATCTCCGACGACGACACGTTCGCGTGCCTACGCGCGGAGCGGGCGCTCGCGCACGAGCTGTCGGCCACGTGCAACACGCCGCTCGGTGCCTACACCGTGCCCGCGGGCCGCGGCCGACTGCACATGCGTGCGTGGGTCGGACTGCCCGACGGGTCGGCGTGGGTGAGCGACGAGCTGGCCGAAACGGGGATTCGCGCCGAAGGCGCGTGTCTCCCGGCTTCGGTCGGCGGCTTCTACGACCCCGAGGGGCTCGGGCGGCGAGTGGCGGAGCGCATGCTCACGGCCGGTGCCGGCGAGCTGCTGCGCCGTGCCGAGGAGATGGCAGGCATTGGCCATGGGTGACCCGGCGGACGGCGAGCAGGGCGAGCGGATGGGCGAGGCGGAGGACCGCGCCCGCGGGAAGCTCGCGGAGGACTCTGCGGACGCGAAGAGCGCGGCGGACGAGCGGGACGCAGAGGGCACGATGGGCGCCGAGAGTCCAGAGAGCATCGGTCGGGTCTACCTCGTCGGCGCGGGCCCCGGCGATCCCGGCCTGCTGACCGCGCGCGCGCTCGAGCTGATCGCGACGGCGGACACGATCCTGCACGACCGCCTGATTCCCCAGGCGGCGCTCACCGGCGCGCGCACGGACGCCGAGCTGCTGTTCGTCGGCAAGCAGGGCGGCGGCGCGTCCGTCCCGCAGGAGCAGACCGAAGCGCTGATGGTGGCGCGCGCGCAGGAGGGAAAGACGGTCGTGCGCTTGAAGGGCGGCGACCCGTTCGTGTTCGGCCGCGGCGGCGAGGAGGCGCTGACGCTGCGCGCCGCGCACATCCCTTACGAGGTGGTGCCCGGCATCACTTCCGGCGTTGCGGCCGCCGCCTACGCGGGCATCCCCGTCACCCACCGCGGGCTCGCGACCGCGGTGGCGCTCGTGACCGGGCACACACGCGCGGATGGCGTCGGGGAGGCCACGGCAGGCGAGGAGGCGACCGGCGTGGACACATCGAACAGCACCGCGAAACCCACCGCTGGCGGCGCCTCGGACATGGCCTCGAAACCCGCCGGCGAAGACCGAGCCGAGGCGGACTTCGACTGGCCGGCGCTCGCGGCGTTTCCGGGCACGCTCGTTTTTTACATGGGCGTGCGCCAGCTCCCGCGCATCGCCGAGTCGCTGATCGCCGCCGGGCGCCCCGCCTCGGAGCCGGTGGCGATCGTCGAAAGCGGCACGCTCCCCGCCCAGCGCACCGTCACGGGGACCCTGCGCGACATCGCCGCGGTCGCCCAGCGCGAGGAGGTCCGCGCACCGTCGATCACCGTGGTCGGTCCGGTCGCCGGGCTCGCCGACCGGTTGGAGTGGCTGGCGCCGCGCCCGCTGCGCGGACGTACCGTCGCGGTCACGCGCGCGCGCGCGCAGACGAGCGGTCTGGCGCGCAAGCTGGAAGAGCTCGGAGCAACCGTCGTGCAGGCGCCCGTGATCCGCACCGAACCGCTACCGGGCCCGGCGCCCGCCCTCGGCCGCTACGACCTCGTCTGCTTCACCAGCCCCAACGCGGTCACCGCGCTGTTCGCGCGCCTCGCGCAGCCGAGGGAGTCGCAGATGGACGAGTCGTCGAGCGGCTCGCCGGACACGGGTCGTCTGGGCAAGGACCCCCCCGGCATCAGTCCCCTAAGCAACGGTCCGTCGAACGACGCGCCGCGCGACGCGCGCGCGTTCGCGGGCGCGCGCGTGGCGGCGATCGGTCCGGGCACCGCGCGCGCATTGGCCGAGCAGGGCTTGCTCGCCGACATCGTGCCCGAGCGCTCCGTGGCCGAGTCGCTTGTCGAGGCGCTCGCCAGCGTACACGTCGCGCGTGCTCTCGTCGCGCGTGCGCGCGAGGCGCGCGACGTGCTGCCGGACGCGCTGCGCGCGCGGGGCGCCGACGTCGACGTGCTGGCGCTGTATGAAACCGTCGCCGAGCCGCTCTCCGCGCCGGCGCTTGCGGACGCGCGAGCGGCCGACTACATCACTTTCACCTCCTCCTCCACCGTTCGCTTCTTCCTGGACGCCGCAGCCGGGGACGCCGGCCTGTCTGCAGACACGCGCATCGTGTCGATCGGGCCGATCACGAGCGCGACGTTGCGCGAGCACGGCCTGGAGCCACACGTAGAGGCGAAGGCTCACGACGTCGGCGGCGTAGTCGCCGCGGTGACAGCCGACGCGGCCGCACGTACGCCCTAAAGTCGCGCTCGTACACTGTCTCGCTCGACAACGCCGCCGAGGCCGAGCCCGAGCCGGACCCGCCGGCCGAGGTGGCTCGTGGACGGACCTGAGCCGGCCTTCGGCGTCGGGCAGGCGGGCATCGACGCCGAAGCGCGCCGCGCGGAAAGAGCCCTCCTCGAGCACATCGAGGGTCTGATTCGCGCGTTCCTCGCCTGGCGCTGCTACCGCATCCGTGACGAAAGGCCGAACACGGCGGCCCAGTCCAAGCTGTACTTCGTCGACCCACTCATCGCCCAGCTCGCCCATCGGCACAACCCCAGCTTCCCGGCTCCCGACTCCGCCAAGCTCACCCAGCAGCAGATCGGTCTCGCCCTCGCGCGCGCCGTGTCGCTGCACGCGCCGGCCGCGTTCGTCCAGACCGACAGGGTCATGTACGAGCGAACCGCCACCAGCGCCGAGATCGACTTCGTCGGTCCGGATCTGGAGATCCCGTTCGAGTGCAAGTACACCGATGACAACTGGCGCAAGGAGGCCCTCACGATGAAGGCTCGCCACGGCCGCGGCGTGATGGTCACCCGCTCGCCGCTGCTCACCGGCGCGGCGGAGCCGGTTTGGGCCGTCCCCACGGGGATCGTCGCCTGGCTGCTGGGACACTGAGATCGGTTCACCGACCGCGCACTCCCCTTCGTCCCTGCCAAATCCACGAACTTACGGGTTCATTTCTATTTGGGTGTCACCGGCGCGACCTGCGTGGGAGTCCTCGCCGGTTTCATATTTCGTATCAAATGCCATCTTTATTAGGATCTTTTACGCCGAACTACTGGGCGCCTGGCGGGTGCCACTGGTGACGTAGCCATGATGCATGACAGCTCACGGCGATGAGAGGACTCACTACTCAGTTGTAGCTGGACCATTCTTATTCCGGCGCGGGAGAACAAGGACCACAATGAGAGGTATGAACCAGCTCACGACCAGCCCGGCGATCAAGTAAGCGGTGAAGCTGTTCATCGGCGATCCTGTAACCAGGCGACGGTCAACTCCTCGGCGGCCATGCTCGAGCGGGTCGATCGGGTCGGACATGTCGCCGGGAAGGTCGAACGGGAGCTGATGCGCAGGGTCGCGACGATCGGCGTATATGGGTGGGACATCCCTTCGTTTCTCGCGGCACTACGCGCGGCCGAGGTAGGCGTGGTGCTCGACGTGCGTCAACGACGTGGCGTGCGTGGCCGGGAGTACGCGTGGGCGAACTCGCTGCGCCTGCAAGCCGCGCTCGCACAGGCCGGGATCGTCTACGAGCACCACCGCGAGCTCGCGCCCACGACCGAGCTGCGCCGGCTGCAATATCGCGAGGATGCCCGCGAAGGCGTCGGCAAGCGCTCGCGCGCACGGCTCGCGGAGGAGTACCGCGAGCGCTACCTCAGCGAGATCCTCGACCGTGTCGATGTTCCCGACCTCGTCGAGGCTCTGCCGCTCGATCGCGCGAGCGCGCTGCTGTGCGTAGAGCGAGACCACGCCGCCTGCCACCGTTCGCTGATCGCCGAACGGATCGTCGAGGAGTGTGGAATCTCGGTGGTCCACCTGCTGCCGTGAGGGTTACGTACGCTCAAGTCGGGTAGCCCTATGGAGGGAGCCTCGCACTCGACGGACCCCTCGAGTGGCCTGGCTGCAACCATCGATCGAAGGGAGCCACGATGAGCAGCGACAAGTACGCGGACGAGAGCAAGGGACGC
The DNA here is from genome assembly GCA_963778065.1 of uncultured Solirubrobacterales bacterium. Lineage (GTDB taxonomy): Bacteria > Actinomycetota > Thermoleophilia > Solirubrobacterales > Solirubrobacteraceae > Palsa-744. Next base: position 1,762,114 of record CAVZSU010000002.1, on the reverse strand, counting down.
CTCAAGGAGGCCGCCGGCAGCCTAACCGGGGATGAGGACCTTAAGAAAGAGGGCGCAGGCGACCGCGCCAAGGCCTCTGTCAAGGACAAAGTCGACCGCGTCGCCGAGAAAGCCAAGAACGTGCTGGATCGCGACGACGACGATTAGCCTTAGCGGCGCCGTTGTCCAGAGCTCAACCGGTCAGCGGCGCGTCCTCGAGTGGTCCGTACGAGCTCGCCCCAGACATCGCACGTTCCTTGATACTCGGCACACCGCGGCCCTGCCACGCGAACTCCACGGGCGGCCGGTAGGCCGCTCATCAAAAGCCGTTCTCCCGCCTGTGCCCTGGAGTCATAAATTCGGTCAGTGTTTTCCGGATGGATGGGCGTGTACTGACGTTCGACGGTGTCGGACGGTGTGCTGGTGGCACATGGGCCGCCAGCGGCGGGCGTCAGGCATGTCCAGGCGCCGGGAAAACGCCACCGAATTTATGATTCATGGCACGTAGAGCTGATAGCACTCGGTGGCGTGTACCCCGCCCCCACGATCACCTTCCTCTCCGACTACGGCCACGCCGACGAGTTCGTCGGGGTCTGCCACGGGGTGATCGCACGGCGGTGCCCCTCCGCGCGCGCGATCGATCTGACCCACGCGATCCCCCGCCACGACGTGCGCACCGGCGCGCTCGTGCTGCGCGACTCGCTCGCCTACATGCCTCCCGGGGTCCACCTCGCGGTCGTCGACCCGGAGGTCGGGGCCGTCGGGCGGCACGCGCGCCGCGCCGTCGCCTTGCGCGTGGCCGCACCCGATCAGCTGCTGGTCGGTCCGGACAACGGCCTGCTGATGCTCGCCGCCGAGGGCCTCGGCGGCGTGGTCGAGGCGATCGACATCGGCCGCTCTTCCGAGCGCCTGGAGCCGGTCTCGGCCACCTTCCACGGTCGCGACATCTTCGCCCCGGTCGCCGCGGCGCTCGCGGACGGCGCACCGCTCGCGGCCGTCGGCGAGCCGCTCGCGGTTGAGGAGCTGCGCCCGCTCGAGCTCTCCTCGGCGCGCGTACACGACGGATCGCTGACCGCACACGTCCTGCGCGCCGACCACTTCGGCAACCTCCTCCTCGACGCCGGCCATGCCCAGCTCGCCGCCACCGGAGCGCGGCTCGGCGGCGCCCTGTCGATAGAGATCGCCGGTCGCGTCCATCACGCGCGCTACGTCTCGACCTTCGCCGATGTCGCCGCCGGCGAGCTGCTGCTCTACGAGGACGCCCAGCAGATGGCTGCCCTCGCCGTCAACCGTGGCTCGGCTGCCGAGACCCTGCAGGTCGGGCGCGACGACGAGCTGTTCATACGACCGGCGTGAACGGCTCCTCCGATCCGCCGCCTCGCGCGCAGGGATCGTCCGCGCCGCCTGCGCCCGCCTCGCACGACCCGCGATCGGAGGCTGCGCTCGGACATCCGCGTCTGCACCTGCGAATGACCGACTCCACCAACGACCGCGCGCGTGCGCTTGCGATCGCAGGCGCCCCCCACGGCACGCTCGTCACCGCCTCCGCTCAAACCGCCGGGCGCGGACGCCAGGGTCGGCGCTGGTCGGCGCCCGCTCGCAGCTCGCTGTTGATGTCGCTTGTGTTGCGCCCCCCGCCGCCGCTGCTGCCCCTGATCGCCGCCGTCGCGATCTGCGACATAGCCGGCGACCCGGCCATGATCAAGTGGCCGAACGACATCGTGCTCGTGCGCTCACCCGCGCGCGCCGGAGCAAAGCCGGGCGCCGGCCTGGAGGCGCCCGGCGCGGAGGAGGGCGTCCCCGAGGAGCCAACCCCCGACGAGTTGGTCACGGACGAGCCGGTCCCGGGCGAGACCGTCGCGGAGGAGCCGATCCCGGGCGAGCCCGTCGCGGATACCCCGACCTTTGCCAAGCTCGCCGGCATCCTCACCGAAAGTCGGCCCCAGCAGGGTTGGGCCGTGCTCGGGATCGGGCTGAACGTCGCCGTTCATCTGGACCAGCTGCCGCCCGAGCTGCGTTCCACCGCCGCCACCCTCGGCGAGTCTCCAGACGCGATCGAGCCGATCCTCGCACGACTGCTCGCAGCGCTGCAGCGACGATTCGCAAACCCCGTGTCCGAGATCCTCGACGCCTGGCGCGCGCGCGACGCGCTGCGCGGACGCACGATCGCCTGGAACGTCCATGGCCCGGAGGAGCGCCCCAAACACGGACAGGCCGAGGGCATCGACGGCGCGGGGCGCCTGATCGTCGCCCTGCCCGGCGGCGGACGCACCACCCTCGAAGCAGGCGAGGTTCACCTGGCGAGCGGCTGAGAACCAGTCCCGGTAGGACGTCTGTGGCTGGAGGCGCCTCTGGGCCCGCTCGCGTCGAACCGGTACAGCTGGGACAGTCGAGCTTTCGCCGCCCGCAGAGCGCGTGATCACTGCTCGGCGTGGTCGAGCGCCTCGCGCACGTCGCGTCCCAGCTTGTCCCCCGCCGCCGGCTCGAGCCCGCCGACGTGGTCGACCGCGCGTGGTGCCCCGCTCGCAAGCGCCTCGTTCAGCACGGCCCCCCTCGGCGCCTCGGTCGCCTTGACCCCCTTCGCCGCCTGCGCCCTTGACCCGGCGTTCGAGCCGCTCGCCGCACCCTTGCCCCCCTTGCGCCGCCGCCGCGCGTTGCGCGCGCGGCGCTTCGGGAAGTTGCGCAGCAGTTCGCGCGCGAGCGCGGGCGGCTTGCGCGCCATACGCGTGCGCGCCCCGCGCAGCGCCTCCTCGGCCTCCGGCGTGTGCGCGAGCGCCGCCGCCAGCAGCGCCGCCGCGAGCCGGCGATCTTGCTTGCGCGCGGCATGGATCAGCCGGCGTGCGTTGCGCGCGTGCGCGCCCCCGGCCGAGTTGACGAGCAGGCCGAGCAGCCGCTTGGTCTCCGGCCAGCGCTGCACCGCGTACTCCTCGTGCACGTCACGCGTGTACTCCGCCAACCGCCAGATCCAGGCGGTGGCCTGGTCGCGGCGGCCGATGCGCCGCTCGACCAGCGCGCGCAGCATGATCTTGCTCGCCTCCTTGCGCTCCTCCCGCGGCCAGCCGCCGATGATGTCGATCGCCGTGTCGAACGCGTCCGACCGATCGGAGAGCGTCCAACCCAGCGCAGCGATGTCGCTCAGCGCGCGTATTTTCAGCTGCTGGTTCTTGTTGCGCTCCACCGCCGTGATCAAAAACCGGCTCTTCAGCTCACCGGCACGATCGAAGTGCAGCATCGCCCGCGCCCTGCGCCAGCCGGTCGGCGTCACGCGCGCGCCCGCGAGCGCGGCCCACAGGTGCTGCTCACCGTAGTCGAGGTGCTCGACCGCGATCCTCCACAGCTCGCGCTCGAACACCGCGAACCGTCGCTCCTCCTCCGCGCACACCGGCAGCACCCGCCGCTCCACCCGCATCCGCCGCCCGCGCCCGCGGCGCACCGGGCCGACCACGATCGCTCCCCCGCGATACACGTCGCGGTCGAGCAGCGAATGCAGCGTCACCACCGGATCGTCGTTCTTGGTCGCGGGATGCACGAAGTCGACGACCAGCCCGGCCTCCTTGCCCGGGTGGCGGCGCGTCACGCGCCCGACCCGCTGCTGGTAGATCCGCTTGGACGCCGTCGGCGCCAGATGCACGCAGACCGTTGCCCGCGGGCTGTTCCAGCCCTCGGCGAGCAGCTGCGCGTTGATCAGCACGTCGATGTCGCCGCGCTCGTACCGCGCAAGGATCTCCGCCAGCTCGCGCTTCGGCGTCTCGCCGGAGACCCCCTGCGCCTTGATGCCCTCGGCGCGGAACGCTTCGGCGAGGTTGTACGCGTGGCGCACACCCGCCGCGTATACGACGCCAGGCACGCCGTTGAAGCGGGTTTTATAGAGGTTCGCCACCGCGATGTTGAACGGCTGCTGGTCGAGCAGTTTCGCCAGCTCGTCCTGATCGAACTCGGTATCCACCTCGCCCCTCCTCAGCGGCACCTTCGCGATCGTGCGCACACCGACGCCGGGGGAGATGCGCACGCAGCGAAGCGGCGCGATCACCCCCCGCCGCGCCGCCTGCGCGAGATCGAAGCGCGAGGTCTGCGTCGGGAACAGGTCCGTCACATGCCGCGCGATCAGCGCGCCCGTGGCGGTCATGCCGATGAAGATCGGCCCCGTCCACTCGCGGATCGCCCCGCTCGTCTTCTCCCCCAGAGCGGTGTGCGCCTCGTCACAGATCACGATCGTGTAGGCGCTCGAAGATCTTCCCCGCGTTACGCACGAACCACTGGTAGGTCTCGACCGTCACCGGCCCCTTGACCGAGTCCTCGCCCTTCAGCAGCGGCCGGCTGATGCGCTTGGAGTAGCCGCGATCGCGCAGCTCGCCGTGGAACTGGTCGACCAGGTTGCGCCTGTGCGTGAGGATCAGCACGCCGCCCGTCTGCGTCGCCTCGACAAACCCCAGCGCCGCGACCGTCTTGCCGGCGCCGGTCGCGTGCTCGAACCAGAAGCGCTTGGCCGCGTTCGGGTCCTCCGGCTGGTCGGCGAGCGACTCCTCCTCGTCCTCCCCCTCCTCGACCCAGTCGCGCGGCTCCTCCTCGGATTCGCTCTCCCGCTCGGCCGCTTCCTCCTCCACCTGCTCCTCGGCGCCGTCCTCGCCGGCGATCCCGTCGTCGACGTCCCCCTCGAGATCGTCGTCCTCGTCGTCCTCGTCCTCCTCAGGCGCCGCGCGCTGGACCGGTTCGAGCTCGTCGTCATCGTCCTCCTCGCTCTCCTCCAGGAGCTCCTCCTCCCCGTCCTCCTCCTCTTCTTCTTCTTCCTCCTCCTCCTTGTCGCTCCCGCCGGGATAGTCGGAGTCCGCCCCCGACGGGGCCGTGGCGAGAGCCCCGTTTGTGTGCGCGTCCTCCCCTTCCTCGGGCCCGAGGATGTCCGCCGAGGCCAGCAGCTCGGGCGAAGCCGCCGCGCGGCCGTTGCCGCTCGGCGCTGTTCGCTGCGCCTCCGCCAGCAGCGCGGCGAGCGTGCCCGACAGCGCGTCGACCTGATGGGCGGACAGGACGGTGCCGTCCGCGAGCTTTGGCTCCGAGTCCGACAGCAGCCGCTCCAGCCCCAGCAGCAGGGAGAACTCCCGGCGCCAGGCGGTCGACGGGTGTTTCGCCTTGGGGTCGGCCCGCAGCTCCTCTAGCGCCCGATCGAGCGCCCGCCTGCGCGGCGAGCCGGGAGCGAGCGCAACCGCCGGGTCCTCGCCCCCGTGCAGGAAACGCTCGCGCACGAGCTTCTCCGCGCGTGAGATTTCCGCGGTACTTGGAATGGGCGCGGCCGCGAGGGCCACTGAAGTGGGCTCGGCCATAGAGGCTCTGGACTTCGAGACGGAGCCGCCGCCGAAAGTGGCTTCGACGTGGCTCAGAACCACCGGCGCTCAACTCGCGCCGTTTTGGCCGGATGCTCAGCGCGATCCGACCCTGTCGTGTGCATCACGGTATAGCACGTCACGGCGAGATTCGGCCCCCTCATCTGCCACCCTTACCCGCGATGCAGCCAAAGCACGTGTTTCTCGCAATCGGCGCAGCCGCGCTCCTCGGCGTGCTTATCGTCGGGCTGCTCCAGCTGGGCGGCTCTTCGCAGGCGCCCTCCCCCCGCTCGACGCTCACGCTCACGCAGATGCGCGTGCGGCTCACCGGCTCACCGGCTCCGCTGGAAGCGCTGCACGCCGAGGCGGGCCGACTCCTGCCGGGGGGGCCGCGCGCTCTGCGCGCCCGCCTGGCAGCGTTGCGAGGGCGGCCGATGGTGATCAACAAGTGGGCCTCCTGGTGTGAACCGTGCCGGGAGGAGTTCCCCGCCTTTCAGCGCGCCTCGCTGAGCCTCGGCCGTGAAGTGGCGTTCATCGGGATCGACTCCGGCGATTACAGCCGCTCCGACGCGCTCGACTTTCTCCGCTCCTTCCCGGTTAGCTATCCGAGCTATTACGACCACAGCGGGCAGGCCGGCCTCGCGATCACCGACTCGACGTTTACGCCCGTAACCGTCTTCTACAGCCGCGACGGCAGCCAGTACATCCATCAAGGCCCCTATCCGACCCAGGCCAAGCTCGAACGGGACGTCCGGCGCTACGCGCTGGGCGCTTAAGAGCTCGTAGGATCGGGCCTTGCCAGAGATCCGCATCGATCCGCTGAGCGGGCACCGCACGATCGTCGCCGGAGAGCGCTCGCGCCGGCCCGGCGGCGCGCCCGGACTGCCCGACAGCGTCCGCGACACACCCCCGATCGATCCCGATACCGACCCGTTCGCGGAGGGTAACGAGGCGCGCACGCCGCCCGAGCTGTACGCCGTCAGACCCGGCGGCGGCGCTCCCGACTCGCCCGGCTGGACGGTACGCGTCGTGCCCAACCTGTTTCCGGCGCTGAGCGCATCCGACGCCGGCGAGGACGCCGACACAACCGCAGCCGCCGAGGGCTGCGCCGAGACAGCCGGCGGTGCCACGGGAGAGCCGCTGCGCGGCGACGCGCACGGCGAGCTCTTCCGCTCGCTGCCGGCCCGTGGCGCGCACGAGGTGATCGTCAACGGGCCGCAGCCGGTGCTCTCACTCGCCGAGCTGTCCGTCGAGCAAGTCGCCGCGGCGATGGACGCGTGGCGCGCGCGCATGCGCGCGCACGCGAACAGCGCCTACGTGCAGCTGATCGTCAACGAGCGCCGCGAGGCGGGGGCGTCGCTGCCGCACACGCACGCCCAGCTGTATGCGCTCGACTTCGTCCCCGCCGCGGTCGCGCGCGAGCGCGAGCGCTTCGGCGCCTACACGACGCGCACCATGGGCCAGAGCCTGCTCGGAGACCTGGTCGCCGAGGAGGTACGCCTGCGCGAACGGATCGTCGCGATCGACGACCATGCCGTGCTGATGGCTCCCTACGCCTCGCGCCTGCCCTTCCAACTGATGCTCGCCCCGCGCCATCCGCGCGCGCGCTTCGAGGAGGACGGGCCCACGGGCGCGGCGCTTCTGCACGACGGCCTCTGCCGGCTCGCCCGTCACCTCGGCGCGAGCCCGCCGCTGAACCTGTGGGTGCGCACGGCTCCGCGCGGCGCCGATCACTTCTGCTGGCGGATCGACGTCCTCCCCCGCCTCACCCACCTCGCGGGGCTCGAGCTAGCGACCGACTTGAACCTGAACATCGTCGCGCCCGAGCACGCCGCGGCCTTGTTGCGCGACGCCTGAGTCGATTCACATACAGCCAGACTGCCGTGGGTCAAGCGATGCTAGGACGCAAGGAGCGTGACGTGCTTCGCACGCGAGTGACCGAGGACAACGCAGCACGCCGTGCCCACGGTAGTCTGGCCGAAGATGCCGCCCGAGGAACGCTTCGTCCCCCGCTTCGCCGCCGAGCCGCCGCACGAGGAGCTGCCTTACGGTCGCTGGCGGGAGCGGCTGCGCGAGCAGTTTCTCGCCGCCTGCCTGGCGCTCGATAGCGATCTCGGCGATCTCGGCGATCCGGGTGAGATCGCGTGGTATCCCGACCGTACGTGGCACGGGCGCACCTACGTGCCCGGAACGTCGCTCACGTCGAACGGGTATGAGCTGTTCGGCTATATCCGCTTCGTTCCCGCCGTCGACGACGGCGACCCGAGCGACTTCTTCGCGCACGTCGACTTCACCGAGGAAACCGCCGAGAAGAACCCGGATTGGAAGCTCGACATCTGTGACGAGGTGATCGGCAGCTGGCGTGGCCACGGCGACGCCTCCGCGGCGATGACGCTGATCTGGGGACGCCCGCTCCTTTCGCGCGGCGCGATCGTCACCGCCGAGCTCGCCGATCTGACCGTCGACCAGTGCGGTCTGATCGATGAGCGCTTCACCCTGATAGCCCCCGACGACTATCGCCACGACCTGCTCGAGATCAAGCTGTTCTCGGCTAAAGGCCAGGAGCTGGCGCGAGAGTCGCTGTACGAGGGCGAGGAGGACGACGAGGACGAGGAAGAAAAGTCCTCTTGAGGCCGTAGGGTCAAGTGGGGGACCCCATCTGCCGAATACCCGAGTATGCGGGGTTCTACCGATATAGACGACGGAGCTTCCGAAGCGACGGAGCGGATCGCGCTGAACCTGGCCCCGTTCGCGGCGGCCGCGGCGCTCGCGGCAGCGGTCGCGCCGGTGGGGACGAGCGTCGACTGGGTCCAGTACGCGGCGGCCGTCGGCTTGGGCGTGCTGGCAGGCCTCGTCAGGCTCACCCCGTGGCCGCGCGCGTTCGGCGGGCGGGAGCTCCTCCCGTCGTTGATCTTCCTGATCGCGATCGCCTTCCTGCGCAGCGCCACCGGCGGCACCGGCTCCGGGATCGCGGTGATGGCGATGCTGCCCGTGTTCTGGACCGCCCTTCACGGCGACCGCCGGCAGCTGGGCGTCGTCACCGCCGGGGTCACCCTGCTGTTCCTCGCCCCGCTCGTCTTCCTGGGCGGGCGAGCCTATCCCCAGAGCCAGTACCGTGCCGGCGTGCTGTTCGTCGCGGTGAGCACGATCATCGGCTTCACCACCCAGAAACTGGTCGCGGCGGTGCGCCACAAAGCCGGTGAATCGCAGGCGGCGATGGTCACGCTGATCGAGCAGGAGGCCGCCGCCGCAAACGAGCGCGCCGAGCTGCTGTCCCGGTTGACCGATCTGGCGAGCACCGACGCGCTGACAGGGCTGCCCAACCGTCGCACCTGGGATGTAAGCCTCGCCGAGTCGCTCGCGCGCGAGGAGCCGTTCGTGCTGGCGATGCTCGACTTCGATCATTTCAAGGACTTCAACGACACCCACGGGCACCCGGCGGGCGATCGCCTACTGAAGCAGAGCGCCGCGGCGTGGCGCGAGGAGCTGCGCGCCGGCGATATCCTCGCCCGCATCGGCGGCGAGGAGTTCGGGCTGTTGCTCCCGAAATGCGCCCCAGAGGACGCCCTGATGGTCGTCGATCGCCTGCGCCTGCGCGTGCACGGTGAGCAGACGTGCTCGGCCGGGATCGTCGTGCACGAGCCGGGGGAGTCGGCCGAGACGCTGATGGCGCGCGTCGACGAGGCCCTTTACGAGGCCAAGACCGCCGGGCGTGACCGCGTGTCGCTGATCGCCTGAGCGACTTTCAAACGGCGCGAGCTACGCTCGAGCGCACGCCCTGGCCATTGTCGCGCATACAGAAGCGCATCCTTTCGCGGAAAAAATCCTCCGCACAACACCCTCCTTCACGCCCCGGCCGGCTCTGCATGGGCCCGTTCGCCGAGCTCGTCGGCGACCCGAGCGGCGCTTTCGTTCGCGCGCTCGGTGGTGCTCGAGAGACCGAGCACCACCGCGACGACGCCACAACCGCAGACGATCCACCAGCCGGCATGGCTCGCCTGGACGAAGCCCGGACCGACCGAGCCGGTGACGCCGGCCGCCGCGAGCGCTCCGACGATTGCCACGCCCAGGGTCTGGCCCACCTGACGCGAGGTCGAGGCGACGGCGGCGGCGACCCCGGCCTGCGCCGCCGGCATGCCCGCCACGGCGGTGTTGGTGATCGGGGGGTTGATCGTGCCGAAGCCGATCCCGAAGATCACGTACGGGATCAGCAACAGTCCCAACGATGTCCCTCTGGCGAGCTCCGTGAGCAGCCCTCCACCCACGGCGATGCCGAGACCTCCCACGAGCAGACTCAGGCGCGGACCATTGCGAGCGGTCAACCGTCCCGAGAGCGGAGCGAAGACAAGCGTCATGGCGGCGATCGGCAGGGTATAGAGACCGGCGGTCATGGCCGAGTAGTGACGTACCTCCTGCAGGTAGAGGGTGTTCAGGAACAGGAACCCGCCGAGCGCCGCGAACGCGCAGACGGCGATCGCGCTGGCGCTCGAGAAGGGGACGCTGCGAAAGAAGCGCAGCTCCAGCAGCGGCTCCCGCCGCCTCGGCTCATAGCGCAGGAGCCCTGCCAAGGCCGCGGCGGCGAGCAGCAGCAGACCAACGGTCTGCGGCGAGGACCAGCCCGCCGACGGCCCCTCGATGATCGCGTAGGTGAGCGCCGCAAGCGTCACGATCACGAGCAGTTGCCCCACAGGATCCATGCGTCGCGGGTGAGGCGCTTTCGACTCCGGGACGAAGCGCATTGTCAGCGCCACAGCGGCCACGCCTACTGGGATGTTGATCCAGAAGATCGACCGCCAGCCGATCGACTGCACGAGCGCCCCGCCGACCACCGGACCGAGCGCGAGGCTGAGGCCGACCGTGGCGCCCCACATGCCGATCGCCTGCGCACGCTCGCGCGCGTCGGTGAAGACGTTGCGAATGATCGACATCGCAACCGGGTTGAGCATCGATCCGCCGACCGCCTGCATCATGCGAAAGGCGATCAACCAGCCCAGGCTCGGCGCGAGGCTGCACAGCAGCGAGCCGAGCGTGAACACGCACAGTCCGACCAGGAAGACCCTGCGCCGGCCGAGCCGGTCGGCCATCGACCCGGACAGCATCAGCAGGCTCGCAAGCACCAGCGTGTAGGCGTCGACCGTCCACTGCAACCCGGACACGGGCGCGTGCAGCTCGAGTCCGATCGACGGCAGCGCGACGTTCACGATCGTGTTGTCCAACCCTACGATCAGCAGGCTCATGCAGCAGATCGCGAGGATCAGGCGACGGCGTGGGCGGGGGATGTCTGGGGTGGAGTCGGTCATAGGTTTCTGCTCATACCACTGCACTCTGCCTGGTCGAGCCGAGGCTCAAGCGGGCAAGGTCGCACGGGGGCGATCTTCCTAGCGAAGCTCGACGCCGTGGTGAAGCAGCCAGGTGCGCGTGCTATCGATCAAACCCGGAAGCGCCTGGCGGAGACGCTCGACTGCGGCGCGGACTTCCTCTGCATCGACGTCCGGCGAAGCGTGCTCCAGCCGACTATCGAGGACATAAAGCTCGTTCAGCAACACCGCCTGCGCCTTCGTCAACCCATCGTCGGCGGCGATCGCGTCGAAGACCTGGCCGGCGTGAGGGCGACGGTGGGGAAGCAGTCCGATCAGACGGGCTCCGGCACTGGCTTTGAGGATCTCGACGTAGGAGTTGAGCACAGCCGAGTGATCGCCGGTGACGACCATCGTGCGGTTGGCGTCACGGGGCTCGATGGAGTCGAAGGCCGCTCTCCATTCGACGGGATCGAGCTCACCGCCAAAGCCCTCTTCGATCGCGAGGTCGAGGGCCTTGCGATGCTTGTTGATCGCCTCGAAGAAGCGCCCCAGCCGGGCCTGCTCTGCCGCGAACGCACGGGAGTCGATCCCATTAGGAAGGTAATCGCTCACCGAAAGGTCAGCTCTTCAATTGCGCGAGCCGCACCGACCATCTGGCGGCGATGAGCACGACGGGCGCGCACACGAATCGTGGAGTGACGCTCTCGCAGCAAGCGCCACTGTTCGTCTCGATCGATCAGAACGCGCCCCTCATCGAGGACTCGATCCAGAAGGAGGGGCGTTCTGATCTCAACGCGCCCCAGTTCAGCGATGTCAACCCGGCGGCCACTAAGGTGCTCCAACCGAATGGCGAGCTTGGCCGCAGGCGAAGGACGCTCGACCGCGAGCGAGACCAGTAGGTCGAGGTCCGAACCCGCGTCCTCGTCGCCCCGCGCCAGCGAACCGTAGAGCACAGCAAGACGAACGCCCTGCTCAGTCCGCAGCGCGCGGCGCAGACTGGAGAGAAGCGGCCAGTGCGCGCTGAGATATTCGCGCTCACCAGGAGCGAGTCGCAACCGTCGCGGTCCATTCCGGGCGGCGCGGAGGGTTCCCTGAGAGACGGCCCGACGCAAGGTGCGCTCCTGGACATCTAGTTCGACTGCCAGCTCTTGGAGCGTTCCCATGCCGAGAGGGTACTACGGCGTATGTCCGTTACGCCGGGTTTACCCGCTCAAATAAGGGATTTTCCGCCCCATGCCCCCGCCAGGAGTCGAACCTGGATCTACCGCTTAGGAGGAACGATCGCAGGTCGGACTTGCAGCCCGGAAACACCGGCCGTTGCGGCTGATTCAGGACGCCGCGTCACGCGCGAGGACCCCTGAGACACCCCGAGCGGATCGCTATCCGGCAGTGGCGAGCGCTCCACTGGCAGAAACGGTCCCTAGCCGCCGGCGATGTCGCCCACCGCTCCTACGCGGCGACGGCGACGCCGGCGGGAACGTAGTGCTCGACCGTCAGATCGTCGCGCTCCAACGCGAAGCGCACGCCATCCTCGGCAAGCTGGTGCGCCTCGACATAGGTGTCAGCGACCACGGTCCAGCGAGGCACGTCAGGCGACGTGGCGACCCAGGTGTCCTCGTCTTGGCGATAGAGCACGCGCACCGTCATAGCTTCCTCAGAGTAGCGCGAGCGCATCCTGCTCGGCAAGGCCGACCTGATTGCAGAGAATGTCCTTGACAGTCGATGGGCGGATCGTCTGACTGTCGTGGAAGGCAAAGATGATCGAGGGCCGGCTCGGCGCTTCCAGCTTGCGATGCGAGCCTTTCTGGCGGACAACTTGGTAGGCGAGGGGTTGAGCTTGCAGCACGCGCAGTAGCTTCTTCGCCTTCACGGACGGGAATTGGGCCACCGCGAGGACTCTACGCTTTGGAAGGGTCGGTTCGGTCTCTATCCGCGGGATCGAAGCCGACTGGCCGCCGCCAGACGTGGAAGCACCACGCGCAGCGGCGGCAGAGATCGCGGGCCTTGCGCCGGCAGCGTCGTCGCTGACCCAAGCGCTTACGGCTTAGACGGCACCTGCACCGGACGGATCGGGTTGACGACTCTCGACGTTTGGGAGAGCCCACGTCGAGATGTCCCCAAGCCTCTCGGTGTCGATGTTCAGCCGACGAGCGTTGAGGATCACCGCGAGGCTGGCGGCCATTATCCACGCCCCGGTGATCGCTCCCGTCATCTCGCCGCGTTTCTTGAGTCGCGTCAAGAAGTCATCCTCTCGCACGTCACCGAAGACATCTCTCCCGCGCACAGCTTGGACCCACTGGAACTGGACATCGAAAGCTCCGTCCTCTCGTCTGTCGATTGTCATCTGCGCGGGGTAGTTCGCGTGGTCTGACAGGATCGCTTGAAGCTCTGCTTGGCCGACGTGGGAGTAGTGCACTGTGCGGTGCCGTACGTCGCTATAGAGCTTTTCTACCGGGGAAGGCACGCCCTTCGCGGGTCGTGTATATGCGGTGTTGAGATCAATCAGGCCCGGAAGGCTCAAAAGCGACTCCGCGAACGCCTTGACTGCGGCATTGCGTCGAACAATCGCCACAAGCCGGCGAGCCTCATAGAGACGGGTCACGAGTTGACGGTGCCAGAACATCATGGCCCGGAGATCGCCAACCTCCATCGCCTCCTTGGACGGTCCAACGCCGACCTGGATGTCCTCGATCAGCGCAGTGACCGAGAAGACCCATTCCGCAACGATGTCGCGAGCGGGGAACAGCTCCCCAACCGTCAGCCGGTTCGTCGTCTGATTCATGCGCTGAAGATTAGGACATGCACTCAGACGGTTCACGGCAATGAACATCTGAACGTCCGACTGCCTCGCAACGGCCCTCCGGGTCGAATCAAGCGGGGTTTGGGCAACCGCTTCACGCTGCTGCCCAAACCCACCGCCTCAGCTCAACGCACGCACAAGACGCTGATACTGCTCGGGCGTCAGCGCGAGCTTGGGCCGGCGCCTCATCAACTCGCTATCGACCCCGATGTCGTCCAGCTCGGGGGCGACAGCAAGGTCCGCCCTGCCGATCCCACGAACAGGTGTCAGCCACGGCCAACGCTCTCCAGCGTCCGGCTCACCGCCATCGTTCTCAGCCTGCACACGAGCAGGATTGAACTCTGGCGGCGCCGCCACCTCGACCAGCACCGGCACCTTCAACGTGCCGGTGAAGTACAGGCCGATGCGATCTCCTACGCGCCAGCTCGGCTCGCCCCACGGTTCACCATCCGAGCGGTTGACGCGCCTGCCTTTGGCGTCTCGCCGGCCTGGATCGCTGATCCAAGTGGCTTCGCCCGGCCAAATCGTCCACTCGTCGTGACGGTAGTGGATCGACTTGAGCCACACCTTGGACCCGCTAGGAACCAGCCCATCAGACGCGGTTGCCTCGACATCGGGTGAACGAAGCTGGGCTAGCGCTCGCTGATAGGGGATGCCCTCTCGGCGAGCCACCGCTCGGGCAGCGCGCTGGAGGTTTCTGTTTGGCTTGCGACGTTCGGACACAACTACTCCTCTCGGCGATGCTCCAGGCCCACCGCAGGAGGGTATGTGTCAACGTCACGATGCGTCTCAGACGATTCTCCGCCTCTTGGTCGGGGCCTGGACCCGAACCAACGGAGCGCCTTCGCGCGGCGCCAAGTCAGCATAGAAGAAACATGCCTACGGAACGGACTAGCGTTCTCGCCATGTTCGCTCCAGCTCAGGCGTCCGTCTGGCCTACACCGATCCCGGCCCCCTACACCTATCGGACCGCGCTTACGCGCCTTATCGAATACGAGGGGAGGCGCTGTCTTTGGCGTGTTGCTGCCGGCGGTACGTGGCTCATTTCGGCTCCAGCCCTCGCGGTCGGCGGGTTCGTTGGCGGCGCCTATCTCGCTGGCGACCTGCACCAACCCGCGGTCGTAGCGCTCGGAGCCGTCGTGGCGCTCGGAGTGGGGCAGCTCGCCGCTTCCTACCTATGGCGACGACGGCGATGGGAACGACTACTTCTGGATCGGCTGCTGACATACGAGCAGATCGACGGCCCACCAGACATCAACACGATGATTCGACGCGCCGACTTCATCGTGGCCTGCCACGCACTGCGGCGAGCCAAGCTGAACCCTTACGGAGGCACGCTCGGACCACCACTGCCCGATGCACCAGACCTCGATCTGAAACTGATAGTCGCGCGCTCGGCCAAGTGGCATCCGCCCGACTCGCCAGAGATATTCGTCCAAGTCCGCGAGTGCCTTCGCGCCGCCGGGATCAAGGCGCGTGTCGCCGGCCAAGACATCAATTCGGGCACCGAAACGTGAGCTTGACCGGCCTGCTCAAGCGGAGTCGCGGTCCCATTTGGGAGTGGTTCGCGGAGCACTTCTCGCAGACGCAGCGCGTCTCTACGGACGCAAACCGGGAGTTGCGACCCGGAGGAACAGACGCGCCGTGTGTGGTCCCTTCGGTGCCCGGCGCGGATCGTGGGCTTGTCGGCACAACCGTTGGCTACGTGCTCAGTGCTCACCTACGAGCTGACGGGATCGACGCTACGGTCGCCACGAGCGCCGCTCGCCTGCTCGACGGTGCGCTGCGTCGCGCGCCTACCCGGCCGAGCGTGATCGAGCGACTGACTGTTGGCAGGATCAGCGAGCTACGGCCGTGGACGCGGGAGCTGCCCGAGGATGAGTGGATCGAGCTTGCGCGGCTGGCCGGCATCCTCGCGCGGTTCGAGCAGTTCTTTCGCGCTGGCCCTGTCGTGTGGCCGTATCTCAACCGTCCGCTGCGTGAGTTTCACGGCGACCTCAACGAGCTGGCGACAGCGCTCGTGGACGGGCCGACACTGCGAGACATTTGTACTGTTGGCCGCTGCGCCGTCGAGGATCACCTGAGCATCCGTGGTGCCGCCGAACTGCACATCGGTCCCACGTTTACCCAAAGCGGGCCACTCGGCGGCGCTGACGCGGATCTGATCTATGACGGCACGCTGCTGGACTTGAAGTCAACGAGCACGCCGCGCGTGCTGGGGCGGATCGAGCTGTGGCAACTGCTTGGCTATCTCTTTGCGGACACCGACGACGCCTACCGCATCCGACGAGTGGGCTTCGGTGCGTTGCGCCGCCGACGGTCGATCTTCTGGCCGTCTCAAGAGCTGATCGACCTGCTCGCAGGAAGGCCGGCGCCGCCGGTCGAACACTGGCGACGGCAGTTCGCAGGACTGCTCGCATCATGCGTATCTAACCGAGTCGTCGTCGTGCTCGGTTCGACCCGGAATGCAGCCGCTACAGCTCACGGACGAGCTCGGCCAGCGTAAAACGCCGAGCGCGTCTGCGATGCGCTTCGCGGTGGGATGGTTGGGGCGTGCCAGCCTCGCTCGATCGTGCCGCGACCGACACCATCGCCGCCTAATATGGCGGATAGGGTCGCGCCGGGGTCGATCCCTTGGCCTTCGGCGATTGGGTCAGTGGATGTCGTTGAGTAGGTCGCGTGGGGCGACCTGGAGTCCGTGCGCGACGCGCATGAGCGTGGAGAGACGGATGTCTCGCTCGCCGCGCTCCAGTCGGCCTATCTCGGTCGGATGCAGGTCACAGGCGGCGGCTAGGTCTTCCTGTGTCAGCGCGTCTTTTTCGCGTCGGTTCCTGATGTTCTGGCCAAGGTGCTTCTGGGCCGCTGAATCAGGCTTCCGGCCGCGTCGGTTCGTTCGAGTTTTCACACACGGATGCTCGGACCATCTAGCCAAAAGCTCCAGAGCACACTTCTTTAGGAGTAATTACTCAAGCTGCTCGGCAGCCCGACCGATATAGCGCTCATGGGTTTCCGGCGATCAACGCATCGGTTGATCATTCACGCTCGCCTCGCCCGTGCTGGCGGTTCACTCTCGCGCATCGCCCAAGCCACCATCGTGCTCATCCTTCCCGTCGCTGTGGTCGCCGGATGCGGCGGAACCTCGACAAGCACCACGATCGCTGCCACACGCGCGTCAGCGCCCACCACGCCAGCGACGCCCGCGGGTCCGACCAAGGCACAATTCATTGTGCGCGCCGACGCGATCTGCGCCCGCACAAACGCGAAGCTCAAGCCCGTGCAAGGGCGCCTCGCGGCGCTCGCTCGCGGAAGTGAATTGACGATCGAGTCCGCCGGGGCGACCGCGCTCCGGCAGGGCGGGGCAATCACACGCGAAGGGATTGCACAGCTCCAAGCGCTGCTCGTCCCGCAGGGCGACGCATCGACGGTGCAGAAGATCATCACCGCCTTGGACGACGAGGCGGCTGACATCGACAACATGGCAGCCGCCACCGCAGGCGGCGAAGCGAGCGCCATCGAAGCGGCCAAGCGAGCCGCGCAGACCACGAAGGCGACCTATCAGGGCCTCGCGCAAGGGTACGGGCTCAAAGTCTGCGGAGCCGGCTCGTGAGAAGCCGACACGCAATCCTCACCGTGGCTGTCAAGGCGCCTGTCACGCTGCCCCGTTGCCGCGCCACGTTGACCCTCGCAGCCGTCCTCATTGCCGGATCGACGGTCGCGGCAAGCGCTGACACCGGCGAATATGAGAACACCGCGTCACTGTCGATTGCCGCGAAGAATCCGAGTTGCGCCTGCACGCCCGACACGACCGCATCGCTCTACCCGTCAACGGCCAGCGTCTCGAGCCTTGCAGGCACCGTGACCAAGGCGACCGTGACGCTCAACGGGATCACACACGAAGACCTCTTCGACCTCGCCGTGCTGCTCGTCGGGCCAGCAGGTCAGAACGTGGTCCTGATGTCCGCGTTCCCTGCCGGCAAAGTCACCAATCAGACACCAACCTTCGACGACGCCGGGAGCGTGCTCAGCCCGTCTTCCTGCTCGTCCACCTATTTCGTGATGCCCGCCAGATTGCACCCGTTCCCGTGCAGCGAAGGTTCCCCGGCCGGCACGTTCCCCTCGCCCGCGCCCGCCGAACCGTATGGCTCCGCGCTCGCCGTCTTCAACGGCACCAACCCGAACGGAACCTGGCGCCTCTACGCCATGAACAACGCACCCGGCGGCAGCGGCGACATCGCAAGCGACTGGACCCTGCACATCGAAACTCAGACACCGCCAACGAGCAACCCGCCACCGGAAGCCCCAACCACGACGACGGCAGCGCTTACGCCGACACCCCCCGCGCCCGCAACCTCGCAGACCCCCTCCCAGCCGACGCCGAGCGCACAACCAGCGTCGAAGACGCCGACGACCGCGCAACTGCTCGCTCGAGCGATCAAGAAGTGCAGCAAGGTCAGGGCCAAACGGAGGAGAGCAGCGTGCATCGCCGCAGCCCGCCGCCGCTACGCGCACAAGACCGCCAAGAAACGGCGCTGACCATGACGCCCCGCGCCGCATAAAGGTGGGTGTTTGGCCCTCGCTGCACGCCCAACGTGCTCCCGCCAAGGTTTGAGCTACCCGCCTGATCCCGCAGGGCAGAGCCAAGAACACAGCCGACAACCGCACCCGACAGGCGCAGCTCAAGTGCGGGCGTAATCACCCCACCAGACGCCCCTCCTACCCTGTCCGAATCTGCCGTAGGATGATCTGCGGGTCACACCGCCCGCTTTATACGCCGCGCCCGCACCCGTGACTGCTTGTCTCGAAGGACCACCCCGCTCGCCGAATCGAGCACGAGCTTGACGGCCCGTTGATTCGTGCTCTCGCGCGCGCTGCGACCCACACAGACGTCGTGGGGAATGTTGTCGGCACAGCTTGGGCACCACTCTCCGAGCTCGCCGTCACACGGCCCGCAGTAGTCGCGCCAAACACGACGCCTCCCGTCCAGCGGGCGAGCGTCGGACAGCTCCGTCTCGCATCGTACGCAGCGGCCGGCGCCGCGATGAACGACGATCCGTAGCCCTCGATCGGCCGCTCGTATCCACTCGGGTCGAAATGCCCTCCTGCTTTCGCCGGCCTGCGGGTCCGAGTCGGTCCACGTAGACACCGAGCCCAGTCCGAGCATCGCCTGATACGCAACGACTGGATGCACAGAAGCTGCGCGCAGGAGAAGGACCACGAACATCTGCTGGGCAGCACCGTTGTTACGCGCATAAGGCGCGATCAGCGTCTTGAGGCCCACAGCCATCTGCTTCGCCACGCGCCGGTCGGCCATCTGCCCTTCGCGCACGTAGCCTGCTCGCCGCAGTCGGCCCGCTTCCTCTACGCAATGCCGCCAGTGGTCGTCGCGCTCCAGGCAATCGACTAGCGCCCTGTAGACGTGAGCGTCACGGATCGCCGACTGCTCGGCCGGCGTCAGTGACCTGCCTTCTCGGCTTATGTCGCAGTTTTGCGCGCTCCGTTCGCGCGAGGCTTCGGAATGTGACCCCGGCATCACCCGTCCCAGGCTACAGCCGCCGCAAACGTGGCTCGCGGCTCAGGACCCAACGGTGGGCTCTCGGTTTGACGCAGCACGAACTAGCTCTGGTCGCTGGCCTCGCCCGAGAGACGATCGCGCGCCTGGAGGCAGGACGCACCCCGACGTGGACGACCGCCGTGCAACTCGCCGACGTGCTCGGCTGCGATCCGCGGCGGCTGTTTCCGGCGGCGCAGAAGCCAACCACGACCAACCACGACCCGGCAGGCAGGCCGGGCAGCGGCGCACAGAGCAAGAAGACCGCCGATGTCAGACGCACGGGCTGATAGAGCGCGACCGCAGCGCCCGCGCCGTCGAACCCTCGTTCGCTCAGGGGCGGCAGTCGTTCGATTCCGCGACGGCAGGGTCTATATCGGTTCTGTCATCTGCGACGGGGGCGTGGTGAATATAGACGGCCGGCTGCGGGTCGTGTCGCTCGTGGAAGGGCGGCCGATGGCGAGCTATCGCACCCGTCTTAGCCGGACGGTGCCGCTGGGAATCGTCCGCGAAATCGTTTGGTGCAACCGCGAGGCGGTGGGAGTGTGAGCGATCACCCGAGCGGCCTCGTCGTTCGCCCTGCGGACCTCAGCCTGTCGCGCCCACCGCGCTGGGCGTGGGCCGACCGGATCGTGCTCGGCGCGTTGAATCTCATCCTTGGCAACGAGGGCACCGGCAAGGGAACACTCGCTGCGTGGATGATCGCGCGCCTCACCCATGGCGAATTGGCTGGCGATCTGCATGGCAAGCCAGCGACGGTGGGCGTTCTGGGCGACGAGGACGGCTGGAGCGCCGTCTGGACACCGCGGCTGCACGCAGCCGGCGCCGACCTCTCACGGGTGAAGTTGATCGAAAGGCCAGACGGCGGCTATCTCGAGCTGCGCGGAGATCGCGACCGGCTTGCCCGCGCCGTAGACCTGGAGGGAATCGCGGTTCTCTATATCGACGCGCTGATCGACCACCTGGGCGTCGGCATCGACGACTGGCGGGCCAAGCCCGTCCGTGACGCCTTGCAGCCGCTCCGGTCGATCGCCCGCGAGTTCGAGCTCGCCGTGATCGGCTCCATGCACCCGAACAAGCGTGCCGAGAGCTTCCGGCAGCTCGTGTCCGGCTCGACCGCGTTCAACGCCGTCAGTCGATCGAGCCTGCTGCTCGCCCAACACCCCGAAGACGAGCGCCGCCGCGTGCTCGTCAGGGGCAAGGGGAACCTATCGCGGACACCCCCAGCGGTCGAGTTCGACATCACGAGCCACAAGTTCACCGCCAACGGCCACCCCTTCGACGTTCCGCACGCGGTCAACTTCGACACGAGTGCCCTCACTGTCGCCGACCTCCTCAACCAGCCAACGCAGCTCTCTCCCGCGGGCGAGGCGCGCACCACGGCGCGCGAGCTGATCGTGGTGCGGCTCGCGGACGGCGAATGGCACCACGCCGGGGCGATCATCGGGGACTGCGCCCAGCTCGGCGCCCACGAGCGCGCAGTACGACGCGCCGCAACCGACCTCGGCGTCGAGCACAAACACCAGGGCTTCCCGGCGCAGGTCCACTGGCGCCTCGAGCAGTCCGGCCACACGCCCGCACATCAACCTACTGTCCGGCCTGTCCGGCCTGTCCGGGCTACGAATCCGGCTCTGATAGGCAGGCCGGACAGCGAGGACACCCCGGACAGCGACAAGGCCCGTCCGGGCCGGCGTCCGGGCGACGCACAGCGCCCACAGGCCGCCTCTCGGGTGCATGACGCAGACGCCGAACTCACGCGCCTCACCGAGAAGGGGCTCACCTGATGAGCACCGCGGGGAACCCCGCGCGTCCTCCGGTGCTTGACCCGAGCGCTCACCACGGCCTCGCGTCAGCGCTCACACCGCATGAGCGGCTGCTCGTCGACGCAATCGCCGAGCGCGTGACCGAGCTTCTGCGTGCCGCCGATGAAGTCCCATGTCCTCCGCGGCCGCCGCAGTGGGTGGACGCGCGCACGGTCGCCCACGCGCTCGACCTGGACCTCAAGAGCATCTACAGGCACGCCGACCAACTGGGCGCCGTGAGAGTCGGTCGGCGGCTGCGATTCGACCTCGACCGAGCGCTGCGAAGCTGGTCGTCTGGCGAGGATGACCGCTGCCCAAGCGAGAGGTCGCAACCTCTACAAACACCCGCACCGAAGCGAACTTTGGACACCGCCCAGCGGTCGTCAGACACTGCCCACTGCCAGCTACTGCCGGTTGGGCGCCGAACGGGGGCACCATGAGCGACGGAATCGTGCCCCGTCGCTGCGGCTCAGTCGTCGGCGCGCTCGATCGCGGCGGCGAGCTGGTGCAGGTCAGCGTCGAGCGCGTGCAGAACTCGAATCACGGTGCTCCAGCGCGCATCGCGCCTTCCGCTCTCGATGTTGGACACGTACGCCTCGCTGGTGCCCATGCGTTCGGCGAGCACCTTCTGAGTGATGCCGGCTCGATCGCGGAGGACGCGGATAGCTCGGCCGAGAGTGTGCGGGTCGTCGTCGGTGAGCGGAGCCATCGGAAAGAGACTTGCGATATCAGGTGTGCTGCGGTAGGGTCGACTCGACCAAACATAGTGCCCCCGCGCTGGTTGCACAGCCGGGGGCGTGGCACCGAGAGCATGAACTCCCGGCGCGCTAGACACCCTACCGAGACGGTCAGGGCGTCTCTCTCGCTAGAAGCCGTCTCCCGGAGCCTCCAACAACAGGAGGAACCGACGATGACCAGCACCGTGACAATCCCAGCAGCAGGGATCGCCGACACACGCGAAGCGCTGTTGTGCCTGCTCAACAGGCCGGTGGAGTCGATTGGGCACACGCTCACGTTGCCCGAGCGCGAGCTTCACCCGGAGTGGTTCGAGGATGACCGCCAGCACTTCGATGAGGTCTGCCGGCTGCTCGACACGATCGGCCGGGACGCCGCCGCGCCAGCGCGGAAGGTGGAGGTCACGGGCGAGGACGCGCTCACGATCCGGGGCGCGATCGAGGAGTACCTGCCGCTGGTCGAGCAGTGGCTCCACGAAGCGACGAAGCTGCGCACGCGCCGTGAGTTCCGAGACAGCGTGCAGGCGATGTGGACGCTGCTCGACGCGCTCCTGCAGGTCGTCGCCGATGACGCGCAGGCGGCGTGACGATGACACGCATACCTGCGGATGTAGTGGTGCTGTTGCGCGGGGCGCTCTACACGGAGCTTGCCCGCGCGTGTGAGGACGCGCCCGGCGTGATGCCGGAGGCGCACACGCGCTCGGGCTGGGCTGACGTGCTCGCGCGCATCGACGGGGCACGCAAGGCGTTGGACGCGATCGGCTGGGACGCGCCCGCGCGGCAGCAGGGCGTGGAGGTCGAGCTGGACCGGACGATGATCGACGCCCTGGAGTTCGACATGGACTTGTTCGAGTGGCTTGCCGAACAGGAGAGAACCGAATCGCCAGAGGGACGCGCGCGGGCTGCCGCCAAGGCCAACACGATCGAGCGCTTCATGGCGAGCGTCCCTCCCGAGGACACCCCGGCTCAGGAGACGGAGCGGTGAGCGGCACAACAGCGGCCAGAGCGCCAAAGGGCGAAGTCGTCCGCAACCCAACGCGCGGCGGGTTCACATTCGCGCTGCGCTTCACCGCCTACGGCAAGCGCCGCTACCTCACGCTCGGTCGCCCGGAGGACGGCTGGACGGAGGCGAAGGCGAGAACGGAGCTGGAGAACATCCTCGCCGACGTGCGGCGCGGCATCTGGCAGCCGCACACGGTTGAGGCGCCGCCAGAGGCGCCACAGGACCCCGGATTTCACGAGTTCGCCTCCGCATGGTTCGAGGCGATCTGCGGCGAACTGCGGCCAAACACCGTCCTCGACTGCGAGTGGCAGCTACGGGTCCACCTGCTGCCGTTCTTCAAGGACCACCGGCTGTCACCAGATCACTGTGGCGGAGGTTGACCGCTACCGCGAGGCCAAGGTCGCCGAAGTGCGAGCGGTTGAAGCAGCCGCCGCGCGCGGCAAGCCGATCATGGACGACTACGTGGACCGGCGCGGGTACAAGCGCCGCCGGCCACGCCGCCCGCTGTCGGCCGTGTCGATCAACAAGACGATCACCCGTCTCGGTCAGATTCTTGAAGTCGCGGTCGAGCGGGAGCTGATCCCCCGCAACGCTGCGAAGGTCGGCGGCAAGCGCCGCCGGTTGAAGGCCGCGAAGCCCACCCGCGTCTATCTCGACCGCGCGGAGCAGATCGCCGCCCTGCTCGACGCAGCGAGCGAACTGGACCGCGAGGCACGCTCCAACGGGAGGATCGCGCGTCGTGCGCTGCTCGCCACACTCACCTTCGCGGGCCTGCGGATCAGCGAGCTATTGGACCTGGAGTGGCGCGACGTAGACCTCGCCGCCGGCAGGCTGCGCGTGCGCCACTCAAAGACCGACGCTGGCACCCGATACGTGGATCTCCTGCCGGTGCTCAGGGACGAACTGAGCGCACACAAGGCGGGGAACGCGAACACCGCCCCGAACGCTTACGTGTTCCCGTCCGCTGCCAACACACGGCAGGACGGCGGGCGTGTCCGCGGCCGAGTGCTCGGGAAGGCGGCCAAGCGCGCCAACGCGCGGCTCGCCGCCGATGGACTGACGCCGCTACCGGAGGGGCTGACACTCCACGCCCTGCGTCGTATCTGCGCGTCCGTGCTGGTCGCGCTCGGCCAGGACCCGCGCTACGTGATGGCTCAGCTCGGGCACACCGACCCAACAGTCACGCTCGGCATCTACGCGCAGGCGATGACCTCCAGCGACGACGACCGCGAGCGCCTGCGACTGCTTGTCGAGGGCGCCGCGATCGGATGTGCGGCGGCGATCGTGGAGCGGCCGAGTCGAGACACACTCGCGATCGGTTCATAGGCGACTCGAAGCAGTCCGAGTACCGCAAGCGTAGACTCGTGGAGTGCTTCTGCCCGCAGTCCTGGGAGGAATTGCAGGGGCTATCCTCACGACGTTTCTGCCTGCTGCGCGACAGTGGTTGCCGCGCTGGTTCGGCTTCCTCAAGTTCGCCCATGTGCGCAGCGCTGCGGGCGTCGTGTTTGGCATCGCGATCGCAACGGCTATCAATCTCAGCACCAGCGATCACAGCCACGAGGAAGCAACTTACATCGAGTGGTACGGCATGGCGGGGGTAGCTTTCGCGATCGTGCTCGTGGCGACTGTCGTCATCGAGCGTCGGCTCTCGGATGCACCACCACCTCAAACACCGGAGCCCCGGAACGTCGCAATGAACCGCCTCTTGCGACGCCTTTTTGACGAACACCGGGGGCGCCGTTCAGTAATTGAGGAACAGAGCCTCGCCGATGCACTGATCGAGGCAGTGAGAGTCGGCCGTCGTCTACTGGCGGAAGCTGGCGAGCTTGAGCCGATCGGCAATCTGCCGCACGTCGATGACTTGGTGCGCCGTTACAACGCCTGGGAGGAACGGGTGTCGGATGCGCTAGCTGCGGATGAGGACGCGCCGGCCGAGTGGCGCGATCTATGGCTGCGGAACCCTGAGTGCCAGGATTCACAGGTCAATCCCACGCGCTACTCCCTGGACCGAATGGCGCAGACGATCGGCCACCGACTAAGGGTGATCGATCAAATGCTCCGCGCCCTAGAGTCGCAGCAGTGAGCGCCACCACCTGTCTCGTTGGTATTCCAGCGCCTACACGGCGCCGTCAACCATCGCTTGGCCGTTAGGCGCAAGGCGAAACGCAACGCGGCGCGTCTCGGGATGCTCGTCCCGGATCAACAACTCCTGCTCGACAGCATCCGCGAGGGGGGCGTCGATCTCGCGCGGGTCGTGCCCCAGCTCTGTCGCTACAGCAAACCCATCCACGAGCCGCGTAGCCCCACCCGCACGATAGGTCGCAAAGACAACATCTCGGATGTCCGGCTCCATCCCCTAGACGGTACTCGACGTCGGTCGCCGACGTCCTATCTGGCAGTAGCTGGCAGTGGAAGCGCTACCAAGGGCCGTGCGGCCGGCCGGCGCCACAGCGAGCGCCCGCCGGAATCCGCATGGACACAAGGATTCCCTCCCCATGCCCCCGCCGGGAGTCGAACCTGGATCTACCGCTTAGGAGGCGGTCGTCTTATCCATTGGACTACGAGGGCCTGGCCCGGCGAACTTTGCGCCGGTCCGCGGCGAAGGCTACCGACGCTGCTCGCTCGCGCGAGCTGTCGCGTCGCTCGCCGGGCTCCCTGCCACGCGCTCGAGCGCCTCGCCGTCCAGACGGTGTGTGATCCACTCGCCGATCGTGCTCGCGCCGAGACGCCGGTAGAAGCCGAGGGCCGGCTCGTTCCAGTCGAGCGCCGCCCATTCCAACCGCTCGCCGCCTTGCTCGCGCACGCGTGCGGCGACCGCCGAGAGCAATGCCCGCCCGACACCGACACCGCGGTGGGACGGGCGTACAAAAAGATCCTCGAGCCAGATCCCCTCGCTCGTGAGAAAGCTCGAGAAGGTGGGGAAGAACAGCGCGTAGCCGACCGCCTCGCGCTCGCGCTCGGCGATCAGCGCCGCCGCCACCCGGCGCCCTCCAAACAGCCCCTCGCCAAGACGCTCCTCGGTTGCGTGAAGCTCGTGCTCGAGATGCTCGTACTTGGCCAGCTCACCGAACAGCTCCAGCAGCAGAGCGACATCGCGCGGCTCGGCTGGGCGAATGTTCAGTGCAAGGCCGGCGGCCCCGGTGTCGGGCATGGCCGTCAGGCGTCCGGCCGGTCGGGGCGATCGGAGTAGACCTCATCGATCGTCACGAGCGCCGTGTAAGAGGCATCGGGGCCGATCGCTGCCCGGATCGCCGCGCCGCCGCCCGCGAGGCGGTCGAGCACGCTGACGACGCCCGCGACCGTCAACCCCTCGCTGCGCACGCGTTCCACCGCCTCGATCGTGGACCCGCCCGAGGTGACGACGTCCTCGACGAGCAGGCAGCGCTCGCCGGCTTGCAGCAGCGGTCCCTCGATCCAGCGCTGCAAGCCGTGCTCCTTGCGCTCTTTGCGCACGATGAACCCACTCACCGGCGGCGACGGCGCCGCCAGCGCCGCGCACGCAACCGGGATCGCGCTCACCGGCACCCCTCCCACCGCGGTCGCGCCGCATGCGCGCGCGCGCTCGGCGACCAGCAGGCCGAGCGCCATGAACGCCTCGGGCAGCAGGATCGCGCGCTTGGCGTCCACATAGTAGGAGGCGCGCGCGCCGCTCGTGAGCGTCACCTCGCCGATCACCAGCGCGTGCTCGCGCAGCGCATCGAGGAGGCGCTCGCGCGCGGAGACGGCGTCCTCACTCCTATATCCGGCCAGGGCGTCCACGTGGAGATCTAATCTAGCGAGGTGCTCTCCGCGCTTGCCGGCCTGCTGCGTTTGGCCTCGGTTCTCATCTGCCTGATCGTGATCGCGTCGTTTGCGATCTTCGTGATCAACCAGACAAGCAGCGCGTCCACACACCAGCAGGAAGAAGTCAGCGGTCGGGTCGAAACCAAGAAGACCTCCTCCACGCACGAGGGCGCCGTGCACAAAACGATCGACGAAGCTTCGAACGAACTGACCTCGCCGTTCTCTGGCATCAGCTCAGGATGGAGCAGCCAGTGGGCGATCCGCGCTGCCAACCTGCTGCTCGCTCTGATCGTCTATGGCTTTGGCTTGGGCTTCCTCGCTCGCGTAGTTCGCGTCCGCACGTGAGGCGCGGTGCGGTGCGTGATTCCTGCAGTCAGGGACCGGCGTTACTACGCACGCTGTGGCTGCCGCCTCCGCTCTCGTTATAGACGTCCACCGGTGTGCCCGTCTGCACCCATGCGTAGATCGCGGCCGCGTCCGGGATCGGCACGCGCAGACAGCCGTGGCTGGCTGCATAGGTAGGGACTTCGGCGTAGCCGTGGATCGCGTAACCGCGGATGAAGTAGTTGGAATCGACCATGCCCTCGCTGTTCACACCGGGAGTCTTCTCATAGACACGAAAGCGGCCGATCACTGTCGGAGTGGAGGGCTTGCCGGAGCTGATCGTGTAAATCGTCCGTACGCGCCCACCCGGCTGGATCTCCGCGAGCACCTGTTTGGTCAGGTCGGCCTCCACGTGACGACCGTCTCCGGGATAGCGCACATGGAAGCTCCCCGCCCCGCGCGCCAGCAGCTCGAAGACCTGCCTGCCCGCGTAAGCAACTCGTTCGAGGCCTGTCATCTTGCGGTAGGCGATCAGCGCGCGCCCGGTGCCTTCTTCGAAAACCCCACTGAGCGGGACCGCGAAATGCAACACGTCGAGCTCGGACTGCAGCAGGCGTACCGACTGACCCTGCGCGCCCGGCCCGAGGTTGGCTTGGACGAAGCGCACGCGCCGCGAGCGTCCGCTGAACGCGACCTGCTGCGGCGTCGCGGCGTGTGCTGCGCGTGCTTCCACGAGTCCCGGAGAGGCGCCGAGGTAGTCGATCTGGAACTGCCCCTCGCCGTTGCGACCGATCGAAGATCGTCCAGCCTGCACGCTCACCGCCCTGCTCGAAATCCTGCGTCCTTCGCGGTAAAAGCTCACGCTCACGGTCTGCCCGCCGACATACGGCGTCACGAGGCCCCGCACCACGATGCGGCTCCCGACGAGCGCAAACGGCGGGCTGCCACCGACCTTCTGCAACACGAGCGCGATCCGCCCGGCGACCGCCGGCTGCGGCGCGATCGGTGCGGGCGCAGGGGCGGGAGCGGGGGTCCTCGCGGGCGGCGATTCGGCAAACGAGGCTGCCGGCGCGATCGCAAGACAGGCCCAGGCGGCACACGCCACCGCCGGCAGACCTGCCTTTTTCAGCACTACCTTCACATTCGCAATCTTATGCATCCGACCGGGCGAGATCGGCTGCAGAACGGATCAGCCCGGCGCGTGTGCCGCCAAGCACGATCGCCCCGATCGCCAGCAGCGAGCTGACCAGGAGGACGGGCAACTGCCAGCCCCAACCCTCGAGGCTCGCGAACGCCACCGAGTTATTCAGAGAGTGGGCGACCATGCACGGATACAGCGAGCCTGTGAAGCGGTAGAGGAAGCACAGCCCAAAGCCGAGCCCAGCCAGGGGCACAAGGTCGAGCGCCGGCGCCGATCCATAGTGCACCCCACCGAACACGAACCCCGTGATCAACGCCGCGGGGAGGGTCCCCCGCCAGCTGCGCAGCGCCGTGAAGATGTAGCCGCGAAACAGAAACTCCTCGCAGATCGGCGCGATCACGCAGGTCAGCCCTCCGCTGAGAATCAGCAGCGCCGTGCCTTCGTTCGAGCCCAGCTGTTTGAGTAGCGTCTCTTCCTTGGGATGAAAGGCAGCCGACCAGCTCGCGCTGAACACGACGAACGCGAACAGCAGCAGCACGATCAGGCCGACGGCTCGGCGCCAGCCGGCGGGCGGGCGGCGCAGCCCGAACTGCCACGAGCTCACGACCCGCCCGCCGAGCTGCGCACAGTAGACGGCGACGAGCACGAACACGACATCCTGGATGACTGTGTCCGCGATCGACAGGCCAGGTGGAAGATGTTCGCCAGAGAGCTTTACCCCGAAGATCAGCGCCGCGGGGATGTCGAGCGCCAGGCCGGCCACCGACGCGAGCACGAGCGCGCCGAACAACGCCAGTCCCGCGCTCCACGCCGGCCATCCGGTGTCGGGAGACCTGGAGGGATCGCCATTCCCCCATCCGTTTCCGCGCAAAGCGCCCTGTGGCGCCCGCTCGGACTGACCCTGGCCGAAGGGATCCGTGGGCCCCTCGACCGTTGGCCCGTCGATTGGCGTTGGCTTTGGCATCGCCCTAAGCCACCCAATGCCAGGTGGCAAACTGGGCCGCAAAAAAGGCCATCGACAGCGCCGAGACGACCAGCGCCGGCCGTTGCACACGCGGGCGCGCAGCAAGCCACGCGGCGAACCACATGCCGAGCGGGAACAGCACGACGAGAAAGCGCGGCAACGACATCAGCGGCTGCGGCGCCACCGGATAGGAGAGCGGCAGCGCGAGCGCCGCGATCACGTAAGCGCCGTAGGCGAGCGGGAGCAGGCGCAGGACACCGACGATCGCGGCGAGCGCGGCGAGCAGGAAGGCGAGCAGCATCAGGTTGTGTCCGGCGTTGACGAACGGGCTGCCACCGGCAACCGGGAAGTAGACGTGGCGACGCTGGAAGGACAGCAGCTGACGCGCACCCTGCCAGGCCGCCTTGACTCCGTCCCACACGCCCAGGTAAGGGCCGGCGAAGCGCCTGTCCCATACGCCCTGCGCGTGAAACGGCATCAGCGCGTCGCCACCGGACAGCGCAAGGTAGACCATATACGCGACGAGACCGGCCGGCACCAGTCCCAACCACAGGGCATCGCGACGCAGCCGGTAGCGCGGGACGAGCCGGCGGGCCCGTATGAAGTCTGGCCTGCGATCCTCGCGCGGCCCATACAGGTAGAGCATCAGCACCGGCAGCGCGAGCACGACGCCGGCGCTGCGCGTGGCGCCGGCTAGCGCCGCGAGCGCGCACGCGTAGGCCCAGCGTCCCTGACGGGCGCACCAGAAGACGCCCACCGACAGCGCTAGATAGAGCGACTCGGAGTAGACCGCGGAGAAGTAGAACGCCATCGGAGCGAAGGCCATGACCAGCACCGCCAGCCGTGCGACCTCGCCCGAGCCCAACCGCCCGCTCGCGTTCAGCTCGAGCGTGGTGAGGCGATGGATGCCGTACAGCGCGAGCGCAAACGCGACCAGCGAGATGAGAACGCCCGCGAGGATCGGCGGAAAGCCCATGTCCGCGATCGCGCGCAAGCCGAGCGGGTAGAGCGGAAAGAACGCCGTGCGCGAGGACGTGTAGACGCCCAAGTCGGGCCGGTAGCCGTAGCGGGCGATGACCAAATACCAGGAGGCGTCCCAGCGCGCCGCCGGTGCAGCCAGCAGGTCTCCGAGCCGGCCGAACCCGCGCGTTACCCCGGGAGGGTTGAAAGCGCCGCGGACAGGCCCGAAGCCGAATGTCGCGACCGTGCCTGCTCCCGCCACCCATATGAGCAAGCGCGAAGACCAGAGCGCCTGCCGGCTGTCACGTACGGCTGCCATCCGTGCCGGGTCCGCACGTAGCCGCGCCAACCAGCGCCAGGCCGGGGGTGCGGAGGCGCGTGTTCGAACCGGCATCGCGCCCGCAGGCGCGGCGTCCACGACTGCCATCTCGGGGGTGTCTGGGCTCATGGGGATATAGCCGCGGGTCGGCCTGGACGGACGCCACGCGTAGAGCGCCAGAGCAAAGCACACTCGCTCGCAGTGGCCCGGAAAGCGGTCGAGGCGCGGTACCCTCGGCTGGCTTACGCTATGTCCAGGCAGGCACGACAGCGCCGGCGGCGGCATAGCCGCGCCGGACCCACTCGGATTCTCCTCGTCGGCGGAGGGGTGCTGCTGTGCGCGCTGCTCGTCGGCGCGATCGCGGCGGTGGGATATGTCCTGCACGTAGCTGGCACGGCGCCCGCGCTCGCGACGCTGCGCCCGATCCTGTCAGACGGCTCCTCACAGGTGTTCGCCGCCAACGACACGCGCTTGGGATTCATCCAATCCGACGACCTGCGCAGCCCCGTCGGCTGGAATGAAATCCCGGCCAATCTGAAGAACGCGACGGTGGCGATCGAGGACCAGCGGTTCTACAAAAACGACGGCGTCGACCTCACCGGCATATTTCGCTCGGCCGTAAAGGACCTGACCCACGGTGCGGCCCTGCAGGGCGGGTCGACGCTCACGATGCAGCTGGTACGCAACCTCTATCTGGGAGGTGACCAGCACACGCTCAAGCAGAAGATCATCGAGGCCAAGCTTGCGATCGATTACAACGAACATCACTCCAAGCGCTCGATCCTCACGAGCTACCTCAACAGCGTTCCCTATGGCACGGTCGGCGGGCAGACCGCCACAGGAGTGCAGGCGGCCGCGCGCATCTTCTTCGACAAGCCCGTTTCCGAGCTGGACCTCGAGCAGTCGGCGCTGCTCGCCGGGCTGCCGCAGGCGCCCTCCGAATACAACCCGTTCCAGGACCCCAAGTCGGCCAGGGAACGGCGCAACGAGGTCCTGGCGAAGATGGCCGAACAGCATTACATCTCAGCCGCGCAAGCCTCCGCGACCGAGCGCGCGCCGCTGGAGGTGCACCTCGGCGCGTTCTACTCGCAGCGCAGCGAACCGTTCTTCTTCGAATACGTTCGCGAACAGCTGCTCCACCGCTATGGCGCCAAAGCCGTGGAACAGGGAGGACTGAAGGTGTACACGACGATCAACCTGGACAAGCAGCGCCTCGCGCGCAAGGCAATCGCGGAGGTGCTCGACGAGCCCGAAGACCCCGCGGCTGCGATCGTCACGATCGACCCGCACAACGGCGACATCGAAGCGATGGCCGAGTCGGAGAGCTATGAGAAGTCGCAGTTTAACCTTGCCGCCGACGGGCATCGCCAGCCCGGCTCCACGTTCAAGGCAATCGATCTCGCCGACGCGCTCTCGCGCGGGATCGACCCGAGCAGTACCTACTATCTGTCCCACACGCTGGCCCCCGGGTGGCTGCCCACCTATCCGACCTACGAAGTGAAGACGTTCGAGGGCACCTCGCTGAACAAGTCGATCAACCTCATCGACGCCACACTCACCTCCGACAACACCGTCTATGCCCAGCTGGCGGCCGACCTCGGCGAGCAGACGGTCACGCAGACGGCCTACAGGATGGGCGTTAAAACCCATCTGTCGAGCTTCCCCGCGGAAGCGCTCGGAGGCCTGACTCTCGGCGTAACACCGCTGGAAATGGCCGACGTCTACGCGACCCTCGCCGACGGCGGCTGGCGCAACAGGCCGATCGCGATCACCAAAGTCGTTTTCCCCGATGGTCACATCGACAGCAATTGGGGCACGCCCCATCGGGTGAAGGTGCTCTCAGAAGGGGTCACCGCCGAGGAGACGAACATCCTCCATCAAAACGTCGAGAGCGGCACCGCGACGAAATCCGCGATCGGCTGTCCGACGGCCGCCAAGACCGGCACCACCAGCGAACTGGTGGACGCCTGGCTGGACGGTTACACGCCGCGTTACGCGACGGTCGTATGGATGGGTTATCCGAACAAGCGCGTCTCGATGACCGATGTTCATGGCGAGCCGCAGCAGGGTGGCTACCTGCCGGCGGAAATCTGGCACGACTACATGGCAGGCGTCACCGAAGGCCGGCCGTGCGTGCCGTTTCCCGAACCTAAGGAAGCGATCTCCTATCAGCCGTTCTTCGGCAAGTACGCGAGCACCGGCGATCTGGAAACGACTCAGCCGCTGGAAACGAGCGCCGCCACCGAACACGCGACCAAGAGCAGGCCTCACTCCCGGCGCGGCCCGCGAAACGGCGGCGGTCCGTCGAACGGAGGCGGAAGCGGCGGGGCGCCGACGGAAGCCGAAGTGCCCGCGCCACGCGCAAAGGCACCGGCCGGGCCGGCCGGGCCCCCGGCCCCCAGAGCGGGAGGCGGAGGGCCCGCGACGCCCGGCGGAGGGGCCGCCGGCAAGGAAACGGGTGGAGCGGCTCCCGGCTGATCGCACCGTGCTGCGCTCGCGCGCACGGTCCCCACCTCCCTCGCGAGCCATACGCTGGTAGGTTTGATTCGAGCTTTTTCCGAAAACGAAGGGCCGCTTGCACGCGTGTGAAGGCGGCCCGGATGGGATGCAGATTCGTGGCGAAGGAAGACAAGGTCGAATTCGAGGGCGAGGTGATCGAGGCGCTGCCCAACGCGATGTTCCGCGTGAAGCTCGACAACGATCACGTCGTGTTGGGCCATGTAGCCGGCAAGATGCGACGCTTCCGCATCCGCATCCTCCCCGGCGACCGCGTCCGCTGCGAGCTCTCCCCCTACGATCTAGACCGCGCGCGCATCGTCTACCGCCACCGCTGAAGGCGGCCTTGGGGTTCGCCGCTCCATGGAGCGCTCCCTGATCGAATCGATCGCCGCCGAGCTGGCGGCGGCACCGGCGGAGCCGGGGTCACGACTACTGCGCGGGCTCGGTGACGATGCGGCTGTGACCCGTTCGCGCCCGCTGTGCGTGACCTCGGTGGATGCAATGATCGACGGTGTCCACTTCCAGCTGCGCGAAGGATGGGCCACACCGGCGGATGTGGGCCGGCGCGCGCTGGCGGGCGCGCTGTCGGACCTGGCCGCGATGGGCGCCGATACGGGCGAGGCCTACCTGACGCTGGGCCTACCCGCCGGCTTTTCCGAACGACAGGCGCTCGAGCTCGTGCGTGGCGCGCGTGCGCTGGCCGGCGACACCGGCACGGCGATCGCCGGAGGCGATGTGGTCGTGGCGCCGGCGCTGACCGTTGCGGTCACGGTTGTGGGCTGGGCCGACCGGGAGGAGGAGCTGCTCGGGCGTGACGGCGCTCGCGTCGGAGACCTCCTCGGCGTGACCGGCCGCTTGGGCGGCGCAGCCGCCGGCTTGGCGATCCTGGAAGGGAAAGCGGCACAGGGGCCGCATACACACACGGCGCTGGCGAGAGTGCGAGCACCGACCCCGCGCATCAAGGAGGGTCGTGCACTGGCAAGGGGGGGCGCAAGCGCGCTGATCGATCTCTCCGACGGCCTCGCGACCGACGCGGCCCATATCGCGCGTGCGAGTCGGGTGCATCTGCAGGTGGACCTGTCTGCGCTTCCGCTCGAGCGGGGCGTGAGCGAGATCTGCGGGGAGCTGGGAGTAGCCGCATGGGAGCTCGCGGCTGTCAGCGGCGAAGACTACGAGCTGTGCTTCTGCGCCCCGCCGGAGCAGCGCACGCGCATCGAGCACGCGCTGCGCGAGACCTCCGATGTGGGAGTCACCTGGATCGGGCGGGCGGTCGGCGGTTCGCCCGGCCTCTCGCTGCTGGACGACCGTGGCGAGGCCGTCCACCTGACGGGGTTCGAGCACCGCTGGTGAGGACCGGCATGCGCCACCGCTTGAGAGCGCCGGTCCTGCGGCGCTCGCGGCGGGCCACCGCACGCCGGACGAAGCTTGTCCGTCCCCGAAACTTTCCCGTCCGCCGAAGCTTTCCCGTCCGCCGAAGCTTTCCCGTCCGCCGAAACTTCCCGTCCGCTATCGCCGCAACGCCGACTCGGTGCCGCCAAGCGATCCTGGACCCGCGTATGAGAGCGGCCCGCGAATCGTGATCTCCTCGCCTTTGCGACCCTCAAGCGCCGAGCCCGCCGGCGGCGCCGGGGGGGAGCGCAGCGCGAGCATGATGCCCGCTGCCGCGCAGCCGAGTGCGACGCTCCATGCCCATGCACCCAACACCCCGACGTGGCCGCCGGCGAGCAGAAGGACGGCGCTCCACACGGCCTCGCCCGGCCCCAGAGCGAGTCTGTCGAGGTAGAAGGAGACGAGCAGAGCCGGTGGGAGCAGAGCCAGCGCGACCACGACGAGCCTTGCGAGGCGGCCGGGATGGCGGCCGATCTCAGAGCGCTGCGACGAGCAGGCCGTCAGCGGCCAGAGATGCGCCGCCGGGAGCAGCAGCAGGGCGGCGAGCGGGTTGGAAAGCCAGAGGGTGAAGCAGACAGTAAGCAGCACGATCAGCGGCGCGACGCCGGCCGCCTCGGAGTCCACCTCGCCCATCTCCAAGCCGAGACGCCTGACGAGCACCGGCCAGAGGAGCCACGCGAGCACGAGCACGAGCGCCACGGCCACCACAACCCTCACGGCGAAGCCATCGAACGGCAGAGCTCCCGGTGCGACCAACTCGGCCGGAGCGGCGCCGATGACGCCCGTCCAACCTAACAAGCATGCAAACAGCGCTGTGCAGAAGAACGGGAGCGCGCAACTGAGCGTCCACAACAGCCACCGCGCGAGCGGCTCGCGGTGACGGCGCAGCCGCGCCAGCCCATCGACGGCAAGCAGCAGAGGAGCAAGCAGCAGTGAGAGCACGAGCAGGCGCAGCGCCCACGCGGGAATCGTCTTGTGTTGCGTCACCAAGCCTGTCTGCATGCTCGAAGGGATGTCAGGAGCAACGTCGAGCGCATCCACCGCGCTCAGCACGGCGCGACCAAAGCCTTCCAGCCGTTCCTGGCTCACAGGCTCGCGGGCGGAGGGCCCAAGTTCGTCGCTGCTCTGCACGAGCACCGCCGGTATCCCGCTCGCGTCGAGCGGTCCCTCTTCGCCTACGGTCAGGGGAAACGCGAGATGGGCGAGCTGGCCGATCACACTCGGTGCGCCCGGGTCTGCGCCGATCTGCGCCCTGATCGCGCCCGAGACTGTGCGCGTCAGGCGATCGGGGGCGGAGCCAAAGCCGTCCGAGTAAGGCGTCACGAACGGCCGGCGCTCGCTCGTGCCCGCCAGGTCGCCCAGCACGATCGCGGCATCGAACGG
This sequence comes from uncultured Solirubrobacterales bacterium, assembly GCA_963778065.1. Taxonomy (GTDB): domain Bacteria; phylum Actinomycetota; class Thermoleophilia; order Solirubrobacterales; family Solirubrobacteraceae; genus Palsa-744. The sequence goes on along the minus strand of CAVZSU010000002.1, from coordinate 1,726,871 downwards.
GCCGTGGGCGGCGGCGGCGAGCTCGGCTGCGCCCGCATCGCCGCCGCTGCCGCCGCTCGTCGATACGAGCACGATCTTGCGCTGGGTCTCGCGCGCGGCGAACACGCGTGCGAGCTCGAGCAGGGCGGCCGTCGCCGACAGCTCGGCCTGCGCTCCGGGCGCGGCGGCGTCACGGTGGGCGAGGATCACGATCGGCGCGGCGCCGGTGGATCCTGGCCGCTGCGCAACCACGTTCGTTAGCGAGCGCTCCCCGTCGATTGTCTGCGCGTCGAAGTGGCTCGTGCTGACCGAGAAGCCCCCGCCGGCGGTTCCGCCGAGCCCTTCCAGCGTGCGCGCGACGTACGTCGCGAGGGCTTGGTCGCCGGCGCTGCCCGGACGGCGATGAGGAAACTCGGCGGTCAGCCGCTGCAGTTCCGCGAACGCCTGGGCGCCTTCGAACGCATCGGGTGCAAGCGTGGAGATGAGCGCAGAGGGGCGCGGGGTCAGCGAGAAGGCGACGACTGCCAGGACGAGCACGAACGGCGCCAGCGCCGCGCGGTAGAGGCGTGTGTTGAGCACCGCTCAAGACCTTATCCGGAGGTCACGCAAGATCGTGCATGCCGTTGAGTGCGTGCATGGAAAGCATCGGGCCGCCCGAATGCGCCTCTGGACACTGCGCCCGATCGTCATGTGACCGCTCGCAGGTGCCGGCCGATCTTTGATCGGTAGCACGCGCTTCACCGCCCGCGACGCCCGGCTTGGTCCATAAACGCCCGGGTCACACCGCCCTTCCCAAACACGTTCTTAGGTATCGTGCGGCCGCGTGCTCCAGCCTGTCGCCGTAGGAACGAAGACGCTTGCCGACTACACGCACATCTGCGGGCGTGAGCTGATCGATGAGATTCGCGAGCTGGCGGAACCTTTGCAGGGCCGGCGGATCGTGCATATCTCGGCGACGGCCTTCGGCGGAGGAGTCTCGGAGATCCTCTACACGCTCGTGCCGCTGATGCGCGACGTCGGGCTGGACTGTGAGTGGCAGGTGATCTACGGTCGCGAGGAGTTCTTCAACGCGACCAAGCTGATGCACAACGCCCTGCAGGGCGCCCCGCAGGATCTAGACGAGGAGCAGTGGGCAACGTGGCGGCAATACAACGAGATGAACGCGCGCGAGCTGTCCGGCGGCTGGGACGTCTGCCTCGTCCACGACCCCCAGCCAGCCGCGCTGTATGGGCTGGTGCCGGAGAAGGCGAAGGGCTGGCTGTGGCGCTGCCACATCGATCTGTCGACCCCCAATCCGGACACGATCGCCCGGCTGCTGCCCTATATCGAGCACTATCCCGAGTCGCTGTTTCACATGCGCGAGTATGTCCCCGCGGGGATGAACGGCAAAGTCAACGTGGTCCCGCCCGCGATCGACCCGCTCACGCCGAAGAACATGGCGCTTTCGCCGGAGGACGCCGCCTTCGTGTGCGGGCAGTTCGGGATCGACGTCGATCGGCCGCTGGTCTGTCAGGTCTCGCGCTTTGACCCGTGGAAGGACCCGCTCGGGGTGATCGACGCCTATCGTATCGTCAAGGAGTCGGTCCCGAACGTGCAGCTGGCGCTGGTTGGCTCGATGGCCTCTGACGACCCTGAGGGCTGGGATTTCTTCAACGCTACGATCGCCCACGCGGACGGCGACCCGGACATTCACATCCTCAACAACTTCAACAACGTCGGTGCGATCGAGGTCAATGCGTTCCAGTCGCACGCCGACGTGGTCGTGCAAAAGTCCACGCGTGAGGGCTTCGGCCTGACGGTGTCCGAGGCGATCTGGAAGGCCAAGCCGTTCATCGGCGGCGACGTTGGCGGCATTCCCCTGCAGATCGAGAACGGGGTCACCGGTTATCTCGTCTCGAGCTTCGAGCAGTGCGCCGCGCGCGCGCTCGACATCCTCAAGGATCCGGCGCTCGGCAAGGCGCTCGGCAGGCGCGGCAAGGAGCACGTGCGCGCGCACTTCCTCACACCGCGCTACCTGCGCGACTATCTGAAGATCTTCAACGAGCTTGACGACACATGAGACCCCTTAGACACATGAGACCCCTTAGACACATGAGACCCCTTAGACACATGAGACCCCTTAACGACGCGGGCGCGCCCTGCAGGCGGCGTGTGCTTTGGGAGAGGATGAGATGAGCGACGAGCCGGCGCAGCGGATTCCGCTCGTGCTGGTGAGCAACCGCGGGCCCGTGACCTTTCACGCCGACGGCGAGGTCCAGCGCGGCTCGGGCGGGCTGGTGACCGCGCTCACCGGGCTGGCGTCCCACCGGGAAGCGATCTGGATCGCCTCGGCGATGTCAGAGCACGACGCGGAGGCTTCGCGCTCACATCAGGGGCAGGCGTTCCCCGTACGCTCTCCCGCCGGCGGCGAGTTTCAGGTGCGCCTGGTGGTGAGCGACCCGCAGGCGTATGACCGTTTTTACAACGTGTTCGCCAACCCGATGTTGTGGTTTATCCAGCACTACCTGTGGGATCTGTCCAACGCGCCCGACATTCGCCGTGAGGAGATCGAGGCGTTCGAGTTTGGCTATAACGCCGTCAACGAAGATCTCGCACAGGCCGTCGTGGAGGAGCTCGAGGACATGAGCGAGCCGGTCGTGATGGTCCACGACTACCACCTCTACACGCTGCCCGGGCTGGTGCGCAAAGCGCGTCCGGATGTGTTTCTGCACCACTTCGTCCACATCCCGTGGACGCAGTCGGATGCATGGCGCGTGCTGCCGACGCGTATCCGCGAGGAGATCTTTATCGGGCTTCTGGCGAACGACATCATCGGCTTTCACACCCGGTCATATCGGCGCAACTTCCTGCAGTGCTGCCGCGATTTGATGGACCTCGAGGTCGACTTCGAGCGTGGGCTCGTCCGCTTCGGGGAGCGTGAGGTGTGGGTGCGGGCCTACCCGCTGCCGATCGACCATGAGGCGACGCGGCTGATCGCGCAGAGCTCCCGCGTAAGCGAGTTCGAGCAGGAGCTGCTGCACCGCCGCCGGGACTTCCTGCTCCTGCGCGTCGATCGCGCCGACCTGAGCAAGAACGTGCTGCGCGGCTTCTCCGCATTCGACCTGTTCCTCGAGCAGCACCCCGAGTTCTCAGAGCGCGTGACGTTCATCGCCCAGATGATGCCCTCACGTACCGACGTACCGCAGTACGCGGAGTATCTGGAGCGGATCGAGGCGCTGGTGGCGGTCGTCAACCACCGCCACGGGACGCCCGATTGGATGCCGATCCAGCTGAAGCTGCGCGACGATCTCGACGAGGCGATGGCTGCATACAAGCACTACGACGTGCTGCTCGTCAACGCGATGTTCGACGGCATGAATCTCGTCGCCAAGGAGGGCCCAATCGTCAACGAGCGTGAGGGCGTCTCGATCCTCTCGGAGAATACCGGCGCCCATGAGGAGCTCGGCGAGTATGCGTTGTCGGTCAACCCGTTCGACATTCAGGAGCTCGCGAACTCGATCTACGCGGCGCTGACTATGGAGCCCTCGGAGCGGGACCGACGCATACAGGGCCTGCGCGAGATCGTCACCTCCAGAGACCCGGGCGACTGGATCGACGAGCAGCTGGCGGACATCCGCGCGAAGGGCCGCAGCGCCGGTTGAGCCCTCTTTCGGCGGTGAGCGCGCGCGTACGCGTACGCGCGGCGAGCAAGCCGCGGCCGGGATCGATGGGGCGAGCCGTCGCGGCGCGCGAGCACACGCGCGGGCGCCCGCTCTGAGCGCGTGCGTGCGTAGGAGCGCTTTCGAAACGCGCGTGGTACGTCTTGCGTCGATCGCGGGGAGGGGTCACGGGCGGGCACGAGCGCACTGGTATCATCCGCCGCTGCCATGACGCTGCCCGCACCGACATACGATCTCATGCTGCTGCTCGACCCGCAGGCCGACGAGGCCATTCCCACGAAGATCGTGGCCGACACGCGCGCGGCGATCGAAGCGCAGGGTGAGCTCCTGCGCCACGACGAGTGGGGAACTCGGGCGCTGACCTATCCGATCGATCGCAAGACCACCGCCGAGTACCACCTGCTGCAGTTTCACGCTCCCGCGACGGAGCTGCTCAGCGGTCTCGACCGAACGTTGCGGATCGCCGACGGCGTCATCCGCTTTCGGATCATCAAGCTGGCCCCGGGCGTCCCGGAGGCGCCGGACGTGAACGCCGTGCGACGCGTCGAGGAGCCCGTGGCCGACGTCGCAGTCGAGGAGCCGGCGGTCGAGGTTGCCGTCGGTGAGCCCGTATAGCTTCTCGCGAAGGTTACGAGAAGCTCAGCGAGGGTAATAAAATCGTTCGGTGGCCTGGGCTGAAGACATGACCGATTCGACGAGCAGTAGGACCGACGTGCTGCGGGCGTCGCCGCCGATGTTCGAGTCGCGGCTGCTCGATGCGCTTTCGCGCGTGCATCCAGCTGTGCCGGTGGCGATCTTCGCACCCGTGATCGTTCTGCTGAGCGCATGGGGACTGGAGAGCGTGACCGTCGGGGCGACAGCCGGGCTGCTCGTGGCGGGCTACGCGTTGTGGACGCTGTTCGAGTATTGGCTGCACCGGATCGTGTTCCACTTCGAACCGCAGGGGGGGTTTGGCGCGCGCCTGCATTGGATCATTCACGGCATCCATCACGACCACCCCAACGACCCCATGCGCTTGGTAATGCCCCCGGCCGTGAGCCTGCCCTTGGGCGCCGTCGTGTTCGGGGTGCTGTTTGTGATCTTCGGCCACCGCTACGCGCCCGCGCTGGGGGCGGGGTTCTTCGCGGGCTACCTAATCTACGACATGCTCCACTACTACCTGCATCACTTCCGCCCGCGCGGACAGCTGGGAAGGATGCTGCGCGAGCGGCATATGCGCCACCACTTCCAGGATGACACTCGCGGCTTCGGGATCAGCGCGCCTTACTGGGACGAGGTGTTCCGCACCTCTTCGCGCGATAAGCGCGCGCGGCGATCCTCGCAATAAGCGCAGTCCATGCGTCTCGCCGGACCCGTCTGCGCGATGCCGCCCGCAGCCGTCTCTAGACTGGCAGTTGGCCTCGGGCACACAGAGCCCCGAGAAATACAGACGAAAGGAAGAACCGTGGCCGCCACGAACATCAACCGGGTCGTGATGACCGGCAACCTGACCGCCGATCCCGAGCTGCGCTCGCTGCCGAGCGGCATGTCGGTGTGCAGTCTGCGCATCGCATGCAACACGCGTCGCAAGGACGGGAGCTCAGGCGAATGGGTCGACAAGCCCAACTACTTCAACGTCACCGTGTGGGGCGCGCAGGGTGAGAACGCGGCGCGCTACCTGTCCAAGGGACGCCCCGTGGCGATCGACGGGCGCTTGGAGTGGCGCGAGTGGGAGGCGCAGGACGGGACAAAGCGCCAGGCAACCGATATCATTGCCGACTCGGTGCAGTTCCTGGGTTCGCGCGAGGATCCCTCCGGTGGAGGCGGATTCGCCGGCAATGGAGCCGCCAAGGGCAGCGACGTCCCCGTCAACGAAGGGGATTTCCAGCCCGCACCTGTCGGTGGAGCAGCCGACGACGACATTCCGTTCTAGCCATTTCGTACCAGTACAGCGAGGTATCAGTGTCCTTCACCGCAGCTCAGCAGATCATGTATGACCGCGCCGGCGGCGGCGGAGGGCTCTGATGGCAAAAGCGCGCGGTCGCGGCAAGCCGGTACGCCGTCGGGACAAGAAGGGTGGACCCGGCAGCGGCCGGCGCAAGCCGTGCCAGCACTGTCGCGACAAGGTCGAGCAGGTCGACTACAAGGACGTCGCGTCGCTGAAGAAGTTCATCTCCGAGAAGGGCAAGATTCGCTCGCGGCGGATCACCGGCTCGTGCCGGCGCCATCAGGTGCAGATCGCCCGTGCGGTCAAGCGCGCCCGCGAGCTTGCGCTGCTTCCTTACGTCAACGAGGGCGGCCGTGACGACAATCCCCGTCGTGAACGCGGCGAGCGCGATCGGGACCGGTAGCGGTGCCCGAAGCCATCCTTCTCAAGGACGTCGAGGAGCTCGGCGAGCAGGGCAAGGTGATCGACGTCTCGAAGGGCTACCTGCGCAACTACCTGATTCCGCGCCGGCTCGCCCAACCGGCGACGAGAGGCGCGATCGAAGTGATCCGCCAGCGCCAGGAAGCTGCCGAGCGCGCGGCGCGACAGGCGGTCGAGAAAGCTCAGGAGAACGTGAACCTGCTGAACCGAACCGTCCTCACGATCCCCCAGCAGGCGGGGGCCGACGGGCGCCTGTTCGGATCGGTGACGGCGCAGGACATCACGACGGCGATCCGCGAAGCGCGCGGGCTGAAACTGGACAAACGCAACGTGCACATGCCCGAGCCGATCAAGAACGTCGGCACGTACATGGTCGTCGTCGAGGTGGTCGAGGGCGTGACCGCGACGATCAAGACGATGATCGTCGCCAAGAAATAGCAGGGAGTTTGCTGGCCGGCGCATCTCTGCGTCCTCAGTCGCTCGCGTGCACAGCACGCCACGCTTCCTGCTGCGTCCTTGACCTGCTTGGCCAGCAACTCCCTCTCGCGAGTGCAGCACACCGGCTCCGCCGCTCTCGGTGCGAACATGTGTTCGTGGGAAGTGAAATAGTCCGAGATAGCGGGGAGAGCGTTCCGCTCGAGAGGGCCACCGATCTACACTCGGCCCAGCCATGAGCGCGGTTGCGACTGCCAATAATGGCGCGGGGGACCTCCGGGGAGGCGCGATCGCACCACCACACAATCTCGACGCCGAGCAGTCGGTGCTCGGCGCGATCCTGCTCTCAGATCGCTCGCTGTATGCGCTGGTGATCGAAGAGGGACTGCGCGCGGACGACTTCTATCGCGAGCGTCACGGGCGGATCTACGAGGCGATGCTCGCGCTATATAACGAGTCCGAGCCGGTGGACGTGCTGACGGTCACCGACCGCCTGCGGCAGATGGGCAAGCTACAGGACATCGGGGGGCCCGCCGCGGTGGACGAGCTGACTGGCGTGGTGCCGGCCGCGGGGCACGCCCGCCGGTATGCGCAGATCGTGCGCGAGAACGCACTGCTGCGACGGTTGTTGAAGGCGTCGTATGAGATCCAGGAGAGCGTGCTCGGCCACGAGGCAGCCCCGCGCGAGCTGGTCGAGCAGGCGGAGAAGGCGATGCTCGAGGTCGCGCGCGACGACCGGCAGCAGGACTTCCGCGCGATCGAGGAGGTGTTGCACGAGGAGCTCGACAAGCTGCACCGGCTGTCGATCGAAGGCACCTCGCTGACGGGCACGCCGTCGGGATTCAAGGATCTGGACGAGATCACCGGCGGGTTTCAGCCCGGGAACCTGATCATCATTGCCGCCCGTCCCGCGATGGGCAAGAGCGCGCTGGTGTGCAACATCGCCGAGAACGCGGCGGTCGAGCACAGCAAGCCGGTGGCGCTGTTCTCATTGGAGATGGCCGAGGCCGAGCTCGCTCAGCGCTTTGTCGCCTCGCAGGCGCGGATCAAGGGCGAGGAGCTGCGCAAGGGACGGGTCGCCGAGCAGCGCTGGCCGAAGATCCTGGGCGCCTCACAGCGCCTCGCGGCGGCGCCGCTGTGGGTGGATGACTCGAGCGATGTGGGGATGCTCGAGATTCGTGCGAAGGCCAGGCGGCTGCATAGTCAATGCGAGGGAGGACTGGGGCTGATCATCATCGATTACTTGCAGCTGATGCGCACCGACAGCCGCTATGACAGCCGGGTGACCGCCGTCGGCGAGCTCAGCCGCGGGCTGAAGATCCTCGCGCGCGAGCTGGGGGTGCCGGTGATCGCGCTGTCGCAGCTCAGCCGCGCGGTCGAGACGCGGCCCGACAAGAAGCCCCAGCTTTCGGACCTGCGCGAGAGCGGAAACCTCGAGCAGGACTCAGACCTGGTGATGTTCATCTACCGCGACGAGTACTACAACGAGGACTCCGAACGTCCCGGCGAGGCCGACCTGATCATCGCCAAGCATCGCAACGGCGCGGTCGGCAAAGTCACGCTCACGTTTCAAAAGGAGTACCCGAAGTTCATGAACTACGCAGGGGAGCGCTACGGACAGTGAGCGAAGGCCTTCCGTTTCCGCAGGACTCATCCAGTCCGCTGACGCTCGCCGTCCGCGACGCCCGGCCCGCCCGCGGTGGAAAATCACTTTCGGCATGTCCGCTCGGTGCTTGTGACGGGAGTGGGTTCATCGTCGAGGAGGCCACGAACACTGCTGCTGACTGCCGCTGCCGTGCAGGGCGCATCGCGACGGCGCGGACCAGAAGCCTCGCCGGGCGGATACCGCGCAGATATGAGGGCGTCTCCTTCGACCGTCCCCCGGTGAGCGACATCGCGCGTAGCGCTCCCGACCAGATGCAGTCGGTCCGGCGCTACGTGCGCGCGATCGAGCAGAATCTCGATTCCGGCAAAGGTCTGTGGATCCAGGGCGATGTCGGGACGGGCAAGACGACGCTGGCGATGCTCGTCTCAAAAATGGCGCTCGACGCCGGGCGATCGGTTGCCATCTACTCCCTTCCGCGCCTTCTTGGCGTTCTACGAGAGTCGATGGACTCTCCTGGGGGCCTGCTCGGGTTCATCGATCGACTCGCCGCGGTCGACCTGTTGCACATCGATGATCTCGGCGCTGAGAACACTACCGACTGGGTGCTGGAGCAGCTCTACTCAATAGTCAATGCCCGCTACGAGTCTGAGCGGGCGATTATCGCGACGACTAATCTGATGCCGGACGAGCTTTCCGACCGACTGGGCGCGAGGACCGTATCCCGCCTCGTGCAGATCTGCGGAGACCTGATTCCCCTTTATGGCAAGGACGACCGCAAGCCCTATCCAACAAAGACCGCTCGAATCTCGAGCACGCACGGTGCAGGCAGCGACTTCCCTAGCCTGACCTAGCCTGCGATAGCTCGACCGCCCTAAGAACCTGTCTCAAAACATCCGGCACGCCCGGAATGCGCCCCTGGACACGGCGCTGGATCGCCACGTGACGGCTCGCACGTGCAACCAGCACGCGCTTCACCGCCCCGTGACGCCAGCTTGGTCCAGGGACGCACCGAACGCACCGCCTGTTTTGAGACAGGTTCTAAACTGCACCGTTCATGCCAGGCATAGTGATAGTCGGCGCCCAATGGGGTGACGAGGGAAAGGGCAAGATCACCGACCTGCTCGCCGAGCGGGCCGATGCGGTGGTGCGCTTCCAGGGCGGCAACAACGCTGGGCATACGATCGTGCGCGGCGACGTCGAGTGGAAGCTCCATCTGATCCCCTCCGGCATTCTCTATCCGCGCAAGCGCTGCGTGATCGGCAATGGCGTGGTGATCGATCCGAAGGTGCTGATCGAGGAGCTCGACGCGCTGCGCGCGCGGCGCGTCGACGTGAGCGGACTGCGGATCTCAGCCAACGCGCATCTGATCATGCCCTACCACCTGCTGCTCGACTCGGCGGGCGAGACCAAACTGGGGAGCCGTCAGATCGGCACCACGCGCCGCGGGATCGGCCCCTGCTACGCCGACAAGGCGGCCCGGCTCGGCATCCGCGTGCAGGATCTGCTCGACGAGAAGATCTTGAAGAAGAAGATCGTCGCGGCGATGGAGCCTAAGCGGCTGTCGCTGCGTCCGTTCGAGAAGGATCCAACGCTCGACCTGCACGCGATGACGGAGGAGTACCTGACCTACGGGCACCGCTTGGAGCAGCACATCGCCGACACCGCGAAACTGATGTGGGAGCTGCTCGACGACGGCAGAAAGGTCATCTTCGAGGGCGCCCAGGGAGCGATGCTCGACATCGATCACGGCACCTATCCGTTCGTCACCTCCTCCAACCCGCTGTCCGGGGCGGCGACCGTGGGGACGGGTGTGGGACCGAAGGACATCGACGAGATCTGGGGTGTCTCGAAGGCCTACACCACGCGCGTCGGCGCGGGGCCGTTTCCGAGCGAGCTGCATGAAGAGATGGGCGAGACGATCCGCAAGCGCGGCGGCGAGTTCGGCACGACCACCGGCCGGCCGCGGCGCACGGGCTGGCTCGATCTTGTCGCGCTGCGCTACGCCGCGCGCCTGAACACGCTTACGGCGATCGTGATCACGAAGCTTGACGTCCTCTCGGGATTGGACCGCATCGAGGTATGCACGAGCTACCGCGGCGCCGAGGGAGCGGAGTTCGACGACTTCCCCTACCACCAGACCGTTCTCCACCACACGACGGCCGAGCTGACCGAGCTGCGCGGGTGGAGCGAGGATCTCGGCGAGTGCCGCACGCTCTCCGATCTGCCCGACGGCGCCCGCGAATACCTGCAGTTCATCGCCGAGCAGGTCGGCGCGCCCGTGACGCTCGTGGGAGTGGGACCGGGGCGCGAGCAGGTGGTGTGGACGGAGGCAGGTCTGCGCACGCTCGTCGCGGGCGAGGTCCCGCCGTCGCCCGCCCGCTCACCGGCCTGAGCGGTGTCGTCCGGCCTGAGCGGTGTCGTGGTGGGGGAGCTAACGAGGATCGGCCCACTCCAGCCGCGAACAGCGGGGGCCTTTCCGCTCAGATGCGTTCGGGCTTGTACGGGGCTCCCTTTGGCCGGGGCTTGCCGCCGGGGAAAGCGAGGCGCAGAATCGTGCGGTGAACGGTGCCGAGCTGCCTGTGCAGCGGTCCGGTGTTGTAGGGGAGCCCGTATCGGCGGCAGACGTCGCGCACGCGTGGAGCGATCTCGGCGTAGCGGCTGGAGGGCATGTCGGGATAGAGGTGGTGCTCGACCTGAAAGCTCAGGTTCCCGGCGAGCAGGTGAAACAACGGGCCACCGTCGATGTTCGCCGATCCCAACAGCTGGCGTACGTACCAGCCACCGCGTGTCTCCTCGGCGACCTCCTCCTGACTGAAGGTGTACGTCTGGTCGGGAAAGTGCCCGCAGAAGATGATCGAGTAGGCCCACGCGTTGCGAACGATGTTCGCCGTGAAGTTAGCCGCGAGCGTCGACTTGAAGCTGCGCACCGCGGCTGTCCGTCGCTCGGGAGCGGATCCGCGGCCGCTCGGCGACCCCGCCCCTGCGCCAGGCCAGCGGCTCGCGGCCGGCCCTCGCTTCAAGGAGGACGATCCCGCCCGACCGGGCACGAGCGCCGCGAGTGCGGCCGAAAGCAGCGGAAAGGCGATGTAGTCCTTGACAATCTGCCTGCGCGCCTTGCCTCCGATCGCTTTCAGCTCGTCGCGAACCTGCGCCTTTGACTTCTCGCCTGAACGGATCGCGTCGAAGTTCAGATCGTGCAGCGCCACCCCCCACTCGAAAAACCCCATCAGCACAAGGTTGTACAGCGGCTGCAGCAGGTAGACCGGGTGCCATTTCTGGTGCGGGTCGATCCGCATGATCTCATAGCCCAGATCTCGGTCCTTGCCGCGGATGTTGGTGAACGTGTGGTGCTCGTAGTTGTGCGAATGCCGCCAAGCGTCGGCAGGAGAGGCCGTATCCCAATCCCAGTTTTGGGAGTTGATGTCGGGGTCGTTCATCCAGTCCCACTGGCCGTGCATCACGTTGTGGCCGATCTCCATGTTCTCGAGGATCTTGGCCACCGACAGCGCGGCCGTACCGCCAAGCCACAGCGGCTTGCTGCGGGAGCCGATCAACATCGCGCGGGCGGCGAGCACCAGCCGGCGGTGCAGCTTGATCGTGGAGCGGATATAGCGCGAGTCGCGATCGCCGAGGTCGGCAAAGACCTCGTCGTGGATCGCGTCGAACTCGCGTCCCAGCTGCTCGATCTGCTCGGGAGTGAGACGCGCAAGCGGGCTCTCGTTCTCGTCAAACGCAGTCTGCGGCCTGGGCTGGACCGGGCTCGAGCCTGTGCTCGACTCGGTGCGCGGCGGTGGGCCCTCGACCTCGTTGAGTCTCATCGCGGTGGGAAGGCTGTGGGTGGCAGACATTTCGATTCCTTTTGTTGATAGGTCTTCTAGAGTTCGATCTCGATCGCGCCCTCGGGCGCGTTGATGCAGGTGCGCAGCATCTCTCCGGGCTGTCCGTACACGCGGCCGGTGCGCAGATCACGAACCTGTCCGGCGCGCAGGCGACCTACGCACGTGTGACAGATACCCATGCGACAGCCGTAGGGAAGCTCTATTCCTGCGGCCTCGCCCGCGATCAGGATCGGCTGCTCGCCGTCGCTGCTCGCTTGGATGCCGCTCGAGCAGAAGTCGATCGTGCCGCCCTGACCGCGTTCGCCATCGCCGACGCGTACGTCGGGCTGAAAATGCTCCACATGCAAGCGCGCCGGGTCGCCGTCAAGCCTCCAGCGCTCGCTCATCGCCTCGAGCAGCCCCGCGGGCCCGCATACGAACGCCTCGCGCTCGCGCCAGTCGGGACACAGCCGATCGAGCTGATCGGGGGTCAGGCGGCCCTGCTCGCCGGTGATCCGCTCGTGCAGCCGATAGCCGGCGTGGCGCGCGTCCAGCGAATGCAGCTCGTCCGCGAAGATGACTTCCTCGGGGACACGTGCACTGTGCACGTGCACGACGTCGTCCATCTCTCCCCGGCGGTCAATGCCGCGCAGCATGCTCATAATCGGTGTGATCCCGCTGCCGGCGCTGATGAACAGCAGCCTTTCGGGCAATTCCTCGGGCAGCACGAAGCTTCCTTCGACACCTCCGAGCCGCACGATCGTGCCGGGCCGCACACCACGGAACAGGAACGGCGAGACCTTGCCCGACTCGACAAGCTTGGGGGTGATTGAGATAAAGCCGTCGGGACGCTGCGGGTCCGAGGTCAGCGAGTAGGCGCGCCAGTGGTGCACGCCGTCGACCTCAATGCCGAGTCTCAGATACTGACCGGGTCGATGACCCTCCCATTTCCAGCCCGGCTTGATCAGTACGGTGACCGCGTTGGGCGTCTCGCGCTCGATGCGTTCGATCCGCCCCCGCAGCTCCCGCGTGGACCACAGCGGGTTGATCAGCTCCAGATAGTCGTCCGGTAGCAGCGGCGATGTGAACGATCTGATCAGAGCGAGGACTCGGCGGCGACCGTCTGAGACCCGCGGTATCGCACCCCGTTCAGCCATCGGCGCCGTCCGTTCTCGCGGCCTCTGCAGACCTGGAGGCGGCGGGATCGCCGGTGGCCGTGCCCGAGGACGGAGGCCGGGTGACGGTTGGTGTAGAGACGTAGACGAGCATGACGACCTGAAGCAATGATACCTCAAATGAGGTTACACGCAATATGGTAGCCTTGAACTGTGGCGACGAGAGCACGCGACGAGAAAGTTGGCAAACCCGAGCGCAGGGGCGAGGGGTCGGGTCCCGTCAACGATCTGACGATCGAGCAGCTCGCCGGCGAGGCGGGAATGTCGGTTCGCAACATCCGCAACCACCACTCACGTGGCCTGCTTCCGGCGCCCGAGGTACGAGCGCGTGTCGGCTACTATAACGCCGATCATGTCGCCCGCCTGCGTCTGATCCTCGACCTGCAGGCCGACGGCTTCAACCTCGCGGCGATCGAGCGCCTGCTGAGCGGATCCGACGGTCTGGCCGAGCGTCTGCTCGGATTGCGCAGGGCGGTGGTTACGTCGTTCGACGCCGAGACGCCCGAGCTCGTGACCGGTGAGGAGCTGCTGAAGCGCTTCGGCGAGGTGGACAGGAAAGATGCCGAGAGGATCCGCAAGCTCAAACTGCTCGTGCCGCTCGGAGACGACCGCTTTGAGATTCCGAGCCCAGCGCTGCTGCGCGCCGCCGAGGAAGTCATGGCGCTCGGTATATCACTGCACGTGGCGCTGTCGCTGGTCGAGCGGGTCAGCCGCGACTGCGAGTCGATCTTCGAGAGGGTTTACGAAGCTGTTCCTCAAAGAGATCTGGGAACCGTTTGAGCAGGCCGGTCAGCCCGATGAGCGCTGGGAGGAGGTCATCGGGGCCGTCGACTCCCTGCGGCCGCTGGCTTCGGAAACGTTGCTTGCGTTGTTCAAGCAGCGGATGACAGCCCAGCTCGAGGACGCCTTCGGCAAGGTGCTCGAACACCAGGCCAAGCGCAAGTAGGAAAGCGAAAGCGCGCCGAGAACTTGAGCCTCGGGAGCGGAACCGGATGTAAGGCCCGCAACGCGGTGAAGCGGCGCGAAAGGTTGCTCCTCGACAACCGATGTCCAGGGTAAGGTATCGGCGACCGCAGAACATCGACAGGGGAGCGCTTTCATGGATCTGCTTTTGCTGCTCATCATCGTTTTGATCGTCCTGAGTGTCCTGGGGGGCGCCTTCATCAACCCCCTCGTGCTGCTGCTTCTAATTGTCGTCCTGGTGCTGTTCCTCGGTCCCTACCGCGGCCGCAGGGGTCGCCTATAGTCGGCCGACTCCCACGCCGCCTTCAGCTCGGTTAGGGCTATTCCGTTTCTGGTTCCTGCTCGCCGGGCCATGCGCCGGTAAGGCGCGCGAAGCCGTGGCGTGATGCGTGGTCGACGATGCCCTTGACAAGGCGGAACAGCGCTCCCTCGATTGTGAGTGCGAGCGCGAGCTTTCCCAGCTGGGCGCGTCGGTGCTCTGGCTGGGGTGGTTCTGCGTCGTCGATCGCGCTCCAGAGCGTTTCGAATGCTTTCTTGCTGATGATCCCGGCGAGGATGCCTGTGCCGAGGCTGACGGGTAGAAACAGGAAGTTGGTCATCGGCGGTACCTGCTCATAGGGTTACTCGCCGGCGTTGAAGGGGTGCTCTCAGACACCGTCGCCTCCGTCCACGGCCACGGGCAGGTCTGCCGGGCTCGCGTTCTGTCCTACGAGACCGAGGAGCTTCGCTCGCGCGTCAGCGTTCAGGGCGAGGAATATCCCTGCGCCCGCGAGAGCGACACCGACCAGCTTGCGGCCCCGCCGGCGCTTGGGTTTGGGCGGCGGCTCGGAGGCCGCACTCAGTGCCTGCCGCGCGGCGCCCGCAGCCTCTCGCAACCGTCGCTGAAACTTCTTGTCGCTCGCGACTTCGACCGCGTCCTTGCCCCGTGCACGCGCATAGGCGTCTTGTGCGGCGCGGACGGCGCGCCCGGCGTTTTCCTGCACATCCTGGTTGCTCAACAGCTGAGTCAGGTAGGGCTTCGCCGCGCTCACCGACTTCGCGGGCGCCTTCACCGGTCTGCGCCCGCTGTCTCGATCTGCTCCTTGCGGATCTCCTCGGAGACCCCCTCGTCTGTGTGGGGGATCCCGAGGATCGTGCGGCCCGGCCAGTCGTATGCCTTGGTGATCTCGCTCATGATGCTTGCTCCTCCCGCAGGATTAATCACGTTTTGGTTAGAAGCCATGACCGGGTCTTACCCCGTTTGGTTACATGCCACCCCTACCGCACAAACATCGGCGAGCTGATGCCCGCCGACGGGCGCTTCGCTACGGCCCGGTCGAGGTTGAGTCGGCGCGAGCCCCAGTGCGCGGGTCGCTGCTTGCGGCGAGTGCGCGGCTGGCGCCAGCGCCCGGGGTTTCGCTCGCCTGTGGCGGCGGGGTCCTCGCCGATAGCCGCGCGTGCGGCCACGGACCGCTTTGGTTACGGCGCCAAATACCCGCATGTCGATGGCTCCTAACTCAAACCCAGGCGCTACGGTCTTACCCGCTGGCGGTCTCGGCGGCGCACACCCGCAGGTCGTTTCCGCGTACCGGCCGCAACCATTTTCCGGCGTATCGACGACTCGTTAGGATCGAGGACATCGTACTTTCAACCCCCGAGGCAGACAGTGCGCTCGTCGAGCGCACGCTTCGAGGCGACCTTCGCGCGTTCGTAGTGCTCGGGGGATTCGCCCGCGAGCGCGTCGAGCGGCTCGCCTACCAGCTCGACTTCCCAGTACCCCTCGGCCCGTCGCCGAGGTCAGCGTCATCGCCGTGTTCGCGATCACCGCCGCGGCACAGATCGCGATCTCAACAATCGTGCTGCTGATCCTCATCGGGATCATCCTCGCGGGCATGGTCGCCACGTTCGCGCTCGTGTTCGGCCTCGGCGGGCGATAGGTAGCTCGGGCGGTGAGCGCAGGACGCTACGTCCGCAGCGCTTACCACCCCGGCCAAGAGATCTCCCTCGGCGACGTACGCGGGCGCATCACCGCGCTCGAGGCAGCGAGTACGCTCCTCGAAAACGAGCAGGGACAAAGCCTGCGCGTCCCCAACCACCTGCTGCTCGAATCGATCGTGACCATCTACAGCGAGAGCGAAGACCCAGACTCTCCCTAGAGGATTGGTATGGGTGGGGTGGTGGGCAGCACGCGATCATATCCTATCACTTTAACAATACAAGTCTACTTTGTAGAATAATCAAGGGTTAGCAGCGTGGTGTGGCGATACCTTGAGGTATGCCTCAGCGACCAGCAACGGCGCCGGAGACGGCCGGGTCCGTGGAAGCACCAGTCCGTACAGCCACGAGCCGCAGGCGGTGGATGATTCTTGCCTGCGTGATCCCTCTCGTGGGCTTGGCGGCCTCGCTCGGCAGCGCGCTGCTGTGGCGCTCAAGCGTACGTGCGCATGAGAAGCAGGAGTTCCAGACCAGCTCGACCGACGTGAGCGAGACGCTGGAGACGCTCCTGCGGCGCGACGCCGACTTCGTGGCAACGCTGCGTGCGGTGTTGACGATGCAGCCGCATTTGAGCGCAACCCGCTTTGATCAATGGTTCGTTCAGCTGCAGGGCAAGCAGCGGGAGGTGAGGGGGCTCGGAACGACTGTAGTTGAAGCGGTCCCGGCGACCGACCTGGCCGCCTTCCAGACACGACGCGCCGCCGACCCCGCGTTTCGCGCGTTCGTGGGAGGCGCAACCGTACCCGTCGCTGCCAGTGGACGCGCTCGCTACTGCCTGCTCTCGGCCGGTGGGACCGTGACGCCGTACACGAGGGAAGTGGGGCACCTGGTGCAGGGCGATTGGTGCGACCCCGCTTCACCGATCGGTGGATTTGCGGACGGCGGAATCTCCCAGGCGATGCTGATGCGAGCGATCACCGACAGCGGGCAATTCCTGGTTTACCCAGTGAGGGTCCAGCACGTGAGCACGCTGTTCATCGAAACCGCGTTCTACAGCCGCGACGTGCGCCTCGCAAGTGTCGCGCAGCGCCGTGCGGCGGTAGCCGGGTGGGTCGGCAGCTCGTTTGAGATCGACGCCCTGCTCCAAGAAGCGCTCGGCGTACATTACGGCCTCAGCGTGATTCTGTATCACAGCAATCCCGGCGAGGGCGAAAAGCTGATCGGCCGCGTCGGCGCCCCTGCGGCGAGCCCCTTCACTCGCCAGACGACGATTCAGATCGACGGTATGTGGAGGGCGGTCGTGCGCGGCTCGACGCCCGCGAGCGGGTTGTCCGCCAACCTGCAGGGTCTGTTCTTGTTCCTCGTGGGGGCGATCGTCAGCGTGCTGCTGTTCGCGCTCGGGCTGGTGCTGACGCGCTCGCGCGAGCGCGCCCTGGGGATGGTCCAGGAGAAGACCGGGGAGCTGCGCCACCAGTCGCTGCACGACGCCCTGACCGGCCTGCCCAACCGTGTGCTCGCGCTCGACCGCGCCGAGCAGATGCTCGCCCGCGCGCGCCGCCAGCAGATCCCGGTCGCGGCGCTGTATCTCGACATCGACGGCTTCAAGCACGTCAACGACACATTCGGACACGCCGCGGGCGATGAGCTGCTGCGGACCGTCGCCATTAGGCTCGAAGGGGTCGTGCGCGAGGGCGACACCGCGGCGCGCCTCAGCGGCGACGAGTTCGTCGTCCTGGTCGAGGGCTCCACGCTCGACGCCGGTCCCGAGCTCGTCGCCGAACGGCTGCTGGAAGTCCTGCGCCAACCATACGAGCCGGCCGGCCAGACCGGCAGGCCGTTTTCGCTCACGGCGAGCATCGGCATCGCGCTGGGGCAGCGCGCGAATGCCGCTGAGCTCCTGCGCGACGCGGATATCGCCCTGTACGAGGCGAAGGCCGCCGGCAAAAACCGCTACATGCTCTTTCAGTCCAGCATGCAGACCGCGGCCCGCGATCGACTCACGCTCGAGATGGACCTCGCCGAGGCGCTCGAACAGCACCAACTGTTCCTCCAATATCAGCCAACCTTCGATCTGCAGTCCGCGCGGGTGATCGGGGTCGAGGCGCTGATCCGCTGGAACCACCCCACACGCGGCGTGATTGCGCCGATCGAGTTCATCCCGGTCGCCGAGGAAAGCGGTCTGATCGTCCCAATCGGACGCTGGGTACTGCAGGAAGCGTGCATGCAAGCCGCGCACTGGCACGGCGGCGGCCACAAGATCGGCATGTCGGTGAACGTATCGGGGCGCCAGCTCGATGACGACGAGCTGATCGAAGACGTTCGCAGCGCCCTCGGAGCAAGCGGCCTCGACCCCACGACGCTGACCCTGGAGATCACCGAGACCACGCTGATGCGCGACGCCGAGGCGACCGCCAAACGCCTACACCTGCTCAAGGAACTCGGGGTCCGCATCGCGATCGACGACTTCGGCACCGGCTACAGTTCGCTCGCCTACCTGCGCCAGTTCCCCGTCGACGCTCTGAAGATCGACCGCTCGTTCATCAGCGGCATCGCCGGATCGAAGGCCTCGGCAGCGTTGATCCACACGCTCGTCCAACTCGGCAAGACGCTCGATATCGAGACGCTCGCCGAGGGCATCGAGGAGCGCTCCCAGCTGGAAACCCTGCAACGCGAACACTGCGACCACGGCCAAGGCTTCCTCTTCTCGCGCCCACTCGACCTCGCCGCAGTCGAGACATTCCTCAACGCAGAGGCCACCGCCACAGCAGCTCGTTAGGTCTGCGACCCCGACAACCCGACTTCCTCCTGTATCACCGCAGGCCCGTCACCGCAAGGACACCGCAGATTGTTGTCCCTGGCGGGACTGTCTGATTAACGGTGGAAGTGCTTGGTCTGACCGAAGGGGATGACCATGACGGAGCTAGTCGATTCGACCGATCAGGAGGCGATGATTGGGTCTATGACTGCAGATATCGTTGATCAGAAGGAGCTTGCCGAGCAGCTGCTTGAGCAGGCGAAGGAGCAGAACATCGAGCTGGTTGGTCCTGGTGGGCTGTTGGGCCAGCTGACCAAGAGCGTGCTCGAGACTGCGCTGGACGCCGAGATGAGCGAGCACCTTGGCTATGAGAAGCACGATCCGGCGGGACACAACAGCGGCAACAGTCGCAACGGAACACGCGCTAAGACGGTGCTGACGGAGATCGGCACCTCGTGACCAGAGCACTCGACCCCACCGGGCGAGGCAGAGCACGCTGGGCGATGAGATGGAAGCCCGCACTCAACGCGTTCGCGATAGCGTTTCAAGGAAGAATCAACTAAACCAACCAAGCCAGATCCACCGTTAATCGGACACTCCCGCGCCGACACGCAGCGGCGGGCGGCGCTGTCTTTGGCCAGAGCTGGCGGCCGAACGGCGCGTGAGCGCGGCATGAGTTCAGCCGGAATCGCTGGATGGCTCGGGGCGCACGCCTTGGTCCTGTCGGCGGCGGTTCACAAGCAGCGCTGTCAAGGCCCCGCCGAGCAGAACCGCGCCAAGGGCTGCGACCGTGACTATTGCGGATGTCGGCCAACCTCTTGAGTTACCAGCCGTAGGGGAGGGGCTACGGGCTTTCGCCCCGCTCTGTATTGGAGCACCCGTTGCCGTCCCGCCGGGCTTCGGTGCCGTAGTCGCGGAATGAGGCACCGTCGCTGTCGTACGTGACTGCGTCGTGCTGGAATAGGGCGTCGTCGTAGTCGTGGAATGATGCTTTGTCGTCGTCGATCGAGGTGCCGTCGTGGCCGTCAAGTGCGGCGTCGTCGTGGCCGCCGAATGTGGCGCTGGTTCCGCGGTTGCGCTCGTGGCCGTCACCAGCAGGACGAGCGCCAGACACGCGGTCAGAACCGGCAGGACGCGGCGACACGCCCAAGGCCATCGCAGCCCATGAAGGGTCATGATCGGCGCGACCGTACAGGGGCTAGCTGTCCGATGCGGCCGGTGCTGAGGCCGTAGCCCGCCCACGACGACCCGCCACTCAACCTGTCTTACTTCTTCTTCTACCCCTGCTCGCTTGCTTTCCCGACGGGCCGTACCGTTTGTGAGCCCGCCTCCTACAGCTCGCCCGCTGCTTCTTCGGCTTCTTGGCGCATAGCTTCAACACCCTTGCGAACTCCTGGGGGTTTGTCAGCGGTCTGGTCGCGATCGTCTCGACCGGGGGTGAGGTCGGGGTCAGCGGCGTGCCTGGCGATGAGGTTTGGATCGGCGGCGTCACCAGGGGCGTAGGTGGTTCCGACTTGGGTGGGGCCGTGAAGGTGACGAATGCTCCGTCCACGGTGCCGTCCGCGTTGCTCGCGACGAGCCGGTAGGAGTACTTGTTGCCTGCGGTGAGACTGGTCACTTCCACGGCAGGTACTTCCTGCTGAGTGTCGCCGGTGAGCGGCCCCGCGGTCGTGGTCCGCTGCACGCAGTCTGGTAGTTCGTCGCACGTGACCGAGCTGTATTCGAAGTAGTAGGTCGTCGGTAGGCCACTGGGGTCCAGCTTGCCCTTCAGCTTGACCCCACTCGGAGTCGCTTCAGCCGGTTCAGTAACGACTTCGCTCGGCGGCGATGACGAGCTCTGAGCTGAGGTCGTGAACCTGCGCTGCTCTCCGTATGCGGTGCCGGATGCGTTGGTCGCGACCAGCTCGGTGCAGTATTCGCTCTCCGGTGTCAGCCCTTCCAGCTTGACGAGGATTTCGCTGACCATCACATGTCCGGAGCCAAGGCTCTGCGGCGCGGTTTCGGCCGGCGTGCTCGCCGCGCCACCGCTGGTGCACCACTGTGAACTCGCTAGGGCGTAGTCCGCGTGAAGAGTCGTGTCCTGACCTTCCGGGTCGCCATTCCCTTCAACAGTCGCAGTCGTAGCGCCTGTCGCGTGCGCTCCATCGGTCGCGATCGAGGGAGGCGTTGACTGAGCCGCCGCGACGCCCGTGCACGATCCACAGACGACCGCGCCGACAACGAACACGCGCCGCAGCGCAGTTACGTGCCTGTAAAGCCACCTGGGCATCAGCATCGCCTCCGGGAGTTTACCACCGCGTGCCGGCTGGATGGCGCTGAATCAGCCGCGCCTGTCGCACGGCACGGCGCAGCGAATGGTTGCGCTACGGGTCGGTCTTGCCTCCGGCGCCCAAGCCAGCGAGCACTTGCGTGTAGGCGCGCGGCGCTTGTCGCCCAAGCCAACCCTTCGCCAGTGGCCGCCCTAGCTTCGCCTGTGCCCGGGAGTCGATGTCGGCCAGCAGCAGTCCCTGGTAGTCGCGGCGGGCCTCCGCGAGCGTGGTCGGCAGCCCTTCGGCTGTCAGTGCGCGGGCGAGCACTTCGTTTGAGATGACCTCGCTGTCGACGAGGACACCATCGCAGTCGAAGATGACTAGCTGTAGATCGCGCATGGTGCGCTTGGAACTGGCTCGCGCCATATGGTCGTGTGGGTCAGCGAGCGGGGTCGGCTTGGCGCAGGCGCCATGGTGGGTCGAGTCGGTTCTCGCCGGCGTGGTAGATGAAGATGCGATGCCCGTTGGGGTCGAGCAGGATCGCCTCGCGCCAAAGGTAGGGTTGGTCAACAGTGCCCCGCGCCGTGGTAAGCGGCCGGGGGCGTGGCCCCGAGAGGTAACGACTCCCGGCGCGAGGAACACCCTACCGACACGGGCCAGGTGTCTTCCTCGCCAGAAGCCTTCCCCCGGAGCCTCCATCCAAAAGGAGGAACCGACATGTCGAGCACCACAACACCGGGCGAGCCGCCCACCATGAAGCAGCGCGTCGAACGCGCGATCGTCCTGGCGCGACAAGCAGATCAGACGCGCGATCGATCGCAACGAGATGAAGGACGGTGATGCGCTGTCGAGCATTGCTAGGACGCGAATACCTGCGGATGTCGTGCTTCTGCTGCGCGGAGGGCTCTACACCGAGCTTGCCCGCGCGTGCGAGGACGCGCCCGTCACGATGCCGGAAGCGCACACGCACTCGGGCTGGGCTGACGTGCTCGCACGCATCGACGGCGCCACAAGGCGTTGGGCGTGATCGGATGGGACATGCCCACGCCGCAGGACGTTGAGGTCACGCTGGGAGCGACAATGATCGACGCCCTGGAGGCCGAGATTGACTTGTGGGAATGGCTGGCCGAACAGGACAGAACCGAAACGGCAGAGGGCCGCAGACGTGCTGCCACCAATGCCACGACGGTCAAGCGTTTCCTCGTCAGCATCCCGGGCGCTGAGGGGGCGAGCTCGGATAACCCGGTGTAACCGAGCGTGGCCGTGGTGTACGCCGCAACAGCAACGAGCATGGGATCGATGACTGATGGCCCGGCATCGCCATCCTCTAAGCGCCGACGCTGCCGATCGTTGCTGTGAGTTTTTTGCGGCGTTTGGTACCCATGAGTGGTACCAACCGATCCCTGCGCCTTTGTGCGATCCGCAAAATCGCCTCTAAACCCGGTTCTTTGCAGGCTATCCGTAAGTGGGCCGTGCAGGAATCGAACCTGCAACCTTGGGCTTAAGAGCCTCCTGGCCCCCCAGGCTTTTTTCCTGCAAATAAGCATATTCTCGGCGGACCGCGGCACCCGTTACAGCACCGTTACAGCAAAGTCCCGCCCGTCGGGCGGGGATCAGGGCCACCAGCGCAACGTTTTGCAGGCCTCATCGGGCGGCCGGGCGGTAACGCATCGATGCCATCGCCGCCCAGACCCGTCGGACAAAAGGTTCGGGGGCGCGGAGCGACTTGCCTCGACAAAAGAGCATGGGAAGCTCTACCCGCGCGCGTACTCATCCCGCTCCATTGAGCACGGGCGAGGCGGCCGCCGAGCTCGGCGTCCACGAGCGGACGCTGCGCCGCTACATCTCCCTCGGCAGGCTCCGCTGTCACCGCCTGCCGGGCGGCCACTACCGCATACCGCGTCAGGCGATCGACGAGTTCTGGCACGAAAACGACGCCGAATGTTCCCCCCGCCGGAGCGCACCTCCGGAGCCGTCGGCCGCGCCTACGCAGCGCACGCAGCGAGCACGTCGCCAGCCCCTGAGCCGCGAGCCGGTCGTTTACGACCTCTCCGCGAAACGTCTGGAGGCACTGCGCGCTCGCTACCGATGAGCGCCGATCTCGACGTCCGTAACACGACTGGAGGAGCAGCACATGAGTAGACCTTGGAAGAGGGCATCAGGCTGGCCGCGCGTCGCCAAGAGCGGCCGGAAGTCCTACTCGCTTGGCTTTTATGACCATGAGGGGGCAGAGCGCACCCGCTCCTTCGCGTCGACCAAGCAGGCGCGACAGTGGACGGAGAACTACCTTACGGCCGAGCGGCGGGGCCCGGACAGCTTGCTCAGGTTCCTGCTGGACCTCGATGCGAAGGAGGCCAACCAGCTCGATGCCCGCACGATCGGAGAGGTCGTCGAGCTGTACTTCGCGCTGGACGCCGACCCCACTCTGGAGGGAGGTCTCGCTCCCTCTACCTTCGAGAGCTACCGCTGCGCCGCCAACTGCCACATCCTCGGCAAGCCGCTGCATAACGCTAAAGGTCAGCCGCTCCCGCCCGCTCCCTACGCGGTCGCGCTCGCCAGCCAACCGGCGGTCCTTTTCAACGAGCCACAGACCCCGAGGCAGTGGCGAGAGGAAATGACCCGGGCCAGCTTGTCTCAGCTGCGGCGAGGACGCGTCTGGCGCGTGCTTTCCGCCGTACTAAGTTGGGCCGCCGCCTCGTACCTCGTCCCCGAGATCCAGACGAACGGATGCATCTTGGCCAACGAGCGAACCATCAATAGACGTCGCTCGACCCAGCGGGGCGGCACCGGCCGGTTTGCGGCGGGGCGGCGTCGTGGCTCCCAGACCCCGAGCTGGGCACTTTCCCCTCAGGCCGTGGAGGCGGTCCGCGAGCAGATGCTCCAGCGAATCGAGGACAGAGACCCGATCCTCGCGCAACGCGATGCGATGGCCGTGAGCCTGCAGTACGGCCTTGGCTCCCGTAACCAGGAGGTCTGGGGGATGCGGTGGATGTCGATCGGCCACGACTTTGCAGAGGTCGTCGAGGTTCTCTCCAGCGGAGCGCTCGATGAATGGGGCAAGACCCAGCACAGCACCCAGCGACGCACGGCGCTTCCGAGCATCCTCCTGGAAGACCTACGCGACTGGCGAGAGGCACTCAGGCGGTGGGGACACCCGGCGCGCGATGTCGACTTCATCCTGCCAGGCGACCTCGCCGGCGCGCGATGGGGGGTACGCGACGCTCCCACCGGCGCATGTCACTTCAGCGGAAACCAAGCGCAGAAGTGGGGCCCAAAGTTCTTCAACCCCGCAGTCCAGAAGGTCGCTGAGCGGCCGCAGTTCGCGAACATTCTCGGCGCCACTCCATACGCGCTCAGACGCGGCGGCATCTCCCTCAGACTACGCGCGGAGGACGCACAAACCGTCGCGAAGGAGTGCGGGACGAGCTTGCAGATGCTCGACGCCCACTACGCGTTCGCGATCGACGATCTACGACGGTTCGGACCACGCCCGGCTGAGGTCGAGTGGCGCGGGGCGCGCGACGCTCAGCGCCCTGCCAGCCGCGGATCACAGCTGCGACTCGCGGCGTGAGCGAGCAGCCCTCACACGGGCTTGCGCGCGCTGGCGTGCAGCAAGCCCCTGCCGATCGCGGCCCGCCGTCGACCGATCGACGCGCAAAGACTCGCCGCTACGTTGCGAAAGCCCGAGATCAGACTCACCAATCCCCTCACGGCCGCCGAGCGGGAGCCCCTGTGCGAGTACCTGAGCCTCGCGGCAGATGCACTTGAAGCGGCGTCGGCGCTGCTCGACGGTCGTGCGCTCGAGTCGCACTCTGCGGCGAGCGGTCTTCCGGTCCTGCGGCTGTACGTGAGTCATCTGGAGCTCGTGAGCGAGGTTCGCGGCGCTGCGAGGGCATTCGGACACGACGCGATCAGCTCCACGATGCTCGCCGCGGCGCGACTGGGCCTCGCACTCGCCGCCGCGAGCAACCCCGACACGGCGCTCTCAGAGTCGATGCGCGCAGCCGCCGGTGAGCATTTCGTCGACTGGGGCCTGAAGCTCGCCGCAGAGGCAACCCGCGTCCAGCCGATCGTCGATGCCCAGTTGCGCCAAGAAGAGGAGCAGCTCGCGAACAACGGATGGATCGTCCGCGATCTCGACGGCCTGCCCGCTCCGCTCGATCGCCCATCGTTCAGTTACGTGAGTGGTCTCGCCGCGCGTTTTGACCACCCCGAGCTGGTCTGCCGCGCGCCGGCTGCGAATGCGCACCGGATCCTACGGACGCTGGCGCAAGGGATCGCCGAGCGGCGGATGACGCTGAGTGCCGGCGAACGGCTCGAAAGCATTCTCGGCCAGGACGCTGAGCTCTACGTCCGCGAGTGCCCCTACGCGATGCGCTGCGCATTGATTAAGGACTCGAGCTCCGGTGAAGCACCCGCGGCGCTGGAGCTCTCGCCGTAAAGCGGCGCGCGCCGGGCGCGGGCGGGGTGGTGGCGTTCAGGGCCAACTCTCCACTCGGTGGCTATGGCAGCTTCTGCAGCCCGGCGCTGGTCAGCCGGTAGGCGGGGGCGACGGTAGCGGCGCCTGCCCGGACGAGCTCGTGGATGGCGTTGCCGACCGTCTCCGGGGTGAGTGTCTCGCCGAACTGCTGGACGTAGTCCTTCCTTCGGACAGTCCCTTGCGCGCCGCATAGGCCCGCACTGCGGACGGCCGAGGGAAGTGGGCGGTGTGATCTGGGGCATTACCGCGGCGAAGGTGATCCCGAGCTCGGCGCGGCCTGCCTCTTCCTGCAAACCATGGCTTCCGTGAAATCTGCTGCGCGGTTCAGTCTGGCCCGTTCACCCGGTGCCGTCGAGTCGCTCGGCGAGCTCGACGATCAGGCCTTCAGGTCCGCGGACGTAGCAGAGGAGGTAGGTGTTCTCGTAGTCGACGATCTCCCCGATCGTTTCCCACCCGGCCTCGCGGACGCAGTTGACGACGCCCCGCACGTCATCGACGTTGAAGGCTATGTGCCGGAGCCCGGGCCGGTTTGCGGCTGGCGCCGGCTCTTGAGCGCTGGCTGGGGGGGAATGGAAGTGGACAACCTCGAAGATGTCGCTGCCGTCGGGGCCGCGAGCCATCACCATCTCTATTTTCACGCGCTCGAGGCCGATGATCTGATCGATCCACTCGCCGCTCAGCACCGCGGGCTCGTCACAGTCGAAGCCGAGCAGGGAAAGAAATCGGACTGTCTCGTTGAGGTCCTCGACGACAAGTCCCACGTGGACGAAGTTGGTGACGCCGGGGCGATGGTTGTCCATTGAGGTCAACGACTCGCTTTCGATCGGCCGGCTGTCGGTGCGTAGTCCTGCAGCAACATGAGCTTCATCTGTCTTCTCCCCGTTCCTTATTTGGTCGCAGCGTAGGTCGCGATGATTGCGCCCGTGCCCGTCGCTTGACTGTCGACGAGACGTAGGGGTCGAGGCGAGTTGCCGTCGCCGAAGAGGCGCTTGCCGCCACCCAGGACGAGCGGATCGATCATTACTCGGACCTCGTCGAGCAGGTCGTGCTCGAGCAATGATCCGACCAGCCCCGGGCTGCCGATCACGAGCAGATCGTCTTCATCCTGGGCCTTCAGAGCCCGCACGGCGTCGCTGACGTCGCCCCTGAGCAGCGTCGAGTGCTGCCAGTCGAGCGGCTCGACGAGCGTCGTTGACGCAACGTACTTCGGACGCGTATTCAGCGGCTCGGCGAGCGCCCGCTCCTCCTCCGACGCGTTTGGCCAGTGGGCGGCGAAGATCTCATACGTGCCTCGCCCGAGCAGATAGCCGCCGGCTCCCCTGACGGTGTCCATCACCCATTTCATGGAGAGATCATCGAAGTAGCGCGTGTGCCAGCCGCCGCGATCGAACCCCCCGCTCCGGTCCTCGTCGGGGTAGCTCGGCGCTTGCACCACACCGTCGAGTGAAATCCACTCGGTGGCGATTAGCTTTCGCATCTGGGTGTCCTTTCGTTGCGCCGCTCCTCGGAGCGGTCGTTCAGTGATGTAAAGGGAGGTGTCGACGCTGCCGATGATCGCGATGCAGGGACGCCGCGGCGAGGATCAGCCCGCGTCGCGCCGGCGGTGCGACGCTCGTGGTAGGGGGTCGGTTGAGGTGCTCGCTGGGCGGTCATGGGGTCAGCTCGACCGTCGTAGCTTGCCCGTCTGCGAGCGTCCCCGCCAGATGTTTATGTCACCGGGGACCGATGACAAACATCATCGGGGGGGTTGCGCCGCTGTCAGGATTGCGGGGTCGCGTGCAAGCGTGACCGGTGCGAGGTGGCACGCGGCGGTGTGGGGCGTGAGCTGCTGGAAGGACTAGCTTAGGCGTTGTCGTGGAGCCCGAACCGTGCGCAGCCGCAGCCAAACAGCGGGCCGATTGCGCCGTGTGGCCGGCGCGGCTTCGGTTGAGCGGCTGGGTTGGGGTCGTCGCGGCGGTTCAGGGGGCGGTGCTGCTCGCGGCGAGCATGCGCTACGGCTATCACCGGGACGAGCTGTACTTCATCGTTGCCGGCTCGCATCCGGCGTTCGGCTATCCCGACCAGCCTCCGCTGGTCCCCTTGCTGAGCTGGGCGATGAACGCGCTCGCCCCGGGGTCCCTGCTGTTGTTGCGCACACCATCGGCGCTGGTCGCCGCGGGGACGACGATCCTCGCGGCGCTGATCGCGCGTGAGGTCGGCGGGGGAGCGCGCGCGCAGATCATCGCGGCGGCCTGCACGGCCTGCACGGCCTGCACGGCCTGCTCGGGCTTCGCGCTCGCCGTCAGCCATCTCGTGAGCACCACGATCGATCTCCTCGGCACGACCCTTCTCGGATGGCTGGCGATCCGGGCGGTCGCTCGTGGGAGCGGTGCCTCGCTGCTGGCCGCGGGGGTGGTCGTGGGCCTCGGCGTGGAGGCCAAGCCCCACATGGGCCTGGTGGCCGCCATCATGCTCGCCGCGCTGCTCGCCGTCGGTCCGCGCTCGGCGATCCGCACCCGGTGGGCGGCCGCGGGAGCCGTATGCGCCGTGGTGCTCGCCGCTCCGTACGTCATCTGGCAGCAGCGGCACGGTTGGCCACAGCTGACCTTCGCCGGGAACATCGCCGGCTCCCAGGAGGGTGGTCGAGTGGGCTTCTTCCCATTCCAGCTCGTGATGGTCAGCCCGCTGCTCGTGGGGGTCTGGATCGCCGGGCTGCGCGCCCCGTTTCGCCGGCCCGGCTGGCGAGCGCTGCGCTTCGTGCCGATCACCTTTGCGGCGATGGCCGTCCTCTACTTCCTCGGAAACGGTCATGCTTACTACCTCGCGAGCCTCTACCCGCTGCTGCTCGGTCTCGGTGCGCTGTCCGCGAGCGAGTGGACGATGCGCGCCCCGAGGCACACGCGGCGTTTCGTCGCCGCGGTGGCCGTGAGCGCCGTGATCAGCGCCGTGATCGCCCTGCCGTTGCTCCCCGAAGGAGACCTCCAGGGGAGCGTCGCGATGGCGATCAACCCCGCTCAGGGCGAGACTGTCGGCTGGCCGCGCCTCGTCCAGACGATCTCGGGCGCCTGGCGGCAGATCCCGCTCGAGGAACGCCGCCACACCGCGATCTTCACGAGCAACTACGGCGAGGCCGGGGCGATCGACCTGCTCGCGTCCCGCAGCCGACTTCCGCGCGCCTACAGCGCCCACAACGGCTTCAGCGAATGGGGATGCCACCGCCCGGCGACGCCCACGTCCTGCTCGTCGGCTACGAAAGCAGGACCGAAGCCGAGCCCTACGTCGATCACCCTCGAACGCTCGCCACCGTCAACGACGGCGTCGGTCTCAACAACAACGAGCAGGGCCTCCCAGTGATGTTCTGCCGCGCGGCGGGTAGCTGGGCGACGCTCTGGCCGCACCTGCGGCACTACGACTAACTCGCTCAGGGGGCAGTGCCCGGCCGTCGGGAAACGACTCTTCCAGATGTCCCTTTTGCCCTGTTCCGGCATGACCGCCTCCCCAAAAGGTGCGCCAAGCCACAGGTCCATCCCACCGTCACCAGCTTCCTCGAGCACGACAACGGTCGTCACAACCAGCCGGCGTCTAGGGCGATTCTTATCGCGTCGATTCGGTTTCGGGCTCCTACCTTTGCTATGGCGTTTGAGAGGTAGTTGCGCACGGTCGTCGAGGACAGCGATAGCGATGTGGCGATCTGCTCGGTGGAGATCCCTTGCTGGGCCGCTCGCAGGACGTCGGCCTCCCGTGGGGTCAAGGGGCTTTCTCCCGTGTCTAGCGCGGCGGCGAGCAGCTCAGGGTCGATCACACGTTCTTCCGCGGCGACCCGCCGTACGGCCTGGGCAAGCTTGTTTGCGGGCGCGTCCTTCAACATGAACCCACGCACGTGCACCTTCAGCGCACGCAGGAGATGGCCGGGCTGGCTGAGCCCCGTGAGGACCAGGATCTGACAGCTTGGAAGCTCCACGTGGAGCGTCTCGGCCGCCGAGAGGCCATCCAGGCCGGGGAGGTCGATGTCGAGCACCGCCACGTCGGGCTTGGCGCCCATGGCGGCCTTGAGAACTTCGTCGCCCCGGTCGAGCTCGGCGACGATCTCGAGATCCGACTCGAGGGAAAGCAGAGCGACGAGAGCTCCCCTGATCAGGTCCATGTCCTCAGCGATGAGTACTCGGATCATGAGGATCCCTCCGACACCTCGACGTGGAGCTGGAACCATCCGCCCCTCCGACGCCCAGCCTCGACGGTTCCTGAAAGCGCGTGGGCGCGTTCGGCCAGGCCGACGATCCCGGTGCCTTCCGAGGCCGTCTCCCCAGCGCCGTCGTTGAGGATCTTCAACTGCGCCATCTCACCCCGGCGGGTTGCGCTGATCGAGCATGCGGATGCCTGGCTGTGTCGGAGCATGTTTGTGACCCCCTCGCGGATTGCCCAACCAAAGAGTTCGTCGACCGCCGGCGTGAGGTCGCTCAGGTCGGTCTCGAGGCGGGCGTCGATGCTGGCGGCTGTCAGTAGGGCGGCCGCTCGATTGGTCTCCGACTGGAACGAGACCGGTAGCTGGCTGCGAACGACATGGCGGACGTCTCGAAGCGTGTCGCGGGCGACTTGGGTGAGATCACGGATCTCCCCCGCGGCGGCAGCCTGTGTTCCGCTTCGAAGCAGGGCGAGCGCGAGGTCGCCTTTGAGTGAGACCGCCGACAAGCTCTGCCCCAAGAGGTCGTGGAGGTCTCTCGAGACCCGCAGCCGCTCCTGGCCAAGGCTGATCTCGGCCAGCTCCGCCCGCGTGGCGAACAGATCGTCCACCGCGCGCACGAGTTGAACCGCCCCATACAAACACGCGCTCCCCCCCGTCAGGCCAACCAACCAGTAGAAGGCGACGTACAGGGCCTCCAGAGGCGTTTCAGCATCAAGCATCGCCCACACGACGGTCGCGACGATCGGAGCGATGATGAGCGCCCATCTGATTCGGCCCCTCAGCAGCATCGCCGCAGAAGCGATGAACATCCACTGAATCGACGCCCAGTCCCACTGAAACTGAGGGAGCGGCGCGTATATAAGGATCGCCAACGCTGTCAGGGTGAGCGGCCAAGCTCTCGGGCGCTCACCCCGCGCGCAGGCAAGACTGTGGCGAAGCTGCAGGGCTCCGATGGCGATCGCCAGAGGACCAACTATCCAAACCGGCTGCGGAGGCTCCTCGGCGCCCGCTCCCGTGAGCAGCGCCCCGACGGCGAGAAACGGAAGAAGCGCCGCGGCTAGCAGTCGTCTTGACCGGCGCTCGCTCCACCACACCACCCCCGGCCCCGTCAGGAAGGTCGCAGTCATGCCACCGCCTCCACATTCTCCGAGCGCAGGACTCTCAGCTGGAGGCTATCGCCCTCATAAGCCAACCTGAGGACCACCGGCCCGCTCTCTGCTTCGTTCAGCAGCTGGGACGCGCTTGCTCTAAGCTGGGAGCGAATTCGCTCGTCCAAGCTGGGCGGAAGCGCACTATCGGGAAGCTCGATCGTTGCGTCGATGCCTGCAGCGCGGAGCAACAGCACTCCCTGTGCCAGCTCGATGGACGACGGGACGACCCGATAGCTCCGGATCACTCCCCGAGCATCCGCGAGCGTTCTCCGAGAGTTAGCGACGAGCGACTCTAGGATCCCCCCCGCGCCCGCCGCGTCTTGGCCCGCAACGTCCGCAGCGCGCTCGCCCGCGGTTACGAGTGTCTGCAGCTCGGCGCAGAGCGTGTCGTGGAGCTCGTGTCGATGCGGTCACGTTCGGCCTCGACCGCGTCCCTTGCCAGCGCTGAGCGCGCCCACCGGACTCGCCGCAGCGCGCCCACGAGCCACACAAGCACGAACACGACGGCGGCGCGGTCGGCGACGACGACCGCGCCGGTGGCAATCCCCACTCCATAAAAGTGCTCACCCAGAGCCGAGCTCACGCCGCCGACCCAAACACCGACGCCGATCAGGATCGCTGCGGCAACCGGGAATGAGTAGCGCGGGCGCACCGACACCAGGACGGAGGCTACGAGGGCGCTGTACGCGTAGAACCACCCGTCGCCGAGGACTGGGCTGAATCCCACGATCACCGCCGCCATCAGCCCGAGCGTCAACGTGAGGTGCCGCGGACGCTCGCCGCGCAGGCCGTAGCGCACGTGGCGAACATAGAGAGGCAGGTAGAGCGCAGTGGCCAGCGCCGCCTCGAGAAGGTGGCCAGACGGCGTCAAGTGCGTCGCGAAGAGCAACAACTCAACCAATGGGGTGGCGACGCTGAACGTCACCGCGCCGGCAGACGCGACTCGAATCAGATCGTCCGTCGTTCCCTCCCAGCGGAGCTTCTCAACCATGGCTCGAGGATATGCCAGCTGGCGCTGCAGGGCGAGCAAGTAGGGAGCCTCGAGCACAGTCTCCATGTGCCCTCATCCTCTGGGTTCTAGCCATCGCGCACCAGGGTCAAATGTGGATCCTCCCCCGTGACATTTGTCATGTCGGTGGAGCCGCGCGCACCTTTGCGCTGGGCGGCAGAGGCTGCACGGAGCGCGAGCGGACCGGCGGCCCGGACCATACACATTTGTCATGCCCAATCACCCACATCTGCACCTACCGCGCCGGCCAGCGACGCGTCAGCCTGTGTGAACGTCGCCGGAATGCCTTCAGCGCGTGACCAGGCTTCGCCGCGTGGCTCGCCAGGCGGGCACGCGTCACGGGAGCCGACTGAGAACGTTCACGAGTCAACGGAGGTATCGAGATGACACCACCCGCGCACATCAAACGCTGGCGGGCATTCGCGCTGCTCGGCGTGACCTACCTCATCACGACGATCGACCTGACGATCGTCAATGTCTCACTGCCGACGATCGGCCATGACCTGCATTTCAGCAGCACGAGCCTGCAGTGGGTAGCGACCGCGTATGCGCTCACCTTCGGGGGGTTCCTGCTGTTCGGCGGGCGCTTCGCGGACCTGACCGGACGCCGACGGACCCTGATGATCGGGCTCGGTGTCTTCACCGCCGCGTCGCTGGGATGCGCGCTCGCCTCGGGGCCAGCTTTCCTGATCGCGATGCGAGCGGTGCAGGGGTTCGGCGCCGCACTGATGTCGCCAGCGGCCTTGTCGATCGTCATGAACATGTTCGACGAGGGTGCCGAGCGCAACAAGGCGCTCGGCGTCTGGGGCGGGCTGGGCGCTGCCGGCGGCACCATCGGGCTGATCGCCGGAGGGCTGATCACCAGCTACCTGGGGTGGCAGTACATCTTCTACTTGAACGTGCCAATCGGCGCGACCGTCCTCGTGCTCACACCTCGGATCGTTCCCGACAGTCGTCTGCGTGTCGCCCGGCGCCGCTTCGATCTGCCTGGAGCGATTGCCGGCACGGCAGGTCTCGTGCTGCTCGTTGACGCGTTCGCGCAGGCTCCGCAGTACGGCTGGCTCTCGACTCGCACCATCGCGGCGCTTGTGGTCTCGCTAGTCGCCCTCGTGACGTTCGTGCTGATCGAGCGACGCACCAAGGATCCCGTGGTGCCGTTCTCGATCTTCAGGTTGCGAACCGTCAGCGCTGCCAACCTCGCCGCGCTGCTGCTCGGTGTGAGCTGGTTCGCCTTCGTCTTCGCAGGCACGCTCTACATGCAGCAGGTGTTGCACTACTCGGCCCTGCAGACCGGAGCCGCATGGATGACCGCGTCGGTCACGTCGATGGCGTTGGCAGCGGTCTCTCAGATGCTCGTCACGAGAGTCGGCGCGAGGCTCGTGGGGGCGGTCGGCATGACGATGATTGGCGCGAGCATCCTGTGGGCGACCCAGGCGCCCGCTCACGCCGGCTTCCTGTCGAACCTCGCCGGCCCCTTCCTGCTCGGCGGCGCTGGCACCGCGTTCTCCTTCATCCCAATCTCCGTCGCGGCACTCGCAGGCGTGAGCGAGCGCCAGTCGGGGCTCGCATCCGGGCTGCTGAACACCTCAACGCAGTTCGGAGCGGCGATCGGTACGGCGATCGCCTCGAGCGTCGCCGCGAGCGGCACGAGCGCACTCCTTCGGAGCGGCCACGTGATGTCGGCTGCGTTGACCGGCGGCTTTCACAGCACGTTCCTCGTGCTAGGCGTGATCGCGCTCTGCGCACCCCCGGCGCTCCTGATCCTCGTACGTGGATCTGAGCGCTCGGAGGTTCCGGCCAAGTCCCGAAACCGCGAGGCGCAGAGCACGCTCGCAGCAGCCGATTGACCCATACGATGCAGCAAACCATCGAGGTAAGGAGTGAACATGAGCAGTGAGGATCTCAAGCAGCCGCGGGGCGACATCGATGCCGCTTCACTCCCGGCCGTCGTGGACCGGGCGACCTTCCAGGACCAGCTCGATGAGCTGCGGGTAACGGAGAAGGCCCACACGCGCGCAGGTGATGCGATCGCCGCGGCCCGCCGCCGCCTTCCGATGGTCGAGGTCGACGCGGCGACGCCCCTGGTCGGCCCGCACGGGCCAGTAACGCTGCTGGACGTGTTCGAAGGGCGCCGTGAGCTGATCGCCTACTACCACATGTGGCACGCCGGCAAGCCCGCCGCCGAGCAGTGCGAGGGCTGCACCTTCTACAACGGGCAGGTCCGCGAGTTGTCCTATTTGCATTCGCGCGACGTCACCTACGCCACGCTCTGCCAGGGCCCGTTTGAGGAGAGCGTGCGCTACCGCGATTTCATGGGGTGGGATGTGCCCTGGTACTCAGCACAGGAGTCGCTTGACCTGCTCCTGATTGGCCGCGAGATCGGTGAGTTTCACGTGGTGTGCTACGTGCGAGACGGCGACAGGGTCTTCGAGACCTACTGGACCCATAAGCGCGGCGACGAGGCGCTGGACAACAGCTACCGACTGCTGGACCTGACTGTATACGGGCGACAGGAGCCCTGGGAGGACTCCCCTCCCGGCTGGCCCCAATCAGCGGTCCACATGTCCTATCGCACCAACGGACGCCCCGTTGCCCAGTGGTCCCGCATTGAAGCCGGGCGCTCCGACGACCTCCAGAACGCCGGATCCTGACATGCACGGCGGTGAGGTCATATCGCCCGGCCTCCGTGATCGGCCCTCGGCGAAGCAGTCGTTGATCGGCTGTCGGGTGCTGATCGGGGTCGCGGGCGGCTGCTGGGTCCTCAGCGCCGTGCGGATGGACGGGATGGACGCGGGTCCGGCAGGCTATCTCGGTGCCACAGGCTGGTTCATGGCAACGTGGATCGTGATGATGGCAGCGATGATGCTCCCGGTGATCGCGCCCTTGGCGCTCGCCCCAGATGAGCCGGGCTCGAACAGCGCGCCGGCCGGACAGGTCGCTCAGAGCACGACGTTCGTCAGCGCGTACCTGATTGTGTGGGCGGTTGCCGGCCTGCTTGCCTACGAGCTGATCGCGGCCGTCCGGAGCGTCGCGGGAGAGGCGTTCGCCTGGGATCGCGCTGGACGGTGGACCGCGCTCGCGGTGCTTGCCGCCGCGGCTGCCTATCAGCTGACGAACCACAAGCGACGCGCGCTGGCGCGTTGCCGGCAGGCGAGCTCCCCGGGAGCGCCCGCGCTCGGCGGGTTCAGGGCCGGCGTCAACTGTTTGCGCTCATCCTGGCTGATGATGGCAGCGCTGTTCGCGCTCGGCGTCATGAGCCTGTGGTGGATGACAGTCGTTGCGTTGCTGACCGCCGCCGAGCGACTGCCCCGCGCCTCAGGGCCGGGTCGTCTTGCCGGGGCGGCGGTATTTCTGGCCCTCGCTCTCGGGGTGGCGGTCTCGCCGACGGCCGTGCCCGGCCTCACGGTCCCGGGGTCCCCCGCGGCAAACAAGGCGATGATGCGAATGTCCCCCAGTCCCGGCATGGGCCGAGGCGCCGCCCCCGGAATGGCCAACGACAAAAGGAGCATGAGGTGACGCTGCACGACACTCGGTTTCCTGGAGAGTCCGACGACTATCGCCGCGAGCGCGACCGCTTGCTCGAAACCGAGATCGAGCTCCGTCAGGCGATCGAGCGCGTCGCCACGCAGCGGCGTGCTCTGCCGCCCGGCGGGATCGTTCCCGACGACTACTCCTTCGAGGTGGCCGGCGGCGGCGAGGTGCGATTCTCCGAGCTCTTCTCAGAAGCAAAGAACACGCTCGTCATCTACAGCTTCATGTTCCCGCGCAACTCCGGCGACGCGCGTCCACCGGCCGCCGAGGGCGAAACCACCGTGTGGCCACTGACCGAGACACCGTGCCCCTCGTGCACGTCGATTCTCGACGGCCTCGACGGCGCCGCGCCTCACCTGGCACAGCGCGTGAACCTCGCGGTAGTCGCCAAGGCAGACGCCGACCGGATCGGCGAGTTCGCACGCGAGCGAGGCTGGCGCAACCTGCGGCTGCTGCCTTCGCGCAACAACACCTACAACCGCGACTACCACGCGGAGACGGCAGATGGCGAGCAGATCCCGATCCTCAACGTGTTCGTGCGCGAGGCCGAGCGAATCCGGCATTTCTGGGCTTCCGAGCTCCTCTTCGCAAAGGGTCCGCAGGGGGAGGAGACCCGCCACGTCGATCTCATCTGGCCGATCTGGCATGCGCTCGACATGACACCTGCTGGTCGCGGCGACGAGGTCAACTTTCCGGGCCTCGACTACCTGTAAACCTCCGGAGCACCCGTTTCGCGGGCGTTACGCTGTGTACGAGGTCAGCCGTAACGTTTGAGCCAACGCGCGGCTGGCTCGTTAAGCTCCCTTGCCGTGGATGACCTCAGCCGCGGCTCTCTGCCGCACTCCCGACGCTCAGCGCCTGCAGTCGCCCCCAGTCGACATCGCGGAAGTTGTGCATCGGGCAATACTTGGGCCCACACATCGAGCAGAACTCTGCGGTCTTGAAGTAGTCGTCGGAGAGCGTCTGGTCATGCATCGCTCGCGCGGTGTCGGGATCGACTGCGAGATCGAACTGGCGGTTCCAGTCAAAGTCGAATCGTGCTTTGGACAACTCACGGTCCCATCGCGCTGCCCGCGCGCCGTGTGCGCCCCCTCGGGCCAGATCTGCCGCATGCGCAGCGATTCGATAGGCGATCAGCCCCTGCTTTACGTCCTCGGCGTCCGGCAGTCCGAGATGCTCCTTGGGGGTGACGTAGCAGAGCATCGAGGTGCCGTGCCAGCCGACGACGGCGGCGCCGATCGCGCTCGTGACGTGGTCGTAGCCGGGAGCGATATCGGTCACGAGCGGCCCGAGCGTGTAGAAGGGTGCCTCGTCGCATACGCGCTGCTGGCGCTCGACGTTCTCCTGCAACTGGTGCAGCGGGACGTGTCCGGGGCCCTCCACCATGCATTGCACGCCGGCGGCGCGGCAGCGACCGACAAGCTCACCGAGGGTGTCGAGCTCTGCGAACTGTGCGGCGTCGGAGGCGTCGGCGATCGAACCGGGGCGCAGCCCGTCGCCGAGCGAGATCGTGACGTCATGCTCGGCGCAGACAGCCAGGACTTCGTCGAAGTGCTCGTAGAGCGGGTTCTGGCGCTCGTGGTGAACCATCCAGCGGCCGAGCAGGCCACCGCCTCGCGAGACGATCCCGGTGAGTCGATGCTGGCAGAGCGCGAGATGCTCGAGTAGGACCCCGGCATGGATCGTCATGTAGTCGACGCCTTGTTCGGCCTGCTCGGCGATCACAGCGAGCAGCATCTCGATCGTGAGGTCCTCCGGTGCCTTCACTCGCTCTAGCGCCTCGTAGATCGGTACGGTCCCTATCGGCACCGTCGCCAATTCGAGGATGGCGCTGCGAGTCTCGCGGATCCGTTTGCCGGTCGAGAGGTCCATGACCGTGTCAGCGCCCCAACGCTGGGAGAGCTCGAGCTTCTCGACCTCTTCTTCGAGTGAGCTCGTCGTCGGGCTCGAGCCAATGTTCGCGTTGATCTTCACGCGAGCTTGTAGCCCGATCGCCATCGGGTCCAGCGCATGGTGGTGGCGGTTGGCGGGGATCACCATCCGTCCCCGCGCAATCTCCGCGCGGACCGTGTCCGGCGTCAAGCGCTCACGTTCGGCGACGCGTGCCATCTCCGGCGTCACCGTGCCGTGGTGAGCCGCGTCGTGCTGTGTACGCGGGGTGCCGTCATCTGAAAAGACGTGCCGTTCCATGATTCTCCCTCCGCCGGTATGAACCGGATCAGGTCGTCGGGTCAGCGCGGTGTCAGCGCTATCTCAGCCCCTGCCTGGGACCCCCCGGATGGATGTGTGGTCTAACGACCCTACCTACCCGCGCGTGAACCCAGGCGCAAGCTCGGGACGGCGATCGCGCTGAGCGTCGCCCAGGCGGGCCCGTAGTCGGGTTGATGCTCACCCCGGCCAGTTCGGCGGGGGGTTCGAAAGGATGCTGTTCGCAAGCTCTAGGAACGCCACGAGCGGTGGATTGGAGGCCCGCCGCCGCCACGCGAGCGCGGTGCTTGAGGGTGGCATATCTGCGAGTGGCACGCATATGACGCTCGGGTGCGCGAACCTCGTCGCGGCGGAAGCAACGGTGAGCTGCACGATCCGCCCCCTGGCGATCATGATCACGAGCTCGCTGAAGTCAGCGACAGCGTCAGGGATGCGGGGGATCCGCCGCCCGCTGGGGGTCGTGACAGGCAGGTAGGAGTCGGCCACCTCTTTGGGTACAAGACTCGTGAGGTCGAGGTGCGGATAGTCGGCGAGATCCTCGAATGCGACCGTGTCTCGCCGTGCGAGCGGGTGATCGCGGGCAACCGCCACCACGCGAGGCTCGGTGCTGATGACGGGTCCAATGACGATCGCTCGGTCTTTGAGCGGCAGCCGTGCGACCATCAGGTCGACAGCTCCCCTGCGTAGCGGCTCGTACCGCTCGTCGAACGGGAGCTCCACGACCTCAACCCGACAGTCGGGATACCGTGCCTCGAACGCGTCCACCACTCCCAGCAATCCCGGCGCGAGGGCACCCGCGGCAGTCACTCCGAGGCGCAGCGCGCCATGTAGTGGCCGATCGGCACCCGAGCAACGCTCTAGCGCGTCCCGCAGTTCTCGATATGGCCGCTCCACCTCGCTCAGCAGCCGCTCTCCAGCGGCGGTCAGCGCCACGTGTCGACTCGTGCGGGTCAGGAGCTGGTCACCGAGCTTGGTCTCGAGCGTTCGGAGCGTCTGGCTCACTCGCGATTGCGTGAGCGCCAGCCGGTCCGCGGTGCGCCCGAAGTGCAACTCCTCTGCGAGCGCGAGGAACACGCGGATCTCTCGCAGGTCCACCGTCTCCCACATCGATTAGCGATGCTACTCGGTTTGATCGTCAAGCGGGGGTTGATCTCCAAGCGCCTTCGAACGATGCTGGAGGAGTCAAGCGCGTTCACGAGATCACTACTCCAGTGGGCGCCGCCGAACGACAGGAGGAGCACGATGAGCACCGCGCCGCGCGAGGTTATCGCTGAGATTCATGGCTTCAGCGATCCGGGCGCAACGCCCACGCCGTGGGCAGTCGGACTTGACCAGGTGATCGCCGCAGACACGTTCTGGCTATCGACGGTCCGCGCTGACGGGCGCCCGCACGTCACGCCGCTGACGGCGGTGTGGCGCGATGACGCGATGTGGATCTCGACCGGGCCGCAAGAGCGCAAGGCACAGAACCTTGCCGCGAACCCGGCGTGCATCCTGACAACCGGATGCAGCGACCTTGCCGACGGGGCACTCGACATCGTGCTCGAGGGACTGGCTGAGCAAGTTACAGACGACGTGGAGCTTAGACCGGCGGCCGAGGCGTTCGCCGCGAAGTATGGCACCGACACGTGGGATTACGCGGTCCTCGACGGGGCCTTCACCCACCGTGTTTCTGGGGGCCGCGCGATCGTGTTCCGCGTACGGCCGCTGC
The DNA here is from genome assembly GCA_963778065.1 of uncultured Solirubrobacterales bacterium. Lineage (GTDB taxonomy): Bacteria > Actinomycetota > Thermoleophilia > Solirubrobacterales > Solirubrobacteraceae > Palsa-744. The sequence goes on along the minus strand of CAVZSU010000002.1, from coordinate 1,687,719 downwards.
GTGGGCTCGGGTTCCGCAAGGGCGACGGCTTCAGTCAAACAACGTGGCGTTTTCCAGGGTGATGGCGGACGACGAGCTTCAGCACCAGGTCCAAGCGGCGATCGACGAGCTCGTCGCCTCCGGGGCCGAGATCGGAGTTCAGGTCGCCGTCCTGCACCACGGCGAGACCGTTGTAGACGCGGTCGCCGGCGTCGCTGATCAGCGCACGAATAATCCGGTGGACCCGAGCACGCTGTTCTTCGCAACATCGACGGCAAAGGGAATCGCCTCGTCAGTGGCCCACGTGCTCGTGGATCGCGGCGAGCTCGCCTATCACCAGCGCGTCGCAGACGTGTGGCCCGAGTTCGCGGCGCACGGCAAGGAAAACGTGACACTCGCCGATGTCCTCATCCACACCGCGGGGGTCCCCGGGCTATGGCCCGAGATCACGCCCGCGGACCTCTGCGACTGGGATCGTATCTGCGCGTTCATCGCCGCCGAGCGGCCATGGTGGCCGCCGAGCACAAGGACGGGCTACCACGCGCTCACGTTTGGGTTCGTGCTCGGCGAGCTCGTTCGTCGCGCGACCGGACACACGCTCGCGTCGGTGTTGCACCAGGAGATCGCGGCGCCGCTCGGCGTGGCCGGCGAGCTGCACTTCGGCGTACCCGGCCGGCTGCTAGCCCGTGTTGCACGAGCTGGACCCGAGGGCGCCGAACCACAGCGGCCAGACCCCGGCTCGCCACTCGAGGAGGCCATCCCTCCTGGCGTGCAGCCCACCGCGGCGTACGCCAACAACAGCGACGTCCTGTCAGCCGACATCGCGTCGCAAGGCACGATGACCGCCCGCGCTGTCGCCCGAATGTACGCCGCGCTCCTCGGTCACGTCGATGGTGTCGAGCTCATCTCACCCACGCGACTGGGGTCGATCGCGGCACCGGCGTTCTCTGGCATCGACCAGGTGATGGGGTTCCCAACCACGTGGGCGTTCGGCTACAGCCCAGCGCGCCTCGGCCGCGCGCATCCGCGCCCGGGCTCGACGTTCGGCATGGTCGGCTCCAACGGGACGGCCGCCTACGCCGACATCGACTCCGGCATCGCGCTCGCCGTGATGCGCAACCGAATCGTCGGCGACTTCTCTACCGCGGCGGCGATCGATGACATCGTCGCCGCGCACTATCCATGAGCCGGCGCTTCACAGCCGTGAACGGCCTCAAAGCATCGATAACAGACAGGCGGAGCCTCGACGAACGGCTCGAGGCGATCCACCCGAAGCCAAACGGAGGCAACGATGAGCAAGCTAGTCGAGTCAAACCACGTCACCCTTGGCGGCGAGGTCGGCACAACCGACTGGGCGGCCCCCTACCTAGACGAACAGCACTCGCAGTACCAGATGGAGCTCCTGACGGCAGCGGATGCCCTCCTCCTCGGACGACACACGTATGAGTTCCTATCCGTCGCCTACACCGACATGGCCGATGAACCCCCCACCAATGTTCCCTCTGATTTCATCGGCCGGATGAACACAATCCCGAAGTACGTCGCCTCGCACACGCTCACCGACCTGACTTGGAACGCGACTGCGATCGACGGCGATGTCGCGTCATTCGTCGATGATCTCAAGAGCAATGCTGGCCAGGGCCTCTTGAAGTACGGCAACGGGATACTCGACGCCACACTGATGGAGCATGGGCTGATCGACGAGTTCCATCTCGTCCTCACGCCAGTCGCGATCGGCAAGGGCCAACACCTCTTCGAGAGCATCGACACGGCGCCCCAACTCCGTCTCGTCGACGTCACGCGATTCGACAGCGGCGTGATCGTCCTCGTCTACGCGCCGAAGTAGAACCCGACGGACATGATTGACCCCCCCGCTCACACGAGAAAGGTCCGCTAAATGGCTAGATCAGTGCTTTACATGTCTGTGTCGTTGGACGGGTACATCGCTGGCCCCCATGACGAGCCAGGCAACCCCGGCGGTGATGACTTCATGCGACTCCACGAGTGGTATGGGTTTGCTTCCGACGCTGGGCCAACCGCTGAGACCGCTGGTGCGTCAGGAATTGGCGCTCAGTTTCTCAAGGAGATGAGAGGGACCGGCGCGGTCCTCGCCGGTCGCCACACAGTGGAACAGACAGATCATTGGGGCGGTGATCACCACGACGGTGTCCCGATCTTTGTGCCGAGTCGCCGGCCGCCGAGTGCGTCGGTCTCCAAGTATCCGTTGGTGACGTATGTCACGGATGGGATCGCCAGCGCGATGACCCAAGCGAAGGCCGCTGCCGGTGATCGCAACGTGCTGGTCCATGGTGCTTATACGGCACAGACGGCGCTTGAGGCAGACGTGCTCGACGAGTTGCAGATACACCAAATCCCGGTGCTGTTCGGCAGCGGTCGCCGCCTTTTCGATGTGTTGCCGGTAAGGGTTGAGCTGGAGATCGTTCGAGTGATCGACACTCCCGAGGCCACCCACATCCGCTATCGCATAGCAGACAGCGCCAGAACCAGGGGCGCATGAAAGCGGCACCGAGGATGGGCGTGCCGCGATCGCTTATGACGGAGTCGCCTGCGCCGCGAAGTGGCCGCCGCCCTGGCATCGCTTTGGATGGCGCCAGTACCACCACGAGTAGTACAGCCGGCGCGCGGCCATGTCGTAGGGCAAGATGAGGATGGTCGCCGCGACGAAGCGAAGCTCCAGAGCCACGGCAGACTGCCGAGGTGCGTGACCAGTAGGAGTACGGAGAAGCATAGGAGTTGCAGCCCGTATGCCTTGCCTCGCAGGCGGATGTAGAGCTTGCTCCCACAGGCCGGGCACTTGTGGAGGCACGCGTTCTTCATGGCTCACGCATCATGGATCGACGTGCACCTGGACGGCGTTGCTCGCGCCGGGCGTGTAGGAATAGCCGCCGGAGCCGCTGTCCGGGAGTGAGACCCGGAAAATGTAAGTTGTCGGTTCGTCCGTGGCGTGGAAGCGGTAGCTGTAGTGGAACCGTCCCTTCCTGTTCGTCACGACCTGGTCGAAGACTCTCCAGTGCCTGCCCTCCTGCACCTCGACCTCGAGCGTCACTCCCTGTGGCGGGTAAGGCCCGCCGGCGACGACGCCCGTCCAGTGGATCGTGTGCTCGTTACTCGAGCCGCGGGGGCTGATCTTCAACTTGATCCTCGGACGGATCCTAATTGCCGCGGTCGCTGTTGCGGACGGGCCGGGGTCATCGCTGTAGGCGAGATAGGAGAAGCGCAGCGTGCGATCGGGGCCGCGCGGCACCTTGTACTCGAAGGATCCGTCCAGGGCGGTCTCTACCGAGGTGTCGATCGCGGCACTACGCGCTCCGCCGACGGTGGCAATCTGGACGCGGGCACCCCGGATCGGGATGGTGCCGCAGTGCAGAACGCCTCTCACCGTGGCATGGTCACCGAACAGGATTGTCGGCGGTTTGGTCTTGCCATTGACTGCGAGGTTCAATGCCTCCCCGGCGCACGGCGACTGGCCGTTGGGGGTGTGCGGACCTCTGAGCGAGCCGCCGTTGGCGCCGATCGACGGCGGGCCGCTGGTTGTGATGGTGCCGTCGTAGGCGCTCGCTAGGTCTCCTGCGGCATCCGTGACCGTGACTTGCAGGTGATGCTGGCCCGCGGGGAACTGGGTGGTGTCGAGTGGGAGGCTGACGTTCTCCGCGGTCGGGCATGGCTGGGGCGAGGCGAAGGCCATCGTCGTGCTGGAGGACGGTGCGAGGTTCGCGCATAGCCCGCCGTTGGAGTCCGGGACCTTGTTGAGGACTTGATGGCCGTCGAGGAGCATCGTGGCGCCGTAGATGCCGCCACCGCCATCGGCCGCGGTGAAGCTGATCGTGTCGGTACCCGTGAGGGTGCCGCCGTCGATAAGCGACCCCGAAACGTCCGCGACCGATGGGATCGTCGAGTCCAACAGCGTGAAGCTTCCATCGCTGACGAGGGCCTGGGCCTCCGGGTTCGCCGAGCCGGGGCACGGGTAGCTGAGGTCCTGTCCGGGGTCGCAGCTGACACCCACGTTCACGTCGCTTACGCCGCTCAGGCCACTGGCGCCGACGGTGATGTTGGCGGCGCCGTTTCCGAGGTTGCGGTAGTCGTAGTTCGGGTCGCTCTGGCCGGTGTGGTTGACCCAAACCTGGCCAAGGCCATCGGCGCACTGCCCGTTTTGGATCCCGCAGGGATTGCCGAAGGCGTAGAGCTGCACGCTGTAGCTCGAGATCGTAATCTCAGCCGGGACGGAGTAGGTCATCGTGTCGCCGTTGCCGTTGTAGTAGTTGCCGGTCGGGTCCGGGCCCATCGTCAGACCGAACGATCCCTGGCCGTCGCTCGCGCAGGCGTCGCCGAAGGTGATGTATTCGCCGTTAGCCGGTCCTACGCTCCAGCCCCCGTCGCCGATGGCGTTACCGGTCGAGTCGTGGCAGGTGAGCGCCGTGAACGTGCCCGCGGAGGCAAGTGCTGGCGCGGCGAGCACGCACGCTGCGCTGGCCACGAGGGCGAGGACGATCTGGGAGCCTCGAGCTCGATGCCTGCTGGCGCGGGCATTCATGGCGCGACGTGCACGTTGACGGTGTTGCTGGCGCCCCAGGCGTAGGGGTAGTCCTGCGCGCCGGGGCGCGGAAGCGCGACGCGGAACGAGTAGGTCGTGGGTTCGTTGGTGGCGTGAAAGCGGTAGCTGTAGCGGAAGCGGCCCTTGCTGCCCGCGACGACCTGGCTGAAGATCCGCCATCGGCGACCCTCCTTGACTTCGACGTCGAGCGTCACGCCCTGCGGCGGGTAGGGGCCGCCGGTGACGGTGCCAGTCCAGTGGATTGTGTGCTCGTTGCTCAAGCGCTGGGGGCTGATCTTCAGCTGGATTTTGGGCCGGACCCTGATCGCGACGGTTGCTGTCGCGGACGGCCCGGGGTCGTTGCTGTAGGCCGTGTAGCTGAACCGCAAATGCCGAGCGGGGCCGGCGGACACCTTGTAGGAGAACGACCCGTCCAGAGCCGTCTGCACGGAGGTGTCGATAGCCGCGCTTCCCGGGCCACCCAGGGTCGCGATCGCGATCCGCGCGCCACGGATCGGGACCGTGCCGCAGTGCAGCACGCCCCGGACCGTCACGGCGTGGCCGTAGGTGACGAGCGGCGGCTTGCGTCTGCCGTTGACCGCGACCTGCAAACTCTCCCCTGCGCAGGGGTCGCCGTTTGCGATGTGAGGGCCGCGGCCGTTGAGCGACCCGTTGACACCGATCCCGGCGTTCTCGATCGTGACAGTGTGCTCGTCGACGATCGAGGAGTTGCCTGCGGCGTTGGTGACTCGCATCGCCAGTTCGTGTGTGCCGTTGCTGGCCGTCGTCGTGTTCCACGGGATTTCGTCGGAGACAGTGGTGGGGCACGCGGCGAAGGACTGGTAGGGACAATCCGCGAGATAGTCCTTCTGCGCGACCGCGCGACCATCCAGGAGCAGCTGGACCAGACGCACGCCGGAGTCGGGATCCTCGGCGTCGTAGGTCAGCGACGCGGTCCCCGCCAGTGCGCTTGCGCTCGCCAGCGCGCCGCCTGTCACTGTGCCGCTGGGAAGGTTGCTGTCGGTGAGCGTGAGCTGCGAGCCGAGGAGCTCCAGGTTGGCGGCCTCGCCTCCAGACATGGAGCAGGCAGCGCCAGCGTCGTCATTCGAACAGTAGTCAGCCAGTGTGAGCTCGGTGGTGTTTGACGGAAGCGTCCATTCGTCGGGGGCGGTCGAGCTATCTTTTGGAGTGCCGCTTTCCTCTACGAGCCCGGTGTTCACGGATGCCAAGGCGAACGTGTCCGCGCCCGAGCTCTGATGCGGCACGAACCACCAGACTCGCGCTCGGCTGATAGTGATCCCGCTGCCCGCGGGCACTACCACCTGGACTCCATCCAGCGTCCCCGGTGACATGCTGCCGCCCTCGGGGCCGATCCAGTTTCCCGGCCCGCCGGCGCAGCTGCCCTTGGTGTTCTGAGGCGCGCCGAACACCGTCCACGGGCCGGGGTTGCCATTGGCTCCCGGCGCCGAGGGGCAGTTGTTGATCACGTAGGTGCCCGCGCGCGCCTCGCTGGCCAGGACCAGAGCCAATGCGGCTGCGAGAACCGCGAGGATCGCGCACCGCCCGGACTTGACGAGGGTTCCGGTGATTTGTGTGTGGTGATTCGTTGTCAGGGCGAGCATCGTTTAGGGGTTGACGTGCACGTTGACGCTGTTGCTCGCGCCTGGCGTGTACGGATATCCGCCGGAGCCGCTGGCTGGCAGTCCGACGCGGAACGTGTAGGTCGTGGGTTCGTCGGTGGCGTGGAAGCGGTAGCTGTAGTGGAATCGCCCCTTGCCGTTGGCGATGACTTGGTCGAAGATCCGCCAGCGGCGTCCCTCCTTGACTTCCGCGTCGAGCGTTACGCCCTGCCGCGGATACGGTCCTCCTGTGATCGTGCCGGTCCAGTGGATCGAGTGGCCGTTACTGGAGAAGCGTGGAGTGATTCTCAGCTTGATCTTCGGGCGGATCCTGATCGCCGCGGTCGCGGTCGCTGACGGGCCAGGATCATTGCTGTATGCGGTGTAGGAGAACTCGAGTGTGCGGTCCGGGCCGCTCGGCACCCTGTAGGAGAACGAGCCGTCCAGAGCCGTTTGCACAGAGGTGTTGATCGCCGCGCTCCCGGGCCCGCCGAGCGTCGCGATCACGACCTGGGCGCCGCGGATCGGCACGGTGCCGCAGTGCAGCACGCCACGGACCGTCACTGGCTTGCCATAGGTGATGATCGGCGCGTGGCGCTTGCCGTTGACGGCGAGTTCCAGCGCCTCCCCGGCGCACGGGTTCCCGTTGGCGACGTGCGGCCCGCGACCGTTCAGCGAACCGTTGACGCCGACCGACGGCGGGCCACTCGTGGTGATCGTGCCGTTGTAGGCGATCGTCTGGTTACCAGCCGCGTCTTCGACGACCAACTCCAGCGAGTGCTGACCGGCCGTCAACAGGTTGGTGTTGAGCGTCAGGCTGGCGCTCAACGAGCTCTCGCATGGCTGGGCGTGTTCGAAGGATCGCTGCCCGTCCTTCGTGACATTCAAGGACACGCAGGCGCCGCCGTTTGTGTTCAGGATCTGCGAGAGCACAGTGTGGCCGTCGACGAGCAGCGATCCGCCATAGACACCGGATTGCCCGTCGGCTGCGTTGAACGAGACCGCTTGCGATCCGGTGAGGGTGCCGCCGGCGACGAGTGGGCCGCTGACGTTGCTGACCGTTGGCGGGGTGTTATCGACGAGGTCGATGTCGGCCGCGTAGACGTTGTACTGCGAGGACAGCGGCTCGGACGCGGGGCACGTGCCGCCCGGGCCGCCCCCGCACGCGGCGCTCCACTGGATCTGCGTCACACCGCTGAGACTGCCGACGCTGACGGTGTTTTCCCCAGCCAGTGGACTGCCCGGGTTGCCGCGAGAGCATCCCTGTGTGCATAGCCCCTGAACGGACGGCGGGCCGGGACTGTAGTCCAGGTTCGATGCCGGCGAACCGTAGGGCTGGCTGGGGCCGTCCGCCTCGTAGCGCCAGAGCGTGAAGCCCGAGATCGTCAGGCCGTCGGGCGCGGTGAACGTGTTGACCGCGGTCGTGCCGTAGGGCTGGCTGGTTTCGCCGCTCATCGACGCGTAGAGCGCGCCCCCGCTGGCGCAGCTGTCGCCTGCGAAGACGAACGTGCCGGCGGTCGCGTAGGTGACGTCATCGGTCGGTGCCGCGCGGCCCGCGCTGGCCCCGTAGGGAATCCGGCAGAGGAAGTCGTGGTAGCTGTTGGCCGCGGCAGTCGAACTGGCCGCGAGGAGCACGAGGACGCCGAGAAGGACCACGGCGGCCGCGGGGCGCCCGCGGCGCCTGTGCCGGGGGATGCTCATGCCGTCTATCTCCTGGGTTGCGCGAGAGAGATTCTGCTCATACCCACTCGTCGTAGGAGACCGCACTTTTCCCCCCAACCAATTTTCGTGCCCTGCGCACGACCTGGGTTGGCGCGTCCTCGTCGGGATGTGGGTCCGATCCTCCATGCGTACCCGAGCGCTTCAGATGAGACCGAACAATGTAGCCCATCGGAAACCCCAAGGGCTCGCCGCGTACCGGTATGTGACGCCGGGCCTGGCTCAGTGCGCGGCGCCGGCGCCAGCGTGATGAACGTCGCGCGTCACCGTCTCAGCGGCCCAGTGCGCGCTGCGGTGATAAACGACAGTCACGCGCCTCGTGTGCGCGCCGGAAGGTACGCCCAGCACGCTCGCCCACCGGCCGTGGGCGACCCGAACCGTCCTCTGGACGCTGTAACCGCGGATCCCGAACGCGTAGTGCACGAGGATCGTGACGTGCCCCGCGAGCGCTCTCGCGGCTGTACCGCGCACGCGCAATACGCGCCCGGCGCGCGTGACGCTGAGGATGCGCAGTCGCGGGCTGGGCCTGCCGGGCTTGCTGTGGGTGAGCGCGAGCGTCGCGCTGTCGGTGGGGCTCGCGTTCCCCGCCGCGTCCTGCAACCAGGCGCGGATCGTGTAGGAGCCGTAGGGGCTGCGCTGAAACTGCGGGGTGTGGTTCGGATCAAAGCGGAACGACAGGCCAGTGCTCGTCTGGGTCGGGGTGCAGAGCTTGGGGCCTTTGCAGGCGATCCAGTCGGTCGCGGTGATCGGCGCGAGGTGCGCGCGGACAACGAGCGTGATCGTGTAGGGCCCAGACCCGGTGGCCTTGATCGAGGTCGGCCGTGGCGGCGGGCTGGTCTGGTAGCCGAAGCTGATCGCGGCCGCATTGGTCTGGCTGGCGTTCCCGATCGCGTCTGTGAGCCACACGAAGACCGTGTAGAGGTTCTGGGGCTGGCTTGAGAACGCAGGATCCTGTGCCGGGCTGAACGTGAGCGAGCTCAAAGGTAGGGCCTGGTGCTGCGGTGCGTCGCAGCCGCTGGCTGGGATGCTCGTCTCGGTGCCTGGGCAGGCGATCCAATTGACCTCGCTGATCGGGTCGTCCGACGGCTCTGTGGGGTTTGTCCAGGTGATCGTCGCGGGCTGGTTGATCCAGGCGCCGGCCGGTTTCGCATTGACCTGAAGGTCGGTCGGGGCGGGCGGGTTGGTGTTGTCCACCGTGATCTGCCCGGCGCTGGCGAGGGTCTGGTTGCCGGCGGCGTCGACGACGGCCGCTTGGATCTGGTGCGGGCCGTTGGCGAGCGTTGTCGTGTTGAGGCTGAACTGATTGCTCGAGCTAGCCGGGCAAGGCGCGGGCCGCGTGAAGTCGCACGACAGCTGCTGCTGGGCGAACAGTGCACCGTCCACGTATAGGCGGGCGTACTGCACGCCGCTGTTGTCCGAGCCGTCGATCGTGCCCGTCAGGGTCCCATGGACGAGCACGCCGGTGAACAGCGAGCCGCTGGTGAAGGTGATCTGGGGTGGCTGTTCATCGGTGATGGTGACGACGGCGTCATCGAGCTCGGCCCGGGCACTATGCAAAAAGGAGCCACCCCCACATTCCGTAAGTCCCGCGCTGGCCGGGCTACAAAGAACCTCGATTGCGAGACTGGTGGTGCCGAGGCCAGAGTGAGTCACGGGACCGGAGCTCTCGCAGCCGCCGTTGTTGCCGTTGTACACGCAAGCCTCTCCGGGGAGCGGAGCCCCCGTATCATCAATGATCTGCGGTAGCCAGCCCGGACCGTCGTTGAATAGGTCGCGGTCCATGCTGATCGCGGTGATCGTGTCGTCTGGTGGTGCAGCGAACGTCCAGCCTGCGACAGCGCCTTCGGGGGTGTTGGTGCTCAGTCCCAGAACGTCTGCGACCGCGAGCCCGGAGGTTTCGTGGCTGAAGCCGGTGATTTCGTTGGTACCGCAGTTCGCTGAGGTTTCCAGGTAGGTCGGGCTGTTGTTGAAGGGCTCCCAGGAGTTGTTGACCAGCGGCGTCAGGGCGGCACAGGCGCCAACTTGGTAGCTGCCTGCAAACGCAGTACCCGTGACGATCGCACCCGCCACGAGCAGCACAACGAGAGCCAACACCGCGCTTCTCATCGGCCTTTGCGCCGGCGATGTCCCGTGTGCGTGGCGCGGTTCGCGATGACTGGCGGGAGCTGGGTGTGCCCGGCGAGAAACCTGGCCACGATCCGATCCCAGCGCCGCACATGCAGCGTGCTCGTCCTGCGCCCGGTCGTGGTCTGCGTGAGCGTGATGAGCTTGCCCAGCTCGCCGCGCTCCTGCACGACCAGATGCAGTCGCAGTCCTTTGGGGATCCCAGCGACGGTGATCGTCAGGGCGTCGTGCCTGAACGTGATCTTGGTGATCTTGGGCTCCGGCGGCCGCGCTGGCTTGGTCGGGATGAGTGTCGCCGCGGGCGGACCCGTGTTGGTCGGCTGCGTGGAGGAGGCGTTTGCGGCCTGGTAGGCGGCAGTCCCCTCGGTGACGATCTGACCGAGACCGCACGCATTGAAGGCCGCGGCCACGTTGAGGTTCACGCCGCCGGTGAGCGTCGAGGTGATGCACCCCTGCGCCTGGGAGTAGGACAGCGTCGGGGAGTACGCGCGCATGCTCGCCTCCGCAGCCGAGACGATCTCCCCGGAGTAGCTGGTGCCGTTCGCCCAGGCCGGTGACCCATCGTCGGCGAACGCCATTTCGATGCCGTTGCCGCCCCCGTCGGGTTCGGTCTGGCTGCCGCAACCTGGGGCCAACAGGGCGACACCAGCGCCACTGTTGCTGAACGAGCACATCACGCCGAGATTCGCGGGATTCGCGTCGGAGGCGCCCACGCCGAGCACCCCCGGCACATCGGCGGGCGCTTGCACCGGACCGGATTCGTTACCCACCGCCGCGACGACACTCAGGCCGCGTGCGTTAGCCGCGCGAACGTAGTTCTCCAGAACTTCAACTTCACTGGCGGATGGTTGTGTACCGGACCCGAGGCTTAGGTTCACAACACTCACCGGCAGTTTGCCGATGAGGTCCTGGCAATACTGGATCGCTGAGGCGTACTCGGAGAACGAGAACGTCGTCTGTCCCGCGGCGAGCGCCTTGAGGTTGTAGACGCGAACGCTGGTCGGAGCGAATCCAACCATCCCCCACCCGTTGGCGGGCGCGGCCGCGAGCATCGCCATGTAGGTCCCGTGTCCGGCGGGGTGCCCGCCCGGTAGCGGCGGGTTCAGGGCCGCCAGTTCGTCTTCGGTGTTGGTGTTCGGCGAGAGCGCGTAGCTGCCGGCGAGGATCGGGGTCGTGTCTGGGTTAGCGTTGACTCCGGAGTCCACCAGGCAGATGATCCCGGGGGTTGGTGGCGCGGGCGCGTACTGCAAAAACAGGGCGTTCGCGGCCGCCTGCTGCACTGTTCCCGCGGGCACCCCGACCTCGGCTGACGCGGGCGCGGAGGCTGCCAGGCAGGCCAGGAGCGCAGCGCCCAGAACGGTGGCGGTCCCAATGGTCCTTCGCATAGCGATGGGCGTCATGGTCAACAAGATAGGGGCTCCCTGTTGGCGACTATGCGCCTTCGGGGCGGGAAAGGCAAGATTAGAGGGGGCAAGAGCGGCTGATCAGCGACAACGCTATGGGGCGATCACTCAAGGTCGCCGGTCCTGAAGGAGACGAAAGGAGCGCTGACACATGGTCGAGAACGCGAAGGTCACACGCGAGCGTGCGCGGCAGTCCTCGCTGTTGGTGGCGCTGCTGATGCTGCTGGCAGTGGTGGGCGTCTGGCTGATGATGGCCTCTGTTGTTTGGGCAGGCGAGTGGACGCAGGTCACGTGCACTCAGCCGGACGGGCGGCCCGCACCGGTCGAAGGCTGGGAGTCGGTCAACGGCGGTGGGCCTGGCAGCGGCCCGAGCGACACGTGCGAATCGGGAGGCGCACTGAGCGCATTCGATAGCTCAAGCGCCGAAGAAACGGCGTATTCCGGCCCGATGTGGACGTACACGGCACCGTCTGGATCCACGATCACCGGAGGCGCGCTGACGGTCTCGCTGCTCACGCCCCAAGGCCAAGCGTATGTCGCGACGCCGCAGAACAGCTTCACATCGTCGGCAGATGTGCTCGTCAACTGCCAGTACAACACGCCGCCCTGCGCCAGCAGCGGCCTTGGCATCACGACGGTGCCGATCGTCCATCCGGGAGGCACGCAGTTGTTCATGGCGGCGTTCTGTGTCGCGCCGACCGAGGGCGCGACCAGATGCCCGGCGGGCTCCGGCGGGGGCGTAAACGCCGAGATCAACCTGTATGCCGCCGAAGTCCAGCTGCAGAACAACTCCACACCCATCGCGACGAACTTCGCCGGCACGCTGCTCGAGCCGAACGCGAGCGGGACCGCGGACCTGACTTTCAGCGCCAAGGATCCCGAAGGGCCCGGCGTGTACCGGGTCACGGTGGACGTCGACGGGAACGTCGCCTATCAGGGCACGCCCGAAGCCAATGGCGGCAGATGCGCCAGCATCGGCTTCGACTCAAGCGGCGGCGGCGAGTTCCTCTACCCCCAGCCCTGCAAGCGCGAAGTCGCGGTGGACGTGCCAGTCAACACGAGCAAACTCGCCGACGGGTCCCATTCGTTGAAGGTCACCGTGCAGGACGCCGCCGGTAACACGGCAGTCGTCGATGACGGCACGATCTCCACCAGCAACCCCAACGCAAAGACCAGCTCGGGTGTGGTCACGGGCGGCTTCGAGCGGGGCCCCGCAAACGGCGCGAACGCTTCTGAAGACGCCACGCTCACAGCGCGCTGGGCCGGCACCGCCAGCGCACAGCTCACGAGCAACTACCGGCACCCCCATCCACTAGTGATCACCGGACGCCTGACCGGCCCGAACGGCACCCCCATCACTGGCGCGATGATCGACCTCACCGCGACGCCCGCATACGAGGGAGCAAGGCCGCTCACAATGCCGAGCCCGCGCACCGGGGCAGACGGGGACTTCCGCGTGAGCCTCCCCGGCGGGCTCTCCTCACGCACGCTGCGGCTGACGTACCGAAGCCACGTCAATGACAAGGTTCCCGCGACGACACGCACGCTGACGCTGGAGGTGCGCGCCGCGATCAGACTCAGCATCGCCCCTCACGTCGCGGTCGTGCAGCAGAGGATCTTCTTCACGGGCGTGCTCCACGGCGGGCCGATCCCGCACGGCGGCAAGCAGCTCGTACTCGAGGCCCAGTCCGCAAGCGGCTCCTGGCTCGAGTTCGACGTGATCCGCACCGACTCCCACGGACGCTTCCACGCCTCCCACCGCTTCAAGTACCCCGGCCCCGCCACCTACCGCTTCAGAGTCCTCTCCAAGTACGAGGCAGACTTCCCATTCGTAGCCGGCGCCTCGAACACCGTCGAAGTGGACGAGCTGTAGCCCAGGGCTCGCTTTGTACACTGGCCAGCATGGCACGGTCGGGATCGTCCTCTGCGGCATGAGAGGCCCGGCGAGGCGCAGGCCGGTCGGCCGCGAAGATGGCGAGTACGTCGTGGCGCGATGCCCTCGTGATGTCGTCGTCTCGACACCACAGTCGCTGTGGGAAGAAGACAGGTCGAAGCTCGAATCGTTTGGATTCACGCTCGGAAGGCGGATCACGCCAACGGAGACTCGCAACCGGACGCGTCGGTTGGCGAAGCTCCCCGACCGGGTCGCGCAGGAGGCCGCACTGGATGAGCGTGACAGGGCGATCGTCCGGGAAAGTGAAGCCGCACGAACGTACAAGGCGATCGGCCAGGAGCATGGAATCTCGGACCAGCGCGTGCGGCAAATCGTAGATCGCGAACGAAAACTCGCGGCCCTATTTCGCTCCGGGAGTCCATGAGTTTCCAGTCGGCGTGGTGGTAGACGAGCCGTTCTGAAGCGCCAAGGCCGGCAACGCGCGACGCGGGGAGAACAGTCGCGACGGATAGCGTCGGATCCGCGGGCTAGGCTTCGTCGCTCCTACAAGTTGCCCCTCGCGACCGTTAGCGCGGCCCGAGGGGCGTGGCACGAAGGAGTACACCCTTCATGCAGTTCGCAACCTACCTCTTGCGCCGATTTTTCGGCGTGGCTCGATGTGAGCATCGGACTTGGGTTCCGTGGGGTCCTTCGCGCCTTCAACGAGACGAAGGAGCCCTACATGAGCGCAACCATGTCCTTAGCCACGACGAACGGCACACGGGAAGGCGGCGCTGGATGCGCAGCCGGCGATCCCACGACTGACGCAACTCGAAGGTCAGCGAACAGGCCTGCCACACCCGGGCGGGCGGCGGTATTGCTCATCTTCGGCGAGAACCGACGAGCCGAAGCGCTTGCCAGGGAGCTGAACCTCGACGGCTACAAGGCGCGCCGGGCCCACTCCCCAATGCAACTCAGGGAGGACTCGATCCCCGATGGAGCTGACCTCGTGCTTCTGAGTCCGGGGCCTGATCCCGGGAGCGTCCTTGAGATCCTGCGTGCCTTGCGCGCCGGTGAGCTCGCCCCTCACCTCTCGGCGGCCGCGCGGGTGATTTGGCTCGCCGCGACTGGCGATGTGGCAGAAATTCTGCGTGCGTTCGACGCCGGCGCAGACGATGTCGTCCGCGGACCGCTGTGCTACGCCGAGGTGCATGCCCGCGTGCGGGCGGTTCTGCGGCGTGGCGAGGTCATCGCCGAAGACCGGGGAGTGCTCCAGGTTGAATCGCTGGAGATCGATTTGCAGGCCCACGCGGCGAGCTTGGATGGGCGGCACCTGAAGCTGCGCAGGCTGGAGTTCGAGCTGCTGGTCCAGCTTGCCCGCGCTCCCCGCCGCGTGTTTCACAAGGACGAGCTGTTGCGCTTGGTCTGGCGCCACGAGCACTACGCACCGACACGCACCGTAGACAGTCACGCCAGCCGGCTCCGTGGCAAGCTCGAGGCCTGCGGGGAGGGCCGTTGGGTCGTAAACGTGTGGGGGGTCGGTTACCGATTGCAGCCATAGTGACGGCCCACAGAGGTCACTAAACTGACGCCGCCTGGATCACGGACAGGCGATTTGGCGAGCGTTGTGACCGTATTGGTACAGCTTCAGTCGAGTTTGTGTCAGGTTCGTGTCCTACCCCCGGATTCACCGCGAGCTTGGCGTACGGTCAAAACCAAAAGTGAAAACAGTTGGCCCCGGCGACAGCAGTAACTGTCCCGGGGCCGTGACACAGGAGCAGATACCTCCCATGCATAAACACGTTACCCCAGAAGGATTGGAGGAGCACGCCTGCATCGATCGGGCGGTCCTCGGTCTCATGCTCGAGCTCGACAGGCAGCGGCCGTGGTCTGAAGAGGAGATCGCGCGCGCCATCAGGACCCCGGGGGATGTCCGCGACAGCCTCAGACGTCTCCGTACCTCAAAGCTCATCCACCGGTGGAACGACCTCGCCGTCGCGTCGCGTCCCGCCGTGCGATTCCACGAAATCACGCAGGTCGGGAACACCGCCTGCGCGGAGGACGAGCGCCCGCACGACAAAGCGGTCCTCGAATGCCTGCTGGCTTGGAGCGCCGATGGCGAAGGGCCGCGCTCGGAGGAGCAGATCTACGAAGCGTTCGGCGCGAAAAAGAGGAAGCAGAAGCTGCCGATCACCGAAGCCGTAGACCGTCTGGACGGCGCAGGCCTGATCGAGCGCCGCGGTGGCCGATCGATCGCTTCGGAGGTCGCCAAGTGCTTCGATGAGCTGATTCTTCAACGGCGGCGCCTCTGCTTAGGACGGAGCTAGCCACTATGCAACCGAGCGATCATGAAAACCCAAGATCAGCGGAGATTGCGGAACGGGCGATCATTCTGGAGCTTCTCCGGGACGACCATGACGAGCGGTGGTCTCGCGCGGAGCTGCAAGCCGCGATCGACCCCATCGAGCCGGCGTTGTTGAGGAAGCTCTTAGATGACCTCGAGCGGCACGGGATCATCGAGTTTGTCGAGGATTGCGTCGTAGCGTCGCGGTGCGCTCGGCACATTGATGAGCTGGACTTGATCGGGGTTTGACGCCGTCGGGGGAAGCCTCAACGCGCTTAAGTCCAAGTAGCTTGATTACGGCAAGCGGCAAGGGCCGCCGCCCGACCGGCCCACGGGCTGGTCAGGTCGTCGAAGTTACCGGACGGCCCGCGCGCGACCCGACGGAGACGGCGGACGTATTGTCTTTCGACGTTAAGCGAACAGCGCGTCTACAGATACCTCGATCCGCTGTTCCGGTGCGGCGGCAGGAAGAGGCCGGGTACCTCTTCCCGCGGTACTGGTGATGTCGAACAGGCTCTGCACATGCTCGGAAAGGAATCGTGAGGCTTGGCCGATGCCGTGCGCATCATCGCGGCCGTGGGGGCGGTGGTAGAAGCGGGCAGGGACGTAGACGTGCAGCTTGCGGGCAGCCCGTGTCAGTGCGACGTAGAACAGGCGGCGCTCCTCCGCGATTCCCTCCTTGGTGCCGGTGCTCATGTCGGCCGGGAAGTTGCCGTCATACGCGGCGATCACGTGCACCACCTCCCACTCCAAGCCCTTCGCCGAGTGCGCTGTGCTGAGCACGAGGTAGTCGTCGTCGAGGTGCGGCGGACCCGCAAAGTCCGCGCTCGATGAGGGCGGGTCGAGCGCCAGCTCGCCTACGAAGTGACGGATGTCCTGCGCACCGCGGGCCGCGAGCACGAGCTGGTCGAGGTCTGAGACACGAACCGGGCCATCGGTGTAGTGCAAACGTACCAGTGGCTTAATCGCCTCACACAAACGCTCGACCTGCGCCTCCGTGTCCTCGACGCGGGCTGCACCGGTAGCCCGGAGCGCTTCGATCACCGCGTCCGCCTGCTCGAGAGATCTCGGCGGGACGTGCTCACGCGCGTGGAACCAACGCTCGAGCTGCGGCATTTCCTCGTCGCTGTCGCGGAGCGCCTCGAGAATCTTGCGGGCGCGTCCAGCGGCGACTCCCTGGTAGAGCTGCATCACTCGTAGCCAGCTGAGCTCGTCGGCCCGGTTGTCCGCCAGGCGCAGCAACGCGATGAAGTCCTTGACGTGAGCCGCCTCCAGATACTTCAGCCCCCCGTACTTCACGAACGGTATGTCCCGACGCTTCAGCTCGACCTCCAAGATTGCCGGGTCGTGATTCGTGCGATACAGGACAGCCTGCTCGCGTAGTTCCGTGCCTTCCTCGCGGGCCGCCAGCACGCGCTCGCACACGTCTCGTGCCTGCTCGGTTTCATCGCGTGGGAACGCGAGCTCTGGCACGCTGCCGCCCTCACGGTCAGTCCACAACGTCTTGCGATACCCGTCCCGATCCTGCTCAGATACCGCGTTCGCCACGGCGAGGATCGGAGCGGTCGAGCGATAGTTCTGCTCCAGCGTGACTACATGGCTGCCGGGAAACTGCTCAGGGAACTCAAGAATGTGCCGGGCGCTAGCTGAACGAAACCCATAGATCGCCTGAAAGTCATCGCCGACGACGGTGAGCCCCGGATGCTCTCGGCGCAGGTCGCGAACGATGTCGACCTGCAGCCCGTTGACATCCTGGTACTCATCCACCAGCACGTGATCAAACGCCCCGGCGATTGTCGGACCGATCACCTCGTTTGCGAGCAGCGCCCTCCAATAGAGCAACAGGTCGTCGAGATCGAGCACACCGAGCGCGCGCTTGCGCAGTCCATAAGCCCGGAAGATCGCAGCGAGCGCCTCGCCGTGCTCCTCACACCATGGAAACCGCTCCGCGGTGACCTCGGCGAGGGGCCGCTGTGCGTTGACGGTTCCCGAGTAGATGTCCAAGAGGGTCCCGGCGCGAGGGAAGCGGCGGCTGCTTTCAGCGTGACCCTCTTCCTCGCGGACCATGTCCAACAGGTCCGCAGCGTCGCCCGCGTCGAGCACACCGAACCCGGCATCGAGACCAAGCGATGCGGCATGCGTTCGGATCATCCGGTGGGCGACCGAATGGAAGGTCCCGCCGACGATCCGCCCGGCGTCGGGAGCCACCCGCTGGGCGAGTGTGCGTGTGCGCTCGATCATCTCCCCGGCGGCCCGCCTCGAGAACGACAGCAACAACGTCCGTTCCGCCGGCATCCCCTCCCCCAACAGCCACGCCGCACGACTACACAACGTCGTGGTCTTCCCCGAGCCCGCGCCCGCAAGGATCAGCAGCGTCTCACCCGGGTAGGTGGCGGCCGTGCGCTGCTCGGAGTTGAGCTGGCCAAGGAACGCGTGTGTGATCGAGTCGTCGAACATCTGTTCGCGAAGCTAGGGCAGCAACCGGATGACGTGCAAGCAGCGATGCACCTTCCTGGTTCGGCGTCTCATCGTCGTCCTTGGGCGAAGTGCATAGCTGGCGGCGCTACGACGCGGAAGTTGTCCTCGTCCTCGGCTGGTGGCGGTGCGGCTGGCCGTAGAGGCTGAACCTCAGCGGGCTCCCCAGAGGTGTGCACGAGCGGCTCGATGCTTGTAGCGAGCAGGTTGGTGGCGCCCCCGCCGTCGGGGTGGCGCTCCAGCCGGCCGGTAACGATGACGAGCGGCTCCTGGCGGATCGTGAGCCGGTTGGGCTCATACAGCTTGCCGGGGACGATCACGTTCAACATGCCGTGCTCGTCCTCGAGCAAAAGGAATGTGATCCCGTGCGCGGTTGGGGGTCGCTGGCGGGCGATCACGAGCCCGCCGACAGCGATCCGGCGGCCGTGGTCTAGTTGGTCGAGCTCGGCGATCGAGCGGGCTCCTCGCCCAATCAGGTTCTCGCGCAGCAGCTCGACGGGGTGACGCTCGACTGACACGCTGGTCGTCTCGTAGGCGGCGATCATGTCCTCCCAGTCGGTGAGCGCCGGGAGGGTGGGGGTGTCGGGCAGCGGCAGGTCGAGTGCGAGCTGCTTGCCGGCGGGGATGGCCTGGGCGGGGGTCGCGAGCCCTGCTTGCCACAGCGCGGGTCGGCGCTCGTCGAGGCTATCGAGGGAGTTGCAGGCCCCGGACCAGGCGAGGCGCTCCAGGGCGGCGGTGCTCAGAGCGGAGCGGGCCGCGAGGTCCCCGAGATCACGGAAGCTGCCCGTCGCGCGGGCGTTTAGCAGTCTGGCGATGTCCTCATCGGCGAGCCCCTTGATGTAGGAGAGGCCGAGCTGGATCGCGCCGTCATTGGTGAGCGCGCATTCGGCGTGGCTTCGGTTCACGTCGGCCGCCAGGACGTTCACGTTCTTTTTCTTCGCCTCGTGGATGAGGCTGCTCGGGGTGTAGAAACCCATCGGCTGCTCATTGAGCAACGCGCACACGAACTCGGGGAGGTAGTGGACGCGCAGCCAGGTGGATTGGTAGGCAAGCAGCCCGAACGCGGCGCCATGGCTCTTGGGGAACCCGAACCCGGCGAAGCCGCGGGTTGTGTCCCACACCTGCTCGATCACTTCCTCGGAGGCGTCGGGGTGGGTGCGTTTGGCGCCTTCAACGAACTGTTGGCGGTGGCTGTCGATCGCGGCCTGGGAGCGTTTGCGTGACATCGCTCGGCGCAGGCTCTCGGCCTCCCCGGCGGTGAACCCGGCGAACGCGCGCGCAACCTCGATCACTTGGTCTTGGAAGATGATCGTTCCCAACGTCTGCGCCAATGGCTCCTCGAGGGAGGGGTGCAGGAACGGGATCTGGAAGCCGGGGTCGCGTGCGAGGGCTTGGCGGCGTTTGATGTAGGGGTTGACCGCGCCGCCCTGGATCGGGCCGGGTCTAACCAGCGCGACCTGAATCGTGAGGTCGTCGAGGGTCTCGGGCTGGGTGCGCCACAGCGATTGCATCTGTGCGCGGCTCTCGATCTGAAACACGCCGATGACATCGGCCTCGCGAATCGCTTTGAACGTGTCGTCATCGTCGAATGGGATGCGTGAGAGGTCGACCCGTTCGTGGCGGTGGCTTGCGATCAGCTCGACGCACCGCTCGACGGCGGAGAGCATCCCAAGGCCGAGGAGGTCGATCTTCAAGAACCCGGCGTCCGAGCAGGAGTCCTTGTCCCAGGCGACCATCTGCCGGCGCTCCATCGAGGCGGGCACGACGGGGCAGCAGTCGATCAACGGTCGGGTGGAGAGGACCATCCCTCCGGGGTGCTGACCGAGATAGCGGGGCAGCCCATATGCCTCGTCGGCGAGCCTGGCGAGCCATGCCCAGCGGCTGCCGTCGGCGAGACGGTCCGCACCGAGCGTGGTCTTGATGTCCTCGCTCACGACACCCTCCCCGCCCCAGCCCTCAGAGCCCTTGGCTACCCGCTCGATCTCGCCGGGCGGCAGACCGAGCGCCTTTCCCAGGTCGCGGATCGCTCCCCGGGCGCGGTAGGTGGGGAACGTCGAGACGAGCGCGGCGTGCTCCGGTCCCCAGTGCTCCACGACCCTGGGGATCAGCTCCGCGCGAATGTCGCGCGGAAAATCGATGTCGATGTCCGGCAGGCCGGTGATGTCTTCGTGCAGGAAGCGGCCGAGCAGCAGCTTGTTCGCGACCGGGTCGATGTGCGAAAGGCCGGTCAGGTAGCACACGATCGAGGACACCGAGGATCCCCGCCCGCGTCCCGGCGGCAGAAGCGCGCGGGGCGAATCGGGTCCGCCCGCCCCGCGTACCTGCACGGCGACCTCGCGGGCCAGCTCGAGCAGCTCGTGGTGCAACAGGAAGAACCCGGCCAGGCCGAGCGCGTCGATGATCCGAAGCTCCTCTTCCAGCCGTCCGGTCGCTTCGCCCAGGAGTGCGTGGCCGGGCGGGTAGCGACCGTCGAACTCCGCGCGGCAGACCTGAGCGAGCTCGCGGATAGCTTCTGTCGAGTCAGCGCCGGGGTAGCGGTAGCCGAGGTCCCCGGTGAGCTTGAAGCGCAAGGTATCGGCGAGCCTGACCGTCTCGGCGACCGCCTCGGGATACTCAGCGAACCGGGCGGCCATCGCCTGCGGCCGCGCAAGGACGTGGGCGTGGTTGGCCCGGCGCTCCACCTCGCTCTCATCGAGAGTCATCCCGTTCTTCACGGCGACGAGCGCATCTTGAAGGAGCGCCCGCATCTGTGTGTGCGCGTGAACGCCGCCGGTCGCGACTGCGGGGACGCCGATGTGGCGCGCGAGCTGCGCGCGGGCACGGTTGCGGGCCTTGTCCTCGCGGGCGTAGGTGCGCTGCAGCTCGACCCGGAACCCGTCAGGGCCGAACGCGTCGAGCAGCCGCCGGCAGGTCGTCTCGTCTTCGACGCCGTGGTCGGCGCAGCCACTCAGGCACACGAGTCCTTCGGCGTGCTCGAGCACCGCCTCCACGCTGACCGATGGTTGGCCTGCTCGCCTATCGGTCGAGTCACGCGTGTGCTCGTGCCCGAGCGTGAGTAGCCGGCATAGGTGCCGCCAGCCGCGGCTGTCGCGCGCGAGTAGTGTCAGATGCTTTGCGGGCTCTCTGGCGGTCGGGGTGAGGGTGATCTCGCTGCCGAGGATCGCCCGCACCGACGAGTCGCGAGAGGCCATCGCGAACTCCATCGCTCCGCTGACGGAATCGTGGTCGGTTAGCGCAAGCGCCTGGTAGCCGAGGCAACCAGCAGATGCGATCAGCTCGTCCGGGAGCGATGAGCCGTGACCGAACGAGTAGGCCGAGTGGCAGTGAAGCTCGACGTATGGCGGGGTGCCCGGCATCTATCCGCCCTGCCTGTACCAGTTGTGCGTTTCGAGGTCGCAAAAGAGCACCAGGCACCGGCCGGAGACGGTGAGCACTTCCCAGTAGCGGCGTCGTAGCGGTCTTCCGGTCCACCACTTGTCCTCGATCAGCCACTCGTTTCGCACCTCCTGCACCGGCTTGCCGTCCACGGTCCTCGGAATGCCGTTCACGGCCCGCACCTGCACGAGGCGCGGCGTGTTCGGCGCGCTCGGGCGACGGAGCTTCATCGATAGCTCGTGAAGTCGTACTTGCGCTCGATCACGCGAGAGCGCTCGTCGATCGCGGTCAGGCGAAGCACCGCGTCGGGGCCGGCGATCTCACGGACCTGATTGACCGCGCTCAGCAGCCGCTCGTGGCGGGCGGCGTGCTCCCCGTCCAGCAGACTCGTTTGCTCGCCCCCGGCGGGCCCGAGCGCCTTCACCGTGAGGCTCAGGGTCTGCGCGGGCGCCGGCAACAACGCGAGCTTCCCCAGCAGCGCGAGGCGCATCCGGGCCCGGTCGCTGATCGCTTGGCGGAACACGACCGGCTCGCTCCATGTGCCGCGCTCCACGAGCTGGGCCGACAGCACCGCGGCGCGGATCGTGCGTCCCCGTCGCTCGGGCCGGGCGAGCAGCCGGTCGATCAGCACGCCGAGTGTCCGGGCGAGCGCCTCACCGGAGTTCGAGTCCCCGAGGCGCATCGACTCTTCGAGGTGCTCCTCCACGGTGCGCGTGAGAAGCGGAGTGTCGTTGCCGAGCGCGAGCCATCGCGCGAGCGTGCCCGCCTCGCCGAAGCGATCGGCGACCGGCCCGGCGCCGAGACCCGCGAGCTTCCGGAGCGTCGTGATCCCGAACCGCTCGAGCAGCCCCACCAGCGGCGCGGTCTGCTCTCTGTGAGAAAGCAGGCTGACAGGCTGGCGAGCGAGATACCGGCGGACCTCCCGGCGATCGACGATTTGCGCGCGACGGGAGCGCGCCTGAAACGCGGCGGCGAGCGCACAGAACCGGGTCGGCCCAGCGCCGATCCGTGGACGGCGTTTGAGCGCTTCGCCGGCGGCACGGACCACGCCGGCGGTGTCCACATGCAGGCTGCGCAGCCCGGAAGCGTCGAAGTAAGCAAGGCCAGGTCGTGAGAGCTCGACCTGAGCGCCGATCCCCTCGAGCGCCCGGACGGCCTGCTCCCAGGCGCTCGCGACACCGACGGGATCGTCGGGCACCAGCACGAGGGTCGGGCAGCGTGCCAGCGCCTCACCGAGCCTCATGCCGCCATGCACACCGGCGAGCTGCGCGGCACCGGACACCTCGCCAACGTGGTGCGGGTCGTTCACCGGCGCGACCGCAAGCGGCTCCGCGGCCAAGCGATCTGGTCCACCGGCGGCGACCGTCAGCGCGAAGCGCGGAAGGTGGACGCACACGATCATCCGTAGACGCCCCTCGCCGAGCAAAGCGCCGTGAGCTCCCCGGCCGCACGATCGGGCGCATGGCGCACAGTCCTGAGCGCGTCGAGGATCCGCTGGTAGTCCTCCAGCTGCGCGGCCGGGACTTCCGTGGCCCATTGCTCGATGAAGGCCAGCGCATCGCCCTCGAGAGCCGCGGGCTCCTGGTCAGCGACCAGCACGATCAGCCTGATCCGGTCGAGCAGCGACCACGTAATCTGCCGCGCATTGCGGCGCAGATAGGCCAGATTCCCGGTGCTAAGCGCCCGGTCTACGAGGGGATACGGGATGTGCGTCGCATTAGCAGCAAGCATCGAACGTATGTTCGCACCGCCGTCAAGACCCGAGCCTTTGCTCGCAGGGCACTGGGGCCTGGGGCGGCACCACAACAGCAGCACTTGACGACTGCTAGTTGAACGATATATACTGTCTCTATGGGCATGCGTGCGATGCAGGAGGCGACGTTCCTGATCCTGACGGCTCTGGCTGGAGGCAGCCAGCATGGTTACGGGATCATCACCGACGTCGAGGAGATCTCCGACGGCCGTGTGCGACTGCGCGCCGGGACCTTGTACACGGCCCTGGACCGGCTGCGCGCGGACGGGCTGATCGATGTGGACCGCGAGGAGATCGTGGATAACCGGCTGCGCCGCTACTACCGGCTCACGCCGCCGGGCGAGCATCGACTCGCCGAGGAGGCGGCCCGCCTGCAAGCGAACGCGGTCGTCGCGATCTCGCGGCTGCGCCCGGCGGGGGCGATGTGATGAGCGACACGGCTAAGCTGGAGCGCCGCTACCGACATCTGTTGAAATTCTTCCCGGGGGCATATCGTCGTGAGCACGAGCAGGAGATCCTCTCGGTGCTGATGGACGGGGCCAGGGAAGGACAGCGCCGGCCCGGACTGGCGGACTCCGCCAACCTCGTGCTGAGTGCGATCTTCATACGGTGGCGCGAGCTGACACGTCAACCCCGATGGCGATGGGAACGCCGGCACTGGCGTTTGATCGTCCGGGTGCGCGTCGCGATCGGCATCTGGCTGGTGGTGGTCGGCGCGGTCCTGTTGGGCGATGGCTACTGGTGGGGAGTGCTGATCTTCGCGGCCGCGGCTCTGCACTTCTACCTCGCCTACCGTATGCGGCACGCCGTACAGACCTAGCGCGCGCGGTCGGACCCCTCGTCCTGCGTCTCGATGGAGATCTTTGCTTCGGACGGCGCTGGACAGCGCCGCGGCACGCTAGGTTGGGGTCTTGCCAAGCCGGCGCCGCATTCTGTTGATCTCAGGGAGCCTGCGCGAGAGCTCGACGAACACCGCGGTGCTCAGGACCGCAGGCGTGGTGGCTCCTGAAGGAGTCGCCACAGTGCTGTATGACGGCATGGGTGGGCTGCCGCACTTCAATCCCGACGAGGATCGCGAAGGCGAGCCGGTCCATCCCGCCGTCACGCATCTACGCGAGCAGGTCATCGCCGCGGACGCGCTGCTGCTCTGCACGCCCGAGTACGCCGGTGCTCTGCCCGGAGCCTTGAAGAACCTGCTCGAGTGGACCGTCGGGGACGCCAGCACCTACCGAAAGGCGATCGCGTGGATCAACGCGTCCGGGCCCACTGCACCGACCGGCGCCGCCGACGCACACAGCTCGCTGCGCAAGGTCCTCGGATACGTCCACGCGGACATCGTCGAGGAGGCTTGCGTGCGCATCCCGGTGACGCGCGACATGGTCGCTTCTGACGATCTCATCAGCGATCCGGCTCTGCGCGCCCAGATCAAACAGACGCTCGCAACGCTCGCCCGCCACACCGCCACCGTTAGTAGGTGAGCGTCAGTCGCTCGGGACGGTTGAATGGCGGCTACGTCCTCTCCACTCTCGGCCACGCCGGGCTGCCGGAGCGCTTCGGACATCTCACCGTTCGGCGTGCTCGCCGTGCGGCGCCCCCGGGCCGGGCGGAAGCTCGATCTCCTCGCGCGCCGCGTATTTGCCGCACCGGTCGCAGCGAAGGTCTGGGCCGATGTTGCCTCCGCAGCCTGTGTGGAGGGTGAGTCGGGGTGGGCCGCCTGGGGCCGGGTAATGGCGGTCGCCCCACTTCATCATCACGATCAGGGCAGGCCCGAGCTCGCGTCCCTTCTCAGTGAGCGTGTACTTCGGCCGGCCGGGTCGCTCCGGGTCCGAAACGCGTTCGAGCAGCTCCTCGTCGCACAGCCGCTTGAGCCGGCTGGCGAGGACGTTGGAGGCAATCCCGAGCTTCGCCTGGAACTCCTCAAAGCGCGTTAGGCCGACGAGCGCGTCGCGGAGGATCAGCAGCGTCCAGCGCTCCCCGACGATCTCTAGCGATCGGGCGATCGAGCAGACCTGGTTCGGATAGTCGCGTTGGAGCACGCTCCAATCGTAGCTGACTTGCTTGACAAAAGTCAGAGTCCTGGATAGTCTGAGTTTCGTGACGCAAGTTAGCTATCTCCAGGAGGAGTCATGCAGCGCAAGCCCCTGATCCTGATCTCGCTGCTGTTGGCGGCGTTTGTGATCAATCTCGACACGACGATCGTCAACGTCGCGCTGCCGTCGCTCGTGCGTCAGCTGCACGCTTCGAACTCGCAGCTGCAGTGGATCGTGGACGCGTTCAACTTGGTGTTCGCCGGCTCGGTGCTGGCTGCGGGCAGCCTGTCTGACCGCTTCGGGCGCAAGGGGATGATGCTCACCGGCCTGACGGTGTTCGGCGTGGCGAGCCTCGCGGGCGGCCTGATGGACGGCACCGGCGAGCTGATCGCCGCGCGTGCGGTGATGGGCATGGGTGCGGCGATGGTGTTTCCCTCGACGCTGTCGCTGCTCACCAACCTGTTCACCGAGCGCGGAGAGCGCGCCCAGGCGATCGGCTTGTGGGGCGCGATCACGGGCGCGGCGATCGCGCTCGGGCCGATCGTCGGCGGCTGGCTGCTCGAAGTGTCCGACTGGCGCAGCATCTTCTTCGCGATGGCGCCGCTCGCCGCGCTCGCCGGCGTCCTGAGCGCCCGCTACGTGCCGGCCTCGCGGGACCCCCACGCACCTCGCACCGACCGCGCGGGCTTCGCGCTGTCGACCGCGACGGTCGGGCTGCTCATCTACACGATCATCGAGGCCCCGAACCACGGTTGGGGCGGCACGCGGACGATCGGCAGCCTCGCGCTGGCGGCGGTGTTGGCGGCGGCGTTCGTCGTGTGGGAGCGGCGCACGGACCATCCGATGCTCGACGTGAGCTTGTTCGGAAACCCGCGCTTCACGGCCGCGAGCGCCTCGGTCGCGATCTCGTTCTTCGCGCTGTCCGGGTTCATCTTCCTCGTCACGCAGCTGTTCCAGTTCGTCAAGGGCTACAGCCCGCTGTCGACCGGCGTGCGCCTGCTGCCGGTCGCCTCGTTCGTCGCGATCTCCTCGATCCTCGGCACCAAGCTGGCCGTCCGGTTCGGCACGAAGCTGATCGTCGCCTCCGGTCTGTTCTCGATGGCCGCGTTCTACCTGTGGGTCTCGACCTCCTCGGCCACGACCGGCTACGGGACGATCGCCGCACAGATGGTCGTCCTCGGGACCGGTATGGGGCTCACCAGCGCGCCCGCGACCGAGGCGATCATGGGCGTCGTGCCGAAGGCAAAGGCCGGCGTCGGATCGGCCGTCAACGACGCCACGCGACTGCTCGGCGGCACGCTCGGCGTCGCCGTGATCGGCAGCGTGTACGCCTCGCTGTACGCCAGTCGCCTGGAGAGCGCACTACCCGCCGGGGTGCCGGCCACGGTCAGCCGGACCGCGCACGCATCCGTCGGCGCCGCGCTGATTGCCGCAGGCAAGCTGTCACACGCCGGCCGGCCGGCGCTCGCTTCGACCATCCACAACGCCGCTAACTCGGCGTTCTTCCACGGCTTCAGCACCGCCAACTACCTCGCCGCGGCGGTCGCCGCGGCGGGCGCCGTGATCGCGCTGGCACTGCTGCCCGCCCAACCCACGACTAGCGACGACGACACGCCGGCGGTGGCGGCACCCGGCACGCCGGCCACAGCCGCAGCGCACAGCTGACCCCACCCCAACAGCGACCACAGAAACAGTCAATTCACACCCAAAGGAGGACAACATGAATCATCTACCTGCATATCTGTGGGCCCTCACGTACGCAGAGGTCATAGGCATCGCCGCGGCGACCGCATACGCGCTGTATCGCGGCGCTCGCGCCGCCGGTCTCGGCAATCGAGTCTCGAGGAGGATGGGGTTGGGCGCCGCACTTCTGTTCGGCGGCTGGCTTGCCGTAAGTAGTCTGCTCGCAGGCGGGGGCAGCTACCGCTCACGCCTCGGGCACGGCGTCCCTTGGCTGCCACTGGCAGTGCTCGGCTTCTTCGGCTTGCTGCTCGCGCTGGCCGGTGTGCCGTTGATCAGGCGAGCCCTGACCGCCCCGGGCGCTCAACAGCGGCTGCTGTCGCCGCACTCCTTCCGGGCAGCAGGGATCGTGTTCGTGATAGCGATGCTGCTCGGGAAGCTCCCTGCGCTCTTCGCTGTGCCCGCCGGGTTTGGTGACATTGCCGTTGGCATAGCAACGCCGTGGGTCGCGCGCAAGCTAGGCGAGGGATCGCAGGCCAAACCGCTCATTTGGTTCACCCTCCTCGGGATCGCAGACCTCCTCTCGGCGCTGACCCTGGGAGCGCTGACAGGCTTCCTGCAGATCGTCCACGTGAATCCGGCCGCGACTCTGAACGCTGAGGTGCCGCTCGCGATCATCCCCACCGTCGGTGTGCCGTTGCTACTGGCGATGCACCTCACCTCGCTGCGCGTCCTCTTTCGCGATCGCGCGGCCGACCGAGTCGCGGACGAGTTGGTCATCACTCCGTTGACCGCGTAGCACCGAGGCGAACCATGGGAACACACACCCCTACGCAGCCCAAGAGATGGCAGGCAATATGGGCGCTCAGCGGCGCCGCGACCGTCGTCCTGTTCGCCCTGGGGCTGGTGTTCGGAGACTTGGTCGGCACGACCAACTACCCGGCACTGAACGCTTCGGCGCAAAGACTCCGCAGCTACTTCCTGCACAACCACTCCGAGGTCCGCGCGCTGAGCTTCTTTCATTTGCTCGCGGCGATCGCGCTGCTCGCCTTCTCTGCGTGCCTCTACGACCGTCTTCGGTCGCGGACATCCGCGCTCGGGACGCTTGCGCTCGTAGGCGGCTCGTGCGCCGCGGCCTTCCTGCTGCTCTCGGCGCTCTGCTACCGGGCACTCGCGGAGCCCGCGGTGGCGCGGGACCCCTCACTCGCCCATGTGCTCGTGGTGCTCTCTTATCTCGCGGGCGGGCCGGGCATCGCGGTCCCGCTGGTGCTCCCGGCGGCCGCCGTCGCCGCCGCGACCCTGCGAGAGCGCCTGCTTCCAGCGTGGATTGGCTGGCTCAGCCTTCTCGCGGCCTTCTTCGGCGCAGCATCGGCCACCACGATGCTCGCTCCGGCCGACAACACCTCGGCGATTTACGGAATCCTGCTCCTGGCCGCCCTACTGATGTTCGCCTGGCTGATCGTGACAAGCGTCGCGCTTGCAGCGCGCCCTCGTGGTCAGAGGACGGCCCCTGATCAAGATCCGCCGCGGGACCGACTCAGATGTGACACCACGCTTCCAGCAAAGGCCGCCGCCCGACTGGCCCACGGGCTCGACCGTGTCGCACCTACCGAGCCGCCGGGCGGCGGATTTGGGGTAGAGCACGCCCCGGGAGCGCCCTCTGACCGGGAAGTATCGCGCGAGCCAGGGACGGGGGTGCAAGCGGCGGTCCTGATCGGGCTCCCGCACTGATCTGCAAGCTGCTCCGCTACCGCCGCTTTGTCTGGCGTCCGCGAGCGAGCGCGTCGTCGCGTTCTTTGCGGGCTCGCCGGACGGCCTCCTCGCTTTCGTCGCGTCCGCGCTGCGTGGCTTCTTCGCGTTCCTCGATAGTTTGGGCGAGCTGCTCTTCCAGATCGCGGATCCGCAGCTCCGCCTCGTCTTGCACGCGGACGAGCTGCAACGAGCGGTAAGCGCCGACGGGGTTGATCTGCGGCTCGATGCCGCGTCGAAAGTACGCCTCTCGTAGCCCGTAGGCGAGCTGCTTCAGCGATCGCATCCCGTATTCGCCGGTGGGGTCGAACACGCTTGGATGCTCACGGCGATCGCTCTGCTCGCTGACGCCGGGCAGCCACACGCGAAACGACCCGTTGTAGGGAGCTTGCCTGTCCGGGAGACGCTCCGCCAGATCGAGTGACAGCGGGCCGGTCTCGAGGAGATACATCAGGGCACTGGGACCGATGATCGCGCGGACGTCTTGGACCTCGAGTGGGGGCCATCGCTCTTTCGCGCGCGAGCTGAGCACGATCAGCGGCTCGTCCCGACCCGGATCCATGATCAGCTCGGCGAGCTTTGGCACATCGGCATGGCTTTCGACCCGCACATGCCCCGGCTCCTGCACCGCGCCATTGGGAGAGCTGTGCTGGACTCCCGCAAGGGGCTGGGAGCGCCTAAACCTCACGACCGGAAGCATCCTCGGTTGATGGAGTTCTTAGTTGCATGGACACGATGAAGTGCGCGGGCGTCCGGCAGACGCGACCTGCGCACCCGTAGACGCTGTTCGCTCAGCCAGAACATAACGGGATGCTGGTTCGTGCGCGTCGAGTCCGTTATCCGCACCCGCCACCGGCGATGCAGCAGAACTCAACCGGTCGCGGTCTCCGTTGCATCGGTAGCCGGGGACTGACGATTAGTTCACGAATGTATCTAGTTCGAACTCGCCAAACGCTGCGAACGGCGTAGCTTTCCTGCTCTGGCAAACCTCTCCCGAAGGAGCTCCGAGCATGACAGCACAGCTGCAAGTGCCGCCCGCCGATCTCGACGCGACGATCACCGCACACCGGCTACCCGACACGCGCCGGTTGCCTCGCGCGCTGCGCAACGAAGACCTCGAGAACCCGAGTCCCGGGCGGCTCGTAGGGGTGCTCGGAGTGCTGGTGGCGGTGCACCATAAAGAACTCGAGGCGAGGTTCACCTTCGATGACCTGTTCGCAGCGATCAGCGTCTACGGCCTGGTCGAACCGGGGCCCGAGGGGCGTGTCCTGACGCAGGCCGGCCGTGGCGTCCTCGCGGAATACGGCTGGCTGTGACGCTCCGCGAACACGAGAGGCGCGGGAACCGACACGCCAGTAGGACGCCCGCGAGCCGCTAGGTCAGTGGTGGCTTCAGACCAGAGCCAACCAGTACTGAGCCGGCGAAGACGATCCCGTCGTCGTACGGGGCTGCGACCTCGGCGCCCCGCTCAATGGCTCGCTTGGCGATCTCCTCGCGGACATCGGGCTCCATTCCGGCCAGCGCGATCGCGAGCGGTCCGGCAAGCTTTGGCACGCGCTCCCACCACTCATCCAGCGAACCGGCGTGCATCGGAGTCGACAGCGCTTGCACCGTCACGCCCTCCAGCCCGCCATTCTCAAGCACTGACGCCAGATCGCCGCCATCATCGAGCGAGAATGGCCCTCGTATGTGAGCAGGCGGAAACGGCACCCCGAACTGGTCGCCAACAGCGTCCAGCACCAGACCCAGCCACGGGTTCAGCTCGCGGCGATCCCATGTCATCACCGCATGACGCCCCCCGTCTCGCAGCACCCGAACCGCTTCGGCTGCGGCCGAGACCGGGTCCTCGACGAACATCAAGCCGTGGCGGCTGATCACCGCGTCAAATCTCGCGTTCTCGCAGCCGATCGCGTCCTGGTCAAAAACCGCAGAACTCACCTGCGGATAGCCGCTCGCTCGACGCTCAGCCACGGCCACCATCGGCGCGGAGACGTCAGACAACAGGACACTGCCACGGGGCCCCACGCGCTCAGCCGCCGCCAGGCCCGCGCCCCCGGGTCCGCAGGCGAGCTCGAGAACCGCGTCCCCCTCGCTGACCCCTGCCGCGTCGAGCAGCGCCTCGGTAGCGCGAGCGAGCTGCGCGTCGACGAACTCGGCACTAGCCTCCCACCCCGGCGCGACGCTATCCCACATCTCCGACATCGCCGAGCATCCTCTCAAGTTCACGTCGCAGATCGCAGCTACAGAAGATCGCGCTCACGGGCGAGGCCTTGGAGCGGCAGCCTACCCGGGTCAAGAGCCGTCGATAAACGCGTCGAGCGGCTCTGTCTGCCACGGCCGCCGGGGTCCCGGCGGGTCGTTCAGCCAGCGAGTGGCGTCGGCGCGCCCGAGCTCGATCAGCGCCTCGATGAACTCGCTGTCGAACAGGAGGTAGCTGAGCAGCTCGCCGTGCGCCGGGCTGTCGCTGCCGAGAAGCCGGTCGAGCAGCGGGAAGTCCGGGGAGCGCAGACCCTTCAAGCCGCTGTAGCGGGCGCGAAAGACCTCTGATGCGATCTCGCCGATGAGCCCGCGGCGAGCCGGGGCGATGAAGATGTATGGCACACAACGGTAGGGCGGCTTTCCGCGTGCGTGGCGGTAGCGTGTCGCGGCGGTGGCGTGTTTGCTGTCGGCGAAGAACTCGTTGACGTTGCCGAGCATCCGCATGTCCTCGCTCAAGGGGTCCACGAGCGTCCCGTGCAGGGCATGCAGTGCGCCGTCGCCGAAGTCCGGGGGCTCGTTGTCGTGTGTGTCGGCCTCGGGAGGGGCCTCGGCGATCGATTCGGTGCCGATCACGACGAGCCGCTCGGCGCCGAGGTCGAGCGCCGGCTTGATCGGCGTGTTCAGCCTTGTCCCGCCGTCCACATACCAGCCGCGAGCCCCCGCGGGCGCGTGGACGCGAACGGGCGGGAACAGGATCGGGATCGCCGCGGATGCGCGGATGTGCTCGTCGGCGAGCGCCGTGGAGAAGTAGCGCACGACATGCGAGTAGTTCGCCGGCAACTCCTGCCGGGTCTCGACGAACACGACCGTCCGGCCGGTGCGCGCGGCGGTCGCGACGACCGCGACCGCCTGCACGGGCCCGTGCTCGACGTTGTGGTGCAGGTCATCCCAGCTCATCCAGCGCTCGAGGCTGCGCGCGAGCGGAGTGGGATCCAGCAGGCTGGGCACGCGAACGCCGGGGATCGACAACAGCCCGCCCGCGTAGCGCAGCACCGTCAACGGAAGCTGGCGGCTGAGGATCGGGCGGATCACGTTCCCCTTGGTCGCTTCCCGCCAGCGCTCCAGGAGTCCCTCGGCTTGCTCCTCCGCACTCAGATGGCGGCTCGACGCCATGTACGCGGCGTTAATCGCGCCGACACTCGTGCCGAGGAACAGCGTCGGTCGCTCGCCCCTCGCCTGCAGCGCCGGCCCCAGGATCGAGATCGCGCCCGCCTCATAAGCACCCCGCGCGCCGCCACCTGATAGCACGACCCCGACGCGCGCATCAGCGTTCACTGCGCTCTGGCTACCCATTCCTGAGCGAGAGTAGCCGCTCCCAGCGATCTTCTCGCGACTAGTACTTGACGTGCGCTTCGGCTTCGGTGTAGGCAACGCCTTCTTCGAGCTTAAGCTTCAGCACGGCTTCGCTCGTGCCGGAGGCGGCGCTCGTGTATTCGAAGACCGTCGCGGATTCGGCGAGGCCCGAGGCGGGGATCGTGAGGCCGGTGGCGTTCGCGAGCGTGCCTTCGCCGCTGGTCTTTTCGACCTTCGCCTTGTCGATGGCGCCGAGGTTGCTGACGATATTTCCGTATGTGTCGGTGACGCTGGCGTGGGCTTTGAACTTCTTGCTCGCGCCGATGCTGGTTGTCTTGCAGGCGAAGGGACAGGTGCCTGCTTCGAGGGCGCCGGCGGTTACTTCGGCGTGGGACCAGGCGAAGCGTTCCGGGGTGGTTGCCTTGATGGTGAAGGAGCCCGTAACGCCTTCGACGGTGGTGCCTTCTTTCGCTTTGAGGGTTGTGCTCTGGGCGTCATAGAGCTTCAGCGCAGAGGCCGTCCCTACGCCTTCGGTGAACGTGACCGCCGTCGCTGAGGCCGGGTATTCCGGCGCCGTGGCGTTAGGCGAGCTGGAGGGCCCGCTCCACGCGATCGTCTTCGCGCCCGTGTAGCTCTTGGCGAGGTTGCCCCATTCGTCGGTGGCGGTCAACGTCACGTTGAAAGCGACGCCCGCTTCCTGTTCTGACGGCGTCGGCACGGTGAACTTTTTGGTGGCGCCAGCTTTGACGGCGAACGAGCCTGAGATGCCTTCGAGCGTACCTTCGGTCGCCTTCAGCGTGGTGCTCTGGACATCGTACAGTTTGATCGAGGCCGTGCCCGCACCAGACGTGAAGGTGACCGTCGCGGGGTAGACGGGCGCCGTGCCGCCTGGCGAGCTGGATGGTCCACTCCAGAGCAGCGTCTTCGCGCCCGCATAGCTCTTGGCGGTGTTGTGCCAGGTGTCCCAGGCGGTCACGGTCTCGTTGAAGGCGGTGCCCGCCGTCTGTTCCGCTGGCGTCGGGAGGCTGAAGCTCACAGCGGCGCCCGCCTTGACGGTGAAGGCAGCCGAGACGCCTTCGATCGTCGTGCCTTCTTTGACTTTGAGCGTCGCGCTCTGCGCGTCGTAGAGCTTCAGCGCAGAGGCCGTGCCCACCCCTTCGCTGAACGTCACGCTCGTCGCTGAGGTCGGGTATTCGGGCGTCTGTCCGCTGGGCGCGTTGGCGGGGCCGCTCCAGGTGAGCGTCTTTGCGCCCGCATAGCTCGTGGTGGGGTTGGCGTATTCGTCGGTGGCGGTGAGCGTCACGTTGAACGCTACGCCCGCTTCCTGTTCGGGAGGCGTCGGCACGGTGAATTTCTTCGTCGCGGCCGCCTTGACGGTGAGGCTGGGCGAGGTGCCTCCCAGCGTGCCTTCCGTCGCTTTGACCGTCGTGGTCTGCGCGTCGTATAGTTTGATCCCGGCCGTGCCCGCGCCCGCGGTGAACGTGACCGATGCTGGATAGCTGGGCGCTTTCCCGCTGGGCGAGCTCAAAGGTTCGCTGAAGGTGAGCGTCTTCGAGCCCGCATAGGTGCTGACCGTGTTGTTGCTCGCGTCCTTGGCGGTGATCGTCAGGTTGTCGGTTTCGCCGGCGGTCGGTGTGGTACTTGCGGCTGTGATCTGGAAGTGGGTGGCCGGGCCGAAGGTGACGCTCACGGATTTAGCCGCGCTCGTCGCCGTCCAGCTGCGCCACACCGCGGTGACCTTGTATTCGTGCGTGCCGATCGATACACCCGTGTCGGTGCAACTCGTCGCGGTCGAGGGGGAGCTCGAGCTCGGGCAGCCGCTGCTGGGCGCGCCGCCATCGCGGGTCACGAAGTATTCGACCGTGCCACTACCGGGTGCGGTGACGGTCGACCAGGCCAGCGAGACTGTTTCGGCGCCGGCGGTGGCGCTCGAGATCGTCGGCGCGGACAGTGTCGCCAGGCTCGCCGACGCGCTCGCAGACCCGGCGCCTGACCAGTACGCGAAAGCGCCCGCGCAGAGCAAGCTCACAGCTGACAGGCTCACCGCCACCGCGGTACTGGCCGCGACTTGCCGCCGGTGGCGGCTGAGACGGTTCGGTCTCATGAGTGCGCCCCGTAGGTGGGGACGACGACCGCCGGTGGTCGTCGTCCCTGCCTGTGGGTAGCTGGCGCGCTCGTCGGCTGATCCAGTCCGTTATGAGGCTTTGTATTTGAGCGTGATCGAAGCGCCCTTGCACGCGTTTTGGTTGACGGTGGCTTCTTCTTTCATTTTCAGAGTCACCGTGTATTCCTTGGTTTCACCGTGCGCAACCACAACTTTCGGTTCCTGGGAGGCAGGCGTGACTTCGAACCATTCTTTTTTGCATTCCGCCGCCGACGTTTTTTCGACTTCCGCTTCGAGCTTGGTCAGGAACTCGTTCTGGCTCGCGTCGACGTCCTTGACCTTGACAGTCACCGCGGAGCTGCCCCCCGGATAGAGCCCTTCTACCAGAGTGCTGCTGACTTCGAAGGTGGCGCCGCCGGCGCTGGCTTTGACTGTGCCCGTTCCTTCGCCGGAGCTCGTCCAGTAGGCAAATGCGGTGGCAGCCATCACCACCATTACGACGACCACACCGAGCGTGAGGCGCTTCTTCCTCGTCTTAAAAATCGGGACATGTTGGGAATCTCCTTCCAGTGTTCACAGAACGTGCCGGGCGGCTGGGCGATCTGCGGGAGACCCCTGGCTTTGCGAGCCCGCCTCACGACGGGTGTGCCTTTTTCCACATGCGACCCGGCGCCCCGTGAAAACGGAGCTAGGCGCAACTCCCCCATCGTCAGAGACAGGCGCATGCTTTAGCGCCGCGCGCTGCGCGGCCTTGCTGGTCGAACAAACGTCCAGGGCCCCCGCCACTAGCAAGCGGGTGGTTCGCATCGCTGGGCTGAAACCGGCAGCGTGTGGCGGACATACAGGCGCAGCCGGGCTCTCCCGCCACGGCAAACGCAGACAGATGCGCGGGCTTCGCCGCAGCGAACTAAGAAACGATCCCCTACACCGATAGTTGGGCTTTCCGGTGTTTGCTTTAGGAGTCGTTCGTGTCCGTCGAGCGCATATGTATGGACGAGCGCGCGAGAAACTCTGAAGTCCAATCTTGGCTCTGTCCCGAGGGGGTGGACCGCGAACGGATGATCGACATGGACCTGCGCCTGCAGCCCGTCAGGCGCAGGGCGTTCGTCGTCTTGGCGGTGGTTCTGCTCGCGTCCGGGCCATGGCTTGGCTACTGGACGATCGCGCCACTGCTACTCGCCGGCACGATCTTCAAGCTCGCGGACTCCCGGATCGCTTCGTTTGCCCGCCCCGAGTACGCGATGTTCGCCGCGTGGGCGGCCTCGGAGGTCATCATCGCTGCGAGCATCGCGCTGACGGGGGGACCCACGCACGGTACGCTCGGCTGGTTTGCGATCCCCATCGTGACATTGAGCGCCCGCTTCTCCGCACGCGGCATCGCTCTCGGTGTGGCCACCGCCCTCGGGCTGCTGGTCACAGTCGCGTTCGCGACAGACGCCGCCGGGGTCCTGCGCGACCCCCCGTCGGTGCTCGGACCGGCCGGGCTGATCATCGCGGTCGCGATGCTGTCCACCGCTTTGATGCACTCAGACGTCGAGCATCGCTCAGAGGCCGTCATCGACCAGCTCACCGGGATGCTCAACCGCCACGCGCTCACAGCCCGCACCAGCGAGCTCGCCCAGCAATCCGAGGTCTCAGGCCAGCCTGTTGGCGTGATCGTCGGCGACCTCGACCACTTCAAGGCGGTCAACGACTCCCACGGGCACGAAGTAGGCGATTCCCTGCTCACCGATGTGGCCTACCTGATGCGCAAGCAGCTGCGCGCATTCGACCTCGCCTACCGCCTCGGCGGCGAGGAGTTCCTAGTCCTGCTCCCGGGAGCCGACATCCACCAGGCCGCCAGGATGGCCGAGCAGCTTCGCGAGAGCATCGCCGCACAGACCAACGGCGGACAGCGCGTGACGATGAGCTTCGGTGTCAGCGCCTCCGTGAGCGGCACACCGTTTGACTACCCCACCGTCTTCGCGCAAGCCGACAACGCTCTCTACCAGGCCAAGCGCGACGGCCGCAACCGCGTCTGTCGAGCGACGCTACTCCCCGGCTCCGCGCACCTGAATCCGGTTGCGCTCGAGCTGGCGCGCGACCAATCCCGAGCTAGCCTGAGCTGGAGCTCAGCCAGCTAGGAGTCAGCTTGCGCGGAGCGCTCCTGCGGGTGACCTCGCGCGCCGCCTCCACGGACGCGCAGCAACACGACGGTCGCAAGCCACGTCGCGAGCGCGAACGCGAAGAGCACCACGCCCAGGGACTTCAAGCCATCCAGGTGGTCGCGCTGCGCAAGTGCCTTGCTGGCGAGTGAGGACATCGCGAGCGGGAAGATCGTGCTCCAGCGTCCCGCCGCGAACTCGCGCAACCTCGCGCCGCGGCGCAGATGCTCGATCTCTCCCCACGCGAGCAGCGGAATCCACGCGCAGGCGAGCACGAACTCGACGTTCACGAGCACCGACAGGACAGAATCGGTAGCAGCCCCGAGCTGGTGCCCGGCCGGGAGCGCCAGCAGGCGCGCTGCGGCGAGCGTGGAGATCGCGAGCGCGCCCATCAGGATCCAGTCGTCTGAGCGCAGCTCCCTGACCGTGTCCCGCGCCCGCTCCAGACGCAATACTCGCACCGCGGCGAGGGGCAGATAGAGAGCGCTTGCGAGAACCCAAAGGACGAGCGCGACCAGGCGCAGTGCTTGCGCACCAGAGCCCCCAGCGAGAGCGAGCGCGAGGATGCACAGCGACTGCGGCGCGACGACCGCCAGTAGCCAGCCGCCCTGCGCTTCGGAACGCGGGTGAAGCGAACCGAGCGCCACCAGCTCGAAGAGGATCACGAGCACGATGGCCACCCAGAACAACCCAGAGACCACCAGCAACACCCACCCGAACACGCTGCTCCAGCCGGCCGCGAGCACGTCACTGGCGAGGACGGCCCCGGCCGCGACGAGCGTCAGGTAACTGAAGATGAACCCCGTACGCAGCTCCCCGAGCACGACCATCGGCCGTCGGTCGAGGCGCACGCCCTCATAGACCAACAAGACGACGTAGGCGATGATCGCCAGCCACATCAGCACGAGCGAGAGCGCGCTCCAGCCGACCGTACGCGCCGCCAGCGACAGGATGCCCGTCGCCATCACCGGCTGGAAAGCGGCCTGTGCGATCGCGCCCCGCTCGGCAACGGCCATCGACCCCATCACAGAGACGTAATCATGACTCCCCGGCGCACACCGGAGTGTCCGAGCTCGGACACTCCGGTGGTTGGCGGCCAGCGCTACTGGGTATGCGAGGCTAGGGTTTCGAAGGAGAGCGGGCTTGCTGCTCGGCGGGCTCTGACCATAGGGTGGTGATTCACTCAGAAAGGCAGGCACGATGGGCACGACTGCGGCGGACAATCTGTGTGAGCGGCTGATCGCGTGGGATGTGAACACGATCTACGGGTTCCCCGGGGATGGCATCAACGGGCTGCTCGGCGCGCTGCGCCGCCACCAGGACGAGTTGCGGTTCGTGCAGACCCGCCACGAGGAGATGGCGGCGTTCATGGCGTGCGGGCACGCGAAGTTCACCGGCGAGGTCGGGGTCTGCATGGCGACCTCCGGTCCGGGAGCGATCCATCTGCTCAACGGGCTGTATGACGCGAAGCTCGACCACCGGCCGGTCATCGCGATCGTCGGGCAGACGTTCGTGCGGGCGATCGGCGGGGACTTTCAGCAGGAGGTGAAGCTTCTGCAGCTCTACAGCGACGTCGCCTCCGCGTTCTGCCAGCAGGTCAACGAGCCCTCGAGCGTGCGTCACCTGATCGACCGGGCGATGCGGATCGCGCAGACCGAGCGGACCGTGACGTGCGTGATCGTGCCCGCGGACGTGCAGGACATGGAAGCCGAGGAGTCGCAGCCCCACAAGACCCACACCGTCCACTCCGGCGTCGGGTACTGGCCCGGGCGTCGCGTGCCGGCCAAGGAGCAGCTGCAGCGGGCAGCCGACATCCTCAACCAGGGCGAGAAGGTCGCGATGCTCGTCGGCCAGGGCGCGCTCGACGCCACCGACGAGGTGATCGCTGTCGCCGACGCGCTCGGAGCCGGTGTCGCGAAGGCGCTGCTGGGCAAGGCCGCCGTCCCCGATGACGTGCCGTTCTGCACGGGCAGCATCGGGCTGCTGGGGACGAAGCCGAGCTGGGACATGATGCAGGAAGCGGACACGCTGCTGATGGTCGGCTCGAGCTTCCCGTACTCGGAGTTCCTACCCAAGGAAGGACAGGTCAAAGCGGTCCAGATCGACCTGCTCGGAAGGATGCTGAGCATCCGCTACCCGATGGACCTCGCATTGGAGGGCGACAGCAAGGAGAGCCTGAAGGAGCTGTTGCCGTTGCTGGCGCGCAAGGAGGATCGCTCCTGGCAGGAGCAGATCAAGGAGAACGTGGTGGACTGGTGGCGGCTGATGGATGAACAGGGCGAGCCCGCCGACCGCGACGGGCGCGTGCGCCCGCAGGGCCTGTTCACCGCGCTCTCGAGTCAGCTGCCCGATAACGCAATCCTCTCCAGCGACTCCGGTTCGGCCGCGAACTGGTACGCGCGTCACATCAGGATCCGCCGCGGGATGAAGGCGATGCTCTCCGGCAACCTCGCGACGATGGTGCCGGGTGTGCCGTATGCGATCGCGGCGAAGTTCGCCTACCCCGACCGCGTGTCGATCGCGATGGTCGGCGACGGCGCGATGCAGATGGGCGGCATGGCCGAGATGCTGACCGCCGCGAAGTACTACAAGACGTGGGCAGACCCCCGGTTGATCGTGCTGGTGCTCACCAACGAGGATCTCAACCAGGTCACCTGGGAGCAACGCGTGATGGAGGGCGACCCGCAGTTCAAGGCATCACAGGAGATCCCCTACGTCGACTACGCCGCTTGGGCGCAGCTGATCGGGCTGCACGGCATCAAGATCTCCAAGGCCGCGCGAGATCGAGGGTGCGTGGCGGGAGGCGCTGAGCGCGGATCGTCCGGTGATCATCAACGCGGTGACCGATCCGAACGAGGCGCCGCTGCCGCCGCACATCACCTTCGAACAGGCCGAGAAGTTCGCGAAGTCGATCCTCGCTGACCCGCAGAGCGGGCTGCCCGGAGCCGTGGAGTCGGTGCGGGAGAAGGTCCACGAGTTCCTGCCGGGACGCTGAGATGCGCATGCGGCGAGAGTTGGGTCCCGTGAAGGGCCGTTCTGAGCATCGCATCGACCGGTGGGTGTCGAACGTCGAACACGGCCGCTTTGAGCGTTCGCTCTGCGGCCTGACTGCGTTCTCCGCGCTCGTCACGACAGCGGAGGTGTACGCCGAGCATTACCGCGCGAGCTTCGGGAACAAGATGATGTGGAGCCCGATCATCGTCACGCCACCTGTCGTGGTGGCGGGGATCGCGGGCGTCTACAGCAAGCGCTGGGCGAAGACGGTTCTGCCGATCGCATCCGCGGTGTACATGCGCGGATGGGCTGATCGGCGAGTACTACCACGCGCGTGGCGTCTCGCGCCGTCCTGGCGGCTTTGGCCAGGCGAGCTACAACATTCCGATGGGGCCGCCGATCATGGCCCCAGGACTGATGTCGCATCGTCGGCTCGATGGGTGTGCTCGCTGCCCTGTTGCGCCGGGAGGATTGAGCAGGGATGGCGGACCTGCGCGACCCGGGGCATCTGCCGAACCTGCGCGCTGGCGGTCAGGCGGGCAAGCCGGACTGGCTGCCGCGCCAGCGTGAGGGCATCACGCCACAGATGGTGGGGCGCTACCCCGACTACGACGTGCTCGCCTCGACCGGGGATTGGGATGAGGCGACTCGTAAGGTCGTTATGGAGAGGCTGGACCCTCCGCGAGCGTTGAGCTTCTTCACCTCAGAGCAGGCGCCGACGCTGCGCGCGTTCTGTGACGTGCTGCTCGCCCAGGACACAGAGCCCCGGGTGCCCGTCGCCGAGCTCGTAGATGCGAAGCTCGCCGCCGGGCGCCTGGATGGCTATGAGTACGAGGACATGCCCGATGACCGTCAGACGTGGCGGCTGGTGCTCGACGGGCTCGACGCGACGGCGCAGCAGTGGCACGGCAAGGCGTCCTTCGCGGACTGCGCCGAGACGGACCGGGAGGGGATCGTCAAGGCTTTCGCTGCCGGACAGCTCGCCGGGGAGGCGTGGGAGGAGCTGAACGTCTCCCACGCCTGGGAGGTGTGCACGCGGATGGCGCTCGAGGCCTTCTATTCGCATCCGTGGGCGTGGAATGAGATCGGGTTCGGTGGCCCCGCCTACCCGCAGGGCTATATGCGCCTTGGGCCCGTCGAGCGTGCTCGAGCCGCGCGAGCGGCCCGGTGCGACCGATGAGGATCCTGTGCGCGTCGCCCCGGGGCTCGAGGGATGATCGGGAATCTCCTGAAGGGCTCGCGCGGGCCGACCGGCGAACGACTCGCGCTACCTGCTCGACGTGCACCGCCGCGAGCTCCCCGGCGAGGACACGATGCGCCGCTACCCCGAGAGCGAGGAGGTCGACCTCGTGATCATCGGCGCGGGGGCCGGCGGGTCGGTGCTCGCGCAGCGCCTCGCCCGGAAGGGCTGGCGGATCGTGATCCTCGAGGCCGGCCCTTTCTGGCACCCGGACGAGGACTGGGTCTCCGATGAGGCGGGGTCCCATGCGCTGTATTGGAACCAGAAGCGGATCATCGCCGGGGAGGATCCGATCAAGCTCGGCAAGAACAACTCCGGACGCGGCGTCGGCGGCTCGATGGTCCACTACGCCGGCTACACCCCGCGCTTTCACCCCTCCGACTTCGAGACCCTCACGCAGGGACGGGGTGGGCGCGGACTGGCCGATCTCCTATCCGGAGATGAAGCCTCACTACGAGGAGCTCGAGCGGGAGCTGCCGGTCGCCGGGCAGAACTGGCCGTGGGGTGACCCGCACACCTACCCGTTCTCGCCGCACCCGGTCAGCGGCGCAGCGCAGGTGCTTTGGCATGGTGCACGCAAGGTCGGGATCGAGATGCGCGCGGGGCCGGTGGGGATCGTCAACGGCACGTTCGGTAACCGCCCGCACTGCATCTACCGCGGCTACTGCCTGCAGGGCTGCAAGGTCAACGCGAAGGCCAGCCCCTATGTCACCCATTTGCCGGACGCGCTTGAGCACGGCGTGGAGATCCGCGCCGACAGTATGGCCGTGCGGGTCGAGCTCGACGAGAACCGGACCAGGGCGATCGGGGTGACGTATATCCGCGAGGGGGACGAAGTCGAGCGCTTCCAGGCCGCCACGGCGGTCGCGGTGTGTGGCTATTCGATCGAGACGCCAAGGCTGCTGCTGAACTCGACCTCCGCGCGGTTCCCGAACGGCCTGGGCAACAACGAGGATCAGGTCGGTCGCTATGTGATGGTGCAGGGCGCCTCCCAGAGCGCCGGACGCTTCCCCGATGAACAGCGGATGTACAAGGCGCCGCCGCCCGAGGTGTCCTCCGAGCAGTTCTATGAGACCGACGAGACCCGTGGCTTCGCGCGTGGCTTCTCGATCCAGACGATCTCGCCGTTGCCGATCGGATGGGCCGAGCACGTAATCGCCGAGGGTCACTTCGGCAGGGAGCTGCGCGAGTACATGCGCGACTACAACCACTGGACCACGATCGGTGTCCTCAACGAGCTGCTGCCCCAAGCCGAGAACCGTGTGACGCTCGCCGAGGAGAAGGACCCCTACGGGATGCCCGTCGCCCACTTCTGCGCATACGCGGTGTGAGAACGACAAGGCGAACATGGAGTACTCGAAGAAGATCCTCAAGGAGCATCCTGCAGGCCGCCGGCGCGCAGGACGTCCTCACGATCCAGCGCTACGCGCACCTGATCGGCGGCGCGCGGATGGGCGCCAGCCCCGAGGACAGCGTCGTTGACTCAGACCAGCGCGTCTGGGGCGTCGAGAACCTCCTCA
The DNA here is from genome assembly GCA_963778065.1 of uncultured Solirubrobacterales bacterium. Classification (GTDB taxonomy): domain Bacteria; phylum Actinomycetota; class Thermoleophilia; order Solirubrobacterales; family Solirubrobacteraceae; genus Palsa-744. The sequence continues at coordinate 1,645,490 of CAVZSU010000002.1, read as the reverse complement.
TCGCCGACGGCAGCGTCTGCCCCACCCAGGGCAGCGCGAACCCAGCCCTGACGATCATGGCGCTCTCCTCCCGCCTGGCCGAGCGGCTGGCGAGCAAGCAGGTCCGGCAGGGCCGCATGGCGGTCGCGCGATGACACTAGGGAGGAGATGATGAGCAGCAAGCCGCAGGTCGTGGTCGTGACGGGAGCTTCGGGCGGGGTTGGCCGTGCGATCGCGCACGCGTTCGCCAAGCGCGGCGCACGCATCGGGCTGCTCGCCCGCGGCCGCGAGGGGCTGGACGGCGCCGCGCGGGAGGTCGAGTCCTTCGGCGGGGAGCCGTTGGCCGTCCCGACGGACGTGTCTGAGCATGAGCAGGTCGAGGCGGCCGCGGTAGCGGTCGAAGAGCGCTTCGGTGAGATCGACGTGTGGGTCAACGACGCGATGTCGACCGTGTTCGCGCGCTTCACCGACACCGAGCCCGAGGAGTTCAAGCGCGCCACCGAAGTGACCTACCTCGGCACCGTGTACGGCACGATGGTCGCGCTAAAGCGGATGACCGCGCGGGATCGCGGGAAGATCGTGCAGGTCGGCTCGGCGCTGTCCTACCGTGCGATCCCGTTGCAGGCCGCCTACTGCGGCGCGAAGTTCGCGATCCGCGGGTTCACCGACTCGATCCGTACCGAGCTGCGCCACGACAAGAGCAAGGTGCAGATCACGATGGTGCAGCTACCCGGGATCAACACGACACAGTTCAGCTGGTGTCGATCGAAGCTGCCCGATCATCCGATGCCGGTCCCGCCGATCTACCAGCCGGAGATACCCGCCGAGGCGGTCTATTGGGCCGCGCAGCATCGACGGCGTGAGCTGTGGGTCGGCTACAGCGCCGTGGAGGCGATCGTCGGCTCAAGGTTCGCACCGGGCGTCCTCGGCGACCTGTATCTCGCGAAGACCGGGATCTCCGGCCAGCAGGTGAAGGACATGCCGATCGACGGTGAGCGCGTCGGGAACCTGTTCGAGCCCGTCGAAGGCGACGCGGCGACGCACGGCATCTTCGACGCGAAGGCCAAAGCCCGCAGCCCCCAGCTATGGGCGGCCACCCACCGGGGCATCCTCGCCGCCGGGCTCGCGGGGGCGGCCGCCGCGGCAGCGCTTGCGGCGAAAGGCCTCGCGCGGTGAGCGTCGCGGCCGACGAGGAGACGCTGGGGATCCAGCGACCCCATGTGCTGCGCGAGTACGCGTTGCTCGCCGACGGTGAGCGCGGCGTGCTCGTCGGTCCGCGCGGGGACTTCGTGTGGATGTGCTTTCCACGATGGGACTCCCCCGGCGTGTTCTCCTCGATCATCGGCGGCACCGGCGGCTACGCGATCACCCCGCGGGGGCGCTGTGTGTGGGGCGGCTACTACGAGCCGGGGAGCCTGATCTGGCGCAGTCGCTGGGTAACAGGCGATGCGGAGATCGAGTGCCGCGAAGCGCTCGCCATACCCAGCGATCCCGGCCGGGCGGTGATCCTGCGCCGTGTCATCGCGCGCAAGGGCACCGCCCACGTCGATGTCGTCCTGAATCCTCGCGGCGACTTCGGGCAGGACCCGATCCGCAAGCTCTCAAAGCGCGAGGATGGCGCGTGGAGCAGGCGAGCTCGCGGACACGCGCGTGTGTTGGATCGGAGGTCAGGATGCGACCCCGCAGGCCGACGGGCACGGCGGCAAAGCGCTCACCCTCGTCTCTGACCGTCCAGGAGGGAGACCATCACGATTTCGTCCTCGTGCTCGCCGAGAAAGACTGCGATGTCGAGGCCCCGGAGGCGGAGTGGGCGTGGCAGGGTGTCGAGAGTGAGTGGCGCGAACGGGTGCCGCGAGCTCGAGGGGACGGTCGCCCAGCGCGACGCGCGTCACGCCTACGCGGTCCTGTCGGGGCTCACCAGCTCGGGCGGCGGGATGGTCGCCGCGGCGACCACGTCGCTGCCCGAGCGCGCGCGGGAGGGACGCAACTACGACTACCGGTACGTGTGGATCCGCGACCAGTGCTACACCGGGCCAGGCGGTCGCGAAGGCCGGCCCGTACCCGCTGATGGACGACGCGGTGCGCTTCGTCACCGAACGCCTCCTTGAGGACGGCCCCGACCTCAAGCCGGCCTACACCACCACCGGCGGCGCGGTGCCCGACCAGCACCAGCTCGATCTGCCGGGCTACCCGGGCGGCAGCGACATCGTCGGCAACTGGGTCAACAAGCAGTTCCAGCTCGACGCGTTCGGCGAGGCGCTGCTGCTGCTCTCCTGCGCCGCCGAGCATGATCATCTCGACACGGAGGGTTGGCGTGCCGCGGAGATCGCGGTCGACGCGATCGGCAAGCGCTGGCGCGAGCCCGACACCGACGCCGGGATCTGGGAGATCGACCCCGACGCGTGGACGCACAGCCGGCTGATCTGCGCCGCCGGGTCTGCGCCAGATCGCCGGGCACGGCCCCGCCGGCGAGCATGCCGCGCAATGGGTGTCCCTCGCCGATGAGATCGTCTCCGACACCGCCAAGCACGCGCTGCACCACTCCGGACGCTGGCAGCGCTCACCGACCGACCCGCGCCCAGACGCGGCGCTGCTGCTCGCCGCGATCCGCGGCGCGATCCCAGCCTCTGACCCCCGCTCGATCGCGACGCTGCGCGCGATCGAGACGGAGCTGACACAGGATGGCTACTGCTACCGCTACCGTCCCGACGAGCGCCCGCTCGGCGACGCCGAGGGCGCGTTCCTGCTGTGCGGGTTCTTCATGTCGCTCGCCTACAGCCAGCAGGGCGATCACGTCACCGCCGCGCGGTGGTTTGAGCGAAACCGCGCGGCGTGCGGCCCACCCGGCCTGTGCTCGGAGGAGTTCGACGTCCGCCAGCGCCAGCTCCGCGGCAACCTCCCCCAAGCCTTCGTGCACGCCCTGCTTCTGGAGTGCGCGGTCGCAGCAGCACTCCCCGGCCGAGCCGAGGGGCGGTGAGTGACGATCCGACAAGCGGCCTTTACCAGTACGCCCCCGTCGGTGCGTGTCCTGATCGGGCTTCACGTCTGCCTCGGCGCGCCGCTGCTCATAGCCCCGGGCAGGTTCGTCGGGGCGCTACCCCATCAGCGGATCGACCGGTCCGTGCGCGTGTTCGCGCGGATCCTCGGCGCCCGCCACATCGCCGAGGCGGCTGTCTTGGCGCGCCGGCACACCCATGACTGGATCCTCGCCGGCGCCGCCGTCGACGCTACCCACGCTGTGACGATGCTTCTCCTGGCGTGGCTTGCGCCCGCCCAGCACAAGCTCGCGCTGAGTAACGCGGCGGGCGCCACCTGCTTGGCCGCGTGCAGCGTGCACTACGACCAACGAGAGAGACTGGCGCGGCAAGGGCTACGCAGAGGCCCGCGGCTAAGGCGAGAGGCGAGCGTTCAGGTGCCGAACACCAAACACGCCTACGAACACGTCTGGGGAATCTATCTCCCGATCGCGATCGTCGTCTTCGCGATCGTCATCGGCACGCTCGTCGTCCTGCTGGTGCGCGGCGCTCGAAGCAAGGAGCCCGGGCAACGCTCGAAGGCGCTCCCCGCTGGAGGTCGCCTACGCGTTCGGGCTGGCGTGCGTCGCGGCGTTCCTGGTGTGGGTGACCTTTCGTGCGGAGACGCCGATCGACCGGCTCGTCGCCCGTCCGGGCCTTCGGATCAAAGTGATCGCCGCGCAGTGGAGCTGGCGCTTCATCTACTCCAACGGTGTGCAGGTCGCGGACATCGACACCTGGCACCCCACGCCGGCATACGTCCCGGCCGGCACCGAGATCGAATTCAGCGGGACCTCCGAGGACGTGATCCACGGCTTCTGGGTGCCGGACCTTCACTACCAGCGCCAGATGCTGCCCGGCTACACCACCCACTTCGATCTCTTCTTCGACAAAGCCGGCCTCTACCCCGGGGAGTGCTCTGTCCTCTGCGGCGAGCACCACTCAGAGATGCACTTCGCGATGGAGGCTGTGAGCCCGGCGCGTTCCGGGAATGGCTGGCCCGCGAAGGCACAGCGAGCCCGTGAAGGCACATCCGCCCAAACGACGGTGCGCCACGACGACGGGACCATCGGCGTGAGCACCGTCGCGATACCCAGCCGCGCGCCGATGCTGCGTACGCTGGCCTCGACCGACCACAAGCGGATCGCCGGCTCGGCCTGCGCGATCGCGTTCGTGTTCTTCCTCGCCGGCGGGCTGCTCGCCTGCTGATGCGCAGCCAGCTCGCCGCGGACGGCGGCGTCGTCTCCCAGCAGACCTACAACGAACTGTTCACGATGCACGGCTCGACGATGGTCTACCTGGTGATCGTCCCGGTCGCGCTCGCCGTCGGGCTGTACTTCGTACCGCTGCAGGTCGGCGCGGCAGAGATCGCCGGGCCACGGGTCGCGCTCGCCGGACTGTGGCTGTACGTGCTCGGCGGGCGTGTGCATGTGGTCGGGCTTTGCGCACCAGCGGCGGCGCGGCGAGCGCGTCGTGGTGGGGTTTTGACCCGCTCTCGGAATCGATCCATTCGCCCGGCAGCGGCATGGACCTGTGGATCTTCGGGGTGATGCTCGCGACGCTCGGGCAGATCCTGTGGGCTGGCTGCATCCTCGCCACCGCGCTGCGCCGGCGCGCGCCGGGGATGACGCTGATGCGGATGCCCGTGTTCACGTGGACGATGGTCGCGACGTGCACGATGACCGTGTTCGGGTTCCCCGCCCTGATCCTCGCGCTCGGGTCTGCTGTGGGCGCAGCGCCATCTCGGCGGTGTGCTCACCGGCGGGGCGGGAGCGGTCGACTACCAGGCGCTGTTCTGGTTCTACGGGCACCCGGTCGTCTACGTGATGTTCTTCCCGTTCGTGGGGATGGTCGGCGAGATAATCGCCACGTTCTCGGCGCGACGGTTCTTCGGCTATTCCGCGTTCATCGTCGCGCTGCTGATCTTCTCCGGCCTGTCGATGACGGTGTGGGCGCACCACATGTTCACTTTCGGGGTGCTCTCGAACAAGTACTTCGCGCTCACCTCGACGGCGCTTGTGGTGCCGGCCGGGATCGAGTACTTCGACTTCCTCGCGACGATCTGGCGCGGCAAGCTGCGCTTCACAACCGCCTTCCTGTTCGCGCTCGGCTTCCTCGTGCAGTTCCTGGTCGGCGGGCTCACCGGGATCATCCTCGCCTCACCACCGCTGGACTACGGGCTGAACATGTCCTACTTCGTGGTCGCGCACTTCCACTACACGATCTTCGCGGGCAGCGCCTTCGGTCTGTTCGGCGGCATCTACTACTGGTTTCCGAAGATCACCGGGGCGATGCTGCGCGAGCGGCTTGGGCAAGCTGAACTTCTGGCTGATGGTGCTCGGCGCGAACCTGACGTTCTTCCCGATGTTCTTCCTCGGCGCCGAGGGCATGGTCCGCCGCGTCGCCCGCTACCCGGCCTCCAGCGGCTGGCAGGGGCTGAACATCGTCGCGACGGTCGGATCGTTCGTGATCGCGCTCTCGGTGCTCGTGTTCATCGTCAACCTCGTGATCTCCCTGCGCGACCGTCGCCCCGCGGGGGATGACCCCTGGGGGGCGCACACGCTCGAGTGGGCGACGAGCTCCCCGCCGCCGCGACACAACTTCGACGGCGCTGCCGCCGATCCGCTCCTACGCGCCGCTGCTCGACCTGCGCGAAGCCGAAGAGCAGCACAGCGCCAACGAGGCGCGCATCACCGCCGCGGGGGTCGTCGGCATGAAGCGCGCCGCGATCTGGCTGCTCGCCTGGGGTGCATGGCTCGGCGTGCTCACCGGGCTGCAGGCCGCGTTCGAGCCGAAAGCGATCCAGTTCGCGATCCCGGGTGTCGCGTCGACGGCGTGCATCGCATCCGGGCTTGGCGCTGTGGGCAGTCGAGAGGAACCGCGGGCACGACGAGCGCCTCGCGGCTGATCACCGACAGCTCGCTAGCGACCGTGACACTCATGGTCGGCGTGGCACTCGCGCTGCTCGGCGCGGGCTTCGGCCTGTGGCTGATCCTGATCGGCGTCGGTATCGGCGCGCTCGGGCTCGGCGGCATCGTGCGCGAGCAGCGCGCGCGCGGACGAACGCTACGGGGAGGCGGCCGCGATGAGAACGGCCGCCCCGACGCTTGCGCGCCTGCTCGGCAGCTGGCAGCTCGACCCGGGCGTGCTCGTGGTGTGCGCCGCCACCGCGGCGCTCTACGGGTGGGGCGTCGTACGGTCTGAAAAGCACTGGCCGCTGTGGCGGCCCGCTTCTTTCATGGCCGGCCTGCTCGTGCTGATGACGGCGCTCGAGTCGGGGATCGACCCGTATTCCGATGAGCTGCTCTCGGTCCACGTCGTCCAACACCTCCTGCTGATCCTGCTCGCGCCGGCGCTGCTGCTGTGGGGCGCGCCAGTGCGGCTGGCGCTGAGCGCCTGCCCCCCCGCGGGACGGCGCGCGATCGGCGCGGTCCTGCGCCAGCGCTGGGTGAGGATGCTGACGCGCCCGGCGTGCGGGTTCGCGCTGTTTACGATCGTGGTGCTCGCCACCCACCTGACGGGCCTGTATGAAGTGGCGCTGCGAGACCAGACGGTCCACGCCTTCGAGCACGCCGCCTACTTCTGGTCGGGCATCATCTTCCTGCTCCCGCTGCTCGCGGCCGACCCTGTCCCCCATCCGCCGAGCGCGATCGCACGGTTCTGCTGGCTGATGGCCGCGATGACCGTGATGTTCATCCCGGCCGCGCTGTTCATGTTCGACGAACACGTGCGCTACCCGTTCTACCTCGCCCCGGCCCGGGCGCTGCACAGATCGGCGCTCGCAGACCAGCACGCGGCGGGGATCATCATGCTGTTCGCGGGAGGCGTCGCGATGGCGGCGCTGGCGATCCTCGTCGCGATGGAAGCGATGATCCTCGAAGAGCGACGCCAGCTGCGTCGCGACTCCTACCTCTACGCGGACGGCGAGCAGCCGGGCAACCCGCCCGCGAGCCTGGCCGGGGAGACTGTGGGCGCATGAGACGCGGGCTGCTGGCACTCGCGGCGATCGTTTGCGGCAGTCTGTCGCTGTTCGACATCGCCGCCCACGGAGAAGGCCGAGCCCGGCCCGCGAGCACGCCCGCGGACGCAGCCGCGGCCCCGAGCGGATCGCTCGTCTCGCAGGGACACGATCTGTTTCTCTCCTCCTGCGCGGCGTGTCACGGCATGAACGCGCAGGGCATCCCCGGCCGAGCGCCGAGCCTGCACGGCGTGGGCGCGCTGGCGGCCGACTTCTACCTGGAGACCGGGCGGATGCCGCTGCCGTCTCCGCGCGCGCAGCCGATGCGCACGCGCCCGGCGTTCTCCCAGGCGAAGATCCAGACGCTGATCGACTACGTCGCGTCCTTCGGCGGGCCCGCGATCCCCACGGTCCACCCACAGCAGGGGTCGCTGTCGAAGGGGCAGAGCCTGTTCGCTTTGAACTGCGCCGGCTGTCACACGATCCAGGGATCGGGCGGGATCGTGACCGGCGCGGTGGTGCCCTCGCTGAACGTCGCCACGCCGAGGCAGATCGCGGAGGCGATCCGTATCGGACCGTACGTGATGCCGCGCTTCGGCCCCGGGGAGCTCTCCGAAGCAGACATCGACTCGATCGCGCGCTACGTGCACAGCACGCAGGCGCCTGACGATCGTGGCGGCTGGGGTATCGGGCGGATCGGGCCGATCCCCGAGGGCATGGTCGCGTGGCTGCTCGCGGCCGCCGCGCTGCTGCTGATCGCACGGCTGATCGGCGAGCGCACGCCCGCGCCCAAGCGACGGCTCCAGCACCCAACGAGGAGGTCGAGAGATGAGCGAGCATCCACCCGAGCGAGGAATCCTTCACAGGCTGTGGCAGGCGATCCTGATGCTGACGCTGTGGCGCATCGGAGCGCTGCGCCGCCACCGGGACCCGTCCGAGCACGATGAGGCCGAGGACCCGTCGCGGCGTGAGACCGGGCGCACCCGAATGGGCGCAGCGCCTCGATCCCCGCGCTGCTGGCGCTCACGGCGCTCGCGGGCCTCGCCTTCGTCGCCCTGTTCATTCTTGATCCGAACACGCAGCTGCTCGGGCTGTGCCTCGGCGTGGCGCTCGCGCTGCTGGCCAGCGCCCTGATCCTCGCCGGACGCTTCCTCGTCCCCCAGGAGACGAAGGTCGAGGACCGCCCGATCTACGGGGACCGGCAAGCCGTCGAGCAGGTCGCCGAGCAGGCCAGCGCGGGCCTGGACGGGATCACCCGCCGCAGGCTGATCGGGGGAGCCGCGGGTATCGCGGGCGCCGGGCTGACCGCGGCGGTCGTGATCCCCGTGGTCGCCCTCGGCCCCGGAATCGAGCAGCAGCTCAGCGACACGCCGTGGCATGCCGGACGTGCGCTCGTCGACGACGAAGGCAACCCGATCATGGCAACGAACGTCAACGAAGGGAGCTTCGTGACCGCCTTCCCCCAGGGCGCGGACAAGGACAACCTCGGCTCGCCCGTTGTCCTCGTGCGCGTCGACCCCGCCACGCTGCAGCTACCGGCAGACAGGGCCGCGTGGGCTCCGGAGGGGATCCTCGCCTACTCGAAGATCTGCACGCACGCCGCCTGCGCGATCTCGCTGTTTCGCTCCCCGCTGAGCCCCACCACCCAGTCCCGCGGCCCCGCGCTGATCTGCCCCTGCCACTACTCGACATTCGACGTGCTCGACGGCGGCAGCGTCGAGTTCGGCCCCGCCGGCCGTCCGCTGCCACAGCTGCCACTCACAATCGACGCGTCCGGTGCGCTCGCCGCCGCCGGGCCGATGTCCGGCCCTGTCGGCCCATCCTGGTGGGGAGACAGCCAGTGAGCAAACGCTCCTCACGCCGGGGCGATACCGGGGTGGACGCAGTCAGCTTCGTCGATGAACGCCTCGGCGCGGCACGCGGCCTGAAATTCCTGATGAGCTACGTCTTCCCCGACCACTGGAGCTTCCTGCTCGGCGAGATCGCGCTGTACTCCTTCGCCATCCTGATCCTCACCGGCACGTTCCTCGCGCTGTTCTTCGACCCCAGCACCGCCGAGAGCACCTACCACGGCAGCTACGCCGCGCTACAGGGCCAAAGCCTCTCCGCCGCCTACAGCTCGACGCTGCACCTGTCCTTCAACGTCTCCGGTGGCCTGTTGATGCGCCAGACCCACCACTGGGCGGCGCTCGTGTTCGTCGCGGCGATCACGCTGCACCTGCTGCGAATCATCTTCACCGGCGCGTTCCGCAAGCCCCGCGACGTCAACTACTTCATCGGCCTGACGCTGTTGATCCTCGCGATCCTCGAGGGGTTCGCCGGTTACTCGCTGCCCGACGATTTGCTCTCCGGGATGGGGCTCGCGATCGGCTGGGGAGTCGCGATGTCGCTGCCGCTGATCGGCGGACCGTTCGCGTTCGCGCTCTGGGGCGGGCGCTTCCCCGGCTCAACCACCTTCGAGTCACGCCTGTACATCGCGCACGTGTTCATCGTCCCCGCCCTCATCGCGGGTCTGCTCGCCGTGCACCTGGCGATCATCATGATCCAGCGCCACTCCCAGTTCCCCGGTCCGGGCAGGCGCGAGGACAACGTCGTCGGCACCCCGATGTGGCCCGGGTACGCGCTGCGCTCGCTCGGGCTGTTCGTCGCGGTGGCGGCCGTGCTCGTGCTGATGGGCGGCCTGATCCAGATCAACCCGATCTGGCTATGGGGCCCGTACCACCCCTACATCGGCACCAACGGCGCGCAGCCAGACTGGTACCTCGGCTGGCTGATCGGGGCGTTACGGATCATGCCCAACCTCGAGATCCACGCCTTCGGGCACACCCTCGTCCCCAACCCGTTCTTCGGCGGCGTGCTGTTCCCCGGCATCATCTTCACATTGCTCTACGCGCTGCCGTGGCTGGACCGGCGCTACATCTCACGCGACTACCGTCGCCACGACCTGCTCCAGCGCCCGCGCGATAACCCGCCTCGTACAGCCCTCGCCGCGTCCGTGCTCTCGCTCGTGATCGTCGTGTTCGCTGCCGGCTCCGCCGACCGGCTGTTCTTCCAGTTCGGCTTCGCCTACGAAGGAGCGATCTGGTTCTTCCGCGCCGCGTTCTTCGTCGTGCCCATCATCACCTATCTGCTCACACGGCGGATCTGCGCACAACTCGCGCGGGCGGACGCACACCCGCTCAGAGAATGGGACGGGCAACTCGTCAGCCGCAACCACGCGGGCGGCTTCGACCTGGTCTCCACGACAGCCCACCAACCACCCAGCCACGAGAACCAAGATTCTCAGCCGAAGACGCTCGCTGACCCGGACGCACCGAGTCCGGCTGCGCATACCTAACGAAAGTCATAGCGCTGACGCCCCCCGCTTGAGCTCCCCGGCAAGCGGGAAAATTCTTGGTATGCGGTTGATAACTATCTCATCGTCCTACGGTGCAGGTGGAAGCGAGGTCGGCCCCGAGCTCGCCAGGCGACTTGAGGTGCCGTTTCTTGACCGTGGCATCCCGGCCGCCGTCGCTGAGCGTCTGGCTGTCCCGCTGGCGCAGGCGCTCGAGCACGACCAGTCCGTCAGCAGCGTCCTTGACCGTCTGTTGCGGGGGTTCGCTGCAGCCGGGAGCGCGTACAGCGTGTATCCCGTCGCTTCAGAGGATCCCGGGGACCAGACCTATGCGCAGGCGACCGAGCGGGTCATCCACGATTACGCCGCCGACGGCCAGGCGATCATCCTCGGTCGAGCCGCCGCGGTCGTCTTGCGAGACGACCCGCGGGCCCTGCGGGTCCGGCTGGACGGTCCCAAGGAGCTGCGCCTCACGCAGGCGATGCGCCTGAAGGGCATCGACCGGGAGACCGCGGAACGTCGCATGCGCGAGACCGACCGGGCACGCGAGGCCTATCTCAAGCACTTCTACCACGCCGACGTGCACGACCCCGGCCTGTACCATCTCGTGATCGACTCCACAGTGATCGCACTCGACACCTGCGTGGAGCTAATCGCGATGGCGGCACTCCGGCCCAGCCCGGCTTGATCACACCGCGCATCGCTCGGCGTCCGCGTGGCGCAGCGACAGCCCGTTTCCGGGCCGGTCAAGGTCCGGCCACAGCGCGCCGTCGCGTAGCTCGGGGAGACCGTCGAAGAGGATCTCCTCGATCCGGGTGTGGTCATGGAAGTACTCCAGGTGGATCAGCTCACCGATCGCGCATGCGGGATGGACGTGGATCGCCGGCCCGCAGTGACAGGAGAGGGGCAGGTTGTGCGCGCGGCACATGCCGCCGACGCGCAGCAGCTCGGTGATCCCCGCGCAGCGTGTGACGTCCGCCTGCAGCACGTCCACGGCGCCCGCGTCGAGCATCCGCTTGAAGTACACGGCGTCATACCCGTACTCCCCGGCGGCGATCGCCATGCCGGCGGGCGCACGGTCGCGGATGAGTCGCAGGCCCTGCAGGTCATCGGAGCTGACGGGCTCCTCGAACCAGCTGACTGAGGACTCCTCGCGGAACGTGTGGGCGAGCTGGAGGGCCTGCTTGCGCTGATAAGCGCCGTTGGCGTCGACGAACAGCTCGACGTCCGGGCCGATCGCGGCGCGTGCGGCGCGCACGCGCTCGGGGTCCCGGTCGGGGTGCGCGCCGACCTTCATCTTCACTCTGGGTATGCCCTGGGCGGCCCAGTCCGCGAGCTGCTCCGCGAGCCGGTCGTTGGTGTAGGTGGTGAACCCGCCGGAGCCGTAAACCGGGACGTGATCGTGCGCCATGCCCAGCAGTGCGCACAGCGGCATCTCGGCCAGTCGCGCGTGCAGATCCCACAGCGCGAGGTCCACGGCCGCGATCGCCATCGAGGTGATCCCCGGGCGGCCGAGATTGCGGGTGGCCCTGACCATCGCCGCCCAGGACGCGCGCGGGGACTGGGCGGGTTGGCCCTTCACGACATCGGCGAGCTTGCTCTGTGTCAGCTTCGCGGTGGAGACGTCGGCGTAGGTGTAGCCGAGCCCGGCCTTTCCCTGAGCGTGGGCTTCGACGACGACGATCGTCGTGGAGTCCCACTGGAGCGTTCCGTCGCCCTCCGGCGCATCGGTAGGGACCGTGTAGGCCTGCACGTCGATCCGCTCGATCGTGGCTGTGGCGTTGGGCATCGTGTGATCTTCTCGCTTTCCTGCGTTTGATGTTCCTCAGGGCAGGACTCGTTCGATCGCTTCGCGTAGCGCACCTAGGCCGTCGGCCAGCTCGCCGTGGAGGTGGATCCGTAGCGCGCGGCGCTGATGCTTGGCGAGCGCGTCGAAGTCGCCGCGAGCCTGCGCCTCCTTGACGGTGGCGAATGTGTAGCTGTGTCCGGGGATCGCGAGATCGATGGTGTCCTCGTGGGTGATCTGCAGGAACACGCCGGTGTTCGCGCCCCCCTTATAGGCCTGCCCGGTGGAGTGCTGAAACCGTGGCCCGAACCCGAGAGCGGTCGCGACGCGCAGGCGGTCGCGGATCAGCACCCGGATCTTGCTCAGCAGCCACTCCTGCTCGGCGCTCATCGGCAGGTAGGCGAGCAGCGCAACATAGTCGCTCTCTTTGACGCGGGCCAGGTGGGCGCGCAGGAGCCCGTCGAGCGACTCCGCTGGCCGAGCCGCGTCGCGGATCTCCGTGGTGTTGCGCTCGTCGGCGAAGAGCGCGAACCCGTCCTGTCGGTAGAACGGCCGCAGGTCGGGTAGCCGCCCTTGCTTGTCGTATCCGTCGGTCAGTTCGCGGGCGGCTTGCTTTGCGTCTTGCACGTCGGGCTGATCGAACGGGTTGATGCCGATGATCGCACCCGCGACCGCGGTCGCGAACTCCCAGCGGAAGAGCTCGCCGCCGAGCTCGTAGACGGAGTCGATGTCGATCCGTACGACGGATTGGCCCGCATACTGCAGCGCGGTGACCTGGGCGTCCTGATGGTCGTCGTGCTGTGAGGCCAGGCGCAGGTACACAAACAGCCGGTCAGAGCCGTATACATCCGGTGCGCCGAGTGGCTCGCGGTCGACGGGGATAACTCCTTTGCCGTGCTTGCCGGTCGACTCGGCCAGCAGCTGCTCGAGCCACGCCCCGAAGTCGCGGATGCCCTCGGAGGTCACGAGCGTGATCTTCTCGCGTCCGCCGATCGCGCACGCGCCGATGATCGCGCCGAGCGCGAGACCTGGGTTCTCGCCGGCGGGAGCGTCCGCGGCGCACGCGTGAGCCACTTGCTCGGCGTTCTCGAGCAGGCTGATCACGTCTACGCCGCACGCAGCGCCGGGGATCATCCCGAAGTCAGACAGTGCCGAGTAGCGACCGCCGATCGACTCCAGACCGTGGAAGATGGCGCGGTAGCGGTCGCGTTCGGCGCGCTGCGCAAGCGGCGATCCGGGGTCTGTGATCGCGACGAACCGCCGTCCTGCCTCCTCTGCGCCCACGAGATTCTTCACCTTCGCGTGGAAGTACGTGGCGAGAATATTCGGCTCCAGTGTCGTGCCCGACTTCGAGGAGACGAAGAACAACGTCTTTGACAGGTCGATCTGCTCCTGCAGCGTCTTGATTTGAAGGGGGTCTGTGCTGTCCAGGACCCGCAGGCGCGGCAGCCCCGCGGTCTGTGCGGCGAACGTCAGCGATAGGACCTCAGGGCACAGGCTAGAGCCGCCCATCCCCAACAGCACCGCGTCCGCGAACCCACCCGAGCGGACGTCATCGACGAGCACGCTGAAGCGCTCGGGGTCCGCGAGCTGGGCCGTCGCGACATCAAGCCAGCCCAGCCATGCTCCCTCGCCGGCGTCGGTCCACAAGCTCGCGTCGCGCGCCCACAACCGCGCGACCTTCCCCGCCGCACCCCACTCATCGACGATGGCGTCGACTCGGGAGGTGAGCTCATCGCCCAGCGAGCGGTGAAGCTTGCTGGCGTAGTCGTTTGGGGTGGAGGTGGCGTTAGGCATGGTTGGTACTCCTGTTCAGTAGAAGAGGCTCGGGTCGACGCGGCTGAGCAGCTGCTCGCCGGCGAGGTAGCGGCCCAGGTTCTCGACGAACAACTCGACGATCCGTTCGTTCTCGTGCACCGACAGCGCCGCGGTGTGGGGGCTGATCAGCACGTTCGGGAGATCCCACAGCGGACTGTCCTGCGGTAGCGGCTCGGTCGCAAAAACATCCAGCGCGGCACCCGCCAGGCGCTGCTCTTGCAGCGCCTGCACGAGCGCGGGCTCGTCGATCGTGCCGCCGCGCCCGGCGTCGATCAGGATCGCACCACGCTTCATCTGCCCGATCGCGCGGGCGTCGAGCATACCGCGGGTCTCCTCGGTGAGCGGCAACGCCACGACGACCGCGTCGGCGCGTGTGAGCAGCTTGAGCAGCTCGCCGGTCCGATGGGTCTCGTCGACGTGGGGGGAATCGCTGTGGCCGTGGCGGTTGATGGCGAGGGTGTGCATCCCGAACGCCTTGGCTAGACGCGCGACCTCGGTCCCGATCGCCCCCAACCCGAGGATCAGCAGCGTGCGCCCGCGCAGCTCTGCGACGGGGTAGTGATCCCACCGGTGCGCGCGCTGGTCGGCCTGCAGGCGCGCCAGACCCTTCGTGAGCGTGAGCAGCCCGAGCATGCAGAATTCGGCGAGCGGGCCGACGTGCACGCCGCTCGCGCTCGTGAACACGACACGCTCGAGCTCCCCGGCGCTCAGCCCTGCTGCCTTGACCTGCTCGCCGGTGCCGGCGGCGGTGCCCTGCACCCACCGCAGCCGCGGGTTGCTGCGCACCACCCTGCCCAGAGCAGCCGGTGAGTCATCGGGAAGGCCGAATCGGGTGACCATCACGGCGTTCAGGAGTTCCGTCGGGACGGGGACGCCGAGCGTCGCTGGGTAGCGGGCCGGGGGCAGCAGGTCAGGCTCATAGCGCACCTCGATACCGGCAAAGGTTCCCCGGATCGCTTCGACCAGCACCCCGTCAACCGGCGTGGCGATGCCGATCCTCACGCGACCCGACGTGGCTATGCCAGCGCGTGGGGCGGCTGGTGCCGGGCGGGTTTCTTGCTCGGTGTCGCCGTGCATGTCAGTCAGTGTGTCTTTCGCCGGCCGCTGTGCAACGCCGACTGCACACTCCCGACCAGCGGGTCGCGGGAGCTGCCCGCCCACGACGCGGCCGTAGAGCGCGCCCTCGCTCGTCGAAGCGGCTTCGCGTTCTCCGGCTCGATCACGCGTGGTCGCCTGACGAGGAACATCAAAAGGCCGGCGGCGAGCAGCGACGCTGCCATGAAGATGAACGCCGCCCCGGACTTGGTTCCCCCGCCGAGCGCACCCACGACGTACGCGCCGGCGAACCCGCCGAGCGCACCGAACGCGTTGATCACACCCATCGCCGCGCCTGAGACGTTCTGCGGCAGGAACTCCGGGATGAACGCGAAGTACGGACCGTAGGGCGCATACATCACGCCGCCGGCGATGATCAGCAACACGAAGGACTCCACGAAGTGCCCGGTCCCGACACGGTAGGAGAGGTAGAACGCGACCGCGCCGACGAGCAGGAATGGCCACACGAACAGCCGCCGGCGCTGCTTGACATGGTCAGAGACATAGGAGTTGGCGAGCATCAGCACGATCGCGAGGGCGTAGGGAACCGCCGAGAGCGCGCCGGTCGAGCCGATCCATGACCGGAGAGCGACTTGACGATCGTCGGCAGCCAGAACACGAAGCCATAGATGCCGATGCTCCACAGCGCGTACTGGACCGAGAGGACCTGCACGTTCCACGACTTGAACGCCTCGCGGTAACCCTCGACCTTCGGGACGCCGGCCTGCTCAGCCTGCAGGCGCTGCTCGATCTCTTTGCGCTCAGAGGATGCGAGCCACTTCGCGTCACCCGGCCGGTCGGCTGCCAGGGCTCGGAACACGAACGCCCAGAGGATCGCGGGCAGCCCCTCGATCACGAACATCCACCGGTAGCTCGTCGCGGCGATCAAATAGCCGGAGATCACCGACATCCACAGGAGCGTCGCCGGGTTGCCGAGGATCAGGAACGTGTCGGCGCGGCCGCGCTCGCGGCTGCTGAACCAGTGCGTCAGGAACACGAGCATCGCGGGGATCACAGCCGCCTCGACGACCCCGAGCAGGAAACGGTCGGCGAGCAGCAGCCCGTAGGAGTCGATCACGCCCTGCGCCGCCGCGAAGATCCCCCACAGGATCAGCGACCAGAACATCAACCGCTTGACGCTGCGATTCTCCGCGAAAACAGCCGCGGGAACCTGAAAGACGAAGTAGCCGATGAAGAACAGGCCGCCGAGCAGCCCCGCCTGACCGGAGGAGATGTGCAGCGCGTCCTTCAGCCCGCCGGCGGCGCCTAGCGAGTAGTTCGACCGGTCCAGGTAGGCGAAGCTGTAGGTGATGAACGCCAGCGGTATCAACCTCCGCCAGCGCTGCGAAGCGAGCGCTCCGGTCGCGATCGTCGGCCCTGTCTCCTCGGTCATCAGTATCTCTCCTATCAGCGCTTGTCCGGCACGGGACTGGGACGCCTGCTACCGGACGTCCCAGTTCCTGCCGCAATTGCTCAGCGCGTGATCAGAGCGCGAACTCGTGGGGGCGCTCGGACTCTCGCGTGCCGGCTTGAGTCTCAAGGGAGTGAACGACACGCTCGGTGCTGAGCTCGTGCGCGGTCAAACCGGCCAGCGCGAGGCCCGCGATCGCGAGGGCCTCGGCGAACGTCAGGTTCTGCACGGTTCCCAGCGAGAACACCTGGCTTGAGACGATCATCCACGCGCTCACCGCGGCAACGGCAAGGCCGGCCACGAGCGAGGGAATGTGGCGACGGTAGCGCGCCGCGGCAGCGACGGCGACGACGAACATCCCGATCGCGACACCAAGGGACACATTCGCGATGTCAACCAGCGCGAACGCCTGGCTGGCGACGATAAGGAACGCCGCGGCTATGCCGAGCGCCATGAATGAGAAGTAACGGATGCGCATCGTTTCACTCCTTTGCTGACTCGATGATTTGCGCTTTGAGAAGACTTTCTCTGCCCTATTTCTCTCCAGCGCGGCCCGCCGCGAAACGGGGGTGGTCTGAGCTCTGACGTTCCACGCCGGACAGGCTCGGGAGAGAACCCTTCTCAGTCCGTGGAGGGTGAGATCCGCGAGCTCGCCTGGCGGCGGGAGTTATCTGTGCTGGGGAGCGGCGTCTTGGCGGCTGCTGGGTTTCTGTTCGGATGCGAGTGCGGTCGCGACGTCGCGTCGGTAGACACCGGTGGATCGCAGCAGGATCACGCCGCCGATCGCGAGGGGTATGAGCATGATCAGAAACGTGTCGCGCAGCCCGGAGGCTTGGGCCTGCTGCCCGAGCCCGGTGTGCTGCCCCGCGGTGCGGGTGCCCGTGCTCAGCTGGTCTGAGACGAACCCGAACAGCAGCGGTGCGAAGGCCTGGGCGACTGACCGTAGGAGTGTGCGCACTCCCTCGGCGCGGCCCCACAGCCGGGCGGGCATGATGTCCAGGCGCGCGGCGTCGAGCGGTGGGTTGGTCGCGGAGAGCGCCGCAGTCGCCAACAGTAGGAACGGGATGCCGATCAGCAGCGAGCGGCTGAGCAGAGGCGGTAGGAACAGCACGGCCGCGAGTAGAAGCGCTATTGCGGCGACCAGGACGCGGCCCGCGATATGCCCACGTTCCACGAGCTGGTCGGCGATGCGCCCCGAGGCAAGGACACCGACGATCGCGCCGACGGCGAGGATCGCCAGCAGCGTGGTCGCGAGCGCTTGACCGACGGCGTACTGGTGCCCGACGAAGATCACGGCGAAGGTCTGTACCCCGGACTGAAAGAAGTACCCCAGCGAAGAGACGGTGATCAATGCCAGGTTGGTCGGCACGTGCAGGACGTAACGGACCGCCTGCCACAGGTTCATCTCTCCCGGATCGTCCTCGAGCACGAGCTCCGTCCGGGGCGGGACGTGTTGAGCGGCGATCTCGCGCTGCAGGATCCCGGGGTCGCCTCGTGACTGCTCGGGCCCCTCGGTAAGCGGCGGCGCGGGGGGCGCGTCTGTAGCAGGGAGCTGCGCGGCGCCAGGTGCGAGGCGGCTCTGGCCTGCTCTGGCGGGCTCGGGCAGCAGGCGCCAGATCTCCCACGCCAGGACCGCGCTGGGGATCGCCAGCACCCAGAACGCGAATCTCCAGGACAGCACGCCCGCGGCGTTTCCACTGATGAACAGGCCGATCACAGAGCCGAGCAGCTCGCCGGTGAGGATGAAGCTGTAGATCCGGCCACGTTCACGGGAGGGAAAGAAATCCCCTGTCAGCGACGCGATAGTCGGCCCGGACGTCGCGGTCACCGCGCCCACGAGCATCTGGCTTGCCAGCAGCATCCGATAGGAGCTCGACGCGCCGCTGATCAACATTGACGCGCTCCACAGCACGAGGCTTCCCGCGAGCAGCCGCACGCGGCGGACCCTGTCGGTCAGCGCACCGACCGGGACGGTCGCCGCGGCGCCGATGAGGGCGGGCAGCGCGACGAGCAGCCCGAGCTGGGTGTAGTCGATGTGCAGCGCCTGCTTGATCGGGCCAGCCGCGGCGCCGACCGCGGAGGCGTCCGCGCTGTTGAGGGCCAGCACGAGGCTGAGGAGACCCACCACCCGGATCCGCGCGGGGCCGCCGACCGCGACGCTCGCGCGGCGGGCTGCTGCGTTTCTGAACGCGTGTAGACGGCGGGTCCTCGCTTGCCGTCGGACGCTCGCTCGCGAGCCGGCCCCGGCAGTCATAGGCGCACAGCTGCCGGTTTACCGTCTGAGTATTCGGTGCAGAACCCCGCCCACTAGAAGCATGCTCGCGATCGTCGTAGCGCCTGCCAGAGTCCGCTCGCGAGTGTGACCGTTTGATTGTGGGGTGAGCTTTGGGGTGTGGCGCTCGGGGTACTGGCCGTGTTGGGGGCGCTCGTCGCCGTGTAGCGCGAGCTGGATGACCTGGGCGAGGTGCAGTCCTTGGCGGTCCGTGCCTTGGGTGATCTGCTCGCGGCAGGAGAACCCGTCGGCGAGGACGATCGTGTCCTTGGCGGCTTCGCGAACCTTCGGCAGTAGCGCCCGCTCGCCGGCTTTGATCGAGACGTCGTACTTCTCGCCCGCCTCGAAGCCGAAGCTGCCCGCCATGCCGCAGCAGCCGGCGTTCAGGAACTCGAAGTCCAGGCCGAGCTTTTCGAGCACCTTGCGCTCGTCGGTGAGCTTGAACACGGACTTGTGATGGCAGTGCCCTTGGACGATCGCCTTGCGCTCGAGCTCCGGCAGCTTGAGATCAGGCGTGTGGTGCTCGAGGAACTCTGAGAGCAGATAGGTCTGCTCGGATAGGCGCACGGCGTTCTCGTCGTTGGGGAGCAGGTTGCGCAGCTCGTCGCGGAAGACCGCGCCACATGAGGGCTCGAGCGCGACGACGGGGAGCCCGGCCTCGATCTGCTCGGCCATCGCCTCGAGGATCTGGTGCAGGAACCGCTTGGCGAGCGTGAGCATCCCGTAGTCATAGAGTGGGCGCCCGCAACACAACGGCTTGGCGGGCAGCTCGACGTGGTAGCCGGCGGCCTCGAGCACCTCCACGGCGGCCTGGCCGACCTCGGGGTGGAAGTGGTTGGTGAACGTGTCGGGCCACAGGATTACCCGCGGCCCGTGTGGGTGCGCCGCGCGGTGGCCGGTGAACCATTGGCGGAACGTCTGTGCCGCAAACTGCGGCAGCTCCCGCTCGGGCGCCACGCCGCCCGCCTGCTTCGCGAGCCGCGCCAATGCCGGGATTTGCGTCGCGGTGTTGACCAGACGTGGCGTCAGGGACGCGAGGCGTGCCCACCACATGACCAACCCCATCGCGTACGCCGCGCGCGGCCGCAGGCGGCCCTTGTAGTAGTGGGACAGGAACTCGGCCTTGTAGGTAGCGACATCGACGCTGGCGGGGCAGTCCCCCTTGCAGCCCTTGCACGCCAGACACAAATCCAACGACTCCTTGACGCCCTCGTCGCGCCAACCGCCGGTGACCGCCTCGCCCTGGAGCATCTCGAACAGCAGCCGTGTACGCCCGCGGGTGGAGTGCTGCTCCTCGCGCGTGACCATGTAGGAGGGGCACATCGTGCCGCCGTCGGTGCGCCGGCACTTGCCGAAGCCGAAGCAGCGCTCGGTCGCGCCGGCGAAGTGGCCGTGATCCTCGACGAAGGAGAAATGGGTCTTGACCTGTGGCGGGTTGTAGCCGGTGCCGTAGCGCAGGTTCTGATCGAGCTTGTAGCTGTCGGAGAGCACCTTGCGCGGGTTCAGCTTGTTATCCGGGTCCCAGATCGCCTTGAACTCGTCAAACGCCTTGCACAGCTCCGCCCCGAACATGCGGGGCAGAAGCTCTGCTCGGAGCTGTCCCTCGCCGTGCTCTCCCGAGAGGGAGCCGCCGTACTTTACGGTCAGGTCGGCGCACTCCTCCATGAACGCCCGGAAGTCGCGGATCCCCTCGGGGGTCTTGAGGTTGTTGTTGGTGCGTGCGTGCACGCAGCCCTGGCCGAAGTGCCCGAACAGCACGACCCGCAGGCTGTGGCGGTCGATCAGCTCCTTGAACTCGCGCAGGAACTCCCCCAGCCGTTCGGGCGGGACGGTGCCGTCCTCCCACGCGGGCCAGGTGTCGAGCTCGTGCGGAATCCGTGCCGCGCCGATCGCGCCCTCGCGCACCGCCCAGATGTGTTCCTGCTCGGTGGCGTCCTCGAACAGCTTCACGTTCGGGGCGTCCTCGTGCTTCTCCAGGTCGGTCTTCAGGGCTTCGGCCTTCTTGTTTGCCTCTTTCTGCGTCTTGCCGCCAAACTCGACGAACAGCCAGCCGTTGCCGTCGGGCAGGTGGGAGATCTCCTCGAGCTCCTGCTGCTTGCGGCGCAGGTTCGCGGGGACGTGCTCGTCGATCGCCTCAAGCGCGTTCGGCTCGTGCTCGCGGATCTGCATGATGTGATCGGCGGCATGAAACACATCGGGGTAGCCAAGGACCGCTGTCGCGCGGTAGGGCGGGTGCTCAACCAGGCCGAGGGTCGCCTCCAGCGTGATCGCGCAGGTTCCCTCGGTTCCCACCAACGCGCGGGCGACGTTGAAGTTGTTCTCGGGCAGCAACTGCTCGAGGTTGAAGCCAGAGACGCGACGCTCCAAGGGCGGGTAGCGCTCACGGATCGCGTCTGCGTAGCGGTCGCGCAGGTCCCGCAGCCGGCCGTAGATCTCGCCCTTGCGCCCACCGGCGGCGATGATCTGCTCGAGCTCCTCCTCGCTCGTCGGCCCGACGCGCATGCGGGTACCGTCGTAGAGCAGGATGTCGAGCTCCTGCACGAAGTCCGAGGTCTTCCCGGGCGGCGCCATCATCGAGTGCGACCCGCACGAGTTGTTCCCGATCGCGCCGCCCAACGTCGCCCATGCGTGCGTCGCCGGATCCGCAGGAAACGTGAGACCTTTCTCCACCGCGGGGTCGCGGAGATGGTCGTTGATCAGCCCCGGCTGCACACGCGCGCGCTTGCGCTCCACGTCGATTTCGACGAGCTCGTGCATGTACTTGGAGAAATCGAACACGACCGCCACGTTGCACGTCTGCCCCGCGAGGCTCGACCCGCAGCCGCGCGCGAGGATCGGGGCGCGATGCCGGCGGCACACGGTCACAGCGGCCTCGACGTCGTCGGCGTCCTTAGGGATCACGACGCCGATCGGGACCTGCCGGTAGACGGAGTGATCGGCGGCGTACAGGCCGCGGGTCGCGCCGTCAAAGCGCACCTCGCCGCGGACCGCGCTCTCCAGGTCCGCCTGCAGACGCGCGGGGTCGACCTTGCCGTCGGGGTGTTGGCTGGGTTCGCGTGTGCGTGACGGGGTCTGCCACGTCTCAACGGTGAACGGGAGCTGCATCAGGAACCTCGTCTCCTCGTCGTTTGCCGGTTCTCACTCGTCGTCGTCGTGGGAGAGGGCGCCGGCGACCTTCTCGCGGACGCGCTCGATCACGCCGTAGGGGCTCGCGTCCGAGGACCACTCCTCGATCAGGTTGCGTCCGATCGTCAGCCCGATCTGAGTGCGGTTCTCCTCACCACGCGCCAACGCTCCGGCTAGCGCCTTGGCCTGTTCGCGGGTGATCTTCGGCGGCAATGGCGGCTCGTTCGGGTCAACAACGCACTCGATCACCACCGGGCCGTCCAGAGCGAGCGCGGCGCGCAGCTGCTCCTCACAGCGCGCCGGGTCCTCAATGCTCACCCCCTTCGCGCCGCATGCTTCGGCGACCTTGACGAAGTCGATCGGATGGAAGTCCACGCCGTACTCGGGATTGCCGATGAACACCATCTGCTCCCACTTGATCAAGCCGAGCACGTTGTTCTTGATCACGATCAGCTTCACCGGCAGCTGCTCCTGACACAAGGTGACCAGGTCCCCCATCTGCATCGAGAGCGACCCGTCACCGGTGAACGCCACGACCTGTCGATCCGGGTAGGCGGTCTGCGCACCGATCGCATACGGCAGGGCGGCTGCCATTGAGCAGTTCGTGCCGCTGAAGGAGAACATCTGTCCGCGGCGCAGTCGCAGCCGCGCCTGCCACGTCGTGACCGTGCCGGAGTCTCCGCAGATGATCGCGTCGTCATCCAAGAGCTTTGCGAGGTTCCAGGTGACGACCTGCGGCTTCATCGGCGTGTCTGTGCGGGTGCCGCGTTCCTCCATCAGCTCCCACCACTGACGGGTGCCCTCCTGCGCCTGCTCCAAGAACGAGCGGTTCTCGTGACGATCGAGCAGCGCCAGCAGTTCGCGCAGCGTGGCCTTGGCGTCGCCGACGAGCGCGACGTCGGTCGGGTGGCGCAGGCCGATGCGCTCCGGGCGATCGTCGATCTGCACGCATTCGGCCTGCCCGGGCGAAGGCAGGAACTCGATGTAGGGAAACGAGGAGCCGACGATCAACAGCGCGTCGCAGCCTTCCATCGCCTCCTGCGACGGACGCGTACCGACGACGCCGATGCCACCGGTGACGAACGGGCTGTCATCGGGCACACAGTCCTTGCCCAACAAGGCCTTGATGATCGGGGCGCCCAGCTTCTCCGCCACCGCCTCAAGCTCATCGCCCGCGCCCCTCGCGCCGGCGCCGGCGAGGATCGCTACCCGCTCCGCGCCCCGGAGTAGATCTGCGGCGCGCTTGAGCTCGCTCCGCTCAGGGACCCGCACGGGCGTCCGGTACGCGGTCGTGGTGTGGCCCGGCACGTTGCGGTTGAAGCGCATGATGTCCGAGGCGTCGGCGACCTGGTAGTCGATCGGGAACGCGATATGCGCAGGGCCGCGCTGGCCCAGCGCGGTGCGGCACGCCAGGTCGACGACGTTCGTGATGTGCGCTGGCCCCATGATCCGCTGGTTGTAGAGCGCGATGCTCTGGAAGAGATAGTCGGTGTCGAAGTCCTGCAGGTAGTGAGTGCCGATCAAATCGTGATAGGTCATCCCGCTGATCGCGAGCATCGGCGCGCCCTCGAGCTTTGAGTCCAGCAGCCCGTTCGCCAGATGCACTGCACCCGGGGCGGCGGTCGCCATGCACACGCCAAGCTTGCCGGTGAACTTCGCGTAGCCGACGGCCGCCATCGAGGCGACCTCCTCGTGGCGGACATGCACGTAACGCAGCTCGTCCTGGCGCTTACGCATCGCCTCCCACATCCCGTTGATCCCATCGCCGGGGAGGCCGAAGATCGTGTCCACACCCCAATCCATGAGGCGATCCAGCAGCAGGTCAGCGGCGGTTTCAGACACGTCTTTCTCCCTTTCGACCGGACTCGGATTGCGTGGACGGGCCCGCGGACGCGGGACGGGGCGTCAACTCTGGGCCTCGGCTGAGCGCGCGACGCCGGCGTGGCGGGCGAGCTCGAGGTCTGCGATCACGGCCGGAAGCAAACCCGCCTGCTCGCGCGGGTGTCCAGGACGATCACGCCGGCGCGCCAAACGTCTTATTTCCCGGGCTACCAGGGCCTGCTGGTGGCGCGCCTGGCGCGGGTCGATACCCGGCCTAAGCTGCGCCGCCCGTTGGGTTAGGACTCGATCAACCACGGAAGCTCTCCCAATTTAGGAACACGATGAGCTTCTATACCCCCCGACCACCGCGGCACAAAACGACGATGTCTGAGCTCTGACAGTCACCGCCCGGACGCGAACGCGGGGCCGCCACCAGGAACATATCGCTACCCGATATGCTTGGGGTCTGTGGCGGACAACGGTCACCTCGAGCGGTTTCCCGCTGACGCGATAGCACCACCGGACACCAGAGCACAGGGCGCCCCCGAGCGTGAGCTGGGCGATTTCGCCGCGACACGCTCAGTGCTCGCGCTCGCTGCCGTGGCGGTCCTGATCGGGGCGGCTGTCGCGATCCTCGCGCTAGGGCTGCTGGACCTGATCGGCTTGATCACCCACCTCGCCTACACGGGCACCCTCAGCACGAGTCTCTCCCCGCCGGACACCTCAGTGCTCGGAGGATGGAGTGTCCTGGTGCCCGTCGTCGGCGGGCTGATCGTGGGGGTAATGGCGCGCGTGGGCTCGGAGCGGATTCGTGGTCACGGGATCCCCGAGGCAATGGAAACGATCCTGTTGCGCGGCAGCCGTATGGAGCCAAGGCTGGCTGTGCTGAAGCCGATCTCCAGCGCCGTGAGCATCGGCACGGGTGGTCCGTTTGGCGCAGAGGGGCCGATCATCGTCACCGGCGGAGCGCTCGGCAGCATCGTCGGGCAGCTCCTGCATCTGACCGCGGCGCAGCGGCGAACGCTGCTCGTGGCCGGCGCGGCCGGTGGCATGACCGCGGTGTTCGCGACGCCCGTCGCGGCTGTGCTGCTGGCGGTGGAGCTGCTGCTGTTCGAGTGGCGCCCGCGCTCGATGATCCCGGTCGCGCTCGCGGCGTGCTCGGCCGAGGCCGTCCGGGAAGCCCTTGCGAACGCTGGGCTGCTGCGGTCGGCTCCACTGTTTGCGATGAGCGCTCATGGCTCCTTGGGCCTCTCGGTGACGCTAGGCGCGGCGCTCGTGGGTCTCGCGTGCGGTGGACTGGCGTGGGTAATGACGCGCTGCGTGTATGGCGCGGAGGATCTGTTCGGACGGCTGCCTTTTCACTGGTCGTGGTGGCCAGCGATCGGCGGCGTGTTCGTCGGCATCGGTGGGCTGGTCGATCCAAGGGTGCTCGGTGTGGGCTACGCGACGATTGGTTCAGAGCTCGCGGGCGAACTCGCGCTCGGGGCCTTGGCCGTGCTGCTCGTGGTCAAGCTGGCGGTCTGGTCGATCGCGCTGGGGTCGAATACCAGCGGCGGAATCCTCGCCCCGCTTTTGATGCTCGGCGCCGCTGTCGGCGGGCTACTCGGCACGATTCTTCCGGGCGCAGGAGAGGGCACGTGGGCACTGATCGGGATGGCTGCTGCGATGGCCGGCGTGATGCGCTCGCCGTTTACGAGCATCGTCTTCGCGCTCGAGCTGACGCACGACGTCAACGCGCTCTTGGCGCTGCTGCTCGCGTGCACGATCGCTCATTTGGTGAGCGTCCTCACGCTGAAGCGCTCGATCTTGACCGAGAAGATCGCCCGCCGTGGTTACCACGTCACCCGTGAGTACGAGATCGACCCGCTGCATGCCCTGCTGGTGCGTGACGTGATGACGACAGAGGTGTTCAGCGTGCAGCCACAGGAATCCGCCGAGCAGCTCTACGATCTCCTGCCCGAGGGCAGTGACGAGCGCCGCCAGCGCCTGTACCCCGTCATTGGCAACGACGAGAACCTCGTGGGCGTCGTGGCATTCTCTGACGTGCTCGACGCCCACCAATCCTCCGACCCGCAGAGCGTCAGCGAGCTGGCGCGGCGCCCGATTATCGCGTTTGCCGATGAGACCTTGCGCGAGGTCGCCGACAGAATGGTCTCCAGCGGACACGGCGTTCTCCCCGTTGCCGATCGCGGGCACCCGCGGCGGCTCGTAGGGCTGATCAGTCAGTTCGATCTGCTCAAGGCCCACGAGCGCGTGTTGATCGAGGAGCGCCATCGTGAGCGCCCACTGCGACCACGCCGGCCCGCCAATGGTTTGGGCACGCTGCTCGCAGCCCGCGAGCCGACACAATGAGCGCCAAGGCCATCGAGCGTCCCTTGCTCGACGAGGACTACCAGCGCCTGCTCGCATTCCGCTCAGAGCTACGAGGCTTCCTACGTTGGAGCGAACAGACAGCTCACCAGGCGGGCCTGACTCCCTCCCTGCACCAGCTGCTGTTGGTCATACGCGGTCAGCCGAGCACACCGGGCCCGACGATCGGGGCGGCGGCGCAGGAGCTGCATATCCGCCACCACAGCGCCGTCGAGCTCGCGCAGCGCGCCGAGACCGCCGGACTGATCTGCCGTGAGCGCGATGCGCTCGACCACCGCCGGATCCACCTTGCGCTCACCGACCGTGGACGCGAACAGCTGGAGGCCCTGACCCGCGAGCACCTGATCCGCATCCAAACCCTCGCCGAGACCCTCCAGGACGCACTACACCCACGTGGGGCAGCTGCCTGACGCGCCGGGTACCTATAGGGGTGCTACGGGTTGGCCCGCTCGGCCGCGCGCTCTCGCACGCCGTTCTTCTGCTCGACGGTCATGGCGCCCGGATGGCCGGCGCCGGGCCAGGGAGTGAGGAGGAGCAGCAGGCGTGCGTTCGTGAGCGCTTTGACCTCGTGGCGCTCTTTTGGCGCGAAGTGCACGATAATCCCTGGCCTAGCCTCGACAGCCTGCGTGTCGGTCGTGACAGTGATCTCACCGTCGATGAGGACGAGCCAGGCTCCCTCGTGGACCTGGTGCTCTTGGAGGATCTCGCCCGCGGGAAGGTCAAGGACGATCGCCCGAGCCTCCTGGGTCGAGGAAAGGATCTCTGGGTGATGCGGCCGCCAGGGCAGACCTGCGAGATTCCAGTCATCCATCGCGCAGATCAGTGTCGCAGCTCAGCAACAAAAGACCTCGCGACGCTCACGTCCCGTCCTGTTCGTAGTACGCGGCGTTCGCAGCGAGGTAGTGCTCCCACTCCGCCGGCACCTGAGCATCGGAGAAGATCGCGTCGACCGGGCACGCCTCGACGCAGGCATCGCAGTCGATGCACTCCGCCGGGTCGATGAAGAGCATCTCGACCGCGTCATAGCCGGGCTCCTCGGGCGTCGGGTGGATGCAGTCCACCGGACAGACCTCGACACAGGAGTCGTCCTTCGTGCCGATGCAGGGTTCGGTGATCACATAGGTCATCGCGGCTCAGTCACCTCGGCGTCTGAGCTTGGACGGGCCGCGAGATAGGCCAGCAGCTCTGGGTCCTGGGAGTGCAGCTGCTGCATCGGCTCTCCCGTGCAGCTGCAGAGATCCACGATCGCGAGCGTCTCGCAGAGCTGCCGGGTGCGCCACAGCGCACCCGACTGCTCCCAGCGCGTCAACGTGACGATCGGTGGCTCGCTCACAGCTCGCAATAGTAGAAGCCGCTCACGCCGTCACGCGCCCGCCACGCCCGGGGATACGTGCTACACCCAGGAAGGTGTCCGTGAGCAGCAGTTCGCCGATCATCTACACGGTGGGGCATTCCACCCGTTCGCTTGACGGGCTCGCAGGGGTGCTCGAGGGCGTGGGTGTGCGTGAGTTGGTGGATGTGCGCAGTGTCCCCGGCTCTCGGCGGCACCCGCAGTTCGCGCGTGAGGCGCTGGCCCGGTCGCTGCCGGCGCGTGGCATCGACTATCTGCACGAGGGGGCGCTCGGCGGGTTTCGCCGTGCCCTGCCGGACTCCCCGAACACCGGCTGGGAGCACCCGTCGTTCCGTGGCTACGCCGACCACATGCAGAGCGAGGAGTTCCTCGCCGCGTTGGAGCGCCTGCAGCTCCGCGCCGCGGGGCACCCCGTGTGTGTGATGTGCGCAGAGGTGCAGTGGTGGCGATGTCACCGGCGGTTGATCGCAGACGCGTTGAGCATCCGCGGCTGGCGTGTCCTTCATTTGGGGCTGGGATTAGAGCCTGTCGAGCACCAGCTCACACCGTTCGCGCTACCAGGCGAGGAATACACGCTCACCTACCCTCCCGTACAAAGCGAGCTGCTGCTCCAAGCAGAACCCCAGCCCGGATGACGCAGGGTGCGCCGTGAGATCGAGCGTGGTTACTCGCGGAGCATTTCGTCGAGCTTGTCGGGGGCGTCGCTGGGTATTCGCCAGGCGCCGTCTGGCAAGCGCACGACGAGTCCCTGCTCGCTGAGCTGGCTGAGCGCGGTCGTCACCGACGGTCGTTGAGCGCCGATCAGCTCGCCGATCTGGGCGTGTGTGAGGCGCAGCCCGATCACGATTCCCTGTGGGGTGTGCTTGCCCCAGCGCTCACCGAGATGCCAGAACAGGTAGAACACGCGAGCGTTTATGCGCCGCAGCTGGCTGATGATGAGGCGCACCGCCAGCCAGCGTGCGCGGCGGCCTGTGCGCGCGATGATCGCGGCGGTCAACGCGGGCCACGGCGCGATCCGCTGTGCGAACTCGTCGTCGAGCAGCGCGAGGCTTGTCGGCTCGAGCAGCCGCCAGTGTGTAGTGATGCTCTCCAGCGGATACTCACCGTCGTGGTCCCAGGGCCGCAGCAGGTCACCCGGGCCGATCACCTCGATCGCGGTCTCCTCCTGACAGCTGGTCTCACGCGCGACGAACCCATCGAGGATCATCAGGCCCAGCCAGCTCGTCCTCTCGCCATACTCGCCGGTCGCGTCCCAGCCCCCGACCTCCAGTTTCAGGACCCGTGCCCGCGTAGCCGCACGGGCGTCCTCTAGCTGCGCGGCCGGGAGCGCGTCGGCGAGCTCATGGTCGACGTCGAGGACCTGCAGGTATTCCTGGTTGGCGCTCATCGCGCCGTTTCTTCGTGAGCGACGGTAGTTCTTGCGTACTCCAACAGTGCCGCGGGGTCCAGGGGGCCGGTGAGCAGCCACTGCCCGTGCGAGAGGGCCGTGATCACGCCGCGCTCGCGCAGATCGCTGAGCGCGGTCGTCACCGACTGTCTGCGCGCGCCGACTACCCGGCCGAGCAGCTCGTGCGTCACGGGCAGCGACAGGCGAACCCCGTCCGGCCCGACCTTTCCCCAGCGCTCGGCGAACAGCGCGAAGACGAACACGAGCCGGTCATCGATGCGGCGCATCCTGCGGGTCAGCGCCAGCGCCGCGAGCAGCCGCCCGCGCCGCGTAGAGCGGCTGGCGATCGCGCCGGCGAGCGCCGGCCACGGCGCGATCCTCGCGAACAGCCGCTCATCCAGCAGCGCGGCCCGGGCGGGCACGATCACACGCCACGCACCTTTGGACGGGGCGCTGAACCCGCCTGTCTCCCATGGGTAGATCACGTCGCCCGCCCCGAGCAGCTCGGCGGAGACGTGGCCCGTCATCTCGACTTCCCAGATGAGCAGGCCGTCGACGACCAGGACAGCGACCCCGGGATTCGGCGCCTGGCCGAGCAGCAGCGGCTCCCAGCTGCCGTTCTCGAGGGTTTCGACGGCGACGAGCGCCCGGCCGCGCGCGACGAGCCGGTCGCTGGGGGACAGCTCGCTGGCGAGGTCGGGGTCGAGGTCGAGCAGGCTGGCGCTACGGCGACCCGCTTCGGGTACCCGGCCGGTCGGGGTTCTCGGCGGGCGCGGCACGGGGCCGGCGTGTCGCCCGCCAAGGTTGTCCATCCGGTAATTGCGCCTCCTCCCAGCCAGTCCGCCGCCCAACACCCGCAGCTCTCTCCGTAGAGCCCCTACCCGTCCGGTGTCTATCTCACACCCCGGTTCGCGCGCGCCGCCCGCGAAGCGGGGCCCGAGTCCTGCCTGCTTTCCGGTTGTAAGCGTACGGACAACGGCTGTTTCGCGTCTTCACGCACGGCAATAAAGGAAGTCACTGCAATGATGTTCACCAAGCCCTCAACCCCGCCTCGAACACCTCCACCGTTGGCGAGCGCGGCCCAGCCGCCGTCCTGCGAAAAGCAATAGAGCTTCTGCCGATGCTCCTCGCGCCCGCGCTCGTGCTGACAAGCACATTGCAGTGGGGCAGCCCTGTCTGGTCAGGAGTGTCGGTCGCTGTCGCGCTTCTCGCTATGACGCTCGGCCGATGGCTCTCGCGCTGGGCGGTCGCGGCCCCGAAACGCGCTCGCCACGCCGGCGGCGATCACCGTCCCGCAGAGCTGTGCAGTTGGCAGGAGGTGGCCAGCGGCCTGGAGCGCGAGTCGCGCCGCGCACGCCGCCTACGCCCGTTCTATCTCGCGCTGATCCTGATCAAACCCCGCGTGTCTGGCAGCCGGCGGCCAGGTTCGCTGTCCGATACCCCGAACGCGTAAGGAGGATCCAATGGCGGTTTCCCAACACATACAGTCCAACCCGCGAGAGCGAGCCGACTCTCTGCAGCCAACCCCGACAGCGGAGAGGACATGGCTACCCGCGGACCCCGTCCCGCTCGGTCTCTCGGGGTTCGCGATCACTACCGCCGCGCTCAGCTGGATCCTGCTCGGCATCCTCCCAAAAAGCGATCTCCCAGTCGTGATCCCGCTCGCGATCTTCTTCGGCGGCTTCGCGCAGCTACTCGCCGGGATGTGGGCGTTCGCGCAGCGCAACGCGTTCGCGGCCGCCGCGTTCACCGGATACGGCGCTTTCTGGCTGTCCTTCTGGCTGCTGAACACCGTCTTCATCAAGCAGATCCCCAAGGCCCAGCAGCCAAGCGCAGAAGAGCTCTACCTACTGCTGTGGGGCATCTTCACCCTCTATCTCTGGATTGTCTCCTTCAGAGTCAGCGTCGCGGTGAACCTCGTACTGCTGCTCCTTGTCCCCGCGTACGCGCTGATCGGGATCGGCACTGGCGCCGAAGACTCCACGATCGTGCACATCGGCGGGGGCTTCGGCCTCGCGTGCGCCGCCGTCGCCGCGTACACGGCGTTCGCGCATGTGTTCAACCGGACCTTCGAACGCGACGCGCTGCCTCTTGGCGACCGCTCAGTGAGCTGAAAGCCTTTTACCCCCCGGGGCGCCCGGCGGCTTGCCTGCCAGAGCGCAAGCCGCCGGGCTGCCCTTGCTCAGCAGCCGCTTGATGTGACACTGCGGCACGCACATGATCGCGCCGATCACAGCGCTCGCCACGCCGGCCGCGTCGAGGATTGCGCGCAGCGCGTCGGCGTGTGGCTGTAGAGGCCGGGCGAAAGACCACCCAGTAGAGGCGTGCGATCGCTCTCGGGGGTCACGATCGCGCTCGGCGTCTACGGCGCCCGCAGCCGATGTCGCTCAGCGCGACTTGCTGGCGCGGGTCTTGGCGGCTTTTTTCGCGGCCTGACTGCGCTTCTCGGCATTGCGCTTGCGCGTCCTGGCGGCCTTCTTCGCCGCTTTGCTTCGCTTGCCCGGCCCGCCGCTGAGTCGCTCACCGATCTCACCAACGGTGGAGACCAGGTCTTCAATCGTGCCGCGGGCGCCCGCGGGCAGTTGCCCTTCGAGACGACTGGTTGATCTGGCGATGCTCCCGGCGTGACTCTTACGCAGGCCGAGTCTGTGCAACCGCTTGGCGAGATCCCGCTCGCTTTTCTTGACTTTAGCCATCAGCTTCTCCTTCGGATCATCGGGGGTCGGTGGACGCTCAGTTTGCGGCTGCAAGCTCGAACCATACGCGGGTTCCGCCGTGGCGGTCAACGCCCCACCGGGTGGCTTGCATCTCTACGAGGTGCAGTCCGTAGCCCGCGCCGGGTTGGCTGGCATCCCGGGGGGCTGGGGTGAAACCGATGCCTTGGTCGATGACCTCGACACGCATGGCGCATGGGCCAAGCCGGCGGGCGCAAAGCTCGATCTCGCTCGCCTCGCAGGCGCCTGAGTGAACCACCGCGTTAGATACGAGCTCTGAGACGAGCAGCGTGAGTACGTCCAACCTCTCAGGGGGAAGCTCGCTGTCTTCTGAGAACCCGAGGATCGCGGCGCGCGCAAGTGAGGGTGCCCGAGGGCCGCGCTGGAGGCTGATTCGGAGCGTCGAAGGGTCCAGCGCGTCTCGCCGTGCGCCGGGACCCTCGCAAACCATCAGCTTACCGCGGCCTCGAAGGCAAGTGCGACGTCGGCCTGGCCTCCTGGCAGGCGGAAAACTCGGTTGGTCCGCGCGTGCGTTGAGCGTATGAGTGTGAGCTTCCATGCCTCCCGCCTAGAGCGGTCGTGGAGTTCGATCAGCAGTCGCAGTCCAGATGAATCCATGAATGTGAGATCGAGTTCGCGGAACAGACAAGACTGATGTTTCCCCTTTTGCCTGCTCTGTAATCTCAAACGAGCGCGTCACGCGGATGCGCTCCGACAGGGTTGCTCGCCGGTGAGGGGCTGCGTCCGCTCAGGGCAGCTTCACGGTGCTGATCTCGGCGATCGACACAGCCGACTGCTGCCTGGTGCTGACCAGCGGCGGTACCGGCCTGTCCCCAGACGAGGTGTCACCCGAGGGGACCAGGGCCGTAATCTCATTGGCAACGAAACCGCAGATGCCGGTCGGTGCCGGTCAGCTCGAAGAGACGCCGCACCGCGGGACTGCCAGGGATCACGCCGAAGTCCGCGCCCTCTGCGCGGGCGCGGGCGTCGGCATCGAGAATCACATGCAGCCCGCTGCAGTCGATGAACTCCAGCTGGCGCAGATCGAGCGTCACGCGCTGAAAGCCCGCGTCCTGCAGGTACTCAAGCTGCTCGAGGAGTCGCCCGCGGCTCGCGAGGTCAAGCTCGCCGACAGGCACAACGCACACGAGATCATCCCCCATCTCGACATCGACGCGAAACCCAGGGAGATCCTCGAGCGCCTCCTCCGGCACCGTCGCGAGCTTGAACACAAAACCACCTCCTCTGAGCTTGACCAAAGGCTGTGCCAGCTCCCACCGGCAACGATCGGGCCAACGAAACTAGACGACCGGAATATACCTTCGGGCGGCTCTGCCGGCAAGGGTCATGTCCGCTTGCGAACACGAGCCATGACGCGCCCGAAAGCGCGAGCTCAGAAGAGTCGGCGCCCAACACCACGATCGGATTCCGGACCATCCAGGATCCGGACACGGGGCCAGCGTGTCGCGACATGCTTGCTCTCGACACGTCGACGGTACTGCTCGCACGTGACACGGCGCGGGTTGCGCCTGCAGATGAGCCCGAACAGGTCCTCCAGGCCATACGGGGCGACCACCTCGATACTGTCGTCCGCCGCCAAGCGGACCCCGATCGCGGTCGCGGTCTCCGGCCAGGTCGCTAC
The DNA here is from genome assembly GCA_963778065.1 of uncultured Solirubrobacterales bacterium. Classification (GTDB taxonomy): domain Bacteria; phylum Actinomycetota; class Thermoleophilia; order Solirubrobacterales; family Solirubrobacteraceae; genus Palsa-744. The sequence goes on along the minus strand of CAVZSU010000002.1, from coordinate 1,612,412 downwards.
GGCGTCCGCGCAGGAGCAGAGCGGCTGCACCTCGATGCCGAACACCTGCTGGTGCCACAGGTGGACCGCAGCCTGGTTGGTCACATCCCAACAGATATCCGGAGCCCGCGTGCTCACCTCGCGCTGCACGCCGCGCTCGCGCTCGCTCCCGAGCGCAGCGGGATCGAAGAACGCCAGATCGACGTCCCGCGAGGGGGGTGGTTGGGTGAGCCCGTGCAGGCTATCCCAGACACGATCACGAATCGCGCCCGCCCCGATCAGCCAGTCAGGCGGGTCGACGGTTCGTGCGACCCGCAGCGCACGCATCAACACCGAGGAGCAGCTGATCAGCGCGACCAAACGCGCCTCCAAACTATCCGGACGCTGGATCATCGATCACCACCGCTCAAACGTACCGCATAACGGGCGCGCGATTCGCACCCCGCGAGCGTGGGACTGACCGCTCGCCCAAGGACCCTCGAACCCGCCCCGGGGTGGCCTGTGCGGGCGATGGGAAGGCGCAGATCGAGCATCGAAACATGCTCCGCGGTGGCGCACGTAAAGGTCATTCGGGATTACAGAACAGACAATCGGAGAAAGCTGCGTATTAACACTCTGTGGATCGACCCGCCTTGCAAATCAGCCTCGAGCACAACCCCCAAGCTCCCTCGCTCGCGCGCGCTGCAATCACGAGATTCTCCAGAACGAGCAAGATCCCCCGTGAGAACGAGGCGACGCTCGCGCTGCTCGTCTCAGAGCTCGTGTCAAACGCGGTCGTTCACTCACACGCGCCGGAGAGCGAGATCGTGCTCTGCGCCCGCCGGCTACACGAGGACGCGATCCGCGTCGAGGTCACCGACCAAGGCAGCGGCTTCACGCCAATTCCGCGCGACCCCACCCAACGAGACGCAGGCTACGGCCTCTACCTCGTGGAGATGCAGGCCGGCCGCTGGGGCGTAGATCAAGACGGCGGAACCTGCGTCTGGTTTGAGATCGCAACCGCAGGCTAAACGCCCGGGCAGGGCTCCACCACGCCGATCATCGCGGCCGACGCGGCGCAACCGTCCACGGGCGAGAAGTCAACGTCATGGAATCCACGCGCGATGCCGATGCTGATGGGGGATGTCCCGCTCAACCGTGACAGAGGGTGAGGATCTTCGTCGGCTCGGCGAGACACTGAATGCGCGCACCGATGACGTGCTCGCGAAGATCCTCGCGCGCAACCACGCATCAGGGAAGACCCTCGATGCGATGGTCGAGGACAGCTTCGCGCGGGTCGGGACCGTGTCCACGATCGCGGTCGCGCGGTGGATGGCCGGGGAGCCTCCAGAGGTCGCTCGCGAGGTCGGCCAGGAGTCCTGGAATATCTTCGGGCAGCTCGCCGCGCAACGCGCCGCCAGCCTCAACGAGGTGACCAAGCGCTGCCTGCGCTGGTGCGACGCCGCGAGCGAGGTCGTGCGCGAGAGCGCCACGGAGCTCGGCACGCTCGCCCGCGGTGCTTGCGCAGGCGCTGGGGATGTTGCAGCGCAGCCTGAACGTGACGCTCGTGCGGATGTGCGAGTCCTTCGACAGCGAGCGCCAGCTCGCCGACGAGCAGCTCGAGCGCCGCCAGCAGGAGCTCGCGTTCCTCGCCACCCATGACCCGCTTGACCGGGCTGCCGAACCGCACGTTGATCCTGGACCGCGTCGAGCAGATGCTCGTGCGCTCGCGCCGCGCCAAGACGCCGGTCGCGGCACTGTTCATCGACCTCGACAACTTCAAGGCCGTCAACGACACGCTCGGGCACGACGCCGGCGACGAGCTGCTGCAGGCGGTGGCCGCACGACTCGACGGAGTCGTGCGCGCCACCGACGCGCTTGGACGCCTCGGCGGCGACGAGTTCGTCGTCGTCGCCGAGGAGCTCTCGCTCGCCGCCGGTCCCGAGCTGATCGCCGAGCGGCTGCTCGGACGCGCTCAAAGAGCCGTTCAAGCTCGGCGACAGACGAAGCGACACGCCTGAACGTGACGGCGAGCATCGGCATCGCCTCCGGCGACCGGCCCGTGGCCGCGGATCTGCTGCGTGACGCGGACATCGCGATGTACCGCGCGAAGTGGGACGGCAAGAACCGCTATGTCGTCTTCGAGACCGGGATGCAGGACGCCGTGCAATCTCGCATGGAGCTCGAGATGGACCTCCGCGTCGCCCTGGAAAACGACGAGTTCTTCGCTTGTCTACCAGCCCACGTTCGATCTGAGCGACATGCGCCCGACCGGCGTGGAGGCCCTGATCCGCTGGAGCAGCCCGACCAGGGGACTGGTCCAGCCAGACGACTTCATCCCGCTGCTCGAGGAGACCGGGCCTGATCACCGACATCGGGCAGCTGGGTCCTCGACGAGGCCTGCGCGCAAGGCGCGAACTGGCGTCGAGCCGGTCATCCGATCGGGATCGCCGTCAACGTCTCCGCACGCCAGCTCGACACCGACCAGCTGATCGCCGACATCGAACATGCGCTCACCCAAAGCAGCCTGGACCCCGAGGCGCTGACGATTGAGATCACCGAGACGACCCTGATGCGCGACGTCGAGCGAAACCGCACGCCGGCTGACCACGATCAAGGCGCTCGGCGTGCGGATCGCGATCGACGACTTCGGCACCGGCTACTCCTCGCTTGGCTCACCTGCAGAGCTTCCCGGTCGACGCGCTGAAGATCGACCGCTCGTTCATCTCCGGTCTGACCGCACAATCAGGAAGGCGAGACGCTGATCCACACGCTCGTGCAGCTCGGCAAGTCCCTCTCATCGAGACGCTCGCCGAGGGCATCGAGCAACAACACGAGCTCTCGCTTCTGCGAGACGAGAGCTGCGACTCAGGCCAGGGCTTCCTCTACGCCAAGCCCCTCGACGTGGCCGGCACAGAAGAGTTCCTTCAAGACTGCGCCAAGGCTCCAGCAACGCAGTAGGCCGGGTGGTGATCGTCACGCGATCTACCCGCCGACTTGTCTTGCCTCGCGGCAGTCCTGAATGCGGTTGACTCATCTCGCCAGCAACTAATCTCTCGACGGTGGACCGAGAGGATGAGATCCTCACCGCCCGGCTGCGCCTGAGACGCTGGCGGCCCCGTGATGAGCGTGCGATGGCGGGCATCAACCGCGACCCAGAGGTCGCCCGGTATCTCAACCGGCCCGTAAGCCCACAGGCGGTCGCCGAGTTCTATGAGCTCGTCGCGGAGCACTGGGCCACGCACGGCTTTGGGTTCTGGGCGCTCGAAGGCCGCGACGCAGATCTCAAGGGCCAGTTCATCGGGTTCGCCGGTATCGCCTACCCGACGTTCCTTCCCGAGCTCGCTACGCGCCCGGAGATCGGATGGCGCCTGACGTACCGTGCCTGGGGACGCGGGCTCGCCACCGAGGCAGCCCTCGCCGCCCGCGATCACGGATTCGAGACGCTCAACTTGCCCGAGTTGATCTCAATCATCCACCCCGAGAACGCGCGCTCCCAGCGCGTCGCCAGCAAGCTCGAGATGACGATCGCCCAGCACGTTCACAACGCTGCGCTCAACCGGCGGGTCCAAGTCTGGCAATCAACATCACCCCACAGACCGTAGGGCGGTCATTCAAGGCTTGCGCGGAAGCGGCCGATAGGAAAAATGAGGACCCGGATCGACAAGCCCCGGGTCCCCACGGTTCACCTGCGTCTGGATTTGTGCGTCGGAGACAAGGCGCGGGCTTCGCTTCCCGGCGGGGGTCGGCTGGTAACCCGAGCGAGCCTAAATCGGCTCGCCTGGAGACCGGCCCTTCGCCAAGCGAGGATCAGCCTAGTCCAGTCAGTCGGACTTTCTTAGCGATGGGCGCTCCGCTGCATTGCGCTCGGCGGCGCTCGACGGTATCGCCCGGCCGCGCGCTCAAGGCGTCCCGCGGCCCCCTCCCCTGCTGCTGGAGCGCGTCCCGAAGAGTGATACCGGTCATCGGCATCGATCCCCACAGCAAGACTTCGCCGTTGGGTGGCCGCTCGTGTCTGCCGGAGAGCTTTGCGACCCTGCACAGCGAGACCCCGAGCAGGACCAGAAGCACGGCATGTCCCAGAAGGATCCAGCCGATCGTTTCCATTCCCGAGAGTCTAGACGGCGATTCGGAGCCAGCCATGAGTCCTGGTAGCTTGAACCTTTGCGATGGTGGGGTTGAACGACGAGACGCTGATCGCGTGGATGGTCTCGCCCACGCTGGAGGACTTCCTCGGATGCGAGAGCACGCTCTACCTGGTAGGCGACGCGATCGCGACAGTGGCCGGGATGGACCATGCGAACCTCGACGTGGCGCTCGAGGACGCGTTCACGAGCTGGAGTCGCTCGGTCCAGGCGCTGCGCACACCTCATCCGGCCGACCCGCGGACACGCTGGCAACGTTACGCGAGCGCCGCCTGCGCGGCCCTCGCGCTCGGCGCCGTCGCTCGCATAGGAGACCCGGAACCATTCTCCTTCGACCTGATCGCGGCGCGCGGCTCACTCGGGTTGCACGGGATGTCGATCGTCAACCAGCCCGAGAAGCTCGCCGAGTTCACTGCCCATCCCTGTCCGGTGCTCGAGAGCGAGCTCGCAGATGCACGCAGCACCCTGGACGCGATGCGCGCGGTCCACGCTCGCCGCGCCTCTCCGGTGCTGGAGCCCGACGGATCGTGGTGGGCCTGGTATGCCCTCTATGAGCCCGCAGCGCGAGCTGCTGCCGCCACAGCCGCCACGGCGTGGGACATCGCACGAGCACACGACTTGTTCTCCTGACCTGTTGCTTCGTGGCGGCGGCAGACCGCTGACTTCACGCCTCGCGTGAGCCGGGCTGCTCACACCCGAGCGCTTTGCGAGGAAGCGTCCCTCTGCGCGAGCGCTGAGCCGCGCCGGGCCGGCTAGCTCGGTGGAGCGAGATCGCGGTGGTAGTAGAGCTGGGGCTGGGTCTGCCCTGGGTCATGGTTGGCGTAGCCATGGCGCTCATAGAAGCGACGAGCGTCGAGGTCCTCACCATCGACGGTGATCTCGAGCACCTCACCGCCGCGCTCGCGAACCACCGCCTCAGCTGCCTTCAGCAGCGCCGCGCCGAGGCCGCGCCCTCGATGCGCGGGAACGACGTACAGCTCGTCGAGCAGACCGACCAATCCCCCGCACCAGACGTTTGGACGCAAGCTCACCAGTGCCACCCCCACTGCCGGCTCGCCGGCCAGGAGCGCCACCACCTCGGAACCGGATAGCAGCCGCTCGAGACGCGCGGTGAGCACCTCCAGCCCTGGCGACGGTGTGTCGAACTCGCGGTTGAACCGGTCGAGCAACTCGGCGACGACCGGGGCCTCGGACGCTGTTGCGACGCGGGTCGTTCCGATCTCAGAGACCATCACGCGAGTGTGCCGAATCCGACGAACCGGGGCGACCGGCGCGCAGCTAGGGCCGCTGGCCGTTTCGCGAAAAGGGTGCTTCGACGGGCCGGCCGTAGCGGTCCTCGATACGAACGACGTCGTGCAGCTCCGGTGTGGAGACCTCGAGGATCACCGAGTCCTCCAGCGCCTCGATCGTGTGCACCACCCTCGGCTCGTTTCGCCACGCCGCGCCGGGCTCCAATAGCTCACGGCGCATGCTCTCGGCGCTCTCGCCCTGTTCGAGCAGCACGCGGCCTGAGAGCAGGTAGCTGGTCTCGTCCTTTTGCTCGTGGTACTGGACCGAGAGCCTGTGCCCCTCGCTGACGCGCAGAATCTTTCCGGCGTACCGGTCGGTGTGCGCATACCAGAGCTCGCTACCCCAGGGCTTTGAGACCTCGCGCGGGAGACCCTCGTTCATCGCTGACACCAAGCAGAGGCTAGCGGCCGTCCCAGAGCGGAGGCGGACCCAGGCTCCGACGCACCGCCCCGTCCAGACTGCGCTTGGTGCTTACCCCAGGGCGGGAGGTCGCAGAGAGGGCTCGAGAGGGTGCCCGCGCAGCCCGTAGAGACCGGGAGCGTGCCGCACCAGCACGGGCGAGCAGCCCAAACACATGGTGAAGCTGTGCGAGTTCAAGCCCTTTTCGTGGACCGCTATCTGCTCGAGGTCGGCTCGGCGCATCACCGGACCGTCGTCGAACAGAGCACCCACCAGCAGCAATTCGCTCTCGCTCAAGATGTCCCTCCACCCTGGGTGGCCCGGCTTTCTGAGAACCCGGTCGCCGTCGCGCTCGTAGCGCCCGGTGCTCTCACACAGCGCTATGAGGACATGGCGGGGGAGGCGCAGATCCTTCATTCGGTGGTCGCGTCCGACGCCCTCGCGCAGCTCGACGATCGAGATCGATGGCGCGACGGCCAGGATCTTCTCGACCTGATTCAGCACCCGGTTTCGAGCGGTCGGATGCAGCGTGAACCATCCACGGCGCTGATCCAGCCAGAAGAAACCCTCCCGAGCCTCGAGCACGAGCCTCGTCAGGTCCGCCGGCACGACGAGCGAGGTTTCCTCGCGCAGGCGAGCGCGGACATCATCGATCGTCGTAGCGCCCCCGCGGGTCACCAGCCGCATTGCCGTCCCGGCGATCCGCTGCGGTGTGACCGGCAGCGGTCGGGAGGAGATCAGCCCATGCGCGGCGTAAATCTCGACCTCGCCGCCCAGCACCTCAGCCCCAGCGAGGATCGAGCTGGTCGAAAAGTCCTCCGGGATCAGGCCCTCTTCGGTCAAGCTCAGCTGCAGCCGCTCGCTGGTTGTCGGGCTCGTGTGGTGGATTATGCGCAGCACCTTGGCAAGCGCTGGAGTCCAGACTCCGCCCGCCTGCAATGCCGGCGCGATTCCGTTGCGGAAGAGGCCCTCCATCTGGCGCACCCGCTCACGTGTAACCCCCGTCGCTCGTCCCGCCTGCTCGAGCGTGAGGGGTGGGCCGCCGCCGAACCCCAGCCGGGCGATCACCTTGGCCTGGGCGACCTCCGAATTGAGAACAGCGCACACGATGTCCACGAGCTCTTCGTCGAGCCGCAGACGTCGGAGACGCTCGCCCTCGGCGAGCAACGTCTGGAGTGAGGGCAGCAGCCGCTGTTCCTCCACGCCGCGCCGCTCACCGACGCGCTGCGCCGCCTCGCGTGCCGTCGCGGCGTCCTTGTGCAGGGCGCGAACCAGGCTCCCAAGACGCGGATCCTCCCGCGAGACGAACCGGCTCCACGGCGCGCGCTCGAGCGCTCGAGCTGCCGCCGCGAGATCCCGACCGCACGCCGATGTGCGTGGGACGGTCGAGCCGCGAGCTCCGAGGTACATGCCATAGAAATACCGGAAATCGCACGGTTCCCGAGAACTGGACCTTCAGCCGATGGTGTGCGTGCGGACCGCGCGGGTCAGCTGCGATGCGTGACGATCACCCGGGCGCCGCGGGCCGGGATCATCGTGACGTTGCGGTGCTGGGCGTGCTCGGGCTCAGGCCGGTCGGCCTGCAGGTCAAGGCGCCGGGCCATAGCCTCGAGTACGACGCGCTGCTCGGCCATCGCGAGCGCCGCGCCGAGGCAGCGGCGGGTGCCGCCGCCGAACGGCAGCCACTCATAAGTTCCGGGTGCGCGGCCGCCCTCGTGGGCGAGCCAGCGCTCGGGGCGGTAGGCGAACGGGTCCGGGTAGAGATCCTCGCGGTGGTGGACGAGCAAGATGCTGATGCTGACGCCCTGTCCCGCGGGCACGACGTACTCTCCGAGACGCCATGGCACCGTCACGCGCCGGCCGATGATCGGGATCACCGGCCGTGAGCGCATCCCCTCGATGATCGCGGCCTCGACGTGCTCGGCCGCCTGCTCGTCTGAGCGCACCGCGTCGCGCAAGCGCTCATACGCCGCGGGCGTGCGTACGAGCCGCTCCCATGTCCACGCCAGTGAGTTGGCGGTCGTCTCAAAGCCCGCGAGGACCAGGGTGAGCAGCTCGTCGCGGAGCTCGTGATCGGAGAGCCCGTCGCCGTCATCGCTCTTGGCGCGTAGCAGCAGCGAGAGGATGTCCCCGCGCTCGTCGAGGTCCTCGGCGCGGCGGCGCGCTTCGATCACCGGGTAGGTCGCACGGTCGAGTAGGCCCACGGCGTGGCGCGTGAGACCGACCGGCTCCGCGCGTCCCAGGTTCGAGAGTTCACCGAAGAGCGCGATCGGCGATGTCGAGACGGCGGTGAGCTGCCGGATGGTTCTCCTGAGGCGATACTCGGCGCTGCCTTGAGCGGGAGCACCTTCGATGCCGAAGATGCCGGACATGATCACGTCGAGCGTGATCGCTTGCATCCTGGGCGCCAGGGAGAACGGCCGGTCGAGGGGCCAGCTGTCGAGCTCGCGTTCGGTGGCGTCGCGGATCATCTGGGCGTAACGCTCGATCGCCTCGCCATGAAACGACGGGAGCAGCAGCTTGCGTTGGCGCAGATGGCTCGGCCCGTTCGCGGTCAGCACCGAGTTGGGCCCCACGATCGGGCGCAACGGCGACTCCGCAGTCAGCGACGGCACCAGCTCGGGCTTGGCCGTAAAGAGCGACTGGACGTGATCGGGGTGGCTGGTGATGACGATCCCGCCGGGGATCACGACCGTTCTGAGGTGGAACACGTCGCCGAGCTCGCGCCGCGCGCGGAACATCAGCTGGATCTGGCGCTGGGTGAAGCGCAACGTCTGCAACGCCTTTGGCAGTGCGATCGTCGGCGGTGCACGCAGCGGCTCCGCTCCCGCCGGTCCGGCCGGCGACGCAGGCGCCCTCCCTCTCAGCTCGCCAGTCCCGGGGTCCGCACCAGGCGACTCTGGTTGGTGGCCACTACCAGGCGCGCCCCCGGTAGCGGGGGGTGCTGGTTGCGTCTCGGGCAGGGCACTACCAGGCTGGAGGTTCATGGCCACATATTGGCGGGTCGCTCGACCGCCCGCCGCGAGCCACAACAGCTCAACGGTGCTCGGCCTGCGTCAACGCTTGCGACGGGGTGGGTGCAAACGCATTGACGCTCGCTCCGCTCAGAACACGACGGTGCGGCGGCCGTCGACGATAACCCGGTCCTCGAGATGCAGTGAGACGGCCCTTGCGAGGACGAGGCGCTCGACGTCGCGCCCGACGCGCTCCAGATCCCACGCGCTCTGGGTGTGATCCACGCGGACAACGTCCTGGTCGATGATCGGGCCGTCGTCGAGCTGCTCGGTGACGTAGTGCGCGGTCGCACCGATCAGCTTGACACCGCGCTCACGCGCGCGACGGTAGGGATCGGCGCCGGCGAATGCCGGCAGGAAGGAGTGGTGGATGTTGATTGCCGGCATCCCAATGCGCGCCAGGAAGTCGCCACTGAGGATCTGCATGTAGCGTGCCAGCACCAGCAGGTCCGCGCGACCCTCGAGCAGCTCGAGCATCGCCGCCTCCGCACGCGTCTTGGCGCCCTGCTCGACCGGCACGTGGTGGAAAGCCACGCCCGCAGCGGCGGTCTCCTCCTGCAGGTCGCGGTGGTTGGAGATCACCGCCACGATCTCGGCGTCCAGCTCGCCGCGACGCCAACGCCACAGCAGATCGTGCAGGCAATGGTCCTGGCGAGAGACGAGGATCGCGACGCGCTGGCGCTCGCCCCACCAACGGATCCGCCAGTCCATCTCAAACGGTCTGGCGACCTCGGCCTCGAAGGTCGCGTGCAGCCAGCCGCGCTCGACGTTCGGCTCGAGGAAGAACTCGGTGCGCATGAAGAACCTGCCACCACTTGGATCTGAGGAGTACTGGTGGGAGGAGACGATGTTCGCGCCCAGCTCGAACAGAAAGCCCGACACCGCGGCGACGATTCCCGGCCGGTCGGCGCAGCCGATCAGCAGTCGCGCCGTGTAGCGCGGCGTCTGCTGTGAAGCTGGCGGCGGAAGCTCAGACATAGCCAGCTTGATCGTAGGGGCAGCCCGAAGCCTCGCTAGTCCGTTTCTGGGTCCTGCTCGCCTGGCCAGGCGCCGGTTAGGCGGGTAAAGCCCTGGCGTGATGCGTGGTCAACCAGGCCCTTGACGAGGCGGAACAGCGCTCCCTCGATCGTGAGTGCGAGCGCGAGCTTGCCCAGGGCGATCTGCTGGTGCTCTGGCTGTGGTGGTTCGTTGTCATCGATCGTGCTCCAGATCGTTGCGAACGCCTTCTTGCTGATGATCCCGGCGAGGATGCCTGTGCCGAGGCTGACCGGTAGGAACAGGAGCTTGGTCATCGGCGGTACCTATTCATCGTTCCCCCGTCGGCGTCCGATCAGCAAACCGAGGAGCAGACCAGCAGCAAGTGCCGTGCCTGCAGCGAATGGAGCGGGCTTTTCACGGGCGCGCCTCGCGACTTGCTGCGCTCCCGCGCCGGCGGACGCCGGCGTGAGGTGCTTGCCCTTGGCGAGCAGCTCATCGCGCTTCTGGCCGGCGGTGTCCTTCACTTGGGAGATCCTCTGCTGGGCCTGGCTCTTGACGTCAGCCCTCTCGGCTAGTGCCTCGACCGTGTCGCCGAGCTGAACGCGGGTCTGCGCGATCTCTGAACGGAGCTCCTGCGCCGACTTCTGCTGATCCTCACCCGAGGGCGTGTCTAGTTCTTGGCGTCCTGTGCTCGCTGCTTGGTCCATGCGATGTCCTCCTTCACGCTATCGAGGGTCTGGGCGGGCACCGGCGGGGCGGCCTGGCGCACCTTGCTCTTACCGGTCAACGCGAGCACCCCCGCGAGCGCAGCGAACGCGACGGCGACGATCAGCGCCGCGAGCCACCCTTCGAGGACCGTGCTCAACGCGAGAATCAGACACGCGGTGAGCGCGCCCACGGCGTACAGGCCGAGGACTCCGGCGCCTGCGAACATGCCGGCGCCCAACCCGGCCTTCTTGCCCTTCTCGGTGAGCTCGACCTTCGCGAGCTCGAGCTCTTGGCGCACGAGCGTCGTGGTCTGCTCGGCGAGCTGCTTCAGAAGCTCCGCGACGGGACGGTCGCTCAGCTGAGGCGTCTCGGCTGCATGGGTGTTCTCAGACACCGTCGCCTCCCTCGACCGCACTCGGCAGGTCCGCCGGGGCCGCGTCCTGCCCCACGAGACCGAGGAACTTCGCCCGTGCGTCAGCGTTCACAGCCAGGAATAGTCCTCCCCCCGCGAGCGCGAGCCCGACGAGCTTGCGACCCCTGCGGCGCTTGGGCTTGGGCGGCGGCTCAGAGGCCGCGCTCAGTGCCTGTCGCGCGGCGCCCACGGCCTCTCGCACGCGACGCTGAAGCTTCTTGTCGCTCGCTACTTCGACGGCGTCCTTACCGCGCGCACGCGCATACGCGTCTTGCGCGGCGCGGAGCGCACGCCCGGCGTTTTCCTGCACATCCTGGTTGCTCAACAGCTGAGTCAGGTAAGGCCTCACCGCGCTTGCAGACTTCGCCGACGCCTTCACCGGTCTGCGCCCTCTGTCTCGATCTGCTCCTTGCGGATCTCCTCGGAGACCTCCTGCTCACCGGCGACCGTGTCAGTCGCAAGGCGCACGCGCTCCTTCGCCACGACGTCCTTCTCGACGACCGGCTGCTCCTCGTGCAGGACGACCTCATGCTCGTCCTCGCTGATCTCCGGTCCGTCCAGGGCGGCGTCGCGGTTGGCGTCGGTGATCGGCTCGCGCTCGACACGGACCTCCTCGTGGGAGACAGGCACGGTCTTTGTGACCATCTCTGTCACGACATGCTTGCGCAGCCTGACGCGCCCGCTCTCCACACGGCGCGTGCCCACGCGCAACTCCTCCTCGGAGCGTGTCATCGCCTCGTCGGTCTGATCCCGGTCCTCGGACCGATCCTGCTCACGGCCGGTGAGGGGTTGGTCTTGCGGGGTGCCCTGCGCGGTGACCGAGCCCTCCTCGGTGTAGGGGATCCCGTAGTGCTCGAACAACGTGGCCTCCTGTTGTTGGGAGAGCTCGCCGTCGGGGTCGATGCTCGGCGCGTCCTTGACGCGATCCTTGGCCACCGTGACACGGACGTCCTCACCGTCGCTGCGCGCGCCCGCGAGGGGAACGAAATGCGCCTTTTTGCCGAACAGGCCCGTGTTGACGGTCGCCCACTCCGGCTTGCCGGTCAGATCGTCGAGATAGACCTCCTCCAGCTTGCCGATCTTCTCCCCGTCGCTTGCGAGGATTGTGCGGCCCTGCCAGTCGTATGCCTCGGTGATCTCGCTCATCTTGCTCGCTCCTCCCGCCAAGGGTTAGTCACGTTTGGTTGGGTGCTATGACCGGCTCCTACCCCGTTTGGTTACACCCCACCCCTGCTACACACCTCTGTGGCTCGAGGCCCCGTCGGGGACCCGATCGCGGCGCGGTCGAGGTCGGGTTGGCGCGAGCCCCAGCGCGCGGGTCGCTGCGAGGGCGAGGGCGCGCGCGGCGCCGGCATCCGGCGTTTGATCTTCTGTGCTGCCGGGATCCTCGATGGCCTTGCGTGCGTTGCTGATCCGCTGTCGGGTCTGCTCCCTGTCGCGCGGGGGGATGTCGATCTCCTCCAGGCTCTTCTCGACCGCGTCGAGCAGCTCAAGGACGCTGACGGTATGCAAGTCGGGTACGGCGATTCGCGGGTCCGCGGGCTGAGCGTTCTCGCCGGGACGCGGGTTCGGCGCGACGGCGTAGGTCGGGTCGCCGACGCGACCGGCGCCCTCGTTCTTGTCGGGGGGATGGAAGTCGACCTGTACGGTCTCCTTGTCATCGCGCTCCTCCATCTTGGCCAGCGCGGCGCGCGCCTTGCGGTCCGCCGGCTCGGGCGGGTCCATGATGCTTCGCGGCCACAGCCGACGCGTGAGCACCACATTGATCTCGGCGGCGTACACGACGATCCGCGCGCCGAGGTACAGCCACGCGAGCAGCCCGATCACCGTCGCGAACGTGCCGTAGGTCTGGTCGGCTCCCTTGACGACATGGTGCACGTAGAGACCGCCGACGGACTGCAGGATCTCCCACCCCGCCGTCGCCAGGACGATGCCGGGCCACAGCTCGCGAGTAGGCACCGTGTTCGACGTCAGGAAGCGAAACACGACGAAGAACAAGACCAGGTTCAACAGCAGCGAGACGACGATCCCGCCGAGCACCACGAGTACCCCGCCGAGACCGCCGCTGACCACGCCCGACGCGACCGTCGAGAGGATCTGCAGCACGCCGACGGCGACGAGGAGCTTCAGGCCGCGCCAGCGCGCGATCAAGAAGTTGGGCTGGCGGCGGTGCGGGACGGCGTACACGCGGTTGAACGCGTTCTCGGTCGCGACCGTCACCCCGAGACCGGAGACGAGCGCCCCGACGATGCCGACCGCCAGCGCGAAGCCGTTGCCCGCGAGCGTGGCCGGGTTCGCGCCGATGATCGGGAACTGCGACAGGGCCGAGTGCACCACCGAGCTCTGCGCCGAAGGGTCGCCTTGCAGGACGAAGCCGAGGATCGTCACGAACAACAGCAGCAGCGGGAAGATCGAGAAGAAAGCCCAGTAGGCGATCAGCGCCGAGGCATTGCCCGCTTCCTGATCTGAGAAGTTGCGCAGCACCGCGACCGCGACCGCCACCGGCCGATGACGACGCTGAAAACGGTCAAACGCCCTCACCGGCGCCCCTAGATCCATGACACCCGCTCCTCCCGTTCATCGCCCTCGACACCGGCTACAGGGACGCGCATCCGCTCAGGTGGTCTTCGGTGTCTTCGGCTCGCTGCGGGGCTCCATCTGCAGCTCGCGATCCGCGCGCGGGACGCCCTCTCCGATCTCGGCACTGCGCTCGCGCTCGGCGTTCATCTGCGCGCCCAGCAGCAGCGCGGCGTTCGTGAGCCACATCCAGACGAGAAACACGACCGCCCCGCCGAGCGCGCCGTAGGTCTTGTTGTAGGAGCCGAAGTTCGCCGCGTAGAAAGCGAATCCGGCCGAGGCCAGAAGCCATACCACCAGCGCGAACGCCGCTCCCGGCGCGACCCAGCGAAAGCCGCGCATCTTCACATTCGGAGAGGCGTAATACAAGATCGTGAACATCAGAATCACGAACGCCAGCAGCACCGGCCACTTCGCGATGTCCCAGATCGAGACGGCGCTTGAGCTGACACCGAGCGGGCTCGCCACGGCGCTGACGATCGGCCCGGTCAAAACGAGCGCTAGCGCCACCGTGACCAGCAGCAGCGGCGTGAGGAGCGTCACGAGCATCTGCAGGGGTTTGAGCTTCCACAACGGCCGTCCCTCCGGCGTCTCGAAGATCACATTGCACGCGCGCGTGAACGCGCTGACGTAGCTGGAGGCCGACTACAACGCGCCGAGCACCCCGGCGATCAGCAGGATGCCCGCGGAGCTGCGATGTTCGGTGACCGACTTGATCGGACCTTCGAAGGTCTTCGTCGCCGAGCTCGGCCCGAGCTTCCCAACGATTTCCAGCAGCTGATGTGTTGTGCTCGCGGGATTGCCCACGAGCCCCACGATCGCCACGAGAGCGATCAGCGCGGGAAACACGGCGAGCAGCCCGTAATAGGTGAGCGCCGCGGCCCAGTCGCTCATGTTGTCCTCGCTGTACTCCGAGAAGGTCCGCTTCACCGTCGCAAACGCCGAGCCCTTGCGCTCAACGCCGCCGGGACGGTAATCCCGGCGCGGCCGATCGCCGCCTCCCGAACCAGCGTCTCGGGCCTCATCAGAACCTCGACCACGGCTGCTCCTGCTCATCGGCCTCTCCTCGCTCCTCGCGGTAAAGCACTTAGGACCGGCAACCGACCCCGTGGGTTACGGCTACAAATGCCCGCACGTCGATGACTCGTAACCAAAACCGGGCCGGCGCGGTCTCACCGCCGGTGGGCTCGGCGTGCACCTCACACAACAAGCCGGTCAGTCCCGCTTACCGGCGACTTCTTTAGGATCGAGAGCATCGTACTTTCAAGCCCCGAGGCAGACAGCGTGCTCGTCGAGCGCACGCTTCGAGGGGACCTTCGCGCGTTCGAAGGGCTCGTGCAACAGCATCGCGACGTCGTTTTTCGCGTCGCCGCGAGGATCGTCGGGCCGGACGAGGCCGCCGATATCAGCCAGGACGCGTTCCTGCGCGCCTTCCATCGCCTCTCGAGCTACAAGGGCGACGCGCCGTTTCGCTCCTGGCTCTTGCAGATCACCCACAACGCGGCGATCAACGCGGCCACGCGCAAACGTGCGCAGCCACTCGATCCCCACTCCGAGACGATCGAGCAGCCCGGCCCCGCCGACGGGGAGCGGCGCCCCGCGGAGAGCCTCGAGCGGCGCGAGCGCCAAGAGCGCCTTCAGTTGAAGCTCAGTGCGCTGCGGCCAAGCTACCGCAGCCTCGTCGTGCTGCGCGACCTCGAGGAACTCTCCTACGAGGAGATCGCGCAGCTGCTGGAGATGCCGATCGGCAGCGTCAAGGGCCGCCTACATCGCGCACGCGGAGAGCTGATCGAGCTGCTCCGCAACAACACCTACGACTGGGAGCTCCCCACGTGAGCGTCGACGAGCCCCCGGAGGAGCTCAGCCCCGCTGAGCGCCGCCTCGAGCGGCACCTCGACTTGCTACGCGACGCCCCCGACGCACCCGCGTCGTTGACAGAGCAGGTGTTGCGCAGCGCCCGCTGGCAGAAGGCGATACGCGCCCCACTGATCTCCATAGCCCACCTCGCCGCGGCCAGCATCGACACCGTTCGCCTGCTGCTTGGAGGCAGCCGCCAATGACACCACTCGCCACCGCCATACTCGACCAAGCAGGCAGTCAGCTCGGTGGGTTCCTGCCGCGTCTCGGGGGAGCCCTGCTGCTGCTGGCGATCGGGCTGCTGATCGCGCGGATCGCCGGCAAACTGCTCGCCAAGCTGCTGCGCAGAGCAGACCTCGACGTCTTCGCCGAGAAGACGGGCGTCAGCGACGTACTCGCCCGTGCGCGTCTCGGCCGGTCGCTCGCGCACGTCATTGCGGTCGCGATCCGGATCTCGCTGAGCATCGTCGTGGTCCTCGCGGCGCTGTCGCTGCTCGGGCTGCAGTTCCTCAGCGAATCGCTTAACCACGGTGTGCTCGTCCTGCCGAAACTCCTGATCGCCGGTGCGCTGCTGCTTGCCGGTGTGGTGCTCGGCGGATTCGCCCGCGAGCGCGTCGACCGCCTCGCCTACCAGCTCGACTTCCCGATACCCCTCGGCGCAGTCGCCGAGGTCAGCGTCATCGCGGTGTTCGCGATCACCGCCGCCGCACAGATCGCGATCTCGACAATCGTGCTGCTGATTCTCATCGGGATCATCCTCGCGGGCGTCGTCGCCACGTTCGCGCTCGCGTTCGGCCTCGGCGGACGAGAGGTCGCTCGAGCGGTCAGCGCGGGGCGTTACGTCCGCGGCTCCTACCGGGTGGGCCACGAGATCTCCCTCGGCGAGGTACGGGGGCGCATCACCGCGCTCGAGGCAGCGAGCACGCTCCTCGAAAACGAGCAGGGGCACAGCCTGAGGGTCCCCAACCACCTGCTCCTCGAATCGATCGTGACCATCCATAACGAGAACAAAGACCCAGGCTCTCCCTGATAGGCCAAGCGAGAAAGCGCCAGTCAATAGGCCGCCCCGATCCCGACCCTGTCATGGTGCGGCCGCTGTCATGCTGCGGGCGCGGTAGGCGGGGTTAGCCGCCTGGTCGTACGGGCCGATCGAGCGGCTTGCGGTTCGCTGTCTCGATCGACTCCGCGAGCGTAACGAGCTGGGACAGGCGCCAGCCGAGCGCCCTCGCGATCTGGTCGACGGTGCCGTAGGCGAGGTTCGCGCGCCCGTTCTCGATATGGCTGATCCAGCCCTGATCCTTGCCGAGCTCCAGACCAAGGGCCTGCTGGGAGATCTCGAGCTCTTCGCGACGCAGGCAGATCGCGCGCCCGAGCGCGACTTGAGGTTCCTTGGCGGTGTTCGGCACGCATGGAACCCTCCACGCAAGCTACCCTCCTGGCTATGGAGCACGTTCCATACCGTGTCCAGGGGATGCAGGGATACCACTCGACGGCCCCGGGTCTGAGAGGCGAACCCGGAACCGTCGAGGCCGGGTGCCTTTATGTTTCCGACTGGGCGACGTTCTACCTGTGAGGTTTTGATCCGTATGTGGAGCATCTGCGCACCCTGTTTGTGAGCCTGCAAGGGAGAACTCAACCACTCCAGGATGCCGGGCAGCCCGACCCGCGCGGCTCGCCAGCCAGGGAGGATCCGGTGTTCGACGCCGACGGCGAGCTCGCAGCGATCAGCGACGCGCTATTCGCCACTGGGGCGCCCGCTGCCGACCGCGACGGCCCGGAAGCTCACGTGGCGGTCACGCGAGCGTTGGCGCGCGAATGGGTCAAGCTCGAAGTGTTCCGCTGGTTCGCGGCGACCGGCAGGGTCGTCACCCCCGGGGAGTGGAGCGAGACCGACGGCGCGCCGAGCCCCACCGAAGTGCAGGAGCTGTTCGGCTCCTGGGAGGCAATGCTCGCCGCGTCCGGGATCGAAGATCACGCGCTGGTGGGGCTCGTACCCCGCCTCGGGCTGGCGCTCGCCAAGCAACGCACAGCGACGCTCAGAACCCGCCAACAGCTCGATGCAAGGAAGCGCGAACTCGACGAGCAGCGCAGCCGCTTGGATCGACGTGAGGCCGAGATGCGCGCGAGCCTGGAGGCGGAGTCCGCGAGCCGCGTCAGAGCCGCTGAGGAGGCAGCTAGCCATGCTCGTGAGGCACAACGCACCGCCGAGCGGAATGCCACGGACGCCGAGTCTCGAGCCCGTACGGCAGAGCTGAGGGGCGCGGAGGCCGAGGAGGAGAAGCACCGCGCGCTACGGCGCGCGCACGCCCTGACGCACAGCCTCGCCGACGCGACATCGGCGCCGAGCTCCGCATTCGCTGCGTGGTATGAGTACGCGCCCGGGTCCTTCGAGGATCTTGCCTCTGGCGCGGCTCGAGCTTTGGCGGGCGGGAGACTGCACGATCAGATCCTCGCCACGCGCGTGGGGGTATCCGACCTGGCATGGGGGGACGGGTTCGTACAGGTCGCGCGCAACGAAAGCGAGCTCGCGCGATCGCTGATGCTCACACATTCCGAACCCCTACCCTCCTCGAGCTCGCCGGCAGGCGCGCTGGGCGCACACCGCCGCACCACGATCAGCGTATGGGAGGCCGACGGGCAGCGCGGCGCGATGACACAGGTCACCTTCATCGACGCGCCGCCAGTGCTGTGCGGCGAGGAGCTCGCGAGGATCGCGGAGTGCTTGACAGCCGCCGCGACACCCGAGCCCGACGGCGGCTGGCCGTTGGGGCAGCGTGCGAGCTGGGTGTATGAGCAAGAAGTCGAGGAGCTCGTAGAGCTCCTCACCAGCCCGACGCGCAGCCGCCCAGTGCTCGTGCTGACAAGCGAGGACGACGGCGACCCGGCCGATGACCCCGAGCGCCTCGCCGCCGAGCTGTGCGGCGCCGCGCACGTCGTCAGGCTCGAGCCCGACGCGACGTTCGGCCTGACCGAGCGAGTCGGGCGCAGCCTGAACGTCTTCGCCGGCGCGGTGCGCTGCTACCGCCCCGGTTTCAGCCTCGCCGCGCCGCCCGGCAAGCATCCGCTGATCACCAAGCCAGAGGGTCCCAGTCTGCACAACGATCTCCTACTGCTCGCGGGGGTCCCCGGCCCCCCGCCCGCGACACTCCCCAGCGCTTGGGAGCACGCCCCGCTACCAGGCACAGCTGCGGGGCCGGAGGCGGCGCAAGCTGACGGTGCCCGCGCACGTCTGCTGGCGCTGACCAACCGGGTATCCGACCTCGAAGACACGCTGGCTGAGCGGGAGCGCACCACCGCAGAGCTCGCGCAGGCCCTGGCAGCCGGACCCGTCTCCCCCGAGGCGACCACCCCGGAACCGCACACCGTGGTGCAGGCCACGATGCTCGCCCGCCGCGAGGCCCAACACCTCAAGTTCGCGCCCCAGGCATTCAAGACCGCGGGCGAGTCTCCATTCCGCCCCCCTCTAGAGATCTACAGCCACCTGCTGCTGCTCGACCAGCTCGCGGGTGAATACATCAAAGGCGACCTCGGCATGGCCCTCGGCGAACGCGCTACGCAACTCGGACTGACCTGGCGCGCAGCCGTATCCGGTGCCGCGAGAGCCAAGAGCCCCGACGACTACCAATTCCTCTACGACGGGCACACGCTCGAGCTTGGCCCGCACGTCGTCGTCGCCAACGGCACCGGCGCCGGACGCAACGCCCGCATCTACTTCTACGTCAGCGACGACAGCAACGGCCTGCCGCGCGGCATCTACATCGGGCACATCGGACGCCACCTACCCGACTCGAGCACCGGGTAACGAAATCCACAAGATCCCGAAAGTGCGACCTTCACGGGCGTCGCGGCCGGGAGGGGCAGGTGGCCACAGCGCTCGCGAAGCCCCGGGCGCCGGAGTGGCACAGCAGACGGACCCTTTTCCAAAGTCATCGCCGGAAAGGTGGCTGACGGCGATGCTCGAACAGAGCCCGACGCCAGACCGCCACCGGGGGACCGCCGCCTAAAGCGGCGGGCCCCGACTGTGGCTAGGTCGCGATGCTTAGTGCTATCTCGGTGCTGCTATTCGTGTTCTCTTGCGGCTTCGGCGCCGGTCTGTTCCAGCGTGCTGTTGAGGATCGCCGTGTTGTTGCCCGCAGCCGACGGGAGCCCGAGTTTGGCGTCGATGATCGGATCGATCAGGAACGCGAACACTCCACCGCAACCCGTCGCTGCCGGAACCGCAAAGGAATTATCGACGAGCGTGTTGTTCTTGATCACGAGGATGGCCCCTTCCGCCCTGCTTGTAATTTCACCCGTTTTGCCTTTAATCGGTTTGTTGGGCGGCGGAGGGCTTGTCGTCCCGGTCGTGAGATGAAGGACGATCGGAGAGGCTTCGCTGCCGATGTAGCAGTTATTTCCTAGGAAGACATTTTCGAGCTTGACCTTTATTGGCAAGGTGAGTGCCGTGCCGGTTTCGGTCAGAATATTTTCCTCGTTCAGACCAATTGAACTTGCGGGCGCAGCCAATTCGTTTGTAGCGTTCACTCCGAGGAGCCCCTCTTCGAAAATTGCTTCGCACGCTTTGCGGGCTTCTTTTTCAAGTTTGCCTTCGCCCTTGATTTCGTAGCACTTGATGCCCAGCAGCCCGCCCGGGACTTTCTGCGCCGTTTTCGACAACGTGTTACCGTCGGCCGCGCCCACGAACGTCGTCGCACCGGTTTGCCTGTTTATAATGTACCCGCCCTGTAGGGTTTGCGTGTTAACGATCGGTACTACCGTTTTGTTGATCTTAATTTCACCGCTTTCCGTGCGTGCGACGAGGCAGGCACTGAGTTCGGCGTTGCTGAGGGGACAGTCGGCGAATACCGCGAATTCGCCTTTCGGCGCCGCTGACGCCGTGGACGCGAGCCCCAAGGCAGTCAACGGAGCCATGAGTGTCACCGCGAGAATCAGAAGGCGCCGAGTGACGCCAGATTGGTTGAGGAGCTTACTGCGCATGTTGCATACTTCCTTTCTGGAGGAACGTCGTGGGATTTACATGTGTCTCTTGATCGCTTTCCTACCGTTCTTCGTAGGCCTCTTGCGGGGTGAGCAGCCCGTGACGGCGATCTTGGTGGTCTGTTTGATTACCGCGCCGTTCTGGCCGGTGATCGCCGTCAGCATCTTGAGCGCCTGCCCACAGAAGTTGTAATTCGCCTTCGCCGGAAGGTTGCTGCCCAGGACGGAGAACTTCCCTGTCGGGAGCTTCAGTTCGAAGGAGCTGATCGGCGCGTCGGGTACGGTTCTGAACGTGCTCGACGTGATGCCTTTCTTGATGCCGGTCTTGCCGTCGAGGACCAGCGTGATGCCTTCGCCCTGCAGCACGATCTCCAGATCCGGGAACGCCGCGCCGCCGTGGCTCACGAGATATGCAGGACCGATCAAAGGACGGGCGAGAACCGGCGTCGCCGCCGTCGCGGTTCCGACATCGGATTCTTTGGGACAGGCCGCCGGGTTGGCTTCGAAGACGCTCGCGAGACACGCCTTCTGCAGCGTCGTCAGGCGCGAGGGAAGCTGCAGCGGCAGGTCGACCTTGACGGCGCGAATGTTTGCTTCGCCGCCGCCAGGGGGAGGCCCGCCTTTGGACGCCACCTTTACGATCAGGCTGGCGCCTTTGGCTTTGCTCGCCTGCCCTGCCGTGGACGCCGTGAAAGACGGCTTGAACGGGAGATTCGCGCAGTTCGCTGCCTCGAAGGGGCTCGAGACGCCCGCGCTCGCGCCGGCGGTCGAGGTGATCGTCGCTCCCACGCTTTGAGCGGCACAGTCGGTCGGGTTGAACGTAAACCCTGGACGGTCGATCGTCACGTTGACCGTCCTGACCTGGAACGGGATGCCCTCCTTGATTGTGGGCAGAGGGTTGCTCGTGACCGTGATCTGCGCGGTAGTCGGGTTGACGGCGATCGCGGCCCTGACGACTTCGGTGCCGAGGTTGAACGGCCCTGCGACGACGGGCACAACGATCGACAGGCCGAACGGCGCACCCTTATACGGGCCTGTGAGGTAAACGTTCCCGCCGACATAGAAGGGGTCAGAGCCCGGGCCCGCCCCCACCGTGGTGTGGCCGACCTGGCTTTCCGCGCCGCACGTACCCGTGTTCGCCTGCGCTTCGGGGCACTGCGGGACACCGGCGATCTTGCCGAGCAGCCCAGGTGGCATCTGCACTGTGATGCCGTCCAACGTCTGGTCTTGGTCGGAGCGTGAGAAGGTCAGCGTGAAGGGGCTGTACGCGCCAGCCTGGTTGTTCGTGGTGCCGGCCGTAAATGACGGCGCGAACACGCTTCCCGGACACGGAGCGCCGTTCTCGCCCTGGGTGATCGCAAACGGTCTGTTCGACTGCACCCTTTGTCCGCTCCAGGCCGACAGGGACGCTTCGGGGGTGTAGGTCCCGCATGCGGGCGGGTTGGACAACGGCGCGCGGGGACCGCCCTTGAAGTGCAGCTTGAAGTCGCTGAACGGCAGCTGCGGGCTTTCGGCGAACGTCGCCGTCAACTGGCCGGTCTGTTCGTTAGCTTCGATCTTGCCCGGGATCTTCAGGACGACACCCGAGCCTTCAACGACGATATAGCCTGCGAGAAGCGTATTGAATGGGTTCGAACCCTGCGCCGGGCCGGCGTTGCCCTGCTGCGCGAGATAGACGGAGCCTTCCAGTTCTTCTGCCAGCAGCGGCGTCTTGACTTTGACCGTCGCGATTTTCGACGATTCGGGGCATGTCGGCGGGTCGTTGTCGTCAAGGGCGATCTGGGCGGCCGAGCATGCACCTAGACCGTTCGCGGCCGAGGCCGAAACGACCATGCCGGGCGGCAACGTCACCACGACTTGCCGTAGGCCGGGAGTTGCCGGGATGCTCGGGTCGCTCGTCTGCGGCACTTCGAGGTTCACGCCCAGCCCCGTCGGCGCGCCCGCCTGCGCCAGATCTGGTGTCAGCGAGATCGTCGGGTTGAAATGCAGCGTTTCGCAGCCCGCTACGGCAGGGGTCTCGGCGGGTTCAGGAATCGTCTTCCAGTTCGGGTCGGTGAAGTCCGGCGTGCCGTCGAGATTACGGGCGCCGGGGTTCTCGTAGGAGTCGACGTGAATCGTGGTCTCAAGCGGGTTTCCGGGACAGTCGCTGGGGTTGGTGAAGAACGCAACTGGCGAACCCGGCAGGCCGTCCTGAACCGTCGGGTCGCCGAAGAACGTCAAGATCGCCCCTTGAAAGCCGAGGTTTCCGGCCGCTGGAACGCCCTGTACGCTCACGCGCACATGCGTTTGCGCACCGCTGCCTACGACGCTCGCGTACATCGTCACGGGAAATCCGGCAAACAGAAAGCCGAACTCGGCGGGATAGCCGTGCTCGGGGACCATGTTGTAGATCGGAATGTTCTGGCGTCCGCCTTCAGAGTATTCTGCTTCATAGGAGCCGTGCCCATTGAAGCTGACCCGCCCGACCTGGCTGGCCGCCGGGCAGTCCGAGTTTTCCGAGTTAAGAACCAGATCGTTGAGTGGGCATCGCTGGGTAGCCTGCGGGTCACCGACGAAGCCCGCCGGGAGGTCCACCAAGACGTCCTTGACGTCTTCCGTTGGCCGTGTCGGCGCTATCAGACGGCCGTTCAAGTTGTTGATGACACTCGTTACGTCGAGGCTCGTCGTCAATGATTCGGGGTGATCCGCCGCCCGGGTGTCCGGTGCGCCAGCGGCTTCGGCGAGGTAGCTGCCAAAGTCCGCGAGTCCGAACGATAGCTTGGCCGATGGATTGACGAGGGTCGACACGCTCGTTCCGACGGTAGGGGCGCCTCCGCCGGCGACTTTCACCGAGTTGACGAGCCTGCTGTCCGCGGGAGCGCTCGGACTGACCTGCACGTAGACCGTGAGGGCCGGAGCCTCTCGGAGCGCGCCCACTTCCCGCAAAAGAGTGCATTCCACGCGCGATTGGTCTTCTTCTTGTTCGGGGACGCAGTTCCACTTTGTTTCGAAGCCGCCTTGACGGAGACTGGAGGTGGTTACGCCTGGAGGGAGTTCATCGGTGACGATGATAGGTTCGCCGTTGGTTGGCGCGTTGCCGACATTGGTAAGACGCAGCTGATACTTGTCGCAAGGTGCGCACTTGTACCCGTGGGTATCAACCGACGAGAACGCGGTTGGGATCGCAACCGGTTCGATCTGCCAGGCGGGTGCCGGGGCAGCTGCCGTCGCGACTGAGGGTGCAGCAAACAGCGCGAGGGCTCCAACGAGAGCGATGACTGCCAGAAGCGCATTGGTGCCTCTTCCTACGCAACTCACGGATGTCGATCTATGAGCATTGAGCTTGCCTGCTGCGGTTGGTGAAAGCACGCGACTTTTCACGACTTTGCCCTCCGATTGTTCCTGGCTTTCTGGGCTGCGGCGCGACCGTATTTCCTCCTGGCGTCCTTTACGCAAGCTGCGCGTCGGTTTTTCCTCCTATCGCGACTGCAGATCTTCAACGCCTTAGCCAGCTTTTCGGCCTTGATCTGTGCAGCTGTCTTCTGCTTGTGGGAAACCCCGGCCTGCGGAGGAGCCAGGTTGCCCGCGCCGGACAACGTCGTGCTCGATGGCGCACCGAGGATCGGAGCGGAACCCGACGTACCCTGACAGGCTTCTTCCTGGCACGGGGCGAACACGGGCGACGGGAAGCCGCCGTCAATACGGGCGTCGTAGCTATCGCGCAGTGTGTCGACGTCCTGCGGTACGAGCGGATCGGCCGTCGTGAAGAACACGTCGCCACCCGACGAGGTGGTTCCTTCCAAGCTCACGGACGATTCGGCGCTCCTCTCGCCGGCCAGTCCTGTCTCCGTGACGTCTTGACCGTCGGAAATCAGCGACACGTTGCCGTCAGCGATCGACCCGAAGTTGTGGTACTCATACACGTTTTCGGCGTAAAAGTATTGGCTGCAGACTCCGCGAAATTCGCTGCCACATCTGATCACATGGTCGTCTACAGCCTTTGGGGTCAAGCCGTCCGGGCTCGTGAAGAACACGTACGATCCGTCGCTCGACACGGACAATTCTGATTGATCCCGGACAGGGGATGATTGTCCGTATGACGGGGCAAGAAGTTTGGCCGCCTCATCCGTCGTATTTCCATTTTGGTTATAGCCGTCTGGAAACGCTGGCGACGTCTGCCCCACCGAGACGCGCACGAGCCGTTCTTCCTGTGCGTCGTACTCGAAAACCTGAGGCACAGTGCTCGTATCGCCCGAGATGAGGTCCGCCACACTCGTGAACACCAGGAACCTGCCGTCAGGTGTTGTTTGGACGGGCCGTTGGTCGTGTTCCTGCCAGTCCTGTTCATCTCGTGTGCTTTCCCTGAATTCATGTGCCAGCGGTTCGCGGCAAGCTTCCTGTTCTTCTTCTTCGGGCAATACTCCGCAGGGCTGCTCTTTTGCTTCCAAATCCGCTTGCGTCTCGGGGGTCAGCAGTGTCGCGATGAACGTCGTATGCCCGTCGGGATACCGCGCGTCGCGCTCGTACACATAGAGATTCGCCTTGCCGTCAATCGGTTCACTACCTTCGGCGTTCCTGCCTTGCGTGAGCACACCCTTGGCGACAAAATATACGTGCGAGCCATCCTCGGAGACGCGCGCCACGCCCTGCACTTCAGCCGCCTGACCGGCGTTGGGATCATGAGACACCTGGACGATGGCACCGAGGCTGGCGCCTTTGCCTTCCCCTTCGGTTTCGGCCTCGTAAAGGTCGGTCTGGCTGTCTTCGTCGCTGTTCAGCAGGGGCTGCTTGGTGAGGAAGAAGGCCCTCGAGCCGTCCTGCGAGGCGCCCTGGAAGACGCCGTCCTCGTGCGGAGCGGCGGCACACGCCCCTTCGCATTTCTCGCCGGCCGGGAGGATCGGCTCGGAGATCGCCACCGTCTTTTCGCCGTCGATCCGTGCGTAGAGTTCGTCCACAGGCGGTTGGGATGCGCTACACGCGTACGGATCGTGGTCCGCACCAGTCACCGTAAAGAACACAGTTGCTCCACTTTCGGAGACGGCGTTGTATCGATCCTCAGAAGACCCCAAATGAGTACCACAATGACCGATTAGTTTGGCATCACCGTCGCTGCCGAGCGGCCCTTCGTTCTGTACTCCGACCAGCTTCGGTTCCGGTTGGCCCGCGGTATACTCGTAGAGAGATTGAAAAGCACCTTCAGCCGTCGTGTCGCCGGGCCACAACAGGTTCCGGGCATCCTGATTTCCGGGGGATTTGAGAGTAAAAACGACGTGTGAAAGATCGCTCGATGCTCCACCGTATTCAAAAACTCCAAGATATTCTTCCGGCGGGGGCCCGAGGCCGGGGGGCCCTTCGGTGGCAGCCGGTGGCGAAGTTGGTCCGAGGTCGCGGAAGACACCGTTGCCGTTACGAATGTAGAGATCTTCAGCGATCAGCGATTGCGAGCCTGCACGTAGACGCCAGAGCGTATCTTCGAGGTTCGACGTCGCGTCGAGATAGCGGCCCCAGGGAAACGACGCTGCCGAAGGGTCCAGGGCCGACTGGCTCCAGCCCATCCCAGTCCGGGTCAGCTCGTAGGTTGTGCCTTCCGTTTCCTGGCTGTTGGGAGCATCGCCGAAGTTGCCTAGCGAGTTCACGATCGCGCGCGAGCCATCGGTGGAGCCAGCTTTGCGTATGACCCCACCACCTCCCTTATACGCCGGCGTCACCAGCTCGTAGGCACGACAGTCGGGTAGGTCGGACGATAGGCCGGTCCGGAACACTTCGTTGGCACACGCTGGTTCAGCCTGTGCTTTGGCGCTGGTGCCATACATGAGGGAGGACACGAGGAGGCAGGCGAAACCGACCGTCGCCCAAAATTGCACCGTGGTTTTTTTTTGTCTCCCCATTTGTCCTTCTCCTCCGATGTCGTTTACGAAAAACCGGGGAACGTCTCCGCTCCCCGGTTTTTGCGGCTTTAGTTGCTAATGTTGCTAATCGTGAGCCCCTTTACGTCGCGCGACGCACCATGTCGCGCGACGCGCCGCTTCGCTTTCCAGGCGACTGTCAAGTTTTCGACGCGCGAGACGCCGCTCCGCTTGCCAAGCTGCTTTCAACTTTGCCGTCGAGGCTCGCCGGCTCGCCAAATGCTTCCAGCGTGTTTCCTTCCAATTCCGGCAACACAAAGTCGAGTGAAATCTCCCCGTTTGCCAGATTGGTTACTTCCGCAGCCACCTGGCCTTTTACTTTGGTCGTCGGATATTCGGGGCACGCCGCACCTTCTTTGTCAAATTCCAGCGTGACGAATTCTTTTTCACCTTTGGCATTGGTCTTCGATTTGAATTCGTCTGCGAGGACTTTGCCTTTGGTCGACGGGTTGACCCGTTCAACGAGCTGCGTTGGGATGTCGGTGACGATGATTGTGCCTTTTGCCGCTCCAGGAGACTCAGCGGTGCAGGTTTTGGGGTCATTTTTGCACCCGGTGAACTTGATTTCCGTCGCTTCGTCCGCCCCTCCTGCTTTTATCTTACCTTTGTCGGTGACAGCAGTGCAGTGAACGGATTTTCCGGATGCTTTGAGTTCGAATTCGCCGCCTGTAGAGGTAGTTGCGGGTTCGGCTGGCGCTACCACCTTTTTGAAGGAGAATTCTCCCGAGGATGAAGTTTTGGCGCATTTGTTCGTTTCGAATTTTTCGGTGCCGCCTTTTTCGCATACTTCGTAATCAAACGCCGACGCCGAAGCGGATGCGACGGCGCCGAGTGCGAGTACTGCAACGAGGCAGACGAGGAGGTTCCTGAATCCGATGTTCATGTTTGGTGCTCCTTGGTTGTGGTGTCATTGCCGGTGCCGTCGGGCCCATCACCTGACAAACCCGTCGATCGCCGGTTGCTGCGGGCCGACCGGAAACGGTCCAATCGGCTTTGAAAGGGATCGTAGTGTCCGCGCGCCGGGCGTCAAGGGTCAGCTTTTTATCTCGGCTCGAGGGCCATGCCAGAGCGCCCCGCCGGGTGTCTGCCGGGGCCCTGGGCTATGATGCGCCCGCTCCGCGCCGGCCTGAGAGGGTCAGCGGTGGGGTGTCATTGCCGGCGCCGGGGTGCCCATCACCAAGAAGCGACAGACGCCTCGGCGCCGGTCCTTATCCGCGCCTATCAGTGCCCGGCGGCGGCGGCGACGAGCGAGCTGGCCGTTGAACGCCTTACGGCCGACCGGCGCGTGAGGATCGCCTTGACGGCCGCCATGGTGCCGAGGACGGGCGCGATCGCGAGATATGACATCTGTTCGCACAGGACGGTCGTGTGAGGTTCGCCGTCGCGGCCTTCGAGGTGGTCGTGCAGCAGACCCCAGGAAGAGCCGACGACGGCATGTGCGACCGCTGGGGAGGGCTTGCGCTCCGCCGGCGCACGCCCGCAGTAGAGATCCACGCCCCCCTGGATCATCAGCTCACGCGTGGCGTCGACATCGGGGCCAAGGCCGGGGGCATCGACGAACACCAGCGCGCGCCGTCGGGGTCGCTGTGTACGTAGCGCAGCAGATCGAAGTAGGACAGGCAGAGCCCGACCGCCCAGTCTCGGTCGGAGGCCTCGGCGTCCGCCATCAGTTGCAGGGCATGCGCGCAGCACTGCTGCAGGGTCTGTGAGGGATCTCCAGCCTGCGTGTCCGCGGCTTCCACGGCGTCCCGCTCATGCGCGGCTTCCAGCAACAACTCAGAGCGTCCCTGGCCAAGCATCCGCGTCGTCTCACCCCGATAACCGTGCAGCCAGTCGCTCAATCGCACCGCGAGCTCTCCCAACTGGTCCTCGCGGTCGTGGTAGATCCAGGAGCGGGTTACGCTCATGACCGCCGTCCCGGCCCCTCTTAGGACGAAGTCCGGGGGGCCGGTCCCGTCCTGGTAGCAGGCGCCCAGCAGCTCGCTGAGGTGGTCGACGAGGCGCATCGGTCCGCCGAGGTCGCTTTCTGCCGCCTCCGCGGTGATGATCAGCCCGAGTGTCGCGCCGCAGCGTTCGCGGACGACCGCCGTGTGGAAGGCCTCGATCACCGCGTGTACCCGCGCCCGGGGCTCGAGCTGACTGGCATGCGCCGCTCTCATTGCTGCCACGATCGGCTCGAGGACCGAGTCGTAGGCTGCCTGCAGACAGCCCTCCTTGGAGCCGAAGCGCTCATACAGCGTGCGTTGTGAAACGCCGGCCAGCCGGCACAGCTCCCTGGTGGAGGTGGCCTGGTAGCCGCCGGTTGCGACCGCGTGGATCACGGCGCCGCGCAGCCGCTCGCGCTGGATCGCCTCGATCTCTTCGGCGGGCATGGTGTGCGGCCCCGGGCGCAGCTTGGGGTACAGCGCAGGCGGGCGCTCCTTGAGTGGCTCCCTCGAACTCCTCACCGATGCCTTGTACCACGATTCAAAGGGTCGCGCGGCAGACTTGTTCGAGAGGGCGGAAGCTTCGGATGAGCCAAAAGGCCGTCTGCTCGTCGAACATTGGCTGTCCGCGGGCTGGAACTTCCCGCGTGGGTTGATGTTCCGCCGGCCGCACCTCGTCGAGATGGCGGGACGCGGAGTGCCAACGACGGTCGCTTTCGTGTCTCTGGCTGGACGCATGTACGGGCCCGGGCTTCTCGTAGACATCTATCTCTATCTGCGGGCGGGCGTAGATAAGGTGACACTGCGCTCCCTGCTTTTGGATTCTTGATCGCTCGCAGGCTCACCATCGCTTTGAACCACTTCGAGACGGACGCTAGGTCTGCTGGTCCTGGCGTCCGTCGATGCCGTCGAACAGCTCGGAGGCGGAGCTCTGGAGCGCGACGGCGAGCTTTGCGACGGTGCGTACGCCGGGCTCGCGCTCGCCGCGCTCGATCTTCGCGACGTGGGTCATGTTCAGGTCGGCGGCGTGCGCGAGGCGCTCTTGGCTGAGTCCGCGCTGCAGGCGGATGCGACGCAGGTTGGCGGCGAAGATGTCGAGTGGGTCGGGCATGGACCCGACGATGCTTCGGCATCTGTCCCTATTGTGCTAGATACAATTGGGACAGGTAGAATGGGGTTCTGATGCCTAGAGCGACCGTCCACAGTTCGCGCCCGGTAGCCCTTGTCGTATGGGCGCGGCGCGAGCGCGAGCGGCTCAACGCGTGGCTCTTGCAGTACGCCGGTCTGAGCGGGATCCCCGAGGTGGACTATCAGGAGTTCTTGGACGCCGGCCGGCCGCTGTTCTTCTTCATGTACGAGCAGCTCTCGCCCGCTGAGCGCGAGGCCGAGACGCGCCGTCTCGCGGCCGCGAGCGCGTTCGATCCGCGCGATGAGGCTTTCCACAGCGACGCGTTTGTGTGGCAGTACCACGCTGGTGCTTGGATCCTGGAGCGCCGTCGCGCGCGCCGGGAAGCCGAGGTGCAGGCGGCCCACGCGGCACGGGAGGCGCTCGGGCGCTGCGCTTATCTCGGCGGATACCGGGACTTCCCCGCGCGGCGCGCGCTGTGCGCCGTGTTCGTGGACATCGGCCGACGCGGAAGCCTTTCCTTCCGTACCCGCGGCGATCGCGAGATCTGCTCGATCCCGTGGCCGGAGGTTCGCGAGCTGCGAGTGCTGTCGGTGGAGGAGGCGCCGGCACGCCCGGGCGGGCTGCGGTGGCGCTCGGTCTCGCTGATTGCAAAACCGCGGGAGGCTGCGCTCGGCATCGTGACTGTCGACGGCGAGGCGCTCGTGGTCGTACGTGGCCGCGAGATCGGCGAGCTGCGTGGCGCGCTCACGAAGCTCATCGACTGCATCGGCCAGCCCACGGCCGACAGCTATGAGATGCCGCGCGTGGCGTTCCGCCCCCCAGACGCATCCACCCGGCGGCAGTCGGTCTTATAGGACAAGTGTTGATGGCGACACCGTGGCTGTCGTGCCGTTGAGTGCCGCGCGGTTGGCGGCTTTGACGGTCCCGAAGTGGTACTCCACGACGCTCCTGGGCGGCCATCGTCCCTGCTCCCAGCCGGCTTGCAGGCGTCGCAGTCGCACGCCGCCGTCCCGGCTGGCTTGTTTCGTGGCGTAGCTGAGCGACAGGTCGGTGCTGTTCGCGGGCTTGCCGTGCGTGGCGGCCCATGCTCGCAGCGCGGCTGCGATTGTCTGCTTGTCCCATATGGCGCTGTCCCGTCCGTTGCACCGGGCGCACAAGGACCTGGGTTGGTCGGGGCCTTCGCCGGTGGTCGGCTCGCCGCAGGACTCACAGATCCCGCGGTAGCGGTCCTTGACGCGGCGTGCCTTCGTCCCGTCGGGGTCGTAGATGTAGGCGCGCACGGTCGCGGGCGTGCGCCCGAGTCGACGTGCGATCTCCTTGACCGACAGTCGCTCCTGCTCGCGGTAGTGGCGGGTCAGCGCTACGGCGCGCCGGCGCTGGAGCACCCTCTGGGGCTCCACGAGTCAACCGGCCTTCGCACCGCTTGGGGGTGCGTCTGACGGCCGGCTGGAAAGGACCGCGGAGGGCTGCGGTTCAGAGGTCCTCGATTTCGCGTGGCGCGTAGCCGATCGCGCGCACGATCCTGCCGGCGGCCTCGACGCTGATCTCTGTGCGGTATTTCCCGGGGTAGCGCTTGCCCTTACGGACAATTGCCGCGGTCCTCGCGAAGCCAATGGTCCGCAGGAACTCCACGCGGCTGTTGTATCCGGCGAGCTGCGCGGCGGCCGTCTGGCTGAGGGTGGGGTCTTCTTCTTGGCGGCGCGCGAACAGCGCCTGGATCGCGTCGAGCGGGATCCGGTCGCGCTTGTACTGCTGCAGGTCACGAAGCTCTCGCTCCTCGTCGGCCAAACGTTGCATGCGTGCCAGCTCGAGGCCGAGCATCTCGGCGACCTGCTCGGCGCTCAGGCCGCCCGCGTCCAGCAGCCGCGCCGCTGCGCGGCCGAGACGGGCGCAGGCGCGGCACACGTCGAAGGGGTGCTCCGCGCACCATTTGCAGCTGCTCTTGGTTTGCTCGCACTCGCCGCTCCCGGCCATGGTGGCTCCTTGCCGGCCCGGCGTGCCGCCGTGCTGGCCCTTCCTTGATGTCGGCCCTTGCGGGCTGTTTCCCCCGGAGGACTTTCTCGCCGAGATGACTCGGAGAGCTTGTCGCTGATGGCGGGCGGGGGTCACGAGCGGCGCCCGGCTTTGGCTGGGCTGGGCGCGGGAGGCTCGAGGGGGTAGCGCCTGCGCATGAATGAGGAGAACTCGGGGACCGTGAAGTCGACCTCTCCGTGGGCGATATCAAGGAAAGCTGATAATGCCCGAGATATCTTGATAGAGCGCCTGCGTGAGCTCATGAATCCTCGGAGACGTTCTTGAGATACACGACGCGATCCTTCGAGCTGTTGGTCGGCGACCGTGCATACGGCGGCCACGATCGCGCCGATGCCCGCACGGCGACGAGAGAACCGGGAGGAGAGCGCGATCAAAAGCCCGGGGTGATGGTGTCCAGCGGCGAGGTGCTCAGCCGAGATGTGCGCGAAGTCGGCGACGTTCTCCGTGAGCACGGCGTAACCGTCAGCGACCGCTGTCGCGAGGATCTCCGGATCGGATCGTCCTGCCAGCCCAAGCTCGAGCACGGTATGAGCCTCGATGCCCGCAGCAACGATCGCCTCCGCGAGCAGGACGGGGTACATCTCGTCCAGCAGCAGCTTCAATGTGTGCCGGCGGCCGCCGTTTCGCGACGGTGCAGTTCGATGCGGGCCGCGATCTCCTCCGGGTAGCCGGCCCGGTAGCGCGTTGCGGCCTCGATCTGGGTTTGCGTGAGGGCTGAGTCCTCCAAGAGCGCGGCAACGGGATCGGGTTCCCCAGCCAGGTCCTCCAGCCACATCGCGACCTCCCAGATGTCGGGTCCGCCGAGCAGCCCGGCGCGGCGGCCGGTGGGACCGTCACGGAACGTGATCTGCGGATGCTCCTCGCGACGCGTTCCCTCCTCGGCGTATCGACGAAGGCGATCTGAAAGTGTC
This sequence comes from uncultured Solirubrobacterales bacterium, assembly GCA_963778065.1. Lineage (GTDB taxonomy): Bacteria > Actinomycetota > Thermoleophilia > Solirubrobacterales > Solirubrobacteraceae > Palsa-744. The sequence continues at coordinate 1,580,213 of CAVZSU010000002.1, read as the reverse complement.
TCGCCGGCGGCCCGCGCGCGCAGACGCAAACGCCCGGCAAGAGCCTCGTCGAGACGAACCGACACGTTCACGGACATGTATGAACTGTAGCACAGTGCATACGCTACGGCTCGGTAGGCCGTCGGCCGGCCCGATGGCGCACATTTTGGAATCGATGCGTCTGTGGGCTTTCTAGACTCCTTCAGAATGGGACCTATCGCTTGGGTCGCGCTGGGATATGGGGTGCTGCTGGTGCCGGCGAGCCTCGTCGCGGCCTCGTTGTGCAAGGTGGCACGGCTTTCAGGCCGAGCAGAGCACCTCGACCACCGGGAAGTTCTGCTGTGGGGATCGATGCCGATCACCGGCATCACGATCCGTGAGGCCTCAGCTCAGCAACGCCAGCGAGCTCGGCTGGGCGACGTTCGTTCGATGCCGTTCTAAGGAATGCGTCCAGCGGCGGCGCGCGTCGGCCGGCTTGGCCGGCACGCCCGCCGCGGTCAACATCTGTGCGCTTAGAAGCAGATCACGCTCAAGGCTACGAGCCGGCTCAGCTGCTCGGAGGGATACAGCCGGGCGTCCTTGACGACTACCACACCGACCTTCTCCAGGCTTGCGATCGAGTCCGAGACCCACGTCGGGTCAAGATCGTCCAGGTCGGCGGCCAGTTGCGCTCGCGGACAGCCATCGGGCTCGCCGAACACCTGCAGCAGCACGAGCGCTTCGGTGTAGGGGTTCACACAGTCGCGCGGGTAGCCGGCGAAGTGATGCTGCTCGGCGTTATCGGGCATGGACGGCTCACTCCTATCTGCGCGCCCACGATCGCGACCCAACGCCGCCTCGCAGTCCACGCGTTCATCGTGAGGACGAAGCTACCCACCGACCCGCCGGCCGTCCACAGATGACCAAGTGCCACTTAGATAGCCGCCAGACTTCTATCTCTTTTCCCCCACACCCGGGCTGCTGCTGGGGGCTCTAGCGGCGACTGCGTGCGCCGAGGTTCACCGCTAGCGCGGCTTACGACCGCGCTGTGCCTGAATGATCAAGCGTGAGATCACAAATGAAACGACGAACACGAACACTCCAAGAATCACGCCACCAACGATCACGGTGCCCACACTGCCGCCCGTTACCGCGGAGACGATGATCCAGATCAGTGCCGCGATCACCCCCGAAAAGAGGTTGCCTCGCACTGAGACGCTGAGCTTCCTGTTCCCCATGTCGGCGAGAGAAGCATAGCGGGGCGCAGGGCGAGCGCTGATGGCCCGCCACGGTGGTTCGAGACCGGCCTGAAGTCGGCGAAGTCCAATAGATTCTCGGCTTGGCATGTCCTAGGAAGGGTCGCTCCATCCGCACCGCGGTCGCGGGCGGATGGAGCGAGCGCTCACCTGCGGTGTCGGGGTGGTCACCGGAGGTCTCACGCGGCGGCGGATACCACGCGATCAGTGTCGGCGAATGTGCGGTAGTCGCCGATCAGCTCCGGCTCGGTGAAAGTGGCCGGCTGCTCGTGTAGATCCTTCGCTGCGGCCACGAACGCTCCGAACGCCGGCAGCTGTTGCAGCGCGCCGGGCGCGGCGCCTTCGTCGGTGTACAGGTGTACGAACTGGCGTGAGTCCGGCAGCTGGAAGACCGCGTAGCGAAATCCCGCCGGTCTCCCCTGCGCGAGTTCCGCAAAGACGTCCCGCACGAGCGCAGCGTTTTCCTGCTCATGTCCCGGCTTGACTGTGTAGCTGACCATCGTATGGCTGATCGTCGTCTGACTTTTTGTTTGCTCGACGGTTGACATGTGTGTGTCTCCTTTTGCTTGGTGTGTGTGGTGGTTTGGTTTGGTCAGTTCGCGCCGGCTAGCGCGGGCTGGGGCTCGCGAACCGTGGTCTTTGCGATGGCGTCGGAGAGCTCGTTGCGGCGGACGAGCGCGAAGATCGCCGGGACGGCGAGCAGCGCGATCGCGCCGAGTACCCAGAGCGCCTGTTGGAAGCCGCCGGTGAGCGCGGCGGGGGCGGCGTGGCCGGTGTGAAGCAGCGCCTGGGTGTGGCTCGCGGCGACGCTGGAGGCGATCGCGATTCCGATCGCTCCGCCGAGCTGCTGGCTGGTGTTTAGGAGCCCCGACGCCAGGCCCGCGCGATGCTGCTCCACGCCCGCCAGAGCGGCGATCGAGATCGGGATGAACGCGAACGCGGTCCCCGCGCCGGCGAGCATGAACGGTCCGAGCAGGTTCCCGACGAAACGACCGTGAACCGGAACCTGCGTCGCCCACAGCACACCGGCGCCGATCAGCGTCATTCCGATCGCCATTACGATCTTCGCCCCGCCGCGTGTGACGAGCGCCTGCGAGACGCCCGCAAAGGCGATCGATGTGAGCGAGGCGGCCAGCCATGCGAGACCGGTCTGCAGCGCTGAGTAGTGCAGCACGTCCTGCATGTACAGGGTGCCGACGAAGATGAACGCGAAGAAGCTGCCTCCCAACAGCAGCCCGGCGACGTTCGCGCCGGCGAGCGTCCGTAGCCGGAAGATCGAAAGCGGCAGGACGGGGTCCTTGGCCCGCTTCTCGATCACCACGAACGCCACCAGCAGTGCGACGGACGCCGCGAGCAGGACGATCGTCCTGGTGGCGCCCCACCCGTACTGCGGGGCCTGGGAGATCGCATCGACTGCGAGTACCAGGCCGCCGGTGCCAGCGAGTGCACCAGCTGCGTCAAACCGTCGGCCCACGGTGGGGAGGCGGCTCTCGGGCACGATCCGCGGCGCCAGGAGCAGGGCTGCAGTCCCGATCGGAACGTTCAGATAGAAGATGTACTGCCAGCCGGCATACCGGGTGAGCAGCCCGCCGAGGATCATCCCGACGGTCGCACCGCCCGCGCCGAGCCCGCCCCAGATCCCGAGCGCCTTGTTGCGCTCCGCGCCCTCGGCGAACATGTTCATCACGATCGACAGGGCGGCGGGCAGCATGATCGCCGCGCCGATCCCCTCCACCGCCCGGCTCCCAATCAGGAACGCGCTGTCGCTCGCCAGGCCGCACGCCAGCGAAGCCACGGTGAACAGCCCCAGGCCGACCATCAGGACCCGGCGGCGCCCGAGCAGGTCTGCCGCGCGACCGCCCAGCAGCATGAAGCCACCGAACGTCAAGGCGTAAGCGGTCACCACCCACTGCAGGCTGGTCGCGCTGAAGTGCAGATCGCGGCCGATCGTCGGCAACGAGACGTTCACGATCGTCAGGTCGACGATCGTCATGAAGTACGCCACCGCGAGCAGCGCGAACGCGCGCCAGCGATTGATGGATGTTGATGTAGATGTCATCGCTTGCCTCCTATAGGGGTTGTTGTCCCTAACGACGAACGGGCGAGCGTCGAGGGGACAGCCACGGTGCGTCGAGCGACTGTTGGCCCCCGGGGGCCGTCTAGAGCTCGGCGATCCGGCCCGCGAGGAAGCGCCGCTCGCGCGCCGAGCGGGCGAGAGCGAGCGCGCGTTCGAACGCAGCGCGCGCCTCATCGCTCCGGCCGAGGCGCCACAGCAGCTCGCCGCGGGTGGAGTGCAGGTACTGGTAGTCCTCGAGCTCGAGGCCGTCGACGATCTCTAGCGCCTGCTCGGTTGAGCCGGCCTGGGCGACCGCGACTGCACGGTTCAGCTGCACGACGGGGGAGTGCGTGATCTGTGCGAGCTGGCCGTACAGCGCGGCGACCTCGTTCCAGTCGATCCGCTCCTCGGCCTGCAGCGAGGCGATCGCGGCTTGGAGTACATACGCGCCGCGGCCGCGCAGCGCGAGCGCCCGCTGCAGCGCGGTGCGCCCGACGGCGATCTCCTCCGTGTCCCACAGCGAGGAATCCTGGTTCTCGAGCAGCACCAGCTCCTCGCCGGAGAACCGCGCCTTCCGCCGCGCGTGATGGATCTGCATGAGCGCCAGCAGTCCGTGCACCTCCGGCTCGTCGGGCATCAGCGCGGCGAGCACACCGCCCAGCCTGATCGCCTCGCCGGCCAGGTCGGTGCGGGTGGCCGGGTCCGAATAGCCCTCGTTGTAAATCAGGTACACGACCGCCAGCACCGCGTCCAGGCGGTCGGGCAGCAGATGATCGGCCGGGACGGCGAACGGGATCCCGGTCGCCGTGATCTTCGCCTTCGCACGCGACAGGCGCCGCTTCATCGTCTCCTCAGAGGCCAAGAACGCCCGCGCGATCTCATCCGTCGACAGCCCACCGAGCGCGCGCAGCGTGAGCGCGACCTGCGCCTCGAGCGCGAGCGCGGGATGGCAGCAGGTGAAGATCAGCTCGAGCCGCTCGTCCTCGATCACAGTGTCGTCAAGTTCGTCCATCGTCACTTCGGGCACCTCCAGCTGACGGGTCTTCTCGGCCAGCGTCCGCTCGCGTCGGATCCGGTCGATCGCCCGGTTGCGCGCGGTGATAGTCAGCCACGCGCCGGGGTTGACCGGAACCCCGTTACGGGGCCAGCGCTCCGCGGCGAGGGCGAAGGCCTCCTGGGTGGCCTCCTCGGCGAGATCGAAATCGCCGAGGAAACCGACCAGCGAGGCCAACACGCGCCCCCACTCCTTGCGGAAAACCTCTTCCAGCAGGGCTAGCGCTCCACCAACGGCCGGACCTCGATCGCGCCGCCGAGACGGGCCGCCGGGATCCGCGCCGCCAGCTCGATCGCCTCGTCGAGGTTGCCCGCGTCGAGCACGTAGTAGCCGGCGAACACCTCCTTCGTGTCCGCGAACGGGCCGTCGGTCGTGAGCGTGCGGCCATCCTGTACGCGCACGGTCGTGGCCGTCTCCACCGGCTGCAGTTGGGCGCTGGCGACGTAACGCGAGTCGCTCGTCAGCGCCACGTACTCGCCCAAGACGGCGTCGCGCTCCTCATCGGGAAGCGCCTCGTGTGAGCCTGGCTCGGAATAGATCAGCAGGGCGTACTTCATCTGAAACCTCCTAGGGAGAGTGGATTGTCGCCTAACGACGAACGGCCGCACGCTCAGGGGACAGCTTTCATGCGAAGCGGACATATGACTCCCGCCGTCACGGTGACCCGCTCCCTTCGAGGGGGATACAGCCGGGCTTCCTCGGGTACCTTTGCGGCGTGTCCTTTCGATCGTGGGGGTTTATGCACGCGAGAGATGGTTGGAGAGCGCTCCTAGCCGTCCTCGCGGGCACTTTGGCTGGAGCGGTCGTGTGGGTGTTGCCGGCAAACGCACTCGCGGCCGCTGGAGGTCTCGATCCGAGCTTCGGCAGCGGCGGGGAGGTCTCGTTCCCGTTGAGTCTGCGGGGCGGACAGCAGGGCGGTACGCCGAGCGCGCTGATGTTCACCGCCGCGGGGGAAATCGAGGTGGCGGGCACCGCCTCGCCTTCTCACGGTGGCGAATGGCGCGCTTTCGCGGCCCGGGCACAGGAAGACGGGAAGCTGGATCCTTCGTTCGGGACAGGCGGGAGCGTCGTGACGAGCCTGCCGCCTTCCGATGAAGGCCCCGGCCTGCTGCCAGACCACAGTGTCGAGGCCGGCGTCCTAGAAGACGACGGCGCGCTGGTCGTAGTGGGTCCACGGACGCAGGGACGGTTCACCGCCGCCGGCGCTTTTGACGGCTCGTTCGAAGCCGGCAACTCACCGTTGAACTCCTTCGCTCTCGCGTCTCTACCGGGAGGCGACACGTTGGCGGCCGGTGAAACACCCACGGAAGGCAACGGGTCGCGCTACGCCACGCTCGAGCGAATGCTGCCCGACGGCGCCGCCGACCCGAGCTTCGGTAAAGAAGGACTCGTGCAACTGCCCGGCCGCGCCGGCCCCAAGGTGCAAGAGAGCGCCCGCAGCCTTCTGGTGCTCGAAGATGGAGACTTGCTGATCGCCGGAGTCGGCGTCACCTACGGCGAAGGCGCCAAAGAAGAAACGTATGACTGGCTTGCGCTCCTGACCCCCAGCGGGTCGCTGGATCCGAGCTTCGGAGACGCCGGCAAGGAGTACGTGCCCGCGCTGACGCCCTATCAGAGCGAACGCGGTGCGGCGCTCGTGCGTGAGCCCGACGGCGTGATCGTCCTGGCCGGCAACGAGCCGACCGGCGCCGGACACTGGCTCCCAGCCGCCTGGGGGTTCCTCCCCGATGGCTCACCTGACCCCTCCTTCGGCACAGACGGAGTCGCGGAGATCGCGCCTCTGGACGCCGAAGCGACCTCGCAGGCCACGACGATCGCGGCGGACAGCAGCGGCGACCTGTACATCGCGGTCGGCCAGGAGTCCCGGAATGAACCCTATGATCCTGGCTCGTTCGTGACCCGCCTCACACCGTCCGGACAGCCAGACCCCACGTACGGAACCGGCGGAGCGGTCTCGTTCGCGCCGGCCGTCACGATCGACTCGCTCGCAGTCGACAGCCAGGGCCGCCTCGACCTCGCGGGAGTGCGTGACGAAGAAGTCTTCCTCGCCCGGCTACTCAGCGGGGCGCCACCCGCTACCACGGCAGCCTCTTCCTCCTCTACCGCGACCGCCACCACCACGACGCCAGCCGCCGCGTTCACCCACCTGCCCAACACGCCGCCCGGGGGCACCGCAACCTACTCGCGAAGCGTGCGTGCCAGCTGCAGCCGGGATCCGCGGACGGTAAGACATGAGCGAGTCGAGCTATGCACCATGACCCTGTCGTATCTACAGGGAGAATGGAAGTCGGTGCTGGTGCGCATCCACAGAGGACGCCGACTGATCGCAGAAAGATCACTCAGCCCCCCACGCACGTCCGTCGTACTGAGATTCCAACTGCCCTCAAGCAACCGCAAGAGCAGCTGGACAGTGACCCTGATCAACGGCAAACGCCACCTCACCCTCACCCAGACCGTCGCGCCTTGACAGGCGCGGCAAGGACGTCATCCCGCAGGGCTTTCTGTCGCGCGGTTCGCCGTCGTTCCCGGAAACGCTGAGCCAGAAAGAGACCGGTCCCCCAGTCGTATGGAGTCCGGGTCGAGTGGCATCCTCGACGGGTGGAGGAATCTCAGCATCCGCGTTACCGCGACCACGAGGGTTCGCGTTTCTACAGGTCCGGTCGTCTTTCTCCGGAGGAGACCTGGCTGGCTCTCGGGGATGAGCTGGCCCGCGTCTTGGCCGATGCGCTGGGGGCTTTCTGGCGCAAGCCGCTCCGCCTCGACGCCGAGCGCATCCGTTGGTGGCACGGCGCGATCTTTGCGCGCCACTTTCCTCATGATGGCGGTCGCTTGCGCAAGGAGCGAGCATTCTTTGGGGGCAGTGACCGCGGCCGGTGGGATGCGCCAGCTCGAGGGGCGCTCACCCGAGACCCTTCGGCGGGATCTCGAGGGGATCTGCGGCTCGTTCAACAGCGCCATCGAACGGTTGACCCGGCGGCGTAACGCCAGTGTTCTGGAACAGACGCGAGTCGTTGGCGCCCTGTATGCCGGCATCTTGCGCGTGCATCCCTTCGCCGACGGAAACCATCGCACGGCCTTCGTGGCACTATCGGCCTCGTTGTGGTCATTGGGGCTACCCGCGGTCGAATTTGGGCGCGACGGGGACCTGACCGAGCACGATAATGCTGTTGCGCCCGCGCTCTTCTCAGCAGACGGCGACATCGAGTCCTTCGCACAGCTGCTTGCGGCTCGGATCGAACACGTGAGAAGGACCTCCCGTGAGATACCCTGATCGCATGGAGAACGGCTCCCACCCGCCTCAGGACGTGCAAGATGTTGCGCAGATCGTCAGCGGGGACCGGCTCGTAGATGCGACTCCCGAGGCGATCCGCGACTTGGCCGAAAGCGCGATGCTGCTCTCGCAGGGTGCCCGGCGCGCGATCGAGATGCGCAGGGAGGCTCGCGAGGACGCCGCTCGCGAGGCTGACTCGGCGGCGACAGCCAGCTGACAAGCGCTCGCGGTCGCGGAGCATCACTCGGCAGACAGCGACTGTGCCGACATGCGGAACCCGGCGTTCGGTAACTTGCGGGGATGCCCGGCAGCCCACAGGCGGGAAGGGGAGTCGTCTCGAGGCTTCGTAGCGCGCTCGGCGGTAGGCGACGAGAGACGAAGTCCCCGGTGACGCTGCTGCTGGAGGTAGATGCCTACCGGCAGCTCCAGGAGCGAGCGGAGGAGCACGCGAGCGCGCACGGCGTCAGCAGGACAGACATGGTGTGGGGAGAGCTCGTGTCGAGACACATCGCGCAGAGCCTTGAAGAGGCCTACCTGACCTTCCCGGCCGGGGAGACTCCGCTACCGCTGGGCGTCAACCTGACGATGATCGTGGTCTCTCTCTCAACGCCCGCCGCAAACCAGCTCCGAGACCTGGCCCGCGAGGCAGCGCGCCGGCGCGGAGTAAAGGGAGACGTCCTCGAGGAGTTCGAATGGCACCACGTCGGGCGCACCGTCGAACTGGCCTACCAAGCCCGGAGCCAAGCAGCCTCAATTCCTGCCGCGCCGAGCCCACTGGTCGACGCCGACGGCGAGGGAGAGCTTTTCGCCGGATGACCCGTCCCTAAACACGTCCGGCCCGCGGGGGCCGCCCGGGTTTCCCTCCTAACTGCAGCGCGACGTGGCGTGCCAGCAGCATCGATCGGACCCGTATGGCAACCACCACGCAAAAAAGGCTGGTGCCGACGGTGGTCGGTTCCTGGAGCGGCGCTGTTGGCGCTCAGGAAAGATGAAGCGCACGTCGAACGGGTGCGCTCGGATGACTGCAGGTATGTTCGATCTGTGCCCCACATGCCCGCATTTGTCGAGCCGATGCTCGCGAAGCTATCCACGCTCCCGATGGATGAGTCCCAGTGGGCGTTCGAGATCAAGTGGGACGGGATCCGGGCGATCGCCCGCCGCGAACCGGGCCGGCTCAGTCTGCTGACCCGCAACAAGATCGATCGCGCCGCTCGCTACCCGGAGCTTGCCGGGCTCGAGGAGTCCCTCGGCTCGCACTGCGTGATGCTCGACGGGGAGATCGTCACGTTCGACGAGCAGGGTCGCCCCACGTTCCAAGGCCTCGCCGGGCACGACGCGCCGAACGCCAGGCTGGCGAGCTACATGGTCTTCGATCTGCTGTGGCTAGACGGAGAGTCGCTGCTCCATCTGCCCTACCTGCAGCGGCGCGACCGCCTCTTTGCTCTAGAGCTGGAGCGGCGATCGCGTAAAGGTCCCGGCTCACTTCCTCGGCGAGGGCACCGCGTTGCTCGCCGCAAGCAAGGAGCAGCAGCTTGAGGGTATCGTCGCCAAGCGCCTTGATTCCCCCTACGTGCCCGGCGGCCGTCGCGGGGAGTGGCTGAAGATCAAGAACGTGAGCAGCCAGGAGCTCGTGATCGGCGGCTGGCTACCCGGGCAGAAAGGCCGCTCGGGGCGACTCGGCGCTCTCCTGATCGGCTACTACGAGCCCGGCGATGATGGCACCCCGGTCCTGCGCTACGCCGGCCGCGTCGGCACCGGCTTCAACGATCGCGAGCTACTGCGCCTCGCGACCGCGCTCGAGGCACGCGCCCGAAAGACCAGCCCCTTCGTCGGCACCCAACCGCCACGCGAGGCGCGCTTCGTACGGCCCGACCTGGTGGCCGAGATCGAGTTCCGGGAGTGGACGAACGCAGGGTCGCTCCGCCACCCCTCTTACAAGGGGCTGCGGGAGGATAAGGACGCCAAAGAGGTCGTGCGGGAGCGGCCCGCGTGAGCCGGGCCCGCCGCAGCTAGCTCACCGGCAGCTCGAGTTGTGCCCTTACCCGGTTTTTCCGCGGCTGGCTTCCAGGCGCACCTGACGGAAGCGCCTTTGGCGCATGATCGATGCACACGGGCTGGTGCTGCAGAAGCGGCGGGAGACGTTGTGGCTATGGTCGTAGAACATCCAGCTGCAGTCTGGGTTTGCGCACACCTTCAGACGGGAAGGGGCGCCCTGGCCGATCAGCTCGGCGGCTGACGCGGCAACCGCCGCAATCACCCAGGTCCAGTTGCGGGTAACGGGCTCCAACACGACGGCCGGAACCTCGTGCGGTGCCTCGACGCGCCGGCGCATCGTGGCTCTACTCACCCAGCCGTCGAGCTCGCGCACGCCGCTCCTGTCTAGCGAGCCCGCGTGTGACCAACGCTCGAGCACTCGGCGCAGCCGCCCCCGCAGCCTGGCTAGCTCCTCCAAGGGTGCCGGCGAGCCCTTGGCGATCCGAAGCCCGTGGCGCTCCAGGAACCAGCTTCGCCAAGCTGTCAGTGGGAGCCGGTCGAGGGGAGGCCCTTGCCCGAGATGGTTGGTGAATGTGCTGTTGATCAGGTCGATGCAGGCGAACTCGCTCGGATGGCTTGGGATCGCCGGGTCCAGTGAGCGGGGGACGCCGTCTGACGTGGCGGCTTCGTTGTCTCTTCGAGCCTGTCACGACGGCTCATTATCCGCGGTGATATCCGCCGCTCGCCCGTCGTTGCCCCGCGGCGGTGGGAAATCCTTCGTCATCTTCTTCTAGCGTAACGGTCTAAGGGGTTATATGATCGTTACGCCGTCTAAGCAACAACCCCGCCGGAGCGATGGACCCTGCGCGCGCGACGCGAGTCCACTCCCGACGAACCCTGAAGGAGGAGGAATGGGCACTGTCCCGATACGTATGGAGGACACGGCCGTTCATCAGACAACGCCGACGAAACAGGGCACTGCTCTCTCGCGTCGTTACCGACTGGCCATACGAGGAGTAGCAGATCACCGACCGACCTAAACACCGATCGACCCAAGGAGTGAACCAATGAGCAGTGAGGATCTTCGACGTCAAGCCGACATCAATGACGCTGCGGTCCCGGCCGTCGTTGACCGGGCGACGTTCCAGACCCAGCTCGATGAGTTGCGGGTGAGGGAGAAGGCGCACACGCGCGCGGGTGATGCGCTCGCGGCGGCCCGTCGCCGGATGCCGATGGTCGAGGTCGATGCCGCGACCCCACTGACCGGCCCGGACGGCCCCTTGACGCTGCTGGACGCGTTCGAGGGCCGCCGACAGCTGATCGCGTATTTCCACATGTGGTTCGACGGCGAGCCGGCACAGGATCAATGCGAGGGGTGCACGTTCTTCAACGGGCAGGTCCGCGAGCTCTCCTATCTGCACTCTCGCGACATCACCTACGCCACGCTCTGCCAAGGCTCATATGAGGAGAGCGTGCGCTACCGCGACTTCATGGGCTGGACGATGCCCTGGTACTCAGCGCAACAGTCGCTTGAGACGCTGCTGGTCGGGCGTCAGATCGGCAAATTTCACGTGGTTTGCTACTTGCGCGACGATGACCGTGTGTTCGAGACCTACTGGACCAACGGCCGCGGTGACGAAACGCTGGACAACAACTACGCGCTGATGGACCTCACCGTCTACGGACGTCAGGAGGCATGGGAGGACTCGCCCCCCGGCTGGCCACTACGAGGGCAAGCCGACCAATCGAGCATGCGGTCCAATGGACGCCCGATCGCGCAGTGGCCCCGCATAGAAGCCGGGTTCTCCGACGACCTCCATCCCGACGCTTGAGGCCTCCGATGGCAACTGAACGGTTGGTGCGCGGCACGAACGATGAGACGGCGCGAGGCGTCAGGCGGCTGGCGCCCGCCGGTGTGTTGCTCGCGCTGGCTGGCCTCGCGTGGGTGGCCAGCGACTTGAGGATGGCCGGCATGGACGCTGGGCCCGGAACGGACCCGGGTGCGTTTGGCTTCTACATCAGCACGTGGGTTCTGATGATGGCGGCGATGATGCTCCCAACGATCGCGCCCGCGGCGGTCGCGGCAGATGCGCGCGAGCCGCAGCGCGCGCTGGTTGGTCAGCTCGCTCGGAGCGCGGCGTTTGTCGGCGCTTATCTGGTTGTGTGGGTTACCGCCGGCTTGGTCGCGTATGAGCTGATCTCGGCCGTCCATAGCGTCGCGGGAGCGAGGTTCGCTTGGGATCACGCGGGACGGTGGACTGCGCTCGCGGTGCTCGTCGCCGCCGGCGCGTACCAGCTGACTGGCCGCAAGCGACGTGCGCTGGCGCGTTGCCGGCGGGCATCGAGCCGTCCCAGATCGCCCGGGCTGGCCGGATTGACGGCGGGCGTCGACTGTCTGCGCTCGTCCTGGCTGATGATGGCGGCGTTGTTCGCGCTCGGCGTGATGAGCCTGTGGTGGATGGCGGTCGTCGCGACGCTGACCGCCGCTGAGCGGCTGCCGCGCCGCTCGTCTCCCGGCCGTCTCGCGGGAGCGGCGATATTCCTTGCCATCGCTCTAGGGGTGGCGCTCTCGCCGAACGCAGTGCCCGGGCTCACGGTCCCGGGCTCATCTGCGGCGAACAAGGCAATGATGCGAATGTCTCCCGGTCCCGGGATGAGTCGAGGTGGTGCCTCGGGCATGTCCACTGACGAAAGGAGCATGAGGTGACGCTGCACGACATCCGCTTCCCCGGCGAGTCCGAGGAGTATCGCCGCGAGCGCGACCGCCTGCTCGAGGCCGAGGCAGAGCTCCGTCAGGCGATCGAGCGCGTCGCGACGCAGCGACGAGCCCTTCCGCTTGGCGGGACGGTCCCCGATGACTACATCTTCGAGGCGGCCGATGGCGGTGAGGTTCGATTCTCCGAGCTCTTCTCCCCGGGAAAGAACACGCTCGTCATCTACAGCTTCATGTTCCCGCGCAACTCCGCCGACACGCGTCCGCCGGCAGCGAAGGGCGAAACCACGGTGTGGCCACTCCCCGAGACACCATGCCCCTCATGCACATCGATCCTCGACGGGCTCGACGGCGCCGCGCCTCACCTCGCAGAGCGCGTGAACCTCGCCATGGTGGCCAAGGCAGATCCCGACCGGATCCGTGAGTTCGCGCGAGAGCGAGGCTGGCACAACCTCCAGCTGCTGTCCTCTCGCCACAACGACTACAACCGCGACTACCACGCAGAGGCGAAAGACGGCGAGCAGCTCCCGATCCTCAACGTGTTCGTGCGCGAAGCCGAGCACATCCGACATTTCTGGGCGAGCGAGCTGCTCTTCGCCAAGGGTCCCGAGGGAGAGGAGACCCGTCACGTCGACCTGATCTGGCCAATCTGGCACGTGCTCGACACGACACCCGCCGGCCGCGGCGAGGAGCCGAGCTTTCCCGGCTTGGACTACCTGTGAGGACGACCGCATGCCAAGCGGGCAGGTTCCGCGTGGTGAGACAGGAGGCGCCGGTCGTCGGGCAACTACACCGTCCCGTCCAACTGACGTGAATCCCGTCGCGATCCGTTCGTCTTCTGGCGGCAGCGGTTGCGAACGGACCCGGTTGGCAACCGTCGAGCAAAAAAAAGGGGGGTGCGGGTCTCGTGCAGCTGGTTCTCGCGCGGTTGTCTAGGTCGACGCGCACCACGCCCGAGGTCGAACTCGTGCACCGCCGCCCGGGCCTCCGGTGCGTGCTGGAGGCCCGGGCCAGAGCGTTCGGGTCTTCGGGCACCGAATCGCTGAGTCCTCCGGTTAGGCTGCGGCGCCGTCCAGGTCATCGCCGCGGAGGTGAAGGACGGTGCGCCCACCTGCTGTCTTCTCGGTACTCGATGGTGGGTTTGCGCGGCAGGCGCAGCTGCAACCCTGCCCTGTTTGTAGGTCTTCTCGTTCTTCTGGGGTCATCTCGTGCTGCACGTAGTTCGAGTCCCACGGCTCCAGGCAGCGCGGGCAGATGATGTCCATTGTCTTTCCGTCCTTCGTTTGGTGAGCGGGATCGGACGCCATGAGTGCCGCGGCGTCCGATCCCCGGGGTGAGCGTTGCCTAGAACGGGATGTCGTCGTCGCCGGCGGATCCTGCGGCGCCGACACCGGCCGGCACAGGCACGAAGTCCTGCTCCGCACCGGATGGTTCTCCGCCGTCGTCACCGTTTTGTGAGCCGAGGAACTGCACCGAGTCAGCGATGATGTCGATCGCCTGGCGTTTGGCGCCCTCCTGGGTCTCCCACTCGCGCCATTCCAGTCGCCCGTCGATCGCGACGGGCCGTCCCTTGGAGAGATACTTCGCGGCATTCTCGCCTTGGGCTCCCCAGACCTTCACGTTGAAGAAGTTGGGCTTGTCCTCCCATTCTCCGGTGCTTCCGTTCTTGCGCCGCGCGTTGGATGCGACACGCAGCTCGCACACCGAGGTGCCGCTCGGCAGGGAGCGCAGCTCGGGGTCCTTCGTCAGGTTGCCGGTCAATACGACCCGGTTGATATTCGTTGCGGCCATGATTGTTTCTCCTTTATTGGTCCGGCGGCCTTCAGGGCTGCCGGTTGGATGTTGGGTTTGCCTGATGGAGTGCGTGCGCGAGCCCGCGAGGTTCCCGGCGGTGCGCGAGCTCGCCGGTTACCTGCCAAGCTCGGCGCAGGCGTTGCTGAGGTCCAGGCGAGAAATGCGACACATCTCTCTGTCGATGGTGGTGAGCTTTTCCCCCCGCGCGAACCCGTCGCGGCGCTCACGCCGCCTGTGTGGTGCGGGTCTCCGCGGCGTTCATCAAGTGGTTCGCGAACGCGGCGAACCGTCCCGCGGGGGTGCCCTGCTGGGTGCGCTCGTGCGCCCTGAGAACTTCCTTGGTGAGCGTGCCGGTGCTCCAGTCCAGCGACGCGGCGGACTCGAGGAGCTCTGAGATGGTCTCTAGCACGTCCGCGGGCACCTTCGCCCAGTCGACGTGGCCGCGGGGCCCGGCTCCGACCGCGAGTGCGGCGAGCTGGGTCACAGCCGTGTCGTCGTAGGAGTGCGCGTCCATCGCACGGTGGATTCGCACGTACGCGCGGGCGGTCGCGAGATCCTGGGCGTCGGCCTGCGCCTCGGCCTCCGGTTGCGCCGGCTCGTCCTGCTGAGCGCCCTGCGCGGGGGCTCCTGCGGGGGCATGTGCTGGCGGGGCTTGCGCTGGGGCGGGCTGCGCCTTTGCGGAGATGGGCCTCTCGGCGGCGATGTTCCCGGCGTCGGTGCTGGAGGCTGGATCCCCTTGTGCCTTGGCGGAGAGCCACTTCGCGAGCTGCGCCTGGCGTGCTTCCTGCGTATTGCACGCTCGCGCGGCGAGCGCGACGGCGTCGAGGACCTTCGCCTCGGGCACCTGAAAGCCCGCCAGCGCGCTGAGCCAGTTGCCCACGACCCGCTCCTGGGCGTCGCTGAGGGGACCGGCGTGATCCTGCGCGGCGGCGAGGTTGCTCAGGGCCTTCGCAACCTGCTCGCTGTAGCCGTTGTTTTCGGCGGCCAGGATCGTGGCAGCGGAGGCAGCTACGTCGGGCATGGCGCTGCTCGCCGGCTCTGACGGCTGGGCAACCGGCGTCTGTTCTGGGCCGTGGTCCTGGCCGTCTGCCTCCTGGGTGGTTGGCGCGCTGGCTGGTGGCTGCTCCACGATCATCAGGTGCGGCGTCAGCGGCGCGGGGATCGCGGCGAGGCGTTTTGTCATACGGGCCTTGATCTCCTGCGCGATCTTCAGGTGGTCAAGCGCCGCTCCGAAGAGTGCTTCCCCATCGTCTTTTAGCCACCGCGCGTACTCGCCGCGGATCGCCGCGCGACCCTGCTTGTCGAAGTACGGACGGCGGTGGGGTTCATCGCCGGACTTCGGGATCTGCAGCTTGCCTGCGCCGGCGCCGCGCCACATGATGACTTCTTCGCCGCCGAACACGTAAAGGCACTGGCCGGGGCCATGCCAGCGGGCGACCCGCTTGAACGCCTGAGCCTTGGCTTCCCACTCGGCCATCGCGGCGCTATCGGAGTCTCCCTCACCAGTGTCCTCGTGCTCCTTGCCAAACACGGTGAGCGTGCACTTGATCTTGAAGTAGTGGACGGTCCTTTTCTTGTCCTCGTCTGTGAGCTCCTCGCGTTCGTCGTGGATGTCGATCGTGAACTGGGGGCGCTCCCAGTTGGGTCCGCACACGAGGTTGAAGCGGTCCATCAGCGTCTCGCCGATCGTGTACAGCGCGATCTTGCAGGGCGCGTTCTCGTTCTTGGGCGCGGCGATGATCAGCGGGCGGATCTGGCTAGGCTGGTAGGGGGCCCGCAGGTCCGGAAGTGCCTCCTCGTAGGAGCCCGCGGGCAACAGTAGTTCTGTCATTCCTCTGTGTCCTTTCACTTTGTGAGCTGGCGGCGTCTCGTGTCCGGGGACGCGGCGAAGCGCGACGGTCGTAGGCCGCCCGTTTTGAGTCGCCGGTCGCTTCTTGGGCTATGCGGCGTTGCGCGCTGCAGCCGTGGCCTCGGCGGACGGTGGCTGCTCGGCGCTGTCTTCTTTGGGTGCGCTGAGGGCCTCCGCGATGAAACGGCTCGGCCCAGTGCTGCGGCCTTCGCGGCGCAGCGCGTAGGAGAGGACGAGGGTCCGCTTGGAGCGGGTCATCAGGACGTAGGCCATGCGTCGCTCTTCTTCGAGCTCCTCTTGGGTGCTTGCGCGGTAGGAGGGGATGACGCGTTCCTCAAAGCCCGCGCCGATCACGATCAGCCGCTCGAGTCCCTTGAACGCGTGGATCGTCCCCAGGTGGACCCTGCCTTTCTCGCTGTCGGGGCCGGAGATGTCATCGCGCCCGGCGAGCATCACGTCCGCCAGCCAGCCTTGGAGCGTCGGCTCGTCGGTCTGGCGCTCGTAGGTGCGGGCGGCGTCCACGAGCGCGTCCAGGCGCTCGACGCGCTGCTCGACGTCGTCCTCGTCGTCACCGAGTGTGTCGGCGACCCCTTGGGGCATCCGGATCACCTCGTGTGCCAGGGCGCTGACTGTCCTGGTCGCGACCTGGCCGGTGAAGGCGAGCATGTCGGAGGCGAAGCGCCTGGTGTTCTCGCGTGCCTGGATGCTGCGGATCCCGACGATCACGTCGATCGCGCTCGCGGCCTCCAGCAGCGTGAGACGGTTGCGCTCGGCGTAGGCGATGATCTTCGCGATCGTGCCCGTCCCCACCTTGGGTCGTATACCGAGCGCCCTGGCGAACGCGGCCTCATCGCGGGGGTTCACCAGCAGACGCAGGTGAGCAAGCGCCGTGCGGATCTCCTTGCGTTTGAAGAAGCCACGGGAGCCGATCACCTGATAGCTGATCCCCGCTGCCGCTAGCGCGTGCTCTACCCGGTCAACGACCGTCCCCCAGCGCGCGAGGACGGCGATGTTGCGCTCGGGGATGTCCTGCTCGAGCGCGCGCTGGATCTGAAACGCGATCCACCTAGCCTCCTCGGTGTCACTTCGTGACGAGTGCACCATGACCTCCGGGCCGTCCTTGGTGTTCCTGTCCGCCTCGAGCGCCATCGGGAGCTGGAGCACGTTGTGGGAGATCAACGTGTTCGCGGCCGCGAGCACCTGCGGCGAATTACGGTAGTTGCGTTTCAGCGTCAATACCGTCGCGCCGGGGTATTCCTCCTGGAACCCGAGGATCAGCCGCACGTCGGCGAGGCGAAAGCCGTAGATCACCTGCTTGTCATCGCCGACCACCATCAGGTTTCGCTGCGGGTCCGCGCGGCCGGCGAGCAGCGCCAGCAATCTTGCCTGCGTGGGATTGGTGTCCTGGTACTCATCGACGAGGATGCTCGGCCACTTCTGCTGGTAAGCGGCGCACAGATCTGGGTGGCCCTTCAGCAGATGCACCGTTCCCAGCAGCAAATCGTCGAAGTCCAGCGCGTCAGCGCGTTTGAGCTCAAGCTCGTACTCGCGCCAGACACGCGCGACGATCAGGCTCGTCTGATCGATCGCAAGCGACGCGTAGCGCTCCAGCGGCACCGCGTGGTTCTTGTTGACAGAGATCTCCTTCAGCACACCTCCCGGGGTGATCTGTGCCTCCTCGGCTTTGCTCAGCAGCCGCTTGATCGCTTTCTGCGCGTCGTCTTCGTCATAGATGCTGAACCGAGCGCTGCGATTGACAAGCTGTGCGTGGCTGCGCAGCACACCGGCGCACACGGAGTGAAAAGTCCCGGCTTGGATCCGCTCGGCCTCGTCACCGCACAGCCACTTCAGGCGGCCGATCATCTCCCTGGCCGCCTTGTTCGTGAGCGTCAGCGCGAGGATCGACTCCGGGTGAACGCCGCGGTCTTCGAGCAGGAACGCGGCGCGGTGGGTTAGCACCCGGGTCTTGCCGCAACCAGCGCCCGCCATCACCAGCACCTGCTGCTCGGGCGATGTGACCGCGACGCGCTGTTCGCGGTTCAGTCCTTGCAGCGCGCGAACCGGTCTGCTGGACGGGTAGAGAAAGTTCCCCTGCACCAAATTCAGACGCCTCCCGGGTGGCGGTGTCTGCCTGTGCTCAGAGACCAGCTCGTTTGGATCATGGGACATTCGTTCACCTCCTTTCAGGGGTCGCATGACAGGGAGCGCCGTTGCTTGCAGGGATCGCCCCGCGGCCCGCCGGGGTGGTAGCGGCCCGCACTAGAACCCGAATTCGGTCGCGGGCCACGGCTCGCGGGTTGACTCGGCGACCGCGACGGCATCCGCTGCGTGGGCAGGCGAGAGGACGGCGAGGGTGGTCTGCTCGCGTGCGCCTTCCTCGGCGTCGAGCTCGATCGACTCGTCGATCGTCACGACACGGGCGACGCGCCTCTCCTCGAGATCGACGAGCACCTCCACGCCCATCAGGTAGGCGACCTGCACCGCCGTCGCCGGGGAAGCGCTCGTGTCTGCGGCCGGAGCCTGGCGCGCGTCGATCAGCCGCCGGATGTTCTCGGCGATCTCTCCGCGCAACTCCCGTACTTCGCTGTCGGCAGTCCCCCGGTCGGCGGCGTCGTTGAGCGCGGCGATCCGCTGGAGCTGCGCGACGCTCCAGCGCACGCGCCTGGCGAACCGGCGCCGAGGCAACTCGCGCGCGATCCGCTCACGGATTTCCTGCGCGCTAGGCGGCTCCCACGCCACCTCGCCCGGCGCGTCCGGTTCAAGCTCGATGGCGGACCCGGTCGGGGTGTGGGGATCTTGTTCGCCGGCGCTGATGATCGCCACGTTCAGCAGACCCTCCAGCTCCCAGCGGGTCTCGCGCGGCAGGCTCTCCGGGAGGACGAGCCCGGCGGCGGTCGTGTCCTTGAGGTTGATGTCGTGCGTGGCGGCGACGCGCCGGATTCGCTCTTGCGCGAGGGTGGCGCGCTGGCGGGAGAGCGCACGTGTCAGCTCACCGACCTGTTTCAGTGCGCGCTGAAGCTCCTCGTCGTCAAGGATGCGGACGGGCGCGATCGCGTCGAGGTTGGTCTCGCCACGGTCGCAGTACTCCTCGTGAACGGCGTCGAAGTAGTCGGTGATCGCCTGTTCGTCGTCGGTGGCTGGCTCTTTGCTCAGCGCTGGGTCGTCCCGCAGCGCCTCGCTCCAGTAGGCGCGGCAGTATGCGGCGAGAGCGCCGTCGCGGGCGGTCGTGGTTGCGGCGACGTAGATGTCGCAGCCGTGTCGGTTGGTGACGAGCGCGGTGTAAACCGTCCCGTCGGCAAGGGTTGTCTCAGGCATCGGTGAACTCCTTGGATGGATGGGTGCATGGATCCAGCGAGCCGCCGCGCGCCGGGGCGCGGCTGGCTTTCGGGTGTGGGCAGGCCGGGCGGCGGCTCGCCGAGGCTGCTCCTCGGGCCCTTGCGGGCCGGTCGAGGGGAGCTACACGCTCAGGCCGCGCTCCTCGGCAGCTTTCAGAGCGGCGATGAGGTCGCCGGCGGGGTCCGCCGGAGCCGCGCTCGCGGCGGCCCTCGCAGGGGGTTAGATGACGAGCTCGGTTTGCCAGTGGGCAGGACACTCGCGCGCTTGCTGGACGGCGTGCAGGCCGCGCGGCAGGTTCGCTCTGCGCCAGCTGGTCCAGCCCGTGCCGTCGATGCTGGTACAGCCGATCGACTTGGCGTACTGGATGCGCTTGGCGCTGTTGACGCGACCCATATGTGCGTAGAGGCTGCGCTCGCGGGCTTCGCGAACGAGGCGTGCCGCTTCGGGACCGAGCTTGAACGAATCCGAGCCTCCGACAAACACAGCGGCGAGTCCGGCGGCGTCCCAAGGGATCATGCCCGGCTGCTCGCTGCCGTCTTGCAGCACGAACGCGAGCGGCAAGTGCGAGACCCATGTGTGCCAGAGCGCGAAGCGCTCCAATGTCGCCTGTGCGTCACCCTGCGGCCCGCAGCGCTCGCGGCGGCGCTCTTTCGGGCAGTGTTCCTCGGCGCCGCACGCGCAGCGCACGACGTCGGGGACGGCGACCCACAAGAGGTTCGACGGGATCGACGGGAGCTCGTCGCCCGGCGGCAGAAGCCAGAACCGCTCGAGCACGGTTCCGTCCGCCGCGATCCGTTCGCCTGGCATCTCCCACAAATACGGGCATGCCTTGCGCAGCCGCGCGAGCTCCGAGGGGACCGGCAGCAGCTTCGCGAACAAGCGCGCGATCGCTTCCGGGTCGTAACCGTTGAAGCAGTCGTTATCGACCGCGATCGGCCACCCCTCGGCGAGTGTGTCTCTTATCCGGGGGAAGTGGCGAGGGGTAAGTAGCCGGCCGAGGTTGGGGTGCGCGTATTCGCGCATTTGAGGGAGCGCCTGCGTTGCGAGCAGCAGCATCACGCCGACCCGTGAAAGCCCGCGAACTCGCCGGGCGCAAGCTCGTAGCCTGAGCGCAGCCGCTGCGCGACCGCGCTGAGGAAGCTTGCGTTTCCGTTCTGCGCTGAGCGGGCGAGCGCCGCGAGGACCGGCTCGACGTCGGCGAGCGTCTCAAGGCGCCACACGCATTCGCACGCGCTGCACTGGCAGACGCCGACGAGCCGGCCCTGCCAGTAGCGCTGCTGGTAGAGCGCGACCGCCGGCGGGCAGTCGAGCGTGCGTGCGACAGTGATGCCCTCGAGCCGCTCCGCTCCCTCCGGGCAGGGGAGTTTGGCGAGGTAGCCGTGCTCTGAGAAGCTGACCGTGTGATGTTTCACCGTCGGCGGGCGGACGCCGGGGAGCGCAAGCGTGCGATCGGATGCTGTCCCGGCAAAGCAGCCGGGGAGCTCGTCGTCCTCGTCCGGCCAGGGGAAGCGGAAGCGGTAGACGTCGAGTGCTCGGCGGGCGGCCTCGCCGGTGATTGGCTTGGCGTTCTCATCGAGGAGTGTCACTTCGTGCGCCTGGTCGGCCCGCAGATACAGCAGGTCCTCGCAGGTGCCGAGCTTGATGCGGATGCCTTCATGGAGGGCGAACTCGCCCATAGGATCCTCCTTATCATGGTTGTAAGAAGTCGGTTCGGACGCGTCGCGGCGTTGACGTGCGCCGGCGTGCGGTCGGTTGACCAAAGCAGCGGTGGGCGGCGGGGTCACGCCGCTTGGTCGAAGAGCTGTGGGGCGGGCTCGCACTCGGCGGCAACGCGCCGCCAGACGATCTCGAGCGTTGCACGACGCCCGACGCGTGCGGTGCGCACGTGATGCGGGATCTCGTGGCGGGTGAAGCCGGCCCGCTCGAGCACCCGGTAGGAGTGATGCTCGTAGCCTGAGAGCAGCACAGATGCCTTCAGCTCGAGAGTGGTCGCGATGAGCTCTTTGTGGTCTTGGACTGTGAGCTCGAAGCGGTACCCGTGGTTTCGGCCGATCCGTGAGCGTGTCTCGGGGTGGTAGGGCGGGTCGAGGTAGAAGCACGCGCCGGGCGCGTCGTAGCGCGCGAGCAGCTCCCGCCAGTCCAGATGCTCGATCTGCACGCCTCGAAACCGGGCCGCGAAGCGCTCGAGCTCGTCGATCGTCGCGGCGAACGATGCGGCGCGGGTGCCGCCCGCGAGGCCGCCGTTCAGTTCGTGTCCCCAGCTTTTCGAGGCTGAGCAGCCGAACGCTTGGCGCATCCGCACATACCAGCGTCGCGCCCGCTCAAGGTCGTCCTCGATGTCCTCCCAGCTGTCACGGCAGAGGGTGAACTCCCCGCG
Organism: uncultured Solirubrobacterales bacterium; assembly: GCA_963778065.1. Lineage (GTDB taxonomy): Bacteria > Actinomycetota > Thermoleophilia > Solirubrobacterales > Solirubrobacteraceae > Palsa-744. The sequence continues at coordinate 1,558,575 of CAVZSU010000002.1, read as the reverse complement.
CGCGTATGGCGTGAGGCGCAACAGGCGGGCGAGCGACGCGGGCTCATCGCGCAGGCCGCGAAAGAACGTGACGAGACCTGAGTCGATGTCGTTGTAGACCTCGAGCGTCGCGCGCTGCTTTGCGAACAGCAGCGACGCGGCGCCGCCGAATGCCTCGACGTAGGTGTGGTGGGCGGGGAGCATCGTGGCGAGCCGATCGGCGAGGTGCGCCTTGCCGCCGTACCAGCCGATCGGCGCTTTCGACGCGCTCACCGCAAAGCCGCGCTCACCGCGCGGCCTCTTCGATCAGCCGGCGCGCTCGGTCGGGGCCGTGTGCGACGAGGAGGTGGCGGATCTGCGCGTCGCGGCCCTCGCTGTTGATCGACGCCGGTTCGTCGGTCTCGGTGTCGATCACGGGCTCATCGAGGGCGTCCTCGGCGAGCGGGAGCTGCGCTGCGCGGGAGATCAGCTCGCGGGCCTGGGCCTCGCGGCGCTGCGCTGCCTGGATGTAGCCGCCGGTACGCTCAGCGCCGGCGCACTCATAGAGCGCTTCTACAGCGGCTCGCACCGCGGCGTCGGGCGTGTAGCGGTGCGCGAACTCCTCCAGCTCGCCGGGGAAGACGGGAGCCTGCCCCAGGCCTGCGAGCAGACTGTCGATCTCGCGTGCGCTGGGCGTGTCGGGGTCGTAGGTGACCATCAGTTCGCTGTGGTGGCGGAGACGCTGCTCGCGTAGGTAGCGGCGCAGGCGCTCGGCGCCGCGACGGTTCGCGGGCTCGATCGAGATTTCCCCTCGATCTGGGTCATACGGCGGGGCGGGGATGCCGACGGCCTCGTAGCAGCCGCGGTGCTGCTCTTCGCGGAGCGAGGCTTCGATCAGGACCTCCTCGCCGTCGTAGTTGTAGGCGTGGCCGTAGGGGTCGGTGACGCGCATGTCGGTGCTCCTCTCTGTTCGGTGGCGGTCGGTGCCTCCTCGACGAGCCCACGCAGGGCTTCGAGCGTCAGGTGCTCGGCGATCCCGTCGGCCTCGGCGAGGTCGGCGAGGAGCGCGATCGCGGCTGCCGCGGTCGGGTCGGCACCCTCCGCTACGGCGCGTCCCGCGAGCGCGCGCAACTGCCCTGTCGAGCTTGTCGCGGGGAGCTCGTCGGCGATGCGGGTCGCGCCGCTGTGGCGAAGCCAGGCCGCGAGGCGCTCTTCGAGGCTGCGGCGCAGGCCATGGTCGAAGCTCTGCCAGTGGGGTACGGTGGCGAGCGCCTTCGCGAGCGCGTGGCGTGCCGCGGTTGATGCGGTGCGCCCTGCCGCGTAGGCGCTGAAGTTGTGGGTGGGGACGGTGACGCTGGCGCCGAATCCGCTCGGCGCGTCGACGTAGACGCTCAGCTCGATTCGTAGCGTGCTGACCGGTGTGCCGTTGGGCATTGGGGGTCCTTTCGTTGTTGTGTGCGTGGGCGGGTCAGTCCGCCCAGGAGGGTGCAATCCAGCTGAGGTGCTCGAAGAGCTTGCGGCTGGGTGGCTCGACTTCGCGGGCGCTTGGCGCGGCGTCCGGCGCTTCGTCGTCGAGGCGGTCGAGCGCTTCCTCGATCGATGGTGCGGCTTCGGACAGCAGGACTGCGAGGAGCGTTTGGCGAACCTCGGGGCTCGTGGCGACGGGTACCTGGGTGCAGTAGCTCGCGTCGCTCACGGTGACCCACTCGCTGGCGATGAGAGCGTAGAAGTCGAAGCGCAGCAGCTCGATGTCGTCAGGGTCGTGGGGGTCGTAGTCGCCGCCCCAGCCTTCGCCGAGCTCGCTCCATTCGACCTTGACGCGCCCGGCGACGAGCAGCCGCCCACGCGGGTCACGGTCGGGCGCCGTGGAGGTGAGCTGCCACCACAACGATTTGGCGCTCGGCGTGGCGGCGGGCGCCGGGGTGCCGGGGTGCCCGGCGAGGTCGCGGTCGTCTTTGTCGTAGACGCGGCAGCGGTGTGGCTCGTCGAGGTTCAGTGAGTTGGCGAGCAACTGCTTGACCTCGCCGGGGTCGGCGTCGGGCGGAAGAAAGGCGATGCGGTAGTCGGTGATGAACCCGGCGTCGTCGACCGTGACATCGTCGAGGTAGAGCGGCACGGTGGCCTGCAGGCCCGACCGTGTATTCGTTGTGGCTCCTTGGCTGCGTTGGGACATTCGGTCTCCTTTAGGGGGTGGGCGCTCGTCCGGGCTCCGACGGGCTTACCGTTACGAGGCGGGTCAGGGGCGGAAGATCGTCAGATCGCTGAACCGCTCGGCCTCGCCGACGCTTGCCCAGTAGCTCGTTTCCTGCTCGCGGGTCACCCTTAGAAACCCGCTCCCGTTGCTAAACCCGTGCGCGGTGAGGAGCCCATGGGAGCCGAGCTGGCGAGGTTGGGTCTCGCTGATCGTGAGATCAGGGTTCTCCTCGTTGCCGGCGCTGAGGCCGTAGTAGAGGCCCTTGACGCTCGGGAGCAACTCGATCTCCTTGAATTCGCCACCGAGCGCGGTCGCGGCGCGAGCGAACCGTGCCAGCCATGACAGACCGCTGGGGTTGGCTCGGTTGAGGGTCGCGATCTCGCCGTCGGCTGCGAATGCGGCGAGGTGCTCGCCGTGTTCGCCGGCGCGAATCCACTCGTAGGTGAACTGCGCGCCGCTGAGGCCTGTGAGCGTCAGCGACCGCCCGTCGGTGGTGTTGAAGCGAAGCGCCAGCGCACTGTCCGGCTCGCCGGCGGCGACCTGGAAGTCAACTGGTGCGGGTGGCAACTCGGCACGGTCGAGGCGGTGGATCGAGACGACCTCGGCGTGCGGCGCGTCGCCGACCAGGATTCTTGCCGGGATCTCGCGCACGGCTGGCGGGAGCGCGTCCGCTCGGGCGCGCGCGTTGACCCACGCGAGGATCGCGTCATCGGGGACGTCGTCGGGGATGTCGAGTTCGTGCTCGGTGCGCTCGCGCACGCTCTGGACGAGCGAGACAACGGCACGGCGAACCGTGGGTGAACCGTTTGGTTGGCTCATGGGGTCCTTTCTGTGGTGGAGCCGCAGCGGGCTCCACGGCGGGATGAGTTAGGCGGCGCGCGCGAACAGTGAGGGCGCCTGTTGAGCGGGCCAGATCTGCTCGCGCAACAGGCGCGCGGCGGTGAACTGGATGGCGTGCGGGTTCAGGTCGCCGGCGGTGATCCGGCGGTTGAGGAGATGGCAGGCGTTGACGATCTCCCCGCCGCCGGCCATCGGGTCGCACACGTGCTGGCCGAGGTCGGTGAACGTCGCGACCATTCGCTGGGTCAGCCGTGGCGGGAGCATCGTCGCGTAGCGGAGCAGGCCGGGCCGGTCGGCCCTGCCGTTGTCAACCCACATGTCGAGGGGGTACTCGCCTCCGGTTTTGGAGCGGCGCTGATCGGCGGGTGGGTTGAACACGCGGCGCGGGTGACGCAGCGAGCCGCGGCACATCACGGTGATCGTCCAGTGCGCGGGCGCGGGGCGACGTTCGCTCTTGGCGACGAACTCTCGTTCGGCGACGATCGAGCTGATCCAGGTGAGTCCCTGCTCCTCGGCGGCGATCTGGACGTGCGCGGCGGCTTGGGGGCCGGTGACGATCACGAGCTGCCCGCCGGGGCGAATCACGCGGGAGGCGGCGCTGATCCAGTGGCGGGAGAACTGCAGGTAACTGCCGCGCGGAACATCGACGTAGCCGCCGATCACCTTGGAGTGATCGCGCGCGTAGTGATGCTCACGCGCGTCGACCTGAGCGTCCCAGCGAAGCCCCCACGGTGGATCGGTAATCACCGCATCGACTTGCTCGTCGAGCGCTTCGAGCAGCGAGACGGCGTCACGGACCTGCAGCTCGACCTGTTCCACGCGGCCGTCGGCGGTGATCAGCACGAAGTGGCATGGCTGCCCTGCCTCCTGGTCGATCGCCCAGACGGCGTAGTCGACCGGCCGGGCGTTCCCGGCGCGGCGCTGGTTTGCCAGCCAGCAGCGGACACGGTGCTGCCACTTCGGGTCGTGCGGGTGGCGGGGTGAGGATGGCGCGAGCCCGTTGTTTCGCGCGATGTCCGCTTCCTCGGCGACCTGTTCGTAGAGGTCTTTGAGAGCGTGCTCGCCGGCGCATACGGTGCGTAGGACATCACCGATGCTGCGAAGCGGTCCGCTTTCAGGCTCGCGGCTGGGGAGCGTGGGGGCACGAGCGCTGTGCATGAAGGGCTCCTTTCGGTGCAGGGGCCACCAAGGGGCGCGGCGGCCCGGGTTGGCAGGATCTGACTTCTGCGCTCTGCGGAGCCGCGCGGGGTTCTCTCGCGCGCTCGGGCAGATCCTCAGAAGTCGATGTTCTCCGAGGCATCGATCGCGTCGCCGCTGGTGGCGTCCGGTACGGCTGCGGAGGTCTCATCGGCGAAGGCGATCGCCGCCGCGTGGTGACCAGCACACTGCGGGTCACCGCTCGACGCATCGGCGCCAGCCGTCTCGGTTGGGGGCTCGGCGCTCGGCCCGCTCTCGGACGCCGGCTCGTTTCCGTCTGCCGAAAGAGTGTCGGCGGGCGCGGGCTCGCACTCCCGGTCTGCGGTCGCCTCGTCCCCGGCGTCGGGTCGGTCCTGCTCAAGCGCGGACGGCCCCTCTGCCGCCGGGCGGTGCGCGGCGGCGGTGTCCTTGGGTCCTTTGATGATCCGGCGGCAGTCGTCGTCGTAATCGCTCTTGGCTTTCGCGATGGCCCGCTCGAGCGCCTTGAGCGTCGGGGCGACGTGGGGGCCTGCGAGTTTCTCCAGCGCCTTGACCGCTGTGTCCTTATGGGAGGGCCAGCGCAGCGGGTTGTGCTGCTGGCTTGCTGGCAGCACCAGCCGGGAGGCGTAGTGCTCGGCGCCGATCACGACGAGTGCACGCCCGAAGAGCTCCCCAGCGGTCTTGGCACGATCGAGATACCGCCACAGCCACTGTGCCTGCTCGGCGTGCTCGCGCCCTTCCCCGTAGGTGATGCGCAGGGCACCCGGGCTGCCGTCCTGCTTGGTTTTGGTGACGTCCTCGCGGAAGTCGCCGATCACCAGCCGGATCCCCCGTAGCGCGATCGCCGAAACTGGGTTCTCGAGGTTGTAGCTGTTCCTCGTGTCCGCGCCGAGTAGGGCGTAGACGAAGAACCGCGCGACCTTGATGTCTGTCGGGTCGATGACCGACAGTCCGCCACCCAGTGAGTCTGCGAGGTCGAGGTTGGCCGCGTGCGCGGTCGCGGCGAAGCTCCGCATCGCGGCGCGGTGCGTGCGCTCAAGCTCGCTGAGCGGGTCGGGCTCGGACTCCTTCGTAGCGCTGGGCTTCGTGCCGTTCGGCGCGTCGGGCTGCCTGGTTGTGCGGGCGGCTGCTTCCTCGGCATGTTCTGCGACTCGCTCTCTCAGCGCTTGGACCCCATGCGTGATCGCTGTGGCGCATAGCTCCTGGTAGAGCGCGAAGTCCGCTACCAGCGGCGTCTCATCGCCGTACTCCAGCAGCACTCCGGCAGCTCTGGCGCGGTCCACCTCGGCCTCGCTGAAGCGAAACGACGGCGGTTGCGACCAGCCCATGAGCTGCTGGTTGAGCTTGGTCGCCTCGTCGATGAGCGCGAGCGTGTCCTCGTCAAGCTGCAACGTGTCGAGCCGGTTCACCGGCACCTCTGACAGCCGAGCGAGGAACACGTCGTCGTGGCTCTCGGAGCCTTCCAGGGCGCAGCACAACACTTCCAACGGGCAACTCGCGAGAATGTCCGGTTCGAGCTCCTCGACGTTCTCGAGCACGTAGTCGATCACGGCATCGAGCAGCGCCGGGTTCACCCGCGCGATCGCGCGCATCCCTTCGACAGCCGACAGCGCGATCGCTCCGTCTCCGACGAGTTGCTGCGCACGCTCGGGCAACTCGAGCAGCTTCACGCGCGCGGTGACGCGCCGCTGATCCCAGTCCAAGAGTTCGGCGACGCCGGCGACGGTCTTCCCACCGTTGAGCATCGCGCCCACTGCTCTGGCCTCCTCGTAGGGGTTCAGGCGCTTCTTCATGATGTTCTCGATCGCCCGATCGGTGTGTTCCTCGTCGGGATCGCCGTAGGTCCCGGGGATCACCTCGAGGCCCTCGAGCCGGGCTGCCCGGTCACGGTGAAAACCGGCGATCAGGACGTGGTCGAACGCGTCGCCGTGCACTGCGGGATCAGCGTCGATGACCTTGACGGGTTCGACGACCTTCCCGCGCGCGCGGACCGAGCGGCGCAGAGTCGCGACCCACTCCTCGTCGTACTCGCGCACGTTGTTGTCGGGAACGAACAGCCGCTCCAAGCGGATTTGCAGGCTGCCGGTGTCCGATGTTGCTACAGACATGTGTGTGTCCTCTCTTTGTGTGGATGGATGTCGCTGGCGCACGCAGCGCAGCGGCGGCGTGCGCGACTGCGGCCTGTCCTGGCTTAGGCGGCGAGGGCCTCTGCGGCGGGCGCGCCAACGGGTGCGACGGTCGCCTTCTCGGCCGGTGCGGTGTCCGCCGGCCTGTGTGCGGCCGCGAGCTCTTGTTCGTGGGCCTTCATGGCGAGCTCACCTTCGACGGCCGCGAGCGCGGTGCGTGCCTGCTCGAGGGCGTCGGCGTGTTTGAACGGGGTGCCGATCGCGCTTTCGGCGCGCTGGCGCTCCGCCTCAGCCGCGGCCTTGGCGGCTACGGTCTTCGTATGCAACGTGTCGAGGCCGTTCAGGCGCGCCTCGAGCTGGCGGATGAGCGTCAGCGGTTCGCTGAGCACGATGTCGAGCGGGCCGTGCGCGCGGGGGCACGGCAGCCCGTCGAATCCGGCGAGCACCTCGGGACCAACGTTCAGGGTGACGCCGTAGCGGACGAGCACCGAGATATCCAGCCCGCCCAAACGCCCGACCTTGCGGGCTTCGTGCCCACGGGGCAGTTTCACGATGATCGCGACAAGCGCGGTCGCGGCGGCGGCGCGCTTGGTGTAGCGGCTGCCGTCGACGGTCATTGAGAACTTCTCTGCGCGCGTGTCGCTCGCTCGCTCGATCGCTGTGTCGATCGCGGTGACTTCACGCTCCAGGCGCGCCAGCGCTTCGGTGAGCCCGCTCACGTTCATCACCAGAGCGGACTGGTTGTTGCGATGCGCGCGCTGCAGGCGTTGCAGCCGGGTGAGCTCAGCGCCCAGCTGTGCCTGCTCGAGGATCAGCGTGTCACCCGCGGCGAGCGCCTTGACCTCGGCGAACGAGAGCGTGTTATCGCCGATGTCCTCGATCGAGCGCAGGTCCAGGCGGCCCCTCATTACCTGGCCAATGAAGCGCGCCTTGCGCTCAACGGTCTGCCAGGAGTAGGCGTCAAAGCTGCCCTCGACGACGTAACGGTAGATCCGCACCCCCGAGTTCTGGTTGCCTTGGCGCAGGATCCGTCCCTCGCGTTGCTGGATATCGGCGGGCCGCCAAGGGCAGTCGATGTGGTGCAGCGCGATCGCCCGCGCCTGGATGTTGGTCCCGACGCCCATCTTCTCGGTCGAGCCGAGCAGGACCGCCACTTGGCCTGAGCGGCACGCCTCAAACAGCCGTGCCTTCTCGGTGTCGTTCTTGGCTTCGTGGATGAAGCGCACGAGCTCGCCGGGCACGCCGCGGTCGATCAGCAGCCGGCGCAGCTCGTGGTAGGCGTTCCAGCGCCGCGGGTTCGGTGTCGAGAGGTCGCAGAAGACGATCTGCAGCGAGCCGAGCGTCGGATGACGCGTGTCGGTTCCGGGGATCCGGTAGGCGACGTTGCCGGCGACCCTGTTGATCCGGGCGATGTTCTCCGCGACAACGTCGAGCTTGCACACGCCGGCGACGGGGACTTCCGCACCGACTAGGCGCATGTCCAGCGCGGCCTTGCGGCCGTCGGTGGAGATCAGCAGCATGTTGTCCTCGTGCGGGTCGACCCCGCCTTCCTTCACCTTCTCGGCCCGCGCGGCGAGCTCTTGCAGGTAGGCGGTGACCTCCGCTGGCGCGGGGATCACGACAACTTCGGGAGCCCGCTCGCCGTCGGGGCGAGGCTTGATCGGCGGTGTGGGCAGCTGGAGGTCCTCGGCGGTCTTGACGTCCGCCGCGAGGTGCCAGACGCGCAGCATCTCTGGCACGTTCTGGAAGCGTGCGAAGCGTGTCTTGAGCCGGTAGGTGCCGCCGGCGGTGACGGCCATCTCCATTTGCGTGACCGTTTCGCCGAACGTGGCCGCCCACGCGTCGAAGTGCTCGACACCTGCGGCTTCGAGCAGGTCGGGGCGCAGATGGCGGCACATGACGTGCGCCTCGGTGATGCTGTTGGCGATCGGTGTGGCTGTCGCGAAGGTGGTGACCCGCTCGCCGCGTGCGCGGCGCAGATAGTCGATCTTCATGTGCAGGTCGCTCGCGCGCTTTGACCCGGCGATCGCGGCGCCGGGGATGTTGCTGATCGTGGCGAGGTTCTTGTAGGCGTGCGCCTCGTCGAGGAACAGGTAGTCGATGCCGGTCTCCTCGAACGTGAGCCCCGTGTCAACGACGCTGTCCAGCCGTCGCTGGAGTGCCGCCTCGGCGCGGGCGACCATCCGCTCCAGTTTCTTGACGGTCAGTTTCGCGCCGCGGTCACTCTGCTCGTCAAGGTGAGCGCGGATCCCGTCGAGCTCGCGACGGAGGTAGGCGCGCTGAACCTCTGCGCTGACACCCAGCCGCTCGAACGCGCTGCGCGTCATGATGATCCCGTCCCAGTCGTTGGCGAGCGCTCGGGCGATGAAGCGGCGGCGGTTGTCTTTCGCAAGATCCTCCGTGCTTGCGGCGAGCACCTTGGCGAGCGGGTACAGCTGAAGCCACTCGCGCGCGAACTGCTCGAGCATGTGGTTGGGGACAACCACCACGGGCTTGCTCACAAGCGCCAGGCGGCGTAGCTCGTGGGCGGCGATGACCATCGCCGCGGTCTTGCCGGCGCCGACATCGTGAAAGAGCCCGACCGCCGGCTCGCTGAGGATGCGCGCCACCGCCGTGCGCTGGTGGGCGCTGGGCATGAATGACTCTGTCAGCCCGGGTAGGCTCAGTGCCTCGCCGAGCACGGAGTAGTCACGCAACACGAGGCTGTTGAAGCGGGTGTTGTACTCGGAGAGCAGCGCGCTGGCGCGCTCGGGGTCCTCCCAGCACCACTCGCCGAAGCGCTCTTGCATCGCTGCGGCCTTCTCCTGCGCGGCCGCGGTCTCGTCGGGGTTGACGACGTAGCGGTCGTCGGGGAGGCGGTCCTTCACGACGATCGGCTTCTGCTGCAGCAGCGCTGATGCGATTTCGGGGGCGGGCATCCGTTGCGTCCCCCACTCCGATTGCGCGAGCGTGCCGTAGCCGCGGGCCTGCACGCACCAGAGGTTGCCGCCGCCATACTCGACGATCGCGTTGGTGTCCTCCAGCAGCTCGGAGAGGAACTGCTGATGAGCGCTGTCTGAGATCCAGACCGCACCCATTTTTGCGTCCACCTCGTCGGCGCCGAGGGGGAGCGGCAGAACCTTCTCGAGGGCCTCGACGTGCGCGGAGAAGCGCTCCTCGAGGACGGCAGCCTCGCGCGCGAGGGTGAGCTTTATGGCGACGTTGCCTGACAGGTACTCGGCGGCCGCGAGGAGTTCCTCGCTGTCGGGGTCTTCGTAGACGAGCGCGCCGAGAGCGCAGCGCGCGTCCTCGGCGCTGAGACCGAGCAGGCGCGCGACCGTGTCCAGATCGACGCGTCCGAGCTGGTCGTAGCAGACGGCCAGCGCATCCTCGGGGCTCGCTCCTGAGTTGGCGGGCGGGCGCTCGCGCAGGATCCGCCGGCGCAGGAGGTCTGCCTGTGTGGCGCTCTGGGTGTCGTCGTCGAAGACCTCGAGGCTGAGCACGAGCGGCCCGAGCGGGTCGCGCATCAGCAGACGCACCGTGCGGGGGTAGCTGCGGCGGACGATTGGCTCGCCGGTGTCGGGGTCGACCCGGCCGGTGGGGTGCGTGGTGTATCGGTTGATCGGGCCGTAGGTGCGCCGGTAGCGCTCGTAGCTCTCGCGCAGCCGCGCACGCAGCTGGTCGAGGTGTGCGGGATCGGCGACGTGCGCTGCTTCCTCGGCCAACAGGCCACTGGCCTCATCGCGCAGCCCCAACAGCAGGCGCATCTCCCGCGCGGCGCTCTTGGGGACCGCGAGCGGCTGCGCCCTTGCGTCGATCACCTCCGCGAACCCGCCGCCGGTGAGCGTGAGGATGTGCCCGTCCCACTGCTCGCAGCGCTCCACAGACACCGGATCGCTCCCGACACCAGCCTCGGGTGCTGTGGCTGCGTGCTGAACGGGCGGTGTCGCAGCTTTGTGAGGATCGGACGTTGGGTGCTCGCCCGGCGCGTTCTCCTCTGCGAGGGCCGTGATCGCGGTGTAGAGCGCCTCGGGTGAGCTGTCACCTGTGACGTCGAGGTCTGGGCCGTAGGCGCTGGATTGCACGGCGAGCGCTCCCGCGACGTGCTCGGGATGCTCGACGAAGTAGCGGTTGACCAGTAGCTCCTCACCATCGATCACCGTCGCAACGGCCTCAGCCCAGGGCGCAGGGGCTGGCCGCTGGTCGCTCTCGCGGCGGCGCAGGACAACGACATCGGTGATCACGTCGGTGCCCGCAACGCGGCGGTGAGCGCGGCTTGGTAGGCGCACGGCGGCGATGAGGTCGGCCATCTCCGCCATCTCCCGTCGCGCGTCGGTGCGCTTGGAGTCCAACGTGAAGCGGCTGGTCAGCGCGACGAGCAGCCCGCCTGGTGCGAGCAGCGCGAGACTCTTGAGCAGGAAGTGGTTGTGAATCGAGTGCCGGCCCTTGTTGTGGACGGGGTCATACAGCGCGATGTCGCCGAACGGGACATTGCCGATCACCAGCTCGAAGCTCCCAGCCGCCAGGGCGATGTCGGCGAAGCTGGCGTTGTGGATGGTCGCGTTGGGGTGAAGCGCCCGTGCGACGGCGGCGGTGATCCCGTCAAGCTCGACGCCGACGACGCTGGCGCCTTCTGGCGCTCGGGCGATGAACACTCCGGCGCCGCACCCCGGCTCAAGCACGCGGCTGCCGGGAAACGACAGTCGCCGCGCGAGCTCCCACATTGCGTCGGCGATCAGCGGGTGGGTGTAGTGCGCGTTGAGGGTCGAGCGGCGCGCCGCAGCGTAGCCATCCTCGTCGAGCAGTTCCAGTAGCTGCTCGCGCTGCGTGCTGTAGCGGACGTCGTTGTCGTCGAAGACCTCGGGGACCGCCCCCCAGCCCGCCCAGCGCGACAGCACCTCGCGCTCCTGCACGCTCGCCGCACGGTCCTCACGTACCAGCGCGTCGAGGAGGCGAATGACCGCGATGTTGTGCGTGACGCGTTCGGCTGGCGAGGAGGGCGGCAGCGGCCAGCCGCTGCCGTTCACCTCGATCACATTGGGTGGTAGTGGGGGCGGCGGGATGGGGATCGGGGTGCCCGGATCCTCGATGAGTGAGAACAGGTTCTGTTGAGTCAAGTGCGGCTCCTTTGTGAGGCCAGGGACCCGCGCGCGAGGGGTGATCGTGCGGGTCACCTCCGAGGGCGGACTGGGTCGGGCCCGTGCCCGCGGGGCGGGCACGGGCGGTGGTTCGAGAGGGCGTCGCCGTGGCCGGCTAGTGGCGGGCCGGGCGCAGGGAGCGCCAGACGAGCACGGGGCGGGTGTGGTTCATCGGGCGGCGCGAGCGTTGGTGGCGGCCGGTGCTGTCGATGAGCCCTTGTGACTGTGCGCGCTTGAGGGCGTGGCCGACGAGCCGCGACTCGCGCGGCGGGTACTCCATGTGCTCCCACAGATCATCAGCGGTGATCTCCCCTTGACGCTCGGCGAGCCACGCGATCTTTTCTACGGCGGAGTGCAGCCAGATCTGGTCGGCGGCGCGCGCGGCGCGCGTGAGCTCCTTGGGATCGACGTAGGCGCTGGCGTGCGCGGCAGGGATCGTGAGCGCCTCGCAGCGCAGCCCCGCCGGGGTGCGCCACACCTCCTCGCTGTCCAGCTCCGCGAGCGGGCTGCCGTCGGGTGCGAGCAGCTGGCGGCCGGCGAGTGTGACGAGCGTTTGGTTTAGGGCGCCGGGGTGAGCTTCGACGATCGCCGATGCCGCACATGGCGACTGCTCGCCCGTGCCATCAGCGGGCTCCCGGGTCGGGGAGACCGCGCGAGGGGCTGATGGGTCGGTGTCGAACAGGCGCATCAGCTCGCCTCGGTCTCGACCGCGGTCCGCTGGAGCGAGCGACAGTGGGGTGAGGTGCTCGCGTTCATGCTGCCCGCCTTCCTTGCTGCGCCGCGCGGCGGCGGGCGCGGCGCTCGGCGAGCTCGTCGCGTTCACGGCGCCGGCGCGCGAGGACCTGCTTGAGGTTCGCTGGACGGTGGCCGGGAAGGAAGTACGCCCACAGGCCGTCCGGGTGGCTGCCGGTCCGTGAACCGTTCTGCCACGTTCCCGGGCCGCCCCACGGCTTGCAGTCGCGCAGACGGACCCATCCGTCGGTGCGGTAGATGTGCCCTTCGGTGCCCGGGAGCTGGTAGGTGACGAGCGCGACCTTCGTGGTGTCTGGGTAGTACGGCCAGTAGGGGGTTGCGAGGAACTCCCGCCACAGCCTGAGCATCACGCGCATCGACCCGGCGGCGGCGGGCTCGGTGGAGCGGCACAGGCGGGTGAGCTCGATGACGTTTCGGCGGTGCAGGCCGAGCTCCGCATCGACGCTCGCCGAGACGGTGCTTCCGGCGCTCGCGAGCGCGATCGGCTCGCCTTTGACGAACAGCGCGAACGCGTGGTAGCCGAACGGCCGCGACTCCCGCCCGAGCGGGCTCCAGGCACCGGCGAGGACGTTCGCCTCCTTTCGCGTGAGCTGGCGGATCTCGATCGCGGGCGAGCGGCCATCGCGGGTGCGACGGTCGCTCTCAGCCCAAAGCTCTCGCCGGGGCCAGAGGACTCCCGGGATCTGCGCTTGGCCACCGTCGGGGAGCGCGATTGTGATCATCGCGGGTGCAGTCGCGAGCAGCGGCGGGATCGCGCGCGGGTCAAACAGGGGTGCTGCGCCGTCGGATCGCGGCACGACCGAAAGCGTCGGTCCAGTCATGTGAAGGTCTCCTTGTAGAGATGAGGGTGTGGAGGAACTGCGCGAGCCCGCCGTCGGGCTCGGCGAGCTGCGCTGCGTCGATCGCGCCCAGCTCGCCTACCTCAACGCGCAGCGCGATCACGTGGCGGGCGAGCACGGGGTGCTGCGTCGCCTCGACCGAGAAGATGCGCTGCGTTGCTCTCGCTTTGCGCGGCGGGTGCGGTGATGCGCGGCGCTCGCAGCGGGCGCAGGACGACGTCGCTGGCGCTGAGGCGCGAGAGCAGTGAGGTTGGGTCGGTGTGCAGCTGGGCGTGCGCGATCTCCGCGCGGTGGCGCTTGACGATGTGCGGGAGCAGTTCGAGTTCGCCGGTGTCGTAGCTTCGGTGGCAGGCCCAGCACGCCGGCAGTACGCACAACGGGTCATCGCAGCCGCCCCGCCCGCGCGGCCACAGGTGCATCGGGGTGCTTGCCGGCGCGCCGCAGACGACGCAAGGCTCCCTTTCGATCTTTGCGCGTTGCGCCGGACTCGCGGGGCTGATCGCCTGGCGCTTGGGTTCGCTTTTCCGCTTGAGCGGCTGCGTGCGCGCGAGGTCGCTGCCGCGCGCGAGGTCGCTGTTGCGGGCGAGCAACGAGCGGCGTTCTGGTGGGCCGGTGCGCTGGAGCGGCGCGTGGCGCTGGAGGGGTGCGCCGCGTGCTGAGGCGCGCGGGGTAGGTTTCTCGGGCATCGAGGCCTCCTTGTGATTTAGAGCTCGTCGGGGTGCAGTGGCGTGCCGTCTTGGTCGAGCCCGAAGAACTCGGGGTCGCTGCGCGCCTCCCTCGCGAGCCGTGCGAGCGTCGGGCTGTCGAGCGGCTCGAGGGCCGTCGTCTTGACGTCGCAGAGCAGATCCTCGGTGCTTGCGCGCGCGAGCATGTCGGTGACCTCGGTGTCATCGGCGCTGAGCGTGCCCTTGTCCCCGAGGAACTCGAGGATCACGGTGCGCCGTTCGCCTCGGATCTCCCCCGTCGGCGTGGGCGCGGCGGCGACGAGCGCGACCGTGCCGCCCAGCGGCAGCGTTCTCTGCGCGCCAGCGAGGCCGGGCTCGAAACCGTTGGCGGTGTACAGGACCGTGACGCCCTCGCCCGCCTGGGTGTCGTCTTCCTGGCAGCGCGCTTTGATGGCGGCATCGCGGTCCTCGCCCTCGAGCTCGTGTGAGATCTCAACGATCTTCGAGCCCGTGAGCGGTTCGTAGGTCTCGCCGTCACTGAGGACCATGTAGCGGTCGGGGAGATCGGTGTCGGGGGTGGGGTCGGCTGTTGTGTCGGCCATTTTTGGCCTCCTGTGGTCGTTGTGTTTTCGCTCGCGCGCCGGGGCGGTTCAGACCGCCGCGTGGGTGCATGGCGCTGGGTGCTGGGTGGCTCGGCGGTTCGCGCTTTGGAGTGCTTCTCGCGGGATGAGCCCGAACTGCGTCCGCCCAGGCTCGATGGCTCGCCCGCTTGCGCGGCCTACGGTTGCGGGCCGCTGTTGTTGGGCGCCTTCCCGTCAGGCGTGGAGTGCGGCGGCGCGCCGACCCGTGCGGGGCCGGACGACGCGTTGCTCAGGAGGGTTCTGGGGTGACGAGGGTGTGGGTTCGCCAAACCCAGTCGGTCAGCCAGTCGCGCTGGCGGGCGCTCAGCTTGCGGTTGATACGCGCGAGCACGACCCAACCGCGGGGGTATCCCTCGCGGTAGCGCGGCGCGCCGATAGCGACCAGCTTGAGCCGCCCGCCGCCGGTGCCGACGAGGTCCATCCGCGTCGACGGGGTGGTGCGGAAGCGCCGGTGATGCTGGGCGGGCGCGAGCTCGCTGTAGGCGGCGATGCTCGCGCCGGTCGCTGTCTCGATGACCGCGAAACATGGTGCTCCGAGGGCGCAGTCCTCGACCACGCGAAACGGCCAGTGCTCCGGCTCGCTGACCGCCCGATGCCCTTTCTGCGGCGGATTGGCCGCCAGATAGGTTTGAACGTCCTTGTCGGTCGGGGGGTCGATCATGGCATTGAGCTTCCCCGGAGCGGCTTTCGCATCGGGTTCGACGCGACAGGTCCCGTACGCGCAGGCGTGGAAGAGATCGAGGTCGTGCTCGGCGAAGTAGTGGCGGACTCGCGCGACGCCGGCGAGCGCTCGGGCGTGATCATCTGCGAACGGGCCGAGCGCAAGGCAGTAGCGGCCGCGCTCAATGACGCTGACGTAATAGTTTCCGGGGCGCGTGTCCGGCAGCGGCCTGATGTAGCGCGGATCGTCGGTGATGGTTTGCTGGTGTTGGCTAATGGGGCTCTCCCTTGGCTGGGGTTCGGTGCTCTCGCGCCGCTCCGCTCGCGCGGTCGACTCCGCGTGGGTCGGTTAGGCGAGGGCGTTTCGCAGCTGCGTGATGAGCCAGGTCATCACGGGTGGAGTGACGGCGTTGCCGTACTGGTTGACCTGCTGGCGGCGGGTGCCGTGGACGATGTAGGGGTCGCCGTGCGAGTTGATGTGCATGACCATGCCCCGCGCGATCTCGCTTGGCTCGAACATCCGAAAAGTGCAGTTCTCCACCGCTATCGAGTCGGGGACAGCGACGAGCGTGTGCTGCTCGACCGTCGCACACGTCGGCATCTGCTCCGTCGCGGCATGGCGGACCTGCCCGTCGCCGCGCAGAGTGACGACGGCATGGCTATCGGCGGTGGTGATCGAGCCCAGAGGCCGCTCGTCGGCGGGACGAAGCCAGCCTTGCTTGCTCGCCGGCCCGGCCGGCGAGCCGTAGTTGGCCATGATGAAGCGCTGCTGGCCGTCGGGGTGCTCCAGGAGGTAGTGCTGGTTTCCCTCCGCGGTGATCGTGTGCAACTGATCGCTATCAGCGCGCGCGATCTTGGTGTTCGCGCGGTAGGGGACAACGAGCGGCGAGCCGAACTTGACGATCCCGGAGCTTTCGCGGGTGAGGATCGTGTTCAACGGCTCACTCGGCGTGCGTGCCTCCCGGGCGGGACCGCCGGCGGGGACGATGAGCCCCGGCACGCCCTCCGCGCAAGCGCTCGCCTCGCTGCCGGGCTGCGCGGTGACGAGCGCACGGTCAAGCGTGGTGCTGATCGTGCGTAGCTGCTCGTCGATGTGCCACGCCTTCAGGGGACTGTGGCGCTCGATCGAGCCGTCCGGGTGCATGCGCCCGAGGTTGCCGGCGACTTGGACGACGAGCGCCGTGCGGTGCTGCGCGGTGATCGTCGAAAGCGGATCGATGACGTCACGCGCCGTGCGCGACTCTGGCGAGGTGAGGTAGTCCAGCGGCACCACCATCGGACGCTGCGGCAAGCGTTCGACACCGCGACGGATCCGTGCGAGGGTGCTCGGTTCAAGCGGGCGCATGCCGTGCTCCTCGCGCTCGCCGATCAGGACCGCTTCACGCCACCACTCGATCGCCGTGCCGGCCGGGATGAACGCGGGGTTCGCGCGCTGCGCGCACTCGACGCAGGCGTAGATGTACTGCGCGCCGTAGCGACCCCACACCGTGTCGTGCGGCCCCCACGCGAGGCGAACCGGGTCGGGCTTCTTCAGATGCGCCTTGGGCGCTTGCACGCCCGGCACGACGCGCCCGCAGCTCTCACACCAGCACGCCGGGTAGTAGTCGAGGTCCGGCACGCGTTGGCCGCGGCGCCAGAAAACGATGTAGATCCGGTCGCGCGACTGGGGGACCGGCGGGAAGAAGCCGGAGTTGAGGTACACCTTTCGGTGTTCGTAGCCGAGGTTGGTCATGTCGCGAAGCCAGCCGCGGAAGCTCACGCCGCAGCGGCAGCCGCGCCGGTGCCCGGAGCGGCGCGGCTCACACCAGTGCACGATCTGGGGGACGTTCTCGACGATGACGGCCTGGTAGCGCTTGATCTCCGCCCAGCGCGGGACCTCGTCCATCGTTGAGCGCGAGCGCTCAGCGGTCTGATCGCCGGTCGGGTCAAACAGCGACGGGTCGTCCTTCGGCCGGCCTTTGGCGTAGGAGTGCTCTTTGCACTCGGGGCTTGTGATGAGGACGTCGGCCAGCGGTGAGTGCCGGCGTGGGTCGAGCGTCGGGATGTCGCCGAGGGTGTGCTCGACTTCCGGGTAGTTGGTGGAGTGCGTCGAGATCGCGACCCGGCTGTGATTGGCGGCATGAACCACTTCGACGCCTTCCACGCCTTTTGCGCCGGTCGTGCTACCTCCGGCGCCGCAGAAGTGGTCTTCGATGCGCATCACGGTGTCGGCGTTCATGGCCGCCCCGTGCTGTGAGTTTCGGTGTGCATGTGTTCCTCCGGTTCAAGGAAGGGGGGCGCGGGATAGCGCGGCTCGCCCACGCACGGGGCTCCGGTCGGTGCGCCGCGAGGGACGAGCGGGATCAAGGGATGGGCGGCGCGCTTCTGGTGGGTGCTGCAGCCGTGGTCACCGCCGCTGGCTGTTGGGCGCTCGATGCTCGCCGTGACGGTTGATGGGTTCTCGCTCATGGGTTCCTTTCGTGAGGGGCGTGGTGGCGCGATCGCCGGGCGCCGCCCCGCGGGCGAGTGCGCGCAGCGGGTAGCGCTCGCTCCAGCGTTTGAGGACGGCGAAGCCCTCGCGCGCGCCGGCGGCGACGGCGTCGGCCTGGCGGACGAGCGCGTAGTCGACGCCGCGCCAAGGGGTGCCGCGACGTTCGCCGACGAGCGCGTTGTGCAGTGCGGCGAGCTCACCGAGCCCGGCACGCACACACATTTGGCTGGCGCGCCGGCGACGTGCGGTGGCGAGGCGCTCCGCGGCGCTGTGAAGGGCGAGGTAGCGGCGCTGCCACTCGGGGAAGTCGGCCGGCGCGCCGACCGTGCCGGTCACTGCTCCTCGGTTTGCTCGTGGAGGAGCGATCGCCACACGCGGACGCGGCGACCGCCGTTGTTACGTCTGCAGGCGACGGTTTCGCGGGTCAGTTCGATCAGACCGTCGCGTTGGCCTGAGCGCATCAGACGGCTCATCTGGTTGCGCCCGTCGCGCGGAGGCATCGTGATCAGCTCCCACATGTCATCGACGGTCAGGCGGGCGCGCTCGTTGGCGAGCGTGCGCAGCTGGCGCTTGGCGTGCTCGAGCCAAGCGTGGTCTTCCTGGCGTCGCTGGCGGGTGAGCGCGGCCGGGTCGATGACGGCGCGCGGCATGCCGATCGGCACGAGGACGCGCTCGGTCGCCAGTCCGCTGGGGCTGATCCATCCGGCCGCGGTGAGTGTCGCTATCTCCTCGCCGGCGCTGTCGCGGATCGTCATGGCGTCGAGGATCAGCTCGACGTCACGACCGGGCTTCGGTGCTGCGGCGAGCACGAGCTGTTGGTGTCGACGGGCGCTCATCGCCGCCGCCGTTCGTAGCTTCGGGGTGTCGCGGTCGTGCGCACGGGCACGCTCCTTTCATTCGTCGGGATGCCGGGACTCGCCGGGCGTAGAGCGGATCGAAGTCCGCAGGCGGCCGACGCCCGGGGGCGGCGCTCGGTGCCTATCGTGGGGTCGCCGTGGCCGCCGCGCTGTCGTTCTCGTCCAGCAAGATGCAGTCGCGGGCGGTGTAGAGGACGACGCCGTCGGGGTAGCGGCGAGCTACGTACACGTTGCCTTCGGTCTCGTTGAGCACCCGGGTCTGGCGGGCGCAGGCGACGTCCATCAGACGGCGAGAGCTCTGGTAGGCGCCTGCCGGGTACAGACGGCTCGCAACATCGATCTTGCCGCCTGCCTGCAGGGTGATCAGCCGCGCGCCCTCTTCGTCGAGCACGGTGCGCGCGAAGTTCAGAAGCGCGAGCCGCCAGTCGCCTCGCGCGATGTATGCGCGGGCGCCGCAGGCGACGCGCAGCGCGGCGCCGGTGGCGAGTTCGATGCCTCGCTCGACGCCCGCGTCGTAGGCTTCGACCGAGCCGAGCGCTTCGAGGTTCGCCATCATCCCGGCGCCGTTTTCGTAGTCGAGCGCACCGCGTGGTCGGCGCTCCTGTTCTTCTTGGGCGAGATCTTCGCGCGCGTGCGCGAGGCGTCTGCGGAGCACGTCGGGGTCAGGGCGCTCGAACGGCTCGCCCGCGAGTGTCTGCAAGCACGTTTCGCACTCGGCACACTGGAGGGCGACCCCGTGGTAGTCCTCGCCGCGGCTCACCGCGCCGGCGTGCGCGAACTGGATGCCGGCGCCATCGACCGATACGACCCCGCAGGCGTGGTAGTCGACGTAGCCGACCTCATCGAAGCGCTCGCTGCCGCAGTTTGGGCATGTGACCGGCTGCGGGAATGTCGGGTCGGGACGGCGCGTGAGTGGTTTCCACTCCTCGACGGTGCCGGCTGTGTTCTCTTCGAGGTGGGCGATGACGTAGTCGTCCTGGACCTCGTCGGGGATCTCGAACTCGGCGGGCAGCGCGGGTTGCATGCCGCTCTGCCGCCATCTGACTGAAACGAGCATGGCGCTCCTTTCTCCGGGTTACATGTACGCGCGGGGCGAGCACCCGTTTTGGGGTCCCGGCGCGCGCATGCGGCTGGCGTCGCGGGTTGCCGCGACGCATGGGGGTCTGGCCAGGCGCTTCGCGGGTACGCGTCGGGTGGCGGCGCAACGTCCGGAGTCTGCGGTGTGGTGTTGGCGTCTCGTGCCACCGGTGTCCTTTGCTGTGAGGGTTTGTGGCGTCCCGCCCGGGCCACCGCCTGATGGGGGTGTTGGGCTGGCGCTAGGCGACGAGCGCCTGGGCGGTGCAGCGGCCGAGCTGCTCGGTGAAACACACCGGCAGCGAGCCGCCTTCGCGGCTGGTGCTCCAAGCCGTCTCGAGATCGGCGAGGTAGCCGGCAGCGAGTTCGAGCGCGACGTCCTCCTCGGGGTCGCTGAGAAGATCCTCGAATTCTGCGTAGTCGTTTGCCTCGAGCGCCAGGACGCGCGCTTCGACGTGAACGAGGATGCCCTCGCCACGGTCGAGCATCCGCTCGAGCACGACCGGGCCGCGGCCGTGGTGGGAGACGTAGGCGGCGAGCTCGTCGTCGAGCAGATCCCGCTCGATGTCGAGCAGATCGCCGGAACGAGGGAACCGAGGCCCCGCGGGCTGTCGGTGAGGATCAGCGAGCGCTGCTCGGTGAGGATCGCGACCTGCCCGTCGGCCTGGTCGGAGGTGAACGTCGTGTGCACCAACGCGATGCATCCGCAGTGCACATCGGCTGAGCCCTCGGCAGATGGGGCAGGGGTTGCGGTGACGGTGATCATCTGGTCCTCCTGTTTAGTAAAAGGTGGGTGCGCCGCATGCCGGTGGCGTACGGAGCGGGAGTGGTGGCGCCGCTGGCGCCCGAAATGCGGACGCGCAGCGTCGAACGAGCAGGCGCGCTGCGTGCGGCCATGTGGCGGTGGCCGTGTGGCCGGTGGCGTTAGCCTTATTCCGCGGGCGGCGCGCCGTCGAGTTGTGGTGAACGTGCGGCTGGTCGAGGTCGGCGGTCGAGACTGTCTTTCTGCCAGCTTGTGGAGACCGGAAGCTTGCTCCGGGAATCGGGAGCTGGTTTTCGGTCGCAGCGGCCGGCTCGCTGGACGCGTCGCCGAAGGAAAGAACGCCGTTGCTGTGTCGTCCGATTAGCCGGGTTGTGTCCTGGGCTGGTGACGGGCTGACTCTTAGGCTGTCTGTCGGCCACGCGTTGGCCTGACCGACGCTCGTTGTGTCGCCCGCCACCACCCAGGATCTGTGGCGTGACCTAATAGGAGCGTGGCGACCGCCCCAAGAAAGGGGTGTCCGCCAAGGGTCCAGTCAACGAGAACATCGATTGAAGGGACGTGACGGATGATCGTGATTGGGGGCGGATGTCCACAAGAGCCCTCATGCCCTCGCGGCCGTCGATGCGGCGACGGGGCAGCTGCTCCGTGCGCGGGAGATCCCCGCCAGAGAGCAGGGGCACCTCGAAGCATTGCGCATGGAGGCTATGCGGTACCTCAACCGGCACCTCGCGCGCCACTACCACCAATCACTACTCAAGCCGCCCACAACCCTCGCCCCACGCCCGATCGCGACCGGAGTGCACCCGCGTTCGTGCCCTACGTGACCTGAGGTAATACGCTAATCCTATGTCAGCAGCGGCCGAACGGTTCACCGAGCGCTTCTCGCGCAAGCAGAGGGCCGGCATTGGTGTGCTCGCGGTCGTGGAGCTCGCGGCGAAGATAGCTGCGGCTCGCGATATCCAGCGGCGCCCGGACGATCAGGTGCGTGGGAGCAAGCTGCTCTGGCGGTTGGCCTTGCTGGTCAACACCATTGGTCCGTTGAGCTATTTTTTGTGGGGGCGTCGCACGGCCGAGTAGTGCCGGAGGCAGAGAAAGGGGCCGCGAGCCAGCGACCGATCTCAGGCTCGATCGTCTTGCCGATCTCCATCGCATCGTCCATACCAAGTCAAGATCGTCCGCTCGACGAAGCGCCTTACCAAGACCACTCGCACGCTACCGAGCGACCGCAAATTGCGGCGATCCCTTGACACGGGAGTTAGGTGCGGGCGAGCAGCGAGTCGACGATCGCGATCGCCTCCACGAGCTCCTGGTTGTCTGAAGCGTGATCCTCGGCGACCTCGCACAGCAGGCGAAGCGCGGAGCGCTCGCCGCCGTAGAGGCGCGCGAAACCCCGGCACGCTCCAGGGAGAGGCGGCGTGAACGCGATACCGACCTCGTTGAGCGCCTTGTGCCGCACGCCTGTGTCGAGGTCGATAATCGCCTCCGGGCGTTCTTGAATTTCCCCGAGAACGAGGCCGCCAAGGGTAGCGGTCAGCTCGCTGATGCTGTCGTCGCAGAACAGGCTTCGCTCGTCGGCGTGCTCGACGATCGCGACGTATCGCGGGCACTCGATCGCCTCCGGGTCACTCGTTGGCTGCGCGAGGAGATCTTCGATGTCGCCACGCCCGTAGCTCTCGGTCGTGTGGGCCTCCGCGAGCCGAATCAGTCGCGTGAGGCGTTGCTGGCAGTCGGTCATTCGGTCTCCTCCGTTTAGGTCGTTGGGGTCAGGGCGGCTCGGGCCGCTCGCCGAGCAGGTCCTCGTGCCCGTTGCGGCGAGCGAATTGGCGCAGCATCGGGTTTCAGGCCGGTTGAGGCGGGCGGGTGCGATCCAGCTGTCGTAGGGCTACGCGGCGCGCGGCGAGATCAGCGAGCTCAGCCCATGGGTCGCGAGCGTGAGCTGGCCGCGGGCGTGCTCGACGCGCACCGCTATGTGTTGGCGGTCGGCGCTCGGCTCGAGGGTGACGCGGGCGGTGCCCGCCGCGGTCTCGATCGCTAGGACCGCACGGTCGGGCTCGGCGGAGGCCGCGAAGTGACCAGGTGGCGCCGCGGTGCTCACCGTGGATTGCGCCGTCGAGGGTGCGGGGGGCTGGGCGGCCGGGGCGGGTGCTGTCTTGCTGGTGATGAGGTGCAGCGCCGGCCGGTCGGGGTTTCCGGCGCGTCTGCTGCGGCGCGTTGGTTTCGGTCGCGCCTCGTGCGCCGGGGGCTCCTCGGTGAGTAGTTCGCTGCGGGCCCGCGCTTCGTTGCCGCCCTCGGGGGCGCGGAGCATCCGGCGCGCGGACTGTGCGGGCAGTTCGATCGTCTGGTCGGCAAGCTCGCAGAGGCGTGCCGCCGGACGGCTGCGCTCGGGCGTGATGATGGTGACAAGGACGCCCGCGTCGCGGGCGAGCTCGACCGCCGGTGCGAAGTCAGAGTCGCCGGCGAGCAGCAGGGCGTGGCCGAGTGCGCCGCGCTCGGCGAGGCGTACGAGGTCGAGCGCGAGCAGGATGTCGACGCCCTTCTGGCGGCGCATCGGAACGAGCGGGAAGTGCTCTTCGAACTGGTCGAGGTCGGCGTCTTGTGCGATGAGCGCGGCGCGAATGTCGCGATGCCAGTCGGGGGTGACGTCCGCGAGATGTCCGAGGCGCGGGTGAATCAGGTCGATCCTGCCGATTGCGTGCAGGAACCGCTGCTGGGCTTGAGCGTTCGGGTGCCCGGGGTCGTAGGCGCCGTCGTACCAGTAGACGCGCCGGCACGCGCGGGGGGCGAGGACTTCAGCCCACCCTCCGAGTAGCCAGTCGCGTACGGCGCAGACGTCGAGCCGCTTGTCGTGCGGGCTTGTGCCGGCGGCAACGCAGACGGCGCGTTGAAGGTAGTGCGCGTCTACGAACGCCATCGTCGGCGGGTGCGCTGGGCTGCGGGGCGACGCGAGCGTCGCGGCCGCGGTGTGCATGGTTGACATGTGGACCCTCCTTTCGGGTCGAGAATGGTGCGGATCGCCGCCGCCGGTTATTCCCGTGGCGGCGTGCGTGGGTTTGCTCGCGGAGCCCCCGGTCAGGCAGGAACTCCGGCGTCAGTCACTTCGTTCGGGCATCTTCGCTCGCCCTTCGTTTCGTCTGTGGGGTATCGCTCGCGCGCCACGCGCAGACTCGCGGGCTCGGGTGTGCGCCCGAGCAGCTGGTCGTGAACCTCGCCGAGCAGCCGCTCGTTCGTCGGGTCGCGCCGCTCGTCGTCTTCGCGGTCGGCGAGGTCCAGTTCGATGACGTCGGCGACGGCGTCGTAGAGATCTGCGGGGAGCGGCGCGCCGCTGCGGATGAGGTCGCGGGCACGCTCCAGTTCGGCCTCGCGCCCGGGGTTGCGTTGCTCGTCGTCTTCGCGGCCGGCGAGGTCGATGTCGATGACGTCGCCGACGAGCAGCGGGAGCGTGATCTCGGGGTCCATGAAGAACACCGGCGTTCGGGCCGCTCGCCGCTCGCCGCTCTCTAGGCAGACGAGTGCCGTCGGGCTGTAGCTCGGGTCGCGCTCGAGCTCCTCTTGGGCGATCACGGTGAGCACGTCGCTGGCCGTGCTGAGCAGGAGCTCGCTGCTGCCGGCGCGCTCGTAAAGGAGCGCGAACGCCGGGATCTCGCAGTCGCCGGAGCGCAGGATGCCGGCGTAGGTCTGCTGTGTGTGCTCGCCGCACATCGTTGCGAGCTCGCGCAGGCGCCGACGACGAGTCTCGTCCGCGCCGGCAGGTGTGGGCTGTTTCATGCGTTTTCCTTTTCAGTGGCGGGTTGGTCGGTCCGGGGCCTGCCGAGCTTCAACAAAGCTGCGGCGCGCGGTGACGCCGCTGGTGGCTGAGGCGCACGCGCTCCTTGAGCGCCGCGTCGAGGTCCATCGCCTGGGCGCGGGTGAGGCGCGCTTCCTTGCCTGCTTGGGCGCCGAAGACGCGCTTGAGCACTTCCTCATCGAACGCGGAGAGGACCTGTATCCAGTCGTTGCTGGCGTCCGCGCGTTCGACGTGTCGAACTGCGGGTATTCGCCGTCATGTCCAGGCGGCGCGATCTTCACGAGCCCGATCCGCGTTGGCTGCCCGTCGGTGGTGTCGGGTCGGTAGCCGAGGTCCGCGAGCCGCGGGTGGGACTCGAAGAGCGCCGCGATCCGTGCGAGCAGGTAGTCGGCGCTCGCGCGGAGCGCCAGCTCCCCCGCCGGTGCGGCGCACGCGACCTCGCGCAGCTCAAGCGCGAGCGGTGTGTGCGTTTCTTCTTCAGCAGCGCTGAGGTTCGCGTAGCGCATGGCTGTTTCCTTCCGGTCGTGTTGTGAGTGGCCGGGGTGCCCTGCGACGGCACCTAGGCTTCCAGGCGACGTTGCGCGAGGTGTGGCGCCCCGACGCGGTCGAGGATCACGCCAGCCAGCCGGCCATGCAGGCGCCGCTTAGTTCTCAGCGGACTCCCAGTCATGGACGGGAAGCTCCGCGTCGATTTGCTCGTCGGCGTCGAGGCGGATGAAGTCGCAGCCGAGTGAGCGTGCGTAGCGCCAGAGCTTCGCGATCTCATCGAGGGACCCGGACCACGCGCCGGGATGCTCCGTGGTCTTGCGGATCTGCGTGGCGTCGGTGGCGAGCATGTAGCCCGATGATTCGAGGTGCTCGTCGATGTCGTCGGGCACCCATAGCCAGGCGCCCTCGGGGTACTGGTAGGCGATCACGCCCTCGATCGCGTCAAGCCCGCCGGGCCTGTTGATGAGCCGCTCGGGGATGTGCACGGTCGACAGGCGCAGGTACTTGCTGATTTGGGGCATTGCTCTCCTTCGTGTCGGTTGGGTCTCCGCTAGATCCCGAGGTTCAGCTGGATGGCGCTGGCGGGGATGTGGAGTGCCTGTTCATCTGCGAGCAGGGCGCGCTGGCGCCTGTGGGCGACGAGCAGGGCCTCAAGGTCAGCTACCTGCCAGTCGCGCTCGGCGACCCGGCGGCGGATCTCTGCCGCGAGCCCGTCGGGCCCGCCAGCGGCTTTGACGGCCCACATGAACTCGCGCTCGTGGTCTTTGACCTGCAGCAGGCCTTGGTCGTGCAGGCCCACGAGCGCCTGGTAGTCGGGGTTGGTGTGCGCGATAAGCCAGACGGCACTCACCCCGGCTTCGCTGGTTGACGTCGGCTTTGGCCACGCCCGGCGCAGCGGGTCGGGAAGGTCCTTGAGCGTGCGCGGCCGGGTGCCGGCGGGATTCCACCTGGGGTCACCGATGGGGATCAACAGCACCTCGCCGGTGTGAACGTCGAGAACTTCGTGGCTGGCGCAGCCGCCCCCGAGGTAACAGACGAGGCGCTCGCCGCTGCCACGCTGCTCAACGCGCCAGATGCTGTAAAGCGCTCCGGGGCCCTCGTCGGGCCACGGCAGGTGCCGGTCGCCCCACCGTCGCGTCCACACCGCCCCCTCGCCGCAGGAGGGGCGCGGGATCTCGCACTCGCGGCGCTTACCGTCCTTTTCCCCGTACTCCCAGGGGGTGCAGCTCAGACCGCGCAGCCCGTCGCCGGGGCGGTGTCGCTGCCCGCAACTTGCGCACTGGTAAAGGCCGTGCGCGTCGGTCGTGGGTGCAGGGCAGCGGCTCGGGTCCTCGACGTCGATGAAGGTGCCGCCGAGTCCCCATGACGGGGTCACCTGGCCGTTGGTGTGCTCGCGCCAGGAGTGGCCGTAGGCGCAGCGGTGCTTGAGTGTGTCGTTGCTGAACACCTCGCTCATCACGGGTGCGCGATCAGCCGTCGGGCGAGGTCGCCGAGGTCGCTTTGGCCGAGCGCGCGGGTGAACGCTTGACGAGCGTCGGCCTGCATGCCGTGGCGCTCGGCGGCGTCGAGCAGCAGTTCGCCGATGCGCGTCGCGGTAAGCACACGGGAGTCGTTGAAGTGAACGGTCGTGCGGGAGCCTTCGACTGCGAGGTCGAGCCAGCCGTCGATGGTCTCTGCGAGCTCGTAAAGGGCGTCGTGCTCGGCGTCGTTACTCTCGCCGTCCAGCGCGTGCCGTGCGATCGTGAGCGCGGCTGCGAGCTCGCTCGCGCGGATGAGCAGCGCGGGGGTGGCGTCGATCGGTGTCTCGACGATCGCGACGGCGGAGGCGATCATGTTGAGCATCCCCTGGATGCGCTGGTCGTCGTCGTAGCGCAGGACGCCGAAGACGAGCTGCGGAGTCGGCAGGTGGTGTTGGGTCGCGTGCGTCTCGACGCGGTATGACGGCCCGCGCTCACCGTCGATCGGTGGTTTCGCGTGCTCGAAGCCCTCGCCGCAAAGCGTGATCGAGCAGTAGCGCGGTTGGAAGCTGCACGCGATCGCGAATAGCGTCGCGTTGGCCGGGGCACGGCGGACGTAGACGGTGCGGTCGGGAGCGGTGATGCACTCGACGTTCTCGGCTCCCGGCCCGTCGGTCGCGGCGCGCTCGATTCGCTCGAGCAGGTGGGATTCAGCACTCTCCATGTTCGTTCCTTTCGGTATGGCGTCGGCGTGGGCGCCGACGCGAAGTTGGTGGGGGCGTGCCGGGTACTCGCGCCCAGCACGCTGTCGTGTCGCTCGGTGACGACTGCAAAGCGCTCGGCGGTCAGTTCACCGCGTCGATCGACATTTGCGGGGGTAAGGGAGAAACTCTTAGAGACCGGCGGCCTGCAGGGCCCGCAGGGCTGGGAGCAGGTCGCTCGCGTGCTTGAGGACCGCCTCGACGCCTTCGCGCGAGGCTTTATAGCCGCCTTCGTCGGGGACGAGGTGGCGGGTCTCGATGGAGAAGGTTGCGACCTGGCGTAGCTGGGTGCCGAGCGGGATCGTCTTCTCGCGCACGCAGATGACGAGCGAGTCGCCGACCGCATAGGTCTGGACCTCCGTGTTCTCGGGACCGATGAAGGCACCGCAGTCGACGGCGTCACCGACACGGCACTGCAGCGCGCCCGCGAGTCCGCCCTCGTCGAAGTCGGCGAGGCCTTCGGCGTAGCCGTAGTCGGCGCGCACTCGGGCGAGCAGGGTGTTGCGTTGGAGGCGGAACGCCTCGCGGGTTCGTTGAGCCATCTGGCTTCTCCTCTCGATCATGGGGATGCCGGTCGTGCACGCGCCATGCAGGCGCAGTGCGGGTTTTGCGCGGGGCGCGCTGGATCGTGGTCTGCTCGGAGCGGGTTGGCGTGCCGAGCAGGGCTAGTCGGCGAGATCCTCGAGCTGGACGCTGCGAAACCCGAACGCGTCGTCGAGCGCTCGTTGCCAGCGCGCCCAGTCATCGGGCCAGGCGCCGTCAAACGGCGGCTCGCTCCACGCGTGCACGACAGCGCGGCATGCGAGCAGGACGCGCTCGGGGTCTTTGCTCTTGATCGCGCGGGTTAGCGCGGCCTTCTGGTGTGCGAAGAGCGGCTTTACCGCCCGGTAGTCCGGGCGTGGGCTTCGAGCAGCGCGCGCCGCGCCACGCGCGTGGGCGCGTGCGAGGAGTTGCTGTGCGTCGGTGTTCATGGCGCTCCTTTCTGGGCCGGGGGAGAGCCCGGCCGCGAGCGTTCAGGGTTATGGGTCACGGCCCACACAGCGCGGCCGCGTGTCAGATGCGCGTGCTTCAGTGAGCGGCGCCACGGGGCGTCACTGTCTGGTGATTTGCTGCCTGGCGCGGTTTCCGCAGCCGGTCGTTGCCTCACGACCGGCTGCGGCTTGCCGCTAAGCGGCGTGCGCCGCCGCCACGTTGGGGCGGTCCCGACGGCGCGCGCGCAGGGCGCGGACGGCCAACCGCACCTGCGAGGGGGTGAGGTCCTCGCGCGGGCGGCCGCCGAGCTCGGCGATTCGCGACAGTTCCGCGGCTGATGCCCGTGGGCTGAAGCCCGAGCTGGCGCCGTAGCCGCCGAGCGGCCGAGAGATGAACGGGGTGTAGATGGTCTGCATGGTGTTGCTCCGTCTCCCCGGGTCAAGCCCGGTGATCGAAATGCGTGCCGCACCGCGCGAGGCGGGCGGCGATGACGAAGACCTCGCCGGATGGCAAGGTCTTGAGCGGCGGCGCTGGGCCGAGCTCGCGGGTGCTGCTGTGCGCGCTTCGCGGTCCGCCTAAATCGGTAGGTAGACCCCGCCGCGGCGCTCCAGGCATGAGAGCCAGTCCGATGCGTGCGGCGTCACGCCGCGACAGATTCCGGGACGTTGTCCGAGCTCGCCGATCTCGAACGGCTGCTCCTCGCTCTCGCCGCCCGGCGCCTGCACCGGCGAGGCCTCTGCGATCGTGTTGTGGGTCGTGAGCGTGGCTACCATCACTGTCTCCTTGTCTTGAGGAATTGAAGGCGCCGCTGCAACGACGCCGTTGGAATGCGAAAAAGAGCCCGGCCCGCGCGAGGCGGAGCCGGGCTCGTACTGACAGCGAGACGAGCGGTCCTGTGTTCGTCCTGGACACGCACCGGCCGCGCTCGCCGCGCTGTGTGGCTGGCGCGGTTAGAGGCGGCGCAGTTCGGTGGTGAGCTTGAGCTCATCGCCGAATGCCGCAGCTCGGCCGAGCAGGGCACGGAACGCGGGCATCCCGGCGAGCTCGCCGGCGCCGGCACCTGCGGCGGCGGCGTGGTCGACGAGTTTCTGCAGCTCAGCGCGGGCGCCGGCAAACGAGCCGAGCGCGCTCATGTGGCGCGCCTCAGTGTGCTCCAAGCGAACGCCGTTGTGGTGAGGTGACTCGGTCCAGCTGGTCATGTTTGAGGTCATCGAAGTTGGCTCCTTCAGTTTCAGTGATGGCGCGCATCCGTCACGCCGACGGCCCCTTGAAACGACGAAAGCCCGCACCCTGGGGTAGGGCGGGCTCGGTGAGTTGCGTGCGCGCGCGAGACGCGCGGCGGGTGGGCGTCGTTTAGACGCCAGGCAGGTAGGTCGCGCGGCGCAGCAGCTCCGAGAGCGGGTCGTGCAGGTTGTGGCTGACCCCGCGCGCGGCACGAAATGCGAAGACCTCGCCGAGGTCCGGCACCACGTTGCGCGGGTTCTCCGCGTGCTGCTGCTCGACGGTGCTGTTGCTCGTGGTTGTCTCTGTGGCTACCATCACTGGCTCCATTCACTTGTGGTTTGGAAAGGGCGCCGCTCTAATCGGCGCTCGTAGGACGCGAAAGAGCCCGGCCTCCGCGAGGAGTAACCGGGCTCGATCATTCGCGGGCCGCGTCCCGTTGTGGGGCGCGCGGCCGCCGTGGCTTGTCTCATCAGCGACGCAGGAGCCACCTGCGCCGGACCCTCTCGGGTTTCGACATACCGTTAATGACGGCTAAAGGAACTAAAGGCCACTAAAACCGGCAGAGTTCGCGCCGGTCGAGCCAGGAAAGCCAATGTAGCTGCTAGGATTGGCGCATGACGCTACAGTCCCAGACCTATGAGGTTGGCGTGCGCGAGCTCCACGATCGGCTGAGTGAGCATCTAGAGCATGTTCATGGCGGCGCTGAGGTGGTCGTGACGCGCCGCGGCCAGCCGATCGCCCGGCTGTCTGCTGTCGGTGCGCTCGATCCGCTCGATGATCTCGTCAGGCGCGGCCTCGTGACGCCGCCGACCGGGCCGCGCAGCGCGCGCCCGGCGAAGGTCAAAGCGAGCGGGTCGGTGTCAGAGCTAGTCGCAGAGCAACGCCGCTGATCCTCTACTTCGATACCTCGGCGCTGGTCAAGCTGATCGTCGCCGAGGAAGGCTTGAGCATTGCCGACGAACTGTGGACGAGCTCGAACCCCGCCGCGTCGAGCATCCTCTCCTACCCCGAGGGCCGCGCGGCGCTTGGCGCGGCACGCCGAGCTGGACGCCTCACCCCGGCCGCCCACAAGAGCGCGCTGGCCGAGTTCGAGTCGATCCAGGGGAAACTCTCCCGGATAGCCGTGGACGCACAACTCGCACGCGACGCCGGCGCGCTCGCTGAACGGTTCGCCCTGCGCGGCTACGACGCTGTTCATCTGGCGAGCGCCCTGTCGGCCGGCAGGCCCGTCACGCTCGTCACCTGGGATGCCGACCTGCGAAGCGCAGCCACACAAAACGGCTGCGCGATCGCGCCTGTCAACTGACCAGAGATGATGCAGGACGAGGTTCCGGCCTAGAGCGCTGCGCGCTCGGCGGCTTCGCGGGCGTGTGTTTCCTCGATGATCTCGCTGAGGCGCCGCGGCTCGAAGTCGAGGTCGCGCTCGATCGGCAGCGGCGAGCGAAAGGTCGCGAGTTCCTCCATCGAGGAGTCGCCGAAGCTGCTGCCCGGCAGCGGCCCGATCTGAAAGCCGCTGAGCACAAGCTGCCCGCCGTAGTCGGTGACGGCCACGACGTAGTAGACGAGCCGGCTGAGCGGATGGAACAGCCTGACCTTCGCGATCACCCGCTCGCTACGGGGTAGGTCGTCGTAGGTCGGGAGCCGGTCCTCGGCGCGCAGGTAGCGGTAGGCGGGGCCGCGAAAGCGCCTGTCGGGGTGCTGGTAGGCCTGGGAGAGCGGCGGCGCGGGGAGCAGCTCGGCGGCCTCGAGCAGCGGCGCGAGCCGCCCCCGCGATTGCGGTCCGTCGAACGGGGCGCCGTCGTCGGCGTCCGGGGCCGACAGCGCTATACCGAACGCGGTGTAGAACACGCTCACCTTCCCGGATGCTGAGGTCAGTGTCGTCTCGCGGATCGGGACGCCGCTGACTTGCAGCTCTCGAACCTGTTCAGTTGATGTCTCAGGCATTGAGGTACCCCTTCCTTTGTCGTCAGCGCCACGCGTCGTTTTGGGAGAGCGCGGGCTGTGGCGGATATTGATGTTGCGGGCGCGGATCGCTGCTGGGGTGCGGCCGCTTGTGGTTTTTTCGTCGCTGGCCATCGTGCGCGCAGCGCGAATTGCGTATCAGCGTCGGCGGCGAGGAGCGGCTCGCGCTGGAGCGCCGGTCAGGCGTACTGCTCGACGTTGACCGTGCCGTCGCGGACGTAGCCGTAGACACGGTCGCCGGGATCGCACTCCTCGGGGCTCGTGCGCCAGCATTCGAGCATGAACGCATACGCCGGTCGGTGCTCGCGCAGCTCGAGTGCGAGGTAGCGAAGGACCCATCCATCGGCGAAGCGCATCTCCTCGCGGGTGCGGAACTCGCTGAGCGCAATCGCAGCCAGCACGCGCGCGGGAGACGGCCGTGTCTCGCGTCTCATGCCTGCTCCGCCCGCTGGTCTGCCTGCTCGTCGTATTCGCGGGCTTCCTGCTGGGTGCGCTCGCATTGCTCGCACGCCTCGCCCGTGTGGTTTGTCCATGGGTGGTTGTGCTCGGGCTTTGGCTGGCAGCTCCAGCGCAGTCCGGCGCGCTCGGCGAGGTCGTCGAGGAGCGCGAGCTCGTCGTCTTTGGCGACGTCGTACATCTGCGCGACCTGGTCGCGCTCGGTATGAAGCGTCATCAGGTACTGCTCCTTTCATTGAGGGGACGGGAGGACGATCCAACTGCGCGCCGGCCCCAGGATGGGAACCGAGCCTTCGTCCTGCTGCGAGCTGGTTTCGCGTATGCCAGTGCGCTTGGCGCCTGGAATTCAGGCGGGCGCGAGGACCCGGTAGTCGACCATCAGCTCGCGCAGCGCGGCAGCATCGAGCGGCTCGTCGAACGAGGTGAGCGCGTCACGGTCGGCGTACATGTCAACGCCTTCCCCGTTGACGTGCGCGTGGTAGTCGACGCTGATGTCCTCGGTGGCATTCCAGTGAATGGTTGTCTCGGTCACCTTGACGCCGTCGATCTCGCGCGCGCGGCTGTCTTCGCCTGTGACTTTGGTTCCCGGTTCGGGCATGGCGCCCTCCCTTCGTGTCGTGGGTGATGTTCTGTGGTCGGCGTGGTGCGCCAGCTGCTAGGCCGCTAGCGGGTGTGTGGCGTCGTCGGGCTGGGGAAGAGCGAGTTGCTCGTGGTCGAGTTGGGCCCACCATGTACCGAATGACGGCAGTGCCTTCTCGACGGCGCCCGCCGGGCCGGCGACCACGAAGGACTCGCGTGTCGGCAGCCGCTCGCCACGGCGCAGCCGGTAGACGCGCTCGATCCCGTCGTGGCGGTCGATGTCGCCGAGCGAGCGGACGCGCGCCTCGCATTGCGCTCGCGTGCCGCCGGCGAGGATACGCAGGTCACGGTTTGCCATGTGCACCTTCAGCGGGTCCTCGCGCTTGGGGCGCCACAGCCGACGGACCTCGTAGACCGAATGCGGCACGGTCTCGAGCTGCGCCTTGAATTGCTCGACGATCTCAGGGCGCTGCTCTGAGAGCAGGTCGATGAGCCGCTCGCCGGCGATCAGTCCGCCGCGCGGGTTCAGGCACAACGCGCGCCACTCCAACAGCAGCGCGTCGATCGCGGCCCGCGGCCGGGTATCGTAGCGCAGCACGATGCTCTTCCTGCCGGCCTTGCTGGTCATCGCGAACGGACAGTAGAAACACGCCGACTTCGGCCAGTCCGGGACGCCGGTGATCTGCTCGATGTACGCGCGGCACGCCTCCCGATCCCATCCCCACTCGATCAGCGGGAACTCGGCGACCCGGTGGGGGCTGTCGTATTCGCTGGCTTGGCGGGCGCGGGCCTGCTCGGCGATCTCGAATCCGAACGCGAGGCGGCCGGGCATGTGGCGCTGGCAGTCATCGGCGCGGCGCTGCTCACCGATCTCAAAGCCGAACGCGTGGCGGACCGCCAGCGGCGCGAAGCGCTCGAGGTAGGTGTCGATCACCCATCCCTTGAACTTCATGCTGCACCGGCGGGTGCCGCCGACCTGTGGGACGGTGCCGGCGACTGTCAGCTCATCAGAGAGCTTGTACGCGCCCTTGAGGTGGAGCCGGGAGGGTTCGGTGGTCTCTGAGAGGACGCGGATCCCGTCGGCTTGGCGGCTGCCGCCACGGGCGAGCTGCGCGTATCGGACACCGGCGGCGCGCAACCTCGGTAGGACGTGTGCTTCGACGAGCCGCCCGGTGCGCGGCCACTCGTCCCCGGTCATCGAAGTGACGATGAGCAACTGGTCGAGGTCGAAGTCGCGGCTGGATGGATCCTCGAGAAATCTCAGGAGGACGGCCGTGCTATCTACACCCAAGCCGTAGCTCAACACGACCTGGGCGCTGGACGGCGGGCCAACATCACCGCTGAGCGGCGACTGGCGCAAGCTGGCGGCGGGGGATCTGGACGTGCGCAACGGGCACGCTCCTTTCATCGGGTGTGGGCCTCGGTCACTACTGCGAGTACGTGCATCTCATTCGTCCTTCTCGGTCGCGATGCCGGCGGCGGGGCTGTAGATCTCGACGCGCGGCGGGTCGCTCTGTGTCCAGCGCCAAGCGCGACCCGTTGGACGCAAGCGGCGGTGTAGCTCTTGGGACTCGTCGTCGTAGCCGAAGTCCAGCGCGCGGTTCATCCGTGCGAGGAGCCGCTCGATCGACAGGCGCGTAAAAGGCCGGGGCGTGTGCCTTGGAACGGTGTTCGATTGGGACATAACTTCCTTTCTCACCATTGCGGGTGGACGAAACTGACCATCGGGCGTGCAGCCGCGCACGCACGTCCTGTTCATGCCGCGCGGCACAAGCGGGGCCGCGCGGCATGGTTGGATCGCTCCCGCGTTCTACGGGAGCGGCGGTCTCTGTGGGGCGCCCCAAAGGGGCGCCCGGATGTGTGCTTGCTGACGGGGGCTCAGCAGCGGGTGGGCGCGAGCGCGCCCATCATCCTGCTCTCGCCTGGCTGCCCCTAAGGGGCCAGCGAAACATCAATCGCTCGTCAGGAGATTCAGGCTCTGCGCTGGGCGCCGAGGAGGCGTCACGACAGTGGCGTATACGGGTCATACGGGGTGCTGCCCCAGTCGAGGTCGAACATCTCGACCAGCTCGAGCAGCGCCTTGGGTGGAACCCGGTACAAGGCAGCGAGGCAGTCTCGTATCCCGGCGAGCTGCCCGGCGGGGCCGGGGATGAACTCCGACTCGTGTTCTGGCATCTGATCGATCTCACGGATCGAGAAGCCCCGATGGAAACCGGCCTCCTCGAGCTCCTGCACGCTGCACTCATATTGCACCGTCGAGGTGTCCCGGCCGGGATGCAACTCCTCCCACGGGAGGTTCTCGGCCGGCTGGGCTGTGAGGTTCCTGGTGCTCATCGTTCTCGTCCCTTTCGGTTGGTGTCGTGTTATCTGCTCGCCCCGCCTACTCGAAACAGGCACAGGCACCGCAGCCCTCGTCCGAGCGCCACGGGTTTGGGTGAACTGGGTGGTGAGTCGCTGCGCGCCCGGGTGTCTCGGACGGACGGACGGCGGCGGCTGGGCGAGCGGCTAGAGGACTTCACCCATCGCCTCGCGGTAGTGCTGCTTGGCTTGCTTGAACGCTTGGGGTGAGGCGGCGAGCTGATCGCCGGTCGGGCCGCCTTGAAGCGCGGAGGCCAGATCGACACCGGACCAGCCCGCGCCGCATCCATGGCAGCGCCAGCCGTAGCGCCCGACACTGCACGAGGCAACCAGATCCTCGTGGGCGGGTGAGGGGCAGTTGATGTTCCCCCGGGCGGGCAGGTCGATCCCGGCGAGGCGCTTGAAGTACACCTCCGGCGGGATCAGCTTGTACGCGTCGTACTTCACACGGTGGGGAACACCACGGCGCTCTGTCCGTGCGGCCGGCGGGTCGCACAGGTCACCGACGAGCAGCTCCGGGGAGTACGCGGGCAGCCACAGGTCCAGCCGCGCGATCCGCGCGTAGCGTCCGGTCTTGCCGTTGATCGTGCCCGCGAGGCGCAGCACGCGGGCTCGCTCCGCGCACTGCCGGTCGGCGAGGTGAACCCGCTCGCCTTCGCGGTGCAGTACGCCGAGGGCGTGGATCAGCCGGCGGTTGGTCCGCTCGATCCAGTGCACCGGCGGGCGGTCGGTGATCACCTCACCTGTGTCCAGGTCGCGGTAGCCGACCAGCCGCGTGCGACCGGTCTCCGAGGTCGGCTGGCGCACTTCCGCGGGGTTCCGAATAACCCGCCCGTCCGTGTGGCTAATCGTCCTTGCATGAAGCGGCCGGGACAGGCGCCAGTACAGGTGCCTTCGCTCGGGCTCCCCCTGCTCTGAGCCGCCGGAGTGGATCTCGATGTGCGCGGGCTTGCCCGCCAGCAGCCGGTCGACCTGACCGGCGTGGTCGGGCTCGTCGACGTCGACCCACGCCCACTGGCTGTAGTGGACGAACTCCTTGCCGGCGCGCCGCTCAGACCGCGGGGCGACACCGACGAACAGCTCCTGCCCCTGCTCGTGGTGGCGTGCCGCGAGCGCCGTCAACGCCGCCGGCCAGTCCTCCCCGGCGATCGCTCCGCCGGGGAGGAAATGGTTGGGGTGCCGGCGCGTGTAGATCGCGAGCTCACCGCGGCTGTCGCGGTGTCCAGCGGCGAGCTCCACAAACCCTCGGCTTTCCCGGTGCAGAAAACTGAGGTGAATCTCGCGGTGCCGGGCCGCCGGAACCTCCCGCTGTACTTCCCGGCCGTCTCCTAGCCGCACGCTCATCCCGAGCGCCGGCTCCGCACGCGCGGGCCGGCGTCTGACGCGCGGACGGCCAGCTGTCGCTGTTGGCGTTGCTGTTGCCATCAGCCTCCTCCTTTCTCTGGCGGGTTTATGCGGCGAGCGGCTGGCGCTCTGCCGCCTCGGCCCGGATTGGGGCTCGCTGGCGTTCGGCGAGGGCCATCACCCGCTGCAGCCACTCCGTGTTCTTGGCGTCGCTGCCGCGCTCACGGTCAGCTTCGACGGCCTTCACGGCGCGCTTTGCGTCGCGTCGGACCCGCGCGAGATCGGCCTTTTGCGGCTCCCGCGGCAGGGGGCTTTCCGGGCTGTGCTGCTTACGCTGGCCGTTGTGGAACGCGACCTGGTCTTCGACGTATGCGATCAGCACGCCGAGCGCCGCGCCGAGTCGCTCTTCGGGCCCGGTCAGGTGCTCGACCACGATGCCCCCACCACCGGTGCCCTTGGCCGGGATGTCATAGACCGTCCAGAGGTTGTTCGCGTCCACCGCGACCTCTACGGCTCGGAGCTCCCCGTCGCTCTGGCGGTAGGTGACGCTCAGCTCCACCGGTGCGAGCTCGGGCTCGCCGGCGGCCTGGAGGGTGTGTGTTTGCGCGGTCATAGGCCGGCCACGTCGACGGGGTCATGGCCGAGCGCGTCGAGCAGCCGTATCGCGTGCTCGACGCTGATCGTCGCCGCCGGCCGGTGCGCTCCGGAGTAGGGGCTGTAGCCGAGCAGCCGCTTGGCGTGAGTGACGTCCTGTACGCCGCACTCTCTGAGGACGGTGCTGACCTTCATCCCGGGATGTCTGGCGAGCGCACGGTCGACGATCGCCCGGATCGGCTTGTTCGGGATGTAGCTGCCTTTCGCGAGACGATTCATCTCCAGGCGGCTCAGCAGCGCGGGCAGCTCCTCCTCGCTGCTTCCGCCGCAGCTGGCGCCGGGGGTCTGCTCGAGCACGTCCTCGTGGAGATGCTCCTCTGCGGCGGCTTGTTGCTGTTCGCCGCGACGCTGCAGCTCGCGGCGCACTTCGATGCTGACGACGAGCGGGTGCAGCGAGAGCCGCCCGCCGATCCTGCGTGGCGGCTTGCCCTGCTCGTAGAGGTCCATCACCATCGCGAGGGCCTCGGGCTCCAGGCGCGCCGGAAGGCTTTCCAGGTGCTCGACGCGCGCCTGCTCGGCAGCGTCGAGGGTCTCCTCGCACAACAATGGTGCGGGGCTCACGGGACGGGTTGGGGTGAACGTGGTCATCTCGGGTTCCTCCGTGTCGTTCCTGTTGAGTTGTCGAGCCGCGGGACGCTGTGCCCCTGCGGAAGTTGCAGCCCGCACGACTCGGCGTGTGCGGCCGTGCGGGCTGGCTGGTCCACGAGTGCCGGGGGTGTGGCTGCGGCGCTAGCTGTGATGGGCGCCGGCCATCTCCCCGGCGGCCTGTGCGGCGGGCGATCCGTCCGGATCCAGGGGCGCCGCTGCCCCGGCAGCGAGCGCGGGTTGCTCGAGGGTCGCCGGCTCCCCCGGGTCCCGGCGGTACGGCCGCCGCGGGGCAGGCGGCGCTGTGGGGCGCCGGCGGTGTTTCAGTCGCGCCGGGATCAGCTCGTGCACCCATCCCGGGATCCGCCCGTGGCGCAGCCTCTGCCACAAAAGCCACAGCCCGATGCCGAGCGCGAATGGTGAGAGGAAGAGCGCCAGGACGGCGAGCGGTGCGATGAAGAACAGCGAGATCCCCAGCGGGAACGCGATGAGGTCCACGAGGGGTTTGAAGTCCTGCTGGCTGACGGCGCTCAGCAGGGTCAGGACGATGATCGTGCGTGTTATGCGCTTGCGCATCACAGGCGCCTTTCTCCCGCCAACGGGCGGGCGTTGGTCGGTAGAGGGGCCGTCCCCGGGGTGCGCCCGGGACGGTTCAGACGGGCGCTTTCAGAGCATCAGTCCGCGGCTGTCGAGCAGCCCGCGCTCCGAGAGCGCGAGCGCTTCGGCGCGACGCTCGCTGTTGGCGGCCTCGGCCGCGTCTTTCAGGCGCTCCTTGCAGTCGGCGAGAACTTCACGCGCGAGCTCGCGCAGGTCGTCACGGTCGGCGGGGGTCATGGCTGTTCTCCCTTTGTCGTTAAATGAGAAGAGCCCCGTGCTGGGGCTCCGAAGGTGCTGCTGGCCAGCCCCTCGCGGGGGCCGGGATGGGTGGGTGGGTTATGCGTGTATGGCGATCTCCGCGCTGAGCATCCCGATCTGTAGGCGCCCGCCTTGCTCGCGCTCCAGGCGCCTGCGGACATGCGGGTTTGCCGGGGCAGGCGCGTGGCTGTCGATGACCCGCAGCGCGGCACGGATACTCGAGCGCTCCGCGTGAAGCACCTTCACCGGTGCGCCCGTCAGGTCGATCGTTGCGATGTCAACTGTCGTCGTCATTAACTGGCTCCTTCTCGTTGTTGTTGTTTGATGGCAAGACTCGACCCGCCCGGACCGAGGTCCGGACAGGGATATGCGCGCACCACCGCCTGCCGGCTTGGCACGTCCTGCGTTCCTGCTCAGAGCACCCCCCCTGGCCGGGGTGCTCCGCTTCAGCTGTTCCTGGCCTCTCACCCGGGCCGCTCCTGCACACCGCGAGCCGCTCTGTCCGGGAACCCCGGTGGGGGGAGTGCGGCCGCGCTCAGGCCACAGCGCCAGCGCCAGACGCTGCGGATGCCGCGGGAGCCGCCTCCGGCAGGAACAGGCCCTTCAAGTCCCGCTTCCTCCCGGCCACCGTCACGTCACTCTCCCGCGCCGGCCTCACAGCTACCAGCAGCTGTCTACGGGTCCCGAACCACCCTTCGTACTGCACGGGTTCCCCTTGCGCTGGCCTCCGTGCCCGGATGCGTCCGAGGACTTGGTCTAGCGCCCACCCGTGGAGGCGCCCTTTGAGGGCGTCGAGGATTGCTTGGTCGAACTCGCCGTGTGCGACGTTATGTCGGGTCGCTTCGATCCCACCGTCGACAGCGTGCCTGATGGTGGTGACGGTCACTACGACGCGCCGTGGGTCCTCGGGTGGGTCGGTGTTCGCTGTCTGGGGCATGGGTGCTCCTTTCGGGGTTTGTGGTTGCGCGCCGGGCGGCGAGCGTCACTGCGGGAGCGGCGGTCCTCGAGGGGCTCGGCGCTTGGGGTGACGGTCGGCCGGGATGGGCGCGAGGGTTGGGATCGGGGTAGCCGGGATCGGGGGTGCGCCTGCGGGGGGAACACCGGGTCCACCAAGAGCACTGGTCCCGTGAGCAGGGGCGTGGTGGCGGCGATCCCGAGTGAGAGCGGACGCAGCGGGTGCGAGCTATGACTACCGGGTTACTGCGGGCCCCGTCATGCGGGGGGAGTCAAGACCGAGGGTCGTGACAACAAAAGAAGCTGGGGACCGTACCAGCGGGGTGTAGGCAACCAGACCCGAGAACCATCGAAGGGTGCTAACCAGGACCAATGAAACCACCACGAAGGTGGACCGCAGGCTCACATAAGGGGCAGCAGCTCAGCGAGGCAAAGCCGGGGAGTGGAGCGACGAGAGCACAGGCTCGGTGAATCGCCGGACGGTGACCGTCGAGAGCGGACCTGCATCGACAGGTACGCGCCGCTGGGCGTCATCGACTCGACAGCAAGGAACTCATCGGTCACGACCTATATCTCGTCACCGTGTTCTACTCCGCCGCTGGTCGACGTGAACCCCAACGCCCGCAGGACATTGCACCCACGGAGAGGTCGAGTCGCGCCGTGATCCCCGGCGGAGTTGGCGCCCGCCACGTTTTAGGCGGCCAAGTAGCCATCAGCCGCCGTGCCCACGGGGATTTCGCGGCACCGCGGCGCAGGGTTCGCGGCGGACTACGCCCCGTTCGCGGCGGAGTAGCCGAGCACTACGGCAGCCTCGCGTTTTGTCGATCCCACCCGCCTGGCAGGTTCGGGCGGCGCGCCCGCGTCTCATGCATCCGACGAGATCGATCAGCCACGGCACTCCTGCGGGTCAGCTCGCCAAGGCCCGGCTCGCTGCTCAGCTGTCCGGCGAACGTCACGCTCGACGGCCGTCGCCCGGCACGTGCCATGTACTCACCACTCAGGATCTGGATGTCGCTCGTGGCCATCGTCGCCGGGCGCGGCCATCGACTCTGGAACTCCGGCTGAGTTCTGCCCCGCGGAGCGCTGTCCCGCTGGGAATCGGCAATCCCAGCACGCACGCTGGTTTCCGCTCTAATCGGCAGATGTTCGTGGCGGACTAGCACCTATCCGTGGCGGAGTACGCGCCGCCAACGGCACCCCCTGTATGTGTCTATCCAACCCGGCCGGCAGTAAGCCGGACTTAGGTTCACGCCTGGGCATGCTTCCGATCCCGAGGGTCGAGCAGAGCGATTGAATTGGCGCATTGCGCTCGTCCTCTGCGTCCAACTCGGGCGTCTCGCTGGCTACGAGGGGGCGCCTGCTTTCCGCGCTTAAGGGGTCTCCGTCGCGAAACCGCTCTAAGTACCGCGATTCGAGGCAAAGGAGGTCTCGACTCGTGGCTTCGTCGCTGGTCGAGGCGTCGGGTCAGGCGCAGGGCTCACGGGGGCAGGGCTCCCAGCGGGCGGCTAGATTGGGCACATGGCGGTCCAACGGATGGACAACGTAGGCATCGTCGTCGAGGACCTCCCGGCGACGATCGCCTTCTTTCGCGAGCTAGGCCTCGAGCTCGAAGGCCAAGCCACGATCGAAGGGGAGTGGGCCGGGCGCGTCACCGGACTGCGAGACCAGCGGGTCGAGATCGCCATGATGCGCACGCCGGACGGCCACAGTCGGCTCGAGCTCTCGCGATTTCTCACGCCGGTTGCGATTGCCGATCACCGGAACGCCCCGGTGAACGCTCTCGGCTATCTGCGCGTCATGTTTGCCGTGGACGACATCGACGAGATGCTTAGCCGGCTCTGCGAGCACGGCACGCAGCTCGTTGGCGAGGTGGTCCAGTACGGAGACGCGTATCGACTCTGCTACATACGCGGGCCCGGAGGACTTCTCATAGGGCTTGCACAAGAACTCGGCTGACCGTCAGGGTTTGATCCAACGCTTCGACCCGGGCCAGCACGCCGTCAGAAGTGTCAGTAGTTGTCAGCGGATGCGCCTGTAGCGCTCGTAGATTACCCGGGAGCCAAACGTCCTGGTCTCGATCAGCTCCAGCGGGATGTTCTCGGTGACCGGCGGGAGGAACGGCGTGCCGCCACCGACGATGATCGGATGTCGGAACATGCGCAGCTCATCGACTAGTCCGAGCTCGATCGCCGCCGCGGCGAGGCCGGCGCCGCCGATCTCGACATCCTTGTGAGTCGCGGCGAGCGCTGCGGCGACCTCCTGCGCCACCGACGCCTCGGCGAGCCGGGCATTGCCCTGGACGCTGCCGAGCGTGCGGCTGAAGACGACCTTCGGTAGCGCGCACCAGACGTCGGCGAACGCGGCGTCAAGCTCGGTGTCGCGCAGCGACGGATCCGTCTCCCACACCAGCATCGTCTCGTAGAGCTTGCGGCCGCACAGATGGCAGCCAAGCTCGCGCACGCGCGCCAGATGGAAGCCAAACAGCTCCTCATCAGGGACAGTCCACCCGAACCCGCCCTCGCGGTCGGCGATGAAGCCATCCACCGAAACGCCCATCGAGTAGATCAGCAAGGCTCCAGATCGTACCCGCCCGGCGACCGTCTCGGGAACGGAGTGGCATACGGACGGGCCGCGACTCGCCAGCATGCCCGGGCTCACACAAGAGGATGAGCCATCCAAGAGCTGCTCGCGCGTTCCGCAAATCACCAAACGCGAACCCCACTGCGGCCGCGGACCGAACGATCTACGTGAGCCCTCGTATCCGCGCAAAGCAGGGAAGGCGGCATCACCGCCGGAGCCCTGTGCCGGACTGGTAGGAGTAGAGCCGTAGGAGACCGGCAAGACCTGCTATTCAGGGGACATGAACGAGCCGACGCCGTTCGAGGTTTACGAGTCGGGCGTCCTGTTACATGGCACGAAGGCCGACCTGGAGGCGGGGGATCTCCTTGTGCCGGGTCGCGGCTCGAACTTCCAAGCGGGCAGGACCACGAACCACGCCTACGTGACCGCGACCCTCGACGCAGCGACGTGGGGGGCGGAGCTCGCGTTCGGCGAGGGTCGGGGCAGGATTTACATCGTGGAGGCGACCGGTGAGCTTGAAGACGATCCCAACGTCACGGACAAGAAGTTCCCGGGCAACCCAACCCGTTCCTACCGCACGCGAGATCCGGTGCGGGTCGTCGGCGAGATCGTCGATTGGGTCGGGCACTCTCCCGACAAGTTGAATGCTATGCGCGAGCGCCTCGCCGAGCTCAAGCGCGCGGGCGCCGATCACATTGACGACTGATCTTCGGGGACCTGCAACTCGCCAAAAGCAGGCGCACGCATCGGCGGCACGACCCG
This sequence comes from uncultured Solirubrobacterales bacterium, assembly GCA_963778065.1. Lineage (GTDB taxonomy): Bacteria > Actinomycetota > Thermoleophilia > Solirubrobacterales > Solirubrobacteraceae > Palsa-744. The sequence goes on along the minus strand of CAVZSU010000002.1, from coordinate 1,516,666 downwards.
CCCCTTTCCGACGAACAGCACGACCGCGGCGAGGGGGGCGGGTAAATCAGAGCAATGCTTCGTCTGCCCAGTGATCTTCGCCGGTGCCGTGGCCCATTCCAAGTCCGTAGCGGGAGGTTCGTCCGTTGCGAACCGCTACGCAGCCTTCGAGGTAGAAGATGACTCGCGCTTCGCCGCCGCCTGGGTAGTAAAAGGTGATCAGCTCGGAACGTCCGCCGAGCACCTCGTCGCAGTTTGGGTGCGGGCCGATCGGCGGGAGGCCATCCAGCTCTCCGGCGAGGTAGCTCGTGACGTCCTGGCGCACCACGCGACGCGCATCCGCGATGGTGTGGACAGCGTGCCCGTGTTCACCTCTCGGTATCCGGGCACGTTCGTCTTCCGGTTCCGGTATGCGGCCCGACGTGCCCCAGTAACGGCAGATCAGCGCACCCGTGGGCTGTCCCGGTACGAGCACGTCGGTTGCGTTCTTGCTGAGCAGCAGGGAACGCGGCGCAGCGTCGCTCGGTGGACATAGCCGTGAGGATGCGGGTACGGAGAGGGGTGTCTTCGCAGACGGTGCCGTCGGAGTCGCCGCCTTGCCGCATCCGGACGCGAGGATCGCGAGGACGGCGACGGCAGTAATGCCACGGCGCATGTCGAACAGCCTATGGCAGTAACGCCCGCGCATCAGGGCCCGTCTGTCATCCGGGCGAAACGCCTAGAGCTAGACGGCTCGCGGCCTCTTACGGCCTTATCGCCTACCGTGCCGCGGGGCTTTGAAGACCTCGCACCGCCGAGCCGCGACCTGGCTCAGCGGCCTCGCGGGGTACGCGTAGGCGAGATTCACGTCTACCAAGGGAAAGACCGCGCTCGATGAGCTGCCGCTGGCGGGGCAATCGGCGCTCACCACACTGGTTCTCTTGCCCGCATGGACGAACTGGCGGTTCAGGGTGAGCTCGAACTTCGAGATGTGTCCGTAGATGCCCTTATACATGTAGGTCTGAGAGAAGCAGTTCGAGTGCCTCGGCGCGCAGATGCCATCGATGAACCGCATCTCCTCCACCGATAGGATCGTGCCGAAGACGCCACGAGCCTCGGAGATCGTGAACGGGATTACATAGGTGAGTGGCAGCGCACCGTTGCTTGTGACGCGCGCGAGGATGCGGGCCTGGCCTTCCCCGAAGTCATAGAAAGCCAATAGGTGCCCTTCAATCGTCACAGGCGCCTGTCCTGGAAGAGTCACTTCTGAGATCACGATGCCTGAGCCGACCAGCGACCCAGCGCATATCTGCCCCGCATCCGAAGATTCGGAGTAGAGCTCCGAGATAGGGCAACTCGGCAAACCCGCTGTCTGAAATGCGACGTTGCGAGACACTTCGAGCCGGATCGCGGTGAGTTCGGGCGTCGTAGGCATGCTCGACGCCTCGGAGGTGAACCCCAGCCGCAACGTCGCCGGAACCATGTGCGAGCGAGGCAACCTGCCAGGAACCGTTTCTCCCGAAACGCCGATCACCGCCTCGCCGACCTGTGCCAACTCGCCCCCTGCCAGGCGAGGCAAGAGGCCAGCGACGACCATAAATGCCAGCGCGCCAGCGCCCAGCAGCACAACCAACGGCCAGGCGCGAGATCCACCGGATGAAACGGCGGGTGGCTCGGTCCTACCTTTCACTTCCCGGACCATACACCGGCCACGCCGCTCGAGGACCGACGACGTTGAGGGCAGCATTCCAGCAGGCAAGCATCTCGGCGGGACTCGGAGACTGGGCCCGAGCGATCCCCTTGAGGGCCCGTGATCGGCTACTCACCGACCCCGACGGCATCCTGCGCGAGGTCGCCGGCCGACATAGTCCTCACCCCTTCGCGGCGTCGACCGCGATCCCTTGCCTGATTGTCGGGACGGCGGGTTTCACGCCCCGTGATAGGCCAGCCCGACGACTAGTGCGGCCACGGCGAGCGAGAGGAACACGGCCGCGGCTCCGAACTGCCTGTCGCGCACTCGTAGATGGGCACCGACGGCGCAGATGAAGTACAGGACGAGGCCGATCGCGGCGGCGGTTCCGATCGTCGGCACAGCGAAGCCCACCAGCAAACCGATCGCGCCTGCGGCCAGCAGGGTGCCGAGCGGGACCATCCATGATGGCGACACTCGCACTCGCTCGGCGGTGGCGATGACCGACTCATCGCCGGTGAAATTCATATAGGCGGCGTAGGCGTTGGCGATTGCGGTCAGGGCCGTGACGACGATGTAGGCGGCGAGCATGGGCTCCTCGATTGCGTTATGGGTTACGAGTACGGGACTGCGTCGCGGCGAAAGCGCGGAGCTTTCAGTCGTTGAGGCTCGTTAGGTCGAGCTTGGCGAGCTTGTTCGGGTCAGCGATGACGTCGATCTCCACGATCTTTCCGTGCGCGACGGTGCAGCCCATGACCGCAACCGGTCGCCCGCCGGGAGCCACGACGACTCCGGCGGCGCCGTTGACGAGCGCCGGGCGGGCGGCCTGCGCAAGGCGGGAGAAGGTCAGCGATCGTTCGGCCACTGCCCGCGCACCGCGGACTTCTTTCGCCGCGTCGCGAGGCATCGCTCGGTCGGCTCTGAATACGACCTCCGGGTCGAGCACGGCGAGCAACGCGTCGAAGTCGCCCTCGCGTGCGGCGGCGAGGAATGCATTGACGACTTCTCGCTGGAGGGTGAGATCGGGATCGGGAGTCAGGTCCCGGCCGCCGGCTCCTTGCACTCTGCGGCGCGCGCGACTCGCGAGCTTTCGTGCCGCCGCCGGGGTGCGTTCCACGATCGGCGCGATCTCCTCGAAGGGCACGGCGAACATGTCGTGGAGCACGAACGCGAGCCGTTCGGCGGGAGCCAGAGTCTCCAGCACGACGAGCAGTGCGAGACCGACTGAGTCGGCCAGCAGCGCCTCGTGCTCGGGGTCAATCCCGTCGTCACGGTCGATGATCGGCTCGGGCATGCGCTCCCCGAGCGGCTCCTCGCGTCGGCTTTGACGGGAGCGGATCATGTCCAGACAGAGCCGCGCGACGACCGTCGTCAGCCATCCCCGGAGGTTCTCGACAGCGCTCGTGTCAGAGCCGACTAGCCGCAGCCAAGACTCCTGGACGGCGTCGTCCGCCTCCGTCAGAGAGCCGAGCATCCGGTAGGCAACCGCGCGCAGGTGGGTGTGGTGCTCCTGGAAGCGCTCGACCAGCCAGTCTCGCTCGTCCCCGGTCATGTCCATTCGTCCGTCAGCTTGCCGCGTCCCGTCGCGAGGAAGGACGGCGGAGAGGTCAGCGTCGCCATCTGAGGCCTCCAGGCTTCGGGTCATATCTACATGACGGATCCCAACAAAGGAATGTGACCGCGCACCGTCGCAGCTGTGGATCTCCCCCGCTTGCGGCCGACTGCAGGCATGACACGCCTACCCGGTTTAGGGATGGCGAGATCCCGGTAGCGGATGCGACGTGGCACGATTTCGCTGGTGGCCAGCGGACCCGTCACGGCGCAGCGCCTGCGCGACCTCGCGCGGCTGCGGCGCGTGCGCGACCGGATCGACCGAGACTACGCGCAGCCGCTGGACGTCGAGGCGCTCGCCCGCGGCGCCCACATGTCGGCCGGGCACCTCAGCCGCGAGTTCCGGCTGGCCTACGGAGAGTCGCCGTATAGCTATCTGATGACGCGGCGCATCGAGCGCGCGATGGCGCTGTTGCGTCACAGCGAGCTCAGCGTCACCGAGGTCTGCTTCGCAGTCGGTTGCTCGTCGCTTGGCACCTTCAGCACTCGCTTCAGCGAACTGGTCGGTATGCCCCCCAGCACCTACCGGCACCACGCGGCGGGCGCGGCGGCGGGGATGCCCTCGTGCGTGGCGAAACAGGCGACCAAACCGGTCAGGAATCGAGAAGCGCCGCTCGCGAAGCCGCGCTAGCGTGACCGCTATGAACATAACCATCCAGGCAAGCTTCCTCCCGCACAACGACCCTGACGCATCCCTCGCCTTCTATCGTGACACGCTCGGCTTCGAGGTCCGCAACGACGTTGGCCATGGCGAGATGCGCTGGATCACGGTCGGCCCCGCCGGCCAGCCAGACACGTCGATCGTCCTTTCCCCGCCGGTCACCGATGCCGGCATCACCCAGGACGAGCGCCGCACGATTCTCGAGATGATCGCGAAGGGCAGCTACGCCGCCATCGTCCTGGCCACCAACGACGTCAACGGCATCTTCGAACAGGTGCAGGCCGACGGCGCCGAGGTCATCCAGGAGCCGATCGACCAGCCGTACGGGATCCGCGAATGCGCGTTTCGCGATCCTGCGGGCAACGCGATCCGCATCCAGCAGGTGGACTAAGCCCCCGGCGATCGCAGCCACGAAAGAAAACGAGACTATGAAGACGATGACGTGTAGAGAATTGGGTGGACCGTGCGATTTCTCACACCACGCAAACACCGCGGATGAGGTCATAAAGGCACAGGACAAGCATCTGAAGGATGCGGTTGCGCAAGGCGGGGTGACGCACGAGAGCGCTCTGAAGGAGATGAAGGGCCGCTGGAAGCATCCCATTTCAGGAATGGGGTGGTACAGGAAGGCCAAGCGTGATTTTGCTGCCCTTCCCGAAGACTGATGAGTGCCAACCCCGCTCCCGCGCTCAGCGTCATCCTCGCCTGGATCGGACAGCACAATCAAGGGTCCGGGTGAGCTTGCGATAGAACCTCCGACAGACACACCCCTGCCCAGCAACGCAGAACGGAGGCAGCGATGGCGAAGCCATACACGCTGAAGAAACTCACCGACATCGAGGACTCGGCGCCAAAATCTGGGTTTGGGGAGGTCCAGGAAGCGCGGTTCGCCAAGGATGCCCTCGAGACCGAACGAACCGGCTTCAGCTACCACCGCGTAAAGGCCGACAAGCGCCAGCCGTTCGCGCACAAGCATGATCAGGCCGAGGAGGTCTACGTCGTGGTCAGCGGGTCCGGCCGCGTGAAGCTCGACGAGGAGATCGTGGAGCTCCAGGCACTCGATGCGATCCGGGTGGCGCCCGAGGTCACTCGCTCCTTCGAGGCCGGTCCTGACGGCCTCGAGTTGCTCGCTTTCGGCCCGCGCTGCGACGGTGATGGCGAGGTTTTGATGGGGTGGTGGGCCGACTAAACACTCGCGCCGACACGGGAGTCAGGTCGTGCCCGGCGAATGGGTCAGTAGAGTAGCTGACCAACTGACTGAAAGATCAGTTTGTCGTCTGAGAGGTACAGGCCACCATAGAGTTTGCCGCGGCCGCTGGCATTCGAGTGGCGGCCGATGTCGCCTGTGATCGCTGTCAAGACTGTGGGGCGGCGGGATAGGTCGAATCGCGCAGTTTACGGGGAAACATGGCCGGCTGGCGCGGCACGTGACACGTGAGCGGTTCCTCTAAGGCTGCGCGGACCGCGATTCCTCGCTTAGGTGCCAGTGCGCGACGGTTCGAGGAGGCGGTGCAACTCGTCGTGTAGCTTTCCGCCGGCCGGGTTGTGAGCCGTTGGGTAGGCGAAGCTCACGAGCGCCCCATTCGTCGCTTCCGCGCACCCGTTGTCACGCAGGGTCATGGTAAGCGGCGGCCCACCTGGATACGCGATGAATGCGACGATCGCGGAGCCGTCACCTAGGGGGCACTGAATAAGCGTCTGCGGGACAGGCGGCAACGCGTTGAAGTCTGCGGCGAGCTCTGCAAGAGGGCCGGCGGTGTCCACGAGCCGTGAGCGAATCAAGGAGAGCGGGGGGAATCTGCCGTGGCTCTTACCAAGTCCGCTATAGCTACAAAGGCGCGCCGCGACCGCGCCGGGGGGCATCAACTCGTGGTGTGCAGCTGGCCAGGACGTGCGAACGATCCGTCGGGGCTGGTGTGGCGGGCAGTTCTCGGGTGGCGTTCGCGCGATGCTGTTGGACACTGCCCCTGAAGCCTGATGCGCGTGGCGAGCCTGAGTTCGAGCTGCGCTGCCATCAGCGTGTCCGCAGCCCGCCGCCCCGAGGACCAGTGCGGTGACGAGGAGCGCGACGTACCCTCCTTGGGAGCTAATGTGATGCCTCATAGCGTCTCCTCGTTCCGAACCCGAGCGGTTCGCTGGTGTGAGATATCCCTCTTGCTGAGCGCAGACGCGCCGATATCTGGTACCGACCCCGAGAATAGCGGCGTGTGGAGGCCGGTTGAAATTGGCGCGCCGGCGGCCCTGCGGCGAGCCGTAGGCGGTATGCCAGACACGACGTTTGAGATCGGGGGTGGAGAGTCCTGTCCAGGGCTCTGACAGGCCGGCCACACCTACGGCTTCCTTCAGACCCGCCCTCACGCAAGCCCTGCAGCGGCCCACGCTGCGACGGTGATGGCGAAGTTTTGATGGGCTGGTGGGCCGATTAAACACTCGCGCCGACGCGGGAGTCAGATCGGGATTGGCGGCGCGCCGCGGTAAGCAGCCGCTCGGGGAACAGCTGAACCCGGAATAGCGGCAGGCTGCTCGTGCCGTCCAGCGCCTCCCGCAGCTGTGGCGGTAGTGGTGGCAGCGCGAGCGCTGCGAGGTCACCGTTGTGTAGGTCGCTCTCTGTGGCGAAGAAGATGTGATCGCGGCCGGGGTAGTAGCGGTCCTGTGCCGGACTGCCGGTGACGCCGATGCTGCCGTTCATCGTTTTATCCGCTGCCTTGGCGTAGGAGATCGCCATCTCGGCGCTGGTGCAGACGAACAGGACTCCGGGGCGTGTTCGGAGCTGGCGGTAGCGGCGGTGCTCGGTCCACCAGGCGCATTGGAAGGCGTCGTAGCGGCGGAACTTCTCGATGTTGTAGGAGACGCGGTCGGTGAGGTCCAGCTCGATGAACAGGTCGAAGGTGAGCCGGTCCTCGGGTATCTGGATCTCGCAGATCGCGTCCGGCTCGATGCGGCCGAAGTCGCTGCTCTGTACGTCGAATATCCCGATGTGCTTGGGACGCACGATGTCCTTGAGGGTGACTTGGTGGCGGTTGCGCCCGTTGCCGGCCTGTGGGACCGAACAGGTGCCTGCGGGCCAACGCGGCGTTCGCCACTTGTCCGTCGCGTAGTCCCCGAGCTGTGAGTGCAGCGCGATTACCCCCGCGGTGAGGTGCAGGTTGTGGCGCAGCGGGCCGGCTTTCTCAACCTCGAGCTGGCGAAACCCGCGGGACGGTGGGATCGCCGGCGGCTGGCGCGACTGAGCGACCTGCATGCCGAACTTGGTCAGCGAGTACAGGTATGGCAGCGATCCGCGTGGCGCGTCGCGCAGCACGATCGGCCACCTCGCGATCAGGCCGTGGCGGTGCAGCTTGTCGTGCAGCCGGCCGCGCATGGTGCGCTCTGCGACCTTCGGCATCACTGCGCGGCGCAGCATGCCGGGTAGCGCGAGTCCGACGCGGTCGAGCAGCGCGAGGATCGCGTAGTCCTCCGAGTAGAGCCGCGGGAGTTTCGTCGAGGGGGGCTGCTCCTCGAACGCCCGAATACCCAGCAGGGGGTCGACGTAAGCTGCGAGTTCGCGGATGCTCTCCGACCCACCATCCTCGCTGAAAAGTCTCTGTGGCCCGTCCGCTGAACGACTTGCCCCGAGGACTTTAGGCACCGGGCTTCGCTTGACCTCGGGGACCTCTCCCGCTTCGCGGATCAGCGGCTGGACGCGCTCCCTTTCGGGTGCTGCGCCGCCACGCGCCTCAGATACCTCGTGCTGCTCGGGCACAGGTGGCGGGGCTGGCTCTGGGACCACCACTGGCTCGGGTGAGATCGCGGGGCTCACGCTGTGGTCTGCCAACGGAGCTCGGGGCCCGTCCACGCGAGTCGTGGCGTCGTCCTGGTCGCGAGAGTCGGTGCGCGTCGCGGCGTCAGCTACTGACTTGTTGTCTGTCGGGTCGGAGTTGTGGCGCTCGGTCTGCGCTGAGCTGCCGGTGCGCCTGTAGGTCTTGGGCAGCGTCTCGGGGTAGGGGCCGACCTCTTGCTCGAGGAGGCGCATGTGATGTTGGGCCCAGGGTCCGCCGTTGACCTTCGGGAACGGGTAGGTCTGTCCGATGAAGCTGGGCGCGCGTGCTCCGCTGGCGATCCATGATGCGACGCAGTGCCAGACCGGCAGGTAGAGGGCCTGCTCGGGGGTGATGCGCAGCAGCTCCCGCGAGTCCTGGTCGGCGCGAATCATCGTCTGGTAGACCGACATCGCGATCCGCGTGGCGGCCTCGGCGTCCTCTGGGTCCCCCAGGCGGAACAGGAAGCGAGACTGGAAGAGGTTGGTTACTCCCTTGCGGATCTCCTCGGTGATCGAAGCCGAGTCCGCGCCCGCGCCGAGCTGGCTCAGATATTGCAGGCCGATCGCGAGCTCCAGGCGCGCCTCGCGATGCGTTGCTGCCTGGTTTACGAGGTTGCGCTTGACGAGCTTGCCTGCCTCCTCGAAGGTCGCGCAGACACGTGCGCGCTGCTCCCACGGCATGTGCATCTGGCCTTGCATGAAGGCGTGGAGCTGTTGGGAGAAGAACTGCATCGCGATCAGCGACGCCTCCTCGCCAAGCCTGGCCATGTTCGCATCGATCAGCAGGATGTCTCGTGCACGGACGATGTCGGCGAGACGGATATCGATCGGGTTGCTGAAGAACCTGCGCAGTGCAGGAGATCCGAGGATCGCCTCGACCTTGTTTCTCGGTGGGTCAAGGCGCTGGTAGGTGTTGGAGCGGTTGTTGTCGAGCTCCTCCGGGAGCACGCGCGCGAAGAACTCGGTGGTGTGGTCGAGGTCGGCGTACTCCTGGCAGGCGTTCACCGCCTGCTCGCGCAGGTCATTGCGCGCGGGGAGAAGCAGCGCGAAAATGTCCTCGAACATCGCCAGGCCACCGTGCTTGTGTGCGAGGGCGAGCGCTCCGATGACGGCGTGGTAGAGGTACCGTCGCGAGCTTTGGAATACCTGGCCTTCGGCGGTGTCGCTGATCGCTTGGACGATGTTGTCGGCGATCGCCGAGGCCTGCTCTGCGAGTCCTTTATCCGGGGCCAGACGTAGGGGGCTCATTCCGAACAGAGGACGCCCCAAGTCCAGGAACCACACTCTCTTCGGGCAATCTGCGGGGGTGAGCTCTAGGCAGGTCCTTGCGAGTTCGCTCTTGGGGTCCATCACGATCACGCACGCGTTCGGGTCTCTGATGTCGGAGAGGTACAGGCGCAGCAGCGCGGAGGTCTTCCCGGATCCCTGGCCGCCGACCGCGAGCACTCCGTACTTCCGATCGTCTGGGTGCAAGAAGACCGGGCCGCTGGAGGAGCGCAGCAGCGGCAGCATCTCGTAGGGCAACTGGCGCAGCGCGCTCACGCGGACGCTCCGTCTGGCTCGCTGTCCCCCGGTGGGAGATCTGGCTCAGGGTCCTCGCCGGCCATACCGATCTCAGGCGGTGCCGGTATGCGCGGCAGCGCCAGACGCCGAAGCGGCACGTTCTTCATCCGTGCGCCGGGAAGCGCGACGAGCTGCGCGACCTCGCTGGAGGACGCCAGGGAGCGCAGCGTTGCGCCGGGAAGCACCGGCGGATAGGCGGAGGGGAACCTTCGGCGGTAGAGGTCCTCGCGGAGGATCATCCAGCGGCGGTGCAGCCGGTTCTCTCCCCTGCGCGCCTGGACCGCGGAGGCGATCCGGTTCGCGTTCTGACGGCTGTCGGCGGCGACCTGCACCTCGAGCCAGCACCACGCATGGTCCTGTACCGCCGTCGCCGCCGACATCTCAGTTCGGTTGAACGTGCTGAGCATCCCGGCGTCGCGCGCGACGAGGCGCTCCTCGTGGCCGCGCAGGCGCTCGCGGGCGTAGCGTTCGACCGCGAGCACGCACGGCGTCAGCTGGAAGCGCACGGTGCTCGGCACGCCGACCGCGGCCTGTGTTTGCGCGATCGTTTCAAGCGCGCTCGTGGAGTCCGTCTCCTGTTCCTCGACGAGCGGGTATACGAACGCGCGGTCCTTGCGGAAACGCAGGACGTGCCCGGGTACGCGGAGGGTTCCGCCGATCTCCTTGGGTGGGCCGATGAACTCGTAGCCGACGCGGACGTCAGGGTAGGCCGAGCTGATGATCCCGTCGATCGTCCCCGCGAGCGTGCGCTCGCAGCGCACGCATAGCACCCACTCCATCTCGCCTTTCGGCCCTGGCCCGAAGTGCGCCTCGAACGCGAGGAAGGGCTGCCCGTCACGGCCGCGGTCCTCGGGGAACGCGCGGACCGCGTTCAGGGCGGCCTCGACCATCGCGACGAGGTCCTGCTCTCGGGTCTGGTCGTGCATCGAGAGCTTTACCTCATAAAGCCCGTATCCACGGTTCAGGCGGTTCGCAAGGCGTTTGCGGGCGACGTAGATCAGCCACCCCGCGAGCGAGATCACGCTGAGGGTGAAGCTGACGGCGATGATCAGGAGAATGTGCGCGAACGTGAGCCACCCGTGGTGGGCTGGGCGCGCGTGCGGAACGTGTTTCGGTGCGCCGGTGGCAGGGATTGGTTTGGCGATGCTGAGATGGCCGAGCTTCGGGATCAGCACGGCGAGCATCACACCGGACATCAGCAGCCCGATCAGCATCAGCAGGATGTGGCTGGGGCGCACGCGCACGGTCAGCCTCCCGCCCACAGCTCGAGGACCGCACCGATCGCCAACAGCGCGAGAACCACCGCGAGCCGCCGGGCGGTGAACGCGAGCGTGGCCCGCCGGCGGCGCACGTCGACGTAGAGGACGATCAAAAGCGCCCAGGCCGCGACCTCGACGGGCGCCTGCGGCCAGAACGCTCTGATCTGCCGGGTCCCGTACGCGCCGATCAGCATCCCCGCGAGGGTGCAAGTCCCGGCCGCCCACAGGCACAGGACGCCGTCGCACGCGCGAAGGGTCGCACGCTCGAAACGCCCAAGCGGCTCACTGCCCTGCAGCAGCTGCGCGCAGCCCAGAAACACCGCGAAGCCGAGAAAGATCGTCGCATTGTGCACCCAGATCTCGGCCGCCGCCGCTGCCTGGCGGTGCACCGGCGCGAAGTGGACCGCCAGCAGCCCGCGCGCGGCCGTCGGGAACACGACGTGGGTCGCCAGGCCCCCGAGTGCCGCGGCGGCGACGCTCGCGGCGAGCACCCCTCGCCGGGAAAGGTAGGTGTCCGTCGGCGAGGTCATGGTCGTTGCAGCAGTCCCGCGATTGCCTGCAGGGTTAGCGCCGCTTCCTCGCACGCGTCAGCGACGCGGTGTTCGGCGAGCGCGGGGAGGTGGGGCATCAGGATCAGCGGGGCGCGCCGCTCGTCCGCGAGGTCTGTGAGCGCGTCGATCGGTGCCCGGCACGATTCGGCGCGGGCGATGATCAGCTCTGGCCGCCCGAGCGGCGCCATCCGCGAGAGCACGCGCCGTGCTCGCTCGAGCGCGCTGTCTGAGGCGGGCAGCACCCACGCGACGTGGGTCGCCAGCGCGAGCGCGGCCTGCTCCGCGGTGCGGGCGAGCGTCCCACCGTCCACGACGGTCAGCCCGTGTGCGAGCCTCGCGTCTCCCAGGAGTCGCTGCACGCCCTCCTTCTCACCGCTCACAGTGAACTGTGGGTCGCCGGCGATCACGCGCAGCCCGAACTCGGCCTGCGCGAACAGACTGCCGTTCACGGGCTCCCCCGCGGCAACGCGCTCCGCGTTATCCGCGAGGGTGCGCGTACTCTGCATCCCGGCGTAGACGGCCAGGCCGGCGGTCGGGCCGCCGGTGTCACACACGAGCACGGGAGCCCCTGACTGCTCGGCGGCGGTACCGGCTGTGAGATACGCGAGGGTGCTTGCGCCCGCGCCACCGACCAGCCCTACCACCTGCAACAACGGCCCGGGGGTCCGCTCGAACGACAGGCCGCTCTCGGACAGCGCGTCTGTACTGTTGACTGCTCGTGTGCGGGTGAAACCACGCCCGGCTCGTTCTCTGAGAGAAAGTGAACGCATCGCGTGTCGAGCCCCGCTTCTTGCCTACGCCTGTGGCTGCCACTGTTCCACCGCCCAGCCCCCTGTTACCGGCGCGACGGTCGCAAGCGTTATGTGAAACGCCGCCTGGAGTCCCGCGTATTCCTGATTGCCGCCCGTCTGCTCGCGCGTGATGACCGCGTACTGGCCAGGGCTTGCGCCGATCACCCGGCTCACCGCGATCACGCTCCCCCGGTTGTAAATGTGGCCGTGTTGGAGCGTCCTGTCGCGTTGGGCGGCGGCCGCGGCCTGGCGCTCGGCTAGGCGTGCGTCGCCCACGGCGATCGCGGCGAGTGCTCGCTCGTGAGTGGGGAGGGTCTGGTAGGTCCAGTTGATGTAAAGCGCGGCGAACTGGGTGATCGCCTGCTCGGGAGTGGACGCTGGGCGCGTGGGCGCCTGTTCGGCTTCAGTGCCCGCGGGCAGAGTTCCCAGCGGCTCGCCGGGATTGGCCTGGGGCGGGGGACTGTCGGCGGCCTGGGGATGGTGGTGTTTGATTGCGCCCGCCAGTCCGCAGCCGCAGAGAAGCGGTGTGATCCCGGCAAGCAGAGCGAGTGAAAGAAGCAATCGAGCTCGTGCGGTCATCTGGAGCCTCCTTCGCTTTAGAGCCCCGGGGGGTGGCGGACCACCCACGGTGCCCAGTCGGGGACGTGATCGAACACACGCCAGCGCGGCCCGCTCTTACCGGCGTTGGGGCCGGTGTCGGTGCCGTTGTAGGACGTGTCGAATCTCAAGCCCGCCACGTACATGAACGCGTGCCCGGAGTTGGCATACACCGAGACGTACTTCCCGGGTCGTGCCTGGCCGTAGGACTCAAGTTCTGTGGAGTCCTCGGCCTGTTCGCCGAACACGCCGCCCGCGTGCAGCACGAAAGACACGGCCGAGGAGCAGTCATACGCCGGCTGCAGCTCACTCAGCGGGGTTCCGTGCGCGCCACCGTAGAGGTAGCTCGTCCCGTACAGGCGGTTGCCGGCGGCGACCATCGCCTGCACTGCCGCCGGAGCGTTCTTCGGCGCAGCGGCGAGCCCGTCCGGGAGGATCTGCGCCGATTCACTCGCTGTGAGCGGCAGCGGTCCTTCCGCCGCCGGTTCACCTGAGCACTGCGATTCGCCTTCCCCTGAGCCTTCGTGGGATTCGCCGGCTTCGCTTGGGGCGGGGGTCGCTTCGAGGACTTCGCCGGCGCCCGTCTTCGGCGCGAGCTGGATATCTACTTGGTTCTTTGAGACGCCGAGTGCCTGCGCGGAGGGGCCCCATAGGTCGATGCGGTACTCGAACCCTTCGGGGGTGTGTTCGCTTGGGCCTTGCCCGTAGCCGGTGTCCCTCTTGTAAACGACGATGCTTTTGCCGTCGCGGGCCACGCGCAGCCCGGTCATGTAGGGGAGGGTTCCGAGCGCGTTGGCGTCCTGGAACGTGAATGTGCCGCCGTTCGCTGGGTTGCTCGGCAGCAGCGACAGCTCCGCGAAAGTGTCTGGGTGCTCGGTGAGGTTCGCTTGCGAGGGGTCGGGGATCGACCCGTAATCGCCACTGCCGGTGCCGTCCCCAGCGTAGTACTCGGTTGCTCCCACCGGGTACCAGTGGCCCGGCTGCATTCGTAGTGGCCGATCCCAGAGTTCGCGTGCCATCGCGCTCAAACCTGGCGGCAGGTTCACCGTGCTCACCCCCACTGCGCCCGCGCCGGTGCTGCCCGGTGTCTGGCACGACGCGCTCGTCGCGGGGAAGACCACCGCGACGACCACCACGATCAAACCCAGCACGCCGAGAATCGCGACGAGCACCGTGGCCAGCCCGGCGAGGAGCAGGCCTCCGCTCGCGTTCTGTTCGGATCCCGCGCCCATGCCCTGGTTACTCGCCGGTCTCCACGGGGACGCCGTTGCGCGCGAGCTCGCGGATCGCGGGCCACACCTCGCCGTTGTGCTTGGCGATCATCGCGTTGCGCATCGGCACATCGGTGTGCGGCTCGGAAGTGAAACACCAGTACTCCGTTGCTGCGAGGGGAAGCCTGACCCGTCCCATCCCGCGGGGGCCGTTGAGCCAGAAAAGCTCGGCGTAGCGGCCCTTGACCGTCTGCAGGTTCGCGACGATCGCGGTCTTCTCAGCGCTCAGACCCAGCGCGCGCTGCGCGAACTCCAGCTCGTCCGCGTTCAGCTGCTTCAGTAGGGCCGCCATTCCGCAGTTACGCAGCAGCGGCAGCCCGTGCTCGGTCCCGAGGTCTGAGAGCTGCTGGCTCAAGATCAACAGCAGCAGCCCGAGGTGGCGGGCCTGTCGTGCCAGGCCCGCGACGTGAACCCCGGCCTCCGGGCTTGCGACCTTGTGCCACACCTCGTCGATGACCAGCATGCACTGCGCGATCAGCAACGGCACGCCGGGTACGCCGACGAGGTGCGCGTGTTCCTCGCTGTGGCGTCTGACCTCGCGGGTGACGTGCTCGATGATGCTGAACATCACCGGCCCGAGAATCGCCTCCGGACAGTTCCGGGTGTCAAACACGATCAGGGGACTGTCCTCGGGAATATTCGTCTCCCGGTCAAGCAGATATGAGTAGGCGCCCTCGCCGCAGAACTCGCCGAGACGCCCGGCGAGGTTGCGCAGCGTCGCCGCGATCTCGACGGCTCCCGCCTCCGCTTCGACACCCGCGCGGGCGAGCAGCACGCTCTGCAGCATCGACTCGCGGGCACCCACACCGTTCTCGTGTGCTTGGGCGTAGACCTCGCGGATCGCGGTGCCGAGCTGCGAGCGCTCGAGGACGGTCAGGCCCTCGTCGCCCGTCATGCTCGCGTGCAAAGCGACCAAAAAGGCGACCTTCTCCCGGGGTGGCGCGGCCTGGTTGGGGGTATCCCAGGCGTTGATCGCCCACGGCGAGTCATCCGAGCCGATATCCAGCTGGCGTGCGCCGTGGACGAGCCTGGTGAGGGTCGCGTAGTGCCCGGCGCGGTCGATCACGAACACCCGCCCGATCCCGAGCGCCAGACAGCGCGCCATGATCGTGTTCGTCATCATCGTCTTGCCCGCCCCGGACTTACCGACGATCACCAGCGACTGGTTGTCGTGAACCCGGTCTGTTGGGTTCAACAGCTCCAGCGTGCGCCCCGGTGAGGAGAACGCGAACGGCACCCCGACAGGGCTTCCGCAGCTCGTCCCGGCGAGCGGCACGCAATCCCCGACGTTGCGTGTCGCGTAGGTGCAGGTGTACCCGGCGACATCCCTACCCAACGGCAGAGTCGAGGGCCACAACCGCTTCTGGTGGTGAGCCCCACGGTTCACCGCGACATCCGAGGTGGAGCTCAACTGCTCCACACAGAAGTCGACGGCCTCCCCGAGCGCCGCGAGATCCGGGTCCGGTCCGCCGCGGCGCGTGGAGTGATAGATGCTCGTCTCGAAAAGGCTCGCCCGCTCGTGCCCGGACATCTCCCGCAGCAGGTGAGCGGACTCCTCCTCCTGGGCCAGTCGGTCGAAGTCCGGCACACGGCCACGGGCCTCCGCACCCCTGTTGACGGTGAAGACACGGCGGTAGCGCATCTTCAGGCGGCTGCGTTCGCGGCGCCGGTCAAGTGCGCGCACGTGAACGGAGAGGGTGAACGGCTCGCGGGTCATCATCGCGGGCATCAGCCACGCCGGCTGGGTGTTATCCGCGGTCGTTGCGACCCAGATCGTCTGCTCGACGTCCCGGTCGATCTCTACGTGGTGCGCCGAGCGGTCGAAGTCCAACGGCGACTGGGCGATCAGAGTTCGAAGCCGCCGTGCCACCTCACGCGCCTGCTTGGCGTCGACCTGCTGGTCGAGCTCACCGAATATCTCGGTGCTCCTTGGCGGGCGCTTCTTTCCACGGTCTGACTGGGTCGGGTTAAACCGCGCCCACAGCAGCGCCACGACCTCCTCGCCGTTCAGCAGGCGACTCGGGAGCGCGAGCGCGTCGAGCTCGGATCGCATTCCTTCGGTGAATGCGAGGCTTTCGCGTGCCGCGCGCCTGTGCAGCTTCAGGGTGCGTTTTAGTGGCCCGGTAGGGAGCCTGCCGCGGCGCGAGCGGATTTCGCGGATCAGCGCGTGGCGTTGGCCGCGTACCGGGATGTAGGGGCACACCACGTAGAAAGAGGTGTGCACGGCTGCCTGCTCGTCGGCGTGCTGGCGCAGCGACTCCTCCATCGCCGCGTACAGCCGCCAGCGCGACACGGCCAGCGGGTCGACATCCTCACCGTCGAGTGACGCGGGCGGCTCACCGGCGGTGTAACTAACTTCTGCTCGCGCGTCGGCGAGGATCTCATCGAGGTCGATCGGACGGGATACGACGTAGAACTGCAGGCTCTGGTCCGCGCGCAGGCGCGAGAGCAGGTGACAGTAGCCTTGGGCGATCCGTACCCGCTCCTCGGTTGAGAGGATCAGCGGGTTGGGCGGTGTCACGTTGATGATCCGCACGAGCGCGCCCTCGCTGGTGATGACCATCCCGGTGCGGTCGATCGCCTCGACCGCGAGCAGCTCGCCGGCTTCCTTCATGCGGTGCGCCTCTGCAGCACCGGCCGTTTTCAGAAGTCCCATATCGCTCCTAGGTCGACGAGCTGCTCCTCGCGCTCGGCCGCTGATCGCCGCGTCACCTCGTCAGGCTCGATCTCATATCCACGGCAATTGGCGCCGGGCCCGGCGACGTAGCGCCCGTCGGTGAAGTGGTCATTCACCGCGGCTCGCAGGTAGAGCCAGGCGTCGAACTCAGTGGTGCTCGCCAAGAGCACCGTGCCTGTGGGGATGCTCGCGATGTAGATCGCGATGAACAACGTCAAGTACGGGCTGAATGGCGAGAGGTACAGTGCGAAAACGAGGCCGCACATCAACCCGCAGAACAGCGAGACGAGCTGTGGGACGGTCAGCTCACCGATCCGAAGTTTGTCTGAGAGGTGCTTGTACGCCGGGTTCACTCAATGCCTCCGGTTAATCGAGAAATGGCTCAGGGTCTGGCAGGTCGCCCGACGGGCTCTCCCGCGTGGTCTCCGGTGGGCTCGCCGGGCCCGCCGGCTGCTCCGGCAAACGCGCTCCCAGGCTCCGTCCCAGTGGAGGGCTTTCACCTGAGGGCACCTGCGGCGAGCCGCTGGACGGCCGGTCCACCGACGGTTGTGCATCCGGGCGAGGCGTTGCGACCCCACCGCCGCCGCCACCGCTACCGCCGCTGCCCTGACCGCCGCCGGATGGCTGCTCGACGGGGAATGGCGCTGGCCCCCCCGCACTTTGCTCAGAGCTCGCGGGCTGTGTGTCCAGCCTGCCAATGGCGCCGCTCATCCCTTTCTGCAGCGTGTCCTTGGGTGCACTCCCGAGCGTCAGCAGCGCGTCGCGCTGTCCGTCGCTGAGTCCCGCGGCGCCGACGTGCTGGGCGGCGAACTGGCGCATCCGCGTCGGATTGGACGCGTGAAACGACGCGAGGCCGCGCTGGGTCTCGGGTGAGAAATGGCCCATCGCGGCGACCACTCCCGCGGTGTCCGGCGGGGACATCTGCGAGCGGGCGTGCATCGCTTGCCATGCCTCGTCCGTGCCGGCCCGATCGTAGGCGGGACGGTCGATCCCGGCGACCGAGAACGACTCCTCGCTTCGCCGCACAGCCTCTTGGCGAGCAGCCGCGCCGCTCGCAGCCGCATCCTGCCCAGATGACTGCTCGCCCGGCTGTTGCTCGGAAACCCCAGACCCGTCCTGGGCGCCCGATCCGTTCTGCTGCGCAGAGCCGTTAGTTCCGTCGCTCGCGCCCTTGGTCTTCTCGTCGGCGAAGCCGCTGCGGCCGAAAACCATTCGAGCCGCCAGGCCACCGCTGCCCGGCTCGCTGGGCGGCCGTGCAGGAGTCGGCAGCGCGTCGATCATCCTTTGCGCGGCCGGGTTGCCCTCCGCCGCCGCGCCGGCGACCGCACGCGCACCACCGCTTATCGCGCGCGAGCCGAGCATCCCGATCGTCACCGTCCGCCATAGCCGGCCACGGCTGGGCTGGGCGTGCGGGCCGATCATCGCGGTTCGCACCAGAAACCGCGGGATCGTCAGGCACAGCATCATCAGCGTGATCCCGGCCAGCGGCCGCACGATCACGGTGTCGATCACACTGTGGGTAGGCACCCACGTCAGCACGTCGGCGTTGATGGCCGCCGCGAGCGCGAACAGGATCGCCCAGACACAGGGCACGATCAGCGCGACGAACAACGTCTTCATCGCCGATGCCGCGAGCCAGGAAAGCTCCGGGATCGGCCACACCACGACCGCGAGCGGCATGCTCACATACAGGAACATCAACAGCACCGACAGGAGCACCTTCATCCACAGCAGCGCGATGAACGTGAGCGCCGCGATGAACCCGATCACGATCACGAAAATCAGGCCGATCCCGGCGTTCAACGCGAACGCGCCGGATCCGACGACGAGCGCCGCATCGAACAGCAGCGCCACGTTGTGCTGCACGCTGCCGCTGCCCAACAGCGCTTCGTTGAACAGCCTCGGAATCTCAACAACGGTGTTGAAGAGACCCTTCCAGAGGATGATGAATCCGACCGCGCCTGCCAGCCGCGACAACGCTTGGAGCGCCTCGAAGCCGCCCGAGCCGCTGTCGGTCAAGCCCGCCAAGTAGTACCGCAGCAGCGACAGCGAGAGGACCGCCGAGAGCATCCCGGCGGCGATCGCGACCGTCGTGCTCTCCAAGCCAGCAACGTGCCCGTTATCAAAATTTGGGATCGTCAAAAGCGCGTTGATCACACCTGTGATCAGCCGCGCCTCGATGCCCCCGAAGATCGCCTGGAGGATCTTCACGAACCCTTCGACGACCGTGTCCAGGGGATGCAGCACGGCGTGCCCGACACCGCCGATCGCCTTCACCGCCGGGCCGATTACCGGGATTTCCGCGTGCGCCGGGGACGGGTCCGTGAGCGACCCCGCGAGCACAGCGACGAGCACGATCCCCACGCCGCTGGCCGCGACGCCCCAGCTCACCCGAGAACGGGTAGGGCCGTGACGGCGCCCGGCAGGCAGCAGCGCGCGGCTCGCCGTCATGTGAAACGGGGCGAACACGACGGCGCTAATTGACCAAGCCCGTCGCGGATGCGGCGAGCGCGAGCGCACCGATCGTCGACGCGATGATCGTCAACGCGCGCCTGTTACCGATCATCAGCGCGCCCGCCCCAAAGATCAGCGCGAGTGGCGCGACCGCCGCGAGTGCGATCAACAGCGGGGTCGACAGTGACGCCATGAACTGCGCGAACTTGTCGATGCCTTCCACCTTGGAGGATTCCGGTATCCCCAAATCGGACTTGAACAGCAGCGGCACAACGCCCGCCTTGCAGATCAGGATCACGGCGAGCTCGATTTGTGTGACGGTCAGCGCGCGCCTGAGCCGGGCACGCGCTGCTCGAACGTTCGGGGTCATTCGGTTTCCTCCAGAGGTCTCGTTGGTTTTCACTGATGAGCTGCCTGCGCTTCGAAGCCGAACTCGCCGTTTCGTTCGCTCCGGTTCGCCGGAGGCGCGGGTCGCGTGGATGACCGCGACCGCGCCGGCGGTACGTCGGCGGGTGCGGCCGCCGGCGCGCTCGCGCGCGTCGCGCTCGCTACGGGCGACGGTTCGTCACTGCTCGGCTCCGGTCCGCGCGTCGGCGCTGGCGCCGGGGCAGCGTGGGTGAGAACGCGAGCGCGTCGGTGGGCCGCTGCGCGAGGCGCCCGGCGTATCCGAAGCCGCGGCCGCGGGCGCGGGAGCGCCGGTGGTGCGGAGCGGACCGTCCCTATGACCGGCGCCGTCAAGCGCGGGGCAGGCGTAGCTGCGCGCCGAGCAGGAGCGGTGGGAGTGGCGCGGTCACATCCGACTGGGTGAGTCAGGAGGACCAGCACCAACAACGCGCCCGGGAGGAACCTCGCCTGCCGGCGAGCCGCCGATGCGATCGCCGCGAGCCGCATGCGCAGAGGCCTCGGACGCGGTGGGGCTAGGGACGCACGCGGCGCGCCGGGGGCGCGGGGCGGACGGGCCCGCCGGGGACGCGCGGTAGGAGGCGGCAACGCGCGCCCGAGACGCGGTAGAGGTTGCGTCGATCCGCCCGCCGACTCGGCCTCGGGCTGAGCAGCGTCAAACAGATTCGCGGGTTGTGAGCGGTCCAGCAACGACGCCTCCAGGTTGGTTCTGGAAAGGCGTCGAGTGAGTTCGCGGTTTACCCCCTAACCGATTTGAAAAATCTTCCTCCGCGAGCACTACAGCGCGCGGAGTGCGACGCCGCCGTTGCTTAGGGGCCGAACTCGCGTTCGGCTTTTTGCGTCGACTGAGCGCTCGCGCCCGAGCCTTGGTTGGCGGCGGCCCGGGCGCTTTGATCCTGCGATGGGGCGGACCCGCCGCGCGAGGACGGTTCGATTTCGAACTCTTTTTCTACCGTGCTCTCCGCCGACGCCGCGGCCCTTGGTACTGCGGCCGTGACGTGACGGTCGACGTAGCTGCTGTGCCGCGTGGGGACCCGGCGACGTTTGCCGCTCGATCTCCCGACGGCCTTGTGCGCAGCTCTCGGGGGGGTCTTTCGCGGCGAATACGCGAGCGCGGGGTGTGAAGCCAAAGGCGCCTGGGCAGCCACGGCAGGGGCCGCCCGGGCGGCGGCAGCCCGCGGTGGAGCGGGATGGTGCTTGGTGGCAACGTGTGAGGATCTGATGGTCACGGCCACGACCGCGACGGCGATCACGGCGGCGCCCTTCGCTGCGGCGCCCACGCTGATCGAGCTAACCAGGCCTCCTCCCCCGCTCGCCGCGCCGGCCGTTCCGCCGGCCGTCTGCGCCGCGGCCGCGCCGCTCGCGCCGCCGTGACCCCCGCCGAACATGCGATACAGGTGCGCGAGGATCGCCTTCTCATGACCCAACATCGGCATGAACGGAAGACCGACGGGCGGCATCACCGCCGCGAGACCCCTCAGGCCCTTCACATACCGCTCGCACGCCTCGCATTCGTCGAGGTGCTTCTTGGCACGAGGATAGTCGCGGTGCGTCTCTGAGATGAGCCCCAGCGCGTAGCTGCGAAGCAGTCGCGACCACTCACCCTCCTCGCATCCGCGGGCGTCGATCTCCGCGACGATGCCGCCGAGCTTCTTCCTTGCGCTGTCCATGATGCGCTGAAATGAGGCCTGCTCGATGCGGAGCATGTCGGCTGCTTCGCGGCGCCTGAAGCCGTGCAGCAGACACAGAGTCACGGCCTTTCGCTCGTTCTCATTGAGGCGACGCTTCATGCGCGCGATCAGCTCCTGGATCTTGAGCTGGTCGTCGACCTGCTCGACGACATCGCCATTCGCGCTGTGTGTCGCGAGGTCGGCGTCCGCGTGCTGGCCCTCGTGTCGCTGACGGTAGATATCGAACGCGCGCTTGTAGGTGATATCGATCAGGAAGCCCGTCAGGTTGGTGACCTCGCCACCCTCCGCGATGTATTGGCAGACGCCGTGCCAGCCGAGGTTGTACGCCGCTTCCAGGTCGCTCTTGTCGAGCCACATCTTGCGCGCGTGCAGCTTCCCCTGCACGGCGTTTACGACGACCGATTCCAGCTGCTTGAGGTTGGCCTGCGCCAGGGCGTCCGCTTGCTGCTGCGGTGTCTGCCCGCGCACGATGCGGACGCTCATCTGCTCGCCCCCAGCGAGGAGTCGGACGCGGGAGGATCGGCTGCGTAGCCCACGCGTGCCAGCGCCAGGATCAGCACACGGTCCCCAAACGCCTCAGCCTCCTCACAAAGCACCCGCACGATCGCTTCGCGCACCGGTGGCTCGCACGCCGCGAGCATCCACGAGATCTCCGCCAGCATGTGCTCGCTGACATGTGCGGACAGGTACTCCCGATCTGACTGCGACATCAGCCCGGCCAAGTCGGGCGGCGTGCTTTCCTGCTGCGCGGGATGCGCAGACGGTTCCTTCCGATCGGCCACGTTCTCTCCCCACGCTCACAGAGATGTTGCCCCAAAGCTCAGCGAAGTCAAGCGCCTAGCCCTCCCCTCGCGGACGGAGGTCGCGCTGGCGCTCGCATATGCGGGCGGGGTCGGAGTGATCGCGCAGTACCGAGATGTCAGCCTCTGAGAGACCGTGGTCACAGAAACGATCAAGCCACCGTGAAAACCACTCCGCTCCGAGGATCCAACACGGGCCCTCGCCGGCGACGCTGAAATGCTGGCGAGGGGGCTGATCGGCCCCGAGCATCACGATCGCCGGATGCGCCTCGTCCGGATAGTCCACCAGGGCCCTTGTCAGCGTTCTCGCCGCTCTGCTCATCAGATCGACGTCCTCCGCCGTCCACTGTCCACGGCTTGCCTGCAATAGAAACAGCCCGCGAGGGCCCAACAGGACAAATGGAATCGGCACCGAGCAGATCATCAAGTCACGCTCGATGTGCCAGGCAAACCCGTCGAGGTCTCCCAGCTTGCGCTCGAGCTCACCATTGACCTGTCGGGTGCGCCCGTGCCAGGCGAGATGACGGCCGAAGTCACGCAGCATCCGGTCCGGGTTGCGCCGGGCAGGCGCCCGCGAACGATGCTCGTTGGGATTGCTCACGACACGGCTCTCCATGCGGGACGGCCGCACAGCTCGATACCAGGGTCCGCACACACGATCAGAGCTGCCGGGTTCAACTGGCCGGCTGCGGACACCGACAGGTCCACACGGAGTGACAGCCAATGCTGCATAGGTCGGGCGCCCTCGGGCAACAGCCGGCTGGGTAGCCGCACGGGACGCGCCGGATGCCACTCGGGCAGCACAAGGATCGTCTCGCTGGAATCGGCGCGAACGACGACCGCCCACGTCTGATACCGGCGCGGCGCCCACGCGATGAACTGGTAGTAACGACCCTGCCCGTCGGGGCGCCGGGCCACCAATCGCTTCGCGGTGACCCTCACGCGCTCCCCGGCGCCATCTAGGCGCCGCGCTCGGACGACCCCGTCCGCATCGACACCGCAGACGACGATCGGTCGGCGGCGCGTTCCGAACCTGGGCCAGTAGCGTTGTCCTGCCCGGATCCGCACGGGGTGCGGAGGTGCGCCGTAGCCGCCGTCGCTGACGGACGCGGCGGGACTGCGCGCCTTGGTGCGCGCGCCATGCCCGTGGAGCTTCTTGCCTGCGGCACCCATCAGATCAGACGATACGTACGGGGTGTAGGCAACCTACGAAATGTCCGGGCCCTCAGGCAGCTATCGATCTCCTCGCGGTCTCGCACGCGACGCGCAGCGCCGGGACGAGCCGGTCCGGAGACACGACGAGCACACCCCGCTCGAGGCGTTCGACGCCGCGCTCGCGCGCGGGGACCAGCACCGGGACCGCACCAGCGCGACAGCGATGGCGCCGACAAAGCCAACCGGCCTGCTCATGGACGCGCTGCAGGTGCTCCCACAGGTAGACGCGGGTCTTCGTCTCCACAGCAAACGCGACCTCTCCGCCTGGGGACAGCAGAGCGTTGTCGATGTCGCCCACGCCGGGCCAGTTCACCGAGCCCCGACGCCGCCACCCATCGCGACAGAGCACCTCGAGGGTCGCCGTCACGTAATCCTCGCTCTCCGCCCCGATCCGGTTGCGCTCGGCAAGCGTGATCCCGCGACGCGCCCCGAACAGCATGTAGGCCGCGCCGGCAAGGGCACTCGTCGTCAGCCCCCCGAGCACGATGAAAGCTCCGACCGCGACCACCGTTTCGCCCGTCGAGACCAACCACCACGCACTCGCCAACGTCACGACCGCAAGTAACGCGCCGCACCCGCCCAGGACGACCGCAAAGATCGCTCGACGTCCCGCACGGAGCAGATGACGGTACTGGTTGATCCGCGGATAGTTCACCCGCTGGATCATGCAGCAGGGGTGTAGGCAACCCGCGAGCCTTCCCACGGCGCAGTTCAAGCCGGGTTACTGTCTCGACCGGGCGGTTACCGCGGCACGGCCGCGGTCGAGGAGACCCTCCGCGCGATCGGCCATCATCGCCAGCGCAAGACCTAGCGAAGCCGGCTCGCCGGCTCGCCGCGCTCGATCGGGTTCCCCAGCTAGCTTTTCGGGCACGCGGTAGATGAGCTCGTCCCCCGCGCCCGGAACCTCAAGCCACCATCCCGCGCTCTGGCGCTCGGGCAAGCGCGCTGCAACCCATACCAGCTTGCCCACGACCCGCTCGTCGGCGACGAGCTCGTAGCCCTCCCCGTACGGGCGGGACGTCAGTTGAGTTGGCATGGCGAAATATCAGGCTTGCAGCGCGGCATATGAGTCCAGATTCGGGACGAGCGGCCCGCGCGATGAGCTCAGCAGAGGGTACGTGGACAACGCGCCCAGGATGTTCCCACCCCGCTGTCCGCTTCGCGCAAGTCTAACCCTCTGATTGAGGTCTCACTCATCATCAAGTCGAGGGTAACAGCCGGCAAGTTGCCGGGGCCGCGGAGCCGCCTGGACCTACGGTTTCGCGAGACATTTGCGCAGACGAGCGCCGCGGGAGCATTGACCCGCGGGCGTGTCGCACGGTGCCGGCTGCCGGCGCAGCTACGGCCGCAGGGCCTCCGCTTGAGCGGCGAGGGCGGCTAGAGGATGAAGGGAATGAGCATCTCCGTGCTGGTTCGGTATGCGGGATACATCGTGGGAAATGTTGCGGTGAGATTTTTCTCCTCCACAGATGCGCAGTAGTAGAAGTAGGCGCCCAGGATCACGACGATGATCAGCCCGAGCAGGTTGGTTACGAGGGCGGTCCCTAGCAGCCCGGCCAGGAGTCCCGAGTAGACCGGGTGGCGGACGAATCGGTAGGGGCCGGAGGTAACGAGCTCCGGCTCGGCCTTCTGAGTCATCGGCGTCCCCCAGTTGCGCCCGAGATGGATGCGAGCCCAGATTGCCAGCGCGATCCCAGACGCGAACACGAGGGCCCCGATCGCTCCGAGCACCGGGCTGTCGACGGCCAGGCTGCCGCCATGAAAGATGCGAACGAGAAGGATGACCGACAGAGCTGTCAGGCCATTGAGGGGGATCCGACGCCAGCTACCTCTGCCCTCCTTCACGCCGAACGCGGACGCGATCCAGTAGATCCCGAAGATGATCCAGCCGATATCGATGGCGGTCTTGAGCGCGTGCATGTCCTTCAACGAGCGTGCCGGTGCGGCAGATACCCCCAGCCTACGGGCGTTATCAGCGTGGCGCTCAGGCGGTGATCCCTCGGATGTCGAGTTTGGCGACGAGCTCGGGTTCGTTGAACACGTCGATCGCTACCGCACGGTCGCCGATAACCGTGAATGCCAGCACCGCGAACGGCTTCTCCCCGTCGAACGCGACCACGCCAGCGGCGCCGTTGACGAGCGCCGCACGAACATACGGCGCGAAACGCCGGGCGCTCATTGCCCCGCGAGCGACCTGTGCGGCGCCGTGCAGCTCGACCGGGTCGCCGTCCCGGCGATGGGCTCGCAGCACGACGTCCGGGTCGAGCACCGCCACGAGCGCCTTGAGGTCTCCCTCACGGGCGGCGGCGAAGTAGGCATCGACGACCGCCTGTTGGCGGGTCAGGTCCGGGTCCGGCGCCGGCGCCACATCCCGCACATGGCGGCGGGCGCGGCTTGCGAGCTGGCGGGTCGCTTGAGGTGAGCGGTCGACCATCTTCGCGATCTCGTCGAAGGGGACCGCGAACATGTCATGCAGCACAAACGCGAGCCGCTCGGCCGGGCTCAGCGTGTCCAGCACGACCTGCAGCGCGATCCCGACCGAATCGGCCAGCAACGCCTCGTGCTCGGGATCGGTCCCGACGGCTGGGTCGTCGATGATCGGCTCCGGCCGCCAGTCCTCGAGCGGCTGCTCGCCGCGCGTCTGGCGCGAGCGGAGCATGTTGAGGCAAATCCGGGCGACGACCGTGGTGAGCCACCGCTCGAGGCTGTCGATTTGCTCGGCGTCACTCCGTGCCAGCCGTAGCCAAGCCTCCTGCACGGCGTCTTCGGCCTCGCTTAGCGAGCCCAAGATCCGGTATGCGACCGCGCGCAGCTGACGCCGTTGGCGGTCGAACCTGTTGGCCAGCTCGAGTTCGTGGTCCATCGCTGTCACACACTCCGGGGCTCGCGGGTCATACCGGAAAGACCCGTGAACCCCAACCTATGTGACAGGAGGTGCCCGATGGCACGCATCCAGGGAGTGTCGAAGAGCAAGGCCGCGCCGATGGTCAGGCTCGTCTACAAGCTCGGACCGAGGATGATGAAGAAGTTGGCCGGCCGCGACCCGCAGACAGGTAGCGGGCTCGAGCCGATGGAGATCTGGGCCTACCAGCCGAAGATGATGATGGGGATGGGCAAGTTCAACCAGGCAGTGCGCAAGGGAAAGTCCGTCGATGAGCGCCTCAAGAATCTAGTCGAGCTGAAGGGCGCGCAGATGATCGGCTGCGAGTACTGCGTCGATCTCGGCTCGCAGATCTGCCGAAACTCGGGCCTCTCCGACGACGAGCTGCTGGCACTGCCGCGCTACCGCCAGAGTGACTTGTTCACCGAGCGCGAGAAGCTGGCACTGGACTACGCCGTGGCCGTGATGCGCACGCCGGTCGAGGTCACCGACGAGCTGTTCGCCCAGATCAAGGAGCACTTCAGCGACAAGCAAGTCGTCGAGATCACCGCATTGCTGACGCTCGTTAATCTCGACCGGTTCAACGCCGCCCTCGGGATTGGCTCTGCGGGGTTCAGCGAGGGAATGGTCTGCGTGCCGCCCGACCGCCCCGTCGCCAGCCCCGCACTGGCGCGGATCGCGTGAAACCTGGTGAGCCCGTCAGGTATCGCTGTCGGGTTGGTATGGCGGCGCCACTCCCCATCCCCAGCGTGGCACCGGTGCGTACGCGACAGTCTGCGCCCCGGGCTGAGAGTTGTGGAGCGCTAGACGCGAGCCCCACTCGGCATAACCGATGACCGCGGCGCGGAACTCCGGATCGGCCGGGAGTCCTGCATCGTCGGCGGCACGGCTGAGGAGGGTCACGAAGGCGAGCCGCTGCGCGGTGGTTATCGCGAGGTCGTGGTGGCGGGCGAGCATGTGCTCGTAGCCTCCGCGCTTCTCGGTGTAAGCCGCGGGGCCGCCCATGACCTCGGCCCACCAGTCGGTGACGTGGGCGCGGTGCTGCTCGCTTACCTTCCCGCCAAAGAGCGCTGCGATGTCGGGTGCTTCCAGCTCGACGAGATCGTAGAAACGGTTCATCCAGCATGCGAAGGCCTCGCGGCCACCCGCCCATTCGTAGATGGTCGGCGTCGAATCATCCACTTCGCTGAAAACTAACGGATCACGCGCGGAACGAGTTGGCTACTGGTTCTTGTCCACGCCAGAGATGAAATACGTGCCGAACTGGAACCGTTCGGTGCGGACCGACGTGGAAAGCTGAGCCAGGTCCTCCCAGGGGCGTGAGTATGGGTCGCCGGGGAAGACCGTCGCAACTATCTCGGCGAACGGTCCTAGGAATCGACCGAGCGCGTTAGCTGGCAGGCCCGCATCCATGACCAGCAGCCGACCACCCGGCCGCAACAGCTCCCACGCTCTGCTCAGCACCCGCTGGCGGTCGGGGAGGACCGAGTAGCTGAGACTGAACAGGACCGCGTCCACCCGACAGTCGAGGTCGACCTCGGCCGCGTCTGCGTGCAGCAGGCTGACGTTTTGCCAGTCGCGGCGAACTACCAATCGCCGCGCCTCTGCGAGCATCCCGCGAGACGCGTCGATCCCGAACACCTGACCCTCGGCTCCCACAGCGCCGATCAGCAGCGGCAGGTTGCGGCCCGTGCCGCACCCGACCTCAAGGACGGTGTCCCCGCCGCTGACGCCCAGTCGGTTGACCGCCTTGCGACGCATCCCTGGCGGCAAGGCGATCAGAGGTGCCGCGAAGCGGTACCACCCAGCCATGCGGTCGTAACGCGCGGCGACACCCGACAGCGGCTGGCGGACGAACGACGAGCGTGTCATCGCGGTGATCATGCCAGCGGACCGTGCCCACGGCGCCGGATGGAAGGTGGCGCCCGAAGCCTGACCACCGAGCGGCCGGGTGGCTGCTGGTCGAAGTTCGCCTGGGCGTTCCTCGACGCGGTGCCCGACGAGGAGCGCGCTCGCGCCGTGATCTCCTCGCTGGCCTGGAGTGTCGATCCGTCCGCGGTCGCGCCCATAGGCGGCGTCGAGGAAGAGGGCGCGGCGCCTGCTCGACCCTCGCCCCGACCGCGGGTGGTCAAGTGGCCTGAGAGCGAGGACCAGATCGCGGCTCACCTCGGGCCGCCGAATCAGAACAGCAGCACGAAGGTGGCTGAGGGTTCGGCTGGCCAGCCTGGTCGCCGGCGTAGAATGCCGACGACCGCGGCAAGGTCACGATCGCGCGCCGGCCTAGCTCCGCGACAACGGGCGACTCTGACGGCCCGACGCACTGCGGGGCCGGCAGCGGCCCGCTGAGCAGAGGGTCGGGCCCGCGGGATCTCTCTGAGCCCTGCCGACCAACGGGTTGTTGACCACCTGCGTTGTGACCTCAGGCGGAGCAGCGTCCGCATCTGGCAGGTGATGAAGCCTCAGCCGGCTAGGCGAGCTAGGCCCGTTCAGCCTTTCTGCGGGTTCCGTTACAGCATGGTTACAGCAGATTGTTATCCTTCTTGTCCTATCTTGCCCGCGTTTGTCCCCCCACATCTCCGCGAATCGCCCGTGTTTACTGGATTTTCTAATGGGCCGTGCAGGAATCGAACCTGCAACCTTGGGCTTAAGAGGCCCCTGCTCTGCCGGTTGAGCTAACGGCCCGTGAGCGCACCGGCGAGGTCGGCCGGCTCGGATTGCGATTCTAGCCAACGCGGAGCGGCGAGCGCCGGCTCAGAACACGATCGTGCGGCGGCCGTCGACGATCACGCGGTCGTCGAGGTGCAATGCCACGGCGCGGGCGAGGACCAGCCGCTCGATGTCACGCCCCACGCGCTCGAGGTCGGCCGCGGTATGGCGGTGGTCGACGCGGACGACGTCCTGATCGATGATCGGCCCGTCGTCGAGCTTGGCGGTGACGTAGTGGGCGGTGGCGCCAATCAGCTTGACCCCCTGCTCGTGCGCGCGACGGTAGGGGTCGGCGCCGGGGAAGGCGGGCAGGAAGGAATGGTGGATGTTGATCGCCTCCATTCCCACCCGCGCGAGGAACTCGTCGCTGAGGATTTGCATGTAGCGCGCCAGCACCAGCACGTCGGCATTGCCGTCGAGCAGCGCGAGCATCGCTGTCTCCGCCCGCTTTTTACGTTCCTTCTCGACTGGAACATGGTGAAAGGCGACCTCGCCGGAGCCGGTCGTCTCGGTCGCGTGGCGCAGGTCGTCGTGGTTTGAGATCACCGCGACGACGTCTCCATCGAGCTCTCCGCGCCGCGAGCGCCACAGCAGATCGAGCAGGCAGTGGTCGTGACGCGAGACGAGGATCGCGATCCGCCTGCGCTCGTCCCACCAGCGGATCTTCCAGTCCATCGCGAACCGATCGGCCACCGCTGACGCGAAGCGCTCCTCGAAGCTCTTTCTGGACGCGGCGTCGTCGAGACCGTCGAGGAACAGCTCGGTGCGCATGAAAAACCGGCCGCCGGTAGGGCCGGATGAGAACTGGTGCGAAGAGACGATGTTGGCGCCCTGCTCGAACAGGAAGCCCGAGACCGCCGCGACGATCCCCGGCCGGTCCGCGCAGCCGATCAGCAGGCGCGCGGTACTAGCGTCCTGAGTCATAGGAGCCGGACATCCGAGGATCGGCTATTTCGTCTTGATAGAGGAGCCCGTGGAGGAGCCGGTGGTCGTCGTCTTTGCACCGCCGGCGCCCAGGGCGCTCGTGCCCGACGAGCTGCCCGTGGTCGCGGTCGTCGTTGGGCTTGCGGCGCTCGTCGACGCCCCGCTTTCGGCGCTCCCGGACGGGTTCTTCTTGATCGCCGCGAGCTCTGTCTTCAGCTGCTTGCGCTGCGCGGCCGGGGCGAGCGCGACGGCCTTTTCCGACGCGAGGTCGCCGATGCGCGTGTTGTGGGCCTTATATGCGTACTCGGCGAGTGCAGCGTAGAGCGACTCGCTGGTGGGCTTGGCGGCGACGACGATCTGCAGGACCTTAACCGCTTCGGAAGGCTGGTTAAGGCCTTCTTCGCCGAACACGGTCAACATCCGCTGGGCGAGTTCGACGTTGGGCTTGGGAGGATTCAGCGCGAGGTAGGTATTCCACGACTGGGCTACCTGCGAGAACAGTTCTTTGCCTTTGCCGGTCACTCCTGTGCGGGTGACGTAGGCTTCGCCGCCGGCTTCGTGCAGCTGGGCGTTCGTGAGGTCTTCCCACGCGGTCGCGTTGCTCGGCTGCTCTTTGGTCAGCTTCTTGTACTTCTTGATCTGGCCGGCAAAGCTCGCGCTGTTGGCCCCTTCGTTTTCGCTCGCGGCGTTCAGTAGCCCGCCGCCGCCGAAGCCGCCGCCGATGCCAAAGCCGACGAGGCCGACGCCCATCAGCAGCGCGAGACCCGTATAGATGAACCGGACCGCTCGCCGGCGGTGGCGGCCACGCAGGTCGAACAGCATCTAGCGGTCCTTCCCGGGACGGACCATCAGTCCGACAACTCTCGGTTGACGTGGTCGATTATCTGTTGCACGCTTGGCTCCGGTGTGTCATCTGTGGAATGGTCCTCCGGTGATGGAGGCGCCCCGACTCCCGCTTCATGCTTCCTCGCCCGCGCCGCGTCGCGTCGCCCGACGATCGCTGCCAGCAGGATACTCGCCTCATACAGCACATACAGCGGGACGGTCTCCAGGACCAGCGTGACCGCGTCCCCGGGCAGGAGCGCGGCGACGATGGCACACGCGAGGATCGCGTAGCGGCGGTTCTTGCGGAGCTGGCGCGGGGTCACGATGCCGAGACGTGTGGCCGCCAGGATCGCTACAGGCACCTGGAAGACGAGGCCCATCGCGAGCAGCACGGTGGCAGCGAACTTGTAGTACTGGTTGGCCTGCACCAGGACGTTGAACTCGCCGCTGTTGAAGTTCTGAAAGAAGCGCACCGCCGCCGGCAGCACCACGAAATAGCCGAACGCCACGCCGACGACGAACAGAAACGGGATCGCGGTGAGCAGCGGCAGGGCGATGCGTCTCTCATTGGGGCTGAGCGCCGGCAGGACGAAGCCGTAGAGCTCGTAGAGGATCACCGGCAACGAGAGGATCAGCGCGAAGAACAGCGTCACCGTGAGCGTCGTCGTGAACGGCTCGCCGATGCCCAGGGTCACCGGCTTGTTGCCTTCGGGCTTGCGCGGGATCTTCGCGACGTCCGCCTTCAGTCGCGGGATCACCGCGCTCAGCTGCGATCGCGTGGCGCTCGAAAGGCCGCTGCCGGGAGCGCTCAGCGCCCCCACGATCGCCTCTGTGTCGTGGGCGACTTTCAATACCCCTTGCTGGGCCAGGGCCGTCTGTCCCAACGGCCCGTTGCCTTTGGCGACCTGCTTTTCGGTCTGCTTGCTCAGCGGCGCGTTGATCAGGTGCAAGAGCGCATGGTTCTGCCATAGGCAGAGGCCGAACGCGACGGCCAACGCAGCCACGCTGACGATCAGGCGCGTGCGCAGCTCGTCGAGGTGCTCCACCAGACTTAGGCGCTCCTCGTGACCGATCGGACGGATCGCGGTGGCCATGCCTTTGAACCTATCAGCGCTTCGCCTCGCCCACCGCCCGCTTCGCGTCGCCCACCGCCCGCCGCGCGTCGCCCCACCGCCCGCCGCGCCTCGCCCCACCGCCCGCCGCGCCCCAGCTCACCGCCCGCCGCGCCTCAGCTCACCTCTTTCGACCACGGTCAGCGGCGGTCCGGATGAGCGAACGGCGGAACGCTTGGCAGGCGCGCTAAAGGGGTTCGGCCCTCGGGTCGATGACAACGGGGAGAAGCCATGACACCTGAGAAGGACACCCGCCACATCCATCACCACGTCGAGCTGCCGTACGGCAAGCGACTGGATGTCGTTTACCGCCATCAGCGCCAGGCACCGCCGCGCGAGGGCGCAGCCAACGACCCGCTGTACGTCTGCTTTCACTGCGCGGGCGAGCTCGTCTATCCGCTCGACTGGTCTGAGGAAGGCCTGCGTCACTGGCGGATCGTCCTGCGCTGCCCTGACTGCGAGTCAAGGCGCGAGGGCGTCTTCGACCAGGCGGCCGTCGAGGTCTTGGACGATCATCTCGATCGTGCGGCGGGCGAGCTGCTGAGCGATTTGAAGCGCATGACCCACGCAAACATGAGCGACGAGATCGAGTTCTTCGTGCGCGCGCTCGACGCCGAGCTGATTGGCCCGTCGGACTTCTAGGGTCCCGATCGCTCGCGCTACCTGTACCGCTCTACAACTGCGTCGGCTACTAATTCGAGCAGCGCGGAGCGGCCCGACGGGAGGATCGCCGGCAGTGCCGCCTTGGCCTCGGCGACGAGCGCGAGCGCCTGCTCTCGGGCCTGCTCCAGCGCGCCCGTCGCGGCGATGCGCGCGCACAGCGCCTCCACCTGATCGGGGCCTTCCAGCGATGCGAGCTCGAACGCGGCGAGCGCCGGGTCGCGTTCGCGCGCGAGGATAAACGGCAACGTGACGGTGCCGTCGAGCAGGTCGGTGCCACGCGACTTGCCGGTGCGCTCGACCGGGCCGGACACGTCGAGGACGTCGTCGAGCAGCTGGAAGGCGAGGCCGATCCGGCGCGCGAAAGCACCGAGCACATCGGCCAGGGCGTCCGACCGCTCGACACCCGTGAGCGCGCCCAGGCGGCAGGCGGCCTCGAACAGCGCCGCCGTCTTCAGCTCGCAGCGGCGCAGATAGCGCTCGACCGCCACGTGCGCGGCGTAGGCATCCTCGCGCTGCAGCAGCTCGCCGGCCGCGAGTGCGGAGCTGGCGTCTGAAAGGGCGCGCAGCTGAGCCGTGTCTTTGTTGCGCGCGAGCTCGGCGAACGCGCGCGAGAACAGCAGGTCGCCGGTGGCGATCGCGACCCGGCGCCCGGCGGCGGCGGCAATCGTCGGGTGGCCTCTTCGCAAGTGCGCGCCATCGATCACGTCGTCGTGCACGAGCGTCGCCGAGTGCACGAGCTCGACCGCGACCGCCGCGCGCACCAGCCGCTCCTCGCCGTCGCTGTCCGCCGGCGGTCCGCCGGCCGCTTCGGCCGCCAGCACTACGAGCAGCGGCCGCAGCCGCTTGCCCCCCGCCACCACCGTCGCGTTGGCGTGCGCGGCGAGCGGCGCACCGGCCTGCGCGGTGACGCGCTCCAGATGGAGCTCGGTGCGGATCATGCGCTCGCGCAGATCCCGCCCGCCACGGCGCATGATCGTCTCGACGCCATCCACATCCTGCGCCAAAGCACCGGCCGCGGTGGTGGGGCCGCCGATCGTGCCCATCATCGATGGTCCCTCATAGGGACCGTGCCGACATGGATCGTGAGGATGCCGCCGGCCGTCAACAGGTAGCGGATGTCTCCCAGGCCGGCGCGCGCCAGCGCACCGGCAAGCACCGCCGGCGCGGGCCAGCGCTTGACCGAGTCCGGGAGGTAGGTGTAGGCGTCGGCGTCGCCCGCGGCGCGTCCGAGCAGCGGCACGATACGATCGAACCAGAGGCGATAGAACAGCGACAGGGGCGACCTCGTGGGGGTGGTGAACTCGAGCACGACCACCCGTCCGCCGGGGCGCACCACTCGCGCCATCTCTGCGAGACCTCGTGGGAGATCGGAGAAGTTGCGCGCACCGAAGCCAACCGTGGCCGCGTCGAAGGAATCATCCGCATAAGGGAGATCGAGGGCATCGCCCCACTCGAAACGGGGGGCGATGAACCCTCCCGCCTTTACATCCCGTGCTCCCCTGTTACCGCTCCCGGCCGCACCGTGTCCGTTCAAACCTACGTCGCCGTTGGGAGCCCCTCCTGCCCGGTCGTGTGCGGCCGTGTGGAGCTTGGCGGCCTTGGCGCGCGCGCGCGCGAGCATCCCCTCAGAGAAGTCACTGCCCACGACCTCTCCTCCCGGGGCGACCCGGCGGGCAAGCTCGATCGCGAGGTCGCCCGTACCGGTCGCGACGTCGAGCACGCAACTGCCGGGTCCGACCTGCGCGAGGTCGGCCGCGCGTTCGCGCCAGCGGTGGTGCAGTCCGGCCGTCATCGCGGTGTTCAGGGGGTCGTAGACCCGTGCGATGCGATCGAACATGCTCCGCACCTGCTCCGCCTCCAGCCGTCCGGCGCCGGCGCCTTGCTGAGCGGACATGGCCTGACTACTTCAGCTGCGACAGGAACGCAACGACCGCCTTGAACTTCTGCGGCGGCAGGTTCTTGAACGACGGCATCGGCGCCGTCGGGTTCACGAGCGTACGGGCGATCCCCTGGCGCGGCAGGCGTGAGGCGATGTTCGTCAGCTGCGGGCCGGGCCCGTCGTTGCCGTTGTCGCCGATCTTGTGGCAGGCCAAGCAGCCCGACTGGGCGACCACCCTCTTGCCGGCTTCGTATTCGGCGAGCCTCGTCCCCCCCGCCTGTTGGACGGATTTAGGCGTCGACATTTCGATCGCGGTGGGCGAGCCGGCGTTGGCGCCGGAGTAGGTCAGGAAGGCCATCGCACCGATCACGGTGATGCCGGTCAGCGTCGCGATCGGGCGGCGCTCGGGGCGGCGCTCGGGACCGCGGTCGTAGAACGGCAGCAGGAACAGCAGGATCATGCCCAGCGTGGGCACGCCGATCGTGGCCAGCGGCACGAGGCTCGGCGGCTTGATCACGCGCAGGACCTCGAACAGGAAGAAGAAGTACCACTCAGGGCGTGGCACGTAGGTGGTGGTCGTCGGGTTCGCCTTGGACCCGAGCTCGGCGCCGAGCACGAGTGACATCGCGATGATGACCGCCATCACGACGCAGGCCATCGCGGCGTCCTTGGCGACGGCGTAGGGGAAGAACGGCTTGCCCTGCGCCTTCAGGATCGCGTACTCGCGGAGGTACTCCTCCTTCTCGCGCTGGTTCATCTAGACCTCGGACTCGCGCAGCTCGGTGGGCTTCTCGATTTTGGCCCACGGCGGGGCGGTGGTTCCGAGCTTGGCCACGAGGTACAGGTGGGCGCCGATCAGCGCGGCGATCAGGCCCGGCACGAGCAGCATGTGGATCGCGTAGAAGCGCGACAGCGTGGTCGCACCGAATTCCGAGCCGCCGCGCAGGAAGTCGCTCAGGTAGGGACCGACCAGGGGGCCGGTGCCGTTGATGTTGACCCCGACGATCGTCGCCCAGTAGGCGCGCTGGTCGAACGGC
Organism: uncultured Solirubrobacterales bacterium; assembly: GCA_963778065.1. Taxonomy (GTDB): domain Bacteria; phylum Actinomycetota; class Thermoleophilia; order Solirubrobacterales; family Solirubrobacteraceae; genus Palsa-744. The sequence continues at coordinate 1,481,649 of CAVZSU010000002.1, read as the reverse complement.
AGCAGGTAGCCGGTGAAGGACATCACCATCGTCAGGATCAGCAGCACCACGCCGATCACCCAGTTCAGCTCACGGGGATACTTATAGGCGCCGAAGAAGAACGTGCGACCCATGTGCAGGAACACGAGGATCACCATCACGCTCGAGCCCCACTTGTGCATGCCGCGGACGAACTGGCCGAGGAACACTTCGTTGGTCACATGGCGAATCGATTCATACGCGCCCCCGGCCGGGTCGGGGCGGTAGTACATCGCCAGGAACACGCCGGTGACGGCCTGGGAGAGGAAGGCGAACATCGTGGCCGAGCCGAGCGTGTAGAACCAGTTGGTGCCCTTGGGCACCTTGCGGAACATCAGCCAGCGGCCGGCGCCGCTCAGCGAGGTGCGCTCGTCGACCCAGTCGACCACGGTGATCCCCGCGTTTTGAGCCTCCTCGATCGGGCCGCGGGGCTTGCCGTTTCTCTCTCCGGGGCGCGGAGGGGGCGCCTGCAGGGCGGAGGGCATCGGCGGGGCGGGGAGCTTGGGCAGTTTGGGCACGAGAGCGGTCGATCTGAGGGACTAGAGTTTTTGGGCGCCCGGGCGCGACGGATACAGGTACTGGCCGATGCCGTCGATCGGCTCGCCGGGGTCGCGGGGAGAGAAGCGGCGCAGCTCGCTGTTGACGGAGAAGCGAGGTCCGACTTCGACGTTTTCGCCGCTGACGCGGGTGTAGAAGCGGTCGAGCGGGCGCACCGGCGGTCCGCCGACGGGCTGCCCGAGCAGGTTGTAGACGCCACCGTGGCAGGGGCAGATGAAGCGCTCGGCGGCGTCCACCCAGCGCACGGGGCAGCCGAGGTGGGCACAGCGGCTGGTGATCGCGATGTAGGCCGTGTCGCGGTCGTAGACGTCGGTGTCGAGCGCGGGGTTGTGCTTGCGTATGTACACCGTCGCCTTGCCCGCCTCGCCGATGCCGGGGGTGAGCGTGACGACGGTGGGGATGTAGTTGTTGTCTGGAAACATGTCGGTCGTCCCGACCACTTCCCAGCGGTGGGGCGTGCTCTTGAAGATCGGCCCGACCGCGAAGCCGAGCGCGGGCAGGGCGAAGGCGGCGGCCGAGATCGCGCCCGCGGTGTGGGCGGTTCCCGTCATGAACCGCCGGCGCGTGATCGTCTCGCCCTCGAAGGCGCCGGGGATGCCGCGGTCGAGCGTGTACTTGGACTTGTGCTGTGCGTGCTTGCCTGACACCGAGACTGAACAATATCGAGGCGGCAATCAGGACGGCGCCAAAAGCCCCGCAGCGCTTGTGCGCATCGCCTCGATCGCCGCAGGCGCGCCCGCCAGCACGAGCTCCTTCGCGCGCGCGTGCGCAGCGCTCGGTCCCCAGCCGACGGCGCGTGCGCCGCCCTCCCACACCGCCGCGGCGAGCGCCTCCTCACCGGCTCCGTGAGCGAGGGCGCTGAGCGTGATCGTGTCCGCCAGCTCCGCGACCGCGTCGGAGTCCCCGAACTCGACCAATCGCGAGAGGCCGATCGCGTAGAGCCGATCGCCGGCGAGCAACGCGAGATCCGCCTCGGGTGGGCGCACCACCCGCGAGACCCCGTAGTGGAGCAGGTAGCCCTCGTAGATCGCCTCGACCAGGAGCTCGTACTCCTCCCGCCGGCCCGCCGCGCGGGGACCCGCGGCCGCCACCCGCGCGGGGCTCTGGGGCGTGTTCTGCGAGCCGGGCTCCAAACGGACGGCGTGCGTGGACACGAGCGAGGCCATCAGGCCGCCCTCCTCGAGCAGGAGACGGCGCAGGCACTCGAGCCCGCCCTCCGCGGCGCGCTCGGTGGACGGGCTCATTCGCCCTCTCCCGGCTCTTCCAGCGCGGCGAAAGCCTCCGTGGCGGCCTGCAGAGTTCGCTGCAGCTCCTCCTCGGTGTGCGCCAACGAAGGAAACCACGCCTCGAACTGCGAGGGCGGTGGATAGATGCCGCGCACCAGCAGCTCACGGCACCAGCGCGCGAACAGCGGGAGATCGCAGCGCGCGGCGTCCTTGAAGCTGGTGACCGGGGTGCCGTTGAAGAAGACGGTCAGCAGGCCCGTGGCGCTTGCCACCTGCACCGTGCGACCCGCCGCTCGCGCCGCCTCGCGCAGACCCTCTGCAAGGCGCTCGGTATAGCTCGCCAGGCGCTCGTAGGCCTCTCCGTCGAGCAGCTCGAGCGTCGCCAGGCCGGCCGCCACCGCGAGCGGGTTGCCCGAAAGCGTGCCGGCCTGGTAGACAGGCCCCGCGGGCGCGAGCATGCTCATCAGCTCAGCGGGACCGCCGATCGCCGCGGCCGGCAGGCCGCCGCCGATGACCTTGCCCATGATCGTCAGGTCGGCCCGGACGCCGGCGAGCTCCTGAACGCCGCCGCGCGCGACGCGAAAGCCGCTGATCACCTCGTCGAGCAGGAGCAGCGCCCCGCACGCATCGGCACGCTCGCGCAGCAGCGCGAGGAAGCCCTCGCCTGCCGGGACGAGCCCCATGTTCGCCGGCAGCGGCTCGGCGATGATCGCCGCGAGGTCACTGCCCGCAGTCGCTGCCCTGAGCGCCGCCTCGTCGTTCCAGGGGATCACGATCGTCTGCGCGGCTGCGCTCGCCGGCACCCCGGGACTCGCCGGCAGCGCCTGGGTGGCCAGGCCCGAGCCGGCCTCGGCGAGCAGCCCGTCGAGATGGCCGTGATAGGCGCCGGCGAACTTGAGCACTCGCGCACGCCCCGTCGCTGCGCGCGCGAGACGGATGGCGGTCATGCTCGCCTCCGTTCCCGAGGAGGTCATGCGCAGCATCTCGACGCTCTCCATGCGCGCGGCGACCTCCTCGGCGAGGCGAGCCTCGGCCGCGGTCGGCGCCCCGAAGCTCGTGCCGCCGGCCGCGGCCTCCCCCAGCGCGCGCAGCACGCGGGGATGGGCATGACCGTGGATCAGCGGTCCCCACGAGCACACGTAGTCGATGTAGCTGTTGCCGTCGACGTCGACGATCTCAGCGCCCTCCCCGCGCGCGATGAAGAGCGGATCACGGCCGATCGCGCTCATCGCGCGCACGGGCGAGTTAACCCCGCCGGGCATGACTTGAAGGGCGCGCCGGTAGAGCTCGGCCGAGCGCGTATCCGAAAGAGAGGCGGCCATCGAGCTCAGCGGGTGTCGCGAGTCATGAGTTCGGTCAGCGCTCGCCGCATGGATGGCGTGACTGACGTTCGAGGTTCAGCGCCGGCACGCTAGATACCGGCGTGCTCGCGCTCCCACGTCTTGAACTCGCCGGTGAAGTAGAGCAGGCGGATCTTCTTGAACTCGGTCGAGGAGTAGAGCGTGGCGCGCTCGTGGATGGCCGTCTGCTCGGCGATCGCGTCGAGCACGGCGTCGCACTCCTGCTTGGAGCGGCCGTGGGCCATCGTGAAGACCGAGTAGGGCCAGTCCTCGTAGGTGGGGCGCTGGTAGCAGTGGGAGACCCCGCGCACCGCGGCCATGCGACAGCCGATCTCGAAGATCTGCTCCTCGGGCACCTTCCAGACGCCCATGCCGTTCGCCGAAAAGCCGGCGCGGCGGTGGTAGAGGATCGCCGCGACGCGCCGCAAGAGGCCCCGCTCCTGCATCCCGGCGAGGTGGTCGAGGAGCCGCTCCTGGGACATCCCAAGCTCGGTGGCGGCCGGAGCGTAGGGCTCTGAGACGACGGGCATGTCGCCCTGCAGCGCGCGGATGACGGCGATGTCGAGCTCGTCGTAGGGCTGGGGCTCGAGCTCGATCGGCTCCTTCACCTCGGCCGCGCTCGACAGCGCCTTGGTGTCGCCCTCCATCTCGAGGTCCATGCGGATCTTGAACAGCCTGAGCGTCGGCAGCTGGCGCACCGACTCGGCGCCGGCCTCTCGCGCGAGCACGTCGAGCGTGCCTTGCAGGCCGAGCTTCGAGTCGGGCTCGGTGGCGATCGTGAACCACAGGTTGAACTCGTGGTTGCGCAGGTAGTTGTGGGAGACGCCAGGGTGTCCGTTGATGACCTGGGCGGCGCGATGGGGGTGCTCGGGGTCGACCTTGGCGGCGACGAGCATCGATGAGTAGCCGAGCGCGCGCGTGTCGAAGATCGGGGTGACCTGGCGGATGATGCGCTTGTCGAGCAGATGCCGGACGCGAATCATCACCTCCTCCTCGGTGACCTCGCCGAGCTCGGCCACGTCCCTGTAGGGACGGGGCGCGATCGGGAAGGAGCCCTGCATTAGGTTGAGCAGCCGCCGGTCGACGTCGTCGAGCGTGATCGCCGCGCCGTCCTTGCGGCTGCGCAGCTTAGGCGTGGCCGCGTCGGCGGCGAGGATGCCGTCGGGGGTGCTCATGTGAGCCTCCTGGATCCACTACGCCCGCATGAGCACGTAGAGCAAGCTGGGCAAGGACGCACCCTCACGGGTACAGGCAATTCGCGTGGCCTGCTTCGCAGGCGAGCTGGCCGATTAGTCGATCGCATCTGATCGACAATCGGTAAGGACGCAGATCCAGCGCTGGCCGGTTCGGGGATGCGAGCGGAGCGAGTGTCTCCCGGTTCGGTATACGTGCTCATGCAAGCCATCGGGCGGCGTCCTTTGCGTGATAGGTCACGATCGTCTCAGCGCCGGCGCGGCGCAGCGAGGTGAGGATCTCGAGCACCGCGGCACGCTCGTCGAGATAGCCGGCCGCGGCTGCCGCCTTGACCATCGCATACTCGCCGCTGACGTTGTACGCCGCGACGGGCAGGCGCGTGGCTTGCTTGACCGCGCGGATCAGGTCGCCGTAGGCGAGCGCGGGCTTGACCATCAGCATGTCGGCGCCCTCGCTCGCGTCGAGCAGCGCCTCGCGTACGGCCTCCTCGCCGTTGGCGGGGTCGAGCTGGTAGCCGCGGCGGTCGCCGAACGCGGGGGTCGAGCCGGCCGCGTCGCGGAAGGGGCCATAGAAGGCGGAGGCGAACTTGGCGGAGTAGGCGAGGATCGGCGTGTCGGAGAAGCCCTCCTCGTCGAGCTCTGCGCGAAGCGCGCCGACGCGGCCGTCCATCATGTCCGACGGCGCGATCAGGTCGGCGCCGGCGCGCGCGTGGCTGACCGCGACGCGAGCGAGCAGCTCGAGCGTTGCGTCGTTGTCGACGGCGCCGTCCTCGCGCAGCACGCCGCAGTGGCCGTGGGCGGTGTACTCGCACAGGCACACGTCGGTGACGACGAGCAGATCGGGGTGGGCCTGCTTGAGCGCGCGCGTGGCGAGCTGCACGACACCGTTCTCATCCCAGGCGCCGGAGCCGTGCTCGTCCTTCTCGGCGGGGATGCCAAACAGCATCACCGCGCCGAGGCCGAGTGCGGCCGCCTCGGCCGCCTCCTCGACGGCGGCTGAGATCGACAGGCGGTCGACCCCGGGCATCGTCGCGATCGGGTCGCGCGCGCGGTCGGTCTCGGCGACGAACATGGGCAGCACGAGCTGCCCGGCGCGCAGCTCGGTCTCGCGCACGAGCCCGCGCAGGGAGGCGGATGCGCGCAGTCTGCGCATGCGCGTCTGGGGAAAGGCCATAACGCTTATCGAGGATACTCGCCCATTGGGAGGGTGGCGAGTCGCGGCGCGGTCCGGCGCCCGGGGGCGGGTGTCCGAGCGAGGCGCGCAGACGAAGCGTTTTTCGCCACGGGCTCATCCCTTCAAACGGGCGCGCACGGGCGACCGGCCCGAAGCGCTCGACCTATAGCGAGCCGGGCGCTGCGATCCAGCGACTCTCGAAGCGAAGCACCTTGCTGAGTGTGTCGAAATGCCCGTCGTAGTGAAGGACACCCACGTTCTTCTGTGCGGCTGTCGCGGCGATCAACGCATCTTGGAAGGGCAGGCGATGGTTGGCCTTCGCCGATAAAGCGCGCAGGGCGGCGCGGGCATCATGTACGATTCCTCGCGTCAGCGGCGCCTGGCGCAAAGCGTCCAGCTGGTTTTCAAGTTCTTCGAAGTCGGTCTGGTTCTGGGCCGTGTATAGAACCTCGAAGGCGACGATCGGCGAGACGGTCAGCTGGTTGTTACGGAGCGCGGCCGCCCAATCAGGCGCGATCAACGGATGCTCGGTGTACTCCCAAACCGATGTGTCGAACAGGTAGATCCGGTCAGCCGGCAGGCTCACGAATCCGGACGCTTGCCCCAAGCGTCATCACGCAGAGTGGCAGCTACCTCAGGGCTCAGCCCTTTGTCTTTCGTGGTCCGCTCGATCAGAGCCTCGACCTGCTCGCGGCGAGCCTTGGACCGGATCGATCCAAGGCCGTTCGATTTGAGACGACCGCGAGCCCGAGACACAGGCTTGATGGCGGTGGTGCGCTTCTCCTTCGTGGCCATACGAGCAGACTACCATGGCCCCCCAAACCGCGAAACACGACAAACCGCTCCACAGAGCCAAACATTGCCCACGGAAGCGCGCGTGGGGGAGTGACAGCTCGCGCCGGCACAGGCGTTTCCCCGCGGGAGCGGACGGCGACTGAGGGCCCACGCCCAAGCGCGGGCCCTCAGTCCAACCGACGCAATCCCACGCGGGCGAGCGCGAGGAACAGGGCGATCAGCCCGAGGAGATGGGCGAGCGAGCCGGTGAGGGCGGGGGCGGCGCCGTTGACGGCGGTGTCGAGAGCCTGCAGTGACGCCTTGAAGGGGAACACGAAGGAGATCGCCGCGATCGCGTCGTAGAGCCCGTGGGCGACCGATCCGGAGGGGACAAGCGCGAGGAAAGCGAGCGGCAGCGACAGCAGGAAGGCGAGCAGCGAGGCGGCACGGACCTCGCGCGCGAGCGCGCCGATCGCGATCCCGAGCGCGGCGAACGCGAGCGCCCCGAGGGCGAGCGCGAGCAGCCACTCGCCCACGCGCGACCAGTCGAGGGCGACGAAGGCGGAGATGGCGGCGAGCATCGCGAACGCGAGCACGAACGCGCAGCCGGCGGCGAGCACGAGCTTCTCCGCGAGCAGCCCCTCGCGCGTGATCAGCGCCGTGCCACGCGCGCGCGTGGACGGTCGCCGTGCGCCAACTACGCGCGCCTCGGCGGAGCGTCGCCGCCCGCCGTCATCGTGACGGCGCCGTCCCCCGGCCGGTCCGCGCACGAGCCGGGCGAGCGTGTGCTCTTCGCGCTCGAGCGCGACGGAGCCGGCGGCGAGCAGCACGCACACGAACATCAGCGACACGCTCACCGCGACGACGACCGCGAACGTGTTCAGCGGGGTGCGCCGCCCGTGCAGCAGCGTGCTCTGCACCTTGATCGGCTGGCTGACGGTGGCGAGCAGCTTGCTGCTGGTGGACAGGTTCTGGGCGGCGAAGGAGGCGAGGCTCTCGATCCGTTCGAGCTTCGCGCGCCGCGACCCGGATGGCTCGCGGGCGATGATCGCGCGCAGCGCGGTCGGGGTTTGGCTCAGGCCGATCAGGTTCGGCGGCGCGCCGAGGATCCCGAGGTTCCCGCCCTTCAAGATCAGCGCGATCGCCTGCGCGGCGGCCTGCTGGATCTGTTCGGAGAAGCCGAGGTTCGCCTGCGCGAGCGCGGCGTCGAGCTGGGACTGGACGAGCGACTGCTCGAGCGCGTCGCCGTCGTAGAGCACTTCCAGGTGCGCCTGCGAGATGCCCGAGGTGAGTCGCGCGGCGATGTCGTACGGGATCACGACCGCGGCCAGCACCGTGCCCGCTTTCACGTCTTTCACCGCCTGCGCGCGCGAGGAGGCGTGCACGGCCTGCACCTGGCTGAACAGCCGATCGGCGTACTGGCTTACCTGCACGCGCCGGCTGCCGACCTGCACGGTCTGCCCGGGCCGGGTTTCGTCGACGATCGCGACCTTCGGCTTGGCGGGCGCGCGCGAGATCGCGAGACCGATCAGCAGCGAGATCGCGATCGGGTAGACGATCAGCACGGAGACGAGCAGGCGCGAGCGGCGCAGGATCAGCAGGTCCTTGGCGAGCAGTTGGCGCATCAATAGCCCCGCTCCATCAATAACCCGGCTGCATCATGGCCCCGCTCCATCAGTGGCCCCGCGCGGCGAGGAACGCGACGAACGCGCGCTCGAAGTCCTCTCCGCCGCCGCTCTTCGCGACGAGCTCGGTGGGCGTGCCGTCGAACAGCAGCTGGCCGTCGGCCAGCACGAGCGCGCGCGTGGCGTGGCGGCGCACCTCGCTGAGATGGTGGGTGGAGAACAGCACAGTCGTGCCTTCGGACGCGAGCGCGTCGACGAACCGCCACAGCCGCTCGCGCTGGGCGGGGTCGAGCGCCGAGGAGGGCTCGTCGAGCGCGAGCACGGCCGGGTCTGCGATCAGACCGATCGCGACGCTCACCCGCTGGCGGTTGCCTCCCGACAGTCGCTCCACGCGCTCGTGCGCGCGTGCGCGCAAACCGGTCTGCTCGAGCATCCGCTCGACGGCCCCCTCGGGATCGGCGACGCGCTCCAGGCGCGCGAACAGCCTGAGGTTCTCGGCGACCGACAGCTTTCCGTAGAGCGCCGGCTGCTGCGGCGCCCAGCCGACCGTGAGCCCCTCCGCGGGAGCGCTGAGCGAGCCCGCGGTCGGGGGCTGCACGCCGGCGAGGATCGACAGCAGCGTCGTCTTGCCGGCGCCGTTCGGACCGACGATCGCGACCAGCTCGCCCGCGCTGACGTCGAAGTCGAGCGGCCGCAGCGCCTCGCGCTCGCCGTAGCGCTTGGCCATGCCCCGTACGCTCAGTACCGCTCCATCTGTACCCACCGCCGGGTCGCTCACGACCTTCCGCCTAAAACGCCGACGGCTGTGTTGGCCGGCGCCGGCAACGCTGAACGGAGCGGAGAGCCTGCGTGCCTCCCACAAAAGACGTTTCGATCCTCACAGCATGCCTCCGCGCGAGCGCTCCCACGGCTCGAACGTCAGATGACGGCTGAGGTAGACAGCGGTCTCGCGCAGGATCGAGAGGATCGGCAGCGCGACGAGCGCACCGACGACCCCGTGCAGCTGCAGCCCGAGCAGCAGCGCGAAGATCACGAGCAGCGGGTTGATGCGCAGCGTGTGCGAGAAGATCTGCGGCGCGACGATGTGGCCCTCGATCTGCTGCAGGCCGACGAACAACAGGATCACCCAGGCGGCGGTGATCGGGTCGGTGAACAGCGCGATCAGCACGGCGGGCAGCGCGCCGAGGATCGGGCCGATGTAGGGGACGAGCTCCATCAGCCCGTAGAAGACGGCGAGCACGACCGCGTATTTGCGCCCGTCGGGAAAGATCCCGAGCACGCCGAACAGGTACAGCGCGAGCCCGGCGGTGGCGCCCATCACGAGGCTGAACAGCAGCTGCCCGCCGACGTAGCGCGCGACCGCGTGCTGCACGAGCGTCGGATAGTCGTCGGCGTCCGTGCCGTCGCCGTCCGGCAGCGCGCGGCGCACGAGCGCGCCAATGCTCTGGCCGTAGAGCAGCAGGTAGACGGAGAGCACGAACACAAGCACGAGGTCGAACACGGCGGAGGCGGCTTCGGTGACCACGGCACCGCCGAAGGTCGCGATCTTGCTGGAGCTCTTGTTGAGTTTGTCCTGCAACGTCTGCAACGCGGTCTTGCCCTGCTTGACGAGGTGCACGTGCAGGCCATGACGGTTGAGTTCGTTCTGAAAATTGGCGATCGTCCTGTTCGCTTCGGTGGTCAGATGGGGCAGACCGTTGGCGAACGAGCGTGCCTGGTTGGCGATCGGGCTGGCAAGCAGAAAGCCGATCCCGACAAGCAACAGGAAGAATGCGACATACACTGCCAGCACCGCGACCCCACGCGGAACCCGCGGCCGCTGCACGAATGCGACGGCCGGGTTGAGGATCAGCGCGATGACCCCCGCCACGATGAAGATCAACAGCACTTTTCCCGCGGCTTTCGCGAGCGCCCACAGCGCGAGCAGCGCGATCGGCAGCAAGACGAGCTGCACCCAGCGCGCTACGACCACCCGCGGGGGCTCGCCCGCCGGGGAGGGACTCGAGTCGGTGACCTTCTGCTCCTCCTTCGACGGCGGCGCCGCCTCGGGCGCCTGCTCGGCCACGCCCGGCTCGGATGCGCCCGTCATTCCGCTCCCACCATTCCTCCCACCGCCATCTACAGAGTATGGCTGAGAGCCTGGTCGCCGCTCGGCCGGCTGGGGAGACGCGGATCCTGTTCGTCGGCGATCTCGTCGGCGGGATCGGCCGCCGCACGCTGCTCGAGTGCCTGCCGATCCTGCGCGAGCGCTTCGATCCGGCGTTCGTGGTCGTCAACGGCGAGAACGTCGCCGGCGGCCTCGGCATCACGCCAAAGGCGGCCGGCGCGCTCCTCGCGGGCGGGGTCGACGCGATCACGCTGGGCAACCACACCTACCATCGCCGCGAGATCTACCCGTATCTCGACTCCGAGCCACGGATCCTGCGACCCTTCAACTTCCTGCGCAGCCAGCCCGGCCACGGCGCGTGCGTGGTCGAGCGCGACGGCGTACGCCTCGGCGTCGTCAACCTCAGCGGCAACCTCTACCTGCGCGCCGGTCGCTCGGCGTTCACCGAGATCGAGGCGGCGCTCGGCGAGCTCGGCGGGGTCGACCACATTCTCGTCGACATGCACGCAGAGGCGACCTCCGAGAAGGTCGCCCTCGGCTGGCACCTCGACGGGCGGGTGACGGCCGTGGTGGGTACCCACACGCACGTGCCGACAGCGGACGCGCGCGTGCTGCCGGGCGGCACCGCCTACATCACCGACGTCGGCATGACCGGCCCACGCGGCGGCGTGATCGGGGTCAAGCGCGAGCAGGCGATCGAGTCGCTCTTGACGCAGATGCCGATTCGGTTTGAGACCTCGGAGGAGGATCCTTGGCTTATGGGCGTTGTCATCACATGCTCGGCAGCACGCCGAGCGGACTCGATCGAGCAGGTTCTGATGCCGAGGCCGGCGGCGCCTCCGTCTGCTCAGGTGTAGCGCAAACTTGGCGGCGCCGTGACTTGAAGATCGCGGGGAGGCGAGGTGGATAAGCATCGTGACAGCAAAGCTATTGCTGCTATGATGCCAACATGCGTACGACCGTTACGCTGGACGCCGATGTAGCGGCGACGCTCAAGCGAACTGCGCGCGAGCGCGGGGTGTCGTTCAAGGCCGCGCTCAACGATGCCGTGCGCGCAGGTATCGGCGGTGAGGGGGGCGCCGGCCGTCTCTACCGTCTGCCCTCCTACAGGATGGGTGTGAAGCAGGGCGTGGACCTCGACCGCGCTGGCCGCCTCGTGGGTGAGCTTGAGGATGCGGAGGTCGTCCGCAAGCTGCAGTTGCGCAAGTGAAGCTGCTCGACGTCAACCTCCTCCTGTATGCGGTCGACGAGGTCTCGCCACGGTATGAGCCCGCGCACGCATGGGTGCAAGCGACGCTGTCCGGGTCGGAGACGGTGGCCCTGTCCTGGACGACGCTCGTCGGCTTCGTGCGGCTGAGCACTCGCGCAAACCTGTTCGAGCAGCCCCTACAGGTGGAGGATGCGCTGGACCTCGTCGACGGCTGGCTGGCGCAGCCCTGCACGACGGTCGTGAATCCCACGGAGCGCCACTCGGCCGTGTTGCGGGAGCTGCTGGCGCCGCTGGGGACCGCGGGCAACCTGACAACCGATGCGCACCTCGCGGCGCTCGCGATCGAGCACGGCGCGCTGCTCTGCTCCTGTGACGCGGACTTCTCCCGGTTCCCGGGCCTGCGCTGGATCGACCCGCTGCGCGACTAAGTGACGACAAGATGCCGCTGTTATTGCCCCACAGCTGGCAATAAGGGCAGCATCTTTCGGAAGACGGCTGGCGATAAGTGGGGCATCTTTTGTTGAGGATGCTACTGTCAGATTGCCGATGGCGCTCTCGGATACGCAGATCCTGCGACAGAACCCGTGGTGGACGAGCTCCGCTTGGGAGGCGAACGACCCGCACCTGGGACTGCTCGACTCGCAACCGATGCGGCTGCCGGCCGACTTTGTTGCGGACCTTGACCTCCGCGAGCCCGGTATTCACATCCTCCGAGGACCGCGTCAGGTCGGCAAGAGCACCGACCTGAAGCTGCTCGTCGCGCGGGCACTTGCCGGCGGCGTGCAGCCGCGGTCGATCGTCTATCTCGCGCTCGACCTGTTGGAGGGCAGGCATCTCTCCGAGCTGGCCGCGACGGCCGAGCGGGCGATCGGCCTCGCCGAATACCCGGACCCTGGGCTGCTGTTGCTCGACGAGGTCACAGCGGTGGCGGGGTGGCAGACAGCGGTGAAGTCGCTATGGGATCAAGGAGCCATTCGCGCAACCGTCGTCGTCTGCACGGGCTCCTCGGCGATCGACCTCCAGCGCGGTGCGGCCGAGCGTCTTCCGGGACGCAGGCAGGCGGGCGCCGACCACCTCGTCCTCCCTCAGAGCTTCGCCTCGTTCGCGCGCGCCGTCAACGGCGACATCCCCGGCTCGCCGAGACTGACTGTCGCCGAGCTGCTCGACGACGACGGCCAAGCTCTACTGCGTCAGATGCGCGTGCACGCCCCGGCGCTCGAGACGGCCCTGCGGCGTTACCTGCGCTTCGGCGGCCTGCCCGCCGCCGTCGCCGAGGCGGTCACAGGCGCTCACGAGCCGTCGGGACAAGTCAAGCGGGTGCTGTATGACTCGCTCTTGCGTGAGCTGCAGGGCAGGGGCGCGAGCGTGCCGGCGACTCACGCTCTGCTCGAGCGCGTCGTGCGCTCGCTCGGGTCGAAGCTCAGCTGGAGCAGCATGGCGCGCGAGATGGAAGTGCCGCTCGGACGAGGCGGCGGCAGGGCGAGCGGCGGAATCAACCACCAGACCCTGCGCGACTACATAGAGCTGCTCGCCGGAGGCTACTTCCTGTTCGTCGCCTATTTTTGGAGGAGCGGGTCACAGACCAACGAGCTGTCCAGAGACAAGAAGGTCTTCCTGGCCGACCCCCTGCTGCACACGATCGCCCTCGATCGCGCGCCGGGGCTCGAGCTCGGCGAGCCAGCGCTTGTCGAGAACGCCGTCGGGATCGCGCTGCTGCGCCGCTACGAGCAGCCGGAGCGGCTGATCGAGACCTTCGCTCTGCCTGAGCGCCTGCACATCTGGCAGACCTCGCGCGGCGGCGAGATCGACTTCGTCTGCGGCCCTCGCCGCCAGCTCGACGTCGTCGAGATCAAGTACAGCGACAATCCCGGCCTCTCCGCGGCCGCAGCCGCCTCCCGAGCCCACCCCGGCCGGCCGGCCGTCCTGGCTACCAAGAGCCTCTTACGGGCAGGCGAGAACTACACGCTGATCCCAGCCCACACGCTGCTGTGGGCGCTTGGCTGAAGCCACTAGCTGTGTTGCAACTAGCCGCTTGCGAGAACCCGAAGCGGTTGCGTAGCTTGATCACAGTCCACTCCGTAGCGTTCCGCGTCATCGTGTCCTTGCTCCTTTAAGTCACCGGCGGGAGACTCCTCTCGCCCGCCAAGCAGCGCGATCGCCGCGAGTGGGAAGAACCATGGTATGTACAGGTAGAACCAGTGTTCGATCCCGAGCTGCAGAGCGATCAGCACGGCGGCGCAAGCGGCGGCGAGGCCGACGATGTCTGGTCTGCGTGGGACCACCGCGAGCGCGACGGCGAGCAGCACCGCGACGATCTGCACGGCCGTCTGCAGCCCGTGCAGCCCGCCGTATAGGCCCCAGACGGAGAACGGCGAGCCGCGGTTGGCCTGGTAGGCGACCGTGCGCTCGTAGATCGTGTGCAGCGTGTCGTGGCGGAGCGCGGGGATCGAGGCCACCGCCCCGGCGAGCAGGAACGCGAGCGCGAACAGCGCGAGCGCACGCCAGCGGCGCAGGGGCGAGAGCTCGCGCAGGCCGTGGGTGGCGAAGAGCGGCGCGAGCGCGAGCGGGGCGAACTTGGTCAGACCGGCGAACGCGGCGAACGCGGCGACCCAGCCCTTCGGACTGTGTCGCCCAGGGCGCGCGACCGACGATCGATAGCTCGCGCACAGGAGCGCCGCGAGCACGAGCACGGCGACGAGCGTGTCGTTGGAGTCGCTCTTGAGCGCGAACAGCGTGAACGGATAGGAGACCCAAGCGTAGGCGAGCACGATCCCGAGCGAGGGTCCGCGCACGCGGCGGCCGATCAGGAACAGGAGCGCAACCGCGAGCAGGTCGAACACGACCGCCGCCGCGTGCGCGGCGGGCAGGTCATCCCAGGTGCCGCTCCAGCCGAAGAGCTGCTCGAAGGGGACGTACGCCTCGTAGTTGGCCGGGCCGTAGGTGTCGCCGTGTTCGTTGTCCGACGGGTAGCCGCCATAGAGCGACTTGCCGTGGACGATCCGCTCCGCCCCGATCACACCCGCGTAGCCGACGTCGATCACGTTCCCGTCGGTGACGTTCAACCCGATGCGAAAGCCGATCAAAAAGACGACGCCGATCGCGAGCCACGGCGCGGGGATCAGCAGCCGCGGCGCCTCGGGATGGGTGCCGCGGCGCAATAGCGCGAGCATCCGCGCGAGCAGGTACAGCAATGGCGGATAGGCGAGCGGGACCGACGCGTAGATGTCCGCATGGTTGAAGAACGCGAGCGAGACCGAGAACGACAGCAGCGCGAGCAGGTCGAGGTGCAGCACGCGCAGCGGTCTGCGCCAGTCGAAGAACGGGACGAAGAACAACACGCACAGGGGCAGCCAGATATAAAGCGCGTTTACGTGCTCGCCGAACGCGCCAGGGTAGCCGCGCGCCATCGTCCACGCGACCTGAAAGCCGGTCCACTGTTCGAGCACGCGTCCGGTCGCGTCGTCGATGATCACCTGGCCGATCTCTTTCGCGCCCTTTTTGGAGAAGAAGCTGACCTGCCAGCGATACGGGCCCTTCAGGTAGGCACCGTCGTAGGAGCCGGGGTATTTACGGCGGACCGACCTCATCTTCGGTAGCGCCTGCGCGATCGTGAGCACGCGGTCGGCCGACAGCTTGCGCCCGGCCGGCGGGATGTCGGAGGCGACCACGGGCACGGGCGCTTCGGAGGTGCTCGCTGTGATCGAGGTCGTCTTCGCGGTGCTCGTCCCGTGACCTATTGTGCTCGCGGCCGTCGAAGACGAGGGTGGATGTAGCGCGACGCTGGAGGCCGCGCTGGCGGCGGCCGGGAAGGCTAGAGTCAGCGCGAGCGTGGCGAGGACGATAAGGACCGTTGGGCGCACTCGCCGAGGGTACCGAGGGCCTTAGCGCCACGCTTACCACAGCGGCCGGCGCGCCACTGGCGTACCGGCCGCTCATGGTGCAATCTAAGTACTAGCGCGAAGGCGAGTACGAGCCCTCTCGCGAAGTCAGATCGCGTCGAGTACTACCGTGGGTTCGGCTGTGACCCAGATTTCTTCGGAGACTCCCTCATAGTAAACCGCGTGGTTCCCGCTGAGGCCCCCACAGTCGTAGCCGTAAAGGGGATTGGATTCCTTTCTAGTATAGATTCCTTCGACGTCGCCGTTGCTCATGTTTTCCACGCCGACACCACTGGCGAACGGACATTTATCTTTTATATTATAGTAGCCTTCGCATTCCATTTTCAGTTCCGGCGTGCCACTCCCGCCCGACTTTATCTCGTCACGCAGCTTACCTTCGACCGTTGTTAGTTCGGTATCCCAGGGCAGGTGCGCCGCTTCGATGCGAGGTGCGTGCTTACCTTCCCTACAAATGGCTCCTTCGTTGCGTATGCATTCGATTACTTTCGAGCCGCTCGTGCTCGTAAGGCTAGTTATTGTACCTGCAGCACCTGGGCCGACCGTCCCTTTCTCGTTAAAGCTGCACGTCTCTTCTTCGGCATATTCCTCCGATTCTGTAAAAATCACAAGGTGGCCCATCGAGCTTATGCCGCGCGGTTTGGTGATGCTGCCTTTTCCGTGGTTCCTCTGCCATTCGTGTGCGCTTGCGGCCGATGCTGATCCTGCCGCGAGGGCGAGGAGCGCAAGTAGCGCCACCGCCAGTGGTGTGATTCTCATGGATTCTCCTTGTGGGGATTGGCGTTGCCGGTGCGGTTTGTGACTGTCGCGGCAGACACACCGTCTTGCTACAGAATTGGTGGTGTCGCTTTGCCGCTTGCCTGCACGCCCCGTCATCTGCACTTTTAGTTAACTGCCGTGTAGCTGTCAAGAGTTACTAGACAGAAACAGAGGGCGGCTGGATGTAAACCGGGCTTGTGACTCCCGTAGTGCTGCCGCTGTCTTTTTGCCGTCGGTGCTTAGCTGCCATTCGTTGTGCTTTCCTGGGCCGTGGGTGGTCTTGAGCAGGAGGCCCTCGCGTGAGAGCTGCGCGAGCAACTGTGAGATTTGTGCCTTGTGCTCGACGCCGATCCCAGCCGCAATATGGGTGTTGCTGGCGCCGGGACTCTCTGCCACGAACAGAAGGCATCGACGTGCGCGGTGTGCACTCGGGTTGCTGAGCAGAGGCGGCAGCGCGGGGTCGGTGACGGCGGGTCCTATCCGGGGCGGTGGAAGGCCACTCTCGCCACCTACGCGAGGGGCGAGCACGGGCCGGAGCTCTCCGACCGCGATCGAGCGGACGAGCTCTTCGCCGCGTTCGATCTCGCGTTCCTGGGCGCGCGCGCTGACGAACGGCGCGGCGATCAGGCCCATCAGCGCCGGGAGCAACTCCAACAGCGGCCCCTCGACTTCTGCGTCGCGAGTCACCAGGCGCTGCACCACGATGCTGCGCACGGAGGCAAACACGCCCTCGATGACCAGTGGCGCGGGTTGCATGGAGGCAGGCGGCGGCCAGGCCTGGGTGATCATCAGGAAGAGCTCTGCGAGTCTTGCTTCGCGGTGCTCGAGCGCCCAGCGGCCGGCGGTCATCGACTCCACCAGCCACACGCGTGCCAGCTGTGGCTCGGAGTCGAAGAGCACCAGCAGCGAGGCGAGCGCCCAGCGCAACCCGTCCAGCCATGACTCGTGTTCGGCGAAGGCGCGCTCGATGAGATCGTTAACTGTCTCGGCGCCGAGGTCCAGCACCGCGACGAAGCAGCCTTTCAGGCCGTCGAACTGCTCGTAGAAGGTGCGGCGCGAGACGCCCGCGCGCTTGATCACCGCCTCCACGGAGCAGCCCGCGAAACCCCGCTCGCAGGCCAGCTCCGCCATCGCTGCCAGGATCCGCGCGCGTTGTGGCTCGACGCGAGTCGTGAGGCCGATGCCATGTCCTCGCCCACCTATGTCTGTACCGGCCGGTAGCGCTTCTTGCGGTCGCGGGTGTGTTGTCGGCATCACGTGGCCTCGCTCTGATAGCTGACGCGCAGACGCCGGGTGACCTGCCGGCCGAGCCGGGTTAGCGTCCAGGCGTTTCGTTCGCCTGTGGGTTGGTGGCCGTTGCCGGTGTTCCGGATCAAATCGAGGTTCTGCAGGCGCGCCAGCAGCTTTGAGATCTGGCCCTGGTCGGGGACGCCCGCGAGCTCGCCGATCTGGCGGTTGGAGGGGCGGGCGCCCTCCGTGTCCTGCTCGGCGATCGCGGCGAGGACCCTGAGGGTGCGGTAGGTCAGGCGCATCGGTAGCGCGTCCAGCGGGTCCGTGGCCAGTTTGCGGCGGGCGGGCGCGGTCTTCGGGGTGTCGTGCTTAAGCTCTTCCTCCGCGGCTGTCAGCCCGAGATAGGGGAGGACGAGCATTCCCATCAAGTCATTCAGCAGAGGAGTCAGACGTGGAGTCGGACCCGGTCCGGGATACAGCAACCGTGCGTGGATGACGCTCAAGACCGCGCCTACGGCACCCTCCGCGGTCAGCGACGGCGTGCGGTGGCTGCCCTTCCTCGCGCCTGGCGCACGGGACACGCTGCGCCCCTCCTCCACGATCCAGGCCAGTCTCTGCAGCACCTGGGCGCGGCGCTCGTGCACCCGCGGACCCGCGCCGAGAGCGTCCACGACGAGCAGCGACGCCAGCTGCGGCTCGTCGTCGAAGAAGTCGAGAAGCGCGGCGAGGGCGGCCCGTACCTGCTCCCGCCAACCATCCTGTGCCTGTTTGTACGCGCTGCTCGCTGCCTTCCCGGCACGCACCACCCCGTCATCGAAAACGGCGAGGAAGCAGTCCTCGCGGTCCTCGAACAGGTCGTAGAACGTGCGGCGTGACACGCCCGCACGGCCCGCAACCCGCGCGACGCTCATCCCTCCGTAGCCCCCCTCGGCGACCACTTGCGCTGCTGCCGTGAGCATCCTTACCAGTTGAACCGCGCAGATACGAGACATTTCATCGCGGCCGGCCCGCTCGCGCGGGCTTATCGGCCGCGATGAAAGCCCGATCTGCTTAGCTGATTTGGTCTTGGGGACCGGGCACATGGCACACCATCACGCCTTGCGCTTACCCTTGGACTTGCCCTTCTTCTTCGCGAGCGGGCCATACCGTTTCTGGGCGCTTGCTCGGCATGCCGCGCGCTTTGACTTCGCCTTTTTCTTGCACACCTTCAGTGCTGCGGCTAGTTTTTGTGCGCGGGTTAGTGCCTTTGGCTTTGCGCACCCCGTGACACCGATCGGGGTGGACTCGTGGATTTCCATCCCGTTCTGGGCTACGAACGCTGTCGGCATCGCCAGTTTGCTCGTGCACAAGTCCCCGTTGGCCGCGAGTGCTGAGTATTTGCCCTCGGGTAGCGTCAGTTCGAAGCTTCCTACGGGGGCGTCGGGGACCGTCTTGAACGTGCTCGAGGTGATTCCGGCTTTGCTTATGAACGTGGTGCCTACGAGGTCGAGTGTCACGCCGTAGCCCTGGAGCACGATGATCAGGGACGGGAACGCTTCGCCGCCGTGGCTGACGAAATATGCGGGGCCTTCTAGTGGGACGGGGAGCAGTGGTGTGATCGCTCTGGCGTGTCCCACGACCGATGCTGGGGGGCAGCCTGCGGGGTTTGCCTCGAACTGGGCGTTTGTGCACGCTTTCTGTAGTGTCGTGAGGCGTGAGGGTAGTTGCTTGGGGAGGTCTACCTTGACCTTTGTGATGTTCGCGTCGGTTCCCTGCGGTACGTTGGGGTAGGTCAGTTTCACGGCGAGGCTCGCACCGTTCGCTTTGCTTGTTTTGCCCGAGGTTGAAACGGCGAATTTGGGCTGGAATTTCAGGGTGGCGCAGTTCGTTGCCTGGAACGGGACAGCGAGCGCCGAGGTTGCCCCTTCGATGCTCGAGAGGGTGCCTGTGATACTCATCGAGCTGCAGTTTGTGGGGTTGAACGTGAACCCTGGACGGTCGATAGTGACGTTCACGTGCTTGATCTGCAATGGGATACCGTCGATGTACTGCGGGATCGCGTACGGGCCCGTGTCATCGCTTGTGATCGTCAGCGCTGCGGTATGGGGGTCTACTTCGATCTTCGCTCTGACGATCACGTTCCCCAAGTGGAATGGGCCGGCGTTCGCGGGGTTTACGATCGAGAGGCCGAACGGTGCTCCCTCGTAGGGGCCGGTGATGTAGACCTTTCCTCCCGTGACGGTGTAGGGGTTTCCGCCGAGGCCTACGCTGACCGTCGTTTCGCCGATCAGTGTTTCCGGACCGCATGTTCCTGCGTCTGCTTGCGGTTCGCCGCATAGCGCTACGTGAGACAAGGTTCCAGAGAGTCCCGGCGGCATGTGCAGGAGGATCGCCTTGAGGTTCTGGTTGCCGTCTTCACGGCTCATCGTCATCGTAAACGGCGTGAACGCTCCCGCTTGAATGTTCGAGGAGCCCGCTGTCAATGAGGGCGCGAACGGGAGGGGGTTCGCGCATGGCGCTCCATTGGGACCGCTGGTGATCTGGAATTCTGAGGAGGAGTTTACCGGCTGGTTACCGGACCATGGTGTGATCGATGCGGTGCTTGTATACCCGCCGCACAGCGCGGGGGTACCGAGGGGGGCACGGGACCCACCGAAGAAGTGCAGGCTCAGGTTTTCGAACGGTAGTTGTGGTGTTTCTGTGAACGTCGATACTAGCTGCCCCGTCACAGGGTTAGGAGTGACCTGTCCCGCGAGCTTCACGAGAACACCGGAAACGGGGTCCTTCGCGACAATATATAGCGCTACGAGCGACCCGAAAGGGTTCGCGTTCTGTGCCGCCAGATACGCTGCGCCTTCCAGTTCGTTGGGCAACAACGGCGTCTTTATCTTTACGGTCGCTACCTTCGCCGATTCCGGACACGACTGTTCCCCGGCGCTTTCGAGCGCGATCTGACTCTCAGAGCACGCCGAGAGGCCGTCCGCGCCCGCAGGGTTCAGACCGACACCGGCGGGTAGCGTCACGGTGGTGTTCTTCACCTGCGCGTCCGCGAGACCGGCCGGGTTCAGGCTAGCTTCCTGCCCGACATGCACATTGACGGTCAAACCCGTCGGAGTGCTCGCCTGCTGCCCATCGGGAGCGACACTGATCGACGGTTCAAAGCTCAAATGGTTGCACCCATCAAGCCCGTACGGTTCATCCATAGCGTTCTGAAACAAGTATTCCTTCGGGACGAACGTGCCGGCCTGTTCCCAGGAGTCCGCTTCCATACCGGTATGAAGCGGACCGGTGCACGACGTCGGCATAATCAAAAACGGCTGTCCCCCGGTTCCCTGTCCCGCGCACGACAGTTCCCATTGCGGCGGTTCCGTTTCCAGATCGAATTCGTCGAGGCACGCCTTCCCACGAGTACTATCGTGCCGCGGATCACTAGGATCACCCCAAAACGTCACCTGACTACCCGTAAGCGCAGTCTGATCCACGATATTCGAGGAGCTGACGACGACACCATAGTCTCCTCCCGTACGTACCGACGTGTCCAGTGTCACCGATCCCGCGTCCGTGCGGAAACCGAACTTCGCGGGCTCACCAACCGACCGCGTCAAATTATACAACGGGTTAGTTTCCGTCCACGGAACCAGGCTGCCTCTTTTTGGGTTGGCGATCATGACCGTCGCGACACCGACGGCGGAATCGGCAGGACATTCGACCCCCGGAACCCCAGCCGTCGCGGACACGAACGTATACGTACTGCACTGCGGTATCGGCGTAGGATTACCAAGGAGCCCCGGCGGCAGGTTGAAACGCAAATCCTTCGCAAGGCCAAGTGGCTGCACCGCAAACGGTTCCCCTGTGTTTTGTTGTGCGGGATCTCCCGGAACGGTCTCGGTATTCAACGCGAACGTGGTAGTGAGCTGGAATGGGTGGGAGCCGGCCTGCGTATCGACCGCGCCGCCCTCTTCTTCAGGGGTCATTTCATAGTTTTCAACCCCGAACGGTCCCGGCGCGACACCGAGCGCCAGCGCCCTACGCAATACCGCGGGCGGCGCACCACCACCCGAGATGCTCACTTCGTTCAGCCCAGTACCGGCACCGGGCTGGACCTTCACGGCTATATCGACCAGCAAGCGTTCATACGCAAGCAACGGACCCGAAAAAGTACACGTCACCGTCCCCGCAGACGCAGAACACACCATGAAGAACTTGGTATCTTCTCTACCGCGGCTGCTCCCCCCACCCGACCCGTACACCGACGTCGCGACCATCCCTGGCGGTAGCTTATCGACGATCGTCACGTGGTTCACGATACCGTTGACGTACGCATCACCGAGATCGCTCGCTTCCGCGATCACGCGTCCTTCGCCGCCCGGAGTGCTCGCGGGCGCAGACACCGCATCCAAATGCCACCACGGCCTACACGAAGAACAACCCACTTCCGCCGCCGCGCCCGCAACCGAAACACCCCCGCACACCAACAACACCACAAAAACCATTGCAAGAACGAGCACCGCGCGCGTACGAGCCGACGATATCTTCACGGGGATACTCATCACTTTGCCCTCCGCTCGTGGCTCACTCTACCCGCACGCTTACTACGCTTCCTGGCCCTCTGCTTGACGCACCTACCATGCCCGTTACGACTCTTTCCACGCGGACACTTACGCGCCCGCGCCCTACTCACGGAAGGCTTAGCCACCGGCACCGGAGCAAGATTGCCCACACCACTGAACGTCGCGCTCGCAGGCGCACCAAAGATCGTCGGCTGCGGCGACGGCGCCGCCTTACACGAATCACCAGACGAACACGCCGGCGGTGACACAGGCACCACACGACACGGCACTTCCGCAGAACACACATGAGCATCATAAATATCATAACTATCGTCATAATCTTCGCTCGTCAAACGCGACGTCGTAAGGAAAAACACATCATTCCCATTTTCGCTCGCATCAAAAAACGCAGATTCCTGACTCGACGTACCCGACGAAATCAAACTCACACAACCACCCAAACGCACACTAAACGTCAACGCTCTAGAAGCGCAACTACCGATACCCACCGGCTCATACTCATACGCATCCAACAGACCGTTAGTGTCCTGCGGCACAAGCCCATCCGTCGCATCGAAAAACAACCGCCCACTATCAGAAAGAAAACGCGGCTGATACGACGAACGCGACCCAAACGCCGCTTCGTCCCAGCCTGGCAGCATCCCAGCAAGCCACTGCCCTTCCAACGCTGAGACACGCCCGACGCCACGGTCCATCATCACGTTATTGCCTGTGTCGAACACGCCCACGGGCCGGGCGCCAGTAGCGTCGCACGATACACATACCAGCGATTCCGCCTGCGCGTCGTACAGATAGACCTCCTGGTCGGGCTGACCACTGACTGCGTCACGATTGTCATATCCGGTCAACGACCGATCGGACATGAACGCCAAATACCGTCCGTCAGGCGACACACGCGAGCGCACATTCCCAAGGTTCACCCCACCGGCCGTACCAGCGGCAGCGTACCAGCTATGTTCGTCATCACTGGAAAGCGTCGCGACGAGCCTCGTCGTCCACGTCCCGCCCGCTTCGTGCGCGACATACAAGTTATCTTCGCCCGCGACAGCACCACCAGCCAACACACCCTTCGCGACGAAATAAACATAGGACCCGTCTTCGCTGACATCCGAGACAGCTTCCTGCACACCCACAGTATGTTCACCCGTACCGTGACCGTGACCGGTCGTTAGATCGACCTGCACTCCAGTAGTGGTATCGAACTCGAACAATTCTCCTCCTTCGAGGAAGAGAATTCTCGACCCATCACTGCTCATATCCTGAAAACGCGCCTGACCACCACCCACCCGAACAGTCCTCCCGGACACCATGTCGCGACCATACAAATCCCGATATTCGGTGCCGAACAAATCGGGGCCTTCTTTCGGTGAGAGCGTCCATGCCACCCACCGCCCGTCAGAAGAGACGGCACGCGGCACCGCCGCTTGTAGTCCCTCGCTCCCGGCAAGAGAAGCCCTGGGGGGCGCCGGCTGCCCATCGGGCAACACACTCACCAACTGCAACTGGCCCCCACTCCACTCATACAACTCGTTATCACCGGCGTTTCCGCCTTCAGGCGCCCCCGGTATCAACGACAGGGGGGACTGGAGGACCACATGGCTCAAATCGGGAGTCTGCGCGACGACCACCGCCAGTTCTTCAGCAAAGGTCTCATCGGTTTCGTCTTTCCGTTTCGTCGCGGGAGGAAGGGCGCCGATCGTCAAACTAGCGGGCGTCAAAAGCGCCCGGAAGCTACCGTTCAAGTCGTCACGAAGAAACGACTGTCCTTCGCTTGCTTCGGGCGCCGCCAGATCCACCTGGGATCCGCGCTCCTGTACAAGCGCACGGGAAAGATCGGACGAGAACTGCACATAGGCGTGGCCGACTTTGATGAGCTCGTCCGCTGGGGCAAGGGATTGGGGCGGGGTGATGTCCTCCGAGCTCCAACCATCCGCACCACGAGTCGTAAGGACCTGAGAGACATTTAACTTACCGACGATCCCCTCACCGTACGGCTCGTTCGCCAAGTAAGTAATACCACTCCCATCCTGCGCCGCCTGGATCTGGTCGCCCCCAAAGTTTTCGATCAGCGCCCCGTTCTTGCTAGGAGGAGAGACGAGTTCCCACGCGCGCCCGTCCGGCAGCGACAGCTCTTCCCCACCAGCCGGGTCGGTCGTAAACGTACGGTCAGTGCTTTCAACGACACCGACCTCGTTGCGCACCACGAGCCTATAATGATAGACCGTGCCCGGCAACAATCCCTGGATATGGCGGCTGACCTGCACATAACCAGTACCTTCACCAGCGCTCCCCGAGAGCGTCTGGCCATAGGAGGGACTCGTGCCAAATTCCACGGTGTATTCGGTGGGCGTGCCAGACGGGTCGACTTCCGCATCGAGGGTGACACTCGTACTGGAGACATCCGACGTCCACGGCCCGTTTACGAGCGCTGAAGGGACCTCTTCGAAAGTCTCATCGGGACCCGTCACGGTGCCCTTCGCGTTCGTCGCTAGGACACGGTAATGGTAGGTATCGCCGGGAGCCAGGCCCGTAAGGGCCGCACTCACTGGCTGATCTTCAAAGCTCGACCCGATCGTCACAGGCGCAGTACTAGACGCGCCCGTATAGCCCGCCTGCTTGAACTGTGCTTCAGTAACATATTCGAAACGGTACGTCGTCGCGCTACCCTCCGGATTGACCGTCGCTTCGAGAGTCGCCACACCGCGCTGCCCAGCCGTAGAAAACTCGCTGTCGGACTCCACCAACGGACCCGGACCAGGCACCGGCAACACCCACACGTTGTCACGGCCCGGATCGGACACGTACACCTCGCCCGGTGCGCCCGCGCTTTCAGAGAACACCATACCCCCCGCACCCGGGAACACGGTCTTCGAGGCGAAGCTCTCAAGCTCCTCGTCGGCCGGACTGTACTCCAAGACATGAAAGGCACCGTAGGTACTACCGCTGGAATCACCGACGAACAGGTCGCCCGCCCCGTTGACAGCGAGCGCTTCGACATTCGTACTGGCAGGATCGAACACAACAGCCCCTTCCGTCCCGTTCGGCGCGAACTCGTGCACACCCGCAACTTCCTGATCAGCGACGAACATATCCCCCGCGGCGTCTACCGCCAACGCCGTGACCTTGCCTTCACCGGACAGCGCCGCCAAAGAGATATTTTTCCGCCACACCCCCGCAGCAGAAAACACCTGTACCCGCGCACGATCGCCGACATACACCGCGCCACCCGGCCCGACAGCGATATTAGCTGCATGGTCCGCCCATTCGAACTGGCCGTCGGCAGTGCCTTCGGTGCCCGCCTTGCAACTTTCGCCCGCGAGACACACATCCCCACCCGTCGTCGCGTTGACATCCCCACCAAACATCAACAGAAATTCCCCCGAAGAACTAAACTTCTCCACACGATAGTTCCCCTGATCGACGACGTACACATCCCCCTCCGACATACTCGACAGCTCGTCATCCACCGCCAAACCCTGGGGACCTTCACCGGAAAACTCACCAGCCCCAGACCCCTGAGAGCCTTTCTGGCAAGAGGTCGTACACATCTGTAACGCTTCAGCCGGTTCAGCTTCGTTGACACCCCTCCCCCACGCTCCCAAAAAATCTCCGGAACCATCGAACTTGTCAACCCGAAGGTTTTCCGAATCCGCGACATACACATTCCCAGCCGCGTCAACACCCACACCAAGCGGCTGCCACAACTGGCCCGGCGCAGACCCTTGTTCACCGAAAGTCGGGGGAACCGCGGGCAACGTTGTGAACGTCACCACTTGTCCCGTCGGGGAACCGTGTTGGGTTAGGCCCACAAGGCAAAAACTGTAGGACGTATTCGGCACGAGGCCCGTGACTTCGAAATGAACCGGCTCTGCTTCCACTTCGGCTTCAGGCCCACTGGCGACAACGGACAGGAACCCGCACGTTCCGTTCTTTCCCGGCTCACTCTCTCCGGAGCCAAACTGCCAACCGGCGACAGATCGCGAATGGGGATTCAAAACCCCATTCAACACCGCAGTGGTATCGGTGACGCGCGTTGCCGCCGTCGTTTCCGGAGGTTCCGGCGCACCCGCTGCCAGCGCGGGCACCGTAGCAAGCAGGAGAGCGCCAGCAAGGGCGCAGAGCGCGACCAGGCCGACCAGAAACGACCTCGCCCTTCTAGCACCTACAGACATATCTCCTCCTCAAACACAGAGGGGAGCGCCCCTCGATCCGCGCAGGGACGCGACGTTTTCAGGCCGGCCGGTCCCGCTGCGCGGGACGTCTGGGCCGGACTGAAAAGTCCGCCCTGCTTAGCTGAATTTGTCCTCGCCACCGAGGCTTGCTGGTACGAAGATGCAGGGACCGGCACGGGCTTTTGCCCGCGGACTATCATCATTCTGACCCGGCCCCTCTCCCAAGAGTTTTCGTAATTACCGCTTCAGGTCGACCCAGTGGTGCGACCCAAACCCGATCCGATGTTCGGCGAACCCACGGGGTTGCCATTACGGGGAGAACAGTACACCGTATGCGCGCAACTGTCAAGAGGGAGGTGTCGATAAGAGAACGGACGTCTTCGACGCTCGTTGCAGACGGCGGCGGTGACGAGCTTTGAGCGGCTCAGCTGGGCGCGAGCGCGAAGTGCGCCCGCACGAGCGCGGCGACGTCGCGGATCGCCCACTGGACCGGCTCGGGCTCGGGAAGGTCGACGCCGCAGAGGACGAGCGCGCCGAGCGAGTCCGAGGCGTGCAGCGAGCCGTGGCTGCCGCCGCCGACGTGGGCTTGACGGCCCCAGTCGAGGAACTCGTAGCCGGGCGCGGCCGACAGCAGCACCTCGCCCGAGGTCGGGCAGGTGAGCGCCGACCACGCGCGCGACAGGGCGTCGGGATAGGAGGGTGTCGTCAGCAGACCCGCGCCGTCGATCGCGCCGTCGATCGCGGCGAGTTCGCCCGCGACGCTCCAAACGATGCCACGCGGGTCGGTGACCGTCCCGCCCACCCCACCGGGGTGAAAGCGCAGCTCGCCGTGAGCCGCGCTCGCGATCACGCCCTCACGAGGCATGTCGTGCGCGTCGCGCTCGAGCCACATGACGAGGTCGACGCCGTCGATCGCGAGCGCCAGCGTCGCCACCGACGCGCGCATCGCGTCGCGCTCGGAGGGACGCAGCGCGTAGACCATCGCCGCGCGCTGGGAGGGGCAGACGGCGATGCGGGCGCGCGTCTCGCGGGAGTCGCCCTCGGGCGAGCGGGCCGGGCGCAGGACGCCGAGCTCTGAAAGCTCGTCCTGCAAGGCGATCGTCGCCGTGACCGGCGCCTGGGAGTGGTCGGCCATCGCGATCACCGCGTGCTCTGAAAGGAACGCGTCGATCCCACCCGCCGCGTCGACCACGCGCGCGAGCTGCTCATCGGCGGCGGCGAGCGAGCGGGTCTGCGCGTCGGGGCCGTGCTTGTGCGAATACCAGTCGTTGTCGGGCAGCGACAGCAGGAGAAAGTCGAACAGGTCGTGCTCGACCATGTAGGCGGAGACGCAGCCGGAGTGGCGGTCGCGCACGCCCGGCATGCCGAGACCCGAGCGGCACGGGGTGCGGCGCGAGGCGAAGATGTCGGCGTAGAACAGCTCGCGCGGGCCCATCACCGCGTGGCGCATCAGCGTCGAGGCGACGCGCGTCAGCGCAGTGTCGCGCTGGGGCTCGTGGCGGTGGCGGCCGCGGTACATCAGGTAGGTCGTTCCGGCCGTGCGCACGTCCGCGTCGTCGAGCGTCTCGAACACCGTGAGCACCTCGGGCGAGAGGTGGGCGCGGTTCATGTTGTAGACCGTGTCCGTGAGCTGGCGCGCGATGCCGAAGCGCTGCGCGGCGCGGAACGAGGAGCCGTACTCGATGTAGCGGTCCTCCTCGCGGTGAAACCAGTTCATGCCCGGGATCAGGTGCTCGTCCTGTCCGACGCCGGTGACGATCGAGGCGGCGCACACGGGCGTGACCGACGGGAACGCGGCGACGCAGTCGGGCACGTAGCGCCCGCGCGCGACCAGCTCCGCGAGCACCGGTGCCGCGCCCGCGGCGACCGCGCGCTTGAGCTGCGCCGGAGCCATCGCGTCGATCACGCACAGCACCAGCTTGGGCGGCTTCTCACTCACGTTCGTACGCGTCCGGGGGCGAGCATTTTGGGAGACACGTGAGCCGGTCTCTGCGTCCGTTCTAGTCGGCGCCGGCCAACACAGCCGTCGGCGCTCGGGGCGCGTGTCGCGATTAGGGTCGGGGCGAGGGAATCGAGGGCGGACGACATCAACGCAGGATGCGCAGGCCGGCGTACTTCCCGTCCGCGCGCGCGCGGCCGCGGAGGCCGAGCCAGGCGAGCAGCGCGAGCGCGACGTAGCCGAGCGGGTGCAGCAGCGCGACCAGCGCGGCGAGCAGCAGCGCGGCGCCGTCGAGGTATACGGTCAGCGCTTCGCGCGCGCTGCGATCGGACAGCCTCCCCCGCGCGCGCGCGATCACGGGGTCGGACACGCGCAGGGCGAGCGCGGCCGCGGCCGCACCGCCGATCAAGCCGGGCCACCAGATGTCGCCGTGCGCGGACAGCGTGCCGGCGAACAGCAGCGCCCCCACCGCGACCGCCTGCGCGACGACCGCCGGCTGGACGACCGCCCGGAAGCGATCCTGGCCGAGGCGCAGCTGCAACAGGTAGGAGCACACGAACACGAGCGCAACCGCGACCATCCACCAGCCGGCTGCCAGGAAGTGGAAATGGCTCTTGCTGGGAAAGCCGACTCCCAGCGCGGCGGCGGAGCCGAGCGCGGCGGCGAGCAAGGTCGGCAGGTAGGGCCGCAGCCCGCACGCGAGCGCGAGGCCGAGGCTGAGGCCGATGTCGAAGAAGGTGCCGTGCATGCAGATTGCCGGTAGGAGGTGCGCTACCTTGCCGGGATGGGCGGGCAAGACGATAGACGACGCGCGCGGCCGGCCGCGCATGAGCTCGCGCGCTACGAGGCGCTGTTCGCCGCGCGCACGCGCGGGATGAAAAGCTCGGCGATGCGCGAGATGATGGCGCTGACCGAACGCCCCGACGTGATCTCACTCGCTGGCGGACTGCCGGACACGAGCACGTTCGCGCCCGAGCTGTACGCGAAGCTGATGAGCAAGGTCGCGGCCGAGTCGACCGCGCGCGCGCTGCAGTACGGCCCGACCGAGGGGATGGCCGTGACCGCGGACTGCATCGTCGAGGTGATGGCGGCGGAGGGGACGCATATCGACCCGGCCGACCTGATCGTGACGACCGGCGGCCAGCAGGTGATCGACCTCGTCTGCAAGACCTTGATCGATCCTGGCGATGCGATCGTCGCCGAGGCGCCCACATACCCCGGCGCGGTGCCGACGTTCAGCGCGTATGAGGCCGACGTCGTGCAGATCGAGATGGACGGCGACGGCATGCCGATCGACGAGCTCGAGGCGACGCTCGACCGGCTGCAGCGGGAAGGGCGCCGGCCGAAGTTCATCTACACGATCCCCAATTTCCAGAACCCGGGCGGTGTGACGATGTCGCTCGCGCGGAGGCGGCGGCTGGTCGAGGTCGCGCGCGAGCGCGAGCTGCTCGTGCTCGAGGACAACCCGTACGGGTTGCTGCGCTACGAGGGCGAGGCGCTGCCGACGCTGTACTCGCTCGACGCTGCCGATGCGGGCGCCGAAGGGACATCGGACCTGGTGATCTACCTGGGAACGTTCTCGAAGATCCTCTCTCCCGGCCTGCGCCTCGGCTGGGCGGTCGCGCCGCGCGCGGTGCTCGAGAAGCTGAACCTCGGCAAACAGGGCTCAGACTTGTGCAGCTCGCCGATGACGCAGCTGTTCGTCGCCGCCTACTTCGCCGAGCGCGACGCGCGCGGAGAGCCGGCCTGGCGCGCATATGTGGAGACGCTGAAGGTCCTCTACAGGCGCCGGCGCGACGTGATGCTGCAGGCGCTGGCCGAGCACTTCGGCGAGCGTGCGCACTGGACCGAGCCCGAGGGCGGGCTGTTCGTGTGGGCGACGCTCGCGGATGTGGACACGACCGATCTGCTCGCACGCAGCCGTGGCGTCGCGTTCGTGCCCGGACGCGCCGCCTACGTCGACGGCGGCAGCGGAGCTACCTCGATGCGGCTGAACTTCGCGGGCTCCTGCGAGGAGGACATTCGCGAGGGTATCCGGCGAATCGGCAAGATCATGGGTGGCGACACCGGTCTGTTGGGGGCATTGACCGGTGCGCGGGCGAGCCTGAGTGAGAGCGGCACGGACAAGGATGCGCTGCCAAGCCCCGATCGCACAACTAAGGGTTCTAAGCCGAAGATTCCCGATTCCGAGACGCGGGGCGAGGGCTTGCGGCGGCACAAGCGATGAGCGCCGCCAAACCCGCCCGAGCCGGGGCACAGGGCAAAGGGCGGCGCAGCGGACATCTGCGCGTCGCGGGAGAGCCCGCACCGGTCGCGGTCCTCAAGGGCGGAGGCTCACTGGAGCGCACCGTCTCGCTGCGTTCCGGGGCGCGCGTGGAGAGCGCGCTCAAGCGCCTGGGGCATCGGGTCGTCGGGGTCGATGTCGGCTCAGAGCTCGTGGCCGAGCTGCTCGAGCACCAGCCCCGTGCGGTTTTTCTAGCCCTGCACGGCAGCGACGGAGAGGACGGGACCGTGCAGGGGCTGTTGGAGACGCTGGGCATCCCCTATACCGGCTCGGGGCCGGGGCCCTGCCTGCACTGCACTGACAAGGCTTTGGCCAAGTACCTGATGCGCGAGGCGGGCATCCCCACGCCACAGTTCGCCGCGTTCAAGGAGAGCGCGATCAAAGACCTGGGCATCGCGGCGGCGCTCCCAGGGCTGGGGCGGAGCATCGGATTTCCGCTGGTCGTCAAGCCCGCGCGCCAGGGCTCGGCGTTGGGCATCAAGTTCGCGCGCTCGCACGAGGAGCTGCCGGCCGCGATCGTGGGGGCGCTGTCCTACGACCGTGCCGTCGTGCTCGAGCGCTACGTCCGCGGGCGCGACCTCGCGGTGTCGGTGCTCGACTGCCTGTATCCGTCAGGGTGTGAGGGGGATGCGCAGAGTCCGGACGGAGGGAGCAGGACACCCATCCCGCTGCCCGTGGTCGAGGCGATCCCGCGCGAACAGGAGTTCTACGACTACGAGTCACGGTATGAGATCGGCATGACCACGTTCGTATGCCCCGCCGAGCTCCCCGAGGGCGTGACCGAGCGCGCACAAGAGCTCGCCCTGGAGGTCTATAAGCTGCTCGGCTGCCACGGCTACGCCCGCGTCGACTTGATGCTCGACGAGGCCAGCGGCGCCCTCGAGGTGCTCGAGACGAACGTGGTGCCGGGCCTGACCGAAACGAGCCTGCTGCCGCAGGCGGCCGACGCCGCCGGAATCGGCTTCGACGAGCTCGTGGGTCGAATCCTCGACTCCGCCTTCACCCGATAGCTCGGACTTGCGCTTGAGAGACTACGTGTGGTGACCGGCGCCTACAGGGCTGTACGAAGCACGCGCGAACGCGTCTCCCAAAATCCCGCCTACGAGTCGCCCGCGGCGAAGTCCTCGGGAGAGACGTGGTCGAGGAACTCCTTGAACTTCTCGACGACGTCCTCCGACTCGTCGATGTTGTGCTCGAACTCGATCGCCGACTCGGCGATCACCTCCTCGGCGGCGAAGATCGGTGCGCCCGAGCGCACAGCCAGCGCGATCGCGTCGCTCGGGCGGGAGTCGATCTCGAGCTCGCGGCCGGCGACCGTGAGGGTGATCGAAGCGAAGAACGTGTTCTCGCGCAGCTCCGTCACCGACACCTGCGTGCACTTGACGTCGAGCTCGCCGAGGATGTCGCACAGCAGGTCATGCGTCATCGGCCGCGGCGTGCCGGCGCCCTGCAGCTTCATCAAGATCGACGCAGCCTCGGGATGGCCGATCCAGATCGGCAGGAACTTGTTGCCGTCGACCGTCTTCAACAACACGATCGGCTGCTTGCCAACCATGTCGAAGCTGACGCCGTAGATGACCATCTCCTGCACGAGCAATTCCTCCGAGAGGGGAAAGCAAAAGTATAGGTGCCCACCAAGGCCCGCCCGTACGGCCACCCCCGCTGAGGACCTGCCGGCCAGGCCCCTCGCCGAAGGGCACGAACCCTTTGGGCCCATGCCGGCGTGAACCCTTTAGTGGCGCAAGCGAAAGCTCCAGAGCTTGTTGCCGATGAAGTTGAGCGGCGTGGACGCCGCGACCGCGAGCGCCTCGGCCACCACCTTGTCGAGGCCAAAGTCCTGAACGAACAGCGTCAGCAGCAGGAAGCCGAAGCCGGCCGCGACAAGGCTGACAACGAAGAAGCGGATCGCCTGAAAACGCACGCTGCCGGCGGCGGCATCGAACGTCCAGTGGCGGTTGAGCAGGAAGTTGTTCGTCACGGCCACGAGCCACGCAATCACGTAGGCGCCGCGATAGTCGATCCTCAGCGCGTGCACGCACAGCGCGTACACTCCGACGTTCACGACGAACCCGACCCCGCCGACGAGGCCGAAGCGGATCAGCTGGAGCCAGTTGGCCGGGCGGCGCATCCCGTGCAGAATGCGCATGTACGGACGATGAGGGCGGACCTCCACCGCGGTGGCTTGCTCGCGCATCCGACCTAGGGTAGCGGCCCGCCCACGGTTCGTGACAAACCGGCTTGCGCCGGCCACGGCCCCAGGTGAGCCCGGAAGATGGCGCCCACGCTAGCCTGTTGACGATGACCTTTGCGGGGAAAGCCATCGGCGCGCTCGGCTGCCTGCTCGCGGCGGCGGCGATCGCGGGCTGCGGGGAAGCGGCCGTCCCCACAGGCGGGCGGCCCGCCGCGGCGGTCTTAAGGGCAGGCAGCAGGGCGAAGAGCACGGGCGGTAGCTCCGCCGGTGCGGGCACCGCCAACTCCGGCGGCGATGCCAAGACCGGCGTGGCGGCCGATCCGGCGGGCCCGCCCGGTGGGAAGACCGGCCTCCCTGATGGGGGTGGCGCCGCCCCAGGCGGGAGGACCGCCGCCACCGCCTCGAAGACCGGCAAGCCTCCCGCCGCTTCGGCTGCGGGTGCGGGCGTGGGCGCGCCCACGGGCACGGGCGGGGTTACGCACGAGGTGGCCGACCCCGAAGAAGCCAACAGTTTTCCCCTGCCGGCGGCATCGGTGCAGCGCCATCGCGCGGCCGGCTCGCCGAGCGCAGCCGGTGAAGCCGTGGTGGCGCCGGGCGCACAGTCAGACGCCGAAGTTCGCAAAGAGCTCGGCGAAGAGGAACAGGTCAAAGCACGGGAACGAGCGGCCCAGCAACAGGCGCTCAAGCCCGTGGCCGGTGGCTTCTCGGTCGGCGGCAACGGCACCATCCCGATTCCGACCGGCGTTCCGGAAGCCGTGCAGCGGGTCGTCGCCGGCGGCAACGCAATCGCCGACTTCCCCTACATCTGGGGCGGAGGGCACGCATCGTTCATCGCCAACGGATATGACTGCTCGGGCTCGGTCAGCTACGCGCTCGCCGCGGGCGGGCTGCTCAGCGCCCCGCTCGTCTCCGGCGATCTCGCCAACTGGGGGGAACCCGGTCCGGGACGCTGGATCACGATCTACGCCAACGCGGGCCACACTTTCATGGACGTGGACGGTGTCTGGTTCGATACCGCGGGGCGCAGCGGGCCGTACGCGTCACGCTGGCTCGTCTCGACGCCGTCGCTGGCGGGCTACGCCGTGCGCCACCCGCCGGGGCTGTAATGGATCGTCTCGCCGTGGCGCGCTAGTGTCTCGATTCAAAAATTCGGTCAGTGTTTTCCGGATGGATGGGCGTGATCTGACGTTCGACGGTATCGGGCGGTGTGCCGGTAGCACGTGGGCCGATGGCGGCGGACGTCAGGCGCGTCCAGACGCCGGGAAACGCCACCGAATTTTTGAATCGGGACACTAGACCTATGACCGGCGACCTCGCGCAACTCGGGGCACTCCTCACCGTGCCCGTCGCGGCGCTCGCATCGCACGTGTCTGTTGCCTCCCTCTTCAGCGAGCATCTGCCGGTCGCGCGCGCGCTGCATCTTCCGGTCGCGCTCGACGGCGAAGCCGAAGGCGAAGCGGGGGACAACGGCACCGCGATCGCGATCGTCTCGGCCGTGTCGATCGTGTTCGGCTATCTGCTGCTCGCCGTCCTGTGGCACTTCGTGTTTCGCGAGAAGGCGCGCGCGAAACGCCGCAAGGGCCCCTCGGACTGATCGCTGGTGCGCGGTCCGCCGCCGCCGGTGCGGCGTCCGGCGCGATCTCGACACCGCCCGGCGTCGGCGGGAACGTGTCAGCGACCGAGATTGACCGTGCTGATCACCGTCGTGCCGGCGGGGTTCTGCGACGAGGCGTTGTGCACGATCAGCCTGAGCATCAGCGACACCTTGCGCAGCTTGCGCAAACGCGCGGCGGTCGTCTTGCCGAACAGGATCTTGATCGTGTTACGCCCGCCCTTCGTCGTCACGAGAATCGCTTTGGCGATCACGATCTGCGGCGCCGTGCCCCGCGGCAGACCGGTCGCGGGCGCGCCATGCAGCCCGATACGCTTGGCGATCGACGACGCGAGCAGGACTTCGAAGCGGCCCGCCACCTGCTCGCTGACCGAGTAGCGCACGACCAGTCCGCCGCGCAGCACCTGCGCCAGCGATTTCGACACCGAGGCCGCGGCAGCCACCGGGCTGGGGACGGGCGGCTTGACAGCTACGCCGGGAGTCGCAGAGCCGGGATTGATCGCGGAGCCGGTAGTCGAGCTCGCGGGCGAAGAGGAGCCTGGCACTCCCGTTCCGCCAGAGCCGCCCGAGCCCCCGTCTGACCCCCCTTCCTTGGAGGGCTTCCCCGGGCCGTTGACGGTGATCGGGCTCGTGAAGGTAGCTTTGTTGCCACCGGTGTCGGTGACGGTCAACGTCACTTCATACGTACCGCCGTATTGGTAGGAGTGGAAGGTGCTCGCCGCGCACGGGGGTTCCCACGGAAGTGCGCACGGGGAGGTCGCAGGCGAGTTCGCCGAGGGAGCGCCCGGGGCAAAGCCGGTCACGGTAGGCGTTTCATCTCCGAAATTCCACGTGTAGCTGGCGTACTTGGCCTGCTCGGCGCCGCTTTTCGAGTAGCCGATATCGTCGTTGAGGGTGATGTCTGACTCCATGCCGTCGAAGCCGACAAGTTCGCCTGTATTGACGGGATTGGGGGCGGTAAACCGGGGGACCAAGTCGATGCCCGTCATGCACGGCACCCCGGGATAAGGAAGTCTTCCGGCGGCCAGATTAAACGCCTCGTTGATATATGCGTTGGCACCGGCGAACGACTGGTTGTAGAGCGTCCCGGCGAAGGTGAGTTGGTTGGCGGCTACACCGCCCCCCTCATACAGTGGGAAGTTATTACGGCACTCGTCGGTGACCTCATTGTGCGCGGAATCCTGCCAGGCGTTTAGCAGCGGATTGGTGACGATGTTCTGCTGCTGCACTCCGATCTGACTGATGATCAGGTCGGCTAGACCGGTGTCATATGAGCCGTCGGGGCCGAGCCCGCCCTGGTTGGGCTCCTGCTGATGAGGGCCTTCGAGCTTTTCCTTCTTTTCTCGCGCCACTATTTCAGCCGCTTCGGCCCTCTTCTCTTCTTCTTTTTCTCTTTCAATGCGTGCTTCCTTTTCCACCT
This sequence comes from uncultured Solirubrobacterales bacterium, assembly GCA_963778065.1. Taxonomy (GTDB): domain Bacteria; phylum Actinomycetota; class Thermoleophilia; order Solirubrobacterales; family Solirubrobacteraceae; genus Palsa-744. Next base: position 1,446,371 of record CAVZSU010000002.1, on the reverse strand, counting down.
TTAGTTCCGCTTCTTTTTCTTCGAGTTCCACTTTTGTGATCAGTTCTTTTTTGTACGCTTCTTCATACGTCGTCTTCTTCTTAGTTTCTTCTGCTTCCGCGGTGGCCCGCTTCTTTGCTTCTTCTTCCTTACGCTTACCTTCTTCTTCCTTTATGTTAACTTTCGCGTTCTCCCTTTCCTCGACAGACGTCTGTGAATTGTAATACCAGCCACCGTCCTGACAGTCATACGCTGAAGTCTCATCGCCGCCAGTCAGGTGATGGTCACCAAGGCCGCCGGCGGACCATGGGATCACGCCGTAGAGGACCGTGTTCGCATCGGGCGTAGTCGCGTTTTCGAGGGTGAGGTTGGAGAAATCGGAGTGGTAACTGCAGAAGCTGTTTTTGTAGCTTTCGGTCCCCGTCGCTTCGATCGAACCGGTATGGTCGGAGCAGTGACCCGTGGGCCCACCCGTGTCGAGGCAGATGGTAACGGCGGGGGGGGTGAGCAGGTAGAAGATCGAACCCACGCCCTTCTGGAGAGAGTGCGCCGCGATAAAGGCCTTCAGCTCACTCCGTATCTCGGCGTCGGTCAGGCAGACTTCCGTGTGTTCTTTCGATCCTTTCACCACTTCGGGTCCAATCCGGTCAGGGACTTCCAGTGGGTGTGGATCTTTGCAATTGCCGGCGCCCACCGGATATGGATCGGTATCGGTGTAGGCGCCGCGGAAGGTGGACAGGTAGGAGGCGGGCAGGTTCGACTTGTCGGTGTACTGGCTGTCGACCGCGAACACGGTCGCCGTGGAGCCGCTGTCGGCACCGAGGCCGTGAAAGAAAGTGTCGATCAGACCCTGCCAGTCCCCGTGATAATGATCCGTCGGATCCCAATAGATCGCATACGTTTCGTTCCTGTGCAGCACCAGGCTGCCTTCCGGGTTGTTGAAACTTTCGGCCGTCGGCGTGCCTTCGAAGAAAACCTGCGCTTGACGCGGCTGCAGCCCGACTTTGATACTTCCGACTTCGGTGACGACCGCGCCGGCCGGCGCGGCGGCGAGCAGGAGCGCGCCCGCCAGCGCCGCTGTCGAGCCGAGGGCAAGCGTCAATCGACGTGAGGCGGCTGCGTGAAGACGGGCGCCAGAGGAGGAAGAACGGCGAAGAGAGGTCACGAGCCCATCATCGGCAGGGCCTCGCGGTTGCCTTAGCGTCCGTGGACGGCCACGAGCGCGGTGGGCGCTCGCTTGCATCGGGGACAGACGATTCGCTCCCGTCGCGGGCAGGTCCGAGCCACCGCCGGGCACCTATCTCGGTGGGAGTCCTGAGCTCCCGCGGTTGAAACGGCCTTGACCTTCTGCGTGCCCCCGATTTGGCTGGCCGCTCGTCCGTGGCCGCTCGTCCGCGGCCGCTCGAGCGCGATCGGCGCTCAAGCGCTCGTGAGCTGGGGGGGTCCTTCCCGATCGTCCTTCGCAGGCTGAAGCGGCGTCGGGCTGCCGAGACGGCCGGGGGAGGAGGCGTCGCGTCCAAACAGCAGCGCGACGTTCCAGTCTGCCAGCAGGCGCAGCTTGCGCCCCAGGCCGGGCATCAGCAGCAGGTGGTAGGTGCGCGCGATGAGCCACGCCGGCAGGCCGCGCCAGCGCAGGCCGAGCGTGATCGCGACCGCCTTGTTGTGGCCAAGCTCGGCGACCACGCCGGCGGTGCGATAGCGAAACGGCCGGGTGGGATGCCCGTCGAGCGAGGCCGCGATGTTGCGGGCCGCGAGCCGTCCCTGACGGATGGCGTGCTGGGCTGTCGGCGGGCACGCGTGACCGCCGCGCGCGGGATCGGGCAGGGCGGCGCAGTCGCCCACCGCCCAGACCCCCGGCCGCCCGAGCACACGCGCCTCTCGGTCGGTGGAGATCCGTCCCCCATCCTCCAGCGGCAGGCCGAGCGAGACGACAACCGGGCTGGGCTGCACGCCCGCGGTCCAAACGAGCGTGCGGGCGGGAATGCGCTCGCCGCTGGAGAGCGCTGCCTCGCGCTCCGTGACCGCCGCGAGCGTCGTGGACGTGTGGATCTCGATGGAGCGCGTGCGCAGCTCGCGCGCGGCAAACGCCGAGAGGGCCGCCGGCACCTCGGGCACGATCCGCTCGCGCGCCTCGACCAGCACCCAACGCATCCCCTGCGCCCGGCAGCGCGGGTAGAGCTCGATCGCCTGGGCGGCGAAGTCCTGGAGCTCGGCGAGCCCCTCGAGCCCCGCATAGCCGGCGCCGACGAACACAAACCCGAGATACTCGCCGCGGCGCACCGGATGCTCGAGCGACTCCGCGATGTCAAGGCAGTCGAGCACCTTGTTGCGAAGCGCCGTGGCGTCGGACAGCGACTTCAGCCCGATCGCGTGTTCCGCGAGACCGGGGACCGGCAGCGTGCGCGAGACCGATCCGAGCGCCACAAGCAGCTGGTCATAGCCAAGCTCGATCTGCTCCCCGTCGCTCCTGCGCACATCGACTACACGCCGGCCGGTATCGGCGCCGGTGACGCGTCCGATGACCAGCTCGGTGCGGCGCAGCTGCGAGCGCAGCGGAACCACCACATGGCGCGGGTCGAGCGTCCCCCCGGCGACTCCGGGAAGCAGGGGCGTGTAGAGCATGAAGTTGGCGTCGCTCACCAGCGTCACCTGCGCGCCGGCCATGGTCGCGATCCGCTCGAGCTCCACGAGCGGCGTAAAAGCCGCCGAAGCCGCCGCCGGCGATGACGATACGCGTGATCACATACTCCACACTAAACCCGCCACCCCCGTTGAGACCAATGTCACAAGCGTGTTACAAGCTTTGCGGATTAGCTCCCTCTAGAAAGACGCCTGCAAGTACGCCGTGGGCGCGGGCGGTGGCGCAATCGACACCGTGGCGTGATGGGCGATCCAGGACTCGAACCTGGGACCTCTTCCTTATCAGAGAAGCGCTCTAACCAACTGAGCTAATCGCCCACGGCGGCCGATTCTAGCGGCCACTTCGCATCGGCTCTTCCAGCTCCCCGGGCTCTACGCCACCGCACGAGGCCGCAATCGCCGTGCCAGCTCGACGGCCTCCTCGAGTGTGGCGAACGACAGCTCCGCGCGATATCCACCCTCACGCAGCGCCTTTACGCGCACCTCGGCCCCAAGCGCCCCTCCGAGCGCCTCGGCGATCTCCGCCGCTGCCTCCTCCTGGTCCGGATGCGCCCGCGCGGAGGTCTCCCCTCCCCCCTTCCCACGCTTGCCCGTGACGGAGGTCGAAGCATTGCTCTCCCGAGCGCGCGCTTCGACGGTTCGCACCGACCAACCATCCTGGACGGCGCTCCGCGCGAGGGCGCGCCGTGCGCCGTGGTCCTCGACCAGCAGCAGGGCGCGACCGTGCCCCTCGCTGAGCGAGCCATCCTGCAGCAGCTCGAGCACCTCGTCAGGGAGATCCAGGAGGCGGATCAGGTTGCTGACAGCTACCCGTCCCCGTCCCACACGCCGCCCCACCTCCTCGCGGGTCAAGCCAAGCTCCTCAACCAGCGCCGCGCATGCGCGCGCCTCCTCGATCGGGCTGAGGTCCTCGCGCGCCATGTTCTCGATCAGCGCCAGCTCCAGCGCCTCGGCATCCTCCCGCGCGCGCACAAGCGCGGGAACCGTCTTCAACCCCGCGATCCGTGCCGCGCGCCAGCGGCGCTCGCCGGCGACAAGCTCAAACGTACCTCCACTCCTGGGTCTCACGAGCACCGGCTGCAAGACGCCGCGCTCACCCAGCGATCCTGCCAGTGCCTGGAGCGCCTCCTCGTCGAATCGACGGCGGGGCTGCGTGGGGCTCGGCGCGATCAGATCGATCGGCAACTCGCGCAGCTCGTCCTCGCGCGCCTTCGCCCCCCCGGCAGAAACCGACAGGATCGCGTCCAGGCCCCTACCCATTCCCGGCTTTGGCTTAGCCACGCGCCGCCACCTCCTTCGCCAACTCAAAATACGCCTCGGCTCCCGCGCTGTGCGGATCGTGATGAGTCACAGGCAGTCCATAGCTCGGCGCCTCCCCGACACGCACGTTGCGCGGAATCACCGTGTCGAAGACCAGGTCAGGGAAATGCTCGCGGACCTCGCGCTCGACATCACGCCCCAGCCGCGTGCGATTGTCGTGCATCGTCAGGAGCATCCCAGCCACCGTCAACCGCGGGTTCAACTCGCGTTGCACAAGCGCCAGAGTCTCGAGCAGCCCCGCCAGGCCCTCCAGTGCGAAGTACTCAGTTTGCACCGGCACGATCACTCGATCGGCGGCGACCAGCGCGCTGACCGTCAACGGCCCCAGCGATGGCGGACAGTCGAGCAAGATGTATTCAAAGCGCTCCCTCAGCGGCTCGAGCGTCTCCCGCAGGCGCTGCTCGAACCCCTCGATCCGCGGCAGCTCGACGTTCGCGCCGGCGAGACCCGCCCCAGCCGGCAGCACCTGCAGACTATCGACGCTTGACTCGGTCAGCGCCTCGGCGGCCGTCGCCTCACCGGTCAATACCTCATACAGCCCGGGCGACCGGCTGCGTGCTACCCCCAGCCCGACCGTTGCGTTCGCCTGCGGGTCAACGTCCACCAGCAGCGTCCGATAACCGGCCTCGGCGATACACGCAGCCACGTTCACGGCCGTCGTCGTCTTGCCGACTCCGCCCTTCTGGTTGGCGATCGCGTACACCGTGCCCATGGTGGCTGCCACGCTAGCGCCGGTCGCGGTCGGAGCATGGCTCGGCGGCGGTGGTCCCAGATACTTCGACGTCGACCTCATCGGACGAGCGGCCTCTTACGAGCCATTCCGCCACGCCGAGGAAACCTCGACGGGGTATCGCCGACCTTCAAATAGACGTGCAGGTGGCGATCTCTTGCCGTTGGAAACGGCTTGACACTGCGCACTTCCACGCGTTCGAGCCCCAGCTGGTCTGCCGCCACGAGGGCCGCCTTCTCCTGAGTCGCATCCCTGCGCCCACGCCAGTCCACGAGAACGCCTTTCCGCTCCAGCAGAGGCGCAGCGTACTCCAGCACCACCTGCGGCGGTGCGAGCGCCCGCGCGAGCACCGCGTCATGGGCGCCCAGACCGTCGGGCCATTCCTCGACTCTGCTCTCCACCACGCGCGCGTTGTCAACCGCGGCAGCCGCGATCAACCGCCGCACGAACTGACACTTTTTCGCTTGGCTCTCCACGAGCCGTATCTCGCTTGCCGGCAGCGCGATGGCCAGCGCCAGCCCCGGGAAGCCGGCGCCCGTGCCGATGTCGGCCACGCGCCGGGCGGAGCGGATCCTGTCGATCTCGAGCGCCACCAGCGAGTCGGCGAGGTGGATAGCAACTGCCTCACCGGGATCGCGCACGGTCGTCGGCGCTCGCTCGTCCGCCGCGAGCGTCTCGAGAACCGCCGTCATCTGCACATGCGCACGGGGAGGCAGCCCGTATTGGCGCGCGAGCGTCTGGACGCGGCGTTCGGTGGGCCGCTCATGGCGGGTAAAGAAGCTGGGGTAGTTGGCCCTCATATCGCGGATGCGAGCGCTGACGTGGGTGTCGATCCGATCGCTCAGCACGCTCTCGAGGACCGGCAGAACATCCTCCGCCAACACCCGCCCGCGAGCCATCCATTGGTAGTAGGAACGCCCCCCATGGTGATAGGGGCCATACAAGCGAGCATGCGGAAAAAGCCCTTGAAGCCAGCGGAAAATCCCCTCGTGCCTGACATGCATCCTAAGGGTGATTTGTGGCTGCTTTCCGTCGCCGCCGAAGTGCCCCTCGCCGATGAGCAGGCCCGTGACGAGCCCCCTCTCGATATCTGTGATCTCGCGCTCCTGCGGCCTGTCCACGAGCGTCATTGTTTCACGGGGGAGAAAAACGTGAAACGGGGACCGGGAGATCCAGGGCCAGCGCGTTATGCGCTATAGCGCTACTCGTCGAGCGGGGAGACGACCAGGCGCCGCTCGGGCTCGTTACCCTCGCTATGCGTCTCAACCCCACCGCGCTCGCGCAGGTACTCGTGGACGATCCGCCGCTCCGACGGTGGCATCGGGCGGAGCTCGACCGGCCGTCCGGACCTCAAAGCCTCCTCGGCAGCCTCGTCGGCGTCCTCGCGCAGCGTCTTTTCGCGGCGCTCACGGTATCCATCGGCGTCGATCGACACCCGAACGGGCGATGGGCCGTCAGGAAACACGATCCGTTGCGCGAGGTGCTGCACGGCATCGATCGTCTGGCCGTGACGCCCTATGAATAGACCGACGTCCTCCCCCTTCAACCGTCCACTCAAAACTCCATCCCCCGCTTCGACCTCGATCTCCACGTCAAGCCCGAGACCTTCCGCGACCTCCACGAGCAGCTCCTCGAGCGCCTCGGCCGGCTCGAGCTCCTCCTCGCGGGACTCCGTATCTCCCCCTCCGTCGATCATCGTCGCCTGCCGGACCGCTTCTTCTTCTTGCGGGGCGGGCGGGGCGGGGCGGGGGCGGGGGCGCTCTCTGTGACGACACCCGCCGGGGCCATCGCAGGCTTCAGCAAGCCACCCAGCATTCCCTTGGAAGAGTCCTTCGAGCGGTCCGGGCGGGCCGGAGGGGGGCCGATCCGGCGGCGGATGAAGTACTGCTGCACGATCGTCCATGAGTTTGTCGTGATCCAGTAGACAAGCAGCCCGGCCGGGTATCTGAACAGAAAAGCGACGATGACCAACGGCAGGAGAAGCATCATCCGGCGCTGGTTCGGATCGGCTGAAGCGGTGGCCATCAGCGTGGATACGATCTGCGAGCCGATGTACAGGGCGATCAGCACCACCAGGGCCACGCCGGTCGCCTTGGCGGTGATGTCAGGGAGGAATAGGAACTTCGCGGAATGCTCCGCGCCCGGCAGCTGGTGGCAGCTGATTTTTTCCAGCCCTTTCGAGGGGATCTGGCTGTTCTCGCTCACATGGAAATGGGCCCTCAGCGCCGGGGCGCAAATGCTCTTCTTCAGGTCGGTGCGCAGCATGTAGAAGAGCGAGATGAACACGGGCAGCTGCAGGGCAAACGGCAGGCAGGAGGCAAGCGGGTTGATTTTGTTATCCCGATAGAAGTTCATGATCTCCTGCTGCTGGCGCTGTTTGTCGTCCTTGTGCTTCTCTTTCAGCGCGTTGATCTCCGGTGCCAGTCGCTGCATCTCCTGCATCGACTTCAGCTGCCTGTAGGTCACCGGCACAAGGATCGCCCGGATCAGCACGGTCAGCCCGACGATCGCCAGGCCCCAGCTGCCGCCGACCAGGTGCGCGTGGATGAACACCATGATCGATTCGAACAGACTGATCAACGGGGAGAAGGCTGACTGGATGACGTTGGCGAGAATCAACATGGTGGGGGGCGGCCTAAGGGCCGGCGAAAGCGGAAAGAATGGAGTGGTAGAGCTCGAGCACTGGTCGCAAGTCGGCTGCAGGCGGGCGGTCCCGGGCGCTCAGACGCCAGCCTGGCGGCCGGCCCCGAAGACCCGCTGAACCTCGACCGGATCGTATCCGCCGTAGCTCCACGGGTTGCACCTGAGCAAGCGCCATCCGGCGAGCACCAGGCCCTTTAGTATGCCGTACCGGCGGATCGCGTCCACCGCATAACGCGAGCAGGTGGGCTCATACTTGCAGCGGCGCGGTATCGCGGGCGAAACGACGTGGCGGTAGGCGAAGATCGGAGCAACGACGAGCGAGCGGGCCAAGCGTGCTACCGGCCGCGGCTCGCCGCAGGCCACAGGTGGCGACTGTGAGGTCACGTCCCCCCCTCGGCCTGCGTCTTGCTCGGCGTGGCGCGAAGACCGGCCTTGACGATCAGCTCGGCGAGCGAGGCATCCACCCCCGCCAAGCCCTCCCGCTCTGCAAGCTCGCCCGCCTGCGGCCGGGCGACGACGACGACGTCCTGACCGGGGCGCAACCCGTCTTGCGCCCGAGCGAACGCCTCGCGTAGCAACCGCTTCACGCGATTGCGCTCGACCGCGCCGCCGACCTTTCGCGAGACCGACAGCCCCAGCCGAGGCCTTTCCGTCGACTGGCTGGGAAAGGCGTACAGAACCAGATGGCGGTTTGCCGTCGAGCGTCCCTGCCTGTATACGCGCTCGAACTCAGCGCTGCGCGACAGGCGACCACGACTCGAAGTAGACCGCGGCTTCATCGCGCTTCGACCGCCTTCAGGTAGAGAGGCGCTTGCGTCCCTTGTCGCGACGGCGCTTGAGCGTCAGACGCCCGGCCCGCGACTGCATGCGGGCGCGAAACCCGTGAGCACGGGCTCGCTTGCGCTTCTTTGGTTGATATGTGCGCTTCATAGCTCTGTTCTCCGCCTGCGATCCTTTCCCTCCCTATGACAGCGACCAGGCAGCTGCCACGGGCGAGTGGGGGTCCAAGTATAGAACCCAACACGCGCCGCTGAATTTTCCCGCCAATTGCGGTCAGCCGGCACCGACCGAGATCAGACGTCGGATATAGTCGCCAGACCGGGTCCTACGCGGACCCTCTTTTGAATAATCGCGATCGCTTTCTCCGGGGGAGACACGGGTAAACGCTGCCGTGAGCGCCGAGTTGGAGCACATATGGTCCCGCGTGCAGGTCGAGCTGGCGCGCGCGGTAGACGAGCCCACGTACCGCATCTGGCTCGAGCCACTGCGGGCGCTCGAGCTCTCCGACAAGCACCTCCTGCTCGAATCCGCTCCACACTCGTCGAGCTGGGTTCGCGAGCGCTTCGGGGCCGTCCTCCAGGCCGGCGCCGCGCTGGTGCTCGGCTCAGGCGCGACGGTCGAGCTCCTAGACTCCCCAGCCTCGGCCGATCCGAGCGCTCCCCGATCTCGTGGCGGGCTGGACCGGCACGCCGCCCCGACCGGCAAGCCGCCTGGAGGGCTAAACATCCCTCCGCGCCGCCAAGAGCGTTCCAGCCTCGGTCGCGGCGGCGGCGCAAACACGTCTCCTCCTGCGGGGGGACCGCTTGGCAACCCAAAGCTCACGTTCGATCAATTCGTGATCGGCGACTGCAACCGGCTGGCCCACGCGGCGGCGTTGACGGTCGCGGAGATGCCGGCTCAGGCGTACAATCCGCTGTTCATCTGCGGGCCGCCCGGTGTCGGCAAGACCCACCTGTTGAGCTCGATCGCAAGCTTGCTGCTCTCGCACAGCCCGGGCGCCGCCGTGCGCTGCACCACCGGTGAGGCCTTCACGAACGAGTTCCTCGAAGCTCTGGGCGGCGGACAGACCAACGACTTCAAGGATCGCTTTCGCGACGTCGACGTGCTGCTCATCGACGACGTCCAGTTCCTCGAGCGCAAGACCAAGACCGAGGAGGAGTTCTTCCACACCTTCAACGCCCTCCACGACGCAGGGCGGCAGATAGTCCTAACCTCAGACCGCCCGCCCCACGACCTGCAAGCCCTCGAGGACCGCCTGCGAGAGCGCTTCGAGGCGGGGCTCGTCGCCGACATCAACCCCCCGGAGCTCGCCACGCGCTTGGCGATCCTGCGCAAGCGAGCCCACCACGACCACGTCGAGCTCGACGGCGAGCCGGCACTCCTCGCGATCGCCGAGCGCGTCACTAACAACGTCCGCGCGCTCGAGGGAGCGTTGATCAGGGTCGTAGCCTTCAGCTCGCTGACAGGGCGCCCCGTCACGGCCGAGCTGGCGAACGAGGTTCTCGACAACCTCTACCCAAAGGCTCGCTCATCTCGCAATCCCAGCCCCCGCTCGATCGCAGAGATTCAGGCCGCCGCGTGTGCGCATTTCGACCTCTCCGCAGAGGAGTTGCTCTCCACGGCGCGCACGCAGCGGATAGCATGGCCAAGGCAGGTGGCGATGTATCTGTCCCGCGAGCTGACCGGCGAATCCCTTCCGGCGATCGGCCGGCACTTCGGGGGGCGTGACCATACGACCGTCCTGCACGCATGGCGCCGTACGGCCGCTCGCATCGCAGACGACGAAACCTCGCGCCAGACCGTGGAGAGCCTGTGCAGAAGCCTCGACTCCTGACGCCCCGGGCGTCTACCCTCGGGATCGACCGCTCTACCTGAGACACTTCGTGATTCGTGCCCACAACCTTATCCACCCTCCCCACACCTCAACCTTGAGCACCAAAGCCAAACTCACATGCGCACAGCCCCTATGCCTTCATACCATTCTTTAGTGAGTCGTCGATGAAGCTGTCTGTGTCCACGGGCGAGCTGTTGGCCCAACTGCAGACTGTCACCAGGGTCGCCTCTACTCGCAGCGCCGTCCAGGCTCTGTCCGGCGTGATGATCTCCATCCCCGAAGGATCTACCGCCGAGCTGTTGGCAACCGACATGGAGATCGGTCTGCGGGTGCCTCTCCAAGCCGAGGCTACGGGCACGGGCTCCGTGGTTCTCCCGGCGCGTCTACTGCTCGATGTGACCCGCTCGCTGCCGGCGGCGACGGTGACCCTCGAGCTGCGCACAGCGGAGAACGATGTCGAGCTGATCTCTGGATCGGCCACCTTTCACTTGCGTACGCTGCGCTCCGAGGACTTCCCCACCCTTCCCTCTCCTGCGCCTGACACACGAATCACGATTCCCGCAGAGGCCTTCATGGGCACGGTGTCGCGCGTCGCGCGATCTGCCTCGCGGGATGAGACGAGACCGGTCCTCACCGGCATCCTCATGTCAGCCTCCGGCCAGGAGCTGCGCATGGTGGCGACCGACTCCTACCGTCTCAGCGTCAAGGAGACCTCACTGGAGTCCGTCCTGCACGGCAGCCTCGAGGCCAACGTCCCGGCCCGTGCTTTGCAGGAGCTCGTGCGGATCGCACAGACAGCCGAAGCCGACTCGCTGGCGGTCAGCGTTGGGCAGAACCAAGTCGTCTTCGAGCTTGGCGACACCGTTCTCTCCTCGCGACTGATCGACGGTCAATTCCCGAACTATCGCCAGCTGCTCCCCGAGTCGGTCGACCACGAGCTGCGTCTCTCTACGGCGGAGCTGACCGATGTCGTGCGCCGCATCAGCCTGCTTGCCCAGAAGAACGTTCCGCTGCGGCTTAGCTTCGCCGAGGGCTCGTTGACCGTCTCAGCCCAAACCCCCGATGTCGGCGAGGCCTCCGAGGCGATCCCCGTCCCTTTCCACGGTGATCGGTTCGAGATCGGATTCAACCCCGAGTTCCTGCGCGACGGTCTCGAGAGCGTCGAGTCCGACGAGCTCGTGCTGAAGCTGATCAGCCCATTGCGCCCCGGCTTGATCGAATCGCCAGACTCGGGGGACTTCGTATACCTCATCATGCCCATCAGACTCAACGCGTGACCTCATGGCCTGCGCATCCCGGCGTCCTTACCGATGGTCGAGCAGAAGCGATCGACGAATCGGCCGGCACTCATACCGAAGTCGGGGGACACTCACTTCGCTCGCATCCCCGTTTCGCTCGGCGCGCGACGCTTCCCGCGGCCTTGATCTGCTTGACCCTGAGATCACACGACGCTCTCTGAGCTACTGACGTGCGCGTCGTGAGCGTCACGCTCCGCGACTTTCGCACCTACGCTCGCGCCGAAGCCCGGCTCGGCGCCGGTTTGACCGTCGTTCATGGACCCAACGGCGTGGGGAAGTCGAACCTGCTCGAGGCGCTCTACTTCGGTTGTGCCGGGCGCTCGCCCCGTACCCGCAACGAGCGGGAGCTGGTGCGTTTCGGGGCGCAGGCCACGCGCGTCGTCGTGCACCTCTGCGGCGAAGGGGAAGAGCACGAGCTGAGCGTCGGTTTCCAACCGGGTCAGGACAAGCGTATGAGCGCTGACGGCGCGCGCGTGGAGCGGCTGCTCGATGTCGAGCACAGGCCGCTGCTGAGCGTCTTTGAGCCGGATCGGCTCGAGCTCCTGAAGGGAGCGCCATCGTCGCGCCGCGCTCACCTGGACCAGGTAGTGGCCGCTCTCTGGCCGCAGCGCGACGCCGAGCGCCGGGAGTACTTGCGTGTGCTGGCCCAACGCAACGCACTGCTTTCCGGCATCCGCGCCGGCCGCGCCACACGCGGGTCGTTGTCGACGTGGGACCAGACGCTCGCTCGCCACGCCATGGCTCTCAGCTCCAACCGCGCCGCCGCAGTCACTCTACTCGCCACGCCTTTCGCGGATCGCGCGCGGGAGCTCGGCTTGCACGGTACCGCGGCGCTCGAGTATCGCCCCCGGTCGCGAGCTCGCGACGGGGCGGAGTTCGCAGCCGAGTTGCAGGAGCGCCTGTCGGGTGACCTCGAGCGCGGCTTCTCTGCTCATGGGCCGCACCGGGACGAGCTCGCGATCCTGCGCGACGGGCGCGAGCTGCGCGTCTACGGATCGCAGGGCGAGCAGCGCCTCGCCCTGCTCGCCCTGCTGTTATCCGAGCGCGCCCTGCTCGCTCAAGAGCGCCGGCGAACGCCGCTGATGCTGCTCGACGACGTGATGAGCGAGCTCGACTCCGCCCGGCGCGAGCTGCTCGCCAACGAGCTTCTACGCGGAGGACAGAGCGTGATCGCCACCACCGATCTCGCCCACGTGCCCGGCGCGGAAGGCTCGGCGGTCACGCGCCTGCGCGTCTCCTCGGGGGCAATCCTCCAGGAGGCGCTGGCAGCGTGAGAAAAACCGCTCCTCGCTCCCTCTCGGTCGCGCTCGAGGAGCTCGCCTTCTCGCTCGCGCCGGCCACGACGCTCGCGCGCACACAGAGGGCCTGGGAGCGCGTGGTGGGGCCGGCGATCGCCGCGGCCGCCCGCCCCACCGCCGAGCACGGCGGCATCCTGACCGTGACATGCGCTGCGGCGGTGTGGGCGCAGGAGCTGGACCTGATGTCCGGCGATCTGCTCGCCCGCCTCAACACCGCACTCGGCGACGAGACCATTCAGGAGCTGCGCTGCAGAACCGGCTGAAGCGCCGGCGCGGGTCGCGGACCGTGCCTGATCCCCCGCCGTCAAGACAATCCGCTGCAACTTCCATTTGCTTACAGTTTACGGCCAATTTGCAGGTATTTAATGGCTTTCTGACGGCCTCTTCATGGGGTTCTGCGTGCTATCATTCTGCACACAACGCAATCGCCCCGGCCCGTGGTCTTCGGACCCGGGATTCCGGGGCGTTCTCACGTCATCGGAGGGCCATTGGCCGCAAGCAGCGACAGCTCTGACAAGGGGGGCGCCACCAGGGGCGGAGTCAACGACCCGTCGATGACGGACGCCCCCGCCGGCTACGACGCACAGGACATCACGGTTCTCGAGGGTCTCGAGGCGGTTCGCAAGCGTCCGGGCATGTACATCGGCTCCACCGGGGTCATGGGTCTACACCACCTGGTCTATGAGGTTGTGGACAACTCTGTGGACGAGGCGCTGGCCGGCTACTGCACCAAGGTCGCGGTAACGATCCACCCCGACAACTCGGTGACGGTCGTCGACAACGGCCGTGGAATTCCCGTCGCGATGCACGAAAAAGAGGGTCGACCCGCGGTCGAGGTCGTGCTGACCGTGCTGCACTCCGGCGGCAAGTTCGGCGACGGGGGCGGCTACAAGGTCTCCGGTGGCCTGCACGGCGTGGGGGTGTCGGTGGTCAACGCGCTGTCCGAGCGGCTGCTCGTGGAGATCCGCCGAGACGGGTATGAGTTCTCGCAGGAGTACTCGCGCGGGGCGCCCCAAAACGAGCTCCAGCGGGGTGCGAAGCTGCCCGGCGACGGCGTGACGGGGACAACCGTCACGTTCCTCCCCGACGCGGACATATTCGAGTCGCTCGACCTCGACTTCCACACCCTCGAGGAGCGTCTGCGCGAGACCGCCTTCCTAACTCGCGGCCTGAAGATCTCGATTGTGGACGAGCGCGGCGAGGGTCATTCGGCCGAGTTCCAGTACGAGGGTGGGATCGAGGACTTTGTGTCTTTCTTGAACGAGAACAAGGACACCGTCCATCGCAAGGTCGTCTTCTTCGCCGGCGAGTCCGAGGAGGGCGCGGCCGAGGTCGCGATGCAGTGGAACTCCTCCTATCAGGAGTCGATCCATTCGTTCGCCAACAACATCAACACCCGCGAGGGGGGCTCGCACATGTCGGGCTTCCGCTCGGCGCTCACGCGCACGCTGAACAAGTACGCGCGCGACCACGGGCTGTTGAAGGAGAAAGAGGACAACCTCACCGGCGAGGACGTCCGCGAGGGTCTCACCGCCGTGATCTCGGTCAAGCTGCGCGATCCCCAGTTCGAGGGCCAAACCAAGACCAAGCTCGGCAACCCCGGTATGGCCGGGTTCGTCGAGTCGATCGTCAACACCGGCCTGGGCGAGTTCCTCGAGGAGAACCCCTCCGAGGCGCGCGCGGTGATCATGAAGTCCGTGCAGGCCCAGCGCGCGCGCGAGGCGGCGCGCAAGGCGCGCGACCTAACGCGGCGCAAGTCGGCCTTGGAGAACTCGACGCTCCCAGGCAAGCTCGCCGACTGCTCGATCAAGGATCCGTCACTCGCCGAGCTGTTCGTGGTCGAGGGCGACTCCGCCGGAGGCTCGGCCAAGCAGGGCCGCGACCGCAACACCCAAGCGGTGCTGCCGCTGCGCGGGAAGATCCTCAACGTCGAGAAGTCGCGCATCGACAAGGTGCTGCAGAACGCCGAGATCCAAGCACTGATCACCGCGATCGGCACGGGCGTACGTGACGAGTTCAACCTCGAGAACGCGCGCTACCACAAGATCGTGCTGATGACCGATGCCGACGTCGACGGCGCGCATATCCGCACGCTCGTGTTGACCCTGCTGTTCCGCGAGATGCAGGAGCTGATCGAGGCCGGCTACGTCTACATCGCCAAGCCGCCTCTCTACAAGCTCAAGCAGGGCTCACGCGAGCGCTACATCGAAAAGGACTCCGAGCTCGAGGACATCCTGCTCGCGGACAAGTGGGAGAAGCTCGACGTCTTCGACCGCCACGGCACCCAGCTGAAGCTCACCGAGGCGCGCTGGCAGCGCTTCTCGCGCCTGCTCAAGCAGTACGAAGGCTGGTCGTCGTCGCTGCGAGCCGTGCACGGCCACGATATGGTCCAGTTCCTCGAGGAGTCATCGCTGCTCGGAGAGCAGGTGATGAGCAGCGAGGCGGCAATCGAGCTGCTCAGCCGCGCCGGGCTCGATGGCGAGACGCACGCGACCGAGCTGGTCGAGCAAGATCCGCTCGAGATCCAGGTCAAGGCGATCGAGGCGAGCACCGGCTTCGCCCGCACCCACCACATCAAGCGCTCGCTGTTCGACTCCCAGGAGTATCGCCAGCTCGCGCGTGTCCACGCGCAGCTGATCGAGCTCGCCGGCACCCCCGCCTTCGAGGTGCGCCTCGGCGACGCGCGCGAGAGCGCTCCGTCGTTCGAGGCGCTCCACCTGGCGGTGATGACGGTCGCGCAGAGGGGCATCAAACTCCAGCGCTTCAAGGGTCTCGGCGAGATGAACGCCGACCAGCTCGGCGAAACGACGATGGCCCCAGCCACGCGCACGCTCGCGCAGGTCACGCTCGAGGACGCATTCGCCGCCGACAGGATCTTCTCGATGCTGATGGGCGATCAGGTCGAGCCACGCCGCGCCTTCATCGAGGACAACGCCCGGGCGGTGGCCAATCTCGATGTCTAAGCATGGAGTGTTTTGTGTCGTGCGCTCAAGGAGCCTCACGGTCAAGCAGGTCAAGGACGCAGTGAGCGTGGCCTGCTCTGCAGGCGAGCGATCGAGGACGCAGAGATGCGCCGGCCGTGAGGCTCCTTGATGGCGACTCCGCAGACATTGAACGGCGGCAACGTCGAACCGCGCGCGCTCGAGGAGGAGATGCGCACCGCCTACCTCGACTACGCCATGTCGGTGATCGTCGGTCGCGCGCTACCCGACGTGCGCGACGGCCTGAAGCCGGTGCACCGCCGCGTGCTCTACGCGATGAACGAGCTCGGTCTCGGGCCGACCCGCTCCTACGCCAAGTGCGCGAAGATCGTCGGCGAGGTGATGGGCAACTATCACCCGCACGGCGACTCGGCGATCTACGACGCGCTCGTGCGCATGGCCCAGGACTTCTCGATGCGCAACGAGCTCGTCGACGGCCAGGGCAACTTCGGCTCGGTCGACGACGACCCGGCCGCTGCCATGCGCTACACCGAGGCCCGCCTGGCGCGGATCGCCACCGAGATGCTGCGCGATCTCGACATGGACACGGTCGACTTCACGCCGAACTACGACGGCTCGCGTCAGGAACCGCTGGTGCTGCCGGCGCGCTTCCCGAACCTGCTCGTCAACGGCTCCTCGGGCATTGCGGTGGGCATGGCCACGAACATCCCCCCGCACAACCTGCGCGAGGTGATCGCCGCCACGATCGCCTACGTTGAGGACCCGGAGATCGACCTCGACGGGCTGATGAGGCACGTCTCCGGCCCTGACTTCCCGACCGGCGGGATCATCCTCGGCCGCCAGGGCATCCGCGACGCGTATGAGACCGGCCGCGGGCGCGTGCGCATCCAGGCGCGCGCCCACATCGAGCCGCTCAAGCAGGGCAAGGAGGCGATCGTCGTCACCGAGCTTCCGTTCATGGTCAAGAAGGGCGGCGAGGGCGGGCTGATCCAGAAGATCGCCGACCTCGTGCACGACAAGAAGATCGCCGAGATCTCAGACCTGCGCGACGAGTCCGACAAGCGCGGCATGCGGCTCGTGATCGAGCTCAAGCGCGACGCGATCCCGAAGGTCGTGCTCAACAAGCTCTACAAGCACACGCCGATGCAGTCCACGTTCGGCGTGAACATGGTGGCGCTCGTCGACAACGTCCCGCGCACGCTGAACCTGCGCGCGGTGATTCACAACTACGTCGCCCACCAGCGCGAAGTGATCGTGCGCCGCACCAAGCACGAGCTCTCAGAGAAGGAGGCGCGCGCCCACATCCTCGAGGGGCTGCTGATCGCGCTTGAGCACCTTGATGCGATCATCGAGCTGATCCGCGGCTCGCGCGACCGCGACAACGCACGCGAGCAACTGGTAGCTCGCTTCGAGCTCAGCCATATTCAGGCGACGGCGATTCTCGACCTGCGCCTCTCCCAACTGACGGCGCTCGAGGCCGACGGGATCAGGCAGGAGCACGCAGACGTGACCGAGCGGATCGCCGAGCTGCGCGCGATCCTCGGCGACGAGTCACGCGTGCTGGCCGTCATCAAGGAGGAGCTCGCAGAGATATCGGAGCGCTTCAGCGACGAGCGCCGCACGGAGATCAGCCACTCCGAGGACGAGATCGACATCGAGGATTTGATCGCCGACCAGCAGATGGTGATCACGATCACCCAGACCGGCTACATCAAGTCGCTACCACTGGCCACCTACCGCCAGCAGCAGCGCGGCGGGCGCGGCGTGACCGGGATGGACATGAAGGACGGCGACTTCATCGAGCACCTGTTCGTGTGCTCCTCACACGACTACCTGCTGTTCTTCTCCAACCGCGGCAAGGTCTATCGCTCCAAGGTGTATGAGCTGCCCGAGGCGCAGCGCACCGCCAAGGGGCGCGCGCTCGTCAACATCCTGCCGCTGGCCGAAGGCGAGCGGATCCAGGCCGTGCTGTCCACGCGCGACTTCTCAGAGACGAAGTACCTCGTGTTCGCCACCCGTCAGGGCACGGTCAAGAAGACGGAGCTGCTCGCCTACAACACGCCGATCAAAGCCGACGGCATCATCGCGATCAACATTCGCGACGACGACGAGCTGCTTGCCGTGCGGGCGGTCAATCCTGAGGATGAGATCATCATGGTCTCGCGTGCCGGACTGACCGTGCGCTTCGCCGAGTCCGACGCGCGCTCGATGGGTCGTGACACGACCGGCGTGCGCGGCATGGACGTCGGCAAGAACGGCAAGGTGATCGCGATGGACGTCGCCCGCGACGACATGGATCTGCTGGTTGTAACCGAGAACGGCTACGGCAAGCGCACCCAGATCAGCCAGTACCGCAAGACCAACCGTGGGGCCAAAGGCGTAAAGACGATTGGTCTGACCGAGAAAAAGGGCGGGCTCGCCGGTGCGCTAGTCGTGCGCGAGCACCAGGAGCTGGTCTTCATCAGCGTCGGCGGGATGGTCCAGCGGACCGCCGCCGGCGGTATCTCCCAGCAGGGACGCTCGGCTACGGGGGTGCGCGTGATGAACCTCAAGGAGGACGACCTCGTAAGCGCCGTGGCATTGGTCGTCGACACTGGCGATGAACCGGGCGATCCGCTCGTGCCGGCGGATGGCGCTGCCCCTGAGGGCACGACTCCCGCGGCAGCCGAGGGCCCTGGACCCCGCTGAATAGTCGCGCGCGTCATCTCCATTCGCTACTCTGGCCAGACCAGAGAAAGGAGGTGGTCCTAACGTTGGTCGAAAGTATTTACGGGACTCTGGAGGTGACCGGCCGCTAGGTCGGACCCCGCAGTCAGGGGGCAGGAAGGCTGGACCGCTTAGCGGAATCCAACCCGGGACACCCCGAGACGACCGCCGGCTCTGGTCCCTCCGGCCGCAGTTCAGCCGTCTCGGTCTTTCCAGTCAGAATCAGCAGCGCGGAGGACGTCACCGTTCGGCGTCCTCCGCGCTTTTCGTTGAGGATGGACCTAACAGTTCGATGGCCAAGCCAGGCAAGGACGCAAGGAGCGTGGCCTGCTCCGCAGGCGAGCGACTGAGGACGCCGCCTGGCGCCGTGCCAGCGGACTGTTAGGCCGCCTGTGGTAGGTATTGCCGCCAAGCCGCGGGAATCGTGGGACTGGCCACGTGGATGAAGATCTCCGCGCGTGGCGTGCGGGGGGCGTGTCGCGGGTGCATCCCAGCCTGGCGCGGCAGGCGGTCGCCCTTGCGCCGGTTGCACGGCGCGCACGAGGCGACGATGTTCTCCCAGTTCGAAGTGCCGCCCTTCGAGCGTGGGATCACATGGTCGACGGTGAGGTTGGAGCGCGATCCGCAGTACTGACAGGTCCAGGCGTCGCGCGCGAACACGGCGCGGCGGGTGATCTTGCGCCGGTGCGCGTCACGGGGGACCTTGACGTAGCTCATCAGCCGAATCACCACGGGCCGCGCGAGCGTGGAGCTCTCCGAGTGAAGCTCCCAGCGACCGCGCTCCAGCAGCTCAGCCTTCTCCTTGAGCAGCAGCACCACCGCGCGGCGCACCGTGCACACGTTGATCGGCTCATACGTGGCGTTCAAGACGAGCACCCGGCCACCCATCGCCGTGGTCGGCGATGGGTCAGGTCCGTGCCGCTGGTGCTCGGAAGGCGACACGGACCCCACCGGCTCTGGTGGGACTGTGCTTTCCATCTTCGCGCCGCAGTGTAGCGGGGCGTCGAGGCCTCGTGGTGAGGCATGGAGAAGACGTCTCGAGGTCTCGTCTCGGATCGAGTGCTGCGTAAGCCGGCCTATGCCTCCGCGGATGTCTCGCTCTCGCCTCCAGACGGGCGGCCTTCCCCCGATGTCACGTCGCTCGAGGATGACCCGAGTGAGCGCTGGGTGGCCGGGGCAGCGGCGCGGTAGGAGCCGAGCAGGCGCACCTCCGCTGAGAGCTCGCGCATGGCCGCGATCGCATCGGCTACCGGCGTCTCCTCCGCACGGCCGGTGAGATCGGCAAAGAACATGTAGCTCCCGAGGCGCTCCCGCCGCGGCCGCGACTCGATTTTCGTGAGATTGATGTCGCGGCGGGCGAGCTCGTCGAGACAGCGCACCAGCCATCCCGCCCGCTCGGCGCCGGCACCCCAGAACACGATCGATGTTCGCCATTGCTCCCCTCCGGGCTCGTGCAACGGAGGCAATCGTCGCGTCCCCCCCTCCTCGCGCCGCGCGAGCCAGACGAAGCGTGTTTCGTTGTCGTCTCGATCCTGAACTCCTTCGCGTAGGACGGTCCCCCCGTAGATCCTGGCGGCCAGCGCTGTGCCAAGCGCCGCCTGTCCCCGCAGGCCTGCGCCCGCGACAGTGCGTACCGCCTCGGCGGTCGAGGCGGCCGCGAGCACGCGGGCGTGTGCAAGCTCGCCGCGCAGGAGCCGCTCGCACTGTCCGGGCACCTGGGGGTGGGAGAGCACGGTTTCTATCTCATCCAAGTGGACCGCCTCGCCGGCGATCAGCGCGTGGGAGACCTTGAGCAGAACCTCGCCCACGATCTCGAGCGGCTCCTCCTCGCCGGCGAGCAGGTCGAGTGTGACGCTGATCGACCCCTTCGAGCGAGTTCTCGATCGGCACGATCGAGTAGCGGACCTCGCCGCGGTGCACCGCCGCGACGGCCTCGTAGATCGTTTCGAACGGCACCGGCTCGACGGCCCCGGGGAGGGCGCCCGCCAGCAGCGCCTCCTCGCTGAAGGTGCCGCGCGGCCCGAGGTAGCCGACTCTCGGCGTCGCGGCCCGCGTCGTGCCGGCTCGCGGCTCCGGCCGGTCTTCCCGCCCATCGCTGCCCGGCGCGTCGCCGTGGACCATCTCAGGAAGCGGGCCCGAGCGTGTCGCCGGGCGGGGTCACGAGCGCGACACGCACCGCCTCGGCCTCCTCCGGGGAGAGCTCGAGCTCTCCCTGCCCGCCATGCACCTGCTTG
This sequence comes from uncultured Solirubrobacterales bacterium, assembly GCA_963778065.1. GTDB lineage: Bacteria > Actinomycetota > Thermoleophilia > Solirubrobacterales > Solirubrobacteraceae > Palsa-744. Next base: position 1,425,967 of record CAVZSU010000002.1, on the reverse strand, counting down.
GCATACACGCGCGCCTGGTCGCGATGATGGATGCACGAGAGCACGATCCCGGAGCGTTCCTCGTCGAGCAGTGCAATCGACATCGACTGCTGCCCGGAAAGCTCATTGTAAGCGTCGTAGCGCACCAGCGAGCGGTGTGCGATCGAACCGCGCAGCGCATTCTCGGCGGCCAGCAGACGCTCGTCGAGGCGCACCGAAGCGTCCTCGACGTACTCACGCAGCGCCGCGAACGCCGCCTGCATGTCCGCTGCATGAGCCACCACGTCGCGCTCCCCCCACTGGCCGAGCACCAGTATCTGCGCGCGTCTGTAGCGGTGCACTTTGAGCGCCAGCACTCCGCAGGCGAGCAGCGCCAGCAGCGCCACGGCAGCAGCGGCGATCGCGATGATGCCCTGGGTATCGGTTATCGAGGCCGCGGCCATCATCGGCACAAGTTAGCCGCTGCACCCCCCGTCACGTCCGCGAGGTGTTCCAGGCCGCTTCCGCTCGCTCGCGGCACAGGCCGGCGCCGGCGTCCAGGATCCAGGCAATTCCCAAGCCGGTGCTCGCGCTCGCTTTGTGAGGGACTCGAAGCGCGGCCTACTGGCCGAAGATCGCCAGGTAGGTGTTCTTCGTGCCTTCGTGGTTGGTTTCACCCGGCACCGGCTCGACCTGTACTTCGATCTTCGAGGCCACGCCGAGCGGGACGCCCGTGACGGAGATGGTGGCGCCGGCGGTCTTCCCCGGTTCGGTCTTTTCGATCACATGGGAGGCCCTGAACTGCTTGCCGCCGGCCGTGACGGTCGCGTTGACCGTGACGTTGGTCTCGGGGAATTCGCCGGCGTCTTCGACCTGGGCCGTGAAGGTTGGGTTGCCGCCGCCGCCGATGTGGTTGAGGGCCGGTTCCGGTTCCAGCGTGGTGGCGCCCACGGTCACTCCCTTGAGCGCGCTGCCATGGTGGCCTGAGAGGGCCTTGCCTTCCTGGGAGGAGCTGGACGACTGGCCGGTGATGCGCGCGAGCGCCGTCGCCGATTCCAGCCAGCCGAGGTTGGGAAGGAAACGGGTGGTTGCGGTACTGAGACCCTGGACTCCGCCGGCGGCGAGCGTCTGCTGGATGAGCGGAGCGACGCGCTGGGAGTAGATCACGTCGGAGGCGAGGAAGATCTCCATGTCCCCCGCGATCGCTGCGCTCGTCTGTTTGGCTTGGCCGCCCAGCGCGTTACGGAGGAGTGCCGCCACCTTGGTCAGGCCTTCGACGCGCAGGTCGAGCGCCAGCAGCAGGTCGCGCTGCGCGGCGGCCATGTCGCCCGGCACGCTCAACCCCTTTGCGCGGGCGGCGATGTTCTGCGCTTGGATGCGCAGCTGGTCGATCTGCACCTCGACGTCCAGCGCCGACTTGGCGGCGGCGTTCGAGAGCGCCGAGAAGAACGGATGGGAGACCTGTTCGTCGGATTCGCGCGCGAGCCGGCTGACGTTCTGGTTGTAGTCCTTCAGTTCCTGTTGCTTCTGGCTTTTCAGGCAGCCGTTGACGATCAGGACGATGGCGATCAACAGGACCACGCCGACGCCCGCCGCCACGCGGCGGCGCACCATCAGCGTGTGCTGGTCCAGCGGCGGGGAGCCGGCCCCGTGTTGGGGACGGCGCGGCCTGGGCCGCCTTGGGGAGCCCGCGGCCGTGGCAGCCGGCCGTGGTCGTGGTACTCGGGGTGACGGCCGAGACGCGGTCTCCTCGCCGTCGTCGAAGAACGACAAAAGCCAAGCGCTCCTATGCAGGGATTTCCGGAAGTGCCAGTATGACTGCCGACCACCTCGATGGCGAGCCTGCAACTTCTCGCTCAATGCGTCTTTTCCTGCCCCATCGGGCAGGGAGCGCGCCTGCGGGCGGCGAACGCAGGAGTCGGTGGAGTCGCTCGATACCCTCATCCATCCCGCGCACGAACGCGGCGAGCAACCGGCGAAGGGCAACCTCGTGCTCGGCCGCTATCGCTTGGACGAACGTCTGGGAGCGGGCGGTTTCGGCGTCGTGTGGCGAGCACACGACGAGCTGCTGCACCGCGAGGTGGCGATCAAGCGGATCTCTCGCCCGCTCGACGGGGACAGCGAGCGGGCGACCCGCGAGGCGCTCGCCGCGGCACGGCTTTCGCACCCGGCGATTGTGGCGCTGTACGAGGCGTGCGCGGCGGCGGACGCGTTCTACCTGATATCCGAGCTGGTCCACGGGCAGACGCTCGCCCAGTTGATCGCCGCGGATGCGCTCGCGGACGAGGAGGTGCTGGAGATCGGGGTCGCCCTTACCGGCGCTCTCGCCCACGCCCATTCGCGTGGGGTGATCCATCGCGATATCAAGCCGCAGAACGTGCTCGTGCCCGATTCCGCCGGCGGGGTTTCGGGGCCGGGGCCGATGTGCGCGGCGAAGCTGACCGACTTCGGCGGCGCGCGGTTGGCGGGCGAAGACGCGCTCACGCGCACGGGCGATGTGCTCGGCACGCTCGCTTACATGGCGCCCGAGCAGAGTGAGGGAGAGGAGGCCGGCGAGGCGGCCGACCTCTACTCGCTGGCGCTCGTCCTGTACGAGGCGCTTTGCGGAGTCAACCCGGTGCGCGGAGCTACACCGGCGGCGACCGTTCGGCGCATCGGGCGGCCGCTCACCCCGCTGGAGCACAACCGCCGAGACCTTCCCCGCCGCCTGACGCGCGCGCTCGATCGGGCGCTGGTCCCGGAGCCCGCCGACAGGGGGACGCTTGAGGAGCTGCGACGCGGGCTGGAAGAGGCGCTGCAGACGCCCGGCCGCCGCTTCGCTCGCCGGGAGTGGCGCTCGCGCGAGGGCGCGCCGCGGGCGCCGGCGGAGTTGGAGGGTGAGCCCACTTCGCCCCACGCGGCGACCCCACGCCAGACCTTTCCCACGGCGCGGCTCGCTCGCGAGCCGCTTGTCGCCGATTCTCGCACCGATCCCCGCCAGCGCTCTCCGCTCCGCTCCGCCCCTTGCCCCGCAGACGTTTACGAGGCCCTACGGCAAGCGGACGATGACGAGGGGGAGGAGTTATCGCAGGGTCGGGGCCGCCGGCCGGCACTGCCACGTGCGCTATGGCTGACCTGCGCACTCGCGGCGGCCCTCTGGCAGATGGGGGCGGGCAGGCCCGGCGTTGCACTCCTGCTCGCCGCCGCCGCCGCGCCGCTCGCTGTAATGCCGGCGCAGCAAGGGTCGCGGCGTGTCGGTGCCGGCTGGCTCGGATGTGTACTTGCGCCCGCGCTCGGCCTCGTCGCCCTGGCCGGGGCGTTCCCCGCGCTCGCCGCGCTCGCCGCTCGCGCTCGCTCGCGAGCCGCGCTTGCGGCGCTCGGCTACTGGTGGCTGATCCTCGCCGAGCCGCTGCTGGCTCGGCATCTATGGCTTGGTCCGGCGTCCGCTACCCCGCGCCGCGCCGTATGGGAGGGATCGGTGAGCGCCACGGCGACGCACGTGCTTACGCCGGCACTGACCGTCGGTGCCCTGCTCGGCGCCGGGCTGTGGGCGCTCGCCGCGGTCGTGCTGCCGTGGATCGTCCGTGGACGGCGTGCGCCGCTCGACGTGGTCGGGGCCACGGTCTGGGCCGCCGCGCTCGCCGCTGCCACGCCGGTTCTCGACAGCGGTCTGTCCAACCACGTTTTCCACCCGAGCCCGCGCGGCGCCCTGCTCGGCGCGATCGTCGGCGGGATTCTCGCCGTCGCAGCACGCGCGCTGCGTGGCCCGGTCTCGCCGCGTGGCTAGGCCTGAGAATCTCTACAGCACGTAGCATGGCCGGGAGAGCGCCACGGCCGACCGGCCGCTTGGGCCAAAACGCAAATGAACCTGTTGAAGAGCGTCGAGACCACGATCTCAAGCCTCGTCGAGGGCGCTTTCGGACGCATGTTCCGCTCCGAGGTGCGTCCGCTGGAGCTGGCACGCAAGCTCGCGCGGGAGATGGATGAGCATCGCACCGAGTCGCTTTCGCGTGTGTATGCCCCGAACGAGTACTCGGTCTGGCTCTCGCCCGAGGATCGCGCGCGATATGAGGGGGTGGAGGAGGAGATCGCCGAGGAGTTGTGCTCCTACCTGCTGGAGCACGCTCGCCGCGAGCAACTGGTCCTGGCTTCCGCCCCGCAGGTCGCTTTTCACACCGACGAGCGCTTGGCGTTGGGAGAGTTCGGCATTCAGGCACGGTTGGTTCGGCCCGGCGGGCACGAGCGTGACTCCCGGCGGGAGGAGCCGGTCGAGGAGCACGGCCAGACGATGATCTACAGCACCTCGGCGCGCGTGCGCGGACCGGTGGAGGAGGGCCGGGCCGGCCGCGCACGCGCGCCGCGGGCGCTGCTGCTGGTCGGCGGCAGGCGCCTGCTGGTGGCGCCCGGCGGGGGGACGATCGGGCGTAGCCGCGACTGCGACATCGTGTTGGACGATGCGGGCGTGTCTCGCTGCCACGCCGAGATCCGCCCCGGGCCGACCGGCTGGACGATCGCCGATCTCGGCTCGACGAACGGGGTGAGCGTCAACGGCCGCGAGGTGCGCGGCGTGCAGCCGCTGCACTCGGGCGACCGGGTCGCGCTCGGTTCCACGGAGATCTTCTTCGAAGTCGGATGACGACGCTCGAGCCTGTATCGGTGGCGTTGAAGTTCGGCTTCCTCGCCGTGCTGTACCTGTTTCTGCTGTGGGTGGCGCGCAGCGGGCTGAAGGACCTGCACGGCGCACGCCGAGGTGGGCCGGGCGGCGGGATTCCGATCGAAGGCGAGGCGATCCCGAGCGGCGCGACGGGTCTGTACTCGGCTTCCACGCTCGGCCCGGCTGGCACCGCGCATCGTGCGCCGCGGCTGGTGGTCGAGCGCGCCACCGGACACGAGCCGGGAATGATCTACGACCTCGACGGCGACCTGGTGCTCGGCCGCGGCGATCACGCCGAGATCCGCCTGGAGGATCCGTTCGCATCCTCCCGGCACGCGCGCATCTACGAGCAGGGCGCGATCGTCGTGATCGAGGATCTCGACTCCACGAACGGAACCTACCTGAACGAGGAGCTGTTGCAGAGTCCCCGGCCGCTGCACCCGGGAGACCGCGTGCGCATCGGCGACAGCGAATTCGCGTTTGAAGTGGACGCGGACTGATGCTGCGCGTAGCCGAGCACTACGCCGTGAGCGACACGGGGCGCCAGCGGCGCGCCAACGAGGACTCGCTGCTCGCGCGCGCGCCGCTGTTCGTGGTCGCCGACGGGATGGGCGGAGCCCAGGCCGGCGAGGTCGCGTCGCGGATCGCGGTGGAGTCTTTTCAGCAGGGATTGGGCGACACCGGCGAGCCCGAGGCCGCGCTCGCCGAGCTCGCGCGCGCGGCGAACTCGCAGATTCACGAGCTCTCACACGCCAACGTCGAGCAGGCGGGCATGGGCACGACGCTCACGGCACTGTACGTGGGCGAGGAGGAGGTCTCGATTGCGCACGTGGGCGACAGTCGCGCCTACTGCCTGCGCGACGGGGAGCTGCTGCGCCTGACCGACGACCACTCGCTCGTCGACGAGCTGATCCGTCAGGGGCGGCTGACTCCGGAGGAAGCCGTCGAGCATCCTCAGCGCTCGGTCATCACGCGCGCGCTGGGACCCGAGGGGGCGGTGGAGATCGACACCCGCTCTTATCGCGCGCGCCACGACGATGTCTATCTGCTGTGCAGCGACGGGCTGACGACGATGGTCGGCGAGGATGTGCTCGCCGCCGAGCTGCTGGCCCATCCGCGTTTGCGGGACGCCGGCGAGGCGCTCGTGCGGGACGCGAACGAGGCCGGGGGGCGCGACAACATCACGGTGCTGCTGATACGGCTGGAGAAGGTAAGTCTGGGCGAGGCGCCGGTCGCGGAGCAGGAGCACCCCACGCTGACCGGTGTGCCGGCGCTCGGCCCTCAGGTACGTACTCGCTCGCCGCGCCCGCCGTCCTCGCCGCGGAGCTCTACGGAGGCCCCCCGCGGACGATCGCCGCGCCGCGCCGTCGCGCTCACGGGCATCCTGGTCGTGCTCGCCCTGCTCGCCTCGGGCGTCTATCTGGGGTTGCAGTCGATCTACTTCGTCGGGACCAACGGCCGCGGTCTGATCACCCTTTTTCAGGGAGTTCCCTACCAGCTGCCTGGCGGCGTGAAGCTCTACAGCAGCCAGTACGTCTCGGGCGTGAGCGCCTCGACGTTGACGCCGGCGCGCCGCGGCACCCTGCTCGACCATTCGCTTCGCTCGGAATCGAATGCGGGCGAGCTGATCCGCAGCCTCGAACTCGAACAGGTCAGCCAGTGAGAACGGACGAGCGGTGAACCGGCCGATCGCGCGCCTGTACGGGCTGCTCGTCCTGCTGTTCGCGCTGCTCGTCGCGTTCACCTCGCGCTGGACGATCTTCGAAGCCTCCTCGCTGCGGGACAACCCGCTCAATGCGCGGGCGTTGCTGCAGCAGCAGCGCATCGATCGCGGCCCGATCCTTGCCGCCGACGGCACCGTGCTCGCGCACAGCGTGCGGGGGGCGGAAGGCGTCTATCGGCGCAGCTATCCGACCGGAGAAGAGTTCGCGCACGCGATCGGCTACTCCTACATCGACCTCGGAAGCTCGGGGTTGGAGAGCTTTCGCGACGAAGCGCTGAACGGCCAGGCAGGCACGAACCTGCAGTCGATCCTCAACCAGCTGCAGGGCAAGAAGCCGCAGGGCGACGAGGTCTTCACCACGCTCGAACCGGCGGCTCAGCGGGTGGCGATCGCGGCGCTCGCCGGCCGCGAAGGGGCGGTCGTGGCGCTCGACCCGCGCGACGGCGCGGTCGAGGTGATGGCGTCTTCGCCGAGCTTCAACCCAAACGCGCTGCGTTCCCGCCACGGCTATGAAGCATTGGCTGCGGACTCCAAGGGCAGGCCGCTGATCAACCGCGCCACGCAGTTCGGCTACGCGCCCGGTTCGACGTTCAAGGTGGTGACGGCGACCGCCGCGATCGACACGGGCGCATTCACGCCGCAGTCGACCGTGAGCGGCCGCGACAACGTGCCGATCTCGGGGATTCCATTGCAGAACGACGACAACGAGAGCTACGCCGACATCACGCTCACCCAAGGCCTGGCCAAATCGGTCAACACGGTGTGGGCGCAGGTGGCGGAGCGATTGGGCAAGCACACGCTGGCTCGCTATATGAATCGCTTCGGCTTTGACCACGCGCCGCAGCTCGACTACCCGGCCGCGGAGATGTCGCCCAGCGGCGAGTACCTCAGCGGGCGCGTGCTCGCGCCGACCAGCCCGCGAGTGGACCTGGGACGCATGGGCATCGGTCAGGACAAGCTCGAGGTGACGCCGCTGCAGATGGCTGAGGTCGCGGCGACGGTCGCCAACCGCGGCAAGCTGATGGTTCCGCATTTGACTGAGAAGGTCGTCGAACCGGACGGACGCACGGAGGAGCAGATCTCGCCGCGGGTGCAGTCGGTCGTGATGAAACCCTCGACCGCCGCTGCGGTCAGGTCGATGATGGAAGCGGTCGTAAACGAAGGCACCGGCACCGAGGCGCAGATCCCCGGCGTGCAGGTGGCGGGCAAGACGGGCACCGCGCAGACGCAGATCGGCACGGCGATCAACAACGTGTGGTTCATAGCGTTCGCCCCGGCGACCGACCCGCGGGTGGCGATCGCGGTGACGCTTGCGGGCGTGCCCGGGCAGGGCGCCGCGTTCGCGGCGCCGGTAGCCAGAGAAGTGATCGAGCAGCTGCTGAGGTCTGCGCGATGACCGAGCCGGGAACGATCATCGACGGGCGCTACAAGGTGCTCGAGCGCATCGGCTCCGGGGGGATGGCCGAGGTGTACCTGGCCGAAGATCAGCTGCTCGGGAGGCAGCTCGCGGTGAAGGTGCTGTATCGCCATTTCGCCGAGGACCAGGAGTTCGTCGAGCGCTTCCGCCGCGAGGCCTCGAGCGCCGCGGGGCTGTCGCATCCCAACATCGTCGGCATCTTCGACCGGGGCGAGTGGAACGGGACTTATTACATCTCGATGGAGTACGTACCGGGCCGCTCGCTGAAGACGATCGTGCGCGAGCAGGGCGCGCTCGCGCCGGCGAGCGCGATCGACATCGCGGTGCAGATCCTGCGCGCGGCGCGTTTTGCGCACAAGCGCGGGGTGATCCATCGCGATTTGAAGCCACACAACGTGATCCTCGACGAGGAGGGCCGCGCGCGCGTCACCGACTTCGGGATCGCGCGCGCCGGCGCATCGGACATGACGATGACGGGCTCGATCATGGGCACGGCCCAGTACCTCTCGCCGGAGCAGGCGCAAGGCCATCCGGTGAGCGCCCCCTCCGATCTGTACTCGATCGGGGTGATCCTCTACGAGCTGCTCACGGGGGCGATCCCGTTCGAGGGCGAGACCGCGGTGGCGATCGCGTTCAAGCAGGTATCGGCCGAGCCGCGGCCGCCCAGCGAGCTGAACCCGGCACTGCCTACGTCGCTGGATGCGATCGTGTTGCGCGCGCTCGCGAAGGAACCGGCGGCCCGCTACGCGAGCGCCGAGGAGTTCATCGCGGCCTTGCAGCACGAGCGCGGCGCGCTGCTCGTCCACTCCGGCTCGGCGGCGGCGACCGCGGTCGAGGCCGGTCACGGCGCCCCCGCCGCTCCGCCGCCCGCCGGTGCCCTGCTGCCGGCGTCCGGCGAGCGGTTCGACGAGGAGGAGCTCGTGCCCGGAGAAGGGGGTCGCGGCGGGAGCGCGTGGCTATGGTGGGCGCTCGCCGGCACGCTGCTTGCCGGCTTGGTCGTGCTCGCGCTCGTGCTGCTCCCGGCCGGTGGCGCCACGGTGACGGTGCCGAACGTGGCCGGGCAGACCGAACATGCGGCGAGCGCGGCGCTGCGGCGTGCCGGGCTGAGCGTGGCCGCCTCGCAGGTCTCGAGCTCGACCGTCGCGAGCGGGCTGGTGGTGAGCCAGAGCCCGCTGGGCGGGAGCCGGGCGAAGAAGGGTGCGAACGTGGCGATCGCGGTCTCCAGCGGTCCGAGGAGCGCCACTGTCACGAACGTCGAAGGACTGAGCGCCGCTCAGGCGGTGGCGCGGCTGCGCAAGGCGGGCTTCAGGCCCGCGACGAAGCCCGCGGCGAGCGCGACCGTGGCGGCGGGTGAGGCGATCGCGACCGATCCGCCCGCGGGCAGCGAACTGAAGGTGGGCGCCGCCGTCACGGTGCTCGTCTCCAGCGGGCCGGCGCCGGTGCGCGCGCCGGATCTGACGGGCCAGACTCGGGAAGCGGCAGAGGCGGCACTCACGAACGCCGGGCTGACGGTGGGTTCGGTGATCTCGCGCGCCTCCGCGCAGACGCCCGGCACCGTGCTCTCTCAGTCGCCGGGCTCCGGCATGTCGCTCCCGGCCGGCGGCAGGGTCGACCTCGTGGTGGCCAAGGCGCCGCAGGAAATCGCCGTGCCGGGGGTCGTGGGGCAGAACGAGGCGCAGGCGGCAGCGGCGCTCGGCGCGGCCGGGTTCGCACCGAAGACGGCGCCGGCCACGACGACCGAACCGTCGCAGGCCGGAATCGTGTTGAAACAGAGCCCGCCGCCGGGCGCGCGCGCGAAAAAGGGCGCGACGGTGACGATCACGGTCGGCGTGCTCGGCCCGGCCACGACACCAACGACCACGCCCACCACGACACCAACGACGACACCCACCACCACCACGACAACGACGGCCCCGCCGCCGCCGGCCCCGACCGGATGAGCAGCGCGCGGGAGGGATCATCTTCGACGGCGGGCCCGCTCACGGTCGCGGTGCTCGCCGGGGGGCGCTCGTCTGAGCACGACGTGTCGCTGTCCTCGGCGGCGGCGGTGCGCGACGGCCTGCTGGCGGCCGGGCACGAGGTCGTGTGGGTGGAGATAGACAGGGACGGCGTGTGGCGCGACGGGGCCGGCGAGCGCTTGAGCGTCAGTCCGGGCGGGGGGCTGATGGAGGGCGTGGACGTGGTCTTTCCCGCGCTGCACGGCCCGTTTGGCGAGGACGGCACGGTGCAGGGGCTACTCGAGACGCTCGGCGTCGCCTATGCCGGTGCGGGAGTGGCCGCTTCGGCGGTGTGCATGGACAAGGTGCTGTTCAAAGAGCTGCTGTCCGCGCCCGGCGGCGCGATGGCGCAGGTGGACTTCGTCGGGGTGCGTGAGGAGCGCTTTGAGCGCGCGCGCGAGCAGGTGCTCGCCGAGATCGCGGAGCTGGGGCTGCCGGCGTTCGTCAAGCCGGCCCATCTCGGCTCGTCGGTCGGCATCGTCAGGGTCGCCGAGGCGCGACGGATGGGCGCGGCGCTGGAAAGCGCGTTTGCGCACGACGAGCTGGTGATCGTGGAGGCGGCGGCGCCCGGGATCGAGATCGAGGTCGGCGTGCTTGGCTGCACGCGCGCGGAGCGCGAAGAAGCGGTCGACGGTATGTACGCCCGCGCCTCAGAGCCGGGAGAGATCGTGTTTTCAGGCGACTGGTACGACTATGAGGCGAAGTACACCGCGGGAGGGATGGAGCTGAGGGTGCCCGCCCGCGTTTCGGCCTCCGCACGTACGCGCGCGATGGAGCTCGCGGTGCAGACGTTCGCACGCGTGGGCTGCGAGGGGCTGGCGCGGGTGGATTTCTTCGTCGACGGCGAGCGGGTGCTGGTGAACGAGCTGAATACGATGCCTGGGTTTACGCCGACAAGCGTCTACGCAAAGCTGATGGCGGCCTCGGGGATCGCCTATCCCGAGCTCGTCGAGCGTCTCTGCCGGCTGGGGATCGAGCGTGCGCAGGAGCGGCGCGCCTACCGGAACTGAGTAACCCTCTTCGGCCAAACTACGAATGCCCCGAATGCCCCGAACGGCCCGAACGGCCCGAACGGCCCGCGCGGTTCGGCGCGGCATCTGCGGCGCTGCTCCCGCGGAGAGATTGCGCGGACGGCGAGGGGTCACTGGAACAGCGTGAGTTCCGCCAGCGACGCCGACTGCATGCCGGGCGGCAGCGCGGCGATCCACAGGAGGTAGTAGCGAAAACGCCGGCCGCCGACGCTGAGCTGGATGCGTTCGCGGTTGTGCACGAAGGCGCTCTTGCCCACAGGTCCCTGCCAGCCGCGGGCGGTGAGCGGGGTGGGGTCGCCGTAGGTCAGTGAGAGCTGTAGGTGGTTGGCGACGTAGACCTGCGCGGCGAAGCCGGGCGTGGGCGTCTGAACCTCGATCGCCTTGCCGATCACGCCCGGCGCCGCGTCGAGGTACAGGCCGACACCGGTACCGCCTGCCTTTTTCAGGGTTCCGTCGTAGTACTGCTCGGTGCTCCAGGTCGTGTTCGGGTCGCTGTCGATGACGTTCGGCACCTGGTCGCGATTTTCCGGCCCGGTGCCGAACGGGTTGTAGTCATGCGCGGCGTTCTGTCCCAGCGAGACCGCGCTCAGGCCCGGTCGCGAGACGACGTCCTGGGGGACGCCGGTGCCTTTGTGGGCCCGGCCGGCCGCGATCACGAGCACGATCGCGACGATCGCGACGAGCAGCGCGAGCGAGATCGCCCAGCGCGCGGGATGGCGCATCCGCCACGGCACGCGCCGGCGCGCGGTACCCGGCAGGGTGCGAAGGACGGTCGTGACCTCACCGGTGGCCTGACCCGATCGCGCGGCCTCGATCGCAAGCGCCTCCTCGAGGTCTGAGACCATGCTGCGCGCGTCGGGATAGCGGCGGTCGAGGTCGTGGGCGGTCGCACGGTCGAGAATCGCGGCGGTAGTCGCGGAGACACGGGGCCGCAGCAGCTGCACGTCGGGCACCTCCTCACGGACGTGGCGCATCGCGACGGCGACGGGCGACGACCCCTTGAATGGCACCTCGCCGGTGAGCATCTCGTAGAGGACGATGCCGAGCGAGTACAGGTCGGACTGCCCGGTGACCCCCTGACCGAGGGCCTGCTCGGGGGAGACGTAATCGGTCGTGCCGAGCACTCGCCCGGCGATCGTGAGCCCCTCCTCTGTGAGCGTGCGCGCGATGCCGAAGTCGGTGATCTTGGCGCCGCCTTCGGGGTCGATGAGGACGTTTTGGGGCTTGACGTCGCGGTGCACGATCATGTGCTCGTGGGCGGCGCCGAGCGCGCGCGCGATCTCGATCGCGTAGGCGATCGCCTGGGGAATGTCGAGCGCGCCCTCGCGGCGGATCAGGTCCTTGAGCGTCTCACCGGCGACGTACTCGAGCACGATGTAAGGAGTGCCCACGGCGCCACCCGGGCCGGACGCCGCGTCGTGCGTCGACTCCTCGCCGGCGTCGATCACGGTGACGATGTGGGCGTGGTTGAGCTGCGCGACCGACCGCGCCTCGCGGCGGAAGCGCTCGAGCTGATCGGAGTCGGAGGCGATCTCGCGATGCATCAGCTTGATCGCGACCGGCCGCTCGAGCACGACGTCGAAGGCGCGGTAGACGGTCGACATGCCGCCGCGCCCGATCTCGGCATCGAGGCGGTAGCGCCCGCCGAGCAGCGTTCCCAAAGGGGCCATGTCGTCCCTATTGTGGGTGCAAGGCAGGCGGCGCGCATCCTCGCGCGATCGGTATTTCTATTTTTTTAGTCGTTCGGCGTTCGTAGTTCGCTCACGGTACAGACGTTGGCATACGAGGGCCGCGAGAACACAGCGGTAGAGAGCGTAGGGGCGCAGGGACCGTCCCGCGTGGCGGTCGCGACCCAGCAGGCGCGCGGCGAGGAGGGTCGAGAGGAAGGCGCTCGACCCCCCGGCGGCAAGCAGCGCTCCGGTCTCGCCCGGGATACCGTGCCGTGCCAGACGGTAGCCCTTGAGCGCACTCGCGCCGAGCACGACCGGCAGCGCCGCGTGCCACGAGAGGGAGGTGGCGGCGTCCCGGTCGAAGCCGCGCGCGCGCGCGGCGGTGAGCGTCGCCCCACTGCGCGAGACGCCGGGGATCAGCGCGGCGGCTTGGGCCAGCCCGAGCGCGAGTCCGTCACGCGCACCGGCGTCCTCGCGCGCGCGCGATGGGGTCCGCCGCGAGCCCCAACCGTCGGCCAGCGCCATCGCAAGGGCACCGGCAACGAGACCGGCGGCGATCGTACGGGGACCGCCGAGCCGGCGCTCGACGAAGCGCTCGAGCGAGTACCCGGCGATGGTGGGCGGCGCGAGCGACAGCGCGACCACCGAGACGTGGCGGCGATCCATCTTCAGGGTCGCATCGATGAGCTCCTTGCGCAGGGCGATCGCCAGAGCGAGGCCGGAGCCGGCGTGGAGGGCCACCTCGAAGGACTTGCGCAGCTCGGGCTCGGCCACGGCGTAGGGCCAGCGCGCGAGCCATGGGATCAGCGAGGAGTGGCCGGAGGAGGAGACGGGAAGCAGCTCGGTCGGGCCCTGCAGGACTCCCAGGACGACCGCCCGGGGAAGGGTGAGGGGTGGTTCGGGTCTCGCCATGTGTGTGCAGGGCCGCAGTGGTTGAACAGTGTGGGGCCGCGGAGCGTGGACGATGACAGGGCGCACCCCCCTCCCTCGTGAGCTCTTTGGGCCCACGCCGGCGTGAACCCTTATCCGGCCGTATCGGACGCGGGCTTGGGCCGCCGTCGCCTATGCACGAGGAGATAGGCGATCCCGAGAACCACTAGCGCGACGATCGCGTAGTCGACGTACTCGAAGCCTTTGCGCACGCTCGTCCAGTCGCCGCCGACCGCGTGACCGACGAGCGCGAGCGCGAGCGTCCACGGGATCGCGCCGAGCAGCGAGAGCACGGTGAAGCGCCAGAAAGGCATCTTCGCGACGCCTGCGGGCAGCGAGACAAACGCCCTGACCAGGGGGATCATCCGCCCGAACAGGACGGTCGGCTGGCCGTAGCGCTGAAACCAGCGGTCGGCGCGCTCGATCTGGGTGGGGCCCATGTGCAGCTTCGAGCCGTGGCGTTCGAGCAGCTCCAGGCGCCCGCCGCGGCCGATCGCGTAGGTGACCCACGAGCCGACCATCGTGCCGAGCAGTCCCGCGAGCACGATCCCGACCATCGTCAGGTGGTGGTGGGCGCCGCTCTGGCCGGGGTCGGCGACGGCGAAGCCGGCGAACAGCATCACGACCTCCGAGGGGATCGGGATGCAGGCGCTGGAGATCGCCATCAACGCGAAGATGCCGGGCAGGCCGGCGTCGCGCACGAAGTGCGAGGTTTCGTTGACGAGCGTTTCGGAGATCGAGGCCAGAACCAGCATCACAAGCTCTGTCGCGGTCGAGGTCCGTCGTGGATCTTTGCAACCGGCATCCGCTGGGCACCATAGCGGGGACAGGACGGGCCATGGGGACAGGACGGGCCATGGGGACAGGACCGGCGATGGGGACAGGACGGGTCATGGGGACAGGACCGGCGATGGGGACAGGACGGGCCATGGGGACAGGACCGGCGATGGGGACAGGACGGGGCGATGGGAATACCGTGTCGCGGATGCGCGTTTGGATCGATTTGACGAACAGCCCGCATGTGCTGGTCATGCGACCGGTGATCGAGCTGCTGCTCGAGGACGGCCACGAGGTGCGGGTGACGGCACGCGATTTCGCCCAGACGCTCGAGCTGTGCGAGCGCTTCGACATCGCTTACACCGCGATTGGCCACCATCGCGGCGAGCAACTGCTCGCCAAGGCGGGCGGACTCGCCTCGCGCTCGCGCGCGCTCGTGCGCTGGGCGCGCGCGGAGCAGCGCGCGGCCGGCGGGGCGCGCTTCGACATCGCGCTGGGTCACGGCTCGAACGACGTGTCGGTGGCGGCGGCGCTGCTGCGTGTGCCGAGCGCGACGATGTTCGACTACGAGTGGGCCGCGGTACAGCACCACGTCAACTGCCGCCTCGCCCGCGCGGTCGTCGTGCCCGACGCAATCCCGCTGGAGCGCCTCGCGCCGTACGGCGCGAGCGGCAAGATCCGCGCGTATGAGGGCCTCAAGGAGGAGTACTACCTCGCCGACTTCGAGCCCGACCCGGCCGTGCCGGGCGAGCTGGCGCTGGACCATGAGCGGCCGGTCGTGGTGGTGCGCACGCCGCCGGAGGTGTCTCTGTATCACCGCTTCGAGAACGACCTGTTCGCGCGCGTGCTCACGCGCGTGCGCGATGCAACGACCAAAGAAGGACTACAACCGGTCCTCCTGCCCCGCACCGACGCTCAGCGCGCCGAGCTGAGCCAGGTGCCCGGCTTCATCGTTCCGCCGCACGCGATCGACGCGCAGTCGCTAATCGCCTACGCCGACCTGGTGATCTCCGCCGGCGGCACGATGAACCGCGAGGCCGTCGCGCTCGGCACCCCCGTCTACACCACGTTCGAGGGCCGCCTCGGCGCCGTGGACGAGCGGCTGATCGCCGAAAATCGGCTGCGCAAGCTGTCGAGCGCCGAGCAGCTCGACCTCGGCAAGCGCCCCCCCGCGACCGCCACCCCCCGCGTCCGCCGCGATCCCCGGGTATTGGTAGAGCAACTGCTGTCGCCAGTCATCCCCTGACACGCTGGGGCCTTTCCCTCAGGACCCGCACGTTCCCATCGGGAAAGGGCCCTACAATCCACACGATGCGCCGACGGATCAGCTCGGCGGCTCTAGTTCCTCTCCACCGCCGCTCGATTCCGCAACTCGCCGTGGACGGCGCGCTGGTCGCGCTCGCGTACTACCTGGCGTTTCAGCTGCGCTTCGAGCACGGCCCGACCGGCCACTACGCCGAGCTGCGCGAACGGACGCTGTGGTGGGTGCTGGCGGGGAGCCTGCCGGTGCTGGTCTTCTCGCGCGTCTACCAGCGCCGCTGGCGTTATTCCGGCCAGCGCGACTACGAGGCGGTCCTGCGCGCGATCGTCGCGATCGTGCTGCTTACCGTCGTTGCGATCGTCGTGATCCGCCCCGTGCAGCACCCCACGAGCCACGGCACGTCGACGATCGCTTTGCCGAACGGCGTGATCGTGCTGTTCGCGCTGCTCTTGCTCGTCTTCCTCGTGGGCGTGCGCGCGATCGCGCGCAGCGTGTACGAGCGCCGTCCGCTGGCCGCGTTTCGCGGTGGTAGAAAGGGCGAGCGCAGCGTCCTGATCGCGGGCGCCGGGGACGGCGGGCGGCTGGTGCTGCGCGAGATTGCGCGCAACCGCGAGCTCGGCCTCGCGCCGGTCGGATTCCTCGACGACGACCCCCACAAGCGCGGCTTGCGTGTCGACGGCGTGCGGGTGCGCGGCAACACCGAGAGCGATCTGCCCCGCATCCTCGAGGAGGCCGAGCCGGACGAAGTCATCATCGCGATCCCCTCCGCGCCCGGCAGCACGCGCGCGCGGATCGTGCGCGAGTGCCGTCAGCGCGCCATCCAGGTGCGCACGCTGCCGACCGTGTTCGAGCTGCTGCAGGAGCACGGCGCGATCGCCCGGCAGGTGCGCGAGGTGCGCGTGGAGGACGTGCTCGGGCGCGAGCCGGTGCTGATGGAGCTCGACCGCGTCGGCGCCTACCTGGCGGGCGAGACGGTGCTCGTGACCGGCGCCGGCGGCTCGATCGGCTCCGAGCTGTGCCGCCAGATCGCGCGCGTGGAGCCCCATCGGATCGTGCTGCTCGACCATGCCGAGGACAACCTCTTCTCGATCCAGCGCGAGCTCGAGGACGAGCGCCACGTGCCGGGTACGATGCTCGCCGCGGTGCTCGCCGACTGCAAGGAGGAGGAGCGCATGCGCGAGGTCTTCGCCGAGCAGCGCCCGACCGTCGTGTTCCACGCCGCCGCCTACAAGCACGTGGGACTGATGGAGGCCAACCCGGTCGAGGCCGTGCGCAACAACGCGCTCGCGACGCGCGTAGTCGCGCACGTCGCCGGCGAGCTCGGCTGCAAGCGCTTCGTGCTCGTCTCGACCGACAAGGCCGTGGCGCCGGCGACCGTGATGGGGGCGTCGAAGGCGCTGGCGGAGTTCGCGCTGGAGGCCTCCGCGACGCGCTGGACGGGGACGCGATACAACGCGGTGCGCTTCGGCAACGTGCTCGGCTCCTCCGGCTCCGTCGTGCCGATCTTCCGCCGCCAGATAGAGCGCGGCGGCCCGGTGACGGTGACCGACGAGCGGATGACGCGCTACTTCATGACGATCCCCGAGGCGGTGCAGCTGATCATCCGCTCCGGCTCGCTCGTCTGCGCGGACGCTCCCGGAGCCGAGGTATTCGTGCTCGACATGGGCGAGCCGGTGCGCATTCTCGAGCTCGCCCGCGCGATGATCGAGCTGTCCGGCCTCGATCCGGATCGCGACGTCGAGATCGAGATCGTGGGTCGGCGCGCGGGGGAGAAGCTGCACGAGGAGCTGTTCAACAGCTATGAGCACGCCCGGCATACGAGCGCCGAGAAGATCCTGCTGGCCGAGCGCGCACCGCTCGCGGCGGATACGGTCGAGTCGATGTTCGCGGAGATCGGTCTGCTCGTGCTCGAGGGCGATGCGGCGGGGCTGGCGGCGAAGGTCTCCGAGCTGTCCGCTGCGCGCCCCGACCCAGCGCCTGTGCCCCTCGTACACTCCTACAGCTCATGACGGCAACGCTTCTCGCGCTCTCCCTGTCGAACTCGGTTACCAAGATCGGCGCCATCGCGGCCTTCGCAGCGCTGTTGGGGATCGCGGTGCTGTCGCTGCTGGTCTTCGCGCAGGCGCGCGAGCTGAAACGTCTGCGCGAGTGGGCCGGCCGCGCCCCCGAGCGCGCCGCCGAGCACGAGCAACGCGTCAGCGCCCAGGCCGCGGCTCGTCTCCAGCAGCCGGCGGGTGCCCAGCCGGTGCGCCCGGTCCCGCGCGATCAGCCCCTCGCCGCCCGTCCGGTGAGCGGCGCCGGTCCGGCCACCCAGGTGGCGGGTGCGTCTGTCCCTGCGACCGGGGCGGCCGCGCCTGTCCCTGCGACCGGAGCGGCCGCGCCTGCGGCAGGCGTCTCCCTGGCGCCGTCTGCTCCCGGCGTTGCGCCCGTCCCCGACCAGGCCTTTCCCCCGGCACCGAGCGACGCTCCGGGCGGTCAGCCCGCTGTGGCGGCGCGCAGCGCCACGCCCGCCGGTGCGGCGCCCGCCGGGGCCGGTGCGGCCGCGCCCTCCTCCCAGGCGCCAGGTGCGCAACCGCTCGTCACGGCCGCTGAGAATGGCGGAGCGGCGCAGACCGTCGCGGGAGCAGCCGCTCCCGGAGCCCCCCCCGCGGCGGCGCTCCCCCGCCCCGGCTCGGCGGAGCAGGGTGGAGCGGCCACGCACTTGGGTGCCGCCGCCGCGTCGTCCACCGCGGCTATGCCTCCCGCTGTGACACCGGGGGCGGCCCACGCGAGCCCGAATGTGGGCCCCTCGCCGGGGGTAGGCTCGAACGTGGGGCCCTCACCGGAGGCGGGTCCGAACGTGGCGCCCTCGGCGGAGGCGGGCTCCAAGCATACGCAGGTGGGTGGGGCGGGCCCGGGCGGTGGACCCGACTCGATCGCGTCCCCGGGCACGCCTTCGGCGTCCGGGGCGGCCGCGGGAGCACCGCCGCCCGCCACCGCCGCAGCCGGCGCGAGGTCCGCTCCGCGTGCCCCTGTCCCACCGTCGCCGTCTGCGCCGTCCCACTCCGCATCCTCCCCCTCCGGTTCTTTCCCCTCAGTCCCCTCCCCTTCTCCCGCGTCGCGGCCCTCGCCGGCGGTTCCGCCGATGCCACCCGCGGCGGCGGTTGCGGCTCGGCAGGCGAGCGCCCGGGCGACGGGGGGGACGCCGCCCGCCGCGCGTCGCCCTCCGGCGCCGGGCGAGGGGGCAGTGCGAGCGGCGACCCAGCGCCGTCCCGCGTCGCGCACCGCATCCACCCTCCCTCCCGCGGCTGTCGTCTCCGCGCGCGAGCAACGCTCGCCCGCGCGGGTCACGATGCTGATCGTCGGCGGGGTCATCGTCAGCGTCGCGGTGCTCGTCTTTGCGCTCACCTCGCTCGGGGGCGGCTCCTCGGGTGGACATGGATCGACCGGTGCGGGCACGAGGTCGACCGGTGCGACAGCGAAGAAGAATCGCGCCCCCCGTGCGCACGCCACGACCCACGGCGAAGCTTCGGCGCCCGCGGCGAGTCCCGGGGAAACGCATGTCGTGGTGCTCAACGGCACCGGCACGACCGGGCTTGCGCACAAACTCTCGGCGAACCTGCAGCAGAGCGGGTATTCGCAATCGCAGCCACTCAACGGCACTCCGCCCGGGTCGCACCCCGCGACGGTCGTCGAGTACGCGAGCGGCCATCGTGCCGATGCCACGCACGTCGCCCAGGCGCTCGAAGTGAAGCGAATCTTGCCGATGGAAGCGGCGGTGGCCTCGCTGGCGGGCTCGGCCACGGTGGTGGTGATCGCCGGGCTCGACAAGGTGACACCGGTGAGTGGAGGTGGCGAAGCCGCGAGCCCCCCGGGGGCGACGCCGTGATCGACGCCCCTCGAGGGGACGCCGGTGGCCCGAATCGGTGGCCCAGGCCTCTGCCACGCGCAAGCCTCGGTGCGGTCCGATAGATAGTTTTTTGGACATTCCCGTCCGCACGGTCAAGCCACGCGAGCGCGGCATCACGCACGTGATCGACCGCGGGCTGTCGGTCGCGGAGGTGGACTCGATGCTGGAGGTCGCTCCCGGCAGCGTCGACATCGTCAAGCTCGGCTGGGGCACCGCGCTCGTGTCCGCCAACCTGAAGCCCAAGCTCGAGCGCTACGCCGCGCACGAGATTCCCGTCGTGCTGGGCGGCACGCTCACCGAGCTCGCGATCAAGCAGGGTCGCGTCGAGGGGCTGATCGCGTGGCTGCGGGAACTGGGCCTGCGCCACGTGGAGGTCTCCGACGGCACGATCGCGTTGGACGGCGAGGTCAAGGCTCATATCATCCGCTCGCTCGTCGCGAACGACTTCGTCGTGCTCGCGGAGGTGGGCAGCAAGGACGCCGACTTCATCATGGCCCCGTACGTGTGGGTCGAGCAGATCGAACGCGACCTGGAAGCGGGCGCTTGGAAGGTGATCGCCGAGGCGCGCGAGTCGGGGACCGCCGGTATCTACCGCGCCGACGGTGAGGTGCGCACAGGATTGATCGACGAGATCGTGCATGCGGTCGACGCTGAGGAGCTGATTTTCGAGGCGCCGCTCAAGGAGCAGCAGGTATGGCTGCTGCACCGGTTCGGCACCGAGTGCAACCTCGGCAACATCGCCCCCGCGGACGTGCTCTCGCTGGAGACGCTACGGCTGGGATTGCGCTCGGACACGGTCGAGCGCTTCGCGCTGGGTGATTCACGAGCGGACGGGCAAGATTGAGCACCGCCGCGGCGGCTGCCGGCTCGGAAGAAGATGGGGCGAGCGCCGAGCGCGCCGGACAGATCGTCTTCGCGCTGCTCGTGGTCGCCTGCTTCGTCGCGTTCTTCGTCACACAACGGCTCAAGCACACGCCGACCGCGGTGCAGAGCTTCAAGCTGACGCCGTTCTTCTCGCCGACACCGGCCGGCCACATCAAAGCGGAGCGGATCTCGTTCAAGCTCGCCCATGCCGACGAAGTGACGGTCACCGTGATCGACCCTGACGGCAACACCGTCGCCACGCTCGTGCGCGACCGGGCGGTGCCCCGCTACAAACAGTTTTCGCTGCGCTGGAACGGACGCGAGGGAATCTCGCGTACCTACGCCGTCGCGTCCAGCGCCGACGGGCACAGCTTGATTCTTACGCCGACCATCCTCGGCAGGCTCGCGCCCGCCGGTGAATACCGCGTGCGCGTGCGTTTGCGCGAGCAGAACCGCGAAGTTCTCTCCCCCCGCAGCTTCACCCTGGTGCGCCCATGAGCACCGTCCCGATCGGATCGCGACGGTGACCGCGTTTGTAACGACGCTGCCCGGCGCCGGCACGATCGCCGCCGTGGTGATCCCGCTCGCGACGAAACTTCCGAGCGCCGGGGTGATCGCCGCCGCGCTGCTCGCGGCGCTGGCGGTGATCGCGGCGCTCTCACTGTTAATGCGCAAAAGCCCGGAAGCGCTGCCGCTGCTGGCGATTTTCACACTTCCCTTCAGATTGCCGATCTCCGCCGACGGCAGGACGGTGAACCTGCTGATACCCCTATACCTGGTCGTGGTCGCGGGCACGGTTACACACCTCCTGCCCAAGCTCCTCGCCGCGCGCGGTGTAAAAGGCCTTCGTAACGCCGACGGCTGTGTTGACCGGCGCCGGCAGGACGGGACGAAGAACGAGGCTCACGTGTCTCCCACAAAAATTCACACATGGCTTTCCCCGCGCGGAGTGGAATGGCTGCTGTTCGGGGCGATCGTGCTGTACGTGTTGCAGGCGTCCTATTCGAGCGATCATGCCAAGGCGGCGGAGAACATCGCGTTCTTCTACGTGCCGTTCGGACTGCTGTTCTTGCTGCTGCGCGACGTGCGCTGGACGCGCGCGCTACTGCTGCGCTGCCTCGGCGTGGCGGTCGTGCTCGCTCTCCTGTTCGCCGGCGTCGGCTTCGTCGAGTACTACCGCAAGTCGCTCCTCCTCAACCCCAAGGTCGTCGCGGCGAATCAGTACGACAACTATTTCAGAGTTAATTCGGTGTTCTTCGACCCGAGCATCTACGGGCGGTTCCTCGCGCTCGTGATGATCGCGCTGAGCACCGTCGTGCTGTGGAGTCGTCGCCGGCGCGAGGTGCTGATCGGTGCGGGCGTGCTCGCGTGGCTGCTTGCCGGGCTGGTGACGAGCTTCTCGGAGTCGAGCATCGTCGCGCTGCTGCTCGGCCTGGCCGTGCTCGCCGCCCACCGCTGGGACGTGCTCGCGACGGTGTACGCGTCGGCGGCGCTGCTCGCGATCGCCGCAGTCGTGCTGCTGGCCGCGCCGTCGAGCCTTCACTTCGGCCTGAAGGGCTCCGGCGGCGGCGCGAACAACGCGACGAGCGGTCGCGCGAACCTGGTGTCGGGCGGCCTCGACCTGTTCGCTGAGCGCCCGCTGCAGGGCTACGGCTCGGGGTCGTTCGAAACCGAGTACAAACGCCACGCCAAGAAATCGGCCGCGTCGAGCGCGAACGCGACCTCGGCCTCGCACACGATCCCGATCACGGTCGCCGCCGAGCAGGGCATCCTCGGCCTGGCCGTGTACGTCGCGCTGCTCCTCTGCGCCTTCGTCGTGCTCCTCCGCGGCGCCGGCCGATCCCCCCCGAGGATCGCGATCGCTGCCTGCTTCGCGGCGCTCGTCCTGCACACCTGGACGTACGCGGACTTCCTCGAAGACCCGCTCACGTGGACGCTGCTCGCGCTCGGCGTCGCGCTCGCGCGCGAGGGGCGTGTTTTTGGGGAGACGCGTGAGCCTGCCGCTTCGTCCAGGGCCGCCGGCGGCGGTCGGGCACACGCGGCGTAGCCGTGCGGGTCACGTGATGGCGTTCGTGAGCCCTCTCAGCGGGGCCGGGCCTGTGTGTAGCTTCTAATCCGTGCCGGCCTACCTGAAGCGCCTCGTCACGACCGGCGCGGCCTACCAGTTCGGGGACATCCTCGCCAAGGGCCTCGCGCTGCTCACGCTGCCGCTGTACACGCGCCACGTCGGCACCAGCTCATACGGCGCCGCGGAATCGCTGCTGACGGCGGTGATCCTATCGAGCATCCTCCTGCGCGCGGGCGTCGGCGAGGCGTTCATCCGCTTCTACTTCCTCGACGACGATCCTGCCCGTCGCGACCGGATCACGCGCTCGGCGACCGCCGTGGTGGCGTGGACCACGACCGTGGCGTCGCTGCTCGCGGTGGCGTTCGCCGGCGGGATCTCGCGGCTGCTGCTCGGCCATCACGACCCGCTGCTGCTCGACTGCGCGATCCTCGGGCTGTGGGCATTCACGAACCTCGAGATGGTCTACGCCCAGCTGCGCGTCGACGAGCGCACGCGCACCTACGTCTACGCCTCGGGTGCGAACGTGTTGATGACAGTGTCGTTCACGGTGGCGCTCGTGGTGTTCGCCGGGCAGGGCGCTCGCGGCCTGCTGCTCGGCAACTTCGGCGCCTCTGCGCTCGTGGTGCTCGGGCTGTGGTGGGTGCTGCGCCGGCGTTTCTCCCTGCGCGTCCACCGCGCCGATCTGAGCGCGATGCTGCGCTTTGGGCTGCCGACCGTGGCGGCTGACGCGAGCGTCTACGCGCTGCAGGTCGCCGATCGCTTCTACCTGCTGCGCGTCTACAGCGAAGGCGCGGCCGGGCTGTACGCGGTCGCGCTGAAGCTCGCAACCGTCGTGTTCGTCGCGGTACGGGGCTTTCAATACGCCTGGCCGCCGCTTGCGTACTCGATCGACAGCGACGAGGAAGCGGCCGAGCTGTACTCGCTCGTGACCACCTACTACGCGCTCGCCACCGGCGTGGTCGTCTGCGGGGTGGCGCTGCTCGGGCGCTGGATGGTGCGGCTGCTGGCGGGGCCGGCATACTTAGGCGCCTATCGGGCGCTGCCGTGGCTCGCGCTCGGCTGGGCGCTGTACGGGCTGTACCTCGTGTTCGTCGTGATCGCCGGCCGCGCGCGCGTGACCTCGCGCAACTTCCCCGCCGCCACGGCCGGGCTCGCGCTCAACGTGACGCTGCTCGTGCTGCTCGTGCCCCACTCCGGCGCCGGGCTCGGGATCGAAGGCGCCGGGATCGCGCTGTGCGGCGCCTACGCGGCGATGATCGCCGTCATCTACCTGCTCACCCGCTCGCTGTTCCGCGTCGGCTTCGAATGGCTGAGGCTGGCGCAGCTCGTCGCGATCCTCGCCTCCGTGGCGGTCTCCGGCGAGCTGCTGCTCCCCACTCATGGTTTCGCCGGCCTCGCACTGCGCGCCCTATGGCTCGCGCTCGCCCCGGCGCTGCTGCTGCTCACGCGCTTCTTCCACGCCCACGAGTGGGCCCAGGCGCGCGCGCTAGTCGCCGACGGGCGCCGGCGCGTGGCCACCTATCGCGCCGGTCACGGCGACGTCGAGGAATACGCCGAGGACCCCCTTCGCGATCTCTGACAGCGGCGGCTTGCTGCCGCCGCCCGCCCGGTCGCTCCTCGCCGTCCGCGTGCCGCGTCGAGCTGGGTTCGCGTGTTGTGCCGAGCCGGGGTTCGCACTCCGGATCAGTGTTCGGCGAGGCGGTTGTACTCGCGAGCGGCCTCGCGCAGCCCTTCGCCCCGCTCGGGGTGCAGCGTCGCGGTGACGTGGCGCCAGTAGCGCTGCGATGAGTGACCGGGCAGGACGAGCGCGGCGAGCGCGCGCAGGGCGTATGTCCAAGCCGTCAGCCAGCGCACCGTGCGCGCCGCCGCGGCGGAATGGTGCTTGCGCATGTACCGTTCGCGATTGCGCGCCATTTCCACGATTCGCCGCTCGGGCACGGCGTCGGTCGCGAGCTGCTCGTGGTGGATCGCCACCGCGCTCGGCACGTGCACGCTGCGCCAGCCCGCGTCGCGCAGCCGGCGGGCGAAGTCGACCTCGTCGGAGTACACAAAGAAGTCCTCGTCCAAGTAGTCGATCTGCGCGGCTGCGCGCGCACGCACGAGCAGCGCGGCGGACTGGCACCAGTCGACCTCGCGCGTGTGCTCGCCATTGCCGCTCTGCACGGTGAAGATGCGGTGCAACAGCAGCGCGCCCGCGAGCGCTGTCAGCGGCGTGGGAAAGCGCCAAGCCGACGGTTGTGCGGTCTCGTCCGGGCGTCGCAGCGCAGCGCCGGCGCACGCCGCCTGGGGACGCTGCTGGAGCGCTTCGTACAGGGCGAGCGTCGCGCCGGGCAGGAGCTCCGAGTCCTCGTTCAGCAGCAATGCGTAGCGCCCGCGCGCGCGACGCAACAGCTCGGAGTCGTTCAGCGCCTTGCTGCGCCGTTCCCCGATCGCGATCGTCTCGTCCACCGTGGGATGTTCCCGCGCCGCCTGTGCGGAGCCGTCGCGCGAGCCGTTGTCGAGCACGAGCACCTCGCTCGCGAACGGCAGCGTCGCGCGCTCGCGCGCGATTGCGTCCAGCCCGCGCCCCATCAGCTCGCGCTTGGAGGTGTTCACGACGCAGTACGTCAGCTCGATCTCACCGGTCCCGCGGTTGGCTTCGTCGAGCGGATCTGTGGGAGCCATGGACTCATTCTCTCCGAGTGTCCCGACCCGCGCTCGCGCGAACCCACAGCCTATTGTCTTGCCGGTGCGCGTCCACGTCGTCGATCCCTCGGCCTACACGCCTCCATACGACCACGCATTCTGCCGGTCGTTGGCAGCGGCCGGGGCGGAGGTCGAGCTGTTCACGAGCCGCTTCGCCTATGGCGCGGTCCCGTCTGCCGAGGGATATGCCCGCCGCGACTTCTTCTACCGCGCCGCCGTCGGCCCACCGGGCTCACGCGCGCGACGCGCCGTCAAGTTGGTGGAGCACGTGCCCGACATGCTCCGCTACCGTCGTGCCGCGCGCGCGGCCGACGTCGTCCACTTCCAATGGCTGACGGTGCAACATCTCGACGGCCGGCTGCTGCCCACCCGGAGCTCGCCCTCGGGCGGCCGCCGGCCGCTGGTGCTGACCGCGCACGACATCCTCCCGCGCGAGCCGCGCCCCGGCCAGCTCTCGGCGCAGCGGCGGCTGTATGAGCGCTTCGACGCGCTGATAGCTCACTCCGAGCACGGCCGCCGGCGCCTCACGGACGAGCTGGGGATCGACTCCGCGCGCATCCACGTCATCCCCCACGGTGCGTTCGTCGCACCGCCTGCCGCGCTGCCGCCCGCGCCGCCGCCGCTGCCGTTTCAGACGGACGGTCCCGTCGTGCTGTTCTTCGGCCTACTGCGCCCCTACAAGGGGCTCGATCTGCTGCTCGACGCCTGGCACGAGATCGACGGCGCGGAGCTGTGGATCGTCGGCATGCCCCGCATGGACATCTCCCCATTGCAGGCATCCGCCCCGCCGAGCGTTCGTTTCGTCCCCCGTTTCGTCACCGACGCTGAGGCGGCCGCCTGCTTCGCGCGCGCCGATCTAGTCGTGCTTCCCTACCGCGAGATCGACCAGTCGGGCGTCGCGTTCACGGCGCTCGGCGCGGGTGTCCCGATGCTGCTCAGCGACGTCGGCGGTTTCCCGCAGCTGGCAACGACCGGTGCCGCGCGCACGTTCCCAGCGGGCGACGCTGCCGCTCTGCGCGACGCGCTGGGAGAGCTGCTGTCCGACCCCGGGGCCCTCGCCGCGATGGCGGAGCGAGCCCGTGTGGCGGCGTCCGGCCCGTACTCGTGGGACGCAGTCGCGCGGCGCACGCTCGACCTGTATCGCTCACTGACTGCTTCCTTGTGAGAAGCATCCCAAGCCGACCGTAGAGTTATCGAAATGGCTGATCGCTGTGCATCGCAGGCCCCTCTCTCCGGGTCGTTCCGAGACCGTGCGTCTCGGAGAAAGGAGGTAGCCAATGTCCGATCCACTAAGCGTTTTGGCCATCGCTCTGCTGATTGCCATGTTGGTCATCGACCGACCGACGAGATAGTGGGGCGCCCTGGTGGTCGCAGCTCAGACGGTCTCGGCGGCCACCAGGGGCTTCCCCAAAGAACGCCCGATCCACTGAGCGTTTTGGCCGCTTACAAGCGTAGCCATGCCGGCGGCTGGATGCAAGGAAACTGCGGCCGGTGAGCTCTGCTCTCGAGATCCTCTTCTGGGTGTGCGCCGCCCTAATCGCATGGACGCAGCTCGGCTACGCCATTGCGCTGGCCGCGCTCGCGCGCGTGCTGGGGAGACCGATGACCATCGCGCAGACCGCGCAACTGCCGTCCCTGTCGCTGATCGTCGCCGCGCACGACGAGCAGTCGGTGATCGCCACGAAGGTCGAGAACGCGCTGGCGCTCGACTACCCGCGCGAGCTGCTCGAGCTGATCGTCGCCTGCGACGGCTGTGCGGATGCGACCGCTGCGCGCGCGCGCGAGGCGGGCGCCGACGTTGTCATCGAGCTGCCGCGTGGTGGCAAGATCCGCGCACAGGACGCCGCCGTGCGAGGCGCACGCGGGGAGATCGTCGCCTTCTCCGACGCCAACGCGTCGTGGGCACCCGATGCCGCGCAGGCGCTCGTGAGCGCGTTCGCCGATCCCCGCGTCGGCTACGCCTGCGGGCAGGTCCATTTTGTGCAGGGGGCCTCCGGCGCAAACGCCACCAACCAGGAGGGGGTGTACTGGCGCTACGAGATGGCGGTGCGCGCGCTGGAGTCGCGTCTGCGCTCGATCACGGCCGGCAACGGCGCGATCTACGCCACGCGCCGCGACGCCTACTTCGAGGTCGACCCGATCATGGGCCACGACCTGTCGTTTCCCTTCAACATGGTCAAGCGCGGCTTCCGCGCCGTCTACGTTCCCGCGGCGCAGGCGAGCGAGAAGATGGTCCCGTCGATCGAGGGCGAGTTCGCGCGCAAGCGGCGCATGATGAGCCACACCTGGCCGATCGTCCTGCGCGGCGGCATGCTCTCCCCGCGCGGCTACGGGCTCGGCTACGGGCTGATGATCCTCTCCCACCGCATCCTCCGCTACGCCACGCCGCTGCTGCACGCCGTCGCGCTACTCGCGAACGCGATCCTGGTGCTCGCGGGCGCCGGTCCCCCGTATGTGGTCACGCTCGCCCTGCAGCTCGCCCTGCTCGCCGCGGCCGCGCTCGCGGGAAGCGCGCGCGCGCGGCCGCTGCTCATGGCGCGCTACTACGTCCTCACCACCTTCTCGCTCGCGGCCGGCCTGTGGGACTGGCTGCGCCACGGCACCGCGGCAAGCTGGGATGCGGCGGAAGGCACCCGCTGACGGCAGATGGCCTTCGCGGATGCTTTGTCCTCAGTCGCTCGCCTGCGAAGCAGGCCACGCTCCCTGCGTCCGCGCCCGCTCGACCCTCTGCCGTCAGCGTCGCGCGATGCGCCTATTGTCCGACCGATGATTCGCCGTGCGATCGACATCGCCGTCTCCGCCGTGCTGCTCGCGCTCTCGGCTCCCGTGCTGCTCGTGGCGGCGATCGCCGTCCGGCTCGAGTCCGCCGGTCATCCGATCTACCGCCAGCGCCGCGCCGGGCAGGACGGCAGGCCGTTTGACGTGATCAAGCTGCGCACGATGGTCGACGGCGCCGAGCACATCGGCGCGGGCCTTGCCATCAACGAGAACGACTCGCGCGTCACGCGCGTCGGCGCCTTCCTGCGCCGGACCTCACTCGACGAGCTGCCCAACCTGATCAACGTGCTGCGCGGGGATATGTCGCTGATCGGTCCCCGCCCGACGCTGCCCGCCCAGGTCGCGCAGTACACCCCCCGTCAGCGCGGACGTCTGCGAATCAAGCCGGGCATCACCGGCTGGGCCCAGGTCAACGGGCGCGCCTCGCTGCCGTGGAGCGAGCGGATCGAGCTCGACCTCTACTACATCGAGCACCGCTCGCTCGCGCTCGACGCGCGGATCCTGTGGCGCACCGCGGCGCTGGTGCTCGGCGGCTCGGGTCTGTACAAGGGTCAGACCGGCGGCTGGGAGTCTGAGAGCCCACGCCCCGAGAGGGAGGGCACGTGACATCGCATGAAGAGTCCGCGCAGCCGCAGGCAGACTCAGCGGCTGCGCGGATCTCTGCCGCCCGGTCTAGGACGGCAGCGGCCGCGCGCACCCCGGCGATCCTGCTCACAGGCGCGGGCAAGCGCTACGACATCGTCTCCTGCTTCGCCCGCCTGACTACCACGATTGTCGCCGATCCCTCGCCGCTCGCGCCCGCGCAGTACGCGGCGCAGGTACGCACCTCGGTCCCGCTGATCGACGACCCGGAATACGTGCCGGCGCTCGAGCGCCTGTGCGAGCAGCATGGGGTGGGCGCGGTGCTGCCGCTGACCGACCTCGACATCGAGGTGCTCGCCCGCGCCCGTGCCGCCGGGCGCCTGCCGGCGCTCGTACCCTCGCCGGAGATTGCACGGGCGACATATGACAAGTACGAGGCCCACCTTCTGCTGGAGCGCCTGGGCCTGCCCTCGCCGCCGACCGCGTTGCCCGGGGACGATCTGGACGCGCTGACCTACCCCGTGATGGTCAAGCCGCGGTGCGGCTCCGGCGCGCGCTCGATCCACCTGGCGCACGACCCCGACCAGGCGCGCTTCTTCGTCGATTACGTCGCCGAGCCGGTGATGGTGCAGCGCGCGATGAACGGCCCCGAGCTGTCGATCGACTGCCTCGGCGATCTGGACGGGCGCTGCCTGAACGCGATTCCGCGCACGATGCTCGAGTCGCGCGGGGGCGAGTCGATCAAGGGCGAAGTAGTCCACGACCGCGAGCTGATCGAGCTGGGACGGCGGGTTATGGAGGCGCTGCAGGTGCGTGGCCCGGCGACGATCCAGGTGTTTCGCGATCCCGATATCGGACTGGGGATAACCGACGTGAACACCCGTTTTGGCGGCGCTTTTCCCGCGCCGGCCTATGCCGCGTTGCCCGGGCGAACCTACCCGGAGCTGATCGTGCGGCTCGCGGCAGGTGAGGCCGTCGCCCCCCACGTAGGCGAGTTCAACGCGGAGATGACGTTCACCCGTTACTACTGGCAGCTCGAGCTCGACGAGCGTCTCCAGCCGACCGGGCGGGAGATCGTGCGGGGCGGTCCGGCCCCGCCGCGGTGAGGCGTGGGGCTCGCGCGAGATCGGCAGTCCCAGCACACCGGGACCGAGGCCCACACAGCCCCGAACAACCCCGGAGGGCACACCCGAGACCAAGGCCCACACAGCCCGAACCGCCCCGGAGGGCACACCGGGACCAAGGCCACACAGCCCGAACCGCCTTGGAGGTATCCAACCTACCTGGAGAATCTGCCGGAAGTGCAAGAATCAAAGGCTGTGAACGCGTTGCTCGCCGATTCGTCGACCGTCTCCAGTGCCGAGCAGGCCCCGGCTCAACAGGGTCCGAGCGCAGGCCCCGAGGGAGGCCCAATCCCGGAGCACACCTGTGCAAACTGTGGCTCGCCGCTAAATGCCGACCAGGATTGGTGTTTGCAGTGCGGCGCAGGTACGCCTGAGAGCCTCACGACGCGCACTCCCAGCTGGCGCTCGGCCGCGACGATCCTCGCGATTGCCGCTGTCCTCGCGATCGGAGCGGCGACGGCCGCGTATGCGGCGCTGAGCAAAGGCAGCCCCAAGCCCCGATCGGTGCTCACCACGGTCGCGCAGGCGACCGTGCCACCCACTACAACGCCCACGCCGCTCACAACGCCAACGACGCCTACGCCGACGACGCCGGGCGCGACGGCGACTACGCCGGCAGCCACGCCGACCCCCGGAACTCCCCCCACCGTCAATCCGCTGCTCCCCACCGGCGCCACCAAACCGCCGAAGATCCCGCTCGCGGCGCCCACGCCGAAATCGCCGGGCACGACCACCACGCCCAGCAAAGCCTCTACGCCGGTTTCCTCCGAACCGGGCTCGCCGACGACCACGCCGAAATCGGCGGAAGGCACGCGTCCCGCCACCGAACCGCAGCCGACCTCGATCCTGCTCGACACGAACGCTGCGTCGACCTACAACCCATACAACTATCCGGCGAGCAGCTTCGGCGATCCCAGCCTCGCGATCGACGGTGAAGCCTCGACAGCCTGGACCGCCCAGGTCGAACCGGGCGTGGCGCCAAAGATGGCGGAGGGGCTCACGATCGACCTAAAAATTCCTCGGCGCCTGTCGACGCTCACGCTCCTCACAACCACCCCCGGTATGACGCTCCAGGTATACGGCACCACCGGCAGCGCCCTGCCGACGTCGATCACCGACCCGGCGTGGGTCCAGCTGAGTCCGTACTTCGTCGAGAAGAAAAAGCACGTGCGCATCAAGCTGCGCCATTCGGCGCAAGCGTTTCGGTTCGTCGTGTTGTGGATTTCGGGCGCTCCCGCCGCCTCGGTCGGCACGCCCCAAGCGCCCGGCCACGTGAGTGTGAACGAACTCGAACTGTTCCCCGCTAAGCCCTGAGGGTCCTACCGCGGTTCGTCGACCGGTGCGGCCGCGTAGATTAGGCCGAGGCTGTACGCGCGCGTTTGGGGGCGCGTTTCGCCGACGGCCGTTTGGTCTGCGGGCGTTTGGCCGCTCTGGCCGGACGTTTTGTGCGGCTCGCGGTCGGCTTTGCCCAGACATCGTCCAGGAACGAGGCGATCTCGTTGGTCAGCCGCTCGGGATGCAGGCGCAGCTCCACGAGCGAGTCGGCTTCGAGCAGGCGCGCGTTCGGCAGCTCCTCCGCGAGCTGGCCGGCGTCGGAGAAGGGGTGCACCGGATCGCGATGGTGCCCGAGCACGAGCGTGGGCATCGCAAACGTGCGCCGCTCGTCGCGATGGGGAGCGATGCGCCCGAAGAACAACCCCTGCAGCAGCGCGCCGCCGGGGCCGGGCTCCTGGCGAACGGTGTCGAGCAGAACGTTTCCATAGTGGGGCAGCAGCCGGCGCGGAACGAGTCGAGACGCGCGCGCGAGCAGTTCCATCAGCGGCTCGCCGAACGTGAGCGCGACGAGCAGCGGCGTGAACGTGAGCGCGCTCGGCAGCAGCCCGTTGTCGAGCACCGGCATCTCGATCACCATCCCGCGCAGCCGCTCCGGTGAGATGGAGGCGATCTCCAGGGCGGCATTGGCGCCCAGCGAGGTGCCCATCACTACGGCGTCGTCGATTTCGAGATGGTCCATCAGACCGATAATCTGGGCGGCGAAGAAGGCCATCGAGTAACGCCACATGTCGCGTGGCCGATCGGACTGGCCGTGCCCGAGCAGATCGACCGTGATCACGCGATTGCCGCAGGCCGCCAGGTCTTCCGCCAGCGGCCGGTGCATTTCTTGGGAGAGCAGCAGCCCATGGACGAGGATCAACGGCCGCGCGTTCGCCGAGGAGCTTTTTGCGGTGCGCCCGCGGCCGCCGGCGGCGTTGACCTCCGCCGGGCCGCCACCGAACTCGGTATAAGCGATGCACTGCCCTTTGAATCGAAAAGAGGACATCTCGTCAGCCTACATCTACACGCGGACCCGGACGATGCCGTGAATCGCCCGGGTCAGCGTTATCCCTCTCCGTGGGCTTTTCCGCAGGATCGGCTCGGCAGGTGGCCGTCCGCGGGCGACCCATATATGTAACCCGCCGGCGGTGCTGAAGGTGCGCTGGGAGGATGGCGCGCGCCGGCGTGTACTGTGTCTCGAACACCGCCCGGGCGGACCGACGCAAGCCCGCAGAGCGGAGTAAGGGCGTCCATAGGAGGAGAAGACCGATGGCCAAGCAACCCCGCATCCTCGCCGGAGAGACCGCCGCGATCACGGGGGGTGCACGCGGAATCGGCCGCGCCACCGCCCAGGCGCTGCTGCGCCAGGGAATGAGGGTGGCGCTCGGCGACGTCGACATCGAGGCGGCGCGCCAGACGGCTTCCGAGCTGGGACCGAGCGCTGTGGCGCTGCCACTCGACGTGACCGACCGCGCATCGTTCTCGGCGTTTCTCGACGGCGCCGAGGAGCAGCTGGGCCCGATCGACGTGCTGGTGAACAACGCCGGGATCATGCAGCTCGGCCGGTTCATCGACGAGGACGACTTGACCGCGCGCAGGATGCTCGACATCAACGTGCACGGGGTGATCCTCGGCATGAAGCTCGCGCTCGCGCGCATGATCCCGCGCGACCGTGGCCACATCGTGAACATCTCTTCGCAGGCGGGCAAGTTCGGCGCGCCGGGCGGCGCGACCTACTCCGCGACCAAGCACGCCGTGGTCGGGCTGACCGAGGCTGTGCGCGGCGAGCTGCGCCTGATGGGCGCTCACATCGACCTCAGCTACGTAATGCCGTTCGTCGTCAACACCGAGCTCGGCTCGGGGTTGGGAGCGGCGCGGGGACTGAGCAGCCTCGAGCCCGGCGACGTCGCCGAGGCGATCGTAGAGGCCCTCCAGCACAGGACGGTCGAAGTGTGGGTGCCGAAGTCATCCAAGCGCACGAACGTCCTCGGTGCGATCCTGCCCCGCCGTCTGGCCGAGGGGATGGCCCGCGCGATGAAGGCCGACCGCGTGCTGGTGGATACGGATGCGAGCACCAGGCGGGCGTACGAGCTGCGGGCCTCGCGCTCGGAGCCGGCGCTCGAGGCGCCGCCGGAGCAGCCGCAGATCACACCCGTGGCGGGCGAGTAATCACCAGGATAAAGTCCTCTTCGCGGGACCTTAAGGGCACTTTGGCCGCATAAGGTCCCATTTGAGGGGCCTTATGAGCCGGGACTGCCGCTCGACGGCAGCTCAGTCGGAGACGAGCCAGTCGGCGATCAGCCTGCCGATCAGCGGCCCCTGATCCTCCTGCAGGAAGTGGCCGGCGTCCGCGATCGTGCGCGGCGTCGGCTTGCCGATCGAAGCCGCGAAGCGCTCGCCCACCGCCAGCGGCAGGACGGGGTCGGAGTCGCCCCACAGCATCAGCGTCGGCCGGCGATCCTCGCGCAGCGCCTCCTGCGTGCGCCGTCCCGCCGCGGCTCCAGGCGCGTCGGGAGTCTGGGGCAGCAGCGTCGGAAACGCTCGCGCGCCGGCCTTCGAGGGGATATCCGGGAAGGGCGCCTCATACGCCGCGATCACCTCGTCGCCGGGGTCGAGCTTGCAGGCGCCGCGGACGAGCATGCCGATCGGCAGGTCCTCGGTACGCGCGACGAAATCACGGAATGCGAGCCACGCCTCGGTCGACTTCTGGTAGCCGGTTGCGAGGCCGGTGTCGAGGATCACGATGCGGTCGATCCGCTCGGCCTGTTCGACCGCGAGGCGCAGCCCGATCGGGCCGCCCCAGTCGTGCACCACGATCGTGGCGGCGCGCAGGTCGAGGTCCTTGAGCAGCGTGGCGGTGAGCTCGACGTGGCGGTCGTAGGAGTACCAGTCGATGTCGACCGGCTTGTCCGAGCGGCCGAAGCCGGCGAGGTCGGGGGCGATACAGCGGAAGCCTGCGTCGCGCACCGGCGGGATGACCTTGCGCCACAGGAACGACCAGGTGGGCTCGCCGTGCAGGAAAACTACGGGCGACCCGGCGCCCTCGTCGAGGTGGGCGAGGCGGAGGCCGCCCACCTCGCGGTAGTGAGAGGCGAAGGAAAAGTCGGGGAGGCCTTCGAGCGTCTCCTCGGGTGCGCGCACCGCAGCGGTCATCGTGGCAAAGAGCATAACCACGGCTCCATCGGTTAGGCTCGCGCCAATGCACGTGGCAGCGCTTCACCTGGTGCCCATCTTGGGGGCGGAGAAGAGCAAGGTTCCCTTCTACATCGCCGGCGGCGCGCTGGTGGTGTGGGCGCTGATCGTCTCGCTCGGACTCGGCCTGCGTCGCCCGGACTTCCCCGGCGCCACGGGGGGCGAGCGGGCGGTGATTGCGATCACTGTGGTGCTCGTGATCGCGGCTGCGTCGACGGCTGTGCTCACA
The DNA here is from genome assembly GCA_963778065.1 of uncultured Solirubrobacterales bacterium. Classification (GTDB taxonomy): domain Bacteria; phylum Actinomycetota; class Thermoleophilia; order Solirubrobacterales; family Solirubrobacteraceae; genus Palsa-744. The sequence goes on along the minus strand of CAVZSU010000002.1, from coordinate 1,391,845 downwards.
TCGGGCACGCCCGCAAAGACGGCCCCGGCCACAAGCGCGGCCTCGACGCAGACGTCTTCGGCGGGCAGCGAAGCGGCCGCGTCCACGACTTCCACGCCGGTCGCCTCGACCTCGGCCACATCGCCCAAGGCGACGACGGGGACGCCCGCACCGCCGTCTTCGCCGGCGGCCGGCGCGGCAACGAGCACCGCGCTGAAGCTCGCGGCCGAATCGGGCGGGCAGCTCAGCTACGACACGAAGCAGCTCGCGGCAAAGGCCGGCAGGGTGACGATCACGATGACGAACATGTCGCCGCTCGAACACAACGTGACGATCGCAAAGGGCAGTACGGTGCTCGGAGCGACGCCTACGTTCCAGGGTGGGAGCCGGACCCTCACGCTGAACCTGAAGCCGGGCACCTACACCTTCTACTGCTCCGTCCCCGGCCACCGCCAGGCCGGGATGGAAGGCACGCTGACTGTCTCTTCCTAGCCCGCCGGCCAGCCGGCCACCCCCCGCCAAGCCCGGCGGCCAAGCTTCTCAGCGGCCGGCCGGCCCGGCCGTCTCTGGGACCGGCTAACTTTCAACGGGGATCGGCGAGCAGAGCCGCCAGGCGAACAGGACGGCGGCGACCGAGGTGGCGAGGTTGAGGCTCGAGACGCCGGCGCGCATCGGGATGCTGACGCGTGCGTCGGCGCGAGTAAGGAGCTCGTCGCTGAGGCCGTAGCGCTCGGTGCCGAAGGCGAGCATCGTCCGCGGCGGCAGCGTAACCGGGTCGAGCGGCTCGCCCGCGGGGTCGACCGCGAGCAGCGGCCGGTCGCTGGGAGGGACACGCGTGACGCGAGCGACGGGCACGGCGTAGTGCAGCCCGGCTGCGCCGCGCAAGGTGTCGGGGTGCCACGGGTCGTGGCTGCCGGTGGTAAGCACACCGGCGACGTCGGCGGCCGCGGCGACGCGCACGCAGGCGCCCATGTTGCCGAGGTCGCGCGGGTCCTCGAGCAGGACGACGGGCAGGGCACGCGTGTCGGCGACCACAGCGAGGGGGTCGACCGCGGGACGCTCGGCCAGCCCGATCACGCCTGTAGGCGGCGCGAGCGGTGCGAGCTGGGCAAAGACGGAGGGATCGACCTCGCACGCGAGCGCGCGCAGGCGCGACGCGATGTCGGGAGCGAGCGCGCCGGCCAGCCGCTCGAGCTCGTCCGCATCGGAGCAGACGACCTCGAGCACGTTCGCGCCGAAGCGCAGCGCGTGCTTGAGCGGGTGGAGGCCTTCGAGCACCGCGAGCGAGGGGTCGCGCCGCGCGCGGCCGAAGCGCGGGATGAGGGCGCCGGCTGGCCGGGACGATCCGTCGTGCACGCGCCGATGGTATAGAGACAGGGGTGAGGCTCGAGGGGATTCACCACATTACGGCGATCACGGGTGACGCCGCGGGCAACGTCGCGTTCTACACGGGCGTGCTCGGGCTGAGGATGGTGAAGAAGACCGTCAACCAGGACGAACCGACGGTCTATCACCTGTTCTATGGCGACGAGCACGGCTCGCCGGGCGCGGATCTAACGTTCTTCGAGTACCCCCATGCCACACGCGGCAGGCCCGGTGATGGAATGGTGTACCGGATCGTCTGGCGCGTGGGATCAGACGACGCATTGGCTTTCTGGCAGGAGCGGCTGGCGGCGCGCGGGGTTGAGGTGGAGTCGAGCGGGGATGGCCTGGTGTTCGCCGATCTGGAGGGGCTCGCGCACGAGCTGGTCGTCGCATCCGGCGAGGAGGAGCCGCTGATCGCGCGTTCGCATGAGATCCCGGACGGGCTCGCGTTGCAAGGTTTCGCCGGCGTACGGGTTTACAGCTCTGAGCCCTCCGACAGCGCGCAGTTCCTCGGCGATACGCTCGGTTTCACGCGGCAGGAGAGCGGGTTTGAGTGGCAGGTTCGCGGCGAGCGACGCAGCGGCTTCTATGCGTACGACGCGCCGCCGGAGGAGCGCGGCAGGCGCGGCGTGGGCACCGTGCACCACGTGGCGTTTGCCGCGCGGGCGAACGAGGAGGAGGCGTGGCGCGCGCGGTTGACCGCGGCGGGCGCGCGGCCGACGCGCATGATCGACAGGTTCTATTTCCGGTCGGTGTATTTCTTCGAGCCGAGCGGTGTGCTGTGTGAGATCGCGACGATCGGTCCGGGGTTCGGGGTCGACGAGGACGAGCAACATCTCGGCGAGCGACTGTCGCTGCCGCCACAGTTCGAGCCGATGCGCGCGCGGATCGAAAGCGTGCTCACGCCGCTGCCAGATCCCACTCGGGCCGGCGCTAGATGACGTGTCCGGGGACGTTTCGAACGGTGTGTAGGTAGATCCGGGCCTACCGAGAGGCTGTGGGTGCCAAAGCTCACTGACCTCAGGGAAGGCCCGGAAGCCGCCGGCCGGAGAGCCGCCGAGCGGGGAGTCGCTCAGCCGGTCTGTTCGGTGGGGCGGATCAGCATCTCGTTGATGGCGACGTGGCGCGGGCGGGTGACGATGTAGGAGATCGCGTCGGCGATGTCCTCTGATCGCAGACGGTCGATGTCGCCAAAGCGCTTCATCATCTGGTCGCGCACGTCGGCGCGCACGTGGTCTGGCAGCTCGGTGTCGACCGCTCCCGGCTCGACGAGCGAGACACGCAGGTGCCGCCCGGCGAACTCCTGACGCGCGGACTCGCTGAACGCGCCGACGCCGTGCTTGGTCAGGTTGTAGACGCCCGAGCCCGAGCGTGCGACGCGGCCGGCGACGGAGCTGATGTTGACCAGATCGGCGACGCGGCGCGGCTCCTCGTCGGCGGCTTTGAGTAGATGGGGAAGGGCGGCGTGCGCGACGTAGAGCAAGCCTTGGAGGTTGAGCTCGATCATGCGATCCCATTCCTCGATCGGCGCGTCGAGCAGCGGTCCGAGGAGCATCACACCCGCGTTGTTGACGACCGTGTCCAGGCGCCCGAGCTCCTCAACGGTGCGGGCGACGGCGGCTTCGGCCTGGCCGCGGTCGGTGACGTCGGTCTCGATCGCCAAGGCGCGACCCCCGTCGCTTTCGATGTCCCGGACGAGCTCGTCGAGGCGCTCCTTGCGCCTGGCCGCCACCGCGACCGTTGCCCCCGCGGAGGCGAGCGCGCGGGCGCTCGCCGCGCCAATGCCACTGCTCGCGCCGGTGACGAGCGCGACGGTTGCGTCGAGTCGGTCAGCCATGGGTTCTCCGATCTAGTGGTCTGTTTTGAAACTTGTCGATGTCTCCCGACGTCTGGACGCGCACGAGAAGCAGTCCATCCCGGGCCGCCAGACCCGCTGGCGGATCACTCCAGGTTCCAGCCGAAGTAGACCTCCGCCTTGCAGATCTTCCCGCCGTCGAACGTGAGCACCTCGATGTTACGGAACCGATGTCCGTCGGTCTTCGTGCTCTCGTAGGTGACCACGACCTCATCGCCGTCTTGCACCAGACGCACGAGCTCGGTGCCCTCGATCAGCTCGGCATTGGGCCAGCAGCGCTCGAAGTATCTAGCGCGATCGATCCCCACGTCGGCGGGGCTGTAGAAGGTGAAGTCGTCGCTGAGCAGCTCCTCGACGATGCGGCGATCGCCGGACACGTACGCTTCGTACACATCGCGAGCCCTCTGCAGGCGATCGCGGTCGAGCATGTGCGCCTCCCTTGCCTTGTCCGCTTCTCATGGAGCTAGCCGGACTCGAGCCGGCGACCTCCTGGGTGCGATGCGCCCGCTCTGGACGCAAGTTCGTGTTCGAAAGGTGTCGATGAGCAGGGGATTTGCGACGACGCTGTAGCGTCGAGATCAGCGCGGATGCCCGTGGGTTATCGGCGATTATCGTGGACGCAGGCACTTCTGACGACGAGTGCCTGAACGCAAAGGGTCTGGAGATCGGCGACTCACGGTATACGTCGCGCGATAAGTAAGGGCATCGCTGTGCCGGTGAGCCACGCTCGATCTGCAGGATCGATCTCACGTCCTGACCAAGCAGGGAGACGTGGTGGGCAACGCGGTTGTGGAAGTCGCCCCGCGCGATATCGTTCCGTTCAATGATACAAGGCCGGCATTGGCTAGGGACCGCCCGCGGTCAATGCCGTACGAGGTAATGTGAGATGCTGGAGCTGCGCGAGCTCGTCAAGCACTATCCCATCGTCGGGGACGAGCCGGTGCGCGCGGTGGATGGTGTGTCGATGGAGATCGATGCGGGGGAAATGGTCGCGCTCTACGGCCCGAGCGGCTCCGGTAAGACGACGCTGCTGACCTTGGTCGCGGCGCTTGTGGCGCCCGACAGCGGCGCGGTGCTCGTCGGCGGCCGCGACGTCTCTATGCTCTCGGACGCCGAGGCGGCGAGCTACCGGCTGCACGAGCTGGGCTACATCGACCAGTCGCTTGAGTTGCTGCCTGGTGGCAATGTGATCCAGAACGCAGCGCTGAAGCTGTGGGTGACGGTTGGCGTGCGCCGCGGCAACAGCCAGATCGAGCCGATGCTGGTGCGACTTGGGCTGGGGGAGCGACTGCGTCACCGCGCCGACTCGCTTTCGATGGGCGAGCGCCAGCGGGTGATGATCGCCCGCGCGCTCTCGACCGAACCAAAGCTACTGCTCGCCGACGAGCCGACCGGCAACCTCGACACGCAGCGCAGTCGCGAGGTGCTCGAGCTGCTCGGCGAGGTCTGCCGCGAGCGCGGAACCGCGTTGCTGCTCGTCACGCACGACTCGCAGGCAACAGCGTACGCCGACCGGGTGCACGTGTTGCGGGACGGGCGGCTCGCCGAGCTCGACGCCGGCACCGCGCCGCTCGCCCCGGCCGCCGGAACTGAGCCGTCGGCGGCGCCCGACGCGCCGCCGCGATGAGTCTCTACGACGTCGCCTATCTGTATGCCGTGCGTCTGCGCGCCCGCGGCGTCCTCGTGCAGGAGCTGTTTGCGGTGCTCGGCATCGCCGTCGGGGTCGGACTGCTGTTCGCCTCGCAGGTCGCGACCGCTAGTTTCGGCGGGTCGGTGGCGCAGCTGACCAGCGGGGTGAGCGGCCATGCGCGCTACCAGCTGGAGGCACGCTCAGCGGCGGGCTTCGATGAACGCGTGCTCGGCGAAGCGCAGGCGCTGCCGGGAGTGCGCGCAGCGGTGCCCGTGCTCGAAGCGCAGATCGGCCTGGTCGGCACGGGGGGCAGGCGCGCGGTCTATCTGCTCGCTACCGACCCGCGCTATGTGCATCTCACCGGTGCGCTGCTGCGCCATTTGAGGCCCGGCGAGCTCGCGGGTGCGCCGGCGATCTTGTTGCCTGCGCCGCTGGCTGCTGCGATCAGCGCAAAACAGCTGCAGGTCATCCATGTGCAGGTCGGCGCACACCTCGTACCGACGCTGCTGGGTGCCGTGCTGAAACCGTCAGAGATCGGGCCTTTGATCCACAGCCAGGTGGCGGTTGCGCCGCTGCGCTACGCGCAAAGACTCACCGGGATGCAGGGTCGGCTCTCGCGCGTGCTCGTGCAGGTCCGTCCCGGGCGGGACGCCGAAGTGTTGCGCGGCATGCGCCGGCTCGCCGCCGGGCATTTGAACGTCACGCCGGCGAACTTCGACACGACGCTGTTCGACGAGACGGCGATTCCGATCAACCAGTCCGTCAGCGTGTTCGCGGCAATCTGCGCGCTCGTCGGCTTCATGTTCGCCTACTGCGCGGTGCTGCTCACCGCTCCCCTGCGCAGGCGGCTGCTGAGCGAACTGCGCATGCTCGGTGCGCCGCCGCGCCAGATCGTAAAGGTGCTGCTGTTCGACGCGGCCGCACTCGGCGTGTGCGGCGCGCTGCTCGGCCTCGCGTTGGGGGACCTCTTGTCGGTGCTCGTCTTCAACGCTAGCCCCGGATTCCTCTCGATCGCGTTTCCGGTCGGCTCGCAGCGAATCATCACGTGGCAGAGCGTCGTCCTAGCCGTCGTTGCCGGTCTGCTGGCCGCGGCGATCGGCGTGCTCGCGACGTTGCGGGACGCCCGCACGCGCATACGGGCGCAGCCAGTCGCGGCCGGTGCCCCAGACGCTGCGCGCGGGACGGGACTGTTCGGGCGGCTGCGCCGGTACGGACGCGCGGGCCGGTCTCACCCCTCAGATGTGCCCTCTGGCGGCGGCCACTCATTCCGTGGGGGCGCCCACGCAGCCGGGATCGTCTGCTTGGTTGTGACGACGGTCATCGTGCTGGCCGCCCCGCGCTACTCGGTGATCGCGATCGTGACGCTTGTGCTCGCGGCGCTACTGCTGCTCCCGTCGGTGATCGACGCCGGTGTGAGGGGGTTCGAGCGTTTGCAATCGCGGTTGGGCTCGCCGGCGGCCGCGCTCGCGGTCGTCGAGCTACGCTCCCTCTTGGCACGCACGCGGATTCTCGCGATCGCTGCAACAGCGGCGATCGCGGTCGTTGGCGGCGCAATGATCCAGGGTTCGCGCAGCAACCTGCAGGCGGGCCTGACGGCGTCCTTCCATACGATCTCCTCGGCCGCGGACTTGTGGGTGTCGCCAGCGACCGGCGACAACCTGTTCGCGACGATCCCATTCCACGAAATCCCGCTAGCGCCGCTGCGCCGGCTGGCGGGCGTACGTGCCGCCAGCGTCTATCGAGCGAGTTTCCTGAATGTCGGTGATCGACGCGTGTTTGTGGAGGCGCCGCCCGCCACCGCAGCAAGGCCGCTGAGCACGATCCAGCTTTCAGAAGGCGACCTTGCGAGCGCCGATGCCCGCCTGCGCAGCGGCGGCTGGGTCGTGCTATCGAAGGCGCTCGCCGACGAACACCATGTTCAGATCGGTCAGCGCTTCACGCTGCCGACCCCGGACCCGGTGACGTTGCGCGTGGCGGCGCTCAGCACGGACCTGGGCTGGCCGGCGGGTGCGGCGATCGTGAGCCCGGCGGACTACATTGCGGGATGGGGCAGCGCCGAACCGTCGGCCTACAACGTGATGCTCGCGCCCGGCGCCTCGCCGGCGCGTATGGCGGCCGAGGTGCGCCGTACGCTCGCGCGCATGGGCTACAGGGGCCTGGCTGTGCAGACCGAGCGCCGCCACGAACAGCTGGAGATTGCCAACGGGCAGCAGGGGCTCGCGCGGCTGACACAGATGGCGCTGCTGGTGCTGTTGGCCGGTGTGCTCGCGAGCGCGAGCACGATGGGTGCCAGAGTCTGGCAGCGCCGCCGTGCGCTCGCACGGCTGAAGGTGCAGGGGCTTCCGCGCAGCCTGCTGTGGCGCGCGCTGGTGTGGGAAAGCACGGTCGTGATCGGCCTCGGCTGCCTCGTGGGCGCGGCGTTTGGCATCTACGGTCAACTACTTGTCAGCCACGCGCTGGTGACCGTCACGGGCTTTCCGGTCGTGATCTCCCTCGCCCTGCCGACCGCGCTGGAGAGCTTCGGCGTCGTGGCGCTTGCGGCAAGCGCGATCGTCGCGCTGTCAGGCTACCGTGCGACGGCAGTGCCGGCACAAGCGTGACGGGCAGCGCGCCCTCACGGATCCGAGAGGGCGAGAGTCTGTGGCCCGAGCTGGGAGCGTGCCTTATTTGGGTGGGAAGCGTTGCGGCTAGGGCCTCTTGATGTAGGGAGCCCAGCTCCATCGGTGCTCCACCCGCTTCCGAGCGGCTCTCTGGGGGCGCGGTCACAGTCGCGCGGATGTCTTCGGAGAGAAACACAGCGGCGATCATTTTCCACGGAACTTATCGGGGACTGAGTCCCGTACATCGCACGGTAGATTTCGACAAACTCGCACCAGTGGCCGAAATGTGGGCATCTGGAGCGCTGTGTCACGAGGGTGGGGCTGATCGGAAGGGACACATTATCTACTAGCTGCCCAGTCCCATTGTTCAAGCAGTTCTAGTCTTGCGACATGGAGGGGCATGTAGTTACAAAGCCGCGAGCCGGGAGGTTGCGCTACACACATGTGCGCAGCAGGCATGACGTCGCGCCGTTGACCCTGAGTCAGATGCGAACCCTCGTTGCCGCTGCGGCGCGCGAGTTGCTGTGGGCCGAGCCGATCGTGCGGCGCGAGCTACGGACATGGCGCGCCCGGGCATCCGAGATCTCCGATGAAGGTCTACGCCGAGACGCCATCGGCGCAATCGACGGCAAGCGCGTGAACGTCCATGGTGCGGCGCTGTTCTGCACCTTGGCCAGTAGGCGCAGCAAGGCATTGCTGCGCCTACTCGTCGCCTATCAGGTTATGTTTGATTTTCTGGATAGTGCGAGCGAGAGCGCTGCCGAGGCCGACGAGGTCAACGGGCTGCAGCTCCACGCCGCGATGGTCGACGCATTCGATCCCGCGCGAGCGGTGCGCGACTACTACCTGTACGACGCACGGGAAGGGGACGCTGGCTATCTGTGCGCGCTTGTTGATGCGTGTCGCCAGCAATGCCAGGAGCTGCAGTTATTTCAGCGGGTACAGCCTTTCTTGCTGGCGGAGGCGGCACGCGCGAGTGTCCAAGCGCTAAATCACGATCCCAGCCCGACGTCGCGAGTGGCGAAGCTGCAAGTGTGGGCCGAGCGAGAGTTTCCAGACGAGCAGGAGGCCGAGTGGTTTGAGCTCTCGGCGGCGGCGGCGGGGGCTTCCATCTCGATCTTCGCGCTGCTGGCGCTGGCGAGCGATCTCGACGTCGCTGACGAGGAGATTGCCAGCGTTCGCCGCATCTACTGGCCTTGGGCCAACGTGCTCACGACAATGCTCGACAGCTACGTCGATATCACTGAGGACGCGGTTACCGACCACCAGCGCTACATCACGTATTATCCCAATCGAGATGTCGCGATCGAGCGCCTAGCGGAGATCATGCGTCGCTGTCTCAGCGAAGCGTTGGCGCTACCGGGTGGAGAGAAGCACGTCGTCGTGATCGCGTGCATGATCGCGATGTATCTGTCAAAGGACAGCGCGCACATCTACGGAGGTCGTCGGGCGACTCGCGCGCTCCTTGCACGTAGCGGCTCGCTACCGCAGGTGCTGTTGCCTGTGCTCCGGCTCTGGCGGATCTGCTACGGACTGCGCGCATGAACAGAGCACGCGACGCGTCCTTCTGTGTAGGCACGAGCGAGCTCCCGCCGGGTCCACGACTTCCGCGTAGTGCACAGACCTATATGGTCTACAGAGACATCTTCACCCTGCTTGAGCGGTGCCGCGCGCGCTACGGCGCTCACTTCACACTCAATACGACTCCGTATCCGTCGCTCATCGTTCTCTCCGATGCCCAGGACGTCAAGGCGATGTTCGCCGCCGCGCCCGACGTGCTACGTGCGGGCGAGGGCGCCCGCATGGTGGAGCCGATAGTGGGCGAGCGCTCGTTCATGCTCCAGGACGACCGTGCACACATTGAGGGACGCAGGGCGGTGCTGCATGAGTTCCGCAAAGTCGCTGTATGTGCGCACGCCGAGACGGTGCGCGCGGTGGCTCGACGCGTGATCGCCAGTTGGCCCTTGGGCGAGCCGTTTTCGCTGCACGCAAGCCTACGCTCGCTGACGTTGGAGGTGATCCTGCGCGAGGCGTTCGACCAACCGGACGGCGTGCCGCCGCAGGAGCCATGGGAGCTGCGCGACGCGATTCTCGAGATGCTGGAAATCACAGGCTCGTCGTCCTATCCCGAGCCGACAATGCGTCGAACAGTAGGTCGAATGCGCTGGCGGCGCTTCATACGAGAACGCGAGATGGTCGACGAGCTGATGTGTGCCACTATCGACGAATGCCTGATGCGGACGGGGCCTCCGAAAGGCATGCTGGGAAGGTTCGCTCGGGACGCTGCTGGCTCGCCGACGCGGAAGCGACTGCTGCGAGACAACCTGATGTCGGTGATTATGGCCGGCCATGAGACGACTGCCGCACAGCTGGCGTGGGGGTTTCAACTGCTTGCGCACAATCCGCGAGCCCAAGCGCGCCTGCACCGTGAGATCGATCGCGGTGAAAGCGATGTCTACTTGACTGCGACGGTCCAGGAGATCATGCGCGATCGTCCCGTGTTTCCGTTTACGATTCCACGAGCGGTGCATAGGCCGACGGAGCTCGCTGGCTGGAAGGTCGCACCGCCGACGGCGATCGCTGGTTGCATCTATCTCCTCCATCACGACCCCGCGCACTTCCGTGCGCCCCACAGCTTCGAGCCCGAGCGCTTCCTCAACAGTCCGCCGCCGCCGCACGTCTGGTTGCCGTGGGGCGGTGGCGGCAAGCGTTGCCCGGGCTTGCATCTCGCCACCATGGAGATGAAGATCGTGCTGCAAGAGGTCCTAGCGCACCTGACCGTGCGCGCCGTAGCCAATCACATCGAGCAGCCACGTTGGCGCAGCGTGATCGTGACACCCCACGCAGGCTCGCGGGTACGCCTCGACCTGCGAAATCGTGGCCAAATTGCCGTCAGCCAGCCACACAGGCGTTCATCCTCGTCTGATCGTATGACGCGAAGCGTCGAGCTCGCACCGTCTGATCGCGGCTAAGGGACGGCATGTCGCGGCTGCAAACGCACTGTGCCGGGTCGACGCTGCTGCGACGCGCTCGTCGTGACCTGCCACCCGGCGGACTGCACCCAAGCTCGCTGCAAACGCTCGCCGCCCGTTTCGATCCCTATGCCTACTTCGAGCATTGTCACAAGCGCCTGGGCGATCGGTTCACCCTATATCCGATAGATCACCCGCCGCTCGTGATGTTCGCCAATCCTGACGGCATTGAGGCGGTGACCGTAAGCGATCCGTGCGAGCTGCACCCGGGCGAGGGCTCGAAGACGATCGAGCCGATCGTCGGCAGCTCGTCTTTCATGTTGCTCGACGAGGATGAACACATGAAAGCGCGCAGATCGATCACGCCAGCGTTCCATCGGCGGACGATCACCGAGCAGGCAGCGCTACTCGACGAGGCCGTCGAACACGAGATCTCAGCCTTGCCGCAGAATGTCGTGGTGGCGCTGGACCCATGGCTTCGCGCCCTCACACTAAAAGTGATTCTGAGGACCATCTTCGGCGAGGAAGACGATCTGGTGCGATCGCTGCACGAGGGTGTCCTTAGCATGCTCTCGATTACCATGACTGCGGCGCTGCAGGAGCCCAGACTGCGGTCGTTGCCCGGATGGCACCACCGCTGGAGCGTGTTTCTCGCACGCAGAGCGGGGGTCGAGGCAGTGCTCGATCATCTGATCACCAGGCGTCGCAAGGAGGAGCGCTCACAAAGGCGGGATCTACTCGACATGCTCGTCGAGCGCGAAGCAGACCGGGACGCGGGCGACTCTGACGGGCATCTGCGTAACGACCTGATCTCGATGATCACCGCTGGTCACGAGACCACGACCGGCCAGCTCGGCTGGACACTGCAGCTGCTCGCACACCACCCGGATGCGCAGGATCGCCTGACTGATGAGATCGACACCGGCGCCGGGGACGATTACCTGACCGCGACCATCCATGAGACACTACGTGTGCGGCCGGTGTTCCTGTTCACGATTCCACGCGCCGTCGTCTCACCGCTCGAGATCGGCGGTCATCTCTACCGACCGCCGGCTCACCTCGCGGCGTGTACATACCTCATGCACCGCAATCCCGACCTGTACCGGGAGCCCGGCAGATTTCTACCCGACCGCTTCCTGGAGGGACAGCCACGCCCGCCAACGTGGCTGCCATGGGGCGGTGGACGCAAGCACTGCCTGGGGCGTCACTTCGCCATGCTCGAGCTTAAGGTCCTGTTGCGGGAGATACTCGCGAGAAACCGAGTACTGCCCGTCGCTCGCACAATCGAGGCGCCGCGCTGGCGTAGCGCAATAGTCGTGCCGCGAGCCGGCTGTCGCGTCCGGCTGTCCCCTCGCCGCGGCGCTTGTCGCGCCTAGAAGAACTCGGTGAGCGCGGCCATAAAGCGCTGATCGCCAGCGAGGCCACCTCGCGAAGCTTTTGGCGCTCTCATGCAACGTCCAGGGCGGAGTTCGGCTCAAGGGATCCCGGCTCTGCGACCGTGGGTCTGCCCGGTGTCCGGCTTCCCGGTAGTCGCCATAAGCCCTATTCTCGTGCGCAATCTGCCCGCTGCAACCGTTACATACTCATTCGTGACCCGGCGAGGGTGCGTCGTACTCAACCCGGTGGCTCGACTATGACCGTGGGGTTCTCCCGGCTGAGTGGGCGAGAAGTGGCTCGGATGCGGCTCGAACAAAATGCGACGAACTTAAGATACTGCCAGCAGCTACGTCCGCCCGAGCGATCGCAAGACTGTCATCGAAGCACCTTTACTAGCCGGGACTAAGCGCTCCATCGTAACAAGAAATCCGTGACCACGTCATCGAGAGTAGGTCGATGATTCCACCAACGCGGCGATGCGCCTGTCGATCTGCCAGGTTGCGTCCGCAATTTCCTGTACACCCCGCGCCAGCTTTCCGTATTTCGGACTCTCTTGTCTGTAGAGGATGTCGTGGGACACGCGTGCGATCGCAGCTAGCAGCGCAGAGGTGATCTGTACCTCAACGCCAACATCGGCGGTGAGACCTAATGCCTCGGGATCGACGAGTTCGTAATCGAAGTGGAATGCGCGATACCCACCCGCGCCCGGATGCGCGAAGTGGTCGTCTTCGCTAATGGGCGTCAACTTAGCAGCGTGTGCCCAATCGCGCACAGCAGTGACGGCCGAGTCTAGAAGACCACAGTGGTCGACAATGACTCGTAGTCCGAGGAAGTCATTTGTGCGGGAAACTCCGTCGCGCGCTCTCTTCGTGGCAATGGCTTCAGGTGTCTTTACACGGCCCTGGACGAATGCGTGCTGAAGGTGCTCGGCGTCGAGCGCATGTTCGAGGCTCGGCAGGCATTCAGCGAGAAAGGCATGTGCACAGTCATGCAAACGGTCGGGCATAATCAGTAGCTTCGACGGCTCGCGGCGGGAATCGCCCGGTCGAGGTCATCGATGTCAGACTGCGTCACGCGCAGCTCCACAATGTCGAGCAGACCAGCCTCAATTGCGGGCGCGAACGCATGTCCCAAGTCTGTGATACTGCGGCTGGTTTCGCCTGCTTGTCGCTCGCGGCTGAAGCTCGTGTTGGAGACGTTACCGATGATGACGCGCACTCGTGTCAGCTTCCCCGTAACTTCGCGGAGATGCCTCACGTCCGCAAGCATCCAATGTATCCGTGCCCTTTGGCGAAAGTCGAGTCGCGAAGACGAAAGGAATACATCAACGACGGTACGCTCAGTCGAATCCTCATAGATGGTTGCAAAGCGATAACGCGCATGCTCCGACACCAGATCGCTGTCGCCGCTCAATACGGTCTGGCCGCCTATGGTATGCGCGACTGCGGTTGGCAGATCGCTAATACCCTCGGCTAGGAGCTTCTTGTCCAGCAACGTCTTGAGCGACGTGTCATCGTGGAGGTCGGGTATTCGATCGGCAAGTGGCAGTTGATATACGCGACGCTCCTTCCGCATCGTCGTCTCGTAGTCGGCTGTGTCCAAGAGTGGGTACTCTTCGACAACTGCGCTCTCGCGCCGTCGTGATCGATCAAGTAGCACGACCTTAAAGGTCTGGCGATCGTTTAGGGCAGGATGACCGCACACGGTACCTCCGGAAACGATCGTGATCGGATCTGGAGACCTTCCATCGCCCGTTGGGACCACTGTCGCGTCGACCGATACCCCGTTTTGATGCTTGTGACCATGCAGGACAATGTCGAAACCAAACTCCGTCAGCGCGCGCTTCACTTGGGCGGCGTCAATAATCGACTCAAACGGCTTGAGCTCTAGCTGTTGTCGCCAGATGGGATTCACGTGATGATGCAAAATCGCCAGCTTCGTTACCTGGTGCCAGGCGATGCCGAGCGCAGCCTTCATGGATGACATGACGCCCTCGAAATATTCTAGTTGCGCATCTCCTACAAGACCGGCGTCGAGAAGTAGATTGACCGTCGCGGAGTCCCGTAGCTTCGCTAGGGAGCGTGTCAGCGCTGAGTCGGTACCTGCGAGGCCGATCGCCTTGTCGATGCCGTCAAGGAGAAGCTGGCTCTCATCTGGATAAACACCACATGCGAGCGAGGAATTAAACGCGTACACAAGGACGCGGGAGTCGGGATCATAGAGATATGGCTCCGACTTGACGACAGTGATCCTACCGAGTTTCTGGTCAGTTACCAACCCACCTTGCAAGCCCGTACCAATATCGAAGTGCGCTTGCTGTGCCGGATCGTGCCCCGGCACAAACGCATGGGGGAAGGCCCGAGCGACGTCATAAAAGCGAGCGAACCGCTCGGCGGCGGATGCAGCCCGTGACACATCGTGATTTCCGGGCGTGATTAGGAATCTCCCGGGCTCTGGTAGGACCCCATCGTCAACGAGTGGCGCAACCCAGGACATAAAGGCATCGAACCCGGATGGGTCGCCGCGGTTAGCAATGTCCCCTGTGATGCACACGATGTCTGGCTGCTGGGGCAACGCCGTGAGGTAACTGCGGAGCCGGTCAACGAGCCGACGTCGCTCAGCTTCGGGAACCGTAAGCTTCATGTCCTCGTCACGGAACTCACCTCCGCCGAGGTGCAGGTCGCTCAGATGGAGGATACGAAACTGCTCATCCATGTGCACAACCCTACAGCTCTCGCATGAAACGTGCTATAGGCGTGGCGAAGGCGCAGGCGAGATCCTCCCAAGGCGTGTTGGCTAGCGGGGACAGCGCCAACGGCTGAAGCGGCGCGCCGACAAGCGGACGCCATGCTGATCGCTCCGACACCTGTTCTGGGCGCGGTTATTGTCGATGACTGTTCCTGTCCGGTAGGCGTCGTTGGCGCTCGTCGTAGCCGACGGCAACCTTGCACCTCCTCGCGATTGAACGACCAAGAGCGTGGCATCATGAGGTCCGTCGCCTGAGACATCTTCGAACTGTGACTGAAGAGGTGGAGCTTGTTCTGACGTCTCCTGTGCCCCCGGATGTCGTCGATGTAACGCACACAGGCCTCCCGGGATGGTGACGTCGCCCGTCCTCAACCAGTAGGCGATAATCCCCGATTATCCGATTATCGCGGACTCAGGCACTTTTGGCGATGGGTGCCTGATCGTCGACCGGGTCCCAACGGGGTGTCCCTCCTTGTCAATAGCGATCTACGCCTTCTGGCCCGTCATGTACCCAGTGTTGTTGTACGGGGTTCCAGGTCCCGCTGGTGGTCTTGCCGTTGAGGATGGGTTCGAGAAAGGCAGACACGTCGGTGTATCCGGCGCTGAGATCGGCTCGCGCGCCGACTTCCTGGGCGAGGCGACGGTACTGCGTGGCCCAGTCTCCGGGTGGCCGAGGCAGGATTGTCGGCAGAGGGTGGGTAGCGCGTCGGGTGAACGCTGTGTTGATCGCTGCGCGCAGCAGCATTGCGTCGAGGGTCGAGGTCGTGGCGATCAGGGCGAGGTCGACAAGGTCCTTGGCGCGGGTGCTTGGTCGACCGCCTTTGTAAGTGCGGGAGTATGCGTGGAGCTTCTCGGCGACTTGGAGCTCGAGTGGGACGGCCTGCACCTCGATCGGCGGTATCTCTGCGAAGGCGAGGAGGGCTTCCGTTGTGAGAGTGTCTGCGGTCACCTCTTCGTCGCGGCGAAAGCCGACATCGAGTAGGAAGGTCTCAAATAGCCGGCCAGCCAGCGAAGCTGAAGCTCGGAACCGGTAGCTACCGCCAAGACGATCCTCGGGAGCGCCGGCCCGCTCGATGGTGAAGGCGAAGTAGTCGCCGGCGTCGTGACCGGCTGCATCGATGAGCGTCTCGAGCAGTTGCTCCTCGTCTGCCTGCCAGTCGATGTCGACATCCTTCGTCGTCCGGGCGCGCTTGGCGAGGCGAAGTTCCAGCGCGAAGCCTCCCTTCAGCAGCCACTGGCCTGGGGCCACAGCGAGCAGCCGGGCGAGCAGCCTGTCGAAGGCCACGTGCTTGCGGTCGCGGGCGAGCCGCGCACCGTCACCCTGCGCCCTGGTCTTCAGCCGCTCCTCAAGTGCCTGGCGAAAGGCCGCTGCGTCCCTGTACCTCATGTTGGCTCCCGTTGAAGCGCGTGAGCGACGAACGCCCGTACGCGTGCCGGTCGCGATACGGCCGCGGACCGCAGGCGCCGTGGTGTGGTGAGCCCGCGATCCACGGCCTGTGTGATCGCGAGCTCGATCTGCTCGAGTTGGGTTCCGCCCTGGAGCGCGTCGAGGATCGTTCGCTCCGGTGTCGTCACCGGCACGCCGGCGAGCCCGCGGATCTCGGTGTCTTGAGGTGGGCGCTCCAGCGTGTGGAGCCGGACTCCTGGTCGCGACCGCTGTCCGCGCTTGGAGCGTGGTATGGAGAGATCAGTTGCGCTTGGGATCACGTCGGAGAGCTCATACAGCTCGAGTGCGCTCTCGTGCGAGACGATAGCTCCGGCGTCCCGCAGCGGAAGCCAAGCCGCCACGACATGCTCGTGTGGGCTGGTCGGGAAGTGGCGAAGGCGATACAGGCCTCGGCGAACCCGCTCGTAACGGCCGCCGGGGCGCGCATGATGGCGCAGGGTGCTCCGATCCATACTCGCCGCGAGTGCCTGCTGGGTCGTGAAGTAGCCGGCCTGGGACTCGGCGGTCCTGTAGAGCGCGTCATGATCTACGTCGTGCATAAGAGGGACTATATAACCCTTATGTCGGACACAACATCGGATGTGCTCGCTCGCATGCACCGCCAGCTTGGGCTTGGTGCCCTGATGCGAGCAGTCTGATTGGTCTACAAGCGCTTGCCCGTAGCCGTGGTGCTCGCGGCGGCTGCGAGGCTGTCGATGCCGGCGGTGGCCTTGCGGGACCCCTTTTGGCGAACGCCGTCTTGACGTCTTGGCGCAGCGGCGCCCAGTCGGCGACTACGCGGATCCCGTGGGAGTTTGCTGGTGAGCGGGCTGGTCACACTTTGATTGCACGCGGTCGGGGCGGACGGATCAGTCCCAGAACCGCGCGAGCTGCTCGTACGGGGGCGATGTTAATCGTCTTGCGGATGCCGGGTCGCGCCGCTCGGAGCGGCCGTCGAAGTGGCCCTCCGCCGGCCAGGGGTTGCCACAAGATCTCGAGGCGACCCGCACGAAGTTCCGCCATCCCATACGATTCAGGTCCATGACCAGCGGCAGCGATAACTAAGGATTATCGCGATGTGGGTGCTCGGAGTGGGCGGCTCCGACCACGACTTCAGCTCGGCGCTGGTCCATGGCGGCGCGATCGCCGTCGCCATCGAGACGAGCGCATTCAGCGGGTGAAGAACGCTGAACACGACTGGCACTCGCACCCCGGGCGGGACACAGCCGCCTACTGCATGTCAGCAGTCGGGATAGCGGTCGAGGATCTCGACGGTGTCTTCTTTTCCGATGACCTTGAGCGCCCGAGCAGCTGGACCGACTGGGCCCGCGCCAAGGCGGTCAACCACCACATGTGCCACGCGGCGGCTGCCTACTACACGTCCTATCAGCCGCAATCGACGCTCCTCGTCATCGACGGGCACGGCGGCCCGCTCGATCAGACCGAGTCAGCGTGGGAAGTCGAGAGCGAGGTCGCGTGATAAGCGGGCTGCTCAGCTTGGCGGCGACTGGTGTCATCATCGCACTCGGCGTCTGGCTGTTGGGCGGGGTCGTGTTGAGGATCGGCGGTGTCCTGCTGGTCACCGTCGGGCTGCTGAGCACCGCCATGACCGGTTCGCTCACAGCGGTGCTGGTAACCGCGCTTGGCTGTCTCGCCTGGCTCGCCGGGCATTGGCTGTTCGGGTTGCGCCACCACTACTTCTGCTCGCCCCTCGCCCGGCGCGTATTCCACGAGGCGCTCCCCCGGCAGCTCGACCCCACGCGGGGATGGGGCATCCCCAACGTGCCCCCGAGCGCCGGTAGACCACAGCGGAGCTGCGGCTGTGTTCAGGGCCGGGAACAGATGGCGTCTACGCGCGATCCGACCGCCGCGACCCGGCTCTGGCCGGAGCTTGACCCCGTCCCCCGCGCGTTTAGGCACTGGTGCCTAAACGCGCATCGATCGGCGGCCATCGAAAGCTATGCGCCTCAGCAGAAAACCTACTGATGTGCAGGGACCTTTAGAAATGGAGCTAGCGAGACTCGAACTCGCGACCTCCTGGGTGCGATCCAGGCGCTCTCCCAACTGAGCTATAGCCCCGTACGCGCGCGTGGTCACCGCGTGCATGGCCCCGAAGTGTAGTGGCAGAACGCCAGCGGGCGGGCGCAGTATCGTTTGGCTGCGCAATGGGATTGCTCGACGACGCCATCCGCGAGCACCTGGAGCTGAAGCGCCTGCGAGGCGCCGATCCGGGCGAGGTCGCCCGCGAGCAGCGGGAGGCGCTGGACCCTGTTCCACGAGACAGCAGGCATGGGGAGAAGCACCATGGCGAGGAGGGCGGTGGCGTCGCGGTGAGCGGCCACGAAGCTGAGGATGTCGGCGGGGTCGAGGTCCCCGTGGACGCGTTTGGCGAGGAGAACGGGCACGAGGCGCCCGAGCCGGAGCGCGATGCGGACTTCTCGCACGTGGGGCAGGAGACCGCCGAGTTCGACATGCGGGCTGTGCTGGGCGATGAGCCGGATATCGCGGACGGCGGCCCGGTTCAGTCACGGCCGGTGGAGGAGCAAGAGGAGCTGGAGGGAGCAGTCGAGGATGTCCTCGAGGAGACGCCCGATTTTCTGCGCGAGACACCCGAGCAGGACCGGCTCTGGTTCGAGCAGCAGCCGCCGCGGGATTTCGACTTCGACAAATAGGCTTTCGGCGGATCCTTCGGTCACGGCCGTGCGCTGCTTGGAGGCGGCGTTTGTGCCCTAAACTCGGAGATCTTCGGGGCCATAGCTCAGCTGGGAGAGCGCCTGCTTTGCAAGCAGGAGGTCACCGGTTCGATCCCGGTTGGCTCCACTTGAGAAATGCCTGGTAATTGGCGGGTTTTTGGGATGGCGGCAGCGACGGGCCACGCCAGAGATCAAGCAAAGATCAAGCATCGCATTTAGGAGCGGGCGGGCGACCGGCTTTTCCGGGGATGCTGCCGTTGGATCGTTGGGGCAAGACCCGGGCTTTCCCCGCTGGATCGCGGGTGCGAGGCGAGCCAAACCCTCGTTCGGCACCGCATCGAGATCAGTACAAGGGAGGACGTGCGGAGCGGCGTCGTGGGGTTCGCAGCGGCGGAGCGATCAGGTCCCACTAGCGACCTCGCGGTGCCTATTGGGCGAGCCGTCTCCGGCTGGCCTGGATCGTAGCGCCTGCGCGGCTTGGGCCAGCCAGCGCCGGAGGGGAGCGCTCTACCCCACTGCCAGGCCCGGGAGCGAAGTGGGCTAAGGCCAATGAAACCGGGTTGTGCCTGCGCCGCTAGTGTTGCTCCCCGGCGCAGGCACGGTGCGGTTCCGCCCCTTCGCTTCGAGATCGCGGTGCGCTTGCAGGTAGGCTTCGCCCGCCTCGTCGGTGAGTTGAAGCAACGCCAGGATGATGAGCCCGGTCGCCTCACCCTTCTTGGACGCAAGGGTCGTGGCCGTCACACGCGTGAGCGAGATGAGCGCGGAATGGCCGGGGTCCGCAAGCCCCGCCGGACTTGGGCCGGTGAGGAGTGAGCCGCGGCCGTCAGTTGGGAGCAGGTCCGGGGTCCAGGTGATGCCCTTGGGGTTCGCGTGGATGCCGTGGCTTGCCATCCGGTAGTACGGGCGCATGTGCTGCGTCCCCACACTCAGCTCGATTGCAGCCAAGGTCGCGTTCTGCTTGGAGTAGCGCGGGTCCTTAGCCGCGAGGGCAGCCTGCGCCCATCCATAAGGGCCGCCAAACCGCGATCCGTAATGCTCGATCAGTGCGTCGAAACGACGCTTCGTAGCTTCCACTTCCCCCTCCGAGTAGGGCGTCTCGCCCAAGCTCTCGGCGTGCTGCTGGAACTCCAGCATCGCCCGCCAGGTCTCGACCGCCTCATGGGCGAAGTAGCGCTCAGCGCAGTCGTCGCCGTTCTCCGCGATGAAGTCCGCAACGATCGCGACCTCATCAAGCGCTCGCCAGCGTGCGAGGCCTGCCTGTCCATAGCCCGCCCTCAGCAGCACTAGCACCTCCTCGGCTATTCGGCAGGCCCGAGCCAGCAGCCGCGACAGCGCCTCAAATACAAAGTCGTGCTGGCCGTCCGGTGGCACGTGCTTCTCGTAGAAGAACTCCCCGGCCTCAAAGGCCACCTTCATCACCATCTCCGCGAGATCAAAGGCCGGCCCCCAGTGCTCAGCCAGCCGCGTCTCGAACTTCGCCTGCCAGCCGCGGCGGTGCTCTAGCATCCCCGGCGCGTCCTGCTTGAGGCGCTCAACCAGCCCCTTCGCCGAGTCCTCTATCGCCTGCGAAACGGCCGTGGAGATGACGTCCTCAACGTTGTTCTCCAACTTGGCCAACTGATCCGGCGTCAAACCCTCCAGCGCACGCTCCAAGCCATCCCCCATCGCCTCCCGGAAGTTCTCGTCGTAGTCGTACTCCACACGCTGACGGTAGCTTCCGCCCCGGCCGTCGCCGGGTGGCGATCCACCCCGTCCGTCCCGTGAGCGACCCAGCACGAACCCCGCTAGCGTTGGAAACGTGACCGAAGGGACGCAACTCCCCAGCACCGACAGGATCCAAAAACACGGGAGCGAGCTCGTGGCCTACGTGCGAAGCAACTTCCCGATGCGTTTCTATGCACGCGAGAAGTGGTGGTCAACGTTCGCCGCCGCGTCTGTACTGAGAATGACCGACACCGTTGACCACGTCACTTCCGAGCTAGGAGCGATGAGCAACGGCGACTCCCTCACCCTCGTGCGCGCCGTATACGAGCAAGGGGTCACTCTGTGCTGGATCGCCATCGACCCAGAGTCCCATCACGGGCGGTGGCGAGCGCACGCGCTCGCATCTGACTCAAAGCTCCGCGCCGATGTCGAGCGGTTCGGCGCCACGCTCGATCCGATTCCCGAACCCGACCAGTCAGCCGTCGGGCTTCCACGGATAGACCAACGCGCAGAAGCGTCTGATCAGCACTGGCACGAAAGAGTCGCCGGCCTGCACCCAGATACACATCTCTTTAGCTTCCGTGGCCTGTATGCAGCGCTATATCGCACCGCGAGCCGACCGGCCCATGCCTCGTATGGCGCGGTCGCCGAATACGTTGACGACAGGGCGCGACCTGTTGTGGTGCGGAGTCCAACCGTCTCGGAACCGGGACTAGCTATCTTCGCAGTTCCGCTACTCGGCATGACTCTCGCCGTACTGGCCTCCCGCGTCCAGTGGATCAATGAGGACAGGGTGCGCGAGATCGTAGGGCGCCTCGCGTGACCTAGGCTTTCGGCTCCACGGGAGCGCCGAAGTGTGGCGGGTGCCGCCGTGGATCGCGGGTGTGTAGCGCTAGGACGATCCGCGCCCATTAGCGACCTCTCGGTACCTGTCGGGCGGGCCGTGCCCGGCTGGCCCGGATCCGTAGCACCGGCACGACCTGACTCATCCATAGCAGCAGCCCTATAGTGAGTCGCCGCCGCATCGAAGATGCGATAATGGCAGGCCGTCCCGTTCCGGGGCGACAACCGCGAGTAACGACCGTCGGTTGGCACCCGTACATTTCCTCGTTGTGGCGACCCAGCGGATCTCGGCGAACGCGATCGCGGCGCTCAAGGAGGCGTTGGCGGCGGCGTTCTGGTTCAAGGATGATCTCTACGGCTACGCGAGGGCGGCGGTAGGGGGAGAGCCACTGTTCCTGGCAGGCATCGACTGGACAGGCCCGCAACTCAAGCGCGACAGCGCGTCGCTGTTCGTTGACCGCCTGGTGCGCGAACAGGACGAACACCAGGACGTACTACTCGCGCTTCTCGTTGACGTGGCGGCTATGGATGAGTTTCCGGGACTACGCAAGTCCGATGATCTAGCAGCGCGTACCGCGACGGCACTTGAGTCTGTCGCTCGGTTGCGATCGGTGGTGCAGCCTTATGAGAAGGCGCTGATGGAGCAGCAAGCGAACCGTGAGCGCTTCGACGCCGCCAAGCGGGAGGCCGAGGAGCGCCGCGCGACGGCACAGCGTCTGGGCGAGCTCAAGGCCGGCTACTTCGAGATCCTCGGCTTGGAGCCGACACCGCGCGGCTTCGCGCTAGAGAAGCTCCTGGTAGACATCTTTGAGGCGTTCGACCTCGACCCGCGCGGTTCGTTTCGAGTCGTCGGCGAGCAGATCGACGGCGGGTTCGCCTTCGGTGGCGAGTACTTCTTGCTGGAGGCGAAGTGGGAGAAGGACCCGACGGCGCGCGACGAGCTCGACGTTTTCACCGCAAAGGTAAACCGACGCAGTGAGAATACGCTCGGGTTGTTCTTGGCGATCAACGGCTTCGAGCCAACTGCGGTCGAGCTCCACTCGGGCAACCGCTCGCCGATTATGCTCATGGACGGCGCGGACCTATACGCGGTGTTGGACGAGCGCATCGACTTGCGCGAGCTGCTACGCCGCAAGCGCCGCGAGACGTCGATGACCGGCCGCGTGCTGCTCACCGCGACAGAGATCCTCGCTAGCAGCTAGGGCCAGCTCATCTCTAGCGGTCCAGCTGCCCGGCTCTATGGCACCGGTTCGCGACGCCCGTAGTAGCTGAGTTATATGGGCGACACAGCTACAGGCCCTAAGTTGCGCGGGGGGCTACGGTCTTGCCGTCGAAGGTCCACTTCTGGATCTCTCGATTGGTGAATATGTGATGCAGACTCCCGTCCACAGTCTTCAGAACAAGCTCGGCCGCAAGGCCAGCTATGCCCTCGCCCATGATGATCTCGTGGGGCTCGGATGTGCGCCACTCTGCCTCCCACTTCCAGGCGACCACCCGCAGCGGTGGAAGGTCTGGAGTGCAGAGCCACGTTGGCTTGGAGACCGGAACGGTTCGTCCGACGATGCCTTCTCCGCCGGCTGGCACTGATTCGGACTCCTCCTTGAGCCGCCGGTCTAGGATCGGCGCGAACAGTTCGCGGTGACCGTCGGCGTCGCTCAGTTCGATGGAGTTGGTCTCTGTCAGACCTCGTGCGCCCTCAGCGTCGTCGATCTTACCCGCATCGTCGGGATGGAGCTGCCAGGTCGTAGTCCTTCGCCTCGATCAGGACTCTGCGGCTATCTGGCCCAACGACGACGTCGATTTGGTGGGCCACGCCGGACTCTCCGCGAAGGCGCAGGTCGTGAACGGTCGTGTTGCCTGTCAGCTCGCGGAAGACGATCGCCGCAAGACGCTCATACTTGCTGCCGCTCTTGAGCTTCTCCTCGGCAACGAGGCGGTCATAGGCGAGGTCCATCGTCTGCGACACTTATAAAGGTTAAACGGGAGACAGGACTGTAATTGACCATGGTTGCAGACGGGCGGAGGTCATGATGCAAACTTCTCGCGGATCATCACGACGACAACTTCGGGACTAGGTAATAGGAGACGACCCGACTTCGCGCTACTCGACCACCAGGGCATATCCCTTCGGGCTTGATCTCACGGCGAACGATCTGTCCGCCGATTGCCTCGACCCTCGAATCCCATGCCTCGCGGTCCGCCTCGCTCAGAGAGTCGCGCTGATAGGCAACCCAGTCGGGTGGCGTAGTGACCATGCTCGCCGGGGAGAGCCCGTCGAACGACGTCGGATCCTCAGGCGGCGGAGCCACGGCCGATCACGTCTGGGATCAACACGTCACCGAAGCTAGCACAGCATCGACGGCAAGAGAACAGCGCTCCGTACCTATGATGCTTGTGGGGTAGCGCTCGAAGCCTTTGTCGGCGAAGTGGGCGTGTCGGCTGGAGTGTCACTTGCGAGTCGCGGCAGCTCCCGCTCCAGCGTTCGCAGAAGCTCGTGCGTGATTTGCCGGGTCGATGCCAGCGCGATGTTCAGAAGTGGCCGCATCGCCTCCCCATGAGCGGCTCCCATGCGGCCAAGCGAGTTGGCCTTCACGAGCGCGGCGTAGCTCGCTCGCAGTTCCGGATCAACGTGAGCGCCACCATCTTCATTCGCAAGCGCCAGGACGAAGGACTTGCGGCTGAAAACGTTGCCCTGGGTGTCGGTGAGGATGACCGGCTCCCACCATTGCTCGAACTCTACCGGAGGCCCGATCCGCTCGGGCGCTACGTCATCGAGCGGCGCCGCAAACGCAACCCCGGTGTCCGGCCCGCCGAACTTCATCCGGGTCACGGTGATCCCCGAGTGGAGCACAATCGAACCTGGGGGCAGTGCCGTGAACCCCGGTGGCAACTCGACGCGGCGAATCGTCGTGTCCTCGAAACGAATACTGTCCTTGAGGCCTAGCTGACCGAGTAGCGACTTCGAGTTCCGTGACTCGTAGACAAGAGTGCGAATATGTAGCGCCAGCCGCTTCGCCTCCGACTCGTCCCCAGCATCGAAGCCCCGGGCCGACCGGCGCAGGAACGACATCTGCTCGACGAGATGCTGCTCTAGCTCTGCTTGCGTTACCTCGTAGCCCACCACCTGAGCGTAGACGGAAACGCCCGTCGCCTCGAACCGTGTCTCTCAGGCTCGGATTCATCCCGGAGTTGTCCTCATCCACACCGCTTAGCAAAGCCGCCGACCGGACTGCTGTCAGCGACCATCGGACCCTCCCTGATTGACTTGCGTGTGCGGTCCTCTGCCCTGACACGTGAGAGACCACGCAGCGCAGTCGGCTCAGTAGCCACCGGAGCCTCAACACTCCTCGCCCGAGTTGCCATACGCCGCTGCGATCTCGCGGCGAAGATCACCGTATACAAGATGCAAACGTGGATGGAGCGCGGGACAGTACCCGACCGTGACCTTTGGGAGTGTCGGGTTCATAACCCATCCGGACAACGCTTCGACCAGATGATCAGTCTTGTCGGCGCCGATGAGGGCCACGACGATCAAACCAGTGCCACTCGGAGCTCTAAAGCTGTTGACCGTCTTGACGATGAAATCAAGGCCCCCGTATCCATGTATGGTGATGCCATTGCGAGGGTCACGGATGGTGACGCCTTCGCTCTCGACTTGCCACCACGCAGCGCCACCGACACCTAGGAATCGCCGGAAATCCGGGACATTTATTTGCACCGTCGGCGGTTGAGGCAGCAGCGGTTCGAGGACGTATCGTTTGGCTGTGTCGTCCCAGCTGATAATTGTCGGGACAAACGCGCGAGTTCCGCCGCTGTCAATTAGAAGCGAGAAACCGCCGATCACGTCTTGTGCTCCTATGTTCTCCAGGTCTTGCGCTCCATCTAGTCGGTAGCGCCATCTCTCTCCGTGGTTTGGGGCGGGCCGGAAGTCAAAGGTCTTTCTCAGACGCCCGCTAACCACATCGTAGATTTGTACGCCGTCGGAGCGTCCGAAGTTCGCCGAGTTTTCGGTTGGTTCCTCCCTAACGACGACATAGGAGAGACCGCCATGCAGGCTCGCGGGTCGGATGAACAAGACTTCGTGGTGGCGCGCGGCCGCTTCACGCAACTCGGCCAACTGAACGTCAACGGTAGGCGCCGCCGACCGCGCCGTAAGGCGTCCCCAGAGGAAAGCTCCCGTCGCGCTTACGACAAGCGTGATGACAACGGTCATGACCTGGCTAGCCGTGGTCCGCCATAGGAAGTGCCCTGCACGACGAATGGCACTTGAAGGCTGGTTCGGACGCGACTTGCTCGCGTCGGGCGGCGGAGCCGGTGCGGTTGGCATGGGCGCATTCTGCCGTGTTCGGTGGCGTGGTGGGTCCTCGCAAAGTTTCCGCCGGGGGCTCTGCTCTGATCGCCGGGTAAGCCCAAAAACCGAGTCGGCCGGCGGGTGTTGGCTCACCCGCCCGGCCTGCAGCACCGAAGAGACGACCTTCGGATGCCGTCGCCTACCGTAGCTCCTGCGGATTGTCGATCGTGCCTGCGAGCGTGCTTTTTTGGTGCCGAAAGGAGGCCGAATGAGCGCAACGCCCACCGAGATCGTCAGAGCACGCGGCGCCCTGCACGGGCACGTCGCCCGATCCACGCCCTCGCTCGATGCTCTGGACGAGACCTCAACCACGATCGGGGGTCCGATCATGCTCCTGTACGGCGAGGCGCACGTGAACCTGGCGCTGGCCGACGAGCTGGCGCTCGACGGCTTTAAGGTCCGCCGGGCCAGCGACCCCGCGATGCTGCGCGCCGTATGCGGCGCCTGCGAGGTCGAGCTCGTCATCTTCGGCCGCGCGTCACGCCGTGGCGCAGGGCTCGACGTGCTCCGCCAACTGCGTGCGGGAGCGTTCGCGCCTGAGGTCAAGCCCGGGCTGCGCGCACTCTGGATGAGCCCGAACGACGACCTGGGCGACGTGTTGCGCGGCTTCGAGGCTGGAGCCGACGATGTGCTCCATGCCCCGTTCGCCTACCCCGAGCTTCGCGCCCGTGTGCAGGCGCTCGTGCGACGCGACCTCACCGACACGCCCGGCGTGATCGAGTACGGGGAGCTTCGGATCGACACCGCCGCGCACGAGGTCACGTTCGCATCGACGCCGGTCAGTCTGCGCCGGCTGGAGTACGCGCTGCTCGTGCATCTCGCGCGCGACCCTGGTCGTGTCTACACCAAGGACGATCTACTACGCGAGGTCTGGGGCTTTCGCTCCGCCGGCTCGACGAGAACCCTGGACCCCCACGCCTCGCGGCTACGACGCGCGCTCGCCCGCGCGGGTGCCGAAGGATGGGTGCGCGCCACGCGCGGTGTCGGCTACCGCCTCGCCCCAAATGCTCTCCGTACCCGCTGAGACTGAGCAACTGAAAAGCGAGGCCACGTTTCACATCTACGTGCGCGGCTCGAAGGCTAAGCGCGGGGAGGTCGTCTGGGCCAAACGGGTCAAGGCGATAACCTTCGAGCTCTCCGACTTCGAGAGGGAAGCTCTCCAAGCCATGACATGAGGAGAAATGTGAGAGGGGCGCAGGGCGCGGTTAGGTTCGGCCAAACAATGGGTTGAATCCTTGCATTGCGCTGAGTGCCTTCTCTGCCGCGTACTGTTCGGGCGTTCCGCCTGTGCGGTTGTTGAGGGCGCCGTTGTGAGGGCCGTAGACCTCTTGGTAGATGCGGAGCCAGTCCTCTTTGGACGCAGGGAGCTCGAATGTCTGCCGACCCCAGAGAGCCGCGTTGGCTGCTGCGAGCGCGAGGTTTGCAAGGTGCGGGTCAGGCACGCCACGTTGGTTGGCGAGGTCGTGGCAGAGCCGCGTAGCGAGGGTCGCGTACCAGATCGGCATTACATCGTCGGTCTGAATCCGTCGTAGCAATCGCCAGTGGCCGCGTGCCCACCATCGTGGGTTCATGGCAACGCCATCGGGCGTCAGAGTCCAACACAGCTCTGGCGGCATCCTGGTCCGCTCGAAGTCTTGGCGCTGGTAGGCAGCCAGTCGGCTGAGGCGTTCGGCGGGTACCGGTCGTCCTCGGGCTGTGAGGATGATGCGGACGGCTGAGGTCGAGATAGGGCATTGGTAGTCATCGAGGAGCTCGATAACCGCCTGTGCGAGGGAATCGGGCCTGCGTGTTCGGCGGAGTTGGAGAGTAGACATACAGATAGCTTAGCGAATAGCGAGACGGATAGCGCGGCAGGCCGGTGGCTACGGGTAGCCGGCGTATGGATCAAGCACTGCCGCGGCGGGGAAGCTCCATGCCGTGATAAAGTGCTGCATTGTTGGGGATAGATTTCTATGGCGTCCACATCCGCACTACTGACCCGCCGCGAGGCCGCTGAGATCGGTCGCGTCCCGCTGAACGCGATCGACAAGGCGATCGAGCACGGCGTCGTGAAGCCTAAGCGCAAAGAAGGGAAGTCGCTGCTCCCCGCGCACGAAGTCGCGCTGCTCGTCCTCCTGCGCCAGATCGACGTCGCACTTCCGGCCAAGGCGAAGCAGCACCTGCGCAAGTGGCTGGCAGGGACACAGCCGCAGGCCGTCGGCTCTGAGCTAGCGCTGTCTGAGGCCCTGCGCGTGGCGATGACCGAGGATGTCGCGCAGACGATTGAGCGCGCCGAGTCCTACGTGCGTTTGCGTGACCGCTACGTGGAACGCAACCCTGCCGTGATGGGAGGCGAGCCAGTCATCACGGGAACCCGCGTGCCTGTACGAACGATCGCGAGCCTGATTGAGATGGGCGAGAAGCCCGAGGTGCTGCGCGAGGACTACCCGCACGTCCCCGAGGAGGCGTACACAGTTGCGGTGCTATGGGCGCACGCCAACCCGCGTCGCGGCCGTCCCGTACGACCCTGGGGCGCCGCCGCGAGCCCCCCTGTGCCCAAGCGTCGCGCCGCACGAGGCGCGTGAAGTTCTGGATCGACGAGTGCCTGACGCCGGCACTCGTCAGCCGCGCGCATTCCCACGGGTACGAGGCGACATGCACGCGCGACCGAGGGCATCTCGGCATGCGAGACGACGAGCTGCTGGCGGTCGCAGTCAGTGAGGAGTTCGTGTTCGTCACCAACAACCACGCCGACTTCGTAGGGCTCTGCACGAACGCCGAGCTGCACACGGGGCTCATCGTCCTGCCACAACGCCCACGCGACGCTCAGCTACCGCTCTTTAGCGACGCGATCCGCTACATCGAGCATCACGCCGCTCAGGCCAGCGAAGCGCCGGCCGACTGGATGCTGAACCGCGTCGTTGAAGTCGATGATGGATCCGGAGTTTGCAGAGACATGCCGCTTCCCGGTCGTTGCGGGAAACCAAAGTAACACTGTTTGCTCGATTCCAGAGCGGGATCGTCGTCGGCAAACTACTGTTTGGCACCGAGCGCGAGCGCCGGTGTAGACCGAAAGCCTGGGGATGGTGGCAACATCGACAAGAGTTACGGTTTCTCTCCTGGGTTCGGATCGCCTATCGAGGTCGGGGACTTAGGTTGGAACTTGAGCACCGCTTGACCGCTGGCTCTGTCTCGTGCCTCCTGTGTCTTCTTGATGCGTCTGGCCTTCACGAACTTTTGGGCAGCGCTGATTCCTGCCGCTACCACTATCACAAGAATCACGACACTTGCGTGACTTGTACGTCCGTAATCTGAACCCTTTGGAAGGGGACCGGTATGAATCTCGTACCAGATAAAGGTTGAGACAGCTCCGGCGCTCAACACCACGCCACGCCAGTTTGTCGCCATGAACGGCCCCAATACGGCTGGCGCCTCAAGCAGCGGCATAAACGGACTGCGAGTGCCTCCGCCCGTCGCATGAACCAATCTGTCGAGCCCGACCACCATCAGGGCCGACAGGAGGATCACAAAGAAACGTTGGATGTCTGTGCGATGTTGTAGCCACCAGGCACTGAATCCCTTCGGCTGCGCCGAGATGAGCCTCTGCGTTTCTTCCTCGTCCGACACGACGTCATTCGTCAGGAGGGAGGCGTTTCGCAGGATTTCGCTCAATCCCAACAGTACGAGACTAGCGGCGACAATCGATAGCGATGACACAATAAAGAAGGCGGGGATCTTGTGCGGTTCCGTGGTTTCATGGACGAGCCAGACCACGAAGAGGACAACACCATTGGAAACCGCCAGCGCCAGTAGCTGAAAGGCCGTTGAGCTAACTGGCGATGGCCCAAAATCAGGCGACGCGACGTCAACAACCCCTGGCGCAATTGAACCGATGGGTGTACCGGCAGGCTCAGCCGATCGATGTCCGTCAGCCGGAGGCTGATAGGCATCCGCGCCCTCAGGGCCCTCCTTTGGTTCTTGTGACTCGGGTGGCATGAACGGCTACTCTCGGCGCCGAACTTCTGTCGCGGCCGGTTCCGACTAGGGAATTGGCAGAGGTCGTTGCGCACGGCGGTCAAGGCGTGAGCGTAGGGCGGTGATGACTCGTGATTGCCAAAGCCGAACGTCGCCAGCAGGGATAACGGTCGAGGTAACAGCCGTGGGCATGGCTTCGACCTGCTTGATCGCCATGCGAAGATCAAGGGCAACCAACAGACTAAGCACACAAAGCACTCCCAATGCTCCGGTCCGCGCCGTGCTCGATAGAGAGGGCGCTGCCATAACCCACGCTGCGAGGAGCGCATTAAGGCACCTATAAGGCCAATCGGCTCCAATCGCAATGAAACGGTTGCGCATCACGCGGTGGCATGAATACGTGCAGTACACGTCGCGGAGGCCGAGGACGAGCACCAATGGTAGCGCCGCATAGGAAAGCGCAGCCATCGCGATGAACACAGCCCAGATAGCCACTCGATCACTCGCGCTGTCAAGCGCTCGGCGGGTTGGCCCATCGGCGCCCCGGCGCCGAGCCAGAACGCCGTCATAATAGTCGACTACCAGAAACGCACTGAGCGACAGAACCGCCGCCAGGTGCGCATGCAGCTCAATGAAGATGATCACGGGCGGAATCAGAACGAGCCTGCCCAAGGTGAGGCTCGCGAGCGACTGCCCAGCCCGCATATCCGAAACCAAACGCTTCAGCATTCTGAACCCTTCTCTCGATGATGGGCCGAGAGGCGATCGCCCCGTCTCGACGAGTGCGATTCTCCGGTCGGGCAAGCATAGCGGCGCGGGAATGCGCCTGTGCGATGGCCTATGGGCCAAGTTGGATGTGTCGCCCGGTCGGTGCCTCGGCCTGGATGGTGCTCTCCTAGTTGCGCATCCGTGGAGTCGCCAGAAACGCGGAAGCCCGAGCGATCGTGCGGTCCAAACTTCGATCGATTAGGCGCACGATCAGGGGGCGCAGCAGTCGAAGACCCGCACGCGTCCTGGCCCGGTGCGGGAGTATCCAACCGGAGATTCTCACGGTGCATCCGGCCTGGCCATCATCGAAGCAGGCTTGTAGCCCAGCCATGCCGCGTCCACTCTCGAACAGGTAGGCAACTCGCCGCGCGGGGATCAGCTCGATCAGACGCACGACACCCCGTTGCTCGCCGATCGCATGAGCTACCCATGGATGCGAGAAGGCGACGTTGAACGTTATCCGCGTAGTGGCACCCGTCTGCGGGCCGTTGTCTACCCAGCCAGCGGCGCCCAGTCGTGGATCCATCAGCTTTAGGCGCGGCAGATCGACTGCGAGTGCCGATAGTTCTGCCGCCGAGGCAGCCGCACACAGGGTCGCGGCGAATGCAAAGGAACCACGGGGGACTCTCACTGATGCTCATTGTGCCGCGCCAGTCCAGTAAGGGGCGATAGTCCTGTCCTCGCGTGAGCCTTGTAAGCGCGTCGTGCGAGTGCGAGTAAATCGTCGATAGGTGGGCTACTGGAGGATGTCGAGGGGTTTGGTCCGACATGTCACGCCGTGAGCGAGCCAAGCCTCGCCATGCTGATGGAAGACGGATTTGACGCTGGCTGGGCAAGGCGCCACTTGACAGGAGAGAGATCAAGCAAAGATCAAGCAAACGCGGAAAGCAGCCGCCACCAGCAATCGCCAACGAACACGAAAAGCCTTGTTTTATCGGCGATTCGCGCCCTACCGACACCACCCACCGAGCCCCAGACCGCCTTTGCAAGCAGGAGGTCACCGGTTCGATCCCGGTTGGCTCCATGTAACCGCAGTCAATGCGAACCGCCGGTATGCGGAACGTCGGTTCGATGTGGTCGCGGGCGTCTACGCGGATTTGGTCGATCAGCGTGTGGAGCGCAGTCTTGGCGTCCGTGGGGGCGCTTTCGTTAAGCGCAGCGCGTAGCTGGCTGCGGAGCCTGTCGAGGTCAGCGGGGGTGGCGCGCGCGGGCTGCTCGTCGTCCTCGTGCGCGGCAAGCTCAGCGGCGCGTGCATTGAGCGCCTTCGCTTCCTCGGAAAGCGCAGCTATGCGTGGGGCGCAGGTGTCCTCGGGCATCGTGCCCGCCTCGAACGCGCGGAAGTAGCGGTCCATCGCCGCACGGGTCTCTGTGAGCTTGCGCTGCACAGCCGTTATCTCGCCTTGCTGCTCTTCGTCAAGCTGGATCACGCGCTCGTATGCGTCGGTGATCGCACGGTCGATCAGGTCGTGATCGTCGAGCACCTTCCACAGCCGGCGGGTGACGGCTTGCTCCAGCTGCTCGGCTGGTAGACGGTCGTTCGCGCAGTGCTTGGTGCCGTAGCGTGCGCGGGTGAAACAGGTGTAGTAGGTGTAGCGCCCGTTGCGCCCGTGGGCGGCCGTCCCGACATACGCTTGCCCGCAGCGTCCGCAACGTATCCGGCCGGTGAGTAGATACTCGGCGGGGTTTGACGCCCGCCGAGAGCGATCCTCGCAGCGCTCGGCGAGTATCGCTTGCGCCCGGTCGAACAGGTCCGCTGTGATGAGCGGGTCGTGCGGCGCCGGATACCAACTGCCCCGGTAGTAAATCTCGCCGAGATACGCCCGGTTGCGCAGGACGGTTATCACGCTCGCCGAACTCCACAGCCTGCCGTTCTTCGTCCTGTACCCCTGATCGTTCAGCCATGCCGCGAGAGCTGACGAGCCGGCCTTGCGGTTGACGTACTGGTCGAAGATCACCGGCACCAGCGGCGCCTCAGTCGGGTGACGCAAGAGGTAGTCCTGCTTGTCGGGCCGGTGCAATCCGTAGGGACGCTGACCGCCACACCAGCCGCCGCGAGCGGCCTTGCGCTCCAGCCCGGCAGTGATGCGCTCCACGATCAGCGCCCGCTCGAACTCGGCGAACACCCCGAGCATCTGCACCATCATCCGCCCGCCCGGTGTCCCGGTGTCGAACGGCTCGGTCGCGGAGCGGAAGATCACACCAGCCTGGTCAAGCTCGTCAATGATCTGCGCGAGCCCACGGATCGACCGGGCGAGGCGATCTACCCGGTAGACGAGCAGCACATCGAACCTGCCGCACTTCGCGTCCCGGAGGAGGCGGGTGAGCGCGGGTCGGTCGATCACGGTCCCCGTGAACTGGTCCTCATAGCGCCGCTCGATCCCCCACTCCGGCTGGCTGGACACGAACGCATCGAGCCGCACGCGCTGTGCCTCAAGCGAGTTGGGCTGGCGCTCCTCGTCGGTCGAGATACGCGTGTATGTCGCCACGCGCACCCGCTCGGTGTTCTCGGCCTGCGCAGGCGCGGCAGCAAGGGATCGGCTCATGGTTGCTCCTCGGTTCGGTTGCCACCAAGAGATCACGTTTCAGCCGTGATCTCAAGCCGTCAGGCAGCCGGTCTGGATGCGCGGCCAGCCACACCGCCAACAGCTCAGCCAACGCATCCACGAGCTGCTGTTCCTCGCCGCTGGTCATCGCCCGTGTCTTGCCCGGAAGCAGCCGCAGCGGACGATCGTCTGCGCGGACGCACGCCGGGCGACGCGGCCTACGAGCAGCACCCGTGCTTGCGCGTGGCGCGCGGACCCGGCCGCTCACGCCGCTCGCTGCCGGGTCGTGGTGGGTTGGCGCCAGCGTCGGCCGAGACGGTCGGCTGTCCGGTGCGCGGGCGACAAGTCGGGTACAGGCACGACACGCCGCGAGATTCGGGAAAGCCGACGACGAGCCACGACGACACGACCCGTGCGCGCCGCGAGCGAAGCAACTGCGCGATCACCCTCGGTTGGAATAGAGATCTCAAAATCGCGTGACTGTCGGAATCCCGCACAGCCATGAGCAAAACGAGAGACTCCGCAGGTGGTGACTGCGAACCGCAGTGTGAAGCACAGCACGAAGCGCAGCGCGAACCGTAGTGCGAACCACAGCGCGAACTCAGACCAAACTCCGCGAAGCCCCGCATAGGGTCGTGATAGAGATGTCAAAACCGCTGAACCGCAGAATCCCTCGCAGTGACAACGGGAATCCGCCCTCCATGCCGAGGCCGGCTGGTCCCTCCGTTGGTACCACAGTTGGTCCCTCAGTTGGTCCCTCAGTTGGTCCCCAACCCACGGATACAGGCAGGTATCACCGGGATACCGGGAGGAGCAGCGAGCAAAGAGTCGCCTGGGAAGCACTGGCACAGGGGAGTGCATCCCCGCCTTGTACCTCCCAGGACACC
Organism: uncultured Solirubrobacterales bacterium; assembly: GCA_963778065.1. Classification (GTDB taxonomy): domain Bacteria; phylum Actinomycetota; class Thermoleophilia; order Solirubrobacterales; family Solirubrobacteraceae; genus Palsa-744. The sequence continues at coordinate 1,358,150 of CAVZSU010000002.1, read as the reverse complement.
CTCAGTCCACAAGCGCACATCATGTGAAAGCAAGCGCTTTCACATTTTCATTGCCGGTCCCATTGCCAGACATTGCGCCGGCCTAGAATCTTGTCAACGTCAGCAGTCGCGTCGTCGGGCTCCGCCCACTCGGATAGGCAGTACGTGGCGGACCCGAGACGCTTGCACTCAGCGCTCAGCCGCTTGCCGAACGTAAACCACGCATCCGAGGGTGTCTGCCCAGCGTCGAGCAGCGCCCCAAGCTCGGCCACAGACGCCCGGAGCGCATCGCGGAACCCGTCGATCCGATCGCCCGCCACCGTGCGTGAGTGCCGCCAAATCCGATGCTGCGGCGACTCCGGCAGAGAAACCTCCCCAGCGCTACGCGCCTTCCCGAGCGCCCGACGCCCGGTGCTCGTCAACGCAACCAAATCAAGGCCAAGACGACGAACGTCGCGGATACGGCCAGCCGACCTGAGTGCGTCCATCTGCGGCCGCAGCCGCCGTGTCGTCCACGAGTTGTGCACGAACCCCAAATGCGCGGCAACGTCCCACCGGCCGGCGTCGGGGATCTGATTGCGGTCGTGTACTTCGGCGCGGTCGATCGCCGCGAGTATCTGCGCGTCCGAGATCGGCTCAACTGCGGTCAGGTCCGAGCGGTACAGCTCGTGGAAACGTCGCGCTGACTCCGGTAGCTCGACGGTGCTTCTCCTGCTCATAGCGGCTCCTTTCGGGCACCGAAAAGCACACGCACGGCGCGTCGCAGGACCGTCTCCCCCGAGAGCTACGGTGCCTGGTGGCATCGAAGGCATGATCTTCGGCGCTACACGGCCGGGCGGGTGTTCTAGCACCCGCCCGGCCACTCGATTGTCTTGACTTGGCCGCGATCAGAGCAGAGCCAGCGGCGGAACCTCTGCTCGCCTACGTGCGCGCTTCACGAGCACTGCTCACTCGGTCCGCGGTGGCATCCTGGTCGTATGCCGTTCAGGCCGGGCGACCATCTACGCGACCACCGACGCCGCTTTGGGGTGCCCTACACGCATCACGCGATCAAGGTCCATGATGAGCAGGTCATAGAGTTCGGTGGCTCGACCGCGAACAAGGCAGCTATGGGGATCGCGTGTGCACCGTACGAGCGGTTCGCTACAGGCCGCAAGGTTGACGTGGTGCGCCACGATGGCCACGACGCCGAGCTGTCGATCCGGCGCGCTGAATGGCTCCTGTCCTGTCCGCCTACCCACCGCTACAACGGCATCGGCTTCAACTGCGAGCACGTCGCTCGATGGTGCGCGACCGGCTGGGAAACCGAGAGCCTCCAGATACGACGCCGCATCTTCGGCGGCAAATACCTGTTCGTTGGCCTTCCGCTCATGTTTTGGCTCGCATGGGCGCAGCGAACGAATCAGCGGCTGTCCATCTGGGCATGGCTGATAGTCGGCGCCAACATCGCAGCGACCTTCGTCACGCAGTACCACTACCACGGCGAGATTCGCCGCTTCAACGAACACATCCGCGCGAACTGCCCACGCGAACTGCGCGCGAACGCCACCTCGGGTTGACGTCATACCGGAGCGTACGCTCCTGGCACCCCCTCTGACGTCGGCGCGTATAGGTAGCACCCCAGACCAACCGATACGCATGCACGTCTCCCGCCTGGCGGGTGATTGCTCATGCGACCCATTCGGGACCGGGCATATGCTTACAGGCTATGATACTCTGATGCTTGAGCTTGAGGCAAACTGCTTTGGGCATCAGCGCGAAAGGGGTGATATGCCCATTACTACCGCGGACGAGCTCGTTTCAGTCCTGATTCCACGTCGCCTGCTTGGAGACGTTTATGGCTTCGTGGCTGAGCATGAGCACGATTCGGCAGCAGAAACCACACGGTCAGGACTGGAGAACGGCGAGCTTGACGAGGCTCTCGTCAAGCGGATGTATGACGAGAGCCAGCCACGACACCAGGAGTACATGAAGCTCCTGGCGGAACACCCAGATCAGTGGCTCTACACGTCAGAAGTCGCCAAGGCGATGGCTTTGCCGCATGGTTCGACATCGGTAGCCGGCATGCTGGGCGCATTCGGCCGCCGCGCGAATCACCGCTATGGCGGGGCGAAGCCGTGGACGTCCCAATGGGACGGCAACGCTGCCGAAGCTCGCCACAAGATGAGCCTCCACAACGCGCTCATCATCAAGCTGCTCTGACCACTGAGCAGGCCACACTGTGCCCCCGCCAAATGACGGTGGGGGCACAGCACTATTCGACATATTACGCTGGCGGCGCGCGATCACGGACTATGTAACGCAAACTCGCTATGATGCGTTACATCCCTCGTATCGAAAGCTCCCTCTATGCAGCAATTGGCGACCATAAGGTCGATGGCCCAAATGCCAAGGTCGTCAATCTCAGGCTCCCCGAAACTCTAGCCAGCTACATAGGCGCTCTAGCCGAGCAAAACGGTCGATCCGTAGCCGAGGAGATCCGCGCTGCCCTGCGCGTGTCGGTGCTGCTGTCTCGTCTCAACATAGTTCTCGACAACGAGCTACAAGCCAGTCGCCGAGCGTCAAGCGACGGCATCCTCGGCCTCTCGCCCGAGCGCGCTGCGAGCTACGCAGCAGATCTACGTGACCAACTCGCCGAAGAGTGGGCAGAAATGCTCCCAGGCGCTCACGCAGCCTTCGAGCGCCAGTTCCCGAACTACCTATGGACCTCCGATCCAAGGAAGACCCGGTGAAGTCCGGCTCGACCAGAGAAACACCGTCCACGAGGGAGTGGTAATGGCGTTGTCTGGTCGTACGATCTCGCTCCTGTCAAAGCCGTTCGACGGTGGCATGGGTCCTAGCCATTCTTCGATCGAGCTGATCTGGGCTGAAGCAGGCGCCGAGCAATCCCTCCCCGAGGAAGGGAACAAGGTGCAGCGCGTGATGGGCGGTCTCAAAGCGCTTGCTGCTCGCGCAAACGACCCCCTCAATCCCCAAGCCTCCCGCCAGCTCGAACAGGTCGTCTCGGGACTTGCAACCAGGTTGATGATGCAGGACGACATTGACTCTGATCAGCTTGACGCAGCACTCACCAAAGACGGCTTTGCGACTTACCAGGGCGAGGTCGTCTCCAACGACGAGCCGGTGGACAGGCTTGCAGCGAGCCGGATCACATGCCGGCATCTCGGATCAAGTAGACGCACAGCTACGTCGCCACTTCGCCACCGCCCTGATGAGCTTCGCTATCGCAAAGCTGGGCTGACAGACGAATCAAGCGCTATCCGGCCGCCACCGATCGCGGCGAACCGGTTCGCATTGACTTCGGCTGGCTCCATTTCAGACAGTTATCTGCGTGCGGGCTCTGGCCCCTTAGCTGGGACTCGCAAACGCAAGAAGTCCCACACCACATCTCGGACTGCCCCAGCCCGAATCAACAAGTCAGGGACGTCAACGGCTCGCGCCGCTCTTAGCGCACACAAAGGACGAGGAGCGGATTATTTCAGTCAGACGCGATTCAAGATTGTTTGGGTTACCAATCATCGGCGGCCATTGCCTTTTATATGTCGGTCCAATGTATCGAGCACAACTGTGCGACGAACTCACTGTGAGTAGGTAGACCCTATGGCGGTTAGCCCGTGGGGTTGACCGCCATAGGGTCTAGCCGCACTGAGGGCTGGGAGTCGCTCACATTGACCTACCCACGTATCGAAGAAGTGGGAGCACGTCACGCAGATCGTCGGTGTCGAGGGCGTGCGCGGCCGCTGCACGGGCGTCGGGGGTAGCGTTCAGCGCGATCGACATGCCAACGCGCTCAAACAGCGGAACGTCCGAGCGAGAGTCGCCCACCGCCGCCACCTGGCTCATCAAATAACCGTTGCTCGTGCACCATTCCTCTACGAAGCGCGCCTTGTCGAACTCATTGAAGTAGCGAGTCACGGTGCCCGAGAGCACCCCGTCGGTCACCTGCATCTCCGTCCCGCTAGCCGCGGCGAAACCATAGCGCTCCCGCAACATCTCGGCCACGAATCTCAATGTGACCGTTCCCAATAGCAGACTGGCCCCGGCAGCGGTAAGCGCTCGGAGGGTCTCGGCCATGCCGTCAATCCAGGTGCTGGTCGCCAGGACCGCCCAGGCGTCGGCCGTGCTCTGTCCCGCCAACCATCTCGCAGACCTGTCGGCAACTACGCTGTTGGATATCTCGTGGGCGTGAAACGCCCGCTCGAGCTCTGCCATCTCCTCTGCCTGCCCGAGCCATTGCGCGAGGAGCAACGACACGGTCGTGCCGCGCAGCAGAGTCCCATCCAGGTCGAAGACAACGACTGGATAGATGCCCGGTTCCCCCACGAATGGATCATAAGCTCATGTGCTCACGACCGTCCCGCCGAAGAGCGCATCCCTACCGCGCCCTCCAGCGACATCTGCACGCGCGTGTCTCGACTGGAGTGAGCGACGGCCGCATCTCGCCGGAGCGACCGGAGCCGCCCTGGCCGGCCGATTTCTAGAACTCGGCTGGATCGAGCGAACAGCTCACAGCCGAGCCGTAACACCGACCCCCGCGGGCCGTGCCCAGCTCCGCCGGACTCTCGGGATCAAGACCTGAAGGCTCCCTACGCCGCATCTTCAAGCGACATCCGCCCGCCGGGGAGCCGCGCGCAGTGGTTCGCATTGACTTCGGTTGGCTCCATTCGCCAAAAAGCCTGCTAATCGACACTTTTGAACTTTTGGCATTTCAGGCCGGCTCCGTAGCTCCCTCGGAGCCTGCCAAGACGTCATATCGCTCATGGGCCTTATGGGCCTAAACTCAGCCTCGACATCGCCCGCTGCCGCCCAAATGGGCACTCGGCCGGCTCGTCCGCTGCGGCAACGGGACTGGGCGATGAGCCGGCGACGGCGGGAACGGCGAACTTGTAGAGGTTGTCGAGGATGGCACGGGCGAGCAGCTCTCCGAGGGGCCATGGTCGCCCTGATCGGCGCTCTGGAGTGCAGCCAGGTAACGCCGACGATCTCCTTGAAGATGATTGCAGGTGCATAGCGCGCATCAAAACCCAAGACGTCGAGTTGCTCTACGGGCCCTTCGCTCCGTAGGCCCTATCGCGCCTATGCGCGTCGCGCACGTGGTAGGCCGTGCTGCTCAGAGCCGCCGCTCTCTCGCCCCTGGCTTTGGATCTCGAGATAGATCTCTGTACGGTGGACGGTGACCTCCGCGGGCGCCTGAATGCCGAGGCGCACCTTTGTGCCATTGTTTGACAGGACCGTGACCTCGATGTCGTCACCGATCACGATGCTCTCCCCGGCCTTCCGTGTCAGGACGAGCATGAGCTTCTGCTCCCCCACTCGACCCAGCTTGCTCGGAGCCCGCAGCGAGGGCGGGCACTTTGGCCAGGTCCCCGAAGCACCCAGCGTATGGACTCCATTTGCGATGCCATCGTCTCGTACGAGCTTAGCGCTGGGATCATGATCGTGAGCCGATGGCTCGTGCGTATGCTTGAGAATATGATCGAGCCGGTCATCCCCCCTTTGCCTACGCGGGTGCCCTTCAAGCTCCGCTTTATCTGTAGGCCCGGTTTGCTCCTGTTCACGGCGCTTTTGCTCACGGCGCTTCTGTTCGCCGCCGCCGACGCCCAGACGAGCGCCGCGAACACTTCTGCCGCCGCGGCGTCCCCGACCGGCGATACCTCCCCGGGACCACCGGCGCCGTCGACCGGAGAACAGCCCCTGCCAGTGGCTGAGCCAGCACCTCCCACGACTGAACAGGCCGCGCCGGTGGTCGCACAGTCCACCAACAAAGAAAAAGTGCCAACGGTCGAACAGGTCCCTCCCGTGGTAGCGGCCGAAAAGCCCGCCACGGCCGAACAGACCACCATCGCGACTGAATCTCCTCCCCCCGCAGCAGTTGAAGCCCCGCCTCCGCCTGTCGCCGAAGCCGTTCCTCCTCCTGCGGTCGAAGTCTCTCCTCCCCCTGTGGTGGAAGCGATCCCGCCGCCTCCTGTGGTGGAAGCCCTTCCGCCTCCTGTGGTCGAAGCGATCCTTCCGCCTCCTGTGGTCGAAGCGATCCCTCCGCCTCCTGTGGTGGAAGTGACTCCGCCGCCCGTCGAAAAAGCGCCGCCCGCGGCTGAAGCTCCCGTGCTCCCTCCTCCCGTTGATCAAGTGCCGCCCGTAGCCGTGGAAACCCCCACGGTCGAAAAGCCGCGGCCTGTAGCCGAAGAACCCGTTTCGGTGGTCGGCAACAAGACCGCCGGACAGACCGCCGGCGACGTATCCGCTGAAACGGGCTCCAATTCCACGCAAGGGTCGGGGGAAGGCTCGCAGGTGTCGGCCGGCGCTTCGGGGCCGACCCATAAAGCGACGGACGAAGGCGTGTCCGGGGTCTCGGCTGTTACGGCGCCCGCCACGCCGGGCGCTCCCGCCGTCCTGCCTGAAATCCCGATGCCGCTCGTGCAGGACCAGCCGTTTCTAACATTCCCGGCGTCCTTGATCCCTACCAAAGCAGCCGAGCAGACGGACTGCGAGGTCGCCGCCCTCGGTGCCTCGGTCACAACGGGCGAGGCCCATGGTTTGCTTGAAGTCTCGGACGTTGCGTCTGTCTCGACCGTCCCCCTTGCGACAGTCGAGGCCTCCCCGGCGGCGACCACGCCGGGCGAGTCTGCCGGGGGCGACGGCAGCTCCGCGGTCGATCACCCGTCCTCTCCGACCCCCGGACCCGGATCCGGCGGAGCCGGCAGCGGATCGACTGCGGGGGGCGGTTCAGGCTCTCCCTCCACGGCGCCCTTCACGCTCGTGGGCGCTCTTCTCCAAGCTGCGCCGCGCGCCATGTGGCGACTGCTCTTTGCGCAACAGTCGTGGCGCACCTCGTTTCTCGTTCTGATTCCCGAGCGACCGGACTAGCTCCCTCCGAGTCGCTTCACCTCGGCTCTGGATCGCCCGATCCGGCCGACTGCCTATCAGTTCGATCTGTTCTTATCGAGAGGAGCTGTACCGACATGAGTTCTCATTTGAAGTTGTCGACGACGTCCCACCATGCACATCAGGGGGACGCGGCGGCGGTCGCTGAGCTGACCGGTGCCGGTGGCGGAGCCAATGGACTCGGCGGCGCGGGCGGGACGGCCGGCGAGGTCGGTCTGACAGAGGCCACGAACGCTCGGCCGCACTTGACCCTCGCGAGCCCACCGGCCTGGAGGCACAAGCTGATCCTGATAGGCCGGCTCGACCATCGTTCGGCTCCCGATCTCGAGGAGGAGATCGAGTGTCTGTGCCAGGAAGGTGTCACGACCCTGACGCTCGACCTCCGTCAGCTCAACGCGATCGATCCAGCCGGGGTCAACGCGATCGCATTTCGCGGTGCGGCCTATCGCCGCCGCGGACGCGACTTCGCGGTGATCTGCGACTCGCAGTACATCAGCCACGCGCTGGCCGAGGCGGGCGCCACGGACCTGCTGGAGTCCGACCCGCAGGACACCGTTGTCCGTCTCCTGCCCGGACGCTCTCTTGACGGCTTCGTTACCGACAGGTCAACCGCGACGATCAAGAGCTTGTGAGCCTACCCTGGAAACCTGTCTCAACACGGGCGTTCTAATCCACCGAGTGATAGCCGATAATCCAAGCGTGCCTGCGAGCACGCCGAACCGGAAGCTGGACGAGGACGATCCCCTCGATGACTTCGACGTTCGCCAGGTTAGCTTGGAAGGCGTCACGAGGGTGGTGCGCACGGCAGGCACAGGACCGGCGGTGATCGTGATGACGGAGATGCCGGGCATCAGCCCGTATGTGGCTCGCTTCAGTCGCTGGGTCAGAGACGCGGGATTCACCGTGTACATGCCTTCGCTGTTCGGCCGCGACGGCGCCGTGCCGGACGCCGAGGAGGGCGCCGCCGTCTTCCAGCGCGCGTGTATGAGCGCCGAGTTCCGTGCGTTCGCCGCCAACCAGTCAAGCCCGGTGACCCAATGGCTCCGGACGCTGGCGCGGCTCGCGCACGGGGAGTGCGGCGGTCCCGGCGTCGGCGCGATCGGGATGTGCTTCACGGGTAACTTCGCGCTCACGATGATGCTCGAGCCCGCGATGCTCGCCCCGGTTCTCGCCGAGCCGGCTCTGCCGTTGAACGATCCCGCCGGGCTGGAGATCGCGCCCGAGGAGCTCGCTGCGGTCAGAGACCGTCTCGAGCGCGAGGACCTTACGGTCATGGCGTATCGGTTCAAGGGCGATCGGTTTTGTAAGGCCGAGCGGTTCGCGGCCTACGCGCAGGCGCTCGGCGAGCGCTTCGTCGGACATGAGCTGCCGGACAGCGCAGCCAATCCCGATACGGCGCCGTTCTTCGAGCAGGTGGTGGCGAGTCCGCACAGCGTGGTGACTGCCCATCTGATCGACGAGGCGGGTCAGCCGACGATCGCCGCCCGCGACGAGATCCTGGCCTTCTTCGCCCGGCGCCTTGCGCCCGCGACGGCGCTATGACCCGGCTCCAGCTCCGATTCGAAACGCCCGCCGCGCCGGCGTGCTTAGATTAGGCCTCTGGCAGCTATCGGATCGGTAGAAAACGCCAGCGCGCGCCCGTAGCTCAGTGGTCAACGGTTCTCTTCGGGGAGCCAAAGAGCAGCGGTCTTTCAAGCCGCAGGCCGCGGGTTCGATTCCCGCCGGGCGCATTTTTTAGATTGGCTCCAGCCTCGGAGTGTGAGGCTTTCTTCTTTGACGGGGTCCGACCAAGGCGAGAAGGCCCACTAGCTGAAGGCTGTGCGGTCCTCGGGTGTTGTGATCTTGGCGGTGTCTCCTCGGTGGAAGGTCAGTACGCATGGCGGTCGACCGCGCCCACGGCTCGAGGCGTCCTGATGCCGCAGTCGCGTTGGCATACTTCGATTTCCTGCGGCCCCCTCATCTCGCCGTCACCGCCCCCCACGCCGCCTCGCTGCCCATGAAGGGCGTGAGCGCGATGTACATGATGTGGTCGGTCAGCTCGGGCAGCCGCCGCGTCTGACCGCGCAAGATGTAGTCGTGGAGTAGCTCGAACACGCCGCCGACGATCGCCTCGCCGACGACCGGGGCCGATGGCAGTGACGGCGCATCGGCGCCGATTCGCAGGTCGAGCAGCTCGGCGTACGTGGCGTTGGCCTCGTGCACACGCCCGGCCATGTGCGGGTAGGCGACCATCACGTCAACGCACGCCAGATGCGCGTAGGAGGGCTCGGAGGCTAGGAACTCGAGCAGCGCGGTGGCGCCCGCGCGCACAGCCCCGATCCAGCTCGACTGCCGCAGCAGCGTCCGGTTGACGATCGCCATCGCCTTGGAGTGCCCGACCTCGTAGGTGGCCAGGAACGCCTCCTCCTTGTTGGCGAAATGGGTGTAGAACGTCTGCAGCGACACCGCCGCTTCGGCGGCGACGTCCTCGAGGCTCAGGGCGGGATATCCACCGGCCGCGGTCAGATTGGCGATCGCGTCGAAGATCCGCTCGCGCTGGTTGTAGACGACGAACCCGCGCGGGAGGTTGTGCTCGCCGCGCGGGAGCCCCCGCGCGCCTGACAGCGATGGTGGCGCGAGCGTGCCCGGCGCGCGACCGCCCATCAGCCTGCGCGGACGACCGCCGTGGGGACGTGCGGGGACGGTCGGCGGCGAGGGGTAGTACATGGCGATCCAGCCGAGCAGATCCGGCACGATCCGCAGCAGCTCCCCCTTCAGCGCCCTATTCGACCGCGCACCGCCCACGCGCGAGTGCAGGATCTTGCGTACCGCGCCGACGATCGCCCTGGCCACCGGCTCGGGGATCGCTCCGGCGCCGGGCGCCCGCGCGAAGCCGTCGACGAGCAGGCGCTGCAGGCGCTCGGCGTCCTGCGCCCAGCGCTGCACCCCTGCCGGTCCCGCCGCGCCCATCTCCACGCACACCAGGCGCGCGGCGTCGGGGCGGTCGCCGGCGGCGTCGAACAGGGTGCGAAGGAAGGTCTCTATGCGCTCGCTCCACTCCCTGGTGGGGTCGTCCGCACGGTCGAGTCGCCGGATCAAGCGCGCGAGGATCGTGTCGTAAGTGGCCAGCAGGCATTCGTCCTTGTTATGGAAGTGCTCGTAGAAGCTGCGTCGTGAGACGCCCGCGCGTGTGACGAGGTCGGAGATCGTGGTCGCCGCGAAGCCGCGCTCGTCGACCGCCTCGACCATCGCCTTGAACAGGCGCTCGCGCTGATGCGCTGCGACCGTCTCGCGCGGGAGCGCCTGCGGCCCGCGCGGCAGGTTGTTGGCGCTCGCCGGGCCGGAGCCCCCGTTTTCGCTGGCCGGTTTGGCGCCGCGCGTCCTCGACGGCCGCCTCTTTGCTCCTCCCGGCTGTCCGCGCGTTGCTCCCACGAACGCACCTTACGGGATCGGCCGTGTTGCGCCGGTCGAGAGATCGGCCGGCGCCTTGGCCAATCCGGCAGACCCGCACTCCGGTCGGACCCAAACAGACAAAAGTTGACAAGCTGCGTAAAACATGATTTATATGTTGACAAAGAAACTGTCGAAGCCTTTCTCTACGGATAGTTGGAAACGGACGGGCGGACAGGCGATAAGCGAGAGAAGGGCCTGGTTATGGGTCAAGGGTCAAGCAAGATGCTGAGACCGGAGGAGGCTGGACCGAAGGTTCCTAAGAATCGAGCCAAACGCTTGCATTCTGTAGGAGATGTACTATTAGCCGGGCCTTTAGGGCGCACGCGGGGGATTTCTTTTGGCCAGATCGGCCGACGGGATCGCGTGCCGCCCAGCCGGTCGGTGGGAATGACGCAGATGGGCACGGGGATCAGCAAGGTGGGGATGAGCAGAGAGGTAGGGGAGGAGAGATGAGACTGTTTGCTTGCGAGGAGGGGCGGATGCTCCGCGCGCTGCACGGACGCTGGCCGTATCGCCGCTCGCACTGCCGCCACGACTTTCACTGGCTCGTGCAGGTGCGCCCGCGCCGGCGCTGGTGTCCCGCGCGCCGCGTGCACTCGACGGGCTGCCTGCCTGCCCATCATCGACGGCCGCACGGGAGTTGAGGGCAGAGCCGCCCTGCGGCGAGATCGGGAAGGCGCGCAGGCTCGGCCGTCCGGCCCGGCGCCGTCCCGATCGTCGCTAGGATCGAGCAATGGCGGTCACCGGGTCATCCAGCACAGCGGCGCGCGCGAGCGGGGCGCCCGCGGGCGGCGAGAGCCGGGACGGCGAGGAGATTCGGAAACTGTCGATCGACACGATCCGGGGCCTCGCGATGGACGCGGTGCAGAAGGCGAACGCCGGCCACCCCGGCACGGCGATGGCGCTGGCGCCGCTGGGGTACACGATCTTCCGAGCCTTCCTGCGCGCGAACCCCGCGGACACGCAGTGGCCGAACCGCGATCGTTTCGTGCTGAGCTCCGGTCACGCATGCATGCTGCAGTACGCGCTGCTGCACCTGTGCGGCTATGAGCTGAGCATCGAGGACCTGCAGCAGTTCCGCCAGTGGGGCTCGCTCACGCCGGGGCATCCCGAGCGCGGCCACACGCAGGGCATCGAGGTCACGACGGGTCCGCTGGGGCAGGGGTTCGCCAACGCGGTGGGGATGGCGATGGCCGAGCGCTTCCTCGCGGAGCGCTTCAACCGCCCCGGGCACGAGCTCCTCGACCACCACGTGTATGTGATCTGCTCGGACGGCGATCTGATGGAGGGCGTCAGCCAGGAGGCGGCCTCGATCGCGGGTAACTTCGGCCTCGGCAAGCTGATCGTGTGCTACGACGACAACCGCATCACGATCGACGGCACCACGTCGCTTTCCTTCGACGGCGAGAACCACACCACGCGTCTGGAAGCCGACGGCTGGCACGTGCAGCGGGTGGAGGACTCAGAGGACGTGGACGCGCTGGAGGCGGCGATCGCGGCCGCGCGGGAGGAAACCGAGCGCCCGTCGTTCATCTCGATCCGCTCGCACATCGCCTATCCGGCCCCGCACGCGATCGACACCGCCAAGGCGCACGGGGCGGCGCTCGGCGAAGACGAGGTGCGCGCGACGAAGGAGGTGATGGGCTTCGATCCCGACCGCCAGTTCCAGGTGGACGAGCGCGTGTACGAGCACATGTCGCTGCACGAGTCGGGTACGAAGGCGCAGGACGCCTGGAACGAGAGGTTCGAGGCGTGGAGGAAGGCCTTCCCGGAGATGGCGGCGGACTGGGACCTCGCGTGGGCGGGGAAGCTGCGCGAGGGCTGGCGCGACTCGCTCCCGCAGTTCGACGCCGGCGAGGAGATCGCCACGCGCTCGGCCGGCCAGAAGGTGATGGCGGCGTTCGCGGAGTACGGCCCGACGATGATCGGCGGCGCGGCGGACCTGGTCGAGTCGACCAAGACCCTGTTCGACGGCGGCGGCGAGTTCTCGAAGGTCCACGCCGGCCGTAACATCCCGTTCGGGATTCGCGAGCACGCGATGGGCGCGATCGTCAACGGCGCGGCCGCCCACGGCGGCATCGTCAAGCCGTACGGCTCGACGTTTCTGATGTTCTCCGACTACATGCGCGGCGCCGTGCGGCTGTCGGCGTTGATGGGGTTGCCGGTGGTATGGGTGTGGACGCATGACTCGGTGGGCCTCGGCGAGGATGGCCCGACGCACCAGCCGATCGAGCATTACGCCTCGCTGCGCGCGATCCCGCGCCTGTGGGTGATGCGCCCGGGGGATCCCAACGAGACGGTCGAGGCGTGGCGGATGGCGCTCGAGCGCGAGGACGGCCCCGTGGCGCTGCTGCTCTCGCGCCAGAATGTGACCGTGCTCGACCGTGGCGAGGTCGCGAGCGCGAGCGGAGTCGAGCGCGGTGCTTATGTGCTGTGGGACTCTGCGGGGTCCGACCCAGCCCCCGACCCGGAGATCATCCTGATCGCGACGGGCGCCGAGGTGGGGCTGACGTTCGCGGCCGGCAAGGAGCTGGCCGAGCAGGGCACGCGCGTGCGGGTAGTTTCGATGCCGTGCATGGACCTGTTCGAGGAGCAGAGTCAGGAGTACCGCGACGAGGTGTTGCCCCCAGCGGTCAGAACCCGCCTCGCGGTCGAGCCGGGCGCGACGATCAGCTGGGGGAAGTGGGTGGGCCTCGACGGCGACGTTGTGGGCCTCGACCGCTTCGGTGCGTCGGCGCCGGGTACAACCGTGCTCGAGAAGCTGGGCTTTACGACGGAGAACATTCTCGCGCGCGCGAAGACTCTGCTCGCGCCCGCCGGTCGAGCATCGCCGCCGTCGAGTTGAGAAGAGAACCGAAGCACCGAGCAAGAGAACCGAAGCACCGAAACACCGGAGCAAGAGAACCGAAGCACCGAGCAAGGGAGCCGGCCGCATATGTCCGCCGAAAGCAGTAGCAGCAGCGAGAGCAATAGCTCCATCAGCAGCGACAACAGCGCCAGTGACAGCACCAGCAAAAGCGGCTCTTCACCGTTGCAGAGCCTTTCCGCCCTGGGACAGAGCGTGTGGGTCGACAACCTCTCGCGCGAGTCGATCCGCGACGGCCATTTGCAGGGGCTGATCGACGACTGTGCGGTCGTCGGCGCCACGTCGAACCCGACGATCTTTCAGAAGGCGATGACCGAGGGCGACGCTTACGAGCAGCAGCTGCGTGAGCTGGCCGAGCGGGAGACCGACGCGAAGGAGACGTTCTGGGCGCTGGCGGAGCAGGACATCAAGGATGCGTGCGACCTGTTCCGTCCGGTGTGGGACGGCGGCAGTGGACGCGACGGATACGTCTCGCTCGAGGTCGACCCGGGCCTTGCGTACGACACGATGCGGACGTTCCGCGAGGCGATGCGGTTGCACGAGCTCGTCAAGCGGCCGAACCTGCTCGTGAAGATCCCCGCGACCAAGCCGGGGCTGGCGGCGATCGAGGACGTGATCGCGAAGGGCAAGTCGATCAACGTGACGCTGATCTTCTCGCTGCGGCGCTACGCCGAGGTGGCCGAGTCCTACATCCGCGGGCTCGAGCGGCTGGTGGCCGAGGGCGGCGACCCGCGCAAGGTCGCGTCGGTTGCAAGCTTCTTCGTGTCGCGGATCGACACCGAGGCGGACCGGCGGCTGGATGAGATCGGCGGGCACGACGAGCTGAAGGGCAAGCTCGCGATCGCCAACGCGAAGCTCGCCTACCGCCATTACCGGGAGGCGTTCACGGGCGAGCGCTGGGAATACCTCGCCGGCAAGGGCGCCACGCCGCAGAGGGTGCTGTGGGCGTCGACCTCGACAAAGAACCCGGACTACAGGGACACGCTGTACGTCGACGAGCTGATCGGGCCCGACACGGTGAACACGATGCCTGAGGAGACGATCGAGGCCTACAAAGATCACGGCGATCCGCGGCCGCGCCTGGAGAGCGGGCTGGAGGATGCGCGGCGCGTGTTCGAGGAGCTGGAGCGGGCCGGCGTCGACTACGAGGACGTCACCGACACGCTCGAGCGCGAGGGTGTGGAGAAGTTCGCGGACTCCTTCGACGAGCTGCTGGACGCGTTGCGCGACAAGCAGCGCTCGCTCGCGCACGCTTGAACAGCATTTTTTTTGGAGACACGAAGGCGTCGCGCTCATACAGCCCTGCCGGCGCCCGGTCGGGCACACGCGGCAGGGCCGTGGGTCAGCTGCGGCGCTGCGTGGGCTGATCGGTCCGCGCGGCGAAGCACGAGGAGCGAGCAGGCGATCTCAGTCCGGCGCTCGACTCAGGCGTAGGGAATCGGCACCAGCACCTGGATTCGCAACGGCCCCGACGGAAACGCGCGGACGTGCAGCGTGAAGACGCGAAAAGCATGACCGCGATAGCTGTATGAGCCGTCGGCCGGCGGGGCCCCTGGAGCGGGGCCGAGACTGTTCTTCACCAGACGCGTGCCCATGTACATCAGCACGTCGAGGCCGGCCAGGCGGTGGGCGAGCCGCAGGTAGCCTTCGTCGTCCTGGATCGAAAGCACGAGGTCTCCGACCTTGCGCCCGCCGAGCCGTAGTGGAGCTTCCACCGGAGCAAGCACGAACGGGCCGCCGACATCGGACAGCAGCTTCCCGTCTACGTTCACGCGCAGGCGCACGATGTGCTCGTTGAGTAGAGCTTCGATCGCGGTGCGCGCGGCCGCGGGGTCGCGGCTTGCGACGGCGTTCAGCAGCGCCCGGTCGTGCTGGACGCGGCGCACCTGGGCGCCGGCTCGCTGCCCGATCTCGCCCGCATAGATCAGCTTCGCCACGGCTGTGAGGGTGTTGACCGTCGTATCCTGCGGCGTCTGCCCGCAGAGAGGCGCGGTCGCTGCGATCGGCTTAAGCACGTACATGCGCAGGGAGCCGGCTGGGAAGGCCGTGGCCGGAAAGGATGTGTACTGATAGGCCACGCCATGCTCGGTGAGCGTGCCCTGAGCCGGCAGTGCGCCTGACGGCAGGGGGAAGGCGCCGCTGATCTTCTGCCCGCTCGCGCGCAGCGCCGTCTGGCTCGAGTCGATCCCGTCGATCTCCGAGATCAGGCCGTCCTTGGCCCACACGCTCGCGACGAAGCGTCCGACCGTGGTGCCGCCGGCGCCCACGATCCTCCCAGACAGCGGAGCGAGAGCACCGGGGCGACCGACTTCGGCGAGTGTCTGGCCACCCCTGATTACCTTCAAGTTCGTCAGGTGCCCGGTCGCGAGCAGCGCCTGCGCGGCGGCGCGTGTAGCCCGCGGATCGTTCCGTTCGACAGCTTCGCTCAGAGACCGCGACGCCGTGACCAGATGCACGGCGGTCGCCGTCCTTTCGCTGGAGACCCCCTCGCGGTAGACGCGCAGCGCGATGTCCCCGAGCACGCTCAGCACGGTCGGGGCGCACGTGCTGGAGGTGGCCTGGGTCGCGGCGGTAGCGTTGAGGGCATCGGCGCGTGCGTCGGAATCGCCTTTGGCGGCACCCGATCCGCAGCCCGCCAGAGCGAGCGTGATCGCGCAGATGACGCCAACGCGCTGAAGGCCCGCGATCTTCTCCATGCGCCAAACCATTGAGGCGAATGCTAAGCGCTCGCTCAACGCGCGGTGAGATTCTTCCCACACCGAGTGCTTTTGCCACGAGCCTCGAAGCGATCCGCGCCCAGGATCGGTCGCTGTCTGCGCGGGCCGCGTTCGCACGTTGGGACCGCGCGCGCCGAACCGCGACCTTGTGTCCGCTACTGTCGCCTCTGTGTCCACGGTCCTGATCACCGGCGCATCCACCGGCATCGGCCGTGCCACGACCCTGCGCCTGGCGACCTCCGGCTGGACCGTGCTCGCGGGGGTACGCAAGATCGAGGACGGCGAGGCGCTAGCGGCCGACGGCGGCGAGCGGGTCGTGCCGATCGTCCTCGACGTGACCGACCCGGCGCAGGTCGCGGGCGCCGTCGAGCGCGTGAACGAGCACGGCGGCAGGCTCGACGCGCTCGTGAACAACGCCGGGATCGGCTACGGCGGCCCGCTCGAGTTGATCCCGATCGGCGACCTGCGCCACCAGCTCGAGGTCAACGTGCTCGGGCCGGTCGCGCTCACGCAGGCGCTGCTGCCCGCGCTGCGTCGCGCGCGGGGACGGGTCGTGCTCGTCTCTTCCATCGGCGGCCGCGTCGCGATGGCGTTCACCGCGCCCTACGCGGCGTCCAAGCACGCGCTCGAGGCGATCGGCGACGCGTTGCGGGTCGAGCTGCGCAGCTCGCACGTGCAGGTCGCGCTGATCGAGCCGGGCGCGGTCGCGACGCCGATCTGGGACAAGAGCCGCGCGCAGGGCGACGGCCTGAGCGTCCCACCGGAGCTCCTCGCCCAGTACGGGCACGTTCCGGGCGCGATGGACAAGGTCCTGCACGACACCGAGCGGCGCGGGGTCCCGCCCGAGCAGGTGGCGAGCGCGATCGAGCACGCCCTCACAGCGCGGCGGATGAAGGCGCGCTACGTGATCGGTCGCGACGCGCGCGCGATGCTGATCGCCAAGCGGCTGCTGCCCGACCACGTCTTCGACCGCGTGGCCCGCCGCGCGCTCGGCGTCTGAGAGCCTGTCGCAAACCGGCGGTGCAATCGGCGGTGCGGTCATCCGGGCGTGCCGGATGTTTTGAGCCTGGTTCCAAGCACGCGCTTGGTCTCCTAACAAGAAGCGCATCGGCCCGTCCAGTCCGCCGTGAGACCGGCGACACCGACCCCGATACGGGGACGACGTGCAATTGTCTCCCCGCAAAAAACGCCCGGCTACGACGGCGGCGGCGGGTAGACCGCCAGCCACGCGAACAGGCTGGTGGTTGCCGCCTGCGTCTGCAGCATCCCCGCCAGCGCGTCCTGCGGCGGCAGGGATTCGCCGCTCCACGACAGCAGGTACAGCCCTTCGCCGTTGCGCGCGTGCGTTTCGGCGTCGTGAGCGTTGGCGGCCGCGAGCGCATACAGGGCGGGATCGTGCTCGAGCGAGTACAGCGCGAGCATCCATTGCAGGTAGATCGCGTCGTACTGCGGCGAGAAGTCGAGCGAGGAGCCGAAGCGCTGCAACGACGTCGCCGTCAGCGCTTCGGCCCGCTTGCAGTCAAGGGGGGTCGCGGTCACCTGGCAGAGCACCGCCTGCGCATAGATCAGCGGCGCCTCGATGTAGTCGATCGGGGTGGGGTTCAGGTTGCTGGCGGCATACAGCTGGTTGGCGACGCTGAAACCGTCCGTGTTCGCCCATTCCAAGAACCTGCTCGCCTGGGCGAGCGCGAACGGCGAGCGCGTTTCCCGGTAGAGCAGCGTCGCCAGCAGCGTGCCGCTCGCGAGCGCCTCGCCGGCCTTGTACGGATGGTGGGTGTTCCACCAGATCCCGCCCCCTGCCGGGTCCCAGCCGACCGTGGCGATGTAGCGCAGCGCGTCCTCGGCGTCGGTCAGATAGCGGCGCGCGCCGGTGGCGCGATAGGCGTTGACGAACGCAAGACCCCACCAGCCGTTGTCGTCGAACCACGTCTCCGTATCCGCTTCGCGGTCGCCTTGATAGGGCGAATAGCCAGGCAGCGGGCGCAGCCCCCGGTTCAAATAGCGCTCGGCGCCCGCGGCGAAGCGTCTCACGGCCGCGCGGTTGGCGGACGTGGGCTGGGCGATCGCGATCGCGTCGAGCGACTCGAACAGCGGCACGATGTCCCAGATCGTGGCCAGCGGATAGCGTTCGCGGTCGCCGAGCCGCGCGTCATACCAGCCGTGGCGGGAATCTCCCCAACGGTGCTCCCCCTGCGCCACGCCTGCCTGCGCGAGTGACAGGTAATGGTCCTGTGCGCTCGTCAGAGGCGCCGCCCGCGCGTCGCCGCCGAACCCGCCCGCGAGCGCGAGCGCGAGCGTGCAGAGGGCGACTGTTGCCGAGATGCGCATACCGTGCACAACAACCCCCAACCGTACGCAACGGCGCGGTCGTCCGGGCGCGGTCGTCCGGGTAGACGCGATGTGCGGACACCGGGGGAAGCGCGACCTGCAGAGGCCTCGGATAGGCACGACGTGCGAATATCCTGATAAGCGCGACCTGCATAGCCCTCGGGTAGGCGCGACGGGGCGGACACCGGGGAAGCGCGACATGCAGAGGCCTTGGTAGTCGCGACGGGGCGGACACCGGGGTAGGCGCAGCGTGCGGATACCGGGGTAGGACGAGGTGCGGGTCCTCCGACCGCGCCCGCCGATTGCGGGCTGTGGCTACCGTGTAGGGAGATGACGTGCAAGGACGACGCCGACATCGGCGCACAAGCCGTGGAGTCCCATACCCCGAAGCCGCCGTCAGAACGGGGCGCGTGGCTGCTCGCGTGCGCGCTCGGCCTGCTCGGCGCCGGCGTGCTTGCGGCCGTGCTCATCGGGCTCGTCGGCCGTTCGACCTCCTCCTCGGTATCCACCGCCGCCCCACCGTCGGTGCTGCTCGCCGCCTCGACCCCCGCCCCCGGGCCGGGCGCCACCGCGAGCGCGCTCGCCGGCGCGCGGGCGAAGAATGTGTCGGCGACGGGCGTCCTCGCGCGCGCGCGCAACGCGCGGCTTGGCGGCGGCAAGGGGGGCTCACGCGTCGAGGCGATCGTCGCGCAGCCGTCGAGCGCGCAGCAGAGCCTCGAGGCGAGCCGGTTGGCCGACCCGACCGAAGTGCACATACTGAGACGCTGGATGGAAGGCTTTTACCCGATCTACGCGACCGCGCAGCGCACGTTCGGGGTCAACTGGCTGCTGATCGCCTCGATCCACCGGCAGGAGTCGGCCTTCTCGACCGCGCCCACGACCTATCACGGCCTCAACTTCGCAGGCTGCTGTGGCGGGCCGATGCAGTTCAACGTGACCAATGGGGGCGGGCGGGACAGCGGATCCACGTGGGATCTCGTCAGCGACTCCTACATCTACGGCAAACGCCCTGCAGCCTACGACCACATGACCGCGACCCACCCGTCGATCTACGACGACTTCGACGCGATCATGGCGGCCGCCCACCTGCTGTCGGCCGACGGCGCCGAATACGCGCTGAACGGCTCGGCGTGGGACGCGGCGTACGACTACTACGGCCACGACGCCACCGGCGTGAGCTACGCCGACGAGGTGCTCGCCCGCGCGATCGGCTGGTCCCAGCACGGGTTCTGCATCAACTGCGGCGTCGAATCGGCCATGGTCGAAGCGGTGCAGGGAGCCTACGGTGCGCCGGTGCTGACAGCGCTCGAAGCCGAAGCGAAGTCACCGGCGGTCACCGCCCGGGCCGTCAAACGCCGCGGCTAGACCGTCAGGTCAGGCGGCGCTTGCCTGGACGATCAGCTCACCCGCGACGCGATCGGTCGCGCCCGCGGTGCCGCCGAGCAGGCGGCGCGAGAGCTGTGCGCGGCGGAAGTACAGCGGCGCGTCGTGCTCCCAGGTCGCGCCGATACCTCCGTGCACGGAGATCATCGTGCGCGCCGCCTGGTCGAGCGCGCGTCCGGCGACCGAGCGCAGCGCGCTCGCCGCCAGCGGGAACTCCTCAGGCGCCCCGTTGCGCGACCACCCGGCGTAATACAGCAGCGAGCGACCGTTCTCGAGCTGGCGCAGCACCTCGGTCAGCGAGTGCTTGACCGCCTGATAGGAGCCGATCGCGCGACCGAACGTGTGACGCTCCTTGGCGTAGGCAACCGAGGTCTCAAGCGCCGTCTCGACGCTGCCGAGCGACTCGGCAGCGATCAGCGCCTGCGCCAGATGCCAGGCCGCGGCGAGCTCGTCCTCGGGTGCGTCGAGGACGAGCGCGGGTGAGTCCGCGAACGTCACGTGGGCGAGCGAGCGGGTTGAGTCATAGCGCGCGACCGGCTCGATCGCCACGCCGTCCGCATCGCTCAGGATCGCCACGCCGGACGGCCTGCCGTCGATCAGCGCCACGCCGACGAAGCCGCCGGCGCCGGGCGTGTCGGGCACGAACGCGAAGCTTCCGCTCACGCGCGTCTGGCCGGCGCCATCGGGCGCTGCGGCGACGGGCAGCTCGGCGCGCGCCATCCCGCTGCGCGGGTCGCTGCTCCAGCTGTCGTGCACGTCGTCCGGGGGGCAGCTCGGCAGGTAGGCCGCGCGTCGCTCGCCGCTCGCGAGCCGCCCGATCCAGGCGGCGGCGTTGGGGGACGCATTGAGAATCGCCGTCGCGGGCAGATGCCCGAGCAGGGGAACGGGAGCGAGCACGCGCCCGCACTCGCCGAGCACGAGCATCGCGTCGAACGCGTCCAGCCCCGCGCCGCCGTGGGCCTCGTCGATCAGCAGGCCGGGCCAGCCTGCCTCGCACGCCATCGGCCACAGGTCGGGCAGCTCCGCGTTGCCGTCGAGCGCCTCGCGCGCCGCTTCGAACGTCTTAAACCGCGACAGCGCGCCGCGCGCGGCCTCGCGCAGGAACACCTGCTCGTCTGACAGTGCGAGGTTCATGCCGCTGCTCCTTCCTTGGAGCGGAGCTCCGAGAACGGGATGCCCTTGTCGAGCCGCGGCTCGGGCGGCAGCCCGAGCACGCGCTCGCCGATCGTGTTGCGCAGAATCTCTTCGGTCCCGCCGGCCGACTTCAGGCCGGGCAGGAAGGAGATCATGTAGGCCCACTCGCTGTCCTCGGCCAGCGCGTCGGGTCCGAGCACGTCGGTGATCAGCTCGCCGGCCTTGATCGCGCCGTTGACGATCGTCACCTTCGCGAGGCCCGCCTCCGGACCCGGGATCTGGCCTTTCTGCAGGGCGGTCAGAGTTCTGTAGCCGGTGAACCTGACCGCCAGCAACTCGCTCGTGATCTCACCGAGCTGATGGCGTACCTCGGGGTCGCGCCGCGCGTGCTCGTCGCCGGCGATCGCCGCGGCGAAGCGGGCGGAGTTGTAGCCGAGTCCCTCACCGCCGAGCCCGATCGTGACGCGCTCGAACATCAGCGTTGTCAGCGCCGTGCCCCAGCCGTTGCCAACGCCTCCCACGACGGCGTCCGCGTCGAGGGCGACATCGTCGAAGAACACCTCGTTGAACTCCGCCTCGCCTGAGATCTGGCGCAGGCCGCGCACGGTGACCCCCGGGGCGTCCATCGGCACGACGAACATCGTCATGCCCTTGTGCTTCGGCACGTCCGCGTCGGTGCGCGCGAGCAGCAGGCCGTAGGAGGCGAACTGGGCGTTGGTCGTCCACACCTTCTGTCCGCTCAACCGCCAGCTGCCGTCCTCCTGCAGTCGTGCGCGCGCCTGCACCGCCGCGAGGTCAGAGCCCGCGGCGGGCTCTGAGAACAGCTGGCACCAGACCTCGTCGCCGTGCAGCATCGGGCCGAGATAGCGCGCCTTCTGCTCCTCGGCGCCGTGGGCGATCAGCGTCGGGCCGAGCATGCCGACGCCGATCGCGTCGAGGATGCCGGGCACTTTCGCGCGGGCGATCTCCTGGTTTGCGATCACCTGCTCGATCGGGCCGAGGCCCTGGCCGCCGTACTCCTTGGGCCAGGTCACCCCCGCCAGGCCGCCCTCGGCGAGCTTGCCCTGCCAGTCGCGCCGCGCCGCGATGATCTCGTCCTCGTCCTCGAGCGCGCCCGGGCCCTGCAGGATCGGCGCCTCAGGCTTGTGCTGCTCGATCCAGCCGCGCACCTGCGCGCGATAGGCCCCCTGCTCCGGTGTGTCGTCGAGATCCACGGCTGCTCTCCTTTGCTGCTTCGCTTGGGCCCGCCGGCCCCTGGTTGACTGGCCAGTCAACCCTTGCGCGACACTTTACTCCCCCGTCCGCTCAACTGCGAGCGGCCGCTCTCTGCGCGGTGTTCCCGAAGCTCTCAGTGCCCCCTTCCCTGCGCCGGTCCCTCCGACTCCGGCGAGGGTCGCTACGCGCCCGGCGGAATCGGCGGCTCGGGGACGGGCGCCTGATGGTAGACGCCTTCGAACCCGCGATTCAGCAGGTAGCTCGCCTGCGTGCCGGGGTCGGGCGAGTGCAGCAGCACCACCCCGAGACGCACGCCGTGGCGTTCCGCGGTCGCCACCAGGCATCTGCCCGCCGCCTCGGTATACCCCGTCTTCAACCCCGTCAGGCCTGGGTAGCCGTAGATCAACAGCGGGTTGTTGTTGTAGAGATAGAGCTTGCCCCCCTTGATCGGGAACGGCAGTGCCGCTGTGTAGGTGCGCACGATGCTCGCGATCCGCGGCTGTTCGAGGTCCACGTGGGCGAGCTCGGCGAGGTCCGCGGCGCACGAGAAATTGCCGGCGTCATAGTAGCCCGAGGGTGAGGAGTAGCGCGTGCAGCCCATCCCCAGTTTGGCGGCCTCGTCGTTCATGCGCACGACGAAGTTGTTGACGGTACCCGCAACGTGCTGCGCGAGCGCGACGGCGGCGTCGTTGCCGGACGGCAGGAGCAGACCGTAGAGCATCGTCTCCAAGCGCACGTGCTTGTCGAGCGGCAGCACGCCGACCTTTGAGCCGGCCATGTCGACCGCTTCCTTGGTCACGAGCACGGGCGCGTCCGCGGGCGCCGAGGAGACGGCGAGCAGCGCGGTCATCATCTTCGTCAGGCTGGCCAGCCGCAGGTGGAGGTAGGGGTTGCGCTGCCACAGGACCTGGCCGGTGGAGAGGTTGAACAGCACGCCGGCGCGCGGAGGCACCCGGAAGGCGGCGTGCACGGGATCGTCTTGGGGGTCGCCGAGCGCTAGCGTGAGCGGGGGCCGGCCGAGTGGCAGGCCGAGCGCCGAGTGCGCCTGCACGCTCGGTGCTGTAGCGACGTGTGGTCGTGCTGCGTGTCTGGACACCCTCCTTCCGTGCGCTCCTTCCGGCCCGGCGAGAGCCATGACTGCTAGGACGGCGGCGATCGCGAGCGCAAGCGTGCCTGCCGCGAGTGTGCGCCTCTGACGCCGGCGCCTCTGACGCGCCACCTCGCGCCGCCGCCGCCGGTGGTGGCTGGGAGTGATGAAGGGCGAAGGTGTGCTCATCTGCGGGGGGCGATCCTCGTGACGGGTGTGCTCATCTGCGGGGGGCGATCCTCGTGACCGCTCGATCCTCGGCGGCCGGCCCTGCCGGTCACTGGCGCGGTCCGCTCAGCAGCGCGCCGACGATCCCGATCCCGAGCAGCACGAGGACGAAGACGGACAGCAGGCTGCCCAGGGTAAACCCTTGTTCGGCCACCGCGCGGAAGGTGAGAAAGGCGAAGCCGGAGATGAATGCCAGCGCCGCGCCGAACACGGCGATGCGTCTCACGTGGACGACCCGACTGGCGCCAGGCCGAGGAGGAAGTCGCCGATATGCGCCGCGCCGGCGGCCGATACGGACGTCGCGCCGCTCATCGCGGCCGCCGGGTGCGCAGGCCGGGGGCTTGGGCCGGCTCTGCTCCTGCCCGCCGCGCGGAAAACAGCCCGATCAGGATCAGGCCGACGGCGAAGGCGCCGGCGTGCGTCACATAGGCGGCGCTATCGCCCGCGAGCAGGATCTGCGCGAGTAGCCATGCTCCGAGGAACAGCGTGACGCGCAGCTCGACCAAGCCGGCGACGAAGGGAAGGAGGATCATCGTCAGGACACGCCCCCCCGGGTATTTCGCCAGGTAGCCGCCGAGGACCGCTGCGCTCGCGCCCGAGGCGCCGAACACGATCGTCGAGGTGCCGTCGTGCAGAAGCGCCCGGGCGCTCACCGCGACCAGCGCGCCGAGCAGGCAGACGGCGCAGAAGCGCACACGTCCGAGCGCGCTCTTGAGAGTTGGTGCGAGCAGCACGAGCAGCAGGATGTCAAGCAGGACCGGCGGAAGCGCGCCATGGCGCGGAGCAAGCAAATAGGCGAGCGTGTCGAGCGCCACCAGCGCGGCCGTCGCCAGTGGCAGGCCCGTCCGCGGGATGTTGTCCTTCAGCGGGATTATCCACGGACCCTACCCCCGCATCGCGATCGGGCCGACACCGGCCTGTGTCTGCGTGACGTGCTCCTCGGCGTGGTAAGAGGAGCGCACGAGCGGGCCCGCCGCGACGTGGTCGAAGCCGAGCTCGTACGCGGCCAGCTCGAGCTTGGCGAACTCGTCGGGGTGCCAGTAGCGCACTACCGGCAGGTGACGCTCCGATGGGCGCAGGTACTGGCCGACGGTGAGCACCCGTACCCCGTTCTCGCGCAGCGCGGCGAACGTCTCGACCAGCTCCTCGTGGGTCTCCCCAAGCCCGACCATCAAGCCTGACTTGGTCACCACCTCGCCCGCGCCGAGCTCGCCCGCGAGTCGCAGCACGCGACAAGAGCGCTGGAACTCCGAGCCGCGCCGCGCCAGTGGGTACAGGCGCGGGACGACCTCGACGTTGTGGTTGAACACGTCGGGTCGCTCCGCGATCACCTTCGCCAGCGGCATCTCCTGGCCCTGGAAGTCGGGCGTGAGCACCTCGACCTGGCAGTCCGGTGCCTGGCGGCGGACCTGACGGATCACGCCGACGAACGCCGCGGCGCCCTTGTCGGGCAGATCGTCGCGATCGACCGACGTGATCACCGCGTGGCGCAGTCCCATGCGCGCGATCGACCGCGCGACGCGCGCGGGCTCGAGCGGATCGTTCCAGGTCGGCTTGCCGGTCTTCACGTTGCAGAACCCGCACCGTCGCGTGCAGGTGTCGCCGAGGATCATGAACGTCGCCGTGCCCCGCTCCCAGCACTCGCCCACATTCGGGCACGCCGCCTCCTGGCAGACGGTGTGCAGGTTCTCCTCGCGGATCAGCGCGGTCAGCTCGCGGTAGCGCTCGCCACCTGGCGGCGGCACCTTGAACCACGGCGGCTTGCGCTCGCGCAGCGGGCGCACGTCCGGGCCGAGCACGTCGAGCACGTCCATCCCGCCGGGGTTGGCTCGGGAGCGGGTGACGTGCTCGCGCTCGGGTGCGGTCTCCGTGGCGGCGGGGGATGTGGCGGTGGCGGACGTCGCGGTGGGGGATGAACTCATGCCGGCACCGCTACCCGCCGCGAAGGCACACGCGTGAGCGGCGCCTCGATGCCCAGGCGTCGTGGTGAGACGAGCCGTTGGCGACGGCCATGCGCCTCGCTGAACGCGTGGGCTATGCGCTTGCGAAAGCAAGCGATCCCGGGAGCCTCATTGGCGTCCAGAGCAGCGGAATCATTATCCGCGTGTCGCGGGTCCGAGGCTCGCAGCTCGTCGGCGATCGAGGTCATCGCGACATCGGGCAGGCCGCAGGCGACGACCCACGTGAAGGGGTCGAGGTCATTGTCCACGTTGACAGCGAAACCGTGGGTCGTGACCCCGCGCGAGACGTGGACGCCGATCGAGGCGACCTTGCGCGGCCCTATCCACACGCCGGTGTAATCGGCCCCCTCCGCGCAGCGGGAACGCGCGGCGATGCCTTCCTCGGCGAGCGCCGCGACGATCGCTGCCTCCATCGTGCGCAGGTAGGCGCCGATGTCGGCGATGCCCATGATCGGGTAGCCCACCAGCTGTCCCGGGCCGTGGTAGGTGACGCGCCCGCCGCGGTCGGTGTCGATCACGTCGATCCCCCGCGCGCGATAGAAGTCCTCGCCCAAGGTCAGTTCCGCCGCTTCGGAGCGCCGTCCGCGGGTATAGACCGGCGGGTGCTCGAGCAGGAGCAGCGTGTCGGGCAGCTCGTCCGCCTGGCGCTGCGCGCGGACACGCTCCTGAAGGGCGACCGCGTCGAGATAGGGAACCGTGCCGAGATGGCACACCCAAAGCTCGTCACGCGTCATGTGCTCAGGTTAGCGCCGGGGCGAAGTGGTCAGATACGGTGCATTTGGGTTTCCCGCTCTACGTCCGATACAATTGAGCTCGCCAAGATGAGCGTGATATGCGTTGTTCATCTGATCACCTCAATCACCTCATGGGGCCCGGCTTGCCGGGCCCCATCTTCGTTAGAGTGCGCTCCGGTGGGCATCGAGGCCGACTCCCACCGGAGCTGGGTGGCTACGTCAGGTTGCGGATGACCGCGACCATGAGCGTAATCGCCAAGATGAGCGCAATTGCCTCGTTCATCTAACCACCCCCTTTCCCGGGCCGATCGGCCTCGGGTCGGCATGATCGGGCGGTGGGCGGTAACCCTGACTGAAAAGCTACCGACGGCTTCGGTTACAAAGTGAGCGCGGCGGGCTGTTCCAGGAGCTCTCGGATGCGAGCGAGGAACCGGGCGGCGTCGGCGCCATAGAGGATGCGGTGGTCGCAGGCGAGGGTTACCGTCATCGTGCTGCGTGTGACAATCTCGCCTTCTCGTACGACGGCTCTGGACGTGAGCGCGCCGACCGACAGGATCGCCGCCTGCGGCGGGTTGACGATCGCGGTAAAGGCGCTCACGCCGAACATGCCGAGGTTCGACACCGTGAACGTTCCCCCGCCAAGCTCGGGCGGGGTGATCGTCCCATCGCGCACGCGCTCGGCTAGGGCACGCGTCTCGCGTGCGATCTCCCCCAGCGACTTCTCCTCGGCGTCGAACACCGTCGGCACGACCAGTGCCCCGGCTGCCGGCCCGTCGCCTGAGTCGACCGCGACCGCGACACCGACGTTGATGCGCGAGTGCAGCTGCATGCGCCCGTCGCGATAGCTTCCGTTCGCGCGCGGATGCTCGCGCAGGGCGAGCGCGCACGCCTTCACCACCATGTCGTTGTACGTCGGCGCCTCCCCCGGCGACAGGCGCTTCAGCTCCCCGCGCAGCTTCACGCACTCTTCCATGTCGACATCCATCTGCAGCGTGAAGTCGGGAATCGTCGCCTTCGACTCGGCCATCCGCCGCGCGATCGTCTGCTGCGTGCGGGTCAGCTCCACGGTCGTCGTCTCGCCCTTGGCTGTCGCCACGCCGGCAGGTGCGGCGGCCTGCACGTCCGCCTTGACTATCCGCCCACCCGGGCCGCTCCCGCTCACCGTGTGCAGATCGACGCTGCTCTCGCTTGCGATCCGTCGCGCGAGCGGCGAGGCTTTGACCCGCTCTCCGGCGGATTCGATCTCCCCCTCTGGGTGCTGCGTCGAAGACCCGGCCTCGTGAGAGTCACCTTCCTCTGCTGCATCACCCACCGCGCGCACACCGGCCGGCCTCGAGGCCGGCTCATCCTCCTGCTCAGCGGCCGGCGGAGACGCAGCGGCCGCATTGCGCTCCGCGCCGCCGGTGCTCGCTCCCACCCGCGCGATCGGCTCGCCCACGGCCAGCGTGTCGCCCTCCGCGGCGATCGTCTCGAGCACGCCTTCCTGGTCTGACTCGTATGTCATGTTCGCCTTGTCGGTCTCGATCTCGACGAGCTCCTCCCCCCGCTTCACCTGCTCGCCGTCGCGCTTCAGCCAGCGCAGGATCGTTCCCTCCTCCATCGTGTCCGACAGTCTCGGCATCACGATCTCAGTGGCCATCTAACGTGCTCCGGGAATCGCCACGGAGTGCTGTCCGAGCGTCGCGAGCGCCGCCGCGACGATCTGCGGCGCGTGTGGAAAAGCGATGTCCTCGAGCGGCTTGGAATACGGCATCGGCACGTCCGCGCCGCTCACGCGCGCGACCGGCGCGTCGAGGTCGTCGAACGCGTGCTCTGAGATCAGCGCCGCGAAGTTCGCGCCCACCCCGCCGTGAGGCCACCCCTCCTCGACGATCACGCAGCGGTTGGTCTTCTTCACCGACGTGAGGATCGTGTCGAGGTCGAGCGGGCGCAGCGTGCGCGGGTCGATCACCTCCGCCTCGACATCGTGCTCCTGCGCGAGCGTCTCCGCGGCCCGCTCGGCCGTGAGCGCCATCCGCGATACGCCGACGATCGTCACATCGGAGCCCTCGCGGGCGATGCGCGCGTGGCCAAAATCGACCGTCACATTCTCGCCGTCCTCCACCTCGCCTTTCATCCCATACAGCGACTCGTGCTCGATGAAGATCACCGGGTTCTCGTCCCTGATCGCGGTCTTCAGCAGTCCCTTCGCGTCGGCCGGTGTCGCGGGCACCGCTACCAGCAGGCCCGGGACGTGCAGGAACATCGCCTCCAAGCAGTGCGAGTGTGTCGGTCCCAGCTGGTGGCCCGCGCCCTGGGGCATGCGGATCACGAGCGGCACCGTCACCTGGCCGCCGAACATGTAGCGCACGTGCGCCGCGCTGTTGACGATCTGGTCGAACGCCAGCAGCGCGAAGTTGACCGTCATCAGCTCCACCACCGGCCGCAGCCCGCTCATCGCCGCGCCGACGCCGATCCCGACGATCGTGTTCTCCGAGATCGGCGTATCGCGCACGCGCCGCTCGCCGAACTCCTCCAGCAGGCCGTCCGTGACCTTGAACGCGCCGCCGAACACGCCGATGTCCTCGCCCATCAGCAGCACGCGCTCGTCGCGCTTCAGCTCCTCGCGCAGCGCCGCGTTCAGCGCCTCGCGATAGCGCAGCTCAGCCATCGACGGTCCCTTTTGATCGAAACTCGTCGAGGGTCTGCCGGATGGCCATCAGTGGTAGGTCCCTCTGACCTGCTCGTCGAGCACGTACACGTCCTCGTACAGGGACTCTCTCGCCGGGAACGGCGAGTCCTCGGCGAACTCGACCGCCCTGTCGACCCGGGCTACCGCCTCCCGGTCGATCTCCTCACGATCGTGCGCGTCGAGGATGCCCTCCTCTTCGAGTGCCGCGCCGAACACGGGTATCGGGTCGCGCTCGCGCCAGCGCGCGACCTCCTCCTTGCTGCGGTACTCCTCCGGATCGGCCATCGAATGGCCGCGAAAACGGTACGTCACCGCCTCCACCAGCACCGGCCGACGATCTGTCCTGACACGCTCCACGGCCCCAGCGATGACCGCGTGCGTGGCGGCCACGTCCATCCCGTCGCAGCGCGTCCCCGGCACGCCGAGCGATTCGCCCTTGCGCTGCAGATCAGTCACCGCAGAGTGACGCTCCAGCGAGGTGCCCATGCCGAACTGGTTGTTGATCACCACGAACACCACCGGCAGCCGCCACAGCGCCGCCAGGTTCAGCGTTTCGCCGAACGTGCCCTGATTGGACGCTCCGTCGCCGAACGTACACAAGGTCACGTCGTCGGTCTTCCCATAGTCGCTCGCCAGCGCGATCCCCGTCGCGATCGGCAGGTTTCCCCCGACGATGCCGTACCCGCCCATGAAGCGCCGCTCGATGTCGAACATATGCATCGACCCGCCGTGCCCCCCGCAGCAGCCGTCCACGCGCCCGAACAGCTCGGCCATCACCCGCTCCGGCGGGGTGCCGCGTGCGAGCGCGTAGCCGTGCGAACGGTAGGTCGAGACGAGGTAATCCGTCTCCCTGAGCGCCCGCGTGCTCCCCACGATCGTCGCCTCCTCACCGATCGACAGATGCAGGAAGCCGCCGACCTTCGCCCGCGCGTACATCTCCCCCGCACGCTCCTCAAAACGGCGGATCAGCGTCATCATCTGGAGCCACTCGCGCGCGATCTCTGGCTCGGGCAGGGTCGGCCGCGACCCCGGTTGTGGCGAGGCGGTTGCACGTATCGGCTCCGGTGTGCCGGGTCCGACCTCGGGCTCCGACTGTGACATCAATGCTCCACGGTAGCCCAGCGCGCGAGGAACTCCTCCGCGTCGAGCTGCGACAGATCGGCGCGCAGCGCGCGCGCCAGCTTCGACGCCCCCTGCGGCGGCCGGTCCCAGAACAGGATCACCTCGCCGCTGTCGACCTCCACCACCTCGATGTGATCCACCCGATCGGTGTCCGCCAGCAGCGCGGGCACGCGTCCGCCGCGCGTGAAGATCAGCCGGTAGGCGCGATTCGCCTTCATCGCGGGCTGCTCGTGGCGCTCGCGCTTGCGCGCATGTGCGCGGCCGCCTCCTCGAGAGAGCGCTCGCCGTGGAACACTCGATGTGGTCCTTTCTCGTCGGTCTGAGAGCTTCTGACGACCACTGCCGGGACGTCCTTCACGCCTGCCCGCGCGGCGCTTGCGGTCGCCTCGCACAGCTGGAGATCGATCGAGCGCAGCCCCGCTCCGGTGAGCACCCCCTTGGGGTGCATCTCGCAGGCCGCGGCCGCGATCAGCACGTTGTCCTCCTCCTCCAGCCCCCGCCCCCCGGCGAACGCCTGGCGGAAGGCGGCCTGTGCGAACGGCACGGCACGGCCGATCGACTTGGCGTACGTCGCCACCCTCATCGCGAGCGCGCTGTCGAACGGGAAGGGCTCCGGCCAGCGCAGCGGCTGCAATCCCAGCTCGCCCGCGCGACGCTCGATCTCGGCGCGAAAGATGTCCTGCTCTTCGCGGCAGCGAAACCCCTCGAACGTCTCCCCGCCGGGCAGTTCGCGTGCGAGCACCGGCTGCCACTCGGCCGGGCCCGGCAGCGTGTGCAGGACGCGCTCCGCGGCAAGATACGCTGGCGGGCTGGCCAGGTCGAAGTAGAAGGCGGCGTCCGGCGGGGGCATCGCTTCGAGGTTAATGCTCAGTGCTCAGGGCTCGCGCCACCCTTAACCATGAATCAGCCAGCCGTCCGCCGCTCGTCCAGCCTCCATCACGGCCTCCGACAGCGTGGGGTGGCCGTGGATGGTGCGGGCGACCTCGGTAAAGCCGCCCTCGAGCGCGCGCACGTTCACGAGCTCCTGGATCAGCTCGGTCGCGCGCGCGCCGACGATGTGCCCGCCGAGCAGCTCACCGTACTTGGACTCGCCTACGAGCTTCACCATTCCCGTGCGGTCGCCATAGACGATCCCACCTCCCACCGCGCCGTACGGCACCTTGCCGACGACGACGTCATACCCCTGCTCGCGCGCCTGCGCCTCGGTCAGCCCGAACGAGCCGACGTTCGGCGTGCAGAACGTCGCGCGCGGGATGTCCACGTGCGCGAGCGGATGCGTCGGCCGGCCGGCCGAGTCCTCCACGGCGATCACGCCCTCATCGGAGGCCTTATGCGCGAGCGCCGGCCCGGCGACGAGATCGCCGATCGCGTAGACGCCCGCGCGGGTGGTACGCAGTGCGCCGTCGACCCTCACCAGTCCGCGCTCATCGGTCTCGACGCCGGCCGCGTCGAGACCGAGCTCCTCGACGTCGGCGCCGCGCCCGGTGGCGATCACCAGGTAGTCGACCGCTTCCATCGTGTCCATCTCCGTGCCGTGCGCGCGATAGGTGAAAGTGACGCTCCTATCGCCGGCGTTCACACTCGTCACGGGGGTGCCCGTGTGCACCGCGATGCCCTGGCGCTTCAGCCCCCGCTCGACCAAGCGTGAGATGTCGGCGTCCTCGGTGGGCAGCACGCGCTCGAGCGCCTCCAGCAACAGCACCTCGCTGCCGAGGCGCGCGAAGCCCGAGGCGATCTCCGCGCCCGATGCGCCCGCGCCGACGACCGCCAAGCGCGCCGGCAGCTCCGCCAGCGCCCAAGTCTCCTCCGTGCCGATCACACGCCCGCCGAACTCGACACCTGGGATCGCACGCGGGACTGAGCCCGTGGCGAGGATGACTGTTGTTGCGCTCAGCTCGCGCTCACCGATCAGGACGCTTATAGGCACTTCCGAATCGGTGCCGGCGCGCACGCCGAGCGTGGCGTTTCCGTCGATCAGGTCGATCCCGTTTTTCTTGAACAGGCCGCTCACGCCGCCGGTGAGCGTCGCGACGACCTTCTCGCGGCGGGCCTGGATCGCCGCGTAGTCGACTTCCACCGAGGCGACCCGCAGCCCGTACTCCTCGGCCTCGCGGATCTCCGTGAGCAGGTCCGCCGAGCGCAGCACCGCCTTGGCGGGGATGCACGCGTAGTTCAAACAGCGGCCCCCGACCTTGTCCTTCTCCACCACCGCGGTCTTTTTGCCGAGCTGTGCAGCGCGGATCGCAGCGACATAGCCACCCGGCCCGGAGCCGATCACGATGCAGTCATAGGAGGTCTCTGCCATGCGTGGCTGAGCCTATCGAAAGGTCACCGCGCGCCCCGACGTTCACCGGCTTGGATGCGCCCCATGACTCTTACAAGCTTCCAGAACAGCCAGCCGGCGAGCACGATCAACAGCAGGCACAGGCTCCCGGCGAGCAGCGTCGAGGCGACCACGAGCGCGAGCGAGGTCACGATTATCTGAAAAGTGAGCAGCGCCTCGAAACCGAGAACCGCCCAGTAGCGGCGCCGGTACATGCCCTGGGCGAGCAGCGCGAGCGCGCAGCCGAGGAACAGCCCGCCGGCCAGCGAGCCGCCGTGGCGGCTGAGGCCGTGGACGGTCAGCGCGCCGGCGATCACCCCGAGCGCGAGCACGACGGCGACGGCGACTGCGACGAGCAGCGCGGGCGGCCACTCCTCCTCGCCCAAAGGCTCGAGCGGGACCGTCGTGCGAGACGTCCTCACGCGAGGCGCTCGCGCAGCTCACGGGCCGCGCGCTCGGGGTCTTCGGCCTCGGCGATCGCGCGCAGCACGCACACGCGCGACGCGCCGGCCGCGATCGCCTCCTGCACGTTGCCGCTGTCGAGGCCGCCGATCGCGAAGAACGGCGCGCGCGCGCGCGCGGCGGCGTAGCGCACGAGCTCGAGCCCCACCGCCGGACGGCCGGGCTTGGTGGGCGTGGCGTGGATCGGCCCGACGCCGATGTAGTCGACCGCCGGCTCCCCGCCCGGCCCGTTCGCGATGGCCGCGTCGATCTCGCTAGGCGCATGGGTCGAGAGGCCGATCAGCATGTCCGGGCCGACCAGCTCGCGGACCTCCGCAACCGCCATGTCGTCCTGTCCCACGTGCACCCCATCCGCGCCCGCCTCGCGCGCGACGAGCGGCCTGTCGTTGACGATCAGCAGCGTTCCAAGCCGCTCGCACAGCGCCCGCGCGGCGTTCGCAACTGCCGCCAGCTCCTCGTCGGGCAGGTGCTTGTCGCGCAGCTGCACCACGTCGACCCCGCCCGCGACCGCGCCGCGTATGAGGTCCGGCAGCTCGAGGCCCCCGGAAGAAGGTCCGGCGCCGCACACGAGATACAGCCGCGCGGCGGCGAGCCGCGCGCGGCGGTCCACTCCGAGATCGGTGACCGGCGTCGTCATCTCCTCGCAGTCTGACAGGGCGGTTCGCGCCGATCGCGCTCCCTGTAGGCGAGACCCGACAGCACCGTGCACTCCTCGTAAGAGAGATCAACGGTGCTCCGAATCAGGGGCGATGCTCCGAATTAGGGCAGGCCCTCCGAATCAGGGGCGGCGCTCCGAATCAGGGCAGGCGCTCCGAATCAGGGGCGGCCCTCCGAATCAGGGGCGGCGCTCCGAATCAGGGGCGGCGCTCCGAATCAGGGCACTAGCATCAAGCTCATGTCTGCAAGCGCTGAATCCACCGATGTGGCGATTGTCGGTGGCGGCATCGTCGGCCTCGCGACCGCCTGGCGCGCCCGCGCGCGCGGGATGGCGGTGATGGTGCTCGAGCGGGATACCACCGGCCGGGGAACGTCGCACGTGGCTGCGGGGATGCTCGCGCCGGTCGCCGAGGCCGAGTTCGGCGAGGCGGGCAGGCGGCTGCTCGAGCTGGGGCTGCGCTCGGCCGAGCTATGGCCGGGATTTGCCGCAGAGCTGCAGCAGGCAAGCGGCGAAGGTGTCGGTCTGCGGCGCACCGGCACGCTCATGCTCGCGCGCGACGAGGACGAGGCGCGCGAGCTGGAGCGCCGGCTCGCCTTCCGCCGGTCGCTGGGCCTGAACGCCGAGCGCCTGCTCCCCAGCGCGGCCCGCGAGCGTGAGCCGGCGCTCGCGCCGACCGTACGCCTGGCGCTCGAAGCGCCGGACGACCATTCGGTCGATCCTCGCCTCGTGCTGCACGCGTTGCGCCGCGCGTGCGAGCGGGCAGGGGTGGAGGTTCGCGAGCGGGCGGCCGTGCGCTCGATCGAGCTGGACGGCGCCGGCGAGCGGGTCACTGGCGTAGTACTGGGCGCCGGCGAGCGTATCCCCGCCGGGCAGGTGGTGATGGCGGCCGGGGCGTGGACGGAGCAGGTTGCGGGCCTCCCGCCCGCCGTGCAGGTGCCCGTACGTCCCGTCAAGGGTCAGGTCCTGCGCCTGCGCGATCCTGCCGGACCGGGGCTGCTGGAGCGGGTCGTGCGCTTCGAAGGCGGCTACCTCGTTCCTCGCGGCGACGGGCGCTACGTGCTCGGTGCGACCGTCGAGGAGCGCGGGTTCGAGCTGCAGCCCACCGCGGGCGGCGTGTATGAGCTGCTGCGCGACGCGCACGAGCTCGTGCCGGGCCTGAGTGAGCTTGAGATCGAGGAGCTGTCGGTCGGGCTGCGGCCTGGCACACCCGACAACGCGCCCGCGATCGGTCCCGGCGCGCTCGCGGGCCTGGTCTGGGCGACCGGCCATCACCGCAACGGGATCCTGCTCGCTCCGCTCACCGCCGAGCTGGTCGCGGCCACGCTCGCGGGCGATCCGCCCGCCCCGCTGGCCGCGGCATGCGCCCCCGACCGTTTTGTCGCCATTAGAGGTCGTCTCAAAACCGGTCTCGAGTCCACGTCCCCGATGGCGGTGTCCAGGTGATCGTCGTCAACGGAGAGCACGCTGCGGCCCAGCCGGGCGAGACACCGGCGGACGTGTTGAAAGAACTCGGCCTGAGCCTTGCCGCCCGCGGCGTCGCGATCGCCGTCAACGGCGAGGTCGTGCCGCGAGCTCACTGGGACACGTTCGCGCTTCCCGAAGATGCGCGCGTCGAGGTGCTGAGCGCGATGCAGGGAGGATGATCTGTGGCATGCCCGATTCCAGCGTCCCCACGTCGTTTGCCAAGCACGGTGTCGAGGAGCGCAACGGCTCCATCACCGCCAGGGCCTCATCAGCGCGCGCGGACGGGGTGCTGACCACGGAGGAGTCGCTCACGATCGCAGGCCGCGCGCTGCATTCGCGGCTGCTCCTCGGCACCGGGGGTTTCCCTTCGCTCGAGCTGCTCTCAGGCGCGATCGCCGCCAGCGGCTCAGAGCTCGTGACGGTCGCGCTGCGCCGCATCGGCGTCGGCGGCGCCGAGTCCCGAGGCTCGCTGATCGACGTGCTCTCAGACTCAGGCGTCGAGCTCCTGCCGAACACCGCCGGCTGCTTCACCGCGCGCGACGCCATTCTCACCGCCCGCCTGGCGCGCGAGGCGTTCGACACCGACTGGATCAAGCTCGAGGTGATCGGCGACGAGGACACGCTCCTGCCCGACGCCCCCGAGCTGCTGCGCGCCGCCGAGCAGCTCGTGGACGAGGGCTTCGTCGTGCTCCCCTACACGACCGACGACCCGGTGCTGGCGCGCCGCCTGGTCGACATCGGCTGCGCCGCCGTGATGCCGCTGGGATCGCCGATCGGCAGCGGCATGGGCATCCGCAACCCGCACAACATCGCCCTGATCCGCGAAGCAGTGGACGTGCCGGTAGTGCTCGACGCGGGCGTAGGCACCGCCTCAGACGCAGCATTGGCGATGGAGCTGGGCTGCGACGCGGTGATGGCCGCATCAGCGATCTCCCGAGCCGAGGACCCCGTACAAATGGCCCGCGCGATGCGAGCAGCCGTCGAGGCAGGACGGCTAGCGCGCGGCGCCGGCCGGATCCCCCGTCGTCTCTACGCCACAGCATCCACCCCCACCGAGGGTCTGCCCGACTTCGACTTCAGCTAAGCAGATCCTCCAACTCCGACTTCAGCTAAGCAGGTCCCGTCACTTTTTCCCGACCGACCCGCGAAGCGGTCTTACGGTCGGGAAAAGTGACGGGATCCTGCGCCGCGCTACTTGACGACTTCGATCGTTCCATTCATCGACGCCGGGTGGATCGTGCACTCGTAGTGGATGACCCCCGGCTTGTTCGCCTTGATTTCGTACGTGCCGTTTTCGCCGAAGTCTTTGGAGGCGAACTTCTGCGGACCGCCCTCACTGGTGACGTTGTGTTCGACCGAATCGTAGTTCGTCCACTTGATCGTGCTGCCGACCTTCACCTTGATCGTGTCCGGGTCGATCGCGATGTTGCGATAGGCGATTTGCACGGTGCCGCTTTGCACCGGCGAAGACGGTTCCGGGCTCGCGTACTTGGGCGTCGTGTCCGTTTTCAACCCTCCACTCGTGCTGGTCGTCTTCGGTGTGCTGCTCGAGCTGGAGCTGGAGGACGGCGAGTTGCTCGACGATCCGCACCCGGCGGCGCACACCAGCGCGGAGCAGGCAATCAGGACGGGGAGGCCTCTTCTCATCGGACGGTCCTTTCTAAGACGAGTCTTGGGGGCCAGACAAGGTAGCGAGCCCAGGAGGCCAGCCTAACCCATGTCCCGCGCCGGGACGTACACTGGCCCGTCCATGACGCGCCATTTTCTCACCGGAGCAGAGCTGACGGCGGCGGAGCTCGATGCGCTGCTCGACCGCGCGCTCGAGCTGAAGGCGGCCCCGCTCTCATCGGATGCGTTGAGTGGCAAGAGCGTTGCGCTGATCTTCGAGAAGCCCTCGACGCGCACGCGGCTGTCGTTCGAGGTCGCCATCCACGAGCTTGGTGGCCACCCGGTCGTGCTGCGCGCGGACGAGCTGCAGCTCTCCCGCGGTGAGGCGTTGCGCGACACCGCCTATGTGCTTTCGCGACACGTTGCCGCCGTCGGTGTGCGCACCGGCCCGGATGCGACGCTCGAGGAGCTTGCCGCACACAGCGAGGCGCCGGTGATCAACATGCTCACGGCGCTTCACCACCCCTGTCAGGCGCTCGCCGACCTGGT
Organism: uncultured Solirubrobacterales bacterium; assembly: GCA_963778065.1. Classification (GTDB taxonomy): domain Bacteria; phylum Actinomycetota; class Thermoleophilia; order Solirubrobacterales; family Solirubrobacteraceae; genus Palsa-744. The sequence continues at coordinate 1,321,347 of CAVZSU010000002.1, read as the reverse complement.
GACGTTGCGCGAGGCGTACGGAGCGCTGAAGGGTGTGCGGGTGGCTTATGTCGGCGACGGCAACAATGTCGCGCGCTCGCTCGCGTTGCTGGGTACGCTCGCGGGCGTGGACGTGGCGGTCGCCTCCCCGGATCGGTATGCGCTCGAGCCGGACCTCTCTCCTCCGTCAGGCGCAACAGGAAGGCTGAGCCTGCACACCGACCCGCGTGAGGCCGTCGCGGGCGCGCACGCCGTGTATACGGACGTGTGGGTGAGCATGGGCGACGAGGGCACCGCCGCCGAGCGCCGCCGAGCGCTGGGCGGCTATCGCCTCGACGCGGAGCTTCTAGACGAGGCCGCGCCGGGCGCGTTTGCCATGCACGACCTGCCCGCGCATCCCGGCGAGGAGATCTCCGCCGAGGTGCTCTACGGGGAGCGCCAGCGCATCTGGGACCAGGCCGAGAACCGCCGGCATGCGCAAAAGGCCCTGCTCGAGCTGCTTGTGCCCCCCGGTTCGGGTGTCGCGCCGCCATCGGCATGACTCCCGACCCACAGAGCGCTCCAGTCGCAGGCGGCGAGCCGAAGCGCCCACAGCGCGGAGACGAGCTCGAGCTTCGGGTCGAGTCGCTCGCGTTCGGCGGCGAGGGCGTCGCGCGGTTGGGCGACGGCGGCTACGTCGTGTTCGTCGCCGGCGCGGTGCCGGGCGATCGTGTGCGCGCGGTCGTGTACAAGCGCAAGCGCAGCTATGCCCACGCGCGCGCGGTCGAGATCCTCGACCCGAGCTCCGAGCGGATCGCGCCCGTGGCCGACCATCCCGGCGTGCCCTGGCAGGTGCTGCCCTACGCGCGCCAGCTGGAGGTCAAGCAGGGACAGGTCGAGGAGGCGCTGCGGCGGATCGGCAAGCTCGACGGGTTTGAGCTCGAGGCGATCGTGCCGGCCGTACAAGAGTGGCGATATCGCAACAAGCTCGAGTACTCCTTCGGCATGGCCGCGTCCGGTGAGCTCGTGTGCGGCTTTCACGCCTCCGCGGGCGGCAATCGTGTGGCCCCGATCAGCGACTGCATGCTGGCTTCCGAGCGCGGAAACCTCGCCCGCGAGACGGCCCTGCAGTGGTGTCGCGCCCAAGGGCTCACCGCCTGGGATCGCGGCCGTGGTAGAGGCGAGCGGACACCGCCATGCGCCGGCGAGGATGAGCCCGCCGGAGAGAGAACTGCGCCGGCCGTCTCGCGCGAGACTTCGGGCGTCATCGCACGCGCCGGGCGCCGCGACGCGGTGGAGGCGGAGCGGCGGGAGCGGACCGCGGCCGCGCCGGACGGTCGTGCGCGACTGCGCAACCTCGTCGTGCGCGAAGGTCGGGGCAGCGGACAGCTTCAGGTCCGCATCGTCACCACCGCCGGCGAGCTCGAAGTCGGTGCGCTTGCGGCCACGCTGAGCGAAACGCTCGGCGAGAGCCTCACCGGCGTGCTGTGGACGCGCTCGCGCAGCCTCGCCGAGACGACCGCGGGAGGAGACACGGAGCTCGTGTGGGGCGAGGCCGAGCTGCCCGAGCGCCTCGGCGAGCTCGATTTGCGCATCTCCCCCGAGGCGTTCTTTCAGACCAACACCGAGATGGCCGAGACGTTGTACGAGATCGTGACCGAGTACGCGGCGCTGGAGGGGTGGGAGCGCGTGTACGACTTGTACTGTGGAATCGGCACGATCGCGCTCACGCTGGCCCCGCGCGCGGGTGAGCTGTGGGGGATCGAGCTGGTGGAGGAGGCCGTCCTCGACGCGATCGCAGGTGCGCGTCGCAACGAGATCTCAAAGGTCAAATTTTTCGCCGGCGACACCCGCCTCGCGCTGCCCGAGCTGTTGCAGCGCGCCGGGCGTCCCGACGTCGTGGTCGTCGATCCTCCCCGCGCTGGACTTTCGAAGAAAGTCGTACGCCGGATCGTCGAGGCGGGGCCCAGACGAATCGTGTACGTGTCTTGCAACCCCACCACGCTCGCGCCCAACGCGGCCGAGCTGGTTGAGGCGGGCTGGACCCTGAAGCGGGTCCGTCCCGTGGATATGTTCCCGCAGACGCACCACATCGAGTGCGTGGCGCTCTTCGAGCGCAGATCCGCCGAGCCTCTCGCCGGGCAGGCCGCACACGCGGCGGAGAGCGCGAGCTGACACCTGTGCGTCGCGCACGCGACGCTCGCTCGCACGTTACTCGTTCAACCCGAGCGTTTGGAGCACGTCGAGCCAGTCCTGCTGGCCCGTGGTGAATTCGAGTTCTTCAAATCGCGTAAGCAGGTGTGCCACTCGCTCGAGCAGGCGCCTGTCGGCGGGCGGCACATACGCGGCTACCAGTCGTGGGGAGGGGACTTCGACTTCGATCGCTTCCACGTGCTGGTCGAACTGCAACGTCCTCGCCGGGACGGTCTGATAGCCGCTGGCGATCCACGAGCGCACGTCTGCGCAGAGGTCCGGCACTTTGAGGGCGATCATTTCGCGCAGCCCGTTGATGAACACGTGTAGGCGGCGCGCGATCGCCGGGTTGCCCCATCGCAGCGATCCCACCGCCTCGATGAACCGATCCGCGATCTTCGCGTCCGTGTGGTACCCCGTCGCGAACAGTGCGCCGGCGACCTCATAGCTCAGCCGCTGCTCGGAAGAATTCTGGGGCGAGCCCGAGGCCACATCGGGACATTCCCGGGCGAATTTCAGGTTGAGCTCGTGGAGGTTCTGCTCCACGTTTGGCCATGTGTTCACAACCGCCTGCAGGGTCGTGTAAGCGGCCTCGAGCGCGCGGTGAGCGGAGGAGCTGTCCCGCGGGGACGTAGCGAGCGCGCTGCCAGGCGTCAACCCGACGGTGAGCACGGTGAGGGCGAGCGCCAAGCGGCCGAGCATTTTCACTCGACAGTATCCTACGAATGGCCGCTCAGGATCAACTCCCATCCACCCTCCCTCGGGCCCCTGCACCGGCCGCACATCCTGCTGAGATAGACACTGAAGGGATCATCGCTCAATGCGCGCCGCCACAATCCGCGACCAGGAGATAGTGATCGAGGAGCATCCCGATCCCGTCCCCGGGGACGGCGAGGTGCTCGTGCGGGTGCGCGCGGCCGGGCTGAACGGAGCGGACATGATGCAGCGCCGTGGGCTGTACCCCGCGCCGCCCGGCTCGCCGCAGGACATCCCCGGGATGGAGCTCGCCGGCGAAGTCGCGGCGCTCGGGCCGAGCGCAGAGCGTTTCGCGCTCGGCGAGCGCGTGATGGCGATCGTCGGCGGCGGCGCCCAGGCAGAGCTCGCCGTCGTGCACGAGCGGCAGCTGATGGAGGTGCCCGTCGGTCTCGGCTGGCCGGCGGCGGGGGGGCTGGCGGAGGTGTTCACGACCGCGCACGACGCGCTGTTCACGCAGGCGGCGCTGCGACCGGGCGAGCGTCTACTCGTGCACGGCGGCGCCGGCGGGGTGGGCACCGCCGCGATTCAGCTCGCGCGGGCCACCGGCGCGCAGGCGACCGCGACGGTGCGCCGCGAGGAGCTGCGCGGGCAGGCTGGCGCACTCGGCGCAACCGCGATCGCTCCGGAAGACTTCGCCGAGCGAGGCCCGTTCGACGTGATCTTGGAGCTCGTGGGCGCACCCAACATGCCCGAGAACCTGCAGGCGCTCGCGACCGGGGGACGCATCGTCGTGATCGGCGTCTCGGCGGGGGTCAAGGCGGAGCTGAACATGCTCGCGCTGATGGGCAAGCGCGCTCGCATCCACGGGTCCACGTTGCGCTCCCGGCCGCTCGAGGAGAAAGCGCTCACGGCCCGCCTGCTGGAGCGTGAGGTCCTGCCCCTGTTCACCACTGGCGTCTTGCGCGTGCCGGTGGCGGAGGCCTTTCCGCTCGAGCAGGCAGCCGCCGCCTATGAGCGCTTCGCCGAGGGCGGCAAGCTCGGCAAGATCGTCCTCACGGTCTGAGAGGTCAATAAGGCGGCTGCGAGGCGTACCAGTCGCCCAGCGTGCGGAACGCCGCCCAAAAAGCGCGCTTTGCGTCCTGTTCGTCCAGTGACTCGTCGATGTCGGGCACGTACAGCGCGTCGATCGTCGGCGTCAACTGCTGGATCTCACCCAGACGAGGCTGGAGCGGATGCGACAGCGGGATCTCCATCTCGGCCGTAGCGCTCAGCGCCTCAGCGCCCATCACGACCACGATGTTCGGCTGCACGATCGCGATCTCCTCCACCACCCGAGCGACACACGCGAAGTCCGCGAGCGAAGCGTCGCTCAGCGGGCACTTCACACAGAGCGTGCCGTAGACCGCAAGAGGGTCGATCGAAAGCCGCTTGAGTGACTTCATCAGGGCGCTGCCGGCACGGCCGTAGAAGGCCACGCCCTCCTCGATCTCCGACGGACGGGGCGAGTACTTGAGCAGCATGATGTCCGCCTGCGGATGTCCCGAGCCGAGCACGGGCATCAGGTTGCCGCGCGGGCAGTGCGGGCAGGCCTGCAGCTCGCGCGTGAGCGTGTTCAGCTCGCGAATCGCGCGCTCCAGGTACTTCTCGCGGATCTCGTCATCGGTGATGGGCATCGACCCCGAGGGATTTGACGACGCCTCTGGTTGTCCTTGACCGTGCACCAGTACTTGCGCTTTCGTTCTGTCTCCGACCCCTATCGCGGCCCGCCGCCGCGCGGCCTCCGCGTCGCTCGCTTGACCCGCTCGATGCGCCGCGCTTTGCTCGCGCGCTGCGCCGCGGGGGGCGTGGCACGCGTTTGCAGGAACTTCAGCGCCTGCACGTACAGCAGCGAAGAGGGACGGGTGGTGATGTCCGCGTCGCGCAGCGACTGCAGAAACTCGGCCGGGCCGTCGAAGTCGCGCATGCGGATCCGCACCGAGCCGAGACCCTGCGCCACGTGGGAGTCAGAGCCTGCGCCCGCGACGATCCGGTACTTGGCCGCAAAGCGTACGGCCTCCTCGTTGAACGCTCCGATCGCCACGCGCGGATTGAAGACCTCGATCGCGTCGATGTCGTCGAGGATCTTCAGCAGATGCTCGTAGTCGGGCACGGAGTGCATGCGGTCGAACGGGTGCGGCACGTATACGAGGCCACCCTGGCGCTTGATCTCGGCGACCGTCTCCTCCAGGCTGAGGCCGCGCGGGATCTTCTCCTCGATGAACAGCCCGATCACCTCGCCCTGGCTCGCGGTCTTGACCTCCTCCGCGACGATCACCTTGACGGGCTGGCGGGAACCGGATTCGGCGGCCTGCGCACGGGCCTGCAGCGCGCCCGAGATCTCGTTGTGGTCGGTCACCGCGATCGCTCCCAAGCCCTGTTCGCGCGCGGTCGCGAGCAGTACCTCGACCGGTGTCGCGCAATCGCCGGAATGGTCGGTGTGCATGTGCAGGTCCACATCGATCAGCGGGCGCTGCTGAAGGCGCATCTGCATCGCGGGGTCTCCCTGCGAGGAATGGCGGCGCGCGGCGAGTGCGCGGTAGATCGCTTCGAGCTCACCGGTCGCGTTCTCCTCGTCGGCGAGGAGCCGGTAGTCGCCCGGGAAGTGGCGCGCCATCAACTCGGCGGTCGCCGGGAGGCTCGCCGTGCGGGCGTCGAGTCGCCCGAAGAAGCTCTCGACGAAGCGCCGGGCCACGAGCGTCGAGAGCAGCCGCTCGGTCGAGGAGTGGAAGGAGCCGACGTTCAGCGCGCGCGAGTGGCGCAGCGCCGCGTTGGAGGTGCTGGGTGCGAACGGCTCGTGCACGTGCACGAAGTCCAGCTCGACGGTCGTGAGCAGTTCCTCGACGGTGCGGGCGACGTCGATCGGCAGCGCCGCGGATCGTCGCCGGCCGGCGCCCGGGCGGGCAGAGGCCGCGCGGGGGGAGGGGGACAGGTCGAGCACCTCGCCGACCGCGATCACGCGCGGCTCGCCGCGATCGGTCTCCCGCAGCAGCTCAGCCGGATTCCCGCGCGCGGCGCGCAGCTCCTTGCGGCTCGCGCGCACCCGCTCCTGCGATCGGGACGGCGCGAGGATCAGCACACGATGGCCGTGGCGGGAGAGCTCGCGCGCGACCCGCCCGATGTGGGCGTTGACCTCGTTCTCCTCGTCCTCCCACGGGTATGGGGTCACGTGGGCTATCGAGAACCGCGCGCTCATCGTCCCTCGATTATTCCGCCCCGCCCGGTAGGGGCGCGCGGATTATTCGGCAGCGGGCGTCTTCATCGCGCGCGCGCTGCCACGTTTGGCCGCAGGACGGGCCTTGGTCGCCGTCTTGCCGCGTGTGCCGGCGGCGGGCCGGGTGGCGCCGCCCGCGCGCGTGCCGTCTGCGCGTGCCCGGCCGCCCGCGCGCGTGCCGTCTGCGCGTGCCCGGCCACCCGCGCGCGTGCCGGGTCGCCCGGCGTACTTGGCGATGAACTTCTCCGTGTCGGCGCGCGCCTGATCGTCGGGGCGCTGGTTGTGAGGCGACTTCATCAGGTAGGAGGAGGGCCCGTCCAGCTGCCCGCCGAGGCCGTGGTTGAGCGCGAGCTTGCAGCAGCGCACCGCGTCGATCACGATGCCGGCCGAGTTGGGCGAGTCCCACACCTCGAGCTTCAGCTCGACGTTCAGCGGCACGTCGCCGAACGCCTGGCCCTCGACGCGGATGTGCGCCCACTTGCGATCGGTCAGCCACGGCACGTAGTCCGACGGGCCGATGTAGACGTCCTCCGCCGGCAGCTGATGGTCCATGATCGAGGTCACTGCGTTGGTCTTTGAGATCTTCTTCGACTCCAACCGCTCGCGCTCGAGCATGTTGTAGAAGTCCATGTTGCCGCCCACGTTCAGCTGCGAGGTGCGCAGCATCTTCACGCCGCGGTCGGCGAACAGACGCGCAAGCGTGCGGTGGACGATCGTCGCGCCGACCTGGGACTTGATGTCGTCGCCGACGATCGGCAGACCCGCCTTTTTGAAGCGCTTGTCCCAGTAGTCCTCGCGGGCGATGAACACGGGGATGCAGTTGACGAAGCCACAGCCCGCCTCCAGCACCTGCTCGACGTACCACTTGGTTGCGTCCTCGGAGCCGACCGGCAGATAGGAGACGACGACGTCGGTGTGGGTCTCCTTGAGGATCTTTACGATGTCGGCGGTCTCGCCGGGGGCCTTCTTGATCTTCTGCTTGAGGTACTTGCCGAGGCCGTCGTGGGTCATCCCGCGATACACGGGCACGCCGAGGCTGCGCGGCACCTTGGCGAATTTCATCGTGTTGTTCTGCCCCGCCCAGATCGCCTGGCCGAGGTCCTTGCCGACCTTCGTGGAGTCGATGTCGAAGGCGGCGGTGAACTCGATGTCGCGCACGTGGTATCCGCCGAGGTCGACGTGCATCAGGCCGGGCACGTCGAGTGAGGGGTCCGCCTCGCGGTAGTGGTGCACGCCCTGGACGAACGCCGAGGCGCAGTTGCCGACGCCGACGATCGCGACCCGCACCTTCTCCGATTGGTAGCGCGCGGCGCCGTTTTGTGAGGCGGCGCCATTGCTGTGGGCGCGGCCGTTCTTGTTGTTGTTGGTCACGGCAGGAGACTACTCCGCGGGGCGGCTTAGGTCACACCGAAAGTTCGCGCCGGACATGCCAGATGCGTTGGGCCACGGTGACGAGGCTGAGCGCCGCGAGCACGTACACGGCGGGCGCCAGCAGCTCGAAGCTCCCGAGCGAGGCCCCGCGCGCGAACAGTAGGCCAATCGAGAGAATCACGACGCGCACCGGCCGCGTGGCGATCCCGACCTTGCATTCCACGCCGAGCGCCTCAGCGCGCGCACGGGTGTAGGAGACCATCAGCGAAGCCAGCACCGCGACGACCACGGCCGCCGCCGCCACGCGATTGCCGTGCAGGGCGAAGTAGCCGGCGACGGCGGTCAGCACCACGCCCTCCTCGATGCGGTCAAGCGTGGAGTCCAGGAACGCGCCGAACGGGGTGCCCTTGCCCGACATGCGCGAGTAGCGCCCGTCGAGCGTGTCCATGATCGAGCCGACGACGAACGCGATGCCGCCGAGGAAGAACAGCCGCTCCCACACGAGCACCGCCGCGAGCAGGTTGAGCGCGAAGCCGGTGAGTGAGATCGCGTTGGGGGTCAGGCGCGACTCGACCAGGCGGTTGCGCACGAGCGCGCGGCGTTCGCCCGCCCCGATCGGCGCACGAGCGCGCGGGCGCCCGCCGCGGGCGGCCTCCCGCTGCCCCCGGCGCAGCGGCGCTTGGTGTCGCGTGGGGGCCATCAGGCGGCGATCGAGAGCGCCGTCGCCGATCTTGAGAACGTACGCATCTCGCCAGGGGTGGGCGTGTGTGCGCTCATCCGCTCGTCATCCCCAGCTCGGGCCCGGCGGAGAAGCGCCAAGCGTCCGGGCGCATGCGCGCCAGCCGGCGGGCGCCGTAGGCGGAGACGCCGGCGGTGAGCGCCCCGAGCAGCGCGTCGAAGATGAAGTGGTTGGCGGTCGCGACGATCACGAAGGCCATCAGAAAGGGATAGAACACCCATAGGACGCGCATGGCGCGGACGCGCACGAGTCGCGCAAGCGGCCAGCCGATCATCAGCGCGAACGCGACGTGCATCGAGGGCACAGCTGCGTAGGGGTTGAACAGGACGGTGGCGGACGCGCTCGCATGGGAGACGTTGACGCCGGTGAAGTCCGAGACGGAGTCGATGAAGCCCCACTCGGGCATGAACCGCGGCGGCGCCGTCGGGAATACGATGTAGCCGATCAGCGCGATGAACATCGCGATCATGAACATATTGCGCACGAAGTAGAAGGAGCGGTTGTGGCGCAGGTAGAGGTACAACAGCGCGCCGAACGTAACGGTCGTCTGTGCGTTCACATACAACCAGCTCGACACCTCCATCAGCGCGTGGCTGCCAGACGCCCAAGCCTGCACCGAAGGCTCGACAAAGAAGTGCATCGAGCGCTCGAGTGAGATCAGGTCGCGCGCGTGGGCGAAGGCGGCGTTGGCATCTCCCTCGACGAGGCCCCGCACCAGCCGGTAGGAGAGGTAAGCCGCGGCGAACAGCAGAACCTGGCGCAGCGCATCCTGCCAACCGTACGGCAGGAGGCGCGCCTGCAGAGCACGAACGCGAGCGGGCATCTGCATAGAAGCCTAGACGAATGAGACAGCCCCTATCTGCGTACGCCTATCGGGAGGATCGAGCGAGCGGGCCCCCGATCATCTCAGGACCTCGAACAGGCGCCAGTGCCGCGAGCGCCAGACTTCGCGCAGGTAGGGCAGGCCGCGGGCGACGAGCGTCCCCTCCCCCTTGCCGGCGTAGTCGAGGCGGGTGTCGGGCAGCGCGACGTAGCGCACGCGGTTTTCCTCGAGCCACGCGTGGTAGGCGGATGGGGTGAGGGTCGGGCGGTAGAACAGGGCGGCGTAGCGCGTGTCGAGCTGGCGGTCCCAGCCGCGGGCGAGCGAGACCCCGTCGTGACCGGCCACGTAGGCGGCCTCCGCGTGGACGGCGGTCAGTGGCACCTCGACGATCGTCGGCGCGCCATGGCGCAGGTGGTGCAGCTCGGACAGCAGCGGGGCGTAGTAGGAGGCGTTCGCCGAGGGCTGTTCCGCGACCAGCGACAGGTCGCCGATCGGCGTGTTGAGCTGCCAGTAGAGGAGCACCGGAGCGAGCAAACACAGCAGGCCGCGGCGCCGGTCCCACAGCACGCCGCTCAGCAGCGGCGCGGCGAGCGGCGGTCCGAGGCGCGCGGCGTTGCCGCCGACGGGGGTGGCGATCGCGAACGAGCCGATCAGCGCTAGCGCGTACAGCGCCGCGCCGACGCGCACGATGCGCCGCACGCGCGGCGTGGTACACAGCCCGGACGGCTGGGTCGGCCCCGACGGCAGCAGCAGCGCGATCAGCACGACGCCTCCGAGCGCCGGCCAGAACGACGAGGGGGCGAACGGCTCGTAGCCGCCTTCGGGGAAGGCGAGGCTCAGCACGAGGATCGGCGCGAGCGCGGCGGCGGTGAGCACGACCCCCTCGCCACGCGGCTTCCAAGCGAGCGCGCGGGCGAGGAAGGCGAGCGCGAGGAACGTCCCGGCGACGGGGCTTGCGACGCTCGTGAGCACCGTGAGGACCAGCGCAAAAGCGAATCGTCCGCGCTGCGAGGCGAGCACCGCGCCGAGCCCGATCGCGAAACCGAGGTCGTACGGCACGCGCCCGGAGAGCAGCTCGGCGCAGATGCCGAGCGCGAACACGCAGGCGGCAGCGCGTCCCCCCGCCAGGCCGAAGGCGCGCTCGGCGATCAGGCCGAACAGAATGCTCGCGGCGAGCGCCGAGCAGGCGAGCACCACGCGCACCCCGAGCAGCGCCCCCAGGGCGGGGGAGAGCAGCGAGTAGCCGAGCAGGTAGTGGCCGTGGACGGCGTACCAGCCGTGGTCGCCCAGCGTGAAGCCCACGCGCGCGAACAGGTCGCTGCGGTAGATCGCCGCGGCCAGGTCCGCCGCGGGCGGCCTCCACACCAGGTAAGCGATCGTCAGCGGGATCGCGAGGACAAGCGCGAGCGCCCACGGACGTTCGAGCGGGCGCGGCTTTCGCGCCGCGCGCGTGACGAGGCCGGACTGTGCGGCGGAGATCGTGCTCGGCGCTGCCATCAGGCCGCCTCTCCGCTCAGCTCGCGCCGAGGAAGCCCGCGACCCGGTCGATCGTGTCGGGGCGGTCAAGCCACGGCCAGTGCCCGGCGTCGGGCAGCTCGAGCAGCTCCGCGTTCGGCAGCGCCTCGGCGTATGCCCGTCCGAAGCGCGCCGAGATGTAGGGGTCGCGCGTGCCCCACACGACGAGCGTGGGCATCGTAAGTCTCGCCAGTCGTGCGCCGGCCGCCGCGAGAACGTCCGGCGCAGCGCTCCGGTAGAGGCGCAGGATCGCCCGCTGGGTGCCCTGGTCGAAATGGTCGAGCACGGTGTCGAGCCACGCCTCGGGCAGCGGCCCGGGCGTGGCGTTTGACTCCCTGGAGGTGAGTCGCAGGAGCCGGCGCGTGGTCGCGCCCATCACGAGCTCGCCGATACCGGGGGTCCGCCACAGGCGCGCGATGCGGTGCCAGCGGTAGCCGGGCAGGAACGTGATTGCGTTGATCACCACCAGGCGCTCGACACGCTCGGGATGGCGCTGGGCGAAGGCGAGCCCGACGACGCCCCAGTCGTGCACGACGAGGCTCACGCGCTCGACCGCGACGAGGTCGAGGTAACGCTCGAGGAAGTCGGCGTACTCCTCGATCGTGTAGCGCAGCGAGCCGGGCTTGCCCGAGCGGCCGAAGCCGGGGAGGTCGGGCGCGAGCCCGCCGGTGCGCTCGAGAAACGGGAGCCAGTCGTCGGAGTTGGTCGGCACGCCGTGCAGGTACAGCGGTGGAGCGGGTGCGACGCCGGGACCGGCCTCCCCGGCCGGCGGCGGCGCCGAGCGCCAGAAGATCGGAAGTCCATCCAGATCGCCGGTGTGGTCGCTCACCGCGGGCACCGGCCGAGGATATAGAGGCTGCCGCCCGTTGCATCCGGCTACCGTTGGCACGTGTCGCCGATCGCAGTCTCTCGTTCGACCCACCGTCCCGCGAGCGGGAAGGTTGGTCCGATCGCCTGGAGCCCTCCGTCGCGCGCGCGTGTGCGCAGGGTTCGCGATCGGTTGCGCGAGGTGTACGGCACGCCGCTGATGAAGCCCCACGGCGACCCGCTCGCCGAGCTGGTGCTGACGGTGCTGTCGCAGAGCACCAACGACCGCAATCGCGACGTCGCGTATCTGCGGTTGCGCAAGCGCTTGCCCACGTGGGAGGGGGTGCGCGACGCGCCCGTGGCGGAGGTCGAGGAGGCGATCCGCCCGGGCGGGATCTCGAAGGTCAAGTCGGCCCGCATCCAGGCGATCCTCGCGGCAATCGCGAGTCGGCCACGGGATCCCCGTCACGAGCTGTCGCTCGACTGGATGCGCGAGGCGCCGGTGAGCGAGAGCCGCGAGTACCTGCTCGCGCTGCCGGGAGTCGGGCGCAAGACGGCTGCGTGCGTGCTGCTGTTCTCCTACGGTCTGCGCGACGTGCCGGTCGATACGCACGTCTCGCGCGTCGGCACTCGTCTGGGCCTGCTGCGCAAGGGCGCGCCGTTTGAGGACCGATCAAAGATCGGCCAGCACGACGAGATGCTCGCACTGACACCGCCGGGAGAGGAGCTCGAGCTGCACGTTAACCTGCTGCGCCATGGCCGGCGCACCTGCCATGCGCGCTCCCCCGCGTGCGAGGAGTGCGCGCTGGCACGCATGTGCCCGAGCCGCAAGCTCTTCGACGGCGCCGCGGCGCTGACGCGCTAACCGCGAGGAAGCACGGCGAACGCGATCACCGCGTACTGCAGCGCCGCCGCGGCGAGCACGAGCGCGTGGAAGACCTCGTGGTAGCCGAACACCTTCGGCCAGGGATCCGGTTTGCCGCTCGCGTAGATCACCGCGCCCGCGACGTACAGCGCTCCGCCGGTCGCGAGCCCCGCCACGCCGAGCCATCCGATCGCGGTGGGGAGCTCGCCGAAGACGGCGGCCGACAGCAGCCCGAGCACGACGTAGATGGCCGCGAGCAGCCACTTCGGGGCGTCGATCCAGGCGAGCTTGAAGACGACGCCTCCGAGCGCTCCGAGCCAGAGCACGATCAGAACCACGTCCGCGAGCGAGCCCTTCAGCGCGAGCAATGCCACGGGCGTATACGTGCCGGCGATCATCACGAAGATCATCGAGTGGTCGAGGCGCCGCATCCAGCGTCGCGGACCGGGGCGCCAGGTCACGCGGTGGTACAGCGCGCTCGTGCCGAGCAGGCCGGAGACCGCCGCCGCGTAGATCGCCGCCGCTACGCGCGCGCGCCCGTCGGAGGCGGCGAGGATCAGACCGACGCCGCAGGCGAGCGAGACGAAGAACGCATACTGGTGCGAAACCCCCCGCAGCCGAGGCTTCACGTGCTTGAACGAAGCCATCTCCATATGTACAAGGTACTCCCTCGAAAGCGCTCCTCGCGCGCCTGTGTGCGACGGCACGGATACCGGGGCCGGATACTTCGACGAGGGGCGCAGATTCGCGCGCGCCCCGCGCTCCCGCCGCGAGATCGAGGCAGAGCTTGACGTCAATCAGAAAATCTGCCACACTGGCGCTTAGATTTATAAAGCCTCTTACAAGGAGCATCACCACATGGGCAAGACCATAGGCATCGACCTCGGCACGACGAACTCGTGCATGGCCGTGCTCGAGGGCGGCGAGCCCACCGTCGTCGAGAACGCCGAGGGCGGCCGTACAACCCCTTCCGTCGTGGCCTTCGCCGCCTCCGGCGAGCGCCTCGTCGGCACCGTCGCCAAGCGCCAGGCCGTGACCAACCCGCAGAACACGATCTTCTCGATCAAGCGCTTCATGGGCCGCAAGGAGGCCGAGGTGCGCGAGGAGGAGTCGATCGTGCCGTACAAGGTCGTCTCCGGCCCCAACGGCGACGCGCGCGTCGAAGCCCCCCCCGGCGAGCAGCACTCCCCACCGGAGATCTCGGCGATGATCTTGCAGAAGCTGAAGACCGACGCCGAGGCCTATCTCGGCGAGACGGTCGACGGCGCGGTGATCACGGTGCCGGCGTACTTCAACGACGATCAGCGCCAGGCGACCAAGGACGCCGGCAAGATCGCCGGGCTCGACGTCAAGCGCATCATCAACGAGCCGACCGCCGCCTCGCTCGCGTACGGGCTCGACAAGGAGTCAGACCAGACGATCCTCGTGTTCGATCTCGGCGGCGGCACGTTCGACGTGTCGGTGCTCGAGATCGGCGACGGCGTGTTCGAGGTCAAGTCGACCGCGGGGGACAACCATCTCGGCGGCGACAACTTCGACAAGGCGATCGTCGACTGGCTGGTGAGCGAGTTCAAGAAGTCCCAGGGCATCGACCTGAGCGCCGACCCGATGGCGCTGCAGCGTTTGTACGAGGCGGCGGAGAAGGCGAAGATCGAGCTGTCGACGACGCAGGAGACGCAGATCAACCTGCCGTTCATCACCGCCGACTCCTCGGGACCTAAGCACCTCGACACGCGACTGACGCGGGCGAAGCTGTCCGAGCTGACCGCGGATCTGCTGAGCAAGATCGTCGCGCCGGTGCGCCAGGCGATCGACGACGCCAAGGACAAGGGCGTCAAGGAGATCGAGCACGTGGTGCTCGTCGGCGGCATGACGCGCATGCCGGCGGTACAGGAGAAGGTCAAGGAGCTGACGGGCAAGGAGCCGCATCGGGGGGTCAACCCCGACGAGGTGGTGGCCGTCGGCGCCGCGATCCAGGCGGGCGTGCTGGCGGGCGACGTCAAGGACGTGCTGCTGCTCGACGTGACGCCGCTGACGCTCGGGATCGAGACCAAGGGCGGCGTGATGACGAAGCTGATCGAGCGCAACACGACGATCCCGACGCGCAAGGGCGAGGTGTTCTCGACCGCCGAGGACAACCAGCCCTCGGTCGAGATCCACGTGCTGCAGGGCGAGCGCGAGATGGCCAACTACAACAAGTCGCTCGGCAAGTTCCAGCTCACCGGCATCCCGCCGGCGCCGCGCGGGATCCCCCAGATCGAGGTCGCGTTTGACATCGACGCCAACGGGATCCTCAACGTGTCCGCCAAGGATCTCGGCACGGGCAAGGAGCAGAAGATCGAGATCAAGTCGGGCTCGGGACTCTCAGAGGAGGAGATCAAGAACATGGTCTCCGACGCCGAGACCCACGCCGAGGATGACCGCAAGGCGCGCGAGCTGGCGGAGGCGCGCAACAACGGCGAGAACGCGGCCTACCAGGCCGAGCGCCAGCTCGCCGATCTCGGCGACCAGGTCGACGCTGACTCCAAGGAGCGGATCGAGGCGGCGATCAAGGAGGTCCGCGAGTCGCTTGAGGCGGAGGACCCGGCTCAGATCAACGCCAAGACCGAGGCGCTGCAGACCGCATTTCATGCGATCTCCGAGGCGATGTACCAGCGCGCCCAGGAGGAGCAGGCGGCGGCGTCTCCCAACGGTGCCGCGGCGGATGGCGGCGGCGATTCCTCCGACGAGGAGGATGTGGTCGACGCCGAGGTAGTCGACGAGCCACAGGCATAGCGCGATGAGCGATATGGCTGAGGAGCAGACGATCGAGGAGGAGCCGGCCCCTGACGTTGAGGGGGTCGGCGAGGTCGAGACGCCGGAGGAGGACGTCGTCGAGCTCGAGGGCGACCTCGACGAGCTGGTGCGCACGGCCGCCG
This sequence comes from uncultured Solirubrobacterales bacterium, assembly GCA_963778065.1. Taxonomy (GTDB): domain Bacteria; phylum Actinomycetota; class Thermoleophilia; order Solirubrobacterales; family Solirubrobacteraceae; genus Palsa-744. The sequence continues at coordinate 1,306,212 of CAVZSU010000002.1, read as the reverse complement.
AGCGCGACGAGTATCTGGCGCTCGCGCAGCGCACGCAGGCGGACTTCGAGAACTACCGCAAGCGACTCGCGCGCGAGTCTTCGCTCGCGCAGGAGCGCGGGGTGGTGAAGCTCGCCAAGGAGCTGCTGGGAGCGCTCGACAACCTCGACCGCGCGCTCGACGCCGCGGCCAAGGACGACCCGCTGCTCGACGGCGTGCGGCTCGTCCGCGCCGAACTCGACAGCGCGCTCGCGCGCGTGGGTGTCGAGTCGTTCTCGCCCGCGGGCGAGGTGTTCGACCCGGCGCTGCACGAGGCGATCGCCCAACAGCCCGCAGAGGGCGCCGAGAGCGGCACCGTGGTGGAGGTCTACCAGCCCGGCTACAGGCTGGGCACGAACATCATCAGGCCGGCCCGCGTCGTCGTCGCCGCCTAGAGGAAGACGAGCGAAAGAAGAGATGGGCAGATAGAGATGGCAGCGCGTCCCGACTATTACAAGACGCTGGGGGTCGACAAGAAGGCGACCCCGGATGAGATCAAGAAGGCGTATCGCAAGCTCGCGCGCAAGTACCACCCGGATCGCAACCCCGACGACAAGCAGGCCGAGGCGCGCTTCAAGGAGATCTCCCAAGCGCACGACGTACTCGGCGATCCGGAGAAGCGCAAGCAGTACGACACCGGCGCGGGGCCGTTCACGACCGGCGGCGGAGCGGGCGGCGGGTTCGGCGGGTTCGGCAACTTCGATTTCGACGGCTCGTCGATGGGCGACATCCTGTCCAACCTGTTCGGCGGCGGCGCCGGTGGCGGCGCCTCCGGTGCAGGCGGCGCGCGCGGAGGGCGCGGGCGTGCGCGGCCCGAGCGCGGCGCCGATCTCGAGGCGCAGGTGTCGATCTCCTTCGACCAGGCGGTGACGGGCGCGCAGGTGCCGTTGCAGGTGCCGATGCACACCACCTGCAACACCTGCCGCGGCACGGGGGCCAAGCCGGGGACGACTCCCACGGTGTGCCCGCGCTGTGAGGGGCGCGGGATCGAGACCGAGGGTCAGGGCATGTTCTCGATCTCCCAGCCGTGCTCGCGCTGCGGTGGCTCTGGCACGGTGATCGAGGACCCGTGCCCCACCTGTCACGGCACGGGCGCCGTGCGAACCATTAAGCGCCTGCGCGTGAACATCCCAGCCGGGGTGCGCGATGGCGGGCGCATCCGCCTGCCCGGCAAGGGCGAGCCGGGACCCCGCGGTGGGCCCGCCGGCGATCTGTACCTGATCGTGCACGTGTCGTCCTCGCCCGTGTTCGCGCGCAAGGGAGAGCACCTCGAGGTCGAGGTCCCGCTGACGATTCCCGAGGCGCTGCGCGGCGCCGAGGTGCAGGTGCCGACGCTGGAGGGAACGAAGACATTGCGGGTGGCGCCCGGCACCAAGCACGGCACGGTGCAGCGGCTGCGCGGCGAGGGCCCGCCGAAGCTCGGTGGAGGATCGGCCTCCTCGTCGAAGCGGGGCGACATTCATTACCGCTTCTTGATCGACGTACCGAGCGAGCTGAACGCGGAGCAGAGCGAGGCGGTGGAGGCGCTCGCGCAGGTCATGAACGGAAATCCGCGCGCGCGGCTGTTTCAGAGCGCGCAGGCGCAGGGCGCCCCGGCCGCCGCCCAGGCCGGGAGCGACGGCGGGAGGAGCGCGTGATGGCGCGCGTGGCCAAACGGGTCGAGCTCTCGGGTCCTAGGACTCACGTGCAGGTCGAGACGAGCCGCGGAGTGTTCATGATCTCGGTGGCGGCGGAGCTCGCGAACATGCACCCGCAGACGCTGCGCGTATACGAGGCGCGCGGCCTGATCGAGCCGAAGCGCTCGCCGAAGGGCACGCGACTCTACTCCCAGGACGATGTCGAGCAGCTGCGGCGCATCCAGGAGCTGACGGCCGACCTCGGGCTGAACCTCGCCGGGGTGGAGCGCGTGCTCGAGCAGGAGGCCGAGCTCGAGCGGATGCACGCGCGGATCGAGCAGCTCGAGCTGGAGGCGCTGCACGCGCAGGTGAAGCTCGCCGAGGAGCTGGAGCAGGTGCGCCGCTCGTTCCGCGCCGAGCTGACGGTTCCATATCGCGGCGGTGAGCTCGTGCGTGCCGCCGACGTGCACGCGGGGTTCGGGCCGGCCGCGAAGAGAAGGAGGAGGAGCGAGGATGGCGCCTAACGGAACGGGCCCGGTCGGCCAGGGCGTGCCGGGCCAGGTTGGTCAGGAGGAGGAGCAGAGTCCGCTCGAGCGCTTCGGGCGCGACCTGACGGAGATGGCCGAGCAGAACAAGCTCGACCCGGTGATCGGGCGCGACGAGGAGATCCGCCGGGTGGTGCAGGTGCTGAGCCGGCGGACCAAGAACAACCCCGTGCTGATCGGCGAGCCGGGGGTGGGCAAGACCGCGATCGTCGAGGGCCTCGCCAGGAGGATCGTCTCAGGGGACGTGCCGGAGTCGTTGCGCGAGCGGCGCGTGATCGCGCTCGACATGGGCGCGCTGATCGCCGGCGCCGCGTATAGGGGCGAGTTCGAGGAGCGGTTGAAGGGCGTGTTGAAGGAGGTCGCAGACGCCCAGGGACAGATCATTCTGTTCCTCGACGAGCTGCACACGATCGTCGGTGCGGGCGCGGCGCAGGGATCGGTCGACGCGTCGAATCTGCTCAAGCCGATGCTCGCGCGCGGAGAACTGCGGGCGGTCGGTGCGACGACGCTGGACGAGTACCGCAAGTACATCGAGAAGGACGCGGCGCTCGAGCGGCGCTTTCAGCCGGTGATGGTGGGCGAGCCGAGTGTGCAGGACACGATCGCGATCTTGCGCGGGCTGAAGGAGCGATATGAGGTTCACCACAAAGTGCGGATCCAGGACAGCGCGCTGATCGCCGCCGCGACGCTGTCGCACCGCTACATCGCCGACCGGTTCCTGCCCGACAAGGCGATCGACCTAGTCGACGAGGCGGCGTCGAAGATCCGCATCGAGATCGACTCGCTGCCGACGGAGATCGACGAGGTCGACCGGCGGGTGATGCAGCTGGAGATCGAGCGCACGTCGCTGCGCAAGGAGAAGGACGCCGCGTCGAAGGAGCGCCGAGAGGCGATCGAGCGCGAGCTGAGAGAGCTGAAGGAGCGCTCGGAGGAGATGAAGGCGCAGTGGCAGAAGGAGAAGGACGCGATCAAAGGCGTCTCGGATTTGAAGGAGCGCCTCGAGCAGGCGAACGGCGAGATGGAGCGCGCGGAACGGGAAGCGAACCTGCAGCGCGCGGCGGAGCTTCGGTATGGGGAGATCCCGGAGATCGAAAAAGAGCTGGCCGCCTTGGAGGGCGGCCACGGGGGGGTTCGTCGTGAGGGGGACGGCGCCGGCGGCGAGATCGCGGAGGATGGCGTCCACGCGGCCGTCGATAGCGCACCGGGGGGCGTTGGCGACGGCGACGGGAACGGCGCCCACGCGCCGGTCGACGGAGCCGCGGAGGCGCCGGTGTTCTTGAAAGAGGAGGTCGACGCCGACGACATCGCCGAGGTGGTCGCGCGCTGGACGGGCATCCCGGTCAGCCGGCTGCTGGAGGGTGAAACGGAGAAGCTCGTGCACATGGAGGAGCGGCTGCACGAGCGCGTGGTCGGCCAGGACGCGGCGATCGAGGCGGTGGCCAGCGCGCTGCGCCGCTCGCGCGCGGGGCTGCAGGACCCGGACCGGCCGATCGGCACGTTCCTGTTCCTCGGCCCGACCGGCGTCGGCAAGACCGAGCTCGCGCGGGCGCTCGCCGAGTTCATGTTCGACTCGCAGGACGCAATGGTCAGGATCGACATGAGCGAGTACATGGAGAAACACTCCGTCTCGCGGCTGATGGGCGCGCCGCCGGGATATGTGGGCTATGAAGAGGGCGGCCAGCTGACCGAGGCGGTGCGCCGCCGTCCATACAGCGTGGTGCTGCTCGACGAGATCGAGAAGGCGCACACGGACGTGTTCAACACGCTGCTGCAGGTGATGGACGACGGCCGCCTGACCGACGGCCAGGGCAGGACCGTCGACTTCAAGAACACGGTGCTGATCATGACCTCGAACATTCCCGTGGGCGCGATGAGCGCAGACGACACCGATTCGGCCCACGCCGACGCCCAATTGCGCGCGGGCTTGCTCGACTATTTCAAGCCCGAGTTCGTCAACCGCCTCGACGACATCGTGCGTTTCGAGCCGCTCTCGCGCGAGCAGCTATCGGAGATCGTCGACTTGCAGGTCGCGCGCGTGATCGAAAGAGTGAAAGAGCGCGGCGTCGAGGTGACGCTGACCGATGACGCTCGCACGCTGTTGGGGAATTTAGGTTACGACCCGACATACGGTGCGCGGCCGCTCAGACGTGTTATTCAGAAGCAGCTGACCGATCGTCTCGCGCTGGCGCTGCTGAAAGGCGAGCTGCGCGAAGGGGATTCGGTGCGCGCAGATGCGGCCGGAGGAGAGCTGGTGCTCGAGCCGGCAGGCGCTGTGGTGGCCTGAGTCGGTGGTCTGAGTTAGGGCTTGCGGCACGTGAACACGGCGATCCGGTAGAACGGACGGTGAGCGCGCCGTCGTGTGCACGCCCGCGAACACCACCCGCCAAGAACCGGACGGAGGAGACCAGCCATGCCCACCTACATCATGCTCTCGACCCTCACCCCCGAGGGCGTGCAGACAGTCAAGAACAACCCGCAGCGCATCCAGGAGGTCAACAAGGAGGTCGAGCAGCTCGGCGCGACCGTCAAGGCGCAGTGGGCGACGCTCGGTCACGTCGACTTCATCTCGGTCGTCGAGGCGCCCGACGAGGCGACGATGGCGCGCGTGTCGCTGGAGCTGGGCTCGCGTGGCACCGGCCGCTACGAGACGCTGTCGGCGATACCGATCGACGACTTCATCGCCTCCCTGTGAGCGCCGCCTCGTCGCGCCTGGCTGCGTCGCCGCGATCGCGGCCGTGCCAAGCACTGTCACTCCGCCCGCGCTCCTATGCCAGTCACGACGATCCGACGCTTACAGTCGCTTCGTGCCGATGAAGATCCTCGTCCGATGAAGGTCCTCGTCGTGGGCGGGGGCGGGCGCGAGCACGCGCTCGTGCGCGCGCTCGCGCGCTCGCCGCAGAAGCCCGAGCTGCTGTGTGCGCCGGGCAATGCGGGTATCGCCGACGACGCGCTCGCGCTTGACATCGCCGCCGATGACATCGACGGGCTCCTGGTCGCGGTCGAGCGCGAGGGTGTCGATCTGACCGTCGTGGGACCCGAGGTCCCGCTCGTGGCGGGGCTCGTCGACGCGCTTGCCGTCGCCGGGCACGCTGCCTTCGGGCCGACCGCGGCGGCGGCGAGGCTCGAGGGGTCGAAGGCATTCGCCAAGGACGCGATGGCGCAGGCCGGGGTCCCGACCGCGCGGTGGTCGCGCGCGCACTCGCTGCAGGAGGGGATCGACGGGGTGCGCGAACTCGCCAAGTCGCCCGGCTCGCCCGGCGCCGGTGTCGTCATCAAGGCGGATGGGCTCGCAGCCGGCAAGGGCGTGACGGTGGCCGACACCCACGAGCAGGCCGAGGCCGCGCTCAGCGAGATCTTCGTGGAGGGCCGCTTCGGCGCCGGCGAGGCGAGCGCCGTGGTGGAGGAGCGCCTGGTGGGCGAGGAGCTCTCGCTGCTCGCGCTGTGCGACGGCGAGCGCGCCGTCCCGCTTGCCCCCGCGCGCGACTTCAAGCGCATCGGCGAGGGTGATAGGGGACCGAACACGGGCGGGATGGGCTCCTACTCGCCGGTGGCCGGCATCGACGACGCGCGCGTGCGCGAGATCGTCGCCATCGTGCACCAGCCGGTCGTCGATCTGATGCGCGCACGCGGTGTGCCCTTTCACGGCGTGCTCTACGCCGGCCTGATGCTCACGCCCGAGGGCTTGCGCGTGCTCGAGTTCAACGTCCGCTTCGGCGACCCCGAGACACAGGCGGTGCTGCCGCGGCTGCGCTCGGACCTGCTCGACCTCCTGCTCCGCGCCTCGCGCCCCGGAGGGCTCAAGGGAGTGCGGCTGGAGTGGTCGCCCCACTGGGCGGTGACGGTGGTGCTGGCGAGCGCCGGCTATCCGGCGTCGTCTTCCTCGGGCGATCCGATCGCCGGCCTCGACAACGTGCGCGCGCGCGTGGGAGACGTCGGCGGGGAGCGTGACGTCGGCGGGGAGCGTGACGAGGATCCGCCGGGCGACTCCGATCGGTCGGCGGATGTCGAGATCACGCACGCGGGCACCGCACGGGTGGGCGGGCGCCTCGTCACCGCCGGCGGGCGCGTGCTGAACGTGACCGCGCTCGGCGCCGGTCCCGCCTCCGCCCGGGACGCGGCGTATGCTGCGGCCGGGATGATCTCCTTCGACGGTATGCAGCTGAGGCGGGATATAGCCGCAGGCGCGGAGGGAGAGGTACGACCACGTGGAGGAGAGACACGATGACCGAGTCGCGGAGGGGGACAACACGATGAGTGAGCGCGAGGCGCCCGGGCTGTCGCTCGCGCCCGAGCCGATGCAGGAAGCCGAAGTGCAGGCCCAGCTCGACGACATCGACGTCGACGCGCCGCGCGTCGGCATTGTGATGGGCTCCAAGAGCGACATGGACGCGATGGAGAAGGCCGCGAAGGAGCTCGAAGCGCGCTCCATCCTGCACGAGATCCGCGTGATGTCCGCCCACCGCGAACCCGACGTGGTCGCCGACTACGCCAAGAACGCGCACATGCGTGGCCTGCGCGTGATCATCGCCGGCGCCGGCATCTCCGCTGCGCTGCCAGGCGCCGTGGCCGCCCACACCGACCTGCCGGTGATCGGCGTGCCCCTGTCAGGGCGGCTGACCGCCGCCGGCGGCCTCGACGCGATCCTCTCGATCGTGCAGATGCCCCCGGGCGTGCCCGTCGCCTGCGTCGGCCTCGACAACGCGCGCAACGCCGCGATCCTCGCCGCGCAGATCCTCGGCGCCTGACCTTCGGCACTCGCGCCGCGCAGGTCCTCGGATCGCGATCTTCTCGGATCGGGCGCCGTGTAGACCCTTGGTGCTCGACAACACCGCGTTACGCATACTCTTGCCGGCGTGTCGCCCCACGCTCGGCGACACGGCCGCCGGAAGGCGGCGATAATCAAAAACAGTGATCCCCCGGTACACCCGCCCCGAGCTGGCTCGTCTGTGGACCGACGAGGCGCGCATGCAGACCTGGCGCCAGGTGGAGATCACCGCCTGTGAAGAGCTGCCCGGCCTGCTCGGCGAGGGCGAGGGCCCGTCGCCGGCGGAGCTCGACGCGATTCGCGCTGCGCGGTTCACCGTCGATGTGGTCAACGAGCGCGAGCTGACGACCGACCACGACATGGCGGCGTTCGTCGACGTGCTCGCCGCCTCCGCGGGCGAGGCGGGACGCTGGATCCATTTCGGGCTGACGTCCTCGGATGTGCTCGACACGGCGCTCGCGCTGCAGCTGCGCGCGGTCGGTGAGGTTATCCTGCCCGGCGCCCGCGCGCTCGCCGACGCCTTGATCGTGCGCGCGCGCGAGCACGCACAAACGCTGTGCGTGGGACGAACGCACGGGGTCCACGCCGAGCCGACGACGTTCGGGGTCAAGCTCGCGGGCTTCGCGTTCGAGGCGCACCGCAACGCGAAGCGGCTCGAGCGCGCCTTCGCGCAGGTGGTCGTCGGTGCGATCTCCGGCGCGGTCGGCACCTATGCGGCTACCAGCCCCGACTTCGAGGCGCGCGTGCTCGCGCGGCTGGACATCGCGCGCGAGGACGTCTCCACGCAGGTCGTCGCCCGCGACCGCCACGCCGAGCTGCTGCAGGCGATCGCGCTCGCGGGCGCCGGCCTGGAGCGCTTCGCGACCGAGGTCCGCCACCTGCAGCGCACCGAGGTGCGCGAGCTGCAGGAGCCGTTCCGCGCCGGGCAGAAGGGCTCGAGCGCGATGCCGCACAAGCGCAACCCGATCAAGAGCGAGCAGATCTCCGGGCTCGCCCGCGTGCTGCGCGGCAACGCCCAGGCCGCGCTCGAGAACATCGCGCTGTGGCACGAGCGCGACATCTCCCACTCCTCCGTCGAGCGCGTGATCCTGCCCGACTCGACGATCCTGCTCGACTACCTCCAGCACCGCACGATCGCGCTCGTGGAAGGCATGGCCGTGAACGAGGAGCGGATGCGCGCGAACCTCGAGCTGACCCATGGTGCGCTCTTCTCCCAGCGGGTGCTGCTCGCGCTCGTCGAGAACGGGATGGCCCGCGACGACGCCTACCGGATCGTGCAGGAGCTCGCCCAGCGCGCCTGGGACACCGCCACCCCCCTGCGCGAGCTGCTCACGGCCGACGACCGCACGGCGGGGCTGGATCTCGACGCGATCTTCACCTATGACCACTACACACGCTACGCCGAGGAGATCGTCCGCCGCCTGGACACGATCGCCTGAAATGACATTCATTGCGCACCTGGCGATCGGAGGGCAAGCGATGCAAGGACGCAGTGAGCGTGGCGTGCTTCGCACGCGAGTGATCGAGGACGCCGCAGCGCGCCGGCATCCGGTCGCCAGGCATTGCTAGCATCGCGCCAAATGACCACCCTCGTCGACCTCCACCTGCTCGCCAAAGGGAAGGTCCGCGAGATGTACGCGCTGGACAAGCGGCTGCTGATGGTCGCGAGCGACCGGATCTCGACCTACGACGCGGTCCATCCCACGCCGATCCCCGACAAGGGCAAGGTGCTGACGGGGCTGTCGGTGTTCTGGTTTGAGAAGACGCAGCAGATCGTCGCCAACCATCTGATCTCCGCGACCGACTCCGTCCCCGACGAAGTGCGCGGGCGCGCGCTCGCGGTGCGCAAGCTGCGGATGCTCCCGGTCGAGTGCGTCGTGCGCGGCTACATCACCGGGTCGGGCTGGAAGGACTACCAGGCGACGGGCGCCGTCTCGGGGATCGAGCTGCCCGCCGGCCTGCGCGAGTCAGAGCTTCTGCCCGAGCCGATCTTCACGCCGAGCACGAAGGCCGACGTCGGCCACGACGAGACGATCGACTTCGACCAGGCGACCGCGCTCGTCGGCGACGGCGCGTTGATGGGGCGGGTGCGCGACGTGTCGATCGAGCTGTACTCGTTCGCCGCCGCGCACGCGCGCGAGCGAGGCGTGATCCTGGCCGACACGAAGTTCGAGTTCGGGCTCGACGAGCACGACGAGCTGGTCGTCGGCGACGAGGTGCTGACGCCCGACTCATCGCGCTACTGGCCTGTAGACGGCTACGAGGTCGGGCACGGCCAGCCGAGCTTCGACAAGCAGTACGTGCGCGACTGGGCCGCCGCGAGCGGCTGGGATAAGCGCCCCCCCGCGCCGGAGATCCCGGATGAGGTCGTCGCGGGAACGCGCGCGCGCTACGTCGAGGCGTACGAGCTGATCGTCGGTGATTCCTTCCAGGCGTGGCTGGAGCGGGCCGGGGCGGGCGCATGATCGGGCCGGGCGGCGGTGTGACCGCACCGACCGCGGCGTACCCGTTGCGATGAGGGCGCGCGTGCTGATCCGTCCCAAGGCGGGAATTCTCGACCCGCAGGGGGATGCCGTCGAGCGCGCGCTGCCGGCGCTCGGGTTCGCGGGCGTCGCGAACGTGCACGTCGGCCGGCTGGTCGAGCTCGACGTCGAGGATCCGGGCCGGCTTGAGTCGATGTGCGAGAGGCTGCTTGCGAACCCGCTGGTCGAGGACTACGAGGTTCAGGTCATCGACAGTCCAAGCGACTAGGACATGCACATATGTGTAAGCACACACATATGTGCATGTGTATTCGCCTGTGCCTGTGTTAGTGTCGGCACATGCCCACACTGACGCGTCGCACCCAACTCCTGCTCGATGACGAGCTACACCAGCGCCTGCGCAAAATCGCCGCCGAGCGCGGTATCTCGCTTGGGGCGCTGATCCGCGAGGCGATCGAGGAGAAGCTGGCGAGCGCCCAGGATGATCGTGCCAAAGCGATCGACGAACTGCTCGCCGCGGAGCCTATGCCGGTCGATGACTGGCCGGTGATGAAGCAAGAGATAGTCGAGGGCAGGTATGGCAAGCTGTTGAAGCTGTATGACGAGGAGGAGTAGCGCGTCCGTGCGCCGCTTTCTGTTCGATACGGGGATATTCCTCTACGCGGTCGGGAGCGAACACCCTTATCGCCGGCCCTGTCAGGCGATTCTGCGCGAGTTGCAGGCTGGACGTCTTGCGGGCGAGGTGAGCATCGAGCTGATCCACGAGTTCGCCTATGTCCGTGCGAGACGCGACTCGCGCGCGATCGCCGCTCACCTTGCCCACAGGATCGAGCGTTCGTGCCCGCTTCATTCGGTCGATCTTGCTGACATCGAGCGCGCCCTCGGTCTTTGGTGCGAGCATGAGCGGCTCGATATGCGCGACGCGCTCTTTGCCGCTCAGGCTCTCAATCGCGGCATCGACGCGATCCTCAGCGCCGACAAAGGCTATGACGGCATATCCGGCCTGGAGCGCGTCGACCCGGCCGACGCCGAGGCAGTGGCGACGCTGAAGTGAAGTTCGGCATACTGCAATTCCCCGGTTCGTGCGACGAGATCGACGCGCTGAACGCCGCCAGGCGGGTGGGTGACGCCGAGCTGATCTGGCACGGCGAGCGCGACCTGAAAGGCGCCGACGCGATCGTCGTGCCGGGCGGCTTCTCCTACGGCGACTACCTGCGCGCGGGCGCGATCGCGCGGTTCGCGCCGGCGATGGAGTCGGTGATCGACTTCGCCGCGGACGGCGGGCTCGTGTTGGGAATCTGCAACGGGTTTCAGGTGCTGTGCGAGGCGCGGCTGCTGCCGGGGGCGCTGCTGGGGAACGCAAACCGCCGCTTCACTTTCCGCCAGGTCGAGCTCGACGTGTTGAACAGCGGCGGCTCGTTCACGCGCGCGTGTGCGCTGGACGAAAAGCTGAGCATTCCCGCCAAGCACTCTTGGGGCCGCTATTACGCGGATCCGCGGACGCTCACGGCGATGGACAGCGCCGGTCAGATCGTGCTGCGATATGCACCCGGTGAGAGCTTCAACGGCTCTGTGCACGACATCGCGGGCGTGTGCAACGAGCGCGGCAACGTGTGCGGCCTGATGCCCCACCCCGAGCACGCGGTCGACGAGCTGACGGGCGGCTCGGTCGACGGGTTGAAGATCTTCGAGTCGATGCGGCTGACCGTCGAGGGAGCCTTCGTATGAATGCAATTCGAGCAGCCCGTATCGCGATGGTGATACAGGCTCCGGGGAAAGACACATGTTTCCCGACCGACCGGCCGGCAGCCCACGCTCGTGTCTGACGGGAGCGTCGTTCCACCGACGGTCGACGACGCGCTCGCGCTGGGGCTGACGCGCGCCGAGTACGAGCTCGTGTGCGACAAGCAGGGCGGGCCGCCAAATCAGGTCGAGCTCGCGATGTACTCGCTGCTGTGGAGCGAGCACTGCGCGTACAAGCATTCGAAGAAGCTGCTGCGCACGCTGCCGACCGAGGGCGAGCACGTCGTGATGGGGCCGGGCGAGAACGCGGGCGCGGTCGACGTCGGCGACGGGCAGGTGTGCGCGTTCAAGGTCGAGTCCCACAACCATCCTTCCGCGGTCGAGCCGTTCCAGGGCGCGGCCACCGGCGTGGGGGGCATCCTGCGCGACATCTTCGCGATCGGCGCCCGCCCGATCGCGGTGCTCGACTCGCTGCGCTTCGGCGAGCTCGTCGACGCGCCGGCGGCCGTCCCGGACGATGGTGTCGTTCCGGCTGCGCCGGCGGGCGACGATGTCTCTCCGGTGACTGCCCGCGCGCGCGCGCGACACGCTCGTGTGCGCTATCTGCTCGACGGGGCGGTGGCGGGGATCGCCCACTACGGCAACTCGATCGGCGTGCCGACCGTCGGTGGCGAGGTCTACTTCGAGGGGCCGTACGAGCAGAGCTGCCTCGTCAACGCGATGGCGCTCGGGCTGGCGCCGCGCGAGCGGCTGATGCGCAGCGCCGCCGCGGGGGTCGGCAACATCGTGATCCTGTTCGGCGCCTCCACCGGCCGTGACGGGATCGGCGGCGCCTCGGTGCTCGCCTCGGCGGAGCTCGGCGACGGCGACGGCGACAAGCGCCCCACCGTGCAGGTGGGCGACCCGTTCGAGGAGAAGAAGCTGCTGGAGTGCTCGCTCGAGCTGATGCAGCGCGACCTGCTCGTCTCGTTGCAGGACCTCGGCGCGGCGGGGCTGACGTCCTCGGCCGCGGAGATGGCGTCGAAGGGCGAGGTCGGGATCGACATCGACGTCGCGGCGATCCCGCTGCGCGAGGGGGACATGGCCCCGTTTGAGATCATGGTGTCAGAGTCCCAGGAGCGGATGCTGTGCGTCGTCGCCCCGGCCGACGTGCAGGCGGTGCTCGAGACATGCATGAAGTGGGAGGTCCACGGCACCGCGATCGGCTCGGTCACGGACACCGGCCGCATGAGGATCTTCGCCGGTGCCGACCTTGTCGGGGACATGCCGGTGCGGGCGCTGGTGGACGACTGCCCGCTGTATGACCTGCAGCCGGAGAGGCCCACCACACCGCTCTACCCGCCGCCGCCGGCGATGTTGCCCGCGGACGCCTCCCCGCGCGAGGCGCTGCTCGCGCTGCTGTCCTCCCCTAACATCGCCTCGCGCAGGCCTCTGTTCGAGCGCTACGACGCGATCGTGCAGTCGCGCACGGTCCGCCGTCCCGAGCAGGCCGACGCCGCCGTGCTGGCGATCGACCCGCCACAGGCCCGCGCGACAGAAGCGCTCGACGTGACGGACGCGAAGTGTGGCGAAGGGGCCGGCGGGCCTGGCGCCGCGGGGGAGCCTGTGCCTGCACTGGCGGTGAGCATCGACTGCAACGGCCGCCGCGTCGCCGCCGACCCCTACGCCGGCACGGTCGAGGCGGTGCTCGAGTGCGCGTCGAACCTCGCGTGCGTCGGCGCCGAGCCGCTCGGCACGACGAACAACCTCAACTTCGGCAACCCCGAGAAGGGGCACATCGCCTGGCAGCTGAGCGAGTCGGTACGCGGCCTCGGCGACGCTTGCCGGGCGCTGCGCGCGCCGATCGTCGGCGGCAACGTCTCTCTCTACAACGAGGGCCCGACCGGTCCGATCTATCCCACCCCGGTGATCGGCATGGTCGGCCGCCTGCCGGACGCGCGCCGCGCCGGCCGTCTCGGCTTCGCGCGCGCGGGCGATGCGATCGCGCTCGTCGGCCCGTTCGTCCCGTCGCTCGCGGCGAGCGAGCTCGCGAAGCTGCACGGCGCGGGGCTGCCGGACGGCCTCGCGCAGATCGACGTCGGCGCGGTTGCCGGCGCGCAGGCGGCGGTCCGCGACGCGGTCCGCGCAGGGAAGCTTGCGAGCGCGCACGACATCGCCGAGGGCGGTCTCGCGGTCGCGCTGGCCGAGTGCTGCCTGGGCGGAGATCTGGGTGCGGAGGTGAGCCTGGGAGAGGAGCTTCGGGAAACAGCAGTGCGTGTAGCGCCGAGCCAGGGGTCGGTGTCGCCGGTTTCGACGCGCGTGATCGCCGCCCTGTTCGGCGAGGGGGCCGGCGGCTTCCTCGTGAGCGGAGCGGAGGAGGTCCTGAGCGGGCTGGCCGAGCGCACGGCGGTGCGACGGATCGGCACGGTGGGGGGCGATGCGCTGAGGATCGAGCTCGCCGGGGAGACGCTCGCCGCGACGCTCGCCGATCTGGCCGAGGCCCATGCAGCGCTGGGGGTCTTCTTCCCGTGAGGCGCCTGCTAGCGTGGAAGCAGCGATGGCTGATGTGAGAGCCGCCGGGCTCGACTTGGAGGATCGCGACGGACCGCGCGACGAGTGCGGTGTGTTCGGCCTATACGCACCCGGCCATGAGGTCTCGCGATTGTCGTATTTTGCGCTGTACGCGCTGCAGCATCGCGGGCAGGAGTCGGCGGGCATCGCGGCGGCCGACCGCGGCGGTCACATCATCACGCGCCGCGAGCTCGGGCTCGTCAACCAGGTGTTCTCCGAGAACGACCTGAGCACGCTCGCCGGCGAGCTGGCGATCGGGCACGTGCGCTACTCGACGACGGGCGCAAACGCGTGGGAGAACTCCCAGCCGGTACAGCGCTCGCAGGGGATGAACGGCTCCCGCCGCGAGGTCGCGCTCGCGCACAACGGCAACCTGATCAACGCCGTTGAACTGCAGGAGGAGCTGCTCGCGCGCGGCGTCACGTTCAGCTCCACGTCGGACTCGGAGATCGTCGCCGCGCTGATCGCGACGCACCCGGCCGAGCGCTTGGAGGACGCGGTCGCCGCGGTGCTGCCCCGCCTGCGCGGCGCGTTCTCGATCGTGGCGATGGCCAAGGACCGCGTCGTCGCGTTTCGCGACCCCCACGGGTTGCGCCCGCTCGCGATCGGCGCGTTAGAGCCCCCCGAGGGCTCTGAGGAGCAGGTGCGCTACTGCGTCGCGAGCGAGTCGTGCGCGTTTGACATCATCGGCGCCAAGTACCTGCGCGACGTCGAGCCCGGCGAGGTGGTGACGCTCGGCGAGCAGGGCCTTGAGAGCCGCATGGTCATGCCCGGCGCGAGGCGCGCGTTTTGTGTGTTTGAGTACATCTACTTCGCCCGCCCCGACTCGCGCATGAACGAGCAGGTGCTGCAGGTCGCGCGCGGGCGCATGGGCGAGATCCTGTGGCGCGAGGCGCCGGTCGAGGCCGACCTCGTGATCGCGGTCCCCGACTCCGGCAACCCCGCCGCCCGCGGCCTCGCCCGCGCCGCGGGATTGCCCCAGGACGACGGCTTCGTCAAGAATCGCTACGTCGCGCGCACGTTCATCCAACCCGGGCAGGAGCTGCGCAAGCACGGTCTGCGGTTGAAGTTCAACCCGCTCCCGGAGGTGATCGCCGGCAAGCGGCTGGTCGTCGTCGACGACTCGATCGTGCGCGGCAACACCACCCGCCAGATCGTGCAGATGCTGCGCGACTCGGGCGCCGCCGAGGTGCACATGCGGATCTCCGCCCCGCCGATCAAGCACCCCTGCCACTACGGCATCGACATGTCCACGCGCGAGGAGATGATCGCCCACGGCCGCAGCACCGAGGAGGTCGCAGCCGAGCTCGGCTGCGACTCGCTGCACTACCTCTCGCTCGCGGGCGTCTACGAGGCGGTCCGCGCCGAGCGGAGCACGCACTGCGACGCATGCTTCACCGGTGAGTATCCGCTCAGCGGAAGCGAAGAGGCCGCCGGAAAGTATTCCCTGGAGGAGCCGACGGGCCCCACGCTCCCCCTCGTGCGCGCCTAGCCGCCCCCCCTCTCGGCCCTTCACGGCCGCTCGTATTCGCCCTCGCGCGACTAATCAATCCCAGAGGGTGTAGTCGCGCGCGGTCGGCGCTCTCTGTGAGGTGCGTCACAGCTATCGTGCGGGCGTGCCCATTCCGATTGCGGTGCTCGTGTCCGGCGCCGGCACCAACCTGCAGGCGCTCCTCGACACCGTGCACGGACGCGAGGCGCAGGTGGTCGCGGTCGCGTCGAGCGTGGCCGACGCGCCCGCGCTGCAGCGGGCCGTGCGCAGCGGCGTGCCGACGGCGGTGTTCCCACGCGCGGCCTACGCCGATCGCGCGACGCGCGATGCGGCGCTCGCCGATTGGCTGAAGGGGAGTGGCGTCCGGCTGGTCGTGCTCGCCGGCTACATGGAGCTGCTCGGCGAGCAGTTCCTCGCGCGGTTCCCCGGCGCGGTCATCAACGTGCACCCGTCGCTGCTGCCCGCGTTCCCCGGTCTCGGGGCGATTGAGCAGGCGCTGAGCTACGGGGTGAAGGTGTTCGGCGTGACCGTGCACTTCGTCGACGGCGGGGTCGACTCGGGGCCGGTGATCCTGCAGCGCGCGGTCGAGCTACCCGACGCACGCGAGCCTGACGAGGTGCTGGCGGCGCTGCGCCCGCTCGAGCATTCGCTGCTGGCGGAGGCGGTGCGACTGTTCGCGCACGGTGCGCTGAAGACCGACGCGCAGAATCCTCGTCGCATCGTGGCCGAAAGATAGGCTCTGCTCAGTGTCCGGCGACAGCGAGACCACTCCCGCAGCGCTGGAGCGCACGTCCCCCGGTCTGGAGCGGGCCGCGCCCGGCGAGGCACGCGTGCGCAGGGCGCTGCTGTCGGTGTCCGACAAGCTGGGTGTCGTCGACTTCGCCCGCTCCCTGACCGAGCTGGGCGTCGAGATCGTCTCCACCGGCGGCACCGCGCGCGCGCTCGCCGAGGCGGGTGTGACGGTCAGGTCGATCGATGACTTGACGGGCTTTCCCGAGATGATGGACGGGCGCGTGAAGACGCTGCATCCGCGTCTGTACGCCGGGCTGCTGGCGCGGCGCGACGACGGCGCGCACCTGCGGGCCGCCGAGGAGCACGGGATCGAGCAGGTCGACCTGGTGTGTGTGAACCTGTACCCGTTCGAGCAGACCGTCGCGCGTGGCGACGCGAGCGAGGCGGAGGTGGTCGAGAACATCGACATCGGCGGTCCGACGATGATCCGCGCGGCCGCGAAGAACAGCGACTATGCCGTCGTCGTCACCGACCCCGACGACTACGAAGCCGTGCTGGAGGAGCTGCGCCGCCCGAGCGACGGGAGCCCGGTGGCCGAGCCCGGCTCCTCCTCCTCCTCCTCCTCCTCCTCGTCCTCCTCCTCCTCTGGCTCACGCACCTCTCCCGGCTGTCGCATCTCGCCGACGACGCGCACGCGGCTCGCGGCCAAGGCGTTCGCGTGCACGGCGCGCTATGACGCGGCGATCGCGACTTGGTTCGCCGCGCGCACGTACGAGGGCTTTCCGCCGACGTGGAACGACTCCTACGAGAAGGTCGGCGATCTGCGCTACGGCGAGAACCCGCACCAGCGCGCCGCCTTCTACGCGCGCGTAGGCGCGCCGACGCACCTGCTGGAGGGCGTGAAGCAGCTGCACGGCAAGGAGCTTTCGTTCAACAACCTGCTCGACCTGGGCTCCGCACGCGAGCTGGTCGAGGACTTCGCGGGGTCGGCGTGCGCGATCGTCAAGCACAACAACCCCTGCGGCTGCGCGCTCGGCGAGGGCGCCCGGGATGCCTACGAGCGCGCCTTCGCGTGCGACCCGGAAAGCGCCTACGGCGGCGTGATCGCGGTCAACCGCCGCGTCGATCTGGGTTGCGCCGAAAGCATGAACGGGCAGTTCATCGAGGTGCTGCTCGCGCCGGGCTACGACGAGGACGCGCTCGAGGTGCTAAGGGGAAAAAAGAACGTGCGGCTGCTGGAGCTGGCGGACTGGCCGGAGCCGAGCGCCGAGGTCGAAGCGAAGCCCGTGCTCGGCGGTCAGCTCGTGCAGACGCGGGACACGGTCACCGAGGGACCTGAGCAGATGCGCGCGATGACCGAGCGGGAGCCGAGCGAGGCTCAGTGGCAGGACCTGCTGTTCGCATGGAACGTCTGCCGGCGCGTGCGCTCGAACGCGATCGTGCTCGCCGTCGGCGGCGCGACGATCGGGATCGGCGCGGGCCAGATGAGCAGGGTCGACTCGGTGCGGATCGCGGTCGAGAAGGCCCAGGCCAACCAGCCCGGTCTCCTCGCGGGAGCGGCGCTTGCTTCCGATGCGTTCTTCCCCTTCGCCGACGGTCCCGAGCTGGCGATCACCGCGGGAGTGACGTCGATCATCCAGCCCGGTGGGTCGGTGCGCGACGCGGACGTGGTCGCCGCCGCGGACGCGGCGGGGGTCGCGATGGTTGCGACAGACCGCCGCCACTTCCGCCACTGACGGCCGCATGGCGGCGCCTCGCTGCGTCCTCAGTCGCTCGCCTGCGAAGCAGGCCACGCTCCTTGCGTCCTTGCGACGCTTGCCCTGCGACCGTCAGGAGCCGGGTTCAACGACCTCGGCAGAACGATCTTTCACGAGAAGACTTGACAGAACCTAAATCACGATATATCGTGAGCGTACAAAGATAGTTCACGATAGGAGAAAGATATGTTTGGAAATAGGATTTACACCACAGATCCGGGCGATCCGGGTAACTGCTCTGGCCACCACCATCCCGGCCATCGCGGCGGACACCGCCATCGCCATGGCCCGCGCGGCGGCGGCCCGTTCGGCGGTTTTGGTCCCGGCGGCTTCGGTCCCGGCGGTCCGAGGGGCCGCGGGCGCAAGGCGCGCCGCGGCGACATCCGCACGGCCGCGCTGCTGCTGCTGAACGAGGAGCCGCGCAACGGGTACCAGATCATGCAGGAGGTGGAGGAGCGCTCAGACGGCGTCTGGCGCCCTAGCCCCGGCTCGACATACCCGGCGCTGCAGCAGTTGGAGGACGAGGGCTTGATCCGCGCGCAGGAGGTGGACGGTCGCAAGTTGTTCCAGTTGACCGACGCAGGCCGCGAGTACGTTAAGGAGCGCGGCGAGGACAAGCCGGCGCCGTGGGAGCAGATGAGCGGCGATGTCTCAGACCAAGCCCATGAGCTGGGCAGGTTGATCCGCGAGGTCGCCTCCGCCTTCACGCAGATTGTGAAGACCGGTAGCGAGGCGCAGATGGGCGAGGCCCGCAAGGTGCTTGCGACGACGAGGAAAGACCTCTACAGGATCCTCGCCGACGGGGATCCGGGCGAGGGCAAGACCGAGACGGTCGGTGAGCAGAAATGAGCCTGTCGGGTACGCGTGTTCGGAAGCCGCGTGTACTACGCGAGGAGTAGCCGGATTACCGATCTGCGGCTCCGGCGGCGACGCCGAGCAGGGGATCAGGGTCTGCGACTTCGCCGGAGCTCGGATCGGCGAGGCGCAGGCTCTCGGCGAGCGGCGCGGGGTCGCGTTCCACGCCGCGCTCCATCAGTGGCTGCACGAGGCCGCGCAACGCCAGCATCGGGCCGACCCAGCGCGGCGCCCAGATGCGCGCGGCGCGGCGCTCGATGCCGTGCTCGATCGCGTCGATCGCCTTGGCGAGCGGGGCGGGCCGCGAGATGAAGCCCGGCATCTGGCTACGTGCGGCCTGTCCCGACGGCCCGGCGAAGCCGCCACGGACGAGGTCGGTGTCGATGAAGCCGAAGTACGCGCAGCCGGCGCGCGCACCCGAGGGAAAGATCTCCAGGCGCAGGGCGTCGCTCAGCGCCTCGACCCCGGCCTTGGCGGTGGAGTAGGCGCCGAGCAGCGGCGCGTGGGCGATCGCCGACAGCGAGGAGATGTTCAGCAGGTAGCCGCGACGGGCGAGGATCTGCTCGATCACGGCGCGGTCGGTGCGCCACACGCCGAGCAGGTTGACCGCCAGCGTGCGCTCGATCTGCTCGACCGGCGTGGTTGCCAGAGCGCCGTTGAACTGGACGCCGGCGTTGGCGATCGCGATGTCGAGCGCGCCGAAACGCTCGACCGTGGCGCGCACCACGCGCTGCAGCGCCTCATAGTCGGTGACGTCGACTTCGAAGGCGACGGCTCGCTCGCCGAGCTGAGCGGCGAGCTCTTCCAGGCGCTCGGGCTCGAGCCCGACGAGCGCGACGTTGGCGCCCTTGCCGTGGAGCCGGCGGGCGGTCTCGGCGCCGATCCCGCGCGCGGCGCCGGTGATGAAGACGGTACGTCCGTTGACGTCGAACGGCGCGGCGCGCTTGCGGCTCATGCGGGCACGACGGCTTGTCTCATGCGGGTACGACGGCTTGGCTCATGCGGACAGGACCGCTTTCGTTGTGCCAGGCGTGGAACCGCCCGTGGCTGGAGTGGGCGTGGCCGGGGTCGAAGCGGATGCGGTTGAAGCGCCTGTGGCTGGGGCCGGATCGCCGGTGGCCGGGGTGCGCTGGATGAGATCGTAGTCGGCGACGTCGAAGCGCTTGGTGCGGGAGCGGAAGCGGAAGGTGAAGTCGGGCCAGATCGTCGAGGCGTTGCCGTGGGCGTCGAGGTACCAGCTCTTACAGCCTCCGGCCGTCCATACCGTCCCCTCGGCCATGCGGTTCATCTCGGCTACAAACGCTTGCTGCGCCTCGGGGCGCACCTCGACGACGGCCCCGCCGTGCGCGTCGATCGCGTCGAGCGCTTTCATGACGTACTCGATCTGGGCCTCGACCATGATCACGATCGAGGTGTGGCCGAGACCGGTGTAAGGGCCGAGCAGGACGAACAGGTTCGGGAAGCCGGTGATCGTGGTGCCGTTGAAGGCGGCCATCGTGCCGTGCCAGTGCTCGGCCAGCAGCCGTCCGTCGCGGCCACGCAGACGGTCGATCAGCGGCTGATCGGTGACATGGAAGCCCGTGCCGAAGACGATCGTGTCGACCGCGCGCTCGGTGCCGTCCGCGGTGAGGATCGAGTGCGGGCGCACTTCATGGATCGGCGAGCTGACGACCTCTACGTTTGACCGGGTGAGCGCCGGCAGGTATTGATCGGTGAAGAGGATCCGCTTGCAGCCGAGGCGATAGCTCGGTTTGAGCTTCGCGCGCAGCGCCGGGTCTGGGACCTGGCGCGCGAGGTTCTTCTCGGCGACGCGCTCGAGCAGACGCATCAGCCGCGGTTCCTTGGCGAGGCCGAGCACGAGCAGCTCGGCGCTCCAGTACAGCAGGCCGCGCAGCAGCTTCATCGCGGGCGGGAAACGCTGGAACAGGCGGCGCAGGCGCGGGTCGATCTCGGCGTTGTTGCGCGGGATGATCCACGGCGCGGTGCGCTGATAGATCTGTAGCTCGCCGACTTCGGGCTGGATCTCCGGGACAAACTGGACGGCTGATGCGCCGGTGCCGATCACCGCGACGCGCTCGCCGGCGAGCGCGTGCTCGTGGTTCCACTGCGCCGAGTGGAACGTGGTCCCTTGGAAGGAGTCGAGGCCCTCGAGCTGCGGTACCGCCGGCTCACTGAGACCGCCCATGCCGCTGATCAGGATCTCGGCGGTGAGATTTCCGGCGGAGGTGTGAATCTCCCAGAGGTGGCGCTCGTCGTTCCAGGCTGCTTCGAGCAGCTCGTGACCGAAGCGAATGTGCGGTGGGATCGCGTATTCGCCCGCGACCCGTTCCAGGTAGGTCTGGATCTCCGCCTGTGGCGAGCACAGGCGCGTCCAGTCGGGGTTCAGGGCGAACGAGAACGAGTACAGGTGCGAGGGCACGTCGCAGGCGCAGCCCGGGTAGCTGTTGTCGCGCCAGGTGCCGCCGAGGCGATCGGCGCGCTCGAGCAGCACGAAGTCGTGCTCGCCGCGCTGCTTGAGGCGGATGGCGGCGCCCAGCCCCGAGAAGCCGGCGCCGACGATCGCGATGCGATGGTGCTCCACGGCGGTCAGCCTAACGGAGAGGGCGACGCCGGCTCATCGACCGCGCGCGGGACCCTCGGCGTGCACCTGCACGCCGGCGTCCTCCCCGTTTCGCACCCAGCCCGTCACCCCGAGCGCGAGTGCGCGGGCAACCGTGGCGTCGCGAACCCCGACGCCCTGCGCCGCGCCGCGCACGAGGGCGCGAATCGCTACGCGCCGTTGCCGCTCTGCAGCCATACTCCGCAGCCGTTCCCGCCGGCGCGCAGCTGCGCCGGCGAGGGTGGGTCTTGCTCGACGAGTTCCGGGATGGTCACGGCGCGCAGGTGATCGCGCGCGAGCGCTGCGAAGATGCTCAGCAGCGCGCGGATCGTCTGACCGTGGTTCTCGTGCATCAGGATGATCGAGCCGGGGTGCAGGCCGGCGAGCACGGTGCGGTCGACCCCGGCGTAGTTGGCCCCCAGCGAGTCGCCGCTGTCGACGTTCCACAGCACCTCGAGCATCCCGAGAGCCCTCACCTCATGGTCGATCGCCGCTGTGCGGGCCTCGTAGGGCGGCCTGAACAGGACGACCGGCTGGGCGGTCACGCGTTCGATCAGGGCCTTGTCGCCGGCGATCTCCTGGACCATTTCGGCGTGCGGGAGCGCCGGCAGGAACGGGTGCGTCATGGTGTGGTCGCCGGTCACGCCGACCAGATGCTTGAGCGGCGCCAGTCCCGGATAGGCGCGGATCTGCTTGCCGACGAGAAAGAACGTGGCGCGCAGATGGTGCTTGCGCAGCTTGGTGATCGCCAGGCGCGTGTACGGTCCGGGGCCGTCGTCGAACGTCAGCGCGACCACCCGCTTGGAGCGCCCGCCGCAGAACAGCGGCAGACCGTAGGAGGCGAGTCGCTCGACCGCCGCCAGCTGGGTCTCCGTGTGTGAGGCCGGCGCGCCGGCATGCGGGCGCACGGGCGCAGCGGTCGCCGCGGGCGGGAGAGTCGCGCGAGCCACGGTATGGCCCGTCGAGCGGCGCAAGGCAACGCTGATCAGCAGCGCGGCGAGGCCCAGCACCACCACGAGCGCAGCCAGTCCGAGGGCGCGGCGACGACGGGGCGCTTTCAGTCGCGCGGCGCGATCCTCGACGGTTCTCACCATGGCGTGTTTTCCAGACTTTGCAGAATGCGCAGTCTAGACCCTATCCAAACGGTCAAGCTGGGGTCGAGGGTTTGGTAGAGATGCTGCTGCATCCGGTGGATCGGCGGCTGCGACGGAAGGTATTGGCGCTACTCGGCAAGTAGCCGCTCGACTAAGCTGCGCCCTGGAAGTTTAGCTACTAGACTCGTCGCGGAACCGTATCGCACCAGTCGATCTGCCTGACGAAGGCGAGATTTCGATACTCCCCGTAGAAGAAGGTAAGCTAGGCCTCGCCCGCTTGTGCCAAGGCTCAAGGTATTTGTAAGGAATGTTAGCCTCTTTGCACAGGACATTCATTAAACCATCTCGACTAATGACTGCGACCTTTCTTGCCTTGCGCTTGAGTTCCAATGCGAGATTGAGCAAGTGTCGATCGCCGTAATTTGCATCGAGCCACGCGAACTTAGGATTCTCTAATCGTTCGATTTTGTGCCTCAAGAACAGGATGCGATCCTCGCCACCCGGCTGCATGACTGGGCCTGTTGACAACTTTTGTACCTTTGCCCAGGATCTAAGCTGGGCCAATATCTCATTGTGGTTATCACGTACTCCTGGCTTGTACTTTGAGTCATCAACCTCTCGTAAAAGGACAGTGGTCAGGATATAGACAGCTGGATGGGCAAGCCGAAGATGCCTGTATGCATCATGGTATTTATCAATGGCCGGATCCTGCAAAACGGCTGAAGCATCTAAAATGTAGCAATAGCCGCCAGGTATTGAGTCAATGTTAAGTGGCCTTGAATCCAATTTTGTGCTCAGTCGAGTCGTCGGTAGTTTTTATTTTCCCAAAGGTCGCCTCGTAGGTTTTGACTTGCTCAGCTAATACCTCGGCAAGTTTCTTAGCGTGATTGGGCGTGATTGCGATTCTGCTTACAAGTTGTCCTACGGGTGGTGCGACCATAAAGAAGTCCAACACAAAATGATCCGGCTGGTGGTTAACCTGGGCAACGTTAGAGAATCGGCCTTTTAATTCCTGCTCCGAAACATTAACTTGAATTTGTTGTTGCTGCGGCTGCATTTACTGTAACCCGTGAATTATACCCTCTAGTTTACCTCATATTTGCGCATACGGACAAACACGGCCACAACTGGTTAATATTTCGGATGACGCACTTTTGCATCTCTGCGATAGAACACGATTTAGAGTCGATAGTTAGATACGTAGTCTAATTATTAGACCATCGGTATGCAGCAGCCAGACTACTGGGACCTCAACTGTAGTAGCTCACCTACTGTGCCAGCTCCGGTAAAGGATATATATCGGCGAGCGTTTACGAAACCAACTACGTCGCCAACAACCGTAAACTCGACCCACGGTACGGCGTCCCACCACTCTGCCACGGCCTTCAGCGCTACAACCTCCGAGGTAATCTCTTCCAACTTAGCTATCGCTCCTGCGTCCTCGCTACCGTAGCCATTCTGCGCTATGAGCTGCTCCAACTCCGCAGACGTAGCTGCATTTGCAGGCAGCCTCGTGAGCAGCTCATCCTTATCTTTACCTCCCAACTTCACAAAGTTAGGCTTCAGCGGATGGGGAGTAAGCTGGCCACTTATCTCCGGTATGGCTGCAGTAACTGTCTTTAGAAGCTCCTTTGACAAAACCGCATCAATACCCGTAATCAAGTTTACGGCTACCTTCGTCTGCACCATCTTTTCCCCCGGCGTACGTGACATCAATCCGCCGCTATAAACTCGGCCAAGATTTAGCACGTCAATATCCCTAACCCACCCGGTATCCGTTGGTAGGCCTAGGTCCGCCAATGCACCCGCTATCTGACATGCCGCACTGATTTGACCCGCAAAGTTCTCGCCTTGCGGCATGAGCGAGGACCAAGCCCACAGTGCCGTCAGACCATTAAGTGCCTCCAAAGATAGCTTGTCAGCAGCACGAATCGCTTGGCTAGTTGCCAAACGAACTCGTGCCGAGTTACCCTCCTCCGCTCTATTCGCTAGTAGATCAACTAGCAATCGCTCTGTATGCTCGTCATCATTTGAAGCAGCAGCGCGGCCAGCATCCCGCAGCGAATATTGAAAATCTGGATCTGCGAAAGCTCCAAAAAGCTCTGGCTTGTCCTTAAAATGCTCGATCACACAATCGGCAAGCGCACTGATTCTCATATTCGCCTTATCCTTAGCCGACAGCGTAAGTTCGTCCAATACTCTCGACACCTCGACTTCGAGTAATCTTAACAACGTCGGCAGCTGTCACTCCGACATAAATGTCACCGCTCGCTTGAAGTTGCTGGCTGTTGTCTCCTGCGCGCTGACCTTGCTTGCTCACTTTGATCCTATGTGAGTGTCTCGACCACTTTGAATTTGGGTCGCGTTGTTGCCGGCATCTTGCTTCTGTTTGGCGACGTCGGTCTGCTTCCCGTGAGCCCTTCTCGCGCGAACCCCAAATAGCCCGAGCACAAATACCACAACTGCCGTTCCGATACCACTAAAAATCCAAGTCATAGAACCCATTATACTCCCAGTCAAGCCAGCGAAGCTCCGACTACTCTCCGCGGGCTTCTTTGTGTGCTAGTTCGATATACGTGGTCTTGCCGTTGGTATAACCCTCTCGGTCATGCTTGTAACTGGCAGCCAGCATCCGCTTGGCGGTTTGGTACTTAATCGCTACATCCGGCCGCATACGAAGGAAGTCACGAAATGTAAGCTCGTCTCGGTAGCGCTGAGATCCGGTAGGCACCAAGTGGAGATGATGAGTCCTATGAGCCGGATCGGGCTTACAAAACCAATGCATCTCAGTATCGAGATAGGGTGCATAGAGATAGCCCAACTTGGCAAGTGATTCAAAGCAGGCACGCGATGACGGTAGGTCCTTGACGCCCACCAAGATATCTATGACCGGCTTGGCTTCTAGGCCAGGGACCGCTGTACTGCCGACATGGTGGATGCCACCGGTCACCCACTTGCCCGATCGTTTGCTCTAGCAGAACCTTCTCTTCCTCGAACGTAATCGTCCACGATAGATCATATGGGACTAGCCGGATCGGTTCATCATCCCAATAACGACGGTCTGTTGAATCGGTCTTCTCTTTAGCCATCTCTTCTTCAGTTTCCCGTCGTTGGCGAAGCTGGCGTTTTGCCATGAGCCAGTACACCATAGCTAATTCTTCGGCATCAACCTCTTCGCGACGAATACCGGTCACTTTCACGAGACGATCTGGCCGATTGCTAACCGAGCGGCTCTTGGCTGCCATTCATGGCTTCTCCTTTAACACGGCAACCGTATCAGCCAAAAACTAGTCATCGCAAGCGTAATTAGTTTGAGTATTGCTCTACTACCTTACGGGACTTAAACCCCTTTTCTATCTGGAAATCGTAAATATAAAAACACAGCACCACTTGCTTGTGGTACTGTGCTCAAACTATATTCCAGATATAACTGGGCGAAATTGTCTCATTTGGTGCACCAACCTGGACGCCGATCAAACCGTCAAGCCCAGGTCGAAGCTATCGTGCGGCTGTTGCTTGATCCTGTCCAGCGCAGGGCACGGCAGAAGCTTCTAGGACTGCTCAGGGCCTAGCTATCCCAATCACTGGGGAGTTCGGGGCGGACCTATACTGATTTTGCGGGCTGACGGGGGCGCGATTTGCGTCGCGCCCCCGTCGCCGGTGCCTTCTCGTCCCGGGAGGTCTTCGCCGCTGGCTTGCGACGCTTCGTCCTGCGCTTCGGTTTATCCACCTGGCTTGATGGACTCAACACTGCCGCTTCGAGCGAGAAGATTGGGTGAGCACTCTTAGCGAGCTTGCCGCATGGGCCGAACGGTGGCAAGAGGCGGTAATAGTTCTCGAGCGTGTAGCCCTCGGGTGCTAGAGGTGCCTCCTTGAACTCCGCGCGGGCTTCGATCACGCCGGCTGCTCGCGCGTTCTTGAAGCCGCGCTCCATCGTTGAGCGACTGAGGCCGTACCACGCCGGGCCTTGGCGCGTTGGAAGCGAGAACCAGTCGCCGAGCGTCATGCCGATCATCAGGACGGCCTTGCCCGGAACATCGAGAGCTAGATGATGCTCGTCTGACCACAGGCTGAACGGAATCTGCATGTAACGCTCTGCCTCGCCTTCTCCTGGGTGGCTGTATGGGTCGCCTGAGCCGTCCTCCCGGAGCTTGGTCGCACGAATCTCACGTCCCGCGCGCTCGGTATGCACGAGGTTGAGCTGGCTGAGTATCCGCCAGTTACGCCCGACTGTTCGTCGCCCGGCCTCGTCATCCGAGAGACCCAGGGCACGCGCCCACACGCGCGCTTGAGCCTTGACATCAAATTCGCCGCCGCTGGCGAGCGCATGGAGCAGCAGGAACTGTTCAAGCGTTGATGCTCGTCCGCGACGTACGAGATCTGCAAGTGGCCCAGGGATCGTCTTTCCACTCTTTGTGCGGATTTGGACAAATGAGTAGCGAAGAGGTATAGTCTGCGTCGGACGCTTCGAGGCCGCAAGAAACCCCTCAATGGTGGTCTTGCGGCTTAGTGGCGGAGGGCTATCCATGCAGACAGCGTAGCGCGCCATCGGCGCACTCGCAGCGAATCCTTGCCCACCACGGACTGCCGCTTCAGAAGCCACTCTAGACAGTCCATAGTGCAAGTACGTACTGATGACTATTCCAAGCACAGTGCGAGTACTAACGCCGACGCTGGCAACGGCGCCTCTCGGAGGCCCATGTCACGCACAATGCCAACCAATGCGAATTGGAAGTGCCGCCAACTTCCGGCCAGCGTACGCTGGCTACCCGCGGCTCGTGTTCAAGACGCTAGCGACGGTTGCCAGATGTCCGTGTGTCGGCGCATACTCGCTGTATGGCTGCAATCGACCCACTCCCCTCCGGCGTCCTCCGCCGCATCTGTGCTGTGCTGGGAGACACGGGCGAGGGACTAACGGGTCGAGAGATAGCCGCTTTGCTCCGCGAGGCGCATATCGACGACCCAGGCGAGATGACCAAGAAAGACCGCCTCTTTGAGGCGCTGAACAATCGGCAGTCCAAGGACGGTGCTTCTAATGCCATCCTGGCTTGCCTAAAGATCGCTCTGAGCCCTGCTCGCTTTTTGGATGCGCCCGACACATTCGACGCGTGGCGTCAGGCGATCAATGAGGCCCTGGCCTTTGCTGGGTTGGTCGTCACTGAGGACGGAACCATCAAGCATCTAGCGAGGGCCGCTTCGACGCTCTCGGAGGCACGGGCACGGGCCAATCGTTTTCGGGAGGCCCTACGGGACCGCAACGTCCATCATCTCGTGATCTCGGGATGCGCCTCGGAGATCGAGAGCGAGAACTACTTCCACGCCGTCTTCGAGACGATCAAGAGCCTCGCAGACCGCATCCGTAGCCTCACTGGCTCGAGCGACGACGGCGTACAGCTCGTCAATCTTGCGCTCGCGCGACCCGCGGACAGACTACCCATGCTCGCCCTCAACAGACTCGAGACCCGCACCGATCAATCGGAGCACGACGGATACGCCAACATCCTTCGCGGCCTCTTTGGAGCCTTCCGCAATACAACTGCCCATCGGCCGAAGGTGTCGTGGCCAATCAGCGAGCAGGATGCCCTCGACATGATGACGACCGCGTCCTTGTTGCATCGGCGTCTCGACGACGCCGTTGTCGTACCCGAGCATCTACGGGTCGCGTCTCATTTCCCGGGTGAATTCGTTCGGGGGTAGCTCCGCTTGATAGGGATGTTATGCGGCGATCACCTCCTCGGTGTTTGTCGTTGCTGGCGGGGTCGTCGTGGTGTCGCGGAGTTGGCGGCGTAGGCGCTCGATCTCGGCGACGGTTTTGGGGCTCATCTTCACGCCGCGCCAGCCTCGTGATGAGAGCTCCAGCACGGCCCAGATGAGGGAGAGGGCGGATGTCTCGCCGGGGAACCGGCCGATCACCTTGGTTCGTCGGCGGACCTCCACGAACGTTCGCTCGAGGAGATTCGTGGTCCTGATCCGCTTGCGGTGTTCGGACGGGAACTGTAGGTGGGTGATGAGCCCGGGCAGGTCCGTTTCGATGACGGCCATCGCCGAGGGGTAAGCCGTCTTGTAGTCGGCGATGATGCCCTGCAAATCCCGTGTGGCCTCGGCCGGGGAGCGGGCGTCGTCGAATGCTTTCCACCAGCGCGCCTTGACCTCTTGGTGGTGGCGCTCGGGCAGCTTTGCGGTGACGTTCCTGAGCGCGTGGACGGTGCAGCGCTGCTCCAGCGCCCCGGGCCAGAGCTCCCGCGTCGCCTTCCAGATCCCGGGTGCCCCGTCAGCGATCACGAGCGCCGGCGTCCTGAGGCCGCGGGCGATCATGTCCCGGCCGAAGGCGAGCCACGCCTCGTAGCTCTCACGGCTTCCCAGAGCCAACCCGAGGAGGACCTTGCGGCCCTCCAGCGTCACGCCCCAGCAAACAAGGACGCCCTCCGCCGGCGTGTCGTCGGGGTGCAGCTTCAGATAGATCGCATCCAAGAAGCAATACACGATGTCGTGCTGCTCCAGGCGCCGCCGACACCACTGGCGGTATCGCTCCCGGGTGTCCTCACAGATCCGGGACACCGTGCTCTTGGACGCGATCGGCTCCTCGAAGACTTCCTCCAAAGCAGCCTCCACATCCCTCGTGGACAGACCCCGCAAAAAACCGCTGATCACCAACGACTCCAAGGCGTGCGTTCGCGTGACGCCCTTGCCGAGCACCCTGCTCTCGAACCCCAGCTTGCTCGCGTTACGAACCCGCGGGCGCTCCAGATTCATTGCCCCGCTGGTCGTCTTGACCGTCCGTTGTTCGTGTCCGTTGCGGTGACTGACGGTCTTGCCAGCACGCTCATACCGCCGGCGACCGAGGAACTCCGTGACCTCGTCCTCCAGCGCCTGCTGCAAGATCAGCCGCGCTCCCAGCCGACCGACCACCTCAATCGGATCATCCTCGCCGGCCACACCGGCCAGCACCTCATCCAGTTCGCAGCGAAACCTCTCGCTCGGGGCTACCTTCTCCATGCGGGCGTACCTCCATTAGCTTCGTCTTCCAGGACAAAGCGGAGGCTACGCCCGCAACTTCAAATCCCCCGGCTCATGAGACACGACCCATCTACGGGTGTCATCTGCGTAATGGACATGAGCCAACTCATCGCTTCGCTTGCTAACTCACTGGCTTGGCCCGTGGCCGTCGTCTGCATCGCAGTTCTATTCCGAGTCCAACTCAAGACGCTCCTCACAGAGCGCTTGAGACACATCGAGGCAGGGCCGCTAAAGGCTGATTTTGACCGGATCGGCTCAGACGTCCACACGGTCCTTAATCAAGCGGGAATATCCACGCCCACCGAAGCGGGAGCAGACACGGTTGAACTCGCCGAACTCGCACAGCGGAAACCAGCGGCAGCCATCCCCGAAGCGTTCGCCCGCGTCGAGCGCGAGCTGCGCAATGCGCTCGCTGCAATCAACGAGCAACCAACTGATAACGCGAGTGCAATGACTCTGGCACATAAGGCTCTGGAGAGAGGACTTATTTCGCCACTAACGATCAACGCGATCGAGGGCATCGCCGTCATGCGAAACCTCGCGGTTCACGGTCCACGTCGTGAGGTAACGGTGCAGCAAGCGCAAGAGTATCTAGCCCTTGTAGACAGCGTCCTCTATGCGATGCGACAGAACATCAAGACTTACGAGACAAGCACAGCACAGTAAGCATCACCTACGTCGCACAAGCGGCATTGGGCGCCTAGCAGATGGGGGCTACTATTCTCGCCCGTTGGGCGAGGAAGAGGCACCGAAATAGAACGCAACGACCGCGGCGAGTGCGTCCAGATAGACCCGTAGAACGTCGGCTTGCGCCGTGACGTGGGCGTACAGAAGGATCGGGAGTGCCACTGCCAAGATGATTGCTATCAAGGCGCGGATCAGATGGGAGAAACTAGCTTCGGCTTTATTCATGCTGTGACCCCGCTTTGCCCGAGCCCCCGCCTCGCGGTCGATGAGGAGTATTCCCGTGCAGCCCGAAATAGAACGCGATCACAGCAATTGCCAACGTCTTTGCTGAAGCAACAGCAGCATCATTCGCTCCCGCCGGCGCAAAGAATACGAGTGCTATAAGGACTAGTACCAGCCAGACCGCCAGAAAGCCTCGGACCAAGTCCTCGACTGGGGCCTTAGCCAGCGTCCGGCTGAAAAAGGATCTCTCCTCAGAGGGGCCCGATGCCATACTTCGGAATTTCGCCGCATCTGCTCAAACTCCTTTTTTGGAATCTGCCCACATATCGCCTCGAGACCCGCTATACCCACAGGCGTCGCACAATCGGCGTTGCCGGAAACTCAGGATAGGTGCTACGTCAGACGGAACCGAAGCCAGCTAATTAGGATCGTATAGCGTACTCATTTTACTGATCCACGTTAGAGACGGGCCTCGACTTGAATGCCTCGAGAAGATACAACCACGATATGCTCCGGCGAGATCAACGCATTGCGGTGCTAAGGGCCACCTACGCGGCTGATCGTGCCGACAACGTAAGCTCCAATCTCAGCGCTCTTGCCCTTGTCAGCGCAGGTCTTGTCTACCTCGGCGCTATAGCCGCGTACATTCTGCCACGATGCCCGCAGGGTATATGCACATCCGCTCAGAGGTTGTCCCGTTCGCCGTGGAAGTTGGTGGCGGTCTGGGGTGTGATGGTTACACGGTGACGGTCGTGGGTGCCTCTTGGGCTGTGGTGTGAATGGGTGCGCGTCGGGTGGCGATGTCGTGTTCGACGGCGAGGGCGAGCTTTGCGAGGTCGGTGTAGCCGACGACCTTGCGGAACTGGGTCTCGGCCTCGAGCATCCCCGCGGCGGTCCAGCGCAGACACATATCGCCGGACTGCCAGCGCTTTACGTTGCGTGAGGTACGGCGGATGATCTCGATCATCGACTCGATCGGGTTCGTCGAGGCCAGCGTCTTCTTTAGCCGTCCGCGGATCCCCAGACGTGTGAGTGTCAGGGTCTCCTCCAGGCCCTCGGCGAGTGACGCGGCCGCCCCGGGATGGGAGTGCTCTAACTCGCCAGCGAGGGCCTGCAGGCCATCCAGCGCGAGTGCGTGATTATCGCTGGCCCACGCTCGTCGCAGGCGTGTCTTCACAGCGGGACGGTCGCGCTCGGGGAGGTGATCGAGGACGTTGCGTTCCTTGTGGCGGATACAGCGCTGCACCGGTACCGGGCCGAAGACCTCATCGACGGCCGTCCGCAGCGCCTTTGACCCGTCGAGGACGACGAGGACGCCCTGCTCGACATCCAGGCCCCGGGCAACGAGGTCGGCGAGGAGATGCGCGGTGACGGTCTTGTTCTCCGTCGAGCCGTCCCACAATCCCAGCGGGAGCTTCACCCCGTCGGTGCTGACACCGAGTGCGACAATTGCGCAGCGGCCCTTCAGCTCGATCCCGTCGACCATCAACGCCGCCAGGCGCACGTCAGCGAGATCACGACTCATCAACGCGTCCAGGTGCTCCCGGGTGCGGCCGATGAACTCGCGGCTGACCGCGGACTTCGACGCCGAACGCTCCCCGGCGCTGACCTGCTCACCAATGGGCTCACGAGTCCGTGAGAAGCGGCGAGTACTGACCCCGGCGAGCATCTGCTCGAGCACGACCCGCGTCAACGGGTCACGGTCAGCGAAATACTCATACGTCGCCAGCGGCACCTCCTGCTCACCATCAACGGTCCTGGCACGCGGACGCCGGACAGCGACACGCCGCCCACCCAAGGTCACCTCGCCGTCCTCATGGCCGTGGCGGACCGCGGTGCGCTCTCTGTTCTTGGCGTGCTTCGGGCCGACGACCTCATCAAGCTCGGCCTCCATCATCTCGCCCAGCACGCCCAGCCCCAAACCGACGCTGAGCGCCAGCAGCCCGTCCTTCGCCGCGCCGGCCAGCTCCCCCAACGCATCCTGCACACTCGGCGGCAATCCCGGCGCAGCACTCACGACCTGCTCCTGCTCTACGGTCTTCATGGCGGTCCCTTCGTCTCGGTGGATGATTTCGCACTCGCCACAGTCCCAACGGGACCGGACGAGCGGAAGGACCGCCACCTACAAACTTCTACGAGCTACGGGACAACCTCTCCGCTCAGGTTCCTTTGCCGGTACTATGGTTCATTCCAGTGGTGCCCCTTTGTCTCCTAAGTTTTCTTACCCTCGTACTCAATGGCGTTATCATCCGCACTAACTACATGTTGGAAGTTGAGAAGGAACTGCAACGCCATGCTCCTGGACGCGTGCCTGCCCCGGACGGTATGCGACGAAGCGTCGAGATTTTTGGGCCAGAAGGAACTTGGTACTTTACAACCCTCAATTACGTCACTTATCTCGGGGTCTTTGTGATTGTCGTCGGCTCCATCGCAGGTTCCCTATATCTTGGAGCCAATAGCCATTACCACCATATCCCCTTTATCCTCCCCTGGCTCATTCCAAGTATTTATGGAGGGATACTCCTAGTGGCAGTCATTGGACTTTGCCGAGGTCTTTACTCCGTCAAAACAACGCCTACAAAGTAGGACTCTAGTCGGTCTCTACGATGCCGGTCTACCAGGATGCTGGCGTCAAGACGATCTGTAGGTATGAAGAAGGCCCGAAGATAAGGTCTAGGACCTTCTTCTTCGAGCCATTCACAGCTAGGACTCTGCCACGCTTTAGGCTGCATCCAAAGCCCGCATCTCGCTCGCAGCTTCGACAATTGCGCAACGATGCATTTCGATCTTTTCGCGAAACTCATTGAGGTCGAGGTCAATATCCCTCAAATCCCGAGGGACCTCGGGACGTTGCGGCAGCGTTCGCAATGCCCTAATGGAGACGTTTAGCTCCTCGAAACGCCTTTTGAGTGTATCTCGCTCTTTCTTGCCAGCTTTGTAGTAATGGTGCCACAGTTGAACGCGTAGTCGCCTTGCGCGACGTATCTCCGTTCGGTAGAGACTCCGTCGGTCCTTATGGATGTTCACAAGCTCGCTCAAACAAACCAGGTTCCCGAGGGGTCCAAAGGCGATGAGTGCAAGCGAAACGACGCGTGTCGCCGTGGGATGTTCGGCCAACTTAGGTGAATGCCAGACGGTAATCACGGCGGGTATCCCGGATACATACCCCCGCGCAACGCGAGGCGTGTGAACGTCACGCGGCTAACTTGGGTGCTGAAGTTATCGCTGAGTTCGTCGAGGCGGGCTACTCGGGCACGACTCTACGTCGGCCAGCGCTCCAGAACATGCTTGCTGAGTTGCCTAAGCTCAAGCCTACCTATGTCATCTTCTACGATCTCTCCCGCGTGGCACGGGAGGAGGGCGACGCCTTCTGGCTGCTCTCAGAGATTCGCCGTCATCACAGCAAGTTGGAGAGCACGGTCGAGCGCATCGATGACAGCCCACAAGGTCTCCTGCTGTTTGCCGTTATGGCAGGGGTGAACGCCTTCCGCTCGCGCGGTGATGCCGAAAAGGTCAGCTGGGCATGGCTCGTGAGCATGCTGAGGGTGGCACGATGGGACGCGCACCGATTGGTTATCTCAACACGCGGGAGAAGATCGAAGGCCGCGAAATACGTATCATTACGGCCGATCCGGAGCGTGGGCCGCTGGTCAAGCTCGCCTTTGATGTCTTCGCCACTGGCAATTATTCGCTGACGGCGCTCTGCGAGATGCTCGATGAGGCCGGACTGCGTACCCCGCAAACACCCAAAACGGCACCGGCCCCACTGTCTCGCGCCAACGTACACCGGATGCTGACAAACGATTACTACATCGGTGTCGTGACGTGGGACGGCGTGAAGAATGCCAACGGACGTCACCCCGCTCTGATTGATGAGGCGACGTTCAAGAAGGTTGGCGAAGTCCTCGAAGCCCACCGTCTCAGTGGCGAGCGCGACCGCAAGCACACCCACTATCTCAAGGGCTCGATCTACTGTGGCTCGTGCGGTCGGCGGATGGTCTACAGCCAGGTACGCGGGCGAGGTGGACTCTATGAGTACTTCGGGTGCCTCAGTCGTCCCGGACGCGGAGAACAATGCTCTGCGCGACATATGCAAGTTGGGCACGTCGAGCACGTGATCGAGCGCTATTACAAGAACATCCACCTCACCGAGCGCCAGCGCGAGGCTGTCCGTCAAGAAGTCGAGCGCTACGCGGGCGTGCTGGCACTGGGCGCCCAAAAAGAGTCCGCCAGGCACACCGAGCGCCTACGTGAACTCCAGCGCCAGCAGCAGAAGCTCCTGCACCTCCACTACGCCGGGAGCGTCGATGAGGACGTAATGGCCGCTGAGCAGGAGCGCATCAAACGCGAGCGCGCCGAGGCCCACAAGTGGGCTAACGCCGCCACCCGAGACTTCAAGGAAGTCAAGCACGCCCTCAAAGAGGCGCTGGCGCTGCTCACCGATACCAGCATCCGCTACCAGCAGGCCACGCCACAAACCCGCAGGCTGATCAACCAGGCGCTGTTCAAGGCGCTACTTGTGCTCGACGGCGAGGTGTCCGAAGCCGAGCCGACCCCTTGGGTAGCGGCCATCCGCGCTCTCGCCCTGCCTGCCGCCCGTCCGGCCCAGCAGGGGCGCAACGGCGCCCAAGCCAGCCGGGGGCGCCGCAGAAACGACCACAGCCCGCTTTCGCGGGCCGTGGGTTTGCATAAGACAAAGATGGTGCCCCGTGCGGGACTCGAACCCGCCCCACCGGATTAAAAGTCCGGCGCTCTACCAGATGAGCTAACGGGGCTCGCGGGCGACAGTCTGCCAGATGGTCCTGCGGGTCGGGCAAAGACGATTCGAGGGACGGCGGATCGTTTCTGTCGTAGATCGCCCGAGCGGGCGCATCGATCGCCCACCGGGATTTCTTGCGCCGTGGGTCGCTCAGCGCTCGGAGGCGGCGACCTCGAGCATTTGCTCGATCGTGGTGAGCTTGACCCGCGGACGGCCGGCAGGCTCGCCGAGCGAGCGCTCGTGGCGGTCGATCGAGGACCAGCCCTCATAGGTGACGAGGGCGGGCTGGCGGGCGCGGAGCAGCGCTTCGATCTTGGCCGGATCTCCGGCGCCGGGCTCGAGCGCGCGGAGGGCGCTCTCACCGCTGCCATTGCGATCGCCGGAGAGGTCGGCGAGGATCGCGTCGACGGTCTGCTGGGCGTCCTTCTTGTTCGTGCCGATCACGCCGGAGGGCCCGCGCTTGATCCAGCCGACGACGTACTCGCCGGGGAGCGGGGCTCCGCCGGGTGCGTCGAGCACGCGGCCCCCGTCGTTGGGGATCGTGCCGGCGCGCTCGTCGAAGGGAACGCCGGGGAGGGGGATGCCGCGGTAGCCGATCGCGCGGAAGGCGAGGCCGGCGGCGATCGTCTCGCGCTCGCCGGTCGGGCCGGCTCGCAGGGAGTCGCCGGGGCCGGGGACGAGCTCGTTGCGGATCAGCTCGAGCGCACCGAGGCGGCCGTGCTCGTCGGGCAGGAGCGCGGCGGGCGAGAGCAGGAAGCGCAGGACGATGCGCTTGGGGCGCCCCGCGGGGGGGTGCTCGGCGTAGGTGCGCAGGATCTCGACGTTGCGCCGCGAGGTGATGTTCTCCTCGGCGGCGGGGTCGTGGACGGCGAGCGCGCGGTCGAGCTCGGCGGGGTCGACGATCACGTCGGCGCCTGAGAGCTCGCCGAGCTCGAGCAGCTCGGGGTTGGTGAAGGCCGCCTGCGCCGGTCCGCGGCGGCCGAGGATCACGACCTCTTTCACGTGACTTTCGCCCAGCACCTCGAGGGCGTGGTCGGCGGTGTCGGTCGGGGCGAGCTCGGAGGGGGCGAGCACGAGCATGCGGGCGACGTCGATCGCGACGTTACCGTTGCCGATCACGACGGCGCGCTCGGCGGAGCGCAGGTCGACCTCGAGGTCGGTGTGGTCGGGATGACCGTTGTACCAACCGACGAACTCGGTCGCGGCGTGCGAGCCGGGAAGGTCTTCGCCGGGGATGCCGAGCGGACGGTCGACGGGCGTGCCGGTCGCGTAGACGATCGCGTGGTAGTGGGAGAGGAGCTCTGCGCGCGAGACGTGCTCGCCGAAGGAGACGTTTCCGAAGAAGCGGAAGCGAGGGTGCGCGGCGGTCTTCTCGTAGACGCGCGTGACGGACTTGATCTTGGGATGGTCGGGCGCGACGCCGGAGCGCACGAGGCCCCAGGGCGTGGGGAGGCGCTCAAACATGTCGACGTCGAAATTGAGGGAATGCCCGCCCGCCACGGGCCCGCGCGCGCCGGAGTCCTTGAGCAGGTGTCCGGCGGCATAGAAGCCGGCCGGCCCGGAGCCGATCACGGCGATGCGGACGGGTGCGTCCTCAGTGGTCATATGGGCGCGGCCCGACTCGAACGGGCGACCCCCTCGGTGTAAACGAGGTGCTCTGGCCAACTGAGCTACGCGCCCCGGTGGGCTCACACTTGGCGCGAGCCCTGGGGACACAAGGCTAGCGAGCGTCACGCACGGTCCGATGCCCGCCTGCGAAGCTATGGGCGTGAGCCGAGCCAGGGGAATCGCCGTGGGGGTGATGGTGGCGATCGTAGTGGTGCTCGTGGGAGCACAGGTGTTCCTGCCGGGGATCGTCGCGAGCAGGATCAGATCGCGCGTGGGCCGTTATGGGAAAGTCGAGAGCGTGAGCGTGAAGGCATGGCCGGCGGTGAAGCTGCTGTGGGGAGACGCGGACTCGGTGACGGTACGGGCGGGAAGCCTGCGGGGGAGCCAGGAACAGGCGGCGGCGCTGCTGTGGGAAGCACGCGGTCTGGGTAACATCGAGCTGACGGCCGGGAGCGCGCAGGTCGGCCGGCTGGCGTTCAGCGACATGAGCCTCGACAAGCGTGGCAGCGCGTTGAAAGTGCAGGCGCGGATGACCGACGCGGACGTGCGGCAGGCGCTGCCGGAGGGGTTCGACGCGCACCTGGTGAAGAGCGAAGGCGGGGAAGTGGAACTGAGCGTGAGCGGCGCGCTGTTCGGCATCGGCGCGACGGTGAACGCCGTAGCAAGCGCCAGCGAAGGGAAGCTGACGGTGCGCCCGCGCGGGTTTCTGATCGAAGCGCTGCGGCTGACGCTGTTCGCGGAGCCGCACGTTTACGTGGAATCGGTGAGCGCGAGCGAGGAAGGCGGGCGGCAATCGACCTATCGCGTGGGCATGGTGGCGAGCCTGCGGTGAGCGGCGCGGCGGAGCGGTGTGTCCGTCCCGGACTGGGTGGTGACAGCAGGCGCTTTCAGGCCGCCGCAGACAGACCTGAGAGTGGCTGAGGCGTGACCGTGTGGGGGGACGACGGTGGGCCGACGATCATCGGCAGGCCCTGCTTGGGGCTGATCGTGGGCATCTGGCGGATGGTGAGGGTGAAGTCCGCGGGCAAAGAGAGGTTGAAATGGGAGAGGAGGAGCGTGGCGATCGTGCGGACCTCGAGCTGGCCGAAGCGCATGCCGATGCACGTGCGCGAGCCACCGCCGAAGGGGACGTAGGCGCCCTTGGGGAGGGCGGCGCGCGCCTCGGGGCCGAAGCGCTCGGGCCGGAACTCGTCGGGCTCGCTGAAGACATCGGGGAGGTGGTGGGAGGCCCAGGAGCAGTAGTTGACGAAGGTGCGGCCGGGCACCGTGTGGCCGTCGAACTCGAACGGCTCGATCGAGCGGCGCGGTCCGATCCACGCGGGCGGATACTTGCGGAGCGTCTCCTCGAAGACCAGCTCGAGCTCGGGGAGCGCGCCGGTGGCGAGTTGGGAGGCGCTCGGCACGCCGTCGAGCAGCAGGGCCTGCTCGGCGCGCAGGCGCTCGACGATCTCGGGATGGTGGGCGAGCTC
Source organism: uncultured Solirubrobacterales bacterium (assembly GCA_963778065.1). Classification (GTDB taxonomy): domain Bacteria; phylum Actinomycetota; class Thermoleophilia; order Solirubrobacterales; family Solirubrobacteraceae; genus Palsa-744. The sequence goes on along the minus strand of CAVZSU010000002.1, from coordinate 1,268,201 downwards.
GTAGAACATGAAGGCGATCGTCGAGGTGGTGGTGTCGTGGCCGGCGAACAGGAGGGTCATGACCTCGTCGCGGATCTGCAGGTCGCTGAGCGAGTTGCCGTCCTCGTCGGCGGCGTCGAGCAGCAGGCTGAGGATGTCCTGCCCACGGGCGCCGGAGGCGCGGCGGGAGGAGATCTCCGCGTAGATGAGCGTGTCGAGCCGGCGGGCGGCCTGCTGCATGCGCGCCCACGGGGTGAACGGTCCGCGGAGGACGCGGAGGGCGTACTCGGCGGAGAAGAAGGCGAGAGCCTGCTCGAACAGCCCGGCGGCGTCGATCGAGCGAGCGGGGCCGCCGTCGGGGTCGAGGCCGAAGAGCCCGCGCAGGGCGATGCGCATCGCCAGGCGGCGGGTCCACGCGTAGAGGTCGATCGTACGGCCCGGCGTGAGCTGCTCGAGCGCAAGGGTGGTCTGCTCGATCATCGTGTCGACCGAGGTGAGGATGCGCTCGCGGTGGAAGGCAGGCAGCATGATCATGCGCGAGCGACGGTGAAAGTCGCCGTCGATCGTGAGCAGCCCGTCGCCCATCAGGCCGATGAGGTCGCGGAAGTGGGAGTCGCGCCAGATGAAGTTGGAGGCGTGGGAGACCGTGATGTAGTGGTTGGCGGCGGGGCCGAGCATGAAGACGACGTTGCCGTGGAAGAGGCGCAGCGTGAAGACGGGTCCGAAGCGCTCGTAGGCCTCGAGCAGCAGCGGAAGCGGATCGTCGGCGAAGCGCCGCGTGCGCGCAAGCGAGAAGCGGGTTTCGCCGGGCGGGAAGGGAACGGTGGCGGAGCGCTCGTCGCGCAGATCGCCGAGCATCGCGGCGAGGGGGTTGGAGTCAAGCAGCGGTGGAGGGCCGATCAGCGCCATACGGCAAAGCGTAGTTGAAAACTGGCTGGCTGGCCAGTACAGATGTGCAGGGGGGAAGCGAGGAGGCCCAACGGGGCCGCGTGAGACGGTGCCGAGAGGCGGTGTCGGGGGGCGCAGAGAAGACGCCCGAGACGTGGTGGTGGCCCCGACGGACGAGGACAAGACGGATGATGGCTGAGCCTTGGCATACTGGGTGAGCGCAAGAGCAGTCGCGATGGCTGACGGTGCGCAAGCGCGGGGACGTAGCTCAGTTGGTTAGAGCGCCGGCCTGTCACGTCGGAGGTCGCGGGTTCGAGTCCCGTCGTTCCCGCTTTTGTCACCCCGCGCTTCCGGCGGTCTTTCGGGGGTTTGCGGCGGGTCTCATCGAGGGCTTTGAAGTAGGGCGTGAAGGCGGGTCGGGGTTTGACGGCGATGATCGCGCCGTTGTCTTGCCAGACGTGGTCGAAGAGGCTGTTGATGAGCTTGCGGCGCTCGGCGGGGTCGGGCTCTGCGTGCCAGAAGCGGGCGAAGTCGCCGACGACTTCCTGGGCGCGATCGAGCTGTGGGTCGGCGGGCGGCGCGAGGCGTTGCAGCTCTTCCTCGAGGGCTTGGCGGCGCATGACGTAGCGGGGCTTGACGAGGTCGCCGAAGACGTAGAGGTCTTGGAGGCGGTCGAGTTGGGACAGCAGCTCGCGACGGCGGTCCTGGTCGTCGCCGGGGTGCGCTTGTGTCCCGGCGCTGATCGTGTCGAGGACGAGCTGGCGGAGCTGTGTGTCGGGTTGGAAGGTGTGCAGCCAGGTGACGAGCTGCTCCTCCAGGGCCTCGGCCTTGACCATCGTTTGCGGACAGTCGCCGTGGTGGCGGCGGGTGGAGCATTGGTAGCGGCGGATGCCGGCGCGTGAGCCGCGGGTGCCGTGCATGCGTGCGCCGCAGCGCTCGCAGTGCAGGAGCTTTCGCAGCAGGTACTCCTCGGAGGGGCGTCCGGGCTTGACGACGCGGGTGCGCCAGGAGCGGATCTCCTGCACTCGGTCGAACAGCTCGTCGGTGACGATCGCCTCGTGCAGTCCGGGGATCGAGCGGTCGCGGCTGCGCCCGCTGGTGACGTAGCCGGCGTAGGCGGCGTTGCAGAGCATCTCGCGGACGGTGTCCTTGCCGAACTGGCGGTTGCGGTTGCTGCGGGCGCCCTTGGCGTTCAACCAGGCGGCGAGCGTGCGGTCTGACTCTTGTCCGGTGGCGTAGCGCTCGAACAGCTCGCGCACGAGCGGGGCGCGCTCGGGGTCGTGGACGGCGAGCTTGGTGTCGGGGTCGCGGCGGTATCCCCACGGGAGCATCCCGACGAGATGTCCCTGTCGCGCCTTCTCGTGCAGCCCGCTGCGGGTCCAGAAGGACAGCGAGACGGAGTAGTACTCGTCGAACATCTCGTGTATGGACTCGGCGAGGAACGCGGAGGGATCGGTCGGGTCCTCGCCCATCGGCTGGGTGACGGACACGACGCGGATGCCGAGCCGCTCGCGCAGGAGTTGCTTGTAGCGCCGGGACTCGACCTGGCTGCGAGCGAAGCGCGAGGTGTGGAACACGAGCACCACGTCGAAGCGGCCCTCGGCCGCGTCTGCCATCAGACGCTGAAACTCGGGACGCGCCTCGGATTTGCGCCAGCCGGAGTGGAAGTCGCAGTACTCGCCGGTCAGCTCCAGGTCGTTCTCGACGGCGAACTTGCGGATCGTCTCGCGCTGCGCGTCGGGGGAGAAGCCCTGGCCCTGCTCCTCGGTTGACTCGCGCACGTAGGCGACAGCGCGCTGCTTCGGGGATGCCTCCACGGGGCTACTCATCGCGTCCGCCCGGTCTGGTTGTGCCGGTGAGCTCGCGTCCGCGTCGCAGCCACCAGTCGGCGAACCATCGGGCGAATCCTTCGAGTTCGTTGTGGGGGTCGCAGGTCGGTCGGGCATGGTCGTCTCCTCTGTTGGTGGGTCGGTGGGGCTGTTCGGGACAGGCATCTCTAGCTCGACCCGGCGAGGGTCGAAGGGCGGGGCGGGCTCGTCGTCTCCGGGAGTCGAGCAGGCGTCGCTGGGTGGGTCGGACTGGTCGGGTGGGCTCACGGTTGTGCTGACCGCCTCTCGTATTCGGTGGATGAGGTTGGCTGCTCTGTGTAGGAGCGGAGTCGGTAGCTGTCGTCGCAGTAGTGACAGGACGAAGGTCGTTGCCCGCCGTAGGCGTCTTGATCCGCGTGTGCGATCGGGTAGGCAATCTCCTCGCAGTGTCCGCAGAACTTCAGGCGCTCACGGTCGAGCTGCGGGTAGAAGTCCTCTGGCCGGTGGGTGAGCCTTCCGAGCGGCCCGGCCTTGCGCGCGAGCTGTCGAGCGGCTCGCTCGCGCCACGCCAGATACTCCGCCCGCTGGTGGGTCTGCGCTTGGCGTCCGGCCGCGTCGCGCTCGGCGTCAGCGGGAAGCCGGTCAAGCACGCTGCGCTCGATCAGCCCGCCGTCTCGAAGGACCTGCCGAGCCTGGCGCAGGCTCGGCCCGTCCCCCTGATGTCCGGCCAGAGTCTCGATGAGCTTGCCCTGTCGAGTGCGGTAGAGGTCGGCGAGCAGCTTTATGTCGCTGAGGGCTGACGGACCCGGCGGTGGAAGGACGTTCATCCCGGTTCCAGCAATGCCGTGTCGAGGTCGCGGGCGATTGACCGGAGCACGGCCCGCTCGTCCACGTCGGGTGGGCTGGTCGCGGTGAGCAGCAGGCGCATGGTCTGCTCGCCCACCAGCCCGAGGGCATGCAGGTAGGAGCGCAGCGACGACTCATGGCGACGCACGTGCTCGCGCATCGCTGAGGAGTCATCGCGCAAGATACGCAGCCGCTCTTCGCCGGCTTCGTGCCGTTCTCGTTGGTGAGCGAGCGCTTGCTCGTACGGTGCGCGTGCGGCGTTGAGGATATGTGGGAGCGTGAGGCCGGTGTGTCCGTCGAGGTCTGCGAAGCAGGGCTGGCTCAGCAGGCGATGGGGTGCCCAGACGATCCCGGCGGCACCGACAACGAATGCGCGGCGGCTGTTGCTGCGCGGGCCGCGGGAGAGCGAGCGGGCGAGAGCTTTCAGGAACTTGCCGGCACGGATGTCGGTCGTCGTAAGGAACAGGAGGGCGGGTAGGAACGGGTGACGTGTGCGCCAGGCGTCTGAGGCTGCGTAGGCGGCGTATAGCTCGGCCTTTGCGCGTAGGCGCGCGTGGGACATCGTGCCGAGGTCGATCTCAACGAACGCGCGGAGGTCGCGGTCCTGCTCGTCGATGAGCGCGAACGTCGCATCAGGTGCGAGCGCTCGCTCGCGTGCGCCGTCCTTGAAGGTCTCGCGTGCTTCGCCCTCACGCAAGTATCGGTATCCCTTGAATCCGGCGGCGCGAGCGGTCGTGTAGATGGCGACGTAGAACTCGGTCAGTGCGGCGGCGTGTGCGAGGAAGAGTGGGTTGGGTTCTCGGCGCTCTCCGCCGCGGGGGATGGGCTCGCCGCGCATGAGGCAGTCGGCGCGACGGGTCGGCCAGTGGTGGTTCGGTGCAGAGCCTTGGTCGCGGTAGGGGCGGCTGCGTCCGGCGAGCCCGAGTTCGTGCAGGCGGCGTGTGCGGTAGCGCAGCGTTCGCTCGGGGATGTGAGGAAACAGTCGGCAGAGCTGGTCTTGGCGCACCACGCGGTGCGTGCACAGAACGTCGAGCAGCCGCCGGTCGATGTCGGCCAGCATGGCCGCCGCGGAAGGGGAAGGGGGACGACGAGTCCGGACGACACGATCCGGCCCGCTGGAGCATTTATCGATCATGGGCAGAAGACCTGGGCTCTCGGACGGACTGACGACAACACAGCGAACCACAAGGACACACGAGGAGAGGGAGGTAGAGAGAGTCGGGCGCGCAAGGATCGCGCGAATACCGCATGGGAATGCCAGATTCGCAGGGTGCGGCTTTGCCGATTGGGAACGACCGAACGGCAAAGGCCCACAAGGCGCAGGAGGTGCTCGTGTCGGGTGATTTCGAATAGAGGCTCATGTCTGATGAATCCGAGCTGGACCCCGAAAGTGCCAACGGATTTCGGGGGTGGACCGGCTCAGGCGTGCCCGCGCGGCCCGAGCGATGCGTGCGATCGCGGCCTCGTGTTCGGCCTCGCCGGCAAGCGTGGAGATGGGCACGTCGAGGGCGTCGGCGAGCCCGCAGAGCTTGCTCCAGGTCGGGTTGCGAAGCCCACGCTCGATCTCGGAGAGATATGTGGGGTGCATCCCGGCGGCGGCGGACAGGTCGTCGATGGTGGCACGGTGGGCCCGCCGCAGGCGACGGATCGCCTGTCCCAGATCCGCACCGGAAGCGAGGGCGCTCATATCGAGATCAGGCCAAGCTCGTCAAGGCGGAGCAGGCATTGCGAGGCATAGACCTGTCCGCGGAACCTGATGATGATGTCCTTCTCATCGAGCGCCCGCAGCGCGTCCTGGATCGCCAAAGGCTTGACGGTGCTGAGCGCGGCCTGGAGTTCGCTGCGCGAACGTGGCTCGTCGCGGTCAAGGACCTGTAGTACGAGCAGACGCTCGACGACGATGTTCTCGTACTCGCCGAAGCCGGCATCGCCGTCGAGCGCCAGAATTGCGTCGGTCGCGCTTGGCGTCAACAGGCCGCGGGAGCAGGCCGTCAGAGCACGGGCGAGTATCAGGATGGCCATCCGCAGCGCTCGCACACGGACGACGGCGATGATCCTTTTCATGTCGGGTTCCTTTCGGATCTCGACACCGAGAGAAGGGCTCGGAGGCACGCGACGGCGATCCCATCGCAGGGGTTACCGTTGTTCGCGCATCGAAGGTCCGTACTTCGGTGCCGGGCCCGGGGTGTTCACAGCACCGCCGGGCCGCTTGACGTGGATAGGTGTCCGGCGTCGCTCGCCGACAGAGCCCTGTCGTCAGACGCAAGGAGAGCAGCGTCAGCGACCCAGCAAGGCTGGGGTGGGAGCTGTCGAGGATCGAGCCGGACACAGCAGAGAGACTAAACGCCCGTTTAGTCAATGTCAAGGTCAAGCAGAAAGAGCGCCCGGACGGCGATAATCCGGGCCGTGACGAACTGGCCTAAGCGCGAGCAGGTTGACCCCGCCGATCTCATTGGCGCGAGCGAGATCCTGAAGCTGGTCGGCTGGAAGACCCGCAAGAGCCTCCTGGACGCCCAAAAGACCCGAGACTTCCCACCGCCGGTGGTCGTGGTCCGGGGCGCGCGGCTATGGCACCGGGAGGATGTCGAGCGGTGGGTGCAGCAAGGACAGTCGGCGAAATAGCTGACCCGATCCGAGCCTCACGCTCCAGGAAGATCAATGACTGTTGTCATGAGTCGCTTTACAGGGCGTTATCCGAGATCCGTAAGGTCTCCTAAAAATACTTTGATGTCGTCACATACGTGAGCGGCGTCTAGATGCTCTGCGACATCCAAGGCGCTAACGCCCAACTGACCCATCGTTGCGTTGCTGCTGACCCCCATCAGTACCGCCTTGCCTCGAATATCCATGAGTGCTTGTGGGGGTTCGCTGTTTGTGAACGTATCCCCGACGGCGAGTGCGTGCTGGTCGCGCAGGTGGTCAACAATTTTAGCCTCTGTCAATCCGCTCGCAGCGGCGATTGCTGGAGGCCAGACGAGGTAGCTCTCGATGTGGCGCCGTCGCCATCGGCGCGGATTGAATCCCCCTTCCCCTGCTGCTGCGGAATCCACTAGGTCCGCACCAACGAGTTGGGCTGGCTCATCGTCGCGGTCCCTTAGACTCAGCACCACAAGATTCGGGATTTCCTCCTTGAGCGCCAGGTAGAGCTGCTTTCGCTCCTTCTGGGGCGCCGGGGTTGTCCACTCAATCCAGCTGCTCGGCCAGTCCATGCCAAGCTTCGACGCAAGCGTCTTTAGAATCCGTATATCCGATCGCCCCTCCACAAAGAGGATGCGCTTCGTGCGCTTGGCGCCATCGATGCGTGGAGCGTAGTCAGATCCCATTCCAGCGAGCATCGCAACCTTCTGCCCCTCTTCGGTCAGATACTTCCCCGATTTGCCGCTGCCACGAAGGTGCAGAATGTCGGCAGGCTCAGCATTTCTCAGGATTTCAGTGGAGTGAGTTGCGACTAGAATTTGCTTGTCGCCGGTCGAGGTGATCGCGGCGAGACTGTCGAGCAGCCGCTCCTGCAGAGAAGGATGCAGGTGTGCGTCGGGCTCATCAAACAGAAGAACATCGATGTCCGGATCAGTTGCGAGCGCGAACACACTGAGCCACTGAAGGAAGCCGCTGCCCTCTACCATAAGGTCGCGCTTGTTGTATCCGGAGTGTCGTTTAAGCTTGTAGCCATCGACCGTGCCCTTCACGACGTTGATCTGTATATACGAGTGGTACTCCTCTCGAAATGTGTCGATGTCAAGCTCAGCTGCGAACACTTCACGCAGATTGGCCTGTAGCAGCTCCCAGGGATCGGTCTTTCGTAGCGCCGCAAGATCGACATCGCTGATCTTTGTTCTTGTTCCTCGCAGGCGTCGCCGCTCAGCGATGTTGCGCTCGTACATGTCCAGCAAGATATTCCGGAGGACAGCCCCTGCCAGTCCCTCGCCGATGCGCCGGCGTCTGATCGCGCCGGTCGTCCGCATCTCCCGGTCCGTCATCCCAGCGAACGGTGGCAGGTAGGCCACCCGTGGGATGGGGTCGCCGTCAATGAGATTCGAGTCAGTGGCCTTGACGAATAGCCGGTCGTTTGACAGTGAAAGGCCGAACTCCAAATGACGCTCCTGGCCATCTTGTGGCCAGGAGCACTTAATGGTTAGCGTGTAGCCATCCTGCTCGGAGGTCTTCTGCGTCTTGAGGTTCGACCATAGATGCTTGAGAGAGGGGACGTTGATTGGTGAAAACTCGTCATCGCCTAGGCCGACGCCACGTCCTGCATGTCCGGCTACGAAGGTTTCGGCGCCACGCTCCATCTCGATGGCCGTTCGGCAGAACTCCCAGACGGCGAGCCCGTGGAGGATCGAGGACTTGCCGGCATTGTTACCGCCACCGAGCAGCGAGACTCCTGGGTGTAGATCGAAGGCGTTGTCTTTGAATTGCTTGAATCTATGGAACGTGACGCGGGAAATCATCGATCCGTAGCCTAGACCCCTGTCCGGCTGATTGGGTCTTTGTCGATCTGCTCGTGTCTCTGTTCGCAGTGTTGATGACCGTGGCCATCGGTAGGATCGTCAGAAAGAATCGGCTACTTGAGGCGATGACAACGAATCCGCAACAAAACGGCAGGGGCATGGGAGCAAATGATCCAAGGGTCACGCGAGCGGTCTTTACGCTTCGCGAGGCGGCTGGCTACCTTGTGCTGCCGCCGTCCACGCTGCATAGCTGGGCGCGGCCTAGTGGGGGGGCGACGCCTGTCGTCACATGCTTTCCGACTCATGGCAGGGAGGCGACGGTGCCGTTCATTGGCTTCGCAGAGGCGTATGTCCTCTCTGCGTTCCGGCGTGCGGGCGTGCCGATGCAGCGCATTCGCCCCGCGGTCAAGGTCCTCTCCTCCGGCATCGGGGTCGAGCATGCGCTAGCGTCCAAGCGTCTCTATACCGACGGCGTGGAGGTGCTCTACGACTACGTCACGAACGAGCACAACGAGGAGCTGCGCGGCCTGACGGTCGTCCGCACCAGTCAGCAGCAGTTCGCGGAGGTCGTGCGTGACTACCTCAAGCGCATCACCTACGGTGATGATGGCTGGGCCTCCCAGCTGCGCCTGCCTGCCTATCGGCGGGCGGAGGTCATCGTCAATCCGCGCCGAGCGTTTGGGATGCCGCTGGTCGTTCACGGCGGCGCGCGGGTTGAGGATCTGGTTGATCGCTTCGTGGCCGGCGACACGCTCGCGGACATCGCGGAGGACTTCGGCGTCTCCGAGCCTGAAGTCGAGGACGTAGTCCGTGTCGCCACCAGAGCGGCCGCCTGACACACGGGCGGATAAGGCGGGAGTATCGGGCGGCGACGATCGCCCGATCGAGTTCTTCATCGACCGTAGCTTAGGTCGCAAGCACTTGGCTCAGGCACTCGGAGATCTAGGCTTCACGGCCCACACGATGGCGTCGGTCTACGGCGAGGGGGTGGCCCAAGGTCTTGACGATGAGCACTGGCTCACCGATGCCGGCGAGCGCGACTGGGTCGTGCTGATGAAGGATGATGCGATCCGCCGCCGCCCCGCTGAGCGGGACGCGCTGGCCGACGCCAAGGTGCGCGCCTTCTGCCTGACGAACGCCCAACTACGAGCCTCCGAGCAGTCAGCTCGGTTCGTCGGCAACCTCGAGCGCATCCTGCGCCAAGCCGAGAAGCCTGGCCCGTACATCTACGGCGTCTACGAGGGCTACATCAAGCGGTTATGGCCCTAAATTCGGATTTCAATCCGCGGGGTGACAATCGCGGGCTCGACCCCCGTCGTTCCCGCTTTTGTCACCCCTTTTTCCTGGTCTCCTTTTGGGGGTTTGCGCCGGGTGTCGTCGAGGGCTTTGAAGTAGGGCGCGAAGGCGGGTCGGGGTTTGACGGCGACGATTGAGCCGTTGTCTTGCGAGATGTGGTCGAAGAGGCTGTTGATGAGCTTGCGTCGCTCGGCGGGGTCGGGCTCTGCGTGCCAGAAGCGGGGGAAGTCGCCGAGGATCGCTTGGGCGTTGTCGAGTTGCGGGTCGGCGGGCGGCGCGAGGCGTTGCAGCTCTTCCTCGAGGGCTTGGCGGCGCATGACGTAGCGGGGCTTGGCGAGGTCGCCGAGGACGTAGAGGTCTTGGAGGCGGTCGAGCTGGGATAGCAGCTCGCGACGGCGGCTCTGGTCGTCGCCGGGATCGGCTTGTGTCCCGGCGCGGATCGTGTCGAGGACGAGTTGGCGGAGCTGTGTGTCGGGTTGGAAGGCGTGCAGCCAGGCGACGAGCTGCTCCTCCAGGGCCTCGGCCTTGACCATCGTTTGCGGGCAGTCGCCGTGGTGGCGGCGGGTGGAGCATTGGTAGCGGCGGATGCCCGCGCGTGAGCCGCGGGTGCCGTGCATCCGAGCGCCGCAGCGCTCGCAGTGGAGGAGCTTGCGCAACAGGTACTCCTGGAGGGGCGGCCGGGCTTGACGACGCGGGTGCGCCAGGAGCGGATCTCCTGCACGCGGTCGAACAGCTCGTCGGTGACGATCGCCTCGTGCAGTCCAGGGATGGAGCGGTCGCGGCTGCGCCCGCCGGTGACGTACCCGGCGTAGGCGGCGTTGCAGAGCATCTCGCGGACGGTGTCCTTGCCGAACTGGCGGTCGCGGTTGCTGCGGGCGCCCTTGGCGTTCAGCCAGGCGGCGAGCGTGCGATCGGATTCCTGTCCGGTGGCGTAGCGCTCGAACAGCTCGCGCACGAGCGGTGCGCGCTCGGGATCGTGGACGGCGAGCTTGGTGGTGGGGTCGCGGTGGTATCCCCACGGGAGCATTCCGACGAGGTGTCCCTGTCGCGCCTTCTCGTGCAGCCCGCTGCGGGTCCAGAAGGAGAGCGAGACGGAGTAGTACTCGTCGAACATCTCGTGGATCGACTCGGCGAGGAACGCGGAGGGGTCGGTCGGGTCCTCGCCCATCGGTTGGGTGACGGAGACGACGCGGATGCCGAGCCGCTCGCGCAGGAGCTGCTTGTAGCGCCGGGACTCGACCTGGCTGCGAGCGAAGCGCGAGGTGTGGAACACGAGCACCACGTCGAAGCGGCCCTCGGCCGCGTCGGCCATCAGGCGCTGAAACTCGGGCCGCGCCTCGGATTTGCGCCAGCACAGCCTCAGACAGAATTCCTGACCTTTGGAAAGTGGTGAGGACATGGAAGCACTTCTGTAGGTAGAATCCTGGTGATGGCGGCTCGCGCTAGTAAGCAAAAAGGAAATGAGAAAAACGAATCCCGGGGGTCCGTGGAGGTCCCACTGGGTGGGCTAGCAATCGCCGCCGTTGTGGTTGCGCTCACCTGCCTGGTCGTCTTGGTGATTGTCGGCTCGCAGAAAGGCATCGAAGCGCTACCCACTATCGCTTTGTCGGTGGCGATCGTCGCCTTCGTAGTACAGCTTATTGTCTTTATCGTTCAAGCGGCAGCGAGCAGTGCGCAGAGCCTGCGGAGCCAGGAACTGCACGGACAGCTACTTGAGCTTCTAGCTGGCATACGAGAGCAGACGCAGGGAACACAGGCAGCGTTCTCGACTCAGAATGAAAAGCTCCTCGAGGCAGCACTGGGCAAGGTGGCGCGGGAACGAGGACTAACGGAGGAGGGTCAGCGGGCGGTATTTGAGGCTGCGGGGCAGAGGGGCGGTGGGAGTACCTCGGGCGCGACGCCGGTAGCTTATCCGCGAAGGAAACCCGCGGCCGACGATGACAAGCACCTCGAAGTGCTACGAAGTCTCCCTGGGGATGCTGAGGTCCGGGCGCGGCTGGAACAGCTTAACGCGCTTACGAAGATGCAAAAGCTCTTCGTCAGGCTGTTCGGTAACGATGAACGCAAAACGCTGGAAGCCGGAGCGAGCGCAGTCTACAACCCGGGACTCTCGTCGGCGCAAGGCTTGGACGAAAAGGGGCTCGTCGAGGAGGTCCAGGGTCCACGGCTGAGGTGGGACGACCGTTCTATCGGCTCACCGATAGCGGGCGTGAGCTAGCGCGCGTGTTGGTTGGTGAGGGGGATATATCGGAGCAGACAAAGACAGATCTGGCTAAGATCCAGCGCGAGATCGACGAGGGTCAAGAGTTTCTAAACGGCTAGATGATTGATTCCGCGGGTTTTAGGCGGTGTAGTTGACGAGGGCGCGGCTGGGGCGGCCGAGTTGGTGGTTGAGGGTGATGGCTGCGGCGAGGGTGAGGAGTCGTTGGAGGACGCGCTCGCGGAGGCCTGGGAGTGTTCTGGCGCCGTGGCGCTCGAGGGTGAGGATGTCCTTGCAGGTCCAGAAGATGCTCTCGATGCGCTGGCGGATCGGCGCGAGGTGTGGGCCCTTCCCGGGCTCGTCTTTGCGGCGGGGACGGATGATCGCGGCATCCAAGTCACTGACCTTGGCGGCGAAGTCTGCTCCGGCGTACCCCTTATCCCCGATCAAGGTCACTCTGCCGGCTCGGCGGCAGCGCTCAATCAGTTTGAGGGGGGACCTCCCGCTCACCCTGTTTGGGGGAGGCGAGAGCGAGCGCTCTGGGGGTCCCGTCTGGTGCGAAGATCGCGTGCAGGCGAAACCCCCAAAAGAACCGGGAATGACTCGCGCAGTACCCGTAGTCAGCAGCATCGCCGAGCTGGGAGCGCTTGACAGCCTCGCGGCTGCGGGCGCACTCCACCGGGGTGCTGTCGACGAGCAGCAGATCGTCGTGGAACCCGGGACTCTGGCTGGCGAAGACCTCGATCAGCCACTCCAAAGTATCGGTCAGCTTGCGGCGGCGCTTGAAGTACCCGGGCTGCCCCGGGAGCCGGGGGAACAAGTGACGCAGACGCTTGTTTGCGACCGCCAAGAACCGACGGTCAGAGGGGATTCCCATGATCGCTTGCGCGACGCACAGCGTGACGACCTCCGCGTCCGTGACACTTCGTCTGGCGTTCCCCGGCTTTTCAGGCAGGAGATCGTCAGCCGTGACATAAACAGCGGTAAGCAGCAGGTCGAGGTCGGCGTCCATCGAGGCCCCCTTCGGGTCGGCGCTGGGTATTGAGTACCGCCGACTTCGACCCTGCTGCCCTAAAAACCTCCGAAAACCATGCCCACCACCGCGGAATCAATCATCTAGGTCGTAGGAGGCTGGTAGGGCTAGCGCAGATGGCCCGTATGGCTAGTAAGGCGACGACCGGAATCGAACCGGCGTTTTGTTCCCGTCGTCGTTGCCGTCTGCGCCCTCGTATCGGAAGCGCTAGAGATCTCCTATTTTGGCTCTCCAGATCGGCTCGATCGCTCGTCGCCGGGGCCTGCCGACCCTCCGCTGCATGACAAGCGCAAGGAGTCTGCCCAGGTTCACGGTGGGCTCGCAGGTCATCCCGAGATCCCCCACTTTTGTCATCCCATTTGTTGTGTCGACTTTTGCTGGTCAACCGGCAGCCAGCAGAATCGCGGCAGTGTCAGTCTCGTATGAAGCGATGGCGTTTTTGCCCTGTGCACGATCATTGAGGAGCTTAGGCGCGCGCTGGCGGGGGTGGACGTCGATGACGAACTCGATGTCAAGTGTCTGAGCGAGGCGGGCGAGGGTGTCGATGGTGGGATTGTGCTCGCCGGCCTCTAGGCGCGCGAGTTGTGGCTGGGTCATGTTGAGCTTCTTTGCCAGTGCTCGCTGGGAGAGCCCGTGGTCGGTGCGGTAGGTCAGCACCTTCAGTGCGACGGCCCGTGCGACGACGGTTCGGTCCCATTCGCGCTGGAACTCCGGGTCGCGTAGCTCTTTGGCCAACACCTGCTCGTTCGTCTTCATGTCGCTGAGCTTCATGCCATTCCTTTGAATCTTGGGGTCTGTCCAGATGATATCAAGGTTGTTATCGACTGCGACCGAAGCTCAGGTCTCCAATTCATCGAACCGTCGCCGAGCGTCCCGGACCTTCTCGTCGAAGCCGCGCCCGTCGATCTCTGCCTCCGGGGCCACGGCGAGGATCACGAAGGTCCCAGGACCGACCTGCCGATAGATCGGCCGCCAACGGCTACGTCCCGCACGTGGGCGCAGTTCGCGTAGTCCCGACCCGTCCTCGCCCTTGATCGCGCTGCTGTGCGGAGCGCCGAGCCGTGGACCGATCGCTTCGAGCTTCTCCCGTGCGTGCTGGATCGCGGCACGCTCTGGGTCTGCCGCCGGATGCCACAACACGCTGTATGGCGGTCCAGGCTCGGGCACCGGCTTGGCTCCCTGAGGCTGTTTGGCTTGTCGTTGCGGCCCACCTCGCCGCTGTCGCTTGTCAGGACTCATCGTCGAGTAGGGATACCAATCGCTTGGGACGGCCGAGCGGCTTGTCTACGTCTCGGACTCTCGCGCCTCACAGCCGAATCTCGATCCGCGGGGTGACAAACGCGGGCTCGACCCCCGTCGTTCCCGCTTTTGTCACCCCTTTTTCCGGTCCGCCTTTTGGGGGTTCGCGTCGAGTCTCGTCGAGCGCTTTGAAGTAGGGCGCGAAGGCGGTGGGGTGAGGCTAGAGGGACGACGCTGCTTCTGCACGCCCCGTCCACCGTCGTGCGGACGTTGGGTTGTGTGGTTGCGCAGCCTTGGCGAGCCGATGCCGACCCCGCTGCGGACCCGGGAAAGGCTTCTGCGCGCGATTCGTGAGGACTTGGGGCTGAAGAGCGACGGACTGCTGCCGGGCGACCTGATCCGGCTCCACATGCGCGAAGAAGACACCGACGAGGACCGCGAGCTTTGGAAACAACTGATCTCAGGTAGCTGACACGATGACCGCGATTGCGTGAAAGTCCCCGCGTCGAGCCTTCGCAAGACCTCATGCCATGTGCCGTGTCGACTTCTGCTGGTCAACCGGCAGCCAGCAGAATCGCGGCGGTGTCAGTCTCGTATGAAGCGATGGCGTTTTTGCCCTGTGCATGATGATTGAGGAGTTTGGGTGCGCGCTGACGCGGGTGGATGTCGATCGCAAACTCGAGGTCGAGTGTCTGGGCGAGGCGGGCGAGGGTGTCGATGGTGGGATTGTGCTCGCCGGCCTCCAGGCGTGCGAGTTGTGGTTGGGTCATGTCGAGTTTCTTCGCAAGGGTCCGTTGAGAGATTCGTGGTCGGTGCGGTAGGTCAGCACCTTCAGCGCGACGGCCTGTGCGACGGCGGTTCGATCCCGCGGCGAGCTCTTGGTCCTCGAGCCATTCGCGCGCGAAGCGCAGTCGACTCCAGGCATAGCGGTTGCGTCCGTTGACCCGCGACCATTCCTCGCCGAGGTAGGGAGATGTTGCAGCCCACTCCGTGTACGAGCCGCGCTTGTGGATCTCACGGGCGAAGATGCCACTGGGTCCCTGGAAATCGAGGCACGCCCCGGCCCGGGTTCAGGCCCAGGATCGCCATGCGCGGAGTCTCTCTGTCTGGTCGAATAGCTACGAAGCTACCCGAGTCCTGGTAGGACAACGCCGCCGAGTTCGCGTGGGGGCTCGATCTCATCCTCGACGGCCTCGACCGGCTTCGTCACGCCCCGGGTGCGCCGACATGAGCGCCAGCGGTTGTCGCGACTCATCCCATCCCCCGCTCCATCAGTCAGGCGACGGCTCTCGATCTGGTCGTGGCGGCGCGTTACGGACGGCGCCCCGGAGGAATCGTGAGGATGCCTTCTTGCGATTTCCGAGGGTTGCAGGGGCGGAAGGAGCGCGCATGGGCGCTGGGACGGAACGAGCGCACCTGAGGTTCGGGTGCCTCCTCGCGAGTCGCCGCGCGGACGTCGTTTCGAAACGCGCTCCCCACGACCGCTCGTCTTGTGGCGGCACGCGCGAGGATCGCCTCGGCCACGGCCATCTCATCGACCGCGTACTTTGAGTCGAGCACAAGCTGTCGAAGGAGTCGTATCTGCCTCTGCATCGCGTGCCGTTGATCTGTGTCGGCAAGCAGAGCGACAGGCGGCAGGGTTGGCGCCCCGATTCGACAAGCGTTGGACGAGCCCAGCGATGACCGCATCAATCGATGCAGACTGTGCGAAGACGGAAGCAGACGACCTGAGCGCTCAGCGGGAGCTTTGCGCGACGAGCGCGCTCGCGTCGACCTCGTCGATGTTCGCGTACCCGCTCAACGCCATCGCCAGGTCGAGGTCCGCGAGGAAGCTGCGCAGCACCTCAGCCACCCCTTCGGCGCCGCCGAGCGCCAGTCCCCATATGTAGGGCCGGCCGAGCAGCACCGCGCGGGCGCCCAGCGCGAGCGCCTTGAGCGCGTCCGCGCCGCTGCGAATCCCGCTGTCGAACAGCACCTCGCAGCGGCCGTCCACCGCCTCCACCACCTGGGGCAGCGCGTCGAGCGCGCCGACCGCGCCATCGACCTGCCGTCCACCGTGGTTTGAGACGAGCACGCCCTCGACCCCGTGCTCGACTGCCAATCGCGCGTCGTCTGGATGGACGATTCCCTTCAGCACGATCGGCAACTCGGTGCATTCGCGCAGGAACGCCAGGTCTTCCCACGTCACAGAGGGGTTGGCGAACTGCCACGCCCACTGTCCGACCGCCGCTTGCATGTCCTCCTCCGGTGATACCGCCAGCAGCCCGCGAAAGACGGGGTCCTCGAAATAGTTGCGGTTGCCCTCCCCCCACAGGAACGGCAGGAACGCTTCGCTCAGATCCGCCGGGCGCCAGCCGAGCAGCCAGGTATCGAGCGTGACGACGATCGCACGGTATCCGGCGCGCTCCGCGCGCTGCACAAAGCTGCGCGCGAGCTCGCGGTCTCGTGGCCAGTACAGCTGATACCAGCGCGCCAGATCCCCGGCCTCCTGGGCGATCTGCTCGATCGTGTGCGAGGCGGCCGAGCTGGCGACGAGCGGTACCCCGACCTGGGCGGCGCCCCGCGCCATCGCCAGCTCCCCATCGGGATGGGCCAGTGTCTGCACGCCGATCGGCGCCAGCAGCACAGGCGCCGGTAGCTCGGTCCCGAGCACGGTTCGCGCGAGGCTTCGCTCGGAGACATTGCGCAGCATCCGTGGTCGCAGGCGCCAATGGTCGAACGCGTCCCGATTGGCGCGCATCGTCTCGCCAAGTCCGGCGCCGCCGGCGATGTAGCCGCGTGGCCCGCGCTGCAGGAGATTCAGCGCGTCGTGCTCGAGCCGGCGCCAGTCGAGCGATCGCGCGGGGCGCTTGCCCGCCATCCCGCGCAGGTAGATCTCGTACTGATAGTTGGCATATGGGATCGCCTCGCTCATGGTTGCCGGCGAGACTCTATACGCGCTTTGCGCCGCTCGGAGCTCGCCGTCAGGCCGTCGTCTCGTCGAGCCTCTCCACGAAGGGCCGGGTCGTGGTGGGCCCTTCGCGATCCCCGGCAGCGGGCGTACTCAGGTTTCGATCGTGACGAGCGTGCCGATCGGCGTATACGGGTAGATCTCGGCGGAAGCGGCGAGCGGAAGCTCGACGCAGCCGAGGCTCTGCGGGGAGCCGAACGAGGAGCGGTCGAAGTTGTGCAGCGCATCGCCACCGTTGAAGTAGCTGACCCATTTGATCCCCGAGTCTTCGTAGTGCGAGCCGTCGGGGTTCGTGCCGCTCATCGTCGTTTCGGGCAGGTGCTCGAACACGGCGAACGTCCCGAGTTCGGTTTCCGCTCCGGAGATGCCCGTGTTGGCGGGCGAGGTGATGACCGTCTGGCCGTCGTGCCAGAGCGTCATCGTCTCCGGGAGTTCGCGGTGCACGTAGACGTAGGAATAGCCGCTATTCAAGCGCTTGCCGGCGATCGCGTAGGCGAGCAGCGCGCGCCACACAGCCGGACCGGCGAGCCCGTCGACGGTGATGTTGTTTTCGTTCTCGAACTTCATCACCGCGCCCTTCACGATCTCGCTCCACTGCCCGGGGCTCCACATCGCCTGCAGCTGATGCGGCGTGTTCGGGTAGCGCCATGTGAAGCTTCCGCTCGGCGGGTCGACCGCCGCCTGCGCCTCGGCGCCGGGCGTGCGCGATACCTCGGGGCCGGATGGCCGCCAGTCGAGCGGCAGGTAGCCTGCCTGGGCGAGGAGCTGCTGCAATCGCAGCGTCGAGCCGGGTGGCACCGTCCATTCGATCTGGTCGGTGCTACGCAGGCCGCCGGTGCCGGCTGTCACGGCGACGGGACGAGGGAGTCGGACACGCAGCTTGGAGCCGAGCGCGGCGTCCAGCCCCGAGGGGGTGAATACGAGCGTATGACTGTCGCTCTCGCGCCAACGCCCCGGCGTGCCGGAGGAGAGCGTCGGGTGGCCGGAGCCGAGTACTTCGCTCACCGGGCGCGAGAACGACAGATGGAGCGGCGTGGCGGGAGAGATCCGCGCGCCCGCGGCGGGGAGCGAGACCATCACCGGCGTTCGGGACGGTGGGAACCAGCTCACAAGGATGGGCGCGCCAAGGCTCTCCCAGGGCCGCGCCGCCGCGGCGATCTCCGTGGCGCCCGTCTCGCCCTGCGCTCCCAGTGAGATCGAGTCGTGCACGCGCGCCAGCGTGCGCTGGGTGAGGTCTCCCGCGCTGCCATACGCAACGGCCTGCACCGGCATGTCAAATCTGATTCGCACCTCGGCGCCCGCGGGCACGGTCATCCAGCGCTCGGTCACCTGTGCGACGGGGGCACGCAGTGTCAGCTGCTCGTTGCGCACGCTTCCCAACGCCCATCCGAGCCAGCCCGGTCGGCGCACCTTTACGTCTACCGACACCAGCTCGCCCGGGATCAGCCGCTTCAGCGGGGTCAGCCGCCCATCGGTGACAGCGAGCGGAATCCGCCGGCCGTCCGGCCCAAACGCCTGCACATACTCGACGGTGCCGCCCAATGGCTGGACCGTGACTCGGGCGAGCGCGGTGGAGTCGCCCGCAAGAGTCACGCCCGACCAAGCCATCGCCGCCACTGCCACCAGCACGAGGATGAGGACGATCGTTGCTGCTGCGCCGAGTAGGGCGCGCTTGCGACCACGACCGCTCCACACGGGCTCGGGGAGAGTCGAGGCCATTGCCATGTATGAATCGTAGGACGGATCCGTCCGGGACAGCGCTGATCGAGCGACGTTCGCGGTCAAGGGCATTTGGTCGGCTGCGCACGGTCGTCCGCTTTCCGACTCGCGATGTCGTGAAGGCGTGCAGGATTTGTCTGATATCTAAAGTCCTTCCAGACTTCTGTCGAGCAACCAGACATGGGTATTACCGCATGTCGAGCTGGCGGCCCCCTCGCTCTGATCTTCGCTTTGATGTCTTGGACCGGAGCCGCAATGGCGACGCCGACGATCAAAGAGTTCCCGGTGAAGACAGCCAACCGCCAGCCGCTCGGCATCGCCGCCGGACCGGACGGGAACATCTGGTTCACCGAGCAGGCCGCCCCCACGATCGGCCGCAGCACGCTTAGCGGGGAAATGACCGAATTCCCCGGCCTGGCGAGTCCTGCCCAGACGATCACCGCCGGTCCCGACGGTGGCCTTTGGTTTACCGAGCAGGGCGCCGACAAGATCGGACGGATGACCGTCGCCGGCACGCTCAAACAGTTCCCCCTTCCAGGCGGCAGCAACCCCCTGGACATCATCGCCGGGCCGGACGGCAACCTGTGGTTCACAGAGCAGGGGGGCAACGGGGCGATCGCAAGGATCACCCCCAACGGGACGACCACCGAATTCACGGCAGGCTTAACCGCGAAAAGTCAACCGGAAGGCATCGCGGTCGGGCCCGAAGGCGACCTGTGGTTTACCGAGGCCGCGAGCCCGGGCCGGATCGGACGGATCACAACCGGCGGGACGATCACGGAGTTCGCAACTGGGTTGACTGCGGAAAGCTGGCCACGCGACATCGCCGCCGGCTCGGACGGCAACCTGTGGTTCACCGAGTTCGCCAATCCCGGTCGCCTCGGCCGGATCACCCCGGGCGGGGCGATCACCGAGTTCACGACCGGGCTCACACAGAACGCCGGACCGCTCGCGATCACTACCGGCAACGACGGCAACGTCTACTTCACCGAGCCGTTCAGCGGGAAAGTTGGAGAGGTCACGCCTTTGGGAGTCATCACGGAGCAGACGCCCCCCACGAGCTCGAGCGTCCCCGACGACATCACGACCGGCCCGGACGGCAACATCTGGTTCACCGAGGCGGCTGACCCCGGCCAGATCGCGGTCATGACCGTGGCCCCGAAGGTCGGGGCCGCCTCAGCCGTAAGCGTGACCGATCAGTCCGCGACGTTGCAAGCGGATGTCGCCCCCAACTCACAAGCAACCACCTACGAGTTCGAATATGGGACGACATCGACCTACGGCGCTCACACCTCGCCAGGCTCGATCGGCAGCGGCGCCGGCTCTGTGCCCGTCTCATCGACGTTGAGCGGCCTGAGCCCCGCGACCGAATATCACTTTAGGGCGCTCGCCACCAACCCCACCGGCACGACCTACGGTCCTGACCAGACGTTCACCACCCCCTCAAAGCCGCTCGTCGCGGGCGAAGGGGAAAGGACGCCGCCGGAAGGCGTGCCTCCCGTCGCCGCCGGCTCGACCCCTGCCGGCCCCATCCTGCCTTCAATCGTCGGGCCAACCCTGGGCCCTCCCGCGCCTCCGTCCCCCGCCGCCCCCGCCGCGCTTGGGAAGAGCGCGGTCGTCCGGGTGCTCTCGGGGACAGTGCTGGTATGGCTCAAAGGTGCTCAGATATCCCAGCCGCTCACGGGCGCCGAGAATATCCCGGTCGGTGCGCTCGTCAATGCCGAACATGGGGCCCTCGTTGTGACTACAGCCGTCAACCGGCAAGGACTCGCCCAGTCGGCAACTGTTTGGGGTGGAAGCTTTGTGCTTCAGCAGGGCGCCGCCACCGGCGGCATGACGACCTTCGTCATGCGCTCGGCCCGCCCCGGCGGTTGTCCTGCCCGCCGCCGGCACGCCGGCCATATCGCAGTGGCGGCCTCTTCGAGGAGCCACAAGTCCGCTCCAACGCTTTGGGCGAAGGACGAACACGGCCACTTCTCGACGCGCGGGCAGAACAGCGTGGCGACCGTCCGTGGCACTTGGTGGGGCACGCAGGAGCGTTGCGACGGGACGCTGACGATCGTCCGCCGCGGCCTCGTCAGCGTGCGCTCTCTGCACGGCCGTCGCGCGGTACTGGTCAGCGCCGGACATAGCTATCTGGCGCGAACCTGATCGTCCCGGGGCTTTCGCGGTAACGCCGTTGAAACCTCCCACCCAATGGGCGCCGAAGACGATCGCGATCGCACTCGCGGCCGTCTTCGCCGTGGCGATCGGAGTCTTCGCCTACGCCGCCGAAGCCTGGCCGCAGCTCGAGAGCCAAACGATCGACATGCGCTTCGGGCTGCGCAAGCCGTCACGTCCGACGGACGTCGTTGTCGTTGCGATCGACGACAAGACGTTCTCCGATCTGCGCCTGCAATGGCCGTTTTCGCGAAAGCTGCATGCGGATGTGATCAAGCAGTTGCACGCCGACGGGGCGAAGGCGATCGTCTACGACATTCAGTTCACCGAGCCGGCGACCCCGCCGCAGGACATGGCGCTATACAGCCAGATCGGCCGTGTGGGAGGTGTCGTACTGGCGACGACGGAAGTCGACGCCGCCGGTGAAACCGACGTGCTCGGTGGCGAAGCCAACCTGAGACGCGTGCATGCGGTGGCCGCCGCCAGCAATCTCCCCGCCGACCCCGGCGGCGTGATCCGTCGCTACCGGTATCGCCAGCTCGGCCTGCCGAGCCTGGCGGTAGCTGCCGCGCGGGCGGACGGGCATCCGATCTCCCCGGCGCGCTTCGGCCGTCAGGGAGCGTGGATCGACTTTCGCGGGCCGCCCGGCACGATCCCAACCGTCTCCTTCTCCGATGTGCTGCGGGGGAAGGTCCCACCGCAGACGTTTGCCGGCAAGGTCGTCGTCGTGGGAGCCTCCGCCGCCACCCTCCAGGATGTCCACCCCACCTCGACGGCTTCGACGAACCCGATGTCGGGACCCGAGATCCAGGCCAATGCGATCTGGACCGCGTTGCATGGAAATCCCCTGCAGCCCGCTCCGGCCTGGCTGGGCCTGATCGCGATCCTGCTCGCCGCGATCGTGGCGCCGGCCGCATCGCTGAGACTTCGCGTGTCGATCGCGGCGCTGCTCGCGCTGGCGCTCGCGGGCGGATACCTGTTGCTCGCCCAGCTCGCGTTCGACGCGGGGACGATCGTTTCGATCAGCTATCCGCTCGCGGCGTGGGGCGTGGGGATCGTCGGGATGGTCGCGGCCAATTACGTCGGGGCGCTGATCGAGCGCGATGCCTTCTCGCGCCGGCTGAGCGACTCTCAACGCGAGCTGATCCAGCGCCTCGCGCACGCGGTCGAGTTCCGCGACGCCGAGACCGGCGAGCACATCCAGCGGATCGGAATCCTCTGTGAGCGCCTCGCCCTCGCGATCGGTTGGAAGCCGGCTGACGCCGAGATGCTCCGCTACGCCAGCGCGATGCACGACATCGGCAAGATCGGCGTTCCCGACCGCGTGCTGCTGAAGCGCGGCCGGCTCGACGCTGAGGAGTGGGCGATCATCCGCGCCCATCCCATCACCGGGGGAGAGATACTCGCCGGCTCCTCCAACCCATTGCTGCAGATCGCGGAGGAGATTGCACGAACCCACCACGAGCGCTGGGACGGGAGCGGCTATCCGGCCGGTTTGAAGGGCCGGGAGATTCCCCTGGCCGGCAGGATCTGCTCCATATGTGACGTCTACGACGCGCTGGTCTCCCGGCGCTCCTACAAGAGCTCCTGGAAGGCAGAGGATGCGCTGGCGGAGATCGAGCGTGGCAGTGGGACGCGCTTTGACCCCGAGCTCGTCTTCGCGTTCATGCGATTGGCGCCGCAGCTCGCGGACGACGTTGTCACGGCAGGCAACGCGCGTGCGAACCCTGAGGATCGAGTAGATGCGCCCCCGGTCCGGAGCGCACCTCCCGCGCGCCGGCAGGAGCCGCGGCTCGGGGGGCGAGCAGGCCGAGGACATGGCCTCCAAAGCCGCCGCCCATGATCCGCGCGCCGGCGGCGCCGGCCGTGAGTAGCTCCTCCACCGCCTGCTCCACGGCCGTCGAGGAGACCTCGAACAGGTCGCGCAGGCTCGCGTGAGAGGCGTTCAGCAGCGCTCCCACGGCAGGCAGATCTTCGGCGCGCAGGGCGGCGACGGTGTCCTTCACCCGCGCATTCTCGCCGAGCACGTGGCTCGCGCGGCGCCGCAGCGGCTCGGGGAGCGCTTCGACGGCCTCGGGGGCGGCCTCCCGCAGCGAAGTCACACCCAGCAGCTCGCATGCCCTGGCGCATTCGCAGCGGCGCTCGTTGTAGCCCGAGCCGGCATTGCTGTGGCGCTCGCCTGAGTCGAGCGTTACGAGTCGCCATCCGCCGGGCAATCGCAGCGGTACCGGAGCGATCTCCAGTGATCGGAAGTCGATCCGCAGCGCCGTGTCCGGCGCTCCATACAGCGAGGCGATCTGATCGAGCAGGCCGGTACGAGCGCCGACCCACTCGCTCTCCACCCGCGAGCACAGCTTGACAAGATCGAGGCGATCACGATCACGATCGGGTGCCCCGGCGCGATCCTCATCCGCGAGGGCGAGCAGGGCGAGGCACAGCGCTACCTCAAGCGCCGCCGAGGAGGACAGCCCGGAGCCCTGTGGCACGTCGCCTGAGATCTCGAGCCGAGCGCCCACGAGCGGGTGTCCGGCGCGGGCGAGCTCGGCAACGACGCCGCGCACGAACGCCCGCCAGCCCGACGCGGGTACGGGTCGCGCGAGCGGGAACTCGTCGTGCTCGTGAAGATCGCGAGCGTATGCCTCGACGCGCTCGGCCGGGGGCGTGCCGGGCGCGGTGGCGGTCGCGTGCACGGTGACTCCCTCGGCGATCGCGAATGGCAGCGCCAGACCCTGGTTGTAGTCGGTGTGCTCGCCGATCAGGTTGACGCGGCCTGGCGCAAACGCCGTGACCCGCTTGGGGCCGATCGAAGAGCTGTGGCCCCCGCCGGGCTCATGCGCCACGGGCGATTGCCTCGCGCAGCTCGGCGGCGGAGTCCTCGGGCAGCACGTCGGAGATGAAGGTGCCCGCGCCCTGCTCGGATCCGGCGAGGTACTTGAGCTTCTCGGCGGTGCGCAGCGGAGGGTAGAACTCGACGTGCAGATGCCCGGCCGGCGCATCAGTCGAGGCGGACGCCCCCAGAGCGACGCTGCCACCGAGGTCAGCGCCTGTGCTGCCACCGAGGTCAGCGCCTGTGCTGCCACCGAGGTCAGCGCCTGTGCTGCCACCGAGGTCAGCGCCTGTGCTGCCACCGAGGTCAGCGCCTGTAGTTGCCGCGTGCCTAGCGCGTGAGCCGCCCCCGACGCCGGCCGTGTCGGGGGCGGCCGTGGCGGGCGTGGGCGCTTGATGGACCGCCATGACATACGGGAAGGGCCGCGCGAACAGCGCGTCGAAGCCGCGCACCACACGCTGGAGGGCCTCGGCGAGCATGCGCAGCTCGACGGCGCTGCAGTCGAGCAGGCTCGCGCGGTGCTCGCGCATGGCCACGTGCACTTCATACGGCCAGCGGGCGGCCTCGGGGACGTAGGCGAGCACGTAGTCGTTCTCGTAAAGCAAACGCCGCCCGTCGTCGAGCTCGCGCGCGAGCAGCGCGCACGGCGCGCAGCCACCCAACCGCTCGTCGGCCGCCTGCTCGAGCACCGGCACAGGCGGCAGGAATGGATAGCCGTAGATCTGCCCGTGGGGGTGGTGCAGGGTGACGCCGACCTCGACGCCGCGGTTCTCGAAGAGGAACACGTACTCGATATCCGCGCGTGCGCCGAGCTCTGCATAGCGGTGGCGCCAGACCCACATCAGCGCTTCGACGCGCTCCGGCGCGAGCGTGCCGAAGGAAACGTCGTGATCGTCGCTGTAGACGACGACCTCGGCCGCGCCGTGGGGCGGCTCGAACGCTGGGAAGCGATTGTCGAACACGGCGATCTCATACGCAGGACACGGGATCTCGGTCTCGGGTCTGCCTGGGTGGGTGGGGCACAGCGGGCAGTGGTCGCGCGCCGGCAGGAAGGTGCGGTCCTGGCGGTGGATCGCATAGGCGACCTGCTCGCCGCGCAGCTCGTTGAAGCGCAGCTCGCTCATGCCTGGTCGCCGGCGGTGCCGTAGGCGCGGTAGAGGATCAGCGCGCGCCCATCCGCTTTGCGCAGGCGGGCGACCGTCAGCGCGCCGGCAGCCTCGGTCGACACGAGAGGCTCGCCGGCTGCCTGGGCCTCGCTCGTGGTCTGGACCTCGCCCGCGGTCTGGACCTCGCCGGCTGCCTGGGCCTCGCTCGTGGTCTGGACCTCGCCCGCGGTCTGGACCTCGCCCGCGCGTTGGGCCTCCTCGAGGGTCGGGGAGAGTTCTCCGATCTGAGCAGGCATTGCCGCAGGCACCTGCTCCTGGGCCGAGCGACCATCGCCGGCCGTCTTGGAGCCCGTCGGCTTTGGCGACGGCTCGGAAGGTTTCCGGGCCATGCGCCGAGGGTATACCCAATCCGGATGATCATCACTCACACAAGACGGCAGACGGTGGTGCGGACCGCGAGACGGACCGCGGGCCGCGGACGGACCGCAGGGATTTTCGGAGGATGCGCCGGGGGGGCCGGCGCGAGGACCGAAGAGGCTGTAGGGTCAGCGCAACGATAGTTCAGCTGTGTCGGCATGACACAGCATATGGAATCTAGTAGGAGGAGGAGACGATGTCAGAGGCCGGCCGTGCGTACGAGTCTCGCGAGCAGTTCGGGGAAAGCGAGCAGTTCGGGGAAAAGAAGGGGGCCGGGATTCACTGGCCCGAGATCGACCGCCGCGCGTTCTTGCGCCGTACTGCGCTCACGGGGGTAGCGGCTGGATCGGTCAGCACGATCCTGAGCGCCTGCGGGTCGAGCGCGTCCAGCGGCTCGAGCGGGGGATCGAGCAGCGTGTTCGGGTCGCATAAGAGCTACAAATTCGTGTTCGTCAACCACGTCACCACGAACCCGTTCTTCACCCCCACCCAGTATGGGGCCGCCGACGCCTGCAAGCTGCTCGGGTGCTCCTACCAGTGGACGGGCTCGGAAAACAGCAATGTGAGCCAGATGGTCAACGCGCTGAACACCGCCGTAACCAGTGGGGCCGACGGTATAGCGGTGGCACTGATCGATCTGCATGCCTTCAACGCCCCGGTCGAAGCGGCGATCAAGGCGGGCATCCCGGTCATCTCCTACAACGCGGACGCGGTCGGCAACGCGCGTCTGTCGTATGTCGGCCAGGACCTGTTCAAGGCTGGGGAAGAAATGGGTAAGCGCATCGTCGCTGCGGTGGGCTCCGGCGAAGTCGGTCTATTCATCGCGACACCCGGCTCGGCCAACCTGCAGCCGCGCATCGAAGGCGCTGAAAAGGCGATCAAGGACTCGGGTAAGTCGATCACCGCACACTCGATCGCAACCGGTGCCGCGGTTGCCCAGGAGCAGTCGGCAATCGAAGCGTGGTACCTCAGTCACAAGAACGCCAAGGGCATGTACGCGGTCGACGGGGGCAGCACCGAAAGCCTCGCGAAAGTGATGCAGAAGCTCGGGCTCGGAGGCAAGGTCAAGGCCGGCGGCTTCGACCTGACCGAACAGACGCAGAAACTGCTGCAGGAAGGCAACATCGAATTCACGATCGACCAGCAGCCTTACCTGCAGGGTTTCCTGCCCGTTCTGCAGCTTTTCCAGTACAAGGTCTCGGGAACGCTGACCGGCCCCGCTGAAGTGGACACGGGTCTGAAGTTCCTGAACAAAGAAACGGTGAAGCCCTATGTAAGCTCCAAATCCCGCTACGAGGGCACGTCTACCACAGCAGCGGTCGTCGGCTAGGGATAGAGCAAGGTTGCGGAGGAGGGATCGTGGCCAGCGCGGCGCCAAGCACCGCCGGAAGCGGTCCCTCCTCAGGCTCGGGCGAGCCTGAGAGCCGGCGGGGAGCGGAGGGCCGGCGGGGAAAGCTGCCGGGCGGGCGCGAGGTGCTTAGCCGTCTGCTCGCTTTGCGCGAGGGCAGCATCATCGTCGTCACGATCGTCGTCGCGATCTACTTCTCCGCCAACACCAGCACCTTCTTGACGGGAGCGAACTTCAAGACGCTGCTTCCGTACTTCGCGCCGCTGGCGATCCTGGGAGCGGGCGAGGTGTTCGTGATGATCCTGGGAGAGATCGATCTCTCGATCGGAGCGATGTACATGTTTGCCCCGATCGTCTTCTACAAGATCGACACCGCGGGTCTCGGTCTGGTGCCCTCGATGATCGTGGCGCTGGCGATCTGCATGATCGTGGGCGCGGCCAACGGCGCTTTCGTGGCGCTGTTGGGGGTGAGCTCGTTCGTCACCACGCTCGGGATGCTGTTCAGCTTCGAGGGGCTCAGCCTGATCCTCTCGCACGGCACCCCTGTGGCAACTCCGGGAGCTCAGATCCATCAGACCACTGTCCAGGCCCACCACGTGGTCAACGGCCACAACATTACGCTGCCGGAAACGGTCAACCACATCGGCACGTTCGCGAAAATCTTCGGCGCCGGCGTCTACTCGGAGCTGATCTGGGCGGTTGTGATCGTTGGCGTGCTGCAGGTGGTGCTCACCTTCACACGCTGGGGCCTCTACACGGTGGCGATCGGCTCGAACAAGCTCGGTGCGGCCGAGGCCGGGGTGAAGGTCAAGCTGGTGACGGTGCGCAACTTCGTGTTGAGCGCCCTGCTCGCGGGTCTCGTCGGGATCTTCGAGGCGGTCCGCTCGCAGACGATCCAGCCCGACCCGTCGGGGCCGAACAAGATCCTGCTGCTGGCGATTGCGGCGGTGGTGATCGGGGGAACGCTGCTGGCGGGGGGTTCGGGCACGGTCGTGGGGGTGCTGATCGGCGCCCTGTTCCTGGGCATTCTCGAAGACGGTTTGATCTTGCAGGGCGTCAATGCCAACTACCTGCTCTTCTACACAGGCCTCGCGATCATCGTGGCGATGACGGCGAACGTCTACGTCGGGCGGGCGCGAAGGGGGCATGGCGGCAGTGGCTGACGCGAGCACTCGGCAGGCGGGAATCGCCGCACCGGCCTCGGCGCCGGACGATGTGCTTCGGGTCGAGCACGTCGCCAAGCGCTTTGGCCCGGTGACGGCGCTTAGGGACGTCAGCCTGCATCTGAAAAAAGGCGAGGTGCTCGGGCTGTTGGGTGACAACGGCGCCGGGAAGTCGACGCTGATCAAGATCCTCTGCGGCTTTCAGAAGCCGGACGCGGGGAAGATGTTCCTGCACGGTGAGCCCTATGAGCCGAGGAGCGTCGACGATGCGCGCGCGGCCGGCATCGAGACCGTTTACCAGGATCTGGCCCTGATCGACGAACTGTCCGTCTATCACAACCTGTTCCTGCGCAAGGAGCGCGTCCACCATCCGATTCCGCTGCTCGCCAACCGTCAGATGAAGCGCGAAGCGCGTACCGCGCTCGACGAGATCGGGATCAACATTCCACGCATCGACGTGTCGGTGGCGCGCCTGTCCGGCGGTCAACGTCAGGCGATCGCGGTTGCGCGCACGGTTAACTCCGATGCCGACATCATCCTTTTGGATGAGCCATTGGCGGCGATGGGCGCCAAAGAGGGTGCACAGATCCTCGACCTGGTGGCGCGTCTGAAGGAGGAGGGCAAGGTCTCGATCATCATGATTTTGCACAACTACGTCCACGTGCTCGAGGCGTGCGACCGTGTGAGCATGATCCAGGATGGCGCGATCGCGCTGGAGAAGCCGACGGCCGAGACGTCTGTCGAGGAGCTGACGGAGATCGTCGTCAACGAGTATCGGCGCGCGCGCCAGGAAGAGCAGCAGGCTCGCGAGCGCGGCGAGGTGCACGCGCCCTCTGAGTAGCGCCGGCCGGTGTCCGTCCCGCGCCGCGAGACGCCGACCTACGGAGCAATCCTCGGCACGAGACGCGCGCCGCTCTGCGTGCGGCTCTGCGTGCCGCTCATGCGTGCAAGAGCACCGTTTTGGCCTGCTCGGCCTCCCGCTCCAGGACGGCGAGCAGGGCGACGACGACGCGCGAATCGAACTGCGTCCCAGCGCAGCGGCGCAGCTCGGCGCGGGCGGCGGCGTGCCCGATCGAGGTGCGGTAGGAACGGTCGCTGGTCATCGCCTCGTAGGCGTCGGCCACAGCTAGGATGCGCGCCTCCAGGGGGATGTCCGCGCCGGAGAGCCCGCGTGGATAGCCCTTCCCGTCGATCCGCTCGTGATGGGCACCGACCCACGCGCGGACGTCGGCGAGAGCCGGGTGCTCGAGGATCTGCGCGCCGAGCTCGGGGTGGCGCTTGACGATGTCGAACTCTGCGGCGGTGAGCTTGGCCGGCTTTTTCAGGATGCTGTCGGGGACGCCGACCTTGCCGATGTCGTGCAGCAGGCCGGCAAGTCGCACGCGACCCGTGTGCTCGCTCGAGAGGCCGAGCTCGCGGGCCATCAACTCGGCGTAGCGACCGACCGTCTCGGAGTGGCGTGCGCTGCCGCTGAAGCGCAGATCGACCGCTTCCGCCAGGTCGAGCACGACCGCGACGAAGCGCTCACCCTCGATGTCGCGCGAGCCGCCGCTCGCGCGCGAGGTCTCGCGTAGCGCCGGGCTGTGCAGAACAGTTCGGTTGCGCCCGCTCTGCTTGGCGGCGTAGAGAGCCTCGTCGGCGGCACGCAGCAGGGAGCCGGCCGTCTCGCCATGCTGGGGGTAGCTGGCCAGACCGAAGCTGATCGTCACGGGCACCGTGTCGCCGGCGAACTCTTCGTGCAGCTCGCAGCGCAGGCGCTCGGCGAGAACGAATGCGCCGTGGTCGTCGGTGTCGGGCAGGATCAGCGCGAACTCCTCGCCGCCGACGCGCGCGACCTGGTCGATCTGGCGCTTGCCGTCTTGCAGGCACCGCGCGAGCCGTTGCAGGGTCGCGTCGCCGACGTGATGGCCGGAGCGATCGTTGACTTCCTTGAAACGGTCGACATCGCCGACCACGACGGTCATGTGCGTCTCCGCGCGGCGCGCGCGCGCCAGCTCGAGGTCGAGCAGCTCGCGAAAGCCGCGCCGGTTGGACAGCCGTGTCAGGGGGTCGGTGCGGGCGGCGTCGTAGAGCCGTGCGATCAACCGCTCGACGCGCTCGCGCATCGAGCGGATCAGGATCGCTGCGACCAGCAGCGTGCCCATGCCGACGAGCCACCACGCCGGAACTCCGCTCGAGGGCGGTCGCGCGATCAGCAGCCCGCCGTAAGCGAGCCCGACGTAGAGGATCTGAACGGCCATCTCGGGAGTGGTGAAGAAGTAGGCGGAGTAGAGGAAGACCCACAGGTAGAAGAACACGAGCGGGCTGGGGCTCTCCGCGGAGAAGTAGGCGACGCCCGTGATCAGCGTGCTGCCCCAGGCCAGCGCGAACGGCAAAGAGCGGGCTGGGAGGGTGCGAGCCCAGAGGAGCAGGACAGCGGCGACGAGGTAGGCGTTGCCCGCGATCAACAGTAGCCCCAGCACGTCGGCGTGGGGGGAGTGGGGCAGCGCGACCGTAAGTAGCACGAGCGTCGCGCCGGCCGCGAACAGGCAGGCGAGCGCTTGTGCCATCAGGCTCGAGTCGAAGCTCGCGCCGACGCCGAAACCGCTGCCGGGTTCGACGGACGCGCCGAGGTCGTCGTCGCTCAGAAACGCCGTCATGTCAAGTCGTATCGGCTGAGGCGCACGTGTGCATAAGAGGTGATGAAGACCGCCGACGTCCGTCCCGCCCGGCCATCGCACCCCGCGCGTCAGGCCGCGACGTCCCGCGCGTCAGGCCGCGACGTCCCGCGCGTCAGGCCGCGACGTCCCGCGCGTCAGGCCGCGACGTCCCGCGCGTCAGGCCGCGACGTCCCGCGCGTCAGGCCGCGACGTCCCGCGCGTCAGGCCGCGACGTCCCGCGCGTCAGGCCGCGACGTCCCGCGCGTCAGGCCGCGACGTCCCGCGCGTCAGGCCGCGACGTCCCGCGCGTCAGGCCGCGACATCCCGCGCGTCAGGCCGCGACGTCCCGCGCGTCAGCCCGCGACATCCCGCGCGTCAGGCCGCGACGTCCCGCGAGGCAGCCCGCGACATCCCGTGCGTCAGGCCGCGACACCCTGCGCGTCAGGCCGCGACATCCCGCGCAACCAGCTCTTGCGCATCGATCGCATCTCCGACCGGTGCGAAAGCGAATCGTGGAGGGAGACGAGCGTCGGGGATAATCGGCCGATGAAAGCTATACAGATCACCTCCCTGTCCGGCCCCGAGGGCGCGCTCGAGCTGGTTGAGCTGCCCGAGCCGCGGGCCACGCACATGCTGACGCCGGGCGCGGGCGTCGTGATCGACGTGCACGCGGCCGGGGTCTCGTTTCCGGAGGTGCTGCAGACGCGGGGGGAGTACCAGCTCAAACCGCCGCTGCCGTTCGTGCCCGGAA
Organism: uncultured Solirubrobacterales bacterium; assembly: GCA_963778065.1. GTDB lineage: Bacteria > Actinomycetota > Thermoleophilia > Solirubrobacterales > Solirubrobacteraceae > Palsa-744. The sequence goes on along the minus strand of CAVZSU010000002.1, from coordinate 1,237,384 downwards.
GCGAGGTGGCGGGCGTCGTGCGCAGCGCGCCCGCCGGCGCGCAGGTGAAGGCCGGGGATCGCGTCGCCGGGTTCTGCGCGGTGGGCGGCTTCGCCGAGACGGCGGTGGCGCCGGAGCACTTCACGTTCGCGCTCGAGCCCGAGCTGGACTTCGCGCAGGGGGCGAGCCTGATCCTCAACTACCACACCGCTTATTTCGCGCTCGCGCTGCGCGGGCGCGCGAAGCAGGGCGAGACGGTCTTGGTGCACGGCGCCGCCGGCGGGGTCGGGACGGCCGCGCTGCAGGTCGCGAAAGGTCTTGGCGCGCGCACGATCGCGGTCGTGTCGAGCGCGGCGAAGCAGTTGGTCGCCGAGGAGGCGGGCGCCGACGCGGTGGTGCGGGCCGACCGAAAGTGGAAGGACGAGGCGAGGGAGATCTCAGAAGGCGGCGTGGACGTCGTGATCGACCCGGTCGGAGGCGATCGGTTCACGGACAGCTTGCGCGCGCTGCGCGAGGGCGGGCGGGTCGTCGTGGTGGGCTTCACCGGCGGGTCGATCCCCGAGGTGAAGGTCAACCGGCTGTTGCTCGGCAACACTGAGGTCGTGGGCGCCGGGTGGGGCGCCTATGCGATGGGCAAGCCCGGGGTCAACCGCGAGATCGGCGCGGCGGTGAGCCGCATGATCGAGCGGGGCGTGGTTAGGCCGATCGTCGGCGAGCGCTATCCGCTCGCGCGCGCGAGTGAGGCGTTGAAAGCGATCGACGAGCGCCGCGCCACCGGCAAGGTCGTGCTCGACGTACGCAGCCCTTAAGCAGGGCTGTAGGGGGTTATCCCCACTCCCGATTCGGGGGCGTGCCTGTCGTGTTTGGGTGGCCGACCGCAGCGACAGGGACGATTTGGCCGGGGACAATTAGCTGTATGAGCATCGCCGTGAAACCCCCCGCAGGCGAAGATCCTCCGTCGCTTGAGGAAATGGACGTCGGTCCCGCGGAGGGCCCCTCCCCGGAGGAGATACAGCTGCCGGTGATGGAGAATCTGGACCGGGCGGTGACGGGACTGATCACCGCGGTGCCGCCGCTGCTGCTGGTGCTGGCGGTCTGGCTGACGTGGAACCACGGGTTGCGCTGGCGCGATGTTGCGATCTTCGCGATCATGTACGTGCCGAGCGGACTGGGAATCACGATCGGCTTTCACCGGCTGCTGACGCATCGCAGCTTCAAGACGTATCCGTGGATGCGGGGGGTGCTGGCCGTGCTCGGCACGATGGCGGTCGAGGGTCCGGTGATCTCGTGGGTTGCGGATCACCGCAAGCACCACGCGTATTCGGATCGATTCGGCGATCCTCACAGCCCCCACGTCGGCCATGGCGAGGGGGTGAAGGGGGCGCTGCGCGGCCTCGCGCACGCGCACGTGGGCTGGCTGTTCGACCATCAGCAGCGCGGCGCGCGCGAACGGTTCGCACCGGACCTGATCGTTGATCCGGTGGTGAGCTTTGTGGACAAGACGTTTATTTGGTGGTCGCTGCTCGGGCTGGCGATTCCGTTTGGGCTCGGTGTGCTGCTCGGCGGCACGGTCGACGCCGGGCTCGAGGGAATGCTGTGGGGAGGTGCGGTGAGAATCCTCGTGCTGCATCACGTCACGTACAGCATCAATTCGCTGTGTCATTTTTTTGGGCGCCGGCGGTTCGATACCGACGACCATTCGCACAATCTGTCGTGGCTCGCGCCGCTGTCGTTCGGCGAGGCGTGGCACAACAACCACCATGCGTTCCCGACCTCCGCGGTGCACGGGCTGGGCAGACGCGAGCTCGACCTCTCCGGGCTGGCGATAGCCGCGATGGAGCGCGCGGGGCTGGTGTGGGACGTGCGAAGGATCGCTCCCGAGCGCCAGGCCGCGAAGGCGATCATTCGGTAGGCACGGCGAGAGCGCCGGCAGGCGCGGTGAGGGGCTGGTAGACGCGACGCGACGTCGGCAGTCGCCGCGAGTCCCTCGGCGAGTCCCTCCGCGAGTCCCTCGGCGAGTCCCTCGGCGAGTCCCTGTGCGAGTCCCTGTAATGCGCCCGCGCGAATTTCACGCCGAAGCTCCCCCGCGACAAGGTCCGCCGTGGGAGGATTACTTATATGAGCGAACAACAGGCGCGGCCGGCGGGGCGCATGGGGCGGCAAGCGGCGCCGGTGCGGCGGTGGATGCCGACGCATGCGCAGGGTCTCTCGCCGGGCCAGTACGCCCGTTCGCTCGTGCGGCGCCTCGCCGCGCTGACGGCTGTGCTGCTGGGTGCGATTTGGGCACTGACGGGACAGGGTTACTTCTGGCCGGCGTGGGCCTGGCTTGGGCTCGCGGTGCCGGTGCTGCTCGACTCCACCGCCGGCTGGGCCTGGCGGCACGAACGCGGGGCGGTGCGGAGGGTCGCGTGCGTGTGGGCGCTGATCGGCGTGGCGGGGACGATCCTGATGTTGACGTGGCTGCTGACGTGGCTGCTCGCGGGCGTGCACGAGTTCTGGCCGGCGTGGGCGCTGCTGGGTCTCGCGACGGCGGGCAGCGCTTACTCGCTGATCGTGTTGCACGATCGCGTGCTGTTCGATCGCGGGCGGGTGCTAGCGCGGGCGCGGATCGGGAACGCGCGCGCGGGGCTGGATGCGCTCGAGCGTCTCTTCGGCGGTGAGGGGGCGCCCGCGGAGGGGTCGGGGATGGCGTCACCTGCACTCGAACCGCGCGAGGAGGCACCGGAGGTGCTGAGTCGCTTGACCGTGCGCGAGCGGGAGGTGCTCGAGCTGATGGCGCAAGGCCGCTCGAACACGGCGATCGCCGAAAGCATGGTGGTGACGCCGGGCGCGGTGGAGAAGCACATTACGAACATCTTTCAGAAGTTCGATCTGCCTGCCTGCGACGACGATCATCGGCGAGTGCTGGCGGTGCTCGCGTACCTGCGCGCCGCGCGATAGAGGCTATTTATGGGAGACCGTGTGCGCGACGCTGCGTAGGACGCTGTTGGCGCCGGCCGGACACGCGGGGCCCTGTTCGCGGGTCGTCGTCGCGGGCCGCCGTCGTCGCGGGTCGCCGTTCGCGGGGGTCGTCCGCGGGGCGGCCCAAGGAGTCCCGGGCGGGCACGCGCCGGATCTCGGCCTCGACCTGATAGAAAGCCGAGCCACGCGCCGGAGGACGGCGGCAAGCGAGCGACGAGGCGGTGGAAGACAGCTATGAAGGTCATCGGAGCGGGACTCCCGCGTACCGCCACGACCACACAGATGATCGCGCTCGAGCAGCTCGGGTTCGCGCCGTGCTACCACATGCGCGATCTGCTGGGCGACCTGGAGAAGGGGCTGGCGCTGTGGGAACGGGCGCTCGCCGGCAATCCGGACTGGGAAGCGATCTTCGGCGACGCCCGCTCGACGGTCGACTGGCCTTCGGCCCGGTACTACCGCGAGCTGATGGACCACTACCCCGAGGCCAAGGTGCTGCTGAGCGTGCGCGAGGGCGAGGGCTGGGTGCGCTCCATGCGCGAGACGGTATGGGGGATCTTTCACGGCGACTCGGTCATCCACTACGTCAGCGAAGCACAGACCGTTATCGATCCTCTCTGGCGCCGGTATATCGCGCTGATGAGGAGCATGAACTGGGACGAGGAGACGGGGGCGCTCGCCGGCGACACCTACAGCGACGCCGGCCTGCTCGAGGTGATGAGGAGCTGGAACGACGAGGTCAAGCAGACTGTGCCGGCCGAGCGTCTGCTTGTGTGGGACCCGCGAGAAGGCTGGGAGCCGCTGTGTGAGTTCCTCGAGGTTGACGTCCCGAAGGAGCCGCTGCCGCGCGTGAACGACACGGCCTCGTTCAAGGAGGGCATCATCGGCGGCGCGCTCGGGGCGTTGAACGAGTGGTGGGAGCAGCGCGAGCGTCCGGCAAGCGGCCTGCACGGGGCGACGCTGAGTTGAACAGGGCAGTTCCGAGCGCGACCGACCTGCCGGAGCGGGTACGCGGCGAAATCGAGGCGCGCATGCGCGAACTGCGTCCGCTGGTCGACGAATACGAGGAGCTGCTCGCGGTCGAGGAGACGCTCGGCGCAGAAGTAGCCGGCGGTGCCACCGGGCCCGCTCGTGCCTCGACGACGCGGACGAAGTCGCCGTCACCGATGCCGCCGCGAAAGACTGCTCGCGACGTCGCGTCGCGCACGCACGCACGCACACGCGCGAGGAAGCCCTCTGTGCAAGGTGTCGACGAGACGCCTCGAGCGGTCTCCAAGCACGAGCGTGCTCCCCGGGGCGCGGCCGCCGAGGCGATCGTCGCGGCGCTCGAGCACGGCTCGCACACGGTAAGCGAGCTGGCGATCGTGACCGCGATGTCCGGCCAGAACATCCGCAACAATCTGCGCCGCCTGTTGCAGGCGCAGACGGTCAGCCAGACGAAGAGAGAAGGCAAGACCGCCTACGAGCTAGGACGACCGTGAGCACTTCGCAGGGCTGCGTCCTTACCGATCGGAGATCGACGGGATCTCCGATCGGCCAGCACGCGTGCACAGCACGCCACGCGAACTGCCTGTGCCCGTCAGGGTGCGTTCTTGCCCCGCTCGACTCACGATCGTCCTAGCGGCGCCTGTCAGAAAAACGCCTGACGAAGTCAAGCGGCTAACGTCGACCGGCGATCCAACGCCCTGCTTTGGCCGCCTCCTTGGGGCCGAGGAACGGGGTGAGCGCCATGTAGACGATCTGCGGGGTCGCGCCGGGGAGCTCTGAGATGCGGTCGTCCTCGATGTAGTGGTGCAGGACCTGCCAGATGCCTCCCGCCACCGCCTCCGCGGCGATGTCGGGAACGTCGATGTCGGCTTGCGCGAGCTCGTAGCCGGGGCCGAGGTAGGCGGAGAACGCTTGCAGCGCGGTGTCGCGGATCTCGATCGCTTCGGGGCTCGCGCCGAACGTGTCGACGAGCGTCAGGTGTGCGTGCGCGGGCTCGCTCGAGAGGTAGTCGATCAGCGCGCGCAGGCCGGCCGCGACAGCGTGCGGCCAGTTGTCTTTGTGCGCCTCGTAGGCCTCGACGGTGACGAGCAGCGCCTGGTGCAGGCCGACCTTTTGGGCGCCGAGAAAGGCGTCGTGCTTGGTCGGGTACATCTCGTAGAACGTCTGATGAGAGACGCTCGCGCGGCGGGCGATCTCGGGGATCGTGAGACCGGCGAGGCCCTTCGCGGCGACGATCGCGGCGGTCGCGTCGACGATCCGTTCGCGCTGACTTTTGACGATGAACTGGCGCGGCAGGTCGTGGCGCCCGCTCGGCAGGCGGCCTTCGGCGCGCAGCGCGCGCTCGGAGGCGAGCTCGTGCGACTCCGTCTTGCTCCGCCGCCGCGACGCAGCCGAGGAGGTGGGGATCAGCCCGGCTGGGAGTTTGGGCGGATACGACGCCGCCCACACAGTGAGTTGCTCGACGATCCCCGGCAACTCCGCGGCGCGGCCACCACGCAGCCGCGCCGCGGTCGCCTCGCGGATGCCACCGAGGATGATCTTCACCGTCAGGTCTTCCCCCTCAGCCTTGCTCGGACGGTGCGTCCGTGCACCCGAGGCGCGGTCGCGACTGGCGCGGATGCTCTCCTCCAGTGCCGCAAGCGTGCGGTTGCGTCGTTCGAGCGCCTTTGCGCCCGCGCCGAATGCACCCAGCACGAGCAGCGACACCGCGTCGGGCTTAGCCGCGGCCAGCTCGCCAAACGCGCGCATCGCCGCGAGGATCCGCTCGCTCTGGGAGCCCTCGACGTCGTAGGCCGCAAGGACGGTCTGTGCCGTGCGAGCGGCGATGTCGTCGTAGGCGGCGAGGAACAGCTCTTCCTTGTCCGCGTACAAGCTATAGAAGGTGGGTCGCGATACGCGTGCGAGCTTGGTCAGGTCGAGGATCCGTACGGCCTGGTAGCCGCGGGAGGCGATCAGCTCGATCAGGGCGTCACGCAGTCGTTCGCGCTGGTCGCGCTGGACCTCCTCGGGGTCGAGCCCGTGTGCGCCTGTGGGCAGGCGCCGGTAGCGCTCCTCAGCCTCCTGGCGAGCGTCGCGGGGCACCCGCAAAGCCTTTGGCGATGCCTGCGGCGATGGCGTGCCGAGCGGGGACGATGGCGTGCCGCGCGGGGATGGTGGTGTGCCGCGCGGGGGCGATGGCGTGCCGCGCGGGGATGGTGGCGTGCTGCGCGGGGATGGTGGCGTGCTGCGCGGGGATGGTGGCGTGCTGCGCGGGGATGGTGGCGTGCCGCGCGGAGGCGATGGCGTGCTGCGTTTCGCTGGTTTGGGTCTGGCTCCGTGCACGGCCATAATAGGAAACCTCCGTCTGACATCGAGCCAACCCAGAGTATCAAACCATCTACTCCCGTCAACCCAGCATCGTAACCGAGGCTGCCCCGCGCGAGAGCGATCGATGACCGAGATCCGCGCGGCGCGGCGGTTGTCTATCCCTTGATCGTCGGCGACGTACCGATTACAGCGCCGGCCCCGTCGAGCGCCTGCACGGCGACGTAGGGCTCGGGGCCGGACGTCGAGATCGCCGTCTCGAAGCCGGCGCGCTGAGCGCCTCCCACCGGCGCGAGCTGTGTTGCGGACGGCCCCGCGAGCACGCGCCAGGCCGTCGTCCGGGTGTCTCCGTTCCAGCTCGCATAGACGGTAACCGGCCCCTTTACGCCCGCGCTCGCGCTCGCCGCGATCGACGGACGGCTCGCCGGCGTGCCCGTCCACGGGAACCGGTAGGCGCGGTAGGTCTGATAGGAGCCGTGCAGGTGGGCGTCGAACAGGAGCGCACCGCTCGAGCTGAACTCCGAGAAGAACGGCTCGGCGCCCCAGCCGACGAACATGTCGCCGTTTGCGAGCGCTTGCACATCTCCCTGGCTGTAGGAGGACAGCCCCGAGGGGTGCTCGTACTGCGCGAGCACGGTGTCGGTTTTGGCCTGCTGATCGATCGACAGCACGAGCGCGCGTGACTGGGGATGGACGACGGGAACCGCGCCGTTGTCGAATACGGTGATCGTGCCGTTCGGTTGCACGGTCGCGTCGTGTTGGTAGGCGGTGGCCGCGCCCGCGGCGAGCTTGACCGTCGGGCGCTTGCCGCCGATGCGTGCGACCACCTGGCCGGTGAGCGTGCTCAGCTCGTACAGCGTCCACGTGTTGCGCGCGGAGATCAGCGTAGTTTCACCGATCGAAGATCGGCCGGCCTGCTGGTCGATCGAGTTGATGTGGAAGTAGTCAAACGGCGATTCCGTGCCGGTGTCGGTCGCCGGCCTGTAGGAGTCGCCGAGCGGGACGTGGTCGAGGCTGTCCCACTCGCGCCGCACAAGCCCCGTGCGTACGTCGATTTCCTGGAAGATTCCGTCCGTCACGGCGCCGCCGCCGGGCCCGCCGACGGCCGAGAGGTTGCAGCGGATCGGGTCGAACACCGTCAGCAGGGCCGTACTGCCGGCCGTCAGGTGAAAGTCGTGCAGGTCGGCTTTAAAGCCGTTGCCCGCGCGCACGCGACCGATCTGCCGGTAGGAGCTGTCGTAGATCATCTCTTCGCCCTCGCCGAACCCCTGCGGCGGGATGTAGCCCTGCCACCAGGTCAGCACCGGCTGTCCGTCGTACTGCTGCACCTGCAGGTTGGTCGACTCGACGCCGGGCGCCAACGCGTCGAACCACACGAGGTTGCCCGCTTCGTCGAAGATCGTCGGCCCGCTCGGGCCGAGCCCGGCGTCGGGGGCGGTAAAGATGTCGCCCGGGGCGCTCACGGGGGAGTGCACGGTCACGTCGAGCAGCGGCGCGGCCACGTTCGGGAGCGAGTGAAAGCGCTGCACTTCCCCGGGACCTGGAGCCGGGTAGCGCGCGGGCGCCACGTACTTCAGCGTGTCCTGCGTGGCGACCGTGAAGTGGTAGGCGAACGGCTGGGTCTTTGCGCCCGTCTTCAGCCTGCCGTGCACGGTGACGGTCTCGCCGGCGCGGAACGGCCTGGACGGCACGAAGCTCGCGCCGTCGCCCTGGGAGTAGCCGCGCAGGCGTCCCCCGTCGGCGCCGGTCTCCGAGCCGTCCGTGCGCACGTCGCTGAGATCCCCGATCGGCGCCCCGAGCAGGGAGATCTGCGTGTAGGCGGAGGCGTAGTAGGAGCCGGGCAGCGGCGAGACCGCGAGGGGCGTGCCCGGCAACACCGCCGAGCGGTTGAGCGTGGTCGGCTCGCAGCGCCCTGCCGGCGGCTCGCGGTAGGCGGCCTCCTCGGCGGCGATCCGTCTGGACGCGAATGCGAGCGTAGTGGCGCTCGACAGCGCGATCACCGCGGCGCCGAGCACGAGCGCGCGGCGCAGCCTGTGGGTCTTGTCGCATCGGGGTCTCAGGTCTGGCTCACCGGGGGCTCACCCTAGCTTCACGACACGATGGCCTTTGAATAAGTTGCGAAGCGCCGCTCAGCAGGAGTAAGGTTCGAAAGCGCCCCGAACCGCGCACGCGTAAGCTGCGGGCGCTCGGCGCTTGCCACCGTCACGCCCGGTCTCGCCCCAAAAAAAAGCTAGAAGACGGGTGTCTCGGTGTAGTCGCCGAACACCTGTTGCAGCGACTCGACGATCTCGCCCTCGGAGGCGTGCGCGCGGGCGCAGGCGAGCAGCGGCTCCATCAGGTTGCGATCAGGGTGCGCGGCTTCCTCGCGCAGCGCCGCGAGCGCGCGCTCGACCGCGGCGCCGTCGCGGCGCGCGCGCGCCGACTGCAGACGGTCGATCTGCTTGCGCTCGAGCGCGGGGTCGACGCGCAGGGTCGGGATCGGCTGCTCGTCCTCGTGGGTGTAGCGGTTGACGCCGACCACCACGCGCTCGCCCGCGTCGATCTCCCGCTGGAGGGTGAACGCGGCGTCGGCGATCTCGCGCTGGGGATAGTTGCGCTTGACCGACTCGACCATGCCGCCCAGCTCGTCGATCTTCGCGAAGTACGCGTACGCGCGCTGCTCCATCTCGCCGGTGAGCGCCTCGACGAAGTAGGAGCCGCCGAGCGGGTCGGCGGTGCTCGTGACGCCGGACTCGTGCGCGACGATCTGCTGGGTACGCAGCGCGATCTGCACGGCCTCCTCGGTGGGGAGGGCGAGCGCCTCGTCGTAGGAGTTGGTGTGCAGCGACTGAGTGCCGCCGAGCACGCCCGCGAGCGCCTCGATCGTCGTGCGGACGATGTTGTTGAGCGGCTGCTGTGCGGTCAGCGAAACGCCGGCGGTCTGCGTATGGAAGCGCATCTGCCACGAGCGCGGGTTGCGCGCACCGAACGTCTCGCGCAGCTCGCGCGCCCAGATCCGCCGCGCGGCGCGGTACTTGGCGATCTCCTCGAAGAAGTCGATCTGGGCGTTGAAGAAGAACGACAGGCGCGGCGCGAAGTCGTCGACGTGCAGGCCGCGCGCGACCGCCTGCTCGACGTAGGTGAGGCCGTCCTTGAGCGTGAACGCGAGCTCCTGCTGGGCGGTGGCCCCGGCCTCGCGGATGTGGTAGCCCGAGATCGAGATCGGGTGCCAGCGCGGCATCTCACGCGTGCACCACTCGATCATGTCGCCGCACAACCGCATCGCGGGGTCGATCGGAAAGCACCACTCCTTCTGCGCGATGTACTCCTTGAGGATGTCCGCCTGGATCGTGCCGGACAGACGCTCGGCGCCGACGCCGCCGGACTCGGCCGCGGCGACGTAGAACGCGAGCATGATCGCGGCGGGCGCGTTGATCGTCATCGAGACGGAGACCTCGCCGAGGTCGATTCCGGAGAACAGCGTCTGCATGTCGTCGAGCGTGTCGATCGCTACGCCCTCGCGGCCGACCTCGCCGAGCGCGCGCGCGTGGTCTGAATCGTGGCCCATCAGCGAAGGCATGTCGAACGCGGTGGAAAGACCGGTCTGGCCGTGGTCGAGCAGGTAGTGAAAGCGTCCGTTCGTCTCCTCGCTCGTGCCGAAGCCGGCGAACTGGCGCATCGTCCACAGCCGTCCGCGATACATCGACGCGTGGATGCCGCGCGTGAACGGATACTCGCCGGGCCGCCCGATCGGGTCGTCGGGGCCGCCGATCCCGGCGGGAAGATCGGCCTCGGTATAGAGCTCTCGGACCGGCTCGCCGGATAGTGTCCGCTCGCCGGCCTTCCTGTCCGCATCGAGGCGCGGGGTCGCATCGATTGCCATGTCCGCAGATCGTACCCGTCCCCACGCGCTTTCCCTTCTGTCGCTCCTGCTCACCCTGCTCGTCTGCACGGGCTGTGGCAGTGCGCACGCGCGGACGGCGAAGGCGACGCTGATCCTCGACTTCACGCCGAACGCGGTGCACGCGGGCATCTACCGGGCGCTCGCCGCCGGGTACTACCGCCGGCAGCACATCGACTTGAAGGTCGTGCAGCCGAGCGCAACGGTGGAAACGCTGCAGCTGATCGACGCCGGCAAGGCGCAGTTCGGGCTCGCCGACGGCAGCGACGTCGCCGCGCTGATCGCCCACGGCGGTGACGCGCGGGCGGTGATGGCGATCGTGCAGCGCCCGCTCGGCGGCCTGATCGCGCTCGCCTCCGAGCATCTGCGCTCGCCCGCGAGCCTGCAGGGCAGGACGGTGGGGATCACGGGCGTGACGTCAGACACGGCGGTGCTCGACACCGAGGTGCGCCACGCGGGCGGGGACCCGCGGAGGGTGCACCTGGTGACCGTCGGCTTCGACGGCGCGCAAGCGTTGCTGGCAAGGAAGATCGCCGCGTTCACGGGGTTCATAGCGGATGACGGCGTGCAGCTCGAGGTGAGCGGCCATCCGATCACCCCGTTTGGTCTGGCGGAAAACGGCGGTCCTCCCTATCCCGGGCTGGTGGCGTTTACGACGCGGAAGGAGATCGCGAAGAACCCGGCGCTCGTGCGCGAGTTCGTCGCCGCGACGGTGCATGGCTACGAGGACACGCTCGCGGACCCGGCACGCAGCCTGACCGATCTGGAGGAGCTGAATCCCGCGCTCGCGCCGAGGCTGACGCACGCCTCGCTGACCGCCTATCTGCCGCTGTTCGCCGCTGGAGGGGTCCCGTTCGGGACGATGCGGGCGAGCAGCCTGGCGGCGATGTCGGCCTGGATGGAGCAGAGCGGGTTGACGCATGCGCCGGTCACGCCGGCGCGGTACGGAACCGATTGGTTCCTGCCCCCCGCGCGCTGACTTGCACTCTCGCCGGCGGTTCCGACCCCCCCGCCGGCTGACGGGGCTTCCAACGATCTGAATCTTTTCTTGACAATTGGCGCTGTCGGCGGAACTCTCAAGAGGCCATGCGCGTTCTGATCACCGGTGTAGAGGGCCTGCTCGGCTCCAACCTCGCCGCCGCCGCCGCGCAGCAGAGCTGGGACGTGCTGGGCGGCTGGTGGGCGGACCCGGTCGAGGTCGGCGGGACGCGCACGATCGCGCTCGACCCGTCCGACCGCGCGGTCTGCGTCGCGGCCACGAGGAGTTTTGAACCGGACGCGATCGTGCACGCCGCGAACGGGGGTCGGCCGGGCCGGTTCGAGCGCGATGCGCTGTTTGCGCGGCGGTATGCGCGCGGCGTCGAGCACACGCTCGCCGCCGCGCGAACGGTGCGCGCGCACTACGTGCTGGTGTCCTGTGATTGGGTGTTCAGTGGTTTGCGCCCCGCCGGGCAGCTGTGGGAGGAGGAGGCGCCGTGCGAGCCGGTGAACGCGTTTGGCCGCGCGCAGCTCGCCGCGGAGGAGCTCGTGCGGGAGGAGTCGAGCGTACAGTGGCTGATCACGCGCGTGGCCGATGTGTACGGGGTGAATCTGTCGCGGCCGAGCGAGCGGCGCGCCCAACGCCCCTTCGGCGCGGACGACGGACTGGCCGATCATGTCTGGGGACGCTCGGGCATGGCGGTGCGGCTGGCGCGCAGGCTCCTGGACGGCGCCTCGCTGGCGGCTCCGGCGGACGTCCGCCGCTCGCCGACGTACGCGTGGGACTACGCGCAGCGCGCGTGCGAGCTGATCGCCCAGCGGCGGGTGGGCCTCTACCACACGGCCGGTCCGGACTCGGTGCACCGCCGCGAGTATCTGCGCCTGATCGCGCGCGCGTTCGGCGCCGATCCGGAGCTGGTCCGCGCCGGGAAGATCGCCGAGTATTTGCAGGCGTGCGGCGAAGATCAGCGGTTGGCGCTGCCGCCGAATACGGCGCTCGACAGTGGCCGCGCGAGCGCGGCGCTGGGGCACCCGTCGGTCGACGTGGAGGCGGGACTGTGGCTGATGAGCGAGCAGTTGCAGCGTACGCTCGCGAGCTGAAAGCGTTCGGCGTTGGCCCTGACCGTGCGACAGGCAAGCCGTCGCTCCGGCGTGCACGCTAGTCTGCGCCCTCTGCCGCTCACATCTCAACTTGAAAGGGAGCAACTGAAAATGAACAAGTCCCAGCTGATCGAGGCGGTCGCCGCCGACAGCGGCCTCTCCAAGGCGGACTCCGCGCGTGCGATCGACTCGTTCGTGGGCACGGTGAGCAAGACGCTGAAAAAAGGCGACGAGGTGATCATCACCGGCTTCGGCAAATTCTCGGTCGTAAAGCGCGCCGCGCGCGCGGGCGTGAACCCGCGGACGGGCGAGCGGGTGAAAATCAAAGCGTCCAAGGCACCGAAGTTCTCAGCGGGCGCGACGTTGAAGCAGGCGGTCGGCGGCAAGAAAAAATAGGAGCACACCGAACGAAGTGACGCTCGTCTCAGGAGCCGGAGCTCCCCGCCTTCGACTACGCTGATCCGTCGTTGCGCGGGGAGGCGCTTCCGGCGCCGCAGGGGCGTAAGCGTGGAACAATTCGACGGGGGGTAGTGCGACGGGTAGGAGGGCAGCCAGGCCAAGATGGCGACGAAGAGCGGTTTGAGAGCGGCGCTGGGTGTGGTCCTGGCGAGTCTGGTGGCGGCCGGCGGCGTGGCGGCGGTCGAGCACGCCGGGATCGCGTACGCCGGGCAATTCCACGTGTACACGTGCAGGGGGCCGCAGGGCGAAAGCGCGCCGGCGGATGGATGGAGCGGGAGCACGGCGGGGGCTGGCGCCGTAACAGAAGACACGTGCTCGCAGGGTGGAGCTTTGGTCGCAGCGCTTCGCGCTCAGTACTTGCATCTCGCCGGTGACGACGAGGCTACGTGGGTATTCGGCGTTCCAGGGGATGAGAGGTTGACAGCCGCAACGCTGTGGACCGCCGGCTATCTCCATGGCGGAGTCAACGAAACCGCCACGTACGAGTTTTGGTTGGCTGGGCCTCTCGACACCAGCATCATCGATGAATGCATCTACCAGAAGGGATGCACGGGTAAGGGAGAACCTGGGCAGCCCCTCTCTAGCGCCAATCGCTTGACACTATCCAGCGCGAATTTGGGGGCTCATCTTTATACGAACGTCTCCTGCGAAGGAAATCCAGGGACTGAATGCAAAGCAGGCGCGGGAGACGCCAACAACTACGCGGCCGTGGTCTACCTGTACGCCGCCGATATCACCCTCGAACAGGGGGAGGGCCCGAGCGCGAGCAACGTCGGCGGCGAACTGGCGACGGCGCCGTCGGTGCGCGGCACGAGCGATGTGACGTTCTCGGCGAGCGATCCCGGCGCGGGCGTGTACGAGGCGACGATCGCGGTCGACGGGCAGGTCGTGCAGACGACGGCCCTCGACGAAAACGGCGGGCGCTGCAAGAACGTCAACGAGAACGGCGAGCAGGCGTTCCTGTACGTGCAGCCGTGCGAGCAGGCGCTCAGCGCGGACGTCGCCCTCGACACGACAAGGCTTGCGAACGGCAGCCATCACCTCCTCGTGAGCGTGCTCGACGCGGCGGGCAACAGCGCGCCCGTGCTCGACCGCACGATCACGGTCGCGAACCCGCCGCCGCCCCCGCCACCGGGACCGGCGAACGGCACGAACGCGTCGTCGCAGGCGACGCTGACGGCGAGCTGGAACGGCACGAGCAGGCAGCACATCGCCTGCGCGTACGGGCGCGAGCCGACGATCTCGGGGCGGCTGACGGGGCCGGGCGGCGCACCGATCGGCGACGCGCAGATCGACTTCAGCGACACAGCCGCCTACACCGGCGCGAAGCCGGTCGCGCTCGTGGGCCCGCGCACGAACGCCAACGGCGCGTTCACCGTGCGTCTGCCCCATTCGATCGCCTCGGGGCAGCTCACGTTCGGCTACCGCGCTCATCTCGACGCAGAGCCGCCGGCGGCGACGCGCACGCTCGCGCTGACGGTGCGCGCCGGGATCACGTTGAAGATCGCGCCGCGCACGACGAGCGTCGGGCACACGATCCGCTTCACCGGCCTGCTGCATGGCGCGCCGATCGCGCGGGGCGGCAAGCAGCTCGTGCTCGAGGCGCGCTCGCCCGGCAGCGAATGGATCCAGTTCGACGTGATCCACACGACCGGGAAGGGGAGCTTCCACGCGAGCTACCGCTTCAAGTTCCCCGGCCCGGCCGCCTACCGCTTCCGTGTCGTGTCAAACGAAGAGGCGGACTTCCCGTTTGCGACCGGACGGTCGAACACGGTGGGCGTGTACGAGCGGGGATAACCTAGATAGATCCAGAATCACGACACCAAGGAGCGCTTACAAACGCTGGGTGGACGAGCTCGAGCGCGACCTTTACCTCGCTTGACAGACGGCCTCCAGGCGGTCATCCGGCGAGCAGCAGCAGATCCGAGTAGCCGTTGCGCTCGTCGGTGAAGCGCTCAGCGAGCTGCGCCACATCTCCGGCGGGGAGTGTGACCGGGGGCTCGTCGCGATTGCTGCCCAGATCCACAACCGTCTCGTAGCCATCCGCGACGAGCGCGTGGAAGCGATCCAGACCACCGGCGCGACGCAGGCCGTACGGCCAGTACTCAGTCAAGACCGGGACCCCGGTCGCGATCAGTGCCTTCGTGCCCGCCAGCACGTGTCCCTCGTGGCCTTGGGCGTCCATCCAGACGAGATCGACCGTCTCGAGGTCGAGCTCGCCTGACTGCGCGAGCGAGTCCAGGCTCCGGGCCGCAACCTGCACCGTGGAGCGGCTGCCCTCATCGTAGAGGTCTTCGAAAAGATCCGAAACAGCGGGGTCCGTGACGCGGATCCGGTGATCGCCGCAGTTCTCGTCGGAGCGCTCGAGCGTAAGCGCGCCATCCACGTCGGACAGCGCCAGCTCGTGGACCTCCGCGCGATCGTGCAGTCCGTTGAGGGCCAGATTGGCGCGCAGCAAGCGTGCGTTCTCGGCGTCAGGCTCGAATGCGATTACGCGCTCGACGCCGTAGCGGTGGAGTAGCGAGACGGTCTCGGTCCCGATGTTGGCTCCAACCTCGAGCACGGTCATGCCGCGCAGGGTGGTTATCCCGCGGGACGCCAGCGCGGCGAGCATACGGCGCAGCGTCTCTCCCTCGAAACCCCCAGAGACGAACGTGCCGCAGCTGACGCCACGGCGCTCGCGGGTGCTGACGACGTAGCGCACACCGTCGTGTTCGACTCCCGCGAACGGCATCAGCTTGGCAAGCAGCGGGAACGCATGCCATCGCAAGCGCTCGGTACGCACTCGATCGGTGTTGCGCACGAAGCGATCGAGGCGCCTGGGTAGCGATCCAATTGACACTGGCTGCGTGAACGATAATGGAGCCGGGGTAGTGGGGTCCGCTCGAGTGAGCGCCGGCAAGGCCAAGCGCCGCACGTTCCAGCCGGCGCATGCGGGCCGCGAGGAGATGACCTGTTGTGCAACGCTGCCACCTGCTTGGACGGGAACTCTGGACTTACGATCGGGATCGACGCCCGCGGCGCCAGCGAGATCGCGGCCGGCCGCGGGCGGGTGGTCCGCGAGTTATTGCGCGCGTTGGCGGCGCGCACGGAGGACCGTAACCGCTACGTGCTCTACGCCCGGCGGACCTGGAGCGATCCGGCGTTGGCGAGGGATGGAGGGCTCGACGAGCGGTTCCGATGGCAATTGATCGATGCGCGCAATCCGTTCTGGCACCTGCTCGCCGCGCGCGCCGGCAGCCGCGAATGCGATGTCTTCCTATCCGCCAACTCCTACCTGACCACCTGGTTTGCTCGCATACCGTCGGTGCCGATCGTCTACGACCTCGTGACCTTCGACCGTGCGCTCGAGCCGAACCGTCAGTCCGCATTTATCGAGCGGATCACGCTGCCACCGGCTGTGCGACGTGCGGCTGCTTTCCTTGCCATCTCCCAGGCGACGGCCGATACTCTGATCCAGCGCTTTCCGGCGGCCCGCGGACGGACGGAGGTGGCTCCGCTCGGCACCACGCCGGCGCTCGCGCAGGAGCTCGATGCCGAGGTTGCGGCAACGCTGCCGGGGCCGGGCTTCGTGCTGTCGGTAGGGACGCTCGAGCCGCGCAAGAACCTGCCTCGGCTGGTCGCGGCCTTTCAGGGGCTCGACGAGGAGCTCCGGCGTTCGCACCCGCTCGTCGTGGTCGGTGCGATGGGATGGCAGACCGGAGAGACGTTGCAGGCGCTGCGGTCGCTGGGCGACGGCTGTGTGATGCTCGGCCACGTCTCCGATGCGACGCTTGCCGAGCTCTACAGGCGCTGCGCGGTTTTCTGCTACCCCTCGCTTGGCGAGGGCTTCGGCCTGCCTGTGCTCGAGGCGATGGCGGCCGGCGCGGCGGTCCTCACGTCGAACACCTCCTCCCTGCCGGAGGTCGGCGGCGACGCGGTCGCTTATGTCGATCCCTACGACATCGAGAGCATACGCGCGCAACTGGCGGCGCTGCTGGGGTCCTCCGAGTGGCGCGGCGAGCTTGGAGAGCGCGCCCGCGAGCGGGCGCGGCAATTCTCCTGGGAGCACTTTGCGGAGACGGCGCTCGAGACGCTTGAGCTTGCCACTCGCGGAGCTTGAGCTTCAGAAGGCCTTCTTAAACCGGGCGAGCGTGCTCACGCGTCCGCTCCAGCCACCTCGGTATAGACGTGCTCCATCCGCTCGACGTATCTTTCGAGCGCGTACTCCTCGCGCAGCCAAGCACGGGTTGACTCGAGCCCCTGCCGGCCCTCGCCCGAGCTCAAGCGCCGGATCGCCTCCGCGGTCGCGCGCGGGTCTTGTGACGGGACCGCTTGCACTCCCGGCCGGCCGTCGAGAATGTCATAGACGCCGGCGCCCGGAGTCAGGATGACAGGCGTTCCCGAAGCGATCGCCTCGAGCGGCGCGAGACCCCACGCGTAGCGCTGGCTGAGGATCACGAAGACGTCGGCGGCTGCGTACATGTCCTTCAGCTCGTCCTCGGAAAGCGACCTGCGCGGCAGCTTCACGCGAGCCGCCAGACCGCGGGCGGCGATCTGCTCCTCGAGCAGGTCCGCGTAGCCGGGGTCGACGTGATCGGAGCCGGCGAGCAGCGCGTGGATCTGAGGAGCGTCGGTCAGCAGCGCCATCGCGTCGATCAGCTCCTCGAACCGTCTGTGCTTGACGAGGATGCCCGATCCCATCACCAGGAAGACGTCCTCGGGGACGCCGAGCCGCGCGCGCGCGGCCGCCCGATCGGGAGGGTGAAAGAAATGCTCGGGCGGACCGACGGCCGCGACGAAGGCATCCTTGCGATAGCAACGCCGGACCATGTCGACCTGTTGTGCGCTCAGTACCGAGATCGCACTTGCATGGCGCGCGTCGATTAGGTCGCGCCAGGTCAGCAATGCCTGTGCTGCCCGAATCGGCAAGGGGCGGTCACCTGTGATCGATTGCCGCGGCGCGAGCAGCGCCTCCCACGGCGATTCGTCGTTGCGAGTCCACACGAGGGGGATCGACAGGCGCTGGGAGGCGATACGACCGGGCCTCAGCGCAAGCCACTCGTGGGCGTTTACGATGTCCGCGTCGGAAGGGACGAGCCGGGCGACCTTCGGCATGTCGAGCCAGTAGCGATACACCAGCTCGCGATTGCCGGCGGGCAACTGGCTGATACCGCTGCGCACCGACCGAATCTCGAGCCCGTCCGAGGCGTAGGAGAACTCGCTGCCGGCGAGGTGGTCGTGACATACGACGGTGACGCGGTGACCGCGCTTGGCGAGACCCGTACCGAGCTCGAGCATTAGTCGCACACCGCCGCCTCCACCTGCCTTACCGCCGACGTGGTGATGGACAAGCGCGATGTGCATCGGCGGTAGCGGACCTTCCGCCACTTGCCCGCTTCGAGCTTTGCGCACGAGCCGGACGCCGACGGTCGAATACTCTCCTTGTGAATGATATCCAAGCTGCCGGCCGACCGCGAACCTTCGGCGGACGCGGTCCCACAGAGGAAAGCTCCTGGCAACGACCGGCATGCTGGAGTCGCACCGGCGGTCGAGTCCGATGGGGGCGATCGGGCCGCCGGCCCCGCGGCGGACGCCGAGAGGGACCTTCTGGACAGCTCAGGAGCGGGAGGGGTTGTGATCCGGGGGGGGATCATGCGGGTCGGGGGCTACGCCCTGGGCATGCTGGCCACCGTGGTGTCGAGCGCGGTCGTCATCCGCCATCTTGGACTGGTGGACACGGGCCGCTACACAACCGTCATTGCGCTAGTGACGATCATTGCCACCGTCAGCGATCTCGGCCTTACCGGCTTTGCTGTGCGCGAATACGCAGTGCAACCGTCGGGCGAAGAGGCCAGTCGATTCCCTGCGCAACCTGCTCGGCATCCGAATGACTATCGCATTCGTAGGGCTCGCCTTGGTGGCGAGCTTTGGCCTGCTCGTCGGCTATCCCGCGGTGATGGTGGCCGGGACCGTCATCGCTGGGGCTGGAACGCTTTTGCTCGTCGCCCAGGAGGCGTGCTCGATCCCGCTGCAGGTGAGGCTTCGGTTCGGTTGGGTCGCAGGCCTGCAGCTGGCTATCCAGGTTGGCATAGCGATCGAGGCCGTGCTGCTTGCGATCGCGGGAGCGGGGCTGCTGGCGTTCTTTGCCCTGCAGTTGCCTGTTGTAGCTCCCGCCTTGGTGGTCACGGTCTTCGTCGGCGGCCACGACGCGCGGCTGCTGCCGGGCGTAGATGTACAGCGCTGGCGCAAGATGATCGGCAGGATCCTGCCGTTTTCAGCTGCCGTCGTGCTCGCTGTGATCTATTACCAGATCGCCCAGATCATGGTGTCGGTGCTGTCGAGCCCAGAGCAGACCGGGTACTTCGGCGTGTCCTTCCGGGTGCTGCTTGCCTTCACGATGCTTCCCCCTTTGCTGGTGTCCACGGCGTTGCCTCTATTGGCGCGTGCCGCGCGCGACGATGCCCAGCGGTTCACCTATGCGGGTCGCCGGCTCGCCGAGACGATGCTGATCACCGGCTGTGGTTTCGCGCTCACCCTCTACCTCGGCGCGCCGTTCGCGGTGCATGTGATCGCCGGCACGGAGTTTGGGGAGTCGGTCGACGTGCTTCGTATCCTCGCCTTCGCGTTGATAGGGACCTTCGTGCTGAGTGCTCGCGCCTACGCCCTGCTGTCACTCGATCGGTTGCGAGTGATCTTGACGTCGAACTCCGTCGCGCTCACGGTGGTCGTTGCGGCCGGAGTGCCGCTGATCGAGGCAGATGGCGCAAAGGGGGCAGCGATTGCGATGGTTGCGGCCGAGCTGACGCTCGCGGCCTGCTACGAGTGGCTGCTTTCGCGCGAGCAACAAGGGATGGGGTTCGATGTCGGGTACCTGCTGCGAGTCGCCGCCGCGTTTCTAGTCGGCGGCCTCACGCTCACGCTCGGCGTGAGCTCGCCGGCGGCGGCCGCACTCGGGTTGGCTCTGTATACGGCGACGGCCCTGGCACTCGGGATCGTCCCGAGCGAGATTCGCCATGCGGTGCTGCGAAGGCGACCGCGCTTGGATAGCTCAGCCCGCCGATGAGAGCGGAGACGCAGTCGCATGGGCAGTTTGCCGAGGATCGCATCCTGCGAGAGATCTTCGGCGAGCGCACCGATGGATGCTGCGTCGAGGTGGGGGCCTACGACGGGCGCACAGGAAGCGCCTCCTATCCGTTCGAGCAGCGTGGTTGGCGTTGTCTGCTGATCGAGCCCAACCCCGCTCTGGTGGAAGAGATCCGCAGGCACCGCCGTGGCGCGGTGGTGAACTGCGCGGCCAGCGACAAAGAGGGGACGGCCATGTTCTTTGTCGCCGAGCAAGTCGAGCAAATGTCCACCCTACGGATGGACGCCGAGCATCACGCCTGGATCGAGCAGGCGGGGGGGGCGATCAAGCAGATAACCGTTCGCACCGCAACCCTCGACAGCCTGCTCGCCGAGGCTGCCTTCCCACGGGTGGACTTCATCACGATCGACGTCGAGGGGCACGAGCTGGCGGTTCTGGAAGGGTTTGCGCTCGGGCGCCACAGGCCGCGAATTGTGATCGTCGAGAACAACTCCGCCAGCGACGATCCGCTGGCGGTGAGCGGAGATCCACGTGTGGCCGCGCACATGTCCAAGCACGGGTACGTGCACTTCCGCCGCACCGGCGTGAACGAGTGGTACGCACACGAATCCGACACCGCGCTGGTCCGCGCCGACGCGCTCAGACGGCTGGAACGAGCGAAGGCAAGGCAGCGTTGGCGGCGACGGCGCAAGCAGATGAGTAACCGTGTGGCGGCTCGCGTCGGGGCCTACCTGCCGGTGCCCGTCAAGCAGCGCATCCGCCGACCATTTGACTACCTGCGTGCAGAGTTCGCGCGGCGACGGCCGGCCTCAGGTCGCTCCGACTAGCCGCACCTGCGGCAGCGGCACGATGAACTGCCCTCCCCGCGCGAGGAACTCGTGCTCGCGCTCGAGGAACTCCTCGAGGAAGTGCCATGGCAGCGCTAAGTAATAGTCGGGCTGCATCGCCCGCGAGTCCTCCTCGCTGACGATCGGGATCTTCGTGCCGATCGTCTCCGAGCCCCACTTGTCGGGGTTGCGGTCGGCGGCGGCCTCGATGTAGTTGGTGGCGATACCGGCGTACTGGAGGATCGTGTTGCCCTTGGTAGAGGCGCCGTACACGTGGATTTTCTTGCCTTCGCCGTGGAGCTTCGCGCAGAGCGCCACGAGCTCGTCGCGGACGCGCTCGGCGCCCAGGCGGAACGCCTCGTAGGGCTCGGGCGAGTCGAGCGCGAGCTCGAACTCCTGGACGCGCAGCGCCGTCAGCGCCTCGAGCTGCTCGGGCGTGCGCCGGTGCTGGCCGGCGTGCCCGATGAACAGGCGAATCGAGCCGCCGTTCATGTCGTTTAGCTCGGCCGCGACCACCTCGAGGCCCTCCTCGCCCAGCAGCCGCTCGATCACCGCCAGCGAGTAGTACTTGAGGTGCTCGTGCACGATCGCGTCGAACGCGTTGGCTTCGAGCATCATCGGCAGGTAGTGCAGCTCGATCACCCAGATGCCCCGCTCGGCGAGCGCCTCGGCGACGTCGGCGACGAACGTGCGGGGATACTCGAGGTCGTAGAACATCGCGATGCTCGTGATCGCCTTGGCCTTCTGGTCGGGACGGCGCCGCCTGAGCGCCTGCGCGGAGTAGAAGTCGTTGACGACGTCGTACCCCTTCGCGATCGCGTAGCGCGCGACGTCGGAGGGGTCGAAGCCGAGGTAGCGCAGCCCGTCGGTCTCATAGCCGTCGAGCAGCGTGCCGTCGTTGCAGCCGATGTCCACGACGAGGTCGCCCGCCTCCAGCGACACGATCGCCTCGATCCCGCGCGCGATCCCGTGCAGGTTCTCGGTCATCGTGCGGTTGACGCCGCTGCGATACCAGTAGGAGCTGTAGAGGATCGACCCGGGGACCGTGTGCCTGGTCTGAATCAGGCCGCACGCCTCCTGCTCGCGCGTCATGTCGCAGCGTACGAGCTCGAGCGGGATCGCCCGCTGCACCGGCTCCGCCCCGCCGGGATCGGCGAACGCGCCAGCGATGCGCTGGTCGCCGAGCGACAGCACCGGGGCGAGCTGGGCGCAGCCGCAGATGCGGCACGTGGTGCGTGTGATCAGGCTGGTGCGCGGTGCGGGCTTACGGGCAGACATCGTCCTCCGTCACAAGCGATCGGTACGGTTCCGTTTACGGCCATCCGGTCAAACAGCGTGAAGAGACTACAAGGGGACGCAGACATGCCGTCCAGGAGTCGTCGATGTCGCTGTGCCCGAATGGCGCCCGCGGATGGATCTACACTTTTCAGGAAGATGCTGCGGACAACGTTGCGTTCCGACTGCCGGCTGATGCGAGATCAGATCGAATGAGCCATCCCTTGCGTGTGGGTCTCAACCTCACCCATCTGGTCGAGGGCGCGGGCGAGCTCGATGGTGCCGGCGAGCCCGAGCGCTACGCGCGCGAGCTGATCCCCGCGCTGATCGAAGCCGAGCCGGGGATCGAGATAACCGCGTGGGTTGGCTCGACCGCCCCGGCGGGCGTCCTGCGCGAGCCGTGGGCGGGGGAGGTGCGGTGGATGCGCCTGCCGGTCCCCGGGACCGGCTCGCCGTGGCACCTGTGGCACGAGCTGGTAGGCATCGGCCTGGCGGCGCGCCGCCGCCGGC
Source organism: uncultured Solirubrobacterales bacterium (assembly GCA_963778065.1). Classification (GTDB taxonomy): domain Bacteria; phylum Actinomycetota; class Thermoleophilia; order Solirubrobacterales; family Solirubrobacteraceae; genus Palsa-744. The sequence goes on along the minus strand of CAVZSU010000002.1, from coordinate 1,215,060 downwards.
TCGACGTCGTGCACGGGCTCGCGAGCCTTGCGCCGTTAGTCGCGCCGGGAGTGGCGAGCGTCGTGACGATCCTCGACGCCGTGGGAATGGGCCGGCCCGCCCCGATCGATCCGCGCGCGTCCGTGGCGATGCGCAGGCTCGTGCCCCTCTGCGCGCGCTCCTCCAACCGCGTGATCGCGATCTCCAAGGCGGCCGCCGAGGACGTCTCGGCGGCGCTGGGGATCCCGCTGGCGAAGGTCGACGTGACCCCGCTCGGCATCCTCCCCGGCATTTACGGGCGCCCTCGCTCCGAGGACGGAGAGATGCGCGCACGGCTGGGGCTGCGCGAGGGACCGCTCGTGCTGTGCGTAGCGCCGAGGCGACGGCAGAAGAACCTCGACGGCCTGATCCGCGCGATGTCCCACGTGCCCGGGCAGGAGGAGACAGGCCACCGGCCGCTGCTGGTGCTGCCCGGAGCGCCTGGCCCTTACGAGCTGGAGCTGCGCGAAGTCGCGCTGGAGGCCGGCGTCGCCGAAGAGGTGGCTTTCCCCACGGAAGTGGAGGAGGCGGATCTCGAGGCGCTGTACGCGGCGGCCGGCTGCTTCGTGCTGCCGTCCTTTCAGGAGGACTTTCCCCTGCCGATCCTCGAGGCGATGGCGCGCGGCGTGCCGGTCGCGTGTTCGGACGCCTCCTCGCTGCCCGAGGTCGCGGGCGACGCGGCGCTGCTGTTCGATCCGTTCGATACTTGGGAGATGGCTCACCAGATCAAGCGGCTGCTGTCTGATGGAGAGCTCGCCGAGCAGCTGATCGAGAGCGGGTTCCGGCGCTGCGAGCAGTTCAGTTGGCGGCGCACGGCCGAGCGCACGCTCGACAGCTACAGGCGGGCGCTCGAGCCGGGCCTGGTCGCGGGCGCTCGCGACGAGCAGCTGTCTGTCGGCTCGCGCAACGGTGCGCTCAACGGCCGCACCAGCCGTTGAGATCCCGCGCGTCGCATATCGGCCTGAACCTGATCTTTCTCGTCCCCGGTGAGACCGGCGGGATGGAGATCGCCGCGCGCGAGCTGATTGGAGCGCTGCTCGCCGAGGCGCCCGCGGGGATGCGCTTCACCGCGTTCGTCAACCGCGAGGCGGCCGCGGCGGATTTCGCGGCGCCGTGGGGCGCCCAGCTGACCGCGGTGACGGTGGCGGTGAACGCGCGCAACCGCGTGCAGTGGGTGCTCGGTGAGCAGACGCTGCTGCCGGCGCTGGCCGCGCGCGCGCGCGTCGATCTCATGCACAGCCTCGCGTCGACGGCTCCGTTGTGGGGGCGCTTTCGCCGGGTCGTCACCGTGCACGACCTGATCTACACCCGCTTTCCCGAGGCCCACGCGGGCGTGCGCGACCTGGGCATGAAAGCGCTCGTGCCGGCCGCCGGCCGGCGCTCGGACCGCGTGATCGCCGACTCGTTGAGCACGCGTAAAGACCTGATCGAGCTGCTCGGCATCGCGCCCGCGCGCATCGACGTCGTGCCGCTCGGTCTCGGCGCGCCGCGCCGCGAGCAGCCGCTGCCGGACGCAGAGGTGCGCGCGCGTCACGACCTGCTCGGCCGCCGCGTCGTGCTCGGTCTGTCGGCCAAGCGCCCGCATAAGAACCTGGCCGCGCTGATCGACGCGCTCGCGCGGCTGCCTGTCGAGGAGCGCCCGGTGCTCGTGCTCCCCGGCTATCCAACCGCGCACGAGCGGGACCTGCGCGCGCGGGCGCGCATGCGCGGCGTGGACGGCTACGTGCGCTTCCTCGCCTGGGTTTCCGATGCGGAACTGGAGACGCTGTGGGCGCTCGCCGACGCGTTTGTGTTCCCGTCGCTGTACGAGGGCTTCGGGCTGCCGGTGCTGGAGGCGATGGCGCGCGGTGTGCCGGTCGCGTGTTCGAATGCCTCCTCGCTGCCCGAGGTCGCGGGCGACGCGGCGCTGCAGTTCGACCCGCACGACACGCCCGCGATCGCGACTTCGTTGAAACGGCTGCTCGACGATCCTGCGCTCGCCGCCGGCCTGATCGCGCGCGGGCACGAGCGCGTGCGTGAGTTCACCTGGCAGCGCACCGCGCGGTTGACGCTCGACAGCTACGCCCGCGCGCTGGCATAGCTCGCCAGCACCACCCGCAAAGAGTGCTCGAGCGACAGCTCTTCGGCGTGCCGGGCATACCAGCGCGCGGTGCTCTCGCGCAGCGCGAGGCCGCCGTCGTGCACGCGCACGATCGCGTCGGCGACGTCCCGCGGGCTCGCGCGCGGTGCGATCGTGCCGTTGATGTTCTCCTCGATCAGCTCGGTCGCCGCGTTGTCCTCACCCGCGACGACGACGCTCGGGGTGGCGCGCGCGGCCGCCTCGGCGACGATCAGGCCGTAGCCCTCGCGGCGCGAGGGCGCGAGCACGCACAGCGCGCGGCGCATCTCCGCCTCGACCGTCTCCGTCGGGGCGAATCCGGGCGCGGTGACGACGTCTTGCAGCCCGTGCTCGGCGATCGCCGCCTCGAGGGCGCCGCGCTCGGGGCCGTCGCCGAAGAACACCGCGCGCAGCCCGTCGATCCGCTGTGCCGCGAGCGCGACCGCGGCGACCGCGAGCGTGACCTGCTTCTCGGGAATCAGCCGCCCGGCGAACAGCACGAGCGGGTCGGCGCTGCTGCCTGCGGAAGTGACCCCGTCGCGCGCGCCCGCGTAGAGGCCCCGCAGAACGGTCACCTTGCCGCGCAGCCCCGCTTCGCGCAACCGCTGCGCGTGCAGTTCGGAGAAGCAGAACGCGCGCTGATGCGCGCGCGCGCAGAGATGCTGCACGAGCTCGCCCACCCGTCCTGCGGCGCCGCCGAGGTAGTCGCGCCAGTAGGAGCGGCTCCAGACCTCGAACCAGTCGACGATCAGCTCATACCCGCGCAGCGGCGCGAGCAGTGCGGCGGCGAGCAGCGAGAAGTAGGGGAACGCACACGTGTGCACGACGTCGTAGCGGCGGCCGTGGCGCAGCAGGTGCAGGAAGACCCCGGCGCCGAACACGAGCGGCGGCAGGATTCGCCGCCGCCCGCCGGCCGTGTACAGCGCCATGCGCGGCCCGGCGGTCACGACCCTCACGCGCGCGTCGATGTCCGCGCCCGGCCCGTGCCGGTTCCACTGGCGCAGCGTCAGATAGGTGACCTCGTGCCCGTCCGCGGCCAGATGCTCGGCGAGGTCGCGATACCAGCGCTCGGCGCCGCCGACCGTGTGGGGAAAGAGGCAGTCGTAGACGACGCACACGCGCATGTACGCAAGCATGCCGGAATATGGAGCGGGTTTTTGTGTGGAGCGGATTTTTGTGTGGAGCGGGTTTTTGTGGGAGGCAAGCTCGCGCGACTCCCGTAGCGGGCACCGTGTCGCCGGCCACCAAACGGGCTGGACGAGCAGCGGGTCTTTTTGCCGTGCTCCGATAGCATCGATCGTGGCATTCGGCGCCACTTTCCGCCTAGGTGCGCGTTATAACCGGATAGCTCGCTCTCCACCGCCCCCATGTGGCCTGCGGGAGCGACACTCGATGAGCACACTCGCCCAGACAAGCACTCCCCCAGCGCTCGAGATCGCGGGCGCGGATGACGCGCCGCTCGTGTCGGTCGTGATCCCCTGCCTGAACGAGGCGCAGAACATCGAGCGCTGCGTGACCGCCGCGCGTGCGGCGCTCGCGCGGATGGGCGTCGACGGCGAGGTGGTGGTCGCCGACAACGCCTCCGAAGACGACTCCGCCCGCCTGGCCGAGCGCGCCGGCGCGCACGTGGTCGTGGAGCCGCGGCGCGGCTACGGCAGCGCCTACCTGGCCGGCTTTCGCGCTTCGCGCGGCCGCTACATCGTGATGGTCGACGCCGACTTGACGTATGACTTCGACGACATCCCGCGGTTTGTAGCGGCGCTCGAAGAGGGCGCCGAGATGGCGATCGGCGACCGTATGGACAACATCCACCCCGGCGCGATGCCGTGGCTGCACCGCTACGTCGGCAACCCGCTGCTGTCGGGGCTGCTCAACCTGTTCTTTCGCACCGGCGTCAACGACGCGCACTGCGGCATGCGCGCGCTGCGCCGCGACGTGCTGCCGCGTCTGGACCTGCGCACGACCGGGATGGAGTTCGCTTCGGAGATGGTGATCCGCGCGTCGAAGGAGAACCTGCGGATCGCCGAGTTCCCGATCGAGTATCACCCGCGCGGGGGCGAGTCAAAGCTGTCGAGCTTTCGCGACGGCTGGCGCCATCTGCGTTTTCTGCTCGTCCACTCGCCCAACCACCTGTTCATCGTCCCCGGCCTGGTCATGTCGGGCGTCGGGCTCGTGCTGATGGTGATGGTCGCCGCGGGCCTTGCCTTCTTCGGGCGGGCTTGGGGTCTGCACGCGCTGATCGGTGGCGCGCTGCTGATGATCGTCGGCACGCAGGTACTCGCGCTCGGGCTGTGCGCGCACGCGTACGGCACCTACTTCATGGGCGAGCGCGACCCGTGGTTCGATCGTATGCGCGCGCGCTTTCGCCTCGAGCACGGTCTGCTGCTGGGTGGGGCGTTCATGCTGGCCGGCTGCGCGATGGGCGCGATCGTGCTCGTCACGTGGATCTCCAACGGCTTCGGCCAGCTCGCCTACGAGCAGCTCGCGCTGCTGGCCGCCGCGCTGTTGATCGTCGGGATTCAGATCTTCTTCTCCTCCTTCCTCCTGTCGATCCTCGGTCTGCGCCGCGGCTGAGCAGTGAAGGCGCGAACCCTGGTGCCAGGGGTCCTCGCCTGCGGGCTGCTGGCCATCGCGGTGGGGTTCGCGCTGCTGCTCACCCACGCAGAGTCGCGACGCTCGGGGACGGATTACACGCCGAACGCGAACTTCGCCGCGATGCTGAAGCCCGGTCAGGAGACCTGCCAGGCCCATGAGCTGCTGCCCGCCGACACCGCCGCGGTGCGGATGACGATCGGCACCTACGGCGCGCCCGGGCCACGCGTGAGCGTGTCCCTGACCGGGTCGCACGGGGAAGCGCTCACCGCGGGCGCCCTCGCGCCCGGCTGGCGCCAGGGTGTCGTGGAGATCCCCGTCACGCACGTGCATGCGGCCACCGACGAAGCGACCGCCTGCCTGCGCGACGACGGTCCCGCGCGGATCGCGCTGGCCGGCGACAGCGGGGACTCGTTCCACACGATGCAGGTGGCCGGGAAGACGATTCAGAACGCGCAGGTGCTCTACGAATACATGCGGCCGGGCAGCGAATCGTGGCTGCAGCTGCTGCCGACCGCCGTGTACCGATCGACGCTCGGCAAGTCCGGCCTGGTGCGCCACTGGGCGTGGGCGGGGGCGCTCGCGCTGATGCTGCTCGCGATCGGCCTCGCGCTGCGCACGATCGTGCGCGAGGCGGTGGAGGTGTGATGGCTAGCTCCCCCGCGCCGAGGGCGACACCTTCTGCGCCGAGCACACCGCGAAGCCCCTCTGCGCGCGATCGCGCACGCGGCGGCCGCATGGGCGGATCTGCGTGGCTCGGTACGCGCGTTCAGCGGGTTCCCGGGTCGGCCCAGGTCGGCGCGCTCGTCCGTCGCGTGCCGAGGGTGGCGTGGCTGTGCGCGCTCGTGGCGCTCGCCAACGGCCTCGCCTGGTCGCTGATCGTGCCGCCGTTTGAGGTGCCCGACGAGAACGCCCACTACGCGTATGTCGCGCAGCTGGCCGAACGCGGCACGCTCCCCCACCCGGGCCCGTCCGCCGGCCCGCTCTCCCCCGCCGAGGACGGGACGCTCGCGACGATCCGCTTCTACGAAATGGTCGGCGAGCCACACAACCCGGCGCCGTTCTCGGCGCTGCAGCAGCAGCAGATCGAACAGGTCGCCCGCGAACGGCGCAGCACGCGCGGCGACGGCGACGCGTTGACGGCGACGAACAACCCACCGCTGTATTACGCGCTGGAGGCGATCCCGTACAAGCTCGGCGCGAGCGGCACCGTGCTCGACCGGCTCGCGCTGATGCGCGTGCTCTCGGCGCTGATGGGCGCCGTGACCGTGCTGCTCGTCTACCTGTTCCTGATGGAGCTCCTGCCCGCCCGCCGCTGGGCGTGGAGCGTGGGCGCGCTGGCGGTCGCCTTTCAGCCGCTGTTCGGCTTCATCTCGGGCGGGGTTAACAGCGACAACCTGATCTACCTGACCGCGGCCGGCACGCTGTGGGGGGTGGCAAGGATGTTCCGCCGCGGCCTTACGCCCGCGGGCGGGGCGCTGATCGGAGCGTTTATGGGAGCCGGGCTCGTGACGAAGTTCACGCTGCTCGGCTTCCTCCCGGCTGTCGCGTTCGCCGTGGCACTGGGGCTGTGGCGCGCGTGGTCACCGGAGCGGGATGCCGGGCGTGGGCGGGATGCCGGGCGTGGGCGGGACACCGGGCGTGGGCGAGGCGCTGGGAATCGTCGAAATACCGGGCAACGGCGCGATGCGGGACGGGCAGGGGAGAGCGTGGGTGGGCACGTGAGCGGGCAAGCGCGCGCGGTGCGCGGTGCGGCCTGGGCGGTCGGTCTGATCGCTACGCCGGTGCTCATCTATCTCGTCCTCAACCACCTCGTCTGGAAACGGGGCTCCGTCCCCGCGATTGGCTCCGTCTCCTCCGTCAGCCCGACCGGGCAGCACTTCAGCCTCGCGGGCGAGCTCGGCCACATCTGGCAGCTGTTCCTGCCGCCGCTGCCCGGCATGCACCGTCAGTTCACCTACCTGCCGTTCGCGCACACGTGGTTGAAGGGCTTCGTCGGCCGATTCGGCTGGCTCGACTATACCTTCCCGGGCTGGGTCTACAACGCGGCGGGCGGCGTGATGCTGCTCATCTGCGCGCTGGCCGCCCTCGAGCTTGTGCGCCGCCGCGGCGTGCTCGCCGGCCGGCTGGGCGAGCTTTTCGTATACGTGCTGGCGCTCGTCGGGCTGTGCGTCGAGATCGGCGTCGAGTCCTACCGCGAAGCGATTCTCACCGGCGGCGTGTTCGAGCAGGCCCGCTACCTGCTGCCGCTGCTGTGCCTGTACGCGGCGCTCGTGGCGCTGGCCGCGCGCGCCGGCGGGCGGCGCTTCGGCCCGGCGATCGGCGCGGCGATCGTGATGATCGCGATCGGGCACGATCTGTTCTCCCAGGCGATCACGATTGCCCGCTACTACGCATGAGCGGGGCCGGTTCCGCGGGCGGTCGCCGGCCGCGAGTGAGCGAGGCCGTCGCGCTCGATGCCCACAACGCGCCGGTCGCCGGGCCCGCGCGCGCCGGGGGCGTGACGGTCGCGATCCCGGTGCGCGATGGTGGTGAGCTCTTCGAGCGCACGCTCGCCGCGCTCGCGCGCCAGACCGTCGCCCACGAGCTGCTCGTCTGCGACTCAGGGTCCCGCGACGGCTCACTCGCGTGCGCGCGCGAGCACGGCGCTCGCGTGATCGAGATAGCACCGCGCGAGTTCAGCCACGGCGGGACACGGAATCTGCTGCTGAGCGAGGCCACGGGGGAGCACGTCGCGCTGCTCACCCAGGACGCGGAGCCGGCCGACGAGCGCTGGCTGGAGCAGCTGCTGGCAGGCTTTCGGCTCGCGCCGGACGTGGGCATCGTCTACGGCCCTTACATCCCCCGGCCGGACGCCGCGCCAGCGGTGCGCTGGGAGCTCGAGCGCTGGTTCTCCTCGCTCTCCCCCGACGGCGTCCCGCGCGTGGAGCGTCTGGGCGCGGAGGAGCGCGCGCTGCCCGTGCTTCAGATGCTCGGCGCGCGGGGCTTCTTCACCGATGCCAACGCCTGCATCTCACGGGCGGCCTGGTCGGTCGCGCCGTTCCGTGACGTGCCCTACGCCGAGGATCGCGTGCTCGCGATCGACATGCTGCGCGCCGGCTACGCCAAGGCGTTCGTGCCGGCCGCGGCCGTCGTGCACTCCCACGACTACACCGCCGGCGAGCAGCTGCGCCGCAGCTTCGACGAGTGGCGGGGGCTGCGCGAGGTGTACGGCTGGCGCGAGCCCGTCTCGCCCGTACGCTTGGCCGGACAGCTGCGCGGCGCGCTCGGCCAAGCGCGGCGCGCGGCGTTGCGCGAGGAGCTGTCTCCCGCCCACCGCCGTGCGACGCTCGCGGCCGTCGGCTGTCATCAAGTGCTGCGCCTCGCCGGCGCGCTGCTAGGCTCGCGCGCCGACCGTCTGCCTGCCATCGCCCGCCGGTGGCTGTCGCTCGAGCGACGGGCCGGCTTCGATCCTCTAGAGCTGGATATACAAGGAAAAAGATGAGCAACAATCCCCTGGAGGGGCGACCGCAGGGCGCCTTCTCGAACCTGCCGCGGCGGATCTACCTGACCTACACCAACTTCGGTCTGCGCACGATCCTGTTCCGCGCGATCACCTTCCCGTTGCGCTTCACCCCGCTCGAGCAGCGCATGCGCCTGCGCACGCACGCACGCGAGCAGGAAGTGCGCCGCGCGAAGATCTGGCACCGCGAGCACGGCCGTCCGGTCGACGTCGTGATCCCCAGCTATCGTGACGCCGAGCACGTGCGCGCGCTCGTGCGCTCGCTCGGAAAGACGGTCCCGCGCGGAATGGCGCGCGTGATCGTCACCGACGACGGCAGCGGTCCCGAGCACCTGGCCGCGCTGCGGCGGATCGGCGGGATCGAGGAGCTGATCGAGGGGGAGCAGAACATGGGCTTCGCCGCGAACGTCAATCGCGGCCTGCGCGCGAGCGACCCGGAGCGCGACGTCGTCGTCCTGAACTCCGACATCGAGGCGCTTCCGAACTGGCTGCAGTGTTTGCAGTATGCCGCCTACCGCTACGACGACGGCGGCATCGTCGGCGCGCAGCTGCAGTACCCCGACGGGCGCATCCAGTTCGGCGGCACGGTGCGCAACCGCGACCGGCCGGAGTGGTTCGACCATCGCTACCGCGGCAAGCCGGCCACCTGGGGCCCCGCCTGTCAGGCCAGCCCCGCGCTTGCGATCACGGGCGCGTGCATGTACGTGCGGCGCGCGCTGATCGAGCGGATCGGCCTGCTCGACGAGCGCTACGCGATGGCCTACGAGGACGTCGACTGGTGTTTGCGCGCATGGCAGGCGGGCTTTCGCGTGCTGTACTTCCCGAGCGCGCAGCTCGTCCACCATGAGTCGGTCACGCGCGGCATGGATGTGGGCGAGCGCGAGCTGGCCTCCCAGCGGCTGTTCTGGGAGCGTTGGTCGGACTTCCTCGACGCGCGCATGGTGACCGTCCGCGACGACCGCCTGCGGATCGTCTACGTGACCGAGGACACCGGCGTCGGCGGCGGGCACCGCGACATCTTCGAGCACCTCAACCGCCTGTCCGCGCGCGGGCACGACGTCGCGCTGTACACGCTCGGCGACCCGCCCGAGTGGTTTCCGCTGCGCGCGCCCGTGCACTCCTTCGCCGACTACGACGCGCTTGCGGTCGCGCTCGCCGAGGTCGACGCGATCAAGGTCGCGACCTGGTGGATGACCGCCGTGGCGGTCTGGCGCGCGTCCATCCCCCGCGGCATCCCCGTCTACTTCGTGCAGGACATCGAGACCTCCTACTACCCCGACCACGAGCGCGCGCGCCACGCCGTGCTCGACTCCTACCGTCCCGAGTTCCGCTACATGACGATCTCCTCGTGGAACCTCGAGCGGCTGCGCGAGCTCGAGCTCGACGCCGAGCTGATCCCGCCGGGGATCGACCTCGACACCTTCCGTCCCCGTGCCGACGTCGTCCGCCGCGAGGACATGGTGCTCGCGCTGGGACGCTCAAACCCGCTGAAGAACCTGCCGTTCACGCTCGCCGCCTGGCGCGCGCTCAAGGAGCCGCGGCCGGAGCTGTGCCTGTTCGGGATCGAGCCCGAGCTGGCCTCAGAGCCGGGCATGCGCTATGTCGAGGCGCCTGAGGACGAGCGCGTGGGCGAGCTGTTCTCTGAAGCGACTGTGTTCGTGCAGACCTCCACCCACGAGGGCTTCGCGCTGCCGCCGCTCGAGGCGATGGCCACCGGCGGTGCGGTCGTCTGCACCGACGCCCACGGCAACCGCGACTTCTGCCTCGACGGCGTCAACTGCCTGATGCCGGCCGCGAATCCCGGCGCGGTCAGCGCGGCGATCGCGCGCCTGCTCGCCGACCCCGAGCTGCGCGCGAGCCTCGGCGCCGCCGGGATCGCAACCGCGAGCGGCTATGCGTGGGAGCGGCGGATCGACGCGCTCGAGGAGTTCTTCCAGCGGGTGGCGGCCTCCGGGCGGATGGCGACCAAGGGCGACCTCGCGCCGGCGCTCGGGTGACCAGGTTGCTGACTGAGGGCCGGTCCGTGGATGGCAGGCGCCGCACGCCGGCCGATCGGAGATCGCATCTGGTCTCCGATCGGTAGGCGTCCTACCGATCGTCCGGGATCGTCCGGGATCGTCCAGCACGTCGAGCATCGTGGGTGGCGACTGACGCCGCTAGCCGATCTTTGATCGGTGGCCCTCAGAGGTCCTCGGCGATGTGCGGAGCCGCGCGGTTGAACACCCAAAAGCCGAACACGAAGATGACAACCACGAGCGCGAGCGGCTCGAGCATGTGCGGCCATCCGTTCATGATCTGCGCCGCGCTCTTGGCGTGATTGTTGATCATCGCGTGGCGAAATTCCTGAAAGATCGCCACCAGCGGATTCAGCGTGTATACGTGGTAGAGAACCCGGTTGAGCGTGCCGTGTTCGAGTTCCTTGCTGACCCGTTCCGCCGGCAGGATCACCGGTGAGGCGTAGAACAGGATCTGAGAGAGCACTTCCCAGATCGGGGAGATGTCGCGGAATTTCACGAACAGCGCCGCAAGCAGCATCGCCACGCCCGTGCTCAGCATCGTCAACACCACCACGATCAGCGGCAGCTCGAGCCAGGTGAGCATCGGCCGCACACCTTCGATCGTCGCGAAGATCATCACCACGATCAGGTTCAGGCCGAGGTTGAACATCGCCAGCAGCACGACCGAGATCGGGATCGCCAGCCGCGGAAACTGGATCTTGCGCACGAGGTTCTCGCGGTCGACGACACTGCGAACCGCGCCGCTGCTTGCTTCGGCGAACATCGTGAACAGCACGATCGAGCCGAGCAGCTGCGCGCCGTAAAAGTGGCCGGCCGGCCCCGGCGCCGACTTGTCGGCGTGGAAGATCTTTACGAACACCACATACAGAACGCCGAACAACAGCAGTGGTCGCATCACCTGCCAGATGTAGCCGAGCGCCGAGCCGAAGAACTTCAGTTTGAATTCGCTCAGTGCGATGTTGTAGGCGAGCTGCCAGAACCGTGACCAGCTGTCGTCCAGCGCGCGCGGCCCGCGGATCGGCTGGCCGAGCGGCTCGCGGATCGTGGGCGTGCTCATCGCGACCTCGGCCCGACCGGTTGGCGGTCGACGGGCTGGATATCGACCGGCTGGATGTCGGTAGGCGTGCTCATCGCGACCTCGCCCCAACGGTCTTAAAGCCCAACCCCGCGACCTCTCCCTCCGAGAGGATTCCCGCGCGGTTGATCTCCGTCTCCACCGGTATCTCGACCATGCCGCCGCTCGCGACCGCGCCGGAAACGACGAACGACAGGCCGCCGACGAAGCGGTCGATCACGTCGAGGCCCTCGCCGCGGTGGCTGATCGTGATGATCGTGTGGTAGCGCCCGGGCGCGAGCATGTTGTGGAAGGAGAACGCGAACACCGCCCATTCGCCCGCCTGAAAGCCGCCGGTCTGCTCCCGATCCTGCGCGGTGGTCGCCACGACCACTGGCTGGCGGTGCTCGTTGAGCAACGTCAGGCTGATCGCCGGGTCGAGCACGTGGGCGTTGAACTCGACGAGCGCCTTCAGCGTCAGCGGCTCGGACTGCGGCGCCACCGTGCGGTGTTCGGAGCGGTCGTGGCCGAGCCATACCTCGCTCACGCGGGCGTCGCCGTCGCCCATGCGCGCGCTGCCGACATCCGGGTCCTCGTAGCCGATCGCGCGGCCGAAGGCGATCTCCAAGTAGCGGTCGGCGACGTCGCGCGGGTCGCCGATCGAGACCATCTCGCCGCGCTCGAGCAGCATCGCGCGGTGGCAGAAGCGCGTGACCGCGCCCATGTCGTGCGTCACGAACACGATCGTGCGCCCTTCCTCGCGCATGCGGTTGAACACGTCGAAGCACTTCTGCTGAAACGAAGCGTCGCCAACCGCGAGCACCTCGTCGATCAGCAGGATGTCGGCGTCGACCTGGATCGCGACCGAGAACGCGAGGCGCACGTGCATCCCCGAGGAGTAGTTCTTCAGCTTCAGGTCCTGGAACTCCTCGAGCTCGGCGAACTCGATGATGCTCTGATAGCGCGCCCGCGCCTCGCGCGGCGAGAGCCCGAGCATGATGCCGTTCAGCGACACGTTGTCGTACGCGGCCAGGTCGGGATTGAAGCCGACGCCGAGCTCGATGAACGTCGACATCCGCCCGTTGCACCAGATCTTGCCCTCATCCGCGCGGTAGATCCCCGCCAGGCACTTCAGCAGCGTGCTCTTGCCGCTGCCATTGCGCCCGACGATCCCGAAGAACTCGCCCGGCTCGACCGCGAAGGAGATGTCCTTCAGCGCGTGCAGCTCCTCGTGGCGCGTGCGCCGCAGCGGGTGCAAGGCCCGCTCCTTCAGCGTATGGCTGCGCTCCTCGGGGATCTTGAAGCGCTTGTCCACGCCCTGCGCGGCCAGCGCCGGGCGTGGGCCGCTGGATGTCTGCTGGAAAGCCACAGTCATGCAGGGTATAGCGGGGGCGGGATCGATACGGGAACCTGCGACCGTGATTCGGGCGTGGGCGGTTGGGATTTGGCCGATAAACGTTGGCTCGCGCACATTGCGGCACCGTCGCAGCGCAAGCTGCTTAGCCTGCGAAAACTAGGCCACCTGCCGAGCTATACAGGTGCTTAGGTTTACGCAGGAACCCGTCTTCCTGCGTAAAATACAATGCCTGCTGCGTTCGACAGGAGAGGCAGTTTATGCAGGCATCTGGCTTTGCCATCACGCAAGAGGCGAATCGTCGCCTCCCCCGCTTGCTCGGCGAGTTGCTCGACGAACCCATAGTCCCCGTTAGCGTCGAACGCGCGAGCCCCGACGTCGGCATCGACATATTCCTCTCAGACGAGAAGGGCCGCAGCTGGGTCGTTGAGGTCAAGACCTCGGCCAGGCCCGGCCGGATGGCGGATGCGGCACAACAGCTCCGCCGCTATGCCGGCCCCGATGCGATCCCGCTGCTGGTGGTGCCCTACATGTCCCCGGCAGGCGCCCGCGCCGCAGAGAACGCTGGCGTCAACTGGCTTGACCTGTCGGGCAACGCCCACATCCGGTATCGCGATCTGTATGTGAACGTGCAGGGTCGACCGAACCAATTCCGATCGGCCGGTCGACCGTCCTCGCCGTTCGCGCCCAAGAGCTCGCGGATCGCGCGTGCCCTTCTCCAGGATCCCCTCCGCTGGTGGCGCCAGAAGGAGCTGGTCGACGTCACGGGACTCGATGACGGCAACGTCTCGCGGATCGTGCGACGCCTAGACGAGGAGTTCCTGCTCGAGCGTCGCGACAACGAGCTGCGTTCACGCGATGCCAGCCTGCTGCTCGACGCGTGGGCGCAGGACTACCGCCTCGACCGCCATCACATCCTGCGTGGACATATCAGCGGAAACGGCGCGGCATTGGCACATACGGTAGGCGAGGGCTTTGCTGCGCTTGGGTTGCATCACGCTTTCACCGGGCTGCCTGCGGCATGGGCGATCGATCACTTCGCCCAGTTTCGCCTCGTCTCGGTCTACATCGACGGCGATCCACACGAGTTCGCCGAGGGTCTGAAGATGCGCCCCATCCAGAAGGGAGCGAATGTGCAACTGATCGCCCCGAATGACCAGGGCGCCTTCTTTGGCGAGAAGCTGCAGGACGGCCTCAACTGCGTCGCGTGGGTACAGGCGTATCTCGATCTGCTGCATCTGCCGGAGCGCGCGAATGAGGCTGCGCGCCATCTCCGCGCCGAACGGCTGGACGCGAGTGTCGCCGCAACGTAAGCCTCGCCATCGCGGTGGTTACCGTCGTGAGGAGACCGAGCAGGTCGAGGCCACATGCCTCACCGTGGCAGTAACCCTTGGCGCGTTGATGGACCGCTTGTGCATCGTGGGTGGATTGGTCCCTGCGCTCATCGTCGATCGTCGACTGGATGCAGAGTGCACCGACGTCGAGGTGCACGTCGGCACCAACGATCTCGACGTCGGCCTCTCGATCGCGCTGCTCGACGACTCTCAGTACGCAGAGATAAGCCACCGCTTGCGTCAGGAGGGATTCGAGCCGGACGTCAACGACAAGGGCAACCCGACGCCACAGCGCTGGAAGCTGGGCGGTCTCAAAGTCACTGTCGACTTCCTGCTGCCTACGCTTCCGGGAGCTGAGCAGGGCGGAAGAGTGCACCCGCTCGAGGGCGACTTCGGTGCACTGATTGCCCCTGGCCTGGAGATGGCGTTCGACGAACGTGAGGACGTGATGCTCGCCGGCCATACGCTCAAGGGCGAGCGAGTATCTCGCGCGGTCCCTGTCTGCGGTCCCGCGGCCTTTATCGTGCTCAAGGCCCTAGCGTTCGCTGATCGCGCCGAGCCGAAGGATGCCTACGACCTCTTGTACGTGCTCAGGCGCTGGCCGGACGGCGTGGCGGACATCGCAAGCCGTCTCGCGCAACGGGCCGCGACGCATCACGATCTCATTTCGCGGGCCCTGAGCGCGCTGAGCAACGACTTCGCCTCACCAGACAGCATCGGGCCTCGCCGCGCCGCCGAGTTCGACGGTCTCCGCGGTGATGATCTCGAAGCTGCGGCTGCCGATGCGTATGGGTTCGTCGATGACCTGCGACGCGGTTGCGCGCAGGAGCTGTCGGATGGTCGATAATTTCGTTTCCGCCCGCCCTCTCCGGGACACGACGCCACGCCCGAACCGTAGAATCGCCGCCATGCCGTTCACGCTCAGGAACCTCAGAGGGGATCTGGCGGACGTTGGGTCAAACTTCGACGGCGCGCCGGACCTGGAGTTCCGTCTTGCGAGCAAGGCGCTCGAGCTCGAGCAATCGGGCCTGAGCTATCAGCGCATCCCGCCCGACTATCGGTTCCCATACGGCCACACGCACAAGGAGCAGGAGGAGGCGTTCGTGGTTGTGGGTGGCAGCGGGCGGATGAAGCTCGACGACGAGATCGTCGAGGTCGAGAAGTGGGATGTCGTGCGCGTTCCGCCCGGTACGTGGCGAGGGTACGAGGCCGGGCCGGAGGGCCTCGAGCTCCTCGTCTTCGGCGCCCCCAGCCTCGGCGAGAACCCGCGGGAAGACGTGGAGGGTCAGCGAGACTGGTGGGCTGATTGAGCGTCGTCCGGCGAGTACCGCGTCAATGCCCGCGACGGAGCGGTGCGCGCAGAGTGCGACCGAGGGCACGCGCGAGGCTGTACAGCCGCGCCATGCCGCCGTACAGCGGGCGGCTGAGCGCCGGGCGTGCGCTCAGCGCGAGCAGGCCGCGCTGCAGGTCCTCTGGCAGGGCGCCCTGCGGGCCGACCAGGCTGCGCGCGGGGCCGACCGCGGCGAGCAGCTCGTTGTAGTCGCTCAGCACCAGCTCGCGTTCGTCGATCAGCGTTTGCACCGTCTCCGCGTGGGCCGCCGTCAGCCTGCGCTCGCGCGCGACCGCGTCGCGGCTGAGCACCGCCGCCTCGCGTACCGGCGCCTCCGCGGCTTCGCGGTAGGCATCGACCGTCGCCACGGCCGCGCGATCCCAGGTCAGCTCGCGCGCGGCGCCGGCGAGCAGCTCCACCTGCTGTGTGCGCGCGCGCGGATCGTGCAGCAGCTTCGCTGCCGCGTCCGCGCTCCGCGCCGGGTCCCCCGGCACGAGCGTCGCCGCCTCCCCGATCGCCCCCTCCGCCAGGGAGGTCGTGGCCGCGAACAGGCACGGGACGCCGTGCAGCGCGGCTTCGCACGGGACGAGCCCGAATCCCTCGTACGTCGACGGGTAGAGCACCGCCTCGGCGTGCCGCATCAGCCACTCCTTTTCCCCCTCGCCGACCGCGCCAAGGTCGACCACGGCCGTACGCAGCTCCGGGTGCGTGTCCAGCTCCTCGCGCTCGGCCTTCCGCGAGGAGCCGTACCGGACGTGTGTTCCGGCGAATACGAGCCTCCCCGACCAACCGTGACGCTCGCGCAGCGCGGCGAGCAGGCGCAGCGCGAACACCCTGTTCTTATGGTGGTAGTCCGTTCCGAGACACAACAGGAACCCCGGCTCGTGTGCGGCCTCGTCCTGCTCGTGCGCGTTCTCAGCCCGCTCCTGCGCGTTCTCGTCCTGCTTCTGTGCGTTCTCACCCTGCTCGTTGGCTCTCTCCCCCTCCCCAGCGCGCGCGCTCAACCGCGTTGGCCGGTGCGGCTGTCCCTGGGACCGCTGGTCGAGACCGGGTGCTATCACCGCGATTCGCTCCGCCTCGACGAGCCCTTCCTCGAGTAGCTCCCCGCGCGTGTGCTCGGACAGGACGAGCACACGCTCGGCCGCGATCATGCCGTGGCGGCTCGCTCGCCGGTAGTCCTCCCACGCGTCCGTGTCGGCGAAGTAGTCGCGATTGCGATAGGCGATCAGGTCGAGCTGGCTGAGCACGATCCGCTCGCCCAGCTGCCACGCGAGCGCGATGTCGGCTTGCGAGAAAGCCTGCTGTGGGCGGTGGAACAAGGCGCTCGGCGGGGTCGTCTCATCGACGTCCTCCACCGCCAGAATCTCGGTCTCGGGCAGCTCGCGCAGCGAATCGAGCGTCTCCCGGTCGATCCGCTCGGCGTAGATCAGCACACGCAGGCGCAACGCTTGCGTCCGCGCCAGTGCGCGCGTCAGCTCCAGCACCAGGATCTGCGTGCCCATCAGCGCGCCGTCGAGAGCGCGCGCGTCGATCGTCACCCATAGCCGCTCTTGGTTGGCCGTCTCTGCTCGCCCGCCGGCTGCGCTCATTGGGCGATAATGCCAGTTAGTGTCCCGAGCAATGAACTCGGTGCGTGGCCTCGCGCGCCGCGCGCTGCCGCGGATCGCGCCCGTCTACGCGCGCCGTCGCGCGCGCGCGATCGAGCTCGAAGCGACCGTGCGGCGCCTGCAGGCGGACTTCGAGCACGTGCGCGAACGCCATACAGAGCAGATCGAGCGCCTCGAGGACCTCATCCGCGAGCTCGTCCTCGCCACCGAGTCGCTGCGCCGCTCCATCGCCGCGCCCCGCCCACCTGGCTGGGACGGGGAGGAGGAGTAGATGCGGGTCGTTACACTGGCCACGCTCGGCAGCCTTCCTCGAGCGCGCGCTCTCGGCTACTCGCTGCGAGCGCACCAGCCCGACTGGCCGTTCGAGATCGTGCTCCTCGTCGGCGAGCGCGTGGCCGCCGAGGTGGGCGTCGACGGATCTCTGCCCACTGAGGGATCCTCCGGCGCACGCGCGATCGCCGCCGCGGCGACCGCCGAGAGATCCTCGCGCGCGCACGACACCGACGCCGCGGTGCGTGCCGAGGAGTCCTCGCGCGCAGCCGCAACGACGGAGCGTCCGCTGCCCGTGCGCTCCGTCTGCGGCGAGCTCGACGTCGACCTCGCCGCGCTGCTCGCGCTGCACGGCGAGCAGGACCTGACCGCGCTGCTCCTCCCCCCCTGCTGCGACGCATCGCTGAGCGCACACACGAGCCGGTGCTGCACCTGCCCAGCTCCGTCTGGGTGCTCGACACCCTCGCCCCGATCGAGGCGGCGCTGTCCGCGCGCCCCGTGCTGCTCGTGCCCCGCTGCACGGCCGAGCTGCCCGACGACGGCCTCGAGCCCTCGCCTTCAGAGCTCGAGCGGGTGGGGCGGATCGAGGAGACGATGCTCGGGATCGACGGCGACCCCGACTCGCTCGCGTTCCTCGACTGGTGGCAGGAGCGCGTCGAGCGCACGCTCGGCTCGCTCGACGCTCGCGCCGCGGGCGAGCGTCCCGAGGACCGGCCCTGGCTCGCTCGTTTCCTCGAGCTGGCCCCCGCCCGCTTCGCCACCGCCGTGCTCGACGACCCCGGCTGCAACCTGAACGTGTGGAACCTGCACCGCCATTCGCTTGCGGCGGGCAACGGAGGTGCTGCCGGCGGTGCGGGTGCGGCGGGCGGTGCAGGTGCGGCGGGCGGTGCGGGTGCGGCGGGCGGTGCGGGTGCGGCGGGCGCCGTGGGTGGGGCAGGCGACGTTGGCGCCGTGCTCGTCGACGGCGATCACCCGCTGCGCTTCCTCAACCTGCCCGGCTTCGACCCCGCCCACCCCCACCGCCTGAGCGCGACCGCGAGCCGCGCGCGCGTCAGCCGCTCCCCCGTCCTGCACGATCTCTCCGCCCGCTACGCCGCCGAGCTGCGCCGCTGCGGCTTCAGCGACGCCGACCACCACGCCGAGGTCGGCCGCCGCCTGGAGGACGACCTCGTCTACGACGAGTCCCTGCGCGCGCTCTATGGCTCGGCGCTCGCGCTCGGCGAGCCCGTCGAGGACCTGTTCGGCGAGCCCGGCACGCGCGCGTTTCTCGCCTGGCTGCAAGGTCCCGCGCCCCGCGGCGCCGCCTACGGGATCAACCGCTACGTCTTCCACCGCGTCGCCCACGAGCGCCCCGACGTCGTGCGCGCCTACCCCGACCTCGACGGCCCCGACGGCGAGGAGTACCTGGCATGGTGCTGGGCGTTCGGCCGCGCCGAGCTGTCGATCCCCGACCGCTTCATGCCGCCCCGCCCGGGACATGCACCTCGCTCGGAGCACCCACAGACAACCCCGCCGGCCGCCGCTCAGGCGGCGATCACCCCCTCTCCAGCTTCCGCCGTGACACCGTCCCCCTCCGCGTCTGGGGCCCCCTCCGGGGCGCAGGCATCCGCGGAGACGGCGGGACGGGCGGCGGGGTCCCCGGCCGGGGACGGACCGGCGGTGCGCCTGACCGGCTATCTCGGCCACACGCTCGGCCTCGGCGCGGCCGCGCGCGGCTACGTGCAGGCGCTCGGCGCCGCCTCCGTGCCGGTGCGCACCGTCAGCGTCCCCCTGCACCATCTCGCCCTGCCGGTCGCCCTCGCCGACGAGTACGGGCGCCACGACTTCGAGGAGCTCGTCCACGACGGCCGTCACGGCTTCGAGATCGTCGCTGTCAACGCCGACGAGCTCCCCGACTTCGTCGAGCGCCTCGGCGAGGACTACTTCCAAGGCCCGCGCATCGGTATCTGGGGCTGGGAGACAAACACGATTCCCCCCCGCTGGCAGCGCGCGTTCGCGCTCGTCGAGGAGATCTGGGTCTACTCGAGCTTCATGGCCGCCAACATCGGCGCCGCCACTCAGGTCCCCGTGCTCGCGCTGCCGCCGCCCGTGGAGCGCCCCGCCACGGAGGCCGCCCCGCTGCGCCTCGGCGTCCCCGACGGCTTCCTGTTCCTGTTCGTCTTCGACTACCTCTCCACGATTCAGCGCAAGAACCCCGTCGGGCTGATCGAGGCGTTCAAGCGCGCGTTCTCGCCCGGCGAGGGTCCGCGGCTCTTGATCAAGACGATCAACGCTCCCCTGCGTCCGCTCGCCGAGGAGGAGGTGCTGTGGGCCGCGCACGGGCGCGATGACGTCCACGTCGTCGATCGCTCGCTCTCCTCCGCCGAGCTCTCCTCGCTGATGGCCGCCTGCGACTGCTACGCCTCGCTGCACCGCGCCGAGGGTTTCGGCCTGACGATGGCCGAGGCGATGGCGATCGGCAAGCCCGTAATCGCGACCGGCTACTCCGGCAACGTCGACTTCATGAACGCTTCGAACAGTCTTCTGGTCGACTATGAGATCGGGCGCGTCGGACCCGAATGCGAGATCTACCCGCCCGAGGGCGAATGGGCCGACCCCTCCGTCGAGCACGCCGCCGAGCTGATGCGTCGCGTGGTCGAGTCTCCACGCGAGGCCTCCGCCCTCGGCGCGCGCGCGCGCGAGGACATCACGCGTCAGCTCTCGCCCGCGACCACTGGCGCGGCGATGCGTCGGCGGCTGGAGGCGCTTTCGGGCGGCGCGCCGGCGGGCGCGAGGGCGTGAGACGGGTCGCGAGTCAGGTCGCGAGTCAGGTCTTGGCCGCGGGCGAGCCCGCTGTGCTCGTCGCTTCGAGCGAGCCGGCCGGTGCTGCGCCCGGCTTCAAGACCTCCATCCATTCATAGCCCACCGGTGCATCGCAGATCTGCTTGGCCGCCGCGGCCGGCGCCACTTCCAGCCGGTAGGACTGCGTCCCGCGTGCCACCAGCACGATCGGCCCGAAGCTGCGCGTGTCGGGGTCGACGTCGTCGCCGCTGCCCGGGTGCAGGCTGCCCCCGCCGCGCTCGATCGTGAGCGTGTGCCTCGCGGCCGCGAGCGTGCGTTTGCCGATGTACAGGTACTGGTTCGGATAGCGGTCTTCATACGCGATTGTCCCCACCTCTCGTCCGTCGAGCACGAATTTGATCGGGCGCCCCACCGTGCCTTCCATCCACAGCTCGTAGCTGCCGGCGCGCGCGAGCTTGAACGTCATGCGGTCGCTGCCCGCGCCGTGGGCTACGAGCTCGTTCCCCTCCGGTTTCCAATAGTCGGGGTGAACCCCCGCCGGCGGCTCTACCTGGGTCGTCGTCGGCGCGCGTACGTAGGCGATGCTCGCGCCGACCCCGGCCTTGCGCAGCGAACGTTCGAGGTTTCCGCAGAACGTGGCCGTGCGCTCGTGCGCCAGCCCCGCCAGCGGGTAGTGCACGAACACGTCCGCGGCGGGCCGTTCGCGGCGCCACACGTCGAAGTACTTCGTCTGCTGCACCAGATCCCAGTTGCTCGGCGCGCGCACCGCCAGCGGGCTGCGCGGCACGACGATCAATTTGAATTTCTGCAGGTAGGCCATCTGGAACTGGTTGAGGCTGAACGAGAACCCGACCACTCCGGGGGCCTCGACGTGCGGGAGAAGCCCCCATTCGTCGTATGCCGGCTGGACGTCCGTCGAGCCCCGCTCGTCGCGCAGGAAGTACTCGGCGTACTCGTCGAACGACGGATACAACGTTGGGCCCTGTCCCGCGTAGCGCTTGCCGATCTCGGCGAGGTCGTGATAGCGCGCCGCCGGGGCCAGCGTCGTGTCGTGGTACACGAGCGCGTTCCCGTACAGCACCCCGCCGACGATCACCGCGGCGGCGAGCCAGCCGACCAGCGCGACGGGAAGCCGCCTGTTCGCGCTCAGCGCCGTTGCGCCCGCGAACGCGAGCGTCAGCGCGAACACGCCGGTGATCGTGAACGACTTGAACACGATCCAGGCGGTGCTGTGAGCGACGTAGTACCACAGCGCGATCGGCGCCGCCACGCCCGCGAACGCGAGGATCCACCGTCGTCGCACGAGCGCGACGAGCGTGCCGAGCACGGCGAGCACGATCACGAACACGTCGAGCGCGTGGGTCGCCGTGACGTGGTAGAGCGGAAAACGGAAGTCGCCCGTGAGCCATACCCCGGCCGCGGACCATTCCGGCACCGGCCCCGACAGGTTGCCGAGGCCGAGGTTGATCGTGCCGCCGATCGCGTTGCTCGCGATCCCTCCGAGCTGGGTCAGCGCGCTTACGATCTCCGGCAGCGCGATCACGATCGCGAGTGCCGTCAGCAGCGCCCAGTCGGCGATCGTGCGCAGGCGATCGGCGGACAGCAGCGTGAGCACGAACGCCGCCGCGAGCAGCACACCGAGCCACGGCGCGACCCCGAAGCTGAACGCGTCGACCGACGCCGCGATCGCGACCGCCGCCGGCAGCACCGACACGCGCGGCCCCCTCCCGGGCAGCCGCTCCGCCAGCACGGCGACCACGGTCACCAGCAGGCTCGCCGTGGTCAGCTCCTTGATTCCGCCCTCGAGCGCGTACCCGTACAGCACGGTCGGCTGGATCGCCACGGCCGCCGCGATCGCGCGCAGCGGCCGGCCCACGGCCGTGCGCCCCGGTGCTGGCTTCCCCGACGCGTGCCCCAGCAGCGAGTAGATCGCCAGCGCGCCCATCGCCGCGGCGAACGCGTGATACATCTGGTAGCACCAAGCGACGTCGGTGCGGATCAGCTTGGCGATCACCCCGAGTGTCGCCTGCCCGCCCCCGGGATAGCCGATCGAGACGAGCTTCTCCGCGTTCGCGTGATAGGAGGAGTCGAACGTGGTCTTCGCGCGTCCGGCTTCGGCGAGGTAGTGGGAGAAGTCCATCTGAAAGCCGAGATCGATCAGTCGCGTGTAGCCGGTCCACGTCGGGGTACCGGTCAGTAGCGTCGGCGCGGCGATCGCGGCGAAGGCGGCGAGCCCCGCGAGCGTGGCCCAGGGGATGCCGTCCAGGTGGGGCCTGCGCAGCTTGCCGGCATGTGCCGCGAGCGCGAGCCCGGCCAGCGCGAGCGCGAGCGCGATCCAGCCGGCGGCGCCCACCAGCCAGCCGATGTAGGTCGTGAACGAGCAGATCGCCACCAGCAGCGCAAAGCCGACCGGCAGGATCAGCCCGTTCGGCAGCCAGTCGCCGCCGAGTCCGCGCACGAGCAGCCCGCCCCCCGCGCTGAGGCCCAGCAGCACGAGCGGAAACAGGATGCAGCCGCAGATGAACAGTCCGGTCAAGCGCGGATCTATATCGGCTTCACCGGCCGCGACGCGGCACGTGCCCGCGCGGGACTCGCGCCGAGCGCCGTTGTCGGCGGCGCCGGCGCCCGCGATAGAGGTCCCGTCGACAACGACGCTCGGGCCATACTGTCGAGCACATGTCCTCCCCTGATGACGCTCTCACACCCGCGACGGACCGCGCCTGGTGGGCGATCGTGCTGAACTGGAACGGGCGCGAAGACACGCTGCGCTGCCTCGAATCGCTCACGCGCGTCGCGCGCGACGACCTCGGGATCGTCTGCGTCGACAACGGCTCCTCCGACGGCTCCCAGCAGGCGATCCGCGAGCGTTTTCCGCAGGAGCGAGTCGTCCTGGCCGAGGCGGGCTCGAACCTCGGCTACTCCGCCGGCAACAACCTCGGCCTGCGCTACGCGCTCGAGCACGGAATGCGCTGGGCGATGCTCGTCAACAACGACGTGACCGTGGCCCCCGACGTGATCGACGGGTTCGAGCGCGCCGCCCGCGAGCGTCCGCGCGCCGGGATCCTCGCCGGCAAGGTCTACTTCGCCGACCGCCCGCGGACAATCTGGTTCGCCGGCCAGCGCGTGAGTGAGTTGCTCGGCTACTCCGGCCGGCCCCGCGGCTACGGGCGCCCCGACGGCCCGCGCTACAGCCGGGTGCGCTCGACCGGGCGCGCCGTCGGGGCGCTGATGGCGATCTCGCGCGAGGCGATCGAGCAGGCGGGGCTGCTCGCCGAGGATCTGTTCCTCTACGTCGAGGACGTCGACTGGGCGCTGCGCGTGCGCGCGGCCGGCTTCGAGGTTGTGCTCGCGCCCGACGCGCGGGCCTGGCACAGCGTCTCCGCCTCCACCGGCGGCGAGGCAGCCTCCACCCACACGCTCTACTACGGCGTGCGCAACACGGTCGTCGTGCTCGAGCGCCGACGTCCGCTCGGTCGCGTTCCCAGCGCGCTGCGCCGCGCCGCGATTCTCGCCACGTTCTCCTCGCACGCGCTCACCCGCGCGCACCGCCGCCGCGCGCTGCGCGCGGTGCGCTCAGGCTTTCGCGACGCCCGCGCCGGGCGGCTCGGGCCGCGGTCCCGATCGACGGACGGTGCGGGCGGCCCCTCCGCGACCCAAGGCTGAGTCGATCCGACCACAGGCCACGGACGGCCCAGGGCAAAAAAAGACCCGGCCCACGAGGGGCCGGGTGGTATGTAAACTAGTATATCGGCCGCCTCGCGCGCCATGTCAAGCGCTTTGGCTAAATGTTTCTAACTCTGCTCACCAGTCGACGGGCTTGGCGTAGACACCAACAGGATCGGGCAGTTGATGGGCGCGGAAGTCCCTTGCACGCAGTTTGGCCCACCAGTGGCCCCCCACGCCGTCGTCGGGATTGCCGCGCAGGTCGCCAGCAAGGAAGCTCCGCGACGGGTTGACGGTTCCCACGTGTACCCGCTTGCGCGCCTCGACGAGCGGGAGCTTGAGATCGCTGTCGTTCGAGATCACGATCGCGGCATCGACGTTGGCTTCGAGCACGTCGAGTAAGAGGTGGGCGGCGACGTTGACATCCGACCCCTTCTCCTCACGCCGGGCGTGAGAGACCATGAACACGGCATCGCGCACCGGTTCGTTCGCGGCGTCTTTCACAAGGACCGGCGGCGCCGATCGAGTCAGGACCGGACGGCCCTTCGCGTCGGGTGTCGCCATCGGCGCCTGCTTCACGCGCGACACATAGGAGCCATACTCGATCAGGTCGACCGCCTTGGCGGCTGTCAGGGCCTTGAGGTAGATGTCCTGATCGGCTGCGCCCGAGGGGTTGTCCGCTCCGCTGATCCTGGCTGTGCAGTAGACGATGCGCGCGATCTCCGACCCGTGCCAGCCGGCCAGCTGCTCCGCGAGACTGCGCAGGTCGATCCAGCGCCAGCCCGCGGCGCCCCTGCCGCAAAGGCCGCGCGCCCCGTAGTACAGATTGAACGCGTCGATATAGACCCCGACCCTCACCGGGACAAGTCTATTCGACTGGACCAACTCTTATCAAGATACGGCTTTCACTTGGGGGGGGGCGCGGTGGGAGCTCAGCGCCCGGCGCGGCGGTCGCGCAGCGCCGAGCGGTAGTCATCTCGTAGCCGCAAGCGTCAGGCGGCGCGGTCCACGTACTCGCGTAGCGCGGTGCGTGCGATCTCGCTGACCGAGCGGTGCTCCTTGCGCGCGCGCGCCTTGAGTGCTTTGGCGAGTTGCGGATCGACGCGCACCTGCACGCGCGGCGAGGCGCCGACGTCTCCGAGGGCGGGGCGACCCAGGCGAACGCGCTTGGCCTTCGTCAGGTCATAGCCACGCTCTGCCTCCTCGGCCAGCGCGTCGACGACCTTCTTTGTCAGCTTGGTTCCGCTTCGTGTCCTCAGAGTCGCCATTGCTTGGCCTCCTCGTATTGGTCCTTGTACTTCGAGCGCAGCCCCATTGCATGAATCACGACCAGTTCCCCCTTCGAGCCTGCCACAACCATCACCTCCAGGGCCTTGCCGTCGGCATCGTCACCCAGGCAGAGGAGCCTGTCGTCGAGAGCTTCGGCGCTCGACGATGGCGCAGGCTCCTCAAAGGCGAGGCCGCAGTGGGCAATGACATAACGGATGCGCTCCTTGGATATTCGGGGCTTGGTGGCTGAGCGCGCGAACCGCACGTGCTTTCCAGATACCCTAGCACTTTTGTCAGACATAAATATCTCCAAACAGGCTCTGGCGAAATGCTCGACGTTCGATGATCCAGACTGCTTGGGATGGCTTGCGCCGCGCGGTGGGCTCAGCGTCCGGCGCGGCGGCCGCGCAGCGCCGAGCGCGTCAACGCGGCTGCCACGCCCAGCGTCCCCGTGACGCCGCCCGCGCCGAGCGCGGCGGCGCCGTAGCGGCGCGCCTCGCGCCACTGGCGCGCGCCCGCGCGACGGCGCGCCTGGCCGAGCATGATCGCGGTCTGCATCGCGCGCGCGCGACGGGCGAGCTCGGGGTAGCGGGCGCTCACGAGCGCCATCGCCATCATCCCCTCCTCGTATGACGCGCCGGATGCGTCGGCGCGCGTCGTGAAGTTGTCGCCGTGGCGGCGGTAGCGCACGAGCACGTCGTCGATCGCCACGCAGCGTCCGTGGCGGAACACCTCGATGTCGAACAGCCAGTCGTTCGTGTACGTCAGGCGCTCGTCGAACCCGCCGGGGGGGCACAGCGCCGCGCGGATCATCGTCGCCGACGGCAGCATCCTGTAGGTCGGGTCGAACCACAGCTCGATCCCCCCGCTGCGCAGCGGCACACCGCTCATCGTCCGCGAGAAGCGCCCGATCGTCGCGCCGCTGTCGGAGTCGAAGATCTCCGCGTCGTGCGTACACCCGGCCGCGTTCGGGTCGGCGTCGAGCGCAGCCACCTGGCGCTCGAGCTTGCCGGGGAGCATCACGTCGTCGCCGTCCAGCCACGCGATCAGCTCGCCGCGTGCGATCGCGAGCGCGCGGTTCAGCGCGAACGGCTTGCCCTGGTTCTGCTCGCCGCGCAGCACCTTGACCAGCTCGGGCTCGCGCGCGGCGAATCCGTCCGCGATCTCGGCGGTGGCGTCGGTCGAGCCGTCGTCTGAGACGATCACCTCGTAGTCGTCGAAGCCCTGCGCGAGCACGCTCTCGATCGCCTCGGCGATGAACGCCTCCTCGTTGTAGGCGGCCATGATCACGCTCACGCGCGGGTCTTTGCTCATCGCCGGCATGTTCTCAGAGCCACGTGTGGCGCAGGCACGCCGGCCGCCACGGAGACAGGCTGAGCGCTCGCAGGGTGGCCGAGTTGACCACGTAGCGCAGCGTCTCGCCGACGCCGCTCGGCGGGTAGGAGGAGCCGCCGGCCGGCGCGTCGGTCACGTAGCTCGCCTCAAGCGAGGTCGCGCGCAGGCCGTCGTGATGGCGCATGTACGCGGCGACGCGCGCCTCGAACACGCGCGCCTTGTGGGCGCCGGGATAGGCGATGCTCGCGATGCAGCGCTGCTTGTAGATCGGCGCGGCCAGCAGCGCGCGCCGGGCGAGGAAGACCTGGTCGCTGAAGCCGTGCCCGATCGCGAAGCCCGCCCGTGTCGCGACCGTCTCGCGCTCGACCCCCTGCCGCCGCCCGGCCCCGTCGGGCAGCTCCCAGCTCGGGTTGGCGACCACCACCCTCGGGTCATCGCCCATCAGCTCGAGCGCGGGTGTGATCCAGTCAACGGGCTCTGCGAGCCGCGCCTCGGGATCCCAGTAGAGCAGCCAGGGGCTGCCGGGCAGCGTCGCCGCGACGAGCGACGCGTCGCTGTAGTGAAGCAGCGGCTCGAGCTCCTCGCGGCGCAGGCCGGTGCGCGCGAGCGCGCGATCCAGGTGCGCGGCGACGAAGTGCAGCTCGTCGATCTCCCCCTGCGCGAGCAGACGCCGCCCCCGCGCGCGCGCGTCGGCGGGGTCGGCGACGTTGTTGACGAGCACAACCCTGCGCGCGAAGCGCCGGCGCTGCGCGACGGCGATCGCCGCGAACGCGCCGGGCTCGAGCACGTCGCGGTAGGTCCGCTCGAAGACGTTGACGACCAGGTCGACGGGCGTATCGACGTCAGCGCTCATCCGCAGCATGATCGCAAGGGCGCCTCCCCGAACACCGCGCCGGGCGTGGATTGCACCGATCGCACTCACGGTTCCGGGTCAGTCTCTAAGGTGAGGCGCGAGCAGATGGACCCCGACCCAGCCACGCGGCCCAAGATCTCGGCGTGCGTCGTCGCTCGCAACGAGGAGCGACTGATCGGCCGCTGCCTCCAGAGCTTCGCCGACCTGGTCGATGAGATCGTGTTCGTACACGACGGCGAGTGCGAAGATCGCACGCTCGCGATCGCCGAGGAGTACGGCTGCCGGATCTTCGAGCGGCCGCTGCGAGGACACGCCGACGCGTCGAAGGTGTTCGCCTTCGGTGAGACGCGCCACGAGTGGATCCTCGGCGTCGACGCCGACGAGTTCCTCTCGCCGGGCCTGCGCGAGCACCTGCACGAGCTCGTCAGCGACCCGGCGGTCAACGGCTACCGGTTCCTGTGGCCGTTCTGGGACGGCCGGCGCTACGTGTCGAGCCCGGAGCAGAGCTGGCGCAAGCTCCAGCTCTACCGGCGCGAGGCGCTGCACGCGGTCGGCAACCTGCACCTGACGATCCACGTCGACGAGCCGGTGCGCGACGTCGACTACGTGCTCGAGCACCGGCCTGAGTACAACAACTGGGCGCTGCGCACGACGCTCACGAAGTGGCGCTCGTGGGCGCGCGTGGGCGCGCGCGAGCACCTCTCTCCGTACAGCGATCTGCCGACCTTCAACTGGGACGGCCCGACCGAGTGGTCCCCGCGCCGGCGGCTGCTCAACCGTCTCTCGCCGCTGCTGTTCCTGCCCTACGGGCCGGCGGTGTTCGCGCTAGAACTGTACAACCACCGCCACGAGCTGAGCCCGCGACGCAACCTGTCGATGGCGTTCAACTACGGCGTGTATGCCGCTATGCACCAGCTGTACGTGGCGAAATACCTCTACCTGGGCTTTCCCGACGAGGCGTGAGCCCCTCGGTGTCGGCGCGCCTTGTCGCGGATCCGACGATTACGTGTTACCGATCCGCTGGGCCGCATCGCCTTCGCCGCGGCCTCGTCCCCGCCCAATTGATGCTATTTCAGCAAGAATAATGCTAATCGATGGCCATTTTAGCATCATTGTGCGATCATTAGCACCATGCGGAGCTTCGTTGACCTCGACAGAACCTTTGGCAGCCAACCGCGCGAGCTCGGCGCCGAGCTCGCGAGAATCGATACTGGGAAGGGCCAGGAACGCCTGTTCGCCGACCAGATGCCTCAACTGCTGCGAGTACTCTCCGAGAACGCCCGCGTCGCGTCGATCATGGCCTCAAACGCGATCGAGAACGTCATCGTCGCCAAGGACCGGGCCGAACGGATCGCAGAGGGCAGCCCCCGCTTCCGCAACCGCAACGAGAAGGAGTTCGCCGGCTACCGCGACGCGATCGACTCGATCATGCGCTTGGAGCAATACGAGCCACTCACCGTAGCGTTCCTGCTCCATCTCCACCGGCTGCTTTTCAAACATTCAGGCGGCCGCGGAGGACACTTGAAGAGCGACCAGAACCTGATCGTCTCCTATGAGAGCGGACGTCGCGAGATCGTCTTTGCGCCACCAGACGAGCACGACACGCCGATGCTGCTCACAGAGTTGCTCGATCGCTACAACGAGGCCAAGCGGGAGGGCCGAACCCACCCAATCGTGCTCATCGGCGCGCTGATCGTGGACCTCCTCGCGATCCACCCCGTAGCCGACGGCAATGGGCGTATTGCCAGACTGCTCACCACCTACGAGCTGCTGGCCGCCGGCTACGGCATCGTCCGCTACGTGAGCCTTGAGCAGCGCATCTTCGAGGCAAAGAACGCCTACTACCAGAGCCTCTACGAATCTCAGCGCGGATGGCACACCGGTGAGCACACGATCTGGCCATGGACCACGTTCCTGATCGAGACCCTCGACGGCGCCTACCAGGATTTCGAGCAGCGCACCGCCGCCGCCCCCACCGGCACGGGCTCAAAGCAGGACCGCGTCCGCGAGCACATACTGCGCCACGCGCCCGCCGAATTCCGCACACGTGACATCCGGCGCGCACTCCCGGATGTAAGCCCCGCGACGGTGCGGCTTGTGCTCAACGAGCTCCGCGACGCCGGCGAGATCGCTTCCACCGGAAAGGGCTCCGGCGCACGCTGGCACCGCCAGTGACACCGCGCCACGCCCACCTTCCCAGGCTCCGGGGCAGTCTCTAAGGTGGGCGCGACCAAGATGTACTCCGATCCAGCTACGCAGCCCAAGATCTCGGCGTGTGTCGTCGTACGCAACGAGGAGGCGGTGATCGAGCGTTGCCTGGCGAGCCTCGAGGGAGTCGTCGATGAGATCGTGCTCGTACACGACGGGGAGTGCGAGGACCGCACGCTCGAGATCGCCGAGCAGCACGGCTGCCGGATCTTCGTGCGCCCGCTCGTCGGACACGCCGAGGTCGCGACGGTGTTCGCCTTCGAGCAGGCGCGCGGCGAGTGGATATTGTCGCTCGACGGGGACGAGTTCCTCTCCGAGGGGCTGCGCGCCGAGCTGCGCGCGCTCGTGGCGGAGGAGACCATCAACGGCTATGAAGTCCTCTGGCGGATGTGGGACGGGACGCGCTACATCACCGAGAACGGCCCTTACAAGCTGTCGCTGTTCCGTCGCGCGCGCGTACACGTGCTCGGCATGATCCACGCGGTCGAGCGCGTCGATCCGCCTGTACGGCGCGTGCGCTTGCAGCTCGAGCACCGCCCGCTGTACAACAACTACGCGCTGCGCACCGTCCTCACCAAGCACCGCCGCTGGGCGCGGATCAACGCGCGCGAGTTCCTCGGGGAGTGCTCGGCGCTGCCGAGCTTCAACTGGGACGGCCCGGTCGCCTGGCCGCCGCGGCGCCGCGTGCTGAACCGGCTCTCGCCGCTGCTGGTGCTTCCCTACCTGCCGGTGGTGTTCGCGATGAGCTTCATGCGCGAGCGTGGCTACTACGGGCTGCGCGAGAACGTGCGCATGGCCTTCGGCCAGGCGGTGTACGGGGCGTTGGTGCAGCTGTACGTCGCCAAATACCTGTATCTCGGCATGGACGAGGGGGCTGAGAGCGCCGCCGCGGCGCCGCCCCGGCCAGGGTCGTCCGAGTCGCGGGGCGCATGACCCGGGAGGGGACAGCGCCGGAGGACCCGGTCTCCGCCCACGGCCCGCACGATCCGGCCCGTGATCCGCCGCCATCGCCGCCGCCGTCCGTCGACCCGCTCGACAGCCCCGACGCGGGCGCGCGGGTGATCCGCGGCGGGGTGATCCGCGGGATCGCCTACGCGGTGAACATCCTGCTGATAACCGCGACGGTGCCGCTGATGACGCGCCATCTCGGCGTGGTCGACTTCGGGCGCTTCGTGACCGCGTCGTCGATCGTGATGATCGTCGCCGGCGTGACCGAGTTCGGGCTGACGGGGGTCGCCACGCGCGAATACGCGCTGGCGGACGCGGCGGCGCGCCGGCGGCTGCTCGGGAACGTGATCGGGCTGCGGACCCTGGCGACGCTGGTGGGGCTCGCGATCGCGTTTCTGCTGATGCTCTCCGGCGGCTCCCCCGGGGTAGTGCTGCTCGGCATCCTGATCTCGGGCGCGGGGCTGATGCTGATCAACGTGCAGCAGACGCTCGCGCTCGTGCTCAGCACCTCGCTGCGGTGGGGGCTGTACTCGCTGTTCGAACTCGTCAACACGCTCGTGGTCGCGATCGGCACGGTCGTGCTCGTGCTGCTCGGGACGGGATTGCTGCCGTTCTTCTACGTGAGCGTGATCTCCTCGCTCGCCGCGCTGGCGGCGACGCTGCTCGTGATGCGCAGCCACGTGATGCTGCGCCCGCGCTTCGAAGTCAGCGCGTGGGTGCGCCTGCTGCGCGACTCGATCCCCTATGCGGCCGCGACGACCGTCGGCATCCTCTACTTCCGCGTCGCCCTGATCGTCGTCTCGCTCGGCTCGGGCGCCGAGCAGACCGGCTACTACTCGACCGCGTTCAAGGTGGTCGAGGCGATCTCGGGCACCGCCTTCCTGATGGCGAGCTCGGCCTTTCCGATCTTCGCGCGGGCGGGGCGCGACGACCACGAGCGGCTGCGCTACGGGTCGGGACGGGTGAGCGAGACGGCGCTGATCGCCGGCGTCTATCTGGCGCTCAGCCTGGTTGTCGCGGCGCCGTTCGTGATCGAGGTGCTCGCGGGCGCGAGCTTCAAGCCGGCCGTGCCGGTGCTGCGGCTGCAGGCGACGTCGCTGATCGCGACCTTCCTTGGCGCCACGTGGAGCCTGACGCTATTGTCGCTGCGCGAGCACCGACGGATGCTGCAGGCCAATGCGCTCGCGCTCGTGCTCGCCGTGATCCTGTCGCTCGCGCTCGTGCCGAGCCTCGGCGCGGAAGGCGCGGCGGCGGCGACCGCCGCGAGCGAGTTCGTGCTGGCCGGCGCCTACTGGTGGTCGCTGGGTCGCAGCCAGGCGAAATTCCGGCCCTCGCTCGGGCTGCTGCCGAAGGTGCTCGTAGCCGCCGCGCTCGCCGGGGCGCCCGCGCTCGTGCTGTCGATATCGAGCTTCTTCCTATGGGCGATTGCCTCGGCGATCTACCTGGCGGTGTTGCTGCTCCTGCGCGCGTTCCCTCCCGAGCTGCTGCACGCGCTGCTGCGCCGCGACGCGCCGGTGGGGCTGTAGGTGAGTGTTGGTGGTCACACCGTCAGTCGGTGCTCGTCGGCTCAGTCGACGGCTTGATCTGCTGCCGCGCCCACTGGACAGCGGCTGTCGCCCAGCGCAGCGCCGTCTCACGATCAACCGCTCCCGCGACGTCATCGTCGTATCGCAGACCGGCCGCATAGGGCGTCAGCTGATCGGCACCGTCCAGCTCGCCCGGTAGGCGAGCCCCTGCTTCTCTGCACAGCTTGGTCAGGCCAGCGATGTCGTGAATGAAGGGAAACTCCACGCCGCGGGCGGCAAGGACGGCCTTGAGCGACTTCTCCACTCCCTGTTGTGCATGGAATCCGACGATTACGTCTGTGACCGATCCGACGGGCAGCATCGCCTTCGCCGCGGCCTCGTCCTCGCTTGCGCGGCGCAGCAACTGATCGGCCAGATCGTCCTTGCTGGCCATCAGGCCGCCAGCTCTCTTCCCTCGGCCAGTGCAGCGTGGATTAGGCTCCCCTGCACATCGCGCCACTCTTGCACCCGGTGCTCACTGGCGACGATCACATCCGCGGCGAGCACCAGATCGCCCAGTGCTCTGCGCAGTCGTACCGACTCTACTGCAGGGTTCTCGACCTCCGGCTCGATCACGAGGAAGTCCAAGTCGCTGTGCGGGCCGGCCTCTCCTCGTGCGTGTGACCCAAACAGGATCACTCTCGTCCTTGGGGGCGCAGCCTCAGAGAGGCACCGGCCAGCCTCCTCAATCGTCGATGCATCGATCACGCGCTCACCGTAGCGCGACACATCGACGAAATGCTCGTACGGGACGGTCGGAGCAGGTCAGATGTCATTCTTGGAGGGAATGATCGAATGACAGGCTCAATCCATCAGTGCGGCGATTCCAGCGCCCGGCGATAACACGCGAGCGTCCCCAAGGCCGCCTCCTCCCAGCTGAAGTGCGCCGCCTGGGCGCGTCCAAGCTCGCGCAACCGTCCCGCGAGCCCGGTGTCGGCGATCAGCTCTGAGATCGCGGAGGCGATCTGGGAGGGCGAGCGCGGGTCGAAGTACAGCGCCGCGGAGCCGCCGACCTCGCGCAGCGCGGGGATGTCCGAGCAGGCGACGGGCAGCGAGCGCGCCATCGCCTCGAGCACGGGCAGGCCGAAGCCCTCGTGCAGCGTCGGCAGCACAAGGCAGGCGGCGAGCGCGTAAAGCGAGTCGAGCTCGGCGGTGGTGCAGTGCCCGAGCAGGCGCACGTCCTCGCCGACGCCTGCTGAGGCCGCCTGCGCTTGGAGTCGCCCGTCGTCGGTGTCGTGCCCGGCGATCGCGAGCAGCGGGCGCTCGGCGGGGGCGATCAGCGCGAGTGCGTCGATCAGCGCGGGCAGGTTCTTGTGGGGCAGGTGCGTCGCGACCGCGAGCGCGAGCGGGCGGGCGTCGGGTCGCAGGCGCGCGAGCAGGTCCTCGCTCGGCGACGGCGACGGCGACGCCGAGGACGGTGACGGGGTGAGCCCGGCCGCGGCCGCTGCCGACGGTGTCAACGCCCCGGGCGCGGCGACTACGGGCGGGAGGCGCACACCGTTGGGAACGACGTCGATGCGCGCGCGCGCGATGCGAAGCCCGGAGACGATCTCATCGGCCCCGGCGGAAGAGACCGCGACGATCCGCTGGGCGCGCCGCGCCGCGAGCGAGACGAGCGCGGACGTGGCCAGGCGGTTGGCGGGAGAGAGCAGCTCGGGGACCGCCAGGTATTGAAGGTCGTGGATCGTGACGACGCGCCGGAAGCGTCCCCAGGGGGGCGCGAAGTTGGCCATCGAGTGCAGGACGTCGACACGGGCGCGCGACGCCGCGACGGATACGAGGGAGAGCTCGCCGAGCGCCCACTGCGCGCGGCTGCGCGCGGAGACGGGCAGCGTCACGGCGCGCACGCGCGGGCCGAGCTCGGCGCCGAGGCGCGGGCCCGCGTCGCGGTTGACGAACGCGACGAGCTCGAGCGAGGGGTCGTGGCGCTGCATGGCGGGAACCAGTTCGCGAGCGTAGGTCTCCCGCCCGCCGGTCTGGCCGGGGATGAGGTAGAGCAGGTCGAGGCCTACGCGCATCGGGACAGGACGAGGCGGACGAGGCGCCAGTAGGCCGCCTGGGGCGCGCTCAGGAGGGGGTTGGACGTGGC
The DNA here is from genome assembly GCA_963778065.1 of uncultured Solirubrobacterales bacterium. Taxonomy (GTDB): domain Bacteria; phylum Actinomycetota; class Thermoleophilia; order Solirubrobacterales; family Solirubrobacteraceae; genus Palsa-744. Next base: position 1,181,172 of record CAVZSU010000002.1, on the reverse strand, counting down.
CGCGAGGTAGGGGCTGTCGAGCGCGGCGGTGAGATGGGAGGCGAGCGCGCGCGAGCCGATGCGCCGCGTGCGCTGTACGGCGCGCCGTCGCGCGAGCGTGCGCGGCAGCCCGGCGAGGACTGCCGCCTGCGCGCGCAGCTTCGGCCGCAGCCAACCGCCGCGCGCCGCCACCGCGAGCAGCCCGACCTCGCCGGCGAGTAGCGCGGGCGCGAGCAGCGCGAGTAGCGGAAGGGGATAGACGGAGAGGACGGTGCGCAGGCGGTTGCGCTCGAGCCAAAACCACTTGGAGGCCCCCTTGTCGAACTCGTAGCTGTGGGTGACGCGCGCTGCGGGGACGAGGCCGACGCGGTGTCCGCTCAGCCACAGGCGCAGGCCGAGGTCGAGGTCCTCGCCGTACATGAAGTACTCGCGGTCGAGGCCGCCGAGCTCGAGCCAGGCGTCGCGCCGGATGACCATCGCGGCGCCCGAGGGGAACGCGATCTCGCGATCCTCGGGGGGCAGCGCAGAGAGAGGACGGTCGCAGTCGCCGGCCCAGCCGAGGCCGAGATAGTGGACGATCCCGCCGCTGGTGTTGATGTGGCGATCGCCGTCGAGCAGGACGGCCGCTTGCCACGCCCCCCAGTCGCGATGGGCCGCGGCCGCGCCGCGCAGACGATCGAGGCAGTCTGGGTGCGGGCGCGAGTCGGGGTTGAGGAACAACAAGAGCGGCGCGCTGGTAGCGGCGGCGCCGGCGTGGCAGCCGCCGGCGAAGCCGAGGTTCTGGCCGGTCTCGAGCACGAGCGCACGATCGCTATGCGCGCGCGCGACGGAGGGAGTGGAGTCGGTGGAGGCGTTGTCGACGATCGCGAGCTCGTCGTCTGCGCGCAGCTGCGGGGCGAGCGCGGCGAGCAGGTCGGGGAGGTGAGCGGCGGAGTTGTGGGTGACGACGACGACGGCCAGCGCGTCGTCGCGCGCGCGGGCGATCGCGGGCTCCGCCGGCAGGGCACCGGCCGCCGCCGGCGGACTTTTGGAATCGGGCAAGGCGTCAGCGGCCGGAGGGCTCTCGGAGTCGGGCAAGGGTCAGTGACTGCTGCGAGAGAGCTCTTCGGCCGCGCGCGGCGCGAGCGGGTCGGGATCGGGAGGCTCGACGGGCTCGCGCGCCACGGCGGAGATCCGACTGCTGCCCGACGACTCCTCTGACTCTTCAAGTCGTTGCTGGAGCAGGCCGAGGCGCTGGGCGAGCACCTTGTTCTGGTCGGAGAGGCGGGAGACGGCGAGCGAGAAGTGCAGGAGGATCATCGCGATCAGCGCGATCGCGACGGCGAACAGGGCCGAGGGCGGGTAGGAGATGCCGACGTCGTTTGAGAGCGTCGTCAAGAGCCCCTTCCAGGCGGCGAGCACGAACAGCGTGGTGGCGGCGAGCAGCCAGAGGATCGCGTAGCGCTCGGAGAGGCGCTTGCGGCGGACGAGCTCGAACACGAGCAACAGCAGCGCAAGGGTGACGGCGATCGCGAGGCCGCGCTGGAGGGTGATCTTGCTCACAGCGCGTGCTCCGCGACGACGGGCGGGCGCTCGCCGATCTCGATGTTGGGGCGACGGCGAAAGAGGCCGACGAACACGGCGAGGAGGACCTTGATCATGTAGTAGACCGACTGGGAGGAGGAGATCGCCGAGGAGCCGCTCAGGCGCGGGCGCATGGAGACGGGGATCTCACAGCTGCGCAGGCGGTGGGCGTGCATCAAGAGGATCGCCTCGACCTCGGGGTAGTCGTGGGGGTAGTCGCGCGCGAACAGCTCGATGCCGCGACGGTTGGTCATGCGAAAGCCGGAGGTCGGGTCGGTGACGCGCCGGCCGGTGATCAGGGAGACGACGCGCGAGAAGATGCGGATGCCGGCGCGGCGCGGGGCGGAGGAGCGGTAGCCGTCGAGGGAAGGGTCGAGGAAGCGCGAGCCGGTGACCATGTTGAGGGACGGGTCCGCTTGCAGGCGGGCGAGCAGGTCGTGGATGTGGGCGGGGTCGTGCTGCCCGTCGCCGTCGACTTGGACGGCGACGTCGTAGCCGCGCTCGAGCGCGTAGATGTAGCCGCTCTGCATCGCGCCGCCGATACCGAGGTTGAAGGGCAGGCGCAGCACGGCGGCGCCGGCCCCGCGGGCGTGCTCGGCGGTCGCGTCGGTCGAGCCGTCGTCGATGACGAGCACGTCGAAGCCGGGCGCGCGGCGCTGGATCGCCGCGATCGTCTCGGCGATCGCGGCGGACTCGTTGAGCGCGGGGACGATGGCGAGGTGGCGTCTCATGAGTGGATCACGGTGGCGTGTGAGTGGCAACGCGCTCGCCGGCGGCGAGTTGCGAAAAGCGGTGCTGGGGCTGCAAACAAGTGTAGGGACACGGCCCGTCGCTCAAGTGGATGCGGCGCTGTGCTTTGATCGCCGCATGGACTCCCGACAGTGGACGGCGGAGCAGCGCAGGCTGCGCGAGGCGCTGCGGACGCGGGAGCGGCGAGGAGAGGGTGGGGAGAGGAATGGAGAGCGGGCGGCTGCCGCCGCCTCGGAGTCGTGCGTATCGGTGACAGTGATCGTCGTGTGCTGGAACTCGGCGGACGTGATCGGACGGTGTTTGCGGGCGCTGCGCGAGCAGGAGTACGGGAGCTATGAGATCGTCGTGGTCGACGACGGTTCGGAGGATCAGACGCGCGCGGTCGCTGAGCGCGAGCTGGAGGGCAGGGGGACGGTCGTGGCGAGCCCGGATAATCGCGGTTGCCCGCACGCGCGCAACCTCGGGCTGGAGCACGCGCGGGGAGAGATCGTGGCGTTCGTCGACGCGGACGGGTTCGCGGCGCCGAGCTGGCTGTGCGAGCTCGTGGCCGCGTTCGGCGACGACGAGACGATCGGGGGGGTGGCCTCGACGGTGTTCTTTGCGGACGATCCGCTCGCGATCAACGGCGCCGGCGGGACGGTGAATCGCCAGGGGTGGGCGGCGGATCTGGCGATGAACGAGTCCTACGAGCGGGCGGGGCTCGCGGAGGAGGCGCTGTATCCGATGGGCTGCGGGATGGCGGTGCGCCGCGCGGCGATCGACCGCGTGGGCAAGTTCGACGATCGGATGCTGAACTATTACGACGACGTCGATTACGGCGTGCGGTTGTGGCGCGCCGGCTACCGCGTGGTCGTGGCGAGCGAGGCGTGGATCGACCACGGCTTCGGCCAGGCGGGAGGCGGCGAGTCGCCGTACAAGCGGCTGCTGTGCGAGCGCCATCGCATGCGCGTCGTGCTCAAGCACTGGCCGGCCGGCGAGCTGGGCCGCTGGGCAAGGCACGAGCTGGACGAGCTGAGAGCGGCCGATGGGGAGCGGCGCGGTAGGAAGCTGCGGGCGATGGCGTGGAACGTGCGCCAACTGACGAGCACGGGAGCGGCCCGCCGCGCGCTGCGCGGGTCCCCGCGTGCGCCGCGGCATCTGATCGACCCGTCGTGGGGGGACGGTTTCCCGGCGGGAGTGCCGCTGCGCGCAAGGCCGCGGCCGGAGGCGGCGGGCAGCGCGCTGGAGATGGCCGACCCGGGCAGCGAGGAGCAGCTGCTGTACGGCTGGTTCGGAGCAGAGCGGGTGGCGGGGCGCAGCCGCCGCTGGGCGGCGGTGCAGGCGGGCGCGCTGATCCGCCTGGAGGAGCGCGCGCGGAGGGTGCGGTTCGATTACGCGCACGTGCCGGAGGACGGCGGCGGGGTCGACGTGAGCGTGCGCCGGCCGGGCGCGCCCGAGCCGCTCGTGCCCGTGTGGAGGACGCACCTGCCGTGGCGGTACGCGGAGCGCTCGGTGGAAAGCCGGGTGGTGGACCTGGAGTCGGGCGACTACGAAGTGGTGTTCAGCGCGCCGCGGGGATGGACCGACCCGCCGGCAGAGACGCGGAGGCTGGGGTTCGCGCTTGAGAGCATGGCGTTTGAGGAGTCGTGGGAGATAGCGGCGGGCGGGATCGACATGGCGGCAGAGGCGACGGAGGAGCAACTGATCAGCGGTTGGTTCGAGGGCGAGCAAAGCGCGGACCGCCACTACCGCTGGGCGGGCGAGCACGCGGAGGCGATCGTGCGCGTCGAGCAGGGTGGCGCGAGCGGCGCGAGCTTGAGCTACCGCTTCCCGCCCGGCCCGACAGGCGGCCTCAGCATGTCGGTGCGCGCGGTGGATGCGCGCGAGGGAGAGCAGGTCGCGTGGTCGACCAGGATCGAGTGGCGCGAGGGGGAGTGGCACGAGCAGGTCCTCGACCTGCGCCTAGGGGCCGGCGACTACGTGGTCAGGTTCGACGCCGAGGCGACGTGGTCGAACCCGGAGGGTCGCGACGCGGGACTGCCGCCGGAGAACCGAGCGCTGGGCTTCGCGCTGTCTTCGTTGTTGTTCCAGGACCCTAAATAAAGGTCCCGTTCGGGACAAATAGGGCGGGCTGTTCCCTATCAAGGCCATAAAGTCCTGATCGGGATATTTAAAGCAAGATTTGGTCTAAAGGTGCTAAAATGATCCCGATCAGGACAATGGTTGATTCGACGCCCATCATTGACGCTGCAGAGCTTGGAGCGGTGTTGCGCGCTGCGCGTAAGGCGCGCGGGCTCCGCCTCGAGGACGTGGCGCTCGGCGCCGGCGTGGGCGTGCGCTTTGTGAGCGAGCTCGAGCGCGGCAAGCCGACGGCACGGTTGGGCGAGACGCTGCGTGTCATCGCGTCGCTCGGCCTCCCTCTCACGATCGGCGATCCGGATGAGTCCGCGGACGCTTGAGGTTTGGTGCTTCGACGAGCACGCCGGAGTGCTGACCGACGGCGCCGACGGCCTCGAGCTCGCATACAGCGACGCCTGGCTCGCCGGGCGGCGCCCGCCCTTGTCGCAGTCGCTGCCGTTGAACGGCTCCTACACGAGCGCGGCGGTCGCGGCCTTCTTCGGCGGCCTGCTGCCAGAGGGGGTTCCGCGCGAGCGATTGGCTCGCAATCTCGGCGCGAGCGTGGACAACGACTTCGGACTGCTCGAGGCACTCGGCGGCGACACGGCCGGAGCTGTGAGCCTGCTGCCCGCCGGCTCCTCGCCCGGACCAGACGGCGGGGGTGTGGAGTGGCTCGACGATCGCGAGCTCGTGCGACTCATCGACGAATTGCCGTCCCGGCCGATGCACGCGGACGAGGACGGCGAGTACCGCCTCTCGCTCGCCGGCGCCCAGGACAAGCTGCCGGTCGTCGTCGCCGGCGATGGCCGGATCGGGCTGACCAGGGGTCGCACGCCTTCGACCCACATTCTGAAGACGGCGATCGCAGATCTGGACGGCACGGTGGCCAACGAGGCTCTGTGCCTGGCGATCGGCAGAGCCCTCGGCGTCGAGACCGTCCTCGCCACGCCGCGTCGCTTGGACGGCCGCGAGTTCCTGCTGGTCGAGCGCTACGACCGCCGCCGGACCGACGGGAACGTGCGGCGACTGCACCAGGAGGATCTCTGCCAGGCGCTGGGTGTTCCCGTCCGGCGCAAGTACCAGAACGAGGGCGGCCCGGGGCTGGCCGACTGCTTCGCCCTGCTGCGCCGCGCGGTCGCCGTCCCCGCGCGCGACGCGGTCGCTCTGCTGGACGCGGTGGCGCTCAGCTTTCTCGTCGGGAACCACGACGCGCACGGCAAGAACTTCTCGCTGCTGTACCTGCCCGACTCCGACAAGGCGGGGCTCAGCCCGGCGTACGACGTGCTCAGCACGGTCGCCTACGCGAAGACGCGTCCGGTGTCTCGCAAGATGGCGATGAGCATCGGCGGCGAGTACCGCCCCGACTACGTGAGGCCACGCCATCTCGATCGGCTCTTGGCGGAGGCCGGCCTGGGCGCGGCCGCGGCGCGCCGCCGGCTGCGCGGCTTGGCGGACGAGGCACCGGCCGCGGTACGCGACGCCAGAGAGACGTTGGCGGGCGAAGGCTGGGAGGCGCCCGTGCTTCTGCGTGTCGCGGAGATCGTCGAGCGGCGCGCGGCGCAGCTGACTGAGATCGCTGTGGCGTCGACGCGGTCACGCTAGCCATCCCGTCCCAATTCCCCAATTGTCCGACCCTTTACTCCCCAATTGTCCGCCCGGCTATTCCCCAGTTGTCCCGATCCGCGACACCGTGTGTCCGAGGACGCCGTAGCAGTTTCAGGCGGCGTGGGCGGTCAGCGATTCGCGCACGATTCGCTCGGCGTCGGGGAGGCGCACACGGGAGCCCGACGGTAGGAGGACCGTGATCGAGCCTTCGGTCTCGAGCTGCGCGCGCGGGCCGAATAGCTCGATACCGAGCGGGGTCTCGCCGTCGGGGGCGTAGAAGAAGACGTGTCGGGTGTCGGTGGAGTCGCCGATCTGGCCGCCGCCGGCCCGCAGGTGATCGATCTCCGGGAAGTAGGTCGTGGGCTCGAAGTTGTAGGGACCGACGTTCATATCTGTCTCCATGCGCTCGGCACGCGTCGCATCGCGTAGGCAGTGATCACGGTACCAGCCCCGGCATGGATCTCAACCACGACAATCAGGTGTGCGCTCGGTCCCACCCCATCCACGATCAGACGCTCTCGGCCGCCCGTCATGTCGAGGTAGCGCCGGCCCTGTTCGACGGCGGTCTTGACGATCTGAGCATTGAGATAGCGACGTCGCTCTCGTTGCGCCTCGTCTTCCCCGCGGGCATGGCGAAGCGCGGCCTGCGTGAGCGTGATTTGCCGGCTGGCTCGATCGGATGCTCGCCAGACGATGGCACTGAATCGGCCGTGCTCGTCGTGGACTCGTCCCTGGCGATCGATTCGCATGGAGCAAGGCTAAGCAGCGCTTGGGACCCCTATCGCCCTTTTGCTAGGCAAGCAACCGCGAGAACAGCTCGCGACGACGGCGGAGGCCCGGCAGCCTCAGCATGACGGCAGCTCCGCGGCGAGCTCGGCCAGTCGCTCGGCGGCGGTGCTCATGGACAGCTCGCGGCGCACGAAGTCATAGGCTCGCTCGCGCAGCTCGCGCAGGCGGGCGGGATCGTCGAGCAGCTCGTCGACGACGCCGGCGATGTGCTCGACGTCCGCAACGAGGAAGTGCTCGCCGGGGATCAGCGGCTCGCTGTCGAGGGAGGGCTCGGAGACGACGGCGCAGCCGTTGCAGATCGCCTCGAGGAAGCGCATCCACTCGAACGCCTGGGAGGTCGTGCGGTGCAGGTTGATAAGGACGCGAGAGGAGCGGAGGCGATGGTACTTGTCGACGCCCGTGATGAAGTCGGGGCGGGGGGCTGTGCGCACCTCGAGCGGGGGGACGAGGAACTGGCACTCGCGCGCGGAGAGGACGCGGCGGATTCCGGGCAGCAGCGGGTCGCGGCGAGGGTCGGCGGCGCCGAGATAGAGCACGTCGATCGGGCGGGCGACGGTCTCGTCGCGGCGCCAGGTGTCCCACGCGGGCACGTAGCCGAGCTGGACGTGCATGCAGGGGATGTCGCGCTGCTGTAGCGCCGCGGCGGAGGAGCGGTTGATCGAGACGGCGACCGCGAACTCGGTGACGAGCTCGAGCGTGTGATCGAACCAGGAGGTGCCGGGGTTCTCGGTGCAGAGGGCGATAGTGCGCGCGCGCCGGCGCGCGTCGGGCAGGCCTGCAGGATCGCCGTGCGCGTAGAACTCGTGCGGGATCGTCACGTAGACGATGTCCTCGTCGAGCGGGGGAAACGCGTCGAAGGCGAGCTCGACCCGGTGTCCGGCTTCGGCGCACGCGTCGGAGAGGGCGACGAGCAGCTCGGTCATGAAGCGGCTGCCGCGGCGGGTGCTGACGAAGCAGAAGCGCATCTAGATGGGCGCTGCGCGGAGGTAGTGCACCCGGATGAAGGGCTCTTGGGCTGCGTCCTGTGAGGAGAGGAAGTGGGCGAGCGCGTTGACCATCTGGCCGATCACGCGTTCGCCGCGGTGACGGTTGAAGGGGGGGTTGAGCGCGTAGAGGAGCCCGTGAGGGATCTGGCCGCGACTCTCCCACTCGAGCCGAGCGAGCTCGAAGTCCGCGATGTTGTCTGTGACGATCGCACGGCGGTCGTCTTGGGCGTGCGCAAAGACCAGATCGTCGCTGATCCCCGCGTAGCGGCCCGCGTGCACCGGTTCGTTGATTGCGATTACGTCAAAGTTGCGCTTGCGTAGCTCGCGCGCGATCGTCGGCGTCCACATCTCGTCCAGCAGCAGCCTCACGCAGCGGATTGGGTGGATGGGGACCCGAGCATGTGTCGCAGCCGCTCAGCCGCCTGCTCGTTCATGAGGATGCGCTCGTCGATGTCGTCGGGATAGGCGGCGTAGTAGCTCGCGGCCAGCTCCACGACGCGGCGGTCGAGGCCGCTGACACGCGCGACCGTCTCGATCGGGTCGGCGGCGCGCACAGCCGCGGCGCCCTTGAGGTCGCGCGCGATCTCCCAGACGTCGGGGCCACCGGCGATGCCGGCCCGCCGGCCGGTGGGGCCAGAGCGGAAGACGATCCCCGGCAGCTCTTCGGTTCGCAACCCCTCCTCGATCAGGCGCTCTGCGATCCGTGCCTTGGACTGGCCGAGCCGTGCGCTGCGAGCGTCGAGCATGTCAACGACCTCGGTGGAGAACCGAGCAGAGAACGACTTCGTGCGCTTGGTGTTGGGCAACGCTGCTACTCCTCTAACGACTTTGTAAGACAAAGTATCACAGTCATGATCTAGCTAGATCGCACAGCCGACGTTCATGGCCTCCACGTAGAGCCGAGGAGGCGCTATGCGGCCGGCTGCAACGATCGTCCGCGCTGGCGTGGCCGGCAGGTCGTGCGACCGTAGCGAGAATCGTCTCGAGGTGATCGAGCAGCCAAGGACAACCCCCTCTGGGTCACCGCCGGCCCGCAGGGCGATGGATCTCCAGAGGGTCGGTCTCGGGGCTCGAAGCTACAGGGCCCGACGCAGAGGGCTGTCGCAAACGCGCTCGGCATGCGAAGGATCGCGTAGCGCCGGGCGCGGGATCGAGCCCGGCGTGGATCGACGGCCACAAGCCAGACGCGCTCGGCGACACCGCCCCCGATCGGACCACTCGGCCGCGCGGTAGGCGCCGCGATGAAGACCGGCTCGTCCCGAGGGTTCGCGGCGAGCGTCGTGTATGCCGGGTGTGGGGGGTGTCGAGTCTGCGCGGGGGCGGGTCGACGCGCGGCGACCGCAGCCGTGCGCGTGTTGGGTGCAGGGCGATCTCGACACGGGCTCATCCCTCTGACCGGCGGTTTGCTGAGACTTGCCGGGAGGCATGTGGCGCTCACCCTCGGCGTTCGTAAGGCAACTGCAAGATCCACTTCCAGCTAGCGCGGATGCCATCCTCGAGCGATGTGCTGGGTGTCCAGCCGAGCTCATCACTGATCCTTGTGCAGTCAAGCTGCGTCGCCGGGACATCTACTGCCCGCGCCGGAATGCGGTCGATGCTGACGCTGCGGCCTGCAACACGCTGAAGAACGTCAAGGAGGCTACGGAGGGGCCACGACTCGCCGGAGCCGACATTGTAAATCGCCGGTCCGGTAGCGTCCATGCCCGCGAGAACGGTCGCGGCAGCAGCGTCTTCGATGAAGACAAAGTCGCGTTGTGCCCGTCCGTTGCCATAGAGCGTGATCGTCTCTTGGTGAGCGAGGGCCTCGCACCAGGCGGCCACGACGCCCTGACCCCTGCGGGCCAGCTGACCAGGGCCGTAGGGGTTGGCGTAGCGGAGGATCACGGGCTCAAAGCTGTGTTGCTCGGCAAAGAACTTCGCGTAGCGCTCGACCGTCAACGAGTTGTGGCCATGCAGGCTGATCGGTTTGGTGGGGTGCTCCTCAGGCGTCGGAAGCTGCGTTACAGCGCCGTACACCGTGCCTCCAGAGGAGGCGAGGACGATCCTGCGGGTCGAGGTCGTGCGCATCAGGTCGAACACCGCCGCTGCTGGCACGACAGAGCTGGTTATCGAGCCGCCAGGGTCGTTTTGGGCCATCGCCGGCGTGCTCGCGCCTGCCAGGTAGAACACGACGTCTGCGGCGTCGATCAGCTCTGTTAGGCCGCGGCCCGCAGGCAGCTCTCCTTCTACGAGCTCGATGCTTCCGGAGCTGGATCGGTCCTGTCCCAGGAGCCACTCGTTGAAAGAGCGGCTATAGACGACGACCGTATGCCCCTGTGTGGCGAGCTGATGGGCCACGTGAGAGCCGAGGAAGCCTCCTCCGACGACCAGACAAGTGCTCACGGAGTACTGGGGCTGCGTATCAAGAGGTTGATCGCGGAGTTGGTCCAGGGCCTCACGCTTCGCAAGATTACTTATCCTGGCCGCCGCCGAGGTGAGCGTGAGCATGGACCGATCGGGCGGGACGTTGGCGCCGCCGCTAATACATACACTTCCCGCTGCATGGCAGAGGCCCAGGATCTCGAGACATCGCTGCGCGGTCGCTCGGAGCGGCTGCGAGAGTTCGTCGAGGTAGCACCCCTCGAGCGAGCGTCGATCTATCGCTTCGTGGCGGAGCAGGCCGGCCTGTTGCCGGTCGGAAGCCGCGTGATCGACATTGGTGCCGGCGAGGCTCCTTATCGTGAGCTGTTCGGAGATCAGCGCTACGTGACGCTTGATCGCGAGGGCACTCCGCACTCGGGCAGCGTTGATCTGCACGGTGCCGCTGAATCGATTCCCTCAGAGGACGAGTCGTTCGATGTCGTGCTCTGCACCCAGGTGCTGGAGCACGTCCCCGACCCATCGCTGGTACTTCACGAGTTCCGTCGCGTCCTGCGCTCGGGTGGACTGCTGATCGCGACAGTCCCGTTCCTGTGGGAGGAGCACGAGACGCCCTTTGACTACTATCGCTATACGCGCTATGGAATTGAGCATCTCCTGCGCGAGACGGGCTTCGCACACATAGAGGTGACTCCGCGCACAGACTGCTTCACAACCGCGGCGCAGCTTCTACGCAACGTCTGTTGGGCGATGGGCTCCGCCCCCGACGGCATGGATTCGCTTCGACAGGAAGCTCGCGAAGCCCTGGAGCAGATCGCCGATGCCGTCCTCACCCTAGCTCCGTTGGACGTCGATATGGTCATGCCGCTCGGCTTCACCGTGCGCGCGACGGCTGGCGATCGCGTCACCCCATGAGCGCTCGCCGAATCCCAATTCTGTATCTAGCTCCATGGGTCGATTACGGCGGCTCGGATACGAACACGCTCGATTGGTTTCGCTGGATAGATCGGTCGCGATTTGCTCCGTCACTGATTACGACTCAGCCGTCCAGCAATCGGCGGCTCTGTGAGGTGCAGCCATTCGCAGAGGAGATATGGGCGTTGCCCGAGCTCTTCGGTGGCCAGCAGTTCCCGCAGTTCATTGTCGAATTCATCGTTTCGCGGGAGATCGAGCTGATCCACGTTATGAACTCGCGCATGGCGTTCGATCTTCTGCCCGACTTCCGCGCGCTGAAGCGGCCACCAAAGGTGGTCGTACAACTGCACGTCGAGGAGCCCACCCGTGATGGGTATGTGCGATATGTGACCACACGATACGGAAATCTGGTCGATGCCTACTCCGTGTCGAGTGCCCATGTCGGTGACGCGGTCGTTGGTTATGGAGTACCGCGCGAGCGTGTGGTCGCGATCCCTACAGGCGTTGACACGGATCTCTTTGACCGCGATCGAGTGAAGCCGGCGCCAGGGCTCGCAGAGGACGCCGTTCATCTACTGTTCATCGCGCGGTTGGTCGCGCAGAAGGATCCGCTGTTGATGGTCGAGGTTGCACGTGAGCTGAATGATCGCGGTCTGCCCTTTTGCATACACGTCATAGGCGGCGGTGAGCTCGAGCCGGATGTTCGCGCTCAGGTGGATGTCTACGGATTGCAAGATCGCGTAATCTTCGAGCTGGCGACGCACGAGCTCCGACCGTGGTATGCGGGCGCCGACATTCTCCTGATGACGAGCGTGTTTGAGGGCATTCCAGTGATCGTCTACGACGCGCTCGCGATGGAGTTGCCGGTTGTCGCGCCGGCGCTTGCCGGTATCCATGAGCTGATGGGCGACGTTGGCGGCACGCTCGTGGAGCGACGCGATCGAGCGGCGGACTACGCAGAGGCATTGGAACCGTTGATTCGTAGTCGCGAACGGCGCCGCGAGATCGGACGGGAAGGGCGTGACATGGTCAAGCGCCGCTTCAGCGTTCAGGAGATGGCCGCCCATCATGGCGAGCTTTACGAGCGTCTACTGGCCGACCATCCCTCCTCGGCTGTCGAGACCGAGGCGCCGGCCATTGGACGACCGCGGTTCTCGTCGCGCCCGGCGCGCGGCACACCACGCGTCTCGGTGGTCACGCCGTGCTTCAACCATGGCCGCGTATTGCGGGAGTGCGTTGCGTCGATTCGCGCGCAGACCTATCCCGATATTGAGCTGATCGTCGTCGACGACTGCTCGACCGACGCGGATACCAACTCCTACCTTCGCGAGCTCGACTCGGACGACACGGTTGAGCTGGTGCGCATGCGACGCAACCGGGGACCGAGCGCGGCGCGCAACCGGGGCATCGGCCGAGCGACCGGACGCTATGTCTTGCCTGTAGACGCCGACAACCTGTTGCTTCCCGATGCGATCGAGCGACTGGTCACACAGCTGCAAGGGGCGGGCGAACACGTGGGTTTCATCTATCAGAATTGCCAGTACTTTGGAAATCGCGAGGACTACTTCGAGCCGCCTGTCTACAACCCGTGGCTCCTCGCCCGCCAGAACTACATCGACACCTGTGCGCTGCTCGACCGTGAGGTCTTCGACCTAGGGTTCGCCTACGCCGAGGACATCGTGTTTGGCCACGAGGACTGGGACTTCTTCCTGCAGCTGGCTGTGGGTGGGGTCCACGGCGAGCCCGCGCGTGGCAAGACGCTGCTCTACCGCAAGGAGGGCTTCACGCGCTCCGACCTTGTTGAGTGGACAGGCTCGACCTTCAACGCTGACCTCGCAGCTCGCCATCCCACGCTGTTCCCGACCCTAGTAGGCGGCGAGCGTGCCTCGAGTCGTGGCGTTGGCCTGAAGGCGCGCTGGGCGCCTGCGCTGTCGCTGATCTCGACTGTCCCATTTGAGGCGAGCGGTCCCGCCTGGGAACTCGCCAGAACGCGTCTGCGCGCGCAGCAGTTCTCTGACTTTGAGCTGCTGGTCGTGCTCGATTGTGATGTCGACGAGGATGAAAACGGGCCGCCGATCCGCCGGCTTCCGACGCGGCTTGGACCCGCTGAGGTTCTCGCCCATGCGCTCGAGGTCAGCCGCGGGCGCCACCTGATGATCACCACTCGCGCCCTGCCGGACGTGCTCTGCGACCCAGGCAGTATCGAGAGAGTGGTGAGGCTGCTCGAGCGCAAGCAGCGCAGAACGACCTTCTGCTTCGCCGATACAGGTGACCGGCAGATCCATTCTTTCGCCGTGGTGCACGGCGACGACCCGGATGTGGAGCCTCACACTGTGGCTTTCTCGCGCTCGGACGCCTTGACTCTCGGTCTGCCGCCGCAGTTCGACTCAGGTGATCCGGTAGGGATGCTCGTCCGTTGGATGCAGATCCAGCGATCTCACTTCGAGTGGCGCCAGCTCGGCTCTGAGTGGGCCGATCCGGTGCGCTCGTCAGGGGAGTTCCACAGCGCCATGGCGGCGCCGGGAGGACTGCGCGCCGAGCGGTTGGAGAGCAAGCTGCGGTTGGCTGAGAGGCCTCTTCCCAGCGGAGCCGCTGGGAATGTGGCGCGTTGGGCGAGCACTCCCAGCTGGCTTCCGGCAGCCACGGCGCTACTGATGCGCCACCAGCGCTTCGGGTTCGAGGAGTGGATGGTGACGGCGAACTCTCCCGCGCCCGAGGGATACACCCAGGAGCACTGTCTCGGCATCGTCCGCCTGGGAGCGCTCCAGGGCACGAGGCGGCTCATGCGCGACGAGGAGTCCGGCTATGTGGCGGTGGCGCTGGGAGGTGAGCCGACGGCCGAGGAGATGGAGGAAAGCCTCGGCTACGTGGACGAGGTCGCATTTTCGATGCTCGAGCCCCTGCTGCTCTGTCGCCATGCGAGCACGGGGGCGTCGTTGCTCATCTGTGGCGCGGACGATCCGTTGCGCGACGCGGTTGAGTGGCCGCCTCTGGCGGTGCTCGGCTACATCGATCGCTTTCCGGTCAACCCGCGGGATGTCCCGACCAGCCCTCCGACGAGGGCGTGGCTGCGCGGCTTGCTACGCACGATGGATTCGGCGACGCGCCGGCATAGGGTCGCCCTCAACACTGCGCGCGCCGGCGAGGTCTCGTGGGAGCTTGGAGCCTTGCTCGACCGAAACCCCGGAGAGGGCATCCCTGTGTGGGTCGATGGGGACGGGCGCATGCACACCAAGAGCTATGCACCCACCCGGCATCCGTATGACGTCCGCCGAACGCTCCGTTGGGTTGGTGCGCCGGCGAGCTGGCGAGGTTTCGGGCGCGGTCGGGCTCGTGCCAGGGCGATCGCCCGTCGCGGTGTGGAGGCTGCGCGCCATACCGCGACCCGGCCGGGCATTGCCACGCCGACTCGGCGCCACGAGGATGCACACGCGTGGTTGTTGCCAGACCCCGGGCCGGATCGCTGTCCGTTGTTCTCGGCGGTCCATCCGATCACGGCGGATCAGCTCGTGACGCGAGATCCGAGCGAGGCACGCGAGCTAGGATACGGCTCAGCTGAGATTCTGGGTTACGCTCTCGCGCTCGCACCGGTGACCGGCACGCTGCGCCGGCCGCAGCTGAGCGTTCCCTGGGGCTCGCGCTTCGGGGAGATGCTGACCCTGTCCGAGGACCATCTACGAAATCCCGACTGAATCGAATGACAGACAAATCGATCACTGAGACTGAAGCCGCGCCCGACTCGTCGAGCGAGATCGAGGCGGCCCTGAAGGTGATTCGCGGCGATGTCGCACGGCAGCTTGGACAGATCGGGAAGGCTGCCGAGGCGGAGGATCTCTGGCGACTCCCGCGCTTCTCCGCCGATCTCCCCGACGAGCTTCCAGATGCGCGCATAGCCGAGCTGCAGGAGGCGATCGCAGCGCTCGAGCCGTGGCTTCAAGGGCCGTTCTTGCTGGCTGGCAACCTCGTCATCCCGGGAGTCTGGCGAAACGACCAGCGATGGGAGTCGATCGGCGAGAATGTCCCTGATCTGAGCGGAAAGCGCGTGTTGGACGTGGGATCAAACGCCGGCTACGACCCATTTATGTTCAAGCTGCGAGGCGCGAGCGAGGTGCTCGCCTGTGAGCCGTTTGAGTTCGTCCATCAGGCACGATTCCTCGAGTCGATCTACCAGACCGGCGTCGACTTTCGGCAGATCGGCTGGCAACAGCTCGATCCCAGTGAGCACGGACTCTTCGACTACGTGCACTGTCACGGCGTTCTCTATCACGAGCCAAACCCGCTTGCCATGTTGTTGCGGCTGCGCGCGATGCTGGCAGCAGACGGCGAAATGCTGTTCGGCTCGATGCTCCATGCATCGGCGGAGCAGTCGGAGTACATCCGTTTCGTGCCGGACGCATATGCGGGTGACAAAACGTGGTGGTTCGTTCCCGGCCGGCTTGCGATGCGCTGGATGCTCGAAGTCACCGGCTTTGAGGTCGAGGAGTTGACCTTGACCGAGGGGCCGCGAGGAGAGTTCCGAACGCTCAACGGCTACTTCCGCGCGTGCCCGGCGGCGATCGTGCCCGAGTTGCAAGATCGTCAGGCAAAGGCCGACTCTGCCGCATGAGCATCGTGCGACGGACCCAATAACCGTCGAGCGAATACGCATCGCCGTCTGCCGACTGTCTATGTCGCGTCCGCCTTCGGCGTGGATAGGGTAGTCGCGTGTCCCTCAGCTCACAGCCTCGGATACGAGCCAACGACTTCGCGCGGCAGTGGCGCGACATTCGAGCCGACGCGATCGAGGCGGTTGATCGCGTTGGTCAAAGCGGTTGGCTTGTACTCGGCGAGGAGGTGCGCTCTTTCGAGGAGGAGCTTGCCCGGTGGTGGGGGGTGGACCACGCCGTGGGGGTAGCGAGCGGCTTGGATGCTCTTGAGATCGCGCTTCGCTGCTCCGGAGTATTGCCTCGGACGCGGGTTCTGACCACTCCCCTGACGGCCTTCGCGACCACGCTCGCGATCGTTCGCGCCGGTGCCGAGCCGGTGTGGTGTGATGTCGATGAGAGTGGCGGACTTGATCTCGATCAGGTCGATGCGGCTTTGCGGGCCGATCGGGCCATCAGGGCTGTCATGCCCGTTCATCTCTATGGCCATCCGATCAATCCGTCGGGTATCGAACACATCGCCCAGGAGCATGCGGTCGTAGTCGTCGAGGACTGCGCGCAGTCGCTGGGGGCGGAGCGTGACGGGCGACCGACCGGGAGCGTCGGCACAGCGGCGGGTACGAGTCTTTATCCAACGAAGAATCTGGGAGCGCTCGGAGATGGCGGTGTGCTCCTAACGGATGACGAGGCTCTTGCAGGGCACGCCCGACGTCTACGCGACTATGGCCAGCGCGCGCGATATGCGCACGTGGAGATCGGGCTGAACAGCCGACTGGACGAGTTGCATGCAGCGATTCTTCGGTCCGCGCATCTGCCTCGGCTCGACGACTGGATCGCTCGTCGTCGCGAGATAGCGGCAAGATATACCGATGCGTTGGCGGATTGTGTGTTGCGTCCGATCGAATCGACTGGAGGCCGGTCCTCATATCACCTATTTCCGGTCGAGGTGATGGAGGGAAGTGCCGCAGACATTGCGGAGCGCCTCAGCGAGCTCGGTGTTGCGGTGGGAAGGCACTACCCGTTCGTCTGTCCCGATCAACCCGCAGTCGAAGGATTGGGTGTGCGAGTCGGCGGGATACCTGTTGCCCGTAGGCTGGCTGAGCGTGAGCTGTCGCTGCCAATTCATCCATACCTCGAGGACGCAGAACTCGAGCACGTGATCGAGAGTTGCCTTGAGGTGGGGCGATGAGTACGCCGCTAAACTCATTGGTGGTGCCTGTCTACGGCAACGCGCGTTCGATCGACGCCCTCGTGGAGGCGGTCGAGCACATCGCGGGCCAGGTCGAGGGCGGCTTGGAGGCCATCTTCGTGGTCGATGGGAGCCCAGACGACTCCCGTGAGAGACTGCATCGAGCACTTGAGCCGAGTCGTGTGGCAGCGAGGATCGCCGAGCACTCTCGCAACTTTGGCTCCTTTGCCGCGATCCGCACCGGAATGATCCTTGCGCGCGGAGAGAGGATCGCGGTGATGGCGGCCGATCTGCAGGAGCCGCCAGAGCTTGTGATCGAGTTCTTCCGTCGTTTGGCGGGCGGGGATGTCGATGTCGTTGCAGGTCAGCGCGTGAGTCGCAACGATAAGGGTGACGCCTTCTCGACTCTGTACTGGCGGCTCTATCGCAGGTTTGTCATCGCCGATATCCCGGCGTCGGGAGTCGATGTCTTCGCATGTACGGCCGAGGTCCGGGACGTTGTCTGCTCGCTCGAGGATGTCCACACCTCGCTGATCGCCCAGCTGTTCTGGGTCGGCTTTCGGCGCGAGCTGGTTCCCTACGATCGTCGCCCGGGTGAGGGGAACAGTGGTTGGACATTGCGGCGTAAGGTGCGCTACCTGTCGGATAGCGTCTTTGCGTTCACAGACTTGCCCGTACGCATTCTCTGGACGGCTGGTGTGCTGGGGCTAGGCCTCGGCTTGCTCGTGGCGCTGGTGGTACTCATTGCCCGCCTCGCTGGTGCGATCGCTGTGCCGGGCTACGCACCAACGATTCTCGTGCTGGTATTCTTCGCCAGCCTGAACCTAATGGGTTTGGGCATTGTGGGTTCGTACGTGTGGCGGGCATATGAAACGGCAAAGGGGAGACCGGGAGCAATCGTGCGTGACATCGTCGAGTTGCCCAAGGACCATGTCGATACCTGACGTGTTCGTGCACGAGCGGGGACTGTGCGAGACAGATCAAGTCGGGGGAGGAACCCGAATATGGGCTTTTGCGCACGTGCTCGACGGGGCGCGCATAGGTACCGATTGCAATATCTGCGATGGAGTATTCGTGGAGGGCGGCGCAGTTGTTGGTGATCGCGTGACCGTCAAGTGTGGGGTCCAGCTTTGGGATGGGGTTGAGCTCGAGGACGATGTGTTCATCGGTCCGAACGCGACATTCACGAACGATCGCTTCCCGCGTAGCCGCCAATGGATTGAGCAGTATCCGCGCACGGTCGTGCGTGCCAATGCATCGGTTGGCGCGAACGCGACCATCCTTCCCGGCATCGAGATTGGTCGAGGCGCGATGGTCGGTGCCGGTGCTGTCGTCACTCGATCGGTGCCACCCAATGCCATCGTCACGGGTAATCCCGCCCGGATCAAGGGCTACGTTCCAACGGCGCGCTCCGACGTGCAGATAGCCGTTCCATCAGCGAAGGAGCCGGCGCGTGTTTCGCTCGACGTGTCTGGAGTACACCTCCAGCGGTTCCCGGAGTTTACGGATTTGCGCGGCAGCCTTACCAGCGGTGATCTTCCCGGGGAGGCGGTACCGTTCCTGCCGAGGCGTTGGTTCATGGTCTACGATGTCCCGAGTCGCGAGGTCCGGGGAGAGCATGCGCATCGCGTCTGTCATCAGTTCTTGATCTGCGTGTCGGGTCAGGTGGTGGTGGCCGTCGATGACGGCCGTCGCCGTGGTGAGGTTCTGCTGGATGAGCCGACGCTCGGGGTCTATCTTCCGCCAATGATATGGGGCAGTCAGTTTCGATATGACCCCCAGACGGTGATGCTCGTATTGGCGTCCCATCCGTACGATCCGAGCGACTATATACGTGAGTACGATTCCTTTTTGACCGAGGCCGGAGTCTCACCGTCCTCGTGAGTTGTGGGTGTCGAAGATCGGTTGCGGAATGCCCATGTACGGTTTGCTAGGAAGGTGACCGGTGCGGCGATTATGATCCCCAGCCGCTGCGATGTTGTTGCCGTCAGGTCCACCAATGAGTAGAGAACTGCGAAGGTTGCGTAATTCACAAGGAACGAGACGGCGGCCACAATGCAAAAGCGCACCAGGTCGCTGTGAGCCCTTCGCCCGCTAGGAGGAAAGGCCCATACGCGCAGGACCGCAAAGTTAAATAGGCCATTAAGCACAAATGCCACACCCAAGGCTGGGTACGGACCGATACCGAGAGCGAGCTCACCCGAATAGACGGTGATAGCAAGCAGATAGCCGAAGCAAGCGACGATCACGTATCGGATGAGTTGAGAGCCAGCTCGCTCGCCGGCTGGTGCTCGCAACGCAGAGATCGGACGAATCACAACGTCAGCTTACTCCTAGACTAACAGCGAGACGATTCTGATGCTGGGTCTACATGCGCCCTCGTGCGTATGTCGCGCGGGCAGTAGTCCAGCTAGCCTGATACCTTGCGCCTCTTGAGCATCATCATTATGGTCATAGCGAGAGCCGCGACGCCTGCTTGTGGCGGGCCTGGTCTTAGTCGATACTGGTTATACCGAGCGAGCGCGTTGCTTTGACATACTCCGTCCAGGGCCATAGACGGCATAATCCGCTGCCTTTTTTCAAAGAAGTTGCAGGTCCAGCGGATGTATTTCGGTGGCTCGGAGCTTTGGCCACCCGTAGATGGGTAGCTGCCATCTTTGCGATCGGCGTGGTTCTCAGGATCATAGTCATGATGGTCTATTCGACTGTCGTGCTCGTTTATTATGGAGGCGATTCGACCCGCTACGTACGTCTTTCGTTGACTGGCTATCGTAGTCTGTTTTCGGATCCCAACAGTCCAGCTGGATATCCGCTCTTTCTTGAGGTCGTCAGATCGCTGGACAGAAATATTCTGCTCACTACTGGCATCCAGCACGCCATTGGTGTGGCGACTGCGGTGTTTCTTTTGCTGCTGGTGCGAAAGGCCGGTGCACCTCTCTGGCTAGGCCTCGTCCCCGCAGGAGTTGTGCTGCTATCAGGAGATTTCCTCTTCCTAGAGACGGCGTTGCTAACCGAGACGCTATGGATGCTCTTTATTGCGACGGCCTTGTGGGCAGCAATGTCTGCTCGCGATTCACAAAATGCACGATGGTGGCTCGTCTTGGCGGGTACACTCTTGGCGCTCGCAACGCTTGTCCGTAGTGTCGCGCTCCCACTAGCGATCCCCGTTGCTGTGTGGTCTGCGTGGGAGCTGGGGGGAGGGTGGCGTCGGCGTCTGATCGCGGCTGCTGCGGTCGTGGTCCCTGTCGCTATTCTTGTTGGGGGCTACACAGTGCTTGCAACTCAAGGTGGCGGCTATGCCGGTCTAACGGAAATGGGTGGGTTTAACCTATATGCACGCGTTGGGCAATTCGCGGATTGTCGGGATTTTACGCCACCGAAAGGTACGGCTGATTTGTGCGAAAGCACCCCGGCCAACAAGCGCTATGGCCCTTTTTATTACTCGTACGGTGGTGCAAATGCTCCAATGTATCGCGCAGGCCTAGAGGCTAACCCGGCCGACTCAAAATTGCTCGGTAAATTCGCGTATGCTGCAATTGAGCATCAACCCCTAGAATACCTACAGACGGTTTTTAAGGAACTCGCTCGATACGTTGCGACAGACGCGATTGTTACTCGACCGGACTCGGGCGTCGGACCAACGGGAATGTCATTTGGAAGTGATTTGCCCACAAATCAAGGACAAACACCAAGTCTTTTGGCCCGTCAGCTATCTGCAGACTATTCGTACGTGAGCGCTGATCCTCCCGGCCAAGATACTCGTGAGCTGCTCGGTTCGTATCAAGAAATCTTCCGCTTGAGTGGCCTTCCAACTCTTCTCCTTATAGGTCTGTCGATCATGGGTATCTTTGCTTCAAATGGCTCTACGCTGCGAGCGACGTTGTTGTTCTTTAGCATTGCTGTCTATCTGTACGTGATACCGGTTGCAGTTTCGTCTTACGACGTTCGATACGGCGTGCCGGCGGGAATGGTGCTCAGCATCGCTGGCGCACTTGGCGCATGGACACTGGTGGGGCAGGTCATTCGGCGAAAGGGCAGGGCTCAGTAACAATCGTCACATGGGATATTCGCTGATGTATATTCGTGGGTGTGTCGGGCGCAGTCGATACCCTGCCGGACGAACGGCTGACCCGTCAGCGACCCCAATCCCGATGCAATCTTCGTCTGAGATCAGCGGTGGTCCCTCGCAAGTCTGCTCATCTTTTTGCTCATCGCGCTTCCTGCCTGTGCAGCGTGGTCCACGCTGAACGGGTCTAAGGGGTCGAGCTGGCAGGAGCATGACGAGAGCGAAAAGCCTCCGCCAGGAATTCGGCATCCTGGAGGTGGCGAACTCGCGCGTCTATGTCGTTCGGGTCGTTGCTCGCAATCGAACGCAGGGCGGCATATACTTCTTCGAGCTCTGATGCGCCTGGCACAGGCTTCTCGTCGATCGCATTTACATGGCGCAATTTGGGATCGACAAAAGTTTCGATGGCGTCCAACATTTTTTGAGTTTCACAAGGAGCTTCTCCGTGAATAAACGCAGCTAGTTGCCGTGCGGTTTCGCGTGTATTAGTGAGCCAGTCATCATAGAAAATAAATGTTCGAGATGCATTAATGGTTTGGCTAAGTGCTGCAAAATTCATATCCAGCCACAGCATGGTTGTAGCAAGCGGCGTGGCCTCTGGCGCCGGCAAGTCGCGTACGGAGCCAATAAAGGCTTGGGGGTGTCGAATGCAAATAACATAGTCCATCTCGCCGATAACGCGTCGCCAGAAGGGCAGTGTGATAACGGTTCGTGGATCCTTGAAGCCCCAGCGCTGGCCCGAAGTGGCAAGTCCTTCGACTACGGTGGCGGCCTTCTGGCGCAGCTGCTCCAGTCGCGGCTCGTCAGGCCACCCCGGCGGGAGAGTCGGGGGCTTATACCAACTACCGCCAAAGAACTCCAAGAGCTGCTCGTTGATTCGGTAGATTGACATGTTCTCCCAGAAGCCTGCCTGGTTCTGCGAGCTTGGTGGCATGAGGTCCTCTTGGGCTCCAAGATGGACCCCGAGGAGGTTCATTGCGCGAGTGGTCAACGACGTACCGCTACGTCCTACGCTGAGCACGCAGATTGGCCTGTGCGTATTCTCAATGGGACTAGCTTTCATTGCTGCTTATATATGCTATCTGCTGTTCCATCTTTGCATCAATCCGTCACGCTGGAGCCGGAGGTGCTTATCGAGTAGCCGATCCAACATAGGCTCCGAGAGGCTATTCGAACGTCTCAAGGCGGGTAGTTCTCGCGCAGATACTCGGCAACGAGCGGCACGGTAGTCAAGCTGTCCACGGCGAGGACTGTAGATCAGGCCCTTCTGGGTCAGCGAGTCGCGAGACCAGCGGCTGGTCATCGATCATCCCGCTGCAGGCGTCTGCTCGACGATGGCCGGCGCCCACATGCTGCTGGCAGACGGCGCACCGAGGTAGAGGCTCTGAGCCGTACGCATGAGCTGGAGTCTCCCTTCATCGGCGACGCGGGCACAGGGGATCGTCGCTCGTTAGGGTCATGTTGCGGACTGGAGTCGGGAGTACGATTGAGGAATGTCGCCCCAGGCGAAGTCGGATTTGGCTCGCGCGCATCTCACGGGAGTCAGCGAGCGTTCAAGGCCCGACTACGGCGTTTGGACCTCAGAGATCCTTGTGAAGCTTGTCTAGGATGCAGTACAGACGTCTCGCCCAGCTCGTGCTCGAGAGCCGCGATATCGAGGCGTCCCGTGAGCAGTGTCGCGCGGCACTGACCACGGTCGCACGGTGGTTTTTTGATCGCAAACGGCGAGTTCCCGCTTTCACGCGACGAGCTCTCTGACCAGCTGCGAACACTCGGTTGCCTCGATCTGGCTGCGGCACTGCAACGGCTGATCCACGAGGAGCCTTCGGGTCACGAACTGCGCGACGGCCTCGAGCTCGGCGAGAAGCTCACGGGCTTGAGCTCACGGGCCCGCCATCAAGCTCTGGGCCTGTCGGATGGTGAGGTCAGGCTGCGTGGTCGAGGTACTCGCGTAGCGCAGCGCGAGCGACCTCACTGACGGAGCGCTTCTCCCGGCGAGCGCGTAGGCGGAGTGCCGTTGCGAGAGTCGGATCGACGCGCAGCTATAGGCGCGGCGACACACCCTCGGTCCCGAGAGAGGGCCTTCCGACCGTGACCTTGATGGCCTTGTCGAGGTCGTAGCCGCGTTCAGCCTCGTCAGCCAGTCCCTCGATGTCCTCGTCGGTGAGCTCGTCGCCGGCAGCCGTCCTGATCTTCTTCATCACTCGGCCTCCTGCTCGTATTTCTTCTTGTACTTGTTGCGCAGTGGCATGGCGTGGATCACCAGCATGTCGGCGCGCGTGAACCGCACGCTTATATTGGAGATCCTATCAGTTGTGTCAGACATAATGGAAGGCCCGGGTTGATCGGCTGAGCGGACATCGGCGCTGAACAGGCTCTCCTGTGTCGGCGTCTGCGTTGATGATCAACATTGCTTGGGACGGTTCTCTCGTGCGGTGGGCGCCCCGAGGCCGTTGGTGACTCGGCCTTGCCCGGCTCATTCTCGAGAACGGCGATGTCGAGGGGCTGGTGAGGCGGACGGGCCTACACGGCCGCCAGCTCGGCGTCGATCTCTCCTGTCCTTCAGGAAGACGGCAGGATCTCTTCCTTCGCGGCCCAGCCAGCGAGATGGTCCAAGTAGCGATCGAGCTCGCTCAGCAGCGTGTGAACGCCGTCATGCAGTGCCCGCCAAGTGGCCGGCGGATAGGCGTGGCCCAGCTCGTCGCGCATGTCCATCGCCTCCTGCAGGCGTTTGGCCGAGCGTCGGGAGATGACGCCGAGCGCGGCCAGGCGCTCCCATGGACGCCCGGGTTCCTTGTCCACGACCCCCAAGCGATGTCCCTCTGCGAGTGCGCGAGCCGCCAACTCGTTCAGCCAGTTGAGCAGTACCTCATACTCTCGCTCCACCACGGCGACCTTGTTGCGCTCGTGCGCGTCCGGCGACTGGGCGGCCGCAATCAGCCGATCGAGGGCGAAGTCCGGCGGGAACTCTTCCATCGCGACGATCAGCTGCTCGCGTGTCCCCGGAATCCTCTGCAGGATGGTGTTGATCCGACGCTGGTTCTTCGAGGGCCGCTGTGCTTGGGGTTCGTCGCTCTGGCGTGAGCTCATCCGATCCGCGCTCTCGCGGCGGCGATCGTGGCGTAGGCTTCGGCTGCCGTCGCGTGCTCTTCGCGCACGGCTTCCGCGAGCACCTCGTTCCTCTTCGCTTGCAGCGTGCGCCACAGGCCGTCGCGGTCGATCAGCGGACGGCCCTCCTGCAAGATGTCAGCGAGCAGCGAGGGGGATGTTTGCGCCTGCTCCAGGCTGATCACGTGCACGGCCTTGCCCAGAGCACGATGCAGGCGCAGCCTGAGGGCCGCCAGCCGGAGCTCATCCGGATGGCGACGGGCGATCAGCACGTCGATATCTGAGCTGAGACGGTCCTCCCCCACCGCGGTGGATCCGAAGAGGACGGCCAGGCGGACGTCCCGCTCGGTGCGCAGCACACCCTTCAGTTGGCTCAGCAGCGCCCAATGACTGCGCAGATAGCGCTGCTCTTCGAGTGATATCTCGAGCCGTCCAGGGACGATGCGACGGCCTCGCAACAGGCCGTCGCCGACATACCGTCGCAGCGTGCGCTCACTGCAGCCAACTTCCCGAGCGACGGTTTCAAGCGCTGCTCCCATGCGTCCAGTATATGCTCCCGTGTGTCCGGCGCCGGTATGCGGCTACTCTTCCCGCCCATGCGCACTCTGCCCACGCGCCTGCCCGGCCTGGTCGTGATCGAGCCGGCCGTGTTTCCCGACGAGCGCGGTTTCTTCAGCGAGACCTACCGCCACTCCTGGCATACCGAGGTGGGGATCCCGGCGGAGGAGCGGTTCGTCCAGGACAACCATTCGCGCTCCACGCGCGGCGTGCTGCGCGGCATGCACTTCCACGTCGGTCCCGGCGTCGCGAAGCTCGTGCGCTGCGCGCGCGGGCGCATCCTCGACGTCGCCGTCGACCTGCGCCGCGGCTCGCCCACCTACTCGCAATGGGAGGCGGTCGAGCTCGACGAGGGTTCGATGCGCGAGCTCTACGTGCCCGTCGGCTTCGCCCACGGCTTCTGCGTGCTGTCCGACGTCGCCGACGTGCTCTACAAGCAGACCGCCTACTACGACCCCGCGCTTGAGCGCGGCATCGCCTGGGACGACCCCGACGTCGGCGTCGAGTGGCCGCTCCCGCGCGATGAGCTGATCGTCTCCGCGCGCGACGCCGCCGCGCCGCGGCTGAGCGAGCTGGCGGACGAGCTGCCGTTCCGGTGGCATCCTTAACGCGCATGTCCTCCTGTCTAGAAGAAGAGCGTGTGCGATGTCCTCCCGTCTCTTAGGGCGTCTGCGCGAGCGCACCAACGGCTACACCGTCACCCCGGCGCAGTACGTCCGCTTCGCCTACGCCGCCCTGGCCGCTCTCACCGTGATCGTGCTCACCGGCGCGGCCGTGCGCCTGACCGGCTCCGGTCTCGGCTGCCCGACCTGGCCGAAGTGCTACGGCGACGTCTACCCGCCGCTGAACACCCACGCCGTGATCGAGTTCTCAAACCGCCTCATCACGATCCCCGTGTCGATCGCCGCCGGTCTCGCTTGGTTGGCGGCGCTGCGCCGCCGGCCTTACCGGCGCGACCTCACCCGCCTCGGTGCGCTGCTCCCGCTCGGTGTCGTCGGCCAGGCGGTGCTTGGCGGCTTCACCGTCAAAGGCGCGCTCGACTACGGCTGGGTGATGGGGCACTTCGCGCTCTCGATGCTGATCCTCCTCGCCGCCTTGCTACTCGTCTGGCGGGCCACACACGAGCCCGCGGAGCTCGACGAGCGCGAGGTCGCTCAAACGGGGATCGACCGCGGGCTCGTCTTCTCGATCCGCGCGCTGGTCGCGCTCGGCGCGCTCACGATCTTCGCCGGCACCGCCGCCACCGCGGCGGGTCCGCACGCGGGCGGCTCGCCCGGGCAGAAGATCAACCGCCTCGACTTCGACGGCCGCGGCACGATGGACTTCGTCATCCACCGCCACGCCGAGATCGCCTTCGTATTCAGTCTGCTCGCGGTCGGCGCGTGGTGGCTGGCGCGGCGCCGGGCGGCGGGTCCCGCCGTCCAGCGCTCGCTGAGCGTCCTCTGCGTCCTGCTTGCCCTGCAAGGCGCCGTCGGGCTCGACCAGTACGAGACGCACCTTCCCACCGAGCTCGTCTGGGTGCACGTCGGCCTCGCCTGCGCGACCTGGCTGACGACGCTGTGGGCTGCGTGCGCGGCCGGCCGTCTCGCGCCGCGGCTGTCCCGATCTCCCTCCGAGCTCGGCTCAGAGGGGCGCCTGCGGACCGGCTCGCCGCTCGAGTTCCCCGGAAATTAGGGCTTGCAGAAGGCCCAATTCCTGAGTTTGGACGTGTCATCGTCCTCGCAAGCGGTTAGCCTGCGCGTAGCAAAGACACTCGAGAAGGGATTGGCATGACAAAGAACGAGCTAGCTGAGCAGGTCGCGGGGCGCACTGGACTGGCCGCCAGCCAGGCCCGGCAGGCGCTGGAGACGACGATCGAGGTCCTCTCCGACGAGCTGGCCTCGGGGGGTGAGGTCGCGCTTGCCGGCTTTGGCAAGTTCAGCGTCAGCCACCGCGCCGCTCGTCAGGGACGCAACCCGTCCACCGGCGAGACGATCAACATCGCGGCCAGCAAAGCCGCGAAGTTCTCGGCGGCAAGCGCGCTGAAGAAGCGCCTGAACGGCTGACGAGCTGTACTACGGGGACGTCACCGGCCCATGAGGTGGGCCGGTGACCTCGCCGGGTCAGCCGCAGCCGGTGTTGTTGCCGCAGCTGCTGCACGTGTAGCAGCTGCCCGTGCGCTGCATCATGCCTCCGCACTGGCTGCATGCGGGGCCGAGGTCGAGGCCTTGCATGCGTGCCGGGACCACCGGCGGCGTGTCGGTGAACGAGGCGCTCGGTGCGCTCGAGCCGCCGTTGCCGTCCGCGGATGCCCGGGGGGCGCTCTGGGCCTGCTCTTCGCTTGCGGGCCCGGCCGTGTCGGATACGGTTACCGACTGCACGGTCTCCTGCGCCGCCTTGCGCGCGCGCACCTCCTGTGTGAGGATGCCGAGGTCCTCCTGCACGTCGACGTCGAGGAAGCGTGAAGCCAGCCAGCGCATGATGTAGTCGGGCATCGACTTCGCGAACGGGATCTCCGGGTTGCCGGTGATGCCCTCGGGCTCGAAGCGCATGTAGCTGAACTTCCGCACGAGCGTCTCCAGCGGCACGCCGTACTGCAGCGCGATCGAGATCGCCGTCGCGAACGAGTTCATCATGCCTCTGAGCGTCGAGCCCTCCTTGCCGATGTCGGTCAGGAAGATCTCGCCCACCGTGCCGTCCTCGTACTTGCCGGCCGTGATGTAGCCCTCGTGGCCGCCGATCGAGAACTTGTGCGTGATCGACTCCCGCTCGCGCGGCATCCGCTTACGGCGAGGACCGGCGTCCTTCAGTGCCTTTGAGACGGCCTGCTCGACGATGCTGTCGACGTCGGCCGGCGCGGCCGCGTCTGCTCCCGGCCTGTGCTCGTCAGAGTGCTGCGCGTCGGTGCGCAGCGCCTGTGCGGTCTTCGACCCGTCGCGGTAGATCGCGAGTGCCTTGATCCCGAGGCGCCAGGCCTGCGTGTAGGCGTCGGCGATGTCCTCGACCGTTGCCTCCTGCGGCAGGTTGACCGTCTTTGAGATCGCACCGGAGATGAACGGCTGCACGGCGCCCATCATCTTCAGGTGGCCCATGTGGCTGATCGCGCGGCCGCCGACGGCGACGTCGAATACGGACAGGTGCTCCTCGGCCAGGCCGGGCGCGCCGACGATCGTGCCGTGCTCGGCCAGATGCGCCTCGATCTGCTCGACCTGCTGCTCTGAGTAGCCGAGCGTCTGGAGCGCCAGCGGCACCGTGCGGTTGACGATCGTCATCTGCCCGCCGCCGACGAGCTCCTTGAACTTGACGAGCGAGAAGTCGGGCTCGACGCCGGTCGTGTCGCAGTCCATCAGGAACGAGATCGTCCCCGTCGGCGCGAGCACGGTCGCCTGCGCGTTGCGATAGCCGTGGCGCTCGCCGAGCTCGACCGCCTCCTCCCACGAGCGTCTGGCCGCGGCGAGCAACTCCTCATCGGGGCAGCCCGCGTCGGGGATCTGATGCGAGGCGTCGCGGTGCATGCGCATCACGTTGTTGTGCTCCTCGCGGTTCTCCTCGTAGTGCTCGTAGGGCCCGAGCGCCGCCGCGACCTCGGCCGAGCGGCGGTAGGCGCGCCCGGTCATCAGCGCGGTGATCGCCGCCGCCGTGTCCCGCCCGGGGTCGGAGTCGTAGGGCATGCCGTTGCTCATCAGGTAGGCGCCGAGGTTCGCGTAGCCGAGCCCCAACTGGCGGAACGCGCGCGCGTTGACGGCGATCTCCTCGGTCGGGTAGCTGGAGGGGCTGACGACGATCTCCTGTGCCAGCAGCACGACGTCAACCGCGTGCTCGAAGGACTCCACGTCGAGCGTGCCGTCGGCGCGGCGGAACTTCATCAGGTTCAGCGAGGCGAGGTTGCACGCGGAGTTGTCGACGTGCATGTACTCGCTGCAGTTCGCGACGACGAAGCCGTCAACGATGTAGGAGTGATGCAGCGGCTCGGTCAAGTTGTAGACCATCTCTTGGCCATCGTTCTCACGAGCAACCATCGAGGTGCCGGGCTTTGTCCGATAGAGGGTGCGCTCGCTCATCAAGCTCTCAACAGCGGCCTGCTTGCGGAGGCATGAGAAGCCGATCTCGGCGGCGAAGCGGGCCAAGTCGGTTCCGGTGATGCGTAGATCGAAGCCCTCTCGTGAGGTGTACTCGGCGGTTGTCCCATCCTTGCGGGTGTAGGAGAAGCTCGGCTTCCCACTCTCGCCGACGCGATAGATGCGGCCGCGGATCCCCCAGGTCGACAGCAGACGCTGGACATCCTTGAGCAGGAGGTTGCTGCGGCTGCCAAGCCCTACGTAGCGGTTGGCCTTGCCGCCGGCCTCGACGCGCGATACGCATCCGTCGGCTCCGAACAGGCCTCGCAGGAAGGCAGCCTGCACCTCGGTGGGCGCCGTAAAGATTCCTACCGGAGCGCGCTTGTCATGGGCGCGGGCCGACGTTATCCCCAACCCTCGAAACAGGTCACGTACAGCCTCGCTGCCTGCTCTCAGCTGCACTGTGCCGTTGTCCATCTCCTGCCTCGAGATCCCGCCGATCAATTCCTTGAGCAGATCTTCGTGGGCATCGGCCAGGCCGTCGTCGATGTCCTCGCCTCCATAGACCCAGCCGGTCTGCACGTCGGTCAACCAGCCGTCGCCGACCAGATGTCCGGTGAGCTCTCCAAGTCCCTCACTCCAACGATCGGGCAGCTCCTGGTAGATCGCCGATCCTCCACGGACGACGGACTTAGCCGGTGCTGTGACCTTGATCGGGAGTGCCCAATCTGCCGCCTCGGCCGGAGTCGGGCTGTCGTTCAACATGACGCGGTCCTCGCTGCTCAGCTCCTCGGCCGGGACGTAACCACGGTTCAACGTCCAAATTCGATGGTTCGGAGTGCAACGCAACTCCGCACCGTTTGCGAAGCGCAGACGCACGATCGGCTTGATGCCATTACGCATGAAAGCGATCGGCGCAGTAGCAACCACTCCGTCCGCGGGCTGATCGGCAGTCGCTCGATGCGTATAGACGTGGAACTCTTCACCGGCCTCCCCGCGAGCGATCAGATCGCCGATTGGAAGTAGACCGAGCGTGGTGTGAACGCGTGCGTCGGCAGGGAAGCACGGGTTCGACGCGTTGATCCGGCCGCTGTTCGGCGAGGTGTGCCAGCGGTTGATCGTCGTGTCGTACTGCATGCCGGGGTCGGCGCAGCGCCAGGCGGCCTCTGAGATCTCGCGCATCAGCTCGCGCGCGCTCACGGGCTCGCCGACCGGCTCGCCGGTCGTCCGCGAGGTCAGCCGCCACTCGCCGTCGGCCTCGACGGCTTCCATGAACTCGTCGGTGACCCGCACCGAGTTGTTCGCGTTCTGGTACTGGATCGACTTGAAGCCCTCGCCGTCGATCGACATGTCAAAGCCGGCGTCGCGCAGGGCCGCGGCCTTGTCCTCCTCCTTGGCCTTGCACCAGATGAACTCTCTGATGTCGGGGTGGTCGACGTTGAGCACGACCATCTTCGCCGCGCGCCGCGTCTTGCCGCCGGACTTGATCGTGCCGGCCCACGAGTCGGCGCCCCGCATGAACGACACCGGCCCAGAGGCGGTGCCGCCCTTCGCCAGGTGCTCCATCGAGCCGCGGATGTTCGACAGGTTGATGCCCGACCCCGAGCCGCCGCGGAAGATCATCCCCTCCTTGGTGTTCCAGTCGAGGATCGACTCCATCGTGTCGTCGACGCTGAGGATGAAGCATGCACTGCACTGCGGGCTCTCCTCGAAACCGACGTTGAACCACACGGGCGAGTTGAACGCCGCCATCTGGTGCAGCAGGATGTGGGTGAGCTCGTGCTCGAACGCCTCGCTGTCCTGCTCGCTCGCGAAGTAACCTCGCTCGCGGCCCCAGCCGGCGATCGTGCCGGCGACGCGACCGATCATCTGCTTGACCGAGTGCTCGCGCGCCGGGTTGCCGATCTGCCCGCGGAAGTACTTCTGGGCGACGATGTTCGTCGCGTTCTGCGACCAGCTCTTGGGGAACTCGACGCCCTCCTGCTCGAAGGCGACGCGGTCGCCGTGGCCGATGCGCGCGTCGCGCAGCTCCCACTCGACGGCGTCGAGGGGATGGGTGCCCGGAGAGGTGAAGAAGCGCTCGATCGAGAGCGCTTCGCCGGAGGCGCTCTCGGCGGGGATCGTGGGGTGCGGGGCTGGATTCATCGGCCTTCCTCCTCTGCTGCGCCGCCGTCGCGGACAACCACTCGAAGCTGTTTGTTGGGGTCGAGCATCATCCCTCTCCGACCGGCGGAAAAAATCGAGAGGACACCTCTCAATTTTAGAAGACGCGGAGCGCTTTCAACGACCTTTTTCAGCGTCCGAGACGGGCCCAATCCGCAAATTCCGCCCATGTTGCGGACGTGCGGAAACCGGCCTCGGCCATGGCGTGGCGCAGGGACAGCAGCCAGTGGGGCTCGAACGCTCGCCGCCGCGCAAGGCCCCAGGCGGCGCAGCCGAGCGCCAGCAGTGCGGCGACCGCGGCGGCGACGATCGCGGCGGTGGACAGCTTGCTCGAGGGCTTTGCTCGCGCGTGCGTACGCGCAGGCGCGGTCGACGTCGATTGGAGAGTGGTGATCGGCTGGGTGGCGGTGGTCGTGGGTCGGCTTTTGGCGGCGGTGCTCGGCAGGATGGTCGACGGAGGGGAGGCGCCCGCCGGGGTGCGCGTGCTGCCGCCGGCGGTATGGACTCGCTCCGAAGCCGGCACGGAGAAGGTGGGCGTCCCGGCCCCCTGTGCCGAGGTGGCCGATGCGACGGTGAAGGCGGCAACCATGCACGCAGCTCCCAGGCGCGCGCGTGTGCTCAGCCGGTTTGGCGGATAGGTCGTCATCCCTGGCTCATGCTAGCCAGGCGACGTGTCGGCAGTCAGCAGATCCTCGATCGCCGCCACCGCCTCGTGCAGAACGCGCTCGGGCGGCTGGGCTCCGTCGAGCGCGCGTATGCGCGCGGGCTCCGCGCGCGCGAGCTCGTCGTAAGCGGAGGCGATCGTCGCGAAGAAGCCATCGTCCTCCAGCTCCAACCGATCGGGCTTCGACGCGCGCGCGCGTAGGCGCGCGCGACGGGACGCCGGGGAGATGCACAACAACAGCGTGCGGTCGGGTGCGAGCCCGCCGGTGGCGAACAGGTTGATCGCGCGCACCTCCTCGACGCCGAGCGCGCGCCCGGCGCCCTGGTAGGCGAGCGAGGAGTCGACGAAGCGGTCGAGCAGCACGAACGTGCCTTGCTCGAGCAGCGGGATTAGTAGCTCGTGCACGAGCTGCGCGCGCGCGGCCGCGTACAGCAGCGTCTCCGCGCGTGGCGAGACCGTCAGCGCTGGGTCCTTGACGAGCGCGCGCAAACGCTCTGAGATCTCCACGCCGCCGGGCTCGCGTAGCAGCTCGACTGTGTGGCCGCGATCGCCGATCGCGCGCGCGAGCGAGGAGGCGAGCGTCGACTTGCCGGCGCCGTCGAGCCCCTCGATCGTCACCAATCTGCCGCGGGCCACCCCGGCACCGTAGCGCCGGACTGTCCGACGCGAGGTTCTCACACTTTCGGCACGCTCGTGACACACACTTGGCACATTCCCAGGCCGTGCCGCTTCTAGGATGTCCGTAATGACCGCCGCGACCTCCACGAGCCCCCCACCTCCACCCATCCTGCCCGGCATCGATGCGCACCCTCATGCGCGCTCAGTGCTCGTGCCGGCACTACCGCCCCACGGCAGACCGTCGCACGCCTACCTCCTCCATGGGCCGGCGGGGGTCGGCAAGCGGACGATCGCGCGCGGGTTTGCCGCCGCACTGCTCGCCGACGGGGCACGCGACGCGAGCGCGGTGGCCGAGCGCATCGCGCGCGACGCGCATCCGGACCTGACGTGGGTGACGCCGTCGGGCGCGAGCGAAATGCTCGTGAGCGACATCGAGGAGCCCGTCGTGGCCGCCGCCGCGCGCACGCCGTTTGAATCGACGCGGCGCGTGTTCGTGATCGAGGGGGTGGAGACGATGAACGACCAGGCGGCCAACAGGATGCTGAAGACGTTGGAGGAGCCGCCAGCGTTCGTGCACCTGCTGCTGTTGAGCGACCGCAGGCAGGACGTGCTCGAGACGATCGCTTCGCGCTGTCAGTGCGTGCGCTTCGACCCGCTGCCGGTGGCGCGCATCGCGGCGAGCTTGGAAGGCATGGGGGGAATTGAAGGTACGGATGGAGTTGAAGGGGTTGGAGGGGGGGTGGGCGTGGAGCGCGTCGAAGACGGGGGAGGCCTGGAGCACGCGGTGCGTGTGAGGCCCGAGCGAGCGCACGCGTGTGCGCGACTGGCGCAGGGCGACGCCCGGCTGGCCGCCAGACTGGCGAGCGCGGCGGGCGGGGAGCTGCGGGCGCGGGCAGAGAGCTTTGCGCGCGCGGCGCTCGCGGGCGAGACGGGCGGGCGCCCGTGGATGGACCTGCTGGAGGCGGCCAAGGCGGCGGGGACGGACGCCGGTGAGGCGTCGCAGGAGCGGGTGGCGAGCGAGCTCGAGTTTGTGCCGAGCAAGGAGCGCAAACGTTATGAACGCGAAGGGCTCGACGCCCGGCGGAGGGGTGAGCGCCGCGCGCGCACGAGCACGCTCGATCTCGAGCTCGGCCTGGCGGAGCTGTGGCTGCGCGACGTGATGTGCGTGTGCGAAGGGGCACCCGAGCTGATCTACGCGGTGGATCGCCGCGCGGAGCTCGAACAGGACGCGCAGGATCAGGCGCAAGGCCAGGGACAGGCGCAGGGAGGGGACGCACAGGGTCGCAACGGCGCGCGCCTGCGCAAGGCGATCGAACTGGTAGGCGAGACGCGGCTGAGCTTGGCGCTGAACGTATCGGAGGAGCTGGCGCTGGAGGCGCTCGCCTACCGCGTGGCCTGAGGCGGCCAATGGCCTTCGCGGAGCGGCGTCCTTACCGATTGTCGATCAGATGCGATCGACTAATCGACCGGCACGCGTACCGAAGCCGGGAGACACTCGCTCCGCTCCCATCCCCGTTTCGGCCAGCACGCCACGCTTCCTGCATCCTTGCTCTGCTCGACCCTCGACCGCCTCAGGACGCGATTGGTCCCAGGTGGGGCTCGAGGCCGTAGGTCTCGAACGCGAGGAAGCGCGAGAAGAGGCGGTTGTCGGGTCCGTGGAAGTCGGCCGAGCCGGTGCTGAGCAGCCCGTCGGCTGCGCACCGCGCGGCCAACAGCTCGGTCTGCTCCTGGGTATGGGTAATGTAGAAAGCCTCGACGCCGTCGATCTCAAGCGCGCGAAAGCGCTCGATCGTGGCAAGAACCTCGTCGGGCTCGGAGATGTCCCAGAAGGGGTGCGCCCAGACGGCGACGCCGCCCGCCCCATGGATCGCTGCGACGGCCTCGGCGACGGTGGGGGTCTCGCGCAGGCGGAAGGCCGGGCGCCCCTCGACCAGGTAGCCGCGGATCAGCGAGCCGATGTCGTCGATGTGCTCGTCCGCGAGGCGCCGGGCGTTGGCGGGGGCGGAGAGCACCGCTTCGGCCAGGTGCGGGCGGCCAATCGGCCGGCCCGCCGCAACGCGCGTCGAGAGCTGCCGCTCGTCCAGCTCCAAACCTGCCTCGCGCAGGCCGGCGGCCATGCGCAGCGTGCGGCGCTCGCGATCGGCGAGGAAGTCGGCGAGGATGCGCTCGAACGCCCGGTCGGTGTGGTCGATCAGGTAGCCGAGAATGTGCAGTTCGCGTCCGCCACGCGGCCCGGCCGCACCCCCGCCACGCGTTTCGGTCACGCCTCCGGTTGCGGGCCCGCCACGCGTTCCGGTCACGCCTCCGGTTGCGGGCCCGTCCGCGGGCACCCCCCCGCCCATGAGGTCATCCACGGCGGAGATCTCGACCGCGGGGACGACACGCACGCCCGCGCGCTCGCCCGCGAGCACGGCCTCGGAGATGCCACTGACGGTGTCGTGATCTGACAGCGCAAGAAGCTCGACCCCGGCCGCGGCCGCGCGTGTGACGACCTCGGCCGCGGGGAGCGCGCCGTCAGAGTGGGTCGAGTGCGACTGCAGGTCGAAGCGGAGCCCCATCGGGGGCTCAGCCTATGGCCTCAGAAGCCGGCGTGCTCGTGCGTGAAGGCTTCACTGGGTAGGGCGATCAGCTGGGCGACATGGCGGCCGACGATCTCGCGCAGTGCTCGCACCGCGGTGTGATAGCGGCGAGCCTTGCCTGGCAGGGCCCTGTCGCAGGCGCGCTCCTTCGCGGAGAGACTCGCGTCGAGCTCGGCGAAGGTGGCGTCGGTCTCGGCCGCGCGGCGGGCCGCCTCGATCCACAGGACCTCGAGGTAGGCGAGGGCGGCGCCGAGCTGCTCCTCGGGGAGCGAATCGCGGTGCTGGAGCTCGCGCACGACGGGGACCACCTCGTGGCTCAGCCAGCGCTGCTCGGCGTGCGCGCGCAGGAGCAGACAGACGTCCGACGGGGGAAGGCCCTCCGACGGGGTGGAGGCATCCGGCGGGGTGGACCCCGGCGGGGCGGAGGAGGAGGGATGGGGGTGATCGGAATCGTGGGTCATGCGGAGCGTCCGTGCTCGAGGACAAATCGACCGGACCGCCGGTCGCGTGGTAAGGCTCTAGTAACGAGGCTCTGCTTCCGGCTTCGGCCGGTCGAGGAGGGGGCTTTAGGGGATCGTGCGAGCTTCCACGCTTCTTGGGTTTATTTCCGGCGCACCCCTCAGAAAACTTCGCAGTCCGTGGAAAACCTTCTCGTCGGCGGACACGCGCGCTTAAGGCGCGGGGGGAGAGCGGCCGATGGAGAAGGAGAGATGCACGCACTGGGCTATGACCCCACCGCCCGTATGGCGGGACAGCACGCGCGCGCGACGGTGCGGCGCTTGCGCATGCGCACCCTGGTCTCACTCGGCGTGCTGGCGGTCGCGACCGCGCTGCTGGGCAAGACGTTCGGCCTGCGCGACACCCGCTTTTTGGGCTCTGAGCTCGCGCTGCTGGGGGCGATGTTCGTGATTTCGCGCTACGTGCTGCCGCTGCTCGAGCGCCGCGACCGCGGCGCGACAGGCGAGGAGCAGGTCGGCTCCCTGCTGGACGAGCTGGCGGGCAGCGAGTGGCGCGTAATCCACGACGCGAGCCTCGGACGGGGCAACGTCGACCACATCTTGATCGGCTCCGGCGGCGTGTTCACGGTCGAGACGAAGAGCCACCCGGGGCCCGTGCGGGTGGGGGCGGTACACGGCGCGACGCTCAGCCAGGCCCAAGCCCAGCGCAAGGCGATCGAGCGCGTGACCGGCACGAAGGTGGAGCCGCTGGTCGTGTTCAGCCGCGCGTGGGTGGACCGGCCGCTTGCACGGCGCAAGGGCGTAAGGGTGCTGCCGGCAAGGATGCTGCGCGGATACCTCAAGCGCCGCGCGAGCACGCTCACGCCGGAGCAGGTCGAGCAGGCCCACCGCCGCGTCGTCGCTGCCCTGGCCGAGGCGCGCGGGGACACGGGGGATAGGCTATGGGGATGGCTTCCACCGTTGCAACGACGCCGCGGGACGGGGACGGCCCGGTAGAGGCCCTGCCGCTGCGGGACGTGCGTCTGCCCCCCGGCCCGCGGGCTTCGGCGGTGTTGCAGACGCTCGCGTGGGCGATCGCGCCGACCTGGGTGATGGACCGGTGCGCGGAGCGGATCGGCGAGGCGTTCACGCTGACGTTCGCCCCGAGCAGGATGAAACTGGTGATGGTCAGCGACCCCGACGCGGTCAAGACGGTGTTCACGGCGCCGCCCGAGGTCGCGCCGTCGGCGGCGGGCAGCTCGCCGATCGCCCCGATCATGGGGCCGAGCTCGGTGATCGTGTTGACCGGGCCCGAGCACATGCGCCAGCGCAAGCTGCTGCTGCCGCCGTTCCACGGCGAGCGCATGCGCGAGTACGAGCACACGATCGTCGAGGCGACCAGACGGGACATGGCGGGCTGGGAGCTCGGCCGCCCGATGCGCTTGCAGGAGCGCACGCGCGCGATCACGCTCGAGGTGATCGTCCGCGCGGTGTTCGGCGTCGAGGCGGAGCGGATGGAGACGCTGACGGCGGCGATCGGAGCGCTGCTCGAGCCGGCGAGCTCGCCGCGGATGATGCTGCTCACGCTGCGCCGCATGAGCCTCGACCGCCCGACTGGCGCGATCGGGGAAGGGCTGGATGCGCTCGACGCGGTCATCTACGACGAGCTCGCCCGCCGTCGCGAGCAGTCGGACCTGGCCGAGCGCACGGACATCCTCTCGCTGCTGATGCAGGCGCGCGACGAGGACGGCCAGGCGATGACCGACAACGAGCTGCGCGACGAGCTCGTGACGTTGCTGCTGGCCGGGCACGAGACGACGGCGACGTCGGTCGCATGGGCGATCGAGCGGCTGGTCCGCCACCCGCAGAAGCTGGCGCGGCTGCAGGCGGAGATCGACGCGGCGGCGGCGCACAGCGCGGGCGGCGCGGCCGATGGCGCTGGTGGCATGGCGGATGGCGCTGGTGGCATGGCGGATGGCGCTGGTGGCATGGCGGATGGCGCTGGTGGCATGGCGGATGGCGCTGGTGGCATGGCGGATGGCGCTGGTGGCATGGCGGATGGCGCTGGTGGCATGGCGGATGGCGCTGGTGGCATGGCGGATGGCGCTGGTGGCATGGCGGATGGCGCTGGTGGCATGGCCGATGGCGCTGGTGGCACGGCGGATGGCGCGGGTGGCACGGACGGTCCCGGCGGCGCGGGCGACGAATACATGACGGCGGTCGTGAACGAGACGCTGCGCGTCAGGCCGGTCGTGCCGCTGGTCGCCCGCATGCTGACCCAGGAGCTGTCTGTGGGCGGATACACGCTGCCGGCGGGCACGCGCGTGACGCCGTCGATCTACCTGACGAACCGCAACGCGCGCGCGTATGCGCAGCCCGCGGAGTTCATGCCGGAGCGCTTCCTCGGCAAGAGCCCGGAGACGTTCTCGTGGATCCCTTTCGGCGGCGGCATCCGCCGCTGCATCGGCGCGTCCTTCGCGCAGCTCGAGATGAAGCTGATGCTGCGCACGATGCTCGGCGAGCTCGACCCGCACCTGCCTGCGCGCGGGGTCTGGCGCCGCGGCGAGTGGAACCGCAGGCGCGCGATCACGCTCGTTCCGGTGGCCGGCACGCGCGTCGTGTGGTCTCGCCGCGCGGGCTGAGAGTTTCAACCGATGTAGTGAGTAGCTTCTGAAGGATGCAAGCTACGACGACGGCGAGCCACACCCCCGAGGAGCTGCTCGCGCGCTTCGGGCTTGAGAGCTTTCGTCCCGGCCAGCGCGAGGCGGTGTGCGCGGCGCTCGCGGGGCGCGACAGCCTGGTGGTGATGCCGACGGGCGGCGGCAAGTCGCTGTGCTACCAGCTGCCGGCGCTCGCGGACATCGGGCTGGTCGTCGTGGTCAGCCCGCTGATCGCGCTGATGGCCGACCAGTGGCGCCGGCTGAAGGAGGCGGGCGTGAGCGCGACGATGCTCGCCTCGGGGATGGAGGACGGCCACAACGCCCAGGCGCTGCGGGACATCCGCGCGGGTGTGACGCAGCTCGTGCTGGCGGCGCCCGAGCGGTTCGCCTCGGGCGCGTTCCGCGACGCGCTCGCGCAAAGGAAGGTAGCGTTGTTCGTCGTCGACGAGGCGCACTGCGTGGCCGAGTGGGGCCACGACTTCAGGCCGGACTACCTGCGCCTGCACGACGCGATCGCGGGGCTGGGCCGCCCGGCGGTGATGGCGGCAACCGCGACCGCGACGCCGCGCGTCGCGGAGGAGATCGCCGTGCGGCTGGGACTGAAGGACTGGGTGTCGATCCGCAGCGGCTTCGACCGCCCGAACCTGACGTTCGACGTCGTCAGCGTCGAGGGCAAGGGAGCGGTCGCGCGCAAGCGCGCGGCAATGCTGCATGTGCTGGGCGACCCGGCCGCGCGCCCGGCGATCGTGTATTGCGGCACGCGCAAGGACACCGACGAGGTCAAGTCCCTGATCGCGGGCGAGGGGATCGAGACGGTCGCCTACCACGCGGGCATGGCGCCGGAAGCCCGGCGCCGCAGCCAGGACGCGTTCATGCAGGGGCGCGCCGAGGTGGTCGTCGCGACGAACGCGTTCGGCATGGGCGTCGACAAGGCGGATGTGCGCACGGTCGCGCACTGGGCGCTGCCTACCAGCCTCGAGGCCTACTACCAAGAGGCGGGCCGCGGCGGGCGCGACGGGCAGCCCGCCCGGGCGCTGCTGTTGGCGTCGCGCATGGACTTGGGCAGGCTGATCAGGTTCATCACCGAGCGCGAGACGCACGTCGAAGACGTAAAGAGGTATGTGGGGTCGCTGCGCCACCGCGGCGAGGGAGAGGAGGTCGCGATCGGCCACGGCGAGCTCGGCGAGCGCGACCGCGTGCTGCTGTCGATCGCCGAGCGCGCGGGCGCGGTCGAGCTGCGTCCGGGCGGCCGCGACGGCCTGCTGGTGAGACCCACGGGGCAGGGCAGCCCGCGCAAGGCGTGGGCGGCGATCAAGGCGGCAAAGGACCGCGGCTGGGAATCGTACCGCTCGATCGAGCGCTACATGTCGGGCGGCGAGCGGTGCCGCCGGCGCCAGATCCTCGACCACTTCGGCGACGCGGAGCGGTGCCGTGCGAGCGGCCGCTGCTGCGACGTGTGCGATCCCGACCACGAGCTCGCGCAGGCGATGCAGCGGGCGCCGGCAAAGGGCGCGCGCAGGCGCGGCGGGCGAGCGCAGTCGCCGCGCACGGCCGCCAGCCCGGCTGAGGGCGCCTACGCCGGTACTGGAGGATCGATGGGCGCGGCGGCGGGCGGTCAAGCGGCCGCCCTCCCCTACGCGGGCGCCGGGGGACCCCAAGGAGCGATGCCGCCAGCCGAGGCGAGCCCCGTCGACGAAGGCGAGTTCGAGCGACTGCGCACGTGGCGCTGGGAGCGAGCCGAGGGCAAGCCGGCGTTCACGGTCGCCGCCAACACAGTCCTCGAGGACATCCTGCGCCGCCGCCCGGCGAGCCTGGAAGAGCTGATCGAGATTCGAGGCATCGGCCCGGCGTTCTGCGAAAAGCACGGTGAGTCTCTGCTAAGCGCGCTAGCCGCCCTGAACGACGCCCCAGCGCTAGCATCAGGATTCGCGCCGACGTAGCTCAGCTGGTAGAGCACTTCACTCGTAATGAAGGGGTCCGGGGTTCGAGTCCCCGCGTCGGCTTGCCGTGTCGAGCCCTGTAGGATGGGGAGCGCATGAAGAAACTGCTTGAGCTGGTTTTCTGCATCTTGCACCCGATCGCGGTGGTCCTCATTTGGATCAATCTGCTGCTCGGTCGCGGCGATCTCGGCTTCGTGGCGCGGCTCACCTGGGCGATCGCCGTGATCGTGCCGTTCGTGCCCTTCGTCTACGTGCTCACGGGCAACGACTTCCTGTAGCCCGTTCGCGGCGCTGGGAGAGGGGACCTGATGGAGATCGAGGATCGAGTCGCGCTGGTGACGGGCGGCGCCGGGGGGATCGGCAGTGCGGTGGCGCGTGCGCTCGCCGAGCGGGGCGCGCGGGTGGTGATTGCGGATGTCGACGCCGAACGCGGGAGCGCGCTCGCGGAGGAGCTCGACGGTAGGTTCATAGCGACAGACGTGAGCGATCTGGACGCGTGTGTGCGCATGGTTGCGGAGGCCACGGAGCACTATGGCGGTCTCGACCTCGTGCACCTCAACGCCGGTATCGCGAGTGGGTGTGGGTTGGGTGAAAGCTTCGACCTCGGCGAGTATCGCCGCGCGATGGGGATCAACCTCGACGGGGTCGTCTTCGGGCTGCAGGCGGCGCTGGCGGCGCTGCGCGCGCGCGGCGGTGGCGCGGTCGTGGCCACGGCCTCGCTCGCCGGGCTGACCGCGGTCCCGCTCGACCCGCTGTATGCGGCGAACAAGCATGCGGTCATCGGGCTCGTGCGCTCGCTGGGGCCGGGGCTGGCGCTCGAGGGGATCCGCGTGAACGCGGTCTGTCCAGGGTTCGCCGAGTCGGCGATCATCGATCCGATCCGCGACGCGCTCGCGAGCGAGGGCGTGCCGATCATCCCCGCCGAGCAGGTCGCCGAGACGGTGCTCACGCTGTTCACCGGCGAGATGAGCGGCGAGTGCTGGTTCGTGCAGGCCGGCCGCCCGGGCGCCGCGTTCGCATTCCGCGGCATTCCGGGCCCGCGCCCCACCCCCGAGACCGCGCCGTAGTCCTGCGAAAAGTAGGTCAGGCGAGCCCTGGGATCGCGAGCATGCGCGGGAGGATCTATCGGCCCGAGCAAAACTGGAGCGCCGGGAGCTCCCATTCGACATGGCGGTTATCCTTGCTCTATGGCCACCGTGATACTTGACCCTTACGCCTACGAGCTGGACGCCCTCAAGGAGCGCAGGCGGATCTCGGAACTGGATCGTCTCGACGAGGTCTGGGAGGGTGTCCTGCACATGGTTCCGGCCCCGAACGACGCGCACGCCGATCTCGCTCAGCAGCTGGCCGAGATCCTTGGCGCTCCCGCTCGCGCCGCGGGGCTGTTTCCGACGATGCACGAGTTCAACCTCGGCTATTCGATCGAGAACTACCGGGTGCCCGACGGCGGTCTGCACCGTTCCCGCTACTGGGGCACGTGGGAGCACACGGCGCCGCTCGTGGTCGAGATCGTCTCTCCTAGCGATGAGACCTGGGAGAAGCTCCCCTTCTACGCCGCCCACGCGGTGGACGAGGTGTTGATCCTCGACCCCGTCGAGCATGCCATCCACTGGCTCGGGCTCGCCGACGGCGAGTACCACCCACTCGAGCGCAGCGGTGTGATCGACCTTGGCCCAGTCGAGCTAGCCGCGCGGATCGACTGGCCGTAGCGCAAGAGGCGGTTATCTCCGCCTGAGTCACTCGGCGAGTAGCGGGTCGCGCAGAAACGGCGTGCTGAGAACGTGCTGAGTGCGCGTTCAGTCAGACCGCGAGCACGCGTGCGGCTCTGCCGGCGGCGCGTAGGAGATGTTCGATGTCTTTGGGGTCGCTGGTGAGGATGGTGTCGCCGTCTGTGACGAGCCCCACGATCGCCGCGTCGGCGATGTCGTTGGTGCGGGCGCTTGTGAGCAGCAGGCCACAGCGGCGGGCGCGGGAGGGGTCGAGAGGCCACTCCAGAAAGCCGCTGAGCGCCCGCACCAGCCTCGCTTGACGGGCTGGATCGCGCCACGCCTGGGCGATGCAGGCCGAGGAGGTGACGACCTCGACGCCGTCCCGTGCCGCCGCTGCGAGCAGCGCACCCACGCCGCGGTCGCCACGATCAAGGGCGATCAGGGCGCCGGCGTCGAAGACGAGGGCAGCCATCCGCGTGCCTCTGAGAGCTCATGCTCGGCGTATGGGCCGCCGGTCGTCTCGGCGATCTCCTCCGCGACGGTGCGCAGAACGTTCGCGCGTAGTCGGGCTGCCGCGGCGTCGGCGAGCCAGCTGGACACACCGGCGGGACCGGCGGCATCTCGCACCCGCCGATAGAGATCATCCTCCAGGCTCACGCTGATTTTCGCCATCCCACGATGGTAGCACCAAGGGTCATACCGTTGCGTCTGCTGCGCAAACCGAGGTGGCTTGCGGTTGGGGGGTTGACGTGGGGTCTCGGTTGTGCTTATCATTATGCCAAGCGTGTTTCTGTTGTTCAGGGGCACGGGGATAGATCGGTTTGGGTCGGTCCTTCGGGTTGACTTTCAAGCGCTTTCGCAGGGGATGTAGGGGAGAGGGCCGGATCGGATGATGAGGGGTTGTGTTCGCGTGAGTCCGTATGGGACAGATGTGGTGGGGGATGCTGCGTGCCCGGGAGGGTCCGTAGCTAGATGCGTCAGCGTCGCTGACACATCTCTCTCTCTCTCTCTCTCTCTCTCTCTGCTCCGTCTAGTTCCGCTCGTCTAGCCCCCCGCTTTTGCAGCACGCTCGCCTCCTGTAAGGGGAGGTGTCGCCATGGGCGCTAAGGCCCGTATTGCTGCTCCTGTGACGGGTCGTGGGGGGCGCGCACGAGCGACAGCGGCGGACCGTCGTCGTGGCGGTCCGGTATCGGCGATGCAGCGTGCGCGTCTGATCGGCGCCGCCGTCCCGGTCGTGGACGAGCTCGGATGGTCCGGTGTGAGCGTCGCGGATATCGCGGCACGTGCGCGGGTGTCGAGGCGCACGTTCTATGACCTGTTCGCCAATCGTGAGGACTGCTTGCTCGCGATGCTCGATGATACGGTCGCGCGTGTCGAGCAGGACCTCGCACAGGCAGGCTTGAATGACGGCGCTGCCTGGGTTGAGCGTGTCCGTACGGGCCTGTGGCGGATCCTGTCCTTCCTCGATCAGGACAGGGTGTTGGCGCGGGTGTGTGTGGTGCAGAGCGCGCGTGGTACCCGCCGGATACTCGAGGCCCGCGAGACGCTGCTGGCACGGTTGGTAAGCGTGATCGACGAGGGCCGTTCACAGACCGCGCGGGGGGCACAAACACCCGGTTTGACCGGTGAGGGTCTCGCCGGTGCGGCGCTCGCGATCGTCTACAAGCGGTTGTTGAACGGTGATGAGGCACCGCTTACCGATCTGCATGGGGAGCTGATGGGGATGATCGTGCTGCCGTATCTCGGCGCGGCAGCGGCGAGCAGGGAGCGGGCCCGGCCCACACCACAACCAAGGACGCCCGTCGATAACGGGGCGTCAGTGCCGGCACGAGCGCGTCAGGAGGACCCGTTGCGTGGGCTCCCGATGCGCCTGACCTACAGGACCGCACGGGTCCTGCAAACAGCCGGACAAAACCCGGGGACGAGCAACCGTCTGATCGGGGAAGGCGCGGGTCTCACAGACCAGGGCCAGGTTTCAAAGCTCTTGGCGCGTTTGCAGCGTCTCGGTCTCCTCGCCAACACGGGTGAGGGCCAGGCGCATGGGGAGCCGAACGCGTGGCAGCTCACACCGCTTGGGGAACGTGTTACCGAGCAGCTCAATCTGAACACTCACAACAGGGAGGTCACGACGTGATGCGCCTGAAGAACCTCAATGTCAGGGCGCGCATAGGTACGCTCGTGGCTCTC
The DNA here is from genome assembly GCA_963778065.1 of uncultured Solirubrobacterales bacterium. Lineage (GTDB taxonomy): Bacteria > Actinomycetota > Thermoleophilia > Solirubrobacterales > Solirubrobacteraceae > Palsa-744. The sequence continues at coordinate 1,137,572 of CAVZSU010000002.1, read as the reverse complement.
ACTGCGCTGGGGGTGACGGCGTTCAGCGCCACCTCCGCCCTCGCCCTCAACCCCGAACGCCACTACGAGCTCGTCAGCCCCGTCTACAAGGGCGGCTTCGGGGTCAAAGTCGGGGCGAGCATAGCCGTGGCAGAAAGTGGTGAAAGCATCGCGTATGCCTCGGGTGGTACGTTTGCGGGCGCCCCCGCGGCTTCGAGCATCACGGGGGCGTTGGATTATCTTGCGCGGCGTGGTGGGTCGGGGTGGTCGACGGTGCCCTTGAACCCGCCGGTCGCGCTTGGGTTCGCAACGTCTACAAGTGATTTTTCTCCGACACTGGAATCGATGGTGCTGGGCGTTGTTCCAGCGCCAAACGCCGAAAACGCAGGACAGCAAGCGAAAGTAGAGGATATTCTGTCGCACCGGACGGGTTCGCAGGACACGGTTGCCGGGTGGAATCTCCTCGGTGAGCCGCTTGAATTATTGAGCGGGGAACGGGCGGGCGGGGGCGCGACCCTCGGATATGTAGGCGCGAGCCCCGATCTGTGCCATCTGTTTTTCGATCCAACGGGCGCGCTTCTGCCCGAAGCGCCAACAGAAGGCATTGGTGAGATATATGAGCTCAACCTTGCTTGTGGTGGCAGTCCAGCTTCGCTTCAGCTCCTTGGTGTGAACGATGCGGGCAAGTTGATCAACAGTTCCTGTGGGCATGACGAAGTCGGTGATTTCAAGTTCGCGACCGCGCCGAACATGTTCCATGCAGTCAGCGTCGATGGTGGGGAGGTCTTCTTCACCGACTGTTTCGCCACTCAGTACCAAGCGCAGCCGGAACCGGCTTACCCACATCAGTTGTTTGTGCGTTTGAGTGGCTCGCGGACGCTCGAAGTCTCAAAGCCGTTGGCGGCGTCTGATTCGTGCGCGGAAGCGTCGTTGTGCGCGGCGGCCGCGAAACGTCCGAGCGCCGATTTCGCGGGCGCTTCTGAAGACGGATCGAAGGTTTATTTTACGTCGAAGGCCCCGCTGGTGCCGGGCGACACGGATGCGAGCACCAACCTGTTCCTCGCGAGCATCGGGTGTCCCGGGGCCAAACCTGGATGTGGTACAGCGGAAAAGGAAGTTACGTCGCTCGTGCGGGTGTCTCGTGCGCCGGGTGGTGGGGAAGCCGGTGTGCAGGGTGTGGTGCAGGTCTCGCCGGATGGTTCGCGTGTGTATTTCGTCGCGCATGGCGATCTGCTGACGGCCGAGCAGCGGCAGGCGCTTGAAGGACAGGGTCGCCCGGTGCCGTTTGCTGGTGCGGAGAATCTGTATGTGTATGACGCGACCGCGGAAGGCGGTGCTGGAGCGGTCGCGTTTGTCGCGGATCTGTGCTCGGGCCCCACGCTTTCGGGTGCTGCGGAAGACGTGCGGTGCCCCTCGAGTCTCGAAAACGGCACATTAGAAGCACGTAACGATACGGGCCTATGGGGGAAAGGCCCGGAAGGGACCGCGGTCGAAGCGCAGACGGCGGGTACGGATGGCAGGTTCCTCGTCTTCGATGCATATGCGCAGCTGACTGGAAGTGATACGAACGCGGGGCGGGACGTCTACCGGTATGACGCATCGACGGGTGTGTTGGATCGTGTCTCGTTGGGTGAAGGGGGCTATGACGCCAACGGCAACGGTGGCACGTCCGATGCGCAGATCCCGCTCGGCTATCGCGGCGGAGAAACGGTACTGGAGCAGTATCAGATGACGGGCCGAGCGGTCAGCGAAGATGGTTCGCGGATCGTGTTCACGACGAGCACGCCGCTCTCCCCCGAGGCGACGAACGGTTTGACGGATGTGTATGAATGGCATGAACAGGCGAGTGGTGAAGGTAGCGTATCGCTGATCTCGAGCGGCAGCGCCGAAGAACCCGTCAACCCGTATAACGTTGTGATGTCCCCGTCAGGAAATGATGTTTTCTTTGTGACTTCGCAGGGTTTGCTGCCACAAGACACCGACGGTCTCGTCGATCTGTATAACGCGCGGCTGGGTGCAGGGTTCCCGGCCGCTGGTGCGCCGGTGCAGCCGTGCTCGGGTGATGCGTGCCAGGGCCCGTTGACGAACCCCGCGTCGTTGTTGGTGCCGGGGAGCGTTTCCCAGGCTCCCGGTGGGAATCTCTCACCAGCGCCGGTTGTGTCCTCCGCAAAGGCGAAGCCGAAGGCGAAGGCCGTGAAATGCCGTAAGGGGTTCCGTCGGGAAGCGAAGCACAACAGGTGCGTTAGGGAGAAGGCGAAGGGTAAAGCTAAGCGAGCCAGCAACGACCGGAGGATGGGCCGATGAGCGTCAGACGAGTTGTTATCCAGTTGCTGGTGTTTGTTGGGTTGCTTGTTGCGGCGCCCGTGGCGGGTGCGGTTGAAGCGAAGCCGTTGGGGATCAAGAGCTTTTCGATTCAGACGGTCGAACGCACCGAAGAAAAGGAAGTGACGGATCCACAGGGAGAATCGGGATTTGAATTTACTAATAAGCCGTATGCGTTTACGCAGGCGGGCGGGCATCCGTGGGCGTTGACGACGACGGGGGAACTCACGAGCGAAGAATTCGTACCCCCCAACGGAGAACCTGTGGTTGTGCCGACGCGTGACCCGAAGGATTTGGTTGTCAGTTTGCCGCCGGGGTTGCTTGGTGATCCGCAGGCTGTACCGCGCTGTTCGCTGGCGCTGCTCAATGCCACCTCTGGCGGCAATGCGTGTCCGGCGGATACGATCTTGGGGTGGTATCGCTTCGACTATTTTGATAAGCGAGGAAACGTGCTCGGTCCGATCGTGAACGTGACGCCGGCGCCCGGTGAGTCGGCCGAGTTCGCGCTCGCGAACCACTCGGGCCAGTCCTTTACGGCGTTTTTGACGGCGCATCTCGTGCGTACCGAAAACCCGGTCACGAAACAGCATGAATACGGTTTCACGGTCGCGAGCAACGAGATTCCGTTCGTTGGCCTGACACGGTTTGAACTTACGTTCTGGGGTGTGCCGGCGGATCCGAGTCATGACGCGATGCGGGGACGCCAGTGCGGCAAAGCATACGAACGCAACCCGCTTGGATGTGGTGGTTTTGGTGGTGGTAATGAGTCCTCGGGCGTGGTGCCGGTGCCGTTTCTCTCGATGCCGACGGATTGCGCGGCGGGCCTGGAGACGGCGACGTTGCGTGCCGATTCGTGGGAGGAACCGGGCAGCGTCCGTGAAGGGCACTACACCGGGTACGCGGAAGCCACGGCGACGTTGCCCGCGGTGACGGGTTGTGGCGCGTTGTCGTTCGGTCCGGGGATCGAAGTGCAGCCGGATACGTTGCTTGCTGATTCGCCGGTGGGGTTGGGCGTGAACGTGAAGGTGCCGCAGAGTGAGCAGCCCGGTTCTACGGCGACACCGCATCTGCGTGATGCTGTGGTGACGTTGCCGGGTGGCTTGTCGATCAGCCCTGGGATCGTCGATGGGATCCAGGCGTGCAACGAATCGGGCCCGGAAGGCATCAACTTCGAAGGCACCGAATCCGAAGAAGTCGGTGCGGGCGGCGAACTGCAGCTCGCGGCGGGGCACTGTCCTGACGCGTCGATCGTCGGTACCGCGGAAGCGATCACGCCGTTGTTGCCGGAACCGGTGAAGGGTCACGTGTATCTCGCACGCCCGTTGTGCGGCGGTACGGGACAGGAAGCGTGCACAAATCAGGACGCGCTGAACGGCGGCCTCTACCAGCTGTATCTGGAACTCGGTGGCACTGGCGAACTGGCGAATACGGGGATCAACATCAAGGCGCACGGGTATGTCGAGGCGAACCCCGCAACGGGACAGCTCACGACGAAGTTCCTTGATAATCCGCAGACGCCGTTCAGCGAACTGAAGATCCATTTGAACGGTGGTCCACGCGCACCGCTCGATAACCCTGCGACGTGTGGGACAGCGACAACGAACGCGGACTTCACGCCGTGGAGTGCTCCCGGGATCACCCCCGAAGGGTTGGCGGTTGCGGGTACGGCGGATGGTACGCCGTCCTCGTTCTTCAATATCGGGGGTTGTGCGAGCCCGCCGGGGTTGAGCCCGGGCCTGACGGCGGGCACTGTCACGCCGCAAGCGGGGCAGTTCAGCGCGTTCACACTCGATTTTTCGCGTCAGGATCGTGAACAGTTCGTGAAGGGCATCCAGGTCCACACCCCGCCAGGACTGCTCGGGATGCTCTCCAGCGTCCCACTGTGCGGCGCCGCTGAAGCGCAAGCCGGGACGTGCGGCGAAGCGTCGAAGATCGGCACGACGCGTGTCGCCTCGGGTGCGGGCTCCCACCCCTTTGAAATCGAAGGGAACGTGTACTTGACGGGCCCGTATGACGGCGCGCCGTTCGGGCTGTCGATCGTGACGCATGCGATCGCGGGCCCGTTCAACCTCGGTGTCGTCGTCGTCCGCGCGCGGATCGCTGTCAACCCGGTGGACTCGACGTTGACGATCACGACCGATGAATCGGGTCAGTATGCGGTCCCGCAGATCCTCGACGGTGTCCCGCTGCGCCTGAAACGCGTCACGGTCGACATCAACCGCCCCGGCTTCATGTTCAACCCCACGAACTGCGGCACGCCGGGTCAGCCCGGCACCCAGCAGATCACGGCCGTGGTCTCCGGGTCTGAAGACGCGAAAGCGACCGTCTCCAGCCAGTTCGCGGTGGGTGGCTGCAAGAGCCTGGAATTCAAACCGAAATTCGCTGTCTCGACGTCGGGACATACGAGCAAAGCTGATGGTGCGAGCCTCGACGCGAAGGTGTCTTACCCCGCGGGGTCGGTCGGTAGCGAGGCGAACATCGCCCGCGTCAAGGTCGACCTCCCGAAGCAGCTCCCGTCACGGTTGACGACGCTTCAGAAAGCGTGCACCGCCGCGCAGTTCGAAGCGAACCCGGGAGGGTGCCCGGCCGCATCGATCGTCGGGATCGTCAGGGCGAGCACGCCACTGTTGCCGGTAGGGCTGTCGGGACCGGTGTACTTCGTCAGCCACGGCGGGGAAGCGTTCCCCAGCCTGATCGTTGTGCTGCAAGGTGACGGCGTCAGGGTCGATTTGACGGGTGCGACGTTCATCAGCAAAGCCGGGATCACCTCGAGCACGTTCAAGACCGTCCCGGACGTCCCCGTCAGCACGTTCGAGCTCTACCTGCCGGAGGGCAAGTTCTCCGCGCTTGCAGCAAACGGGAACCTGTGCGCGTCAAAGCTCGCGATGCCAACGGAATTCGTTGGGCAGAACGGAGCCGTGATCCACGAGAGCACGAAGATCGCGGTCACGGGTTGCGCGAAGCCAAAGACGGTCAAAGCGAAGAGTAAGAAGTCAAAGAAACAGAAGAAGTCAACTAACGATCACGGGAGGACAGGCAAATGATTACCCATCGTATGAGGGGAGTCCTCCCGTTGATAGTTGCCTCTGCTGTGCTGGTGATGTTGGTGGGGGCTGGTAGCGCGATCGGTGCTATCCCGAGCAGGTTCCTACTCACCAGCTATTTCGGCAAGGAAGTCAACAAGGGCACGGGCGGGAACGTCTGTACTTCTAAGGAAGAATGCCAGCCGGGTAAGGAAAGCGGGGAAGCCGGAGGGTTTGCCTACCCTGAGGGTGTCGCCGTCAATCGCGATCCGGAAAGCCCCACCTTCGGCGACGTGTACGTCGCCGATACGATCAATCATCGTGTTCAGGTGCTTACCGCAGCGGGCGTGTTTGTCACGATGTTTGGCTGGGAAGTAAACGCGACGAAGGACAGTCAGCCAGGCGCGAAACAGTCCGAAAAGAATGTCTGCACCGCTAAATCCGGAAATGTGTGCCAGGCCGGTGTGCAAGGAACGGCGCCTGGACAGTTCGGGGAATCTGCTAAGAGCATCGCTGTTGACCCGGTCAACGGTGATGTGTATGTCGTGGATCCCGTTTTTGGTGAAAGCGGTGGGGAATTCGCGCTAGGTCAGCGCGTTCAGGAGTTCACCGCCTCCGGCCAGTTTGTGCTGGAGATCGGCAAGGAAGTCAACGCCACCACGAAAGGGAATCTCTGCACCGAGGAAGAAGCCGAAAAAGGCGCGAAATGTCAAGGTCCGGCGCTACAGACACGCGCTGCCGCGGCTGCCGACAGCGAACACGGCTCGTTCAACTTCGAATCAGAAGACGGTGATCTACTCGCCGTCGGCGGCCCGCAGGACCTGTTGTATGTCGGCGATCAGGGCCGCGTGCAGGAGTTCAAGTCCTCCGGCGCATCGGCGGGCGCAATCTCCCTCTCCGCGCTCTCAACGACGGGCAAGGCGTCCGGCGTCGCCGTCGACGCAGCGGGCGACGTGTTTGTCTCCGACCTCGAAGCCGCAGGGGTGCACGAGTACAACCCGGCGGGGGTGCTGCAGCCCGCGGTGATCGACGCGAACAGCGGCGAAATACGCGGCATCGCGCTGGACCCCAACAACCAGATCGGGGTCCTCGAAGGCAAGAGCACCAACGCGGGCTTCGGAGTCTTCGGCGTCCTGTACAGTACGGCGGGCGTGAAGCTCAGCGAATTCGCCCCACCCGCGGGCGTGCTGCTCGGGTTCCCCCTCGGGCTCGCCTTCGGAGCGTCAGGTGAGCTTTACATCGCCGGGGACGGTGAGCAGTCCGTTGAAGCCTATACGCCGGTTGTGTTCCCGGAAACACGTACGTGCGCGGTTGAAGACCTCACGGCGACGAGCGCGAAGCTGTGCGGCGAAATCAACCCCGACGGCATCCCCGCGAGGGGGTTCTTCCAGTACGGCCCCACGCCGTCGCTGGGGTCACAGACACCCGTCGTGTTCGAAGGGGCCGGTGAAGCCTTCACCGGGCTCTCTGCGATCACGAGCCTCGAGCCGCACGAGACCTACCACTACTGGCCCGTTGCCGAAGCCGAAGCCAACAGCGAAAAACTCCAAGGACACGGCGAAGAACTGACGTTCCATACCCTCGCCCTACCACCGCAGATCCCCGGGGCGCCCAGCGCGCCATTCGTGACCGCGCAGTCAGCGGTCCTGGACGCTTCGCTGAACCCCGAGCACCTCAACACCCGCTACCACTTCGAATACGGATCGTGCGCAGCCCTCGCCGGGTGTGCGACGCTGCGGAGCAGCACCGATGAAGAATCCTCGCAATACGGGACGATCGGCTCAGCCCAAGAAATCACCGGGCTCGCGCCCGGCACGACCTACAGCTACCGTCTGATCGCGAACAACGAAACCGAAGAAGAAGGCAAAACGATCGGCGGCAAAGCCACCGGTGTGGAAGGGACCTTCACAACCAGCCCCGCACCGGCACCCCAGGCGAGCACCGGTGCCGCGAGCGCGGTCACCGCGACGACCGCGACGATCACGGGGAGCGTGAACCCCGACGGGGTAGCAGTGACGTACAGCTTCGAACTCGGCGTCTACGAAGGCGCAGCGACCCAGTACGGGATCGTCTCCTCCGGCCCCACCCCCGCGGGCAGTACTCCCGTCGAAGAGACCACAGGCCTCAGTGGCCTACAACCCGGACAGACATACGCGTTCCGGATCTCCGCGCGCAGCGGCTACATCCACAACCAGGAAAACACCGTAACGGGCACACCGGTGCTGTTCACGACCGGCGGCATCCCCGCGGTGCTGTCCACACCGGCACCGCTCCCACAGTTGGCAATCCCAACTATTGGCTTCCCCACGGAAACAAAGACGACGACCAAGAAGGTGAAGCAGGCGGCCAAATGCGCAAAAGGCAAGCATCGCAGCCATGGCAGGTGCGTGAAGACCAGGCTTGCGAAGCATCGCCGCGGGCACAAGAAGTGACCTGATCGCACGAGGAGATTGAGACCGTGGACGGCGTTGCCGGTGTGGTCCGGCGCTTGCGCGAGCGCCGGGGCGAGATCGAGGACGCGATCTTCGCCCGCGTGTGCGCGGTGGTCTCCGATCCGGTGGGGCTCGGCGATGCTGAGTACTTGGCGGGGCTGCGTGCGGCGGTGGTGGCGGCCGTCGACTACGGGCTCATGGGCATCGAGCGAGCCGGGGAGCTACCGGAGCCGGTCCCTGCCGCGGCAGTCTCGCAGGCGCGCCGTGCGGCGCGCAGCGGTGTGAACCTCGACACGATGCTACGCCGCTATACGGCGGGCTACGCGCTGCTGGAGGACTTCGTCATCCAAGAGGTCGAGAGGGCCAATCTGGCCAGTCAAAGCGGCGCGCTGCGCCACGTGTTGAGAGCGCATGCGTCGGTGCTCGAACGGCTGACGGCCTCGATCGCGGAGGAGTACAGGGCGGAGCTCGAGCAGGCGGGACGCTCGCCCGAGCGGCGTCTCCTCGAGCGCGTGCAGCGGTTGCTGGCCGGTAAGGCGCAGGACGAGCTCGGCGGCGCTTCGGCGCCGGGCGCGCTCGACTCCGAGCTCGGCTACGAGCTCGAAGGCGAGCACGTTGGAGTGATCGCCTGTGGCGAGGGGGGGAGGGAGCTCGTGTGCAGCTTAGCGGTGCGACTGGATCGTCGCCTGTTGAGCGTTGCACACGGCGAACGGACGATCTGGACGTGGCTGGGCGGCCGGCGCCCCCTCGCGATGGCCGAGCTGCAGCGCGTCGTGTCAGCGCAAGAATCGGGAGAGGACGTTTCGCTTGCTGTCGGTGAGCCGGCGCGGGGGCTCGAGGGCTGGCGCTTGACGCATCGCCAGGCCCAGGCGGCGCTGAGCGTCGCATTGCGCAGGCCGCAGGGCCTCACACGGTACGGCGACGTCGCGTTGCTCGCGACGGCGCTCAAGGACGAGACGCTGGCCAAGACCCTGATCGACGTCTACGTCGCGCCCCTGAACGACTTCCGCGATGGCGGTCCGGCGCTGCGCGAAACGCTGCGCGGCTATCTGACGGCGGAGCGCAACGTCTCGGCGGCGGCCGCCGAGCTGAAAGTCGCCCGCAGTACCGTCGAAAGCCGTTTGCGCACGATCGAAGCGCGGCTCGGTCGATCGCTTCACGCGTGTCCGGCGGAGCTCGAGATCGCGTTGCAACTAGACGGCCTGCGTGGCTTGTGAGCGTGGATAGTCCGATTGTCACTCGCAATTTTACCTAGCAGTGCACACCCGGCGCGGTGCGCTGCAACATGCTTTGGTTGCCTGGACGGAACTCGTCATATTGCTGTAGCGCGGCTGCTCGAGAGCGGGTATTGATTGTCTCTGACTCGCTGAACCAGATGAGCGAGAGCTCAACGGAGAAGGCAAAGCGTCTTGGGTAGGCGCGAGCGTCAACGGGTCAGGAGAAGATCAACGACAATGCAGAGAGGTGTTCATGAAAAAGACAATCAGGACGTTGGTCACGACAAGTGTCGCCATGCTCGTGCTGGGAGCGGCGGGGGCGACTACCGCCGCGGCGCATGAATGGCGTCAATTCGGAGCGCCACTTGTGACCGCAAAGGAAGTACAGTCTACGTCAACGCTTACGTTCGAAAATACCGCAGAAGGCACAACAATGCGTTGCGCTCTGCATCAAAAGGGCAAGGTGGGCCCCGGTGCCGTGAGCGAAATTACGAGCATCACGAGCGAAGCCGGCGCCACAAAAATCCCTTGCACCGTCGTGGAAGACAAAACCCAGGAATGCAAAACGGTGGAAGTCGAAGCGTTCAACCTGCCATGGAAGAGTGAACTGGTGACGCTCTATGAAGGGCTACGGAACAAGCTCTTCGAAGAACCGCACCATCCCGAATGGCGTTATTACTGCGGTCCTAGCGGTGACCATAACTGGTGCGGCGTAGCTCCCAGTGCCGCGATCAAAAACTCCACCGGAGGCGTGGAAGTCATCGACGACAGCAAAACGCCAAAAACTAGGTGCCTCGTTGGCCAGGGTGAACCTTTCCGCACGACCGGGACATCGACGTTCTCGTTCGTCTCAAAAGGAGGCCTCGAAGCTGTCTGAGGGCAGTTCGGTCCAGTTGGCAAAGGCGGGTAGATATTCGCCACTCGCGATTCACCCGTAAGGGGTAATCAGTACGCAGCGACCAGGACTGGGCGGGGCCGATGTGGCCCCGCCCAGTCGGTTACGTTTCACGCCTGGGCGGCCAGGCGCCGTGATCCCGTCACCTCGGCCCCCTCTCACGGCGAGACCCCGATTTCCTGGAGCGTGTCCTCCCACTGCGGCACGGCCCGGTTTTCGGCTTCCGCGAGCTGTTCTTCGAGCCGTGTGCTCGCGCGCAGCATTGCCTTCTCCGTGCGGCGCTCATACGGCGCGAGCAGCTCCGCCGGCACTTCGCCGAGGGTGACGTTCACGTTCTCGAACACCGGAACGAAGCTGTCGGTGGCCGCGGCCAGCGTGGCGAAGTGGCTCGCCGTCCACGCGCGCACGTCGGCGCAAACCGCGGGCGGGGAGAGCGAGGACAGCGTCCTGAGCCTGCTCGCATAGGACGAAACGGCGCGCGTGAGCTTCGGGCTGCTCCAGCGCAGGTGCGCCACGGCGCGCACGAACGTGCCGATCTCACTCGTGACCGGTCGCAGCGCGAGGATCGTGATCGCGCCCTGCAGCTCGTCGTCGAGCTGGTCTGAGTCCTCGCCTTGGGGCGAGCCGGTGGCCACCCCGAAGCATTCTTCGCGGACCTGGTGCATCAGGCCTTTGACGGCCGCTTCGCTCTGCCCGATCGCTTGTCCACCGGCGCGCACGAGCGCGTAGTTGGCGCGGATGTAGGTCTGGGTCGCGGCGATGTCACGGGGGCTGCCAAGCGCCGCGGATGGAGGGGCTGCGACGGTCAGCACCGCGAGCAGCGTTCCAAAGGCGAGTCGCTTGCTCATCCCGTCCAGCGTAGGCGATGTCGCTCGCCTGTGCGACGCGTCAGCTCGTCGCGGGCCCCGCGAAGAAGTTGGTAAGGATGGCCGTTTTCGCCGCTCCAGCACACGGAGTGCGGGGGTTCCCCGGGTATTGTCCTCGCTCGATGACGGCCACCGCTCCGTCGTCGAGCGTCGCACCCGCACATGAGAAGTCACTGGTACATCCTCCCGCTCGTCCTCCTCGCCGCCTGGGCGATCCTCGCCGCCGTGCTCGGCTCCGCCACCCTCGACCTGACGAGCTCGGGTGGAAAGACGTCGGCCGCCGTCTCGCCCGCGTGCCTGCCGGCGACGGTCGAACACTCCGCGAGGCTCGCCGGCACGAGCGTCGATGTCGCGCCCGCGCCGGAAACCGACAGCGCGAACCCCCGCGCGCAGATCAGCTTCCTCGGTCTGCCCGCCGCCGAGATCGGTCACGTCTCCGTCGTGGGCTCGCGCAGCGGCTCGCACCCCGGCCGGCTGCGCCCCTACTCCCAAGGCGACGGCGCGAGCTTCCTGCCCGAGGCACCCTTCGACCCCGGTGAGACCGTGACCGTGCGCGCGCTGATCGGCCCCGGTGCCCTGCACGCGAACGCCACGGGCGACCGCGAGGTCGCCTTTCAATTCCGTACCGACACGCCCTATCCGACCGCCAACACCACGGACTTCGCCAACCTGCCACCGGCGCCCGCCGACAGTCAGTCCTTCTACACGCTGCCCTCGATGCGGGCGCCGATCATGACCGTCACCGCGCCCGATCGCGATCCCGCCGCCGGCGAGATCCTCACCACCAACGGGCCGGGCCCCGGCCAGTACGGGCCGCTGATCTACACCCCCCAGGGACGGCTCGTGTGGTTCGATCAGCTCCCGAACGGCGAAGCCGCCGAGGACCTTTCCGTGCAGAGCTACGACGGCCATCCAGCCCTTACGTGGTGGCGGGGGCATGTGCTCTCGCTCGGCTTCGGGCAGGGCGAAGACGTCGTCATGAACTCCCATTACCAGACGGTCGCCAGGGTCTTTGGCGGCAATGGTCTAGCGGCGGACCTGCACGACTTCCAGCTCGCCCCCGACGGCGTCGCCTACGTGACGGCGTTCAACCCGATCCGCTGCGACCTCGCTGCGGTCAAGGGCGCTCGTAACGGGGCGATCCTCGACACGGCGATCCAGGAGATCGACATGCGCACGGGCCTCGTGCGCTGGGAATGGCACTCCCTCGACCACGTCGCCGCCTCGGACTCAGAGGTCGAAGCGTCGAGCGACTCCTCGCCGTGGGACTGGTTTCACCTCAACTCGATCGACGTCGAGCCCGGCGGGGACCTCTTGATCTCGGCGCGCTCCACGTGGGCCAGCTACCAGCTGCAGGCGGGCGCCGGCACGATCCGCTGGCGCCTCGGCGGCGATCACAGCTCCTTCGAGATGGGCCCCGGCACGGAAACGGCCTGGCAGCACGACGGGCGCATCCTCCCCGACGGAGAAGTGACCGTGTTCGACGACGGGTCGAACCCGCCGATCCACTCCCAGTCGCGGGCGGTGCGGATCGCGCTCGACTTCAAGACCCATCGGGCGCGTCTGACCGCCGACTACACACACCCCGACCCGCCGCTGCTCGCCGCCAGCCAGGGCAACATGCAGACGCTGCCCGACGGCGACGCCGTCGTCGGCTACGGGGGGGCGCCCGCGATCAGCGAGTACGCGCCGGACGGCGCGCTGCTGCTCGACGCGCACCTGCCGTACGACATGACCTTCTACCGCGCCTTCCGCTTCCCCTGGAACGGGCGCCCCGCGAGCCCGCCCGCGGTGCTCGCCGATCTGAACGACACCGGCGAAGAGACGATCGTGCACATGAGCTGGAACGGTGCGACCGAAGTGGCGTCGTGGCGGGTGCTCGCGGGAGAACGCCCCGCGGCGCTATCCGCGCAGGCCACGATCGCGGCGGATGGGTTTGAAAGCTCGACGATCCTGCCCAAGAAGCAGACCTACGTCGCGGTTCAGGCGCTCGACGCGGCCGGCCGCGCGATCGGCGCCTCGCCCGCGGTCGCGGTCACGAGCTACGCCTCCTCGCTCCCCAACTTAGGGAGGCCGAAATGAGGCTCGGGGCCCGGCTCAGTAAGCCGGTTTCGACTTGTGCTTGTGCGTCGTCGGCGCCGTGCTCGTGGTGCTCGCCGGGGTGCTGCTCCTCGCAGGCGTCGCGGTCGAAGAGCCCGTCGCTTTGCCGCCGCACCCCGCCACCGCAAATGGGCTCGCGAGGGCCGCGGCCGTCGTTAGGATTGCGATCAGTGGCGTTCTCTTCATCGTCGGCGGGGCTCCAGATCTCGCCCGGGGGCTCGGCGCATCACCCTACCAGCCGGCCCTGGCGCCGGATGCCGAGATGACCGCCGCCCCCGCGACCGCCGCCCCCGCGACCCCGGAGCCGCCCGCGGCCGCGAGCGGCGCGCGGGAGGGCGGCTCCCCGTGGCTGCTTGCCGTCTGCTGCGTGGCGCAGTTCATGGTCATCCTCGACCTCTCGATCGTCAACGTCGCGCTGCCCTCGATCCAGACGAGCCTCGGCTTCTCCTCGCCGGCGCTGCAATGGGTGATCGACGCCTACGCGATCACGTTCGCCGGCTTTCTGATGCTCGGCGGGCGCGCCGCCGATCACTTCGGGCAGCGCCGCACGTTCGCCGCGGCGCTGCTGCTGTTCGGGCTGGCCTCGCTGGTGGGAGGCGCGGCGCCGACCCAGGAGGTGCTCGTCGGCGCGCGCGCGCTGCAGGGCCTCGCCGGCGCGCTGATGGCGGCCTGCTCGCTGGCGATCATCACCGCCTCCTTCCCGCCCGGCCCCAAGCTCCACCGCGCGATCGGCCTGTGGGCGGCGATGAACGGGCTCGGTGGGGCGGCCGGCGTGCTGCTCGGCGGGATCATCACCGAAGTGCTCAGCTGGCGCTGGGTGCTGCTGATCAACCCGCCGATCGCGATCGCGGCGACGCTCGTCGCCTACGCGGTCGTCACCGAGCGCCGCCGCGCGCCGAACGCGAGCTTCGACCTCGCCGGCGCGCTGACGCTGACGATCGGCCAGATGGTGCTCGTCTACGGCGTCGTCGAAGCCGGTTTGAAGGGCTGGGGCACGTTCGCCGCGCTCGGCCCGATCGCCCTTGGCCTGATCCTGCTGGCGGCCTTCGGCACGATCGAGACGCGCGTGGCCTCCTCGCCGCTGATCCCGTTCAAGCAGCTGACCAAGCCGCTGCGCACGGCCAACACGGTCGTGCTGCTGTTCAGCGCGGCGCTGTTCCCGATGTGGTTCGTCAGCTCGCTCTACATGCAGCAGGTGCTCGGCCTCTCGCCGCTGCACACGGGCCTCGTGTTCCTGCCGATGACCTTGACGATCATGTTGATCGCCCGCCAGGCCGGCAAGCTCGTCGGCCGCTTCGGCGTGCGCACGGTGCTCGGCTCCGGCCTGCTGATGCTCACCGGCGGGCTGCTCCTGTTCACGCGGATCGGATCCAGCGGCAGCCCGATCGTCTATGTGGTCATCCCCGGCGTGCTGACCGCGGCGGGGATCGCGATGGCGATCGTGCCCTCGACGATCGCCGCCACCCAAGGCGCGAAGGAGGGGCAGGCGGGGCTCGCCTCCGGCCTCGTCAACACCTCGCGCCAGATCGGCGGCGGCCTCGGCCTCGCGCTGTTGATCACGCTCGCGACCCAGCGCACCACGCACCTGATCGGCTCCGGCCAGCAGGTCTCCCAGGCGCTGACCCACGGCTTCGCGCTCGCCTACCTGATCGGCGCCGGCCTGGCCGCCACCGCCGCGGTCGTGACGTTCGCCTCGGTGCCCAAGCCGCCGCAGGCGCTGCGCGGCGCGGCCCGGCGCTTCTCGCTCGCGATCGCCGCCGTGCTCGTTGTGTTCGTCGCGCTGAGCGCCGCATTCGCCGGCTCCCACGGCGCTCCGCTCGGGGCCTACACGACGCGCGGCGCATACAGCTTCGTGACCGCGCCCGGCCTGCACCCGCCCAAGATCCGCGCCACCTACCACGCGCCGCGCAGCGCGCTCGCGCCGGGCTACATCTTCACCGCGAGCTTCTACGACCTGAACGAACCGCCGATCGTCGGCCAGAGCGGGCCGCTGATCCTCGACCGCAACCTGCAGCCCCTCTGGTTCCAGCCGGTGGAAGAAAAGGTCGTCGCCTCGAACCTCAGCCTGCAGACCTACGAAGGCAGGCCGGCGCTCGCCTGGTGGCAGGGCCGCGTCACGAACACGGGCGCGACCGAAACCGGCGAGGACGTGGTCGTCAACTCCCACTACCAAACGATCGCCACGCTGAAAGCGAGCGGCGGCTGGGTGCTCACCCTGCACGAGTTTTTGATCTCAGGCGAAGACGCGTGGGTGACCGCCAACAGGAACATCCCGATGGACCTCTCCAGGTACGGCGGCGCCTACAACGGCGCGCTGGTCGACTCGGCGGTGCAGGAGTACAACCTGAAGAGCGGCAAGCTCCTCTACAGCTGGGACGCGCTCGACCACATCCCCCTGAGCGAGTCCCAGGCCTCGCTGCCCACCAACGGGTTCCCGTGGGACGCCTACCACGTCAACGCGATCGACCTTCTCGGCAACGGCACGTTCCTCGTCTCGATGCGCGACACCTGGGCCGCCTATCTGGTCGAGATCGCCACCGGCAAGATCGAGTGGACGCTCGGTGGCCGGCGCTCGAGCTTCAAGCTCGGGCCCGGCGCCGCCTTCGCGTGGCAGCACGACGTCAAGCTGCAGGGCGGCTCGATGGTCAGCCTGTTCGACGATCACTGCTGCCAGCTGACCGGCGGCGGCACCTACGTGTCGCCGAGCGCTCCCTCGCGAGGGCTCGTGCTGAAGCTCGACCAGCAGGCGCACACCGCGACGCTCGTCAACGAATACAGCCTCGGCAAGGGCTTCGACGCGGAGTACATGGGCGACACCCAGCCGCTTGCGAACGGCAACGTGCTCGTCGGCTGGGGCTCGGAACCGTACTTCTCCGAGTACAGCCGCGCGGGCAAGCTGCTGGCCGAAGGGGAACTGCCGGGACCGGACCTCACCTACCGGGCGACGCTCGAGCAGTGGACCGGCCGGCCGCTCACCCCGCCCGCCGGCGCCGCGCGCACGACGGCCGGCAAGACGACCGTGTACGCGAGCTGGAACGGCGCCACCGAAGTCGCGTCCTGGCGGGTCCTCGCCGGTCCCGGCGCCGGGATTGGGAGCGGCTCTGGAAGTGGGCGCGCCGCCGCCGCCGCCCCGGGCGCTGGGACCGCCCCGGGCGCTGGCACCGCCCCCGGCGCTGTGACCGCCGCCGGGGCCGCTAGCCTGACCGCGGTGGCCACCGCTGCCAAGACCGGCTTCGAGACGGCGATCACCGTCCCCCAAAGCGCTGCGCAGAACGGTAGCGAGCGCTACGAGGTGCAGGCGCTCGACTCCCGTGGCCGCGCGATCGGGGTCTCGCGTCCCTTCTCGGCGGGGAGGGGATGATGACGCTGCGTGTGGCGATGGTGCCGCTGGCGATCGCGCTGTCCGTCGGGATCTGCGCCTGCGGCGGAACCTCGCAGGCCAGTTCGGAAGTGCTCCACGCCGAAGAGCTCCACGCCGAAGTCGCCGCGACCACCGCGGCCGCCAACCCGGTGACGGTCTCGCCGCTGCCGGACACCGAGGACGCCTCGCCCGAGACGCAGATCGCCTTCCTCGGCGCCCACGGCACGCGCGTGGCCGACGTGCGCGTGGTGGGCTCGCGCAGCGGTGTCCATACCGGGCGCTTGGAGGCCTACTCGACCGGCACGGGCGAGAGCTTCCTGCCCGCGCGCCCGTTCCTCCCGGGCGAGCGCGTCACCGTCCGCGCCCGCGTCAGCGCGGGCGCGGACGCCCCGCCAAGGCTGATCGCGACCACGACCTTCACGGTCGCCCACCAGGCGAGCTTCAGCAAGCAGGAGTTCCCGATCCAAGCCGGCGAAGCGAGCGCCGTGCAGCGCTACAGCACCGCGCCGACGCTCACGCCCTCGACCGTGACCGTCACCACGCCCGCCAAGCCCGGCGCGACCCCGGGCGACTTCTTCCTCGCCCCCTACCAGGGCGTGGGCACGCCCGGGCCGATGATCGTCGACCAGAGCGGGAGCCTGGTGTGGTTTCACCCGCTCCCATCAGGCATCGAGTCGACTAACTTCAGCGTGCAGCAGTACGAAGGCAAGCCTGTGCTCGTCTGGTGGCAGGGGCGGATCCTCGAAGTCGGCTTCGGCCAGGGCGAGCAGGTGATCTACAACAGCGCCTACCGGCAGGTCGCGACGATCCGCGCCGGAAACGGCTATCGCTCGGACCTGCACGAAATCCGTCTGACCCCGGAAGGGACCGCGTGGATCGACGTGTTCGACCCGGTCGACATGAATCTCCGAGCCGAGCATGGCAGCGCCAACGACATCCTCACCGACTCGGTGATCGAGGAGGTCGATATCAAGACCGGCCTCGTGATGTGGGAATGGCACGCGCTCGGCCACATCCCCGTGGGCGAATCCGAACAGCCGGTGCCGGCCAACAACTACCCGTGGGACTACGTCCACATCAACTCGATCGACCCCGGCTCGACAGGCGATGTGCTGCTGTCCTCGCGCAACACGTGGGCGCTGTACGACGTCGATCTGCACTCCGGCGGCATGCACTGGCGGCTCGGCGGCAAACGCTCGTCGTTCAAGCTCGGCCCGGGCGTGCGCTTCTACTGGCAGCACGACGCCGAATGGCAGCCCGGCGGGCTGATCTCCGTGTTCGACAACGGCTCGAACCCGGCCAAGGAGAAGCAGTCGCGCGGCCTCTTGCTCGCGCCCGACATCGCCACGCGCACGGTCACGCTCGTCAAAGCGCTCGTCAACCCCGCCAAAACGCTGCTCGCCTCCAGCCAGGGCGACACGCTCAACCTCGACCCCGGCGCCACCGCCGGCAACTGGCTGATGGGCTACGGCGGGCTGCCGAACTTCACCGAGTACGGCCCCTCGGGCGAAGTGCTATTCGACGCCACGCTCGGCAAGAACGTGCAGGACTTCCGCAGCTACCTATCGCCGTGGTCGGGGCAGCCGACCACCCCGCCGGCGGTGCTCGCCGAACCCTCCGGCGCCACCGCCACGACGGTCGCGGTGAGCTGGAACGGCGCGACCGACGTCGCCACCTGGCAGGTGCTGGCGGGCGCCTCGCCGAGCACCTTGACGCCCGTTGCGACGGCGCCGAAGTCCGGCTTTCAGACGACGATCACGGCGCCGAGCCCGGGCCCCTACATAGCGGTGCAGGCGCTCAACGCGGCCGGCGCCGTGATCGGCGTATCGCCGAACGTCAAGGAGTGAGCGGCGGCTTACCGCCGCCCGTGTGCCGTGGCTGGTGTTTCCCGTGCCGGTTCAGGGGCGCAAACGGCTTGTGCTTGTCCAAGCCGTGTCGTCCGAGGGCGTGCGTGCCATGCTGTTCCTCGACCGGCGCGACGCCCCGTTCGGTGCGTGCTTTGCGTTTCGCCGCCGCTTCGACCGTGGCGCGTCTGGCGGTCGAGAAATAGTCGGCGAACCCGCGCGCGTGGGCTTCGACCAGGCGCGGCGGCAGCGGCTGGCGCAGCTCGTGGTAGAACGCGCGCTCATACGTCGCGCGCAGCCCTTCCTCGCGGGGGCTCTGACCCGCGCTGTTGTGCAGCTCCAGGCGCCCGCCGGCGGTGGTGTAGTCGTACAGCTCGCTTTCCTGCCCGCGCGTCTGCGGCGCGACGCCTTCGAGCGGCCAGTTCGAGTAGGTCGCGTACTTCGCCGCCTGAGTGCGCAGCGCGACCACGTGCAGCGGCGCGTCGGCCGCGTACGGCTCGATCGCGTACTCGGTCACGATCTCGTCGGTCGCGTGCAGCACGTATTCGCGACCGGGCGCCGCCGGGTCGGCGAGGATCGCGGCGAGGTCGAGCCGTTCGGCCAGGTGCGAGTAGTGCGCCTCGCGCCGCCAATCGTTTGACCCGGTCGCGATGCTCAGCAGCAGCGGCGCGACGTCGACGCTCGAGCTGAGCTGATTGCGCACCTGTGCAGGTGCGCGCGTGAGCAGCCCGCGCGGATCCTTCACGATCAGCGGCACGCGCGTGGCCTCCTCATACGCCGCCGCGCCCTTGCCGCGCAGACCGTGCGAGGCGCCGTACTCGCCGTGGTCTGAGGTGAACACGACGACCGTGTTGGCCGCGACCTCCGGATTGCTCTCAAGCGTGCGCAGCACGTGGCCGATGTGCTTGTCGACCTCGCGCTGCAGCTTCATGTACAGGTCGAGGAACGCCAGCCACGTGCCCGCGACTTCCGGGCCGGTGAACGGGACCGGCCCGAACGACGCCGCCGCGGTGTCCTGCAGCGAGCGCTGCAGCAGCGGCTTGTTGCGCTCGATCATTAGCTCCGGCGTCTCGAAGTTCGGCGGTAGCCGCGACACCACGCGCCGGGAGTGCGCCTCGGGCGGCACGCGATCGCTCCACTGATACCACCAGGCGATGTCGTGCGGGTTGACGAACGACACCGTCGTGCACCACGGCTCGGAGCCGCCCTCGTGCGCGAACCAGTCTTTGAACTGGTGTGCGATGTGCGGATCCACGCGCCAGCCCTGGCCCGGTCCGCCGTCGGGCGAGGGGAAGGTGCCGCCGGCGAAGCCGTAGCGCTCGAGCGCTTCCCCGCCCGGCCCCGGCGTCCACCTGTTATCGCGGTGGGTGAGGTGCCACTTGCCGTACCACCACGTGCGATAGCCGTGCTCACGCAGCATCGTCCCCCACGTCGGGAACCCGGGATCGAGCGTACTCCCACCGGTAATCATGCAGCCGGTCTGCTGTGTGTACAGGCCGGTCAACAGCGCCGAGCGCGCCGGCGTGCAATCGTTCGAGGCGGTGTAATGGCGGCCGAAGGACACCGCGCCCCGGCTCAACCGCGCGAGGTTCGGCGGCAGGCCCAAGCCGATCGGCGCGCTCGAGAACCACTGCGGCGTGCGCAGCTGGTCGACGACGATCACGAGGATGTTCGGCCGCCTCTGGCTCGCCGCCGCCGGCGCCACGGGCGCGGGCCGCGCGGGCGGCGGGGTCTTCGCGGAGGGCGTCGTCCGGGGGCCGCCCGAGCCGTCCCCGGCCTCGGCGAGCTTCGACACGGCCAGCGCGCCACCCGCCAGCGCGCCGCCCGCGATCAGGCCACGCTTGACGAACGTGCGTCTGTCGATGTGCCTATCCTGCTCCTGGTCCATGTTCTCCTTGCGCGCTGCGGCGATCGTTCCCCTGGCGGTAGTTGTATCGGGGCCGATGCTAGCGGCGGGGACAGCGGTCGCGGCGCAGCCGGGGCCGACCTGCACGCCGAGCACGTTGAACACCCCGGCGCTGCTCGACGGCACCGTAACCGTATCGCCGCTGCCGGGCAGCCGCGACGCCGCGCCGCAGACGCAGATCAGCTTTCGCGGTGTGCCCGCCGCCGAGCTGAGCGGGATCAGCGTGGTCGGCTCGCGCACGGGCGCGCACGCGGGGCGGCTGCTCCCCTACTCCCAGGGCGACGGCGCGAGCTTCCTCCCGGCGCGCGGGTTCGCCGCAGGCGAGCTCGTCACGGTGCGCGCCCTGCTGCGCACCGGCCACACCGCACACGATCTCCTCGATCAATTCGCAATCGCACACCAGGACCCGATCAGCACCACTCCCGAGACGATCCATCCCGGCGGTGCGGCCGAAGTGCAGAGCTTTCACTCGCGGGTGGATTTGCGCCCGCCGGCCGTCACCGTGACGGTGCGCTCGCCCGCGGCGGCACCCGGCGACGAGTTCGTCGCGCCGTACACCGGGCCGGGCCAGGCGGGGCCGATGATCCTTGACCAGAATGGCTCCCTGATCTGGTTCAAGGGGCTGCCCGAACATGTCTCGGCGGCCAACTTCCGCGTGCAGGAATACGCCGGCAAGCCGGTGCTGACGTGGTGGCAGGGCGACATCTCCGTGCACGGGTTCGGGCAGGGGGAGGATGTGATCGCCGACTCCACCTATACCGACATCGCCCACGTCAAAGCCGGCAACGGCGTGCAGGGGGACCTGCACGATTTTCAGCTCACGCCGCAGGGCACCGCACTGATCACGGCGTACGATCCGATCCTCTGCAACCTCTCCTCCGTCGGCGGGCCCGCCGACGGCGGCGTCACCGACGGGCTGTTTCAAGAGATCGACGTCAAGACCGGCCTCGTCATGTTCCAATGGACGAGCCTCGACCACGTGCCGCTGAGCGACTCCTACACGCCGCCCGCGACCACCAGCCCGGCGTGGCCGTTTGACTTCTTTCACATCAACTCGCTCGACCTCGAGCAGAGCGGCAACCTGCTGATCTCCGGGCGCAACACCTGGGCGGTGTATGACGTCAACAGCCAGACCGGGCAGATCGAGTGGCGCCTCGGGGGCAAGCGCTCGTCCTTTGCGATGGGCGCCGGCACGAACACCGCCTGGCAGCACGACCCGCGCGAACTGCCGGACGGGTCGATCAGCATCTTTGACAACGGCGCCGGCCCCGCCGTGCACAGCCAGTCGCGCGGAATCGTCGTGAGCCTCGACCCGCACACCAAGACGGCGGCGCTCGTCGGGCAGCTCTTTCACCCGCCGCCGCTGCTCTCCGAAAGCCAGGGCAACATGCAGACGCTGGCAAACGGCGACTGGTTTCTCGGTTGGGGGCAGGTGCCGGACTTCTCGGAGCTAAGCCCCTCCGGTGAACTGCTCTTCGACGCGCACTTCCCCGCCCACACCCAGTCCTACCGCGCGTTCCGCTTCGCCTGGACGGGCATCCCCGCGCACCCGCCCGCGCTCGCGGTGGCGCCGGCCGCGGGCGGTGGGGGTGGTGGCGGCGTTGGTGGCGGGACCGCCTACGCGAGCTGGAACGGCGCCACGCTCGTCACCGCCTGGCGGCTCCTCGCCGGCCCGGCCGCCACGAGCCTCACACCGGTCGCCCAGGTAGCGCGCGCGGGCTTTGAGACGGCGATCCCGCTGCCGGCCGGCGCCACCGGGCCGTACTTCGCGGTGCAGGCGCTCGCCGCGGATGGCGGGGTGCTGGGCACCTCGGTCGTGCAGAGCCCGGCTCAATAAGTCGCTCGCAGGGCTTCCTTGCGCGCGCGTGCAACGTCCGTCGTTTGCCTGCACCGACGAGCTCCCCGCGCGCGCGTGCGGGCGTCCGCCGTCAGGCCTTTGCGCGCTTCTTGCTCGCCGCTGTGCTCTTGGCTTTCGGCTTCGCCGGGGTTTTGGCCGGGCTCTTCTTCGGCTTCGCCTCGGTCTTCTTGGCCGCCCGGATCCGCGCGAGGCTCTGCTCGAGCGCGCCCATCAGATCGGGCGCCGTGACCACCGGCTCCTCGGCGGGCGCGGGCGGGGTAGGGATCTTCTTGCCCTGCTGCTTGCGCTTGATGATCGCCTGCAGGTGCGCACGGTGCTCGTCGCGGTAACTCGCCGGGTCGAATGCGACGCCTAACTCCTCGATGATCGCGATTGCCTGCTCGACCTCTTTGCGCGGTGGCTTGGCTCCCTCGATCGCCGCGGCGATCTCCTGCGGCGAGCGGACTTCGTCGTGAAACTTCATCGTCGTCAGCGTAAGCGCGCCGCCGCGGCTGCGAATGCTGACCATGCGCTGCTTGGCGCGCATCACGAAGCGCCCCAGCGCGACCTGCCCGGAGGCTCCCATCACCTCGTTCAGCAGCGCATACGCGCGCGCGGCGCCCTCGTCGCTCGGCTCGAGCAGGTAGGGATGGTCGTAGTACAGCGGGTCGATTTCCTGCTCCTGCACGAACCGCTCGATGTCGATCGTCCTGCTCTGCCTGGGCGCGGCCGCCTGCAGGTCCTCCTCGCTCAGCAGCACCCACTGCCCGTCCTTCACCTCATAGCCTTTGCCGACCTCCTCCCACGAGACGTCCTTGCCGTCGGCGGCGCTCACCCGGTGGGTCTCGACCGGCGAGCGGTCGGGCTCGTGTAATTCGCGGAAGTGCACGTCGCGGTCGCGCGTCGCGCTGTACAGCGCGACCGGCACGTTCACCAGGCCGATGCTCAGCGAGCCGCTCCACAGCGAGCGCGCCATCAGTCCTCGCTCCCCCGGCGGCTGCCCGCGCGCGCGCGTGCGGCGGGCGTATCGCTCGTGGGGGCGCGCCCGCCGCCGGCGCCCCCGGCTGTCTGCGCGCGGCCGCCCGTTTTCGTGCCGGCGCCCTGTCTCGTCGTGCCCGCCCCCTGTTTCCTCGCGCCGGCCCCCTGCTGCGGTCGCGGGCCGCCTCTGCGCGAGCGCGCGCCGTGGCGGTCGAGGCTCGCCTGCAGCGCCTCGAAGAGGTCGTCTTGCGCCATGGCCGGCTCGTCCTGCGGCGGGGCGATCGTCTCGCCGCGCGCCTTGCGCTCGATCAGCTCGAGCACCGCCTTGCGATAGGTGTCGTGATAGCGGTGCGGCTGAAAGCGTGCACCGAGCTGCTCGACGAGCACCCGCGCGGCGGCCAGCTCGCGCTTGCCCGGCTTGCGCCGCGACCCCTTCAGGTCGAGCTCGCGCGGGTCGACGAGCTCGTCGGCGAAGCGCATCGTGTGCAGCGCGAGCACGTCGTCGAGCGCGCGCAGAGCGACGAGGTGCGCCTTGTTGTGGAACACGAAGCGACCGATGCCGACGCGCTCGGAGCGCTTCATCGCCCCGTGCAGCAGCAGGTAGGGCTTGTCGCCGAGCTTGCCCGGCCCGAGATGGTAGGCGCGCTCGTAGTACACCGGGTCGATCTCCTCGCGCCCGACGAAGTGCTCGATCTCGACCGTCCGCGCGGCCGGCCCGTCCGCGGCCGCGATCTCGTCCTTGGTGAGCGTCACAAAGGAGCCCGTGGCGACTTCGAAGCCTTTGACGATCTCGCCGTAGGGAACCTCGCGGTCCTCCTGCAGGCACACCCGCCGGTGCTCGATCGCCGCGCCGTCGCTCAAGCGGCGCTCCCGAAAGCGGATCGCCTTGGGCTCGGTCGCCGAGTACAGCTTCACCGGCACGCGTACGTTCGCAAAAGAGATCGTGCCGTTCCACAATGATCGGGGCATGGGCCGGATAGCCAATCGAATCGAGGGCCGCTCGTCAAACGCTGACAGACGCCGCCCGGTATGGGGCGGTGGCCGTCGGGGGAGAACGGCCACCGCCCAGGGGAGGGGGGACGTCCATGTCAGTCAGTCGGTCAGTCAGCTAAAGGTATGCCCCTTCTCCCAAGTTCTAAACAGCTTTTGCAATGGGTTGGCGGGGAGCAGATAGGGGTAATTAGCGGAAACCATGAGCACGATCGAGACCGGCACGATCGAGACCGACATCCCCGCGCGCCTGGATCGTCTGCCGTGGTCGCGCTTTCACTGGCGCGTGATCGTCGGGCTCGGCACGGTCTGGATCCTCGACGGGCTCGAGGTCACGATCGTGGGCTCGATCGCCGGGCGGCTGGGGGAAAAAGGATCCGGGGTGGGCATCACCGCAGGTGACGTGTCGGGGCTTGCGGCCTCGCTGTACGTAGCCGGAGCCTGCGTGGGAGCGCTCATCTTCGGCCAGCTGACCGACCGTTTCGGCCGCAAGCGCCTGTTCATGCTGACGCTCGGCCTGTACCTGCTCGCGACGATTCTCACGGCGCTTTCCTTCTCGCCGCTGTGGTTCTACGCGTTCCGTTTCCTCACCGGCATGGGCATCGGCGGCGAGTACAGCGCGATCAACTCGGCGATCGACGAGCTGATCCCCGCAAAGCACCGCGGGCACGCCGACATCTCGATCAACGGCAGCTACTGGGGCGGAGCGATCGGCGGCTCGCTGCTGGCGGTGCTCGCGCTGAACACGAACATCTTTCCCGTCGACCTCGGCTGGCGTCTGTGCTTCGCGCTCGGCGCCGTCCTCGGCCTCGGCGTGCTGCTGATCCGGCGCAACGTGCCGGAGAGTCCCCGCTGGCTGTTCATCCACGGACGCGAGGAGGAGGCCGAGAAGATCGTCAAGGAGATCGAAGCCGAAGTGCGCGAGCAGACGGGCGAAGAGCTCGCCGAGCCCGAGCAGAGCATCACCGTGCGCCAGCGCAAGACGATCCCGCTGCCGTTGATCGTGCGCTCGGTGCTAACCCTCTATCCCCGACGAACGATCCTCGGGCTGGCGCTGTTCGTCGGCCAGGCGTTTCTCTACAACGCGCTGCTGTTCAGTCTTGGATATCTGCTCGAGACGTTCTTCAAGATCTCCAGCGGCAATGTTCCCTATTACATCGCGATCTTCGCCGTCGGCAACCTGCTCGGGCCGTTGACGCTGGCCCGCCTGTTCGACACGGTAGGGCGCAAGCCGATGATCTCCGGCGCCTACATACTCTCCGGCGGCTTGCTGCTCGTGACAGCCTTCCTGTTCAAGAGCGGCGCCTTTTCCGCCGCGGGGTTCATCGCGGCTTTGATGGTCATCTTCTTCTTCGCATCCGCCGGCGTGAGCGCCGCCTACCTGACAGTCTCAGAGGTTTTCCCCCTGGAGACGCGCGCCCTGTGCATAGCCGTCTTCTACGCGGTCGGCACAGCCACCGGCGGGATCGTCGGACCGCTGCTGTTCGCTCACTTGATCGAAAGCGGCAAGACCAGCCACGTGTTCGTCGGTTTTGCGATCGGCGCCGTCGCGATGATCGTGGGAGGAGTCGCCGAGGTCTTCTTCGGCGTGAAGGCCGAGCGGCGGAGCCTCGAGTCGATCGCCCAGCCGCTTACCGTCGAGGACGCCCCCGCGAGGAGCACCCCCGGGACGCCCACGCCGACGCCGGCCTGAGTCGCTGACGACGCCGTCCCGGGCGGGCGCTGGTTTGAGCCGGGCACGGGCCTGAGCGGCTGACGACGCCGTTCTCCCGGGCGGGCGCTGATTTGAGCCGGGCACGGGCCTGAGCGGCTGACGACGCCGTTCTCCCGGGCGGGCGCCGGCTTGAGCCGGCGCCGGCCTGAGCCGGCGCCGACACAGCTGGGGGCCGGCGCTAGCTCGCGCCCACCGTCGCGCCGGCGTCCGCCACCTTGTGGGGGCCCTCGGCGAACTCCTCGACGATCTTCGCGCAGAACGCCGGCAGGTCGTCGGGGTTGCGACTCGATACAAGGCCCTGGTCGACGACCACTTCCTCGTCGACCCACTCGCCGCCCGCGTT
Source organism: uncultured Solirubrobacterales bacterium (assembly GCA_963778065.1). Lineage (GTDB taxonomy): Bacteria > Actinomycetota > Thermoleophilia > Solirubrobacterales > Solirubrobacteraceae > Palsa-744. Next base: position 1,111,765 of record CAVZSU010000002.1, on the reverse strand, counting down.
GCGGATGTCGGTCTGTAGCGACGGCCAGGACGTGAGCTTGCGATCGCGCACCAGATCGGCCTCGACCAGCGTCCACGGTCCGTGGCAGATGACCCCGGCGGGCTTGCCTTCGCCGAAGAGGTCCTGCAAAAATCCGATCGCGCTCTCTTCGGTGCGCAGCTGGTCGGGGTTGGCCACGCCGCCCGGGAGCACGACGCCGTCGTAGTCTTTCGCGCGAGCGTCAGACAGCGTCTTGTCGACCTCGAAGGTCGAGCCCTTGTCCAGATGGTTCATCGCCTGGACCTTGCCGCTTTCGGGGGCGATCAGCTCGGGTGTGCCTCCTGCGCTCTCGACGGCCGCCCACGGCTTCGTCAGCTCCACTTCCTCGATGCCCTCCTGTGCAACCAGGAACGCGATTCGCTTGCCACTCAACTCGGCCATCGAAGTCCTCCTTTTAGAGATTTCGGTTCTCCCTTGGCGTCTACCCGCCTGGGGGCGATGGAAACAACAGGAGGGCTGACCGAACAGGAGGGGCCGGCTGGGCGATGGAACGACAAGAGGGCCGGCTGGGCGATGGAAACGACAGGAGCACCCATGGCGATGCAAACGACAAGAGGGCCGGCTGGGCGATGGAAACGACAGGAGCACCCGTGGCGATGGAAACGACAGGAGGATTAGCGGCTCACCGGCCGGGGTAACTCTTTCGACGTGGCGCGAATCGCGTCGAAAAATCGAGGACGGGAGTGACGACATGGTTGCTTTGGTAGTGCTTGTACTTCTCTTGGCGATTCTTGGAGGCCTTGGCTTCGCGGCGCACGTGCTTTGGTACGTGCTCGTATTCGCTGTCCTCCTGTGGCTGATCGGCTTTTTCATCGGCGGTGTGGAGGGCGGCGGCAGGCGCCGGTGGTACGGCCGCTGGTAGCCCGTGGACGCTGCGTCGATCGGCCGGCTGCGGTGGGGCGGCCGATCGACACAAGCGCCACCCAAGAAACGCCACCCAAGCTCACCGCTTCTTGGCGTCGACCGCGCGCTGCAGCTGGGCCTTGTTCATGCTCGAGCGGCCTTCGACGCCGAGCTTACGCGCCTCCTGGTAGAGCTGCTCGCGCGTGCGCCCGCGGGGACCCGCTTTGCCAGATCGCAGTCCGCCCCGCCGCCCGGAGGAGATGTCCTTGGTGGAGGAGCGCGAGCGGGTGCGCGATTCGCCGCTGCGCGCGCGCTCCTTGTTGACGGTGCGGGCCGCGATCTCCTCGGCGCGTTTCTCTGAAGCGCCCTGTTCTTTCTCGCTTTGCTTCACGTGTTGGTATTGACGGTCGCGCTTGCTGCCTTTCTTGACCCCGCTTGGCGGCATCGTCTTGCCTCCTTGTTGATCTGGATCGACAACGGATGTGCTGGAACTACCCTGCGCGGGCCCCGAGCCAAACCCGGCCGGCGCCCCGCCGGATGAGAGGCCGGGAAGCTCACCGGATGAGAGAGGGGGAAGCTCTTGGCGCAGGGAGAGCAGATCCGCGAACAGGTCGCCGTGGCGCGCTACCCGCGACAGCAGCGCCACGGGCTCGGCGCTCAGCTCGGGCGTGCGGCGAGCAGGCAGCGCCCGCTCCACCTGCCGCCACGCGAGCGCCGCCGGTCACCCGACGGTGATGCTCAGCTGCTCGTCTCCGACGGCCGCGGCTCGGGCTCGCGGAACGGCAGCCGCTCGAGCAGCCCGGCGAGCTCGAACAGGCGCTGGATGGCCCGTTGTCCTGGGACCAGCCAGAGGTTGCAGAGGTGCTCCTCGCACAGGCTCATGCAGCTCAGGATCGTGCGCAGGCCGGTCGAGTCGATGAAGGAGAGGCCGCGCAGATCGACCACGATCTCACTCGCGCCCTCGCCGCACAGCCGGGTGGTCGCCGCTTCGAGCGCCGGCGCCGAGGCGAGATCCAGCTCGCCTCTCAAGACCAGCGTGCAGCGATCATCCTCGGGCTCCTCTTGGATGCTGAAGTTCTCGGGTTCCAACACCTGCTTCATCGTATCGGTCCAGCGCTGTGGCGTCTGCTGCGATACTGAAACACGTCTGGTATCCAGCGATGATGCGCGGGGCGACAGGCGACGAGGCCAGACAAGCGCAATGGCAGAGCTCGAGGGGGAACCTACTACGACCGTCGGCGCCGCCCCGCCGCCCGCGAGCAGTGCCGCCATGCACCTGCTGGTCGAGGCCGGGGCGGTGCTGGCGAGTTCGCTCGATCCGGCCACGACGATGGGCCAGGTCGCTCAGCTCACGATCCCGCGGCTGGCCGGTCTGTGCGTGATTGACCTGCTCGACGAGGACGGCTCGATCAAAGACGTCGCCGTCGCATCGGCGGACGAGGAGATCGCTCGGGAGCTCGAGATCCTGCGCGAGCGCTATCCGCTGGACCCGGCCGGTGAGCATCCCGTGGCGAAGGTCCTGCGCAGCGGCGAGCCGGTGCTGCTGGAAGAGATGACGAGCATGCTGCTGACCTCGTTCGCGCAAGGCTCCGAGCACGCCCGGTTCATGATCGACCATGGTTATCGCTCCGCGGTGGTTGCGCCGCTCACCGCGCGTGAGCGCACGCTCGGCGCCCTGTCGGTGCTGCGGCTCGGTGACGGCGAGCGCTACGGCGAGGAGGACCTCGAGCTCGTGAGTGAGCTCGCGCGGCGCGCCGCCCTCGCGATCGACAACGCCCGGCTGTTCTCCCACCTGCGCCGCGTCGAGCAGCGTTTGGAGACGATCCTCGTCAACCTCGCCGAGGCGATCACCGTGGTGGACGAGCACGGGCAGACCGTCTTTGCCAATCAGGCCGCGGCGGACCTGCTCGGCGTGGACGATCCCGGCGAGCTGACGGCCGCCGCTCCGGGCACGATCATGGAGCGCTTCCTGGTCCTGGACGAGCAGGGTCGTGAGCTCGACCTGGAGCGGATGCCGGGCAGACGACTGTTCGCCGGCGAGCCGGCGCAGCCGCTGCTCGTGAGGAACATCGTGCGCGCGACGGGAGAGGAGCGTTGGCTGATCGTCCGCTCCTCGCCGATCGCGGACCCGGATACCGGTTTGGTGCTGTATGCAGTAAACGTCTTCGAGAACATCACCGAGGTCAAGCGCGTCGAGCGGGCGGAAAGCTTCATGGCCGAGGCGAGCCGTGTGCTGGCCTCCTCGATGGACTACACGCAGACGCTCCAGCGCGTGGCGCGACTCGCCGTTCCGCGGCTTGCCGACTGGTGTGCTGTCGATTTGCTCGACGAGCGGGGCCGGATCGAGCGGGTTGTGGTCCACCACGCCGATCCGGAGAAGATCGCGCTGGCCGAGCGCCTGCACAGCATCTATCAGCCGGCGCCGGATGAGCCGGCCGGCGTACCCGAGGTAATCCGCGGCGGGCAGCCGCTGATCGTCACCGACATCCGCCCGGACGCGCTCGCGTCCTACGCCCGCGACCGGCAGCATCTCGAGCTCCTGCGCGCGATCGACGCGACCGCTGTGATCATCGTGCCGATGGGCGGCGCGACCGGATCGATCGGGGCGATCACGCTGGTCTCCTCCAGTGGGGGCCGCCGCCTCACGGACGCCGATCTCGGGCTCCTCGAGCGGCTCGGCCGGCGCGCCGGCACGGCCGTCGAAAACGCCCGCCTCTACACGGAGCGCACGCGCATCGCGCACACCTTGCAACGGGCGCTGCTACCCGAGTCGCTGCCGGAGATAGCGGGCATCGAGCTGCAGGCCCTGTACTCCCCGGCGGGCGAGCTGAACGAGGTGGGCGGCGATTTCTATGACGTGTTCCAGTACGACGCAGATCGATGGATCCTGCTGATCGGCGACGTCTGCGGCAAGGGCCCGCGCGCCGCCGGAGTGACGGCGCTCGCGCGTCACACGCTGCGCGCGGGCGCGATCAGCGGGCAGTCGCCGGCGGACATGCTTGGCACCCTGCACCAGGCGCTGCGCCGCCAGCCCCAGGGCGCCGACCTGTGCACGGTCTGTCTGGTCATGGTGGCTCCACGCGCGGAGGGTGGCATGCAACTCACGATCGCCCTCGCCGGCCATCACCCGCCGCTGATCGTCGATCGCGACGGCCAGGCGAAGCCGGTCGGTCGGGCGGGTACGTTGCTGGGTGTGCTCGACCCGATCGAGATCACCGAAAGCGAGGCGCTGCTACAGGCCGGCCAGACCTTGCTGCTCTACACCGACGGCGTCTCAGAGGCGGGTAGGTCGGTGGGCCCGCTCGGTGAGGAGGGGGTCATGGAGCTCTGCCGCCGCTCACCCGAGCTCGCTCTCGCCGAGTTGCTCGAGCGGGTCGAGCGCGCCGCGCTCGAACGCGCCGCGGGCAAGCTGCGCGACGATATCGCCCTGCTCGCCGCCCGCGTCCCGTACGCGTCCTGAGCCGCGGCCGCCGGCATCGTGCACGCGCCGCGAGTGCAGCGGCCCGTATCGGTCATGCGCCGCGAGCGCAGCCGTCCGTATCGGTCACGCGCCGCGAGCGCAGCCGCCGGCATCGGTCACGCACTGCGAGCGCGGCCGCCGACATCGGTCACATATCGAAGCGGTGTCGGTCTTCGTGTCGGCTCGCGCTTCCGCGGATCAAACCGTTCGATGTTTGGGTATCGCGTGCCCGGGATAAATAGCTTCCCGACCGGGAGGCCGTGTCCCAACACGGAAGGGGGGAGATTCGAACTCCCGAGACGGGGGTTGCCCGCCTGCCGGTTTTCAAGACCGGTGCATTCAACCGCTCTGCCACCCTTCCACGCTGGAAGGAAGGCTACCGATCCATTGCCGGCGGCTCAGCTCCCCACGGAACACTCGATTTCGCCGGCGGTGTGCCGGCCGGCCGCCTCGCGGGCGGCACGGTCTAAACTGGCAGGCCGATCCAGGGAGAGGTGGCCGAGTGGCTGAAGGCACTCGCCTGCTAAGCGAGTATGGGGGTTAAACTCCATCGCGGGTTCGAATCCCGCCCTCTCCGCCATTTGTTCGTAGATCGAAACAGGGCCAGCGGAGCGCTCGTCAGCAGCGTTCCCGGCCCTGTTTTGCGTGACTGCCCCGGCTGCGATGGCTTGCGTCTCGGCCTCGGCACGCTCGAATAGGCCCTCAGTGAGCAGGAGAGCGTAGGGCTCGGTCAGCTCGACGCCGCTAACCAGGATGGACGTTTCGGCACCCTCGTCGTCCCATTCGGCGGTGATGAGCAGCTTCTTGAAGAACGCTTGGTTGTAGCCGCGTTTGGTCTGCTCGTCGGCATCTCGGTAGACGGCCTGCACGTCCCCGGCCAGCTCCAAGGCCAGCTCCAGGTGCGCGCGGTCGATGGTCATGCGTAGCTCCGTCTCAGCCAGCGACTGCTGGGCGGCATCTAGTTCGGCCTGCAACTGCGCCTGCTTGCGCTTGAACAGGCTGGGGGTGATGGACTTCTCGGAGAAGCGCATCTCGATCAGCTCGTCTTGACGGGCTTCAAGCTTACCGATCAGCTGGGTCTTGGCCCGTTGGACCTGGCGCACGGCATCTTGGCTGACCTCGGCCAAAGCACGGATGGCAGCCTTGCCGCGCTCCACGCGGGCGGGCGGCATCTGCACGGTGGCGTAATGCTGCTCGATGGCTGTCTCGATCAGCTCGGGACGGATGTTGGCCCGTTGGGTGCAGGCCGTGCCGTTGATGCGTCCGCTACAGAAGAAGTAGGGATACTTGCCGCCGTTGCGGCCGGTGGAGATGGCGAAGGTCAGGCGGTTGCCGCACTCGCCGCAGTAGACGCTGCCGCGCAGGTAGTGCTGGCGGACTCTCGGGCGCTCTCCGGCAACCCGCTTCTCGTCGAGCAAGGTCTGTACGCGCTCGAATGTCTCGGGGTCGATCAGGGCATCGTGCCGCCCGTCGAAGGTCTGCTCGTCCTTGGTGCCACGCCGGTAGACGACCTTGCCGACGTAGTAGCGATTACGGAGCAAGCGCTGCACGACGGTCGTGCCAAGCTGCTTGGGAACTCGTTTGGCGGTCGGACGGGAGCGCAGCCCCAGGTGCTCTAGCTCGGCGGCAAGTTGGGCGATGGAGTATTCGCCGGAAGCGTAGAGCTGGAAAGCGCAGGTGATGAGCGGTCCCCGGTCTGGGTCGATAGTCACGATGGCGACGCGGCGGCCATCCGGTAGTTCATCGACGCTGTTGAGGTAGCCAAGCGGTGCTGGGCCATAGGTGCCGCCAACGCTGGCCTTTTGGCGCAGGCCACGCTTGACGTTCTCGCTGGTCTGCATCGACTGGAACTGGTTTTGGGTGGCGATCATGCTCTCGTAGAGAAAGGCGGCGGCGCTGTCGTCGCCGATCATCGGCTCGGTGATGGAGATGAGCTTGGCTCCGGCTTGACGCACCAGCTCCCTTGTCTGCCAGTGGTCGCGCTGGTTGCGAGCCCAGCGGTTGAGCGCCCAGACGATGACGTACTCGACGCGGGTTGAGGCGTGTTCGTTGCGGCGCTTCAGCTCATCGAGCATTTCCAAAAAGCCGGTGCGCTTGTGCAGGTCAACGTAGGCGCTGCGGCCGGGGTCGCTGAACTCATGCACAATTTCAGCTTCGAGTTGGACAACCTTTTCTTCGGCACCCTCACGCTGAGCATCAATGCTCAAGCCGTCGTCGCTGTAGTCGGTCCTGACCTGGCCCTCGGAGGACACCCGCAGGTAGGCAAAGGCCCGTGCTGTCGCTTGGGCCACCGGAGCGGCCGGTCGTTTGGTTGATAGTGAACTTGTGGGCATAGATACCTCCTTTACCTCTTATTAGTCAATAGCGTTGTTAAGTTAACATCATAGCACATGGATATATTATGTGTGACAGTCATTGTTATTTTTATGTATTACTTTTTCTCCAAACAGGACGCTCAGGGCGTCCTCGAACTGCGCCACCTCGAACAGCTCGCGCTCAGAGTCCGGCAGTCGCTGCACACAATCCTTGATGGTGTCTACTCGCTCGTCAGTCTCCGTTAGCCACAAGACCTTTGGAAAGACGCCGCGCTCCCGCTGCTCGGTTCCGCTCAAGTAGTAGGCAACGTAAAGCTGGAGCTGACGCTCCAGCGCCCGGCTACCCTCGGTTCCCCGGTCTATCTCCAAGAAGTAGCTGTCTTCATACGGCCCGATACCGAGGCGGACGAAGCTGTCCGGCTTCAGCACGAGCGCTTGCGTGCCAAGACCGTCTAGCTTGCGCCAACAGGACGGCTCAGCACTCAGCTCCAGCAGCTCGAAGCGGCCGGAGCGCTCACTCTCCATCAGCCGGGTATGCAGTTCAGTCACTTGGAGGGTGTGCAGCAGAAACAGGCTGCCAGGAGTGAGCGAGCGCCGCCTGCGCCACTCGGGCTGCCAACCGTGGGCAATAGCCAGTCGTTGTCCGCCATTGGCAAGTCGGTAGACGTAGCCAGCCGAACCGGAGCGAACGCCACCGACGGAACGCGGCAGACGCTCTAGGACGCCAAGCCGCGTCAGTCGCAGGAGTGCTCGCCGGGCGGCACGGCCGTTCGCGTTGGGGTCATCGGTACTGGCAAAGCACAGGCGGGTGAGCTGGGAGCCGGTGACAAAGCGCAGGATGGAGACGTGTTTGAGAACATCGAGGTCGTGGTCGGTGAGCTGGGCGGCCAGCGCCCGCATGGCGGCGGTAGTCAGGTAGCGAGCGGCCATTTGGTACTCACTTTTGGGTAGATAGTCAGTGGCAGATTTAGTGAAAATGGCTGATGAATACAGGTGATTACTGCCTGCCTACTCGACGCGACCGGACGGGCGACTGCCAGACTCACGGATGGTCCCTTCGCCGTCTGCCGACCGGAGTAGTTGGAGGACGCGGACGCTCAAGCTGCTGGCGCAAGTGGGCTTCAACGTCAGCGCGCGGCCTGGCGTAGTTCAGACGTGAGGCATGGCGCACTTGCACGCGGCTACCGAGTGGCGTTGGCGGTGGTGGAGTGCTCAGCGTCACCGGCCGGGCGGTGCTGCCGTCATCCAAGGCGACTAACGCAGCAATGCTGTGAGCATCGAGGGCTTGCAGATCGGCGGCCGTCAGGGCCGGAGCGAACAGCCGCTCCATGACACGAGCGTCACTGGCGCTCAGAGCGAAAACTGCCTTACTGCGGGCGTTTGCCAGGATGACCTCTCTCAATTCTTTGGGCAGTTGGTCGAGGTTCTGATGCGCCACCGTGAGTGACAATCCGTACTTGCGGCCTTGGGCGAACATCTCATCCCACGGGATTGGGGCATCAGCAAAATCTTGGACCTCATCGACGTACAGGCCAAAGGGGTGACGCTGGGCCAGTGGTAGTCGGGCGCGCTCGGTGGCGGCTTGCCACAAGCTGGTCAGGATCAGGCAGCCCAGGAGCCGGGCCGTCTCGCTGCCTATCAGGCCCTTGGGGAGGTAGACCAAGAGGATTTTTCGGCCAGCCATCAGGCGCTGCATGGACAGCGGCGGGTTGGCCTGTCCCATGATGGTGCGGATTGAGGGTCGGGCTACAAATTGTCTGGCCTTGTTGAGCAGCGGAGCTGTGACGGTGGCCTGCTCACGGCTGGGCAGATTGCCAAACCAGCGCCAGTCCGGCTCTAGGCCAACCGGATCGTCCAGGTCAGCTAGGACACGGGCGCGAAACTGCGGGTCGAGGTACAGGCGCGGCAGGTCGAGCAACGTTGAGTCTTTGCGGCGGGCCAAGGTCAATAGTCCCATGTGGGCCAATTGGCCGGTACGCGGACCCCAAAATTGTTTCCAGATATTCTGGAACAGCTCCCCCAAATGGTCAGCGACCAGTGAAGCGTCAGCCGAACCGGCAAACGGGTTGAAGCCGACGGCATAGTCCGGGTCGGTGGGGTCGAGCAGGATGACGTCTTTGGTGCGATTTGAGGGAATAAGGTCGAGCAGGTCATTGATGAGGTCGCCATTTGTCTCGACGACTGCCAAACCCCGACCGGCTGCCAGATCGTCATGTACCAAATTCTTGATAAGTGACGTCTTGCCAGTGCCGGTGGGCCCTATTATGTACAAGCCCCTTGTGGATGCCGTGGCTGTGATAGCCACCGGCCGGGTGACACCGGCAAAGTTGCTGGTGCCGAGTATCTGGCCGGTGCGAGGCAAGGCCAAGCTGGGCACCAAACGCTTGGCGGCTCCCAGCTCCAAGCCCGGCAGGTCTGGGCCATCGATAGGCCACCCGATAATCGCTGCCAGTTCCGGGGTACTGAAGTAGCGGCCACGTTGCCCGGTGAGGCGCAGCAGTTGTCCCCACCAATATGAATCGGGGATCAGACGACCGTAGGGAGTGCTGAGGCTCCACAAGCTGGCAGCGGTGCGCTGGGTGAGCTGGGTCAGACGAGCTGGGTTCCCGGCTTGCACACTCAGGACGCCGTAAGCCGCCAGACCGGGCAAGGCCAGCTTGGCTTTGAGGGCCGTAAGTCGTCCCTCGCGTTGGCTGTCCGAAGTGACGGCCGCCAAGGCCGGGCGCACATGGGGGCGGACGGTCCAGGTGAGATTGACCGTCTCACGCTCGTGCAGCGGGAACAGACTGGCCAGCAAGCTGGCGGCAATAGCCGGCAGCCCATCGGTGCGGATAACCGCGCTGGCCGGTGCCAGTTGCCAGAGCAGCCGCCGGGCGTAGGCATGTTTTGGTGCGTCGGTCTTGTCCAAACGCAAGCTGGGAATGGCAGCTCGCAGATTGCCCAGGACGCTCTCGGTGGCCTTGGGGCTGATGCCGAGCTGATGCGTAATGCCTGCTCTGGTGGCGTGCAGGTCAAATACCAAGCAGGTATTGTGTGGCACGCCCGAAAAAGCCGACAGGGCAGCCAGCACGGCGGATTCTTCCAGGGCACGTGGGAACCGCAGCCGATACCAGATCAGCTCGGTTCGCCTCACGGCTTTACTCGTTTTCGGGCTTTGCTCTTGGCCTGCTTGTTTTCCGACAGAATCCGGGCGTGCTGAAGCAAGGCCCAGGCGAAACGGTCCCAATCCGGTTCGCTTCTTAGCTCGGCACGGACTGAGACGCGCTGCAAGCGTTTTCGGGTAGTTTTTCTCTTTCTCGGCATGGTGTGACCTCCTCTCACTTATGGCCTTTGTCGGTCACATCCAAACTCGAAAACTCTCGACTTTCGCACTAACGTAACCTTCTATTGTGACATTTCTTGTTAAAACAGTCAATTGTGATATTCACTATTTACCTCACCACTTCCGGGTGTGGAAAAGCACTAGTCGCACCACCACGAAGATGACAGCCAGAATTACGAGATAGGGCATGAGGCGGGGTAGCTCCGTAGCCAGGACATTGACGGCGATGGCACCGGCCACTAGGCCGACGATGCCTCGCTCGATGAGCTTGCTGTGCTCGGGTTTCATAAATCACTCTCCTGTCTATCCAGCGCATCAAGTTCAGCATCAAGCTGGCGGCGAAGAGTGGCTGCTTGTTGCCGGGTTTCAATCGTGAACTGCGACAGCTCCAGGCGACGGTGGATGTAATGCAGCGCCACCAGCACCTGATAGTTTTTCTCATCGGGTTGTGGTGGACGACGCTTCCCGAGCATCACCTAGACTCCGAATCTGCGAGTAATGATGCGGTCGTCAATTTTGGCGAGCCGGTTGACGCTGCGGGCTACCAACTCGGCCTTGGCAGCGGAGCCACCAGTACGTGACAGACCGTGATCGAGCAGATCAAGCTCACAATCCAGGCCAACTCGGGACGCATCATGCGCAGCTTGCAGGTCGTACTGCGTCATGAGCGACTTTGCTCCGGCACCAAGGCTGTACCGATGCAATTCCAAGTCGGTGTTTTCCTGAGCACGCTGCGCCTTAGTCACGTTCCGAGATGACGGGCCGGGCGGATCATTGAATGGGACGGGGAACAGCGACATAAATCGCCTCCTTCTGTTGGTTGTGAGGGGTAGATGCAACGGATGCAGTGGGCAGCAGGCGACGTGGAGCCACTGGCGACTCTGGCCGACGCTGTTGAGCCTCTAGCCTCACCAGCTCGGCGAAGCCAGGGGTGCGACCCGCATCAGCGAGGATGGCGGCGTGCAGGGCTTCGGCTCGACGCTGGGCTTCGAGGCTGCTGCTCCCCGTTGTCGTTTCGCGCGCCATCGGGCAGCGCCCACCAGTCTGCTCAAGCAAGAAGCAGCCCTCACAGTCGGGGAACCGTGACGGGCTCATGGCGTACCTTCATGTGGTGTCTGCTTCATCATGGGTGCTCCTCTGTCGTTTGAAAGAAAATGAGCATACGCACAAAAAAGCAGCCATTTGCAGGGAAAAGCGAGGATGTCCCGGGACATCCTGGGACATTCAGACCTGATCGCGCCATATGTCAACCAATGAACCGAAACGTGAGCTGAGTCGAGAGAGGCTCCTCGATGAGCTGAAGACAGCTCGAGGGCCTGGGCTACGACCAGCCGTGAGTATGGGGGTCATTCCCGTTCTGGCGAACCTTGCGTATGACCTCGCAGACAAGCCGAACCCGACTGCCACCGATCAAGTCGAGACGAGAACGAGCGAGGAGCGTAACGAGGTCGTGATCCGTCAACTCACGGTCATGATCGAAGCGGCCGACGAGCATTTGGATTCGAGGAACATAGGGGTAGGAGCGAAGCTCTTTGGCCTAGGTATCGCGGCAGATGCGGAGATGCCCAAGCTCAAAGACCGGCGTAAAACTGCCGCCAAAAAGATGTACGTGACGCCTTTGACTTTCAAGCGATGGAAGGAGGCGCCGCTACTCGAAACGCTTGCCGACTATCTGATTCATCTGGCGGAGGAGCACGGTCACGCTGTCGATCTCGATGACGAAGACACGGCGGTTCCCTCGGAGCGTCGCCCCCCTTCGCCCGATTTGCCGTCCGTCCCTCCCTCCGTACCCTCGCCAAAGCGTCACTGGGGGCGGCCCTCGGCTGTTGTCTTGGGTCTGCTACTGCTCGTCGGACTGGTCGCCCTCGTGCTCGCAAGCCGTCAACCCAGCAGCACGGCAGAACCGACGACGACCCTATCCAGCCTGGCAACCGAATCCGAACGGCAGCTCATCGGCGACCATGCGCCGGTGCCCGGCGATGTAAGCAGGTTGCTCGGCTTTGGGGACCCAACGCCCGAAGGGCGGACTGTCTATCCGTACGTTGCTCACAAGGAAGAAGGAGCCACTGAAGGCACACTTGCTACGCCTACGCCTACGCTGAACTCAATGACGGACGTAAATCACGGCATCGGCGATGAGCGAGAGTTTGTCCATGTGGCAATTGGAGGACCCGAGCGCCCCCACGCCGCCAATGTGACGAGTCGTAGTGTCGTTGCACAGGGTCGTCAGGATATTTGGCTCCGCATATATATAGACAACAATGCTGCGGAGGAGTCAGACTGCGAAAGGCTCATCGGTCCGACGATTGCAGTCCACACAACGGCGCGTGTCGCAGTCTGGAACTCCTCTAACAAACATCTGCACGTCCTACGGGTCTGGGTCTTTGCAGAGAATGCGAACCCCACCTGGGTCACAGATGCAGTAGCAGTGGTGACCCAGAGCGCTCGAACGCTAAAGCTTATTCCGTCTTTGAGTAGTCAATACTCCGAACTACCAAAGACGTACCTATCCCACCCACCACTAACGTCGTCTGCCGTTGTTGATCCAGCGGGGATGCTCCTTGGTGGTAATGGTCTGCTAGGAAGCTGCTGGCAAAATAGGTTTTCGCTGCTCCTGTTATTTCGCCAGGTATAGTCACCTAAACTTGCATTAGATTCTAATTTATGGGATAGTGTAGACAGTAAATAGGAGATTGAAGATGGAGTATCCTCCGTCCCTAGAACAAAACTTCGCCGCCCGTCGCGATGAGTTTAGACTGAATGCTCACAACCTGTTGGAGTACCTATGCGCTCCTGTGCTCGATCACCAAGAGGCAGAGTTACATGACGACGATAGACAAGCTCTGGAAGATTTGTCTGATCTTGAGGTGTGGGAAACTACCCTCAATGAGCCGCTGATAGCGGCCGATAGTAGCTATGGCTTGGTAGAACGCTTTGAGCCAGCCTGGCGCAGTTTCCAGGCGGCCCTTCCTTTCACGATGGAGGAGCGCACTTGGTTCCTTGATCCCGAGGACACCACAGCAGAACGAGCAGACAAAGAGAACCAGGAAGCGACAATCATAAGCGCTGGCGTCCATAAGGTTATCAGTGGCCGCGAGCTGGTACGGCGCTGGTTGGCGTGGCGTAGAGAGACCGACGAGTTTGAGGGTCAAGGAACGCTCGACATCGCCCGGGAAGCCTTGCGAAGCTTGCACGAGGTAGTAGCACCAGGCGAACTGCTGCCGGATTCTTATATAAGGCTGAGAGCGGAGCCGACCGCTTGAGGAGATGGCGCTTTGGGGTAACTCCGCTAGTGAACTCACGCAAAGCTGATAATCACTTCCCAAACACCCATAGCGCTTGGCGTGAACTTACGGCTTCCTGCACCTTGCTCTGGCCATATCACTTCATGCTCCCACACAATGTGCTAACCCTGTAAGCGCACCTAGTGAACCAACCGCCTCGTAGTGCGGCTGAGTCCCCTGACCAATGCCTGACACAGACTCCATATAGTTCTCCTTTACACCGGCAACGGCAAGGCAGCACCGAATACCTCATTGCCCGAAACGAACCCACTGACATCACTGCCGTAGACATCGCCTGGGTGCAAGTGCCGCGAGCTGACCAGTCCAGCCGTCAGCGGATTACGTATGGGGATAGTTGTATCCCCAACCCGTTCAGTCATCTGCGCATGATTGGCAGCAATCTCGACAACGATGCTGATTCCCCGCCGGCCAATATAACCGAGCAGACGGTCATTACAGCGAACGGTCAGCGGATTGACGATCTTATTGCCTCTTGCCATCCGGTCAACAACAGCAATCGTGTTTTGTGTATCGTGTGGACTAACCACCAGGCTCGTAAAACTGCTGTGATGCTCTATGGCTTCTCCTACTGTGCGCTGCAAGTGAGCGACCGCATGGCTACAGTTAGCCTGTGCCGATGCTGTTCCCACCCCGAGTGCCAGGGTAGTCGCCAGAGCGATTGTAGGCAGCGTCATGATTCTCATTCTCATCATCGTTCCTTTGCTTCCCTGATTGCCGACTAGTCTTCTGCCGGAATTTCAAGGCTCCACGACACCAGTTTTCTGCTCTTGCGACATACATAATTCTCAGAGCCGCCAGCAACGGGGATTTCAGGATGGGTGTACTGCAATGTCGAGGTACACCGGAAGCCTTCAACCTTGATTGGTTTTGGCGCCCGGGAGGCCGGGATTTTACTGCTCAGTTTCTTACCCACAGCGCAGGTAGTGTTGGCGACGGTAAGGTTTGTAACCTTGTACACGAAGTTGCCGGAATGAGAAGAGACAGGACCCGAGCAATGCGTGGTGCTGGCGGCGACTGCCTGCGAGGTGATCGCGCCAGCGACCCACGTCGCCAGCAGAACGAACATAGCAACGAAGGCCCAGACTGAGGATCGACGGGGCTGGAACGTTGACGGGGCAGTCGGCATAGCTGGCTCTCTCCTTGTCGGTTGGTGCTTGGGAGCGGGTCTCATGGGGATGTCTGGCCCGCCCCCAAGCTCTTGGCATACAGCAGCGTGTACATTAGCGAGCATGGCGCAGGATGTGCAACTGTATCAAGGGATCGACAGCCAGATGGGTGTAGACCACTCTTGGGTATGCCCATCCGTCGCCCTACCTCCCAAGCCGAACGAGCCCATGTCTTCGGAGCCCGCGTCCGCTCCCTGCGCCGGGCCAAGAAGCTGACCCAGCGCCAAGTGGCCGAGCGCATCCCCATGAGCCCCGGCAACCTGTCCCGCTTGGAGAACGGCGAGCATGGCCCGCCAGCCGATGAGGTCATCGCCCAGCTGGCCGCCATCCTCGACATAGACGCCAGTGAGCTGTTCAAGCTGGCCGGTCGGGACGTCGGCGGGGCGTCCTTCGAGGGCCAAGTGCTCAGCGAGCTACACAGCTTGCGCCGGGACATGCGGGCAGGCTTCGACCGCCTCGACGCAGCCGTGGCGGCGCTGAGCAAGCCGCCCAAAGAGCCGTAGCTGTGCTGCATACCTTCGAGTCGGGGCACGTCTGCGGATCATCCAACGGTCACGCTCCCCTTACGGGGAGGCCCCGACTCAAGCACTAAGGGGGAACAGACACGGCATCCTCTCAGCACTTGACGAGCTGGGCAGCGAGGCTGCACACTAGGAGCGTGGCGAGTCCGGGGACTCAGGAGCCGAAGCGTTGGGCGTGAAGCTCGCGGATACGCTGCCAGGTAGGGTCATGTTTCGAGAGTCGTCCCGTACAGCCCGTGCTTTCGCCCCCAGGAGCGACGCGGACCCAGGCAGCCGATGATGCAGACCCCGTTTCCGTCTTCAGAACCGACCGAGACCGACGCGATCGGCCCGCGGCCGCGCAGGCGGCTGGCCGTGCTCACGTGCATGGACGCGCGGATCGATCCGCTCGCCTTGTTCGGCCTGCGCCTCGGTGACGCCCACGTCGTGCGCAACGCCGGGGGCCTCGTCACGCCCGACGCGATCCGCTCGCTGGCGGCCTCGCAGCGGCTGCTGGACACGAACGAGATCGCCGTCGTGATGCACGATCGATGTGGTTTGCACGGCGCCTCCGACGCGGACTTCGCCGGCGCGCTGGCCGCCGACGGAGCGGCGCCGGAGTGGCGACTCGGCGCGTTCGCCGACCTCGAGCAGACCCTCCGCGCGGGGGTCGAGCGCCTGCGCTCTAGTCCGGAGCTGCCCTATCGTGAGAGCATTCGCGGCTTCATCTTCGACCCGGAGACGGGCCGCGTGCGCGAGGCCGGTTAGCTTGGCTGCTCGTCGGCGGAGACCGCGAACACGATGTGGCGACGGGCGAGCGTCAGGTAGTCGTGAAGCTCGACCGGGCCGCCCTCCAGCGGTTCGACCTTTACGCCGGTGAGCGTGAGGAAGTCGCGCTCTGACGCGTTCAGCGCGTCGGACACGCGGCTGCGATAGCCGTCGCGGGCGAGCGTGAGCACGCCTTCGATGCGGTGTCGCTCGGTCTCGACCCGGATCCGCTCGCGGCGGTGATCGATGCTCTGGTGCTCCTCCGCGCGTGAGGGCCGGTCAGCGCGTGACTCCTCAGCGACCGGCTCGTCGCGGGAGGAGCCGCCAATGTGCGGCTCCTCCTCGGCGAAGTGGGCGTTGGGAGCCATCGGATCATTATGGGCATTACCGCGATACGGCGTAGGCGCCGTCCACGGTCGTGCGCCGGCCCGTCGGGCCGACGGCGACGACCGTCACGTTCGCGCTCATCGTCGTATGGTGGCCGAGCGCCGTGCGCAGGCGGCGCAGGGCATAGGGCCCCACGCGCAGGCGCACGTGCCCGGTGAGCGCCGCGGGGAGCGGGCGGGCGGCCGCGACCAGCGGGACCGAGCCGGGCCGGCCGGGGATCGAGAGGGAGGCGGTGACGAGGACCTTGCAGCCCCGTTCGCAGCTCACGCTCAGCGCCAGCGCGCGGCGGGCGAGCACGCCCGTGTGCCTGGGTAGGGCGATGTGCAGCACCGGCGGCACGTTCAGCGCCGGCGGCCAGCTGCCCGCGGGCTCGCAGCCGGCGCCGGCGGGGGAGACCGGGTTGAAGCGCTCCACCCGGTTGTTGTTCGTGTCGGCCACATACACCTCGCCCGCGCAGTCGACCGCGATCGCGGTCGGTTGGGAGAGCTCGCCGAGCTGCACTCCACGAAAGCCCCACTTGGCGAGGAAGCGGCCGTTCGAGTCGAAAACCTGCACGCGGTTGTTTTCGCCGTCCACCACATACACGTGCCCGGCCGCGTCGAGCGCGACCCCGCTCGGGGCGTGAAAGCGCCCGTCGGCCGTGCCGGCCGAGCCCCACTCGGTCAGGACTTCGCCGGTGGGGGAGAGCTTGACGATGCGGTTGTTGCCGCGGTCGGCGACGTAGATGTCGCCGCTCGAGTCGATCGCGATCCCCGAGGGACGGTTGAACTGGCCGGAGCCGCTCCCGGCCGTGCCGTCGGCGCCGTTTGCGCCCCACTTCGCGCGCAGTGCCCCTTCGGGGCCGTAGACGAGGATGCGGTTGTGGTTGGTGTCCGCCACGTACACCCACCCCGAGCCGGCGGCTACAGCGACAGCGCCCGCGTTCGACAGGGCCGCTCCGCCGTAGTCGGCCGGGCCGCCGAGTTCGGACAGATACGTGCCGTCGCCCCACAGGTGTACCAGGCGCGTGTGGGCGGTGTCGGTGACGTACACCGACCCGCGCGGGTCGATCGCGATGCCGGCCGGTTCGGCTAAGCCCGACGTGTAGCCGCCGGTCGTGCTCCACGCCCCTTCGAACGCGTCGCTGCCCGGCGCGTATGCCTCGACGCGGTTGCCGACCGTGTCGGACACGAGCAGCCGCCCGGTCGGGTCGGTCGCGAGCCCGGTGGGCGCGCTCAGCACGGAGAGGTCGCGCGCGGAGTTGCCGATCGTGCGCAGGTAGTTGCCGTTCGGGTCGAACACCTGGATGCGGTCGTTGGCGGTGTCGGCCACATAGGTGTCCCCGGCCGGATCGGCCGCGAGCGCACGCGGGAAGGCGAGCTGAGCCGGGTCAGAGCCGTAGGAGCCCCAGGTGCCGATGTAGCCCAGTTCGGGGTTGAGCTTGACGATGCGGTGGTTGATGTCGTCGGCGACGTACACGTTGCCGGCCGCGTCGAGCGAGACGCCGTAGGGGAAGCCGAACTGTCCGGGCCCGGTCCCGTGCGTGCCCGCGGAGCCCTGATAAACGCCTTCGGGCGTGAATTTCTCGATGCGGCTGTTGTCGTCGTCGGCGACCAGCACCTCTGCAGCGTTCGCGGCGACGCCGCGCGGGTAGGAGAACTGGCCGGGGCCGCTGCCGTAGGAACCCCATTCGAGCGGTTCGCCGCCCTGCAGGTTGAAGCGCTCGATGCGATTGTTGCCGGAGTCGGCGACATAGACGTATTCGCCCGCGACGGCGATCCCGCCGCCGGGCGGCTGGGTCGGATTTTTGGAAGAGAAGAAGCGAAACTGGCCGAGTTCGCTGCCGGTATGGCCCCAGGCCGTGATGAATTCGCCGTCGGAGCTGAACTTCTCGATGCGGTTGTGGCTCGAGTCGACCACGTACACGTTCCCGGCCCCATCGGTCGCGAGGCCGCCGATCGGGCCGAACTGACCGTGGCCGCCGCCGTAGGAGCCCCACTCGGTCTCGAACTGGCCGGCGGCGGTGAACTTCTGCACTACATAGCCGAGCTGGTCGGCGACGTAGACGCTGCCTTGCGTGTCCAGCGCCACAGCCTCGGGGAAGCGCAGCACCGACTCGGCGCGCTGGCCGATGATCTGCGCGGAGGCGTACGGGCACGGCCCGGCGCCCGAGCCGGGGCAGGCTTCGACGCTCGCAGCGGCGGGACCTTCGGCCGCCGGGGGAGCTAGCGCTTCGGCGGCGCTCGCGACCGGCGTGGCGGGACCGGCGAGGCCGCCGAGGGTGGCGGCACAGAGGAGGAGCGTCGCCATCGGTAGGCGTGTTGCGCGAAAGGCTGCGTACACGCGCGTACGCGCGCGCGCGCGCGGGCAGCGTCGAAAGTACACAGAGGTCGCCGGCGAGGGGACGGCTGCCATCCCCGCTCAGAACACGCCGATCGACCGGGTGTAGCGGTGGGTCACGGAAATGTCACTCGATGCGCTCGGCCGCAGATGGGCCTCGAGGACTGCGGGACACGCGCCGCCGGTGTCGGGATCCGCGCACCACCGGCCGCGCCCACCGCCGCGAACGGTGCTACCCGATGCGCTCGCCCGTGCGGGCGGACAGGCCCGCGCGCGCGGCCGGCACGAGGAGCGGGGAGTCGCCGTCCGCCGCGGCGGGACGGTTGCGCTCGTCGCGGACGATGTACAGCGGGCGGTGCTTGACCTCGTCGTAGATGCGCCCCACGTACTCGCCGATCACGCCTAGCGCGATCAGCTGGATGCCGCCGAGCAAAAGGATCGCGATCGTGATCGAGCCGAAGCCCGGCAGGTAGGAGTCGAAGATGCGCAGCACGATCACTACGGGGATCGCGATGAAGGCGACGCCCGCCGACAGCAGCCCGACGTAAGTCGCGAGCTGCAGCGGCAGATGCGAGAAGGAGGCGATCGCGTCGAGGGAGAAGCGGAGCATCTTGCGCAGCGTGTACTTCGTCTCGCCGGCGTGGCGCGCGTCGCGCTGGTAGGAGACGGCGGTCTGGGTGAAGCCGACCCAGACGGTCATGCCGCGCAAAAAGCGCGAGCGCTCGGTCATCGCCAGCAGCGCGTCGAGCGCGCGGCGGTCGAGCAGGCGGAAGTCGCCAGAGTTGGGCTCGAGGTCGACCTGGGCGAGCTTGTCGAACAGCTTGTAGAACCACGAGGCGGTCGCGAGCTTGAACGCGGTCTCGCCCTCGCGCTGCTTGCGCACGGCGTAGACGACGTCCGCGCCCCGGCTCCACTGGGCGATCATCTCGCCGATCAGCTCGGGTGGGTCCTGCAGGTCGGCGTCGATCATCGCGACGACGTCCCCCGCGGCGTGCTCGAGGCCGGCGGTGAGTGCCGCCTGGTGTCCAAAGTTGCGCGAGAGGTGAATCACGCGCACGCGCGGATCGGTCGCGGCGATGCGGTCGAGCAACTCGGGGGTCGAGTCGGAGGAGCCGTCGTTGACGAGCACCAGCTCGAACTCGTAGTCGGCGACGGCGGCGAGCGCGCGCGCGACGAACCGCTCGACGAGCTCCTCCTCGTCGTAGACCGGCGCGACGACGCTGAGCAGCGTGGGTGTGCGCAGATGTGTGGTGGCTGACATGGTCGGTGCTCTCATCTGAGGCTCATCGTGCACGAGCGTCTTAAGCCGCGGATGAAATTATCGTTCATCCTGTCTATCGATGCCCCCCGAATCCAGTCCTGCACAAGAAAGGCCGCGCGAGAGCCTGCCGGGCCAGGGATCGCCGGAGGGCCCGCCGGTCCAAAGGTCGCGCGAGAGCCCGCCGGGCCAGGGATCGCCGGAGGGCCCGCCGGTCCAAAGGCCGCGCGAGAGCCCGCCGGGCCAGGGATCGCCGGAGGGCCCGCCGGTCCAAAGGCCGCGCGAGAGCCTGCCGGGCGAAAGATCGTCTGACAGCCGAGCGGGGCGCGCGCGCCGCCTGGAGGCGGCGACGATCGCCCAGTTCGTGAAGTTCGGAATCGTCGGCGTGTCGAACACCGTGCTGTCGTTCGCCGTCTACGCGCTGCTGCTGAAGGTTTTCGGCGTGTGGTACGTCGCGGCGTCTGGGATCGGGTTTGCCGTGGGGGCTGTCAACGGCTTCCTGCTGAACCGCCGCTGGACGTTCAAGGAGCACGTCGGCGATGCGCTCACGCCCGTGCGCTGGGGGGTCGTGCAGAGCTGTGGCCTGGCGCTGAACGTCGGCCTCGTGTATGTGTTCGTCGACGATGTCGGCCTCGACAAGCTCGTGGGGCAGGCATGCGCGACGGCGATCGTGACGGTGCTCGCGTTCTTTGCCAACCGCGCCTGGACCTTCCGCATGCACCCCCCCGTGGTGGCCGCCGATCGCGAGATCTGATCGCGGCGCGAGGAGTCGAGCTGCGAACGCACGCCGGCCCGGAGGGCCTCTCAAAAAAACGGTTTTCTTTTTCGGGGAGACGCGCGGGCGTGCGGCCCCTCCAACGTCGTCGGCGCCGGCCTCCCTTGCAGTGGCCCTCAGACCGCTTTGAGACAGGTTCTCAGCGAAACACCGCGAGCAGGGAGAGCCCCGCGGGGATGCGACCGCCGCGCGCGATCAGCGCGGCCTCCAGCGCCAGCGGGCGCTCGAGCAGCCAGTTGAGCGGTCCCGGCGGCACCCACAGGTCGAGGCTCGACTCGGTCGTCTTCGCCCGGTTCACGCGATCGAGCACGCGCAGCACGATCGCGGCGGGCAGCAGCAGCGAGTTGAAGTAGGTCGTGCGCGCCTGCTCCCAGCCCGACTGCTCGGCGACGCGCTGCAGCGAGCGGCGGGTGTAGCGGCGGTGATGGTGGTTGATCTCGTCGTGCCCGCTCCACAGCCACTGGTAGGCCGGCACCGTCACGAGCAGCGCGCCGCCCGGGGCGATGACGCGGCGCAGTTCGCGCAGCGCGGAGAGGTCGTCGTCGAGATGCTCGATCACGTCGAGGCTCACAGCCAGGTCGAAGCTGTCGGCGGCGAAGGCCATGTCGAGCACCGAGCCTTCGATCACCTCGCCGGCGTCGCGCGCGCGGGCGAGAGCGACGCTTGTGTCCGAGAGCTCGACCCCCGTGACCGTGCCGTGGCGGGCGAGCTCGACCATGTTGCGCCCGCTGCCGCAGCCGGCGTCGAGGATGCGCGCGCGCGCCGGCAGGCCCAGGTCGGCGATCACGCCCTCGAGCACGCTGCGCCGCCCCCGGTACCACCAGTGGCGATCCTCCGCGCGGTGCGTCTGCAGCTCGTAGTCCCTGTCCATCCCCGCGGCATCTTCTCTGATGGGCGGCCGGCGGCGCGGTGCGACCCCCTTGGACCTTCAGTCGCCGGCCCGCCGAGCACCTCGGCCGGATGTCGCGCCGGCGGCTCGCCGACGCCCGACGCCGGCCCGGCCTCGGCGCTCCTCGGCGCGATCGCGGGGCTAAACGTATTCTTGATCCTCCACCAGGTTTTCTCCAGGCCCGATTCGCATCGGACGGGAGGCCCGGGGACGCCTCGACCGAGGAGGGACGCCACAAATGGCCGACGTAAAAGAGCTCGTAAACCATCAATTTCTGCTCGCCGCGCGCCCGCGGGGGCTGCCGACGGCGGACAACTGGGCCTACAAGGAGGCGCCGGTGCGCGAGCCCGGCGACGGCGAGGTGCTCGTGCAGGCGCTCTACATCTCGCTCGACCCGGCGATGCGCGGGTGGATGAACGACGTCCGCTCCTACGTCCCGCCGGTCGGCATCGGCGAGGTTATGCGCGCGCTCGTCGCCGGCCGCGTGGTCGCGTCCAACCACCCCCGCCTTGCGCCAGGGGATCACGTCACGGGTCTGCTCGGCGTGCAGGAGTACGCGGTCGTGCCCGGCGACTCGCTGCTGAAGGTCGATACGCAGCTCGCGCCGCTGCCGGTGTACCTCGGCACGCTCGGCATGCCCGGCATGACCGCCTATTTCGGCCTGCTCGACATCGGCCGTCCAGCCGAGGGCGAGACGGTCGTGGTCTCCGGCGCTGCCGGCGCCGTCGGCGGGCTGGTCGGGCAGATCGCCAAGCTGAAGGGAGCTCGCGCGGTCGGGATCGCGGGCGGCGCGGAGAAGTGCCGCCACGTGGTCGAGGAGCTCGGCTTCGACGCGGCGATCGACTACAAGGGGCAGGATCTCGCGGCCGGCCTGCGCGAACACTGTCCCAAGGGGATCGACGTCTACTTCGACAACGTCGGCGGCGAGATTCTCGACGCCGCGCTCGCGCGCCTGGCCCGTCACGCGCGCGTGGTCATCTGCGGCGCGATCTCCCAGTACAACGTGACCGACGCCGTGGCAGGCCCGTCGAACTACCTGTCGCTGCTGATCAACCACGCGAGCATGACCGGGTTCGTCGTGTCCGACTACGGCAAGCGCTATGGCGACGGCGCCCGCGCGATGGCGGGGTGGCTGAGCGAAGGGAAGATCTCCTCGCGCGAGGACGTCGCCGAAGGATTGGAGCGCTTTCCCGAGACGTTGCTGCGGCTGTTCAACGGGGAGAATACGGGCAAGCAGGTGCTGAAGGTCGGCGACTGAGCGCTCGCGACGCGGGGCGCGTGCGGAGCGTGCGGTTCACACTCGCTCGCGCGTCCCCGCTCCTTCCCGCGGCTCCTCCCGTGGCTCTTCCCGTGGCTCTTCCCGCGGCTCCTTCCCGCGGCTCGCGCGCGTGTGCCGCCGCGGTGCAGGCGAAGCAGAGAGCGGGACGCCCCCTCAACGCGGGCGACTCCATACACGGGCAGGAGACTCGTTTGCCTCCGGCGAACATCGCCTGCATCTATGCACAATAAATTCGCCGCATTCAACCGTCCGCCGCTCTCCACGCCCACCGGCCTCGCCGTCGATCGGTGGTGGTTCTCACGCCACGCTCGCGTGCGCGCAAGGCGGCGCGCGATGGGTGTCGCTCCGCTTGCCGCTGCGCTCTTCCTGGGCGCCGCCGCGAGCGCCGCCGCGGCGGGCCCCCCGCCGACGGTCGAAAAAACCTATTCCTCGACGGGCGCCGAGCAGTCGTTCACCGTGCCGGTAGGTGTGAGCAGCGTACGCGTGCAGGCGATCGGCGCGGCGGGCCAAGCTGGATTCCAATACGGCTCCAACGGCCTGCCCTCCGGAGGTGCGGGCGCCGATGTGGTCGGCGCGCTGCCGGTGGCCGCGGGTGAGACGCTCTACGTAGAGGTTGCCGCCAATGGTTTCAATGGCGGGGCATACGGAGGTCCGGGCGGCGGCGCCGGCGGGAGCGCGTCGGATGTGCGCACGGTCCCGACGGGCTCCACGGGCTCGCTCGAATCGCGGCTGCTCGTTGCCGCGGGCGGCGGCGGTGGCGGGGGTGACTCTGAAAAAGGCCGCGGGGGCGCAGGCGGCGATGCCGGCAATCCGGGGACGAGCGCGACCGGCGGAGCCGCAGGCTCAGACGGGGCCGGCGGGGGCGCGGGGACGCAGACGGGAGGCGGGGTCGGTGGAGCCGGCTGCAAATCCACCGGTTCCTGGACAGGCGAAGCCGGGACATTGGGAAGTGGGGGCCGCGGTGGGTTCTCCTTTTTCTTCTTCCCTACCAGCGGCGGTGGCGGTGGCGGCGGCTATATGGGCGGCGGCGGCGGAGAGGGAGCTTGTGAATTTCCCCCGTCGCCGAGCGAAGAAGGCGCCGGCGGCGGCGGTGGCGGTGGCTCGAGCTTTGTATACGGAGGGGCCAGCTTCTCCTCGTTCGGAGCAGCTTCTCTGTCCGCTGTCCCGTCGGTGTCGATCACCTACCTGAAGCCCGCGACCGCAACGCCGGGCTCCTCGGAAATCGTGTTCCCGGCCACGCAGCCGCTGCAGACGGTCGGCCCGCCGCAGACAGTCGTGATCACCAACACCGGCGGCAACCCGCTGCAGATCACCGGCATGACCTTCACCGGCTCGAACCCGCCGCTCTCGAGCGACGCGCCGGAAGATTTCCTGATCGGCTCCTCCACCTGCCTCGGGCCGGTCGCCTACGAAGAAAGCTGCCAGCTCACGGTGCGCTTCGCGCCGCAGGCTATGGGCGCGCAGACGGGCACGCTCGAGCTGCTCGGCAACATGGGCGCCGGGCCGACCGTCATCACGCTGAGTGGAACCGGAGGGACGCTTCCGCAGGGACCGACCGGGCCTGCCGGCCCCACGGGGCCCGCCGGTCCGACCGGACCTGAAGGTCCTACCGGGGGGACTGGACCAACCGGCCCCACCGGGCCTACCGGGGCGATGGGACCGGTTGGACCCGTGGGACCGACGGGCGAACCGGGCCCGACCGGCGCCGCCGGGCCGAAGGGCGCGAGCGGCGAAGCGGGCAAGAACGGCGCGAATGGGACGGACGGCGCTACGGGTCCGCAGGGGCCGACCGGCAGGCAAGGCCCGCGCGGCAAGATGGTGTTCTACGAATGCCATCCCCGCCGCGAACACGGTAAATACAAGAACGCCTGCTACGTACGCGTTCCCTCGGTGTCCAGGTCGCTCACGAGCGTCCTGCTCACCCGTCACGGCGCCGTCTACGCGCGCGCCAGCGGCGCGCTCGCGGCCGGACGGCTGCTCACGCTAAAGGTGGATCGCTCCCTGCCGGCGGGTCGCTACACGCTCGTGCTGGTCTCCAAGTCCGGGACCACCAAGCAGACGATCGCGGTCGACTGATCGCTCCCCGGGTTTCACGCCTCGTTCGCCGGCCTCCATGGGGTTCGGCTGGCGAGGTGTCCGCCTGCGCGGCGGCCCCGCGTGGGTTCGACAAGGGAGGTGTCCGCCGCGGCCCGGCGGCCCCGCGTGGGTTCGGCTGGCGAGGTGTGCGCCGGCCCGGGGGCCCCGCGTGGGTTCGACAAGGGGGGGTCCGCCGCGGCACGGCGGCCCCGCGTGGGTTCGGCTGGCGAGGTGTGCGCCGGCCCGGGGGCGGAGATCAGGGCGGGGAAGGCGTACGGATCGAGTAGTCGATCTCGCCGCCTTCCCCGCGCCAGGCCGCGACCGCACGGCCGTTGTCCGGGTCGAGCGCGACGGTGGCGCCGCTGGTCGGGCCGGGCGCGGCCACCTCTTCAGGTGCGCCGAAGATCGTGAGCGCGGGGTGGGCATCGATGCCGCGTGCCGCGAAGATCGCCTGCCGATCCGATGCCGGCCGGCCTCCCGCGCCGCGTTACGGTTCGGTCCACAGCGCGAGCGCTTCGCCGTCGGGGCCGGGCGCGAGCGCGGCCAGCACGGCGATGCGCCCAGGAGGGGAGATCGTGGAGACGGGGCCGAGGCCGTTGAGGTCGATCGCGGCCGAGCGCACCGACCAGCCGCTCCCGTCGAAGCCCGTCCACGAGAGCATCACGCTCTCCGAGCTGAGCCGGACGAGGCGCGGCGAGGAGCCTTCCGGCGGGGCGAGGGGGGCAGGGCCGGTGAAGCGTTCGAGCAGTCGTGGCGCACCAAAGCGCACGCCGGTGGCTGACAGGTCGATATACACGCTCGTCTCTCCCCCGCTCTGCACCGACCAGGCGACGATCCCCCGGTTGTCGTCGCTCAGCAGCGCCGCGATCCTCGAGGTCGGGCCGGCGGCGGGGCCGAGGCGCTGGATTGCGGCACGGGTTCGCCCCGAGGCCGGCAGGTCACGCGCGTAGATCGACTCGCCCTGGCGCCAGACGACGAGCGCATCGCTGCGATAGTCGAGCGCGACGGTGAGCGCGGTCACGCGTCCGCGCGAGCCGGCGCTGACGGCGATCGATCGCGCGAAGGTCTGCGCGCGATGGCGTTGCACGCGCAGCCGTACGCCCTCTCCGCCGCGCGTGTAGAAGGGTGAGGCGAGCGCGACATCGCCGAGGTAGGCGGTTGCGAGTGCGGCCGGCGCCGGTTCGGTCGAGCCGGCGGCCGGCGCAGAGAACGGCCCGAGCGCCGACTCGCCCGATCCGGCGGTGGACGCCACGAACGGCCCGAGCGCGGAGCCCTCGGTCAGCTCATCCTGCGACGGGGCCGGGGAGCCGGCGATCACGATGCGGCCGTACGGGCCGCCGCTCGCCGCGAGCAGCCCGCGCAGACGCAGGGCTCGACCGTCCGCGGCGTGCGGCATGGTCGACACGCCCGGCACGTCCCCGCTGCCGAGCCTCGCCACCTGCGCCCCTTCGCCGCCGGCGCATCCGCTGGTCGCGTCCCACACGATCGCGCCCGGTCCGGTGGCGTGCGCGGGGCTGTCGCTCGGGAACACCACCAGCGGCGCTTCGCTCGCGGGGCATGGGCCGAGGACGCTCGGCGCAGACCACAGCGTCGCGGCGACGGCTGCCGGGAGGCCGATGCCGGCGGTTGTCGCCTTGGCCGGGAGGCCGATGCCGGCGGTTGTCGCCTTGGCCGGGAGGCCGATGCCGGCGGCTGTCGCCTTGGCCGGGAGGCCGATGCCGGCGGCGGCTGTGAGCGCGGTGAGAAGCGCGCGTGCCGCGCGCGCGTGTGCCGGTCGCGATCGGAGGTCGAGGAAGGTCGTCGCGCGCGCCATCTGCGCGGCGGATCGTACGTGCTCGGTCGAGCCGGAAGGACTCCGGCGAAAGACAGGAACGGGGCAGGGCTCTCGCGATCGCCGCCCCGGCGTCGAGACGAGCCGCCGCCAGGGCGCGAGATGAGGTGGGCCGCGTCTCGCCTGCGCGGCCCACCTCTTTTGCCGGCTGCGTGATTGCGCGCGCAGAAGCCGCGCGCCGCCGGCTACCTCGCTTCGACCGTCTGGCCGGCGTGTTCCGGGCCGACGGCTTCGACCGTGTAGGAGCCCGTGAATTCGACCGTTGCGGTCCCCGCTTTCAGGGATGCTCCCGTCGCTTTGGTGGTCGCTGCGCTGAAGATCGTCTTGTGGGTGCTGTTTTCGACCAGGCCACCGGCCGACCCGGTGACTTCGCCTTTGCCTTTGATCGCGCAGCTCGACCCGGTGTATTCGGTTTCGAGCGTCATACCTTCGATCACCAAATAAGGTTTCGATTCCTCGTAGACGGTGTGCAGTTTCCAGGGGAGTTTCGTCGGTTCGAGCTTTGCCAGGGTGCAACCGGCGTTAGCGCTGCATCCATACAGAGGCAGGTTGGTGATTTCGCCCTTGCCGAGTTCGCCGCTGTTGAAGATCTTCGCGACGTAGTAGGAGTGTTCACACTTGGTGCTCACCCCCGCCACCGTGAGATCGCTGGGTTCAGCCAGCCCGCCGATCGTTTCGGTGGTTTTCAGTTCGCTGCCCCCCACATACCACTTCGGGGTCGACGAGGCCGATGCGACGGTAAACGCGGTGAACGTGGCGGCGGCGACAGCCGCCGGGACGATCAGCATCAGAAGCCGTTTTCTCACCTTTCAATCTCCTCTTGCGTTATTTAATTTTGCGGTCGGGTCTCCAACCATCCACCGTGACGATTCCCACTCTGTTGTCCCCGTCACCGGACGAGAAGCAACCTAGTCGTTCGGTTCGACTCACCGCAAGGAGTGTTTCCGACAGCTCTTAATTATTCGATTTATTGAACCATGCTCGGGATAAGGCGAGTGTCGTGGCGCCTGCGACAGGGATGGTCCGTCGCTGCCGAGGGTCGATGGAAAGAGGGCTCTCGCTATAGGCTGTTGCCGCCTTGCCCCTGCCGCCGTTTCCAATACCGAACTCCGTGATGCGCGCCGGGCTGGCCGTGCGCAGCGGCGTGCTCGGCCTCGCCGATCGAATGCTGCCAGCCGAGGCTGCGCTGTGGGACTTCGCCGCCGGCATGCAGCGCACGAAGCTGGCCGGCGTGCTTGTCACCTCGGGGCTCGCGGATGCGCTGGGCGAAAGCACGCGCGAGGTGCGCGAGCTCGCCGCGGAGCTCGGCTTCTCCGAGGAGGTGACGCTGCGCGTGCTGCGCGCCGCGGCCGCCTCGCGGCTCGTGCGGATGGATCGCGACGGGCGGGTGCGCCTGGCGCGGCTCGGTGTGGCGCTACGCAGCGAGCATCCGCGCTCGCTCGCTTCGTGGGTTGCCTACCAGGCGGCGCCGGCAAACGCGGTCGCGCACGCTGAGATCGAGGGTCAGCTGCGCGATGGGCCGGAGCCGTCGGCTCACAGGCGCGCGTTTGGCAACTCGATCTGGGACTACTTCGGCGAGCATCCCGACGAGGGCGCGCGCTTCGGCCACGCGATGCGGGAGCTGACGGCGGTGGACCTCGCGGGCCTGGCGCGCGCCTACCCGTGGCCACACGACGGCGTGATCTGTGACGTGGCCGGCGGAATTGGCACGCTGCTCGCCGCGATCCTCGAGCGCCGTCCCGGCGCACGCGGCATCCTGCTCGACGCTCCCGAAGTTCTGGCCGAGGCCGAGGGCTTCCTGGGCTTGCGCGGCGTCGCCGAGCGAGTGGAGCGCCGGCCCGGAGACCTGTTCGGCGCGATCGACGCGCGCGCCGACGTGTACGTGCTCAAGTGGATTCTGCACGACTGGAGTGACGACGCCTGTCGCGACATCCTGCGCCGCGTGCGGGCGGCGATGGGGACGGGGTCCAAGGTCGTCGCGATCGACCTGCACGCAGAACGCCACCGTCCATGCCCGGTTGTCTCGATGGCGGACCTGCTGATGCTCGTCGAGTGTGAGGGTGGCCGCGAGCGCTCGCCGGAGGAGGTGCATGGCTTGATGCGCGACGCCGGGCTCATTCCGGGGCGAGTACGGCACTCCGGGCTGCACATGGTCGTGGAGGGCGTGGCGCATTAGTCGGGCTGGGGTCGCGCCCGGGGTTGCGGGTCGACTGGGAAAGCTGCGGTTCAGCGGCGGCGGCGCTGGGCCGAAGTCGCAGGTCTGCCGGGCTGGGGTTGCGCGTCTGCTGGGCTGGGTTGCGCGTCTGCTGGATTGGGGTTGCGCGTCTGCTGGATTGGGGTTGCGCGTCTGCTGGATTGGGGTTGCGCGTCTGCTGGATTGGGGTTGCGCGTCTGCCGGATTGGTTGCGCGTCTGCTGGATTGGGGTTGCGCGTCAGCCGGGCCGGGCGTCGTCGCCTTCGAGCGCTTGGCGTGCGAGGTGCTCGTCGGCGAAAATCCGAATATGAGCGACAAGGTCGCCGTCGAATTTGAAAACCCACGTGGCAGGCACATCCTCGAGCGGCGCCGCGCTTTTGCCGCTGGCATGACCGAGAGCCACCACCGCATCGCCTGCGGCGCGCACGTGGACCGGCTTGACGACGAGCTCCTGCCAATGCGCTTGCACGTCGGCGAAGTACTGACGCATGCCATCCTTGCCGACGTACGGCTCGCCCTCGTTGAGAACAACACCCGAGACCGGCTCGAAGACGATCTCCGGATGGAGCAGCGTCAGGGCGGTGTCCACGTTACGGGCGTTGAACGCGTCGAACAGCCGTTCAACGGTCTCTGTTCTGCTGCTCACCGTTCGTTCTCGCTCCAGGTCGACTGCGGGGTTGTTCGCGTGTTATACCCGCTGGACTCGCGCTTCAACGTCCCGCGACCCCCAGCTTGGTCCTGAACGCGCCGCCCGCGCCGCCTGTCTGGAGGCAGGTTCGTGGTGTGCGAGAATCGCCCGCATCTCGACGTTGTCGCACACCTCTCGATCCGTAGCGCGGGTACGCATCGCTGTGGGAGAAGCGCTTGCCGTCGCGATCATCGGTGCGCTGTTGGCGCTTGCGCCGCCCGCGCGATCCGCCCAGTCCGGCGCGACGGCTTACCGAGCGCCCGGCGTCCCGGTCGAGCAACCGGCTCCGACTGGATCCGCGCAGGTAATGCAGTGCAAGTTGAAGCGCTTGCATCTGCTCTGCCCGGACCTCATCATGTCCGCACCGTCGCGCCTGCACGTCGACCGCACCACCGTCCCCGGCCGCGTCCTGCTACGGGCCGCCAGCGCGCTCAACAATCGCGGCAGCGGCCCACTCGAAGTCAGCGCCCACCGCGCCGGGCGCTACGGCATGGTCGTCTACCAGGCGATCTACGATCGGCGCGGCCGTCGCCATCTGTTCCGTACCGCCGCGACGCTTACCTACAAGTATGTGCCCGGCGAACGGTACGGGTATGGGAACGTCGGGGACGCAAGCTACTGGAAGTTCAAGCATGCGGCCGCTTTCGAGCTCTGGTCGACCGGCCCCCATCGCCGTGCGATCCGGATCGTACGGCGAGGACCGAAGGTGGATTACTGCCTGCGAGATCTGTTCCATACCCGTGCGTCGAGGAATTCGCCGAGTGCGCCCGTATATCCCGCGTGCAACCAGAACCCCGGCATTCGCCACGACATCCTTGGGATCTCGGTCGGCTGGACGGACGGGTATCCGTACGAGTACCCCGAACAGTGGATCGATGTGACCGGTCTGCGCGGACGCTTCGCTTACGTGCAGATCGCCGATCCGGACCATCTGCTGATCGAGTCGAACCGCAGGAACGATATCTCGGAGACCTACGTCGAACTGCCCTCGGGTCGCGTGCTTGGACATCGCGTCGGTGTCGCCGCACCCTGAGCGTCGCCGACCGGAACGTCGTTGGACTCTGCACGCTACGGCGGCTAATCTTGTGGCATGTGCAGAAATATCAGAACGCTCTACAACTTCGAGCCTCCCGCGACCGACGAGGAGATGCGCAGCGCCGCGTTGCAATACGTGCGAAAGATCAGCGGCTTTACCAAGCCGTCGCAGGCCAACGAGGCGGCGTTTCAGCGCGCCGTCGAGGAGGTGGCCGAGGTCTCGGCTGAACTGCTGAGTCGACTGGTCACCTCGGCGCCGGCGAGGGACCGGCAGGTCGAAGCGGCAAAGCGCAAGGCGCGCAGCGCGCAGCGCTTCGCGGCTTAGCGATCGTCCGATCTGCCGGCGATACTCCTTGTTACTGTGAGTCGCGAGCAGGACAGCAGCGGACAATCGCAAAAGAATCGCCGGGGCGCTCGCGCAAGCCCCGCAGCGCCGCCCGCAGTCCCTGGGCGGCGACGCCTCGTGATGCTCGCTCTCGGGTTCCTTTTCGCCGGGGCCTTCTATCTCCTGCTGATCGACATCACGGACCTGCCAGAGCTGTATGCGGGGGCAGGCGCGGCGGTGATGGCGGCGCTCGGGTTCGAGGCGGGCCGTGAGCAGGGCTTTGCGGAGATGTCGAGCGCACCCGGGTGGCTGCTGCGCGCCTGGCGCGGGTTCGCTCGCGTGCCTGGGGATGTGGTGCGTGTTTCGCTGGCGATCCTCCTGCAGCTCGTGCGTCCGCGCGTGGAGCGGGGAGCGCTGCGGGCCGTACCGTTCGACTTCGGCGAGCGTGACAGTCCGCGCGACACGGGGCGCAGGGCGCTGGCGGAGGCGCTTGGGTCGCTGGCGCCGAACACGATCGTGGTCGGGATCGACCCGGAGCGCAACCTGATTCTCGCCCACCAGCTCTACCTCAGCGGCGGGTCTGACGCGATCGATGTGTCGGGGTTGGGATGAACGAGTGGGAGATAGCCGCGGCGGTCCTCGCCGGCGCTTTGCTGCCATGTCTGGCAGTATGCGCGCTGGCCGGGGTGGCTGACGGACTAGTGGCGATGGAGCTCGCGGGCACGATCGTCGCGACGGTCCTGATGTTGCTCGCCGAGGGTCTTCAGCGCCAGCCGTTCATCGATCTCGCGCTCACGCTCGCGATTCTCGCGATCCTCGCGACGCTCGCGATCGCCCGCCTGCTGGAGCACGACCTATGAGCTGGCGCCACATCGTGGCTACCGTGCTGCTCGCCGGGGGATGCACCCTGCAGGTCTGGGCCGTGGTGGGACTGGTTGTGATGCGCAACGCCTATGACCGGTTGCACTGCCTCGGCCTCGCCGGCTATGGTGCATTGCTGGCCGGGACGGCGGTTCTGGTGCGGGAGTCCTTCTCCCTGATCGGCGACAAGGCGCTGGTGACGGGGTTGGTGCTGGTGCTGTTCGGGCCGATCCTCGCGCATACCACCGCGCGGAGCCTGCGCATCCGCGAGCACGGCGACTGGCGTGCGGGCATCGAGCGCCACCAGGAGAGCGAGGATCGGTGAGCGTCGTGCAAGCAGTCGCCTTTGTGGCGGTGGCGGTGGGCGGAACAGTGACTGTGCTCGTCCCAGACCCGTTGCGCCAGACGTTCGTGCTGGGGATCTACGGAATGACCTTGACGGTGCTGTTCTTCGCTTTGCAGGCGCCGGATGTCGCGCTGTCTGAGATCGTGGTGAGCACGATCGGCCTGCCGTTGATCGTGATCGCCGCGTTGCGCAAGATCGGCAAGCAGGAACACGCCCATGAAGACGACGAGGGCGAGCAGTGAGTCGACGAGCGCGCCTGGGTCTCTTCGCGCTTGCCGGGCCGGGACTGTTGGCTGTGCTGATCGTCGGCTTCCTCGGTCTGCCGGCGTTTGGCGACTACCACGGCGTCTACGGGATGGTCGTAAACGGGATGGAGCTCGGAGAGCGTCACGCCACCGACATGGTGACCGCCCTGAACTTCGACCTGCGCGCCTTCGACACCCTCGGCGAGGAGTTCCTCCTGTTCGCCTCTGTGGTGGGGGTCGTGCTCCTGCTGCGGGATCTGCGCGACGAGGACGAGCATCTCGCGAACGGGCTGTCCGAGCAACGCTTCGCCGGTGCGAGCGACGCGCTGCGGGTGCTGTCACTGGTGCTCGTCCCGATGCTGATAGCGCTCGGTGTCTATCTCGTCATTCACGGCGCGCTCACGCCCGGCGGGGGCTTTCAGGGCGGGGTGGTGCTCGCGGCCGGGCCGGTGGCGCTGCTGATCGCCGGACGCTACCTGGCGATGAAGCGTCTCGCGCCCGACTGGGCACTGGAGGCATTGGAGGCTGTCGGTGCGGGCGCCTACGCGCTGCTGGGAGTGGGAGGTCTTGTGTTTGCCTCCGTGTATCTGAGGAATTTCCTGCCGCTCGGCATTCCTGGGCATCTGCTCTCGGCGGGGTTCATGCCGCTGAACAGCATCGCGGTGGGACTGGAGGTGACAGGCGCGTTCCTTTTGGTGTGGAGCGAGTTCCTCGACCAGGCGCTGATCGTCAGCCGCGAGGGGTGAGGGCGGCTGTGCACTGCGAAAGGATCAACCGATGAGCTTCCTGCCGTTCGCGATCGCGGCGTGGCTGTTCGTGGTGGGGCTGTGGGGTGTGGTGTCCAGCCGCAACCTCGTGCGTACCGTGTTGTGTCTGACAGTCGTGCAGTCCTCCACCTACCTCGTGCTCGTAGGGGTCGGGTATCGCTCGGCAGGTAAGGCGCCGATCGTGGCCGACATCCCCCTCGTCAGCCGACTGGTCGACCCGACGGTGCAGGTGTTGGTGCTGACCGATATCGTGATCGAGGCGACCGTCAGCGCGCTGCTGCTCGCGCTCGTCGTGCAGGGACACAAGCGTTTTGGCAGCGTCGACCCCGCGGACTTCACCACGCTGCGCGACTGAGGACCGACCCGGATGCCGCACATCACAGCGCTCCCGGTGGTGATCCCGTTCGTCGTGGCGGCGCTGCTCGTGGCCATCCGTCCGCTTACGCGACGCTGGTTTGACGATCTCGCTACCTGCGCGACGATCGCGGCGGTGGTCGCGCTGTGCGCGATCCTCCTCTCAGACGCAGCTAAAAGACCGTTTGCGTACTGGATGGGCGGCTGGCATCCAAGCCACGGCGTGACGATCGGGATCTCCTTCTCGATCGACCCACTCGGTGCGGGCATGGCGCTGTTCGCGTCCGTTCTACTCGCCGCCGCGATCGTCTACTCGCTGCACTACTTCGACTCGATCGACGGCCTCTTCCAGGTCCTGATGCTGCTGTTCGGCGCGGCGATGGTCGGTTTCTGCCTCACGGGTGATCTGTTCAACCTCATCGTGTTCTTCGAGCTGATGGGGGCCGTCGCCTATGCCCTCACGGCATATCGTGTCGAGGAGCGCGCCCCGATCCAAGGGGCGATCAACTTTGCGATCACGAACAGCATCGCCGGGTACGCGATGTTCATCGGCGTCGCGCTGCTCTACGCACGTACCGGCGCCCTGAACATGGCGCAGATCGGCGCGGCGCTCGACGGCCACCACGCGGACGCGCTGGTGATCGTGGCGATGGTGCTGCTGTTCGTCGGCTTCCTCACGAAGGCCGCGGTAGTGCCCTTGCACTTCTGGCTCGCAGACGCCCACGCGGTCGCGCCGACACCCGTCTGCGTCCTGTTCTCGGGGGTCATGATCGAGCTCGGCGTCTACGCCGTCGCACGGCTGTACTGGGTGATCTTCGCCGGGCCCATGCAGCCGCACCTCGACGCGCTGCGCGCGATCCTCGTCGCCGTGGGTGTGGCGACGGCTGTGATCGGCGCGATCATGTGCGTGCTGCAGCGTCACATCAAGCGGCTGCTCGCGTTCTCGAGCATCAGCCACGTCGGCATGTTCATCTGCGGTATCGGGCTGCTCGACCATCGCGCGCTCGCCGGCGTGGCGACCTACATCGTCGGTCACGGCCTGACGAAGGGCGCGCTGTTCATGTGCGCCGGGACCCTGCTGCACCGCTTTGCGACGGTCGACGAGTACGACCTGCACGGCCGCGGACGCGAGATCCGCGCCGCCGGCGTGCTGTTCGCGATCGGCGGGCTGCTGCTCGCTGCGATCCCCCCGTTCACCACGTTCGCCGGCAAGTCCCAGCTCGAGGCCGCCGCCAGCGGTGCGGGCTACGGCTGGTTGATCGCCGTGTTCGTGCTCGTCTCCGCGCTGACCGGCGGCGCCGTGCTGCGCGTCACCGGCCGGGTGTTCCTCGGATGGGGGCCCTCCGAGGGCCCCGACCGCCAACAGGAGCAAGCCGCTCGCGAGTCCGAAGACGAGCTGACCCGCAGTCGCAGCCAGACGCCCCTGCTGATGATGCTCGTGCCGGGCGTGCTGCTCGCGATCGCGAGCGCGATCGCGCTCGTGCCCGGCGCTGTGCCCGCGATCGAGCAGGGCGCCTCGCGCTTCACCGACCACCGCGCCTACGCGGCATGGGTATTGCATGACGCACGTGTGGTGTGGCCGGCGCTCGCGCCGAGCCACGTCTCGTTCGAGGACGTGATCTACGGGCTGCTATCCACGTTTGGCGCGCTCGCCACCGCCGGCCTGGGTCTGTTCGGGCGCCCCCTGCGCGAGGCGATGCCGAGCATCTTGGAGCGTCCGCTCGAGGGCACGTTGCACGGATTGCGCGGGCTGCACTCCGGTCACATCGGGGACTACATCGCCTGGTGGACAGCCGGCGCGGGACTGCTGGGGGCCGTGTGCCTGCTCGCGCTGGCGTAATGCGAAGGATGACGAGACGACCGGCCGTTCTGTGGGTCGCCGCCGCGCTGCTGCCGGCCGGCTGTGGCGCCGCGCCGTTCCAAGTGCCGGTCAAGCACGCCGAACGGGTCTCCTCCGCCCTCACCGGCATCGCCGAAGCCTGCGGCGAGGCCTACCAGCAGGGCATCCCCGACTCCAAGCACGCCGCGGCCGCGACGGTCGAGGCCGCCGCCACGATGCGCGCACGAGAGCTTGCCCAGGTCTTCACCGACGACCCCGACGGGATCTACCAAGCCCAGACCCTGCGCCAAGTGCTCGCGCAGGCAATCGCGTACCTAAACGAATGCGGACTGCACAGCGCGGCCGCGGAACTCGAGCGCCGCACACGCTGAATGCCGTGCCTCGCGAGTTTCTCCGGCGCAACCCGTGTCTCGAGCGACGTGCTGAAGCCAGCTCGAGCGCTGCTGCTCAGCGCGCGGCGCCTAGCTCAAACCAGACGCATGTGCCGCCGTGGCTGTCGACACCCCATCGGGCGGCCTGCATCTCGACGAGGTGCAGACCGTAGCCCGCGTCGGGTTGGCTGGCGTCTCGCGGGACGGGTGTGAAGCCGCTGCCCTGGTCGGTGACCTCGACGCGCATCGCGCCTTGGCCGAGCCGGCGGGCGCAAAGCTCGATCTCGCTCTTCTCGGAGGCGTCTGAGTGGAGGACCGCGTTTGACACGAGCTCTGAGACGAGCAGGGTGAGTACGTCAAGGCTTCCCGGCGGGAGCGTGCTCTCCTCGGAAAACCCGATGATCGCGGCCCGCGCGAGCGACGGTGCTTGCGGTGAGCGCTTGAGGCTGATCCGCAGCGTCGAGCGGTCGATCGAGGCTCGCGGCGCTCCTGGCCCCTCGCGGACCATCAGCCTGGGGACGGCTCGAACGGGAGGGCTGCGTCGGCTCCCGTCAGGCTGAGAACCGCGTTGGCCCGCTCGTGCTTCGAGCGGACGAGCGTGAGCTTCCATGCCTCTCGCCGCGAACGGTTATGGAGTTCGATTAGTAGCCGCAGCCCGGATGAATCCATGAACGTGAGGTCCTTCAGGTCCAGCTTCAGGACCGCCAATTTCTCGGCCAGCTTCGCGTCGACCCGACGTGCGAGCGTCGCAACGGTGCCGAGGTCGAGTTCACCCACGACCGACAACACTCGTGTTTCCCCGTTTGTCTGCTCAGTAATCTCGAACGTCGTTGGTCTTACCATCCCGTGCCTCGTTCCCCCTTATGCCGGCGTGGTCACTGTGACAGTTGGATCTTCGCTCATCTGACGCCGGCTTTCAGGCATCTCTGCGTGGGAGGCAGGCGGTGCAACGCGAGCATGGCCGTGTCGTCTGCGTGGATAGGGCCCTGGAACTCGTCCAGCTTCCGCGTCAGCCCAGCGACGATCTCCCCGGCTGGCCGCTCGCGGAGATCCTCTAGCAGGCCGAGTAGGCGCTCCGGCCCGAAGCGCTCACCCTGCGCATCGCGAGCGTCGGTGACGCCGTCTGTGTAGAGCAGCAGCGTCCCGCCAGGCTCGAGATCCAGGGTGTGATCCTGCCAGCCGGCGTCCACGAAGCCGCCCAGCAGCGGGCCGTGCCCGCCGACCTCGCGCACGCCCTGTGAAGTGATTTGTAGGGGCCAGGGATGGCCGCCTGTCGCGAGGGTCAGCCGATCGTCCTTCAGGCGCAGGCAGAGGGCGGTGCAGACTGACAGCACCGGGCGCCCCTTCAGGGTCGCATCGACGATCTCGAGCAGTCCGGCCGGGCTGGACTGGAACTGTGAGGCCGTTCGCATCGTGTGGCGCACGAGCGCGGTCAGCGCGGCGGCCTGGATGCCCTTTCCGGTGACATCGCCGATGATCATCATCCAGCTGTCGTGGACCTGCCAGACATCGTAGAAGTCGCCGCCGACCAGGCTTGCCTCGATTGCGGGAAGGTAGAAGCTCGACAGTTCGTACCCCGGTATCGCGGGCAGCTTCTCGGGCAGCAGGCTCTGCTGCAGGGTCTGCGCGATCGAAGAGCGCTCGCTGTAGAGCCTAGAGTTTTCGACGGCGACCGCAGCCCGTGCCCCGACCTGTTGGGCCAGCTCCAGGTCGTACTCGTCGAGCGTGCGCGCGGACTCGGCGCCGACGAGCGTTATCGCCCCCAGCGTCCGCTCCCCGAGGCGCATCGGGACGATCAGTGCAGAGTGAAATCCCACCGCGCGCAGCAGCTCCAAGTGACGATCGTCGACAGCTGACTGCGCGAGCATCTCATCTGAGATCTCCGAGTAGAGCAGCGCCTCACCCGTGCGCAGAACGCGCCCCATACCCTGCTCGGGGTCGACCCGATCGGGCAGGTACTTGCGGATCTCTTCAGCAAGAGCGAGCCGGTCGGGATCGACATGCGCGACGGCCACAGTCCTGCGGTCTTCGTCCTCGTCCACGAGGTCCACCGCGCACCAGTCCGCGATGTTCGGCACCGCGAGCTCGGCGACGTTGCGAAGGGTCTGCTCGTAGTCCAGGGAGGATGCAAGCACCGTGCTCGCCTGCGCGAGAAACTCACTGCGAAGCTCCGAGCGCTTCTGCTCGGTCACATCCTCGATGATCATGATCGTCGCCTCGATCTCGCCATGCTCATCTCGCAGCGGGGCGGCCTTCAGCAGGTTCCAGCGCTGCACGCCCATTTGGCGATCCACTGTGCGGATCAGCAGCGGCTCAACCGTCTCCTCGCCGCTCAGGATCCGGACCGATGGGATGTCCTCCATCGCGATCTTGTGGCCGTGTTCGTCCTGCACGAGGTAGTCGCTCATGATCGCCTCAGGCGGCGTTTGGCGCAGCTGCTCCCAGGACTCAAAGCCGAGATGGGAGAGTGCGGCGCTGTTCGCGTAGAGGAAGCGATGCTCGCGGTCGCGGATCGTCACGGGGTCGCTCAGTGACCCCACGATCGCGTCGAAGCGCCGCTCGCTGCCCTGCAGCGCCAGGCGGAGCTCCTCCAAGAGCCGCTCGCGCTCGCGCTCGGCGTCCTTGCGCTCGGTTATGTCCTGGATGAACGCATGAAAGATCCACCGCTCGCCGTGCTTGAGCGCTGAGATCGTCATCTCGATCGGGCACTCGCTGCCATCGGCTCTGAGTCCTGCCAGCTCGATCCGCTTGTCCAGAACCGGACCTGTGCCGCCGGCGAGGAACCGCTGAAGCCCGGCGAGATGCTCGGCACGGAACCGCTCCGGGACGAGCAACTCGGCGACCGGGCGCCCGACGGCTTCCTGGCGCGTCAAACCGAATGTGCGCTCCGCGCTGGGGTTCCAGTACGTCACGAGCCCCTCTTCGTCCATCGAGACGGCAGCGTTGTGCGCACGGTCCAGGATCAGCTCAGTCAGATTCGAGTCCATGAAGCTCATTATCTGCGGTTCTGAAGTTCGCGGCATTAGGAGACGCCGAACGCCGATCGCTCCGGATCACCGTGTCTCGGTAGTCAGATCCTCTCCACAGCACGAATCGAGCGCTCACCGCCACCGAGCCGATGCCCCCAGCGTCTAATAGCCAGGATTTTCGCCGGCACGCTGCGT
This sequence comes from uncultured Solirubrobacterales bacterium, assembly GCA_963778065.1. Lineage (GTDB taxonomy): Bacteria > Actinomycetota > Thermoleophilia > Solirubrobacterales > Solirubrobacteraceae > Palsa-744. Next base: position 1,073,043 of record CAVZSU010000002.1, on the reverse strand, counting down.
GCGCTCAGGGTGGGTGTACACGTTGATCTTTCCGCTTCGGGCGAATCCGCCGAGGGTGATCCGTCGGTCGTGCGCGAGCTCTACCGCGAGTGAGGTGGGGGCGCCTACCCCGACTAGGATCGGGGCGCCTGCCACCGCGGCCTTTTGCACCAGCTCGAAGGACAGGCGGCCGCTCACGCAGAGAATTGCCCGGTGCAGCGGTATCCGCCCGCTCAGCAGTGCCCAGCCGATGACCTTGTCCATCGCGTTGTGGCGTCCGACGTCCTCACGCACGCAAACGAGCTCACCATCAGCATTGAACAGACCTGTCCCGTGCAGCCCGCCGGTGCGCGCGAAGCCGGGCTGCACGAGCCGCTCGGGCAGACCCGCGAGAAGCTCGCGCGCCACCCGGGGGCCATCGGGGAGCGCATCGGCGTGGATGGCTACCTCCCGCAGCGCGCCCTTGCCGCAAACGCCGCATGAGGAGGTGGTGTAGAAGTGCCGTTTGCCGGGATCATGCGCGAGCGGGCCGCGTACTTCGATCGTATTGGCTGCCAGATCTTCTGTAAGTCCGATCGCGGGTGCTTGCAGGATGAGCCCCTCGCCGTACAGGAAGCCGGCGGCCAGTTCCTCGTCGTGGCCGGGGGTGCGCATCGTCACAGCGATCGGCTCGCCATCGACGCGGATCTCGAGCGGGTCCTCGACGGCGACCAGGTCGCTCTCGCCGTCCCTGATCAGGCGCTTGACCCCCACCGATTCCGCGGGCAGCGCCGGCCGGCAGACGAGCGAATCAGGGGGCGTCATCGCCGGCAGCATCCGACGAGGAGTCCTCGCCGCCCGACTGTACGGCTCTGCTCCGTTCGCGCTGGGGCACGACGGTGTACTTCGGGTCGCGCGCGGACTGCCGTCCAGCCTCGAAGATCCCGAAGCGAGCGCACGCGGAGGCCGCCAGCAGCGCGGCTCCACAGAGTGCCGCTGCGTGGCGGCTGCGATGCGCTCGCGCCAGCGCGCCCACGACGCCGGCGGCGGTGAGCGTCTCGGCGGCGCGCATCAGCGTGCCGCCGCGCCCGTGATGGTAGGCCTCGGCGACGATCCCGACGCGACGCTCGAGCAGCTTCACGGTGCTGAGCTCGGCGACGGCGCCGATCACCGCCAGGCGGCGAGCGGGTGCGTTCTCCTCGAGCGGCGCGGCGAGCAGCCCGAGACCGGCCGCGGCGCTCGCGGCCGAAGCGACGAACACGAATGGCATCTCGCGATGTCCCTCGTGCCAGGCAGGTGTAGCGGTGTCGGAGATCAGCACGCCGGTGTATGAAGCGACCGCCGGTCCGAGCAGGGCCGCTCCAACGGTTCCCAGGTGGGCGAGCGGCCGCAGACGACCCAGCTGCAGGAGCTCGCCGAGTGCGGCGGCGCTTGCCGCGGGCGCGTAGGCGGAAAGGATCCACACACCGACGCTCATCGGCGAGGTCGGCTTGAACACCCTGAGCATGTTCAGGAACCGCGCGGGACGCCCGAGGTCGTGCACGAGCGCGACGAGCGACAGCGAGATCGCCCCGGCGGCGCCGAGCTTCAGCGGTCGCGCCAGCGCCGGGCGGCCGCTGAGCTGCGCGCCCGCGGCGAGTGTCGAGGACGCGCCGGCGAGACCACCCAGGAACAGGTAGCCGGCGATGTCGAGCGCCGCCCAGGTGGGTTCCTTCACGACCGGCTTGCCGTAGTAGCTCGAGAACTCAGCCTCGCCGACCATCGACTCCTCACCCCGTCGTCCTGAGCGGCGTCTACGGCGGCGGCCCTCCCGCTCGGCTCGCGGGACATGGTTGACGCCGATCAGCGCTTCGCGATCGGGACGCGTCCCCGCCAAGCCCTCGACGGTGACCTCGGAGCTGCTCATCGGCGTCCCGCGACGCTCAGGCCGACCGCGCCGAGCAGGCTCCCGGCGGCGATCGCGGCATTGCGCCACATGCGCGGCAGATCGCGGGTTGTCACGACCGGATCGGGCGGCAGTCCGTACACCTCCGGCTCGTCCAGCAGCAGGAAGAACGCGCCGTCGCCGCCGACCCCATCGTGAGGATCATGCCCGTACAGACGGGCCTGTGGAACGCCTGCCTTTTGGAGCTGCTCGACACGTCCGCCGGCGCGCTCGCGCAGCTCGTCGAGCTCACCGAACTGGATCGAGTTGGTCGGGCAGGCCTTCGCGCACGCGGGTTCCATGCCGTCCTCGAGGCGGTCGTAGCAGAGCGTGCACTTCCACACCCGCCCGTCGTTCTCGCGCTCGTCGATCACGCCGTAGGGGCAGGCGGGCACGCAGTAGCCACAGCCGTTGCAGATGTCCTCCTGTACGACGACGGTCCCGAACTCGGTGCGAAACAGCGCGCCGGTGGGGCACACGTCGAGGCAGGCGGCGTGGGTGCAGTGCTTGCACACGTCGGAGGCCATCAGCCAGCGGAAGCCGTCGCCCCCCTCGCGCCCGAGGTTGGTCTCCTGCAGCGCGATCGGCTGGCGCTGCTCGATGAACGCGACGTGGCGCCACGTGTCGGCGCCGAGACCCTGGGTGTTGTCGAAGGACATGCCGGTGAAGTCGAGGCCGTCCTCGGGCACCTGGTTCCACTCCTTGCACGCGACCTCGCACGCCTTGCAGCCAATGCACAGCGATGTGTCGGTGAAGAAACCCATCCGTGGTGGAGGATCCTCATAGCCCGAGCCGGCGGCGGGGTCGTTGCGGGCGCCGTTGTGCGTGGTGATCTGCAGATCCACGCCTATGCCTCCATCCCTGTCTTCTCGGTGATGGCGGCCCGGGCGATGTAGTTCTCGACGAACTCGTCGCGTGCGGCGCCGCGGGGGCGGCGTCCTGGGCGGATGTCGGCGGTGAGTGCCTTGACCTCCTGGATGTGGGAGTTGGGGTCAAGCGCGATCGAGGACAGCTCGTTGGCGGCGTCGCCGCGAGAGTAGCCGTTGGGCCCCCAGTGAAACGGCAGACCGATCTGGTGAAGGACACGGCCCTGCACCGTGATCGGGCTCATGCGGTCGGTGACGAGCACGCGCGCCTCGATTGCGTTGCGGGCCGTGACGATCGTCGCCCAGCCGCCGTGGGTGAGCTCACGCTCGGCGGCAAGCTCGGGGGAGACCTCGCAGAAGAACTCGGGCTGCAGCTCGGCGAGGTAGGGGGTCCAGCGCGACATGCCGCCGGCGGTGAAGTGCTCGGTCAGCCGGTAGGTCGTCACGACGTACGGGAAGATCTCCCCGCCCGGTTCGCCGCTGTGGGGGTGATAGCGGTTGTGCCGGCGGGAGAACACCTGCCTGACGGGGTTGCGCTGCTGGGCGTAGAGCAGGTTCTCAAACGGCGAATCCTGCGGCTCGTAGTGGGTCGGCATCGGCCCGTCGGTCAGGCCTGCAGGCGCGTACAGCCAGCCGCGGCCGTCGGCCTGCATGATGAACGGCTCGGCGCCCGTCAAGGCGTCCGGGCCGCTCGCGTCCTCGGACGGCTGGTAGTCCGGAGGCTTGTCGGCCTTGAAGTCCGGGATGTCGTGGCCGACCCATTCGCTCTTCTCTGCGTCCCACCAGATCAGCGCCTTGCGCTCACTCCACGGCTTGCCGCCGGGATCCGCTGAGGCACGGTTGTAGAGCACCCGCCGGTTCGCCGGCCAGGCCCAGCCCCACTCGGCGCCCACCCAGTTCTGCTCCTCTCGGGGCTTGCGTCTGGCGGCTTGGTTGACGCCGTCGGCGAACACGCCGCAGTAGATCCAGCATCCGCAGGTGGTTGAGCCGTCCTCCTTCAATTCCTCATAGGAGGAGAGCGGCCGGCCCTCCGCGTCGTGGCCGTTGATCTCGCGCAGCACCTGCTCGGCGCTCGGCTCGGAGATCTCGCCCTCGGTCTCATAGTCCCAGCTCAGATCGAGGATCGGGCGGTCCATCTCATCCTTTGAGCCGGCGAGCTTCTCGCGGATGACACGGCCGAGGTGGTACATGAACCACAGATCGCTGCGCGCCTCCCCCTCCGGCTCGACCGCGGTGTCGTGCCACTGCAGCATCCGCTGGGTATTGGTGAAGGTACCGTCCTTCTCGGTGTGCGAGGCGGCGGGGAAGAAGAACACCTCGGTCTGAATATCCTCGGTGCGCAGCTCGCCGGACTCGATCTCCGGACCGTCCTTCCACCAGGTTGCGGACTCGATCAGCGAGAAGTCGCGCACGACGAGCCAGTCGAGCTTTGCCATCCCCAGGCGCTGCATCTTCGTGTTCGCCGAGCCGACCGCCGGGTTCTGCCCGAGCAGGAAGTACCCCTTGCAGTCCCCGTCGAGCTGCGCGAGCACCGTCTCATACGTCGAGTGGCTGCCGGTCAGCCGCGGCAGATAGTCAAAGCAGTAGTCGTTGCTCTCGCTTGCCGCATCTCCCCACCATGCCTTCAGCAGGCTGACGGTGTAGGAGCGCATGTTCGCCCAGTAGCCCTTCTCCGCGGCGTCGGCTTCCACGAACGTGTCGAGATCGAGGTGCTCGTGGGCGTGTGGCATCGGGATGTAGCCGGGCAGCAGGTTGAACAGGGTGGGAATGTCGCTGGAGCCCTGGATGCTGGCGTGGCCGCGCATCGCCATCACACCTCCGCCGGGACGCCCGATATTTCCGAGCAGCAGTTGCAGGACGCACGCGGCGCGAATGTACTGCACCCCCACGGTGTGCTGTGTCCAGCCGACGGCGTACACGAACGCGGAGGTACGCTCAGGGCCCGAACTTTCGGTGAGCAGCTCACACACCCGCAGGAACTGGTCTTCTGGCACGCCGCACATCTGCTGCACCATCTCCGGCGTGTAGCGCGAGTAGTGGCGCTTTAGCACCTGAAAAACACACCGAGGATGCTGGAGGGTCTCATCGCGCGTAGGGTCGCCGCCACCGATCCCTGGTCCGCCGGAGCCGTGGGACTCGCTGCCGCCGGCTTCGCTGCTCGACGCTCCACCTTCCGTGGCTTCTTCGAACTGCTGATCACGTTCGCCGGCGGCCGACTGGACCTCCATCCCCTCGTACCCCCAGGTGCTCACGTCGTAGTGGCGCTCCTCGCGGTCAAGGCCGGAGAACACCCCGTCGAGATCCTCGGTGTCGCGGAACTCCTCGGTGAGGATCGTCGAGGCGTTGGTGTAGGCGCGCACGTACTCCTTGAAGTACTTCCCCCGTTGGAGCACGTGGTTGATGATCGCGCCGAGGAACACGATGTCGCTGCCGGCGCGCAAGGGCACGAAGATGTCCGCAAGCGCGCTCGTGCGGCTGAAATGCGGGTCGACGTGGATCACGGTCGCTCCTCGTGCCTTCGCCTCCATCACCCACTGGAAAGCAACGGGGTGCGCCTCGGCCATGTTCGAGCCCTCGATCACGATGCAGTCAGAGTTCTGCAAATCCCCAGGGAAGGTGGTCGCGCCGCCGCGCCCGAAAGAGGTTCCCAGCCCGGGAACGGTCGAGCTGTGGCAAACCCGCGCTTGGTTCTCCACTTGGATCACCCCGAGCGCGGTGAAGAGCTTCTTGATCAGGTAGTTCTCCTCGTTATCGAGCGTCGCGCCGCCGAGGCTCGCGATCCCGAGCGTCCGCCGCACACGCTTTTCCTGCTGCTCCCATTCCCACGTTTCGCGTCTGGTCGCGATCACTTTCTCCGCGACCATATCCAGCGCCTTCTCCAGGTCAAGTCGCTCCCAGTCCGAGCCGTGGGGTGGCCGGTAGAGCACGTGATGCTCGCGCGCGTCGCCGGTCGTCAACTGCAGCGAAGCGGAACCCTTGGGACAGAGCCGCCCACGGCTGACGGGCGAATCGGGGTCCCCCTCGATCTGCACGACCTTGCCGTCCTTTACGTAAACCTTCTGGGCGCAGCCGACCGCGCAGTAGGGACAGACAGACCCGACCGTCTTCTCTGCTTCGGTGATGCGGTTAGAGAGATGGCGCGAGCGCTCGGACTTCGCCGCCGCGCCGCGTGCAAGCGCATCGCCGCTTCGCAGCTGACGCAGCACCGGCCACTCACGCACAGGGTTTCGCATCTTTCAGGTCTCTGTCCTACCCGCCGGCGCCCGCTTCCAAAACAAGCGTGTGTCCGAGCTCGGACACCCTCGCGGGGGCAATGGGTTTGGCATTCCGCCTAGCGGGGCATCTGCCTAGACAGTGCCTAGGCAGAGTACAGGCGACCTGTCTCTCGGAGACGCGGCGAGTGCGATCGGGGTGAGCGTCGACACGCTTCGCCGCTGGGACCGCGCCGGAAAGCTCGAGACTCACCGCGATGCGAACAACCGGCGGCGCGTAGCTGAGGCCGAGGTGCAGCGTCTCGCGGGCCCGCGCCGCCACCAGACCGGTAGCGGCGGCTCGGCCCGCAACCGCCTCGCCGGCGTCGTGCGCTCGGTCGAGGTCGACGGCGTGATGGCAGTCGTGGAGATCGAGGCGGGCCCATTCATGCTCACCGCCGCGATCACACGAGACGCGGTGCAGGAGCTCGCGCTCACGCCCGGCGTGAAGGCGACAGCAACCGTCAAGGCGACCTCCGTGATGGTCGAGCGGGACAGTCGATGAGAACGATGTGGTCGATCGGCGCTCTCGCGTTGCTGCTCGCCGGCTGCGGCGGGGGCGGTGGCCCCCACCTGAAGATCTCCGCAGCGGCCTCTCTAGAACGAGCTTTCACCCAGTACGCCCATCAGTTCTCTTCCTCCAGAGTCAGCTTTTCCTTCGCCGGATCAGACACTCTCGCGGCACAGATCGAACAGGGAATCCGCCCGGACGTGTTCGCCTCGGCCAACACCCAGTTGCCTGACGCTCTGTTCGCGAAGGGTCTGGTGGACAGGCCGGTCGTGTTCGTCGCCAATCGCCTCGTGCTCGCCGTGCCGGCAAGCTCGAAGATCACTCGGCTTGCTGGACTGATGAGGACCGGAGTCACGATCTCTGTAGGCACCCCGACGGTCCCGGTCGGCGCGTATACGGCGAGAGTCTTCGCGCGCCTGCCCTCCACCGAGCGCGAGAGGTTGCTGGCGAACGTCAGAGACCGTGAGCCCGACGTGACGGGGATCGTGGGCAAGCTCACCGAGGGAGCCGTCGACGCGGGCTTTTTGTATGCCACCGACGTCGCAGCAACCAAGGGACGGCTACGATCCATAGAGCTCCCCACGGTCTTGCAGCCCGAGGTCCTCTACGAGGCCGCTGTGGTCAAGGGAACCCGTCGCCTGGCGCAGGCACGCTCGTTCATCGCCGGCCTGATCGATGGCGCGGGACGCCGCGATCTGCTGCGCGACGGGTTTCTCACGCCCGCGGTCCCGTGAGGTCTCCGCGACGTGCGACGCAGACGGCGCCCACCCTGGTTCGAGATGACCTTTGGCTTCCTCCTGGCCCTCACGCTGACTTTCATCGCTCTGCCCGTGGGAGCGATCTTCCTGGACACGTCGCCCGCAGCGCTGATCTCGAGCCTCGGCGAAACGCAGTCGATCGAAGCTCTACGCCTAAGCCTCGAGACCAGCACGATCGCGGTGGTGATCATCGTGCTCGTCGGGACGCCCGCGGCCTACCGGCTCGCGCTGCGGCCGTTCCGTGGCAGGGCCGTCGCGCTGACGCTGCTCGAGCTGCCGCTGGTCCTGCCACCCGCGGTCGCGGGGATCGGCCTGTTGGCGGCCCTGGGACCCAAGGGCGTTCTTGGGGGAGCGCTCGCCGCTGCGCACATCCAGCTCGTGCTGCAAACCGCGGGAGTGGTGGTCGCGCTCACGTTCGTTGCCTCACCGTTCTACCTGCGCCACGCATACACAGCGTTCGTATCGATCGACCGCACCTACCTGGAAGCGGCTCGTGCCTTGGGCATCAGGGAGATCACGACGTTCCTGCGTGTAGCAACCCCGATCGCCCGTCCCGGCCTGATTGCCGGTTTGGCGCTCGCATTGGGACGGGCGCTCGGAGAGTTCGGAGCAACCCTGATGTTCGCGGGCTCCTTCCAGGGAGTCACGCAAACGGTGCCGCTTGCCATCTATGGCCAATTCGCCACCAACTTTCCCGCGGCGCTAGCGATGTCGGCGATCCTGGTGATCGTCTCCGTGGCGCTGCTGTTGACGATCAAGCTGCTCGCCGGAGAGCCCGTCGCGGACGGCCGATAGGACCGCTGGATGCTCACCCGCCGATATATGACATCTCGATCTTCGCCGCATCCGCCCGCCCGGCCGGCCGCGACGACGCGCTTGAACGTTCGGCCGAGTAGCGGTCACCTCGACCGCCCCATATCTGGCGCGTGCGCTCGGCGAGCTCGACGTCGCTCGCGCCGGCGCGCAGCAACGCGCGGAGATCGTGCCCACGGCGCGCGAACAGGCACGTGTGGAGCTTGCCGTCGGCGGACAGCCGCGCGCGGGCGCAGCTGCCGCAGAACGGCCCGCTGACGGAGTGAATCACCCCGATCTCACCCGCCCCGTCGCGGTAGCGGTAGCGCGTCGCGACCTCCCCAGCTCGCGTCGGCGCCAGTGGCTCCAGCGGCCAGCGCTCACCAAGGAGTTGAAGGATCTCTGCCGCAGAAACCACGTCCTCGTTACTCCAGCCGTTGGTCGAGCCGACGTCCATGTACTCGATGAAGCGCAACACGTGCGGGGTGTGACGAAAGTGGGCGGCCATCGCGAGCACGCAGTGCTCGTTGACGGCCCGCCGGACGACCATGTTGACCTTCACGGGTCGCAGGCCGGCTTGGGTGGCTACGCCGATCCCTTCCAGGACGCGCGTGGCGGAGATCGGCGTGTCGCTCATCGCGCGCAGCGCATCGTCCTGCAGCGCGTCGAGACTCACCGTGACCCGGTCAAGGCCCGCGTCCGCGAGCGCATGGGCTTTGCCGGCGAGCAGCAGACCGTTTGTGGTTAGCGCTATGTCTGAGATCCCGTCGATGGCCGCGAGCATCTCCACGAGTCGCTCCAGGTCGCGGCGCAGCAACGGCTCGCCGCCGGTCAGCCGAACCTTTTCGACGCCCTGCGCTGCCAGCACCCGCGTCAACCGCGTGATCTCCTCGAAGCTCAGCAGCTCCGCCCGGGGCAGGAACTCATGGCCGGGCCCGTAAAACTCCCTCGGCATGCAGTAGCGGCAGCGCAGGTTGCAGCGATCGGTCACCGAGATGCGCAGGTCACGCAAAGGACGGTCGAACAGGTCGAGCATCTCCGGCGTTCTACCCGATTCTCACCTGCGGCAAGAGCGCTTTTGCAAACACGGGTCTCTAAGCTGGGGGCAGTGACACGCGACGAGTGGATCGCCTCCTTCGCCCGGGAGGCCGGCGTGCAGCGGCCCTCCGTGCAGGAGGTCAGGGAGCTGCTCGAGCTCGCCGGCTCAGCGGCGCACGCCTCCGAGCGTACCGCCGCGCCGCTGGCCTGCTGGATCGCCGGACGCTCGGGCATGTCGCTCGCACAGCTGCGCGCGGCCGCGGAACGCGTGGCCGGTGAGGATCAGGACACGCGCTCGACGTCCTGAGCCAGCCGGCGCTCGGCGAGACGCAGCTCGCCAGGATCGTTGACGTTGAAGCACAGCCGCTCGGGATCTCCGAAACGTTCCAGCTCGCGCTCGTCCACAATCCGCGGCGAGAGCGCCGTGATCGCCGCGCGCAGCGACTGCCGCGCGGTGAGAGCCTCACTCAGAGCATCCCGCTGACGGGGCAGGCAGCGGCTGAGCAGCGGCTGGGCGCGACCAGCCACTTCCGCCATCGCCGTCCCAGGCAAGTCGGCGAGCCAGCCGAGCAGCTCGCTCGTCAAGAACGGCATGTCGCAGCCGAGCAAGAGTACGGCTGTGGCGGGCGAGCGCTTGGCGGCGAAATCCAGCGCCGTGAGCACGCCACACAGCGGGTGGCGTGGACTCTCGGGCTCGTGTAGCACCCGCTCTGCCAGCGGCGGGAGCACGGTTGCGGCCTTGGCGATAACGACCGTCTCGAGCCCAGCTTCGCGAGCCGCCGCGAGGGGGTGGCAGATGAGCGGACGTCCCGCCAACGGCGCGATTGCCTTCTCACCGCCCATGCGCTCTCCCCTGCCTCCGGCAAGGACAGCGACGATCACATGCGGCTCGGCCACGGGATGAGTGTCGCACTAAAGTGCCCGGGCGATGATGGCTGGCGGACCGCTCGAGATCGAGGACGCACGGCGTCTTGTCCTGGACGCCACCGGCCGCCTGCCCTCCGAGCAGGTCGAGCTTCGCGCGGCGCTTGGGCGGGTGCTCGCCGCGGACGCGCGCGCCGTCGAGCCGGTGCCGGCGTTCGACAGCTCCGCGATGGATGGCTTCGCGGTACGCGCGCAGGACATCGCCCACGCCGCCCCCGGGAGCCCGTCGGTTCTGCGCATCGTTGGAGAGGCGCGGGCTGGGTCCCGGGCTTGCGCCACGGTGGGTGAGGGCCAGGCGATCTCGATCTCGACGGGAGCGATCGTGCCCGGTGGCGCCGATACCGTCGTCAGGGTCGAGGACACACGCCAGTGCGGCGAGCGCGTCGAAGTTCTCGCCGCATGCGCGAGCGATCAGAACCTCAGACGAGCCGGCGAGGACATACCGGCAGGTCAGACGGTCCTCCGGGCCGGCCGGCGGGTGGGGCCGGCGGAGCTCGGAGTCCTGGGTTCGCTGGGATACGAGACGGTCGCCTGCGCGCGAGAGCCACGGCTCTCGGTGCTGGTAAGCGGCGATGAGCTGATCGCGCCCGGCGAGCCGATGCGCCCGGGTACGGTGCGCGACTCCAACTCGTTGACGATCGCTGCGCTCGCTCGCCGCGCCGGCGCAGAGGTGATCCGCAGCGCCACGATGCCCGACGAGGCCCACGCCACCAAGCGTGCGATCGCGGCGGCCGTACAGGGCGTGGATGTCGCGGTGATCTGCGGAGGCGTCTCTGTCGGCACTCACGATCACGTCAGGCCCAGCTTGGAGTCGCTCGGTGCGCGACAGGTGTTCTGGGGCATCGCGCTGAAGCCCGGGCGTCCCGCGTGGTTCGGCACCCTGCATTCCACGCTGATATTCGCTCTGCCGGGCAACCCCGTCTCGGCGATGGTGACTTTTGTTCTGCTCGTCGCACCCGCCCTGCGTGCCCTGCTCGGGGTCCCCGCGCAGGGCGTTCGCTACACCGCGGTCATGGACGTCGACTACGAGAAGTCGGCGGGCCGCACCCACGCCGTGCGCTGTCGCCTGTACGCCGACGAGGATGGCTGGCACGCGACGCCGACGGGAGCGCAGGGGTCGCACATCCTCAGCTCGATGCTCGACGCCGACGCCTTGGCGATGATCCCCAGCGACACCGTCAAGCTCCGCGCCGGGGAGAGAGTGCAGATCGAACCACTGCGAATCTGGGTAGGAGGTCTTCAATGAGCTCTGCCCCGGTCCCGCGTAGCGTCCCTTCGGCAAACGACGACCGTCAGTTGGGTGGCGCGGCAGGCGCGATGATCGTACGGGTGCGGCTGTTCGCGATCCTGCGCGAACACGCCGAAACCGATCACATCGAGTTGCCTCTAAAGCCTCAGGCGACGGTCGCCGACGCGCTCGCCACGCTGTCGCACATGCCACCGATCGGTGAGCTGCTGTCCCGCATACCAATCCACATGGCGGTCAACCGTGATTACGCGGCACCCGACATGATCCTGAGCGCCGACGATGAGCTCGCCCTGATCCCTCCACTGAGTGGAGGCTAGGCAAGGTGGGCGACAATCGCGCGGAGAACGCGAATATTCCGCTACACGTGCGCGTGAGCGAGGAGCCCATCGAGCTCGAGGAGCTCTCCCGGGCCGTCGGCGACCCGGCGGCGGGGGCTGTCGTGATCTTCCAGGGCGTCACTCGGGAAGTAGCACGGTTGGACTACGAGGCCTACACGGAGATGGCTTACGAGCGCATCGAGCGCATCATGCGCGAGTGCATCACGAATCATCAGCTGCGCGCGGCCGCGGTCGAGCACCGTGTCGGTAGCGTCCCACTCGGCGAGCCGAGCGTGATCGTTGCGGTCTCCGCCGGGCACCGCGCCGAAGCGTTCGCGGGGGCGCGAGAAGCGATCGATCGCCTCAAGGCCGAGGCGCCGATCTGGAAGCGCGAGCACACATCGGGCGCGCCGGCGAGTTGGGCGCCCGGCATGGAGCCGCCCTCGTGAGCGCCGCGCGGCTCACCCACATCGACCCCGGCGGTCGGGCAAGGATGGTCGACGTCGGCGAGAAGCCGCCCAGCGAGCGAGTGGCTCGCGCCCGAGCACGAGTGCGGATGTCGACCGACGCCGCGCGCGCCGTCCAGGCCGGCGCGGGCCCGAAGGGCGAGGTGCTCGCGGTGGCACGGCTGGCCGGCGTGCAGGCAGCCAAGCAGACAGGCCAGCTGATTCCGCTCGCCCATCCGCTGATGCTCACGTTCGTGGACGTCAGCGCGAGCGTTGTTGCGGCGCAAGGGCTCGTTGAGCTGGTCAGCGAGGTGCGGACGATCGGGCGCACCGGCGTCGAGATGGAGGCGATGACCGCAGTCGCGGTCTCGGCGCTCACCGTCTATGACATGGTCAAGGGTCTTGAGCGCGGCATCGTGCTCGAGGAGATCGTGCTGCTCGAAAAGCGCGGCGGACGCAGCGACTACCGGCGCGCGGAGGAGTGACCGAGCAGAGGAGTGACCGGGCACTGCGGACGGTGCTGATCACGATCAGCACCTCCAGGTCCGATGGCGCCGGTGAGGATCTGAGCACCGCCGAGCTGGCCCGGCTCGCCCAACGTCTCGGCGCGGAGGTCGCCGCGGAAGAGTTGATCGGAGATGATCGCGTGCTGATCGAACAGCGGCTGCGTCACTGGATCGACGTGGCCGATTGCGGCCTGGTGCTGACCAGCGGCGGCACCGGCCTGTCCCCGGACGACGTGACGCCCGAGGCGACCAGGGCCGTGGTCGAGCGGGAGGTTCCTGGCATCGCCGAGGCGATGCGGTGTGCATCGCGCGCGCACACCCCTCACTGGATGCTCTCGCGAGGTATCGCCGGAGTTTGCGGATCGACATTGATCGTCAACTTCCCCGGCAGCCCGAAAAGTATCCGGCAGGCCGGCGAGGCGATCCTCGATGCGCTCCCACACGCGCTCGCGCTGATCGCCGGACGCACCCACGCCCATTGACTCCGAATAGTGGCTTAAGGCGGCCTTCGCCGGCAGTCGAGGTAGAGCCGGCCGAGCCAGCACGGGTCACATCGGCGCTCTCGCCTGAGAGTCCGTGCAAAACTGCCGCGGTGGACGACCGCACCCTGCTCGGAGGATTGACGCGCCGCGGCGCGCTGCGGGTTCCTGAGGTCACCGTCTACTTCTGGGTGATCAAGCTCCTGTCCACGGCGATGGGCGAGGCCACGTCCGATTACAGCGTCCACGCGATCGATCCGGTGATCGCGGTCATCCTCGGATTCTGTGGGTTCTGCATCGCCCTGTACTTGCAGTTCTGGGTGCGGCGCTATATCGCCTGGACATACTGGCTGGCGGTGTGCGGGGTCGGCGTGTTCGGGACGATGGCCGCCGACGTGCTCCACGTACGCTTCGGCGTTCCCTACGCGGCCTCGAGCGCGCTCTACGCCGTCCTTCTGGCGGCCGTGTTCATCACGTGGGACCGGGTGGAGCACACGCTCTCCTTCCACACCATCGACACCCCGAGACGGGAGATGTTCTACTGGGCCGCCGTGGTGGCGACGTTCGCGATGGGGACGGCGCTCGGAGATTTCTCAGCGTACACGTTCGGCTTGGGCTACTTCCCCTCGGCGTTGGTGTTCGCGGCGGTGATCGCTGTTCCCGCCATAGGCTACCGGCGCTTTGGCTGGAATCCGATCCTCGCGTTTTGGTTCGCCTACGTCGCCACCCGACCGCTCGGTGCCTCGCTCGCCGACTGGATGGGCAAGCCGGCGAACGTGAGCGGGCTCGGCTGGGGCGACGGACGCGTCGCGCTCGTCCTGGCGCTCTTGATCTTCTGCCTCGTCGCCTTCCTGGCGATAACCCGCCGGGGCGTGCAGAGCGCCGCGCGAGTACCGCATGCTGGCGACGAAGCGCTCCTGCAGGTCGAGCCCGCGCGGGAGAGCGTCGACTGACGCTCGAAGGGGTTGCCCCTGTCGTTGGTGGCGATCTCCACGCCATACGGCACGGGTTGGAGCGCCCAGCCGGGGGGTCAGGGCAAGTGTACTGGAGCCCGGGAGGGCTTAAACGCGAATGGTGCGCTCAGCCGCAGTACGGATGATTCGTCTTCAAACAGGGATCTACGGCCCTTGGGTCGCAGCAGCGGTCACCTCGTAGGCGTAGGGACTCGACCGCATCGTGGTGTCGAGCGGGTGTTTGAGGCTTGCATGGTGCTCGCTGCCGCAGCCGCAATTCCGCTGCGCCGCACGGCGATAACGGGTTTCTTGATCGCGGCGTGCGGGGCGCCGGCCACCGTCTTGGACATCGCGATCGCCACGGTCAGTACCCGGGAATGATCGCGACATGGAATGACACGCAGTGTCAGACCGTCCGCAGCGCTTCGGTGGGTGAGAGGCGGGCGGCGCGCAGCGCGGGGACGAGGCCGGCGACCGCGCCGATCAGGAGCGCCGCGCCGAATCCGCCCGCCCAGGCGAGGGTGGGGATGACGATCGTCCAGCCCTTGGTGGAGGAATAGATCGCGGTCGCGAGTACACCGGTTGCGACGCCGGCCACGCCGCCGGCGAGCGCGAGTAGGATCGCCTCGGAGAGGAACTGGGTGCGGATCTGTCCGCGGGTTGCGCCGAGCGCGCGGCGCAGCCCGATCTCAGAGCGCCGTTCGAGCACGGAGATGACCATGATGTTCGCGACCCCAACGGCGCCTACCAGCAGCGCCACAGCGCCGAGCCCGAGGAACAGGCCGTTGAACGCGCCTTGGGCGTCGGCGCGGGCTGTGAGCGTGGCGGAAGGCTGGCTGACGTTGACTTCGTTGGGGGCTTCCGGGTTTGCGGTGGCGGCGAGCACCGATTGGACGGCCGCGACCTGGCTGTTCTGGGTGCGCAGGTAGACGGTGTTGGGGTGACCGTTGAACCGCAGGTAGCGTTCCGCGGCCTTGAAGCCGACGAGCACCGAGCTTTCGATTTCGGGCGTGAGTACCGATGGTCCGAGGATCCCGACGATGTAGAGCCACTGGTTTGCGACCCAGATCCGCTCGCGCGGATATATCTGGTCGATGCCGAGGCGCTGCGCGGCCGCGGAGCCAAGCACCGCAACCGGCTCTTGGCCGGTGGCGGCGTTCAGGTAGCGGCCCTGCACGACGGTGACGTCGAGCGTGTGGAGCAGGTCGAGGCTCGCCGCTTGGACGCTCAGGGCGTTGGTTTCGACTGTGGGGATCAGTGGAGAGCGGTAGACGCTGCCTTTGACCTTGCCCGTCTCGGCGACATTTTCGACGGGGTCGATGCGGGCGATCATCGCGGGCGCGACGAGCGGCAGCTCGGCTGTCTTGCCGGCGAAGCTCTGGCCGTTGGTGACGGTCAGCAGGTTCGTCCCGAGACGTTCGATCTCTGACAGCAGCCCGGCTTGGCTCGAGGAGGACAGGCCGAGCACGGCGACGATCGCGGCGACGCCGATCGCGATCCCGAGCGCGGAGAGCCCGGCACGCATGCGCCTGGTACGAAGCCCGACGCTCGCGACACGCGCAAGATCGGAGGGGTGCAATTTCCTGGGAGCGAGGTTTAGGGGATTGGGGGCGAGGTTTCCGGCCGCGGTCACGACGACCGCCCGGATGCTTCGTTGACGAGCGCGAACGCGGCCGGTTTGGCGTACTTGACGGTCGCCTTGACGATGTAGCCGCCCTGCGTGTCGTTGGCGGTGAAGGCCGGCGCGACGGCGATCCCGCAGGCGTTCGTCTTGACCTCGACGGTGCGGATGTGGAAGACACGCGAGCGACGGTGGTGGGGGCCGCGAGCATGACCGATCGAAGATCGGCCAGCGAAGCGTCCGCTCGCGCCGGCGAGCGGCGCTGAGAACGTGGTGAGCGCGCCCCGGACGGGGTTCTTCTGCGCGTCGGTGACGGTGACGGCGAGCCGGAGCGGGAAGGGGGTTCCCACCGGGGTGGACTGCGTCGAGCCGATCCCTGCGGCGAGCTTGGTGGGCTGCCCGGCGAGGTTTGCAAGGGCGAAGCTCACCGGTGTCGTGTCGCTACCCGCGTCGCTAGGAGAGTCCGCAGGGTTTTCTTTACCGGACCCTCCTGAGGGTTCTTTGCCTGAGACGGCCGCCGTCGCGATGAACGACCCGGCCGTGCTGTTCGCGGTGAAAAGCGGCGAGCTCGCCAGACCGTTCGCGCCGGTCGTCGCGCTTGCCTGAGTGCCTGCGCCGGTGAAGCTCGCGCCGGCACTCGAGGAAGCGCTTGCGCCGCAACTGCCCGCGCGACTTGTGCCCAGTGTGAACGTGACCGTAGTGCCCATGACCGGGTTGCCCTCGGCGTCCAGCACCTTGACCTGCAGGGGCTCCGGGAAGCCGGCCGTGACCCTGGCCGACCTGCTCTTCAGCGGGATCGCGACGATCCTCGCCGGTATGCCCGCGGCGGTGTTCGTCAAAGAGAACGAGACCGAGCCATACTGCGAGCTGGCGGTGACGGTGTAGCTGCCCTGAGTGTCGTTCGCTGTGAACGCCGGCGCGGCCACGCTGCCCGAGGCATCGGCGCCGACGATGACGGTGTTAGACCCGCTGGTGGAGAACACCCCGCTCGCGCCACCAGCGGGAGCGCTGAACGTGACTGGGACCCCCGCGGCGGCGCTCGTGACGGGGCAGCCATCGCTGTTGCTGAGTGCGACCTGCAGCCCGGTCGCGAAGGCGCTCTGCAGGATCGCCGTCTGTGGCGTGCCCGCGACGAGCGTCATCTGGTCCGGCGGGTTGGGCGAGGGACAATTCGATGTCCCGGTACCGGTGGGTGGCGTTCCGGTTTCGGTTGGTGATCCGCCGGTTGCCCCCACAGCAAACGCCGGGCCCCCGACGAGCATGCCAACCGAGGTGCCCAAGCTCGCGGCCATGATCAGTCCGAGGCCCACCCCGCGAACACGCCGGAGCAACCACATCAACGGTGCCATCAGCGCATTGCTCCCGCTGCGGTGGTATCGGCGACGATCTGACCGTCGAGCACCTGCACCTGTCGTGGCAGGCGGGCGGCGAGGTCGTGGTCGTGGGTGATCACGAGGATCGTCGCGCCGTCGGCGTTCAGCTCTTCTAGGAGCTCGAGGATCGCTTCACCGGACGCGCTGTCGAGGTTCCCCGTGGGCTCATCGGCGAGCACGATCGCTGGAGTGCCCACGAGGGCCCTGGCGATCGCGACGCGTTGGCGCTCGCCACCGGAGAGCTTGCTCGGACGGAAGCTCGCGCGCTCGGCGAGCCCCACACGGGCGAGCGTCTCGGGCTGCCCGCTTACGGCGCTCGGCCGACCGCGACGCCGGCGTAGAGCAGCCCTTCGGCGACGTTCTCCAGGGCGGTGGAGTGCTCGGCCAGGAAAAATTGCTGGAAGACGAACCCGATACGCGTGGCGCGCAACGCCGCGAGCTCACGATCCGACAGCCCCGCCGCGTCGAGGCCCGTGATCGACACCACGCCCGCGCTCGGGCGCTCCAGCGTGCCCATCACGTGCAGCAGCGTCGTCTTACCCGAACCCGAGGGGCCCACGATCGCCACGAGCTCACCCTCTCCCACCGCGAAGCTGACCTCCCGCAGCGCATGTATGGATGTCCCACCCACTCCGGCGCCGTAGACCTTGCTGACTCCGCACAGCTCCAGCACCGCCGGCGCCTGGTCGCCGTCCGCGTATGCGACGCCTGTTGGCTGCTCGCTCATGATGTCGCCGGCACCACCACGCGCTGGCCGGCGGACAGACCCTGGCCGCTCACCTGAACGACGCCTTCGGCGTCGTCGAACAGGCCGACGGTGACGGCCACGAGACGATGCAAGCGGCCTTCGGCGACCTCCACCGCGTAGCCGCCGCCGGCGAGCGCGAGCAGCGCGTCGACGGGCACCGCCAGCACGTTTTCGACGCGTTCCGTGGTGATCTCCACGTTCACGGGCGCCTGGTCGAGGTGGCCCGTCGCCGCCGGGTTCGTGGGGGTGGCGTCGACTTCGACGGTGGGGGCGCCTTCTTCTTCGCCGCCTTTGCCTCCCGAGGACGGCGAGGTCGCGACACTCGATACATAGGTGATCTTTCCCGGCGTGCTCTGGCTGTCCGGAAGCGTGATCGTGACCGCGTCGCCGACCTTGACGCTCCCCTGCTCGGAGGCGTCGAGCGCGAGCTTGACCTGCCGGGCGGTCGCGGTGATAGCGAGCACCGGCCCGGGCATGACCGCCTGGCCGACCGTGGGGGTCACGCTCGTCACGCGCACCGGCCCGGAGTGAAACACGACCGACCCCAGCAGCAGCTCGCCGGTGACCGAGGCGCCGTGCGCGGACTGCAGGGCGCGGATGGCGGTCGCGGTGGCGGCGGTGAATTCGTCGCCTGCGAGCCCCTGCTCGTAGCCGAGCGCCTGCAGGTTCGCGTTCAGCTCGGCGACATCGGGTCCCGGGGACATCCCCGCGATGAACGCCCGCGTCGGCAGCACCGAGCCGTACAGCAGCAGGACCGGCTGGCCGCTGATCTCATACAGGCTCTGCCCGCGCCTGATGATCTCACCGACCGAGGGCAGCTTGGTGAACGTGGAGCTCTGACCGTAGAGCGCGGCCGCCGCCCTCGCCGTGGACAAATTGGACTGCGCGCTCGCGAGCTGTTTTTCGGCCGAGGAGACCTGGGAACGGTCGCCTTTGACCTTCATTGCAGCGCCTGTGGAGCCCTGCTCGGCGGTCGAGACCGCTTGCACGTCGCTCGACGCACGAGCTCCCGCCGCCACTCGGCGAGTTGTTTTCGCTTGCAGGCGAGGAGCCGGCGGAGGCGGCTTCCGCGGCGCCCTCGCCCGCGCAGTCGACCTGCTCCTTGGCGCGCGCCGCCGCCAGCGTCGCCTGGTGACCCGCGAGCGTTTCGCTGTCAGCCGCCAGCGACGCTCTGGCCGCTCGCTCAGCATTCCTTCGGCGTTCGTGACCGACTGCTGGGCCTGTGAGACCGCGGACGGGGGCGTGCCCGATGGCACGCGGATGCTCGACGAGCCCGCATAGCCGAGCGTCCCGCTCACCTGCGTCTGCGAAGACAACGACCGGCGAGCCACCGTCACAAGCGAGGTCGCGGTCCCGTTACCGCCAACACCACCGCCGGACTTGCTCGAGCCGCCGAACGGGTCGGTCACGATCAGGACCACGACGGCCGCGACGAGCACCAGCCCCGCACCGGCGAGCACCCTCCGGCGAGCACGTCTGGCCGGCGGGGCGAGCATCGATTGCTCGCCGGAGGAGCCGGCCTGCTCGTCCGCCTGGGGCACGAATGCGGCTTCACCGGACACGGGATCGCTCATCGATGATGCTTGTACGACATCGAAGGTTTCGGGAACGTTTCGCCAGACCACAACGACCCGCCGCTCACGGGACCGCGACCACGTTACCCCCGATTCTTGACCGCCGGAACCGCCGGGCCCACCCTTGGGTCCCGGCCCGGGCGGCCCCGGCCCGCCCTTGCCGCCCGGCGCGATCGACTGGCAGGCCTTCTGCGCGGCCCGGAACCGCGGCGATTCCGGGTCGATCCCGCTCGCGCCGGCGGCCTTCAGCTTCAGCCTGATGCCGCCGCCTGAGACGATCGGATCGGGGAAGTTGGGGACTCCGTGGGTGCGCATGCACTGAGAGAACTTCAGGGCGTCTTCCTGCGCCTTGGCTTGTTGTGCCGGGCTGGGGGCCCCTCCTTCGGGCAAGAGCTTTCCACAGACCTTCTGCCCCGCCTGGAACTGCGAGGACCGCGGATTGACTCCGGTCACATGCACGTTGTGGCCGCTGCTGTGGATGAGCAGGTGGCCTTCGGTCGGTTCGGGGAATTCAGGCACCCCGTGGGAGCGCATGCACTGCGAGTAGGCGACCATCTTCTGTTGGGTGCTCGCGCTGCTTTCAGGCTTTGAGGACTTGCCACCCGAGCCCGCGGTCGAGCCACCGGAGGTGCTGGAAGAGAGGTGCGCGACACCCGGGCTCGATGAGCTGTCGCCGCAGCCCGCAAGGAGCAGTGCGGCGCTCGCAAGCACGACCACGCTGAGGTTCATTCTTGCCATGCCGACATCATGTGGGACGCGACCTGAGAATTGGCTGAGAGCAGGCGAGGAACTTCCTAAACGACGCTGGAAGGGGCGGGAGCATGAGGCTGGGAGGCGGCGAGCTCGGCGTCGGTCATCGCAAGCGGTGGCAGCTCGAGCGTCAACCTGGCGCCGCCGTCTGGAGCGTTGGCTGCATGCACGGCCCCGCCGTGAGCCTCGGCCATCTGCCTGACGATCGCCAGTCCGAGTCCCGACCCGGGTCGCGCCCGAGCGCCGGCCGCGCGGTAGAAGCGGTCGAACACGCGGGGAAGGTCCTCCGCGGCGATCCCCGGACCGTGGTCGCGGACCTCCAGAACACCGCCGCGAACACGCACCTCGATTGGATCGCCCGCCCGCCCGGCGGGCGGAGTCGGCGGGTTCCATTTACAGGCGTTGTCGAGCAGGTTGGCGATCGCGCGGTCCAGGCGCGCGGGCGCGGCGCGCACCAGGCAGGGCTCCGCGTCGAGTACGAACGTAGATGAATGCCCACCCACCCCGTGCAGGCGGGCACGCTCGATCGCCCCGGCGGCGGCCAAGTCCAGGCGCACGGCCTCCATCTCGATCTCCTGCACCTCTGTCTTGGACAGGTCGACCAGGTCGCCGACCAGCACCGTCAGCTCCCGCAGCTGCGCCTGCGCGGCGGCCAGGATACGAGCGCGCTCACGCGCCGGTAGCCGGTCCCCGATCGCGAGCGCGTCGAGGTTGGCCTGCACGCTCGTCAGCGGCGTGCGCAACTCGTGCGAGGCATCGGAGACGAGCTGGCGCTGGGCGAGGCGCGAGCGCTCGAGCGCGGCCAGCATCGTGTTGAAGCTCCCGGCCAGCCGCCCGAGCTCGTCCTCCCCGCCGGCCGGGATGCGATGCGCGAGGTCCTGCGTGCTGGCGACGCGTTCTGCGGCGCCCATCAGACGGCGCACGGGGACAGCGCTGTCCGCGACACGAGCAGCCCGAGCGCAGCCGCGAGCGCGATGCCACCCAAGCACACGAGTGCGAGCACCAGCTCGAGGTGCGTGAGCGTGCTATCCACGTCGGTCAGCGGCAGGGCGACCTGCCACACCCCTCCTTCGGGCGCACGCTCGGTCAGGATTCGCACATGCGTGCCGCCGACGGTCGCGTCGCTGAAGAACGCGCCGTGCCGGCCCGCGGCCACCGCACGGGTGGCGGCGGTGACCGGGAGCAGGGATCCCTTGCCTTCGGAGCGCAGAACCTGGCCGTTGGACTGGAACAGCTGGACGACCCCCGTGGCGCCGCCGAGCCTCGGAGCGGGCAGCACGAGCTTGACGAGCTTGTTGAAAGGGCTCCCCCGAACGGACACGCCCAGCGGATGCAGTTTCGCGACGGGCGCGCCCGGTGCGAACGCCGCGTTGCCTTCGACTGAGACCACTTCCCCATGGAGACTCTCCCCGCCATTTTCACGGGCGAGAGCTTCCCCACCGCCGCGCGCCGATCCACGCCCGCCGGAGTAGGTCTTTCCCGCCGCTGGGCCGCCGAAGTCGATTCGTGGCAACCCCACGGGCCCCAACAGCTTTCCTTCCCGCTTCAACTTCGCAACGGCGGCCGTGGAGAGGGTGGAGCGGATCTGGACGGCCTGCGGCCCGGGGGTGAGCTTCTGGCGAAGGTTCGTATCGATCTGCCCGCGCAACTCATTGCCGGTCACGACGTACACCACGACCGACGCGATCACGATCGCCGCAGCCACGGCTCCGGCGGCCAGCAGCACCATGCGGCGGCGGAAGCTCATCGCGCCCCCGCACGCTCCGCCGAACGAAGTACGTAGCCAACCCCACGCACCGTGTGCACCAGGCGCGGCTCCCCCGCGGCCTCGGTCTTGCGGCGCAGATAGCCGACATACACCTCCAGCGAGTTCGAGGCCGGCCCGAAGTCATAGCCCCACACGCACTCGAAGATCTTCGCGCGGGAAAGCACCTGACGGGGATGGCTCATCAGCAACTCGAGCAGCAAGAACTCGGTACGCGTCAGCTCCAGCACACGGTCTGAGCGGCGCGCCTCGTGCGCGAGTGGATCGAGCTCCAGGTCCTCGAAGCGCATGCTCTCCTCGTGGCCCTCCCAGCCGGTGCGGCGCATCAGCGCGCGGAGTCTGGCGATGAGCTCCTCGCTCGCGAACGGCTTCACCAGATAATCGTCAGCGCCGGCCTCCAGGCCCGCCACCCGCTCTGACACCTCAGCGCGGGCGGTCAACATCAGCACGGGCGTGCGATCGCCGATCGCGCGCATCCGCCGGCACACCTCCAAGCCATCCAGCCCCGGCATCAGCACGTCGAGGATCACCGCATCCGGCCGGTCCACCGCGAGCGTGCGAATCGCCTCAGTGCCGTCCGTCGCCGTCGCCACTCCAAATCCATTGAGGTCCAGTACGAGCCCGAGCGCGTCGCGGACGGCGGGATCGTCGTCAACGACCAGCAGGCGCATCAGCCGATGCTGACAGGCCAACCTGAAAGAAAGCTGAGGAGCGCCGCGTCACGGCGCTGGTTGGGGCGCAGGACGCGCGGAAGCTCCGCGATCGCCGTGCACACCACCCGGGATCAGCGATTCGCAGGCCTGCACCGCCGCCTTGAACACCGGCGAGCTCTCATTCAGCCCTTGATGGGCGATGTGCACCCCGCCGCCCGAGAACGTCGGGTCCGGGAAGTTGGGGATTCCGTGCGAGCGGATGCACGCCGCGGCCTTCAGGTACTGCGACTGTTCCTGGGGGCTGATCTGGTGGGTCGAGCCTTCTCCGGGACCGCCGCCTGGCAGCAGCTTGTTGCAGGCCTGCTGCGCCGACTTGAAATGGGGATTGCCCGTGATCGCCGGCGTGACCCCGATCGCTACGCTCACCCCGTTGCCGTGGGTGGAGATTTTTGGGTCGGGGAAGTTGGGCACTCCGTGCGAGCGCATGCACGCCGAGTACGCCACTGCCTGACTGCCGGGCGAGGATTCGCCACCGCCCGTCGACCCTGTCGCTGTCGAGCTCGTCGTGGACGTTTTGGACGCGTGCGAGGAGAGGCTCGCGACGCCCCCGCTCGACGAGGTGCCGCCGCAGCCCGCCACGAGCACGCTGAGGGCGATGAGAGCCGCGGCCAGTGCAGCCGCTCCCAATCCTTGGACGGTCCCCGTGCTCCGGTCGCGGCTGTTTTTGACGTGGCCTTGCATGTCGTCTCCTTTGCAGCTCGGAAGGTCGTGCTCTGAGCTGCTTGTACGACGTCGACGGTTTCGGGAAGGTATCGCCGCCCAGGCCGTGGACTTCTCCGCCGGCGAAACCGTGCTGAAACCGCCGGGAAGTAGCCTGGAGCACATGCCGGATCTGCAACGAAGCCCGGCGGTGAAAGAGGAGCGACGATGCGGGTGCTCGTGATCGAGGACGACGAGGAGATGGCCGAGGCGATCGCGTTCGGCCTGCGCCAGACGGGCATCGCCGTGGATGTCGCGCTCGATGGGCCGGCCGGTTTCGCGCGCGCCACGGTCAACGACTACGACGTGATCGTGCTCGACCGCGACCTGCCGGGGCTCCACGGCGATCAGGTATGCGCCAAGCTGGTCGCCAGCGAGTGTCGCAGTCGGGTGCTGATGCTCACCGCTGCGGCGATGGTCGACGACCTGGTGGATGGCCTCGGCCTCGGTGCGGATGACTACCTGCCAAAGCCATTTGACTTCCCGGTGTTGGTGGCGCGAATCGGCGCGTTGACGCGCCGCGCCCAGCCCGCGATACCGCCGCTGCTGCGCCATGAGGATCTCGTGCTGAACACCGCACAGCACCGTGTCGTCTCGAGCCGGCAGGGAGATCGAGCTCGCGCCGAAGGAGTTCGGCGTGTTGGAGCTGCTGCTCGCCTCGCAGGGTCGCAGCGTGCCGGCGGAGGAGCTCCTCGCGCGCGTGTGGGACGAGGCCGCGGACCCGTTCACGAACGCGGTCAAGATCACCGTCAGCCGGTTGCGCGCAAAGCTCGGCGATCCCCCGATCATCGAGACCGTCGCCAAGTCCGGGTACCGGATCTGAGGCTCCCGTGAGCGTGCGCGATGAGTCCCACCAGCCGGCCGGCGGTCGTCGATCCAGGCGCCGGCCGCGCCTGCCGCGGCGCACGATTCGCCTGCGTCTGGCGCTGCTCTACGGCGGCCTGTTCTTCATCTCCGGCGCCGTGCTGCTCGCGCTCATCTACGCCGCCGCTTCGCACACCCATGGCGCGTACTCACAGGCGGTCCCAGCCGCCCTTCGCGGGGCATAGCGCGGTTGCGGCGCCTGGCAGGCGCCCGTCCGCCCCAGGCCGGCAGGTTGACCCCAGCCGACGCGGCTCATCGCGACAGGGCATCACGGTATCGATCGTCGACTCCAATCAGCGCAGCGCGGACCTGCGCGTGCTCGCGATCGTGTCCGTGATCGCGCTCGCCCTCATGGCAGCCCTCTCGATGGGACTCGGATGGCTGATCGCCGGGCGGGTGCTGCGCCCGCTGCGGACAATCACGACCGCCGCCCGGGACATATCCGCAACCAACTTGCATCAGCGCCTCGCGTTGACGGGCCCCGACGACGAGTTCAAGGAGCTCGGCGATACCTTCGACGGGCTGCTCGCGCGGCTCGACGCGTCCTTCCACTCCCAGCGCCAGTTCGTCGCCAACGCCTCGCACGAGCTGCGCACCCCGCTCGCCCGGCTCAAGACCCTGGTGCAGACCGTCCTGGCGGATCCCAACGCCACACCAGAGTCGCTGCGCGCGACCCACGAGCGGGTGCTCGCCTCCGAGAAGCAGCTGGAGGGGCTGATCGAGGCGCTGCTCAGCCTGGCCGGCGGCGAGCGAGATCTCGGCCGCCGCGAACCGGTCGACCTGATGGCGGTGACGGACGAGGTGCTTGCCGGGCGCCGTCTCGAGATCCAGCGCCGTGGCCTGCGGCTGAACGCCACGTTTGACCCCGCTGGAGTGGAGGGCGACCCACAACTCGTCGAGCGTCTCGTGGTGAACCTCCTCGAGAACGCGATCACGCACAACCTGGCCGGCGGTCGCATCGACGTGACGACCACTACCGAGTCGGGACAGGCCATCCTGTCAGTTGCCAACGACGGCCCCGCGATCACAGCCGAGGAGCTCGACCGCCTCCAGCAACCCTTCCAGCGACTCGGTGCCGCCCGCACCCATCGCGGCGACGGGCACGGCCTCGGGCTCTCGATCATCCAGGCGATCGCAGCCGCCCACGGGGCGAAGCTGACCCTCACCCCCGAGCCAAGCGGAGGGCTCCACGCTGAAGTGCGCTTCGCTGAGACCGTCGCATCCACGAGCAGATGATCAGCGGCGATCCGTCGTGATCGACGGAACCGCTCGTGGGTTACCTGAAGGTGGCGGTGAAGTGCCCGATGATGCGGGTACCTTTGGCCAGGGGCGTGGGCAGCCCGTCGGGGTAGCGATAGAGCTCTGGCCTCGCGACGACGCCGCATGCTCTCTCGCCGGGAGCGATTTCGAAGCACGGGCTGGGTGCTTTGTACGGTTCGGCGTAGAGGCACGGGTAGGTGCTTTCGCAGGGAGGCGGCTGGGGCACGGCATAGATCGCGCCGGCGTAGATGCCGCCACGACACCAATGCCCGGCGAGCGACTCTGCCGGGGTGAGCGCGAGCCTCACCGGCCGCCCGGGGTGCGGGTAGCCGTAGTCGGTCCTCTCCATGTCGCTGGAGGTCGCGCACGGAGGTGGTTCATTTCGGGTGTAGTGCTTGTATCGCTTCAGGACGATAACGGCGTAGTAGTAGCCGCCCACCGGTAGGCGATCGGTGGGATGGAAGCTGACGTGGACGTTGCCTGTGACGCTCAGCTTGCGCTGCACGTGGACGGACACAGTTGGAGGTTGCGTGCTGGCCCAGGCTGTGACCGAGCCGGCCACGGTGAACGCGACGACACCAGCGATGAGGATGTGCGGCAACCTCGGGCGCATCCAGGAGCACGGTAGACGATCAGGTTCAAGTCTGGCCCAGCTCGAACTCGCGCACGCACGGACAAGCTGATGATGCAATTCCTGACCGCTCAGATTTATCCCTGATCTAAAGCACAAACGGGATCAGCATCTTGGTTTTCGTTCTATAGCTCGGGTAGGCGCTTGGAAACGAAGCGGCCATTATCTTTTCCTCGACCGTTGCGCTGTAGATGAAATAGATACCCAGCACTACCACGGCGGTGAACCAATAGAACGTGACGGCGAGCGCTGTCCCCAGCATTGCCAGCAGGATGCCCGAATAGATCGGGTGGCGAACGAGGCTGTAAGGACCCGAGGTGACCATTTCCGGCTCCTCCTTCTGCGTCATCGGCATCCCCCAATTGCGGCCCAGATAGACTCTGGCCCACACCGCCAAGCCCAGACCAGACACGAACAGGATCAGGCCCACCACGTGCAAGATCTGACTGTGAACAGTCAGACGGTGCCCTTTGAGCACCACGTTCGTTCCGATCACCAGGGCGATGATGACCAGTCGCGGGAACACGGCCAGCCTGGGCCGTGTGCCCTTCTTGACACGGGCGGCGGAGACCATCCAGTAGATCCAGAACACGACCCAACCGGCCGCGAAGAAGGTCGTCAGAGCAGACATGTCGCCAGGATACGCGCCGGCACGCCTCGTCACATCGCACGGGCTTCGCGGGTCTACTGCTATGGCCCGACGCGAGAGAGGGATGTAGTCGATGGATGAGCGGGAATGGCTGGCCGAGCGCGCTTTGAGGAGCACCGCAGGGTCTGCGGGCGGTGGCCTACCGGATCCTTGGCTCCCTCAGCGAGGCTGACGACGCCGTCCAAGACGCCTGGCTGCGGCTCAGCCGCGCCGACACGAGCGGCGTGGAGAATCTCGGCGGCTGGTTGACGACCGTCGTCGCGCGCGTATCGCTGAACATGCTGCGCTCGCGCAGGTCGCGGCGCGAGGAGCCTATGGGTCCGCACATGCCTCAGCCGATCATCGACCGCGCGGACGCCGGGCTGCTCATGCTGCCCGTTGGGCTGGGAGAGCTTCCCCGCATCCTGCCACCAGCACCCCGCTCAATAGCGCCGCGCGGCGGTGAGCAGCCGCGCTCGCGGCGGCGCGAGCCTCTTGATATGGGCGCTGGACAGCATTCGGGTCTACATCGTTTGCATCAGTGGTTGTGCAGCGGGAATGCGCACGCGGCCGAGGCCCGCGTGAACGCCGGCGACTGCTGGTCGATCGTGCCTGGGAACATAAGGATCACTCCTTCGATATCGCTGATCACGCCGGCGCCACCGGAGCCGAAGGGGCTGGACGGGACCGAGGTCCGCGGGTCGGGGAAGTCGTAGACGCCGTGCTCACGCATGCACCGCGCGATGTTTAGAAACCTCGCCAGCGTATGTGTGGAGGGTGGTGGCCCTGAGCCGATGCCGCCGCCCGGCATGAGCGTGTGGCACTTCACCTGCGCCGCCTTGAACGCGGGCGATGAGCGATCCATCCCGGCACCCACGTGGAACAGGCCAGCTGTGTCGGGGTCTGGGAAGTTGGGCACGCCGCCCGAGCGCATGCAATTGGCGTAGGCGATCATCGCCTGTTGGGGGTTCGTGGGACCTTCAGGCGACGAGCCCCTGCCTTCGGAGCTCGCCGATGAGACGTCCCTTCCGGAGGATGAGAGGTGGGCGACGCCGGGGCTCGGCGCGCCGCCGCAGCCGGCGGCCGCCAGTGCGACACTCAGGAGGGTCGCGCCGCTGAGCAGACGCGCTCGCGGCGGCGCGAGCCTCTTGGCATGGATGCGGTGCGGCATCTGGTCTCCTTCGGGGTCTGCTTCGGTTTGAGTCCTCGCCCAGATCCGGGGTTCTACGCGGTCGGTTGTTTCGGCGCTGTTTCGCTTTCCGAGGCCGGCAGCGGTTTTGTTTGACGGAGCCGGCGAAACAGCGTTGAAACACCGCGTCGCCTACCTTGATCACGACAAGGAGCTACGGATGCGGGTGCTTGTGATCGAGGACGACGAGGAGCTGGCAGACACGGTCGCCACCGGCCTGCGCCAGGCGCGGATAGCGGTCGACGTCGCGCTCGACGGCGAGGCTGGTTTGACGCGCGCGCTGGTCAACGATTACGACGTGATCGTGCTCGACCGCGACCTTCCCGCGCTCCACGGGGATGAGGTGTGCGCGAAGCTCGTCGCCGCCGGCGGGCGGGGCCGGGTGCTGATGCTGACCGGCGCGGCGGCGAATGAGGACTTGGTCGACGGGCTTTCACTCGGCGCGGACGACTACCTGGGAAAGCCATTCGACTTCCCCGTGTTGGCGGCGCGCATCGGCGCGCTGGCCCGCCGCGCGCAGTCGAGCATCCCGCCGGTGCTCCGCTCCGGCGACGTCGTGCTCGATGCGGCCAAGCGCCGCGCGCAGCGCTCGGGCCGTGATCTCGAGCTGACGCCGAAGGAGTTCGGGGCGCTGGAGCTGTTGCTCTCCTCGCAGGGCCGGGTCGTCTCGGCCGAGGAGCTGCTCGAACGCGTGTGGGACGAGAACGCCGACCCGTTCACGGGCGCCGTGAGGATCACGATGAGCCGGCTGCGCGCCAAGCTCGATGACCCCCCCATAATCGAGACCGTCGCGAAGGCCGGCTACCGCATCGCAAGCCAGTGATGGGCGTCGCGCACCCCCGGCTCGCACCACCATCCTGGCTGCGATTGCCTCACCGTACCGCCCGGCTGCGGCTCACGGCTCTCTACGGCGGCCTGTTCCTCCTGTCCGGCCTCGCATTGGTCACCACCACCTACGTCCTTTTCGAGCGGGCGACCGAATACAGAACGCCACACCTACCGACGATCCCTCGCACTCCCACCATCCAGCATCTTCACCTTCCGCTTTCCCCTGCTAAGCCTCCCACCCCTCCAGGCCAATCCCTCGTTATCGAGCATTCGCATCCGCTGGCACAGGCTCAGCAGGAACTGGGACAGGCTCAGCAGGAGCTTGTACAGGCTCGGCCTCGGCTGCTAGTGGGTGTGCCGGCTCAGCTGGCACGGGTCCAGCAGCAGATAACACAGGCCCAGCGTCAGCTGGAACAGGACCAGCGTCAGCTGACAGACGCTGTGCACCAGCTGGCTCAGGTACGGCCAGTTCAAGCCGCACAGCGTGCTGCCGACTCGCATCAGCTTCTGGTCAACTCGGGGATTGCCCTGGCGATCGTGGCCGTGGTCGCCCTCCTCGCCGGCTGGCTCGTCGCCGGCAGGATGCTGCGACCGATCCGGACCATCACCCGCACGGCCCGACGGATCTCCTCCACCAGTTTGCACGAGCGCCTGGCCCTCGGCGGCCCGCAGGACGAGCTCAAGGAACTCGGGGACACCCTCGATGACCTGTTTGAGCGGCTCGACGCCGCGTTCGAAGCGCAACGTCAGTTCGTCGCCAACGCCTCGCACGAGCTGCGCGCGCCGCTGACCCGCCAGCGAGCCCTGATCCAGGTCGCGCTCGGCGACCCGGACGCGAACTTCACCTCGTTGCGCGCAGCGCACGAACGAGTGCTCGCCTCCGAGCAGCATCTGGAGCAGATGATCGATGGGCTGCTGACGCTCACGCGCGGCCAAGCGGGACTGGAGCGCCGCGAGAGCTTCGACCTCGCGAACCTCGTTGCCCAGGTCCTGCGCATGCGGGACTCGGAGGCTCAGGAATCTCGGCCTCGATGTCCGCGCGACGCTCGCTTCAGCACCGACGGCCGGCGATCCGCGGCTGGTGGAGCGCCTGATCGCCAACCTCCTCGATAACACCATCCGCCACAACATCCCGGCGGGACACGTCGAGATCGCGACCGGCACCCGTCAGGAGCATGCATTCCTGGCAGTCGCAAACAGCGGTCCCATGATCCCTCCCGAGGAGGTGCCGCGCCTGCTGCAACCCTTCCAACGACTGGGCGGCGCCCGCACCACCCACGGCGGCGGGACCGGGCTCGGCCTCGCGATCGTCCACGCGATCGCCACGGCCCACGGGGCGAAGCTGAGCGTTACCCCCGGGCCAAGCGGAGGGCTCCACGCTGAAGTGCGCTTCGCTGGGGCCCCCCGCATCCACGAGGAGATGATCGGCGGGGCCCCTTCGTGATCGACGGAACGCCCGTGCTTTACCTGAAGGTGACGATCTGTCTGGATGGGTTGTGAAACCGCCATTGTCATTCTCCTCCGCGTTCGGTTTATCGGACAGCGAGCGTCTGGCACATGCGCCGCCCCACGATGCACGTCCTCGAGGCCGCGATCTTTCCTCGTCTCACTCGTGATCGCATGGCTCGGCCTGACCATCGCGCAGGGATGAGATCCACCACCGCCTTTAGGTAGCGGTCAACTGTGTAAATGCTGGCGTCCGCAGTGATTCGGCCGTGGCGCTCAGCTGCTGCGTCTTCTCGGAGAGGCTTGCCTATCGGGATGCACGACATTCTCAAGAATGTCCGCCAGGTTCGCGATCCGCGGCAGATGCGCTCGAGTCAAGCCCTCCAGCTGCTCGTGTCCGCGGCTGGTGAGCGCGAGGTGGACCCGGCGGTGGTCGAGAGCGTCGCGGTCACGGCAGATCAGGCCGGCATTCTGCGCGCGTTGGGCGAGCTCCACCGCGCTGTGGTGGCGTATGTGCAGTTCCTCGGCGGCCTGACCGATCGTCGGTCCCGGCGGTGTCGGATGGGCGCGCAGGACGAGCAGCAGCTGGTGAAGCGAGGGAGTTAGGCCCGCATCGTGGGAGGCCTGCTCGCTCCAGCGCAGAAAGCTTCGTAGCTCGCTGCGGAACGCGAGCAGCCGCTGGTAGTCCGCGTCGAGCAGGGGATGGGCGGCGGCCTGGGCGCTCATCGGCTCGGCTCCCGGCCGGGGAGCAGCATCTCGAGGCCGGGGGCGAGCCGCCGCGGTCCGAGTGGCCGCTCGCGGTGGCGCTCCTCGATCAGCACCCGCTCGTGCGCCCTGAGCAGATCGAACTGGGTAATCAGCCCGACGAGCCGCTCGGGCCGGCGGCGCTCGACGACGGGCAGCACGCCGTGCCCCGAGGAGATCATTCTGTCGGCGACCTCTCGCAACGTCTCATCGGAGAACGCGAGCAGAGATGGGCGAGCGAGGGTGTCAGTGGTGGATGCGCCGGCTGTACGGTTTGCGGCGAGCACGTCTGAGAACGCCAGCACACCGACGAGGTTCTGATCCTCATCGAGGACTGGGTAGAGCCGCTGTCGGCGCTCATCGCTGCCCTCCGGCAGCCGTTTGTATAGCTCGCTGACGGGCGTGTCGGGTCGCACCGTGAGAACTTCGGTCTCCATCACGTCGCGCACGAGCAGCGCGCGCAACGGGTCGATCTCATACTCGCGGGTGATGTGGTAGCCACGGCGAGCGATCTTCTCGGTGAGAATCGAGCGCTTCAAGGTGAGAACGCTCACCAGATGCGCGATCGTGCAAGCCAGCAGCAGCGCCAGCAGCGCATTGACATCGTGGGTCAGCTCGAATGCGAAGACGATGCTGGTGAACGGGGAACGCATCACGCCGGCCATCGCAGCGGCCATCCCGATCAGCGCCCATGTGCCCTCGCCCGCCCCTGGGAGGATCCCGCCTAGTAGTCCGCCCAAGGCGGCGCCGAGCATCAAAAGCGGGGCGAGGATCCCACCGCTGGTATTCGAGCCGAGGGCGATCGACCAGACCGCCAGCTTGACGACGAGCAGTACCGCCAACGCCCCGAGCGCAAGCTCTCCAGCGAGCTCTGAGCCGATCGTCGCGTAGCCCACGCCGAGCACTCGTGGATCGATCAGGCCGCCGACACCGACGAACACACCGCCGATCGCCGGCCACCACGACCAGTGAAACGGCAGTCGCCCGAACAGGTCCTCCGCCCCGTACACGCAGCGTGTCATCACCCATGCGAGGCCACCACACGCCACACCCACCAGCAGGGCCCCGCCGGTCACGCTCGCCCCGAGTGTCCCGTGAGCGATCATCGGGAACAGTGGCGCGGCACGCAGTAGGCCATCGTGGGCGAGGACTTCACGGAGCGCCTCGGCCGCGCACGCCGCGAGCGCGACCGGGATCATCGACCGCGGCCGCCACTCGAACAACAAGAGCTCCACCGCCAACAGAACAGCCGCGACGGGGGTCGCGAACACGGCCGTCATGCCGGCCGCCGCGCCGGCGACGAGCAGCGTGCGTCGCTCCGCCGCGGTCAGGTGCAGCAGCTGCCCGGCGATGCTGCCCACGGCGCCCCCGGTGACGATGATTGGCCCCTCCGCCCCGAACGGGCCGCCGGTGCCGATGCTGACCGCGCTCGAGATCGGCTTGAGCACCGCCAGCCTGGGCTCCATACTGCTGCCTCTGAGCAGGATCGTTTCCATTGCCTCGGGGATTCCGTGACCGCGGATGCGCTCCGAGCCGACGCGCGCCATCACCCCGACGATCAGCCCGCCGAGCACGGGGATCAGGATGCTCCATGGCCCGAGCACGGATGTGTCGGGCGGGGAGAGGCTCGTGCTCAACGTGCCGGTGTAGGCGAGGTGGGTGATCAGCCCGATCAGATCCAGAAGCCCCAATGCGAGGATCGTGACAGCCGCCCCGATCAAGACCCCGAGGGCAGCGAGCGCGAGGACTGAGGGTGTCGCCGCGAAGTCGCCCAGCTCACGCTCCGGGCCTCCCGGTGGCCTCCTGTCCGGTGGAGCTATCGCGTCTGCGGGAAACCGCTCGACATGACCATTATCCGCCACAGAAACCAAGCATATCGGGTGGCGATATTCATTCTGTGGCAGCCGTCAGGGTTGCGCTACCGGGATCGCGTCTTCGAGCGCCGCCTCGGTTGAGAGGAGGATCGCGCCCTCTCCCGTGGCGTAGGCCTCCTCACCGTGCTGCACGATGTCCATGCCGAGGCCTCCTCGTGTTCGCTCGCTCGTAGTGGCATGAACGCGCCGATCAGCCGCAGCAGCAGGAACGTGGCGGCGAACGCGTATGCGGGGCCGGCCAGCGCCGCGATGGCTTGGTGGCCGAGCTGGGCCGCGCTGCCGTACAGCAGCCCGTTTGCCTTGCCGTTCCAGGCGAGTTGGGCGACGAATCCGATGAAAAAGATGCCCGTGAGACCGGCTGTTCCGTGAGCGGCGAGCACATCGAGGGTCTCGTCCAC
Source organism: uncultured Solirubrobacterales bacterium (assembly GCA_963778065.1). Taxonomy (GTDB): domain Bacteria; phylum Actinomycetota; class Thermoleophilia; order Solirubrobacterales; family Solirubrobacteraceae; genus Palsa-744. The sequence goes on along the minus strand of CAVZSU010000002.1, from coordinate 1,039,966 downwards.
ACGTGTGCGCGGGCGCCAAAGGATGATCGCGTAGCTCGGCAGCGCGGCAACGACGCCCAATCCCATTGCCCACGCGGGGCTGATATAGCCGCCTGCCGGCGTGATCGCGACGCAGCCCACGATGATCGCGGTCGCGGCGCCGATCGCGGTCACGCGCCTGCCGCGCAGCAGGTCCAGCACAAACCAAGCGGCGAGCGTGCACGCCGGTGTCAGCAATGTGTTCGTGAATGCAAGGACACTGGAATGTCCGGTCGAGAAGCCGCTGCCGCCATTGAAGCCAAACCAGCCGAACCAGAGAAGACCCGCGCCGAGCAGCACATACACCGCGTTGTGCGGAAGCAGCGCCTGGCGCCCGTAGTCCTTGCGTGCCCCAACGACGAGCGCGGCCGCCAGCGCGGAGAAGCCGGAGCCCATCTCCACGGGCACGCCCCCGGCGAAGTCGAGCGTACCGTGCGCCTGCAGCCAGCCGCCGCCGAAAGACCAATGGGCGAGCACAGCGTAGACGAGCACCGACCACAGGCCCGCGAAGATCAGGAAGGGGCCGAAGCGCATCCGCTCGACGACGGCGCCCGAGACCAGAGCGGTGGTGATGACACAGAACGTTGCCTGGAAGGCGAAGAACAGTAGTTGCGGGATCGCCGTCCCAGCTCGCGGGGCGAAAGCCACACCGTGCATGAGGGCGTGGCCGAGTCCGCCGATGAATCCATCTCCCTTGGCGAACGCGAGCGAATAGCCGACGAGCGCCCACATCACCACGGCCACGGCGATCGCGCCGATCGACATCATGAACGTGTTGAGCGTGTTCTTCGAGCGCACAAGACCCGCGTAGAACAGGCCGAGCGCGGGCGTCATCATCAGCACGAGAGCCGTCGCGATCAGCATCCAGGCGGTGTCGCCCGCGCTGATGTGGCTCGGGACGCTCGCGACGACCAAGGCCGACGCCGCTCTCATTCGCCAACGGGGGTCACGGCGCCTTCATCGGTCTCCCCGGTGCGGATACGCACAGCCTGCTCCAGACCCACTACGAAGATCTTGCCATCACCTACCTCGCCTGTACGAGCGCCCGCACAGAGAGCGTCGAGCGTCGGCTGCACGAAGTCGTCAGAGACCGCGACCTCGAAGCGCACCTTCTCCGAGAGTCCCATCTTCACAGTGGTGCCTCGATAGGTCTCGACCCGGTCGAGCTCACCACCATGTCCTTGGACGCGGCTCATCGAGATGCCACGGACCTCGGCACGGTAAAGAGCCTCCAGCACGTCGTTGACCTTCTCGGGTCGCACGATGGCGATCACGAGCTTCACGATTCTTCCTCCCTATCCTCCGAACCCGTCGGCACCCTACACGTGTTCGGGCATGCGCAGAGGGCCGGCACCTGCGTCGGCGCTGGTCAATCTGATCCTCGCAATCACCGCGATCAACGCCTAGAACCGCATCGCGGTAAGCAGCGGCATGGTCTTTGCGGAGACCGCGTAGGAGCATGTATCGTCGGTGGTTGTGCGTCTGAACCATGTCACGCTCGCGGTCGGCGACGTCGAGGCCTCGGCCCGCTTCTATGCTCGCCTGGGCCTCACGCAGATCGTCGCCGACTACCCTGACTACGCACGGTTTGTCGCGCCGCAGGGTGGTACCACTCTTTCACTGCACCGCGTCGAGCAACGGCCGTCGGAGTCAACCGCAAGCATCCACTTCGAGGTCGACGATGTCGATCGCGCCGCGGAGGAGCTCGAACGAGTCGGCTTCCGTTTTGCCTGTGCTCCAGTAGAGCAGCCTTACCTGTGGCGCGAGGCGATCCTGCTGGACCCGGACGGGCATCGGATCTTCATCTACCACGCGGGCGAGAACCGGCTCAATCCGCCGTGGCGTCTGGGCCAATGAGCGATTTCAGCCCTCAACCGAGCTGGACGATCCCGGAATGAGGTAAAACTGCCATGTCCTGGATTGTTCCGTGATGGGCGCGGCGGGTTTCGAACCTGCGACCTCTCGCGTGTGAAGCGTTTGGCCTCGTAGCGAGCCGCTCTCCCTGAAGGCCCATATTTCCAGGAGTTTTTGACCTTGTAGCTTCTACTTGGTCGGTCGGTGGATGGGCGATTATAGCCCGATTTGGGCGTATTTGGGCGCGGGTTTCGCGGGTGACCCGCAAAACCCCGGAGGGCGCAGGGGAAGATGACCGCTGCTGTGAGCGGCGGCGACTTGCGGATATCCGCTCGGACCAGATGCCCGAGAGCGCAGCTCGTACTGCTTTTTTGCGCAAGGTGCGGCCTCCGGGAGTGGTCGATCCCAGAAATGACTCTTGTGTATTTCTATGTTCTGGTGTGTCGAGTCCTGATGGACCGGCTAGACCGATGGGCAGGCCAGCGACCGGACACCTCAGCGAAAACCGCTCTGCCGCGACCGGCAGGCTGACCTCGTGGGGCCTGCAGTTCTCCCACGCCGGCCGCCGCCGCTACGTCACGTTGCCGGCCACGACGCGTGATCAGGCTCTGCGCGAGATGGCCGTCGTGATGGACGAAGTTCGACAGGGCGTGTGGGTGCCGCCGAGGCCACGGCGACCAACGCCAGCTCGCGGCGCGATGCCGAGCTTTCAGAAGTTCGCCGGCACCTGGGTCGCGCGGCAGAAGGACGAGGGTGGTCGGCGCCAGACTGGCCTGTCGGCGGCTGGCCAGGCCGACCTGCAGTGGCGCTTTGAGCACCTGCTTGCTCATTTCGCATGGATGCCGATGGACGAGATCACGGTCTCCGACGTCGACGACTTCCGGCTGGCGAAGGTGCGCGAGGGGGCGCTCGGTGCGACCTCGATCAACAAAATGCTCACGACGCTCGCAGCGATCCTCGAGACGGCGGTCGAATACGAGCTGATCGCTCGCAATCCGGCGAAGGGGCGCCGACGGCGGTTGCCGGCAAGCAAGCCTCACCGTTCCTGGATTGACCGGGCCGATCACATCACCGCGCTGCTGGATGCCGCGCGCGAGATCGATTGCGAGGGTCGCGCTGGGGCCGGTCTGCGGCGCCCTCTCATCGCGACGCTCCTCTTCGCCGGCCTGCGCGTGGGTGAGCTGATGGCTCTGCGCTGGAGCGATGTGGACCTCGCTCGCGGAACGATCCGCGTCCGCCAGGCCAAGACCGACGCCGGCGTGCGGATCGTGCACATACTGCCTGTCCTGCATGGCGAGCTCGCCGCGCACCGCGACCGCGTTAAGGCGGGACCAAGCCGGCTTGTTTTCTGCACGAGCTCGGGCCGGCCGCTCGGCGCCTCGAACGTACGCATACGGGTGCTCACGCGTGCCGTGCAGCGAGCGAACGCCGAACTCGAAGCTGGGGATCGGCAGCCGCTACCCGCTGGCCTCACGCCCCATTCCCTGCGCCGGACATTCGCGTCGTTGCTGTTCGCGATTGGCGAGCCTCCGACGTATGTGATGAGCCAGATGGGCCACACGACCCCCGCGCTTACGCTGGCGCTCTACGCGCGCGAGATGAACCGTCGCGATGGCGAGCACGCGCGCCTGAGAACTCTCATCGCGCCCCGCCCTCCGCAGATCGGAGCGGGCAGCCTTTCGTCGACGAGCACAGCGATGGCCACGCAAATCACGTCCCAACGCGGGACGACTGATCGAAATTTCAGAGGCTCATCGGCGCCAGCCGATCGACTCCAGGGCAGTGCCCATGCTCTTGAGAAACCGGCGCTGCTGACCGTTTCCCGGGAACGGCACGCGCTGATCGACGACGTCCAAGCCGGCGGCTCGTAGCGCCGGCTGCGTGAGATCGCATACGTTGGCCTTGATCGTGATGATCTGGCGTGGGGTGAGCGCCGCGGCGCGGGCGAGGAGATCGGGCACGTAGAGCTCGAGAGCGTCCCCCGATTCCTTCGGCTCGGGCTTGAGATCGATGAGGAACACGCCGCGGTCGGCCAAACGCCGCAGCTCGCTTGCCTTCTCGGAGCGCGACGGCTCGATCGCGAGGACCGCTCGAACTACGTGACGGAACAGACTGTCGTGGTCGGACACGTCCTCGAAGTAGAAGTAACGGTCAAGCGAGAACGGCGGCGCCTCCGCGATGAGCAGCAGCTCGACGACCTCGGGCCTGTACTTCGCAGCCGCCGCATCCCGCAGCCGTCGGGCTTTCGTAGCCATGGTCACGCCGCGGATTGTTGCCGGGTCCGTCTCCGGGCGCGATGTAGTCCGACACTTCCACACCGGTCGAGATCACAGTGGCGCACGTGAGGGCGTGTCGGAGCCGCTCGGCGTGTTCGTCGACGCGGACGTGCGCAGCACTTCGAGAGGGCCCGAATGCGGGGATCCACATCGACCTCGGCCCGTTCCGCGCAGCGATCGGCGTGCCGATCCCCGCGCCTTGACCTCGAGTCTGGCCAGCGCGCGCGTCGACGAAGCGCCTCTATGGCCAGCCAACCAGCTGGAGGCGCGGTGCCATCTGTGCAGCTGCAGAAACTGGGTCGAGTCCCACGTCAAGGAGGACGTTCGCAGCGAGCACGTAGTAGAGCTGGCCGATGAGACGAGAGAGCTCCTCACCTTCGCAGACATGCCTCCCGCGGTCGCCCCAGTGTGTCAACCAGTTACGGGTGTCAGTCAGCTCGGTCGTGAAACGAGTCACATCTAGCTGCCAATCGGTCAGTACCGTAATCGCCTGCTTGGCAAGCGAGCGGATCCGCGCCCGCTGCGACTGACTGTTTGCGTGGGTGAGCGCGCCGCGGAATACGTTCCGGTGATCCTCGTCATCGAGCGCCGCGAGCATCGCCTGCACTGATGCCTCAGCGTCTTTATCCGAGAGCGGTGGCTCATCGTGAAGCGTCCGGTGATAGCCCTCGGCGAACGCAGTTAGATTCAGCAGCTGCGACTCCGGCGTCAACCACGGGTCGACCGGCGTGGTGAAAAAGAGTCGCCAGACCGGCCCAAGCCTCTCGCGGAGCTCGAACCAGCGCTGGATCGTGTCGTGGACGTCAGGGATGGTCGCCAGATTCAGCAGCAGTGGCGGTCCCGAAGCACGGGCGTCGCGTGGATCGTTCTCGGGCCGGCGGATCACCTTGTATTCGCAAGGCCTTGTCTGCGTGCTGCGTTTTCCGTCGAGCAGGGTGAGCGCTGTTACATACGAAGGGCGGCTGCGGGCAAAGATCACGAGGTCACGCAGCGGCTCGATCAGTGCATCGACGGCGGGCAATGACAATGCCTCGGCGAACTGCATCTGGGCGTGGGCGTTGACGGCGATCCGTGTTTCGTCTCGGCTCCAGTTCGTCTGCATCCCCGCTGCCACAAGCTGGAGCGATCCCCAGGGCATCTCGACGATCAGTTGGTCATTGGACTCGTGATCGGCGGTGACCTGCAGGAGCGCCGGCCCAAACGCTCCTCCACGGAGCAACTCTCGCAGACCATGAATCGCGACACGCGCCATACGCCCTGTCACCTGCTCGAGATCGGTGACGTGGCCGCCTCGGAGCATCGTCTCGAACACAAGATCAGCCGTGTGCGCGTTGCTCGGCGTGATCGGACGTGGGATCACCAGCTCGCCATCGATCAGGGTGCACGGCCATTCGTCGAGCGACTCGCCAAACAGAGCGTCGACGTGAAGCGAGTCCATCGGGCTTGCCGCAAAGGGTGACTCTAGGAGGTGCACCGCTAGCCCGCGATCGGGTGCGTAGTCGATCCATCCATAGACCCTCGCCTCAGATCCCGGGAGCCAGAAGCGCCCCTCCTGGCGCCAGCTCTGCTCCAACTGCGACACCGCGCGAGAATAACCTGTAACTACGAGCGCCGACTGCGTTGGCTTCGGCGCAGCTCTCAGGGGAGGGCACTTCCCTCACGAGCCACCGATCTCGCGCGAGCTACCCCAATCCGTATGCGCCGTGCCCAGACCGCCGGGTAAGGACGACCGATCCGGGTCCGATACTGGGGCGCTATGACCCGCCGTCCGATCCTTGGGCCTGATGGTCTCAGGCGTGTTTGGGAGATCAAGTTCTTCGAGACCGACGATGGCCGCAAGCCAGTGCTGGACTGGATCAAGAACGATCTCAGTCCGACCAAGCGGCGTGCGCTGGGCTCGGCGATGCGGCGTGTGCTTCAGACCCACGGGCCGGCGGTTGCTCGTTCCGGCTGGGGGCGGTCCGTCGAGAAAGGCATCTTCGAGTTCCGGCTGCGGATGAATGGCAAGGAGATCGTCAACCTTGAGGCCGAGCTCCACGGGATCAGCGAGGACGAGGCGCGCGATCGATTTGGCCTCAATCCCTCGGAGGACGTGCTCTTGCGCGTGTTCTGTACCACCCGAGCCGGCGCTGTTGTCCTGCTCCTGCACGCCTACGACAAGGGCCAGGACCCCAGCAAGCGACGGCAGCAAGCCGAGATCGGAGAGGCTCGACGGCGGTCGAAGATCCTCGAACGTAGAGACGCAGCGGCGCGTAAGACGCAACGGAGGAGCGGCAGACGGCAGCCTTGACAGGATGTGCTAAAACACATACAATGGTTTATGTGCTCAAGCACATTGAATGGGTGGCCGATCAAAGGGAACGCGATGAATGATTTCGACAAGCTCATCGATGACATCGAGCAGGAGGCGGTTGCTGAGGGGCCCGAGGCTGTTGCCGAGCTGCGCGCTCTGGATACCCGCTTCCGGCTCGCCGCTGAGTTGCTAGCTGTGCGCACGAGTGCGCACATGACTCAAAAGGAGCTGGCGGTTCGCTCCGGCGTGCAGCAGGCAGAGATCAGCAAGATCGAGCGTGGTGAGGTCGTCCCAAGGGTCTCGACCATGGATCGACTTCTGACCCCACTCGGCCATCGGCTGGCCGTCATCGAAGATCACGAGCCGGTCGCCGCTTAGCTGGTCAGGGCCCGCAATCCGCTGACGCAACGAGCGGAACGAGAAAGGACGCGATTCAGCAGCGGTCGGGTTCGACTCTCGCAATGCTCCGGGTCACCTGATTTGAGACCACTTGACCTGAAGGCCGGGGGCGACGCTCGGCTGGTCGGCTAGGAAGGCGCGTAGGTCGCGTGCGGACCTCCGCAAGCGCCGCGATGCCTGGCGGGCAGGAAGGCGATCAAGTAGCCCAGGGGATGCTCAAGACGCTTTAGCCGAATTTGGTCCCCGTTGGACGAGGGTTTTGCGGGTGACCCGCAAAACCCGGTTCATATGCGTTCCAGGTGAGTCGGTCAGGCGCTGCTCGATGCGGCCGTCTTACTACTGGGTCATTCTGCATCCGGAGCTTGTTCTCTCGGTGGCATCCGACTTCCGATGCTTCCCTGCCCTATCAAATTCCGGCAACGTGCAGGGATATCCCTAGCTGCTGCCCGACTCGATGTATGTCCAACAGCCCGCGCGCGATTCCGTCGACCGCGCGTATAGCCGTCGGTGATTGCTCATGTTCGTCGATCGAGAAGAAAAGCAAATGAGCCGCAAATAATCGTGCAAGCGAGCGCTCTCTCGATGAGCGCGTCTCCCACAACCATCAGATTTGCAGGGCTTTTGATGGGCGCGGCGGGTTTCGAACCTGCGACCTCTCGCGTGTGAAGCGAGCGCTCTCCCACTGAGCTACGCGCCCTTGGCCCCTGAGTCTATTGGGCTCGGGGTCTCACACGGTGGCAGCGACCTCGCGTACTTCGCAACGAGCGATGATCGCGCTTATCGCAGGATCGGCTCCGCTCCCGAACCGTTCGGTCATCACCTGCGCATTCGCCTCGGTGTCCCACAGCGTCAACGAGAGACCTTTACCGTCGTCGTTGCCGGTAAGCCACGTCCCGGACTGAAATCCCGGCAGTTGACTGACGGCGGGCACGATCTGCTCGCGCAGACCATGGAGTCCCGCGTCGCGATCCACTCCGCTTACGTCGACTTCGATCAGGACCGCGTACAAGTGCTTCTCCTTCTAAGGGGTTTACACAACCGTCCGCAGCATCGGTCAAGCGTAGGACACGAACCGATTATTACGATTGGCTGACCTGGGGGGTTCGAAGCCACATCCTCCGCCCAAGAAGGCGGCAAGTCGGCGATGGCATGGATACCGGGCGCTCCGCCGGGCGGTCGGTGACGCCCCGAATCGCCCCCGCACGCGCGCTAGTCGGTCCACCATCCCATGAGCACCTCGCCGTCGCCCTCGCGTCGTGGGCCGAACACGAGCAGGTCGAGGCCGTCGGGTCCGGCCTCGAAAGCGCGAGTGACCTCCGAAGCGACTCGAATCGCGTCTAGCTCCTCGAGCTCCACGATTTCCTCGTCGAGCTTTACGCGCCCAGCGCCGGCGAGGACGACGTAGACCTCCTCCGCGCGCTCATGCTTGTGCCCGAAGGGCTGGCGCTGGCCGGCCTTGACGCGGTGATAGCTGAAGCCGGTGTCCTCGGTGTCGAGCGCATCTTTTGCGAATCGCGCCTCTTGGATCTCGCCAAACCCTGACTTGGGTGCGGCATCCTCGATGTCGGTCAGCTTCTTCAAGGTGTATGGCGCGGCCATCACTACCTCCTCTGGACCATGTGTTCCTTGTGCTTCGTCATATACCCGCAAGCGAAGTCAAACCTACCTGAGCGCCCGGGCGTCAAACCCACCTGAGGGCCCGGGCGTCAAACCCACCTGAATCTGCGCCGCGCCGCTGGACTCGAGGCCTGTCTCTACGATCCCAGCCGCACACCGACGTGCGGGTGAAGTCTGGATGCTGGTTCGGAGTAGAAGTCGGCGACGCCGTCTACTTCACGCTTCGTCAACGCCCCTCCGAACGCGGCCGGGCCGCCGAGCTTGCGATAGCCGGTGCGCAGCTTCTTGTCGATCTGCGCGAGGTTGAAATGGCCGTCGTAGACGCTCTCTATGTACAGCGCCACGTTCGCCCGCGCAAACCGCGCGGACGCAGTCGAGCCGTGTTCGATCTGCTCGACCGCGGCGCCGATCAGCGCCCAGCCGCGCGTCGCCAGCAATGTGAACGTACGGAAGATGCCCGCCAGCTGTGACGCGGGGCCGGTGAGCCCGGCCGCCTGCGCTTCCTGCAGCAGCAACGGCAGCTCGATCTTCGCCGCGCTCGCCCCCGCCGCTGCGATCGGGGCGCGCACGGACGGAGATAGGTTCGCAGGCAGCCCGTTTGCAACGAGCGGCCACGCCGCTTTGGCGTCTGCGACCTCTCTGCCCACCGGCGCCTCGCTGGACCTCAGCGCGTGCACCACTGCGATCATGTCTTCGCGCTGCAGCTTCAATTCAGCCGGCGTCGTCGATCTGCCCGCGCCGCAGCCCGCGAGCACGCCGATCGCGATCGCGACCGCGGCGCTGCCCATAAGCAGCAGCGCCGCAGCGCGCACAACTTTCCGCAGAAGGGGCGTGGTCGTCTCGGCGCCCGCGCAGCTGAACTTCTAGGTGCCGAGCAGGTCGACCACGAACACGAGCGGCGCGTTCGCCGGGATCGTCGGCGGCGAGCCTTTCGCGCCGTACGCGAGCGCCGCCGGGATGATCAGCTCGCGCCGTCCGCCCACTTTCATGCCCGCCACACCCTGATCCCAGCCGGGGATCACCTGGCCCTTGCCGAGGGGGAAGGTGAACGGTTCGTTCCGCTTCCACGAAGCGTCGAACACCTTGCCGCCTTTGTACAGCACACCCACGTAGTTGACCGTCACCGACTCGCCGGCCTTCGCTTCCGGGCCGCTGCCCTTGATCAGATCCTTTATCTCAAGCGTGCTCGGCGCCGGTCCCGAGGGGACCGTCACCTTCGGTTCTTTCGACAGTGGGCCGCTCGCCGGTGTTTTCGCGCTCGCGGTGGGCTTCGTTGGAGTCGACGCCGTGGGCGCGGTGGCTTTCGCCAGCGCTTCGTCCGCCTTGTTCTCGTTACCGACCGTGATCGTGCTGCTCGAGCTGCTCGAACCGCAACCTGCGATCAGCGCCGCGACGCCGAGCGTCGCGAGGCTGAGAATGGCGCGGGAGCGAAGAGTGGTGGAAAAGCCGTTGAAGTAGGTCACGGTCGCGCAGCCTAACGGAACTCGCGGCGCCTGTGTGCGGTTGTCCCATCAGACTCGCTAGGATCGAGCGTGGACCGTGCTAGGCGGGGAGGTAGCGGCGCCCTGTATCCGCAATCCGCTCTAGCGGGGCTGAACTCCCCTTCGAGGGTTTTCCGTTCCGGTCGCTCCGCCGCTCGGGGCGTCGATGGTTCGGGTCCCGCGCGGTGTCGGCTTGCGAACCAGGTCAGGTCCGGAAGGAAGCAGCCTTAAGCGATCACCGGCAGGCGCAGCGGGAGCACCCGGGCCGGAGTCAGGAGCGACGATCAGGCGAACGGGGGCTGGAGGCTCGACGAGGGGTGCACGGTCCGTTTCGCTCCTCCTGCGCGTGTTGTCCGGGCCGGGCGCCCGGGCCCGGGCGCGGGCGGCGCGCCGAGAGGGGAGGCGTGGGAGCGGTCTAAGCCAAAGGCGAGCTCACCGACGACGCGCGGAGGTCACGAGCAGCGTTCGAAGATCAGCCACGAGCGGTTGGCGTGCACCTCGGTGAAGCCCGGCGGCACGATCACGGGTGGGTGCGGGTCGTTTGGGTCGAGGATGTAGGCCGTTTCAACTTCTCTGCTCGCCGGATCGACGTACCCTCCGTAGGAGATCCGCTCGACCTCTCCGCTGACGACGTTTGCCGGGCTCGTCTTCAAATAGAGCGCGAGCAACGGGATCGGCGCGTGGTTGGACACCTCCACCGGCCCGCACTTGAGCGCGATCGAGCGCTTTTCGACGAGCGCGATCAGGTCGTCCTGGATCGATTGCTGGCGGGCGAGTTTGTCCAGTTCGCGATGCACCGAGCGGTACTGCGCCGGCGCGTATGCGAGCAGCGCGATCAGCACGAGCGTGCCGCCGGCCATCCACCATGGCCGCCGCGCGTCGCCGTGCGGCAGGCGCGTCCAGCCGAACACGCCGGCGCCGCAGAAGATGCACAGGATGGCGGCCGCGAGAAACGCATAGCGGGTGTTGATCGGCAGGCCGGCGCCGGCGAACGCTGTGAACACGACCACGGCGAGCATCCCGGCGCCTGCCGCGAGCAGCGCGCGGCAGCGCAGCCACAGCAGCGCCAGCACTCCCCCGAGCGCCGCGCCGGCGAGCACGGGCGGGCGCAGAATCTCGCCGATTCGCCGCGGGATGTACTCGGGCACGTTCCCGATCCCCGTGACCCGGTGCAGCGTTTCGGCGGTGTGCCGCGTGTTCGTGAGCGACCACAACGCGTCGCCGGTGATCGCCAGGTCGCTGAGGACCCACACGAGCGGCGCGGCGGCTGCGAGCAGCGTCAGGCCGGCGATCTGTCGCGAGGTGAGCCGGCGGGACACTGCGTTCTCCGGCGCTTGCGAGCGCGAGCCGACGGAGTCACCCGGACCGGGGGCGGGCCGGCTGGAATCGGGGGCGCCGGTGGAGCGGTCGGTTGGCCGAGGCGGCACGTTGTGCGGGGGCGGCACGTTGTGCGGGGGCGGCACGTTGTGCGGGGGCGGCACGTTGTGCGCGGGCGGCATGTTGTGCGCGGGCGGCACGTTGTGCGGGGACGGCATGTTGTGCGCGGGCGGCATGTTGTGCGCGGGCGGCACGATGTGCGGGGGCGATACATCGTTCGGCAATACATCGTCCGGGGCTTCATCGCGCGCGCGCGCGCGCGCACGCGCGATGGCATCTGTGCAATACATCAAGTACAGCCAGTACCCCCCCGAGAACACCCACGCTTCCGGTCGCAGCAGCCCGGCGAGCGCAAGCAGCCCAAGCACGAGCCCGGGCGCGCCGGCGCGCCGGCGGCGGGACTCGACGAGCAGGGCGCTCAGCACGAGCAGCAGATAGGGGACGTCGACGTACGCGCGCACGCCATAGGACAGGATCGGCACGCGCGTGATCAGGATCAGCGCCGCCAGCCCGCCCGCGGCTCGTCCGAACCACTCGGCGCCGAGCGCGTACACCACCCAGGCACACGCCGACAGCGCGAGGAATCCGAGCGCCACGGTCACGTTCTCGACGCCGTGCGGCCCGAGCGGGTAGAGCACCACCCCCAGCGCCTCCACCAGTGGGTGCGGCGTGGGCGCGATCGGCAGCCCGTACGCCGGTATGCTGCCACGCGATAGCTGTCCTCCCCAGGCGAGCGCGTAGAGCGTGTCGTAGTTGGCGAAGCCCACGCCGCTCAGCACGCGCAGCAGAACCGCGCCGGCGGCGATCGCGAGCGGGGCGCCGAGGCGCGCGGGGAGGGTTCGCGGCGCGGGTCGCGCGAAATGGCGGAAGCGCTCGATCGAGGCTGTCACGACGGCGCACGCTATCCGCTCGGGGCCGGGACCGGGCGGGTCCTTGCCACGCCTGTAGGAGCCGATCGCGCGACCGAACGTGTGACGCTCGGAGGCGCCAAGCCGCGCCTATGTGACTCCCGGGCGGCTCGCCAGGCCCGGTCACGGCCGTGGGTAGACTCAAGCGAACGGTGTCGACACAGGAGCAGCCACAGCAGGAGCAGCAGCGGTCCCTATACCGCAGGCACAGGCCCCGTACCTTCGCCGAGGTGGTCGGCCAGGAGCCGGTGGTGCGCACGTTGCGCAACGCGGTGGAGCGCGGCAAGGTGCACCACGCCTACCTGTTCGTCGGCTCGCGCGGGACCGGCAAGACCTCGATGGCGAAGATTCTTGCGGCGTGTTTGAACTGCGAGCGCGGCGGTCCGACTATAGAGCCCTGCGGGGAGTGCGACTCGTGCATGTCGATCGCGCGCGCGAGCTCACTCGACGTGATCGAGATGGACGCGGCGTCGAACAACTCCGTCGACGACATTCGCGAGCTGCGCGAAAGCGTCGCCTACGCGCCGGTGAGCGGCCGGCGCAAGGTGTACATCCTCGACGAGGCCCACATGCTGTCTACCGCCGCGTGGAACGCCTTCTTGAAGACGCTCGAGGAGCCGCCGCCGAACACAGTGTTCGTGCTGGCCACGACCGAGGCGGGCAAGGTGCCGGCGACGGTCGTTGACCGGTGTCACCGCTTCGACTTCCATCGGCCGACGGTCGAGCAGATCGCGCACGTCGTGCGGCGCGCGGCGCAGGCCGAGCAGATCGAGATCCCGCCGGCGGCGGTCGCCGCGCTTGCGCGCTCAGCGACCGGCAGCTTTCGCGACGCGCTGGGTACGCTCGAGCAGATCGTCACCTACGGAGGCGCGCAGATCGCGCTCGACGACGTGCTGGCGGTGCTGGGCGTGGCGGACGCGCGGCTGCTGGAAGAGACGGTCGACGCCGTCGCCGACGGAGATGCGCGGCGGGCGTTGCAGGCGCTGGCTGAATGCGCCGAGCAGGGTCGCGACGCGGGCTCGTTCGCGGCGGACCTGGAGGTGCGGGCACGCGAGCTGCTGGTTGTGCAGACCCTCGGCCAAGTGCCGGAAGAGCTGTCGCTCACGCCCGAGGCCGACGCGGCTCTGCAGGCGCAGGCCGAACGCGTGGACCGCACGACGATCGTGGCGCTGCTCGAGCTGCTCGGCGCGGCGATGGAGGGCGTGCGCGCGGGAGCGGACCCGCGCACGCGATTGGAGCTCGCGCTCGTGAAGGCGGCCCGCCCCGAGGTCGACGTCTCGATCCAGGCGCTGCTCGCGCGGATCGAGCGTTTGGAGCGCGACCGCGCGACGGTCTCCGCCGTGGCCGTCGAGCGGGAGGCGCAACCCGCCCGGATCGACGATCCCGCGGGCGAGAAGCCATCCGTGCGGTCGGTTGAGGGGGAGGGACGAGCCCCCGCGGAGACCGCAACCTTGCGTGTGGCGCCGGATCCGGGCGCGACCGTGGCAGTCGCGCTCGCGACAGAAGCGCCGGCGATGAACGAGCCGCAGGAGGTACCGCCCGTCGAGCCCCTGCCAGCCGGGGGCCATGTGACGGAGATGTCGGATGCCTCGCAAGCGGACACGAGCGCGCTGACGCCGCCCGCGCCAACGCCGTCCGTGACGCCGCTCGCGCCGACGCCGCCCGTGCCGACGCAGCCCGTGATGCCGCCCGTGCCGACGCAGCCCGTGACGCCGCCCGTGCCAACGCCGCCCGTGATGCCAGGCGCGCCGACGCCGCCCGTGCCAACGCCGCCCGTGATGCCAGGCGCGCCGACGCCGCCCGTGACGTCAGGCGCGAAGAGCGACGTCATGTCGCCTCCCGCGCCCGCGCTCGCCACAGGCGAGGGCATCGAGTCGCTGCGCTCGCTGTGGCCGGGCGTGGTCGACCTGGTGCGCGCCGAGAACGCCCTGATCGGCGCGCTGATCGCTGAAGCCCAGCCGGTGGCGGTCGCGGGAGATGATCTCGATGTCGCATTCGCCGCGACCGCGCAGTTCTTAAAGAAGAAGGCCGAAGACCCGACCAACCGGGCGATCGTGACCGACGCGTTGAGCCGTCTGACGGGCAGGCGCTGGCGGATCTCATACGAGTTGCGCGAGCAGCTCGACGGCATGAACGGCGCCGCCGCGCGCGCGGGCGGCGAATACACCGAGGAGGAGTGGGTGGAGCGGTTGAAGGCCGAGCTCGACGCCGAGGAGATCCCGCTCGAGCCCGAATCCGTCGGGTTGCGGAAGCCGGAGCTCGCGTCCGCTCACAAGCCCGCCTCTACGCCTGCCCAGGCCTCCGCTCACAAGGCCGCCTCTACGCCTGCCCAGGCGTCCGCTCACAAGGCCGCCTCTACGCCTGCCCAGGCCTCCGCTCACAAGCCCGCGTCTACGCCTGCCCAAAGCACAGAGAAAGGAGAGTGAGGAGATGCCCAAGCAGCCGCGCATGCCGAACATGCAGCAGATGATGCAGCAGGTGCAGAAGATGCAGCAGGACATGGAGGCCGCGCAGGAGGAGCTGAAGCACGAGGTCGTCGAGGCCTCGGCGGGCGGCGGCATGGTGACGGTGCGCGTCGGCGGCGACCTCGAGGTCAAGGCGGTGTCGATCGACCCCGCCGCGGCCGATCCCGATGATGTGGAGATCCTCGCCGACATGGTGCTCGCGGCCGTCAACGAGGCGCTGCGCTCGGCGCAGGAGCTGGCCGCGCGCAAGCTCGGCGCCGCCGGCGGCGGCCTCGATCTGGGCGGCGGTCTCGGCGGGCTGGGCCTCCCCGGCCTGTGATCGTGAGGGACGCCATGTACGAGTCCCTGTTGCGAAACGGTGCGGTGAGGCCGGCGCAACACAGCTCGATGCGCCGGCCGCGCCTGATTGTCTCCCCCAAAAAAACCAGCCCGTGAGCGACTCCTACGCGCCTCCGGTGCAGCGGCTCGTGACCGAGCTGTCGAAGCTGCCCGGCATCGGCAATCGCACCGCCCAGCGGCTGGCCTTCCACATCCTGCGCGCCTCCGCGCCGGATGCGACCGCGCTGGCGGAGGCGATTCGCGAGGTGAAGGAGAAGATCGGGCTGTGTGAGGTGTGCTTCAACCTGACCGACACATCGCGCTGTCGCATCTGCGAGGACCCGCGTCGCGATCACGGGCTGATCTGCGTAGTCGAGGAGCCCAGCGACGTGATCCCGATGGAGCGCACGCACGAGTACCACGGCGTCTACCACGTGCTCGGCGGAGCCCTCTCGCCGATCGATGGCATCGACCCGGAGGACCTGAAGATCGCAGAGCTCCTCGCCCGCGTCGCGCGCAATCGGCATTCCGACGGGGGTGAGACGCTTGTCGGTGGGAGGGAGGCAGGCGGGAACGGTGGTGACCAGACAGGCGGGAACGGTGGTGACCAGACAGGCTGGAGCGGGAGTGAGACAGAGGGGAGCGGGGGCGATGAGACAGGCGGGAGCGAGGACGGGGTGCAGGTGGCCGTCAGGGAGGTCGTGCTCGCGACGAACCCCACCACGACCGGCGAAGCCACTGCGCTGCACATCGCCGAGGAGCTTCGCGCGCGCTCGCCCCAGGTCACGGTCACGCGCCTGGCCAGCGGTCTGCCAGTGGGCTCGGACCTCGAGTACGCCGACGAGGTCACCCTCGGCAAGGCGTTCGCCGGCCGTCGCTCCGTTTGACACTGGCCAAATGACCTATCGCCTGTAGCCCCTCTGTCCGGTCTAATGACTGGGTGGCCGACACGCTTGCCATGCGGGCCGTCCCGGCCACCACCACAGCTGCCTCCGGCGGCATAGCCGCCCTACCGCCCGTCGCCGATGAAGCGCCGAGAACACAAGGAGTTGCCGGCGCGCGGGTCGAGCGGCTGGCGCTCACCGCGCTGATGCTGCTGCCCGGCGCGCTGATCGTCTTCACCGGGTTCAACGCCGGCGGCTACTTCCCCGCGACGCCCGCGATCCTCGCGATCGTGCTCTCACAGATCCTGTTCGTCAGGATCGTCCAGGCGCGCCATCCGTTCGAAGGCTTGACCCTGAGCACGCTCCTCGCGCTGGGCGCGCTCGCGGCATACGCGTCGACGACGCTGCTCTCGATGCTCTGGTCGCACGCTACCGCCCGCGCGCTGATCGAATTCGACCGTGCCTGGATGTACCTGCTGGTGCTGCTCCTGCTCGGCTCGGTCCGTGCCACCACGGACAATCTGCGCCGGCTCGTGCGCGGTCTGCTGCTCGGCTCCGCCGTCGTCTGCCTCGCGGGGCTGACCACCCGCGTGCTGCCGGCCGTGTGGCCGACGGCCCCCGACGTCTCCAACCAGCGGCTGAGCTATCCCGTCACCTACTGGAACACGCTCGGCCTGCTCGCCGCGCTGGGCATCGTGCTCGCGTTTCACGTCTCCTGCACGCTCTCCGAACGGCGGCCCGTGCGCATCCTTGCCGCCGGCGTGCTGCCGCTGCTCGCGGCCACGCTGTTCTTCACGTTTTCCCGCGGCGCGATCGCGGCCGGGGCGATCGGGCTGGTCGTGTACGTGCTCCTCGCGCGCCCGCGCGCACTGCTCGTCGGCGTGCTCGCCACGGCGCCGCCCACGGCCGTGCTGATCGCGGTCGCCTATCACGCCAATCTGCTTGACACCGTCGATCCCACCACGCCCGCCGCGGTCTCTCAAGGCCACCACGTCGCGCTCGTCGCCGGGCTGTGCGCGTTCGCGAGCGCCGCCCTATGCCTGCTTTTCGCACTCCTGCTCGACCCCCCACTCATTCGCCGCTCGCTCGCCCCTCGCCGCATGTGTGCCTCCACGCGCCGTGCCACGCTCGCGGTCGCGCTCTGCGCGGCCGTCGCACTCGCACTCGCGCTCGGCGCTCCCCACGTGCTCGCAAGCGACTGGAGTCGCTTCATCGGTGGCGCGGCTCCCCGCGGTGGCAACGACCTGCGCCAGCGCCTGACCGACCCTTCCAACGACGGGCGCACCGAACTGTGGCGGGTCGCGCTGAACGGGTTCACCGCCTCTCCGCTGCACGGCTACGGAGCGGGCATGTACCAGACGCTGTGGGATCGCGACCGCCCGCACTTCCAATACACGATCAACGCCCACAGCCTGTATCTGCAGGCGATGGCCGAGCTGGGCGTGCCGGGTATGGCGCTGCTGGCGATCCTTGTGGTCACCGTTCTCGGCGCCCTTGCTTTGCGCGTCCGCGCGCGCGGCCCGCGCCGCTCGCTGTACGGCGTGCTGCTCGCCTGTGCCGTGGTCTGGACGGTGCGCGCGGGCGTGGACTGGGACTGGGAGATGCCCGTCGTGACCCTCCCCTTCTTCGCCGCCGCCGGCCTCGCCCTCAGCCCGCGCAGGCGCTCACGCGACGGAGGAGAATCGGCGCCCGTGGCCGGCGGTGATGAGGTGGGCTGGACGCCCGGGTCACGAGGCGGAGGAAAGGACTGGACGCCTGGGTCACGAGGCGGGGGAAAGGACTGGACGCCTGGATCCCGAGGCGTGGGAAAGGGCTGGACGCCCGGAGCGCGCGGTCGCGCGATTCTCGGCCTGCTGTGCGCCGCCGGCGTCGTTCTGCCTGTGCTGATCGTCGGCTCGCAAAACCGTCTCGGCGAGGCGGAGAGCGCTCTATACGCCTCCACACCCGACTGCGCGACCGCGAGCGCCGCGGCGCATGCGTCGATCGGCTGGCTCGATCTGCGCCCCGAACCGTTCGAGATCCTCGGCTTCTGCGATCTGCGCGGCGGGCGGCCCGCGGACGCCGTCCTTCAGATGCGCCGGGCCGCGCGCCTGGACCCCGGCAGCTGGGAGACCTACTACGCGCTCTCGATCGCCCAAGCCGCCGCGGGCGCCGACCCGATGGCGGCCGCCCGCCGGGCGCTGCGCATGGATCCGCTCGACCCGCTCACCCGGCAGGCGGTGCGGGAGTTCGCGCATCCCGGCGGCCCGCGCGAGTGGGCTCGTCGTGCGCGTGTGGTGAGCACGACAGCCCTCAAAAGCAATCGGCTCTCGATCTTTCCTTCCGAGGCCTGACGCTTACATTCGCAAGATGCTGTTCTTCGGTATGGCTCACTCCATCGCGTCGCGCAGCTTGCGCAGCGCGCGATACACACGTCCCTCGACCGTCGTAACCGGCTCGCCCGTCAGCTTGGCTATCTCCGGCACGGTCAGCTCGGCGCCGTAGCGTAGCGAGATCGCCTCGCGCTCCTCGCCGCTCAGCGCCGCGAGGCTGCGGCTCAGCAGGTCGCGATCGGCCACGTCGTCGAGCTCGCGGTCGGCCAGCTCGTCGATCTGCTCCTGGCCGCCATCACCTCCGCGGCCGGATCCCGCGGCGACACGTTCCAGCGTCCCCACGCGCTCGAGCGCCCTGCCTTCGCTGGCCTGGCGGCGGGCATGATCGCTCAGGCAGTTCAGCGCGATCGCATACAGCCACGTCTTGGCCTTGCCCTTGCGCGGGTCGAACCGCCGCCGCGCGCGCAGCGCCCGCTCGAAGGTGTCCGCCAGCAGTTCCTCGGTCAGCATGCTGCTGCCGGTCCGGTACCTCAGAAACCCGTACAGCGCCTGCGCATGCTCCTCGTAGAGCCGCTCGAACGCATCGTCGCGCATGCTTGGCACACCGCCCTATCGGCCTTTCGTCCAGACGGCCAAGCCTCAGTCAGGAATGTGGCCGCTCGTTCGTATCAGCCCCCATGAGCCATCACCCATACGAAGAGAAAAGCTTCGCCGACGTCGGCGACCTTCAGCAGGTCGCCGACGCGCTTCGCAATAGACGTCCCACCCTCGACCCGCTGTCGCTCGATCGAATCAAGCTGCAGGCGCTGAGCGGGGCGCGCCGCCGGCCCATTTCCGTACGAGACAAAGGATTTTCGATGAGGTCACGCTTGACCACGCTTCTCACTGTCGCATTTCTCACCGTCGGCACCGGCGGGGCGCTGGCGCTGAACGGCGGCGGCGGCGGCGGTGGCGGCGGGAACGGCGGCGGCAGCGCGAGCTTCCACCAATACCGTCCCGAATGCCCGCCCGGCTATGAACTGATCGGCCGGCACTGCCGTGTCATTCCACCGCCGCACTGTCCTCCCAACTACGAACTCGTCGGCGGCAAATGCGTGCCGACCCCGCCCCCCACGTGCCCGCCCGGGTATGAACTCAGGGGCCGCAATTGCAAGCCGATACCGGTTCCCCATTGCCCCCACGGGTGGGTGCTGGAAAACGGCACCTGCCACTTCGTAGGCGGTGGCCATGGCGGCGGCGGCAACGGTAACGGCGGTGGCCATGGCGGCGGCGGCCATGGCGGCAACGGCGGCGGTGGTGGCCAACGTGGTCACGGCGGTGACGGTCACGGTCGCGGCGGCGGTGGTCACGGCGGCGATGGCGGTGGAGGTCACGGCGGCGATGGCGGAAACCACGGCGGCGGTGGTGGCAGCGGTGGTCACGGAGGCGACCACGGCCACGGCGGCCATCACTAGGTCAAGAGCAGTCGTCGAAAGTGACCGGAGAGGGCCCGCGAGCGCGGGCCCTCTCCTTACAGGCACAGCCGCCTGATCGCCGCCGGCTCCGCGCCGGCCGGCGCATCTCACGACTCGTTTAGCGATCACCATACGACTATCCTCCGTGCGTGATTAACCATCCGCTGATCGTCATGAAGTTCGGCGGCACCTCGGTCGCCGACGCCGAGCGCATCAAGCGCGCGGCGCGGCGCATCGTGGACAAGCGCGAGCAGGGGTACCGGGTCGCCGTGGTGCTTTCCGCGCGGGGCAAGACGACCGATGAGCTGATCGCGATGGCCGAGGAGGTCTCCACCACGCCGGACCCACGCGAGATGGACATGCTGCTGTCCTCGGGCGAGCGCATCTCATGCGCGCTGTGCGCGATGGCGATCAACGACCTCGGTCACCACGCGATCTCGCTGACCGGCTCCCAGGCGGGGATCGTGACCGACGAGTCGCACACCAACGCGCGCATCATCGACGTGCGCGCCGATCGCATACAGGAGGGGCTGGCGCAGGACAGCATCGTGCTGGTGGCGGGCTTTCAAGGCGTCTCTTCGACGGCAAAGAACGTCACGACGCTCGGCCGCGGCGGCTCGGACACGACTGCCGTGGCCGTCGCCGCTGCGCTCGGTGCGGAGGTATGCGAAATCTATACGGACGTCGCGGGCGTCTATTCCGCCGACCCGCGCATCGTTCCCGACGCGCGCAAGCTGCCCGTCGTCTCCTTCGAGGAGATGCTCGAGATGTCGGCCTCCGGCGCGGGCGTGCTGCAGCTGCGCTCGGTCGAGTACGCGCGCAACCACGGCGTTCGCATCCACTGCCGCTCGTCATTTGACGACTCCCCCGGTACGGTTGTCGTCTCCGAAGCAGAAAACATGGACCACGCCGAGCGACCCCTCATCACCGCCGTCACTCACTCGACCTCCGAGGCGATGGTCACGCTGATCGGCGTCCATCACAGGCCGGGCGTGGCGGCGAGCATCTTCGAGGCGCTCGCGCAAGCGGGGGTGGACGTGGACATGATCGACCAGAACGTCCCCACCTCCACAGGCGGCCTTGCCGAGATCTCCTTCACCGTGCCGCGCGGGCTTCTGCGCGCGGCGCGCGCGGCGCTCGAGCCGCTCGCGGGCGAGGCCTACTCCCAGCTGATCGCGCGCGAGGAGATGGGCAAGGTGTCGATCGTCGGGGCCGGCATGCGCTCGCACCCGGGCGTGGCCGCAAAGGTGTTCGGCGTGCTCGCCGCCGAGGGGTTGAACATCGAGATGATCTCGACTTCGCCGATCAAGATCTCCTGCGTGATCCCGCGCGAGCGCGTGGATGGCGTGGTACGAGCGCTGCACAGCGCCTTCGAGCTCTCAGGTGCGGGCACGGTCCTCGTCGAGGACTCGTTCGCACCGCATGCGTCGTCGTAGCGGCCAAGGACGCCAACAGATCGAATTGTCTTTCTGAAGGGACTGAATCCCGGCAATCGAGCTGGAGCGAATGTTTACTTTGCCTCTGGCCCTTGCATAACGAGGCGCTTTTGTGCAAGATTCTCGGAACTTCAATAGCGAAATCTCATGGGTTGAGGTCTGGATGACGGTGGGGTTGTCCATCACGTGAGCATGGGTGATGGTAAGCAAGGAGGCTGGGAGGCGCTATGAGTGGTGAGATTGGCGGTGAGACCGAGGTCCAGCGGGTGCGCTGGGGGAGCGGTCCGATGGGCTTTCGCGGTCTCGTCGGCCTGGGCGCGCGGCGGCGACCCACGCCGCTGCAGATCACCGAGGCGCGCGGACCGGCGGCGAGCATGCGCCGCGACGCGCTGTTCCGCCGCATGCTGCTGGTCGCTGACACGGTCGCGATCGTCGGCGCGTTCGTGCTCACCGTGATGCTGTCCTCGCGCTCGCTGCAGCTCACCTGGGCGGGCATCATCGGCGTGCCGATCCTCCTGATAGGGGCCAAGCTGCTCGGACTGTACGACCGCGACGAGACGTTGCTACGCAAGACCACGCTCGACGAGACGCCGAAGCTGTTCCAGGCGGCCACGCTGTGCGCGCTCGTGGCATGGCTGCTGGGCGGCCTGATCGTCTCCGGGGAACTGGACCGCCACGAGGCGCTGTTCCTGTGGCTGACGCTCGCGGTCCTCCTGATGCTCGCGCGCACCCTGGCGCGCGCCATAGCGCTGCGGATCGCGCCGGTCGAGCGCTGCCTGTTCATCGGCGATCAGGCCTCGGCCAACGCGATCCGCTCGAAGCTGACCGAACACGGCGGTGTCAGAGCGAAGATGGTCGCCCACCTGAACCTCGACAAGACGGCTCCCTGGTCGACCGACAGCTTTTCCCAGTCGCGACTCTCAGAGGTGCGCGATCTCGCGCGCACGCTCGACGTGCACCGCGCGATCGTCGCTCCCCGCAGCGCCGACGCGGGCGAGATGCTCGACCTCGTGCGCACGCTCAAGGCCGTCGGCGTGCGCGTGAGCGTGCTGCCGCGGCTGCTCGAGGTGGTGGGCTCGTCGGTCGAGTTCGACGATCTGCACGGCGTCACGGTGATGGGGGTCAGGCGTTTCGACCTGACCCGCTCCTCCTCGGCGATGAAGCGCGGCTTCGACCTGCTCGGCGCTTTGATCGGGCTGCTGGCGATCTCGCCGCTGCTGATCGCCGTGGCGATCGCGATCAAGCTGGACAGCCCGTCCGGCCCGGTTTTCTTCCGTCAGCTGCGCGTCGGACAGCACGGCAAGCGCTTTCGCATGTTCAAGTTCCGCACGATGGTGCCCGACGCGGACGCGATGAAGGACTCGCTGCGCGATCGCAACGAAGCGCAGGAGGGACTTTTCAAGATCGCCGACGATCCCCGCATCACCCGCGTGGGCAGGATCCTGCGCAAGAGCGCGCTCGACGAGCTGCCCCAACTGCTGAACGTCTTCACCGGCGAGATGAGCCTCGTGGGGCCCCGCCCGCTGGTGGTCGAGGAGGACGAGCGCATCGAGGGCTGGCACCGCCGCCGCCTGGAGCTGATGCCGGGTATGACCGGGCCGTGGCAGATCCTCGGTCCCGCACGCGTGCCGCTGCGCGAGATGATGGCGATCGACTATCTCTACGTCGCCAACTGGTCGCTTTGGACCGACATCAAGATCATGCTGCGCACCGTCCCGCACGTGATCGGCCGGCGCGGGCTGTAGCGCCCCGGGTCCCTGTCGGACTCGCCCGCTTGGCCCGTGGCAGCCCGGCCGGCGCGGGCTGTGGGCCCCGGGGCCCCAGTCGCAGCCGCCGCTTGGCCCGTGGCAGCGCGGCCGGCCTGTCGCAGCCGCCGGTCCGCACTCCCGTGATCGCAATTCCCCCGCGAAGGTGGCGCTCAGCGGACGCCGTGATGATGGGTGAGGCGGTGTTCTGTCAGCAGCCGGAGGGCCTTACGCCTGCGCGGGCGCATGTCATGCAGCGCCACCGCGGCCGGATCCTCCCATAGGACCAGGCCGTCGATCGATGTGTCCACCGTTGTTTCGCTGCGCTCGGGCTGCGCACGCCGCCCGTCGCCGCGCGCCGCCGAGCGGCTGACGGCTACGAACAGCGTCACGATGGTTAGCCAGGCGATTGGTATCAGGATGACAAGCATGTGTGATGTGTTATTTGCGAAGCTCATGTCTACTCCTCCCCTCGGACTTACCCGATATCCGCGAGTATCTATCCGGCGATGACCCCAAAGATCTGGCTGTACACGGCGCCAGGCTGACCGTTCGCGAGCGATGCAGGCACGGCGGCGGTGACGCCGATCGCGGTTTCTACGTAAGCCGCCGTGAGAATGTTTTCGAGGTGCTCCGGCGAGGCGATCCAGGCGGCGACGATCGCGTTCGGGGTCGAAAGTTCGAGCGTGCCCCAGGCGAGGTTTTCGCCGAGCGTGTATCCCATTTCGGCGTTGGGGATGTAGCCGGTGGCCTGAATGCGGTCCACCGGCGTTTCGCCGTTCGGGGCGATATGCGCGAAGTAGTCTTCGCTCACCATCGCTTCGGTGTGGCTCTGCGCAGCCTGCCCCAGCTCGGAGCTGACCTTCAGCGGCAGCTCGTCGTTGCGAGCCCGCTCCTGGTTGACGAGGCACAGGGTGGCCGTGCGGATCTCCTCGAGGTTGCCCGGCTCGGGCGTCAGCTGCGTGTTCGGGCACGGCGTGGCGAGCACGCTCGCGATCGACGGCCCGGTTGCGGGCGGCGACGCGGTGATGGTTGTGCCGGGCCCGGCGCTGCCGTGTGCGCGCGGGCGGTGTGCGCGCTTGCCGGCCACCGCCGTGTGACCTGTCGGGTGCGTGGAGGGCTGAGCGACAGGACGCGCCATGGCGGGACGGACCGACCTGCGCCGGTGGGCCTTGCGCGTGCGTGTGTGGCAGCGCTGTCCGTGCGCATGAGCGCTGTGGCAGCGCCGGCTGCCCCTCCGGCCGGTTGCGGCGCTCGCGGCAGAGGTCGAGACGGCGCATGCGAGCAGCAGGGCGCTCACGAGGAAGAGGAGCTTATGAAGGTTCTTCACGCCTGCGCTATCGGCCGAAAAGTCAGCGCACGTAAGCGATTTGCGGCTATCTGGACAAGGAACGGCGGTGCTCTGCGCACGTGGTGCGGACGTTCCGGTGCGCCGGCGGCTTTATGCTGAGCGCGATGGCGGAGAGCTACGCATGAGGCGCCCATCGCTGCTCGTCGCCCTGGTCTTGGCGGTCGGCGTCGCCGGCGCCGTGGTTGCGCTGAAAAGCCGTGAAGGCAACGCCCAGCTGATCGCCCAGCAGCAGGAACTGCTCCCGGTGGACGCCGGCGCGCTACAGCGGCTGATCCTCACGACCAACGATCCCCGTCCGGGGTACGGCCGTGGACGCGCGCATGGCGTGCGCTGCGTCTCCACCGCGAGCGGCGCGCTGCGCAACCCGTGGACCTGCGTCGTGCGCTATCCCCGCCTTCCACGCGTGCGCTACGCCGTCGTCGTCGACGCCGATCGCTCAATCCAAGGCTACGGCCAGCCCGAAGGCCGTCCGCTGGCGGGCTCGCTCAGCCTCAGGGGGTGCTGCATGGGCGGGCCGTAGACCGTTGGCGAGCGGTAGGCCAGTCAGCCCAGGTCGTAGTCGAGCTCGTCGCGCAGCTTGCGCAACGCTCGGTAGATGCGGCCCTCGATCGCGCTCTCTCCCTCGCCGAGCACCTTCGCCACGTCGCGCAGCTTCAGATCGGCGCCGAAGCGCAGCGCGATCGCCTCGCGCTCCTCGTCGTTCAGCAAGGCGAGCGCTCTGTTCAGCTCGTCGCGGTGCTCGACCGCGGCCAGCCCGGGGTCCGACTCCGCCGGCGAGGTTCCGGCGCCAGCGTGCTGCAGCGCGCGCTCTTCGTGCGTATGTCTGCGCGCATGGTCGCGCAGCAGGTTCAACGCGATCGTGTACAGCCAGCGGCGCTCGCTGCCGCGTCTGGGGTCGAAGCGCTGGCGCGAACGCAGCACGCGCTCGAATGTCTCAGACAGCAGATCCTCGGCCAGCGCGCGGTTGCCTGTGCGGTAGGCGAGGAAGGAGAACAGTCGCTCGGAATGCTCCTCGAACAGCCGCTCAAACGTGTCGGATCGCATGCTCGGCGACATTCTCGCGGGTCGCGATGAAGCGGTGCGTGTGGACGGGCGGGTCAGTTCGTGCGCCATGGGTTCCTATCGTTTGACGTCCGTGTGCTCGGCGTGCGTGTGTCCGGCGCGAGGCGGTGAGGCAATCGGTGCTTGTCGGGCATTAGGCGGTGAGGCAATCGGTGCTTGGGCGGGCGTGAGGCGATGAGGCAGTTGCGGCGTGTAGGCGTGAGACGCTTTGAGGCAACGAGGCTCCGGGGGTTTCCCGGAGCCTCGTATGCACTCGATTCTGTTCAGACGATCATCGCTCCTAGGCTAGACCGAGCTAGCAGAGCTTGTACGTATGCGTCTGCGTGGTCGTCTTGCCGCTCGTCAGCGTGACCGTGATCTGCAGCTTCTCGGTACCGCACGGCAGGTTCGTCAGGTTGAGCGTCGAGGATGCCTTTTTGCCGCTGATCACCGCGTAGCGCTTGCCGTTGAGCCTGAGCGTGACCCTCTTGACCTTGCCCTTGCGCGGGATGCGGATGTGGATTTTGATCTTGCCCGTCTTCGCCGCGGTTTTGGTCGTGGTCGAAGCCAGCACACCGCCGGCGGGCGTGGCGGCGGTGGTGACCGTCACGGGCGAGACGTAGTAGTTGTTGACCATGGTCGTGCCGCCGTACACGTTCGTGATGTTTTCGGTGTTGAAGCTGTTGTTGTCGCAGTTTTCGTTGCCGTTGTCGCTGCCACCGCCGCCACCGTTGCCGCCGGTTCCACCCGTGCCGCCAGTGCCGCCGGCTCCCCCGGCGCCCCCATTCCCGCCGGTGCCGCCCTTGACACCGTTGCCGCCGTTGCCGCCTCCACTGCTGCCGCCCTTACCGCCGTTACCGCCTTCTCCGCCATTACCACCGTTGCCATTGTCATTGCCGGCGATACAGGTGTTGCCGTACTGCGCGATCGCGGCGTTGCCGGCGGAATGGCCGCTGCCCACACCGGCGATGACGCCGCCCGTGCCGGCGGCCATCAGGCCGAAGGTCAGGCCGGCCACTGCCAGGCGCCGCGCGCCCGCGCGGCCGCCGCGGCTCGTCGCCTTCGCGCGCGACATCGCGGTCGTCTTGATCCGGTCGAGGTCCAGCGGGCTGGCTACGGGACGCTCGGAGCGCAAGCGCTCGGCGACGCCCTCCAGCTCATCCTTGTTTGCGTCGTGCTTGCGCGACATCTTGGTCTCCTGACCTCCTGATGGGATATGCGGGAAAAAGCCTCTCACCGCCCATATACGAACGGGCTCCACGTTTTCCGACAGCGACGCTTGAATAGCCGCAGCGATGGGGCGGATCCGTGGCCATGGCCGGGCCTCGCCGGTGAGCCGGCCCGGGACGCTTTCGTTCCCCGGGGAGATCACGACTCAGCACGACTCAGAGGTTCGTGATCGCGAACTTGCCCGACGTCAGCGCTTCGTTCATCAGGCGCGGCGCCGCCCGTTCCCATACGCGCGGGTCGTACGAGCTCAACTTCTTCACCGCATTCTTCAAGCCGTGCTCGAGCGGGTCGAGCGTGAGCGCGCGGTCGATCGCCGCGTGAGGGTCGACGCCAGCCGCTGCGCGCGCGACGGCGAGCCAGAAGCTCGCTTCCCAGTTTTCCCGTTCCAGCGAGACCGCCTGCTCCATCGCCGGCACGGCCGCCGGGGCGAAGCCCTGCTCCAGGTCGCAGACGCCGACGATCTCATACGCCTGCGGGCGCGCGGCGGACAGCGACAGCGACGACAGCGCGTCGTGCTTGGCGCTCACGCAGTTACCCTGCTTAAGCGCCTGCCCGCTGCTTCGCAAGCGCGCGTAGGAGGTGCTCACGAGCAGCGGCGCCACGGCGAGCACTAACCATCCGAGCGCGACGAGCGTTCGGCTCGCGGGCAGGCCCGACAGGCCCGTGCGGCCATCTCGCGGGCGCGCGAGGGCAAGCCCGGCGAGGATGAACACGCCAAGCGTGACCGCCGGCATCTGCCAATCCCAGTCGAACGCCTGATGCACCGCCCACGCGAGCGTCATCGCAAACAGCGCCGCATACACCGCCCGGTCGGGCCCGCGGATACGCGAGGCCAGGCCGGCGAGCATGCCAAGAACGACGATCGCGATCAACGCCAAGCCGACCAGGCCGAGCTCGGCCAGGCTCTGCAGATACAGTGAATGGGCGTCGGTCACGTACTGCGGTTCGGTGCGATAGCGAAAGTAGTACGCCTGGTAGGTGCCCGCGCCGGTGCCGCGCAGCGGCTGCGTTTCGTAGATGCGCACGGCCGCCTTCCACAGCGGCAGGCGGCCGTCGTTGCCCGGGTCCGAAAGCCGTTCGCGGGTCTGCGTCGTATGTGGGCCGGCGGTGCCGTGGACGAACTTGTCGTACTCACGGCGAGCGAAACTCCCCGCGCCGAAGGCGAGCGCGAGGACGACAACGACGATCGCTACGCTCGTGCCCAGGCCGGCGCGCACCGCTCGGCGTGGAGGGTCGCGTACGAGCCCGAGCGTCGCGATCCGCCCGTCGGCGAGCAGTAGCAAACCGCGCAGCAGCCCGGCGGCGAGCATGCACAGCCCCACCACCACCGCCACGTGGCGTCCCTGCGAGACCGCGGCCGGGCTGGTGGGATGGGCGGATGCGAGCACGGTCGCGTCCCACACGGAGCGCAGCGCGACGGCTGTGGGCGGGACGATCGCGAGCAGCGCGGCCGGCAGCGTGCTGAGCCGGGTCAGCAGGCAGTAGGCGAGCAGGCCGATGATCGCGGTGCCCATCGCCCCGCGCGAGAACGTCAGCAGCAGGGTCGCAGCTACCCCGGGCAGCACCGTGCTCGCGAGTACGCGTACGCTCCACCGCTCGGCGCGGTCGGCGGACAGGTGCAGGCCGAGGATCAGCACCATTGCGGCGAGCATCCCCTCGGCGTTCCAGTACGTCAGGGGGTAGTTCAAGCGGTCGTCGAAGAAGCTGCTCGCGGTCGGCCAGGTATGCGGTAGCACCCGCGAGATCAGTCCGATCAGGCAGACCGCTGCCAGGCCCGCGAACAGCGCGCGCACGAGCCAGTCGAGGCGCGCGCGCGTGCAGCGCAGCGAGCCGAACAGCACGAACGCGAGCAAGTACAGCAGCGTGCGGTCATAGCTGTCGAGCGTGCGCGCCGTAGCGTGCGACCACAGCGCGGAGGCGAGCTGAAACGCCGCGTACAGCATGAGACCGGCGAGCGGGATCGCCAACGTGCGGCTGAAGCCCTCGAACGGCCGCACCGCGAGCGTGGTGCGCAGCACGAGCGCCTGCGCAAACACGATCGCCGCGAACCCAGGCGCGCTGGGAAAGTAGCCGCCGGCGTTGAACGACAGATAGACGAGCGCCGCCGGCGCGAGCAGTACGACTGTGACCAGCCCGATCGATCCCACCGAACGTCGTTGACTCATCGGCGCCGCTTGGCTCGCTGAGGCAGCCGGGCTCGCTGAGGCCGCTGGGCCGGCAGAGGCCGCTGGGCTCGCTGAGGCCGCTTGGCTCGCTGAGGCCGCTGGGCCGGCTGAGGCCGCTTGGCTCGCTGAAGCTTTACCGCCGCCACCGGCCCGCGCAAACCTCACCGGCGCCACCATGCGCGCCGGCGGGGCTTCTCGCTCGACGGCAGATCGACCGCCGGACGCGGCGGAATCTCGCCGTCCGCGAGGATCGCCGCGGGCACCTCGCGCGTGAGCCAGTCTGCGAGCGGTGCGAGCCCCGCCCGCTCGAGCTCGGCGGCGATGCTCGGCGGGCGCTGCACATGGTCGTGGGCGTCGGAGGCGACGTTGTGGATCAGGCCGTCGCGCGCGAGCCCGAGCGCGAAGCGGCGGACGTCGCCGCCGAACTGGCCGGCGAGCGAGCCGGCGGTCACCGAGGTCAGCACCCCCGAGCGCACCAGCATCTCGAGCATCTCGGGATCGCGATGAAACGCATGGCAGCGCTCGGGATGGGCGAGCAGGATGCGATGTCCGCGGCGCTGGAGGTCGAGCAGGATCGAGTCCAGGCCGATGAGGACCGGAGTGAAGGGAGGCTCCACCAGCAGCCACTGCCCGCCGCCGAGCCCGAGGCGTGAGAGCTCCTCGGGCTCGATGTCGGCCAGGCGCGTCATCGCGATCTCTGCGCCCGGGCGCACTTCGAGCACGATCTGCTCGGCGCGCAGGCGTTCGTTCAGCTCGTCCACCAATGAAGCGATAGTGCCGGCGTCGTTGGGATAGCGCCAGCTCACATGCGGCGTCGCCAGCAGCGTGTGCGTGCCGCCGGCCACCGCGCCGCGGGCGAGCTCGAGCGAGCCGTCGATCGAGTCGGGCCCGTCGTCGATCCCGGGGAGTACATGGCTGTGCAGGTCGATCACGGCGCCCCAACCTTAGGCCTATCGCGGTAGGGCCGCACGTCTGGAGCGATGTCTCTCACATGCGTAGTGACGCGGCCGCGGCGATCTTCCGTCAACGGAAGATCGCTGTTTTGCTCGGTATTTCCGGAGTGGACCCAGGGTCTGCGTTGCGTGGCCAGTGGGAGTGCACATAGGATGCTCACAGGTGGACATGGCAGGCTTCGGTTGTGTGAATGAGCCTTCGGGTATGTCGGTGAGGGCAGGGGCTCGGGCCGTTCTCGGAGATGACTTGGCGCGCTCGCGTCACACGGGTTGGGGAGGTCGATAGCTGGATGGTCCACATCGACGCAGACACCAGCACCGAGCCGGAAGTCGTGCGCCTGCGGGTTCGCGGTCAGCTCGATTTGTCGGCGCGCGGCGTCTTTAGCGAAGCGCTGGCCTGGGCCGCGCGCATGCGGCGGCCGGTCGAGGTCGACCTCGCCAAGATCGACTTCATCGACGGCGCCGGCCTCAGCCTGTTGGTGGAAGCCCGGCGTCGGGCGTTGAGCGCCGGTCGCCGGCTGACGATCACCGGAGCCTCCAGATGTGTACGGCGTCTGATCGACATCACCAATACGGCTGACAGCCTGCCGCTGCTCACGCGCCCGTCGGCGAGTCGCAGGGCAGGCCTCGTCCGCGTCATCCGCGGTGGCGCGCAGGCACGGGCGCGAACGAGCCCGGAACCTCCGGTCACAGGCCGGCGTCCGTTCAGCGGCTGAACGCAATCGGCCCCGAACGACCCATTGACGTGGCAGCCCGCCGGTCGCAGACTGCCGATCGAGAGACCGTCGATGCTGATCTTCCTCATCGCCGCCGTGTGGTCAGCGGCCTTCTTGGTGGCGACTGCCATCTGTCGGTCGGCTGCCTGCGCGGATCGCGCGTCCTCCTCGGGGGAGGAACGTGTAGGCGGAAAGGCCGGCGCCGTGCAGAGCGAGAGATAGGTTTGACTTGTCCGCTGCTTCCATTCCCCATCAAGACTCGATCCAGCCTGCCGGCGGGGAGCGCCTTTGCGAGCAGGGCGAAGCGCTGCTCGCGAGCCTGGCGGCCGAAGAGGCGCCACGCGGCCGCCTCGCCGATGTAGAGCCTGAGGGCACCGCCGGCGGCCCGCTCGAGTTCGTGGTGGACGGCTATGCGCACGTGCTCGCACTGGACGTCGATCGGCGCAGACTTCGAGCGCGAGATCGGCAGCCTCGCGGAGGCCGGCGATCCGGGCATGGCCGCCCGGTTGGGCGAGCTGTCGGGGCTGCTTCGTCGCATGACCCGCGTCAGCGACGAGCTGCGTGCCCGCCTGGACGCGCTGCGTGCCCAGCTCGAGGGACGCCCGACCAAGGCCCGGAGGGCCGACAGGATTACGCCGGAGAGCGGAAGCTGACAGCCGGGGTCTTTTAGATCAGCGAGTCGCGCACCGCAAGCACCGCGGCCTGGATGCGGTTGGAGACGTGCAGCTTCAGCAGGATGTTCGAGATGTGGTTCTTAACCGTGTACGGGCTGATGAACAGCTCCTGCGCGATCGTCGCGTTGTCCTTGCCCTCGGTCACGAGCCGCAGGATCTCACGCTCCCGGATCGACAGCGCCTCGGCGGGCGGCTTGCCGTCGCCACGGTCCTGCTGGCGAAGCTGATCCAAGATGGTCGTGGTCATTCTCGGTGAGACCATCGATTCGCCCGCGGCCGCGGCGCGTACGCCGGTGACGATGTCCAGTACGGAGGCGTCCTTTAGCAGGTAGCCGCATGCCCCGGCGAGCACGGCCTCGGTGACGTCCGACTCGTTCGCGGAGATCGTCAGCACGAGCACCCGGGTGCGGGGTGCGCTCTCGACGATCTGGCGGATCGCGTCCTGCCCTGACATCGCCGGCAGGTTGAGGTCCATGATCGCCACGTCGGGCGCGTGGCGCTGGACGAGCTCCACGCCCGCCTCGGCCGTGGAGGCCTCACCCATGACCTGGATCTCCTCCTGCTGGAGCAGCTCACGTAGTCCTGAGCGGAAAAGCACGTGGTCATCGACGATGACAACCGTGATCGACGAGGTCATGTAAAGGGCGATTCTAGTGTTATCGCCACCACGAGAGATCCCGGTCCGAGCGAGTCTCCCACCTGTACAAGTGCGGGATAGCACTTGACCGCGAGGGTAAGCAGGTGGACATATGCCGATCATTGGGCCGGCGAGGTATGTGGATCATTGGCATTAATGGGGCTTAGCTGCTACTCTCGCCCCGAGCCGGCTGGCGTGGTCGGCTCGCCAGCGACGGGCGCGTAATCGACGTGCATCGTCCATGGAAAGGACTCCTATGCCGACGCAGCAGATCAGTTCAAGCACGACCCACGCGGCCGCCGAGCAGGTCGCTCCGCGCGAGGCCCACAGTGAGTTCTCGGCCCCGGCCGGATTGCCGATGGAGTCGGTCGTCTGGGATGCTTCCGCGCTGCTTTCGCCGATCCTGCTGACCGCGACCGAGCGCCGGTTCAAGTTCCGCGGCATGCCCCAGGCGGTCGGGGCCGCTCGCCGCGCGCTGCGGCGGTGGGAGGGTCATTTCGAGCCGGACATGTTCTACGACCTGTCGCTGTGCGTCAGCGAGCTGGTCACCAACACCGTCCATCACGGCGACCTCGTGGATGAGGAGATCGAGCTCGTGGTGAAGCGCGGCGAGCAGCTTGCGCGCGCCGAAGTCAGGACGCCCCGGCCGGACGTAGCCGTGTCCCCGTCGCCGATCGTGACCCCTGCAAGCTGGGGCATGTTCATCGTCGATCGGGTGGCTGACCGCTGGGGCGTGGACCGTGGCGAGGGCAGCACCGCCGTGTGGTGTGAGATCGATCTGGCAAGCGACGGCTGGTCGCGCAATACGCCGCCGATCGGCGCGCAGATCTCCGGCTGACCTGCGCCCGTTGGCCTCGTGCCGGCGATCGAGCTTGTTTCGGCCGGCCTCGTGCCGGCGATCGAGCTTGTTCCGGCCGGCGGTCGTGCCGGCGATCGAGCTTGTTTCGGCCGGCCTCGTGCCGGCGATCGAGCTTGTTTCGGCTGGCGGTCGTGTCGGCGATCGAGCTTGTTTCGGCCGGCGGTCGTGCCGGCGATCGAGCGCTGGTTTACCGCCGCGCGCCGTCGGTCAGCCGCAGCGCCGCGGCGCGGTCGGCGACACGCAGCTTGCGTACGAGATCGGAGATGTAGCGCCGCACGGTTACCGGGGAGATCTCGAGCCGCTCGGCGATCTCCTTGGTGGAGAGCTTCTCGTGCAACAGTTCCAGCACCTCCGACTCCCGCTCGGACAGTGTGACCACGCCGCCCTCCGCGGTCGGCGTGCGCCGCTGTGAGCCGCGCCGCCTGAACTCGGTGATCAGCCGCGCCGTGAGCACGCGCGGAAGCGGCGCCTCGCCCTCGAGTACCGCCGCGAGCGCGTAGGGGAGTCGTTGCGGGTCGGTGTCCTTGAGCAGGTAGCCGCACGCGCCCGCGCGCAGCGCTTCGAACAGGTCGTCGCTGGTGTCGGAGACGCTGAGCATCACGACCGGCATGTCAGGCAGCGCCTCGGACAGCTCGGCCGCCGCCACGATGCCCTCCCCGGGCATGTGCACGTCGAGCAGGCACAGGTCGGGCCGGTGCGCCAGCGCCGCCTCGACAGCGGTGCGCGCGTCCACGGCCTCGGCCACCACGTGGAAGCCCCCCTCCTCCAGCGCGAGGCGCACACCCAGGCGCGCGGTGGCGTGATCGTCGGCGAGCACGACGCGCAGACCCCCCACTACAACGCCCCCACTACAACGCCCCGACTTCCACGACGGCGCCGGCGCCGGGGCTGGAGGAGATGCTCAGGCGCGCGCCCAGCATCTCGGCGCGCTCGCGCATGCTCGTCAGGCCGAGGCCGCCGCCCCCGCCCGCGACGGCGGCTTGCACGTCGAAGCCGGCGCCGTCGTCGGCGACGCGCAATGACGGCCCGTGCGGGCCGCTTCGCATACGCACGCGAATGCGCTCCGCGCCGCCGTGGCGGATGGCGTTGGTCGACGCCTCGTGCAGGATGCGCAGCAGCGCGTTGCGCCACTCGGCCTCGACAAGCACCTCACTCTCCAGGTCGAGCTCGACCTCGACGCCGAACCGTGATCGGAAGGAGTCGGCGGTGCGGGTGATCAACACGTCCAGCGGCGCCTCCTCGGCCGAGGTGAGGACCGCGATCGCCGTGCGCGAATCGTGCAGCGCGCGCTCGGCGGCTGCCCGCAGATGGGCGACCGTTGTGGCGTCGTCGCCGGTCTGGCCCAGCCGCTGGGAGTGGCTCGCGATGAACGCGAGCTCCTGGGCCAAGCCGTCGTGCATGTCGCGCGCCATTCGCCGCCGCTCGTCCATCGCCACCCGCCGGACGAGCTTGCGCTGGATCGCACGGAACTCGGCCATGCAGCCGTGCAGGATCAGCAGATACGCCCCGAGCTTCAGGATATCGCCGGCGTACAGCCGGCCGGCGGTGTGCACGGGCGGTAGGAGAAAGTAGTTGAGGCGCGCGATCGCCAAAACGCTCACACCGGCGGCGATCGATCGCGCCAGCTGGTCGGCGCCCTTCCCCGCGTGCCGGGCGAGCCCGAAGGCCGCGATCGCGGC
The DNA here is from genome assembly GCA_963778065.1 of uncultured Solirubrobacterales bacterium. GTDB lineage: Bacteria > Actinomycetota > Thermoleophilia > Solirubrobacterales > Solirubrobacteraceae > Palsa-744. The sequence goes on along the minus strand of CAVZSU010000002.1, from coordinate 1,005,824 downwards.
GAGCAGCGCTCCGGCGAGCTCCAGGCAGCTGAGCGGATCGCCGAAGCTCGCCCGCGACGATCCGCCGGCGTGGAGCAGGCTCGGCAGGTGCGAGCGCCACAGCAGCGCCGCGCCGGCGAAGACGGTTACGCCGCCGATCGTGGCGAGCAGCAGCGCGCGGGGTTGCAGACGCAATCGGTCGATGCTCAGCTGCGGGCAGAGAGCCGCGCCGATCAAGACGGCGCCGGCGATCAACCGGCTGACGAGTGCGATCCACTGCGACGCATTACCCGGGCTCGAGCCGATCAGCGTCGGCCCGGCGCCGAGGATCAGGTCGGTCGCGCTGAGCATCCCCAGCGACAGGGCTGTGAGGAAGTCGCCGAGCAGCCGGGAGGTGCGCGTGCGCTCGGCGAACACAGCCGCCGCCAGCGCGCCGACCAGGCCCGTCGCCGTTTCCACGGCGGTGTGCCCGGAGAGCGTGTGTACGGAGAACGACAGCGCTTGCAGGACCACTGTAAGCGCGAGCGCGATCATCGCAACCAAGAAGATCCGCAGCTGGGCCCGCATCGCGATGGTCCGCGGGGCGGACTCCCATCGGGAGCCTACCCGCCATCGCCACGTCCGGGCGGTCAACTTCAGGAGAACGGCAAACATGCCATCGACCGAATCGGTCATGGCTGCTTCACCGCTGTCGAGGTGATGAGATCCAGGCATCCTTGTGTGGTCCTCGTCACTGCTCTGCGGACCGAAGTCTTAGATCCAAGTCTCCACAGACAGAAAACTCGACGCTTCGAACCATCGACCAGCTCCTGAAATCTGGCTTCCTCTCCTCAGGTGTGCAAGGCCGACAGCGGACATCTTAACATCTCCACTCCTGTTTGTCCGCTGTTTGGGTCGTCTGTGTCCAGGGCGCCGAGCAGCCGTTCAGAGGACGGCGTGTGGTGATGTGTGCAGGGACGGAGCACGCGCGAGGAGAGTGGCTCGACCTGTTCGTCTGCCCACCGGCGCGTGACGACGCGTTCAGGGGGTTGAACACAAGATGGGGCACACGGGCCATTGGGAGACGGACCGTAACCTAAGACACTGCATGACAACGGTGCGAGCGCCGCGCTCGCCGAGGGGATTCAGCGTCGTTTCGCCGACGCCGGTTCGAGGCGGTCGGCGCGGACGGGTGCATCCGATCGAACGAACCACGAGATGGAGCAAGCGATGGCAGCACCCGCAGCGTCCCACGGCGACTCCGAGAACCTGGGCCTTGCCAACGGTAAGGACTCGCGCCTCTCGGCCGATCCGTTGCGGCGGTTGGAGGCCGAACTGGGCGATACCGACGGCGGATGCGCAGACGAGGAGCGTCTGTATACCGAGGCGCAGGGCCTGGTCGAGGAGGCATGGAGCCTCGTCACGGAGTGCTTGGTCCTGCGCGATGGCCTGCTGGACGCGTGTCATGAGATCGAGCAGACGATGGAGAGCATCCAGCAGCGGCTGACCGCGCTGCCGTTCGCGTTCGAGACGAACGGTCAGCGAGTCGATGTGAGCGGTGCCCCCGCTGCTGTGAGCGGCTCCGATGGCGCCTCGGTCAATGGTGCGACCTCGGGCAACGGTGCGGCCTCGGGCAACGGTGCGGCCTCGGTCAACGGTGCGGCCTCGGTCAACGGTGCGACCTCGGGCAACGGTGCGACCTCGGGCAACGGTGCAGCCTCGGGCAACGGCGCGGCCTCGGTCAACGGTGCAGCCTCGGTCAACGGCGGCGCCACCCTCTGATGTCCCAGGCGCAGGCGACGAGACGGCGCGCGGCCGTCGCTGAGGCCGCGAGTCAGGCTGGAAGAGCTCTGCCGGGCGAACCGGCTCCCGCTCGCACGTTTCCCCCGGCGACGGTGCTCCGAGCCGTCACCGAGGGCGCCGAGGAGAGCCGCAGGCAAGGCACCGAGAAGACCCGCTCGCGGCCTCCTCGCGCAGGCGCGGGGAGGCCGCGTATTTTGATGACGACCGAGGGCACCTACCCCTACGCGGTGGGCGGCGTCAGCTCCTGGTGTGACCTCGTGATCGGCGGGCTGACCGAGTTCGACTGGCAGATCCTGCCGATCATGGCGGGCGACCGCCGCCTCAGCGCGATCTTCGAGCTGCCGCCCCACGCGACGCTCGTGGGTCAGATCGAGCTGTGGTCTGAGCGCCTGCCCCGCCGCCGCCTCACCGTCCGCTCCGAGCGTGCGGCCGGCGACAGCCTGCCGGCCGATTTGATGCGGGCGTTGATCGGCTGGGAAGGGAGCTATGAGGCGCTGCTTAACGCGCTCTTGTGGTCCCGGCGCCGGCCTGACGCCGTCCGCGCGGCGTTTCGGCGCGCGCGCGCGTGGGCGACCTTTCTCGTCGCACTGCAGGAGGTGCTGGCCGAGCACCACCCCGACGCCGGCGCGGCCCCCGCGCTTGATGCGCTCGAGGCGGCGAGGCTCTATCAGACGATCTACTGGATCGCCCGGGCCGCCGGGATACCGACGCCGCAGACCGACCTGCTGCATGTGACCGCCGCCGGCTGGGCGACGATCCCGGCGCTGGTGCACAAGCAGCTGCACGGCACCGACATGCTGCTGACAGAGCACGGCGTGTACGTGCGCGAGGCCTATCTCGCGGCCGCGCGCAGCCCGTCCTCGCAGGGTGAGCGCTTTCTCTCGAGCCGCCTCGCCCGCGGCCTCAGCCGGGCCGCCTACGCGGCGGCGGACTTCGTGGCGCCGGTCACCGAGGCGAACGCCACGTGGGAGCGCGGCCTGGGCGTCGACCCGCGGAAGATCCGCGTGATCCAGAACGGGATCGAGGCCCCCGCGACCTACACCGATCCGCCCGGCAACCTGAAGGTCGTCTCGGTGGGGCGGATCGATCCGCTGAAGGACGTGCAGACGATGCTGCGCGTGGCCGTCGAGGTTGCCCGCCGCGTGCCGGGCGTGAGCTTCGAGTACTGGGGGCCGCCGACGAAAGGGCAGGAGACCTATGCGCGCGCGTGCGAGGAGCTCGCGCGCAGGCTCGGCGTCGAGTCCCATTTCAAGTTCATGGGCCGCACCGAAGACCCGAATGGCGTAGTGCGCGACGCGGACGTGGTGCTGATGACGAGCATCTCCGAGGGGTTGCCGATGTCGATCCTCGAGGCGATGTCCCAGGCGCGCCCGGTGGTGGCCACGGCTGTCGGCGGCGTGCCTGAGGTGCTGCGCGGCTGTGGCATCGTGCCGCCGCCCGGTGACGTGCATGCGATCGCGACCGGGGTGGCGATGCTACTGCGCAACCCGCAGCTCGCGGCGCGCCTGGGGCAGCGCGGATTCGCGCGCGTGCACCGCTTCTACACGCGCACCGCCTGCCTCGACGGGTACCGCGACCTGCTGGGCGAGCTGACGAGCCGGGCGACGAACGCGTGAGGGACGTGGCGTAAGCGAAATGGAGCAGCCTGGATCCAAATACGCGACGGGTGTGATCGAGGCGCGGCTCGGGCGTGGGGCGCAGGACGTGCTCGAGGCGGCGGTCGTGCTCGAGGCGTGGGGCGGGGTGCGCGCCAACGCGGCGCTCAGCCTGGGCTCGCGGATCGTGCCGCCGAAACCGCCGATGTGGACGCCCGGGCGCTTCACCACGGAGGAGTCGGGCCGCCGCGACAGCATCCTCGCCGAGGCGATCGCCCTGATCATGGCGATCCTCGCCGTCGCCTCGTGGGCGGGGCCGCTGAGTCGCCAGGTCGGTACGTCGGTGCTGGAGCAGGCGATCGCGATCGCGCTGCCGACCACGCTTGCGCTGCAATGGGCGATCCGCAGCCGCTATCTGAGCCGCCGCTCGGGTCTTGCCTGCCTGGCGCGCGACCGCATGGCGATCTGCGCCCTGGCGCTGATCGCGATCGAGGGGCCGCTGATGCTGCTGCATTCATATGGACGGCTGGCGGGCATGTTCGTCGCGATCTGGGTCGGCGGGACCGTGATGGCGCGCCGGGGCTGGGCGCTGGCGTACGGGTTCGTGCTGGTGGCGGCGGTGGCCGGCCTGGAGCTGAAGGTCTCCGCATATCCCCTGCTCGAGGGATTGACGGCGCTGATCATCGCGAGCGCGGTCTACGCGGTCGCCTCGGGCGGCGGGCGTCTGGACGAACCGGCGGGACGCGTGGGGCGGGCGCTGTGGGCGGGCGCGATCGGCGCGGCGCTGGGCGGCCTGCTGGTCGGCGACGCGAGCCTCGGCTGGGGCGTGCACGGCGCGTTTCCGGCGCTCGCTTTGCTGCCGTCGGTGCTCGGCAGCTTTTGGGCCGGGTATCACCTGTGGAAGTTCTACGACGCGATCCCGCGCGGGCTGCAGGGCGTGGGGATCGAGCGGGCGAACGAGCGCGACGTGCGCGGGGCGGCGATGGGCATCTTCGGCGGGTCGCTGTTGCGCCTGCTGGGAACGACTGTGGGGCTGTCCGGGGTGGTGATCCTGATCGGGCAGTGGACCTCGGGCACGAGCCGCTGGAGCCTGTTCGTGGGTTTTGGCTGCGTCGCGTTCGTCACGATGCTCGTCAACCTGCTCGAGTCGCTCGCATACGCGCGATGGGCGTTTATTGCGGCGCTGGCCAGCGTCGCGACCGAGCTGGTGTTGAGCAGGCTCGTGCTCGCGCACGGAGCGCCGGCGGGAACGGCGCTGATCGCGGGCGCGCTCGTGGGCATCGCGGTTGCGCTGCCGCCATTGCTGCGGATACTGCTGCGGCCGGGGCGCGTGCTCGCGACGAGCCTGTGGATTCAATAACCTCGTCCTCCGGCCGGGCCCGTGGACGAGCGGTCTCCGGCGAGCTCTCGATGAACGCACCTTCTTTTCAACAGCCGAGCAGCGGCGCAACCCGTGTGTTGTCATTTCTGGCGGCCTTACCCCTCGCCGCGATCGGACTGGCCGGCTGTGGCGCGGGCGGCTCCGGCTCGACGAGCACCCACGCGAGCGCGGCGACTCAAAGCGGGCCGGCGATCGTGGCGGCTGGTAAGGGGGGAGGGGGAGTGCGCGAGCGAAAACCGGGGCTGCTTCGCGTACGCGGACCACGCCCGTGGCTGGAGCGAGCACGGGCCCGCGGGAGACGGGCGCTGCGGCGAGGACGACGTCCGCGAAGATCTCGGGTCCTGTGGCGATCCATCGCCACCCATCACCGCCGAGCGAGCAGGTGCTGCGCCGCTTCGCCGGCTCCGGCGACACGCGACTGGGGACGATCGTCGCGCACTCGTCGCAGGTGCTTCAATGGCACACGGCGCGCCCACCGATCCAGATCTTCGCGGCGAACGGGTTCATGCTCGTGACCAGCCAGGCGCCGAGTGGGAGCATCCACCTGTCTCGTGGCACGTATCGAAGCGTGCGTGTGGCTACTCACGCAAGCTGGTCGGTCGAACTGCGCACCCCCGCTCCATGATTATCTCTTTTCCCGTCGCCCAGGCCTGAACGGAACCTCCGTATCTATACGCGGCGCCGGCGTGACGAATACGTAGGCGGTACAGGCCATATCCGGGTAGGGGCGCGCGCGCGTGTCGGTCATGCGTCCAACAATCGGCTCGACCCCATGCGCTAACGGCGCGGTCGCCCGATTCCTTGAGGGCTGCAAGAGGAATTTCTCTGCGCGCAGCAATTTCGCTCACTCAACAAGGCGCCGCTCACAGCTCACAAACGCGCCCGACACGGAGGTCATCGATGCTCGCTCGAAGCTGTCGAATCGCGAAGCAGGTCGTCATTCCGATGGCGCTGCTCGCCATCCTCGTCTTCTCCACCGGCGTGGCCGCCGCGCGCTCGGCGCGCCATGCGGCCCACCATCACAAGACCGCTGCCCGCAAGTCACACGCAGCCGCGGCGAGCACGTCCACGAAGGGTGGATCTTCCAAAAAGAGCTCTACCGGCGGGTCCAAAGGCTCCAAGGGCAAAGGCTCCAAGGGCAAAGGCTCCAAAGGCAAAGGCTCCAAAGGAAAAGGCGCCAAAGGCAAAGGCAATAAGGGCAAAGGCTCAAAAGGCCCCTCCGGCGGCTCGGCTGGGGGCGGGTCGGAAGGGTCGACCGGCGGCTCTGAAGGCTCAACCGAAGGCGGCTCTGGTGGTGGCTCCACCGGTGGTTCGGGCGGCTCGGAAGGCTCCTCGGGCGGCTCCGAAGGCTCCTCTGGTGGTTCGACCGGCGGTTCGGGTGGTTCGACCGGCGGTTCGGGTGGTTCGACGGGGGGTTCGGGTGGTTCGACGGGGGGCTCGGGTGGTTCCACGGGCGGCTCTGGTGGTTCGACGGGTGGTTCGGGTGGTTCGACCGGTGGTTCGGGTGGTTCGACCGGTGGTTCGGGTGGCTCGACGGGCGGCTCTGGTGGTTCGACCGGCGGGCAATGGGTCCTGCCTCAGCACCTGACCTGGTACTGGCAGATCCAGGGGGCCGTCAACAACGATGAGCCTGTCGCGGCGTATGACATCGACGGCTTCGAAAACACGGCCGCCGAGGTCGCGACGCTGCATGCTAAAGGCATTCACGTAATCTGCTACACGGACGTCGGCACATCAGAGAACTATCGCCCCGACTACTCGTCGTTTCCGGCTTCGGTGCTTGGCGCCTCCAACGGCTGGCCGGGCGAGCAATGGCTTGACATCCGTCAGCTGAGCGTGCTCGAGCCAATCATGATCAAGCGGTTTGAGATGTGCAAGGAAAAGGGTTTCGACGCGGTCGAGCCGGACAACATGGACGGCTATGAAAACAGCACCGGCTTTTCGATCACGGCGGCTGAGCAGCTGACCTATGACGAGTGGGTCGCGACCGAGGTCCATTCGCTGGGGATGGCCGTGCTGCAGAAGAACGACGGCGAACAGACGGCCCAGCTCGAGCCGTACTTCGATGGAGCGCTGGACGAGCAGTGCAACCAGTACAGCGAATGCTCCAACTTCGACGCCTACCTGCAAGCCGGCAAGCCGGTGCTCAACGCGGAGTACGGCCTCGCCGCGAGCCAGTTCTGCTCGGCCGACAACGCGGCCGGGATCATGGGCGCGCGCTACGACCTCGAACTCGACGGCAAGACGTTCGAACCCTGCTGGTAGTACGCCGTCGCGTGTACATCTAGATCGCTCTCGGGGGCGCGCCGCTGCGGGCGCGCCCCCGACCTTTGACTCCGGAGTATCGGCAGGATGTGACATGCTGGGCCTGTGCGCACCGGCTCCCTTCGGGTCATGGGGCTTGTCGTGATCTTGGCGGCGGTCCTCGCGAGCCTGACGCTTGGCGACGCTCTCGGCGCGCAGAGTAGGCCGCGATTGACGGTCGTGCCGGCGTCGGGCCGAGCCGGTCAAACGGTGGTCGTGCGGGGATATGGCTTCCGTTCGCTGGCCGGCGGGTTTCTCGTCTTCGGCGGGCGGCGCGCAGCCGGCTTCCGGGCAGGGGCGAAGGGCACGTTTCGGGTCCGGCTGGTCGTGCCGGGCGGCGTGCACGGGCGGCTGCGGGTTCTCGCCGCGAGGAGCGTTCACACCAAGCACGGCTCGCGGCGGCTGAGTCTCGCGGGGACGCGCTTTCAGGTGCTCGCGCCGAGCGCGGACGGCGCCCCGGCCAGAGGCGCGCCAGGCGGCGTGATCCCTGGTCCCGTCGCCGGCGGTCCGGCGGGCGGATCCGCCGGCGCGGCGGGCGGCTCCACCGGCGCCGGCTCGGGCGGCGCCTCGACGGGTGGCTCAGTGGCGGGAGCCGCCACGAGCGCCGGCGGCCCTACGAGCGGTACGACCGGGCGGGGCACCACGACCGGTGGCGGCTCCACCGGCGGTGGTTCGACGGGCGGTGGCTCGACGGGTGGTGGCTCGACCGGCGTTAAATGGACTCCGCCCGAGCGCCTGACCTGGTACTGGCAGCTGGAGGGCGCCGTCAACAACGACGAGCCGGTCGCGGCGTACGACATCGACGGCTTCGAAAATACCTCGGCCGAGGTGGCGGCGCTGCACGCGAAGGGCATTCATGTGATCTGCTACATCGACGTCGGCACCTACGAGCCGGATCGTCCCGACACCGGTTCCTTCCCGGGCTCCGTGATCGGCGCCGAAGTCCAGGGCTGGCCGGGAGAGCGGTGGCTGGACGTGAGCCAACTGAGCGTGCTCGAGCCGATCATGATCAAGCGGTTTGAGATGTGCAAGGAAAAGGGTTTCGACGCGGTCGAGCCGGACAACATGGACGGCTATGAGAACAGCACCGGCTTTTCGATCACCGCGGCTGAGCAGCTGGCCTACGACGAGTGGGTCGCGACCGAGGTCCATTCGCTGGGGATGGCCGTGCTGCAGAAGAACGACAGCGGACAGGTGAGCGAGCTGGAGTCGCACTACGACGGAGCGCTCAGCGAGGAATGTAATCTGGACGGCGAATGCTCCAGCTTCACCCCCTATCTGACCGCCGGCAAGCCGGTGCTCAACGCGGAGTACAGCATTGCGACGAGCGCGTTCTGCGCGGCCGACAACGCAGCGGGGATCATGGGCGCGCGCTTCGACCTCGGGCTCGACGGCCAGGCGTTCGAACCCTGCTGGTAAGTCCTCTCTCGTAACATGGCGTTCAGGCGCCTGAACGCAAGATGGGGCATCCGGGCCATTGGGGATCGGCCCCGAAACGAAGACACTGCTCAGGCATGGAGGCGAGCACACGAGAGAAGGTAGTGGGGCGGCTGCTCCGCATGGGGGTATCCGACAGCTCCCGGTCGCCGTCGGGCGAAACGCTCGCGCTGGGCGAGCTCGAAGCCGAGATCACGCTGCTGCGCGAGGAAAACGCGCGACTGAAGGTCGAGCGCCACCGCCCGGCCGACGCCGGCCACGTGATCGAGCGGATGCGCTCGATCAGACCGGAGTTTGCGACTGCACGTCCGGACGGAGAGACGGCGTCCCCGCCGCCGGCGCAGGTCATCGCCGAGTGTCTGGCCGTGCGCAACGGGCTGCTTGAAGCCTGCCAGGAGGTCCAGCGGGCGATGCAGGGCATCCGGGGCAGGCTGGGAGCGCTGGCGGGCGACATGCAGGGCCGCGCCGGCGATCGCGCGCTTCCTCCCCGCCTCGCCGCGTCCGCGGTCGAGGCGATGGACATCGAGCTGACCGTCGCAGCCGACGCGCCGCCCGAGCTCGCGCAGAGCGCGGCCTGAGCGCGTCCTCGCGCTTGGCCGATTGAAATGTCAACAGTGGAGACGAGCAATGACAACGGAGAGATTTGAGATGCTGCGCAAGGCGACGATCAGGCCGTTCGCGCTGTTGACGACGGTCGTTTCGCTCGCCCTGGCGCTGGCCTCGCTCGCTCCGGCCGCGGCGTCCGCGGCGCAGCGCATCGACATGAAGGTGCTCGTGCTCGGGACCTCGAGCACCGAGCCTGACTTCCTCGCCTGGCAGTCGGCGCTGCAGCGCGAGGGCGTTCCCTACGAAGCCATCGTCACCTCGCCCGGGCATGCGGCGATCACGGCCGCGACGCTGTCGGACACGCTGGCCAACGGCACGCAGGAGGCCAAATACCAGGCGGTCATCGTGTCCGTCGGCGATCTGCCGGAATGCATCACGAGCTGCGTATCGCAGCTGTCGGCGAGCGAATGGACGGCGCTCGAAGAGTACGAGCAGGAATTCAACGTGCGTCAGCTGACGGGGGATATATACCCGAGCGCCACCTACGGTCTGAACACCGCCGCGAAATCCGGCGAATTCAAAGGCGCGCAGGGCACGCTCACGGCCGAAGGCGACAAGGTTTTCCCCTACCTGAAGGGGCCGGTGCCGATGGATACCGGCACCTACGGCTATGAAGCCACGCCGCTCGCGACCCAGGCCACCGGCGCAAGCTTCACGCCGCTCGTCTCCGGCGGCGCCACCTCCGGCTCGGCGCTCGTCGGCATCTACACGCACGCAAACGGCGTGCAGGAAATGGTCGAGACCTTCAACGAGAACGCCAACCAGCTGCAGGCCGAGCTGCTGCGCCATGGCGCGCTCGACTGGGTCACGCGCGGGGTGTACTTCGGTGACCAGCGCAACTACTACGAGGCGAACATCGACGACAACTTCCTGTTCGACGACTCGTGGGACACGACCACGCACACGACCGACTACAACCCGGCTGACGCGATCCGCGAGGTGCCCGCCGACGTGGAATACGCGGCGAAATGGTCAGAACAGAACAAATTCCGGATCGACATGCTGTTCAACGGCGGCGGCAGTGTCTCCTATGCCGAAGGCAACACCGCGGCGCTCGGCGGCAACGGCGGCTCGACCGGCGAAACCACTAAAGGCGGCGGCTCCTCAGAACCCGGCACCGATCCGCTGCTGGCGGCGTTTCAGAAATACAAGAGCTCCTTCGGCTGGATCAGCCACACGTGGGATCACCCGAACATCGACATCAACTGCGCAACCCAGAGCTACATCGAAGCCGAGCTCAACGAGAACAACAGCTGGGCCGCGGAAGCGCCCGGTGCCAAAGCGGGAACCGGCGGCCTCGGGTTGACCGCGAGCACCGAACCGGCCGTCGCGCTCGGCAACAACAATCCTTCAGCGCTCGTCACGGGCGAGCACTCTGGCCTCGCGAACCTGCTGCCGGGCAACCCGGGGGTCGTGGACCCGCCGGATCTCAACACCGCCGAAGCGGCAACGACCGGCGGGAGCCTTGCGGCCGGCACGTATGTCTACGCGATCACCGACGACTTCACACCGGGCGGCGGCCAGTCGAGCCCGACCGAGTCCGCGCCCGTCACCGTCACCGGCTCGACCGGAGCGGTCAAGTTGACGTGGGCCGCCGTCTGCCATGCGGCCGAGTTCAAAATCTACCGTGAGGTCTCGGGGAGCAACGTATGGACCCTGCTCGCGACGGTCCCGGCGCCGACCACAGCGCCGCCGAACAGCTGGTTCGGCAACCCGACCACCAACAAAGCCGTAGCGGGCGGCGGTGCGCTCGACCAGGAATACACCGACACCGGCGCCGCCGGCACCTCCTCAGCAGGCCCTCCGGTCGCCAACGAAGCGGTCGAGAGCCCCTATCCGCAGAGCCCGTTCCTGATTCCCGCGTTCGAAGGCGCCGGCATCAAATTCTTCGGCTCCGACGCGTCAAAGGGGTATCCGAACCCGACCATCTCCGGCAGCACCGCAGAAGCCTACGCGCCGGGTTCCACGTTCACCGATGGGCCCGCCCGTGCGATCCCGCGCTACCCGACGAATATCTATTACAACGTCTCCACGGAGACGCAGGAGGTCGACGAGTACAACCAGCTGTATCTCTCACCCGAACATGGTGGGAAATGCGCGAGCTCCTCGACCAACACCTGCGAGGAAAAAGCGGCCAACTTCGCTGAAGTCGTCGCCAGCGTCGACACGAACATGTTCCAGCATGTGATGGGCAACGATCCCCGCCCGCACTACTTCCACCAGCCGAACCTGATGGGCACCCCGCCGCCCGGGCCACCGACGACGGGCACTCCGCCGGCGACGCTGCCGTCGACGGGCGACGGGCTGTTCTACTCGGTGCTGAACCCGCTGCTCGAACAGTACAACTCGTACTTCAACACCCCGCTCGAACAGCCGACGATGGCGCAGATCGGCGCGTTGCTGGCCGAGCAGCAGGCGTGGAGCAAAGCGAACACCAGCCAGGTCAGCGGGTATATCGAAGGCAATCAGCTCACCCTGCAGAACACCGCCACGGAAGCCGCCAACGCGCCGCTGACCGGCGTCACGAGCGTCGGCGCCGTCTACGGCGGGATCCAGTCGGGCTGGACGAGCGTGCCCGCGGGAGCGAGCACCGTCACCGCCCCGACGACCTGGCCGGCCGCGCCCGCCCAGGTCCAGCAGGAACCGCAGGGCAGCTGGGTCGGCAAATTCGGCTCGAGCGGCTATCTGCTGGGCGGCTGGGACGTCGCGCAGGACGTGTCGGACCTGCCCGGCGTGAGCGCGACCCTCGAAAAAGGCAGCCGTTACGAGTGGGCTGCCAATACCAGCGACGTGCGTGCGCTGCAGGGGCCGGAAGGCACTGTGCGCAATGCGGCGACCTACTTTGACCCCAAAGAAGTCAAGCTGCAGCTCGGGTTCACCACTGCCTACAGTGGGACTTTGCACATGTACGCGGTCGACTGGGACTCGACCGTGCGCCGGGAGACGTTCATCGTCAACGACGGCTCGGGCCCGCGCAGCGTGCCGATCACGTCCAGCTTCAACGCGGGCGCTTGGGTGTCGCTGCCGATCAGCGTTGCCGCCGGCGGCACGGTGTCGATCGTGGTGCAGAGCAACGCCGGCACGAACGCGGTGCTCTCAGGCGTCTTCCTCGGTGAAGCCGGCGCGCCGCCCGCGACCGGCGGGCAGGAACTCTCCGAGGGCGGCTGGATCAGCTCACCGGGGGTCGTTGCGGTCGGCTCGACGGGCTATGACCTGGCCGGCTGGGACGGGCCCACGGGCGACGTCTCCTACATACCAAACGCCTCGCTGAGCCTCGTGCAGGGCAGCCGCTATCAGTGGGCGGCTAACACGACCGACCCGCGCGCCCTCTCAGAACCGGGTGCGCTGACACGCAACGCTGCCGCCTATTACGACCCGAACCAGGTCCAGGTGCAGTTGAAATTCACCGAAGCCTACACCGGGACCCTGCATACCTACGCGGTCGATTGGGACTCCTCTGCACGCCGTGAGACGATTACGGTCAACGGGCAGACGGCGACGCTCTCGAGCTCCTTCAACAAAGGCGCATGGGTGTCCTTCCCGATCAAAGCGGCCGCGGGCGAAACGGTTACGATCACGGTCGATCGCACGGGGGGCGCCAACGCGGTGCTCTCGGGGATCTTCCTCGGCGAATCCGGTTCTATCCCCGGACCCGCGGTGACCAGTGCGCCCCAAGGTGCATGGGTCGATGCGGTCGGTTCCGCGGGCTATGCCCTTGCCGGCTGGGACGGTTCCACCGGCGATGCGTCATACCTGCCCAACGCTTCGGTCAGCCTGCTGCAAGGCAGCCGCTTTCAGTGGGCGGTGGGCAGCTCCGACCCTCGCGCGCTGTCCGATCCGGGGGGGCTGTCACACAACGCCAGCGCCTATTACGATCCGAATCAGATTCGGGTGCAGCTGAGCTTCAGCGCGGCGTACACCGGCAACCTGCACCTATATGCGGTGGACTGGGACAAACAGACGCGGCGGGAGATTATTACGGTCAACGGACACAGTGCGGTGCTCGGTGAATTCGGCGAAGGCGCGTGGATGTCTTTCCCGGTCAGCGTAGCCGCAGGGGGAACCGTGACGATCACCGTCGATAAGACGTTTGGCCCCAATGCGGTGCTGTCTGGGATCTTCCTGGGTGACGGCGGCGCTCCGCCGTCACCGCCCGTGTCCGTTGCTCCTCAGGGCAATTGGGTGGGTACGTATGGCGCCGGTGGGTATGACCTGTTGGGCTTCGGCGGCTCGACCGATGTCACATCGCTGATGAACGCGTCCGTGACCGTGGAACAGGGGAGTCGCTACCAGTGGGCGCCGTCCACCACCGAAACGCGGGCGCTTGAGAATCCCGAAAAAACCACCCGGATTCCGGCTGCTCTGTATGAATCGAGTCAGATCAAGCTGAAACTGAGCTTCACCGCGGCTTATAGCGGGAACATCGAGTTCTATGCCGTCGACTGGGATTCGACTGTGCGCAGGGAGATGATCACCGTCAATGGTCAGTCGGCGGTACTGTCAAATGAATTCCATGCGGGTGCGTGGGTCTCGTTCCCAGTCAGTGTCGCCGCGGGTGAAACGGTGACGATCACGGTCGATCGACTGGTAGGCACCAATGCGGTTCTGTCAGGGATCTTCCTTGGCTGAGATCCCGTATATCCGGTGGTTAGGAGCGGCGTGGTTGGGAGCTCTACTGGCGCTTGCACTCCTGGTGCTCGGATTCGCGGCGCCAGAGGGCGCAGGGGCCGCCGGCTACTGGACTCCGCCCGTCAACGCGACGTGGCAGTGGCAGCTGAGTGTGCCGGTGGACCAGACCGTCGACGCGTCGGTCTATGACATCGATCTGTTCGAAAACGAAGCGTCGGTGGTCGCCTCGCTGCACGCTCAGGGCCGTCACGTCATCTGCTACATGGACGCCGGCACTTGGGAGGGTTGGCGTCCGGACGCCGGCAAGTTCCCGGCCTCCGTCCTCGGCAAAGCCGACCCCGGGTGGACCGAAGAGAAATGGCTCGACATTCGTCAGCTGTCGATCATCGAGCCGCTGATGGAAGCCCGTTTCAAGCTGTGCAAGGAAAAGGGGTTCGACGGCATCGAGGCCGACAACGTCGACGGGTGGCAGAACAACACGGGCTTCCCGATCACGGCGGCCGAGCAGCTGACCTACGACGAGTGGCTCGCCAACACCGCGCACGCGCTCGGTCTGTCGATCGCTCTGAAGAGCGACACCCAACAGATCCCCGAACTCGAGCCCTACTACGACTACTCGGTCGACGAGGAATGCGTCGAGTATGCGGAGTGCAACCTGCTGGAGCCGTTCGTCAAGGCGGGCAAGCCGGTGTTCGAGGTGGAGTACGCAAAGACGCCGAGCCAGTTCTGCGCCGAAGCCAACGCGTTGGGACTGATGGCAATGCAGAAGGGCAAGGACCTCGAAGCGTGGAACGCGCCGTGCTGGGCGCAGGGCGATTGGGTGGGAACGAAGGGCGCGGCCGGCTACGACCTGGCCGGGTTCAAGGGAACCGGCGATCTGACCAACATGCCGGGCGTCACGGCCACGCTCGTCAAAGGCAGCCGCCTTACGTGGGCATCCCCCACCACCGATCCGCGGGCCCTGGAAAGCCCCAACGGCTCCTCGCGCAGCGCGACCGCCTACTCGGACCCGACCGAAGTCCAGGTGCAGCTGCACTTCACCAACGCCTACCAGGGCAATCTGCACCTCTATGCGCTCGATTGGGACACAACCGCACGCCGTGAGACGATCACTGTGGGCACACAGACGGCGAGCCTCACGGGCGGCAACTTCAACCAGGGCGCCTGGGCTTCGGTCCCGATCAAAGTCCTCGCCGGGGAAACGGTGAGGATCGCCGTCAAACGCACCGCCGGCACGAGCGCCGTGCTGTCGGGGATCATGCTCGGCGATGCCACCGCCAGTACTCCTCCTCCGACGGTCTCGACCGCGCCCGAAGGCAGCTGGGTAGGCGTCTTCGGCTCGGCCGGGTACGATCTTGCCGACTGGGATGGCGTCGGCGACGTGAGCGATCTGCCGGGCGCGTCGGTGAGCCTCGAACAGGGCAGCCGCTACCGGTGGGCCGCGAGCACGACCGACACGCGGGCTCCGCAGAGCCCGGATGGCCTGACGCGCTCGGCCGCCACCTACTACGACCCAAACCAGATCAAGCTGACGCTGAGCATCCCAGCCGGCTACTCAGGCAACCTGCACCTTTACGCGGTGGACTGGGACTCGACCGCGCGGCGGGAGACGATCACCGTCGACGGGCAGACGGCGCAGCTCACGAGCGATTTCAGCAAAGGCGCGTGGGCGTCGTTTGCGATCAGCGTCCCCGCGGGCGGGAAGGTCACGATCACGGTCGCTCGAACGGCGGGCGCCAACGCGGTGCTGTCGGGGATCATGCTGGGCGACGCGGGCGCACCCCCGTCGCCGGCCGTGTCCGTTGCTCCTCAGGGCAATTGGGTGGGGACGTATGGCGCGGGCGGGCATGACCTGTTGGGCTTCGGCGGCTCGACCGATCTTGCGTCTCTGACGAACGCGTCCGTGACCGTCGAACAGGGGAGCCGCTACCAGTGGTCGCCATCCACCACGGACGTACGGGCGCTCAAGAACCCTGAAAAGAGCACCAGGATTCCCGCCGCTCTGTATGAATCCAGCCAGATTAAGCTGAAACTGAGCTTCACCGCGGCATATAGCGGGAACATCGAGTTGTACGCCGTCGACTGGGATTCGACTGTGCGCAGGGAGATGATCACCGTCAATGGTCAGTCGGCGGTACTGTCGAGCGAATTCCATGCGGGTGCATGGGTCTCGTTCCCAGTCAGTGTCGCCGCGGGTGAAACGGTATCGATCACGGTCGATCGACTGGTAGGCACCAACGCGGTTCTGTCCGGGATCTTCCTCGACTAGCAATGAGCATGTGTGCATTTACGAACATAGGACTGATAATCACCAGGTTAGGAGGACTACGGTGAGCACGAACAAGGAACGAGTTGTCGTAGCCGGAGCGGGCGGGTTCATCGGAGGGCATCTCCTCACCGATCTGCTTCGTGATGGATATACAGACCTGGTGGCGGTCGACGTTAAGCCATTCGACGAATGGCATCAGCGCTTCGAGGAGGTCGAGAGCATGCAGCTCGACCTTTCGCTCAGAGATGCCTGCTATGAGGCGTTGACCGGCGCGAGGTCCGTCTACAACCTCGCCGCCGACATGGGCGGTATGGGCTTCATCGAGAACAACAAAGCGCTGTGCATGCTCTCGGTGCTGATCAACACACATCTGCTCGAGGCGGCCAAGGATCTGGGCGTCGAGCGCTACTTCTATGCGTCCTCGGCGTGCGTATACGCGGCCGACAAGCAGCTGAGCCCGGACATCCCGGGACTCAAGGAGTCAGACGCATATCCCGCCATGCCCGAGGACGGATACGGTTGGGAGAAGCTCTTCAGCGAGCGTATGTGCCGCCACTTCAGCGAGGACTTCGACCTCACCACGCGCGTGGCCCGCTACCACAACGTCTACGGTCCCCACGGAACCTACACCGGCGGTCGTGAGAAGGCGCCGGCGGCGATCTGCCGCAAGGTCGCGGCGGCGGTGCTGTCGGGCGAGCACGAGATCGAGATCTGGGGAGACGGCGAGCAGACGCGCAGCTTTACCTACATCGACGACTGCGTCTTCGGCACGCGGGCGATCATGGAAAGCGGGATCGAAGAGCCGATCAACCTCGGCAGCAGCGAGATGGTCACGATCAACCAGCTGGTCGACACGGTGGAGCGGATCGCCGGCGTCGAGCTGAAGCGCAGCTACAACCTCACGGCGCCAAAGGGCGTGCGCGGGCGCAGCAGCGACAACACGATCATCCAGGAGCGCTTGGGATGGCAGCCGAGCATCTCGCTCGAACAGGGCCTGCGGTCCACGTATCGCTGGATCTTCGACGAGATGTCCGCCGCCTGGCGGTCGCCGCTTGAGGCGCCCGCGCTCGCGGTGGCGGTGAGCTGAGTCATGTATCAGCCCGAATACGACCTGCCCGCCGGGCAGAGCGGCGTCACCGATCTGCACGCGCAGCCTCGCGCGGGGACGGGCTTCGGCGCCACCCAGACGGTTAACGGTATCCGCTTCGATCTGCTGGAGCGCTCCGATCTTGCGGAGGTCGTGCGCGCCTTCCTCAGCCATGGTGGCAGCCACGTGGTTCACTTCCTCGCGGTCGACCCGACCGTCAGGGCCGCGCGCGACGCCGAGTATCGAAACGTGCTGAACGCAGCCGATCTCAACGTCGCCGACGGACAGCCGATCGCCTGGGCGATCCGTATGAACGGACGGCGTACCGAGCGGATCGCCGGCACCGACGGGGTCAAGCTGCTGTGCACCGACGGGCTGAAGGAAGGCCGGACCCATTACTTGTATGGAGGCAGCCAGGAGGTCAACGATCGCCTGCGCTTCCAGCTTCGCCGCCACCACAAGGGCATCCGCATCCTCGGGACCGAGGCGCCACCGATGGGAATGCCGGCCGCGAAGGAGCTAGCCGAGTCGGCCGCTCGCATCAGGGCCTCCGGGGCCGAGTTGCTGTGGATCGGGATCGGCACGCCCAACCAGCACTATGTGGCTCACCGTCTGCGCGAGCTCGGCGCGGCGCCGGTGATCCTGTGTGTGGGCGCAGCGTTCGACTTTGCCTCAGGCACCAAGCAGCGAGCGCCGGAGTGGATGCAGCGGTTGGGGCTCGAGTGGTGTCACCGTCTGCTCAGCGAGCCCAAGCGCCTCGGTCCCCGCTATCTCGCGGGGAATCCCCGCTTCGTCGCCAGGATCATACGCGAGCGGCTGAGCAGTGGGCACCGCTAATATCACAGCAACTGTGCTCGCAAAGTCGACGGCAGCTTCGAGTGAGCAAGCCATTCCCTCCACCAGCCCGAGCGATCGCCTGAGGCGCGTCGGGTGGGGGCTCGGGGACCAGGCTCTATCCAGTCTCACCAATTTTGCTCTGACGGTGATGGTGGCACACGAGAGCACCCCGCGTGCTTTTGGCCTGTTCGCGCTTCTGTTCGCGGCGTACTGTGTCGTGCTGGGTATTTGCCGGGCTGTTTGCAGCGAACCGCTGATGGTGAGGTTCAGCGAGGCTGCCGGCGCCGGCTGGCGGCGTGGAGCATCGCTTGCGAGCGGCTCGGCGCTCGCGATCGGCGTGCTGAGCGGCGCCATCTGCCTTGCTGTGGGGGTCGGCATAGGAGGACCGTCCAGCGGCTTGATCGTCATCTTTGGTCTGGCGCTGCCCGGGCTTCTGCTGCAGGACACCTGGCGGTTCGCGTTCTCCGCTGCCGGTCGCAGTCGGTACTCGTTTATGAACGACGCGCTCTACGCCGGCGTTCTTGCTCCGCTGCTGCTGATCCTCGTGCTCAACGGCAAGACCGGCGTGAGCGCATTGATTGCCGCCTGGGGGGTGGCGGCACTGATCGCGGCCGCGTTTGGCGTATGGCAGGCTGGTCTGCTGCCAAGGTCGAGCCAGGCGCTGGCATGGTGGCGTCTGCAATCGGACCTGGCAGCCCGGTATATCGTCGAGTTCCTGGCCCTGGCGGGCGAGTGTCAGATGGTGATTTTTGGAATCGCCATCGTGACCAACCTCGCCGGCGTGGCGGCGATCAGAGGCGGTCTGCTCCTGCTTGGGCCACTGAACATAGCTATGTATGCCGCGATGCTGTCGGCTGTGCCCGAGGCTGTGCGGTTGCTCCGGTCTGGACGCAAACGGTTCGAGCTCGCCTGCGCCCTGCTGTCGGCCGGTTTGGCGCTGATGACGATGCTCTGGGCCGGCCTGGTTCTGCTGCTTCCGTCGTCGTTTGGGCAAGCGGTTTTTGGCTCGGTTTGGACTGGCGCGCGACCTGTGGTGTTCCCGCTGGCTTTGGGGTTCGCGGCTCTGGGCGTAATCATGGGCGCCGCCGTTGGACTGCGTGCGCTGGCGGATGCAAAACGAAGCTTCCGCGCTCGGATGACCGTATCTCCGGTGATCATGACGAGCGTGTTGATTGGCGCTCTGACACGGGGGGCCGTGGGCGGCGCGTGGGGGCTCGCGGTCGGCCAGTCGATTGCCGCGGTGGTGTTTTGGATCTACTTCTTCAATGGCACAAGAGATCTTTCGATTCGGCGTGGAGTTCTCTCCATGCCTCAACCGGCTTAACGCCTCCACGCCTCGATTTGCTAAACACCTCCACGCCTCGATTGGCTCTAACGCCTAGTGTCCCGCGGCTGGTTGGATCTTCGTATACTGTCTCCGCGCATGCTCCGATAGGTGGCACGCGCTCCTTCCCATGTTCTTCGCCGATGCCGACTACTCCACCGAGTTTTTCCAAGGATATGAGCTCGGGTCTCTCAGCTCCGCCGAGGGGATACTCCCGATTGCTCTCGAGCTCCTCAGGCCGCGCAGTATCGTGGATGTTGGATGTGGAGTGGGAACGTGGGCTCGGACGGCTATGGAGCTTGGGATTATTGATGTCATAGGACTCGACGGGGAGTACATAGATAGAACGACATTGCACATTCCGGTCGATAAGTTTCTAGCGCGCGATCTGTGCCATCCGCTGCGTCTGGATCGCAAATTTGATTTGGCCGTGTCGATGGAGGTGGCGGAGCATCTGCCCGCGGAGTTTGCAGCGCAGTTTGTGGGTGAGCTGACCAAACTCGCTCCAGCGGTTCTGTTCTCGGCTGCGATTCCATACCAGGATGGGCATCATCATGTAAACGAGCGCTGGCCCAGCTACTGGGCAAAGCTATTTGGACAGTTTGGTTTTGCGCCGTTTGATGTAGTACGGCCGCGGGTTTGGCGTGACGAGAGAGTTGAGCCGTGGTATGCCCAGAACACCATCCTGTACCTTTCACAAGAGTTGGCGGCCGGCACGACGTTGACCGCGGCGATTCCCGACGAGCTGTTTGATCTTGTTCATCCCGAGATGTATACGGTGAAGATGGCACGCCCGCGGCTGAGATATTTGCTTGGCGTGCTCCCCGCGGCGGTAGGCCGCAGGCTACGTCAAGCTCACCGAAGCGCCGCCTCAACCTGATTCAGGTAGGAGTCCATCACGCTCGACCAATCCAGGTTCTCCGCGACGAAGCGACGCGCATTCTGCGAAAGCGATGAAAAGGAAGCAGCTCCGGTAGACCCGATCGCCACCGCCAGCTGGTCGGGTGTGAGATCGACGACAAGCGCCGCGCCATGGGCTTTGAGCATTGGGGCGATGTGGATGGCGCCGGAAACGATCGTTGGCACTCCAAGGGCCAGGTTCTCGCACAGAGCAATACTATGTGACTCCCACCGTGATGGATGAATATACGCACGACATTTACACAGGAAGTCGATCTTTTCTTCGCCATAAACGGGATCGTCAACCGTTACCCAATCTTTGAGCTTCAACTGCCGAACCAACGATTCGACGATATGGCGACCGCCTTTATAGTCCAGGCCACGCATATGCAGGTGCGGACGACGCTGCTCGTCGATACCGGCAAGAGCGCTCAGCAAGATGTCGAGTCCCTTATGGTCTGGGGCGTAGCGACCGATCCAAGCTAGGTAGTCGCCCGTCCCGTTCCATGTGCGATCAGGCACGTTGACGCCCGTCGGCGCGACCAAATATCGACTTACGGCCGGCTGAAAGTCAGCCATCTCGTCCTTCTCGGAGTCAAAAAATACATGGACCGCCATCGCCCGATTGAGCAGCCAACGCTCCGCGAAAGTCCGAAGTGCGATTGGCCGGCTGAGGTTGGCCAAGATACGCGGAGCAAAGCTCCCGTGTGGCATGGATATATAAGGAATCCGGCGCCGCCGGCAAACCGCTGCGGCGAACAGGTGTCGCGTCTTGAAGTTCTCGTGCAGGGTCACCACGTCTCCCGCTCGCAGGAACGACCCGAGTCGAGGCGCCACCCGCGCCTGCTGCCAGCGGCCGATATGCGGGACGTGCAGGAGCTCGACACCACTCGCCGTGATTTGGGGCTCTCGCGACTCGCCGCCATCAAATAGTACCGTCACATCATATCCCGCTTGGCGCTGTGCCTCCGCCCAGGCGAGAGCGGCATGCGCAACCCCGTTCGGAGGGTCGAGACCTACATACATGTAGTGCACAAATCGCTGAACGCCCGGGATTTTTTTACGCGCAAAGGTCGGGTTCGCGGCGGGCAGCAGCGTCTCTGGCTCGTGAACTCTTTGCATGCTCAATTCACGGTTTCCACGGTGGCAGCAGTCATGTGCACGGTCGGCAACGCATTGCAGCCGCGATCATACGCTATGAATAGGAGCTGTTGGGATCAGTCGCGATGCGATGCCGAATAGGCGCTGTTGGGATCAGTCGCGATGCGATGCCGAACAGGCGCTGTGGGATCAGTCGCAATATGATGCTGATCACGCGCTGTGGGGATCAGTTGCGATGCGATGCCGATCAGGCGCTGTGGGGATCAGTTGCGATGCGACGCCGATCTCTGCCTGCTCGGCGATCCCCATGTCTGCGTGATAGGGTCCGCGCGTGCGGATCGCCGTCCTCCATTCGCGCTATCTCTCCGGACCGGCATCGGGCGAGAATCGGGTACTGGGCGACGACGTCAAGCTGCTTACCGACGCGGGCCATGAGGTGAGGACCTGGACGCCGTCGCCGGGCACGGGGCCCAAGGCCCAAGCCAAGGCGGCGCTGCAGGCGGTCTGGTCAGCCGAGGCCGTGGCCCAGGTCAGAGAGCTGGTGGGGAGGTGGGGAGCGGAGATTGTTCACTGTCACAACCTATTCCCGCTCGTGTCACCGGCTGTCATCCGTGAGGCCGGCGCTCGGGGAGCAGGTGTCGTCATGACATTGCACAATTACCGCCTTATGTGCCTATCGGGCAGTTTTTACCGGGACAACCACAATTGCGAGGAGTGTCTCGGGCACCTGCCTTGGCGGGGTGTCGTGCATCGCTGCTATCGCGAGTCTGCGCTGGCCGGCGGAGTGCTTGCTGCATCGCTGACCGTGCATCGGAGCGTGAGCACCTTCGATCGAGTCGATCGCTTTCTCGCCGTCAGCGACTTTGTAAGAAAAAAGCATATCGAAGCCGGCATCGCAGCCGAGCGCATCGAGGTGACACCCCAGTTCGCGTGGCCAACCGCGCGGCGTGAGGGCCCGGGAGACTACTTTCTATATCTCGGTAGGCTCACACGTGAGAAGGGCGCAAACGCGCTGATCGACTCCTGGACGCCGGATCTCGGCCGGCTCGTGGTTGTCGGAGACGGATCTGAGATGGCTCATCTCCGCGCGGTGGCGCCGCCCAATGTCGAGTTTCGTGGGCTCGTTCCCTGGGAGGCCGTCCCGACGCTGCTTCGCGGGGCGAGGGCGCTGCTGGTTCCCTCGCTTTGGAACGACGCCGCGCCCAGGTCGGTGACCGAGGCCTATGCGGCGGGTGTGCCGGTGCTGGCGAGCCGGCGCGGGGGTCTGAGCGAGATCGTAAAGGACGAAGAGACCGGCCTCCTGGTCGCTCCGGGGGCCTCGAGTGAGTGGGCAGCGGCTGTAAGGCGGCTCTCAGACGATAAAGAGGCGATCCGCCTGGGTGAAGGTGCGTGGCGTCTGTGGTCGGAGATGCACCGCCCAGAGCACAGTCTCAGTCGCCTGGAAGGGGCCTATGCCGCGGTGCGCGGCGGCTCGACCGCGCAGGTGCAGGGCGCGACCCAAAAGGAGTGACGACGCCGATCTGGCACGCGCGGGCGCTCAGATGACCGAGCGCCCAGAAGTATGGGAGCGCGCCGAAGGGCGACTCGAGCACGACGCCGACGAGCGCGGCCACAGGGATGCTTGCGACGAGCAGCATTGCGAGTACGTCGTCGTCTCGTATGCGTGAGGCGTGCCTGGCCACCAGGCGCGCGAGCCGTAGGCCGGTAAGCAGGATGCCCAGTATGATCGCGAGCCCGGCGAGTCCCAGTCTGGCCCATGTGTTCAGGAGGTAGTTGTGTGGTGAGCGGACGTCTTCCTGTTCGGCCGCGGCGGCTCCCAGCAGCAATACGTCAGCGCCGGATTCATGCAGGAAGTCGGGTCCAAAGCCGACACCGCGAACGTCGCGAGCCGGATCTCTGATGAGGTAATGCACGAGCACGTTCCAGGACTTTGCTCGGGCGTTCTCGGTGCCGATTGCGCCATCGGCTTCCGATGCGGCGCCTGAGCCAGACAGAGCGAGCGACAAACGATGCACCGAGTTGCCCTGGCTGATTCCAAACAAAATAGCGGGAATGCATATCAGCAAGATGGCAACCGCGATGCGGCGATCGTATTTGCCCACAAGCCGCCTTCGAGCGGGCGTCAGCAGTACGACGGTGATTATTTGAACGATGAAGGCGAGCAGCCCGGCACGCGAGTTGAGCGCCAGCACCAGCGTGGCGCCCCAGCCGAGGAACAGGAGATTGCGGACCGGATCGCGACCGGCCAAGGCGCGATGCAAGCCGATCGCCGCCAGCAGACCGCAAACCAGACTGTCGACATCTGTGCGGATGGACAGAAGGTGCGTGCCCCCGTAGATAATCGGAGTGATTGTTGGGAGGGACGGGAATATCTGAACGAGCGTCACCCAGGCGGCGTGAAAGATCAGCACCGCCATGAGCGCACGACTCGCGGCCGACTCGGAAGATTCTCGGGGAGGACGGACAAGAAGGACGGTCACGCCGTAGAGGTAGGGCGCCGCATCGCGAAGCGCGTTCTGGCTCACAGAGCCAAAGACCAGGAGGATGAGGCTCCACGCCAGCAGAGCGGTGACGAAGCCCCCGACCCACGCCTCGACTCCCGTGGCGATCGAGCGATGCGCGGCTGCGGCCACGGCGCGGTCGATCAGCAGCAGGAGCAGGACCAGATCGGTGATGTATGGAGGGCCGCCGAGTGGGCTGAGGCCGCTGCCCCACTTCGTGGCGGCCAGCAGGTAGAGAGCGAGCGCGTACGGGCCGTACTGTTGCAGCCTGCTGACGGCGGCGGGGCTCGACGTCAACGTTTGAGTCTCTATCCTCGTCAATGCCGGCTGCGTCCATTGCATCGTGTCGGTAGATTATTCGCTCGACTGTCGATACATGTCGTGCGGCACTCAACCGACGCAGCCGACGTACCGACAATCGACACAATCGACCGACTGGAGAACGTGTGCCCCTACGTGACTATGCACAGCTGCTGCGCCGCCGGTCGCTGCTGGTCGCGCTGGTCGCGCTGCTCGGCGCTGGCGCGGCGATCGCGCTGAGCCTGTCTACCACCAAGGAATACGCCTCGAACGTCAGCCTGTTCGTGTCGGCGTCGCAGTCGCCGACCGACGCCGGCACGGTCATCGCGGCCGAGCAGCTCACCCAGGAGCGGGTCGCCTCTTACGCCGATCTGGCCGGCAGCACGAACATCGCCTCCGCGGTCGTGAGCAAGCTGGGTCTGAGCGAGACGGCCAGCTCACTCGCCTCGCGCGTCAGCGCCACGGTACCCGCCAACACGGTGGTCATCGATCTCACCGTGACCGATCCCTCGAAAGAACTCGTGCCGCGGATCGCCAACGCGCTCGGTGAACAGCTGTCCCAGACGGTGGCTCATCTGGAGTCGCCCTTGTCCGGACAGCCGTCCCCGATCAAGGTCTCCGTCGCCCAGAGCGCGTCGATTCCCAGCGGGCCGGCCACGCCGAAGACGGCGCGCAACGTCGCCTTCGGACTGATCGCCGGCCTGGCGCTGGGCGCCGGTCTTGCGATTCTGCTGGAGGTATTCGATACGCGCATCAAGGATCTCGACACGCTCTCCGATCGCCTCGACCTGACCCCGCTCGGCCTGATGTCCTTCGACCGCGGCGCGAAGTCCAGGCCGCTCGTCGTCAGGGACGCTCCCCGGTCGGCTCGCGCGGAGGCGTTTCGTCAGCTGCGGACGAACCTGCACTTCCTGGGCATCGAGCAGGCGCCGCGGTCGATCCTGGTGACGAGCACGCTGCCGGCCGAGGGCAAGTCGACCACCACAGGCAACCTTGCGATCGCCCTGGCGCAGTCGCGCGAGCCGGTCACGGTCATCGACGCGGACTTCCGCCACCCGCAGCTCAGCCAGTATCTCGGCATCGCCGGAGGTGTCGGGCTCAGCGAGGTGTTGATCGGCCGGGTGACGCTGGACGAAGCGCTGCAATCGTGGGGCGAGGACGGCATGCTGACGGTGCTGCCGAGCGGGGCGACGCCGCCCAACCCGAGCGAGCTCCTGGGCTCGCGCGCGATGGCGCGGGTCGTGGCCGAGCTGCGCTCGCGGGGGATGCTGATCATCGACTCTCCGCCGGTGCTGCCCTTCACCGACGCGGCCGTGCTGGCGAAGGTGACCGATACGACGCTGCTGGTGGTGCGCGCGAACTCGACGCGTATGGACAAGCTCGAGCGCGCGCTGCAGGCACTGCATACGGTCGATGCCAAAATCGCCGGGGCGGTGCTGAACATGGTGCCGAAAAGAGGTCCCGAGATCGACTACTACGGTTACTACGACCGGAATGTCGGAGCCGACGAGCCTTCTGTGCCGGCCGCGGATGGCGTGCTGGCTGGTCGTTCCGGCGGTTGATCCCGGCACTGCCGCTAAGTCCTTGGCCGGATAGGAGGCCTCCCAGGGGGCAGGCGTCCAGGCGGTGTAGGGTTTTCTGTGATGGCGCCCTATGGAGGGGCGGAGCTCCAGCGGTGCGCGGCGGCGCTGAGCGGAGCTACTCGTTCGCGAACTTCGCCTGCTTTTGACAACCGGCTTCGATTGAGCACAACAGGCTCGCGATCTCTTGGCTTGGGTTGCTCACCGGATGTTTGGAGTGCTCGCAGGTCTGCTCGCCCATGTTGCCGAATGGGCAGAGCCATCCGCCGTGCCGCCGGCGGGCTGCACAAATACGAAGGCCGCCCCGGTTTCCGGATGTAGTTTGAATGTCGGTTTGTATACGTAGTTCACATATCGGGGAGATCCGACAACGATCGTTTCGCCGCTGATCGCGACCGACTTGCCAAATTCCGGGAATATCTCGTTTTCGCTATCCACGAGTTTTGCTGTCTGGTGCTGGACTGGGCTACTTGCCCAGCCACCTGGCGCCACGCGAGCTTGGACAATAGCTATCGGGCATCCTCCATGGCCGCACGCCAGCGCAGACAACGCTTGATAACTACGGACCGTGCCGGCCCTGAGCATACCGAGTGATCTGGCCTGGGTTACTCTGGAATCTCCTGCCTTTGCGGAGGGTTTCAGCAGACGCCGCTGAAGGTGTCGTTCAGGAAGGGACCGAAGTACGGCGGCAACTGCGAGTACCACGTGCCGACGTACACGTAGCCGACGTTCTGTTTGGCCAGTCCGCCGCACGCGGAAGCGGGCTGCGGCGTGGCGAGCGCTTCGGGCGCGTTGTACACGAGCGCGGCGAAGTCCTTGGCCGGGTAGGAGGCCTCCCAGGGGGCAGGCGTCCAGGCGGTGTAAGGGTTTTCTGTGGGCGTGTTGTAGGAGCCCTCGAACGTGACGATCAGGTTCGCGTTGTTCGCGGCGCTGCCGTTCAGCATCCAGGCGGAGCCGGGGTTGGCGCCGAAGTTGAACACGACCTGCGCGCTTGAGCCCTCGTGCGCGTGCACGTACGCGGCGAGCGTCTCGTAAAAGCTCTGGTTGCTCGTGCTCGTTCCCGGCACAACTTCGGAGACGCCGTCGAAGAAGATCCCCGCGATGTCGCCCGGGTAGTAGGAGTACCAGGCGTCGATCTCGCTCTCGATCCCGGCGATGCTCGCCGGGCCGCCCTTGCCGTAGTCGGTCCACACGTAGCCGATCACCGACGCGCGGCCGTAGGTGAGGCAGTTTTCGATCACGCTCGCCCATGCCGGCAAACGCGCGTTCCCCGGCCCCGATCCTTCGGCGGCGTCGGCGATGATCAGCGAGCCGCCGCCCGAGCCGTTGGTCTGCGAGCACGCCTTTGTCCAGTCGGCCGGATTCGCGTTGTCATACAGCGGGATCAGCGTTCCCTGCGGCGCCGGGCCGGGCGGCGATCCCGCGTCGCCGAGAAAAACGCCCGAGAGCACGGCGTTGGCGCCGGCCGTGCGGTCGACGACGATCGTGACCGTTTCTCCGGCGGCGACCGAGATCGGGAACGTCACCCAGGCGCCCTGGTTGAAGGAGCTCGACAGCGTGGCGGTCTGTCCGTTGACGCTGATCGTCTCGCGCCTGGCGGTTGAGTCCCAGTCGAGCGCATACAGGCGCAGGTTGCCCGTGTAGGCGGTCGTGAATTTCAACGCGAGTCGCAATTGCGTCGAGTCGTAGTACGTGGCCGCCTCACGCGTCAGACCGTTTGGGTTCTCGAGCGCGCGCCCGTCGCTGGTCTTGGGTGTCCACACATAGCGGCTGCCCTGCGCGAGGCTCACGCTTGCGTTGGGCATGTCCGACACGTCGCTTTCGCCGTTCCACGCGCCGAGGTCGTAGCCCGCCGAGCCGTACGTCCCGACCCAGCTGCCCTGCGGCGCGCTCGTCGATGCGACCGTCGGCGGCGCGCCCGCGTCACCGAGAAACACGCCCGAGATGACCGCGTTGGCGCCGGCCGTGCGGTCGACGGTGATCGTGACCGTTTCTCCGGCGGCGACCGAGATCGGGAACGTCACCCAGGCGCCCTGGTTGAAAGAGCTCGACAGGTTTGCCGTCTGTCCATTCACGGTGATCGTCTCGCGCCGCGCGGTGGAGTCCCAGTCAACCGCGTACAGCCGCAGGTTGCCGGTGTAGGCCGAGTTGAACTTCAACGCGATCCCCAACTCGTTCGAGTCGTAATACGTGGCGGCCTCGCGCGCAAGACCGTCGGGGCTCTGTAGCGCCCGCGTTTCTTCGCTCCACGGTGCCCACACGTAGCGGCTGCCCTGCGTCACGCTGAGGGTGGCGCCGCCCATGTCCGAGACGTCCGTCGATCCGTCCCAGCCCGCGAGGTCATAGCCGGCTGCCCCGAACGCGCCGGTCCACGTCCCCTGGGGAGAGGTCGAGATGGTTGGCGCGCCTGGGGGCGCGCCCGTGTCGCCGAGGAAGATGCCCGACAACACCGCGCCGCTCGGCCAGCTTTCGCCGTTGACCACGATCGTCACGCTCGCGCCCGCGGACACGCTGATCGGGAAGATCGCCCACTGGCCGTTGTTGAAGCCCTGGCTGCCCTGGTCGGGGTTGTTCGAGAAGATCACCTCGCTGCTCGCGCCGACTTTGATCGACTCGAATTCTTTCGACCCGCCCTTGCCCCAGTACACGGCGTAGAGGCGCAGGTTGCCGGTATAGGCGGCGCGGAAGGTCAGCTTGACTTCGACCTGTTTCGGGTCGTAGTAGCCGGCCGCGATCCGCGTCGAGCCGCTGGGGCTCTGAAGCGCGCGCGTGTCGCTCGTGGGGGATGCCCACGTCACACGGCTGCCGTGCACCAGGCTGACGGTCGCGTCGGGCAGATCGCTGACGTCGCTTCCGCCGCCCCAGCCCGCGAGGTCGTAGCCTTCGCTGCCGAGCGCGCCGACCCAGTTCGTGGCGATCGAAGAGGACGATGGCACGAACACGGCCAGCGGTCCCCGGTCGAGGCCTTCGGTCGCGACCGTGCCGTTCGCGGCGATCGCGATGCTCGTCACGGGGCCGGGGCTCGTCAGCGACTGGATTTCCGCGAGCGCGCCGGTGGCCCCGATCGAGTGCAGGTGCACGGCCGAGTTGTCATACCCGGTCGTGGCCACCATGTTGCCGCTCGGGCTGAACCCGGCTTCGGTGGGGGTGCCCTGGATTTCGCCGCTGCCGGTCGGGGTGAGCACGCCCGAAGTGGCGACCGAGTAGGCGCTCAGCAGCTCGCCTTTGCTGCCGAACCCGGCGACGTCGAGGCCATTCCCACCGGCGGCGAACACCGCCGCTTCGCCCGCCTGGCTCGACGCGCTGAACGGGGATCCTGCCACCGGCGTGAGCGCGCCGGAGGCGGCGACGGTGAACATGCTCACGCCGGCGGAGCCGGGTACGGCAAGCAGGTTGCCGGCCGGGTTGAACGCGGCGTGGCCGGTCGCTTTGACGCTGTGCGGCGAGCCGCCGGCCGCTTTCAGGACGCCCGCGGGGCTGACCGTAAAGATGTACAGCGATTCTTCCGCGCTGACCTCGAGCAGCTGCCCGTTGGGGCTGAACGTGAGCGACCAGGGCTGGGCGCCGAGCGTGACCGGCGAGCCGGCCGCTGTCAGCGCGCCGGAGGCGGCGACGGTGAACATCGAGACGATGTGGCCGGCGCCTTCGTTGGCGGCGGCCAGCAGTGTCCCGCCCGGGCTGAACGCGACCGCGCGGGCGGAGGAGTCGGGCGCGGCGCCGGCGACGGGGGTCAGCGCGCCGGAGGCGCCCACCGAGTAGATCGCGGTCCCGTCGGCGAGCAGGTTGCCGCTCGGGCTGAACGCGAGACCCGATCCCCCGCCGGTCCTCGTCGAGAGCGGCGAGCCCGGCGCCTGGGTGTAGGCCGGTTCGCTCGCGGCGGCGGCGGCGGTGGGGGCGGGCGCCGCCACCGAGAGCGCCACGATCACTGCGCCCAGCAGCCGCCGCTCCCCGTTGCGCAAAAGCCTGCTTCGCAAACGCATCATGATCTTTGAGCGCGTCACGAGCTTCGCGCACTGCGCTTGCGCGCGCGTATCTGGCAGGCCATCGCGCAACCGTATAGGCCGACACCGGCCCGGGCCATCCGCCGCCCGGCCCATCTGGCGTTCAGAAAGCTGAACACGATCGGCAGTGCGGTAGCGCGCGCCTCCCCGACTGATCCTCGCGAAAAACAAAATTTGGACCCATTAGTGTTATAAATTGGACATATGAGCGCCCAACTACAAGAGCTGGCCAAGGGCCTGCAAGTCAATGAACGGACGCTGCGGCGGGCGTGGGCTCTTGGGATGGTGCGAGGAACCAGGATCACCCCCTACCGACTCGAGCTGCCGCTCGAGGAGCGCATCTACCTACGCACCCATTGGGCTACGCTCGGCGCTCTGCGCAGCGCTCTGCGCACGGAGCCAAATGTGTCGTTGGCTGTGATGTTCGGCTCCGTCGCTCGAGGCGACGACGACTCGGAATCGGATGTCGATCTGCTGGTGGCGCTGCGCGATCCGGGGCTTTTGGCGCGGGTGGCGCTGGCTGGGCGTTTGCGCAAGAGAACCAGGCTGGACCTCGAGATAGTGGCATTGGAGGATGCGATGCGGCGGCCATCGCTGATGATCGAGATCCTGCGCGACGGCCGCGTGTTGGTTGACCGCGACGGTCGCTGGCGCGAAATGGGGATACAGGATGAGCTCATCGAAGCTCGAGCGGAACGGGATCGGAGACTTCGAGCCAGACGTGCCCGCGAGGCGGTCGCCGTCTTTGCTGCAAAGGCCGAAGCGATCCGATGAATCCACCAAGATCGAGGAGAAGCGCGGAGCAGTTGCGCGAGAGCTATGACGAGACTCTCGACGCCCTTCGGAATCGCTTTGAGCAGCTCGAGGCAGCGGTGGCACAGTTCGAGCCCGATCTCGACGAGCAGGCGTTCTCGGCGGCATGGAATTCCGATGATCCGCTCGAGCGCAACCGAGCCGACAACGTGTTGTCGAGCTTCGAGAAGACCTATATGCTGATCATGGATTTGATTACGTTGAGCGTGAAGCTCGCGCGCCGGTTGGGTGTCCTTAATCTCGATGAGCGAGTGTCTGCTCTCCAGGTGCTGCGCGAGCTGAAGGTCCTGTCGCAGAGCGCTGAGGAGGCGCTGGATGTCGAGCGGGAGGTGCGTAACGCGAGCCAGCACATATACGTCGAACTCGAGATCTCGGATGTCCGCAAGGCGGTCGCCGTGCAGCTGGAGAGCTCGCCCCGCATCGTTCAAAGCGTCACCGCCTGGCTGGAGGCCGCGACCCTAGCTTCAGAGGATGCCAACGCCTCCTGAAGCTTCCCGAAATCCCTCCTCTGCGCGCCTGGCATTTGACATCCCGCCCGGTATGTGATGGGATACCATCCGGTATGCGAACCACCTCGGCCCGAACGGAACCCACGCGAACCGAAGCCCCTCACGGCACCTCTGCCAGCACCGGCACCACTGCCAGCACCACCGTCGCCGACACCCCCTCCCTCCCGCCGGGCCCGCGCCTGCCGCGAGCCGTGCAGAGCGTGATCTGGTATCGCAGCGCGCAATGGCTGATGACCCAGTGCCAGGCGCGGTTCGGCGACATGTTCACGTTGAAGATCGCCAACGAAGGCACGTGGGTGGTGACGTCTGACCCGGACACGATCAAGCAGGTGTTCACCGGCGACCCGCGCCTGCTGCACGCCGGGGAGGCGAACCGCATCCTGCTGCCGGTGCTCGGACCGGACTCGGTGCTGCTGCTCGACGACGCGCCGCACCTGCGCCAGCGCAAGCTGATGCTGCCCGCGTTTCACGGCGAGCGGATGCAGCGCTACGGCGCGCTGATGGCCGATGTCGCCGCGCGGGAGATCGAGCGCTGGCCGTTGAACGAGCCGTATCCGCTGCGCCCGCGCATGCAGGCGATGACACTGGAGATCGTGCTGCGCGCGGTGTTCGGCGTCTCCGAGGGGCCGCGCATGGACGAGCTGCGGCGTGAGCTGCGCGGACTGCTGGACACTGCCACCGACCCCTTCAAGGGCGTCGCCCTGCTCGCGCTTGGTCCCGAACGCATCGCGCGCGTGCCCACGGTCCGGCGCGAACTGGAGCGCGTCAACCGCCCGATCTACGCGGAGATCGCCGAGCGGCGCACCGCCGCGGACCTGGCCGAGCGCGACGACATCATGTCGCTGCTGCTGCGGGCCACGCACGAGGACGGCAGCCCGATGCGCGACTCCGAGCTACGCGACGAGCTGCTCACGCTGCTTGTCGCCGGCCACGAGACGACCGCCAACGCCCTGTCATGGGCGGTTGAGCGATTGTGCCGCCATCCCGCGCGGATGGAGCGCCTGACCGAGGAGGTGCGCGCCGGCGAGGAGACCTACCTGCAGGCGACAATCCAGGAGACGTTGCGCCTGCGCCCGGTGATCTCGATCGTGCTGCGCACCCTGCAAGAGCCGATGGAATTCGGTGGGCGTCTGCTGCCGGCCGGCGCCTCGATCGTGCCCTCGATCCATCTCGTGCACCGTCGCGCGGACATCTATCCCGAACCGAGCGAGTTCCGCCCCGAGCGGTTTCTGGAGAGCGAGGGCGGCAAAGCGCCGGGAACATACACGTGGATCCCGTTCGGCGGCGGCATCCGCCGCTGTCTCGGCGCCGCGTTCGCGCAGTTCGAGATGGAGGTCGTCCTGCGCGAGCTCCTCCGGCGGCGCACGCTCGCTCCGTCACGGCCCGAGTCCGAGCGCAACTACCGCCGTGCGATCACCGAGACCCCGCGCCGCGACGCGGAGGTGCTCGTCGGGCGCTGTCCTGTGGCTGCCGCGCATGCGCCGCAGGACGAGGTCGATGTCGACGCCTTCGAGATATCCCGGCTGGGGACCGAGGGCGTGCCCGAGCCCGAGTCGAGCCCCGTTTGAGCGCCACCGCGCACCGTCCTCGCAGGCGCGATGCCACCGGCCCGACCCGTGTCGAACGCAGCGAGGAGACGCGCGCGGCGCTGCTGCGCGCGGCCTCGCGCACGATCTGCGAGCTCGGCATGCACGGCGCCTCGATCGACCGCATCGCCGCCGAGGCCGGCTACACGAAGGGCGCGTTCTACGCGCATTTCGCCTCCAAGGAGGACCTGTTCCTGGTGATGCTCGACGAGCATTTCGCGACCGAGCTCGCCCGCTTGGACGCGGTGCTCACCGGCGCCGGCGACCCCGTTGCGGAGACGCGCAGCGCGGCCGAGGGCTTTCTCGATCACATCGCCTTGGACCCCGAATGGCGCCGGCTGTATCAGGAGCTCGCGACCCACGCCGCCCGTCACGACGCGTTCCGCGCCGAGTTCGCCGCGCGCCAGCGCACCCTGCGCGAGCGGATGGCGGCGGTCTTCACACGCTGGGCCGCCGACGTCGGCGTCGCGCCGCCAGTGCCTCCGGCAGATGTCGCGGCGATGGCGTTCTTCATGGCCGACGGCTTCCTGCTCGACCAGATGATCGACCCCGAGCTCGACGCTGCTCTATACGGCAAGATGTTCGAGGTCTTCATGCACGGCCTGATGGCGATGACCGAGTAGGGCGGGCGTGCCGGCCGGTACGTCGTCGCGATGACTATCGCACGCGCCATCGCCCGGACAGTGTGGCCCGAGCGGGGCGACGAGCACGCTCAGCAGTCCGTTCGTGCTTCGATTCTGGTGCGCTCATACGCCCATACTACCGATCGCAGGGTGCCTAAGCTACCAATAGCATGACGCGTCGATAGCCGCGGCGATGGCCGGTGGGGTACACGGGGTTGCGCGGCGGCAACCTGACTTGACAGCCGCCTATCGAGGTGCTTAGATACTCGACTTAGGCGTATGACTAAGTCGATTGCAACAAAGGACCCGCAGGGTGTGGACACTGGCCTCTCGATCAGGGAGGCCAACGTCGAGGCATTCTTGGATGCCGCCGAGCGGCTGCTGATCAGGGAGGGCGCGGCGGGGATCTCGACGCGACAACTCGCCCGGGAGGCGGGGCAGAACCATGGCCTCGTGCACTACTACTTCGGCTCGGTCGACGAGCTGCTGCTGCAGGCTCTGGAACGTTTCACCGGCCGCATCCTCGAGCGCCAGCAGGCGATGTACGGAACCGACGCGCCGTTTATCGAGAAGTGGCGCACCGCGATGGGTTTCATCGAGGAGGATCTCGCATCCGGCTATCCCAAGGTATGGGGTGAGCTGCAGACGCTGGCTTGGAACAAGCCAGAGCTCCGCGAGCGCCTGCAGGGCCTCAATGACAGGTGGCGTTCGCTGCTGCGCGACGCGCTTTCGGAGGCGATCGAGGAGTACGGCCTGAAGGACACCCGCTTCTCCGCGGAGACGTGGGCGGCGCTGGTGATGCAGTTCAACGAGGGACTGCTGCTCGAGCGTCTGCTCGGCTTCGACCGCGGCCATTCAGAGCTGCTCGCGGCGATCGACGGCTGGCTCACCTCCCTCGAGCAGGCCAAGAAGACAAACACATGAACCACCAAACATGAGCACATGAACACGTCCACAAAGGAGGACACCATGGCAACCGTCCAAGCAGCAGTCGAGCTCGATCCGCAGAAGCTCGAGCAGTTCGTGTTCGGCGCCGTCGAGGAGGTCGGCGCGACCCTCAACGCGGCTCTGGTCGTAATGGGCGACAGGCTGGGGCTCTACCGCGCTCTTGCGGGCGCCGGTGGGCTGACCCCTGTCGAGCTCGCGCGGCGCACCGAGGTCAGCGAGCGCTACGTCCGTGAGTGGCTGAACGCACAGGCCGCGGGGGGCTATGTGGAGTACTACCCGGCCGACGGTACCTACACGCTCCCACCCGAGCAGACCGTTGCCCTCACGGACGAGGGGAGTCCCGCATTTCTCCCCGGCTTCTTCCAGATCGCGCTCGGCGCTGTGATCGATTCGCCGCGGATCACCGAGGCGGCGCGCAGCGGCGCGGGCGTCGGGTGGCACGAGCACAACCACGACGTGTTCGAGGGCTGCGAGCGCTTCTTCCGCCCGGGTTACAACGCAAGCCTCGTGCCGTCGTGGCTGCCGGCGCTCGACGGCGTTGTCGAGAAGTTGAACGCCGGGGTCAAGGTCGCGGACGTCGGTTGCGGACACGGGGCGTCGACGATCCTGATGGCGCAGGCGTTCCCCTCCTCGACGTTCGTCGGCTCCGACTACCACGAGGGCTCGATCGAAACCGCCCGCCGCCGGGCGCAGGACGCGGGCGTCGCCGATCGTGTGCGCTTCCAAACGGTCGCTGCCTCCTCAGAGCACGGGCAGGACTACGAGCTGGTGACGATGTTCGACTGCCTGCACGACATGGGCGATCCGGTCGGCGCTGCGCGACAGGTGCACAGCATGCTCGGGCCGGACGGTACCTGGATGATCGTCGAGCCGATGGCCGGCGATCGTGTCGAGGACAACCTCAATCCGGTCGGCCGCGCCTTCTACGGCTTCTCGACGTTCCTCTGCACCCCGGCGTCGCTGTCGCAGGAGGTCGGGCTCGCCCTCGGCGCGCAGGCGGGCGAAGCCAAGATCGGCGAGGTCGTCAAAGAGGGCGGATTCACGCGCTTCCGGCGCGCGGCCGAGACGCCCTTCAACCTCGTCTTCGAAGCACGGCCATGAGCTCTGCAGTCAAGCGAGGAGGCCGGCCATGAACACGATCACGCAAGTCCCTGCCCCCGAGGAAGCCCCACCGGCCCGCGTAGCGACCGGGCGCGACGGCGAGCAGAGCCGCGCCCGTTACCCCGACTCCGAGGGCTTCGTCGAGCGCGATGGCCAGCGTCTCTTCTACGAGGTATACGGCGAGGGCGAGCAGACGATCTTCCTGCTGCCCACGTGGTCGCTGTTTCACTCGCGCCATTGGAAGATGCAGATCCCCTACTTCGCCCGCCACTTCCGCGTGCTGGCGATGGACGGTCTCGGCAACGGACGCTCTGACCGCTGCCGCGATCCGCGGCGCTACGCCTCTGCGGAATTCGCCCGCGACTGTCTGGCGGTGATGGACGCAAGCGGCACGCAGCGCGCGGTGATGGCAAGCCTCTCGACGGGAGCGCAATACCAGCTCGCGCTGGCGCGCATCGCGCCCGAGCGAGTTGCGGGCGCCGCGTTCATCGGGCCCGTGTTCCCCTATACCCCGTCGCACCTGTGGTTCGCGGGTATCCGAGGCTTCTCGCGACTCTTCATGCATCCGCTGCGCATACCCCAGCTCTATCGCTGGTGGGCGCGCTACAACATCGTCCACTGGAGCGAGGAATATCCGGCGTTCGTCGAGTGGTTCGTCTCCCGTGCCTTCCCCGAGCCTCATTCGACCAAGGCGATCGACGACGGGGTGGGCTGGGGACTCGAGACCGACCCCGAGACGCTGATCGCCACGATCCTCGACCGCGAGTCCGGCCTGCGCCCGCTCGGGCGCTCTACCCTGCGCGTCCTGGCGCAGAGCCTGGATTGTCCAGTGCTGGTCGTCTCCGGCACGCGTG
Source organism: uncultured Solirubrobacterales bacterium (assembly GCA_963778065.1). Lineage (GTDB taxonomy): Bacteria > Actinomycetota > Thermoleophilia > Solirubrobacterales > Solirubrobacteraceae > Palsa-744. The sequence goes on along the minus strand of CAVZSU010000002.1, from coordinate 969,777 downwards.
ACAAGATCACGCCGCCGCGAGACGCTCGGGCTCTGACCCGGATCACGGGCGGACGGCTCGAGGTCGTGGCGGGCGCGGGCCACTTCTCGCACGCTCGCAAGCCCGTCCAGATCAACCTGGCGCTGCGCGACCTCGCCGAGGACGCCTTCGCACGCAAGCGCACGCCGCGCGACCCCGCGGTTTACCGCCCGGACGGCCGTCCCCGCGCCCTCTTTGTCTCCTCACCGATCGGTCTCGGCCACGCCCAGCGCGATGTGGCGATCGCCCGTGAGCTGCGCACTCTGCATCCGGACCTGCAGATCGACTGGCTCGCCCAGGACCCCGTCACACGAGTGCTCGCGGCGGAAGGCGAGAGCATTCACCCCGCGAGCGCGCATCTGGCGAACGAGTCCAAGCACATCGAGTCGGAGTCCGCCGAGCACGACCTGCATTGCTTCCACGCGCTGCGACGCATGGACGAGATCCTCGCCGCCAACTTCATGCTCTTCCACGACGTCGTGCGCGAGCAGCGCTATGACCTGTGGATCGGCGACGAGGCGTGGGAGCTCGACTACTACCTGCACGAGAACCCCAGGGAGAAGCGTGTTCCGTTCGCGTGGCTGACCGACTTCGTCGGCTTCCTGCCGATGGACGACGGAGGCGAGCGGGAGAGCTTCCTCACCGCCGACTACAACGCCGACATGGTCGACCACATCGCAGAGCATCCCGAGCTCCGCGACCTGGCGCTGTTCGTCGGCAATCCCGATGACATCGTCCCGGAGCGGCTCGGGCCGCAGCTGCCGATGATCCGCGACTGGACCGAGCGCCACTTCGACTTCACGGGCTACGTCACCGGCTTCGATCCCGCCGACCTCGGTGATCGCACCAAGCTACGTGCCGAGTTGGGCTATTCGGACGACGACAAGGTTTGCCTCGTCACCGTCGGCGGCTCAGGCGTCGGTGCCGACCTGCTGCGACGGGTGATCGCCGCCTTCCCGCAGGCCAAGGAGCGCGTCCCGGAGCTGCGCATGATCGTCGTCGCCGGTCCCCGCATCGACCCGGAATCGCTCCCCTCGCATGCAGGACTCGAGGTGGTCCCCTACGTGCACAACCTCTACCGCCACCTCGCTGCCTGCGACCTCGCGGTGGTGCAGGGCGGGCTGACCACCTCGATGGAGCTGACGGCGAACAGGCGACCATTCCTCTACTTCCCGCTGCGCCACCACTTCGAGCAAAATTTTCACGTCCGCCACCGCCTCGAACGGTACGGAGCCGGTCGCCGCATGGACTACGACGATTCATCACCAGAGCAGATAGCCGTGGCGATCGCGCAGGAAATCGGCCGCGACGTCACCTATCGCGACGTTGAGACCGACGGCGCCGCCAGAGCGGCTCGACGTATCGCCGAGCTGCTCTAGATCTAGCTAGAGGTGCGGACTCATGGAAACAGCAACACAGCAGCCAGACACGCGTCCGCAGAGGGCGCGGCGCTGAGCCGGCGCATGAGGTCGGCCATGTCGTAGAAGGCGCGGTAGTGCTCGCAAGCGAACGCAGCTTTGCGTTTTCTCACCCCACGGCCGGCGCCACGCTCTCCTCGCCGCGGCTCGCGGCCTCGGAGTGCTCGCGACTGTCGCGCGAGGAGATCAGGACCGCGGCGAGGATCGCGCCCACGATCGCGAAGCCCGCGCCGACGAGGAAGGCGCGGTCGAAGCCTTTGGTCAGCGCCACCGAGGTGCTGTGGCCACCCCCATGGAGCAGGCTTTGGGTGCGGCTGTTGGCGATCGTGGCGAGGATCGCGAGGCCGAGAGCGCCGCCGACCTGCTGGGAGGTGTTGATCAGCCCCGAGGCGAGGCCGGCCTCCTGCGGTCTCGTGCCGGTGACCGCGGCGATCGTGACGGGGACGAACGCGAAGCCGAGGCCGAAGGCGGCGAGCAGCGACGGTCCGAGGACGTTCGCCAGGTAGGTGCCGCCCGGAGCGGGCACGCGCGAGAACCACAGCAGCCCGGCCGCGATCAGGAGCAGGCCCCCGATCAGGGTGGGCTTGAAGCCGATGCGCGTGACGAGCTGTGAGGCGCCGCCGGCCGAGAGGATGATCCCGACCGAAAGCGGCAGGTAGGAGAGCCCGGCCTTGATCGGCGAGTAGTGCAGGACATCCTGGAGGTAGAGGGAGATGAAGAAGAACATCGAGAACAGCGACATGCCGATCAACAGGCCGACGATGTCCGCGCCGCGCAGGGTGCGCAGTCGGAAGATCGAGAACGGCAGCAGGGGATGGCGCTGGCGGAGCTCGATCAGGATGAACGCGACGAGCAGCGCGGCCGAGCCGGCGAGTCGCAGCAGCGTGCCGCTCGATCCCCAGCCGACGTTGACGGCGTCGACGACCGCGTAGACGAGCAGCGCGAGACCGGCGGTGACCGTCACGGCGCCGGGGATGTCGAAGCCTTCGGTGCCGTCGTCGGAGCGACTCTCGAGCAGTAGCCGCGGGGCGAGCGTCGCCGCGGCGATGCCGATGGGGACGTTCACGAACAGCACCCAGCGCCAGCTGAGGCCGCTCGTGAGGATGCCGCCGAGCAGCACGCCGGCGGCGCCCCCGGCGCCGGCGACGGCCCCCCAGACGCCGAGCGCGCGGTTGCGCTCTGCGCCTTCGGCGAACGTGGTCGTGATGATCGAGAGCGCCGCCGGGGAGACGATCGCCGCGCCGAGGCCCTGGACCGCGCGCGCGAGGATCAGCCACGCCTCCGACTGGGCCAGGCCGCCGGCGAGCGAGGCGAGCGAGAACACGACCAGGCCGAGCATGAACATGCGCCTGCGCCCGAGCAGGTCGGCGAGGCGCCCGCCGAGCAAGAGGAAGCCGCCGAAGGTGAGCGTGTAGGCGTTGACCACCCAGGAGAGGCTGTCGCGCGAGAAGTGCAGGGCCGTGCCGATCGACGGCAGCGCGACGTTGACGATCGAGGCGTCGATGACGATCACGAACTGCGTCATCGCGAGCAGGATCAGGGCGAGGTTCTTGGCGCGCGGTGTGTCGAGGCTCATTGGTTCACGCGGTGGCGGCGAGGGTGTCTGCTCCGAGGGCCTGGGTTACGAGCGCGAGGTCGTGTGGGTGGAGGTGGCGAGCGTGCTCGCGTAGATCGTAGGCTGCGTTCATCGCGGCGATGAGGTCTGCCGCATGGGCGTCGACCTCAATTTTGGCCTTGTGGTGTGCGGTCAGCCAGTGGGCGACGTCGGGCCAATGCCATAGGCGAGTCTTGTGGTCTGCGTAGGTGACGGGGGCCGGGAAGTTGCCGGGACCACGCACGTTGGTAGAGAGTAGCCGGATGTACTCGCGTGAGAGCCCGCTGCGCTCAGCGATAGCGGCCATCGTGACGAGCTCGTCGGGCTCGATGCGCACGATTTGAAGATCCGAGACGGCGGACGTGATGTCACGGATTGCGCTGGTCAGGGCCTTGCTGAAGTTGGGGGATTCCCGATCGAACGCCGCGTACTGAGCCCCATCGCGTACCCCGAACAGGGCGTCGTCGCAGCCGGCCTCATACAACGCGTCGAACTGCTCGTCGTTCAGCACGTCCACTCCGCTGAGAAAGAGCGTGAAACTGTGGGTTTGCGGTTTGGGACGGGAGCTCATCGGGATGCCCGGCTTTCTGCGGGTCTTGGTGTGTCGGGGTTGTGATCGCATTTATCGATGGCCTCGTGGATGCGCTTTGCGATGTCGCCGGGCCGCCGTGGTGTGCCTGCAAGCGGAAGGGCGCAGCCGCTGCCGCAGGAGAGCGTTCCCCAGCGATGGCCCGAGCCCTTGGATATGTCTGTTCTCCAGCCCACGCGTTCAGCATCCTTGATCGCCTTGCGAATATCCTTGTTCGGATGCCGTTCTCTGGTGGTCATCAGCCTAGCATGTTGTTGGAGGTTGTCAACTTAGGCCCGAGTCGGTGGCCTTGTGGTCGCCATCCAAACTACGCACGGGTTGGGACACTTTTCTGGATTCGCCCGCGGTCCAGCTGCTCGGGCGGGTCGCGGTGAACGGCGACGACCCACTCGACGACTTCGACCCGCGCGAGATCGCGTGTGAAGGCGTCACGAAGGTGGTGCACGTGGCGGGCAAGGGGCCGGCGGTAATGTGATGACTGAGATGCCCGGCATCAGCCCGCACGTCGCGCGCTTCGGCCGTTGGGTGAGGGACGCGGGGTTCACCGTGTACATGCCTTCGCTGTTCGGTCGCGACGGCGCGGCGCCGGGCGCCGAGGAGGGGACGGCCGTCTTTCAGCGGGCGTGTGTGAGCGCCGAATTCCGCGCGTTCGCCAAGAATGAGTCGAGCCCGGTGACGCAGTGGCTGCGGTCGCTCGCGCGGTTCGCGCACGGAGAGTGCGGCGGCCCGGGCGTGGGCGCGATCGGGATGTGTTTCACGGGCAACTTCGCGCTGACGATGATGCTCGAGCCGGCGATGCTTGCGCCGGTCCTGTCACAGCCGGCGCTGCCGCTGGACGACCCCGCCGGGATCGAGATGTCCGCGGAGGAGCTGGCGGCGGTATGGGAGCGTCTCGAACGCGACGACCTGACCGTGATGGCCTACCGCTTCGAGGGCGACCGCTTCTGCAGGGCCCAGCGGTTCGCGGCCTACCGGGAGGCGCTCGGTGATCGGTTCGTCGGCCGGGTGCTACCCGACAACGCGGCCAACTGGGACACGCCGCCGTTCTTCGAGCAGGTCGTGGCGAGTCCGCACAGCGTTGTGACGGCGCATCTGATCGACGAGGCGGGTCAGCCGACGATCGCCGGCGCTGGCGCGAGGAGAGCGAGCCGCTCACCGCGGCGCGCCGGCCGTCGGCGCCGATGGGGACAATGTTCTCCTTCGCGCTGGACGAGCCGGCGAGCGTCAGCTTCGCGTTCACGCAGGACGTGAGGGGACGCCGGGCGAAAGGACGGTGCGTGACGCAGACTCAGGCGACTCGCCACGAGCCGGCCTGTACCCGGGCGGTGACGCGCGGAGTGCTCACCGTCGCCGGGCGCGCCGGCGCCAACAGGATCTCCTTCGATGGCCGCCTGCGAGGGTCTAGAATGCGCCGCCCCTGCGATGTCGTGGGTCTGCAGCCTTCCTGTCGGGCCGCCCTGCGCTAGAGCCGGGTCGCTCGCCAACAAACGTCGAGGTATCGGATGCCTATTGCACTTGTCACCGGCTCTGGAGGTTTGATCGGCTCGGAGTCGGCGCGTTTCTTCGCACAGGAGGGTTTTGAGGTTATCGGCGTCGACAACGACATGCGGGCTTACTTCTTCGGCGGTGAGGCGTCTACCAGGCCGAGCAGCACGCGGCTGGCGGAAGAGCTGGGGGACTCCTTCCGGGCGATCGACCTGGACATTCGCGACCAGGCCGGCATCGACAGGCTGTTTGCCGAGCACGGGCCGAGGATCGAGCTGGTGGTGCACACCGCGGCGCAGCCGTCCCACGATTGGGCGGCGCGCGAGCCGCACACCGATTTCGGCGTGAACGCGGTCGGGACGTTGAACCTGCTGCAGGCGACGCGGGAGCATTGCCCGAGCGCGACGTTCGTGTTCACCTCGACGAACAAGGTGTATGGCGATCGGCCGAACTACTTGCCGCTGGTCGAGCTGGAGACACGGTGGGAGCTGTCGCAGGACCACGAGTGGTTCAAAGGGATTCCTGTCGAGATGTCGATCGATCGTTGCACGCACTCGGTGTTCGGCGCGTCGAAGGTCGCGGCGGACGTGATGGTGCAGGAGTACGGCCGCTATTTCGAGATCCCGACGGTGTGCTTTCGCGGCGGGTGTCTGACCGGCCCGCAGCACGCGGGCGCTCAGCTGCACGGGTTCCTGGCCTACCTGATGCGCTGCACGGTGACGGGCGATCCGTACACGATCTTCGGGTACAAGGGCAAGCAGGTAAGGGACAACATCCACGCGCACGACGTCGTGAGGGCGTTTGACGCTTTTCGCAGGGATCCGAAGATCGCGGCGGTCTACAACTTGGGGGGAGGGAGGGAGTCGAACGTGTCGATGCTCGAGGCGATCGAGCTGTGCCGGAAGATCGCCGGGCGCGAGCTGGACTACACGCTGTCAGCGGAGGCGAGGATCGGCGACCACCAGTGGTATGTGAGCGATTTCGGGACGTTCGAGGCGGACTACCCGCAGTGGCGTCTGACGTACGGGATCGAGGACGTGCTGAGAGACATCTACGAGCACAATGTCGAGCAGTGGCAGGCGCTCGCCTGAGCGCGAAGGTGAGTGGTCACCGTATCTCCACGCGGCGGCCATCTCTCGCTCGCGCGCGGTTGCCTGTGCGGGTGCCTTTTCGATAGGGATGGTCTTGGCGAATAGGATGCGTGTGCGCGGGGGGTGACGGGGCCTATGGCTCCGGGGAGGCTCGCGGCGCGGGACTATGCACGTCGATCCTTACATCGTTCTCGGCAGCGCCGTGGTGGGCTTTCTCGTCGGCATGACGGGGGCGGGCGGCGGCGCGTTGATGACGCCGATGCTGATCCTGCTGTTCGGGGTGCAGCCGTCGGCGGCGATCGCGAGCGACCTGGTGGCGGCGGTGGTGATGCGGCCGATCGGCGCGGGCGTGCACCTGCGCAAAGGGTCGGTGAACAGGCGGCTGGTCGGGTGGATGGTGTTGGGGTCGGTGCCGATGGCGTTCTTCGGCGCGTATCTGCTGAGCCGGCTGGGGAATGCGAAGCAGGCGCAGGAACATGTGGAGCTGCTGTTGGGGATCGCGCTGCTGGTGGGCGCGGGAGCGATGGTGCTGCGCTATGTGATGGACGTGCGGGGAGGACAGGCGCGCAGCAAGCGAGTCCACGAGATCGTGGCGCGTCCGCTGCCGACGGTGCTGGTGGGGATGATCGGCGGGGTCGTGGTCGGGATGACCTCGGTGGGGTCGGGCTCGCTGATGATCATCCTGCTGCTATTCCTGTATCCGACGCTGGGCGCGAAGCAGCTGGTGGGAACGGACCTGACCCAGGCGGTGCCGTTGACGGCGGCGGCGGCGCTGGGTGCGCTCGCCTTCGGGCATGTGCAGTTCGGTGTGACGGCCTCGCTGATCATTGGCAGCGTGCCGGCGGTGCTGGTGGGCTCGCTGCTGTCCTCGAGCGTGCCGGACAGATACATCAGGCCGGCAATCACGTTCGTAATCTTCGCATCGGGGTTGAAGTACGTCGGTCTCGCCACGACGGCGCTCGGATGGGTGCTGTGCGGCGTACTGCTCGCGAGCGCGACGGGATGGCTGGCGATCGCGCGCCCGTGGCTGCGGTCGAGCGCCTGAGGACGTCGTGTTCACCTCGACGACCCTGGAACGGCGCGCGCGGCGACGGTCGTCAGACTCGACAGGCAGACAGAAGCGGCGGCGTTTGAAGCAGACCCGGACGTGGCGCTGCGCGGTCTTCCCGAGCCGGTTCTCCTCGATGAGTGCAGCGCGTACCAGGAGTCCTCGCGGGTCTGCTGATCGCGGAGAACGTGCCGGCTGGACATCGAACCGGCTCAAGCGACTCGTTCACCGGCCGAAGCGCTACCTGATCGACGCGGCATTGATCGCGACGGCGCTGCGACTCGACGAGCAGGGAGTGATCGACGACGGCGATCTGCTGGGACGCCTTTTGAGCATCTTCTTGACCATCGAAATCAGGGTAGCGCGAGCTGTAGTCCCCACAAGAGGACCTCGATCACGATTGCCGCCGAGGCGAGCGTGAACACCTGTCCCAGCACCTCGATATGCGGCTCGTTCGTGGTGGAGATTCTGTCGCATGTTTCGGCGAGTCGCCGATAGGCCGCCTGGCCGGGTCGCGCTGCGGGTACGGCGAGCCGAGCAGCGCGCTACCAGGGCTGGAAGGTCTGATCGCACGCTCCCAAGAGGGTCCGGTGTGGCACGTGAGCCGAGTTTTGGGCGAGTCCGCGCGGAGGGGCGCAACGGGCGCAGGCGCCCGGTCAGGGCGCGTGTGCGAGGAGAGGCGTTTTCAGCACAGGCTCAGCCCCTGCGAACAGGGTGCGCGGGTTTACAGTCGGACAACGTCCTTTACGGGCGATCGGCGAGTGATTCCGCGAAGATCTACGACCAGGTTGGAGCGTTGGAGGACGAGGTCGTGGTCGACGCCGGGGTGGGCGGTGACGATCAGGGCGAGGTCTGTGTCGGTGAGCACCTCGTCAAGCGGCAGGCTGTGCAGGTCATGTTCTTTCAGCGCGGGTACGTGCGGGTCGTGGTAGTGGACGTCCGCGCCGAGGTCTTTCAATAAGGAGATGATCTTTAGTGCGGGTGACTCGCGGATGTCGCCGACACCGGGCTTGTAGCTGACGCCGAGGACCGCCACGCGCGCGCCCTTGACCGACTTGCCTGCTTCGTTTAGGACGCGTTGGGCCTTGGCGACGCAGTGGTAGGGCATCTGCTGGTTGATCTTGCCGGACAGCTCGATGAACTCGGTAGCCATGTCGAACTCGCGTGCACGCCACGACAGGTAGAACGGGTCTACCGGCAGGCAGTGCCCGCCCATCCCCGGACCGGGCTCAAAGCGCATGAACCCGTACGGCTTCGTCGCGGCGGCGTCGACGACCTCCCAGATGTCGATTCCCATCCGGTCGGTCAGCATCGCCAGTTCGTTCACGAGCGCGATGTTGACCGAACGGAAGATGTTCTCCAACAGCTTCGTCAGCTCCGCCGCCTCGGGACTCGAGACGCGCACGAGGTTGTCGCACACGAGCCCGTAGATCTCTTCAGCGCGCGCGGCGCACGCATCGGTCAGCCCGCCGAGGACCTTCGGGGTGTTGCGCAGCGTGAAGTCCGTACGGCCGGGATCGACTCGCTCGGGACTGAACGCGAGATGGAAGTCACGCCCCGCGGCGAGGCCAGACTCCTCGAGGATCGGCGCGACACGTTCGCGCGTCGTGCCGGGATAGGTCGTGGACTCCACGATCACGAGCTGGCCGTTTTGCAAGACCTCGGCGAGCGCGCGCGTGGAGTTGACGAGCGGCTCGAGGTCGGGCTCGCGGTTGGGCGTGAGCGGGGTCGGGACACAGACCAGGATCGCGTCGGCCTTGGCGAGCCGCGCGTAGCGCGAGGTGGCGTGGATGCGGTCGGAGAGGTCGAGCAGATCTTGGGAGGGGACGTCCTCGATGTATGAACGGCCGGCGGCGATCGCGTCGATCTTGCGCGAGTCGACGTCGACCGCGATGACGTCGCAGCCCTCACGGGCGAACGCGACGGCAAGCGGCAGCCCGACGTAGCCGAGTCCGACGATCCCGATCGTGGTCATGTGCTCCCGCGATCTCCGGGCGGTCGGTCGGGGCGGGGCGGCGTACATATCGCCGACGGAGCGCTGCCGTAGTTGACATCCGTGTCATCGATCATGGATCGCGACGGCAGCGTAGCCGCGCCGAACGGCGATGTCAATCTCGGCAGAATAATTAGCCTGGGGCAGTCTGGGATTTGAATTGCGAAGCGATGGAGGCGGCGTCTTGTTCGCGATGGCCTATTACCCGAGCCGGATTGCCACCCACGATGGTGAAGGGAGCAACATCTCGCGTTACCACTGCGCCTGCGCCAACGATTGCGCCTCTTCCGATCCGACGACCCTGAAGCACGAGCGCTCGCTCGCCCACCCAGGCTCCATCCTCCACCACGGGAAGGTTGATCGGAGTGGTGCCGTGGGCCCCTACCGACTTACTGAGATCGTCGGAAGCGCGGTTCTCCTTAAAAAACACGCAGTGCGGGCCTATGACGACCCCATTCCCGAGTCGGGCCCCATAAATTCGGCATCCTGGGCCGATGCTTGATCGATCTGCCATGTACAGGTGGCGGCCGTCGGCCAGGAAGGCGCCCGATCGGACGTGGATCTCCTTGCCGGCACTCGCGATGAACCTTCGACACAAGAATGCGCGCAACCGGGTGGAAAACTCACCTCCTGGAAGGCTTGAGTCGGGAAGGTGCTTCGCAAATCCATAATAAGCCAAGAGGCACAGCGTTCGCTTCATGCGCGAGATCCTATTGGAAGATGCCGAGCGGCGACGCGGCGGTACTCGATGACGAAACTCATGGTCAAGATGTGAGGGGAGATTCTTGACTGGCGATCGCGTTGAGTTCTTGGCGGAGATGGTCGGCAAGGCGCAGTGCCAAAACCACGATCATAAAGGTCGAGTTCGCCTGGCCAGACGTGACAAAGGTCGAGCTGCTCGCTACGTAGAGGTCATTGAACCCGTGTATTGCCACGTTGCGGTCGACGACTCCGTCCCGAGGGGAGGTCGACATGCGAGTGGTTCCCGCTTGGTGATAGCCACCGAAGAGCTGATCGCGGATCGCCGTTTCGCTGTCAGCGTAGAGATACTCTAGGTATCCGAGGCCGTGCTCGCGCAAATACTCATCGAGGCAGCGGTGGGCACGCATGGCGCCCGCAATGTCTTCTGCCCCGAACCACAGGTGTGTACGCAAACGTGGCATCCCTAATGCGTCGCGCTCAAATGTGCGCTCGACGTGACTCTCGCGATGCGGTAGGTGCTCACCGTGGTAGAGCAGCGGGTAGACGTTGGCTGCACTTGGCACGAAGAACCCCGGAATCTTGCGCCCGCGCTTGACGAAACGCCGATAGCCAAACTCGATGGCAAAGCGAGCAGCCGAGGGAAAGTCGCGCAGGACATTCCAGAGATGTCGGCGCTTGGATGCCGGCTGCGCCGTCTTGATGTGCGCTTGGCGGATCCCCTCGGCGACGAAGAACCGGCCAAGCGGCGATATAAGCATCAGGTAGACAAACGACAGGATGCCGTTCCCGTGCTCGGGATCGGCGACGTCGGGGTTGACCAGCCACATAGCGACGTTCGGCAACCGCTCGCTGGCCTGGCAGTTGGCCGAGAAGGTCAGTCGCCGGCGGATATACACTCCTTGAGGGTCGCGCTCGTGACCATAGATCGTTTCTGCGGGTGGTGTGGTGAAGTGGACGCGGGCGATGCGACTCTCGACATGCGCCATGTACCAGCGTCCCAGGTGTCCCGAATGATTGCCTAGCCCTCCCGGATGAGTGAGATCGGAGGCGAAGAGCAGCCGTGTGACCTCGAGCCCGCCACATGCGAGCACGTAGCGCGAGGCCGAGACCTTCACCGAGCGCCCATCGAGACTCTGGGCACGAAGATGCTCTACGCGCGACTGCTCGGGATCGCACACGATCTCGGTGCAGGTCAGATTAGTGACGAGTGTCAATCCCGGCGTGTCCTTTAGGGCGGAGCGATACTCACGGCCGAAGTTGGTTGGTAGCGACCAGCGCTCCAGCGCGGAGGCTCGCACACTGCCATCGGGAAACCCGGGTATGAGCGAGCGCTCCGCGAGGCCGGGCACGTCCCGGGCGTCGAAGACGGCCTCACCGCAAACGCACCAGTCGCATGCTCGCTGGAAGTAGGGCTGAAGCTCTTCGTATGAGACCGGCCAGATTGATTCGCTCACGAGCTCTCGGGGCGCGAAGTCGATCGGATCGAACGGTACGCAGCGGCCACCCCAGAGGTTGGAGGCGCCGCCGAGCTGGCGGCTGGTGGCGAGTGCCATCGAGACATGCGCCGGATCCTGCCCCGCGAGGTCGCCGAGCTGCTGGGTCTCAGGCTGGGGGGCGTCGCCTCCGCTGTCAATCAGCAACACGCTGCGCCCAGCTCTGGCCAGCTCCAGTGCGGCGACGATACCGGCCGGTCCAGCGCCGATCACCGCAACGTCAGCTTTCACGCATGAGTCTGATGGGATATCGGCCGAATCTAAGCGCATGATCTGTCTTCCGACCTAGCTGCTGGTCGCCAGCTCGTCCGCTACACGGCGCCTGAGCGCTGCCAGCGCCGGGTCATTCCTGTTCCGTGCGAGGGAGACGATCGTGTCGAGCCCGCGCAGGCGCTCAGGTCGGGTTGTGCTGAATAGCACAACACCTCGAGGATTGGCATTAAGCGCGTCGCGTAGCAGGAGGGCGGCGAGGGCTTGCGAAGAGGAGCAGTCGATGCCAAGCGCATCAGACCATCGCGATCGGCGCTCGGGAGAGCCTTTGAGGTGCCTCGAGAGCTGATCGAGAGCCTCGCCCAGGATGCCGAAGGTGATGAGCGGCTCCAGGTCGCCCGGGAATGGGTCCGTCCGAGAGATGATGTCGTCACGCACCTGCAGGATCGCGGTCGCGGGCAGCGACCGCTTGAGCTGAACACAGGGGTCCTGCTCGCCGGCGACACCCCATGCCCGCACATGACCGGCCTGACGCGCCTCTTCCAGGTAGGCGCAGATACCTGGCAGATCCATATGGTCTGTGGACGAGGGGTCATGCACGAGCAGCACGTCTATGTAGTCGGTCTGAAGCTCGCGCAGGCTCGTCTGAAGACTGGCGCGAGCGGCGGCGGCATCGTAATGCCGGGGTTGGTGAAAGGCGTCCGAGCGCCTCTTTACATATCCCCGCAGCGCCGGAGAGTGTGCAAGCAGCCAACGGGCGGGACCCTGCAAGCGGGCAAGCCGCCCGGGCGTAGATGCGGGCTCGATCCCGAACTTCGTTGCGATCACGACGCTCTCGCGACGCCCCCGCGCGAAGCGTCCCAGTTCCCCCTCGGCGGCCCCCAGACCGTACATGCGCGCCACATCGAAGTGCGTGATGCCCTGGTTGAACGCCTCGGCGAGCAGGCTCTGGCGTTTGTTCATTGAGGGCTCGCGCAACAGGCCCGCGCAACCGAAACCAATCCGCGTGCTCGCGACGTCCGGGGCCAGCGAGGTGCTTTCCATCGAGTAGGCAGTCTACCCGGGACGGTTGCGATCGCGCCAGGCTCGGAGCAAGAAAATGGGATTGCCCATGATATAGCGGCGCCATAGCCGCCGCGGCTCCTGGGCCAAACGAAAACACCACTCGATGCCGAAAACATTCATCCAGCGGGGCGCGCGGACTACCTTGCCTGCACTAAAGTCCAGGAATGCTCCGACACCAACGCCCACGAGCGCCCCGGTTGCCTCAAGATTGTGGTCGATCCAAGTCTCTTGCCGGGGGCTGCCAAAGGCAACGATCAGCATCTCGGCACCGGCATTCCTGATGCGTTGTCCCAGTAGGTCGTCGCTCTCGCCCGTGAAGCCGTGACAGGTACCCACGATGCGCAGGCGCTCGATACGCCTGCGAAGCCGATCGGCGGCTGTCTCGGCGATCCCAGGCTCGCCGCCGAGTAGGAAGACCCCCCAGCCGCTGGCGGCCGCAAGTTCGAGTAACTGGACCGTAAAATCGCTGCCGTTAAGATTCTCGGGAAACCGCTCTCCCCGCATCCTCGCCGCCAGGCTTACCCCAAGGCCATCGTTCATGACGAGAGCGCTGCGGTTTAGGGCCGCTCGCAGCTCATGATCATCCACTGCGAGATTGAGGGTGTGAGCGTTTACGTACGCCAGCATCTGGCGCGAGCCCTCTGCCACCGAGCTGCCAACCGCCTGGAGGGCCTGGTCGCTCGTCAGCTTACACACACCAACCCCCAGGATAGGCACCGTCGGTATAGTGCGGGCGGCCCGCCGCACTGGGCTGGCACCTCTATCTCTAACGTGATCGCTGGCGGGGTCTTGAAGGCTCAAGGAAGGCTACGAGCAGGGGAGCAGACAGGATGATAAAGGTCATTCACATTGGCCCTCATCCATTGACGGTGGGAGGCACTCAATCGGTCATCCGGACGATCGCTGACTTTAGCATCGGCGCGGATGAGATCTCAATCAAACCGACGTGGAACGGGGGACGACTGCTGGCTAACTCACAGTTGGTACGCCATGCGGCCGGAACGATCCTGCGTGCCGAGTCCGACACGATCATCCACGTGCATATGTCAAACGGTGGCGCTTACGTGCGAGACGGACCGCTGATCGTGCTGGCTCGGCGCCGGGGCTTGCGAGTCGTCGTATCGATCCACGGCTTTGACTTCCCGGAGTTCTCTGACGCTCATCCAACCTTCGTCAGAGCGATCCTGTCGCACGCACATGGCATTCTCTGCCTATCCGACGAGGCTGGGGATGCTCTGCAGCGGCTGAGCATCGACGCAATAATCAAGCGACTGAATAATCCTGTAGCCATTGACGATGCCTCTCCGGCCGTGCGTGGCACCCAGCCTGTCGCTCTCTTTGCCGGCACGATCGGGAAGCGCAAGGGCGCCGACGTGCTTGTCGAGGCGTGGCGGATACTGCTCGAAAGAGGTAGTCAGGGCGAATGCCGTATGGTTGGGCCGATCGACGACTACCAACCGCCTCAACTGGATCGGATGACGATCGAGGCCCCCGTGGATCCTCGCAACATCAGGCCGCTGATTCGTGCCGCGCGGGTTGTCGTGCTTCCATCGAGAGCCGAGGGCATGCCAATGATCTTGACCGAGGCTCTCGCGGCCGGCAGGCCATTTGTAGCTACGCCTGTCGGAGGCACGGACGAGCTGGCCCCGTGTGAGGAGATGCTGGTACCGGTGGATGACCCGCCTGTGCTCGCAGACGCCATGGAACGATTCCTAAACGATCCGGAGTCGGCACAACGTATCGGCACTCGTTGCCAGGAGTTCTGCCGGGATACCAGGGGCCCCGAAATCATTGACATCGAGCTGCGAAAGTTCTACCAAGGTTTGTGACCTTATGTGCTTGGATTCGTTCATCCGTGAAAAAGGTTTGGACCACTGAGTCCTAAGATCGTCATTGTGTTGTGGACCGGGGATGTCGGAGGTGCTGAGACATTGATGGGAAACGTGGCAATAGCTATGCGTAGACGGTCGATCGATGCGACTGTTCTTTGTATAGCTCATGCGGTGCCGCTCGCCGATCGACTCCGCGGTGAGGGCGTCCCATGTATTAGTCTCGGACACCGGCGGGGCGCCGCCATCATCTCACGACCTTGGCGTTTGGCTGCTGCCGTTCGGGCACTGGGACCAGACGGCGCCGTTGTCAATGCCACCGGGTACTTGCCGTGGCTGATACGTATGACTGGCTACCGTTCACCAATGCTTGCGGTCGAGCATGGTGAAATTCTTAATCTCCAGACGGTGCCACTGAGGCGCAGGCTTCGTGTGCGCGTTGAGCGGTGGCTCTGTGCGCATACAGTCTATTCCGACATCGCAGTGTCTGACACTATGCTGGCGGTGCTTCAGCGAACTACCGGACGCACCAGCGCCCAGCGTATTTATAACGGCGTGGACCTCCAGCGCCTTCATCCAGTCGTGCGCTCGGGCGAGAAACGCGAAGGCACGGTAACGATTGGGGTCGCCTCCCGCCTCGTCGCTGGTAAGGGCATCGATACGCTCCTCGGTGCATGTGCGTTGCTTGGCTCGGATACTCCGTGGCGGTTGCGGATCGCCGGTGAAGGGCCTGAGGCAGCCAAGTTGAGGGCGCTGACGGACCACGATCCAAGACTTTGTGATCGGGTAGATTTGGTGGGGATGGTTGCGGATATTTCGCAATTTTGGGCTACGTGCGACATCGCTGTAGTACCGACCTCTCGATTAAGGGAGAGCTTCAGCATGGCGGCGGTGGAGGCAATGGCGTGTGGCCTGCCGATCGTTGCGAGCAGAGCCGGTGCCTTACCAGAGATTTGCGGCGACTCCTGCGGCATACTCGTACCCCCGGGCGATGTCGAGGCGCTCGCCGCTGCTCTCAGCCGTTATCTCAGCGATCCAGATCTGCGTGAAAGGCATGGTATTGCCGGGCGACAGAATGCGGAGAAGCGATTTGATCTCGGGTGCATGGTGGATCAGTATCTACTTGCGCTTTATGATGCTGGTCATCAGGAGAAGGCATGACCGACTTGCGACCACAATTTGGCTCGGCGTGAGCTCGAATTTGTGGGGAGCGCCGCGTGCAGTAAAGACGCGTGTCCGTACCGGAATAGCAAAGTACCGGTACGCGATGCGGCCTCATATAACCGACGAAGAGTTGCTCCGGCGTGCACTTCCCACAGGTCGTAGCGTGAGTTCGCTAGTGGCATCCTTCCGCGCGCTCGAGGGTGGCCATTTCTTCTTTGGGCCAGGGGAGGCTTTAGCGATCACGCGAAGCCTCGATCGCGCCGCTCCAGGATGGATCGAACGGACATCCAGCGCCAGTGATCGCCTCCGAGCTCGTGTCGTTAGGTTGCTCGGAGCGGACGAGGTTCGCCTGGAAGCCCCTTTGACTGGACACAGCCTGCTTCCATGGCACCAGGATGTGTTGCACCACTACAACTGGAACCCACGCACGTTTTACAAGCAGGTGCCTATCCCATATGGGCGCGCCGACATCAAGGTTCCGTGGGAGCTGTCGCGTTGTCAACATCTGCCGACCCTTGGTATGGCCTATGTCGCGACCGGCGACACTCGCTACGCAGAGGAGGTTGTCGCCCAGATTGATGACTGGATGGTCGCCAATCGCCCAGGGTATGGGGTCAACTGGATGTGTACGATGGATGTCGCAATTCGGGCAGTAAACTGGCTTTGGGCATACCATTTTGTGGCGGATGCACCACAGATAGATGACGCCTTTCTCACGCGCCTATTAGGAAGTCTGCTCTGCCATGGTCGTCATATTGCCGGAAATATCGAGCGGTATGAGGGTGGCATCACCACCAACCACACCCTTGCTGACTACGTCGGGCTTCTATACCTCGGGCTCCTACTAGTGCCTGATTTGACCGAGGCGCAGGAATGGGCACAAACGGGACATGATGGGGTCCTTGCCTGTATGCGGTCGCAGGTGGCTGGCGACGGGATCGACTACGAGAACTCGATTCCCTACCATCGGCTGGTTCTCGAGATGTTTGTAGGAAGCTATGTGCTGGCGGAGCGTAACGGGTATCCATTCCCGGATGATTATCGCAAGTCACTTGAACGGATGTTCGACTTTGTCAAGTACTATATGCGTCCTGATGGACTCGCTCCACTGGTGGGGGACAGTGACGACGGACGATTGCAGATCCTCAGCGGGTATTTTGATTGGCAGCCGCAGAATCACCGCTATCTCTTGGCGATTGGTGCGGCACTGTTCGACCGAGAGGATCTGGCTACGGCCGTGCAGGATGTGCGAGGGGTGGGTGAGGAGGCGGCGTGGCTGTTGGGCTCCGGCGCTCTTGAGAAGCTGTCGCAATGGTCGGCGGCGCCTCGACAGGTCGGGTCGCGATCCTTTCCAGAGTCGGGGCGCTACGTCATGCGTCACCACGATCACCACGCGATCATATGTACCGACGAGGTTGGGACCGCCGGCATGGGCAATCATAAGCACAATGACATTTTTGGCTACGAGCTCTCGGTTGAAGGCACGGCGATGATCGTAGATCCGGGTTCCTTTACGTACACGGACGATCTCATCGCCCGTGATCGGTTTCGCGGTACGAGCGCCCACAACACGGTCGTCGTAGACGGTGTCGAGCAAAATGGCTTCAACGGTGCGTTTGGCATGCATACAGACGCCCGAGTGCAAGTCACGAGGTGGCAGTCGGAGCCAACCCTGGATGTGCTGCAGGCGTCACACACGGGCTATCATCGCCTTGGGGACCCGGTTACCCATCAGCGCACGATAGTCCTTGCAAAGGAGTCGTTTGCCTGGCTTGTGGTGGATCGGCTGTCGGGACAGGGGGAACACACCATGGAGAGTTTTTTACACCTGGCGCCGGGCGTCGACGTAGCGGGCGGCATTGATGGCGATGTCTCGCGGATAAAGTCGATTATCGCCAATCTGTGCGCCAGCGCAGGCGTCAAAGAGCGACTGGAAGCACGGCTGGAGGCAGCCATGCTCGTCGGTCGCAACGGTGTCAGAATAATCATCGCACCCTTGAACCTGGAGTCCCCATCCGTCCTGGACGGCTGGTTTGCGCCACGATACGGTCAGCGCGTGCCAGCACCTGTTTTGCGGCTGTCTGCCCAGCTGTCGGGTACTACAACAGTCGGTTATCTCATCCTACGGGAGAACGAGCACTAATGGGCTTGACCGGTCGAGATATCATCTGTACTTCGACTCATTACTGGGACGAGCGGCGTTTCCGCAAGCAAGAGTTCATGTCTAGATTCGCCAAGGCCAACAGGGTTCTCTTTGTCGAGCCGTCTTTCTCTATGACACGGTCTGCAGAGGTGCATCTTCGCGAGGTCGCCACGAATCGCTACCTGTTGTCCCGGTGCGAAAGTCGAAGCGAGCATTTGCATCTGTTCAAGCCCCCTCGCGGCATTCCAAAGTGGAGCAATCCACGTATAGAAGCGCTAAACTACCGCTGGTTTGGCCAGCATGTGAGTCGCGCGGCAAAGCGCCTAGGCTTTCGGGAGGCGATCCTTTGGGTCTATCCGCCCAGCTATTATCATGCGCTGCGGGCGATCCCCCATCGGCATATTGTGTTTGATCTGGTGGACGATCTGTCGGCGTACGGGGGAGGTCACCGAGAACACATCGAGTACGCGACGCGGAGACTTGTCGAGGAGAGCGACCTCCTTGTGGTGACTGCGAAGACGTTGCTCGATAAGTACATGACGTCGGCGAGGCAGGTGGTACAGGTGTCCAACGGATTCGATGCCGACCTGTTCTCGCCCGAGCGGCTGGATGCGCAGATGCCCTCATCTCTATCCGGAGTATCGCGTCCAATACTAGGTTTCGTCGGCACACTGTTTGGTTTTCTTGACTTCGATCTACTCGAAGAGGTGGCACGGGTCCACCACGATAAGTCCCTTGTTCTAGTCGGCCCCGTCGAGGCTAGTGTCGAGCGCGCGGTGGATAGGCTTCAACGGCTACCCAACGTGGTACACATGGGTGGACAGCCTCAGTCGGAAATTCCTTCCTACGTGGGAGCGTTTGACGTCTGCCTCAACCCTTTCCAGCGTGGGCGCGTGGCTGACAGCGTGAGTCCACTGAAGGTGTACGAGTATCTCGCAATGGGACGGCCGGTGGTCTCCACACCGATGAAGGCGCTTCAGATGGAGGATGTCGCTCGCGTGGTCGCGTTCGCGCAGGGACCAGGGGAGTTTTGCGAGCAGATCGACAGCTCTTTGGGGGAGAAGGCGCAAGCTGCCATCGGGGCACGCCGTGAGGCCGTTGCGCCGTATTCATGGGACGGACTTTTTGAGCGTCTGGACGCCGCGTGTGAGGTGGCTTTGGCGGGCTGAATAACTCTGATGTGACTGCTTTTACAACCAGGTATTAAGGCGATCTGCGGGTCAACGATCTAGTGCCACTGTCTTTGTTGAAAGTTGGCGACCGTTTCGGTATGGGGAGGATGCTGAGGAAGACTTCAACGGACGCATGTCGGTCGGCCGAAGGGAAGCCTTATGGTTCAGTCGCCCAGCCAAAGCGCCAACAATGAGCGCGCAAAAAATAGGCGACGGTGGATCATAAATCTCTCCAAATGTTTGCGACAGCAAGAAGTAGCCGGCGAGCGCTGCTAGGACCGTTGAACCAAAGATCACCTCCTCTGTGGTCTCTGCTTGCAGGCGCCATGTCCGAACTAGACGTACCATCGCATAGACGAGTGCTATGAACCCTATCCCCCCCAACAAGCCCGTTTCGGCGAGTACCGCTAGCTCTGTATTGTGAGCGCTGGATGCCGCTGCAATCCCGTTAACATACACTGGTTGTACTAGGGCTTGAGCATTAATAATTTGCCAAGCACCTGCACCAAACAAAGGCCAATGGGCAAAAATCAAAATTGCCTGGTGCCAAGCGCCCACGCGTGCGGCGAGGCTTTCGGCCGAAGCGGCGCCCGTGGTACGTGCCGTAAGCAGCTGAGAATTGCCAATAAACGAATAGGTTATAGCCAAAGTCAAGGCAATGGTGAAACCAATCAATATGACTCTAGATGTAATTCGCCTTCGCACGCCAAGCGCGACAATGATCGTCACGAGGCCAGCGCCCCAGACGGTCTTAGTTAGATTTGGCGCTAGGCTAATAACCTCGACGGCAAAGGCCGATCCGGCCCAGAGGCGCGCTTTCTCAACCTGCATTAGATACAAAGTGGCTGCGATGCATACCACCATCACCGCACCATAGGCACTGGGGCTAGCATACGGGCCCGTAGCCCTTACGATACCAGTCACACCTGGTACTAGGAACGGCTTATAACCGGCATAACTCGACAGATTGAGACCTAGGATAAAATCGATTAGTGCGAGGACTCCAAGGCTCGTTCCTAGAAATGTGAGCGCTTTGGCGAGGACGCGCCAACGGTCAGGGGAGACGGTGCGTGCGGCGAGGACAAACACGATAAATGGCAGGACCAGGTTCTGTATCCAGTTGAGCGCAGGCTGTATCGGTGACGGCGAGCGCTGAAGTGGCGCAAGGGGTAGCGGATGGATCAAGGTGGTAATCGTACTTACGCCATAGAGAAGTACAAAAATTGCAAAGGTCCAGGCAGTTTTTTTGGACGCCTTTGCCATGGGTCTCCAGGACGTGAAAAAAAGAGACGCACCTAGTCCTAGAATCATGAACCGGTCGAATGTCGCGACATCGTGATAAAGTGGGTAACGAAGAAACGCGTATGCTATGGCCTCAAAGGCAGCCCAGCCCGCAAAAACTTGGAATTGATTACCGGCGAAGAGGAATGCAGCAATCAGTATTGCTAACAGGCAGGCCAGCGCACCAGCACCGTAGGGGGCTCTTCCCTGCTGACCTGCTACCAAGCCAAGTAGTATAGACGCGCCGACGATCGTTATTCCAGCACCGATCCGCGATCGCTGACCCCCGATCGCCACCTTGTTCCGTTTGACTTTCGAGGCAGAATTGACTTGTGTTGGAGGGGTCCAGATATAACTCATCAGAACTTCCTCGGACGAGATTGGGTGCTAGGCAAAGTTCGAACTGCTATCATCGTTGCGTCGTAGAGGTCATTGCGCGCGGATTGACAAAAGGCAGTGCCGCGTGCTCGGATAACTGGGTCAAGCTGCGATGCGGTCGGTTTGAAGAGTTTGTGTGGCGGGCAGATTACCGTAGCACGTTGCCAGCGGATCACATGGTCGGCCAACTTCCACGGCTTGATGGGCATGTCGGCGAGCGGATGGCGATTTGGTGGCTGTCGTTGTAGTCGGGATCGCGGTCATGGCGCCTGCGTCTGGCAGCAGGTAAAGTACCGAAGATGATTGTAATCACCGGACCAGGCCGCAGTGGCACCTCGCTGCTTGCGCGCGTCTATCAGGAGCTAGGCTTCAACCCCACGGTCGGTGGCGGCGGATGGGAGCCGACGATCAACGGCGGGCTCGAG
Organism: uncultured Solirubrobacterales bacterium; assembly: GCA_963778065.1. Lineage (GTDB taxonomy): Bacteria > Actinomycetota > Thermoleophilia > Solirubrobacterales > Solirubrobacteraceae > Palsa-744. The sequence continues at coordinate 948,679 of CAVZSU010000002.1, read as the reverse complement.
GACATCGAGATTGGGCTTCTCAACACGCGTATCGTCGAGGAACTCGGTATGCGCTCCCCAATGTATCGAGTTGCTGACCGTGTGCGCGCGATACGTAAGGCAAGGTCACGACGATCGCCCGTTCCACGCGCGGGATCCGTGACCGATGATCATGTATCGCGACGATCTAGCTGGCTCAGGACTGTCCTCATGAAGACCGCTGGGCGTCAGATCCACCTGCTCCAGTGGGATCGTGTCGACTCCGTGGTGGCGCGACACGGGGATGCGATGCGCAAACTTGCTAGCAATCGGGAGATTGTGAAGGATCCACAGTTCTGCCAGACGCTTTGGGTCTGGGCGGCCGCTGGAGCCGATATAAGCCACGTCGTCGTTTCGGTTCGCTCTGTCGAGGCGACGGCCGGGCGCCTGATGGATAGTGGGCATCTTCCCAAGTGGGCAAAGCAACAGGCGCGTAATCACGTCGCCTATCGGCTTGGCTTGTTGTTGGCCGCACTGCATGACCATCGCCTTAGCCACGCGTTTGTGCGCTTCCCGGATTTTCTCAACGATCCAGATGGTCTCTTCGATGCACTCAGATTCCCTCGATCGGTGGAACGAGATGCCTTTCTTAAAGTCTTTGAGGCCATCCGGGACCCAAGTGCAGTCCACATCTGGAAGTAAGAAAAAGGTGGTATAGGCTATGCAAAGCCCATTTCGTGTACGTTTCATACGGGACTTTGCCATAACTGGCGGGACACAGGCAATAAAGTCTTTTGGGGCGATGGTCGGTGGTGTCATCGTTGCTAGGGCGCTGGGGGCATCAGGTAAGGGCGTTATTTCGGTTCTAGTCGCTCTCGGCACCATGGGGGTGTTGCTTGGATCCTTTGGGGTGCATCTGTCAGGCGTGTATTTCCTAGGTAGATTCAAGTCTGATCGAGAGGCCGTGGTTTCAAACAATTTGCTCGTCGGGGTACTGGGAGGTTTGCTCACGGGTGTAATCCTAGCTAGCGTTGGTATCATTTTCCACGGTCAGCTGCTACGTGGTATCGGAGTCGATGTTTTCCTGCTATTTGTGATTTCGACGCCTTTTACGTATTTCAATGAATTTGGCCAGCGTATTGCTTTGGGTCTTGGTCGTATCGTGGGATATAACCTGCCAGAACTCATGGAAGGAAGTATGCTCTTGGCAGGGACGGCTGCAGTTATCGCAATCCTTGGGCCACATCTCCTGCCGTTGGTTGTGCTCCGAGTCGCGATTGCGGCAGGTATAAGTGTGTTTCTGTTCGCGTATATCAGGCGGATTGGTGGTTATGAGTTCCGTCCATCTCGTAGACTTCTTCGTCGGCAGTTTAAGTATGGCATCAAGAACTACACGTCGTCTTTGTTGTGGCTTTTCTTAATTCAGAGCGACCTTGTTCTCTGCAACTATTTTCTCGGTAGCAGTCCGACCGGGGTATATTCGGTTGCAATATCGCTTGGTATCCCTATTACCATGCTCGCATCCGTTATGGCGCCGCTGGTCTTTCAACGGGTGTCCTCGGACGAGACTCGGTCAAGCCGTATTGTAAACACCAATCGTGCCGTACGTGTCCTAGTGCCTCTGCTGGCGCTGGTGGTCATAATCCTTGGCGCGAGCTCAAAATGGGTGATCGCGCTTGTATATGGGAGCAGCTTTAGTGCTGCGACTGAGGCCCTTGTCCTTCTTCTTCCGGGGCTGATGATGCTGGGAATTGAGACAGTGTTGATGAGCTTCCTCGCGGGAGAAGGGAGTCCACCAGTCGTCTACGTTGCGCCGTTGATTGGGGTCGTCGTCAATCTTGGCGCGAACTTGTTTGCTATTCCCACCTGGGGTATAAATGGCGCCGCGACGACGTCGTCGGTCGGTTATATAATTGTATTTCTGCTCGTTCTTCGGTATTATCTGCGCGCGACACAATGCAGGCTTGGCGCGGTCTTGTTGCTTAAAAAGGGTGACCTGCGGGCGCTTTGGAGGCCGGTCAGTGAACTGCGCTCTGGTTCACCGGTACGAGCGGGAGCGGCGTGATACTTCGAGAATTGCGCGATTGCCTTGCTACTGAGCTGGGCCACTGATTATGTGTGGGATTGCTGGAGTCTTTGAGTGGGGTCGTACTGCCGGCTCGGTCTCGGAAGAACTCGTGGTGCGGATGCGCGACACCATGCGCCACCGAGGGCCGGACGGGCAGGGCGTATTCGTAAGTCCGGATAGGCGGCTTGGGCTTGGGCACCGTCGCTTAGCAATTGTGGATATTACAGGTGGCGCTCAGCCCATGTTTGGCGACGACGGGAGCTGCCTTGTCTTCAACGGAGAGATCTATAACTATCCGGTACTGAGGCGCTCGCTTACCGAATCCGGCGTTTGCTTTAAGACCCACAGCGATACCGAGGTGATACTGCATCTTTTTAGACGTTACGGGGATGCATGTGTCGAGCATTTGACAGGTATGTTTGCCTTTGCCATATGGGACCCTAGCCAGGAGCGTGTCTTTTTCGCGCGGGACCCGATCGGGGAGAAGCCGTTCTATTGGGCTGATATCGACGGCGTGTTCGTGTTCGCGTCCGAGATCAAGGCGTTACTCGAGCATCCGATCGTGCCCCGAGAGGTCAACGAGTTGGCGCTGGGCCCCTATCTCGCCAATCTCGTTACACCTGGTCCGGAGACGCTATTTCGCCAGATTCACAAGCTTCCCCCCGGATCTAGCGGTTGCTGTGATCGGTCGGGGGTGGAGATATCACGGTACTTGCCGCCGGTACGCCCCCGTCACTGGCTCAGTTCCGATCACGATGTTGCGCGGCGCGTTCGGGAGTTGCTCGATGATTCGCTACAGGCTCGTCTGATGAGCGATGTGCCTGTCGGCGTGCTCCTCAGTGGCGGGCTGGACTCCTCGGCGATAATCGCGCTGCTGCGGGAGCAGGCCGCGAGCTTGGCCAGTTTCACGGTCGGTTTTCCCGGCCACGAGCGACATGACGAGCGCGAGGAGGCCCGTTGGGTTGCCCAGCGATTCGGCACCGAGCACCATGAGATCGTTCTACACGAGCAGGATGCGCTCGACACTCTGGGGCCGCTTATCTATCACGCGGACGAGCCGATCGCCGACCCCGTGTGCGTGCCGCTGTACGCGGTCTGCAGGCTCGCGCGGGAAACGGGGATCAAGGTTGTGCTCGCCGGTGAGGGGGCAGACGAGTTGTTCTGGGGTTACAGCGAGTATCGCGCGGTCGTGGAGCGCTGGCGCCGGTTTCAAGCGATGCTCGCACTTCCCAAGCCGTTGCGCCAGCTCGCCGCTTGTGCCACTCTCGCGAACAGTAAGCCGCGGCGTCGCGAGCAGCTTGAAGGGATCGCTTCGGGACGAGTACGACCGATTCACATGCCTGTAGGTCTGACTGGCTACCAGCGTTCGCACTTGTTGCGATCATCGCCCGCGGGACCGGGTTGGGCCCCGAGTGGTGCCGGGGTGAGCGAGGACGCGCTGACAACGCTTGCGTTTGACACTCAGGAGTACGAGTTCGGAGTCCGGCTGCCCGAGCTGTTGCTCATGCGCATCGACCGTTTCTCGATGGCCAACAGCGTCGAGGCGCGCGTGCCCTTCCTGGACCCCGCCCTCGTCGACTTTGTCTATCGCCTTTCGCTGGATCAGAAGGTCCGCGGGGGCATAACCAAGTACGTACTCAAGCAGGCTATATCCGACGTTCTTCCCGACCGTGTCGCCCTACGGCCCAAGCAGGGGTTCTCCGCACCAACATCGCAGTGGTTTGCCGCTCGCCACGGCAACCTGATGCGCGACCTCATGAACCAGGATGCGCTGAAGCGCTACTTCGATATTCCTTACCTGGATAGCGTCCTTGGCACGGCAGGAGACGGCTCGTGGGATAGGGGTCAAATCCTCTGGCCGATCCTCAACTTCGGCCTCTGGCACAAGCATTGGATCGAGGGGGAGCCCCTTGACGAGGTCGTCGGCAAGGCCACTTGAGAACTGGCACCTAACCGAGCTTTACGGGCAAGCCGGTTCGCAGCGAGTCGACAGCAGCAAAACAGCTCTCGTGGACATTCCTCATCGTCTCAATCGGAATTGGATAGCTGCCGTCTCGGATTCCGGCAAGGAAATCCACTATCTCCGCAGAGTGGCCCTTGTCCTGCTTGCGAAGCCGATCTTTGGTGGTGCGGTTTGCCCCATCGTATAACTTGAGGGTTGTGTAATCGTCGAGGACTGCCGATCGACTCCCGGCGAATACTTCAAGTCGCTCCTTGGGAAGGGCGGTAGATCCTAGAGACACGTAGATAACTGCGCCGACCGAGCCATTCGCGAAAACCAGAGACACCACCGCATTGTCTGCGGCCTGGACACGCTGCTCGGTTATCCCGAAGCCCGACACGTGCACGCGGACGATTGGACTGTCAGCAACAAAGCTGAGCGTGTCAAAAAAATGGCATCCCTCGCCGATGAGACGGCCACCGCCCTGCTCTAGATCATGGACCCAGTGCTGTGGATCGATTTGGCCAGCGCTAACGCGGTACACAGCCGCGAGCTGGTCGGCGGACGAGGCGGCGAACCCTCGCAGCTTACGAGCGTGGGGAGCAAACCGGCGGTTGAAGCCGACCATCAAGACGCGCTCCGCCTGTTCGGCCGTTGCGAGGATGTCGTTGAGCTGGTTCTGATTAAGCGCGAGCGGCTTCTCGCAAAAGACGTGCTTGCCCGCGCTCAGGGCGGCATGTATCAGGCTCGCGTGCGAGTCATGTCGCGTAGCGATCACGATCGCATCGATATTCTCATCGGCAATCACTGCCTCGACACTCGTGGCGGCCCGTTCGAAGCTCGCGCTCCGTGTCATCGCCTCTGCCGACGGCCCCGCTCCGCCCGCAACCGCGGACAGAGTCGCCCCGGCGTTCTTGAGGGCGGGCGCGAGTACTGAGGTGGCGAAGCTGCCGGGCCCGATGAGCCCGATTCTGACCGCCCCGCCATGTCGGCTCATCACTGGAGCACGACGGCCGTCGTGTGTGCGTACATGGTCCCTATGTGTCTGCTGGTTCGCAGAGCTATAGGAGAAGGCGATGGCGCCTCGCGGACGTGTCTCGGGCGGGCCCGTCAATCGAGTGTAGGCATCCTCGGCCTGCTCAATTGGCACGACATCTTCGATGAGGTCGCGCAGCGCCAGCTTGCCGCGCGCTTGCAGATCCAGTACGCATGCCATATTGCGCTGCTCTGTCCACCGGACATAGCCAATCGGGTAGTCCAGACCCCTCTCCTCGTAGTTGGGGTCATAGCGCCCCGGTCCATAAGAGCGGGACACTCGAAAAGTGAGCTCCTTGTCGTAGAGCGCGTTCCGCGGGATATCCGGCGGAACATCGCCCACGAGCACGACCGTCCCGCGATCGCGCGCGAGATCGGTCGCCAGCAAGAGTGGATCGCTCGAACGCGATGCTGCGGTGACGAGGGCCTGGTCGATGCCAATACCACCAGTAGCGTCGCGTATCGCGGAGATGGCCCGATCGTCTACCGGTACACCCATATGGGCGCCCGCCGAGACAGCCGATTCCACTCGCGTAGGATCGATGTCAAGCGCATACACCGTGGCGCCTGCAGCTACTAGGAGACGGCATGCGATCTGGCCGACCAGACCGCAACCGACCACCGCCACAAGGTCACCGAGTTCAATATCGGCAAGTCGAATCCCGTGTAGGGCGATCGAGGCAATCGTAGTGAGCGCTGCGCACTCCATGGGTACATCTTTGGGGACCCTCGCGCAAAGGTTGCCTGGCACACTGACGATCTCGGCGTGGTTGGCGTATCCGGCCCCAGCGCATGCTACGCGGTCTCCAAGCGACAGTCCGCGTACGGCAGCTCCAAGCTCGATTACGGTGCCACTAGAGCTATAGCCGCTGCTGTTCTCATCGGTGAGAGTCTTACGAATCAGATCGTGTGTATTGCGGATGCCTTCGCGGCGCGCACGATCGACGACCTTTAGGGCCAGCTCGGGTCGCGCAGCCACTCTGCTGACAAGTGACTGCTGTGAGGTCTGGACCACGGAGCGCTCGGTCCCCGAGCTGATGACCGAGAATTCATTGCGAACGAGGACATTCGTTGGAGGGCATACGGGGACCGGTACATCGCGAACAAGGGTCGAACCGGACGAACTCTGAAGTACTTGCTTCACGATCGTCCTACGTAGTCATAAGTGTCCACGGTTAACCGTTCCAGGATATCTCCCACCCGTTTCGCCGCCCGGCCTTCCCATAGCGGCGGCGGTTCGGTAACTGTCTTGGGTGTCGCGAGTGCTGGCAGGATGTCGTCGATGCGAGCTGGCTCAAGGCCAAGCAGGGTATTGGTGCCCGCTCGTACGGTGACGGGACGCTCAGTGTTCTCGCGCAGAGTGAAGCATGGTACGCCGAGGTATGTCGTCTCCTCTTGAACGCCCCCCGAGTCGGTGAGCACGGCACGTGCGTCGGTCTCCAGGGAGAGAAACTCCAGATAAGACGTTGGTTCAGTGAGGTGGATTGCGGGCGCGACCCTGAGGAGCATAGTGTCCATCATCTTGCGCGTGCGGGGGTGCACGGGGAACAGCACCGGCAATTCGCGGCTGACATCATCGAGGCGTGCGATGACCTCTGCCAGCAGTGGCCCGTCAACGAGCGCTGGTCTATGAAGGGTCACGAGCAGATAGTCGTTCGGGCGGACGCCCAAAGTTGTGGCAGTGTTTGCGTTGCGGAAGCGCTCCTCCATCGCCACCAGCGAGTCGATCATCGTGTTACCCACGAAGTGCATACGCTCGTCGGCAATACCCTCGGCACGCAGATTTTCGATCGCCTCCTCAGAGTGCAGGAAGAGGTGCTCGGAGAACTCATCGGCGACGATACGGTTGATCTCCTCGGGCATCGTGCGGTCGAATGAGCGCAGACCCGCCTCCAAGTGGGCCACGGTGATACCGAGCTTGACGGCCACGAGCGTCGCCGCCAGCGTCGAGTTGACATCGCCTGGCACGATCACCAGGTCTGGCTGCTCCTCGATGAGGACAGGCTCGATCCGCTCCATCACGCGTGCAGTCTGGACGGCATGGCTGGCCGAGCCCACACCCAGCATGTGGTCCGGGACCGGCACCCCGAGCTCCTCAAGGAAGATGTCGGACATCAGCCGGTCGTAGTGCTGGCCGGTGTGGATCAGCACGTGGCGACCATCCGGCATCCTCCGGCGGAGCTCGGCAATGACCGGCGCCATCTTGACGAAGTTTGGACGCGCGCCGACTACGTAGGCGATCCTCATGGGGCAGGCAGGGTAGCGGCTCGGGCTGGGGCTCGGCAATGCCGACGTTCTTCAGGGTGTTTTGCCGTATCCTTCGGCGCGCGTTATCATGCGATCTTCCGCACGGAATGGCACGTAGTCTACTATCACGAGTTCGCGCATTCGCCAAGTAGGCTGCAAAGGGGCTGTCGCGCTCGCGTACCCACGGATGCGGTGAGTCAGGTAACTGAATGGATACTGAGCAGACAAACCTAAGCACCGAGCAGGTTCTGGGCGTCCTGCGTCGCCGTGCGCTTCTGATCCTGCTCTGCTTCGTGCTTGCTGCGGGTGCGGCCTACGGCTTCTCCAAGCACCAGACCAAGAAGTACACAGCGACGGCTTCGCTCGTCTTCAATAACAGTCAGCTAAGCCAGCAGGCCGCCGGACTTCAGCCTGTTGGCAATAGTGATCAGTTGGCCCAGCAGAACACGAACCTCAAGCTGGTGCAGCTCGGCGACATGGCGGCTAAGACCGCGGCCGTGCTCGGGCAAGGGTTGACTAAGGAGAAGGTCAGCGCGGACCTGAGCGTGAGTGCGGAGGGCGAATCGAACATTGTCAATGTCGCTGCCACGGCGCCTTCGCCGGTGATCGCGGCCGGCATCGCGAACACGTACACCGAAGTGTTCGTCAAAGAGCAGCAGAACAACAATCACGCCTACTACGCCTCAGCGTTGAAGCTCGTCGAAAAGCAGCTGAAAGCGCTCTCTCCGAAGGAACGAGCTGGCACTGCGGGCCTCGCGCTGCAGGACCGCGCCCAGTCGCTGGGGGTCCTCGCCGAACTACGCAACGGCAACGTCGAAGTTGCGCAGGCGGCGCTGACCCCGACCTCGCCGTCCTCCCCAAAGACCTCGAGGAACACCGTCCTCGGCGGGGTCCTGGGACTGCTGCTTGGCCTGGGTGTCGCCTTCCTGCTCGAGCGCCTGGATCGTCGTATCAGAGAGCCGAAGGACCTAGAGAAGGTCTATGGCTTGCCCCTTCTCGGGGTTGTCCCGGAGAGCTCGGCGCTGTCCCGTTCCGCGCGCGGCGGCGAAGGAGGGCGTGTTCTGCCGGCGGGCGAGGCAGAGTCCTTCCAGCTGATCCGCGCGCACCTGCGCTACTTCAACGTCGATAGACGGCTATGCACGCTAATGGTCGCCTCCGCTGCCCCCGGCGATGGCAAGACCACGATCGCGCGTCACTTGGCTGCGGCGGCGGCGAGGATGGGCTCGCGGGTGCTGTTGCTGGAGGCGGATCTGCGGCGCCCGACGCTCGCGCAGCAGCTCAACGTACAGTCGGGGCCGGGCTTGGCGGACGTATTGATCGGCGCGGTAATGCTCGGTGAGGCGACGCAGGCGATCGACCTGGAAGCGCTGCCGGGCGGCGATGGCGGGCGGGGGCGGGTTTTCGAGGTGCTCGTCGCCGGTGCGGCGTTGCCGCCGAATCCGGGCGAGCTGATCGAGAGCCATGCGATGGAGATCTTGCTCCAGCAGGCGCAGTCGTCGTATGACCTGGTCGTGATCGACACGCCGCCGCTGACCGCCGTCTCAGACGCCTTCCCGTTGCTGCGCAAGGTAGACGGCGTCGTGATCGTCGGCCGCGTGGGGCGCAACCGCCGCGACGTCGCCCAGCGCTTGCACGAGACGCTCACGGGCGCCGGCGCGCCGCTGTTGGGCGTTATCGCCAACGGTTTCAAGGCCGGTAGCCGGGGCTCCTACGGCTACTCCTACGACTACTCCTACGCGCCGGACAAACAGCCCGCTCCCGCTTCCACCCCCGGCGCTGCGCCGGCCGGTGAGGTGGCATCAACCGTGCCCTCGTCCAACGGCGCCATCACGGGCGAGCGGCCTGTGCCGAGCGTCGACGGCTGAGCAGCGCGCGGGCGCTGGCCAGGCAGAAGGCTACGTCTTCAAGGCGGCGAGGGCGAGGAACACCCTCGTGTCCGTATCGTCAGCGCGTGAGGATTCGAAGAATGCATGGACGAGCTCAGCTTTGTCTACGAGCTCCCGTGCAGTGGCCCGTGAAACCCGCTGCGTGCGATCGTAGTCGGCGGTCTCGCGCTCCACCTTCAGCGAACGCAGCGCCTCCATCGTGTCCAGCAAGTCGGGCGTGGCTCCGCCAGCATCCTGGAAGATCGACCACACGGCATGGTCTCGCACTCTGTCCGGATCCCTGCCGGGGTCCGGCGCGAGGGGCGGACCCAATCGGGATACGAGACGTGAAGCGTCGAATACTGCCTTGTGGGAGAACCATCTGACGCCATTGATCCAGCTCTCGCCGAAGAGGAAGTACGAAACAGTCTTGGTGACCGTGTGGTAGGCCGCGTAGTAGGCGGCGGAGGCCGCGCGTCGAGCGTCGATTGTTGGCGGTCTCCCGGCGCCCGTGCTGGTGGTGAGGCTTTTGGCGTGCTCGAGGATGAACCGCGGGTCAAGCGGATCTTCAGGAGCCCCTTTAGGCATCTGGCACTGCGGGCGGAACCAGGCGCGTGGTGGCGACTGCCCATGGCATGACTTCGGATGTTGCCGTACGGACCGCAGTCCGGATCTTGCTGGCGGTCTCCCGGCTCCACGTGTCATCGCCGGGATCGGGAAGGGTCACTTCGACCAGAACTTCAGTGTCGTTTGGGGACTCCTTGAGCCGGCCGATGTAGATAGGGGCGTCGGGGTAGCCAATGGCACGCAGGGAGTCGAGGATCTTGGCGCGCAACCCCTCTAACTCGTCCGTACGTGTACGAGTAGCCATCTGATCATAGTACCAGTGGCCGCGCGGCCGAACGGCTGCCGTCCGGAGCATTTACGGGCCGGCGAAGGCATGCCTTACGCAGTCGGGAAACGCTCCTCTCGTTCGTATACGTCTGCAAGGGAGAGGTTTCGTGCGGTTTGCGCCCGCGGCTCAGGCGGGGGCATAGCGTCGGGTGCTCTCCGAGACCTCAATGCGTGTACGCTAACCCCCGGTAATCGACAGGTAGACGCCCCAGCAAGGATGCCCGCCACCTACCATCTCTCCCACCTGCGCACGCTCGAGGCCGAGGGGGTCCACGTGCTGCGCGAGGCCGCCGCCGAGTTCGAGCGGCCCGTGCTGCTGTTCTCCGGCGGCAAGGACTCGATCGTGCTGCTGCGCCTCGCCGAGAAGGCGTTTCGGCCCGGGCCGTTCCCGTTTCCGGTCATGCACGTCGATACCGGCCATAACTTCCCCGAGGCGATCGAGTTTCGCGACCGGCGCCTCGCGGAGATCGGCGAGCGGCTGATCGTCGCCTCGGTCGAGGACTCGATCCGCCGCGGACGCGTTGTCGACGAGAGTGGTCCCCGTGCGTCGCGTAACGGCCTGCAGACGGTGACCCTGCTGGACGCGATCGCAGAGCACGGCTTCGACGCGGCCTTCGGCGGCGCCCGCCGCGACGAGGAGCGCGCCCGCGCGAAGGAGCGCATCCTCTCCTTTCGCGACGAGCTCGGCCAGTGGGAGCCCAACGGGCAGCGGCCCGAGCTGTGGAGCCTCTACAACGGGCGTATCCGCCGCGGCGAGCACGTGCGCGTCTTTCCGATCTCCAACTGGACCGAGCTCGACGTCTGGCAGTACATCGCCGAAGAGGACCTCGAGGTTCCCTCGATCTACTTCGCCCACGAGCGCGAGGTCTTCGCCCGCGACGGCATGCTCTACGCTGTCAGCCCGCACGTGCGCCTGGCCGACGACGAGCAGCCGTTCAGCGCGTGCGTGCGCTATCGCACCGTCGGCGACATGACCTGTACCGGGGCGGTCGAATCCCAGGCTGCCACGCTCGAGCAGGTGGTGCTCGAGATCGCTGCCACCGACGTCACCGAGCGGGGCCAGACCCGCGCCGACGATCGCGTCACCGAGGCGGCGATGGAGGACCGCAAGCGCAAGGGCTACTTCTGATGGCGATCCTCGATTCCACTGTCGGATCGCAGGCGCGCAACGCCGACGCTGCCCCCGCTCCGGCCCTCGACGTCTTCGGGCGACTGTCCGAGCGCCCGGCCGAGCTGCTGCGCTTCGCCACCGCCGGCTCGGTCGACGACGGCAAGAGCACGCTGATCGGGCGGCTGCTCTATGACTCAAAGCAGGTTCTCGTCGATCAGCTCGAGCACATCGAGCAGACCAGCCGGCGGATGGGCTCAGACTTCCTCGACCTCTCCCTGCTGACCGACGGCTTGCGCGCCGAGCGCGAGCAGGGCATCACGATCGACGTCGCCTACCGCTACTTCGCGACCGCCCACCGGCGCTTCATCATCGCCGACACCCCCGGTCACGAGCAGTACACGCGCAACATGTTCACCGGCGCCTCCACCGCCGACCTTGCGATCGTGCTGATCGACGCGCGCAAGGGCATGCTCTCCCAGTCCAAGCGCCATGCCTTCATCAGCTCGCTGCTGCGCATCCCGCATCTCGTCGTCTGTGTCAACAAGATGGACCTCGTCGACTTCGACCAGACCGTGTTCGATGCGATCGTCGAGGAGTTCGACGACTTCGCCGCACGGTTGGAGATCCCCGACGTCACCTTCATCCCGATCTCCGCGCTGCTCGGCGACAACGTCGTCGAGCGCTCGACCGCGATGGGGTGGTATGAGGGCCCGCCGCTGCTCTATCACCTCGAGCACGTCCACATCGCCTCCGACCGCAACCTGATCGACGTGCGCTTTCCCGTGCAATGGGTCATTCGCCCGCGCTCCACCGGCGGCAGCGACTACCGCGCCTACGCCGGCCAGGTCGCGGGCGGGATCATTCGTCCCGGCGACGAGGTCGTCGTCCTGCCCGGCGGGCAGCACACCACGATCGCCGCGATCGACACCTTCGACGGGCCGATCGAGGAGGCGTTTCCGCCGATGTCGGTCGCGCTGCGGCTGTGCGACGACATCGACGTCTCCCGCGGCAGCACGATCGCGCGCGTGCACAACCAGCCCGCCGTCGCCAGCAGCTTCGAGTCGCTGCTGTGCTGGATGTCCGAGCAGCCCCTCAGCCCCGAGCGGCGCTACCTGGTCAAGCACACCACCCGCACGGTGGCGCTCGGCGCGATCGACGTGCGCTACAAGATCGACGTCGAGAACCTCCACCGCGATAGCTCCGCCACCACGCTGCAGCTGAACGACCTAGGCCGCGTGCGCATGGAGCTCGGCTCGCCGCTCGTGTTCGACTCCTACCGGCGCAACCGCGTCACCGGCAGCCTGATCGTGATCGACGAGGCGACCAACGAGACCGTCGCCGCCGGGGTGATCCTCGACACCGAGGCCGAGGACGCGACCGCCGCGGCCGAGACGAAAACCGAACGCAGCCCCAACGTGAAGTGGCAGGGCTCGCGGCTGACCCGCGAGCGCCGCCTGGAGGCGCTCGGCCACGCCGGCGCCACCATCTGGTTCACGGGCCTGCCCGGCGCCGGCAAGTCGACGATCGCGGCCGCCGTCGAGGAGCGCCTCGTCGCCGCCGGGCGTCCGGCCTTTCTGCTCGACGGCGACAACCTCCGTCATGGCCTCAACGGCGATCTCGGCTTCGACGAGCAGGCGCGCTGTGAGAACGTGCGCCGCACCGCACACGTCGCCAGGTTGATCGCCGAGTCGGGCACGGTCGCGCTCGTCAGCCTCGTTAGTCCCTACGCCTGCGACCGCGAGGCCGCAGCGGCGCTGCATGCAGCCGACGACCTGCATTTCATCGAGGTGTTCGTCGACGCGCCGCTCGAGCTCTGCGAGGAGCGCGACCCCAAGGGCCTGTACGCGCGTGCGCGCGCAGGCGAGCTGCCCGGTCTTACCGGCGTGGGCGCGCCGTACGAGGCGCCGTGCCACGCCGACCTCGTGCTGCGCTCGGGCGAGGAGACGGTCCCGGAGGCGGTCGAGCGCGTGCTGCGCACGCTAGCCGCGCGCCTCGACTCCATCGGCTGATCACCGAGCCCGTCGTGCGGCCACGCCGCCGCCGGTCGCTGCCGGCGGTCGCCGTTGCTGGCGGCGACGCACAAGACGATCATGAGGCCGAGGATGAGGATCCAGGCGATGACGGCGAGTGACAGGACCATGGGCGCTCCAGGTAGACGGGGGTAGCAGTTCATCATCAACTCTATCAGGATTATGAGCTTATCCATGAGCCTCGTCCGTCTGGCCTGATCACGATTGAGGTGTCGGCGAGCGTTCAGCGAACGATTGACCGCCTTTTTCTCCAGGCCCGCGCCCGCGGGCGCACCCTCTGCACCAACCGCCGCGGGCTGAACAGCCGCTCCGGGGGAGGGTCGTCCGCTGGCGGTCGCCCGCGCGCGCCGCGCGACACAGCGCGATCGTCAGCAATAGGACGAAGATCCAGCCGACGGTGCGTCCGGCCGTCCAATAGCTCGTTATCGTCCACGCTGCGGAGCCGCTCCTAAAGATCGCCGATCCGGGAGACGATGGATTGCCGATGCCCTCGCCCAAATATCTGCGCTTCGAGCTTGCCTTGGCGGTCGCCCTGCTCGTGCTCTTTGCCCTGACCGTCAGCGGCCTCGCGTTCGGCAGCGACTCCGCGTTCGGCGAGGCCAACCACGAAGGGTGGCCCGCGATCGGCAATCACGAGGGACACCCCAACAACGAAAGCGGCGTCATGCGCGGGCGCGACGGCGTCCACAACATGCTCCTCGGCGGCGGCGGCGACGACACGATCTATGCAGGCGATGACGGCGACGTGATCTGGGGCGACTCCCACCCCGGCAACCAACCCACCACCCAGCGCGACTTCCTACACGGTGGTCCCGGCGAAGACTGGATCTACGCGAGCTGGGGCTACAACGTGATCTGGACCGGCGCCGGCAACGACCACGTCGCCCTCGTCTACGGCTACGGCACCGTCTATTGCAACGGCCCCGGACTGAAGACTCTCGTGATGCGCTACCTCCCCCAGAACCGCCACTGGAACCTGGTCGGCTGCGATCACAAGGTGATCGTGCCCTACCGGGCGTAGGGCCGGCCCTCACGGTCTTGGATCGAGAATTGTGTCCCAAGCGCAACCTATCGTGGCTGCATGTCACAATCCAGATCGCCGCTAGCATTGATCCATTGCCATGAGTGATCCTTCCGTTCTCGCCCGTGTAACCGCTGTCGTACCTCTGAGCGGCTGGCGCCTGCTTGACCTTCACCGATGGGCTGGTCCGCGAGGTCGATCTCTCGGGCGAGCTCTGGGGGCCGATGGCAGAGCCCCTGAAAGACGCGGACTACTTCGGTCAGGTGCGTGTGGATTCTGAGCTGGGCACGGTCGTATGGCCCAACGGTTATGACCTCGACCCCGACGTGCTCCATGGCGATTACGAGGCCGTAAGGCCGTCCGTGGCACAGGCTTCTTCGCGCTAGATTAGTGAATTTCGCGCTCGAGAAGAACCCGAGCCAAGTCAATCCAGTTGCAGGTCAGGCGGCTCAACCCTCGACGGTCACGCCCTTCCAGAAGGCGTAGTGGTCCTTGATCTGCGCCGCCGCGTCCTTCGGCTCGGGGTAGTACCAGGCGGCGTCCGGGTTCGACTGGCCGTCGACGGTGATCGTCTTGTAGCTCGCCTCGCCCTTCCACGGGCACGTCGTGTGGGTGTCGCTCTCGGCGAAGTACCGCTCGTCGATGCTCTCTGCCGGGAAGTACTGATTGCCCTCGACCTCAACCGTCTGCTCGCTCTCTGCCAGCGTCGCTCCGTTCCAGACCGCCTTCATCGCCGCCGCTCCTCTGTTGGGGTGTCTCCGTACTTCGAGCGTAGCGGCCTACGCCGGTCCGACGGGGCGCCTGTCATCGAGGTGTGATCGCCCGCGGGTGGTTGCCGACGTCCTTGCGTGTCTGGCCGGACGGTTCAGGGTCGCACGAACGTGTCCGGGTCCGGCCCCGTGCGCTCCCCCCGGTCGAGCTTGCCGATCGCGTCCATCTCCGCGGCGCTCAGCTCGAAGTCGAACACGTCGATGTTCTGCTCGATCCGCTCCGGCGTCACCGACTTCGGGAAGATGACGTTGCCGAGCTGCAGATGCCAGCGGATCACAACCTGCCCCGGGGTCTTTTCGTGGCGCTCGGCCAGCTCCACGATCGTCTGGTCGTCGAGGACCTGTCCCTGCGCGAGGGGGCTCCACGCCTCGGTGACGATCCCGAGCTCTTCGTGCTTGGCGCGCAGCTCGGGCTGCTGCAGGCGCGGGTGCAGCTCGATCTGGTTGACCGCCGGCGTCACGCCGGTCTCGGCGACGATCCGCTCGAGATGCTCCGGCTGGAAGTTCGACACGCCGATCGCGCGCGCCCGGCCCTCGTCCTGCAGCTCGACGAACGTCCGCCACGTATCGACATAGCGGTCGTGCGCCGGCACCGGCCAGTGGATCAGGTACAGGTCGACACGGTCGAACTCCAAGCGCTCCAGGCTCGCGTCGAACGCGCGCCGCGACTCCTCATATCCCTGGTCATCGTTAAAGCACTTCGTCGTAACGAACACCTCCTCGCGCGGGAGGCCCGAGGCGCGGATCGCCCGCCCGACCTCCGCCTCGTTGCGATACGCAGCAGCGGTGTCGATATGGCGGTAGCCCGCCTTCAGTGCGCGCAGAACCGTCTCCTCGGTGTCCTCGGGCGGGACCTGAAAGACGCCGAAGCCAAGCTGGGGAATTTCGGCCCCGCCGCGCAGTGGTACGTCGGGGATGTCGATGCTTGAAGTTGTCATACGCATGTATGTGCCCGAACCGCCGCCGATGTACACAACTCTCGGCGGCAACGGGCTCACCCGTGAATGGCCACTTGGATCCTCGTACACGTAGACTGTTGCGCGTGTCAGCCACGGGTGATCCTGGGTATGCGCTGAGTTCATCCAGCGAGGACGAGCACGAGCGGCTGAGCCGCCAGGCGGATTGGTATGAGCCGTTCACGCGTCGGCTGCTCGAGCGCGCTGGGGTAGGGTCCGGGATGCGGGTCCTCGATGTCGGCTGTGGACCGGGCGATGTCAGTTTTCTATGCTCTGAGTTGGTGGGTGGGGGCGGTTCGGTGGTCGGGGTCGAGCGTGACGAGCAGGCGTTCACGAGGGCGCGCCGGCGTGCGGTCGAGTCTGAGCATGACAACGTCGAGTTGGTGCTCGGGGACTCACCCAATCCTGACCTCGACAGCGAGGTCGCCATCGACACCCTCGCTGACCGCCTGCGTGCCGACACCGGGGTGGTCGGGCGCGTCACATTCTGGCCTACGGTGGTGGGCGCCTTCGCGAGGAAGCCGTAGCATCGAGCTGAGCGGCCTCGACGGCCACGCTCTACCGGGAGTCACGTCGGGATATCTACCTCTGGCGCCGTGGGCTTCACGAATGCGGACCTTGCTCCTGCCGCTGCGCTACTTTACGGCGGCTACAGGGTTGCAAGTAACAGGCACCGGGTAAGAGGACCGACATGGAGGCGAACGGCATGAACACTCGATTCGGAGTTCGGCGCGGGCGCTCGCGCCGCCTGCTCACGATGCTCGCGCTGGCCGCGGGTACGCTCGCGCTGGCCGTTCCGGGGACGGCCTCGGCCGCCTCCGCGCCGGCCGTCACCACCAGCGGATCGTCGAACGCGACCTTCTCCACCGTGATCCTCTACGGCTACGTCGATCCACACGGCCTGACCACGACCTACGCCTTCCAGTACGGCACGACCGCCGCCTACGGCGGGCAGTCGCCGCTCGCGCCCGCCGGCAACGGCACGATCACGCTCAAATTCAGCCAGACCGTCAGAGGGTTGCAGGCCGCGACCGTCTACCACTACCGGATCGTCGCGATCAACCAGGCGGGCACGACGTTCGGCCGAGACCGCACGTTCACGACCGCCAAGATCCCGCTGTCGGTGCAGCTCGCCGGCTCGCCCAACCCGGTTGTGTTCGGCAGCCCGTTCCTCGTCGAGGGCAACCTCTCGGGGACCGGCTCGGCCGACCACCCAATCGCGCTGCAGGCCAACCCGTTCCCGTACACCGCGGGCTTTCAGACCGTCGGCAACCCCGAGCTGACGAACGCCACCGGCGGCTTCTCCTTCCCGTTCCTCGGGCTGCTCCAGAACGCCCAGCTGCGCGTCGTCACCGTCGGCAATCCGCTGGTCATCAGCCCGGTGCTGACCGAGGACGTCGCGGTGGCTGTCACCTTCCGCGCGCGCAGCGCGCACCGCCGCGGCTACGTGCGCCTGTCCGGTACGGTCGCCCCGGCCGAGGTCGGCGCGCTCGTCGGCTTCCAGCTGCTCACGCCCGGCAAGTCGATCAACCAAGGCGGCACCGTCGTCAAAGCGGGCACCGCGACCGTTTCGACCTTCAGCCGGATCGTGCGTGTCCGCCATCCCGGCCTCTACCGCGCGCTGATCAAGATCTCAGACGGCGCGCACGTCTCGAGCTACAGCCCGGCGATCCTCATCCTCTGAAAACGCTACAGCCCGGCGATCCTCATCCTCTGAAACGCGAAGCTCCGCGGGATATGTGCGGGTTTGTGCAGGTTTTGAGGCGGCGAGCGAGAAATATTTGTTTCGACAGGTCGGGATTCCCGTCCCGCGTTCGTAATAGACAGTAGAGCTGCTGAGCAGAGGAAAGGACCGCGATGCGTTCGACGACACGGCCGCGCCGCTACGTGGCGCGCCACTGGCTCTTCATTTTCAGGCCCATCCTGCGCTACAGCGCGACGCGCGACGCATTCGTGCTGCGCGCCGTCGGCTCCTCCGCCGGTCCCGTGCTGCGGCCCGAGCGCCGCAGCCGTCGTCGCCGCCAGCAGTTCGAGGGCGTCGAGCGCCGCCGCGTCCAGGCCGCGTAGGCGTCGCGTCCAGGCCGCGTAGGCGCCGCGTCCAAGCCGCTTAGGTTCGACTTGGCGCCCGCGCCTCGGTGAGGCGCCCAGACGTTATAAGAGGGGCGCTCGCTCAACCGTCGAGCGAGCGCTGCAGCCGCTCGAGCACGCGCACTACCCGCAGGCCGCTGTGGCCGTCCGAGCGCGGCGTCGCGCCCGTACGGATGCACTCGAGGAAGTGCTCGCACTCGATCCGCAGCGGCTCGGCGTTTGCGATCCGCGGCGAAAAGCTCTCACCCGAGCGCGCGATGTACTCGCCCCACGTGTGCGCGTCCTCGTCGAAACCCTTGTCATACACCGTCAGCTTGCCGTCGAGCAGCATGTCGTCGAACGTCGCCATCCGCCGCGCGCCGACGACCGTCAGGCGCCGCTCCTTGTGCGGATCAAGCCACGACAGGTGCAGATGGGCGAGCACGCCCGACGGGAAGCGCAGGTAGCAGAAGACCACGTCCTGTACGCCCGCACGCACGTAGGACTCGCCGTGCGCCGCACACGCCGCCGGCTCCTCGCCGATCAGCCGCAGCACGACCGACACGTCGTGCGCGCCGAGGCTCCACAGCGCATTCTCCTCCGCCCGCAGCTTGCCCAGGTTCAGCCGGTTGCCATACACGTAATAAAGCCCGCCAAGCTCGCCCTCGTCGAGCAGCTCCTTCAGCCGATCGACCGCCGGGTGGTACTCGAGCAGGTGCCCGACCATCAGGATCCGCCCCGCCTGCTCGGCCGCGGCGACCGCCTGCTCGGCGTCGGCCGCCGTCGTCGCCAGCGGCTTCTCGACAAAGCAGTGCTTGCCCGCCTGCGCTACCCGCACCGCGAGCGCCGCGTGGCTGGGCACCGGCGTGGCCAGCACGACCGCGTCGAGCTCCGCGTCGCTCAGCAGGTCCTCCACGTCCGCGCTCGTGCGCGCGCCAGGAAAGGACGGCGCCAGCTTCTCACGGACCTCTGGCGAGGCGTCGCACAACCAGGTCAGCTCGCAGCCTGCGATCGCGGCGAAGTTGCGCGCGAGGTTCGGTCCCCAGTAGCCGAGCCCCACCACGCCGACGCGGATCGGCCCGCCGCGCTCTCCGGAGGTCATCGCAAACCTCGCTCTGTGCCGTCGCGACGGGCTGCGCGCGCCGTGGTGCTCATCGCCTCGCGCTGCTGCTCTGTGCGAGGATCCCGATCGCCGCGACGCAGCGCTCCGCGGCGCGGCCGTCGCCGTAGAGCCGGGGGCGCTCAGCCGGCGGTGTGCGCGCCAGGGCTGCGAGCGCTGCTTCGGCGTCGAGGTCGACGAGCGTGTTCCACCCGGCGCTCACCGTCTCCACCCACTCCGTATTGGCTCTCAGCGTCACGCACGGCACCCCGGCAATGTACGCCTCCTTCTGGACGCCGCCCGAATCGGTCACGACCGCGCGCGCGCTGCAGAGCAGCGCGCTCAGCTCGACATACCCGAGCGGCCCCGTCAGCCGCAGCCCGTCGATCCGCTCGAGCTCCCGCCACAGCCCCGCGTCGTGCAATCGCGCGCGCGTGCGGGGGTGGACCGGCAGTAGGACCGGCCCCGGCAGCGCCTCGATCAACCGCACGAGCGCGCGCAGCCGCCGCGGATCGTCGACGTTGCCGGCGCGGTGCGCGGTCAGCAGCAGATACTCGCCGGGGAAGAGGCCATGGGCGGCGACGGCTGCGCGGTCCGCACGCGCGGCGGGCAGGCGGCGCAGCGCGACGTCGACCATCACGTCGCCGACCACCTCGATCCTGCCCATGATCGACTCTTTTTCGAGGTTCTCCTTCGCGGTATCCGACGCGCACAGCAAAAGGTCTGACAGGTGATCGGTCAGCACGCGGTTGAGCTCCTCGGGCATCGCTCGGTCGAACGAGCGCATCCCGGCCTCGATGTGCACGACCGTGACGCCCGCCTGTGCCGCCGCCAGGCCTCCGGCGAGCGTCGAGTTGGTGTCGCCGTACACGAGCACCGCATCCGGCGCCACCTCGGCCAGCAGCCCCTCGAGCGCGGCCAGCATGCGCGCCGTCTGCGACGTGTTGCTCCCGCCGCCGATCTGAAGCTCGCGCTCCGGCGCAGTCAGCCCCAGCTCGCCGAAGAACACCTTCGACAGCGAGTCGTCGTAATGCTGGCCCGTGTGCGCAAGCACCTCCTCGTGCTGCTCGCGCAATGGCCCCGAAACCGCGGCCGCCTTGATGAACTGCGGTCGGTTGCCTACAACCGTGAGGATCTTCACCAGGCGCAGCCTACGCTGCGGCGCCTACGACAGTGGTCGTCCAATCGATCACGGAGGTGGGCTTGACCACGTGGCGGCTCAACCCGAGCTCCTTCGGCTCGAGCCCAAGCGCGAGGCCGACCAGCTGGGGGAGATGCAACACCGGCATGTCAAGGGCGCGTCCCACCGTTTTCTCGGCGAGCGGCTGCTGCATGTCGAGGTTCAGATGGCACAGCGGGCACGGCGTCACGAGGCAGTCGGCGTCCGCGTCGAGCGCGTCGCCGAGATGGCGCCCCGCCTGCTTCAGCGACGCCTCCTTGTTCATCGTGATGATCGGAAAGCCGCAGCACTTGCGCATCCCCGCGTACTCGATCACGGTGCCGCCGAGCGCCTCGATCACCTGGTGCAGGTAGTCGTCGCGCGGGTGCTCCTCGTCGATTCCCAGACGCGGGCGGGGCCTGACGATGTAGCAGCCGTAGAAAGGCCCCACCTTGAGGTTCGTCAGCGGGCGCTTCACGCGCGCGCGCAACGCATCGAGTCCGATCTCCTCGACCAGCAGCCACAGGAAGTTCTTGTTCGTCAGTCCCTTCTCATAGCTCAAGCCCTCGCTCGCGAGCGTCTCGTTGACGTGCCCGCGGTACTCGGCGTTCGCGTCGAGCCGCTCCTGGCACTCGCTCTGCGCGCCCTGACACGTCGAGCAGATGTTCATCATCAGCTCCGCGCCCTGCACCTGCTGGGCGAGCGCGAACGTGCGCGCGTTCAGCGTGTCCGCAAGCTCCTGGTTGTGCTCGGCGATCACGCCCGCGCCCGTGCAGCACGCGCGGTCGAGCTCGACCAGCTCGATGTCCAAGAGCGGCGCTACCCGCGCCATCGAGCCATGCAGCTCGGGGGTGAAGCCGCGGCTCACACAACCGGGCCAGTAGGCGACCTTCATCGCTCTTCGCTCCCTTCCGCTCGCGCATCCTCGACGTCGTCCCCGCCGGGACCGACCTGTGGGCTCTCTCCCTCGGGACCGACCGCCGAAGGCGGCCCGGGGTCCGGCGGCGGCGGCGCGACCGAGGTTGGACTCTCTCCGGCGGGCGCCTTGAACTCGGCGCCCGAGGCGGTGCCCACCAGTTCCTCGTCCTCGCCCGTGATGTACAGGTTCAGCTCGTAGCGTTCCTTGCGGCCCTCGACCTTGTCGTAGATCGCCTGCACGCCCTTCAGGTCCTGCTTTCCGATCTTGTGCCCGAAGATCGCGATCTTCACGTTGACTTTGCGCCGCAGCACGCCCTTGATCACAACCGGCAGCGAGGACAGCAGCTCCTTGCCGGCCGCGGGGTGGAACTTGGCGAACCACGAGTTCCCGCCATAGGAGCGCGGTATCAGCTCGGCCTCGTGCAGCAGACCGTAGTCGCCGATCAGGCCGGTCACCGCAGCCTCGTGGCGCTCGCCGTTGTTCTGGTCGACGATGTGAAAGTCGCTGCCCGCGATCCGCCGCAGGCGCATGATCTGACCCATCGGGTTGACGTCCTTCGG
Source organism: uncultured Solirubrobacterales bacterium (assembly GCA_963778065.1). GTDB lineage: Bacteria > Actinomycetota > Thermoleophilia > Solirubrobacterales > Solirubrobacteraceae > Palsa-744. The sequence continues at coordinate 926,978 of CAVZSU010000002.1, read as the reverse complement.
GCACGCCTCGACACACTTGAAGCAGTGCGTGCAATCGTAGATTCCCTGCGGGTCTTCGGCCAGGTCACGCAGCCGGATCTCGTGCTGATCGTCGCGCGGGTCGCCGACGAAGCGGTAGGCCTTGGCGAGCGCCGCCGGGCCGATGAAGCCCGGGTCGACCTCCATCGCGAGGCAATCCGACACGCACGCCCCGCACTGAATACAGCCCATCGTCTGGGTCACGTCGACCATCGACTCTTTCGAGACGATGTACTCGCGCTCGGGCACCGGCTGCTTGGCGAGCAGCCACGGTGTGACCCGCTGCACCTTCTTCCAGTGGACCGCGTCCATGTCGACGATCAGATCCTTCAGCACCGGCATGTTGCCCATCGGCTCGATCTCGATCGTCCCGTCCTCCCCGGCGCTGCGCTTGGCCGCGTCCAGATGGGTGTGGCAGGCCAGCGCCGGTTCGCCGTTGACGCGGATCCCGCACGAGCCGCAGATCGCCTGGCGGCAGGAGCAGCGCACCCCGATCGACCCGTCGAAGCGGTCTTTCGCCTGCAGGATCGCCTCGAGCACCGAGCGGTGGGGCTCGAGCTCGACCGTGTGCTCGTCCCAGTAGGGGGCCTCGCCCGACTCCGGGTCATAGCGGCGCAGCTTGAGCGTGAACTGCTCCGGTGGCTTGTGGGCTTCCATCAGTACTTCCTCTCCTCGGGCTGCCACTGGGTGATCGTGACCGGCGAGTAGCTCACCTTTGGAGTCCCGTCACCGTCCAACGAGATGTCGATGTGCTTGAGCCACTCCTCGTCGTTGCGCTCCGGGTAGTCGGTGCGGAACTGCGCGCCGCGCGACTCCTTGCGCTCGATCGCGCCGAGGACCGTCGCCTCGGCGCAGTCGACCATGAAGCCGAGCTCGATCGCGCCGAGCACGTCCTGGTTGAACACCGTCCCGCGATCGTCGATCCAAGCCTTCCCCGCCTCCTCTTTGAGCCGGCCGATCGTCTCCAGCGCGCTCTGCAGTCCCGCCTCGTCGCGGAACACCGCCGCGTGGCGGTTCATCAGCTCGCCGAGCTCGCTCTTGATCTCAGACACTCGCCGCCCATCGCGTGGGCGGGCGATGATCCCGTCGATATGCGCCGCATCCTCGCGCAACCGCGCGCCGGTGTCGAGCTTCGGCGCCGCCATGCCCGCGGCCCGCGCGGCCGCGTGCTCGCCCGCGCGACGGCCGAAGATCAGCGTGTCGAGCAGCGAGTTCGCGCCGAGGCGGTTGCCGCCATGCACCGACACGCACGCGACCTCCCCCGCGGCGTACAGCCCCTCGATCGGCGTGCGCCCCTCGACGTCGGTCTTGACCCCGCCCATGATGTAGTGCTGGCCCGGGCGGATCATGATCGGCTCGCGCGTGATGTCCACGCCCGCGAAATCGCGTCCCAGGTTGACGATCTCGCGCAGCGCCTCGAGCGTGCGCTTGCGCTCCACGACCGTCACGTCGAGGAAGATCCCCGAGCCGTTCGGGCCGACGCCGCGGCCCTCGTCGATCTCGATCTGCTCCGCCCGCGAGACCACGTCGCGGGAGGCGAGCTCCATCTTGTTCGGCGCCGATTTCTCCATGAACCGTTCGCCGTTTGCGTTCAGCAGGTGCGCGCCCTCGCCGCGCGCGCCCTCGGTGATCAGGATCCCCGTCTCGACCAGGCAGGTGGGGTGGTACTGGACCATCTCCATGTCCATCAGCGGCGCGCCCGCGCGATAGGCCATCGCGATCCCGTCGCCGGTCACGATCAGCCCGTTCGTCGTCGGCTTGTACGCCTGTCCCGCCCCGCCGCACGCCAGGATCACGTTCTTGGCGGTGAACGCCTCCATCCTGCCGCTGCGCACCTCGCGCGCGATCACCCCGCAGCAGGCGCCCGCCTCGTCGCTCAGCAGCGAGGTCGTAAACCACTCCTCGTAGCGCTCGACCGTCTCGTGATGCTTCATCAGCTGCTCATACAGCACGTGCAGCAGCGCCTGGCCCGTGATGTCGGCCACATACGCCGTGCGCTTCATCGAGGCGCCGCCGAACGCGCGCAGGTCCATTTCGCCCTGCTCGTTGCGATGGAACGTCACGCCCATGTGCTCGAGGTGCATCACCTCTTGCGGCGCCTCCGAGCACATGATCTCGATCGCATCCTGATCGCCGAGGAAATCCGAGCCCTTGACCGTGTCGTAGGCGTGCGAGCGCCAGTCGTCGTCGACGCTGATCGCCGCGTTGATGCCGCCCGCGGCCGCCACCGAGTGCGAGCGGACGGGGTGGACCTTGCTCATGATCGCCACGCTCGCACCCTCCTGCGCGGCCGCCAGCGCGGCGCGCTGGCCCGCGAGACCGGCCCCGATGATCAAAACGTCGTGTGCTGGCATGGTTCCCTGAGGTCGTTAGGAGAAAGAAACGGCTGCGGGCGGGACTCTATAAGAGGCTGCCTCGAGACGGAGGGTGCGGCCGGGGCCCGAGCCGGCGCCAAAGCTCGCCGGCCGACCTGCCCGGCGCTCTCAGACTCCCGCCGCCGGGCGCAGCGCCTGGCGTACCTGCGCGAGCGTGACGACGCCCTGCAGCACGCCGTCCTTGTCGACCGCGACCATCGCGCCCAAGCGGCCTAGTCCTTCGGCGCCGAGCAGCGATTCGAGCGGCGCCTCTTCGCCGATCCGCACCGGCATGTCTTCCTCGAGCACATCGATCACTCCCAAGGCCGGCCGTCCCGCGGCGATCTCGCTCTCGATCCGCTGCTGGCGCACGACGCCGAGGAAGTGCCGCGCCGGATCGACGACCGCGAACCAGGGCCAGCGATAGCGCAGGAAGAACTGCTCCTGGGCGTCCAGCAGCGTCAGCCCCGCCGGGATCGTCACCGGCTCGCGGTCCATGATGTCGGCCACCTTCACGTTCTGAATCCGCTGTCCCACCACGCCCTGCACGACCGCCGCGCCGGCCGCCTGGTAGAGGAAGAACGCGAGCAGCATCGTCAACAGCCCCAACGAGGAGCCGCTGCCGGCGAAACTCCACAGCCCCAACAGGCCGACCACGAGCGCGAACCCCTGTCCCGAGCGCCCGGTCGCGCGTGTCGCGCGGTTGCGGTCGCCGGTGCGCCACCAGATCGCCGCGCGGGCGATCCGCCCGCCGTCGAGCGGGAACGCGGGCACGATGTTGAACAGGAGGAGCACGCCGTTGATGAACCCCAGCCAGCCGACGAGCGCGAGCGCCGGCGTCGTCTTCAGCAGCTGCCCTGTGAGCGTCAGGTCACCGACGGTTCCGCTGCTGGCAAGCACCGCCGTGGCGCCCGCACAGAGGACGAGCAGCATGAACGTCACGGCCGGCCCCGCCGCCGCGACCTTGAATTCCTCGCCCGCGCTCTGCGGCTCGCGGCGCGCGTGCGAGAGCCCGCCGAAGAACCACAGGTCGATGCCGGCGATCGGGATGCCCTGGCGACGCGCCACGAGCGCGTGCCCGAGCTCGTGCACGACCAGCGAGGCGAAGTACCCGAGCGCTCCGGCCACGGCCACGAGGTAGTCGGTCGTCTTCGAGCCGCGCATCACTTCGGGAAAGTAGGACTGCGAAAGCCAGTAGATCAGCAGGAACAGCACAAAGAACCAGCTGTAGCTGACGCCGACGCGAATGCCGAAGATGCGGGCGAGCTGTAGGTTCGTGCGCGGCCTCATGTTTTCCATGTTAGGTCGTGCGGACCGGGCCGCAGGACCGGTGGAGGTCGGAATGGCGCGGCGCGGGAGACCGGTTCCCTCAAAGCGTGTGCCGCTGCCGGCGCGCTCGTTCTACGCGTGCGGCAGTCCGCGCGCGATGATCGCCTCGAAGTCGCTGCCCGCCGGCAACGTGCCGTACTCCAGGCCCCCGTCGCCCGCCAATCGCGAGGCGCAGAACGCGTCCGCCACCGCCGGCGCGGCGTGGCGCACTAGCAGCGAGCCCTGCAGGCACAGCGCCATGTCTTCGACGACCCTCCGCGCGCGCGTCTCGAGCGTCGTCGGGTCGCCCGCGAACTGGCCCTGCAGCTCTTCCACGCGCGCGTCCAGCCGCGCGTCGGCGCCCTGCGCCTGCTGCACCTCGCCGAAGAACACTTCCAGCGACCTCGGCGCGCGCGTGAGCGCGCGCAGCACGTCCAAGCTCATGACGTTGCCCGAGCCCTCCCAGATCGAGGCCAGCGGCGCCTCGCGATACAGCCGCGGCATCCCCGACTCCTCCACGTACCCGTTGCCGCCGAGGCACTCCAGCGACTCGAACGCATGGTTCGGCGCGCGCTTGCACGTCCAGTACTTGCCCACCGCCGTCGCCAGCCGCTTGAACAGCTGCGCGTCGGTGTCGTTCTCACCGTTCTCCGCATCCGCATGAGCCTCGTCGTACGCGCGCGCCAGCCGCATCGCGAGCGCCGTCGCGGCCTCGGACTCGACGCACAGATCCGCCAGCACGTTCTTCATCAGCGGCTGGTCGATCAGCGTCTTGCCGAACGCGCTGCGATGGGCCGCGTGGTGCGTCGCGTTCACGACCCCCGCGCGCATGCCCGCCGCCGCGCCGATCACGCAGTCAAGGCGCGTGTGCCCGACCATCTCGATGATCGTCGGCACGCCCCTGCCCGGCTCGCCTACCATCCGCGCCCACGCGCCGTGCAGCTCGATCTCAGACGATGCGTTCGAATGGTTTCCGAGCTTGTCCTTCAGCCGCTGAATATGAAACTCGTTGCGGCTGCCGTCGGGCAGGATGCGCGGCAGCAAAAAGCACGACAACCCCTCGTCGGTCTGCGCGAGCACCAGGAAGATGTCCGACATCGGCGCCGAGCAGAACCACTTGTGGCCGGTGATCTCATACTCCGCGCCCGCCCCGCCGCCGTTCAGCGCGCGCGCGACCGTTGTGTTCGCGCGCACGTCCGAGCCGCCCTGCTTCTCGGTCATCGCCATCCCCGCGATCGCCGAGCTCTTCTCGCTCGCCGGGATCGGCCGCGGGTCATACGTCGTGGCGGTCACACGCGGCTCCCACTCGGCCGCCAGCTCAGGCTGCATCCGCAGCGCCGGCACGACGGCGAACGTCATCGTGATCGGGCACGCGAACCCCGCCTCGGCCTGCATCGCGGTCATATACAGCGCCGCCCTCGCCGTATGCGCGAACGGCTGCCCGCTCGTCCACGGCAGCGAATGCAGCTCGTTCTCCACCCCCATTCTCATCAGCTTGTGCCACGCCGGGTGGAACTCGACCTCGTCGATGCGATTCCCATAGCGGTCGTGCGTCTTCAGCACCGGCTTGCTCTCGTTCGCCTGCCGTCCCCACAGCTGCTGCGGCTCACCGCCCACGAAACGGCCGAGCTCGGCGGCGCGCTCGCGCACCCAGCCCGCCCCCTCACGCTCGGTCGCCTCCACGAGCGGCACGTTGCTCGAGAACACATCCACGCCCTGTAGCGGCGGCGGCTGGTTCGCGACTCTGTGCGTCCGCCACGGCGCTCCGTTCGCGCCCGCGCGCGGGTCCTGTGAGACGGTCGCCATGCGTTGAAGTTAAGCAGAGATGGATAGCATCGCCGCCTACTATGGCCAAAATTAAAGTTCAGAACCCCATCGTCGAGCTCGACGGCGATGAGATGACGCGGATCATCTGGTCGTTCATCCGCGAGCAGCTGATCGTGCCCTACCTCGACATCGACCTGCAGCGCTACGACCTCTCGATCGAGAGTCGCGACGCGACCGAGGACGCGATCACCGTGCAAGCGGCCGAAGCGATCAAACGCCACGGCGTCGGCGTCAAGTGCGCCACGATCACCCCCGACGAGGCGCGCGTGCAGGAGTTCGGCCTGAAGGAGATGTACAAATCGCCCAACGGCACGATCCGCAACATCCTCGGCGGCGTCATCTTCCGTGAGCCGATCGTCATCTCCAACATCCCCCGGCTCGTCCCCGGCTGGCGCAAGCCGATCGTGATCGGCCGCCACGCCTTCGCCGACCAGTACCGCGCGACCGACCTCGTCGTCCCCGGCGAGGGCAAGCTGACGCTCACCTACACGCCTTCCGACGGCTCTCAGCCGATCGAGCTCGACGTCTACGACTTTCCCGGCCCCGGCATCGCGATGGCGATGTACAACCTCGACTCCTCGATCCGCGACTTCGCCCGCGCGTCCCTGCGCTACGGGCTCGAGCACAAGCTGCCCGTCTACCTCTCGACCAAGAACACGATCCTCAAGCGCTACGACGGGCGCTTCAAGGACCTGTTCGCCGAGGTCTACGACAACGAGTTCCGCTCGGACTTCGAGCGCGCCGGCATAACCTACGAACACCGCCTGATCGACGACATGGTCGCGGCCGCTTTGAAGTGGGAAGGCGGCTACGTCTGGGCGTGCAAGAACTACGACGGCGACGTCCAATCCGACACCGTCGCCCAGGGCTTCGGCTCGCTCGGGCTGATGACCAGCGTGCTGATGACCGCCGACGGCCAGACCGTCGAGGCCGAGGCCGCGCACGGCACCGTCACCCGCCACTACCGTCTGCACCAGCAGGGCAAGCCCACCTCCACCAACCCGATCGCCTCGATCTTCGCCTGGACGCGCGGGCTGTCCGCGCGCGGGCGGATGGACTCCACACCCGACGTGTCGCGCTTCGCCGAGACGCTCGAGCGCGTGTGCGTGCAGACCGTCGAAGACGGGCACATGACCAAGGACCTTGCCCTGCTCGTCGGGCCTGACCAGCCGTACCAGACCACCCAGGAGTATCTCGCCTCGGTGCAGGAGAACCTGAGTCGGGCGATGGCCTGACACTCTCCCCGCGCCCGCGCGTTCCATCCATCGCAAGCTCAGTCCACCTTTCCCGTAAGACCGACCCAGGAGAAGAACCAGTGAGCAATCCCGTACGAGTCACAGTCACCGGCGCCGCCGGCCAGATCGGCTACAGCCTCCTCTTCCGCATCGCCTCCGGCCAGCTGCTCGGTCCCGACACCCCCGTCGACCTGCGCCTCTTGGAGATACCGCCCGCGATGGGCGCCCTGGAGGGCGTCGCGATGGAGGTCGTCGACTGCGCCTTCCCCCTGCTCGCGAACCTCGACCTGCACGACAACCCCGACGACGCCTTCGACGGTGTCAACATCGCTCTGCTCGTCGGCTCGCGCCCGCGCACGAAGGGCATGGAGCGCGCCGAGCTGCTGTCCGAGAACGGCAAGATCTTCACCGTCCAAGGCAAGGCCCTCAACACTCGCGCCGCCGCCGACGTGAAAGTGCTCGTCGTCGGCAACCCCGCCAACACCAACTGCCTGATCGCGATGTCCAACGCGCCCGACATCCCCCGCGAGCGCTTCACCGCGATGCTGCGCCTCGACCACAACCGCGCGATCGCCCAGCTCGCCGCCAAGGTGGAGGTCCCCGTCACAGACATCTCGCAGATGGGCGTCTGGGGCAACCACTCCCCGACGATGTACCCCGACCTCTTCCACGCGCAGGTGCGCGGCGAGCAGGCGGCCGCCGTAGTCGACGACCAGGCCTGGATCGAAAACGACTTCCTCCCCAACGTCGGCAAACGCGGCGCCGCGATCATCGAGGCGCGCGGCTCCTCCTCCGCCGCCTCCGCCGCCTCCGCCGCTGTGGATCATGTTCATGACTGGGTCACCGGCACGGACGGGCGCTGGGTCTCGATGGGCGTTCCCTCTGACGGTTCCTACAGCGTGCCTGAGGGTCTCATCTGCGGGTTCCCCTGCACGTGCTCCGACGGCGAGTGGACGATCGTCGAGGGCTTGGAGTTGGACGACTTCTCCCGTTCCAAGATCGATGCGTCCGTTGCCGAGCTCACCGACGAGCGCGATACGGTCAAAGGGCAGGGGCTGATTTAAAAAGGGTGTAAAAAGGGTGTGCCCTGGGGCCACGGTCCATCTCGTCCAATCGTGCTAAGGTTCCGATCCTGATTGATGGACTAAGCGGTACCGGGTGGAACTGAGACAAGTACATCCGGCGGCCCAGACGCCCGATTCAGGCGATACCGGTATTCGATCGAAGGGGGAAGGCGCGCGTGAGCAGACGGTTAAGCAGCCTCGTCCTGTGCGCCGGGCTTGCATCGGGGCTCCTGAGCCTCCTTGCGTTCGACGTGGCAGCGACCGACGCAGATGAAGCATCGACAATCATCGAACGCTGCACACACGGGCAGTCACTCACAGGGTTCAGCCCCAGCGCGTACGCGATCGCGCTCGAGGAGCTCACGCCGACGGTGAAAGAGTACTCCGACTGCGAAGCACTCGTCCTTAACGCAGAGCTTGCCGCGCTCCTCCCGCTCCTCGGCAGGACCCCCGTCCCGCTCGTCGGCACGACCCCCACCCCGCTTCCCGGCAAGACCGCGAGCGTAAAGGCCATCTCGGGCACGATAAGGGTGCGCCTGAAGGGGACGCACACGTTCGTTGCGCTCAATGCGTTGAGGTCTCTGCCGGATGGCAGCGAAGTGGATGCCACACACGGGACGGTCCTACTTACCGTCGCCTCGCGTCAAGGGGGCACTGAGAGCGCCGAAGTCAGCGGTGGCATGTTCGTGATCGAGCAAGAACGAAACGCATCGGCCGAGACGCACCTGCAACTCTCGCTGCCTCTGACAGGCTGCCCGAAGGTGACGCTTGCGCATGGCTCTGCTGCAACCGCGAGCAGAGCAAAGCACCGCTCCGGGCCCACGAAGCGACACCTGTGGGTCTCCGAGGGCGGCGGCAGCTGGGGCACCGGTGGGCGCTACGTGAGCACCACGGGCGAGGGCACGCGCTGGCTCACGCTCGATGAGTGCGATCGATCCGAGGTCGAGGTCGCAGCCGGCAAGGTAAAGGTCCACGACCTGATCCACAACACGACCAAGATCCTCACCGCGGGCAAGACCTACATAGCCACCCGGTAGCCGTCGAGAAGACTCCACGGGGAGCGCTTGCGGGCGGCGTGTCCCGCAGGGCATTTTCCAGCGCCACCACCTCCAGCGCCAGGCCGATGCGCTCGCGCAGGCGTTCGGCCGAGAGCGTGGGGATCGCCAAGATCGACTATCAAGCCTTTCGGAAGGCATAGAGCGCCGGCTGCAACGCACTCAAGGCTGACGCAAGCAGCTGCCGCGACGCTTGCCTACTGCGGCGGGCCGAGTTCAAGTAATGGACACTGCCCGCCGATTCGTTGACTTGCGATGTCACCCCAACGCCCGAGTCCCAGGCAGGATGCGATGCGTGTCCCGCTGCCGCCGTCCACTTCAACGGATCAAACCGATGAGGATCTCGCTCGTCTAGGGGAGAGCCTGAAGACCCGCACCGAGGATGTGCTCACCGAGACGGTCGCGAAGACCGCGGGGCCGGACCACGCCGTCGAGCCGCTGGTTCAAGGCAGCTTTGAACGGATCTGCAAGAGCTCGACCCTCGCGGTCGCCCGCTGGATGTCCGGCGAGGGCATGGAGGTCGCGATCGAAGCCGGCCAGGAAACCTGGGAGATATTCGCCGAGCTGGCGGCCCATCGCGCGGCGTCGCTCAACGAGGTGACCTGGCGCTGTTTTTGGTGGCGCAACGTCACGGCCGAGATTCTCGAGGACAGCGCCAACCGGCTCGACGTTTCACGCGACGCACTGTCAGAGGCCCTGCACATCCTGCAGTTGAGCCTCGAGTTCAGTCTGCTTCGCATGTGCGAGTGTTTCGAGTCCGAGCGCAAGCGCACCGACGAGGAGCTCTCGCGGCGCGAGGACGAGCTTTCGTTCCTGGCCACCCACGACCCGCTGACCGGGCTGCCGAACCGGACGTTGATTCTCGATCGCGTCGAGCAGATGCTCGCGCGCTCGCGCCGCAACCAAACGCCGGTGGCGGCGCTGTTCATCGACGTCGACAACTTCAAGAGCATCAACGACACACTCGGTCACGGTGTCGGCGACGAACTGCTGCGGGCGGTCGCCGCTCGGCTGGACGGCGTCGTCAGAGCCACCGACACGCTAGGGCGACTCGGCGGGGACGAGTTCGTCGTAATCTCCGAGGAACTCTCGCTCGCGACGGAGCCGGAGCTGATCGCCGAACGCCTGCTCGACGCACTCAAGCAGCCGTTCAAGCTCGGAGCGGACGGCGACACCCGCGTGTCGGTGACGGCGAGCGTAGGGATCGCCACAGGAGAGCACACCACCGCCGAGGAGCTTCTGCGCTCCGCGGACATCGCCATGTATCGCGCCAAGTGGGATGGCAAGAATCGCTACGTCGTATTCGAGATCGGCATGCAGGACACGATCCAAAACCGCATGGAGCTCGAGATGGACCTGCGCGAAGCGCTTGGAAAGGACCAGTTCTTCCTCGCCTATCAACCCACGATCGACCTGAGCGACATGAGCCCCACCGGCGTGGAGGCCCTGATCCGCTGGGAGCACCCCGTGCGCGGGATCGTGCAACCTGACGATTTCATTCCGCTGCTCGAGGAGACGGGATTGATCACAGAGATCGGCAAGTGGGTCCTGGAGGAGGCCTGCGCTCAGGGCGCCGCGTGGCGCCGGGCCGGATATCCGATCGGCATGGCCGTCAACGTCTCCGCGCGCCAGCTCGACAGCGACCAGCTCGTAGCCGACATCGAAGGCGCGCTCTCACGCAGCGGCATGGACCCTGGCGGCCTCACGATCGAGATCACCGAGACGACGCTCATGCGCAACATCGAGGAGACCGCTCGCCGGCTCACTCAGGTCAAGCAGCTCGGCGTGCGCATCGCGATCGACGACTTCGGCACCGGCTACTCCTCCCTCGCCCATCTCCAGCGGTTCCCCGTCGACGCACTGAAGATCGACCAGTCGTTCATCTCCGGCATGGCCGACAACCAGGAGGGCGAGACACTCATACATACCCTCGTGCAGCTCGGCAAGGCCCTCTCGATCGAGACCTTCGCCGAGGGTATCGAGCAACAGCACGAGCTCTCTCTCCTCAGGGATCAGGACTGTGACCACGGACAGGGCTTCCTCTTCGCCCGTCCCCTCGACGTGGCCGCCACCGAGGCGTTCCTTCGCAACTGGGCCGAGAACGCAAGAGGGCACGGCATCCTTGCCGCCCCTCTCCATTCAGTGAGTGATTCGATCGGCGAAACTAGCTTTTTGGGTGCCAACCGCGACCCTGCTTCGCTACCTTCCCTTCCTGCTCCAGGCTCGGCAGCACGCGATACAGGTAGTTCTGCTTGATGCCCATCTTTGCGGCCAGCTCGGGAATGCTGATCCCCGGCTGTCCCGTTACGAACGCCAGCGCCTCGGCCGCGCGTGTGCCGCTGCCTTTGCGCCGTCCGGCGCGCCGCGGCGTCGAGCTGCCGCTGCCACCGCTGCGACCGGCGGGGCGACCTGGTTTTTTACGTCCGGGCGGCCGGCCCGGTTTTTTGCGACCGGCTCTGGCCGGCGCAGACGCGGTGGGCGCCGCGGCCGCTGTCTCGGTCGCTCGAGCGCTCGTTCGGTTGACCGAGCCGCGCGGGCGTCCCGGCCCGCGACGACGCGAGGTCGCCACGGCGGAAGACGCGGAAGACGCCGATCCACCGACGCCCGCGAGCGCCGAGGCCGCGGCCTCGAGTCGCTGGTACTCGTCCACCAGCGGCTTGAGCTCTTTCAGCCGGTCGGTGATCTCTTTGCGCTTCTCGTCAAGGAAGTCGGTCACGATTCAATCCTCTTCACTAGTGTAAATGCGACCTAAGTCACATATTTTCATCCTGACCTTACACGATCCAACCACAGAAACCCGTGCGCACGGTATTTTGCAAGGCGGTCTCTGACCGGTGAGGGCTAAGGGAAACGAGAGCTCCGCAGGCGAATACTGTCGCTAAATGCTCTCCATGTACGTGCGCAAACGGTCGAGTGTGCGCTTGGCCTCTCGTTCCGGCATACCTCCCACAAGCGCTCTGCCGACCACCGCCCCGAGCGGTCCGAGCGGCGGGCGGAATTCGTTGCGATAGTCAAAGCGCGTGCCCTTGCCCTCTGCCCGCAGGTCGTACTCGGTGCGAGCATGTGAGCGCGCCGGACCGCGCCCCTCCCAAACGGCGCGCGAGCAGGCATCGCACTCGACCAGCTTCCAGTGAACCTCCAAGTTGACCCCGCGCAGGTGGATCTGCTGATCCATCTCATATCCCACCCGCGGTGAGCCGCCGTCGGCGTGCACGAGCCGGCGGTGAATCGTGACCCAGTCGCGCAGGCGAGCGGGATCCATGACCACTTCCCACACGTCCTGCGGTGAGGCCGCGATCTGGATCGAGGCCGTGACGAGGCTCATTGAATACGCGCGTTCATAGGTTCCCAAACCGTATCGGGCGGGCTTTCAGAACGCCTTTCAAAAGAGCGATGCGGCGTGCTTGCGCATAGGCTCAGCGTGCCGCGAGCGGCTCGTGCTCCTCCCATTCGCCGAGCGCGTGCTCCACCGCCGAATCGAAGGAGTGCAGTCTCACGTTCAACAGCTTCGCCGCGCGATCGCCCGCTGCCAGCAGATCGCCCTCGAGACTCTCCATCAGTGCCACCATCAGCTCCGGATCCTCCCCTGCGATCGCCGCCACCACGCGGGCTGTAAGAGGCGTCGCGCTCACCCCCAGGCCGAGCGCCGGGCGGTTCACGAGCATCAGCTCCGCGATGCGCGCAATCATCTCCCCATAGCTGAGTACGTCGTGTCCGCCGACGTCCAAAGACAGGCCGCTCACCGCGGGGACGTGCGCAGCGGCCGCGAGCATCTCGGTGATGTCGCGCGCGTCGATCGGCTGGGTCCGATATTTGCGCCACGCCGGCAGCGTGAGCACCGGGAGACGCTCGACGAGACGTACGAGCAGACGAAACGAGCGCGAGCGCGCGCCGATCACGATCGAGGCCCGTAGCGCCACCGAGTCGGGGATGCGTCGCAAGAGGATGCGCTCCACCTCCTCGCGACTGGCGAGGTGGCGCGAGACGCGGGCGGAGCCGGCCGGCATCAGGCCGCCGAGATACACCACGCGTCTCACTCCCGCGCGTGCGGCCGCGGCTACGAAAGTGCGAGCGGCGGCGCTCTCGCGCTCGGCGAACGGGGAGTCACCGGCGGAGCGCTCCATCGAGTGGATCAGGTAATAGGCGACCTCGACCTGCTCGAGAGCGCGCTCGAGCCCTGTGCCCGTGAGCGCGTCGCCGCGAAAGATCTCCACGCTCTCGGCGACGTCTCCTGGAGCGATCAGCTCGAGCGTTGCGCGCACGCGCGCAGGCGTGCGCCCGAGCGCGCGCACCTCCTGGTCGTCGGCGAGCAGGCGGGGAATGAGCCGCGAGCCGACAAACCCGCTCGCGCCGGTGACGAGGATGCGCATGCGCTAATCATGACGCGGATGCGGGCAAGCTCCGCAAAGTGCGCGGTAATCGCCTTTTGCTCACAAGAAAGTGACCGGTGTCCGGACGTGCGCGGGTAGAAATCGTTTTCTCTGCGATTTGCGGGATGACGCTCCACGCCGGTCACCGGGCGGTGCTTTCATGCTCCTCCCAGTCGGTTTTCAGTCAGCGATCAGCGCATGGGGGTGGCAGGTGCAGAGAGTGCAGGGCAAGCGAACCGCTCGCAAGGTGAGTTGTGAGGAATGCTTCTTCCGCTGCAACCTCCTCTGCGCGCTCGACCTGCCCGAGCCCTGCGCGACCTTCCGCCCCGACGAGGCGCAGCTGCAGCCTCCGCAGCAGATGCGCTTCGTCTTTCGTCAAGAGCGCCGCGCGCGCGCGGCCTGGGCGTTCCCCTCGGCGCAGGAACAGGCCGCGCTGCATACCTGATCCCACGCGGCTGCACATTCAGGTGGCCACGCGACTGCATTCCGGTCGTGCTCGCGAGCGCTCCCGCGCGACGGGCCATGACCGATCGCATTCGCGCTCGCGAGCGGTCTCATGCGACGGGGCTGTGAGCGATCGCATTCGCGCTCGCGAGCGGTCTCATGCGACGGGGCGGTGAGCGATCGCATTCGCGCTCGCGAGCGGTCTCATGCGACGGGGCGGTGAGCGATCGCATTCGCGCTCGCGAGCGGTCTCATGCGACGGGGCGGTGAGCGATCGCATTCGCGCTCGCGAGCGGCCCCGAGCGACGGGGCGGTGAGCGATCGCATCTGCGCTCGCATGCTCTGATCGGCGGGGGGTATATTGAGGTGCAGACCAGCTAGTAGCGCTTTCGACCGAGGCCGCCCACCCGATCTATCTGGGCGGGGGTCTACCTACCCCAGTTTTGATCGTGGAGGTGACGAAGATGGCAGCGAAGGACAGCATCGGAAAGGCCGGCAAGGCGGCACGTGAAGCGACGCAGCACAGCCGCTACCTGCAGCGTCTGATCGAAGATCGGGATCTGCGCGAGAACCTGCTCACGGCCTATGGCTCGGCGCGCAGCGCCTACGGGCGGATGAGCAACGGCACACCCGCAACCCAGGCTCTGTTCGAGGATCGCAAGCTCCAGCGCGAGTTGAAGGAGGCGGCAAACGCCCTGCGTGACGCCTCCAACTCGTTGCGCGAACCCCCCAAGCGTGACCGCCGTCGTGGCGGCCTGGGTCGCTCACTGCTCTTGCTGGCGCTCGCCGCCGTGCTCGCGCTGGTGTTCAGCGAGGGACTGCGCTCAAAGGTGCTCGACCTCCTGTTCGGGGCCGAGGAGGAGTTCGATTACAGCGCCACCACGGCCGCGCCCGACTTCGAGCCGACGGGCGCCCCCGCCGGCTGAGCCGGGCACTCGTGGCACGCATGACCGTCGCCGTGGAAAGCCCGAGCGCGCCGGGGGCGGTCGCCGCCCCTGGCAGGTCCTTGTCGGGCGAGAAGGCTCAGCGCATCGTCGAGGCGATGCGCCGCAGCGTCGCGCGCCACGGTGCGGCCGGCTCGACCTTCGACAATGTCTCGCGCGAGGCCGGCGTCTCGCGGGGGTTGCTCCACTATTACTTTGGCACCAAGGAGCAGCTGCTGGTCGAGGCGGTGCGCCGCGACTGCGAGCTGCGCCTCGAAAGGCTCGAGCGCCAGCTCGCCGGGGCCCAGACCGCCGACGGTTTCATCGGCCTGATGGCAAAGAACCTGCAGCAGACAGTGCGCGAGGACCCGGACTTCGTGACCCTGCTGTTCGAGCTGTTCACGCTCGCGCGTCGCAACGCCGAGGTGGCCGCCGAGTACGCCGGGCTGATGCGCCGCACGCGCGAGCAGGTCGCGGAGCTGCTTGCGACCGCCCAGCGCGAAGGGGTGCTGCGCCTGCACGCCGAGCCCGAAGTGGTCGCCGAGATCCTCTTCTCCCTCGGCGACGGCTTTGCCCTGCGGATGCTCACCGAGCCCGACCGCGACTTCACCGCCACCGTTCGCGCCGGGATCGCCTGCGCCCGCGCGCTACTGGCCGACTGATCGTCCGTGCCGTGACCACCTATGCGCGGGCCTGATCGCGTGCGTCGAGATCGCCTGCGCGCGGGCTGGCAGGTGACTGGTCGCGTGCGTCGAGATCGCCTGCGCGCGGGCTGGCAGGTGACTGGTCGCGTGCGTCGAGATCGCCTGCGCGCGGGCTGGCAGGTGACTGGTCGCGTGCGTCGAGATCGCCTGCGCGCGCGCTGGCAGGTGACTGATCGCGTGCGTCGAGATCGCCTGCGCGCGCGCTGTCGGCCGGCTGATCGCACGCCCCCATGCCCAGATCGTGCAAGGCAGGTGTACTAGATTCTCTCCATGCCCATCTACGAGTACAGACGTCCCGACGGGACGACGTTCGAGATTCAACAGTCCTTTTCCGATCCCGCGCTCACCACCGACCCAGATACGGGCGTACCGGTCGAGCGTGTGCTGCACGCTCCGGCTGTGCACTTCAAGGGCAAAGGTTTTTACAACACCGACTACGGCACGCGAAACCGGCAGCGCGAGACCGCCGCGGCCGCGGCCGAGAAGTCCTCGCCGGAGAAGTCTTCAGAGAAAGGATCGGAGAAGACCTCCTCCCCACAAAAGCCCTCCGACTCCGCCTCCTCTTCCAGTAGCAAGGGCGAGAAGACCGCTTCCAAAGACGCAAAGCCCGCAGCGAGCAGGAGCTGAGCGGCGAGCACCGGCGAGCGCGGGCGGTGTCGCGGCCGGGCCGGACGACGAGCGCCGCGATAGCTATCAAACGTACTCGCTCTTGAATTGAACAATTCTTGAGCACTACGATTTTTTGAGCTCAACCGTTCACACGCTCAGCCGCTCATAAAGCGAGCGACGTCCGCGCGGCGCGCTTCTTCTGAGATCGTCAAGCCTTCTTCACCGCCGGGCAGCGTGCTCTGGCCCGTCGGCTTCAGCACGTGCGTTGGCGGCGTGCCCGTGATCGCCAGCGCCGCAAACATCCCCATCAGTTCGGCGCCGCTCATGTCCGAGATGATCGCCGGCGGCGCGTGCCAGGCGATCCACGGCAGCCGGAAGAAGCTCGACGGCGACAGCAGCTGGTTCTTCATGGCGGTGAACAGCGCCTGCTGATGTTCCTCGCGCTGGATGTCCGTCTCGTTGGGTGCGCACAGGTTCTCGCGGGTACGCGCCAGCGCCAGCGCCTGCTTGCCGTCGATGTGATGTGTGCCACGACTCAGCCGCAGCGTGAAGCCGCCGTCTGCGAAGCCGCCGTCGAGCTTGGAGATGATGCAGCCGCCGCTGTAGGTCACGCCGCCCATCGCTTCGATCAATTGCGGGAAGTTTTCGAAGTCGACTTCCACGACGTGGTTGATGGGAATTCCCAGCCAGCTCTTGATCACCGACACCGACTCCGCCGGGCCGCCGAACTCGTGTGCGGCGTTGATCTTCCGCAGGCCATGGCCCGGGATCTCGACGACCGTGTCGCGCGGAATCGACAGGCGCGCGGCGTGCCCACCGCCGGTGCGGATCAGCATGATCGTGTCCGAGCGCCCGAAGCCGGTGGTTTCGGCGCCCGGTTCCTTGCTGTTCTTCTGCCGCCGGTCCGATCCGAGCACGAGGATGTTGCTTGCGCTCGTCAGCGGATAGCCGGAGGGATCGAGCACACCGACGACGTTCGACGGCAACGAGGTGCGCTCGAAATGAGAGCTGATCAGGAACAGTACGAGCGACAGCACGAGCCAGCAAGCGACGAGCGCGAGCAGGGCGAGCGCGACGCGCTTCGGCCGTTTCCAGCGGCGCCAGGCCCTCGTCGCGCGCCCGGACACCCGTGCCTGCCCGCGCGGAGGGCCCGGCGGCGTTCCTCCGCGCCCGGGGGTAGCCGCGCGGCGCGGCGGGCGCGGCGAGCCCGCCGACGGATGGGGAAGGCCTCCTCGCGCTAGGCCTTCCGCTGCGATGGGCTCGTCCTTGCGGGGGCGCAAGCGGCGACCGGCGCGGTAGCGGGTGTATTGCGGGGGTGGCTCTTGGCTGTCGTCGGGCATGGATGAAATCGAGTCGTCTGGCGCCGGCAAGATACGAGTCTGGCAGCGGCAGGGGGGATTGGCGCGAGCCCTATATTTGCGACATGTCCGCCGAGAACCCTCCGCTTGCCTCGACCGATCGAGGATCGCAGAGATCCGCGACCGGCCGGCACGGACGCCTGCTCATCTGCGCGACCCCGATCGGCAACCTCGACGACGTGACCTTGCGCGTGCTCGCCGCGCTCGGCCAGGCAGATGTAGTTGCGTGCGAGGACACTCGGCATACAGGGTTGCTGCTCCGCCGCCATGGCGTCGTCGCTGCGTCGCTGGTCAGCTTCCACGAGCACAACGAACGCGCCCGCGCCCAACAGCTCGTGTCCCGGATCACCGCCGGCGCTGTCGTCGCGCTCGTGTCAGACGCGGGGATGCCGCTGGTGTCCGATCCGGGCTTTGCGCTCGTTCGCGCGTGCGTGACAGCGGATCTCGACCTGGAAGTGTTGCCCGGCCCGAGTGCCGTCGTAACGGCGCTCGTCGCCTCCGGCCTGCCGGTTGAGCGTTGGCGCTTCGCCGGCTTCCTCCCGCGCGCGCGTGCAGAGCTCGATCGGCTGCTCGCCGATGCGCCCGAGACGGTCGTTGCGTTCGAGTCCCCTCGCCGGCTCGCGGCGACGCTGCGCGTGCTCGCCGCACGCGACCCGCAACGGCCGGTGGCGGTATGCCGCGAGCTGACCAAGCTCCACGAGGAGATCGGCCGCGGGAGCGCCGCCGAGCTGGCCGACCGCTACGAGGCGCACCCGCCCCGCGGTGAGATCGTGCTCGTGGTCGGCGCCGCCGCTCCCGGCGAGCCCTCCCGCGAGCAGGCGCTCGGTGCCCTGCGCGAACTGGTCGCCGCGGGCGCCAAGCCCCGGCCGGCCGCAGCCGCGGTGGCGAAGCTGACGGGTGCCGCTGCGAACGAGTTGTATCGCGCGCTCACGAGCGGGAACTGACACTCCTCGCCGGGAAACCGGGTTGGGTGGGCTCACGTAGGTATGGGGGCGGCCGGGGCGGAATGGGTGGCTGTCGAGGGCGGGATGGGTGGCGGCGGGGCAGGTATGGGTGGCCGCAGGGCACGTATGGGTGGCGGTCGGGCAGGTATGGGCGGCGGTCGGGCAGGGGGACGGAACGCGCTTCCCGTCACAAGACGGCAGTAGCCTGAAGAGAACAGTGTCCTTTTACGTCACCACCCCGATTTACTATGTCAACGCCGCGCCCCATCTCGGCCATGCGTACACGACGATCGCGGCCGATGCGCTCGCGCGCCATCACCGTCAGCGTGGCGAGGACGTGTTCTTCCTGACCGGCACCGACGAGCACGGTGAGCCGGTCGCCGACGCGGCGCACGCGCTCGGCATCGAGCCCCAGGAGCTCGCTGACCGCAATGCCGAGCGCTTCAAAGCGCTCGTGCCGCAGCTCGGCGCCGCCAACGACTTCTTCATCCGCACGACCGATCCGCAGCACATGGCGAAGGTTCAGGAGGTGCTCTCGCGCGTGCGCGCGAACGGGTTCGTCTACGAGGGCACCTACGAGGGCTGGTACTGCCCGCGCTGCGCGGACTTCAAGGCCGATAACGAAGTTGACGAGGGCAACCGCTGCCCGATCCATCATGTCGAGCTAACCCGCGAGCAGGAGGACAGCTACTTCTTCAAGCTGTCCGCCTTTCAAGATCGGTTGGAGGCGCTATACGCGGAGCGCGAGGACTTCGTCACGCCGCGCACGCGCTACAACGAGGCGCTGTCGTTCATCCGCTCGGGGCTGCGCGACGTGCCGCTCTCGCGCCACAAGCTGACCTGGGGCGTCCCGGTCCCGTGGGACTCCGAGCACGTCTTCTACGTGTGGTTCGACGCGCTGCTCAACTACTACTCGGCGCTCTCCTACGCGCGCGCGCCTGCCTCGCGGCTGGCGGAGATATCGAAGGGGCCGGGCGGCGCGAAGACGGCGGTTGGGAGCCGCACCGGGGCGGACTTGACAGAGCGGTTCTGGCCCGCCAGCTATCACGTGATCGCCAAGGACATCCTGCGCTTCCACGCGATCTACTGGCCCGCGCTGTTGATGGCCGCCGAGCTGGACCTGCCCGAGCACATCTTCGTCCACGGCTACCTGCTGATGGAGGGCGAGAAGATGTCAAAGTCGCTCGGCAACGTGCTCGACCCGTTTGCCGTGATCGAGCGCTTTGGCGCCGACGCTTTGCGCTTCTACCTCCTGCGCGACGTGCCATTCGGTCAGGATGGCTCGGTCTCGACCGGCGCGTTCGAACAGCGCTACTCGAGCGAGCTCGCAAACGACTTCGGCAACCTTGCCGGCCGCACGCTCGCGATGGCCGTGCGCTACCGCGAAGGGGCCGTGCCCGCAAGCGCCCCCGACCCGGCGCTCGCCCCCGACTTCGCCGGCCTCACCGCGCGCGTCGAAGAGCTGATCGGTAGGGCCGAGCTGACGCTCGCGCTGGAGGAGATCTGGCAGCGGGTGCGGCGGTTGAACCGCTACGTCGAGGAGCAGGCGCCGTGGCGGCTCGCCAAGGAGGACTCGCGCGCGGGCGACCTCGACCGCGTGCTCTCCACGCTGCTCGAGGGGCTGCGCGTCGTCGCGGTGCTGCTGTGGCCCTACCTGCCGGCGAGCGCCGAGCAGCTGCTCGGCGCGCTCGGCGCCCCCTCCCTGGAGCTTGCCGGAGCCGAGCTCGGAAGCGGGAGCATCGAGCGCGTCACCACGATCGAGCCGCTCTTTCCCAAGGACTGACGTGATCATGACCGCCAGACCGCGAACATCCGCCGGGTCTGCACCCGGAAGGTCCACCGTCGATCGCGGCGGGGCGGGACGGCGATGATCGACAGCCATACTCACCTCGACCTGTGCGAGGCGCCCGATGCCGAGCTGGTGCAGGCGGCCGTCGCGGCCGGTGTGACGCGGATGCTCACCGTCGGCACCGAAAGCGCCTCCTGCCGCGCGGCGCTCGCCGCGGCCGAGGCGTTCCCACAGGTGTACGCCGCGGTCGGGCGCCATCCGAATGCGGCCACGGGCTTCGACGACGCCGACCTGGCCGAGCTGCGCGCGCTCGCCGCGCACGAGCGCTGCCTGGCGATCGGTGAGACCGGCCTGGACTTCTACCGCGACGGCGCGCCGCGCGCCGACCAGGAGCGCGCGTTCGCCGCCCAGATCGCGCTCGCGCGCGAGACCGGCAAGCCGCTCACGATCCACTCGCGCGCGGCGACCGGCGAGACGCTCGCCCAGCTCGCCGCCGAAGCCGACGGCCTGGGCGTGGTGATCCACTGCTTCTCGATGGCCGACCGCCTCGACGACTGCCTCGAGCGAGGCTACGCAATCTCGTTCGCCGGCAACGTCACCTACAAAAACGCCGCCGACCTGGCCGCGGCCGCCAAGCTCGTACCCGAGGATCGGCTGCTGATCGAGACCGACGCGCCCTATCTGACCCCGCAGGTCGTGCGCAAGCATCGCAACCAGCCCGCCTTCGTCGCACACACGCTCGCGTTCCTGGCCGAGCTGCGCGGGGTGACGGTCGCCGAGCTCGACGCCACCGTCGAGCGCAACGCCGCGCGCGTATTCGGCTGGGCGTGAGCGCCGTGGCCGATATCCCCCTCCCGCCCGGCGCTCTTGACCCACGTGACGCCGCTGTCGCACCTGGCGCTCCCGCCAGGCCCCGCGATGCGGCCGAGCCGGGCGCGCCCGCTCAGCCCAGCCTGCGGCGGATGCGCCGGTTCGGCGTGCGCCCCGATCGCGAGCTCGGACAGAACTTCCTGGTCGACTCGAACATCCTCGGCGTGATCGACCGCGCCGCCGAGCTCGACCGCGCGGACGTAGTGCTCGAGATCGGCGGTGGGCTGGGGGTGCTCTCGGAGTACCTCGCCGAGCGCGTCCAGCATGTGCATGTGATCGAGATCGACACTCGCCTGCGGGCTCCCCTGGGCGATGCGACCGACCCCTATACCAACGTCACCGTCACCTGGGGCGACGCGATGGCGATCGATCTCGCCCGGCTGCGCCCCGCGCCGAGCAAGGTCGTCGCGAACCTGCCCTACGGGATCGCGGCCGGGGTCCTGCTGCGCACGGTCGAAGAGTTGCCCGCTGTGAAGTGCTGGGTGGCGATGGTCCAACGCGAGGTGGGCGAGCGCCTGGCGGCGAACCCCGGCGGCGGCGCCTACGGCGTGCCCTCGGTGATCGCCCAGCTCGCCTGCGAGGTCGAGGTCCTACGCGCGATCCCCCGCGCCGTCTTCTATCCCGTACCAAACGTCGACTCGGTGCTCGTCGGCATGCGCCGCCGAGTGCTCGTCTCCGGGCCGGGCAACGGTGAGGTGCAACCGGCGGGCTCCTCGGCGGGCGCGGAGGCCCGGCCGGCGCCCCCCGCGGCGGTGCACGCGCTCGTGCGCGGTGCGTTTGCCCACCGGCGCAAGACGCTGGTCGGTTCGCTCTCGCTGTCCGCTCGTGGCAGCGCCGGTCACTCGCGCGAGCTCGTGCGCCACGCACTGCAGCAGCTCGGCCATCCCTCCGACGTGCGCGCCGAGCGCCTGTCCCCCGATGACTTCCGCACGCTCGCGCGCCTGCTCGAACTGTGAGCGGACGGGAGCCGAGCGTCATCATGCCACGCGAACTCCAGCTCGACAAAAAAAACGAGCGAGGATCGCTTCCCGCTCGCGCGCTCGCGCCCGCGAAGGTCAACCTGGGGCTGTTCCTCGGGCCTGAGCGACCCGCTGACGGCAGGCACGAGCTCGTGAGCGTGATGCAGTCGATCTCGCTCGCTGACGAGCTGACGCTCGATCGCGCGCCCGCGGACGCGACGCGGGACGAGATCATCTGCCCAGGGGTGCACGGCCCGCCGGAGGGCAACCTTGCGGCACGGGCACTGAGCGCGTTTCGCGCGGCGACCGGCTGGCACGGGCCTCCGCTGCGGCTTGACATCGTCAAGCGGATCCCTGTAGCCGCTGGTTTGGGGGGCGGCTCGGCCGACGGGGCCGCCGCGCTGCGCCTTGCCAGGCACGCGTCCGGGCTCGGCGATGAGGCGCTGCTTGGCGATCTGGCCGCCGAGCTCGGCGCCGACGTGCCCGCGCAGGTCTCGCCCGGACGCTGGCTGACCACCGGGGCGGGCGAGTGCCTGCACGAGCTCCTGCCTCCCAGCTCGCCCTTCGGGCTGCTCGTGCTGCCTGCGAGCGTCACGCTGTCGACCGCCGATGTATACGCCGAGGCCGACCGGCTCGAGCTCGCGCGCACCTCACGTGAGCTCGTCGAGCGTCGTGACGCGGTACGCGCCGCGCTCGAGCTCGGCGCTCCGATCCCCGTCGTGCGGGAGCTGCTGCGCAACGACCTGCAGCAGGCCGCGATCTCGTTGTGCCCGGCGATCGCAGCCGCGCTCGCCGAAGCACGCGACGCGGGCGCCGACGCCGCGTTCCTCAGCGGGTCCGGGCCGACCGTCGTCGGTGTGTTCGCGCGCGCGAACGGCCTTGGCGCGGCCGAACGCGCGGCAGCCGGCCTGGCCGGCCGCGAGCCCGCCCCGATCTGCGCCACGCCAGTGGATCGCGCTTTCGGGGCCGCTTCGCGCGCGGGCGACATCGCCGTGCGTCACAATCACGACCTGACGCCATGAGCAGGACAGCCATCAACGACCTCGTCGCCGTCTGTGCCGCAGTGTTCGGGCTCGCGCTCTACGCCAGCCTGATCCTCGCACCGGCATGGACCTCCTACGCGCGCGTGTGGCAGCGGCTGGCCGCGACCGTGCTGTCGCTGTACGTGCTCGCCGTGCTCGTCGGCGCCGGCGTGCTGGCGGCGCTCGCCGTCATCTACTTCTGGGGCTGATCCAGTGTCTGAATTCGCGGCGCTGGACGCGATCACCGAGGCCGTCGAGTCGGGCGCCGGCTTGCCCGAGGTCGTGCGCGCGGCCGCCCGCGCGCTCGAAGCGAGCCTCGCGGTGACGGACGCATGGGGGGCGACGCTCGCAGTCGCCGCCAAGTCGCCCGCCGACGAGCGCTCGCTGCTCGCCGGCGGCAAAGGTGTCAGCAGCACGCCCTTGCGCGTCGCCGACACGGTCGTGGGCGCGCTGCACATGCGCGTCGCAGTCGAGCCGAGCGCGTCGATGCGCAGGCTGCTCGTCACCATGATCGCCTCCGAGGTCGAGCGCGCCAGAGCTCCCGAGCGGGCGTCAGAGACGGCTGCGGCCGACTTTCTGCGTGCGATGCTCAGCCGCGAGCTGACCGAGCGCGAGGAGCTCGTCGCGCGCGCACGCGAGCTGTCGCTGGACGTTGCGGACGGCGCGAGCATGATCGTCGCGCGCGCCCACCCCCAGGCGCCCACCGACGAGGGCTGGCGCGCGCGCGTGCGCGCGATTGCCGCACGCGGAGCGCGCGCCGTCTCCAGCCGCTCGATCGCCGCGCTGTCCGAGCGCGACGGGATCGCAGGCGCCGAGGTGCTGCTGCTCGTGCCGGGCGGCGAAGAGGCGCTCGCGGCGCGCGCCGCCGACGCGGTCCTGCGTGAGATGGAGGTCGGCCTCTCCGGCTACACCTTTGCCGTCGGGCGCAGCCGCATCGCCGAAGACCCCGCCGAGCTGCCGCGCGCCGCCGGTGAGGCGCTATTGGCCGCGAACGTCGCCCAGGGCTCAGCCGATGGCGCCGCGCTCGCCTTCGAGCAGACCGGCGCCTACCGGCTGCTTCTGAGCGCGATGTCCGAGAACCCTTCCGAGCTGCAGCGCTTCTACTCAGAGACCGTCGAGCCGCTCGTCGCCTACGACGAGCAGTACGAGACCGACCTCCTCCAGACGCTCGAGACCTTCCTCGAGGCCGACGGCAACGTCGCCGGCACCGCCCAGCGGCTGTTCACCCATCGCCACACGATCTACTACCGCCTCGAGCGCGTACGCGAGCTCTCCGGCCTTGACGTCTCCTCCAGCGACGGCCGCGAGAAGCTCTCGCTCGGCCTGAAGTCGATGCGCGTGCTCGGCATCTCCTCCTCCGGCGGCCCCGCCTCGGAGGCCGGCGCCGAAGGCGGGCGGGTGCCACGGCGCTCCTCCGGGCGGCGCTCCTAAGCGGAAGGTCCTGACGGTCGGAGGGCAAGCGAGACGAGGACGCAGGGAGCGTGGCCTGCTGTGCAGGCGAGCGACTGCCTGTACCCGAAGGGTGAGGACGCCGTATCGCGCAGCTCTCCGGCCGTCAGGAGGCGAACTCGACGGCGTAGGTCGCTCCCGGCAGGGGCTGTTCGAGCACGGACGGCACCGCGGGTGCGACGCCGACACCGGCGGCTGTGTATTCCCCGATCAAGATGATTTCGCGATGCGGTGGCGAGGCCATCCACGCCGCGACCATCTGCGCGGGTGTCGCGTACGGGCCCGTGCCCCAGCCGATGTTCTGTCCCGTCGAGATATTTGCGGTACGCGCCGTGTAGCGGGTCGAGGCGATCAGCGACGCCGGCGTCTGCGCGGGAGGGCGATCGTCGGCGAAGTAGTTCCAGCCGACCATGTCTTCTACCTGTGCGACAGCGACGCTCTGCAGTTCGAGGTTGGCCCGCACCGACCCCAGGCTGAAAGCCGCGCGCAGGTTGTTGATCAGGCACAGCGTCGCCGCGTCGATGGCCCTGGCGTTGGTCGTTGTGGGGACCAGGTTCGAGCCCGCGCACAACCGCGGTTTCGCCGGCGCGATCGCCTTGACGCTCGCGCGGGGCACCTTTGCAGCCGGCTCGCGGGGCACCTTTGCAGCCGGCTCGGAGGTCGCCTTTGCAGCCGGCTCGGAGCTCGCGCGAGCTTGCGCAGGCCCTGCGAACACGCCCAGCGTGGCGGCCAATACAGCGGCTGTGCGCCACCCCGATCTCTCCCAACCCCCAAACAGAGTGCAGGCATCCTTGCAGAAGCAGGAGAACAGCGTGTTGCGAGGAAGTTATGCCCTTTGCCTTGTGGGGTGAGCCGACGATCCGGCCGGTCGGTCATTCGCCACAATCGCCGCCACGTGCGACGATATCCGTCCCCTTGGGGGGTCGTCCAAAGGCAGGACATCAGGTTTTGGTCCTGAGAATCAGGGTTCGAATCCCTGCCCCCCAGCTCGAGACAGGTTCTAAACGCAACGCTCGTCGGCGTTGCGCAACCGCCGATCACTACAGTCTGCGCGATGACCCCACCCACCGTCCTGATTCTCGCTGCGGGCCAGGGCACGCGGATGAAGTCGAAGACGCCGAAGGTGCTGCACGAGGTGTGCGGCCGGCCGATGGTGCTGTGGCCCGTGCTGGCGGCGATCGAGGCCGGGGCGGGCAGCATCGTCGTGGTGGACTCCCCGGAGCGGGCGCTCGAGGGGGTGCTGCCCGAGGGGGTGCTGCCGGCGGTGCAGCCGCGCTCGAACGGCACCGGCGGCGCGGTCGTGGCGGCGATGGCGCAGCTCGACGCGGACCCGAGCGGCGACGCCTCCGAGCACGATGCCCCGGTGGTGGTTCTGAGCGGAGACGTGCCGCTCGTGAGCGCCGAGGCGATCAGGGAGCTGACCGACGCGCACGAGCGCAGCGGCGCGGGCGCGACGATGGCGACGACGATCCTCGCCGACCCGAGCGGCTATGGACGCGTCGTGCGCGACGCGAGCGGTGCGGTGGCACGTGTGGTCGAGACCAAGACGGAGGGCGACGCGAGCACCGCGGAGCTCGAGATCAACGAGGTGAACACCGGCATATACGTGTTCGACGCGAACGCGCTGCGCAAGGCGCTGCCGGGGCTGAGCGACGAGAACGCGCAGCGCGAGCTGTACCTGCCGCAGGTGCTTGACCTGATGCGAGCCGACGGGCTGACGGTTGCCGCGCACGCGGTCGCCGACGAGCGGCTCGTGCTCGGCGTCAACGACCGAGTCGCCCTGGCGCACGTGCGCCGCCTCGCCCAAGAGCAGATCCTCGAGCGCCACATGCGCGCGGGCGTGGGCATCGTCGACCCGGCGAACACCGTGATCGACGTCGACGTGCAGATCGGGCAGGACACGGTGATCGAGCCGTTCAGCACGATTAAGGGCGCGACCCGGATCGGCGAGGACTGTACGGTGAAGCACTCCTATCTCCTCGACTGCCTGCTCGAGGACGGCGCGAGCGTCGGGCCGTTCGGCTACCTGCGCCCGGGCGCCGTGTTGCGCAAGGGCGCGAAGGCGGGCACGTTCGTGGAGGTGAAGAACTCCGACATCGGCGCCGGCGCGAAGGTCCCGCACCTGTCCTACATCGGCGATGCCGACGTCGGCGAGCGCACGAACCTCGGCGCGGGGACGATCACCGCCAACTACGACGGCCGCGAGAAGCACCGCACGCGCATCGGCAGCGGCGTGCGCGGCGGCGTCGACACGGCGTTCGTCGCGCCGGTGACGGTGGGCGACGAGGCTTACACCGCGGCCGGATCGGTCGTCACCGAGGACGTGCCCCCGGGCGCGCTGGCGGTGGGGCGGGCCAGGCAGGAGAACGTCGAGGGCTACGCGGAGCGCCGTCGTAAGGAAACGACGTGAGAAATCCCATCGCGCGCGTGTGTGCGTGCGCGCGCGACGGAAGCGCGCGAGCAGGTGCAGGAGGGAGAGGGACGCGCGGCGGGGTCGGGACGGTGGCGGTCGCTTGTCTGGGGGTCTGTCTAGACTGCGAAGAGAGATGAGCAGCGCGATGGACACGCGTACGCAGTCCTCGCGGGCGAGCCTGGCGATCGACTACAACAAGCGGCTGATGCTGTTCAGCGGGCGTGCGAACCCGCGGCTGGCGGTGGACATCGCGGACAAGCTCGAAGTCGATCTCGGGCCGGTGACGCTGAAGACGTTCTCAAACGGCGAGGTGTACTGCCGCTACGACGAGTCGATCCGCGGGGCGGACGTGTTCATCGTGCAGTCCACCTGCGGAAACGCCGAGACGGGGGTGACGGCGAACGACTCGCTGATGGAGCTGCTGTTCATGATCGATGCCGCCGTCGGCGCCTCCGCGCACAGGGTGATCGCCGTGACGCCGTGGTTCGGGTACTCGCGCCAGGACAAGAAGTCCTCGCCGCGCGAGCCGATCTCGGCACGGCTGGTCGCGCGCATGCTCGAGGCGGCCGGCGCCGACCGCGTGCTGACGATGGACCTGCACGCCGGTCAGATCCAAGGGTTCTTTCAGAAGCCGGTCGACCACATGACGGCGCTGTTCATGCTCACGCAGTACTTCGCCGACCTCGGCCTACCGGACCTGGTCGTGGTCGCGCCGGACGCGGGCAGGGTCAAGCTGAACAAGAACTTCGCCTCGAAGATCGGCGCCGAGCTCGCGATCCTCGACAAGGAGCGCCCCGCCCAGCAGGTCGCGGAGATCGGCTACGTGATCGGCGACGTGAAAGGCAAGACGGCGGTGATCGTCGACGACATGATCGACACCGCAGGGACGCTCGCGGCGGCGGCCAAGACCGTCAAGGAAGAGGGCGCCACGCGCGTATACGCGGCGGCGACCCACGCCCTGCTCTCCGGCAACGCGTTCGCGAACCTGCGCACGTCCGGCTTCGAGGAGATCGTCGTCACGGACACGATTCCGATCCCCCTGGACCGTCCCGAGAACCTCCGCGTGCTGCCCTGCGCGGAGCTGCTGACCGACTCGATCCGGCGGATCTTCGTCGACGACTCCGTCAGCGAGGTGTTCGGCGGCGAGAACCAGCTGTTCTGAAACGGGCCCTGCTCATCGCTGCTGGTGTGGTGCTGTTCCTCGGGATCAGCGGCCTGCTGGCGAGGTTCTTCTCGGCGGAGAACGTCGAACGCGACGACGACCTCGCGCTCGTGCAAGCCGAGGCCAGGGGTGACGTCGCGGACATGCTCGCCCAGCTCGGCGGCTGCCGCGCGAACCCGGCGTGCGTGGCGAGCGTCAAGGTTGATGCGAGCGATCCCCGTGTGCGCAGAGCGGGCGCCGTGAAGATCTTGCAGCTCGAATCGAAGACCGCGTACTCGCTGTTCGGAGCGACCGGCAAGACGCGCCTTGCCTGGACGGTGATCGGCAAGCTGCCGATCGTGCAGTGCGTCGAGGTGCGCCGCACCGGCAACCTCTTCACGGGGATCGACGTGCAGCTGATCGGGCTGAGCCCTCCGATCGGCAACGAAGGGATCTGCTCGAAGCGCACGCAAACCGAATTGGAAGAAGAAGAAGACACGGCCGTCGAACAGGGACGCTCGCCGAAGACCCGCGCGCCCTGACCAGAAGGCGGCCGAGGGGCGGCCGTGCTCTGAGGGCCGCGCAACTGCCTCGAGGCCAGGATTGTCCTTCCGAGGGGCGAGACTGCCCTGAGAACCGCGATTGCTAGAGTCTGCACCCGCTCATGGCCACCACGACGACAAAGCTCGATGTGAAAGTCCGCTCGGGCGAAGGCTCGCGCGCGGCGCGGCGCCTGCGCCGCAGCGGTCGCGTGCCCGGCGTGCTGTACGGCGGCGGCGGCGAGCCGGTTGGCTTCGACGCCGACGCGCGCGAGCTGCGCCACGCGCTCGCGGGAGCCGGCGCGGTGCTCGACCTGAGCCTTGACGGCAAGAAAGCGACGCCGGTCGTGTTGAAGGAAACCCAGCGCGATCCCGTGCGCGGCGACACCGTGCACGTCGATCTGCTGCGGGTGAGCCTCGACGTGGCGATCCACGCCGTCGTGCCGCTGGAGCTGAGCGGCGGCGACGATTCGCCGGGCGCCAAGGAAGGCGGCGTGCTCGAGCAGATCACGCGCGAGCTGAACGTCGAAGCGCTGCCGACGGCGATTCCCGAGTCGATCGTGCACGCGGTCGATCAGATGCAGATCGGCGAGACGATCCTGCTGTCGGCGCTTGAAATTCCCGAGGGCGTGACGCTGCTTGACGATCTCCAGGAGACGGTCGTCGCGACCCTCTCACCGCCGCGACTGCAGACCGAGGCCGAGGAGGAGATCGAGTCCGAGACCGAGCTCGTCGGCGAGAGCGCCGCGGGCGGCGAGGCCGAGGGCTCCGAGAGCTCTTCCGGCTCAGAGGAGTAGCGACTCCTGCTGAGGCGATCGCTGGGCGGCGCGATGCGGCGTCCTTACCGATCATCGATCAGATGCGATCGATGATCGGCCAGCACGCGTGCGAAGCACGCCACGCTCACTGCGTCCTTGCCTCGCTTGCCCAGCGATCGCCTCAGTGGCGTGGTTCTCGGACAATCGAGTGATGATCGGTGCGAGCGTCGACTGGTTGATCGTCGGGCTGGGCAATCCCGGGCGAGAGTACGAGGGCACGCGGCACAACGTCGGCTTCATGGTCGCCGAGGCGCTGGCGGAGCGCTGGCAGCTGGGGCGTCCCAAGGAGCGCTTTCGCGGGCGGATCGTCGAAGGACGTTTGGGCGGCCCGGCGGGGGGCGCGATCGACGTGGGCGCCCCCGCCGCCAGGGGCCCGCGCGTGGCGGTGCTGTGCCCGCAGACGTACATGAACGACGCCGGCCGCTCGGTCGGGCCGGCGCGCGGCGCGTTCAAGCTGGCGCTCGAGCGGGTGGTGGTCGTGCACGACGAGATCGACCTGCCGTTCGGCGAGGTCCGCGCGCGCACCGGTGGCGGGCTGGCCGGTCACAACGGCTTGAAGTCGATCAAGCGCGAGCTCGGCAGCGGCGACTTCGTGCGCGTGCGCGTCGGCGTCGGGCGGCCCGCCTCGACCGACCCGGAGATCGTCTCGGCCTACGTGCTCGGGCGCTTCCGCGAGGACAGGCCTCAGGTGGAAGACCTCACCGCGCGCGCGAGCGAGCAAGTCGAGCAAGTCGTCTTGGGTACGGATGCGGGGACAGGATGAGGGCACCTGAGCCCACACCGATTATGCGAGCACTGTGCATCGGCCTCCGACGCGGCAGGATGAGGGGGTGACACCGACCGGTAGCTCCACGGCGAGCAGAGGCACGACGCCCGAGGAGGACGCCGGGCGCAAGGCTGCTGCCTCGCAGCCCGTGCTGCGCCCTCTGCTGGGGCTGATCGAAGAGGACGAGTCAGCCAAGCGGCTCGCGCGCGAGGGCGGCCACGCGTTCGTGTCGAGCTCCCTGCGCGCGTACGCGATCGCCGCGCTTGCCGACATCGACGCGGTCGCCCGCGCGCGACCCACGCTCGTCGTCGTGGGCGACGACCGCGCGGCGCGCGACCTCGCAGGTGACCTGCGCGCGTGGCTCGCGCCGCGGCCGGTCCGCTACTACCCCTCGCGCGGCGTCGCCTACGAGTCGCACCTCGCGCCGCCGCCGCACCTCGTCGGCCTGCGCGTCGCGGCGCTCGACGCGCTGCTGGCCGCGCACGACGCCGGCGAGCGCGAGCGCGCGCAGAGCGAGCAGCCGGTGGTGGTCGTGAGCGCGGTCGCGCTGTCGGAGAAGGTGCCCGACCCCGCGCTGCGCCCTCACTCGTTCACGCTGCGCGTCGGCGAGCTGCTCGACCTCGACGAGTGCGCCGAGGAGCTCGTCGGGGCGGGGTATGAGCGCGTCGATCAGGTAGAGGAGCGCGGGCAGTTCGCGCTGCGCGGAGGACTGCTCGACGTGTTCCCCGCGACCGAGGAACGGGCGGTGCGGGTGGACATGTTCGACGTCGAGATCGAATCGCTGCGCTGGTTCTCGACCTTCACCCAGCGCTCGCTCGGCGACGTCGCCGAGGTCGAGATCGCACCGGCGGCGGAGCTGGCGCCCGAGCACCGCGAGCTGGCGGAGATAGCCGCGGCTACCGGTGCGTTCACGGGCGGCGGCGGCAGCAGCAGCGAGGACGCAGACGCGGACAGACGACCGGATATCGCCGAGCTTCTGCCGGTCGAGCGCTTCGGCGCGCTGCTCGACCTGATCGGCGATGAGACCGAGCTGCTCATTGCGGCCGAGGAGGAGCTCGCACCGGTGCTGAGCGATCACTGGAGCGACGTGTGCGCGGCGTTCGCCGACGCTGATGCCCACCATCTGTATGTGAGCCCGGAGCAGATCCAAGCCGCGCTTTCGGAGCGCGCGCGGATCTGGCTCTCGGCGCTTGCGAGTGGACAGGAGATCGAGCTGCGCGCGCAGGCGGCGAACACGGCCGCGCGCTCGCTGGGCGAAGCCGAGCCGGAGCTCGAGAAGCTCGTGCGCTCGGGCTATCGCACCGTCGTCACCTTCCCCCGCCGCGGCGAGGGCGAGCGCGCCGCCTACAACCTCGGACGGCTGAAAGCCGCGTGGCTGGGCGAGGGCACCGGCGTCGCCGGGGCGCCGCTCGAGCCGTCGCTGCGTTTCGCCACGGCATCGCTGCGCGAGGGGTTCGTCGCGCCGCAGCTGAAGCTGGCCGTGTATCCCGAGCACCGGCTCCTGCGCCGCCGCGCGAGCGAGCGCGCAGGCGGCGGGACGGGCGCCGGGCGTGGCGGCCGAGGCGGGGTGCGCCGCGGCGCGCTGCGCTCGTTCACCGAGCTGCGCACAGGCGACATCGTCGTGCACGAGGATCACGGCGTCGCGCGATTCGCGGGCTTCGAGACGCGCACCGTGGCAAACGTCACGCGCGATTACCTCTACCTCGAATATCAGGGCGACGACCGCGTGTTCGTGCCCACCGACCAGCTCGCCAAGATCTCGCGCTATGTCGGCGGAGGCGGTGAGCATCCGCCGCTGAGCAAGCTCGGCGGCACGCGCTGGGAGACGATGAAGGCCCGCGCCCGGCGCGCCGCGCAGGAGCTCGCGGGCGAGCTGCTCAGCCTGTACGCCGAGCGGCGGCGACGAACCGGGCACGCGTTCGCGGCGGACTCCGACTGGCAGCGCGAGTTCGAGGAGCGTTTCCCGTTCGCGGAGACCCCCGACCAGCTCGAGGCGATCGAGCTGGTCAAGGCGGACATGGAAGCGCCCCGGCCGATGGACCGGCTGATCTGCGGCGATGTCGGCTACGGCAAGACCGAGGTCGCGCTGCGGGCGGCGTTCAAGGCGGCGGGCGACGGCAAGCAGGTGCTGATGCTCGCGCCGACGACGATCCTCGCCCAGCAGCACCACGGCACGTTTTCCGAGCGCCTCGCCGACTACCCGTTCACGCTCGAGCACGTCTCCCGATTTCGCACCGCCGCCGAGCAGAAAACGGCGATCAAAGGCTTCGCCGAGGGACGTGTCGACATCCTGATCGGCACCCATCGCGTGCTCTCGCGCGACGTGCGCGCGAAGGACCTCGGGCTGCTGATCATCGACGAGGAGCAGCGCTTCGGCGTCAAGCAGAAGGAGCTGCTGCGCCAGCTGAAGCTGAAGGTCGACGTGATCTCGATGTCGGCCACGCCGATCCCGCGCACGCTGCAGATGTCGCTCGCCGGCCTGCGCGAGATCTCCGTGATCGAGACCCCGCCCGAAGGGCGGCGGCCGGTGAGGACGTATGTCGGCGAGTACGAGGAGGAGCTGATCAAGCGCGCGATCCTGCGCGAGCGCGAGCGCGACGGGCAGGCGTTCTTCATGCACAACCGGGTCGAGACGATCGAGGAGACCGCCGAGCGGCTGCGCGCGCTGTGCCCGGGCGTGCGCTTCGCGGTGGCCCACGGGCAGATGGGCGACGGGGAGCTCGAGACGGTGATGATGGACTACCTGCGCGGCGGCGCCGACGTGCTCGTGTGCACCTCGATCATCGAGTCCGGCATCGACATC
This sequence comes from uncultured Solirubrobacterales bacterium, assembly GCA_963778065.1. Lineage (GTDB taxonomy): Bacteria > Actinomycetota > Thermoleophilia > Solirubrobacterales > Solirubrobacteraceae > Palsa-744. The sequence goes on along the minus strand of CAVZSU010000002.1, from coordinate 894,196 downwards.
CCGCAGGCCAACACGCTGATCGTCGAGCACGCCGACACGTTCGGCCTGGCCCAGCTCTACCAGATCCGGGGGCGGGTGGGGCGCAGCCGCGAGCGCGCGTACGCCTACCTGCTGTACGACTCGGCGGCGTCGCTCACGCCCGAGGCGGCGCAGCGGCTGTCGGCGCTGTCTGACTACACCGAGCTCGGCGCCGGCTTCAAGGTCGCGATGCGCGACCTGGAGATCCGCGGCGCCGGGAACCTGCTCGGCGACGAGCAGTCCGGGCATGTGGCGGCGCTCGGGTTTGAGCTGTACATGCAGATGCTCGACGAGGCCGTGCAGGCGGCCGAGCCGCAGGCGGAGGGCGAGGAGCTCTCAGAGCCCGTGCGGCTGGACGTGAACGTCGACGCGTACGTGCCGGCCGATTACGTGCCTTACGAGCAGGCCAAGATCGAGGTGCACCGGCGCGTCGCAGGCGCGGTGGAGGTCGCCGACGTGGAGAAGCTGCGCGAGGAGCTCGAGGACCGCTTCGGCCCGGTTCCCGAGCCGCTCGGCAACCTGCTGGCGCTGCAGCGGGCGCGCATCAAGTTCGGTCAGGCGGGGGCGCGGATGGTTAGCTTCCACGGCGACCGGCTGGCGGTGACGCCGATCGAGCTCGACTCCACGCGGGCGAAGCGGCTGCACGAGGAGCTGCCCGAGGCGCTGTACGAAGGCGGCCGCGCGCAGGTGTCGGTGCGGGTGCCGAAAGCCGCGAGCGAGCGCTTTCCGACCGTGACCAAGGCCGCTGACGTGCTGCTCGCGCTCATTCGCGAAGCGCCATGAACACGCAGGGCTGCCTGAAATCGGCGTCTTGGCCAGGCGCACGAGAGGCCCTTGCACCGGGAGTTGGAGACGTCTTCAGGAACTCCTTAAGCACAGGGTCCGCGGTTTCCGCTAGAGTGCCCGCGTCGTGTCAAAGCCGCTTCGCTACATCTCGGCGCTAGGCGCCGTTTTCTTTGCCCTCGCGGGTCTGTCCGCGTGCGGTGGAGGGATTCCCGGCAACGCCGTAGTGCGGGTCGGGGGCAACTCGATCACCAAAGCGACATACGACCACTGGCTGTCGGTAGCTGCGTCCTCCAGCGCTACCACGACCGGGACCGCGGCCAAGCCGGTCGTGCCGGAACCGCCCGCGTACACGGCCTGCATCGCGCATCTGCAAGCGACCGCCGCAAAACCGGCGAAGGGCCAGAAGAAGCCGACCGCCGCGCAGCTGAAGAGCGAGTGCGAACAGCAGTACAAATCGCTCCAGCAAGAGGTTCTCGGCTTCTTGATCTCCTCGGCGTGGGTGCTCGGCGAAGGCAACAGCCTGGGCGTCAAGATAAGCGACAAGGAAGTCAAGAAGCAGTTCGAAACGATCAAGAGCCAGCAGTTCCCCAAGCCCGCGGAATTCGAAAAATTCCTCGCCACCTCGGGGCAGACGGTCTCCGACCTGCTGCTGCGCGTGAAGTTGAACCTGCTCTCCTCGAAAATCCAGCAGCACGTCGTCAAAAGCAAGGGCACGCCCACCGAAGCGCAGATCGCCAAGTACTACAACGAAAACAAGTCCCGTTTCGGCACGCCGGAAAAGCGCAACCTGCGGATCATCCTCACGAAGACCGAAGCGGCGGCCGGCGCCGCCAAGAAGGAAGTCGAATCGGGCAAGAGCTTCGCGAGCGTAGCCAAGAAGGTCTCGATCGACCCGACCAGCAAGGCCAACGGCGGGCTGCTCTCGGGCGTGACCAAGGGCCAGGAGGAGAAGGCGCTCGACGAAGCCATCTTCGCCGCCAAGAAAGGCGTGCTCAGCGGTCCGATCAAGACGCCGTTCGGGTACTACATCTTTGAAGTGCTCAGCACGACCGCCGGCAGCCAGCAGACGCTGGCGCAGGCCAAGTCCTCGATCAAGCAGCAGCTGACGGCCACTCAACAGCAGACGGCGCTCAGTAAGTTCGTGAAGGAATTCAAAAAGAAGTGGACCGCCAAAACAGAATGCCGCACGGGCTACATGGTGCAGGACTGCAAGGGCTACAAAGCGCCGAAGACGGGTACGACGGGCGTCACCGGCGCGGCGGGCAGCACCGAAACGCCTGCCACCCCGACCAAATAAGGCGTAGAGCCGTGCCGATCGTGGCGGGCGGGGGAAGGTCTCGATGAGCCAGATCGAGCGGGTGCACGCTCGCCAGATACTCGACAGTCGCGGCAATCCCACGGTTGAGGTCGAGGTGGGGCTGCGCTCCGGCGCCCACGGCCACGCGGCCGTGCCGTCAGGGGCCTCGACCGGCGAGTTCGAGGCAAAGGAGCTGCGCGACGGCGGCGAACGGTGGCAGGGCAAGGGGGTGGCACGGGCCGTGGGCAACGTCAACGGGGAGCTGGCCACAGCCGTGGCAGGGATGGACGCGGCGGATCAGGAGACGCTCGATCGGGCGATGATCTCGCTCGACGGCACCCCTGACAAGTCCCGTCTGGGCGCCAATGCGATCCTCGGCATATCGCTCGCAGCCGCTCACGCGCAGGCAGCCGAGGAGGGCCTGCCATTGTGGCGCTATCTCGGCGGCGAGGCGGCGAGAGTGCTGCCGGTACCGATGATGAACGTGCTCAACGGCGGCGCGCACGCCGACAACAAGGTCGACTTTCAGGAGTTCATGATCGTGCCGTGCGGCGCCCGGACGTTCTCAGAGTGCTTGCGCATGGGCGTCGAGGTGTTCCACGCGCTGAAGGGCACCCTGCACGCGCAGGGCCTCAGCACCGCCGGCGGCGACGAGGGCGGTTTCGCGCCCGACCTCGGCTCCAACGCGGAGGCGCTGCAGATGCTGACGGCCGGCATCGAAGACGCGGGCTATGACCCGGGCTCGGATGTGGCGATCGCGCTGGACCCCGCCACGAGCGAGCTATATCGCGATGGCGGCTACGTGCTGGAGCACGAGGGCCGCACCCTGAGCGGGGCCGAGCTGGCCGACTACTGGAGCGAGCTCGCCGGCCGCTATCCGATCGTCTCGATTGAGGATGGCATGGACGAGGAGGACTGGGACGGCTGGAAGGCGCTTACCGAGCGGTTGGGGGGGAGGGTGCAGCTCGTGGGCGACGATCTGTTCGTCACGAACACCGCGCGGTTGCGCCGCGGCATCGATCTGGGTGTGGCGAACTCGATCCTGATCAAGGTCAACCAGATCGGCACGCTGACAGAGACGCTCGCAGCGATTACGATGGCGCGCGAGGCAGGCTATACGGCCGTGATGAGCCATCGCTCGGGCGAGACCGAAGACGTCACGATCGCCGACCTCGCGGTCGCGACCGGCTGCGGACAGATCAAGACCGGCGCGCCGTCTCGATCAGACCGCGTCGCGAAGTACAACCAGCTACTGCGCATCGAGGAGCAGCTCGGCGCCGACGCCGAGTTCCCCGGGCGCTCCGTGTTCTCGCGGTAGGGGATCCGAGCCGCTGCGTCGGACGGCCCTGCGAGGCCGGTGGGACTCATAGCTGATCGCTTGCCATAGCCGATCTTTGCAGGAGGTTCGAGCGCGGGCGCGAATGCGAGAGCATGCAGTCGAAGACACGCGTGCGCTGGGATCGACTGGGGCGCATCGCGATGGGAGGCGTGCTGGTTGCGCTCGCCTATCTGTATCTCAGCGCCGGCGTCCACATGTTCTCGACCTGGCGGCAATCGCACCGAGACAGCGCCACGGTCGCTGTGATGGAACGCGAATACAAGACGCTCTCGCGCGAACACGAAAGCCTCGGCAAGCAAGCTACGCTCGAACTGGAGGCCCGACGGCTGGGCATGGTCAAGAAAGGCGAGCAACCGTACGTCATTAGCGGCCTGCCGAACGACTGAGCCGTCGCGACACCGCGAGCGAAGGTCATCGGCGTCCTCCGCAAGGATTTAGCGGCTGTCGGAGGATCGCCAAGACATATGGACGCCCCTATCGCAAGCCGCGCGTAGTGGGCGCTAATCTCGTGGGACGTGCCGTCTTACGAGAACGCGATCTACCAGTGGCGCCAGGGAGAACGCCGCCTGGGGGCGGCTCCGTCCGAGCGGACGGCGCAGCTCGAGCGTGTTACAGGCGCCCTCGTAGCGGAGCTGCGCCGGCGGCTGGGCGGCCGCTTCTCGACGGGAGAACTCGCCGAGCTCTACGAGCAGGGCGCCGCCTGGTGCCTGCAGGTGGCGATGAAGACGGCTCCCGACGATCCCTGGGCCTGGGAGGCCGGCGTGGTGGTCGACGCGGCGTTCGGCCGCTACATGCACGAGGCTGCCGACTACGCCGGCGGCCGCACGGAGATCAACGTCTGAGGGATCAGTCCTCGTCGCCTGTGCTGGCGCGGCGGATGACGATGCGGTCCTCTTCGACCGTCACCTCGACCGGACGGTGGCCGGCCCAGTGCTCGGCGTAGATCGGGTTGTCCTGCACTGCGGGGTCGAGCCACAGGCCGTAGCCCTCCTCGCCGTGGTCGAACGTGCCCTCGAGCGGGCCGGCGTTGCGCGCTCCCGCGCGCGAACGTCCACGGCCGCCGCGACGGCTGCGGCGGCGGGTGCGGGGGGCGCTGTCGTCCGTCTCGCCCTCGGTCGTCTCCCCGGTGTCCTCTTCGCCTCGCGCCTCAGCCTCCACCTTTGCCTGCTCAGCCTCCACCTTCGTCTGCTCAGCCTCCAGCTCGGCGGCCTCCAACTCGGCGGCGATCAGCGCGTCGTCCTCGGCCCGCAGGTCGATCTCCTCGTAGTCCGTGGCGACCGCACCCTCGGCGGCGTCTCCGTCGTTGACGAGCTCGTTCTGGCGCTTGAACTGCTCGATGTCGCGCACGGTGACCTCGAGCTGGTGGGCGACCCAGGCGTCGGTGCGACCCTGCCGCACCCACGCGCGGATCTGGTTCAGGTGCGGACGCAGTGATCTACGAGGCATGAGCGGTCCGGGAGACTAGCGCAAAGGGTGGGCTCGCCGCGCGACGCCGAACAGCCGGAAGGCGCCGGGTCGCTTTCCCCCGAGCGGGTGACTATGCTTGCCGGACCGGCGGGGGCAGCTGAGCCGGTCGCCCGTCGGCAAAGAGGAAGGTCACCGAATGTTGGTTCTTACGCGCAAGTCCAACCAGAGCATCATGATCGGCGACGATGTCGAGGTGTCGGTGCTGTCCGTCATGGGCGAGAAGGTTCGTATCGGGATTCAAGCGCCGCAGGACATTCCCGTGTTCCGCAAGGAGATCTACCTCGAGATCCATCGCGAAGAGGGCGAGGGCGGCGCGCCCACAGAGGACGTCCGCGCCGAGGTGACCGACGCGCTGCAAGAGCTCGGCGAGGGCTAGCTCGGACTGCCGCTGGGCGGCGCGATGCTGCGTCCTTGCCGATTTGTCGAGCAGATGCGATCGACTGATCGGCCGGCACGCGTGCGAAGCACGCCATGCGAATTGCCTGTGCCCGTCAAGGATGCGTCCTTGTCTCGTCTGCCCATCGCAGCCCAGCCTTGTTGGCGAAGTTGGATTAGCCCAGCAGTCGAAGTTGGATTAGCCCAGCAGTAGGTAGAGCGTGCGGAACATGACCACGGCCACGATCGCCGCGGTCAGGATCAGCGTGAGGACGAGCAGGACGAAGCGGAAGGAGCCGTGCTTGTGGCGGCGGTCCAGCTCGCGTTTGTGAGCGCGCTGCTCGGTCGTGCGCCGCAGCGAGGCGCGCCGCCGACGATCGAGGGAGATCTCTTTTACGAACGCCTGCTCCCACTCAGCGAGACTTTGTCGCATCTTCATGGCAGCGCCTCGTCGCCCCTGGCTGCGTCCTTACCGATCGACGATCTAATGCGATCGTCTGATCGGCCAGCACGCGTGCGAAGCACGCCACGCGAACTGCCTGTGCCCGTCAGGGTGCGTCCTTGCCAGGAACGACGATCCGCCGCCATGAAGGGGGCTTGTTCTATGAACTTCACGAGACGATCTTGCCAGGGGCCTGCATTACCCGACCGTCGTCTCGGCCTCGGCACGCTCGTAGACTTGGACGAAGCGGAGGTAGTTCTCGGCGATCTTCTGCGCGCCTGAGGCGCGGTCGATCTTGCCGTCGACATACGCCTTTAGCGGGTCCCACCAGATCGAGCGGCCGATCGCGAAGCCGACGAAGCCGTCGACCGGGGCCGCTGCACGGAGCCACTGGTCGACCTTGTCGTCGTTGGCGCCGCGACCGAGCACGACACAGACGACGCCCTCGCGCCCGCCGGTGCGCGCCTGGGCGACGAGCATCTCGCAGTCGGCACGCTCATCGACGCCCTCGATCTTCCAGATGTCCACCTCAACGCCCGCGTCCTGGATCTCGGCGATCGCACGGCGCATCAGCTCGGGGCGCAGCTCTGCGTCGTAGCGGTCGGAGTCATCGGCGACCGCCTCCAGATGGGCGGGCTCGGCGGGCACGAGCAGCTCGAACAGGAACCTGCGCTCGTGCCGCTTGAGCCAGTCGCTCAGCCGCTTCAGCTTGCCCAGCTGCTCGCGGTTTTCGGGACCGTCGCCGTCGGGGTTGTAGCGGACGAGGACCTTCGTAAAGTCGGGATCGAAGCTCTCGATGTGTGCACCGAACTCGTCGCCGTACTGGAAGTCGAACATGTTCTGCCCGCTGCGCTCGGCGGGCATCGCGAGCTTCAACCCGTGCTCGCGCGCCTCCGCCGGCACGGTCGAGCCGAACTGCTCGTCAACGAGCACGCCCGTCACCGCCGGATCGGCGCCGGCGCCGGCGGCGCGGACGATGCCCTCGAAGATCAGGTGCTTGGCGTCGGCGATCATCGCCGTCTGCTCGGGGTCCGGCTCGCCGTCGATGCCGAAGAACTTCTTTTGAAACGATCCGCGATGGTCAAACGCGAGGATGTATAGCTTCTGGTCATAGCCTGTTTTCATGTCGTCCAGTATTCCAAAGGCAGGCGGACGGGGATCGGCAGGTCCTTAGAATGAGTGGACGATGTCTTCCGGGGCCGATCTGTTCGTTGTTTGCAAGCAGTGCGGCTCAGAGGTAAGCCCATACATCACCGAGTGCCCCTACTGCGGCCATCGGCTGCGCCGGCGCGCTCCGAAGCTGCCGCGCAAGCAGTCCGAGTCCGCCGCCGCCGAGCCCGCTCGGCGCGGGCGCAGGCCGTGGCCGATCTTTGCGCGGCCGCGACCGTCTAAAGACATCCGCCTGCATCCCGCCAAGCGCTCCCGCTCACAGGAAGGCCACTGGGCCGCGGCGACGCCCTACGCGACGATCGGGCTGGTGGCGGCCAGCTGCGCGGTATGGGTGGCGTGGCGGGGCGGCTTCACCGGCCTCGGCGAAGTGGCGATCATCGGGCCGCTGCACGGCCACTGGTGGAAGCTCATCACCTCGCAGCTCGCCTACGGCAACGGCCTGTACGAGCTCTGCACGCTGGTCGCGGTCGCGCTGTTCGGCTGGCTGATCGAGCGCCGCCGCGGGCCCGCTGTCGTGCTCGCGCTGTTTCTCGCCACGGGCGTCACCGGCGCGCTGGTCGCGCTCGCCGTCTACCCGGTGCCGGTCGCGATCGGCGGCAACGCCGGGGCGATCGGCCTGCTTGCGGCGTGGGCGATCCCCGAGGTCGAAGCTTTCCGCTCCAACTATTACCGCGAGGGCGATCTGCTCGGCGTGCTGGCGATTCTCGCGGTGCTGCTGGCGATGCCGTTTGCGACCGCGGAAGCGAGCTGGCTGGCGGGTATCGCCGGGGGCGCGCTCGGTCTTGCGCTGGGCACCGGCCTGCACCTGATCGATCCGCCCGAGCTGTAGCTCGGGCGGACGCTCGTATCATGGTTGGCTTCCGTCCCGCTACCAGCAGAGGAGCAGCGAACATGGAGATCCGCTTCCTGGGCCACGCGGCCTTCGAGCTCACCGACGGCTCCACCTCGATCCTGATCGACCCGTTCCTAACCGGCAATCCGAAGGCGGCGGCAGCCGCGGATGAGCTCTCTCCGCAGACGATCCTGCTGACCCACGGCCACGGCGATCATCTCGGCGACACCGTCTCGATCGCCAAGCGCTCGGGCGCCGAGGTCGTGGCGATCGTGGAGATCGCCAACGAGCTGACCGACGCCGGGCTGGAGCACGTGCACGACCCGAACCTCGGCGGGACGGTGAAGCTCGACTGGGGCTCGGTCAAGCTGGTGCCGGCCTGGCACACCTCGACGACGCCGAGCGGCACCGCGAACACGCCCGCCGGCCTGATCGTGAGCTTCGCCGGCAAGACGATCTACCACCTCGGCGACACCGCTCTGTTCTCCGACCTCGCGCTGATCTCCGAGCGCGCCGGTGAGATCGACGTCGCGATCATGTGCATCGGTGGCCATTACACGATGGACCGCTTCGACGCGGTGCACGCCGCCAACCTGATCGGCGCCAAGCAGGTGATTCCCTGTCATTACGACACGTTCCCTCCGATCGAGACCGACGCGCAGGCGTTCAAGGCGGATGTCGAGGCTGCGTGCTCCTCGGAGGTAGTGGTGCTGGCGCCGGGCGAGGTGCATTCGCCGTGACGATGACCAACGCGGTCGTGCTGATCGAGGCCGAGCGCGACGCGCTCTCCTCGCTCGGCGGCGCGCTCGCGGACATCGGCGGCGTTGCGGAGGCCTATTCGGTGACCGGCGAGTGGGATTTCGTCGCGATCGTCCGCGTGCCCGACCACGAGCAGCTCGCGGACGTCGTCACGGGCGAGATCGGCGGCCTGTCCGGGGTGCTTCGTACGCAGACGATGGTCGCCTTCGCCGCCTTCTCACGCCACGATCTCGAAGCCCTCTTCTCGATCGGCGAATAGCCTGTGGCCGCGATGGCCGCGATTCCGCTGAAGCCCGAGTACGGCCCGACGCTCGGCCGCCTGCTCGCGCCTCGCTGGAGTGCGGCCTCGTCGCTCGCGCGCGCGGTCGCGATCGTCTGCGGCGCCGGCCTGCTGGCGGGGCTGATCGCGGCGGGGCTCACGCTTGAGGACGCCAGATACTCACACGGAGGGCCCGTGCCGTTCAGCTTCGACTATCGCGACCTCTACCGCACCGCGCCCGAACCGGGCGGCTACGTCAAGGTGCAGCGCCGCGGCCCGGGCGGCCGCTTGGAGGACTCCTTCGCGGTCGGCCCCCTGCGGCTGCCCCCCTACAGCGGCGCCCTCTCGGGCGAGCTGCCGCTGTACGCGTCGGGCTACATCCGCGCGCTCAAGCGCCGCTACGCGGATTTCGTGCTGCGCGGCGAGGGCAAGACTCGCGTGAACAAGGTGCCGGCTTACGACATCCTCTACACCGCGCTCGTGGCCGGGCGCCAGATGTATGGGCGCGACGTGCTGCTTTTTCCGGAAAGAGAAGGGGTGCGCAGTGGCGTCGACATCGCGATGCTCGCGAACACGGGCACGAGGTCGCAGGTGGACTCGCCGGTCGAAGCGGGCTCCTCGGGCGTGCTTGCCACGCCGCTGAAATCGTTCTCGCTGGAATAGTCGCGCCCGCTCGGCTTGCATGCAGAGAACGCGATGCGACGGTGTCTTGGCGGTGGGCAGCCTCCGCTGGGTCGGCGATGCGACGGTGTCTTGGCGGTGGCAGCCTCCGCTGGGTCGGCGATGCGACGGTGTCTTGGCGGTGGTCAGCCTCCGCAGGGTCGGCGATGCGACGGTGTCTTGGCGGTGGTCAGCCTCCGCCGGTTTCGGTGGCGGGCGTGGCCTGTGTGGTCGACGACACAGGCGCGGGCGCCGTCGGTTCGCTTGGTGTGGTCGACACCGGCGCGGAGGTGTTCACGGGCGCGGGCGTCGTAGCGGATTCGGTGCTCGTCGTCGCGGGCGAGGAGACGGGCGGGGGCGTTGCGCTCGGCGTGGTGGTCGTCGCGGCGGGCGCTTCCGTCGCGGGAGGCGGGCTCGGCTGCTGGCCGGTAGCCGCCGGCGGGAGTTCGGTCGACTCGGTCGTGACCTCCGTCACGGGCGGCGCTTTAGGCCCGACCGGCTTGGTCGCGGCGACCGGCGGAGCGACCGCGCCGACAGGGACGGCGGTCGCGGCGGGCGTGGTCGCAGCGGATGTCATGGCCGGCTTCTTGTGCAGCGCGACCGCGGCGAGATGGTGGGCAGGGTGCGTGGTGGCGGCGGCGGCGCCGCGCACGGGCTGGCGTACAGACGAGCTGATCGGCTGTGGCCGGGCCTGCACGACGACCGGCTCCTCCGCGGTCTGCGCGGCCGGCACGTACGCCGAGGCTCTGCTCGCGGGGGCGCGATGGCGATGGGCGGGGAGCGAAGTGTGGTCGGCGGCGACGGCTCCGGCGGTGACGATCGCGGCGGCTGCCAGCCCGGCGACGGCCTTGGTCGCAAGCGCGCCTGCTCCGACCGTGAACACGCCGCCGGCGGCGCTCGCGCCGCCGACCGCTCCTGCGCCGGCGGCGGCGCCTGCACTCGCGCCGACGGTGGCCCCGGCGCCGCCGGCCACGTGCGCGCTGCCGGCCGAAGCGGTGGAGCCGAGCTTGGTCAGCAGCAGCTTCTTCATCAACAACAGCGGTCCCACAGGCAGGATCGCGGCGAGCGCGTGGTTGTTCTCCTTGAGCTGCTTCTTGAAGAAGCGGCAGCTCTCACAGCTGCGCACGTGCCGTCGTGCGGGCGCGCCCAGCTTTATCAATCCCTCTGCGACCTCGCCGAGCTCCATGCGCACCTCCGCGCAGCTCAGCTTGCGCGCCTCGGCGGCCTCGGCGAGCGAGATGCGCGCGCGCACGAGCAGCGACTTGACCGACGGCACGGTGGTCTCCATCGCGTGCGCGATCTGCTCGTATGACAGCGCGTCGATCTCGCGCAGCAGCAGCGCGGTGCGCTGCGTCTCGGGCAGGTCCTGCACGTCTGAGAGCAGCTGGCGAAAGCTCTCGCGCTTGATCACCCGATCGCCGGTGGACTGGCCGTGGTCTGAGAAGTGCACGTCCATCGAGTCCACCCCGATCGCCGACGCGCGGCGCAGGTGGTTGAGCGAGCGGTTGCGCGCGATCCGATACAGCCACGGGCGCACGTTGATCTCGCGCTCGTCGCCCAGCACCGCGTTGAACGCGGCGGTGAACACCTCCTGCAGCACGTCCTCGGCGTCCTCGCGCGAGCCGAGCATGTGCCGGCAGAACGACAGCAGCCGCGCCTGGTAGCGCGAAAACAGGACCTCGAAGGCGGCGTGCTGTCCGCGGCGTGTCAGCGCGATCAGGCGCTCGTCGGACTGCAGGCGCAGCAGCGGGCTCGGGCCGCGCAGGCCTGACATGCTGCTCGTGTTTGTAAGTGCGGAGGCCTCCACGGACGGTCCATTCGCTCCTGTTCGTGCTCTTACCCCTCCCGACACGGTAGCAATCGGGTAGTTGCGGTCCCTTCGCGCGTGCGCGTGCGAGTGGAAAGGCGTTTTCGGTCGCTTGCTTGGATCGATCGCCTCGATCCGGCACGTAGCGGACTCGGGGTCCGCGCGAGGGCGAGATCGCTCGAATGTTTCTCACGCTGCGCCGAGCGCTACGATCGCTGCGCCCGGGTGGACAAACTGGCAAAGTCAGCGGACTTAAAATCTGCCGCTCTAAGCGAGCTTGCGGGTTCGACTCCCGTCCCGGGCATACATGCGGTCACATGGGTCCTTATCGTGTGCTCGCGCTCGTCCGAGTCGATAGAGTCGCGCCGCGATGGCCGGCGAGGCGGGTAACGAGGAGAGCGCAGCGACGTTTCACGGCGGGCGGCTGATCGCGCGTCGGCTGAAGGCGCACGGCGTCCGCAAGCTGTTCACGCTCTCCGGCGGGCACATCTTCTCGATCTACGACGGCTGCCGCGCGGAGGGGATCGAGATCGTCGACGTGCGCCACGAGTCCACCGCCGCGTTCGCGGCGGAGGGTTGGGCGAAGGTCACGCGCGAGCCCGGCGTATGCGCGCTGACCGCCGGCCCGGGCGTGACGAATGGCATGAGCGCGATGGCCTCCGCGCAGGCGAGCCATTCGCCGATCGTCGTCCTCGGCGGCCGCGCCCCCGCGTTGCGCTGGGGTCAGGGCTCACTACAGGAGATCGACCACATCCCGTTCGTCCGCCCGCTCGCGACGCTCGCGGCAACCGCCCAGAGCACGGCTGAGATACCGGGGCTGGTGGACGAGGCGTTCGCCGCCGCGCTCGTGCCGCACGGCGGGCCGGCGTTCCTGGACTTCCCGCTCGACTACGTTTTTATGGAGGCTTCCGAGCCCGACTTCGGTTTGTCCGACGCGGCCGCCGACGCGAGCCGGTTCGCGAGCCTGCCGGCAGCCGGCTCCGTCGCGATCGAGCGCGCCGCCGAGCTGCTGCGCGCCGCCGAGCGCCCGGTGATCATGGCCGGCACCGACCTGTACTGGGGTCGCGGCGAGGTCGCTTTGCTGGAGCTGGCCGAGGCGCTGCGCGTGCCGGTCTTCCTCAACGGCCTAGCCCGCGGCTGCGTAGCCGCCGATCACGAGCTGTTCTTCTCGCGCGTGCGCTCCCACGCGCTGAAATCGGCCGATGTCGCGCTCGTGATCGGCGTGCCGATGGACTTCCGCCTTGGCTTCGGCGCGTCGTTCGGCGAGGACACCGAGATCGTCGTACTCGACGTCGCCGAGCCCGCGCGCGCCCATCCGCGCGCGGTCGCCGCCGAGTGCTACGGGGCGCTGGCACCGACGCTCACCGACCTTCGCCTCGGCGCCACGCCGTTGCAGAGGGGAGCGCAGGACGCTGCGACGCGCGCGCGCGAACGCTGGGTTGAGGAGCTGCGTGCGGCCGAGAGCGAGCGGCGCGAGGCGGAGCGCGTCGAACTCGAGGACGACCGCGCGCCGCTGCATCCGATGCGGCTATACGCAGAGCTAGCCGGTGTGCTCGACCGCGACGCGATCGTGATCGGCGACGGCGGCGACTACGTGTCATACGCCGGCCGCGTCGTCGACTCCTATCTCCCAGGCTGCTGGCTCGACCCCGGCCCGTTCGGCTGCCTCGGCACGGGGCCGGGATATGCACTGGCCGCGAAGCTCGCACACCCCGGCCGCCAGGTCGTGTTGCTGCTGGGCGACGGCGCGTTCGGCTTCGCCGGCATGGAGTTCGACACGCTCGCCCGCCACGGCGTGAACGTGGTCGGCGTGATGGGCAACAACGGGATCTGGGCGCTCAAGAAGCACCCGATGGAGTTCCTCTACGGCTACTCCGTCGCCGCCGACCTGCGCCCGGGCACGCGCTACGACCAGCTCGTCGAAGCGCTCGGCTGCCACGGCGAGCTGGTGCAGCGTCCCGACGAGTTGCGCCCCGCGCTCGAGCGCGCGCTCTCAGCCGGCAAGCCCGCGCTTGTGAACGTGCTCACCGACCCCACCGTCGTCTACCCCCGCAAGTCGAACCTCGCCTGATCGCCCGTATCGCGCGCGAGCGCGATTGATCGCCCGTATCGCGCGCGCGCGCGATGGCAGACGGGCGTGGGGCAAGGCGGTCGGGCTCGGTGGTTGACGTCCTGACCGCCCGCATCGCGCGCGGGCGCGACGCGCCGTTCCGAAGCCCTTCGCATCGCCGACAGCTGCTTTGACCGGCGCCGGCAGCGCTGGGGGATGGACCGGCGTCCGTGTCTCCCCTCAAAAACGCGCGCCTTTCAGCCCAAGCCCGCGAGGCGCAACGCGCCGCCGAACAGGATGTCGTGCTCGGAGACCTCCACCTGCTCGAGCTCGAACGCGCGCATCGCCTCGCTCAGGAGGATCATCCCCGCGACGATCGTCGGCGCGCGATCGGGGTGCAGTCCCACCACCTCGCGCCGCTCCGCTTCGTTCATGTCCGCCAGCCGCGCCAGCAGCATCTCGACCGTCGCCAGCTCCAGCTCGTAGCCGTGCACGCGCGCCGGGTCGTACGGGTCGAGCTCCTGGTCGATCGCCGCCGCCGACGTCGCCGTCCCGGCGACCGCGATCCCGCGCGTCACGGGCGCGCGCTCGTTTGGTGGCAGCCCGTCCAAGAAGACCGCCCGCACGTCCTTTGCGAGCTCCTGCAGCTCCTGCGGTCGCGGCGGGTCGGAGTGGATGTGGCGCTCGCTCATACGCACCACGCCAGCGTGCAGCGACACGTGAAAGCCCGGCTCGCGCCCGCTCCCGACGATGAACTCCGTCGAGCCCCCGCCGACGTCGATCACCACGGTCGGCTCGTTCGTCTCCCTCTCCGCGCGGCCGGACATCGCTCCGAGGAACGTCAGCTGGGCCTCTTCCTCGCCCGCCAGTATTCGTGCGTCGAGGCCTTCCTCGCGCACGCGCGCGAGGAAGTCGCTTCCGTTCTCGGCATCGCGCACCGCCGAGGTGCACACCGCCAGGTTCGCCTCGCACCTCTGCTCGCCGATCTCGCTCGCGTACTTCTCGAGCGTGTTCATCACGCGTGCTGTTGCATCTTCCGACAGCGCTCCCGTTGAGTCGACTCCCTCCCCGAGACGCGTCACCTGCGAGTGGCGCACCAGTTCCTGCACCTTCCCCGTCTCGCGATCCACCTCCGCAATCAGCAAGCGGGTCGAGTTCGTTCCGATGTCGACGATCGCAACGCGCATGCTCGTCCCATCTCAGCAGATCGGCTGCCGACCCTGTTTTTTGCTAGAACATAGGTAGCGACGCGGGGTGGAGCAGTCTGGTAGCTCGTCGGGCTCATAACCCGAAGGTCGCAGGTTCGAATCCTGCCCCCGCTATGCAGGAAAAGCCCCGCGACAGCGGGGCTTTTTCGTGCGAGGACCCGGTCGGGGTCCGGCGCCATTGTTCCAATATCGTTCCAATTTGTTTTGGAACTCAGGGCCGCACGCGGGATGGGGACGATCGAACATACGCGGTTGACCTTCCCTTTCTCGACCTTTTAGGAAAGGCACGGTAGTATTGTGGGCGACATGACCAAGCGCGAGCATCGAGAGCTGGTGGCCAGCTTCGTGACGCTGGATGACACGATCACGCGTGCCAGCAACGCACTTTCCAACGGTGACGTCGCGGTGGTCGAGCGTGAGCTCGAGCAGGCGAAGCGAAAGGTCTGCGCGGATGCCCCCGCCCTCACCGTGCCCGAGGTGGCAGAGGAGTTGGGCGTGAGTCGTCCGACGGTGCGTAGCTGGATCGCCAAGGGCCTTCTGAATGCCGTCGCGGACACTTCGCCGCAGCGCGTGAGGTTCGCAAGCGTTCAACAGCTAAAGGAGCGCTTGGCCAGGTTGCGCGCGCTGTCGAAGGACGAGCGACGTTTCTCGCAACTGTTGCGGGAGGCGGCTGATCAGCGGGCGCTGGAGCAGCCGGGAGCGCGGGAGGGCTTGCAGGACGCTCTCGCCGGCGACACCGTGGATCTCTGATCGGATCATGCGGCTCGGCTGATGGCGCCACGGTTCAGCCTCACCGTCGCGCGGCGCTGCGACCAACGCGTCAAAGCACTGCGCGGCGAGGCAAAGAAGCGCTTCGATCGTGTCGTTGAGGAACTCCGCCATCGTGGGTGCGAGGCAGGCGGTATCCGTATGCGCACCGACACGGGTGCAGATCACCGGGTATGCGAGCGGCGCTTCTACCGCTCCTGGCGGATGCACCTGATGTTCGGAGATGACGAGAACATCGTGGTCTCATGGGTCGGCGAGCATACCGAGGATGAGGACGTCCATATGGAGGGTGCGCAAGGCATCCCTGGTCTCAGCGGCATCGGTCGCGCTCGTGACGAGCAGCCCAAGTGCTGCGACGATCTGGACGATCCACCGGCAGACCCAGATCTGGTGGATCTCGTCAATCAGATCCGTGACGGACGGCGGCGACATCGAGCCAGGGGAGCACGCGGGTGACCGTAGCCTGCGCGACAGAGCGTGCCACGTGGCCGCCTCCGCAGTGGGAGTGCCGTCGGCGCCTACGCCACCCAGCGGGCGTCTGCCAGCTCGTCCCGGTACTTCCCGGTGGTCAGGAACGCTTGCAGCCGGCGGCCCTCGGTCAGCGGCCGGACCTTCGCGATCGCCTGGTTGGGGGTGCGCGCCTCGGTCGCATAGACCTGCTGGTACTCGGCCGAATCGACGCCCTTCGAGGGGTCGGTGGCGAACACGAGATACCCGCGGTTGCGCACCCGCTGGGCGTTGATCTCGGCGATGCGCTTGTTTTCCCGCTCGAGGTCTTTCGCCCAGGCGAAGAGGTCGCTTTGG
Source organism: uncultured Solirubrobacterales bacterium (assembly GCA_963778065.1). Taxonomy (GTDB): domain Bacteria; phylum Actinomycetota; class Thermoleophilia; order Solirubrobacterales; family Solirubrobacteraceae; genus Palsa-744. Next base: position 878,155 of record CAVZSU010000002.1, on the reverse strand, counting down.
GTGCTGGTGGCTGTGGTCATGGGTTGATCTGCTCCATGTGATCTATCTTTCCACTTGCTTGGGACGGCACGCTCGTTTTGTCGCTATGCCTTGCGCTCCGTGCTCGCGGCGATGAAGCGTCGTAGACCGTCGAGATCCCCTCCAGTGTAGGCATCGAACACGTGCTGGCCGACCTTCTCGTAGGCCCATTCCCGGCCCGCGAGGCGTGTTGCGTCCTCACACCAGCGCCGTGCTCGGCGGTCCTTGAGGGCAACGTCGAGATCTTCTTGGCCCTTGGTCTCGATGATCAGGCAGCTGTCGTCGGTCAGCCGCACGACGAAGTCGGGGTAGTAGTAGCGCAGGGCGCCTGCCTTGGAGATGTACTCCAGCGCGAAGCGGCTGTTCATCGTGAGCTTCGCCCATGCGGTGACGTCGGTCGCCCGGTCGAGGAACTGTGCGAAGCGGCCCTCCAGGGCGTTGTCGACGGGTGTGAGGTTGAAGATCGTGTGCTTGCCCTCGACTGTCTGGCGAGACCAGGGGAATGGTGGGGTTTGGGAGAGCCGGAAGGCGTTCTCGGTGATCGTTGGTTCGCGCTCGACTATCGCGAGGGCACGGATCGCCTCGCCAAATGCGTTCTCAACGAGCTTTTGGGCATCGTTCTCTGCCAGCCGGCGCAGGACAACCTTGTCGTCCAGCTCGACGGACTGCTCGAACACACGGGTCTTGAGGTAGTCGCGGACCATCGGCGCGAGCGTGGCGAAGGCACCAGAGAGCCGGTCGACGCCAGCGGCCTTGGCGACGCTGCGCGTGTAGTAAGTGATCACGCCGGAAGGGTCCTCTGCGTAGGGAACGAGGAACTCGTACTCCTCGATGACGCCCTTGTCGATGAGGTGCATGCCGCGGTATTGCACGTACTCGTCTGGCTGCACGTCGGGTACCGCGAGTCGATGCTTCGGATCGGGCACCTCGCTTGGATTTAGCTGGGTCAGAGCACTGTCTGAGCGAGCCAGAGCACGCGTGAGCTGGGGGATGGCGATGTCATAGCGCCGCTTGGCCTCGTCGGCAAAGATCGTCAGTGCTCCGGGCTGGATCTTGTCGGCGTCCTCGCGCTCGACGATGAGGCCCCCGTCGAGCTCTGTGTTCCAGAGGTGGCGGAAGGCTTCGTGCTCGATCACGACCACGCGCTCGTCGAATCCCGAGCCGGGCGGGGTCATGCGGCGCAACCCGCGCCCGAGGGCTTGCTCGGGGAGAATCTTGTTCGCGGCCGTGAGCGCGCGTAGTGTGACGATCACGCAGACGTTGCGGACGTCCCAGCCCTCGCGCAGCATGAGAACGCTGACGATGCATCGGATAGGGCTGTCGGGTCCGTCCACGTCGCGTGCTGCGCGCCGAGCGAGATCGAGGTCGTCCTTCGTGATCTCACCCGAGCGGGTGGTATGGATGACGAGCAGGCGGTCGCCGGAGAAGTCTGGAAGCTGGCGCAGATAGTCGCCTGCCTCATCGGCGGCAAGCGTGTTCTCGCACATCACAAAGAGGACCGGCCGCTTACCCGACGGTGAGAGCGTCTCCTGGAACGCCCTCCATCGACCTACAGCGACATCGAGCCACTGGCGGTTGCGCTGAAAGGAAGTATCTCCCAGCTCGACCTCTGCGCCCTTGACCTCTCCGATAATTGGTGTCTTGACGATCCCGTCAGCGACCGCCTGAGCCAGCGGATAGTCGACGACTACGTGACGGAAGACGCCGCCCTTCTCGTACTTCGGCGTGGCTGAGAAGTCGAGCTGCGAGACCACCCCAGCATCAGGATCGTCTGGCGATTGCTTTCGCAACTCGGCGTGCAGCCTCTCGATCGTCTGATTCCAAGTGAGTTTCTCGTCGTGAACGTGATGGGCCTCGTCGTTGACGACCATCACTCGTCGGCGCTCTGAGATGGCATCGAAGAGACGCTCGGCGGAGGATGCGTCGATATCGCGGTTGACACGGGGCCCGACCATCGCCTCCACCGGATTGGGAGCCGTTTTATTCTTGCCGCGTGCCGTGGACGGTTCGTACAACCGCTGGATATTCGTGAGGTACAGGACTCCGCGTGCCGTCACCGGGGACGGGTCGTCCTGCAAGAGCACAGCAAGGTCAAAGTCGTGTGACCACTCGGGCGGCACCAACGGATCGCGCCGGAAGGTCGCTCCGTCGCCGAAGTCGGACTTCAAGCGCTCGAACACGATCAGGTTCGGTGCGATCACGAGGAACGAGGTAGTCATCGGCGAGTCAGACTCGTATAGCGCGTGGAAGTAGGACCAGACAACACAGAGGCTCATCGCCATCGTCTTGCCGGAGCCCGTCGCCATCTTCATTGCCAACCGCTGGCGCTTGGTTTCACTAGGCTGGAGCGTCATCCCGTGCTCGGCGTACTCAAGGAGATCCTTCAGTCCGCGAACCGGCTCGATCTCGGTCAAGTAGATGAACGTCTCAACCGCCTCGCGCTGGCAGAAATAGAAGCGAAATGGCTGACCGTCCTCGGAGCGATGCTCGTCGGCGAACCAGAAGCTCAGCAGTCGCCGAGACGTCGCCGAGGCTTTCGGATACTCCTGTGCGCGCCAGGCATCGACATGCGCTCGCACTCCGTTCACTGCGTAGGTGCCTTCGCTGGGCTTGCGCCGCTCGGGAAGGACGTACGGGTCACTCGTCGGAGCCGTGGGCTCCTCCGGGCTCATTTGATGCGAACCTCGGCGAGCTTGGTCGTGTCGTTGCCGAAGATGTCGATGATCTTCACAACGATCGCGTAGCTGCCGGGCTTCGGATACTCGTGCCAGTCGCTCTGGGTTGCTAGGGCAGGGTTTTCACGAGTCCGATATGCCTGCCACTGGTTATGGAAGACCTCGTCGCTGAAGTCGAAGTCCACCGACCAGTAGTCGATGAGGTCCGACCACGATGCGATGCTCTCGCGGACCTTCTGTGGGATCAGATCCTCACTTGGGATCGCGAAGTCCTTGAGCACCACACAGGCCTCGCGGCCTTGGCGGCGCACGTCGAGGTCGACGAATGCAAGCTCGAAGAACCGCACCGAGTCGGTCTCGGACACCTGACGCTCCATGACCTCCCGGGGAATCTGACGTGGCCGGAGATCGAGTCCGCGGCGCCGGGCACGCTCGGAGATCGTGTCGTGGAGTCCCATCTCCCACTCCCAGCCGAGCAGGTCGCACGCCTCGATCCCGTTGTCGGCCATCTCGTCTATGACTTTTTCGGTCTCGTCAATGGTGACCGGCGAATCAGTGGCACCGACGTGGACCATCCGGTTGGCCTTGCGGCCGTGGAGGTGTTCGAAGCCCTCGATCGGCTCTGCGTTGTAGAAGGCCAAGATCGTGTCCAGGTACGCTCGCAACGCGCCGTTGCCCGACTCGATCTGCCACCGCTGGCGCTCGTAGGCGCCCAAGTTCTTGATGTCGAACGGACGGCAGTCGGGGATGTTCAGGAGCCGCTTTCGCGTCGTGTGGATGGCGAAGCGGCCAAGATCACATGCAATCCAGCGTCTGCCAAGTTGCTCTGCTGTAACCGCCGTGGTTCCTGACCCCACAAAGCAATCAAGCACGAGGTCACCCTCGTTAGATGATGCCTTGATTATTCGCTCCACAAGTGCCTGCGGCTTTTGGGTTGCATATCCAGTCCTCTCACGAGCCTGGCTCTGAAGGGGCGAGATGTCGTCCCAGAGATTTTGGACGGGCGCACCCGGCCACTCGGACAAGAACCTCTTGCGGCGAATTCGATGAGTCTTGTCTTTCGGAAAGTGTAGGCGTCCTTCGGCGTCCCACTGTTCCATCTTCGGTAGGGCGATTGCCCAGCCCTTTGCTGGAGGCTTGTATCCCTTGTACTCATAAGTCAGTGTGGGTCTGACATCGGGATTCGCAAGGTTGTCGGTGCAATATCGGCCGCGCTCTGGATCTATCAGTGGGAACTTGTCCTCAATTTCCTGTTGTGACAACTTGTCCTTGGTAAATTGCTCATTAAAGACATACTTATCGGTCTTGGTGTAAACAAGAATGCTGTCAGTTTGCGTCCTGTAGCGATCAGCTACGGAGGTAGCACCGATCGTTCGCTTCCAGACGATCTCGGCCATGAACCTGTCTACGCCGAACACCTCATCCAGGACAAGGCGTAGATAACTGTTCACTCGCCAATCACAGTGAACGTAGAGGGTCCCGTCGTCGGCCAGCAGCTCACGCATCAGCACGAGCCGCTCATACATCATTGAGAGGTAAGAGGGATATCCAGATCCCCACGTATCACGGTATGCATGCTCCTCAAGGATCGAAGGCTCCTTAACGAGAGACGAGTCGCCGAGCTGCAAGCGGATGACGAAGTCATCGCCTGTTGCAAACGGCGGATCGATGTAGATGAGCTTGACCTTGCCGGCGTAGTCTGCAAGCAGGCTGCTCATCACCAGCTTGTTGTCGCCCCAGATGAGCAGGTTCCGCTCGGCCGTCTGCGGGTCGTCGCTGCCGAACAGTGCTCCCGTGTCTCGCTCGCGGGTTGCCCGGGACTCGTTGATGGTCTCGACGGTCTGGAACGGGAGGTGGATGCGCTCAACCTGCTCCGGCTTCCCATCCCACTCGAGGCGTACGGTCATGAGGTCGCCTCGTTAGGGGTCGTTGGGAGGTAGCTGGGGGGCTGGACGCGCATCAGGCGGACATCTTGGCGATCACGTCGGTCGCGAGCGTTCGCGGCTTGTGGGACCGAGCCGTGCGACGGCCGTAGGCTAAGGCTGTCCGGCCACTGAGGGTCGCTGGCCGCCGGCTGCCGGCAAGATTCATCCAGGTCCAGTATGGAGGAACCAGGGTCGGCGCGTTGGGAGCAAGCTGAGGCGCTGATCGTTCCGTCTGCCCCAGGACATACGAATATGGAGCTGCCATGCGTTCGCAGCTTTCCCGCCGGGCGGGGCTTCGTCACCCCCGCTCGGCGGGGCCAGTTTTGACGTCCGGGCTCTCTGATTGCCTATGCCAAGACGGTCAGCGGTTGACCCCGCAGTGCGATGCCCGTCAACGCGAACGCAATTCAAGCAGCTACAGCACCAGGAGGTGCTCACTATGTCTACCGCCTTGATGTGCCCCATGACCGCCAGTGACGCGCTGGCCCGCCTCGATGAGGTCCTCGACCTCAGCAGTATCCGTTCCAAGCTCTCCGATCCGGAGGAGGGCAAGGGCTATGGACAGTCGCGACTCGACCTCATGGAGGCCGAGTACCGCAAGTTCCTGGCGATGCACCTCGCGCATCCAGAGTCCGAAGTCGTCCCGTGCAAGATCGTCGATGAGATGTGGCATCAGCACATCCTCGACACGATCGCCTACCGCGAGGACTGCGAGACGATCTTCGGCGGCTTCCTCGACCACTTCCCCTACTTCGGGATGAGGGGCGAGGACGACGCTCAGGCTCTGGCCGACGCCTATGGCGACACGCTCGAAATGTACGAGCGGGACTTCGGGGCACCGCCGGAGGGGACCTGGATATCGGCGGACGCCGCGAAGTGCAGTCGCACCAACTGCAAGCCCACGAAGTGTAGATAGGAGCGCGAACCCTCATCGTCTCCCGACCGGCGAGGTGGGCGCCGGGTCGGGAGATGCCGAGAGTACGCGTGCGACCGATTAGATGCAGCATGGTCAGGTTGATCCCGTCCGGTCACCAGTCGAGCTGGTGCGGCTGTTGCCGTTCTACGGTAGGCACCCGGTAGTGGCTGATGCGAACGTCCTGTTTCAGGACACTCAGCGGTACGTCAAGACCGGCTTCACCGTCTTGACGTTGCTCGCGCAGTACGACGTGATCACGCTGATGACTAGCGAGCACGTCCGTCAGCGTCTGCCCGAGGTCATGGCGGAGCGCAACATCGACCCAAGCGCACAGAATCGTGTGTGGCGAGAGGTCTACCTGCCGCTGGTCCGCTTTGTAGAGGTCCCCGACTCGATGTGTGCCGGACATCCTCAGATCGAGGCAGTCACCGATATCGAGGATCGCCCATTCGCGCGTCTGGCAGTCGCAACGGCACCGAGCCTCCTTCTGACCCGCGATCACCACCTCAGCGACGTCGGCCTAGGAACCGTCGAATGGGCGGATGCGCTGACCGTGCTCGGCGATCTGGTCGAGCTCGACGCGTCTATATACGGTGGTGCCCACGCAGCGCTCCTTCTCGCTCGGCTGCTTGGGCTCTTCGCACAGTTGGCCTGGCAGGCCATCGCGGCCGAGCCGCTGCTGGCGCTCGCGGCCGCAGGGATCGGCGTTCTACTGCTGCTAGACAACAAAGATGAGGCACTCCGGCGCATGCGTGTCATCCGATCGGCGATCGTGGATCATGGGAACCGTCTGCTTGATGCCAGCGCTCCCGCGATGCAGCGACGCGAGCAGAGGGAAGGCGAACTCGCATCGCGCCTCGAGAGACCAATGCTGCCACGAAGTATGGAGTCGATCTGCGCTCGCAAGCTGGCGACGCAAAGGCTCCCTGGTACGACCGACGCGCTCCTTACCGTGTGCGAGTCGACTGATTCGCCGGTGACCAGGACACGCCTGTCGCGATTTCTTCGGGGACATTCCAGCTTCACCGCATTGCCCGATCACAGATGGGAGCTCGGCGAACTGGGCCGCGCGACGATCGAGGGGACCACTGGTGCCGAGAATCGACGTGCCTCCAAAAGTGAAGGCTGATCGAGATGGTTGACTCAAGCGATGCTGGCCCAGACGTGATCCGCGTTCGTCTTCGGCTACGTCGGTGGCGGCTCTGGTGGCGCTTTCAGCTGCGTGCTCTACGCCACCGCCGGCCCCTACGCCGCCTGCGTCTGCTCCGCGAGCCTGGAGAATCGGTTGCGCTTGCAGCGCTCCAGCTGCGCACCGGGAGACTCCTCGGCCACGGGTATCTGCGCGCCCTGCGTATAGGTGAGGAGCTGCGGATCGGCCGGGCGCGCCTCCCGGACCGCGTAGAGCCCGCACGCGCCACCACAGGATTGGTTAAGGAACAGCTGCCCCTGCTCGGTGCTCTCGTCGCCTTGATCGCCCTCGGCATCGGGATCGACGAAGCAGCGCGTCGCCTTGGCGCTCCCTTCACCGAAGCGCTCGGGATCCATCATTGGCTTACCACCACTTTCTCGCTCCCGGACGCTGGGACTGTCACGATCCTGCTCGCCGCGGTCGCCGGTGGCACTGCCACGATCCTCGGCTTGGTGCTGTCGATCAGTCTGATCGCTTGGCAGGCGACCGCCGACCGGTACCGCTCGACCAGCATCGTGGCGTTCCTCTTGCGGGAGCGGATCGGCGCGAGCGTCGTACGGCTGTTGGCGCTTGCGTTCGCCTACAGCCTGTGGGTGATCGCGCTCTACCAATTTCTCCCCTATCGTCCGTACGTGTCCGCGGCGCTCGCCCTTGCGCTTGGCACCGTCGCTGTGGTATCGCTTATCAGCTACCGCCGTGCAGGCCTGGTCGGCTACCTGCCCGAGAGCATCGCCAACAGCCTTAGCGGGGACATGCGGGCTGCGCTCGCGCGCGCCCGACGCCCGGGCTCAGGGCGCTCGGTTCAGGACCATTCCAGGCGCGTCGTCTTGGGCGACCTTCAGATCTACAGCGATCTGTTCGGTCGGCTCGCCCGCGAGGGCGACCCGACCGATATCGCCGCCTCCCTCGGCCAACTCGCCGCGTTCGTCCTGCACTACAGCTACGTCAAGCACGAACTCGATCCCGACAGCTTGTTCTTTGAACGTCACGAGCAACGGCTGCCTCCGTCAAGCGCCGACATCGAGGAACACCTCGCGAGCGAAGGTGCGATGAATCCGACGATGCAGATCCCGGAGCATCATTATCTTGAGCGGCGCCTCGCGGAGGCGCTCCGAGATCTCACGGATGGCCCGATGGCAGAGCATCCCCTCGTTTCCAAAGGCCTGTTTGGGCTGTGGGCGTTGCCGCTGCAGATCTCCTGGTACCAGGAGGATCACGAAGCCGTCGAGATATTCCTGGGCGAGCTAAAGGATCTAGCCGGCCACCCCGCGATGCGCGCCTCCCCGGAGACCGCCGAGCCGATTATGACCGTCCCCTGGCTGCTGGTTGAGGCTGCCGGCAACGGACTCTCCACCACCGCGCAGCAAATCCTGGCGACCAAGCCCTGGAACGGCGAGCGGCGTCTTCGCCGGCTTCCTTGGGCTGCCCAGGAGGACGCTCGTTTGCTCGCCCGCATGATTACCGCGGAGCACGAGGTCGCCGGAAGGACAGTAACGCCCGAGCCCGTGATCCTCACGGAGATCGAACAGCGTCGACGCCCGCGCCTCAAAGAACAGCAGAAGCTCATGTGCAAGCACGCACTCGAGTACTGCCATACGCAGCTCACGATGCTGAAGCCTGGCGAGGCCGGCGCCAGCATCGTCGTGCGGATGACGATCCGCACGATTCTGCGGATCACTCACCACGGACTGCCCCTGCCAGACATTCAGCCGCTCGCGTCCACTGCTCACCGCGATCGAACACCTTGGCGCGCGACTGAGGCTGAAGACCTGCGACTCGACACGGCGAGGGCCGCCCGGGTGCTTGCCGCCTCGGGCGAGTGGCAAGCTGCCTACCAGATGCTCAGGATTACCGCGGTCGCGAGTCTCATCGCTCGCGCCCGGGAGGGACAGAGCAACCCAATGCACGCGATCGAGATCACCTTCGACCTCACCTACCTTACTGCCTGCATCTACGGCTGGGGCGAGCTCGACCAACGCAGCGACCACCTACACGAGACGATGCGCGCGCTCCTACTGGCGTTCCCCGCTCTCGACGGGCTTGCGAACATCCTTGAGCAGCACCTGAAACCACTCACGATCCCCTCGATCACCCACATTCGCTGGTTTCAGCCGCTCACGCGCGCCGTGCGCGAACTGCCGGACATCCCTGTCCGCGACGGGGGCATCGGTTACAGCCTGCAGAAGCAGCACCCCTCGCCGTTGATCGCCGGCGCGGATCTCATGTTCGGTCCCGACGAGTGCCTCGACGCGCTCGTCAAGGACGCACTCGAAGAGCGCCGGCTAACACGCGTGCGGCTCATTCTGATGCTGCGCGAGGTCCACGCCCGGAGGCTTGAGGCTTGAGACGCAAACGTCGCGGGCAGAGTCGGGCGCTTTGGTGGCGCGACCGCTATGCCGCGTTCGCGCTCGGCACGCTCGCGGGGGTAGAGGATGGGTTTGGTGGCACAGACGTGTTCGTCGCCTCGCGCGGGCTGGCTGACACCGTGATCCCCGGGATCGACCAGAGCAGCCTGCGGGTCATCGGCGAGCACCCAGAGCAAGTAGACGCGATCGCCGACGTGGTCTTCGAGCGCGGCCGAGAAAGCCTGTGGGACGAACCGACACTTCCAATGCAACTGCACGCTTGGGTCAAGCAGCTCATCCTTGACGGGGAGCTGATCGTCCACCTCGACTTCCAGCGGCCCGCTGCCGCAGAGCCGTATCGGCTCGAACGCGCTACCTGGATGGGTCCCGAGACCGTGCGTCGGCGCGGCGAGATCTACGAGCAGTTCGTGAGCCACCGTGCGTTCGAAGAGCCAGGGATCATCGTCGCGGAACCCCAAGATCAGCTCGTCGCGCTCCCCGCCCAGGAGATCCTCCACGTCAGCTGGCCCTTTCCAACGGGCGGGCGTTCCCCCGTCGCAGCCACCGCGAAGCTTCGCCGCCGGATCGAGCGGGAAATGCGCAGAGGACTGCTCGCGGCCCGCGCCGGCGCAGAACCCAAGGAGACATTCCTCCCGATAGCCCGCGGCCGCGCGGGGGCATATCGCCAGGCCCTCGAACGCCAAAAGCTCGACTCCGCCCGCATCAAGGACATGCTCTACTACCCCGGCGCTTACGAGGCATTCGCATTCCCCTGGGTCGAGGAGACGACTGACTACTTCATGGCTGAGCGGATGCTGCGCTCCCGAATCGTAGTCTGCAAGCTCCGCACGCACCTGCTTGAGCAGATCAACGCCCAGCTTCTCCGGCGGTGGACCCAGCTGAACGGGTGGGGTAGCGTGACGCTCGAGCTCGCAACGGACACGTTCACGGAGGAGGACTGGAGGCAGATGCGCCGCCAGCTAGACGAGGGCTCGGTCACCCTCCAGGACGTCCAGGCCGCTGTAGTCGCCGAGGCCGAAGCAGGTCGCAGGCACTGACCGCGAATGCGCCGAGCTGTCAGCCTGCCCAGCATTCTCTGCTCGTCGCGGATCCTCCGATCATCGGGAGTTACCCCGAGATGGGACTGCGCACCAACGAAGCCGCCGATCTCGGTTATGCACAGACCGCTTCAACCCCGCTGCGCACACCATCGATGAGGTGGCGGCAGCTGTCGCCAACTGGCAGCGCTCCGATGGTGGAAAGCCCGCGATGGGCGCGCTGCTGCGCTCACTCGAAACGCTCGATGAGTTCAGGATCGGTGTCGTGGCCGCTTCACGTCATCTTCGTAGGAGAGGATTGCAGGACGGGCGAGCCTGAGCAGACCCGCTGAGCGCCTCGGGCCTCGCCTTACGGTCGCGGTGACGCCAGCCCAGTTCAACCGATCCTTCACTACAGGACGATCTGCGCCGCATCGGCGATACCGCGTCACGCCGTCCTGTCAGTCGCTACCGGCCTGTCACACAACCGTCTCCCTTGCTGCGGGATCGGCAGCCCGTCGCTTCGCTCAACGGCCAGCACAGACTACGGGTATGAAATACTGGGTGGGCTTGCTGTCCGGTGGCGATCGTAGGGTCGCGTGACCGGGACAGGGGCTCGTGGGAAGGACGCTTGTGGGCAGGCCGCTGTGCATTTGGGCTGCGAGCCCGTCAATGACTAGATGGCCGCCCCTGCGACTCACCCGGTTGGGCTGAGAGCCCGTATCCGTAGTTGTCGCTGCCCGCGGTGCCTTCCATCTCATATGTCCAGTTCGTGAAGGGAGGCGGTTTCTCGTGCGGTTCTTTGGTTTGGATGTTCACCTTGATTTCTGTGAGGTCGCGGTCGCCGAGGGCGGCCGGGTCTCGCGGGTCGGTCGGATCGCGAGTACCCCGGAGGCGATCCGGGAGTTCGCGGCCAGCCTGAATGGCAGTGACCAGGTGGTGTTGGAGGCCAGCTGCGGCGCGATGATGATCGCCCGGCTTTTGGAAGAGGGCGATGTCGGCCGGGTCGTTGTGTGCAATGCGGCGGAGACGCGAGCGATCTCTCATGCCCGCGTGAAGTCCGATCGGTTCGATGCGGTGATGCTCGCCAAGTTGCTGTCGGCGGGGATGCTCAAAGCGGTGTGGGTGCCGGACGAGGCGACGAGCTCGTTGCGGCGGCGTGTCGCTCGGCGTGCGGGACTCGTGCGGGCACGCACGCGAGTGAAGAACGAGGTGCACGCAGTGCTCGCGAGATGCCTGATCGGCCGACCACCGGTGAGCGACCTCTTCGGGAGAAGGGCCGCGTGTGGCTGCTCGAGCAGCAGTTGCCCGAAGAGGAGGCAGAGACCGTCAAGAGCTGTCTGCGGCACATCGACTTCCTCGGCGGCGAGATCACCGAACTGGACCAGCGGATCGCCCAGCAAGCCCTCGCGTTCCCCGGCTTCCAGCGGCTATTGACGATCCCCGGCGTCGACGTCGGCACTGCCGCGGCGGTGATCGCCGCGATCGGGGACATCACACGCTTCCAGAGCCCCGGGCAGCTCGTCGCGTATCTGGGGTTGGACCCGAAGGTCCGCCAGTCCGGCTCGGAGCCCGCGCGCTATGGACACATCTCAAAGCGCGGTGACCCGCAGGCCCGCTCGATGCTGGTCGAGGCCGCGTGGATCTCGATCCGAAGCCCCGGACCACTCAAGGCATTCGGGGAGCGCGTACGCGCTCGTCGCGGCGCGCAGATCGCAGCAGTCGCTGTCGCGCGCAAGCTCGTCGTGCTCTGCTGGCATCTGCTCACAAAGGACCAGGACTACGCGTTCGCGCGCCCATCGCTGACACGGCAGAAGACGCGTCGCCTGGAACTCTTGGCCGGTGCTCCGCCGTTGGCGCGTCGTCACGGCGGGCCGCCCGTCAGCCCGACCCCCAGCCAGCGCGCAGCCGAGCGCGAACTGCAAGCCCAGGCCGAGCTGGCGTACCGGCGTCTGGTCGATGACTGGCGCATGACAGCACCGAAGGGTGGTGCGGGTGCGACACCGGGGCGCGCATCAAACAAGCCCTCGAAGGGCAAAGCCGCGCGGCAGGCCACAAGCCCCTGACGCCTGCGCTTCGCTACGTCAGTCACCCGCACCACCCGAAATCATTCCACTCCGAAGCACCCGGCGCGACCCCACCGCCGGCGCTCCCCCCTGCGCCAAGACACGCTCACCGGCGCAAAAAAGAGCCGGACAGACCATATGCACGGCCCCCGAGCGCTGTGCCATCGCTGTCCCGCCCCCAGCCCGTCTACCCGACCTTCCGAGCCCACGAAAAATCCGACGAAGCCCTTGATTTTTCATCCGCAGATGCACAAGGATGCTGTTGCTGTGCGCCCGCTGTGCAAATTCGTTGGCCGCTTCGCCGTGCTGACGGTCATTAACCATGTGATGTCGGCGGCGAGCATAGGTGCGTCCCGAGGTGGCGGGTACGCCCGCTACCTGGAGGGCAAGACGGTCGAGCCTGAGCGTGGGGATTACCTGACCCCGGATGGGGAGATGGCGCAGGCCCCGGGCCGCTGGCTTGCCGATGAGGAGACGCTCGACCGCCTGGGTATCACGGCGGGCGAGCCGGTGGATGGTGCGGACTTCATCGCGCTGATGGAGGGCCGCCTCCCTGGCACGGGACGGTGGATGCGTCGGGAAGGCGCCGGCGGTGGCCGTGGCGGCGGGATCGATGTGACGTTCAGTGCCCCGAAGTCCGTGTCTGCCGTGTGGGCGCTGGGCGACCCGTGGCAGCGGGAGCAGATCGAGGCGGCGCACGGGCGCGCGGTCGAGCAGACGATCCTTTACATGCGTGAGCGGGTGCCGCTCGTGCGGCGTCGTTATGGCGGTGAGGTCGTCGAGGAGCCCGCGCGGGACGTGATCGCGGCGGAGTACCAGCACACGACCGCTAGAGGCGTCTCGGGCGCGCAGGCCCCGGACCCACAACTGCACAGCCACGTCGTGATCACCGGCGCGGTGCGCGAGGACGAGCGCTTCGTCGCGGTCGCCTCCGGGCCGGTATTCCGCAGCGCTCGTGAGTTGGGTGCGTTCTACCGCTCCGCGCTCGCCGGCGAGCTGACACGCGAGGGCTGCGGGATCGAGCAGGCGACGGGAAAAGACGGCCGGTATTTCGAGATCGCGGGGGTGTCGAGGGAGCTGTGCGAGGCGTTCTCCGGTCGCAGCCGTGAGGTCGCCAAGGCAGCGGAGCGATTCCGCGCCCGACACGGCTGTGCGCCTGAGGGCGGGGAGTTGCGCGAGCTGGCGCTCGAGAACCGCCGCGCCAAGACCCTTACCACCAGGAGCGACCTGCAGCATGTCTGGACGGAGACCGGCGGCCGCTACGGGTTCGGCCCCGATGAGGTACTGCGGCTGCTCGCCGCTCCCGAACGCGGCCAGCCTGAGCGGTCAGTCGAGGACCGCGTGGAGGCGCGGCTGACCGAGAAGCACGCCGTCTTTCAGGAGCGCGATCTGCGCAGCGTCGTACTGGAGCAGACAGCCGGAGAGATGTCACCGGATGAGGCGCTCGGGATCGCGCGGGGAATGGTGCATGACCGGCGGGTCCTCAGCTTGGAAGGCGGACGGATGACCGCCCTCGCCGTCCGTGCCCAAGAGCAGGCAATCGAGCGACGGATCGCCGTGCTTGCCCAGCCCATCGATCGGGATGTGGGCGACGCCGCCAGAACTCGGGCCACACGGGAGGTCGCCGAGCGGATCGCCGGATGCCTGAGACCGGAGCAGGATCGGGCGCTGCGAGCATTGACGGGGCCTGAGCGGGTCGCGGTTCTCGTTGGCCCCGCCGGGACCGGCAAGGGCGTCGTGATCGACACGGCCGCACGCGCAGAGCAGTTCACCGGCCATGACACGATCGGCGTCGCCGTATCGGGCTCCACCGCGGCGCGACTCGGCGCCGACAGCCCCGCGCTTGCCGGACGCACGCTCACCCTCGACGCGCTGGTCGCCCGCGCGAACACCGGCACTGTTCAGGTCGGCAAGAACACGACAGTGTTCCTCAACGAGGCCGGGATGATCGACCACAAGCGCCTGGACGCCCTCACAGAGCTCGTGGAGCGCTCGGGAGCGAAGCTGATCGCCGTCGGCGACGGCAAGCAGCTCCCGTCGATCGGCCCAGGCGGCATGTTCGACCGCATCGCCGAGCACGCACCCGGCGCCGAGCTCGCTGACATCCACCGCACCCACGACCCACACGAGCGCAAGGCCTGGGCGGCGCTGCGCGCTGGGGAACCCGAGCGCGCGATGGCGCACTACCAGGCTCGCGGGCAGCTCTACTTCATGGACACCCGCGACGAGGCCAGCGAGGCAGCCGTACAACGCTGGGTTTCGCTCACCGAACACCACGACATCAGACAGGTCGCCCTGATCGCCGACGCATCCAACCAAGAGATCGACAGGCTCAACGCCCGCGCCCAACACCTCCGCGCCGAGCGCGGTGAGCTCGGCCCGCGCGAGATCCCTCTCTCTCATCAGCACTACGGGCTGCACGAAGGCGACCTGATCGCGTTCACCGCGCAACACAGGCCATCAGGACAGGCCCGCGTCGAGAACGGCGCCCGTGGCCAGGTCACACACATCGACGATCAAGGCGGCCTGACCCTCACGCTCGACGGCTCCGGTCGCCATGTGGGGCTCGCCGGCAAGGATCTGGAATCTCTGCGCCTCGGCTACGCGCAGCACGTCTACCGCCAGCAGGGCGCCACCGTCGATCGCTCCGTCGTGCTCACCGGCGGCTGGCAGACCAGCAAGGAGACCGCCTACGTCGAGGCCAGCCGCGCCCGCCAAGCCACCGAGTGGTTCCTCGCCCGCGACGAGCTCGGCACCGAGGGCCAAGACGAGCGACGCGTCACGCAGCTCGCCCACAGGATGCGCAAGAGCCGCGCACAAACATCCTCCCTCGCTCACCCCGAGCTACCCGATCCGCGCTGGGGCGGGGATTCGATCTCGGGCGAATGCGTCCGCCAAGCCTCGCGCGCTGGCTCACCCGCACCGCGCGGAATCTCGATCGCGCACCCGAGCGGGACGCGGCTCGTGGTGGCCGTTGATCAACTCGATGGATGCTTCTATGTTGTCAAGGGCGTTTTTGTGAGCTGGTTGTAGAGGTGGCGGGAGAGGTGTCGCTTGAGGGAGCGCATGGCCTCTCGCTTGGTCTTTCCTTCTTCGATTCTGCGGTGCATGTAGGCGCGGCTTGGGGGGTGGTGGACGGAGCGTGATAGCGCGATGGTGTAGATCGCTGCGTTGATCTGTCGGTCGCCGCCGCGGCTGAGTCTGTGGCGGACTGTTTTGCCGGAGGAGGCGGGTTGGGGAGCGGTGCCGTTGGCTCGCGCGAACGCTGCCTCGTTGGTGAAGCGGGCGGGGTTGAACGCCAGGAGCTTGCCGGCGCAGATCGGTCCGACGCCTGGCTCCTTCAGGAGTCGTGGGGCGAGGGAGCAGACCATCTCCTCGATCTGGTGTGTGTAGTTCTCGGCTTCTGTGTTGAGTGCTCGCGCGCGATTGGCGATGTCGCGGAGCACTTGCAGGGTGGTGTTCTCTTGCAGGCTCGCGGTTGGGCGTGTTCGCATCCCTGTGAGGCGATTGGCGAGCGTTGCGCCGTTGCGAGCAGTACCGATTCGTTCCCGCAGGGCGTATGGTGCGCCGACCTGAAGGGCTTGCAGCTGGTTGTAAAGCCGTGAGCGCTCGTTGACGGCAGAGCGATAAGCGACCAGGAGCATTTGCAATGCCAAGCGCTTTCCGGACCCTCGGGGCGTCGAAAGGCCGTCGCGAGCGAGAACCTTCTTGGCGGCCAGCAGAGCATCGAGGCGATCGGACTTCCCGGTACGGCGCTCGCGCCGTTTTGGGCGTTCGACCTCGAACACTTCGATCTGCTCGGCCTGCAGGTACTCGCATAGCCCGGCGCCGTAACTGCCGGCGTCCTCGATGCCGACGAGCACGTTCTCGCCGAGACCTGTAAGCCAGCACACGAACTGGCTGTAACCGGCGAGGGTGGTCGTGATGACGATCTCTGCGAGCACCTGTCCGAGCTGGTCGAGAGCGACCGCGAAGTGCTGCTCCTTGTGCGTGTCCACGCCTACTGCGATCATCGATTTCGTCTCCTCATCTACTGGTTGGCGCTGGTGTGATGTGGAGGCCGCCAGACAAAGCCATGTCGAGCAAATAGGCACGCTTCTATGAAGTCATGGCGGCGTCCGTGACAGGCGACGGGAGACAAATCCAACGCAGGGCACCCGACAGGGGCCAGCCGTTTTACTTGAATCATCCCGTCGCCTGCCACACCCTCAACGAGGCACCGGACGCCACTGCATGACCGCCGCTTCGCTACGCCTACGGGCTCCGCTACGCGACGGTCAGCCCGCTTTCCACAGGGCCCCAACAGGCACTAAGGAAATTATATGGCCGGTTTGCGCGCGTGGCGGTCATTAACCGAGACAGCGCAAACAAACCAAGAGCTTCCGAAGGGAACAGCATGACACCCGTCACGAAGTCGACAAATGAGCCGTGCATCGTCGATCCGCCGAGTGCGCGGCTGCAAGACCCACTACTGCGACCGGAGGAGGCAGCCCGGCTGCTCTCTGTGAGGACGAGCTGGATCTACGAAGCCGTGCGGGCTCGTCGCCTTCCATGCGTACGGGTCGGTCGCCACATCCGCTTCACCCAACGAATGCTGGAGGAGTGGCTGGCCGACAACATCCATGCCTGACCTGCCCATGCGCCCCAAGCAGCATCCCCGGTCTCGCCCGGTCTCGACACCGATGCTCGCCGGCCGCCACGCCGCCTACAATCGGGCGGTCATGGCTAAGCGCTCCTACGGCAGCGGTCGTCTCTTCGTCTACAAGGACAAGACGGGCAAGGAGAGCTGGTATGGCTCGTGGCGAGCTGGGACGAGGCGAGTCCAGCGCAAGATCGGTGCCAAGCGCTCGCAGGGCAGCACGAGTGGCCTGACGCGGGTTCAGGCTGAGCGAGAGCTTCGCAAGCGGATCGACAACGACCTCGTGCTCGCCACCGCCGAGCGTAAGACGCTCACCGACGCCGGCGCGCTGTACATCGATCATTTGGAGCACGTGATGGATCGCAAGCGCTCGACGATCCAGGACTACCGCGGATACCTGCGTGGACACCTCGAAGGATTCTTCGGCGATACGCCGATCGACAGGATCGACCCGGCCAGGGTCGCCTCCTACCTCAAGCGCAAGCGCGCGGACGGCCTGTCGAGCAAGACTGTCCAGAACCACCTGAACTTCCTGCACGGCGTCTTTGCCTTCTCGCTCAAGCGCGGCTGGGTGCTGACCAATCCGGTCGCACACGTAGATCGCCCCAAGAAGGCGCGCTCGCCACACCGGCGCATTCGCTTCCTGCAACCCCGCGAGCTCGACGAGCTCATAGACGCGGTGCCCGACGACTCGCTGGGCGCCGTCGAGCGACCGCTCTACCTGGCCGCCGCCTTGACCGGGCTGCGTCAGGGCGAGCTGCTGGCGCTGAAGTGGATGGACGTCGATTGGCTGGCGAGCCGCGTGCGGGTCGCCGACAACTTCACCCGCGGGAGGTTCGACAGCCCCAAGTCCCACGAGGGACGCTCGGTGCCGATGGCCGACCGCCTGGCACGAGAGCTTGAGCTTCACTCCCAGCGCTCGGCCTACCGCACAGACAACGATCTCGTCTTCTGCCATCCCCACACCGGCAACGTGCTCGACCCGTCGAAGATGCGCAAGCGCTTCCGCGAGGCCATCACGCGAGCGGGCGTGCGTGAGATCACCTTCCACGAGCTACGCCACACCTTCGGCACGCAGATGGCAGCCGCAGGTGCGCCGCTGCGCGCGATCCAGGAGTGGATGGGTCACGCCGACGCAAAGACGACCGAGATCTACCACCACTACGCCCCCGACCCGACCAACGGAGCGCATCTGGTCGAGCGGGCGTTCCGCACAACCCAGTCCGAGCCCCAGCGTCAGACGGCCGTCGATGAGGGCCACCGATGAACGCGGTAGCCGCCGAGACCGTGATCGAGCGTGCCGGCCGCGCGCTGATCGATGCCGCGTCTGCGCCGGCCAAAGTGATCCTGTTCGGCTCACATGCTCGCGGCGACGCCGACGAGGGCAGCGACTTCGACTTCCTGGTGATCGAGCGTCAGGTTGAGGATCGCCTCGCGGAGTCAGTCAAGCTCCGTCATGCGCTGCGAGGTCTCCGTGTTCCCGTGGATGTGATCGTGATGGACGAGGCGCTTGCTGGGCGACGTGCGAAGGTCAAGGGCACGATGGTCGATCGCGCGTTACGCGAGGGTCGCGTTGTCGCCCAGTCCTGAGCAGATCGAGTACGCCGAGATGCTCCAACGCCGGGCGGCCGGTGATCTCGTTGTCTGCCGGAAGCTTGTCGACGACACTGATATCGACGACAGCATCATCGGATTTCATGCTCAGCAGTGTGTCGAGAAGGCCCTCAAGGTGGCGCTCGTCCTGGCTGATGTCGAACTCCCGCGCACGCATGATCTGGAGTCGCTTGTCGAGCAGGTCGAGGAGGCGGGGATCAAAGTGCCCGAGGAGCTCGCCGGTGTCGATTGGCTGACCCCCTGGGCAGCCGAGCTGCGCTACGACGAGCCGACTGCGCTTGACCGCGCGGCTGCCCTGGCGGTGGGCGAGAGCGCCGCCCGCTGGTCGGGCGCGCTGCTTGTCACTGACTGAAAATCACGTAAGCGGTCGCTGATGATGATCGTTCCGGCGAGCTTGTCGGGAAGCCCTTGGTGTGAGGGTGTCCACATGGCGGGTGCCTCGATCGCCAAGCCGAGTGGCAGTTGAGCGAGTGCCGGGAGACATGACATGTATGGGCGCATTTGGTTTTCCTTATACATCTCCATCATCGCGTGCTGGAACGCGTCGTGGTCATCCTCATGAGCGCGTTTGAGTTCCTCGATCTTCGACTGCAGATCGCGGTGCTTGAACTGCTCGGCTTTCCCGAGTCGAGCAGTCAGCCTCCTAACCAGGAACTGCCACCCCTGCCGCGCGCCTGCGCGCAGGGTCGCCTGTCTGAGGCTCACCGGTCCTCCCGTACGGGCATCCACGAGTCGGGTTCCGACGATGCTAGATCCTGGCCCCCGGCGTCCGGTGAGGAGCACGTTCAGCACGAACGCGAACACCCGCAATGCAATGCTCACCCGTTTGGAGCTCGTTAGCCTGTTCAGCGAGCTCACTCCTGGAGCGTCTTTCCTGCCGCGCATGATGATGACTGCGCCGATCGCGAGGATTCCTCCGATGAGCGCGAGCGCCAGGTCGATCAGCGATGCCAGCAGACGACGGCGAATCGGTGCGACCGGCAGATCTCGTCGTCGGTTGCGGATCATTGGCTGATCCCGATAGTCTGCGGTGGCGATGGCGAGCGGATTGGGTGGATGATGTCACGCGACCAGGACTGGCGCCTGCGACTCGATCTGGATGGATCTACCAACCTAGATGGGCTTATCGGTCACGTGCGCGACCGTCCAGATGACCTCGAGGGCGAGGCGCGGTCAGTGCTGAGCGATGATGTCGCGCTGACTCATGACGGCGACACATTCTTCGCCTACGCCGCAAATGAGCGGGCGATCGACAACGCACGCGAGGCGATCGAATCGGTGTTGCGCAGCGAGCAGCGCAAAGGAGCGATCCGCGTGAGTCACTGGGATGAGAACCTCCGGGCGTGGCGCCAGATCGATCCTCCCCTCACGCCCGCCCAAGAAGATCAACTGCGGCAGGCCAGCGCGGTGGAGCATGCCCGGCTGGCCACAGATGCGGATACAGAATCCGAGACCCGCACCGTGATGTGCGTGACGGGCAAGCTGATCCGCAAGTCGTTTGAGCCAGATGGTTGCGTTTGCGCAGGAACTCGGGCTGCAGTGCGAGATCGCCGAGCATCCGCACCTGCTCTCTACTCAGGTCGCGTTCAACGTGACGGGCCCATCGAGCGGCGTCGACCAGTTCGACCGGTACCTGAAAAGCGAAGCAAAAGCCACTGTCAGGCTCGACCCGGGACTCATCCCGTATGGGCTGCCGTAACCGCGGCCAACCTATACAAGTCAGGGTCCGCCATTGTTCCATTCGTCGTTCCAATTTGAGCGAAACCGGTCCGAGCGAACCACTCCACCCCAATAAGCACGGGCATCCCCACCGTACCCAACCTACCCCCCGCGATCTCATAACCCGAAGGTCGCAGGTTCGAATCCTGCCCCCGCTATGACCCCATTAGTGAGCCAGGCTGGTTTTGACGGAGGCTCTGATCTGCGGTGTCGTCCGCGGGGAAGGAGAGCCTTCCGTTATGGCAAGAGTGGGGAAGTACCCAGAGGAGCTGTTGGATCGTGGCACACGCCTTGTGTTCGAGTCCGGCCGCCCGGTCGCCCACGTCGCGCGCGACCTGGGCATTGATTCTGAGACGCTGCGCAAATACGTCCGGCGCACCGAAGCCGATGGGGGCAAGCGCAAGGACCTCCTGACCAGCCAGGAGCGCGAGGAGATCAAGCAGCTACGCCGCGAGGTTGCGCACTTGCGTCGGGCGAACGAGATCCTCAAGGCGGCGAGCGTGTTTTTCGCCGGCGAGCTCGACCCGAACCGGCCGAAGTGAGCGCGTTCGTTAAGGAGCATCGCGAGCGCTTCGGGGTCGAGCCGATCTGCCACACCCTGGGCGTGTCGGTGTCCGCCTACTACGAGCGCGCCTCGGGCCGCCGGTCCGATCGTCAGGTCGAGGACGAGCGGCTTGGTCGGAAGATCCGCGAGCTGCACGAGGCCAACTACTGCGCCTATGGCTACCGGCGGACCTGGAAGGCGCTGCTGCGCGCTGGCGAGAACGTCGGCCGTGATCGTGTGCGGCGGCTGATGCGCCAGAACGCCATCCAGGGAGCCAAGCGGCGCGGCAAGCCGTGGCGCACCACCAAGCCCGATCCGAAGGCCACACGGCCGTGTGATCTCGTTCAGCGCGACTTCACGGCATCCCGGCCAGATGAGAAGTGGTTCGCGGACTTCACCTACCTGCGCTGCTGGGAGGGACTGGTGTTCTTCAGCTTCGTGATCGACGCCTACAGCCGGCGGATCGTGGGCTGGCAGTTCGCGTCGCACATGCGCACCACGCTGGTCCTTGACGCGCTACGGATGGCGCTACATCAACGCCAGCCCGGCGCGGAGGTCGCGCTCATTCAACACACCGATGCCGGGAGCCAGTACACATCGATTGACTACACCCAGACGCTGCACGATCACGGTGTGCTGGCGTCGATCGGCACCGTCGGCGACGCCTACGACAACGCCGTTGCTGAGAGCTTCGTCGACAGCTTCAAGACTGAGCTCATCGCCGACCGCACCTGGGCGACCCGCAGCCAGCTCGAGCTCGCCGTCGTCGAGTACGTCGCGTGGTTCAACAACGAGCGTCTACACGAAGCGCTCGATGACCGGCCACCACGAGAAGTCGAGGAACTCTACGCTGCGAAAGAACAGGCAACTATCCCCATCAAATAAAGATAGGGAACCAACAAACCCGCCTCCGTCGAATCCAGCCCGGCTCAGGCTGTGCGATCAGACCAAGCCGGCGGCGACGAAGGAGGAGCCGGCCAGGCGGGTGCCATTGTCAGACAAGACGGTGCGCAACGCGCTCGGGCCTCTCAAGGCGTGCCTGGCGACCGCTCGTCGTGAGGGCCTGATCCGCCACAACCCGGCGACCGACGTGGCGCTGCCTCACAGGGAGCGGATGGATGACGACGAGGACCGGCCGCGGCCCTTCCCTCGTGTCGAGGGCGATGACGGCGAGGCGGTCGAGACGATGGGGCTGGTGGTCGAGCGTGTCCACGAGTCGCATTGGCTCATGTTCGAGCTGCTCGCCGCGACCGGGTTGCGGCGGTCGGAGCTGCTGGTACTCGAAGGCCGCCATCTCGCGCTGGACGGCGAGCGACCACATGTGAAGGTCCGTCATCGCGTGCGCCGCCGTCGCGGTGAGGGCCTTGTGATCGGCCCGCTCAAGTCCCGCTACTCCAAGCGCGACGTGCCTATCCCGCGCGAGCTGGCGGATCGCCTGTCGGCCCGCAGTGCCGCGCAGGGTGAGCTCGTGTTCCCCTCGGCCGCCGGTTCGGTACTCGATCCCGACAATCTCGCCGCGCGCGTGCTCGCGCCTGCGTGCACGGCGGCGGGTGTCGAATGGGCGGGCTTCCACACGTTTCGCCATACCGTCGCGTCGCGGCTGTTCGCGGAGAGGTGCAACGTCGTGCAGGTGCAACGCTGGCTCGGCCACCATTCGGCCAGCTTCACGCTCGACACCTACGTCCACCTGCTCGAGAACGATCTCGGCGAGCCGCTTCAGGCGACAGTTCTGCTCCCGAGGTCGGCGTCGTGAAACCGATATCGACCCCGGGCGTCGGTAGCGGCAAGTACGCTCGGCGCAGATGAACTGGCGCAGACAAAGCGATACGGCGGATTTGGAGAGAACGTGGGCCGTCGTGTCTTTGGCAAGCGGACGATTGGTGTCTCCTTGAGTCCTGCCGTAAGCCGAAACGATCTGATTGGGCGCCTGGAGCGCGCGCTGACGGTGCATCACGGACGGCGCGGCGGTGAGCCCGAGACTCGAATCGAGCTGGACCATCTGCCGTCTCCCGCCGGCGGAAGCAACGCGCCGGCGCGCTGGCGCCTGGCGACGACGACCGCGCGCCTTTATCCGCCTCCGGTGGGGAGCGAGCCTATGAAGGCTTGGCATATGGCGGAGGGGCAGAAGGGGCGTCGACTACTCGCCGGCGATCTGCGCGAAGACAATCGCGTCGCGGCTGTGCTGGCGTGGCACTTCGAGCCGGGACCGCGCGGCGGCGCGCACCGGCCTCATCTGATTACGGCGGCAGCGGTCCGCATGGATGTCAGCGATCCTGGAGTGCGGGCTGAGTATCTCGTCGCCCTTTGGCTGCTCACATGCGTCATGGCTGCAATCGATCGCAGGACCATCCAGGTCGGCCGAGTTGGTCTCGTCCTCGACGGTGGTATCGCGCTGAGTGCACGGGAGCTCGCCCACCTCGACTTCAAGCGCGGTCGCAAGCGCGAGGGTTATCGCGGCGACTACTACACGCTGCCTGCGTGAGCGCGCCAGATCTTCTCGGCCTTGTCCGCCCACCGCGGCGGCAGCGCTGCGCGGAGTTCGGCAACGAACTCATCAGCCGGTGTCGCAGTCGGTGGAGGAAGCTCGGCAAAGAACGCGTCGATCTCGGCGGTCGTCTGCTTCAACGCGTCCGGGTGGTTCTGCTCCGTCCATTCCAGGATGCTGCCGGCGACCTCCTCCAGCGACGCGCGCTGCGCAACCCTGGCGATCTGGAGCACCTGGGCGATCTCCAGGTGCTTGTCCCGGCGGCCCCATCGCTGCGGCTCGACGCCGAGCGCCCGAACTGCGCGGCTCATGCCGCCCGTATCTAGGCCGATGAATCCGGCGGCCTGTGAGAGCGTCGGAAGCGAGCGAACTCGATCGACGCGTGGATGGACGGCTATCGCGGACATTGGGGCAAGGCTAGCACAAGACGCTGATAACACAAGCTACACAGCATACGCAGCAATCACAGCAGAAAGCATCCTGCTCACTCGGTCGTTCGATCGTCGCTCGCCGCCTGAAGGAGTGCCAGAACATCGCAGAGATCGTCGGTGTCGAGGGTGTGGGTTGCCGCTTCCCGCGCATCGGGCGTGGCGTTCAGCGCGATCGATGCGCCGGCACGACGAAAGAGCGGGACGTCCGAACGAGAGTCGCCGACCGCAGCGACTTGGCTCATTGAAAACCCGTTCTGCGTGCACCAGTCCTCCACGAAACGCACCTTGTCATGCTCGTCGAAGTAGCGGCTCACTGTGCCGGAAAGGACCCCATCGGTCGCTTCCATCTCCGTCCCGCTGACCGCTGCAAACTCATAGCGCTCCCGCAACATCTCGGCCGCGAAGCTCCAGGTGATCGTCCCCAGCAAAAGGCTAACCCCATCAGCGGCAAGTGCCTGGAATGTCTGGGTCATCCCGGCGATCCAGGTGCCCTCCGTGAGCACTCGCCAAGCCTCGGCCGTGCTCTGCCCTGCGAGCCATCCAGCAGACGTGTCCGCCACGACGCTATTGGATATCTCATGCGCGTGGAATGCCCGCTCAAGCTCCGCGATCTCCTCAGTCTGTCCGAGCCATTGGGCGAGCAGCAGCGATACGCTCGTGCCGCGCAGCAACGTCCCGTCAAGGTCGAAGACAACGATTGGATAGAAGCCCGGTTCCCCCACCCGCCGGATCGTAACTCGTCAACTCGCTGGATCGTGGGTTGAGCGGTTGGAGTGTGTGGGAATTCCGACGAAGGCCAGGTCGCTGCTGATGATCTCTCTCTCTCTCTCTCTCTCTCTCTCTACAGGGATTGGGAAGTCATCCGGCGGTATGTAGCTGAACGAGAAGCCCGAGTAGGTCGTGGCGAATGCCGTATCGAGGGCTGGACGCTGAGATCTGTGTAGACCCGATCAGGTTTGAAACTCAAGCACTCCTCGCCAAGGCGATCGCGCGAGTCATGAATCCCTGGTGGATCTCACCGCGCTCGATCGCCACGATGTGCCCACTGCGGTCGATGATGAAGCTCTCCGGTAGTTGATCCGTCCCGTACGCGTGGGCGAATTCGCCATCATCGTCGCGTAGATTGGGGTAGCTCAGATGAAATTGCCGGACGAAGTGTTCGGAATCCGAGGTGACGTCCTCGTAAGCGATCCCCAGGATCGTCGCTCCGGCTCTCCTCAGTGCAGGCTGAGCGCGCTCGAGCAAAGGTGCCTCGGCCTGGCAGGGTGGACACCAAGACGCCCAGATGTTCAGCACGACGATCTTCCCGTGCAGGTCGGCGAGCGACCGGCTCCCGCGACCACCCAGTACCGGCAGTAGCCGATTGGCGTCTGGCGCCGTTGGATGTTCTCGGTGATGCAACCGTTCGTCCAGGCTACGGTTGCTTGCATGAGTCGAAAGACCATAGGCCAAAAGCCCTACGAGAGCCGCAGCGGCGACGGCCAGCGCGACGGGCGTGATCAGGCGGCGCACTGCGCTTAGGTTAGTGATCGCGTGCGGTTTCGCGACAGCGCCGATCATGCCGGCCCGATAGGCCACACCTCGTGGAGCGGCCACCTGCGCGTGATCTACCAGACCGATTACGCCGATCGCCGCGCCGGCTCATCGGCGATCCCCTTCCGTGCGCTCGGATGCCCTTGTAGCGTGACCGTAGAGGAAGAACTCCGGCGTTGCCTGCACCTGCGCGTCCCATCCGAGGTCGGCAAGCCGCTGGTGTAGAGCGTGGGGCTCGTAGAAGCGCTTTATAATGCGAAACTCGCGGCCATCGGCAAGCCGCCGGGTCATCGTCTCCTCCCCACGATTGGGCAGCCGATGGTCCGCCGCGGATGCGAGGCCGCTCGGTAGGCTGTCCACGAAGAAAACCTTCCCTTCAGGGCGAAGCGCCCGCCTGACTTTCGCCCAAAAGTTCTCGAACTGCGCCTCTGGCACGTGCGAGAGCCAGAAGCTGAAGAAGCACACGTCGTAGCTCGTGGGCGGCTCCCATGCGAAGAGGTCTGCACGCACGTAGGTCACCTTCGGATCGTCCATTTCGGCTTGTGCCAGCTCGATCACCTCTGGCGAGGCGTCCACGGCGGTCACGGTGTCGGCGTGCTTAATCAGTCGGCGAGTCCACAAGCCGGTCCCGCACGCCAACTCCAGCACTCGCCCCGCCGGCTGGAAGTGCTCCAAGGCGTCCTTGACCTCTCCTGCGTCGGCGAACCACTGCGCGTTCGCGTCGGCGCCGCGGTCGTAGCGCCCGCGGCGAAACCACCAGTCGTCGTACTCCCCGGCCCGTTCACGATAGTACCGGGCCTGCTCGGCGAGCAACCCCGCCAGCTGATCAGTCATGCCTTCGACCTCCGCGTGATGCTTGGTGTTTTCGGTCATCGGCCGCTCGCTGCGGTCGTGCGCGCGCCGCGGCAAGCCGGCGTGTGAGGTTGGCGCGCACTCCCGGCCACTCCTCGTCGGTGATGCTGTAGAAGGCAGAATCGCGTACACCGACATCCTCGATAATCATGTGCCGGCGGAAAATCCCCTCGAACTGGGCGGGCAGCGCCTCAAGTGCCGCACGTGAGTGCTCGTTGCGAGCATCGGTCTTGAACTCCACGCGCATGCAACCGACCCGCTCGAACGCGTGCTCCAACATCAAGAGCTTCGCCTCGACATTGGCTCCCGTGCCCCACGCCGATGGTTCAAGCCATGTGCCACCGATCTCAAGACCACGATGAGCCTCACGCAACGCGTGATAGCCGGTCCCACCGATCACCTTCCCGGTGGCACGATCCAGCGTTGCGAATGCACACTCCTCGCCAGCCTCGCACGCAGCTAGGCTCGCCTGAAACCACGCCTGAAAATGCCTGGGGCTCTTTCCGCGCGGAAGGGTCCAGGTCCGAGTCCTCGGGTCTTGGCAGGCATCCCACAAGCCCTCCTCGTGACGAGCGTCCAGCGGCTCCAATACGACGATCTCGCCCTCCATGCGCGTTGCCAAGCCACCCCACATCTCCGCGCGTACATTATCTGCCATCGGCGCGGCAGCGCTCACGGTAGGCGACGGGACCCGCGACTGTCAGGAGCTGATGCTGTTTTGGCACCGGACCTCGAGGGTAGGAGCTAAGCATGGGCGTTGAGCAGAACCACACGAGCAGGCGCTTCACCTCTACAGACCGCACAGTCCTCGGCATCGGATGGGCCGCCCTGACGGCGGGCATCCTCCTCCTAACCTTGGCTCACGGCGCCGTCGCGGCCGCGATCGGGATCTTCTTGATCGGGCTCTGCGGGATCGCGCTGGCAGCGCTGGTGTTTCTTCTGGTCGGTGAGAGTGAAGATCGTCACTACCGGAAGGAAGCGCTATGAGCGAGACCGTCGCCGACCATCTGCTGCACCGCCTCGCCGGCGAATGGGGAGTGAAGCGGATCTATGGCTATCCCGGCGACGGAATCAACGGCATTATGGGCGCCTTCGGCAGAGGTGGGGACCAGGTGCCCGAGTTCATCCAGGTCCGCCACGAGGAGATGGCCGCGTTCATGGCGTGCGCGCACGCGAAGTTCACCGGCGAAGCCGGCGTGTGCCTGGCGACCTCCGGCCCCGGCGCGATCCACCTTCTCAACGGTCTGTATGACGCCAAGCTCGACCACCAGCCGGTCGTGGCGATCGTCGGCCAGCAGGCGCGGCTTGGGCTCGGTGGCAACTATCAGCAGGAGGTCGACCTCACCACGCTGTTCAAGGACGTCGCGCACGAGTACGTGCAGATGGCCACCGAGGCGGGCCAGATCAGGCACCTGGTCGACCGGGCGATGCGGATCGCCCTGTCAGAGCGCACCGTCACCTGTGTGATCGTCCCCAACGACCTGCAGATGGAAGAGGCCGTCCTCACACCGCCGCACGCGCACGGCACCGTTCATTCCGGCCCCGGCTATACCCCCCCGCGCGTAATCCCCGGCGACGAGCAGCTCAAGCGCGCCGCCGAGGTCCTCAATGCGGGCGAGAAGGTTGCGATGCTCGTGGGCGCCGGCGCGCTGCACGCCACCCAGGAGGTGATCGAGGTCGCCGACACGCTCGGCGCCGGTCTGGCCAAGGCGCTGCTCGGGAAGGCCGCGGTGCCCGACGACCTGCCGTTCGTAACTGGCTCGATCGGCTTGCTGGGGACGCGCCCGAGCTGGGATCTGATGCAGGACTGCGACACGCTGCTGATGGTCGGCTCGAGCTTCCCTTACTCGGAGTTCCTGCCCGAGGAGGGCTCAGCTCGCGGGGTGCAGATCGATCTTGACGGGCGGATGCTCGGCATCCGCTACCCGATGGAGCTCAACCTCGTCGGGGACAGCGCGCTCACCCTCAAAGCGCTTCTGCCGCTGCTTCAGCGTAAGCAGGAGCGTTCCTGGAGCGAGAAGATCGAAAAGAACGTCGCCGACTGGTGGGATTTGATCGAGGCGCGCGCCCACGCTCCCGCCCAGCCGATCAACCCGCAGCTGATCTTCCACGAGCTCTCAAAGCGCCTGCCCGACGGTGTGATCCTGACCTCCGACTCCGGGTCGGCGGCGAACTGGTATGCCCGCGACGTGCGGCTGCGTGCCGGCATGATGGCCTCACTGTCGGGAACCCTCGCCACGATGGGCGCAGGCGTGCCGTATGCGATCGCCGCGAAGTTCGCATACCCCGACCGGCCAGTGATCGCCTTGGTCGGCGACGGCGCGATGCAGATGAACGGCCTCGCCGAGCTGATCACGATCGCCAAGTACCACGACCGCTGGCCCGACCAGCGGCTGATCGTCCTCGTGCTCAACAACCGCGACCTCAACCAGGTGACCTGGGAGCAGCGCGCGATGTCGGGCGACCCAAAGTTCGTGGAGTCTCAGGAACTGCCGGACGTCCCCTATGCGCGGTGGGCGGAGATGATCGGCCTGAACGGCATTCGCACCGACGATCCCGAGGCGATCGGGGAATGCTGGGACCGCGCGCTTGCAAGTGACCGGCCCACCGTACTCGAGGTCTGCTGCGATCCTGAGGTGCCGCCGCTGCCGCCGCACATCACGGTCGAGCAGGCCCGCTCGTTTGCCTCCGCGATCCTCCACGGCGATCCTGGCAGCCGGCGGATCATCGCTCAGTCGCTACGCCAGAAGCTGCCTGAGTTCCTCTCCGGCCGATGATGAGCGGCAAGCGGCTGGTCGTAAATCTCCGCCGCGGCCGGGCGCAGCGCACGCTGTCTGGCGCTACCGCGCTCAGCGCGTTGCCGCTCGGCCTGGAGATCTACTTCGAGCACTTCCGCGGCTCCTTCGGTGACAAGTGGATGTGGACCCCGGTCGCGCTCTCGCCGCTGCTCACCGTCGCCGGCCTTGCCGGTGTGCGCTCCAGGCGGGCCGCGAGGACCGTGCTGCCCGCCGTCTCCGCCCTCTACTGCCTCGACGGACTGATCGGCGTCTACACGCACATACAGGGGGTCCGCAAGCGTCCCGGCGGGTTCTCAGAGCCGCTCTACAATGTCATCATGGGGCCGCCGCTGCTGGCGCCCGGCTCACTCGCGCTCGTCGGTGGCATGGGCATTGCGGCGGCGCTCGCCGAGCGGGAGCGCTGAAAGGCGATGGCTGAGGCGCATTCTACCGCGGGCCACCTGCCGAAGCAGGGTGGCGACACCACCCCCGGCCCGCCCGCGCAACTACCGCGCCAGCGCCGCGGGACGACCCCGCAGATGCGCGGGCGCTACCCCGACTACGACGTGCTCACCGCCGCGAGGCACTGGGACCCGCTCACCCGCAGAAAGGTGCTCGAGCGGGTGGCCAATGTCCCGCCCATCCGCTTCTTCACCGCACAGGAGACACTAACGCTCAGCGCCTTCTGCAACGTAGTTACCGGCCAGGACTCGGAGCCCCGGATCCCGGTGCTGGAGATGGTCGACGCCAAGCTTCACGCCGGGCAGCTCGACGGCTACCGCCACCACGATATGCCGCCCGACCCTGAGACCTGGCGCCAGGTGGCCGCAAACCTCGACAGCACCGCTCGCGAGGATGGGTGCAAGGACGGGTTTGCCGCAGCGCCCTCGGCGACCCAGCACGAGATCGTCGAGCGCTTCTCGCACGGTGAGCTCGACTGGGAGCTTCCTGTCAAGAAGGCGTGGGGGGTAATCATGCGCGGCGTGCTCGGCGCCTTCTACTCCCACCCTTGGGCGTGGAACGAGATCGGCTTCGGCGGACCTACCTACCCGCGCGGCTACGCGCGCCTCGGCGCGGGGCAGCGCGAGCACTGGGAGGCCCCGCCCGAGTTCGCGACCGATCCGGTGTCCGATGTGCGCGAGCGGGGGCTCGAGTGAGAGAGCGGCTGCGTGTCGCGCTGAAGGGCGCACAACGCCCGTCCGAGAACGACTCCGCGTTTCTGCTCGATCCGCACCGCAGGGGAGTGCCCGGGCGCGAGCGCATGCGCCGCTACAGGCCTGATGAGGCGGTCGACATGCTGATCGTCGGTGCGGGCGCCGGCGGCGCGACGCTCGCGCAGCGCCTCGCCCGCAAGGGCTGGCGCGTGCTCGTGCTGGAGGCCGGCCCTTTCTGGGACCCCGACGAGGATTGGGTCTCAGACGAGGCCGGGGCGCACGAGCTGTACTGGACCGAGCCGCGGATCATCGGCGGGGAGGATCCCGTGGAGCTCGGTAAGAACAACTGCGGCCGCGGCGTCGGCGGCTCGATGGTCCACTACGCCGGGTACACGCCACGCTTTCACCCCTCCGACTTCGAGGTTTACACACGCGATGGAGTGGCCGCCGACTGGCCGATCTCCTATCAGGACCTGAAGTCTCACTACGAGCGCCTGGAGCGCGAGCTGCCGGTCGCCGGCGAGTTCTGGCCATGGGGAGACCCGCATGACTATCCGCATGGCCCGCACCCCGTCGGCGCCGGCGCGCTGAAGGCGTGGCGGGGCGCTCGCCGCCTCGGGATCCAGATACGCGTCGGCCCCGTCGGGATCGCCAACGGCTCCTTCGGACACCGCCCGCACTGTATATACCGAGGCTTCTGTCTGCAGGGCTGCAAGGTAAACGCCAAGGCCTCGCCGCTGATCACCCACATCCCCGACGCGCTCGAGCACGGTGTCGAGGTGCGCGCCGACTGCATGGTCACGAGGATCGAGACCGACGAGGCGGGACGCTGTACCGGCGTCACCTACTTTCATGAGGGTGAGGAGTGCTTCCAGTCCGCAGAGACGATCGCGGTTGCCGGCTACTCGATCGAGACACCACGGCTCTTGCTGCACTCCACGAGCAAGCGGTTTCCCAACGGCCTGGCCAACGAGAACGACCTCGTGGGGAGGGGCGTCATGGTGCAGGGAGCGCCCCAGGTGGCGGGCCGCTTCTCCGAGGAGGTGCGGATGTACAAGGCGCCGCCGCCGGAGATCAGCTCCGAGCAGTTCTACGAGACCGACCCCAGCCGTGGCTTCGCCCGTGGCTTCTCGATCCAGACCGTCGGTCCGCTGCCGATCGGCTGGGCCGAGCACGTCCTTGCCGACGGGCACTGGGGACAGGCGCTGCGCGAGTATATGCGCGACTACAACCACTGGTACACGATCGGCGTTCTCTCAGAGCTGCTCCCGAGGGCCGAGAACCGCGTCACGCTCGCAGCGCAGACAGACCGCCACGGGATGCCCGTCGCACGCCTCGACTACACCCAGTGTGACAACGACCGGATGAACATCGCCTATGCCAAGAACAAGCTCCACGAAATCCTGAAAGCCGCCGAAGCGCAGGACATTCTTACGATCGACCGCTACGCCCACCTCGTCGGCGGCTGCGTCATGTCGGCGTCCCCCGAGACCGGCGTGATCGACGCAGATCATCGCGCGTGGAGCGTGCCTAACCTGTTCGTGTGTGACGGCAGCGTGATGCCGACCCAGGGTTCGGCCAATCCCGCGCTCACGATCATGGCGCTCGCCTCCCGGCTCGCGGAAAGGCTGGGGGAGAAGCGCATCGACCCGGCCGTCAAGCGGCCGATAAAGAGCCACGCATGAGCGGCCGTTCACGAGCTCGAGGTGGTCGCCACGTGACAGGCAGACTGCCACAGGTCGATGAGGCGGCCCAGGCCGATCGGCAGATGACCACGGCGTTCAGGGCGTTCGCAGACGACTGACCGGCCGGCTTCGTTCAACGACACCGGCCCCAAGGCGTTCAGCCGCCAGCTCAAGCATGATTACCTCCGACACGACTTGAAAAATCACGTCGACGCCCGGCTAAGCCCACTCCAGCAGGTCGTGCCGGCCCGGCAAAGATAGCCACGATGCCTCAGATCACCTTCTACTTCGACCTCGGATCGCCCTTCGCCTATCTCACGGCCGAGCGCTTGCACGAAGCTCTGCCGGAGCGGATAGCCACCTGGCGGCCGGTGTCGCTCGGCGCCCTGTTCAAGCTCAACGGAAGATCGTCCTGGTCGCTTGGCGACCTCGCCAGGCGCCAGGCCGGAATGGCCGAGGTCGAGCGCCGCGCGCGGTCCTACGGCCTTGCGCCGATGCGCTGGCCGGACCCGTGGCCGACAAACTACCTGTATGCGATGCGAGCCGCCACATACGCCTTCCAGGAGGGGCAAGGCCATCAGTTCGCGATGGCGGCCTTCCGCCAAGCGTTCGCGCGCGGGCAGGACCTTGCCGTTCCTGAGCCCGTCCTGCAGGCCGCCGAGCAAGCCGGTCTCGATCCGCGCGCGGTGGACGAAGCGACCCGCGACCCTGAGCTCAAGCTCGCGCTGCGAGTTGTGACCGAGGCTGCCCACGAGCTCGGTGTATTTGGTGTGCCCACGATTGCGATCGACGACGAGCTCTTCTGGGGAGACGACCGCCTGCAGGACGCCGCCACGGCACTTGCAAAGGCGAGCGGCCCGTAGCCCGGGTTCGTTTCGCTCAGCCTACATCCGTCGCGGCGGCGCGCCCGGCTGAGCGGCCGGAGAAGAGGCAGCCGCCGAGGAACGTTCCCTCGAGCGAGCGGTAACCGTGCATGCCGCCGCCTCCAAAACCCGCGACCTCGCCGGCGGCGTACAGGCCGGATAGGGGCTCTCCCGATGACCCCAGCACGCGGCTGGAGAGATCGGTGTGCAGGCCACCGAGCGTCTTGCGTGTGAGGATGTTCAACCGCACCGCGATCAGCGGGCCGGCCTTCGGATCGAGGATGCGATGCGGGGCCGCCACACGGGTGATGCGGTCCGCCAAGTAGCGGCGGGCGCCGCGGATCGCCGTCACCTGCAGGTCCTTCGTGTAGGGGTTGGCGATCTCGCGATCGCGCGCGACGACCTCGCGCTCGACGGTCGCCGGCTCGAGCAGCGGCTCCTCGCTCAGCGCGTTCATCCCGCGTACGAGCGACGCAAGGTCGCGCTCGACGACGAAGTCGGCGCCTTTCTGCTTGAACGCCTCGACCGGGCCGGGCGCGCCCTTGCCGACGCGCGACTTGAGCACCTCGAGCATGCTCTTGCTAGTCAGGTCGGGGTTCTGCTCGGAGCCTGAGAGCGCGAACTCCTTCTCGATCATCTTCTGCGTGAGCACGAACCACGTGTAGTCGTGGCCGGTCTGCATAACGTACGCGAGCGTGCCAAGCGTGTCGAAGCCGGGGAACAGCGGCACCGGCAGGCGCTCGCCGGTCGCGTCCAGCCACAGGGGTGAGGGCCCCGGCAGGATGCGGATCCCGTGGCGGCTCCAGATCGGATTCCAGTTGCGAATCCCCTCGACGTAGTGCCACATGCGGTCGGGGTTGATGATGCTCGCGCCGGCGGCCTCGCTGATCGCGAGCATCCGGCCGTCGACGTGGTCGGGGACGCCGCAGATCATGTTCATGGGTGCTGTGCCCAGGCGCGATGGCCAGTTCTTGCGCACGAGCTCGTCGTTGGCGCCGATCCCGCCGGAGGTGACGATCACGGCCTGTGCCTCGAGCTCGAACTCGCCGGTCTGCACGCGCGAGCTCGCCTGCCCGCGTGCGACGGCGCTCGGCTCGAGCACCTGGCCGGCGACGCCCGTAACGGCGCCGTCGGTGACGGTCAACGAATCGACGCGGTGGCGGAAGCGCAGCTCGACCAGACCGCGCTGCTGGGCGGAGCGCACGCGTCGCACGAACGGTGCGATCACGCCCGGGCCAGTGCCCCAGGTGACGTGAAAGCGCGGCACCGAGTTGCCGTGGCCGGTCGCGAGGTAGCCGCCGCGCTCGGCCCAGCCGACGTTCGGCACGAAGCGCATCCCCTGGGCGTGCAGCCACGCGCGCTTCTCGCCGGCGGCGAAGTCAACATAGGCCTCGGCCCAGCGGCGAGGCCACTCGTCCTCGGGACGGTCAAAGCCGGCGGTGCCGAGCCAGTCCTGCCAGGCGAGCTCGCGCGAGTCGTGGATGCCCATGCGCCGTTGCTCGGGGCTGTCGACGAAGAACAGGCCGCCGAAGGACCAGAACGCCTGACCGCCCAGCGACGCCTCGGGCTCCTGGTCGAGCAGCAGCACTCGACGCCCGGCATCGCACAGCTCCGCGGTGGCGACGAGCCCGGCAAGGCCGGCCCCCACGACGATCACGTCCGCGCCGTTGCTGCTGGGTGCTCGCTGCGACAAAGGTGCCCTCCGACGATTGTTTGTGTGAAAGCTCGCGACGAGCTTAAGGCGAACGGAAACCTAGTCGAGATCGTGCTTGCGGAGATCGCGCGTGCGTGGCGGGAAGGCCGCGGCGTTTGGCGGCCGGCCGTGCGTTGGGCGCCTGCGCGAGCCCTGCGCGTCAGGCGCGCGCGGGGTCGGCCATGGCATTGACCATCATCTGCACCCAAGTCTCAACTAGCGTCTCGTCGTCGACCGGCGCCGGTATGCCGAGGACGTCGCGCAGCAGGCGGGAGGAGAGCAGCGACCCGAGTCCAAAGGCGGCGATCGCCCTTGCCTCTTCCTCTGCCAGCGCGAGCTCGGCGCGCTCGCCGATCCACGTGGCAAAGCCCGTGAACGTGGAGCTGACGAGCTCCTCGACGGCGCTCTTCAGCAGCTGCGGGCGGTTGCGCGCGTCGGAGGCAAGGATGCGCAGCAGCTCAGACTCGCTGTCGAGCTCGGTGAGCACGTAGCGGGCGGTCAGCGTCAGTTCGGCTTTGAGGTCTCCCAGCGATCCGAGCACGTTTCGGATCTCACGGAGCGCGCCGAGCCGCGAGAGTTGGCGTTCGATGCCGGCGGCCAGGACCGCTTCCTTGCTCGGGAAGTGATGGTAGATGCCGCCGGCTCCCGGTGTGAGGCCCGCGGCGGCCTCGATCTTGGCGATGCTGGTGGCGGCATATCCGTGCCGGCTGAACAGGTGCATCGCTTCGTCGACGATGCGCTCGCGGGTCGTGCTTGACATGGGCCTGGCTCAGTATACCCTTAGCTGGGATCAGTAAGACAAGAAAAAGGGGTGCGTTTGGTGTCAGACAACGGGTTTCTCCCAGAGACAGGTGACGCGCGATCGCGTGGCGATAGCGGAGCCGGGTCGAAGAGCGGTGCCGAGGCGTCCGCGAGGGGCGGCGACATCCCCCGGGGGCGGCTGCGGCGCACCGCTCCGCTGGCGGCCTTGAGCGCCCGCACTGCGGGTGAGGCGGTTGTGGTCGGGATCCGAAGCAAGCTCGCGGGTGCGGACAGCACCGAGTTTCACGTCCGCACCGCGGAGCGCTATGCCGAGCTGCTCGGTCACTCCAAGGGGGTCCTGATGAAGGCCGGACAGCTGCTCTCGTTCGCATCCATCGGTCCCGCTGTGTCGGTGGAATCCCAATCGATCTATCAGGCGGCGCTGAAGCGCTTGCGCGATGACGCACCACCGATGGCCGGCGAGCTTGCACGTGGAATGCTCGAGCGCGAGCTTGGCTGTTGCGCCGGCAGCGCGTTTGCCGAGTTCGACTGGAAGCCACTGGCGGCGGCTTCGATCGGCCAGGTCCATGCCGCACGGCTGCACGACGGTCGCGCCGTCGCGGTCAAGATCCAGTATCCGGGCGTGGCGGACGCGATCGGCGCCGACCTGAAGAACACCGAGCTGTTGGCGACGTTTCTGAGCTTGATCATCGGCGGCCTGTCCGCACGGAGGCTGAGCTTCGACCTGCGGGGCGCCGCGCGCGAGCTGGGCGCCCGTATCGGCGAGGAGCTTGACTACCGGCACGAGGCCGCCAGCCAGGCGGAGTTCGCCGAGTACTACCGCGGGCACCCGTTCATCCACATTCCCGAGGTGGTCGACGAGCTGAGCACCGAGCGCGTGCTGACTCAGGAGTTGGTGCGGGGCCGCTCCTGGGAGGAAGCGGTCACCGCGGAGCAAGAGCTGCGCGACCTGTGGGCGGAGGCGATCTGGCGCTTCACCTATGGCACCTATAAACACATCTATATGTTCAACGCCGATCCACACCCCGGCAACTACGTGTTCCACGAGGACGGGAGCGTGAGCTTCCTGGACTTCGGCTGCGTCAAGCGCTTCCGCCGCGAGCAGGTCGAGATGATGGACGTGATCGTGCGCGAATGCCTGCGCAACGACGTGCAGGGGACATGGCGGGCGTGCGTGGAGGCCGGGTTCTGGCGATCCTCCGATCCTGTCACTCCCGAGGAGGTGTTCGCATTCTGGTGGGAGGACTTTGCGATGCTCTGGGCGGAGCGGCGATTCGTCGTCACTCCGGAGTATGTCGCAAGGAGGATCGAGCGCAGGTGCTCGCCGAACGGCCCCTCGGCCAACGCTCTGCGGCACTGCACCATATCGCCGGATTACACGGTCATGAGTCGGATCGAGGTAGGGTGCGCGTCGGTGATCGCACAGTTGCGCGCCGGCGCGCACTGGGGCGCGATCGCGGCAGAGGACCTGGAGAAGGCCGCACCGTTCACCGAGATGGGCAAGCGCGCCCGAGTCTTCTTCGAGGAACGCCGCGCCGCCGCCAGTCCTGTCTGAGCGCGACACCGCTCACTCCTGCAGTGCGACGCTCGCCGACACGCCGCTCGCCAGATATCCGGGGAGTGCCAGCACCGCGAGCGCGGCGGCGATGACCAGGCCGAGGCTCGCGAGCGCGGGCAGCGGGCTGAGCGAGTGAGCGACGGGGAAGTTGATCGTCTGTGCGAGCGCACGGTCGGCGAGGTGTTGGCCGATGAGACCGAACAGGGCGCCGGTGACACAGCCTGAGCCAAGCAGGAGCAGGCTCTCGAGCAGAATCGTGCGCCACAGCTGCGCACGCGTAAGGCCCTCGAACTTGAGCTTAGCCAGGCGCGCTCGCCGCTGCCACACCATCGCGCCGATCGCTGCGGCCATCGCGAGGACGGCGAAGATCGGGATCCACGTCGCGATCTGTGTCAGGCGCGCGAGCGCGCGCGCGTCGAGCGCGTCCAGCGCAGCGCTGCGCTGGCCGGCGGTCTGCACCTCAAGTGCGCTCCTCGCGCCTGTTCCCATCGCGCTCCCCGTGCCTCTTCCAAGTGCGCTCCCCGCGCCCGCTTCCAACGCGCTGCGGATCGCACGCGCGCCGTAGCTGGGCGAAACGCCGGGGGCGAGCTCGATCGCGTACGCGCTCGCGTCTGTGCTGCCCCACGCGCGCGCATAGCTGGGCGCGCTCATCACGATCGTGCCCGGCTCCCAGCCGACGTTGGTGGACAGCGCTGCGATCCGCATCGTGCTCGGGTTGGGGCTCGGCAGCGTGACGCTCTGCCCGATGCGCAGGTGGTGTTCTTCGGCGAGCGCCCGTGACATCGCGATCCAGCCACCGCCACGCACGAGCGCTTGTGCCCTGTGTGCATCACCGCCGAGCAATCCGAGTAGCTGTCCCGCGGGCAACAGCGAGCGCGCGGTGAGGGGCGTAGGGGCGATCACAAGCACGCGCCGCCCGCCGTAGTCGAGCAGCCCGCCACGATAGAGCCCGACCGCCTGGACCCCTGGGACATGTCGCAGGCGGGACTGCGCAAGCGGAGTAAAGGGGGTGGTGGTCAACAGGTTGTAGGAGCCCACCGGTGCGACCCACACTTGGGCGGTTGCGCTCGTTTCACGTGCGGCTGTGCGCAGGCCCGCGAGCAGGTCGCGGTGGGCGCCCTGGATTGCGACGGAGCCAAAGACGGCCACAGCTCCGGTCGCGGCGATCGCCACCGCCCGTGTGCGTCCGGCGCTCAGCTCCATCCTGGCGATGTGCGCTACGGGGCTGACGATCAGCGCGGCGAGCTGCGCCGCGAGCGCGAGCGCGATGCTCAGCGTGAGCGGCAAGATGCAGAGGAGTGCCGCGATCACGAGCACCATGCCGGGAATCGCCGCGTCGGGTTCGATCATCAGCAGCACGCCGGCCGCGGCGAGGCAGGCGACTCCAGCGAGGGCGGTGCGCGCGCCGATCGATCTGGCGCCCGTGCCGGCATCCGCGCGCTCACCGGCCACGGCGAGCGGGTCGTGCGAGAGGACCGCGCGCAGCGGGCTGAGCACCGCCGCGAGCGCGGCGAGCATGCCACCCCCGGCGGCGCTGGCGACGTCTGTGAAATTGACCGACTGCTCGGAGCCGACGGCGAACGCGAGCGAGAAGGCGGGGTTTGAGCGCAGCACGTGGGTGAAGAGCAGGTAGCCGAGCGCGAGCCCGAGCGCGGATGCCACCAGGCCGAGCACGAGCGCGTCGAGGCAGAGTGCTGCGATCACAGTGCGCGGGGGGTAGCCGTCACGGCGCAGATCGACGATCAGCCGGCGCCGTACGGGCACCGTGAGCAGGGTCGCGTTGAACGCGAACAGAAACCCGACGAGCGCGCTGATCGTCGAGAATAGCGCGCTCGATTGATCGCTCACGCCGGCGGCTTTAGCGAACAGGTTCGCTTCGTAGTCGACCGGCTCGACATTCGCGCGGTCCGCGGCAAGCGTGTGGAGCTCCGCCCGCACGCGCGCCTGCGCGCCAGGCTCGGGCTGGATCAGGATGCGGCTGACGCGTCCCTGCAGCCCGGCCATTTCCTGGGCGTATGAGAGCGGTGCGATCACGACCGGACTGCGCGCGAGCTGGCCGATCTGCTTTTCGCCGAGCTGGGCGTAGAGCGGCGCTTCCACGGTGTGGCCGGCGAGCCGCAAAGTGACTTCCTGGCCGAAGCGGACGACTCCCAGCGTGCGCGCGAGCGGCGCCGCGATCACGACCGCGCCGAACCCCCCGAACGGGGTCAGTTCCCCGTGGGGGACGAGCCTGCCTCCCAGTGCCGACAGGCTCTGATCGGCGCCGATCAGCTCGACCGACTCGCTGCCGCCGGGCCCGCTAGCTTGCGCGTCCGCTTCGAGCAGGGGCGCGGCGAAGCGCACGCCTGCGAGGTGCCGCACGCGCTGCACCGTGCCCTGTGTCAAGCCGTGCGGATCGCGCGCGGTGAGCTGCAGCGTCGCGTTGCCGGCGATCCCGTGCTCGAGCTCGCCGATCGAGCCTTGCAGGCTCGAGCTGGAGACCTGCGAGGCGAACAGCAGCGCGACGCCTGCCGCTATGCCCACGATCGCAAGGCACTCCTGCGCGGCTCGCGCGCGCAGCCGCACCCGGTAGAGCCAGATGGCGTTCGACGGCTTCACGGCTCGGCGTCGTACTCGCCGAGTCGCCCGTCGCGCAGCGCCAGCACGCGGTCGGCATAGCGGGCGGCCAGCGGATCATGGCTGACGAGCACGACCGCCACGCCACGCTCACGGCACAGCTCGCACAGCAGCTCGAGCACTTCGCGACCGCGCTGGGTGTCGAGGCTTCCGGTCGGCTCGTCGGCGAGCAGCAGGCGCGGGTCGGTGGACAGGGCACGCGCGATCATCACGCGCTGGCGCTCGCCCATCGAGAGCGTCTCTGAACGGTGGTGCAGGCGCTCGCCCAGCCCGAGACGCGTGAGCAACGGCTCGATCTCGCGCCGCGCCTGGCGCCAGCGCATCGCGCCCAGGAGCTTTAGGACCGCGTTGTCGATCGCGCTGACGCCAGGCAGCAGGTCGAAGCTCTGGCGAATGAAGCCGAGCTCGGTGAGCCTGAACCGCGACGCTTCGCGCTCTGACAGCGAGGAGGTGTTACGCCCGCCGATTAGCACCCCGCCCGACGTCGGCGCGAGCAGCGTGGCGATCATCAACAGCAGCGTCGTCTTGCCCGACCCGCTCGGCCCATACAGCGCGACCATCTCCCCGGCCTGTACGGTCAGCGAGACGCCGTCGACGGCGCGTACCGGCTCGCCGGCGTGGCTGGGGTAGTGCTTGACCAGGTCACGCAGCTCCAGCATGACGCGCTCGCGCTGAGGTGGATCGGGCCTGCGCGGATCGCACTTGAGCGAAACAGGTACGGGCGAGTCGTGCTTGTGTAGCTCAGTCGACGGCATTGCCCGCCACGTGCACGGTGACGCTGTCGTTTGAGCGCTGGATCGCGCCGCTGAAGCTCAGACCCGACCCGCGCGCGTGCGCATAGCTGCCGGTGCCGCGCTCGATCGCGATCGAGCCTGAGAAGCGTGCGAGCGTACTTTCCTTGTGATAGCTCGCGCTTCCTTTAGCGGTGATCGAGCCACCGTTCGGGTAGATGCTCAGTTCGGCGGTGACGCGGCTGCTGGAGGCGATGGTCAGGTGAACGTAGATTGTGCCTTTCACCGTGCCCGACGCGAGACCCTGCTCGTTGAGCGTAAAGCCGTGCTTGCTCGTCAGGCGCATGCTGCCGTTCTCGTTCAGCGAGAGCGCTTTCGCGGTGCTTGCAACAGTGGTGTGTGCCTGCGAGGTGCTCGGAGCAAATGTCCCGGAAGCCCACCAGCCCGACGCGAGCGAGAGGGTCGCCGCGATGGTGAGCAAACGTTTGCGGTTGTGATTTCTCCCTCGGCTGTGATTTCTCGCTCGGTTGTGATTTCTCCCTCGGCTGTGATTTCTCGCTCGGCTGTGATTTCTCCTACTGTCGGTCTGCATCGTCGGCCGTGCCTTTCTGGTGGTTCATCGTGGGCAGGGGGTAACTGTGGAGGCGTCCTGTGTGGACCCGTCTGTGTACGTCAGCTCGGCCGCGAACGGAAAGCCGCCCGTCGGGCAGCGCGCCGGCTCGATGGTCGTGTTCGACTCGCGCGCCGAGCGCCGGCTGGCCCCGATCGTCAGCGACATCGAGGCGATCGATGCTTCCGGCTCGAGCGCCAGCGTCGGGATCGCGGGAACGGGCAGCACGAGGTCTTCGCCGTAGGGCGGGTTATCGGGGAGCACCGTGCCGCTCAACACCACCCGCTCGTCAAACGGCGTGTAGCCCTGCGCGAGTAGCTCGAAGGTCGGTTGCAGGTCGCGCAGCGGGCCGAGGAACACCCACAGCGAGATGCTCTCTCCGAGTTGCTGGGAGCCCAGCGGTGCGCGCACGAGCGCCCGGCCAACGCCGAGCCACGACTGCGCCGGGCAGCCGCGTGCGCCCAACAGGCGCAGTCGTTCGGGCGCACAGCTGCGCAGGTGCGGAATTTCCATACCCAGTCCGGTGGGCAGCCGCAGGATCGAGCTGTGCAGCGGCGGTGGAACGCCCAGGGGACCTCCAGCGAGGTCGATCGTCACGGTGAGCGCGCCCGTCGCGCCGAGCCTGTCGGGCTGAAACGACGCGGCGATCGTGGCCGGTCCCTGCGAGGGGCTCGCGGGCACGGGGGCGAGCACGGAGGCGATCACGGGCACGGGCGTGGGCACGGGCGTGGGCACGGGCGCAGGCGGTGTGGGCGTGTGCGTGACGGTGGCGAGAGTCTGCGAGGCAGTCGTGATCGCCGAGTGGGCCGGCGTCGCGCCGGCGAGTACCGCCGCAAGTATGGGTGCGGCAAGCAGCTCCAGCCACACGCGCGCGCGGGCGGGCTTCCACACACGAGACCACGCACGAGGAGTCAGATGCGCGGACATGGAATTGTGGGGTC
The DNA here is from genome assembly GCA_963778065.1 of uncultured Solirubrobacterales bacterium. Lineage (GTDB taxonomy): Bacteria > Actinomycetota > Thermoleophilia > Solirubrobacterales > Solirubrobacteraceae > Palsa-744. The sequence continues at coordinate 836,777 of CAVZSU010000002.1, read as the reverse complement.
GGCCGTGAACATGGCGCCGTCGGCGAACTCGACGGTGGCGCGTGTCGGAAAGCCGCCGGAGGGACATATCCTCGGCACGGTCAGCCCCTTGACGTGAACGAGCGTGCGGTGTCCGTGGACGGTTTTGAAGTACGCGACGTCGCTCGCGCCGATCGACGCGAACGCGCTTTCGACGGAGGCGTATTCGGCGCCGGGGATCGTCAAGACTTGGGGAACCTGAACGCTGAAGCCGAGTCCGTACGGCTTGGGCGCAGGGATCTCTTTTGCTACTACCACAAGCGACGCGCCAGCAGGCGCGATGCCGCTCGCGTAGGCCAGCAGTCTCAGACGCCCGTGTACTGGGGCAGCGAAGAAGAAGTCGAGCTTGAACGGCTCGCGCACGAGCTGACCGGGGAGGGCGAGGACGGCGACGCCGCCACCGAAGCCCACCCGCGAGTCTGCCGGGCAGCCCACCGGACCCCGCCGTTCGAGTACGGCTTCCGTGCACGTCCCGGCGTCTTGCGCGTGGATGCCGAGCCCGGCCGGGCCGTACAGCGTGAGCCTGTCGATCGGTGATGGCGGCACGTCAGCGCTTGATGTGAAGCTCGCTGTGATCGACAGGTTGGCAGCGGCGCCGAGCCGGTCGGGCGTGAACGCCGCTTTGACGATCAGCGCGTCCCCGTCGGCCCAGGCGGTCCCCAGGATCCACGCGAGGGTTGCACACGCGCACGCGAGCAAGAGCAGCGTGAACAAGAGCAGGTTCCGCACCGTCGCCTGCCGCACCGCGCTCTCCTCCCTTCCTGTCATGTGCCGAGACCTCCCCGCGAGCCAACGCTCGAGACATCTATCCAGATGGTGCCTAAGTATACACTTAGTTAAGGTAAGTAGTACAGGAGATGGAGGTATTTGGGGTCCGATATAGATTTCACGCGGGTTCGGGTTAGGAGGGGTGGCCGGGTCGGGTAGGAGGCGGAATGGCCTGGGGACGGGCGAGGCTCGAACACGGGCCGGGAGTGCGCGGAGCAGAACCGGGGGACGGGGTAGGAACATTCCCGATTGCCCTGGTGGCCTCACTGGCTAAGACTGCGAGCAGATGGCCCGGATCCTCGCCTACACCTCGCCCGGCCGCAGTCACCTGTTTCCGCTGACGCCGATCCTCGACGAGCTGCACGGGCGCGGGCACGAGATCGTGAGCGAGGCGATGGCGTGCACCGAGGGAGCACAGCGGATCGCCGCCGCCTACGCCGCCACCGGTGGAGCCGGCGCCGCGGCCGACGCCGTCGAGGCGCGACTGTTGGGCTCCCGGGGCTCGCCGGCGAGCATCCCATAACCTGCCGGTCGCGTGCTCGGACGATTGACGATGCCCGATGCAAGACGCGCGCGGCGCGTGCTCGTTGCCGCCGCCGTGCTGTTCGTGATCGCGGCCGTGCTCGGTGTGCCCGTGACGGGGACGCTCGGCAGCTCGGCGCAGGACTTCGAGGATCCCGCCTCGCAGTACGAACGCACGAACGCAGCGATTCAGGCTGCGACCGGACAGAACCCGTACTACAACGTGGCCGTGCTGCTGCGAAGCCGGCACGAGTTGAGGACCGGTACGGCGGCTCAGAGCGCGATCGGGACGCTCGCGTCGCTGCTCGCGGACCAGCATGGGTTCCAACGCATCCTCAGCTACTCCGCAACCCGCTCGCGCGCGTTGCTCTCGCGCGACGGTCGCGAAACGGTTGTGCTCGCGGCGTATGCCACCGCGACCGACGCGACCGCGGCGATCGCGCGCGTGCGCATCGCGCTCTCGAAGCCCTCCTCGAAGGCAAAGCTCACCGGGATCGGTGTGCGCTTCGGTGGCTACGCGCTCACCAGCCAGGAGCTCAACGAACGTACGACAAGCGACCTCGCGCGCGCCGAGCTCCTCGCCTTCCCGGTGTTGCTGCTGCTGTCGTTTTGGTTCTTTCGAGGTCTGGTCGCGGCGCTGTTGCCGCTGCTGGTCGGCGGGTTTGCGATCGTGCTCGCGTTCCTCGTGCTGCGCGTGATCGACCAGTTCACGCCGATCTCGGTCTTCGCGCTGAACCTCGTCAGCGGTATGGGCCTCGGCTTGGGAATCGACTACAGCCTGTTCGTGCTCTACCGCTACCGCGAGGAGCTCGCGGGCGGCGCCGACGTCCACGAAGCGGTTGAGCTCATGCTGCGGACGGTCGGGCGCACGGTGCTGTTCAGCTGCCTGACGGTCGCGGCGGCGATGACGAGCCTGCTCGTGTTCCCGATCCGCTTTCTCTCCTCGATGGGAATTGGTGGAGCGGTCGTAGTGCTGTGTGGCGGCGCGGTGTCGCTGCTCGTGCTGCCCGCCGTGCTGATCGTGCTGGGGCCGCGCGTCAATGCGCTCTCCCCGGCATGGCTGCAGCGGCGCGCGGCGCGCTCGGCACGAGCAGCCTCGGACGGCGGCTGGTGGCGGCTGGCGCACGGGGTGGTGCGCCGGCCCGCTCCTGTCGCGCTCCTCAGCGCGATCGTTCTGCTCGCCGCGGCGATCCCGGCGCTGCACCTGCAGTTCACCTCGCCTGGAGCGAACCTGCTGCCCGCGGGCGCGGAAGGTCGGCAGGTCGAAGGAGCGCTCGCCGAGAAGTTCCCCGCCAACGCCGGCGAAGCAACCGAAATCGTGCTGCATGGGTCGCGCTCCTCGGCGCAGCGCCTCGCCGCCGTTGCGACCGGTATCGCAGGGCGGCTGGCGAGCGTCGCGGCGCCGGTCTACCTCGGTCGCTCCACCTGGGCGATCACCCTGCTGCCGCACGGCTCCCCATACTCGAACACCCAGCAGCGGCTGCTCTCGAGACTCCGCACCGCGGCACATCGTCACGGCGCGCTGGTCGGCGGCGCGAGCGCGTTCTTCGTCGATCAAAAGACGGCGATCGCCACGCACATCCCGCTGGCACTCCTGATCCTGCTGTCGCTCACCGCGGGCTTTCTGTTCCTGATGACGGGCTCGGTGACGATCCCGATCAAGGCGCTCGCGATGAACATGCTCAGTGTGAGCGTCGCCGTCGGGCTGCAGGTGCTGATCTTCCAAGACGGTCACCTCTCGGGGCCGCTCGGCTTCACGCCGCTCGGCGGCTTGGAAGAGTCGAGCCTCGTGCTGATGCTCGTAGTCGCATTCGCGCTGGCGACCGACTACGAGGTGTTTGTGATCGCCCGCATCAAGGAGGCACATGACCGCGGCCTGCCCGACCGCGAGGCGATCGCGCTCGGCATCGAGCGCACCGGCAGGATCATCACCGTGGCTGCACTGCTGTTCTGCGTGGCGATCGGCGCGCTGAGCACGTCCGAGTTGTTCTTCACCAAACAGCTCGGCCTCGGTGCTGCGCTGGCGGTCGCGATCGACGCGAGCATCGTCAGGGCGCTGCTCGTGCCCGCGCTGATGGCGCTGATGGGCAGGTGGAATTGGTGGGCACCGGCATGGCTCAAGTGGCTGCACGCCCGCGCCGGGCTGGCCGATGGTGAGGTGACCGAGGTGTCGAGCGCTTGAGTGGGCGTGCTGGATAACCGTGTCTGACCCTGGGCTCGGCGCCGTGTTCGTGCTCGCCGCCGCGGTCAGCATCGGCGCGAGCTGGGTGCTCGTGGCACGGCTCGAGCGCGTTGGGGCGCGCCTCGGCTTGTCCGAGGCGCTGCTCGGCATGCTCGCGGCGCTCGCAGCCGATGCGCCCGAGATCACGGCCGCGGTCACGGCGCTCGTTCGCCACGACCCGCGCGTCGGGGCGGGCGTCGTGGTCGGCTCCAACGTGTTCAACCTCGCCGCGCTGCTCGGCCTCACGGCGATCGTCGCCGGCGAGGTTGCGCTGCACCGTCGCGTGATCGAGCTGTCCGGCGGGGTCGCCCTGTGGGTCAGCGCCGCGACGCTCGCGGTTGTCACCGGGATCCTCTCCCCGGCGGCCGGCCTGCTCGTGGTGCTGGCGGTGCTCGTGCCGTACGCACTGATCCTCGGCGTGCGCCACGAGCGGCTGGCCCGCCTGCGACTGCCGGCCCTGTGGAGGGGCTGGCTGGTGGCCGCGGTCAGCGAGGAGGAGATCGAGCTCGACGTCGCGATCCACCCCGATCGCGGCGGCGCCCGCGACGCGCTGATCGCGGCGGGCGCCATGGTCGTCGTCGTTGGAGCGAGCGTCGCGATGGAGCGCGCCGCATCCAAGCTCGGCACCCGTCACGCGGTGTCCGAAATCGTCGTCGGTGGCCTTGTGCTCGCCGCGGTCACGAGCCTCCCCAACGCGGTCGCGGCCGTGTATCTCGCTGCGCGCGGCCGCGGCGCGGCGGTGCTCAGCACGGCGCTGAACAGCAACATGCTCAACGTCCTCGCCGGACTGCTGATCCCCACGGCGATCCTCGGACTCGGTGCGCCGTCCGGGCCGACTACGTTCGTGGCAGCCGCCTACGCTGCGATGACCGTGCTCGCGCTCGGCTTCGCATACGTCAACCGCGGGCTACGCCGCTCCGCCGGCATCGCGATCGTCACGGCCTATCTGGCGTTCGCGGCCGTGCTGCTCGCGATTGTGTCTTGAGCCGCTACCGCGTCCACTACATCGAATACCTCGGCGCGGGCACGCCCGTCGTGCTGATCCACGGCCTGCCCGGCGCCGCCCAGGACTGGGAAGACGTCACGCCGCTGCTCGCCGGCCGGCGCACGATCGCGGTCGACCGTACGGCACTAAGCTGCCGTTGCCTCCTCGGGTCGACTCGCGTCGATGCTCGCCGCCGGTTTCGTCGCGACATCCGAGGCGCGCGCTCGTAGCAGCACGACTGTCAGCACCGCTCCCAGCAGGGAGATCAGCGCGCCGAGGCCAAGCGCGAGCTGATAGCCGCTCGTCAACGCACCGAGGCTCGACGCTCCGCGCGCGAGCTGGCTCGTAGTGTGCGAGTCGGCGATCGTGCTGAGCAGCGCGAGGCCCAGCGCGCCTCCCACCAGCCGCGAGGTGTTGAGCAGGCCGGACGCGAGTCCGCTCTGCTCGGCGGAGATGCCCTGCACCGCGGCGATCGTCGCCGGCACGAGCGCGAGGCCGAGGCCGCCCGCGCCGAGCACGCCGCCCGGCAGCACGCTCGTCAGGTAGCTGTCCCCCGGTGCGATCCCCGTCAGCAGCCCCAGCCCGATCGCAGAGGCGCCCATGCCGGCGGCGAGCACGGTGCGCACGCCGAAGCGTGCGACGAGTCGCGGTGCGAGCGATGCCGCCGTCGCGACGCTCAACGTCATCGGCATGAATGCGAGCCCTGCCCGCAGCGCGCTGTAGCCGAGCACCTGCTGCATGTACAGCGTCAAGAAGAACCACATCGAGAACACGCCGCTGTACAGCAGCGCGATCACCAGGTTTGCGGCTCGCAGCCGTGGCATCCGCATGACCGACAGCGGCAGCAGCGGCGCCGGGGCGAACCCCCCCTCCACGAGCGCGAACAGTCCGAGCAGCACCGCTGCGATCGCGAGCGGCCCGAGCACGCCGGCGGCGCCCCAGCCGAGGCTCTCGCTGCGCACGATCCCATACACAGCGACGATCAGCCCCGTCGTGACGAGCACCGCGCCGGCGACGTCGAAGTGACGGTGGATGTCCTCCCTGCGGCTTTCCGGGACGATCCTCCGCCCAGCGAAGATCACGGCGGCTCCGATCGGCACGTTGATCAGGAAGATCGCCGGCCAGCCGAAGCCCTGGGTCAAGAGCCCACCGAGCAGCGCCCCCGAAGCTCCGCCGAGGCCGGCCATCGCCCCCCATACGCCGAGTGCGCGATTGCGCTCTCTGCCCTCGGCGAACGAGGTCGTGATGATCGACAGGCTCGCCGGCGAGAGCACCGCCCCGCCGAGGCCCTGCAGCCCGCGCGCCCCGATCAGCAACCCGCGCGAGCTCGCGAACGCGCACAGCAGCGAGCCGCAGCTGAACAGCGCCGTGCCGGCGAAGAACACCCTCCGCCGGCCGAGCAGGTCGGCGAGGCGCCCGCCGAGCAGCAGAAACCCGCCGAAGGTGATCGTGTAGGCGTTCACCACCCACTGCAGCCCGGTCGTGCCGAAGTGCAGCCCGCCGCGGATCGAGGGCAGTGCGACGTTGACGATCGACACGTCCAAGATCACCATGAACTGCGCGACGCAGATCAGCACGAGCAGCACGTTCGAGCGCTTGCGCGCGCGTGCCGGCAGGTGTGGCAGGGGGAGGTTGCGCAGGGTGGCGGCGGTCATCGGCGGATCGCCTCCAATATGTACGCGGCCTCGACGATCGCCGTCAAGCGCGCCTCGTTTCTCTGCGCGTGGCGATCTACCTTGCTCGGAACGGCCGGCGACGGCGGGATCGGGAGCTTCGGTGTGGTGACTGGCATTCGGTCGGCTCCTCGCGGTTCGCTAGTACGACGAGCATCGTACCACAAAGGACGCCGATCGTCGTACAATACTCCTATGGACCTTTCACACCCCCAGCCGGACGAGCTGCAGATGGCAACCGTGCTCCACGCACTCTCCGATCCTCAGCGCCTGCGCATCGTTCGCATCCTGGCCCAGGATCCCGCTCCGCGTCGCTGCGGCTCGTTCGATCTCGACATCACCAAGTCAACCCTCACCCATCACTTCCGCATCCTGCGCGAGGCCGGCCTGATCGACCAGCGCGAGGAAGGCACCGCCCGCCTCAACAGCCTGCGCCGTGCCGACCTCGACCAGCGCTTCCCCGGCCTGCTCGACGCGGTGCTCGCCGGCGCGCCAGACCGCGGCCGATCCACTCGGCGTCACCTGCTGCGGTGACCGGCGCCGACAGGGCCGATCCGGCTCACCTGCCCACGAGTCTCCCGCTGATCTCGCTCTCAGCTCGCGGCGGGCGAGGCTGTGCCGCGCGCCTCTTCCGCAGCACCACTTTCGCCCGCGGCTCGGCACGAACGTGACTGCGAGTGGTGGCGGAACGCAGGGTGAGCGGGTCTAGCGTGAAGCGGAACTGCTCGTTGCCGTCAGGTCTTCCGGCTTGCCCTTATACGCCGAGCAGTCTTCCATCAGGTAACCCGCGTTGCAGGTCGTATAGCGCTTCCAATGGCTGTGAAACGCCTTCTCAAAGCTCGTGATCAGCGCCGTGCGCTGCGCTCCGCTCTTGCCGGCGGCAACCTGCGCGGCGATGCGCGACTCGAGCATTTCGACCTTCACGCGCGCGAGCAGGTCCCCTTCGGTCTCCCCCGACTTCGCCAGAAACTTTCCGAACGTGCCGCCCTTGGCAAAGCTCTGCCGCTTGATCTGCGCGAAGTGTGCCTTGACTTCGGCTTCGCTCACCGAGACCTTCCGCGCGGCCGCCTCGTCGAGCACCCAGTCGGAGGTGATCAGGAACGCGAGCGCCTGGTGGCTCGGGTTGGAGGCGCCGCCGAGCGCGTGCTCGACCGCGAGCCAATGCTCATAGCTTGCCTTGTCGATCGGCGCGCCCGCAACGACCGCGACCGCGGCCCCCTTCGCGGTGGAGGCTGCGGATGCCCGTTTGGTCGTTGTCGCAGAACTGGCCGGAGAGGTGGGCACGGTTACGGCCCCGGTCGATCCCGATGTGGAGGATGCGATCGAGGCGGAAGTTGAGGAGCCGCCGCCGCAGCCGGCCAGCAGGCCGACAGCGAGCATGACCAGAAACGCAAGACCCGCGCGCCCGCGCGCGGGCGCAATAGTGTTCTCAACCCAACTCATCCCGCGCAGAACGTAGTCGACTCGCTTAAAGCGCGGTCAAATATTTGGCCGATCGAGGAGTCCCGGCTACGCCGCTACCGTGATGGCTGGTTTGCGCACACGACCGACCAACGGCTCTTTGCCCGAGAGCGCACTCGCGCGCGCGTCTGGCGCCGAGCCCGCGCACGGCGCCAGCCAGAGCATCCGCCGAGACGGCGCCGGCGACCGCTACAAGTGGATCGCGCTGTCGAACGTCACTTTGGGGGTGTTGCTCGCGACGCTCGACGGCTCGATCACGCTGATCGCGATGCCCGACATCTTCCGCGGCATCCACCTCGACCCGCTCGTCCCGGCCAACAGCTTCTACTTGCTGTGGATGATCCTCGGTTTCCTGGTCGTCACCAGCGTCCTGATCGTCAGCCTCGGGCGCCTCGGCGACATGTACGGGCGGGTGAAGATGTACAACCTCGGCTTCGCCGTCTACACGCTCGCCTCGCTCTTTCTAACCGTCGACTGGATGACCGGCCGCGACGGGGCCCTGTACCTGATCGCCTTCCGCATCGTGCAAGGGATCGGGGCGGCCTTCCTGCTGGCCAACTCCGCGGCGATCCTCACCGACGCCTTCCCCGCCAACCAGCGGGGCATGGCGCTCGGCATCAACAACATCGTCGGCGTCAGCGGTATGTTCGTCGGGCTGATCCTCGGCGGCCTGCTCGCGCCGATCGACTGGCGGCTCGTGTTCTTGATCTCGGTCCCGGTCGGGCTGTTCGGCACCGTCTGGGCCTACCTCAAGCTCGAGGAGCGCTCCACGCCCAAACGCGCGCGCGTGGACTGGTGGGGCAACGTTACGTTCGCGCTCGGCCTGATCCTGATCATGGTCTCGGTCACCTACGGCATCCGGCCCTACGCCAGCCACGCGACAGGCTGGAGCAGCCCGCGGGTACTCGGGCTGCTGGGCGCCGGCGCTGCCTTCCTGCTCGCGTTCGCGATCGTCGAGCTGCGGGTGGCAGAGCCGATGTTCCGCCTGCCGCTGTTTCGCATCCGCGCGTTCACCTTCGGCACGCTCTCTACATTCCTCTCGGCCGTCTCGCGTGGTGGGCTGATGTTCATGCTGATCATCTGGCTGCAGGGCATCTGGCTGCCCCAGCATGGCTTCAACTTCACCGAAACACCGCTCTGGGCGGGCATCTACATGCTGCCGTTGACGCTCGGCATGCTCCTCGCCGGGCCGACCTCCGGCTACCTCTCCGACCGCTTTGGAGCGCGCTGGTTTGCGACCGGCGGGATGCTCGGCTCCGCCCTGGCCTTCTTCCTGCTGACGCTCCTGCCGATCGACTTTCCCTTTCCGCTGTTCGCGCTCATCCTCGCGATGATCGGCGTCTCGATGGGCATGTTCGCCTCGCCCAACCGCGCCGCGGTGATGAACAGCCTGCCGCCGCAGCACCGCGGCGCTGGCGGCGGCATGAACCAGACCTTTCAGAACTCCGCCCAGGTGCTCTCGATCGGCGTGTTCTTCACGCTGATGATCCTCGGCCTGTCGGCGAACCTGCCGCACACGCTGTCCGCGGGCCTGCAGGCGCACGGCATCTCCGCCGCCGCCGCCTCCGCCGCCGCCCACCTCCCGCCGGTGTCCGTCCTGTTTGCGGCCTTCCTCGGCTACAACCCGATCGAACACCTCGTCGGCACCCACGCGCTCGCCACGGTGTCGGGCGCCAACCACGCGACGCTCGTCGGCCGCTCGTTCTTCCCGCAACTGATCTCCGTGCCCTTCCGCACAGGGCTGCACGAGGCGTTCCTGTTCGCGATGCTCGCCTGCCTGATCGCCGCCGGCGCCTCGCTGATGCGCGGCGGCACGTATCACTATTCCGAGCGGTCCCCGGGGGAGCCCTCCGGCGGAGTGACAGGGGACGGTATGAAGACCGGGACTGAGGTTAGTAGGGGGACCGGGGCTGAGATCGGTGCTGGGGCCGGAGCAGCGATTGGCGCTGAGACCTTCAATCACGGCGCGGCGAGCTCGCGAGCTGCGACAGCAGAGGAGCGGCATGTGTGTTGAGTGGTACGGGCACTCCTAGTGGGCAGTCCTAGTGGGCAGTCCTAGCGGGCACTCCTAGTGGGCAGTCCTAGTGGGCATTCCTAGGTTCCTGCAGTCGCCGCCGGGCGAGCGCGATCGAGATCGTTGAGTTTGTCCTACGATAGGTCCGTGGAGGGTCACGCCATTGTCGCCACGCCGGTCTTCGGCGACCTCGAGCGCCACCGCCGCGAGCTGACCGGCTACTGCTATCGCATGCTCGGCTCGCCGTTCGAGGCCGAGGACGCCGTTCAGGACACGCTGCTGCGCGCGTGGCGCTCGATCGAGCGCTTCGAGGGACGCTCCTCGCTGCGCTCGTGGCTATACCGCATCGCCACCAACGTCTGTCTCGACATGCTGTCCGGCAAGCAGCGCCGCGCGCGCCCGATGGACCTCGGCGGGGCGCGCGCGCCCGATGGACCGATCGGCGAGATCCTGCCCGAGGTCACCTGGATCGAGCCGATCCCCGACGGGCTCGTCCTCGCCGAGCAGGACCCCGCCGCGGTCGCGCAGTCGCGCGAGACGATCCGTCTCGCGTTCGTCGCCGCGCTCCAGCACCTGCCGCCGCGCCAGCGCGCTGCGCTGATCCTGTGCGAGGTCCTGCACTGGAAGGCCTCCGAGGTCGCCGAGCTGCTCGACACGAGCGTCGCGGCCGTCAACAGCGCGCTGCAGCGCGCCCGCGCAACGCTCGACGCGACCGAGGTGCAGGACGCAGGCCATGGCCGGCTGAGTGAAAGCGACAGCGAGCTGCTGGCCCGCTACGTCGACGCCTTCCAACGCTATGACATGGACGCCCTGACCGCGCTGATCCACGAGGACGCGACCCAGTCGATGCCGCCATACGAGCTGTGGCTCCGTGGTCGCGAGGACGTCTTCGGCTGGTGGGCCGGGCCGGGCGCCGGCTGTCGCGGCTCGCGCATGATGCCGACCGTAACCGCCAACGGCTCGCCCGCCTTCGGCCAGTACAAGCCGAGCGAGTCCGGCGAGGGCTACGAACCGTGGGCGCTGCAGGTGCTCGAGATCGCGGGCGGCCAGATCGTCGAGCTCACCTTCTTCCTCGCGACCGACACCCTCTTCCCGCTGTTCGACCTTCCGCCGCTGCCCGCATAGAGCCGCTGTTCCTCGGGCGCGAGGCACGGCTGCGTAGTGGTTGCACCCGTCACGCCGACGGCGTCTTAGCGCCGGGCGGCGCCTCCCCGTTCGGCAGCACTTCGGCGAGACCCATAAACGTTACGAGCGCGCGCAGCTCCTCAGAGGCGCCGCAGAGCTCCAGCCTCTCCCCCCGGCGCCGGAGGGCCAGTGCCAGACGCGCCAGTACGTCGACCGCGATCGCGTCCGCCGCCACGCCGGTGAGATCGCAGCACAGAGCATCGCCCGCACGCGCGCGCGCACCGGGCCCTTGAGACTCGGGCCTTTGATGGCCGTCCTGCGGCCTTGTCATAGGATTCAGACCGGACCTCGACTCAAAACTCATCGTCGCCTGCGGCCGATGAGTTCCACGCCCGCCGTCCGTCTCAAGCAGTGAGGACTCAATCCGACCACGAGGAGGCTCGAGAACATGAGCACCGACGCCCCCACGGCTCCCGGCGAAATCGCCGGCCCGACGCCCCCGGCTGCCGCTGCACGTCCCGCGCCTGCGCCGCGGTCCGCGCCCGTGACCGCAGCTGAGGATCGCAACCGCTGGATCGCGCTCTACGTCCTCTGCGCCGGATGCTTGATGATCGTGCTCGACGTCACCGTCGTCAACGTCGCGCTTCCGTCGATCCAGAACGATCTCGGCTTCTCCACCTCAAGCCTCGCCTGGGTCGTAAACGCCTACCTGATCGCCTTCGGCGGTCTGCTGCTGCTGGCGGGACGGTTGGGCGATCTCGTTGGCCGCCGCAGCATCTTTCTGAGCGGTCTTGCGATCTTCACAGCCGCGTCGTTCGTCTGCGGCCTCTCCCAGAGTCAGGGCATGCTCGTCGCAGCGCGCTTCGTGCAGGGGCTCGGCGGTGCGATGACCGCCGCGGTGATCCTCGGGATGATCGTCACGATGTTCCCCGGCCGATCAGAGATCGGCCAGCGCGAGCAGGCGAAGGCGATCGGCGTCTACGCGTTCGTCGCCTCCGCCGGCGGCGCGGTCGGCCTGCTCGCCGGCGGCGTGCTGACCCAGGCGATCAACTGGCACTGGATATTCTTCGTAAACGTCCCGATCGGCATCGTCACGGCCGTGCTCGCGATCCGCCTGCTGGATCGCGACGAAGGCATTGGCCTCGGCCACGGCGCGGACATCCCCGGCGCGGTGCTGATCACGGGCGCGCTGATGCTCGGCGTCTACACGATCGTCGACCCTGCCGCCAACGACGGCTGGGGAGCGGCGCGCACGCTCGAGCTGGGCGCCGGGGCCCTCGCTCTGCTCGCGGCTTTCCTCGTGCGCGAGGCGACCGCGCCCAAACCGCTGATGCCGCTGCGCATCTTCCGCTCGCGCAACGTCGCCGGCGCGAACCTGATCCAGGTGCTGTCGGTCGCCGGCATGTTCGGCATGTTCTTCCTCGGCGCCCTTTACATGCAGCGGATCCTCCACTACGACGCGCTGCAGATCGGCCTCGCCTTCCTGCCGGTGACGCTGATCATGGGCACCCTCTCGGTGCGCTATGCCGAGCGGCTGGCGATGCGCTTCGGTGCGCGAACGCTGATGTTCCCCGGCCTCGGGCTGATCATGGCCGGCCTGCTCCTGTTCGCGCGCGCGCCCGTCCACGGCGACTACACGATCGACATCCTGCCCGTGATGGTGCTGTTCGGCACCGGCGCCGGCATCTGCTTCCCAGCTTTGATGGGCCTCGCGATGTCGGGCGCGACACCGAGCGACGCCGGTCTTGCCTCCGGCCTCGTCAACACCACCGCGCAGGTCGGCGGCGCGCTAGGCCTGGCGGTGCTCGCCACGCTGTCCGCATCTCACAGCCAGAGCCTGATCCGCGGCGGCGCCTCGACTGCGGTTGCGCTCACCGGGGGCTACCACCTCGCCTTCCTCATCGGCGCCGCGCTCGTCGGCTGCGCGATCCTCGTCGCCCTGACCGTCGTTCAGCCGGTGATCATGACCGCGCACGCGCCGGCGCTCGCGGCGGAGGATGGCCTTGCGGGCGAGGAGGGCCTCGCGGTGGAGGAGCGAGCGGCCGAGCCGCTCTACGCCGAGGCGATGTAGCGGCTGAGCCTACCCGGCTTCACCGTGGAGGGCGCGCGCGAGCCGGTGGCGGTCGCGCACAGCGACCCCACGAAGCTCGCGATGGCGGCTTGCATGCGTGCCTACCAACCGGAGATGCTGAACCCGAGCAGGGAATCGGGCGGGTGCGGAGCATGGGCGAGTCGCTGCTATATACAGAGATCCCCGCCGCGCTGCTCGTCGCGACCGGCCGGACGCTCAGAGTGCCGGGCGGTGGCTCTGCTCGAAGCGCACGCCGCCGCGGCCGATGTTGCGGATCACGTTCGCGATCACCGCTCCCACGATCAAGTACACGATCAATGCGATGCCCCAGTCGACGGTGATCGCCCGCTTGGGATGTCCCTTGAACGTGATCAGACCGGTGAACGCGCCGGCGAAGAAGTTCGCGCCTTCGTGAATCCCTTTCACGATCGTGTTGTTCGCGTTCGCGTCCACGTCGCGCAGCACGATCGCGAGCGCGATCAGCAGCGCGATCAACGTTGCCACCGCCATCACCAGCCGAGCGATCAGGATCACGCCGGCTCCGGCCGCTCCAACAGCCGCCGCACTCGCATCGCGGGTCCGCCAACCGAGGCCTCGCCTGCGGCGGGTTCCGCCCGCCGGGGAGGGGCCCCCTCCGGGGCCCCCTCGTTCCGCGCGAGCTGCTCCTCGTTCCGAGCGCCCGAACCGCCCGCGACGCCTGCCGAGCGACCGTTCGCGAGGGGGTTCGCCGTCGTTCACGCGTGAGCGTTCGCCCATACGCTCCTGTTCACCAGCGGGCGCGCGTTCACCAGCACTCGCCTGTTCACCAGCCGGCGTGCGTTCACCAGCACTCGCCTGCTCACCAGCCGGCGTGCGTTCGCCCACCGGCTCCCGTTCGCCCACCGGCTCCCGTTCGCCCACCGGCTCCCGTTCGCCCACCGGCTCTCGCTCGCCGACTGGCTCCCGCTCGCCGAGTACCTCCGGATCTTCTTTATGACGTGAAAAAGGCGTATCCGCTTCGGCCATGGGGTCGGTCTACCCCGATAGCTTCTAGCCGAAACCGCCGCCGCCGAGCGCGATCTTGCGAGCATCTTGGAGAAGCTCTCCGACGAGCCCTCCGTGCGCGCGATCGTTCCGCGGTCAATCACCGTGCACGCGAGTAGACTCGTGGGCCTGTGTCCGACGCTTGGGTGTACATGCTGCGATGCCACGACGGATCTCTTTACACGGGCTGGACCAGCGATCTCGACCGCCGCCTGGCCAGCCATCGCACGGGCAAGGCCAGCCGCTACACCGCCAGCCGTCTGCCGGTCGAGCTCGCATTGGCGTTGCCGATGGGCGATCGCACGGCGGCGCGTCAGGAGGAGGCGAGGATCAAGCTGCTGACTCGCTCGCAGAAGCTCGAGCTGATCGCGACGCTGGCCGCCTGAGCACCTTGTGCAGGGCTGCGGAAAGCAGTCTGTGCGCAGAGGGGTGGTGCGGGCGCGTATGGTTTCAGCGTGCCGCACACGCGGGGAGGCATTCTCAGTCGGGGCGGCTGCAACTCGGATATATCATCCTCAATCCACCAGCCAGGAGACAAACAAGTGAATAAGAAAACTCTGCGAGCGACGCTCGTCGCCGCGTTGGCCGCTGCGGCCTGCCTCGCTGCCGTCGGCTCAGCCCAGGCGGCGACGCTTCCCAACCTCACGCTCACCATCACCAACTCCTCGATCACCGTCGCGGGCGCTACGCAGTCGGGCGCGGTAAATGTGGTCTCGACCGCAACGGGCGTCAAGGAAGCGGGTGTGATCCTGGTGCTCTTAAAGCCCGGCGCGACCTTCGAAGAAGCCGAAGCTGCGATTCAGAAGGCCCATGGCGACACCAACGTGGTGAACAAGTACGGCTCGCTCGTATTCGATGCCGAAGTGACTCCCGGCCATAGCAGCGAAACCCAGACATACCTGCAACCCGGCAACTACGTCGCAGTGGTCCCCGGAGAAGGCGGCAAGGGATCGAAGGCGCACGTGCTCTTCAGGGTGAGCGCGGCCGCAGCCCCGGTCGCGCTCCCCACGCCGGAAGCCACGATCCGCTCGATCGAGTTCGGCTTCCGCGGACCGAGCACGCTGCACGACGGCGAGCTGGTCCGCTTCGAAAACGAAGGCTTCCTCGTACACATGGACGTCGCGGCGCCCGTCAAGAACATGAAGGCCGCCAAGCAGGTCATCAAGGATCTGCTCGCCGGCAAGGAAAAGGCCATTGAAAAGCTGATCGTCGGCCCGCCGGCCGGTTTTGCCGGGCCGCTCTCACACGAAGCGTTCCAGCAGGAGACGATCACCGCCAAGCCCGGCCTCTACGTCGAGGTGTGCTTCATGGACACCCAAGACGGGCGCAGCCACTCTCAGCTCGGCATGGAGCGCATCATCAGGATCGTGAAGTAGGGGGACCCGCTCCCCTGGAAGACCTTGCCGCGGGGCTGCTCCCTTCATGGGGCAGCCCCGCGAGAGCCTTGATAATCAGCCCGCAGTTCGGCGTACGACATTCACCCTGCCTGCCAAGCTACGCCAGCTCGGACGATCTGGCGTAGACGTTTTAGCCGGCTGCATAGCGACCTCTCTCAGCCGGGGGGCGCGTCCGGCGGCTTCTGGCGCTTGCGGCCCTTCTGGTCGGTGCGTCCTGTGCCGATGCACTCGCGACAGACGACCCACCTGCCCTCCTCCTGTGGCGACTCCTCCTCCGCCGTCCACCAGGTCCATCCCGCTCCGCCACACACCGGGCATCGATCCTTCTCGGGTATCTGCCGGTCGCTCATGGTCATGAGCTAAGCGTACCTCTCCTTGTAGACCACTGAGGTGCCCTGGGGTGCTCTGCGGATGATTGAACCGGCGCAGAACGGGAATATGGATCTCAATGAGAAGCGAAAAGGGAGGACCGACCAGTGCCCGCAGCCACGAACATCGCCTCGCCGTTGCCGTATGACCCCGCCGGCTCGGACGGCGGCGTGGGGTTCCTCACGCATACCCATCCTCTGGATGGCCTAATCGGCGGAGCGGCCGGCGCAAGCGACCGCGATCACCTGCTTGAACGCCTGCACCATCTGCGCACGATCCTCCCCGTCTTCGCCCAGGAGCTCGCGAACTCCCGCCGCCAGGCGGCCGCGCTGCGCGTCGAGAACAGCGGGCTGGTGGACGAGGTTCTACGACTGCGCCGCGAACGGGTGAAGCGCGCCGTCGGCCGGTAGTCCGGGGTGCTCCGGGACGCAGTTGTTGGTTCCGGGGCGCTGTTGTTGGTTCCAGGCTGTAATTGGTTCCAGGCTGTAATTGGTTCCAGGCTGTAATTGGTTCCAGGCTGTAATTGGTTCCAGGCTGTAATTGGTTCCAGGGTTGACTCCCGGCGCATCTAGCGTGGCGCTGTGCGCGGACGTCAGGCGCGTCCAGGCACCGGGAAGCGCCGGCGAATTTAGGACTGCGGCCATCAGCCATGCAGCTTGCGGGTCGACTTGCGTTTACGCCATGTGTCTCCCAGAAAACATCTCACACCGCGGCCGGCGCGGGCGCTTCCTCTTCCTCGTGGGGGGCGACGCCCGCGGCCTTGTATGCGGCGAGCGCATCGAGCGTCTCGGCGTCGAGTAGCGCCTGGGCGAGGCTCTCCAGCTGCTCGCGCCGGTCGCTCAACAGGCGCGTCACCTCCTGGTGGGCGGTGTCGATCAGCCGATGCACCTCTTCGTCCACGAGCCGCTGCGTCGACTCCGACGTCTCGCTCGCGCCGGGCAGGAACATGCCCTGGCCCTCGTCTCCCAGCACGGCGACCGGGCCGATCGCCTCGCTCATGCCCCAGCGGCCGACCATCTGCCGCGCGATCTGCGTGAGCTGCTGGATGTCGGACTCGGCCCCCGTCGTAAGCGTGCCGTACACGACCTCCTCCGCGACGCGGCCACCGAGCGCGACCTTGATCTTGGCCTGCAGCTCCTCGAGCGAATAGGACACGCGGTCTGCGTCCGGGGTCGACAGCGTGACCCCGAGCGCCATCCCTCGGGGGATGATCGAGACCTTGCGCACCGGATCCGCGCCCTCCGTCAACATCCCCACGAGCGCGTGCCCGGACTCGTGATACGCGGTGCGCTCGCGGTCGGCAGGCGAGAGCAGGATGCCACGCGGGGAGCCGAGCATGATCTTCTCGAGCGAGTCCGTGAAATCGCTCATCCCCACCTGCTTGTGCCCGCGCCGCGCGGCGAGCAGCGCGGCCTCGTTGGCGAGGTTCGCGAGATCGGCGCCGACCATGCCGGGAGTGCTCGACGCGATCGCCCGCAAATCGGCGTCGGGGGCGAGCGGGATCGAGCGCGTGTGCACCGCGAGGATCTCCGCGCGACCCTTGCGGTCCGGAGCCTGCACCGTCACCCGCCGATCAAAACGCCCGGCGCGCAGCAGCGCCGGGTCGAGCACGTCCGGGCGGTTCGTCGCCGCGAGCACGATCACTGCCTCCGAGGACTCGAAGCCGTCGATCTCGGTCAGGATCTGGTCGAGCGTCTGCTCACGCTCGTCGTTCGCGCCCGTCACCGACACCGACCCCTGGCGCGAGCGGCCGATCGCGTCGAGCTCGTCGATGAAGACGATCGCGGGCGCCGCCTCCTTGGCCTTGGTGAACAGGTCGCGCACGCGCGAGGCGCCGACGCCGACGATCGCCTCGATGAACTCCGACGCGGAGATCGAGAAGAATGCGGCGTGCGCCTCGCCCGCGACCGCGCGCGCGAGCAACGTCTTGCCGGTGCCGGGCGCGCCTGACAGCAGCACCCCGTGCGGCATCCGGCCGCCGAGACTGCCATACCGCTCCGGGTTGCGTAGGAAGTCGACGATCTCCGACAGCTCGCGCTTGGCCTCGTCGATCCCCGCGACGTCGTTGAACGTGACACGGATCTTTTCCGGGTCCACCCGGCGCGCCTGCGATTTGCCGAACGAGCCGAGCGCGCCCATGCCGCCGCCCGCTTTCGCGGCGCGACGAAAGATCAAAAAGAAGATGCCGACGATCAGCAGCGTCGGGCCGAAGCCGAGCAGGATCTCCTCGAGCAGAGACTGGCTCGTGCTCGTCGATTCGGCGTTGATCTTCACACTCTTTTCCTGCAGCAGCCCCGACAGCTCACTCCCGTTCCAGAAGCTCGGCACCTGCGTCGCGAACAGCTTCGTCTCCGTTGCCTTCTTGTCGCTCGCCGGATAGCGTCGCTTGGCCTTGAACTTCCCCTGAATCGTGTCGCCCTTGGAAGAGATCGTTGAGACCGTGCCTCCCTTGACCTGTTCGAGGAAGTACGGGCTGAACGGCACCGTCACCCGCTGTTCGCCTCCTTTGGGCGCGAAAAACAACACCGACAGCCAGTTCAGCGCGACCAGCACGAGCAGGAAGTACCAAAACCCGCGCATCCGGTGCGGCGGCGTCCCGCTCGGCGCGTGCTCGGGCATGCCGCGCCCGTCGGGCGCCGGCGACACCTGCCAGCCGCGCTTGTCGCGCGGCATCGGCGGGTGGGCATCCCTGCGACTCTCGCCCTGGCCCGCGCCTGAGCTCGCGCCGGCGCTCCTGCCCGCGCGATTGCCTTGTTCCCCTGACTCGTTTTCCATCGCTGCTCCATGCTACGCGGCCCTGCGGCCGCGGCCCGCACTGCACGCTCTCGCTCCCCTGCTGCCGTGCCAGGCGGGCCGCTCTCAAGCGACGTGTGAACTGATCTCAGATCTTCGCGCGCCGGCGAGTAAGCGGCAGTCAAACGTTCTGGTAGTGCTCGCGCCAGATCAGCTTGTAGATCGGGACACGGCGCGGGATGTCGCGCACGCCGGGGATCAGTGGGACGCAGACGAACGCCAGGCTGAGCAGCCCCATGATCAGCATCACCTGGATGTCGGCGTTGGGCGAGGTCTTGATCGGTTCGACCTGATACCACAGGGTGTATAGCCACAGCCACACCTGCCCCGGGTAGCTACCGGTCTCGTTCATCATCCCCCACTGCTCGCCGAGCAGGTGCTGTTGTTCGGCGCGTTCGCCCAGCAGACCGCCGTCGGCCATGAACAGCAGTGGCTTGGTGTAGTCGGTCTGGAAGAACCGATTGCTCGTCAGCAGGGCGCCGTCGAGCCCGCCGCTCTTGGCGAGGCTCAGCAGGCCGCTCATCAGCGTCGGGACCGGGCCGGCTCCGCTTGCCTGCACGGCCACTTCGCCGGTGTTTTGATCGAGCGACACGGTCTTGGGCGGCGCCTTCTTTTCTTCGACCGCCTTTTCGTATTCTTCAAGCGGCTTGGCATACGCTTCGCTCCACCCCTTCTGCGCTGCCGCGGGCGCGGCCCGATAGGCGGCGAGGGCGCTCCGCAGCGCCGGGTCGCCGGGGACCGTCTTGAGCGGCCCGATCACGTAGTCCTGGGCGGTGTCGATCGGATGGCTCACACCCAGCCAGCGCTGCGGGTGCAGGAGGAGGAAGTGCTGCACGCCGGCGCTGCTGTGGTTGTATGGGGGGCCGTATTCGGCCGTATCGCTCGTGCCGGCGAGCTCCTTGGCGGCGGTCGCGACGAAGTTGATCGGCAGCTCGCGCGCCCATTGCGCGACCGTGCTCGGCTGCTCGTCGGGCGATGAGAACAGCACCGTCAGCAGGACCGCGAGCAGCGCGATCGCGCCGAGGGCGAGGCACAGCTCTTTGACGAGGTCGTAGGAGGCATAGGCGCCCTTCCACGGCCTCGTATCGTCCTTCGAGCGCAGAAAGCTCATGACGGGGATCCCGCCGAGGTGGCGGGCGGAACGGGGCTCGGTATCGCGGGCGGACTGCCGCTGGGAACGGCGTGTGCACTGCCCTCTGGCGCAGCGGGCCCGCCGCCCGCCTGCGACCGGCGTGTGACGAGGGCGGCCCGATCGAGCTCAAATGGCGGCACGACGCCGTGGCGGCGCACCAGCAGCACGTGCGCGGCCACGAGCCCGACAATGGCCAGCGGCAGCAGGAACACGTGGTAGCTGTACATCTGCCCAAAGTTCGTGACGTTAAAGAAGGCGCCGACACCGACCGAATTGAGGCCGTCCTTGGCCTGCGTTGAGATCCACTGCGCGTCGAAGTTCTGCTGGGAGACGTAGCCGGTCAGGGCGGTCGGAACTGCCACGAGGAACGTGATCGCGCCCGTGATCCACACACGTGTGCGCCCGCCGCGCCAGGCAGCCATCCAGTACTTGCCCCACAGGTGCACGACCATTGCGAAGAAGAACAGCTCGACTGCCCACAGGTGGACGCTATTGATGAAGTGACCGATGCCCGTGTAGTGCCACCACGCCGGGCCCTTCAGCGCGAGGATCGTGCCGGAGCCGACGATTACCACCAGGGCCGCGATGCTCGCGACGCCGAAGATGTAGATCCACGAGGCGACGTATGTCGGCTGCCCGTCGGGCAGCAGCTTCTCGGGCGGCAGCGCCTCGACCGCGAGCTCGCGCACGCGGCCGGTCCAGGTGCGCTTCGGTGTGCGGGCGGCAGTGGGCTCAGGGACCCGCACTGTGCTCATTGCTGGTCTCCTTCCGTCCGGCGGGCGAGCGCGCGAGTGCGCGACCCGGGAAACGGCAGCGCGATTGCAAGGGCGAAGACGACGAACATCAGTGCGATCGCGATCAGGTTCGCGACCGACAGCTGAATGAAATGCCATTCCACGATGTGCGCGGGGTGGCTCAGGTTAAAGACCGCGCCCAGCACGATGACGTCCAGATGGGACAAGGCCAGCCTCCTAAGATCGAGCCGATACCGACTATCGGTCAGTGTATCTGTGCAGGAGGCGCCTACCCATCCGTACCTAACTGTCGTCAGATTCGCACGTTCGGTGGTTCCTGCGGGCGACGCCCACGGCGGCCCGGCAAGCGGCGAGTCTCGCCATGACGGCGGACGCTTGTTCGAGCACGTCCGCCTCTCCATGTAGGACATGTGTCGAGCGGACTAACGCCACGGTGTGGAGCGGCTGCCCTCGCGGCCGACGTAGCGCGCATGGGTGTCACGCGCCGTGCCCGCTCGGGCCATGAGGCCCAGGGCAAGAATACTCGCTCGGGCCATGAGGCCCGTCGCAAGCGGGAGAAGGCGAAGGCCAAGCGCCACACCAAGCATCACAAGAAGCATCACAAGCGCAAGCGCGTGCTCAAACGGCCCGAGCCGCACCATCCTGCCGCCGCCGTCGCGCCTGCGCCCGTGCCGCTCGCGCCGAGCGCCCCGCCCGCCTCCTCTCCCGCCTCGCCGCCATCGGTCGGATCGCCGCCGATCACGCTTCAGCAGGCGCGCCGGCTGCTGTGGCGCGCGGGCTTCGGTCCGGCGCCGGGGCAGGCGGAGGCGCTCGTCGGCCAGCCGCTGCAACAGGTCGTCTTCGGCCTCACCCGGCCGTCGGGTGAAGCGACGCTGACCGGTCCCGCACCGGTCGAAGAAAACGGCGAGCCGCTCGACCCGTACGACGTCTGGGGCGACGATCACTGCTGGTGGCTCGATCGCATGGTCCGCTCCGACCAGCCGCTCGTCGAGCGGATGACGTTCATCTTTCACGACTGGTTTGCCAACTCCAACGAGAAGGTCAACTCACAGCGGAT
The DNA here is from genome assembly GCA_963778065.1 of uncultured Solirubrobacterales bacterium. Lineage (GTDB taxonomy): Bacteria > Actinomycetota > Thermoleophilia > Solirubrobacterales > Solirubrobacteraceae > Palsa-744. The sequence continues at coordinate 815,393 of CAVZSU010000002.1, read as the reverse complement.
GATGCTCGAACAGAACGAGCTGTTTCGATCGACGTGCTTCGGCTCGTTCCACGATCTGTTCCTCGCCGTCACCGGCAACCCGGCGATGCTCGTGTTCCTCGATGGGATCTCCAACGAAAAGCACAACCCCAACGAGAACTACGCGCGCGAGATGATGGAGCTGTTCTCGCTCGGCGCCGACCGCGGCGCCTACACCCAGGAAGACGTAAAAGAAATGGCCAGGGTGCTGACGGGCTGGACCGCGGAATGGTCCGATGAAGGGTTGCGCGAATTCGAATTCGATACCGCCCGCCACGACAAAACCGAAAAGACCCTGTCCGCCGCGTTCGGAACGACCGGAAATCCGCTCAAAGGCAACTGGGACTGGGAAGACGCCGTGCGTCTGTGCGTCGAACATCCCCTGCACGCCTCGTTCTTCGTAACCAAGCTGTGGGGCTACTTCATTCCCGGCCCGCCCGACGAAGCGACGCTCGCCTCGCTCCAAGGACTGTACGTCGGCTCGGGCTACTCGATCCGCGCGGTGCTCGAGGCGATCCTGCAGCACCCCGACTTCTACGAAGGTCCTGAGCTCGTCACCCCGCCGGTGGTCTACAACGCCGGCCTGCTCCGCTCGATCGGCCGCCCGATCGACACGAACGTGTGGGCGTGGCTGTCGGCGAACGCCGGCCAGCAGCTGTTCTATCCGCCGAACGTCTCCGGCTGGGACTTCTCCAGCTGGCTCGACACCTCGACCACGAAGGCGCGTTGGGAAATGGCCGGCTACGTGACGGACGGCAAAACGCCGCAGAACCGCTACGTCAATCCGTGGCCGAAAGAAGGCGAACCGAAATACAGCGAAACCGAGAGCCCTGCCGAAGCGCTCGCGAACGCGATGAGCTACTGGGCCAACCCGCTGCTCTCTAGCGAATCGACTGCGTGTCTTGCCCGCTTCGCCGAAACGTGCCCGGCCGGGACGAGCAAAACGAAATGGGAGCTGAGCCCCTACCGGGCGATGCGCCAGAACGCGTTGCGCATGCTGATCGCCACCTCTCCCGACATGCAGGTGAGCTGAGGATGATCCCCGCCGATCGGCGTCCTACCCGCAAGCCCGCCCTCCCCGGGCAGACCCCCGCTTGGAAGGAGAGCTGACGATGGCCAGGAGCTGCTCGTGCAACGACTTCAATCGCGCCGCGCTGCTGCGCCGCGGCGCAGCCGTCGCCGGGAAAGGGCTGCCGAAGATCGAGCCGGGGATGCCGACTCCGGCGGGAACGGGCCTCGATCGGCGCACGTTCCTGCTGGCGTCCGCCGGCGCGGCGCTGTCCGTGTACGGCGCCTCGATGCTCTCGCCGCGCCACTTCGAAGAGGGCATCGCCGAGGCCGCGGCCGCCTCGGGGCCGAACGCGCCGGTGCTCGTCTCGATCTTCATGGAAGGCGGGTGGGACGCGCTGTCGGTGCTCGCGCCTGTCAAGGAAGCCAAGTACAAAGAACTGCGCCCCATGCTCGGTCTCGCCGAAGGGTCCGGCAAGCCCTTCACCGAGGATGAAAACTTGATGTGGCACCCGTCGGCCGCAGGGCTCGCCGAACTGCACGACGAGGGCAAGGTCACGGCGTTCCCCGCGATCGGCTACGAGCCCCAGGACGAGAGCCACTTCACCAGCCGCCACTACTGGGAGGTCGGCCAGCTCGACACGAACGCGCGCACCGGCTGGCTGGGTCGCTACCTCGACCTGCCCGGCGTCGGAGAACCGAACAACCCGCTGCAGGGGCTCTCCCTCGACTACTCGCTTGCGCCCGCGCTCGCCACCGAGACGATGCCGGTCGCCGCGGTCTCCTCGCCGGCCGACTACACGATGTCGGCGGAGGGTCTCGGCTCGCCGGTGATCGAACCGGCGCTTGAAACCTTCGGCGCGCTCGGCGCGCTTGCCGCCCCCTCGCCCGCGTACGCCCAGGCGCGTGCCGCCTCCTACGACACCGGCCTCGTCCTCAACAAGATGGCCTCCTTCGTCAAGTCCGAGAAAGAATCGGGCGACAAATCGATGGTCGCCTACCCTTCCGGCGACTTCGCCGAACGACTGGCGGTACTCGCGGCGATGCTCCACACGGAAATGCCGATCAAGTGCGCGTCGCTGAACGCCGTCGGCTCCTACGACACGCACTCCGACGAGGCCGGCACGCTCGCCACCAACCTCTCCCAGACCGTCGCCGCGGTCGTCGCCTTCCAGCGCGATCTCGAAGCGCGCGGCCTGGATCAGCGCGTGCTGATCCAGCTCTGGTCGGAGTTCGGCCGCCGTCCGCGCGAAAACGGCTCGGGCACCGACCACGGGGCGGGCGGCAACGCCTTCCTGATCGGCACCCGCGCGTCGGGCAAAATGGTGGGCGAGTTCCCTGGCCTGACCAACCTCGACGAAAACGAAAACGTCGTAAGGACATCGGACTTCCGTGGGATGTACTGCTCGCTGCTGGAACAGTGGTTCCAGACCGAAGCCGGCCTGGTTATCCCCGAAGCGTCGTCGTTTGAACGGCCGGTGCTGGTGAAATGAGGCTTCGCGTCGTCACGGGGCGGACCGCAAAGACGTCGTCGGCGAGGCTCCGGCCCGGAAGGCGTGCTGCCGGGCGACGCGCTTTCCGACGTGGAGCCCGTCTGCTCCTCCTCGGCGTGCTGTGCGCGCTGTGTGGGGCCGTGATCGTTGCGAGCGCCGCCGCTACTGGACACCGTCCGCACGAGCGTACTTCCCACACCCTCCGGGCCTGCCGGCGCCACGCGAAGCATCGCCGCTGCCCGAAGGCGTCTCATGACGGAAGCCGCTCGCGCCATAGGCGCTCCGGGCGCACTGGCAAACGCGGATCCGTTGCGAAGCCCACGGCGCCCGCCGGCGCCGCCACAGGCTCCGGTTCCGCAGACACCTCGACCGTGCCGTGGGCAGCGCCGCCCGCGCCGGTGATCCCCGGTACGAAGGCGCCCGGCTTCGGCCGCGCGCCTTCCGGCGGCTCCTCCGGCGCCGCCCCACCCACTCAAGCTCCGGCTGTGCCGCCAGGACCCGAACACGTGCAGGTGACAGCCGAAGACAGCAACGGCTACCACTTCATTCTCTCGCGTGCGAGCGTTCCCGCGGGCCAGGTGGTGATCGAATTCGTCAACCACGGCGAAGACGAACACAACCTGAACGTCAAACCTGGCGAAGGGCCGGTGGAAGGGACCCTTCCCAACACGGCGCCGAAAGCCCACCCGACCCTGACACTCGATCTCAAAGCCGGCTCCTACACCCTGTTCTGCTCGCTGCCCGGGCACGAGGCAAAAGGCATGAAAGCCACGCTCACGGTCGAATAGGTCTCCGGGACCCAGGTCTGCTACCCAGCCTTCTCGGCGGCGCGCAGCCCGGTGAGCAGCCAGATCGAGAACACTCCGATCAGGGCCACCGCGCAGACGAAGGCGAGCCCGGTGTGGTTGTGTGCGCCGGAGATCAGCCCCCGGCCCGCGTCGAGGAACGCGGTCGCGGGGTTAACGCTCGCAACCGTGTGGATCCATCCTTTGAGCAGTCCGAGCGGCACGTACACCGGTGCGAGGAACAGGATCAGGAAGACCGGGGTCTGCATCAGCGGACCGGCCTGGATCGAGCGGAAGCGGAAGGCCACGCCCGCGGCCCAGCCGTAGCCGACGAGCACGAGCAGCGCGGCGAGACCGTACAGGCCGAAGATGTCAACGCCGCTGCCGGTGATGCGCATCCCGGCGATCAGCGCGACGCCGGTGACAACCGTCGAGGTGATCACCGAGCGGGTGAGCGCCACGAGCGCGTAGCCGAGCGCGATGCCACGCCTGTTCTCGGCCGCGAGCATCAGCCGGCGCGCGAACCCGCTCTCGAAGTCGAACGCGAGCGTAAAGCCGGTGAACAGGCCGCCGAACATCGCCGACTGGCAGAGCACGAACACGAACTGGAAGGCTGTATAGCCGGCGGGGAAGTGAAAGCCGGGGACCGACCCGAGCGCCGACAGCCCGCCGGCGAAGCTCGCGAGGAACACGAGCGGGAATACGATCGAGGGCACGAACAGGTCGGGCCGGCGCACGTAGGTGTGCAGGCTGCGCCAGGCGATCGCCCCGGCGACCCGCCACAGTCCGCCATGTGAAGTCGTGCTTTTCATGTCCGTTGCAGCCTGAATTTCAATGCCCCGGCGACGCCGAACAGGCCGACGATCAGCAGGCCGATGGCCACGGCGAAGCCGCGCCACAGCGCGGTTCCGTCCCAGCCGGAGATGAACAGCGAGCGGAAGCCCTCGATCAGATAGGAGATCGGGTTCCAGGTCGCGATCGCGTGAAACCAGCCCGTCTTCAGCAGCTGGCGGGGCAGGTTGCTGGAGGAGAGGAAGATGAACACGAAGAACAGCGGGAACAACCCCTGCACCGCCTCGCCCGAGCCGGTGCGCAGCGCGGCCACACAGCCCAACGCGCCAAAGCCGACCGCGGCGAGTGAGCCGAGCACGATCACGACCAGCGCGCCTGTAAACCCGGCCTGCAGGTGGGCGCCGAAGATCAGGCCGATCAAGATATAGGCCGCCGACTGCAGCGCTCCGAGCGCCGCGACCCCGAGCAGCAACCCTCCGATCAGGGAGATTCGCCGCATCGGCGTCAGCGCGAGCCGGTCGAAGAAGCCGCTCTCGATGTCCTCGGCCAAGTTGGTGCCGGTGTTGATCAGCGAGAACATACCGCCCTGGATGAACGCGACCGCGATCGCAAACGAGATGTAGGAGTGCGTCGGAAAGCCCGGCAGGCGCGTCGCCGCCTTCAGCCCGCTGGCGTTCACCGCGAGCAGCATCGCGGGGAAGAACACGATCGGGAACATCTGAAACGGCTGGCGCAGCGTCTTCAGCATTGAGCGCCTCGCGAGCGCGCCTACCTGGGTGAGCAGCACGGGACTCATCGCGAGGCGACCGCCGCATCGACCGCGGGCTGCTCGTCCTCCTGCCCCTCCGCGCCGCCGTCGGCGGCGCCCTCGAGCGAGCGGCCGGTCTTGGCCAGGAAGACGTCGTCGAGCGTCGGCGAGTGCAGGCGCAGGTCGGCGATGCGCAAGTTCTCGCCGTCGAGCACGCGCACGATCTCGGCGAGGTCGCCCACCCCCTCGGGCAGGCGTACCGCCACCCCGCTCGAGGAGGCGGCCGCCTCCTCGCCGAAGCGGGCGAGCGCGGACGCCAGGCGCTCGCGATCGCCCGGGTCGGCCGGGATCGCCTCGACGGAGGGACGTCCGATCCCAGCCTTGAGCTCTGCCGGTGTGCCCTCGGCGACGATCTTGCCGCGGTCGATGATCCCCACCCGATCGGCGAGCACGTCGGCCTCCTCGAGGTACTGCGTCGTGAGGAAGACCGTCACGCCGTCGTCGGCCAGGCGGCGGACCTCGTCCCACAGCGCCGCGCGGCTCTGCGGGTCAAGGCCCGTGGTGGGCTCGTCGAGGAACAGGATCCGCGGGCGGTGCACGAGCGCCAGCGCGAGGTCGAGGCGGCGCTTCATCCCACCGGAGTAGCCGCCGACCTTGCGCTCGGCCGCGTCGGTCAGCCCGACGCGGGCCAGCAGCTCGCGGCCGCGCTGCCCGCGCTCGGACTTGCCGAGGCCGTGCAGCGAGCTCTGCAACCGCATGTGCTCGCTGCCGGTGAGGAACGGGTCGAGCGCCGACTCCTGCAGCGAGGCGCCGATCGCGCGCCTGACTGCCGCGCCCTGGTGCACGACGTCGAGTCCCGCCACGCACGCGGTGCCGGAGGTCGGCGGGAGCAGCGTCGTGAGCACGAGCACGGTCGTCGACTTGCCGGCGCCATTGGGGCCGAGGAAGCCGTAGATCTCACCCGGCGCGACCTGCAGGTCGATCCCGTCGACCGCGCGCACGCCGCCCTTGAAGTCCTTGACCAGGCCATTGACCTCGATGCCGTTGCCGGCGGCGGCGCGCCTGTGCGCCGCCGTGCCATTGCCGGCGAGCGCGGCCCTGCCGTCTGCGCCGGCGACGCTCGCGTGTCCGTCGGGGTTGTGAGCGGACACTAGGATCCCTCCAGCTCGGTCGCGAGGCGTGGCACGGGCGAGGGCGACGGCTCCACCCGCAGCAGACGCGCCGGCAGGTGCGGCAGCCACCAGTTCCAGCGCCCGAACAGCGAGATCACCGCCGGGACCAGCAGCGCCCTGATCACGGTCGCATCCAGCAGGATGCCCGCCGCCAGGCCGGTCGCGAGCACCTTGATTTCGGTCTCCGGCCCGGAGGCGAGCGAGACGAACGCGAGGAACAGGATCAGCGCGGCGCTCGTGACCAGGCGCCCGGTGCGCCCGATGCCGCGCACCACCGCGGTGTCGGTCTCGCCGGTGGCGTCGTACTCCTCGCGCATGCGCGCCAGGATAAACACCTCGTAGTCCATCGACAGGCCGAACAGGAAGGCGAACACCATCAGCGGGATCCATGCGGTCACCGACCCGGTGGCGGCGATTCCCCAGATCAAGTTCGAGCCGTGGCCGCGCTGCCAGACAAGGTCGAGCACGCCCCAGGCGGCGCCGACGCTGATCACGTTCAGCACGACCGCCTTCAGCGGCAGCAGCAGCGAGCGGAAGGCGCGCGCGAGCAGCACGAACGTGATGATCGCGATCAGCGCGATCATCAGCGGGAAGTTGCCGTACACCGCTTCGATGAAGTCCTCGTTCTGGGCCGCCAAGCCGCCGAGACGCACTTCGCTGCCCGCGGCGTGCGCCGCAGAGCGCACGCGATCGAGCGTGTCACGGCCGCTGGACGACGACCCGTCCGGGGTCGAGAAGGCGTCGACGACGGCGACACCGCCGTTGCGCCACTGCGGCGAGCTGGGCGCCACGGCGCCGTGCACGCCGGCGACGGCTCCCATCGCCTGAGCCACCTTTTCAGGAGATGAGCCAGGCCCGACGAGCGCCTCGTTGGGCAGCAGCGCGCCTGAGCCGATGCCCGAGCGCTCGAGCGCCAGCAGGCCAAGCTTCGCATCGCCCTGCTTGGCGATCGTGTTCACGTTGGGCAGGCCCGGCTGCAGGTTCGTGGCGGCGAGCACGAGTGCCGCGAGCACGAGCGCGGCTCCGATCGCGGCCACCCAGCGGCGTCGCACCACGAGCTCCGCCCAGCCGGTCCACGAGCGGCTTGCCTTGTCGTCGTTTCGCACGTGCGGCCAGTCCAGCCGCGGGCCGAGCTTGCTCAGCACGACCGGCAACAGCGTCGAGGCGACGATCACGCTGATCAGCGGGATCAACATGCCGCCGTAGCCGACCGAGCGCAGGAACGGGAGCGGCAGCGCCACCAGCGCGAGCAGGCCGATCGCGACGGTCGTGCCGCTGAACACGACCGCGCGCCCCGCGGTCTCCATCGCGCGCTGGATCGCCTCCTCGCCCTGCAGGCCGTGGGCGCGCTCCTCGCGCCAGCGCACGACGACGATCAGCGAGTAGTCGATCGACACGCCCAGCCCGATCAGCGCGATCAAGAACTGCACGATCGGCGAGATTTCTGTGACGGTCGTCAGGCCCCACACGACCAGGAAGGTCGTGAGGATCGAGACGATCGCCATCATGATCGGGACGATCGCCAGGAACGAGGCGAACACGAACGCGAGCACGAGCAGCGCGCCGACGCCACCGAGTAGCGCCTCCACGAGCACCCCCGGGCCGTTGCCGCCGCCGCTCTGCGCCGACAGCGCGTCAAACCCGGTGAGGTGGACCGGCGCGCCCGCGATGGTGACGCCGGCGAGCGCCGCGGTCGCTTTTTTGGCTGCTTCCGGGTTGTCTTCGAAGGCCTGCTTGGGGTCGGGTCGCGGGTAGGCGACGACGAAGGTGGTGCGTCCGTCCTTGGATACGAAGGCACGATTGTGAGTGCTGGCGTAGCTGGCCACGCGCGTGCCCGGGAGCGCCTGCTCCAAGCGCGCTTCCACCGCTCGCAAGCCGCTCTGCACGGCGGGGGAGTCGACCGACTGGCCGGCTGGCAGCGTGACGACGGGCAGCAGCGGGGCGCTGTTGCCGCCGGTGCCGTGCAGGTCGCGCTGGATCTGCTGGTTGGTGACCCACCCTTCCTTGCCGGGCACCGAGAATTTCTGTTTGAGCGCTTTGCTCGCCGACCCGGCAGAGCCCATGCCGATCAGGGTCAGCACCACCCAGAAGACGACCACGATGCGCTTGTGCGCGAGAACCCAGCGTGTCAGCGATGTCATACGCGTTCCTTCCCTTTGCCTGCCCGTGGCGTTGCGTTAGGGGATAGACCGTGCCGTGCGCCGGAACTCATCGGCCACTTTTGCGCCCTTCTCGATGCGAGGAGGAAGGCCTCGGCCGAGAGAGTTATATCGAACGCGCGTTCGTGTCGCCTGGCGAGGCGCCGTGGGTTTGCGATCGAGGCTCTGTGGTCGAGGCTGCCGGGACATCATCCCCGTCGGCCGGCGAGGCCACGCCAGCCTGCCTTTGCGGCCGCGGGTGCGGGTGCGGTATGGACTGTCGTCGGAGATTCGCCACCCCGGGCTGGACACCCCACCATGCGGCGAGCGTGCGGACTGCGTGCACGAAAGACTTCGATCGCGTGCACGCGCGCGCGCGCGCGCGTCGAAGCCTTCCGAGAATGCACTTACACACGCCGAGTACGCCGCGAACGCGTCGATGGCACCCCCGAGCGGGCCCATGCCCTTACAGTGTCGGTCGATGGCGACCGAGCTCGACAGAACCAGCGCGCCGGCGATCTCGATCAAGGGCGTGGTCAAGCGCTTCCCCCATTCGGGGGCAGGCGGCTCGATCACGGCCGTGGACGGCCTCGACCTGGAGGTGCCGAGCGGCGTGTGCTTTGGCCTGCTCGGACCGAACGGAGCGGGGAAGTCGACGACGATGCGGATGCTGACCGCGCAGACGATCGCCGACGAGGGTGAGATCGCCGTGCTGGGCTACAGGTTGCCGGACGAGTCGAAGCAGGCGCGGATGGAAATGGGGGTTGTTCCGCAGCAGGACAACCTCGACGTGGAGCTGACGTGCCGGCAGATCTTGACGGTGTTCGCGCGGCTGTACCGCGTGGGCGGCGGCGAGCGGGCGGCCGCGGTCGAGCGGGCGCTGAAGCTCGCGAACCTCGAGCCCCGCGCGGACACGATCGTGCGGGAGCTTTCGGGCGGGATGCGGCGCAGGCTGCTGGTCGCGCGCGGGCTGATCCACCAGCCGCGGCTGGTGCTGCTCGACGAGCCGACGGTTGGGCTCGACCCGCAGGTCAGGCAGGAGCTGTGGTCGCTGATCGACGGGCTGCGGGCGAGCGGCGTGACGGTGCTGATGAGCACGCACTACATCGAGGAGGCCGAGCGGCTGGCGGGCACCGTGGCGGTGATGTCGCACGGGAAGATCATCGCGCAGGGAACGCCGGGCGAGCTCGTGCGTGCGCACGCGGGCGAGCAGGTGCTCGAAGTTTACGGTCCGCCCGAGCGGCTGGCAGAGGTGAGCGAGCTCGCGGGCAGTGAAGGGTGGGCGAGCCGGCGCAGCGGTCCGGCGGTCGCGATCATGCGCGCCGAGGGGCTGAACGGGCAGGCGCCCGAGGGCGTGCGCAGGCCGGCGAACCTGGAGGACGCGTTTGTCGCGCTGACCGGCGAGGAGATCGAGTGAGCGCTCGTCAGACATCGATAGGCGAGGGGCGCGTGAGCGTCCGCCAGACACCGACCGGGGAGGGGATCGAGTGATCGCGCAAGAGACGTCGTCGCGCGCGCTCGCACCCGCGCGCGAAGAAGCTCGGCGAGTACACAGGCTCGAACCGGTCGCGATCCGGGCGATCATGAGCAAGGACATCGTGATGTTCGGCCGGTATTGGAAGGCGACGACGTTCTCGTCGGTGATGCAGCCGACGATCTACCTGCTTGCGTTCGGGCTGGGGTTCGGCTCGCTCGTGTCGCACATCGGGCATGTGAAGACGGTGGAGTACGTGGGGACGGGCGTGGTCGCGACCGCGGTGCTGTTCTCCTCGGCGTTTCCGGGGATGTTCAACACGTTCGTGCGGTGGCAGTTTCAGAAGACCTACGACGCGATGCTCGCGACGCCGGTGGACGTGGAGGAGCTGATCACCGCGGAAGTGCTGTGGATCGCGATCCGCGCGGGCGTGTACGGGCTGGCGCCGCTGATCGTCGCGATCGCGTTCGGGCTGGAACCGAGCGCGGGCATGCTGTTGGTGCCGCTGATCGGCTTCGTGACGGGGTTCGGGTTCGCCGCGTTCGGCGTGGCGATCGCCGCGGTGGCGAAGACGATCGACAACTTCAACTATGTGACGAGCGCGGTGCTGACGCCGATGTTCCTGGTCGCGGGGACGTTCTTCCCGGTCTCGTCGCTGCCGGCGGGGATCAGGACGGTCGCGCAGTTCAACCCGCTGTATCACTGCGTGCAGCTCGTGCGCGACGTTTCGCTCGGACCGATCGGGACGGCCGATCTGGGTCACGCCGCGGTGCTGATCGGCTTCGCGATCGCGATGTGGCGGATCGCGATCTGGCAGCTCGGCAAACGCCTGATCGACTGAGGGGCCGTTGGCGCTACAGGCCGCGTCGATCCGCTGGTGTGAGCCTCCCGGACTCAGTCCTCGGCGAGTGGATTGTGCCAGCGTATCTCGGTAAACCGAGCGAAGTCAGTGTCGGCCGAGCAGACCGCGACGCCGTGTTCGATCGCAAGGGCCGCCAGCTGTGCGTCGGGGATGAGGTTGCCTCGCAACTGATATCGCTGGACGAGCTCGCCCAGGATCTCGGCGTGGCGCTCTGTAGGCGTTGGCACCCACGTCACGTCGCACGCGAGCCAGTCCTCGATCGTCTGCCAAGCTTCGCCTGGTGTCGACGGTTGCTCGGATATGCCCGTGCGGGTGACGATGCGTAGGAACGCGCCGAGTGATTGCCAAGGCAAGCCGACACGTTGATTTCCATTGAGTTGGCTGTTTAGCCAATCGCGAGCCCTGGCGTGAAATGGGCTCTTCGCGTCGACCGCGTACAGCAGCAGGTTCGCGTCGAGGAGCATCAGCGGTAGTCGGGACCCTCGATCTGCTCCAAGGCATCGGCGACGTTGGTCACGTCAATCTTCAACCCAAGGCTCTGGGTGCGTTGCACGAAGAGTTTGCGTGGCTTCCCCCTGCGCGTCATGCCCGCGCGGGCCAGCTCGTTGAGCGCCTCGCTGACACCGATCGAACGCTCCCGGCGCAGCCGCTCGAGTTCGGCGGCCACGTCGTCGGCAAGTGTCACGGTCGTTCGCATGGAGGAAGCCTAGCATCACGATGCGCGACCTTGCGCATGGTGATGCGAGCTACTTTGTGGCGGCGCTCGCTTTGTCGGAGGGTTCATCAGAGAGGCCGGCAAAGAAAGCCGCGGTCCCTACTGACGCATGAATCCCGCCAGATAGTGTAAGGTAGAGTTTGCAATGAAACGCGCATGCGGGTCCGAGAGGTTCGCTACATTGGGATATGTCCAATGGATTCGTCCAGTGGGAATTCTCGGTCGACCGCAACTTTCGGGGTTACGGGGAGTCAAAGCGGGGTATAGATGCCCCGGTTCAATAGGGAGGTTCTCGCATGAGGGTCCACGCTCGTATCGCTCTTCTGGCGCCGCTGCTCGGCGCGATCTTCGCTGCCTCCGCGCCTGCGGCCCATGGGGCCGTCGGCATCGAAAAGTTCGTCGCGGCCAACTGTTCGGAAGGGCACGAAGGGTGCGGCGAAACGGGCACGCCACCCTTCACGGCCCCCGCCGAACCGAGCAAAGTAGAATCCGAAGCGGAAGGGTACACCCAGGCCGGCGGCCACGTGCCATTTGGGATCACGGACTTCAAGGTCACGACGACCGGGGATTATGCGAAAGGCGAAGCGGTTCCGACGGGAGCTGTGACGCATGTGAGGACCGATGTGGCGACGGGTCTGGCCACCAGTCCCGCAGCCGTGCCGATGTGCTCGGCAAAAGAATTTGGCGAAGAAAAAACGGCGGCTGAAGTAGCGCCAGGGTTTTTCCTTCCATCGAGCTGTAAACCGGAAACACGGATCGGCGAAAACAAAGTCGTGGTCTTTGACGGCACTGGAGATCTACCGCTGGCAGGTAGCGTCTATAACGTCGAACCGCCGCCGGGCCGCTCATCCGACTTTGGCGCAGCGCTCGAATTTCCCAAAGCGTTTACCGAAGTGGTGTTTAAAGGCACGCCGCTTGAAAAAGCGACTCTCTTTGCACACACCTCGATCGAAGGCGACGTCGAATGGGGTCAGGAAGCGAAGGGTACGAACGCCGGCGATTATCACGACTACTTCGAAATCAACGTATCTCCGACGCTGCCGCTGATCAGATCGCGGCTGGTCCTGCTGGGTCGAAGCGGTGAAGGCGATTTCATCACGAACGCGACCAGCTGTCCAGGCGACAACACGACCAGGCTAAGCTTGACCGGCTCCGAAGGAGCGACGGTGACCCGATCGTTCACCACGCCGATTGGTCTCACCGGCTGCGCGCTTGTCCCCTTCGGCCCAAAATTCTCGCTCATCCCGGAAACCACCCAGCAGGACAAGCCCGACGGCATCACGACCGAACTGGGTCTGACGCGTCATCCGGGGAAAGAAGAAATCGACTCCGCGCAGCTCAAAAGCGCGACCGTGGTATTGCCTGAAGGCATGACGCTCAACCCGTCGGCCGCTGCGGGCTTGGAAGCCTGCACCCCCTCCCAGGCCAGGATCAACAGCAGCACCTTCGGCGTCGCGTGCCCGGAAAAATCGAAGATCGGCACGGTCAGCTTGAATGTTCCCACCCTTCCCGCGGGGTCCCTGACAGGGAGCCTGTATCTCGGTGGACCTGAATCCGGTCCGATCACAGGTCCGCCCTACACGGTCTACATCAATGCCGAATCGAAGCGCTACGGAGTCGACGTGCGCCTGAAAGGCTCGGTCACGCCCAACGAAACGACGGGTCGTCTGACCACGACGTTCTCCGAAAATCCGGAACAACCCTTCAGCAACCTGGTGTTGAAGTTCAAAGGCGAAGCGCTGGCGCCGCTCGCCAACCCGCTCACATGCGGGACGGCGAAGACCGAAACCAGCCTCACACCGTTCACCGGCACGCCCGCGCAGTCGCCGACCAGCAGTTTCACCGTCGACAGCAACGGCTCCGGGGGCTCCTGCTCCTCGCCGCTGCCGTTCACGCTCAGCCAGAGCACTCAGAACGCGTCGTCGGTCGCGGGCGCGAACACCTCCTACACGCTCAACCTCGCTCGCAACGAAGGCCAGCAGTACCTCTCGCAGGTCAAGACCGTGCTGCCGGCCGGGCTCGTCGGTCTGATTCCGACGGTGCCGCTGTGCGGTGAAGCCGAAGCCAGCGCCGGCACCTGCGCGGTCGGCAGCCAGATCGGCTCCGTGACGGTCTCCGCCGGGTCCGGCTCCTCGCCTTACACGTTCTACGGGCAGGCGTATCTCACCGGCCCCTACAACGGCGCTCCGTACGGCATGTCGATCGTGGTGCCCGCCGCGGCCGGGCCGTTCAACCTCGGCCCGGTCGTCACCCGTGCGAGCATCGCCGTCGAACCGTACACCGCGCGTGTGGTCGTCACGAGCTCCATTCCGACGATCGTCAAGGGTGTGCCGCTGCGGCTGCGAGGCATCAGCGTCGCGATCAACCGGCCGGGCTTCATGCGCAACCCGACGAGCTGCGGGACGCTCGCCACCGAATCGACGCTCAGTGGTTTCACGACGCTCGGCGTGGCGGGGACCGCGACGCAGAGCCTGTCGAGTCCTTTTCAGGTGGCCGGCTGCACGGGCCTCGCGTTCAAGCCGAAGTTCGGAGCGGCGACGGGAGCGAAGACCTCGAAAGCCAACGGCGCGAGCCTCGAAACGACGATCAACGTGCCTGCGGGCCAGTCGAACGTCAAATCGGTGCTCGTGCAGCTGCCAAAGCAGCTGCCCTCGCGGCTGACCACGCTGCAGAAAGCGTGTCCGGAAGCGACGTTCGCCGCCAACCCCTACAGCTGCCCGAGCGGCTCGTTCGTCGGCGGCGTCAGGGCGAACACGCCGGTGCTGTCGGCGAAACTGAAAGGGCCGGCGATCCTCGTCTCACACGGGGGCGCCGCCTTCCCGGATCTCGACCTGCTGCTCGAAGGCGACGGCGTGCGCGTGATCCTGGTCGGCAACACGAACATCAAGAACGGGATCACCACGACCAACTTCGCGACGACCCCGGATGTGCCCGTGACGAGCATCACCGTGAACCTGCCGATCGGCGGGCACTCGGCGCTGACCGCCAACGGCAACGTCTGTGCGAACAGGCTCCTGATGCCGACGACGGTCGTCGGGCAGAACGGGACAACGTTCAAACAGAACACGACGATCAAGATCACCAACTGCCCAGTGCGCGTCGTCGGGCAGAAGGTCGTCGGGAGCACCGCCTACATAACGGTGCAGACCTTCTCCGCGGGCCGTATCAGCGGCAAAGGATCGAACGTGGCGACCGTCTTTCGCGGCCTGGGCAAGGCAGAGAAAACCGCGACGCTCAAGGTCTCGCTCTCACGCGCGGGACGCGGACGGCGCCGCCCGCTGCGGGTGAAGCTGCGCGTCGGCTTCGTGCCCAAGAAGAAGGGCACCTCGAGCTCCGTGGCTTACACCACCGTAACCTTCCGGTAGGAGCCTCTCGTCATGGGGGCGGCTCATGGCCGCCCCCATGATTAGGGACGTGGCAAGCCGGGTAGAACTGACGTGAAATGTCAGTTTTAGGGGTCGAGTGGAGAGGGTGAGGATGAGAGGGCATGCTGTTCGTGGGACACTGCTCGGGGCGTTGATCGCCGCGGCATCGATGGCAGGCGCATATGCGCCCGCCGCGCAGGCGTCGTTCGGTGTCGTCAAAAACCATTTTGAAGCCGGCACGTGCAACGTCCGCAGCTGTGAATACACGAGCCCTACATCTGAGTTCTACACGCAGGCTGCGGGACATCCAGAATGGGGAATCACATCCTTCGAATTGAATTCGAAAACGTCGCTCCTCGGACGCGAACCGGAAGGGGCATTGAAGCGCCTGCGTGTCGATGTTCCCGCGGGACTGGCCGCTGACCCTCAGGCGCTGCCGAAGTGCTCGGTCACCACCTTCGAGGCGGATGGGTGCCCGGCCGAAACGAAGGTGGGAGAAACAGAATTGACGGTATTCGTGCTCGCGGCGAATACGTCGGTCACCGGCACCGTCTACAACCTGGAACCGGCGCCGGGTCTTCCGCTCGAGTTCGGGATCCATGTGGAAGTGCCCGAGGTCGCCAACGAACATATCTTCCTCGAAGGCCACGTCGCCTGGAGCAGCGACTATCACGAGTACTTCGAAATAAACAACGTCTCCAAAGCGATTCCAATCGTCAAGTCGAAGCTCCTCTTCGAGGGGCGCGCCGGCGAGGGCAACTTCCTCACCCTTCCGAGCGTATGTTCGCCCAGCACGACCTCTTACCTGGAAGTCGAATCCTATGAAGGGGCGATTTCGAAGACAGAAACCCACACCCCCGTCGGCGTCGAAGGCTGTGGCAATGTGCCATTCGCACCGCAAGCCACGATTGCGCCCGAAACAGCGACCTCAGACCAAACCGACGGCGCCGCGGTCGAAGTCAAGGCTCAGCAAAACGTCGGTGCGGGAGAGATCAACACCGCCGACATCCAAAACGCCCGTGTGACGCTGCCCGAAGGGTTGACGCTCAATCCCTCCGCGGCGCACGGACTCGAAACCTGCACGGCCGCCCAAATCGGGATCGCCACGACCAAGGCCGTCGGCTGTCCTGCCGCCTCGAAGGTGGGTGAAGTGACGATCGAAACCGACCTGCCGCCGAACTCGCTCACAGGTCTCGTCTACCTGGGCAGCCCCGGCGGGGGCACGATCACGGGACCGCCCTTCACGATCTACATCGACGCCGAGAGCCAAGCCTACGGCGTATCGGTCAGGCTCCAAGGCAAAGTCGCCCCCAGCCCGAGCACCGGCAGGCTCGAAGCGACCTTCACCGAAAACCCGCAACTCCCGTTCAGCGACCTGATTATGAAGCTGAACGGTGGCTCGCGAGCGCCGCTGGCAAACCCGCTCGCGTGCGGCAACGCTCCGATCGAAGCGCTGTTCAAGCCCTACACCGGGGAGCCCGAAGCGTTCAGCTCGAAACCGTTCGCCGCGAGCGGCTGCGCCAACCCGCTGCCGTTCTCGCTCGGCCAGAGCACCCAGAGCGCGAACACGACCGCGGGGGCATATAGCTCCTACACGTTCAACTTGTCTCGCGCCGACGGCCAGCAGTACCTCTCACAGGTCAGCACTACCCTGCCCGCCGGCCTGCTCGGCGCGATCCCCTCGGTCGCGCTGTGCGGCGAACCGCAGGCCTCTACGGGTAGCTGCGCGGAAAGCGCGAAGATCGGCACTGCCTCCGTGAGCGCCGGGTCGGGGCCCGAACCGTACGGGTTCTCCGGACCGGTCTATCTGACGGGCCCGTACGACGGCGCGCCGTACGGTCTCTCGATCCCCGTCCCGATCGTGGCCGGGCCGTTCAACTTCGGCACGATCACGACCCGCGCGACGATCTCCGTCAATCCCTACACCGCGCGCGTGACCGCGACCGCGACCAACCTGCCGACGATCGTAAGCGGCGTGCCGGTGCGGCTGAAGTCGATCAAGGTCGAAGTCAACAGGCCGAGCTTCATCTTCAACCCGACCAACTGCGCGGTGCTCGCGACCGAATCCACGCTCGCCGGGTTTTCCGCGCTCGGCTCGAGCCCCGGCGCGACACAGAGCCTGTCGAGCCCGTTCCAGGTCGGCGCCTGCAGTGCGCTCGCGTTCAAACCATCCTTCAAGGCCGCGACCAGCGCCAAGGCCTCGAAACCGATCGGAGCCTCGCTGCAGGTCAACCTGCTCCAGGGCGCCCACCAGGCGAACATCCGCTCGGTCTACGCCCAGCTCCCGATCCAGCTGCCCTCGCGGTTGACCACCTTGCAGAAAGCGTGCCCCGAAGCAACGTTCGCGGCGAACCCCGTCGCCTGCCGGCCGCTCGGCTCCGAAGTCGGCACGGCCGTCGTCCTCACCCCCGTGCTGCCGGGCGCGCTGACCGGATCGGCCTATCTCGTCTCTCACGGCGGCGCTGCGTTTCCCGACCTCGACCTCGTCCTCGAAGACGGGCTCATACGGCTGATCCTGGTCGGCAACACGAACATCAAGAAGGGAATCACCAGCTCCACCTTCGCCGCGATCCCCGACGCGCCGGTCACGAGCTTCGTGCTCTCGCTGCCGACCGGGCCGCACTCGGCCCTCAGCCCGAACGGCTCCCTCTGCGCCAAGCCGCTGATCATGCCGACAGTCATCACCGCCCAGAACGGCGCGCAGATCAAACAGAACACGCGAATCTCGGTGTCGAGCTGCCCCGTCAGGATCGTCAGCCACCGGGTGGTCGGACACACGCTCGTGCTGAAGGTGCAGTCGTTTACTGCGGGACGGATCAGCGTCAAGGGCGCCGGTCTGCGCACCGTCTACAAGCGCCTCGCCAAGGCATCGACCGTCACAATCAAGATCCCGCTCTCGCGCGCCGGCCTGCGCACGCTGCGCCGGCGCCGACGACTCAAACTGCGTGTAAAGGTCGGCTTCGTGCCCAAGTCGCGAGGCGAATCCACCTCGGCGGCCGCGGTCACGGTGCGCTTTCGCTGAGACTTTCCCCCACGAGTCGGGCCGCTGCCGAGAAACTTTGTCCTCGAGTCCTCATAGAATCGCGACCAGGCTACGCCGGAACCGCGACCCGGCTACGCCGCCTCCGCGTGGTTCCTTGCGGGCGACGCGCGTCGGCCTTTTCGGGCAGTAAGGGCGCTCCCTCCGGGCAGTGACCCCGTCCTTTTCGGGCAGATGCCCTAGATTTAGGGCATGTACATAGAGGGAGCGGGCACAGGTACGGATACCTCCTCGCCGCCTACAGGCGGCGATCCGCTGTTGGCCGGCGTGCGGCGCCTGACGTTGCTGGCCGACGAGGCAACCGACTCCGAGGCGATCTTCCGCGCCCTCGCCCGCGAGCTGCTGCACGCGCCCGGCGCAGAGGAGGTGCACGTCCACCATCTGAAGCCGGGCGCCGCCGAAGAGCTCGTGGCGGTCTACCTGTTCGATGGTGACGGGCGCCTGAGCTACCTCATGCCCGTAGCCGAGCGCCCACCGGGCGTGGAGCGGGTGGCGAGCACCGGCCGTAGCCTGCTCGTCGCCGACCCGCGCGAGCTTGCCGCCGCCGTGCCCCGGGTCGCGCTGGTGACGAGCCCGCCCACCCCGGCGGGGGGCGTGCTGCTGCTACCCCTCGCCGAGCAGGGCGAGGTCGAGGCTGTGGTGATGCTCGTGCGCAGGCTCGCCACCGCCTTCACCGACCCCTCGATCGAACTGGCTACCACGCTCGTCGACCAGGCGGCCACCGCGCTTGCGCTCATGAGCGCGCGCGCCGAGGCCGGCACCGACGCTGTGACCGGCTGCATGAACCATCGCGCGATGCGCCGGCGCCTGCACGAGGAGATCGGCCGCGCTGCGCGCACCGGCAGCCCGCTGTCGTGCCTGCTGATCGACCTCGACGACTTCAAGCTCGTCAACGACCGCCACGGCCATCAAGCGGGTGACGCGACACTGCGCGGCGTCGTGCAGGCGCTCGCGGGCGAGTTCCGCGCGTTCGACCGCGTCGCGCGCTACGGCGGCGACGAGTTCGTCGTGATCCTGCCCAACGCCGCGCTCGAGAGCGCCGCCGCCGCCGCCGCGCGCGCGCTGCAGCGGCTGCACGATTTGCCCTCGCTCGGGATCGCCCAGGCGGGAGTCTCCGCCTCGATCGGCGTCGCGCAATGGACGGAGTCGATGAGCGCCGACGCGCTGCTCGAGGCGTGCGACGCCGCGCTGCTGCGCTCAAAGCGCCAGGGCAAGGGGCGCGTCACGCAGGCCTCTTCGGCGTCTCGATAAACGCCGCTCGGCCATCCCGTCAAGGTTGGTCTACGCCGGTCTCGTGGTGGCAGGCCTGTCCTCCGCGGCGGGATGTCCGCAACCGTGTGATCCGTTCGCGTGCCGTCTACGAATACAGCAGTGAAAGCCAGGCGGACAGAATGTAAACAGCGTTCGCCGCGTCTCCTAAGCAGGGCTACCGGAGGTTAAAAAATGCCAGGTGATTCTGGAGCGGACAACGATGCCCTGCAGCCGGCGGGCATCGTCGAGCGACTGGTGCGCGACGATTCTGACCGCAAGCGCTTTCTCAAGATGGCCGGCAGCGCTGGGGCGGCGAGCTTCGGCGCGTTTGTGCTGGCCGCGTGCGGGAGCGGCAGCAAAAAAAGCTCGAGCGCCACGACCGCGGCGGCGCCCGCGACCACGACCGCGACCTCGGCATCGAGCGGAGGCAGCGGCGATGTGGCGATCCTAAACTACGCGCTCACGCTTGAGTACCTGGAGACGGAGTTCTACTCGAAGGTGATCGCCGCGGGGCTGTTCAGCGGCTCCGTCGGCGCGCTGCTGAAGGAATTCGGCGCGCAGGAGGAATCGCACGTGACAGCGCTGAAAGCCGCGGTCAGCTCGCTCGGCGGAACCCCGGCTACCAAGCCGGAAGGTAAATTCCCCATCACTACCGCCGTCAAGGTCGCCGAACTCGCCTACACGGTCGAGAACCTCGGCGCCTCCGCCTATCTGGGCCAGGCGGCGAAGATCCAAAGCCCCCAGGTCCTGGCCTCGGCGCTGGCGATCCACACCGTCGAGGCGCGCCACGCGGCGACCCTCGGCACGCTGGTGAAAAAGTCGGTCACCCCGGATGGCGCGTTCGCCAAGCCGGCTGACATGTCCACGGTCCTGGCGGCGGTCAAGCCGTTCCTGGCCTGAGTTGCAAAAAAGGAGCCCATGGAAATGTCTGACACCAAAGTCGCAAACCCGAATCACAGTCTCGCAAATCCCGATCACAACTTGGCGAACCACGATCACAACCTGGCGAACCACGATCACAACCTGGCGAACCACGATCACAACCTGGCGAACCACGATCACAACCTGGCGAACCACGATCACAACCTGGCAAACCCGGAGTTGACCGGCTTTGAGGTGCACGGGATGACCCGCTCGAGCTTCATCCTGCGCGGTGCGCTGGCGGCCGGCGCCGTCTACGGCACCGCGGCGGTCGCGCCGTTCGTCTCCCAGGCGCTGGCCGAAGGAGGCGGCGGCGGGGATGTGGCGATCCTCAACTTCGCGCTCACGCTCGAGTATCTCGAGTCCGACTTCTACGAGGTCAAGGGCAGGCAGGTCGGCCTCAGCGGCCAGGCCAAGGCCTACGCCAAGCAGTTCGGCGCCGAGGAGGGCGAGCACGTGGTCGCGCTCACCGCCGCGATCAAGCAGCTCGGCGGCGCGCCCGTGAAGAAACCGACGTTTGTCTTTCCCCCGACGAACGAGCGGTCGTTTTTGGCGCTCGCCTCCGTGCTCGAGAACACCGGCGTCGGCGCCTACAACGGTGCGGCGCCGTCGATCAAGAGCAAGCAGGTGCTGGCCTCCGCGGGCAGCATCGTCCAGATCGAGGCTCGCCACGCCGCCGCGATCGACCTCTTGATCGGCAAGAGCCCAACGCCGAACCAGGGCTTCGACAAGCCGCTGACCGAAAAGCAGGTGCTGGCGGCGGCCGGCCCGCTGATCAAGGCCTGAGGCATCTGAGAGAACGCCCGAGGCATCCGAGAGAACGCCTGAGGCATCTGAGAGAACGCCTGAGGCATCTGAGAGAACGCCTGAGGCATCTGAGAGAACGCCTGAGGCATCTGAGAGAACGCCTGAGGCATCTGAGAGAACGCCTGAGGCATCTGAGAGAACGCCCGAGGCATCCCGAGCTTGCTCCGCGTCTCCTCGGCGGCTTTGAGAGACTGAACCCCACGTCAGTCTTCCCTTAGACCGCCGAGGAGGCGCATTGACAGAGAACAACAGCTTTGGCGCGAAAGACACGCTCGAGGCGGGCGGGCGCGAGTACGAGATCTTCCGTCTCGACGCGCTCCAGCAGGGCTTCGACGTGGCGCGGCTGCCGTTCTCGCTGAAGGTCCTGCTCGAGAACCTGCTGCGCACCGAGGGCAACGGCTCGGTGGAGGCGGCCGACATCCAAGCGCTCGCGAGCTGGGACGCCAAGGCACAGCCGAGCAAGGAGATCGCGTTCAGCCCGGCGCGCGTGCTGATGCAGGACTTCACCGGCGTGCCCGCGGTTGTGGACCTCGCCGCGATGCGCGACGCGATCGCCGAAATGGGCGGCGACCCGGGGAAGATCAACCCGCTCGTCCCCGCGGAGCTCGTGATCGACCACTCGGTCCAGGTCGACGCGTTCGGCACCCGCGACTCCTTCCGGTTCAACGCCGAGCGTGAGTTCGAGCGAAATCAGGAGCGCTACGCGTTCCTGCGCTGGGGGCAAGGCGCGTTCGACGATTTCGCCGTCGTGCCGCCCGACACCGGGATCGTCCATCAGGTCAACCTCGAGTACCTCGCCCGGGTCGTCTTTCCCAACGAGGCATCCGATTCCCATCCGCTCCAGGCCTATCCCGACACGCTCGTCGGGACCGACTCGCATACGACGATGGTCAACGGCCTCGGCGTGCTCGGCTGGGGGGTGGGGGGCATCGAGGCCGAGGCGGCGATGCTCGGCCAGCCGATGTCGATGCTGATCCCCCAAGTGCTCGGCTTTCGCCTGCACGGCGAGCTGCCCGAGGGCGCGACCGCGACCGATCTCGTGCTGACCGTTACGCAGATGCTGCGCGAGCGCGGCGTGGTGGGGATGTTCGTCGAGTTTCACGGCGCCGGGCTGGCCGGGCTGCCGATCGCCGACCGGGCCACGATCGGCAACATGTCGCCCGAGTTCGGCTCGACCTGCGCGATCTTTCCGATCGACGCGGAGACGCTCACCTACCTCGAGCTCTCCGGGCGCCCGCCGGAGCAGATCGCGCTCGTCGAGGCCTACGCGCGCGAGCAGGGCCTCTGGCACGACGAGCATTCGGAGAAGCCCGTCTATTCCGAGGAGATCGAGCTCGACCTCGGCACCGTCGAACCCAGCTTGGCGGGGCCCAAGCGCCCGCAGGATCGCGTGGCGCTGAGCGAGGCCCAGCCCATGTTCCGCAAGGCGCTCGCCGACTACGCGCCTACCGGAGGAGACCAGGCGGACGCCCACGACGAGGCGGTGGCCGAGTCCTACCCGGCGTCGGATCCACCCGCGAACGGCACGCCTGGGCATGAGCCGCCCGAGCAGACGACGCCGCTGCTGCCGCCGCCCGCCGGCGCCGTCGCGACCCTGGGCGCCCACAGCCACGCCGCTGCCACCGTGACGAGCGACGGTGAGACCTTCGAGCTCGACCATGGGCACGTGGTGATCGCGGCGATCACCAGCTGCACGAACACCTCCAACCCGTCGGTGATGGTCGGCGCGGGCATCCTCGCGCGCAACGCGCTCGCCCGGGGCCTGCGCTCCAAGCCGTGGGTCAAGACCTCGCTCGCGCCCGGCTCGAAGGTCGTCACCGAGTACCTCGATCGCGCCGGCCTGACCGAGCCGCTCGAGCAGCTCGGGTTCAATCTCGTCGGCTATGGCTGCACGACCTGCATCGGCAACTCCGGCCCGCTTGCGCCTGAGATCTCCCAGGCGGTGAGCGACGCCGACCTGGCGGTCGTGTCGGTGCTGTCGGGCAACCGCAACTTCGAGGGCCGCATCAACCCGGATGTGAAGATGAACTATCTCGCCTCGCCGCCGCTGTGCGTGGCCTACGCGCTCGCCGGCACGATGGACGTCGACATCGTGCGCGAGCCGCTCGGGCAGGACGAGGACGGCGAGGAGGTGTATCTGCGCGACATCTGGCCGTCCGAGCGGGAGATCGCGGAGACCGTCGGCGAGGCCGTGCGCGCGGACATGTTCCGCAAGAGCTACAACGAGGTGTTCTCAGGCGACGAGCGCTGGAACGGACTGGAGGTGCCAACCGGGGAGCGCTTCGCGTGGGATGAGTCCTCGACCTATGTGGCGCCGGCACCTTACTTTCAGGACATGCCGCCCGAGCCGCCGCCGGTGCAGGACGTGCGGGGCGCGCGCGTGCTTGCGCTGCTGGGTGACAGCGTCACGACCGACCACATCTCGCCCGCCGGCGCGATCAAGCGCGACGGGCCCGCGGGCCGCTACCTGCAAGAGCTTGGCGTCGCGCCGCGGGACTTCAACTCCTACGGCTCGCGCCGTGGCAACCACGAGGTGATGGTGCGCGGCACGTTCGCCAACATCCGTCTGCGCAACCAGCTTGGGGGTGGGCCCGGATCACTGCCCGAAGGCGGCATCACGCGCTACCTGGGGGCGCCCCCATCCGCCGGCAATCGCGTCCCTGCCGGCAACGGCGCTGTTGCCGGCGACGAAGCCGGGGACGGCGCTGGGCCCTCGGCCGGCGAGGAAATGTCGATCTACGACGCCGCCATGCGCTACATGCAGGAGGGCGTTCCGCTGGTCGTGCTGGCGGGCAGGGAGTACGGCTCCGGCTCCTCGCGCGACTGGGCCGCCAAGGGCACCAAGCTGCTCGGGGTGCGCGCGGTGATCGCGCAAAGCTTCGAGCGCATCCACCGCTCCAACCTCGTCGGCATGGGCGTCCTGCCGTTGCAGTTTCCCGACGGCGAGAGCGCGCGGTCGCTGGGACTGTCCGGCGAGGAGGTCTTCTCGATCACGGGCCTCGCCGAGGCGATGGCCGACAGTGGCGCGCCCCCGCTCGAGGCGACCGTGCGCGCGGAGCGCGGAGCCTGCAGCGGCGGTCACGACGAGGATCCGGACAGCTCCAGCGGCGGCGGTCGGGCGTCTGTCGAGTTTAAAGCGCGCGTGCGCATCGACACGCCGCGCGAGGCCGAGTACTTCCGCCACGGCGGCATCCTGCAGTACGTCCTACGTACGCTGTTGGCGCGATGAGCAAGCAGGAGGGCACGCCGCAGGTCCTGCTCGACCTGCTCTGCGCGCGCGGGCCGTCGGGCTATGAGACGGCGCCCGCGGCGGTCTGGCGCGAGGCGGCGAGCGCGTTCGCCGAGGTGAGCACCGACGTGCTCGGGAGCCCGCTCGCGCGCGTTGCCCCCAAGCACGGCTTCGAGCAGGGGGCGCGGCGCCTGCTCGTGGTGGGGCACATCGACGAGATCGGCCTGATCGTGACGCACATCGACGACGACGGCTACCTGTGGTTCGGGCCCGTCGGCGGGTGGGACGCGCAGATCCTCGTCGGCCAGCGCGTGGCGGTGAACACGCGCGCCGGACGCGTGCCGGGCGTCGTCGGCAAGAAGCCGATCCATCTGCTGCGCGAGGAGGATCGCAAGAAGGTGGCGGAGGTCCGCGACCTGCACATCGACATCGGCGCGCGCGACGGCGCCGACGCGCGCGAGCGCGTGCGGGTCGGCGACGTGGCCGTGATCGAGGCCGATCCCGTCGAGCTGCCGAACGGACGGCTGATCGCGCGCGCGCTCGACAACCGCCTGGGGTCGTTCGTCGCGCTCGAGGCCGCCCGGCTGGTCGCCGCGGCCGGCGGCGCCGAGTGGGAGCTCGCGGCGGTGGCCGTCGCGCAGGAGGAGGTCACCTTCGGCGGCTCGCGCACGAGCGCCTTCTCGCTGGAGCCCCACGCGGCGATCGTGATCGACGTGACTCACGCGACCGACGCGCCGGGGATCGAGGTCAAGGAGATCGGCAAGCACGAGCTCGGCTCGGGACCGGTGCTGAGCCGCGGCTCGACGCTCCACCCGCAGCTGTTCGAGCTGCTGTATGAGACCGCCGAGGAGGAGCAGATCCCGTTCACGGTCGATGCCACCGGGTGCGCGACCGGGACCGACGCCGATGCGGTGCATTCAAGCCGCGCGGGTGTTCCCACTGCGCTGGTGTCGATCCCGATCCGCTATATGCACTCGCCGGTCGAGCTCGTCCAGCTCGACGACGTCCACGCCTGCGCGCGCCTGGTCGCCGCGGTCGCGCTGCGCTTGGACACAGAGACCTTTTTCACGCGCTGACTCGCGCGGAGGCTGGACGGCAGACTTGTCGTTCGCGCATTGGCCGCGCCGAGGCTGGACGGCAGACTTGTCGTTCGCGCACTGGCCGCGCCGAGGCTGGACGGCAGAACATTGGCCGCGCGGAGGCTGGACGGCAGACGCCGTCTAATGCTGGTGGTCTGCCACGTCCTGGCCGTCTGTAAGCGCGGCCGGCTGCAGGACGGGCTTGTCGGTCGGCATGATGATCGCGAGCTGGCGCGACTGTGCGAGCACCGCGCCGTCCGGCGCCCAGATCACGCCGTCCTCCTCGAACAGTCCGTCGTGGAGCAGGCGGGTTTCGAACACGCCGAGGCACAGCGCCGCCGGATCGCAGTCGCAGGAGGAGATCGGCCGGCGGAAGTGGATCGTGAGATCGATCGTGGGGCTGACGGCCGGCGAGTCGAGCGCGATGAACGACGGCGGAAACCATGCGTCGCAGAACAGTGCGAGCGCGAGCTCGTCGACCGGGCGCGGCTCGGGCAGGCCGGTCCAACCGCCGATCCGCATCGGCGCGCCGCTGCCGGCGAACGGGACCGCGCCGACGCGCGGCTGCATCACAATCTGCCGGGTGAACTCGGGTGCGCCCTTGAACAGCTTCGGCGTGGAGCGCCGCTCCGGGTCGGGTCCGCCCAGCTCAGGCATCGGCAGTTCGTTCGCGCCAGGGGCCTGCCACGGCACCGAGAACGCGGCGAGCGCGAGCGCGATCACGCGGCCCGACTGCTCCATCCGCGCCGAGAGGGTGCTCAGCGAGCGCCCCGCGCGCTCGACGGTAGTGCGGATCTCGACCGGTCCGAGCTCGGGGGACGCCGCATAATGGATCGTCAGCGAGCGCGGCGTGCGCTCGGGATCGTCGACCGCGGCGGTCAGCGCGCGCAGCAGGATCGCGGCGAGGTAGCCGCCATGCGGGCCGCGTCCCGCTCGCCAGCCGGGGGCGATCCTCGCCGCGTAAGCGCCGTCTGAAAGCTGCGCGACGGCCGTGTCGCGGTCAAACATAGTGTCCATGCGCCCGCGAGCATATCGGTCGTGCGCTCCCCCTGGCTGCCTGGCCAGTCGACGCTCAGCCGCGGACGAGGCGCTTGTACGTGATGCGGTGGGGCCGGTCGGCGGCCGCGCCGAGCACGGCGCGGCGGTGCTCCTCGTAGGCCTCGAAGTTGCCCTCGAACCAGGTGACCTGCGAGTCGCCCTCGAACGCGAGCACGTGCGTGGCGACGCGGTCGAGGAACCAGCGATCGTGGGAGATCACCACCGCGCAGCCGGGAAAGCCCAGCAGCGCGTCCTCGAGCGCGCGCAGGGTGTCGACGTCGAGGTCGTTGGTGGGCTCGTCGAGCAGCAGCAGATTGCCGCCGGAGCGCAGCAGCTTGGCGAGGTGCACGCGGTTGCGCTCGCCGCCGGAGAGCTTGCCGATGCGGGCCTGCTGGGATGAGCCCTTGAAGTTGAAGCCGGCCGTGTACTGGCGCGAGTTGACCTCGCGCTCGCCGACCTTGATGTGCTCGTAGCCTTCGGAGATCTCCTCCCAGACCGTCTTCGAAGGGTCGAGCGCGTCGCGCGACTGGTCGACGTAGGCGAGCTGGACGGTGTCGCCGAGCTGCAGCGTGCCACTGTCGGGCGTCTCCTCGCCGGTGATCATTCGAAACAGCGTGGTCTTGCCGGCGCCGTTGGCGCCGATCACGCCGACGATGCCCGAGCGGGGGAGGTCGAAGGAGAGGTCCTCGATCAACAGGCGCTCGCCGTAGCCCTTCGAGAGATCCGTGGCGGTGAGCACGGTGGTGCCAAGGCGCGGGCCGGGGGGGATGTGGATCTGGACCTCGTCGAGCTTGACGTTTCGCTCCTCGGCGATCAGCTCCTCGTAGCGCGCCAGGCGCGCCTTGGACTTCGTGCGTTTGCCCTTCGGGTTCGTGCGCACCCATTCGAGCTCGGCGGCGATCGTGCGCTCGCGGCCCTTCTCCGAGCGCTCTTCCTGAGCGAGCCGCGCCTGCTTCTGCTCGAGCCAGCTCGAGTAGTTGCCCTCGTAGGGGATGCCCTTGCCACGGTCGAGCTCGAGGATCCAGCCGGCGACGTTGTCGAGGAAGTAGCGGTCATGTGTGACGGCGACGATCGCGCCCTTGTACTCGGCCAGGTGCTGCTCGAGCCACGCGACCGACTCGGCGTCGAGGTGGTTGGTGGGCTCGTCCAGCAGCAAGAGGGCGGGCGCGCGCAGCAAGAGGCGGCAGAGCGCCACGCGCCGGCGCTCGCCGCCGGAGAGGGTCGAGACGTCCCCGTCCGCCGGCGGCAGGCGCAGAGCGTCCATCGCGTATTCGAGCTGCGTATCGAGGTTCCACGCGTCGGCGGCTTCGATCTTCGCCTGCAGGTTGCCGAACTCCTCGGCGGTCTCATCGGAGTAGTTGGCGGCGAGCTCGTTGAAACGGTCGAGCAGTGCCTTCGTCTCGGCGACGCCGTCCTCGACGTTTTCCTTGACGTTCTTGCTCTCGTCCAGGTGCGGCTCCTGCTCGAGCATCCCCACGGTGGCCCCGGGCGCGAGCGCGGCCTCGCCGCGGTACTCCTGATCGATGCCCGCCATGATCCGCAGCAGCGTCGACTTGCCCGAGCCGTTGTAGCCAAGCACGCCGATCTTCGCGCCGGGGTAGAACGCCAGCGTGATGTCGTCGAGCACCGTTTTGTCCGGCGGATGCAGCTTCGACAGACGGTGCATGGTGAAGATGTATTGCGAGGACATTCGCACGCAGGATAGGACCTTGTCGAGGTCGCTAACGTTGTCGGGTCATGCCCACCACCGTTCTCGACGTCGAGCAGCACTTGCTCCTGCTGGAGCTCGAGGCGCCGTTCGACAAGCGCGACGTGCAGCTCGCCCGCCGCCGGATGGCCAAGCGCTGGCATCCCGATGTGGCGCCGCAGGGGCGCCAGTTCGAGCACGAGCGCCATCTGAAGGCGATCAACGAGGCGGCCGACCAGCTCGAGCGGCTGGCAGAGGGCTTCACCGGCGGGCGCGTCTCGCGCAACGCCGTGCGCGTGAGCGCAGCCGCCGCTCGTCGTGAGCGCGAGGAGGCGGGCCGGCGCGCCTATGAAGCCGAGCAGCGCGCGCGCGAGCACGCGCAGGAGCGCGCCAAGCACGATCCGTTCGGCTCGCGCGTGCCCGACCACTCGGTGGTTCACCGCTACGCCCGCTGCCTCACCTACCCCGAGTGGGGCGTGGGCACCGTGGCCGGGATCTACTTCTCCGGCGACCCCGACGGGGACGATGAAGTCCAGCAGTGGGCACGCGTGCGCTTCAGCCACGGTGTGCGCACGGTGCCCGCGGGGAGCATGCGCTTTGTCGACTTCTCCAAGCCCGACCCCGCCGAGGAGCGCGTCGAGCGGTTCATGCTGGCGGCCCAGCGGGCGATGGCCGAAGGCGAGTACCTGCAGGCCGCGCAGCGGTTGATCTACGCGCGCGATGCCGAACCCGAGAACGTTCCGGTGCTGCGGCTGATGACGCTCGCGTTCTGGCAGGCCGGCCTGCTCGAGGAGGCCGCTCGCGCGGTGCGCGACTGGGCGCGTGTCGACGGCAGCCGCCCCGCCGCCCACCGGTTCGCGGCGCGCATCTACGAAGACATCGGCGCGGTCGACCTCGCCGAGGAAGCGGCCGAGCGGGCGGTGTTGCGAGGGCCTTCCGACGCGGGCGCGTGGGAGCGGCTTGGGAGGTTGCGGTTGCGGCTGCGTGACCGCGAGGGCTCGCTCAAAGCGTTCGAGCGGGCGCTCGCGCTCGGGCTGAGCTCAGAGGCGGCGAAGGAGGTGCGTGAGCTCGTGATCCAAGCGCTCGCCCTGGAGCCGCGCGCCGCCTCTGTGGCATGATGCTGATGCTGTTCCGGGCGGTGCATGCACCGCCCGGCGACCTCGTACATGTACGAGGTCGTGACGAGTCGTATACGACTCGTCATACCGCCGGCGCATGCGCCGGCGGCGGGGGCGTGCATGCACGCCCCCGAGCAGGGCCGCATGCGGCCCTGCTGTCCTCGTCGCATGCGACGAGGACTACCAACCAAATCAGCTTAAATAAGCCATGCGGCGAGGGCTCAGAGGATGTTGACCGCGCGCGAGACGATCAACCCGATCGTGATCAGCGAGACGATCGACTGCACTCCCATGATGCTCTTCGCCGTCGGCGTCAGCGGCATCGTGTCGGTCGGCGAGAAGGCCGCCGCGTTGGTGAGCGACACGTAGAAGTAGTCGACGAATTTCGGTCGCCACTCAAGCGGCTCGATGCGGTCGTCGGCCATTTGCGGGAACAGGAAGTCAGGCGCGCCGTCGTGCCCCGCGGCGCGCTTGCCGGGGCCGCCGCGGTCGATCTCCCAGTACCACAGCGCGAAGATCAGAAAGTTGGTGAGCCAGATCAGCACGCCCGAGACGATCAGCTCGCGGCCGTTTTCGACCTTGTGGTGCAGCAGGAAATGAGTCAGCTCCCCAAGCGAGAATACGTTCGCTGCGCTCACGAACGCCGTCAGCCCGAGCGCCACCCGCCGGCGTCCGGTGTGCTCGTGCTCGAGCTGGCGCGGCGTGGCGAAGAACATACCCACCAGCAGCGCGCCCTCGAGCGAGGGGATCAGCCACGCCGGCCCGGCCGTCAGGCGCGCCGGCAGCAGCAGCTGGATGCCGATCGCCGCGAGCACGGTGAGCTGCGCGGGCCAGAAAGGCTCGGCCGCGGCGGGTGGGGGATAGGGACGACCGGGCCGGCGGGGAGGTTCCTGCGCCACACCGTGCAGGGTACGTGCCGATACGGCGGTACTCTTGAGGTTGATCGGTTATCGCGCTGAAGACGTAGGAGGTTGTATGGGAATCGAGAGTCCGGTCCATCTGATCTTCATCGCCGCGATCGCTTTGATCGTCCTCGGTCCCAAGCGCCTTCCCGACCTCGCCCGCTCGCTCGGTCACGGCATGCGCGAGTTCCGCGACGCGATGAGCGGCGCGATGGACGACGAGGAGCACGCGCACGCTCCGGCCCCTGTGCCCGGGCAGGCGCAGTTGACGGCCTCCATGGAGACGACGCCGGCAGAGCAGGCAGTAGATCCGGCCGAGCCGGTACGGTCCGGCGATGCGCCTGATCGTCGCTCGCTGTGAGGTCTCCTACATCGGCCGCACCAACACCGTCTTGCCGGAGGCGGTGCGGCTGCTGATGCTGAAGGCCGACGGCACGTTCATGGTCTGGGCCGACGGCGGCAGCCCGAACGTCAAACCGCTCAACTGGATGACGCCGCCGACCGTGCTGGAAGAGGAGCGCGGCCCGGCCGCAGGTGACGCCGGCGCCGGGCGTGTAAGGACCGGCGAGCGTGGGGGCGACGCCGGCGGCGAGGATGGGAGCGGGGACCGCGCGGCTGACGGTCCGCTGACCCGTCTTACCGTGCGCAAGCAGCGCGACGACGAGCGCGTGGAGATCTCGATCGCCGAGGTGCTCGCCGACATCGAGCACGAGGTCGACGTCGTCGCTTCGCTCGAGAAGGAAGGCCTCGAGCGCGAACTACAAGAGCTGCTCGCCGACGCGCCCGAATGTTGCGGCGAGGGCTTTCGGCTCGTGCGCCGCGAGTGGCCCACCGACATCGGCCCGGTCGACCTGATGTGTCGCGACTCCGAGGACGAATGGATCGCCGTCGAGATCAAGCGCATCGCCACGATGGAGTCCGTCCAGCAGCTCACGCGCTACCTCGAGCGCATCCGCCTCGACCCCGCGCTCGCGTCTTGTCGGGGCGTGCTTGTCGCGAAGTGGATCAAGCCCCAGGCGCGCGTGCTCGCGCAGGCGCGCGGGATCGACTGCGTCGAGGTCGACATCGAGGTGCTCCGCGGCGAGCGCGAGCCCGACCTGACGCTATTCGCCGCATGAGCGCGCACGGCGGCGCTGGATCGGCCTGCCCGGGCGCGGCGAGGGCCACGCTCACCGGCGTAGGATGGCTCACATGAGTGACTCCGAAGCAGTTCTCACCGAGCGGCGCGACAACGTCCTTTTGATCACGATCGACCGGCCCGAGGTGCGCAACGCCGTCAACGCCGCTGTCGCCGAGGGCATCGCGACCGCGCTCGACGAGCTCGACCGCGAGGACTCGCTGTCGGTCGGCGTGCTGACCGGCGCCGGTGGCTTCTTCTGCGCGGGCATGGACCTCGGCGCGTTCGTTGCAGGCGAGTCCCCCTACTTCGGCGACCGTGGCTTCGCCGGCATCGCCCAGCGCGCCTCGCGCAAGCCGCTGATCGCCGCGATCGAGGGGTTCGCCGTCGCCGGCGGCATGGAGGTCGCGCTCGCCTGCGACCTGATCGTCGCAGCCCGCGGCGCCAAGCTCGGCATCCCCGAGGCCAAGCGCTCGCTCGTCGCCGCCGGCGGCGCGCTGTTGCGCCTGCCCCGCCGCATGCCCTACCACGTGGTCATGGAGCTGGCCCTCACCGGCGATCCGCTCCCGGCCGAGCGCTTCCACGAGCTTGGCATCGTCAACCGCCTCGCCGAGCCCGGGGGCGCGGTCGACGTCGCGCTCGAGCTGGCCGCCACGCTCGCGAAGAACGGCCCCCTCGCTCTGATTGCCTCCAAGCGGATCCTGCAAGATCAGTTCGACTGGTCCTGCGCCGACATGTGGCAGCGCCAGGGCGAGATCTCCGGCCCGGTGTTCGCCTCCGAAGATGCCAAAGAGGGCGCCGCCGCGTTCAAGGAGAAGCGGGACCCGGTCTGGCGTGGCCATTGAGGTGAGCGGCGCGTTTGCGTACCTCGCGCTTTCGCGCTAAACCTGCGGGGTTGGGTTTGGCGATCTGGCGTGGACACTAGCGACACAGGCTGTGTTGACCGGCGTCGGCAGGGCTGTACGCAGCCACCCGCTCATGTGTCTCCCAAAAGGGCAGTTAGTAGCCGCGGCGCTTGCGCTTGCGCTGCTGCATGATCCGCCACAGGCGTTTAATCAGCCAGAACATCAGCGCTGTCCGGGCACCTTGCGCGGATACTGGGAGATCGGCTTGCCCAGGTCGATCGCCGTGGTGACGATGCGGTTCTGTTCGGCCATGTGCGCGGCCGGATAGCCCTCGCCCGGGCTCGCGCGCTCGGGACGCCCGATGAAGCCGAAGTGCATCTGCTCAGGCATGATCTGCATCAGCCTTGGGAACATATGCGCGCGGGCGCCCACGTTGCGCGGCTCCTCCTGCACCCACACCACCTCCTGCAGTTTCGGATAGCGCCCCATCAGCTCGAGCAGCTGACCTTCCGGGAACGGGTACAGCAGCTCCACGCGCGCCACCGCCAACCCCTCGTGCGCCGGGCGATCGGGATGGCCCACGAGGTCGTAGTACACCTTTCCAGTGCACAGCAGCAGCCGCGTGACCAGCTCGTCCTTGACCCCCGGCTCGGCCAGCACCGGCTGAAAGCGTGTGCCCTCGCCCATGTCCTCGATCGAGCTCGTCGCCTGCCCCAACCGCAGCAGTGACTTCGGCGTCATCACGATCAGCGGGCGCTGCTTGGCGATCCGCGCCTGCCTGCGCAGCAGGTGGAAGTACTGAGCCGGTGTCGTCGGGCTCGCCACGCGCATGTTTCCCTCCGCCGCGAGCGCCAGAAAACGCTCCAGCCGCGCCGAAGAGTGCTCCGGGCCCGAGCCCTCATACCCGTGTGGCAGCAGCAGCGTCAGCCGCGAGGTCTGCCCCCACTTGGCCAGACCTGAGACGATGAACTGGTCGACGATCACCTGCGCCGAGTTGACAAAATCGCCGAACTGCGCCTCCCACAGCACGAGCGTCTCCGGCGCCTCCTGGCTGTAGCCATACTCGAACCCCATGCATGCGAGCTCTGACAGCGGGCTGTTGTGCAGCTCGAGCGGCGCGAGCGCCTCCGGCAGGCTCTGAATCGGACAGACCGTCTGCCCCGTCTTCGCGTCGTGCAGCACCAGATGGCGCTGGCTGAACGTCCCCCGCTCGGTGTCCTGCCCCGTCAGCCGGATCGGTGTGCCTTCGGTCAGCAGCGACGCGAACGCGAGCGCCTCGCCGTGCGCCCAGTCGATCCGCGCCGGCGGCGCACCTCCGCCTCCGTCGCTCATCGCGTCGGCGCCGTGCTCCTCGCGCAGCGCCTCGCGCCTGCGCTCCAGCTGTTTCACCAGCTTCGGATGGACCGTAAACCCATCCGGCGTTTTCAGCAGCTCCTCGCCCAATGCCCGCAATCGCGCCGCCGGCACGGCCGTCTCCACGTCCGGGCTCGGCGAGCGGTCGAGCTGGTACTCGCCCGTGATGTCCCCGCCCTCGTCGCCGTGCTCGGCCGCCGCGGCGATCTTCGCCTTCAACCGCTGGTGCAGGATCGTCAGGTTGTCCCATACCCCCTGTCCGAGCTGGTCGACCTTCTCCTTGCTCACCACCCCGTCGGCGACCAGCCGCTCGGCCCACAGCTCCGACACCCGCTTCTTCGTCTTGATCTTCGCGTACATCTCCGGCTGCGTATACGCCGGCTCATCCGACTCGTTGTGCCCGAACCGCCGGTACCCGATCACGTCGATCAGCACGTCGTGCCCGAACTCCTTGCGAAACGCGAACGCCAGCCTGACCGCGCTCATGCACGCCGGCACGTCGTCCGCGTTCACATGCACGATCGGCACATCGAACCCCTTCGCCAGATCTGAGGCCCAGCGCGTCGAGCGCGCGTCGTCGGGGTCGGTCGTGAACCCGATCTGGTTGTTCGTGATGATGTGCACCGTCCCGCCGACCTTGTAACCGTCGAGCGCCTGCAAGTTCAGCGTCTCCGCGACCACCCCCTGAGCCGGGAATGAGGCGTCGCCGTGAATTACGATCGGCACCGCCGCATTCGTGTCCTGATGGGCGTGCGGACCCTGCCGCGCGGTCTGCGCCGCGCGCGTGGCGCCCTCCACAACCGGCGAGACATACTCCAGATGGCTCGGGTTGGACTCGAGATTTACGCGGATCGCCTCCCCGTTGGGCAGCAGATAGGAGCCCTGGCTGCCGTGGTGGTACTTCACATCGCCCGTGCCTCCCTGCGGGATCGTCGTCACCGCCTCGAGCGTCGAAGCGCCCTCGAACTCGGCGAAGATCGTGTCGTACGGACGGCCGAGGTTGTGCGCCAGCACGTTCAGACGGCCGCGATGGGCCATCCCGATCACGACCTCCTTGCCGCCGTGCGCCGCCGACAGCTGGATCAGCTCATCGAGCATCGGCACGGTCATGTCCAGCCCCTCGATCGAGAACTGGTGCTGGCCGAGATAGGCCTTGTGCATGAACCGCTCGAGCGCGTCGACCTCGACCAGCCGCTTCAGCAGCGTCGTGCGCTCCTCGCTCGTCAGTGGCTGGCGAAACTCGCCCGACTCGATGTGCTCGCGCAGCCACACCCTCTGGCGGTGTGACGCGATGTGCTCGATCTCATACGCGATCGTCCCGCAGTACGTCTCCCTTAGATGCGGCAGCGCATCCGCGACCGTCGCTCCCGGTACATACATGTGAAAGATCTTCGCCGGCAGCTTCGCCTGGATCTCCGGCGTCAGCCCCAGCGGCTCGGGGTCGAGCCCCGGGTCGCCCTCGGGCTCCGTCCCCAGCGGGTCGAGCCGCGCCGCGAGGTGTCCGTGGCTGCGATAGCGGCTTACCAGCGTGCTCGCGGCCTGCACGCCCTGCAGCAGCTCCTCGCTCGGCGCCGCCTGCGATGTCGTCGTCGTTGTGCCTGACTGCGTCGTCGCCGACGCGGCGGCTGACGCGGCGGCGACCGGGGCCGGTAGGGCCGGCAGCGGTCCGAGCTCCGCGCCCAGCGACGCGAACACCCCGTCGTAGAACCCTCGCTCGCCCTGCAGATACTCCTCGATCCGCGCCAAGAACCGGCCCGACTCCGCCCCCTGGATGATGCGGTGGTCATACGTCGAGGTCATCGTCATGACCTTCTCCGCGCCGATCATCGCGCCGATCGCGCCCAGCCCCGGGGGATAGGCGATCGAGCCCGTCGCGACGATCGTGCCCTGTCCGACCATCAGCCGCGGCACCGACGCCGCCGTGCCGAGCCCGCCGGGGTTCGTCAGCGTGATGTTCGCCCCCTGCAGGTCGTCCGCCGTCAGCGCGTTCGTCCGCGCCCTCTCCACCAGCGCGTCATACGCCTTCACGAACCGGTCGAACGGCAGCTTGCCCGCGTCCGCGATCACCGGCACCATCAGCGTGCGTGTCCCGTCCTTCTTCTCCACGTCCACCGCCAGCCCCAAATTTACTTGGCCGTCCTTGAGCCGCTGCGGCTTGCCGTCGAGCTCCTGGAAGTGATTGCCCATCACCTCCATGTCCTCGCCCGCGCGCGCGATCGCGTAGGCGATCAGATGCGTAAACGACACCTTCCGTCCCGACTCCTTCAGCTCGCGCCTGCGCGCCTCGAGCACGGTGACCGTCAGCGTGCGAAAGCTCGTCGCCGTCGGGATCGAGCGCGACTCGTCCATATACCGCGCGAGCACCGCCGCCGCGCCTTTGATCGGCTGTGCGCTCGCCGCCGCGGGCGTCGCGGATGCGCCGTTGGTCGTGGCGTCGAGCACGTCCCCCTTGGTGATGCGTCCTCCCGGGCCACTCCCCGACACGCTCGCCAGGTTCACGCCCTCGACCGCGGCGGCGCGTGCGGCGACCGGTGAGACCTTCGTCCCATCCGATACCTGCCCATCACCACCCGACGCCTGTCCGTTCCCGGCTGAAGTCTGCCCATTTCCATCCGGGGCCTGTCGTTCGTTCGAGGGTGTGTCCGTCGAGGTCTCCGTCTCCTGCCGCTGCGCGCCGCCGTTCGTCGCGCTCGACCCATCTGCTCCGCCCGCCTGTGCGCCGTCACCGACAGCGATCCGCGCGATCACCTGACCGACGGTGACCGTATCCCCCTCCTCCACCAGCAGCTCCGTCACCGTCCCGCTCGCGGGCGACGGCAGCTCGACGTCCACCTTGTCGGTGGAGATCTCGACGATCGTGTCGTCCACCTTGATCTGCTCGCCGACCTTCGTGTGCCATTCGAGGATCGTTCCCTCGGTCACCGACTCGCCCGCGGCAGGGGTCACGACGTCTACTGTCTGCTGAGCCGTGGTGCCCGTCGCCATGTACGTTCACTCTATCGCGCTCGCCCGTTTCGTCCGCGCGCCTGCCTGAGAATCTGCTCACAAGCCGTTTGTGAGCCGGCTCACAAACTGCTCGCGGACGAGCGCCTGCGCTGCTCGCGAATGAACTCATAGCTGCCGAAGAACGGCCCGATCCCGCCGAGCACCGCCACCGCCACCGCCAGCCTCAGCGAGACGACCCGCAGCCGGGCGGCTGTGATGCACGCCAATGACATCGCGATCCACAGCAGCCCGTGCGTCAAACCGAGCACGAACGTCAGCGGCTGCGGCTTGCCGGCGGCGAACGCGCACACCAGCAGCCCCGTGTACACACACGAATGGGTGAACGACGTCCACTTCAACCGGGTAAAAGTGAGCGGGCCGGCAGCAGATCGTCGTTTGGGGGCAGGGGACTTTTGCCCGGGTCGGTTGGCATGGGCCGGCGCCTTGGCATGGGCCGGCGCCGACTCCTCGGCCGCCGTGGACGGGGACGGCTCGGTGGGGCTCACTCCGACAGCCAGCGAGCCATGCGGGGCAGCGCCTCCCCGGCCTCCGGCGGCCACTCCTCGATCGCGCGCGGCCACCACGCGAACGCGTCGTGCTCGTGGTCCGGCGTCACCTCTTCATCCGCGCCCTCCGCGAGCCACGCCTGCCCGACGAACATCACCATCTGGTGTGGCAGTCGCACGAGCGCCTCACACCTCACGCGCTCCGGCGTCACCGCCCACTCCTCCTTCAGCTCGCGCACGAGCGTCTCGGCCGGGTTCTCTTCCAGGTCGACCGCCCCGCCTGCGCCCAGCGCCCAGCGCCCGGCCCACGATGCGACCCACGCGGCTCGCCGCCCTGCCAGCCAGCGGCCGTCGGCCGAGCGCGTGACACACATCGCCGCCACGCTTTGCGAAGCGTCGCC
Organism: uncultured Solirubrobacterales bacterium; assembly: GCA_963778065.1. Taxonomy (GTDB): domain Bacteria; phylum Actinomycetota; class Thermoleophilia; order Solirubrobacterales; family Solirubrobacteraceae; genus Palsa-744. The sequence continues at coordinate 778,544 of CAVZSU010000002.1, read as the reverse complement.
CGCGACCAGTCGCAGCGCCCAGCGCAGCGGCTGCAGTTCGATCGTGAGCCCGCGCTCGTTCTCTTCGTAGTTCACCAGCCGCGCCGCCACCCCGTCATGGCTGGGCGAGCCGCGGCTCTGCAGCCGCTCGATCGCCCTATCGGCGGCCTGCGCGTGCGCCGGCACGGGCTCGAACTGCTCCTCACGCCAGCGCGCGCTTACCTGCTCCATCGTCCACGGCCCGCGCGCGAGGATCTCCGGCTGCTCCTCTTTTGCTGCGGGCCTGGGCTGAGCGGACACGTGCTTTGAAGGCTATCGGCATGAAACCGCCGCGGGGGCTTCGTCCGGCTTCGTTGGCTTCCTTCGACCGCGGCTCATAGACTCGCTCGCAGTGAACGTTCGCCGGCACAAGCACTGGGGCTGGGGCTTCGAGGATCAACAGCCCTCGCTCGCCGACGTGCGCGCCGGCGCCGGCGCGCTGGCGACGCATCTCGGGATCGCTCTCGACGGTGAGGTCGAGCAGCCGGTCGCGCTCGAGGCGGTCACGCTTGACCCGCCGCGCGTCGTTGCGCCCGCCTCGCTGCGTTCGATCTGCTCGGCCGACGCACACGCGCGCGCGTGCCACGCCCTCGGCAAGTCCTACTCCGACGTCGTCCGCGGCTTTCGCGGTCGCTTCGACCATTCACCCGACTTCGTCGCGCGCCCGCGCGAAGAGGCCGATCTTGGGCGCCTGCTCGAGTGGTGCGCCGCCGAGCGCGTCGCCGCGATCCCGTTCGGCGGCGGCACATCGGTCGTCGGCGGCGTCACTCCCGACGTCGGCCCCTCCTACAACGGGGCGGTCTCGATCGACCTGCGCGCGCTCGACCGCGTGCTCGAGGTCGATTCAGTCTCGCGCTCGGCCCGCATTCAAGCGGGTGCGACCGGCCCCGCGCTCGAGGCGCAACTCGCCGAGCACGGCCTCACCCTGCGCCACTTCCCACAGTCCTTTGAGTACTCGACCCTCGGAGGCTGGATCGCCACGCGCGCGGCCGGCCACTTCGCGACCCTCTGGACGCACATCGAGGACCTCGTCGAGTCGGTCCGTGCGATCGCGCCCTCCGGCGAGTGGTCCTCGCGGCGGCTGCCGGGCTCCGGCGCCGGGCCGAGCCCCGATCGCATGCTCGCCGGCTCGGAGGGCACGCTCGGCGTGGTCGTCGATGCGTGGATGCGCGTGCAGCCGCGGCCTACCCATCGGCGCTCGGCGGGCGTTCGCTTTCCCTCCTTCCTCGCGGGCGTCGAGTGCGTGCGTGCGCTCTCCCAATCCGGGCTGCACCCCTCCAACTGCCGCCTGCTCGACGCCGGCGAGGCGCGCCTGACGATGGCCGGCGACGGCTCCCACGCCCTGCTCGTGCTCGGCTTCGAGTCGACCGACCACCCCGTCGAGGATGCGATGGAGCGGGCGCTTGCGATCTGCGCCGAGCACGGTGGCGCCGCTGAAGAGGGCCGCGAGTCGCAGAGAGCCGGCGGGGACGCGGTCGGCGCCTGGCGCGACGCCTTCCTCGGCGCCCCCTACGTGCGCGACATGCTCGTCGCGATGGGAATCCTCTCCGAGACGTTCGAGACGGCGATCACGTGGGAGCGCTTCCCCGGCCTGCACGCGCGGGTCATGGCCGCGGCCGAAACCGCGATGCGCGAGGTGTGCGGCGGCGAGGGGCGCATCTTCTGCCGCCTCACCCACGTCTACCCGGACGGGCCGGCGCCGTACTTCACCGTGATCGCCCCCGCCCGGCGGGGCGCGGAGGTCGAGCAGTGGGCAGCGATCAAGCGCGTCGTCTCCGATGTGCTGATCGCGGAGGGCGCCACGATCACCCATCATCACGCCGTCGGGCGCGACCACCGGCCGTGGTATGACATGCAGCGTCCGGCGCCCTTCGCCGCGGCTCTGCGCGGCGCGAAGGCCGTGCTCGACCCGCAGGGCGTCATGAATCCCGGCGTGCTGATCGACCCCACGACAACCGACCTCGACCTTGGCGCCGATCCCGACCCCGGCGCCGACCCCCGCGCGGCGATCGATCGAGCGGACGGAGCCCGGACGTGAAGATCGCCGTCCTCGGCCCCGGCGGCGTGGGCGGTCTCGTGGGCGGAGCGCTCGAGCGCTCCGGCGAGTCGGTCGTGGTCGTCGCGCGCGAGTCGACCGCGCGGACGATCTCCGAGCGCGGCCTGCGCGTGAGCAGCGTCATGCTCGGCGACTTCGTCGCCCATCCCCGCGCGGTCGCACGATTGCAGGAGCCGGTCGACGCGCTGATCGTCGCGAGCAAGGCCGCGGGGCTCTCCTCCGCGCTCGAGCGAATCGACGTACCGCCGCCGCTCGTGCTGCCGCTGCTCAACGGGCTCGACCACATCGCGGTCCTACGCGAACGCTTCCCCCCGGAGGCCGTGCTCGCGGGCACGATTCGCGTCGAGGCCGACCGGCCCGAGCCGGGCGTGGTCGTGCACTCGAGCCCCTTCCTGCTCGTCGACATGGCGAGTCGCTATCCGTCCGCTCAGCTCGGAATCGCCGCGCTGGCCGAGGCCCTTCAGGGCGCGGGCGTGCCGGTCAGGATGCTCGATTCCGAAGCGCAGACGATGTGGTCGAAGCTCGTTCGCCTGAACGCGCTCGCGTGCACGACCAGCGCCTACGACAAGCTGCTCGGCGAGATCCGCTCGACCCCTGAGCTGTACGCCGACTTCGTCGCGACCATCGAGGAGGCCTGCGCGGTCGGGCGGGCGGAGGGCGCCGCGGACGTCGACCCGCAGACCGCGCTCACCGAGCTCGCGCTCGCGCACGAGACGCTCGGCAGCTCGATGCAGCGCGACATCGCCGCCGGGCGTCCCCCTGAGCTCGACGCCATCCCGGGGGCGGTCCTTCGCGCGGGCGCGCGCCACGACCTTCAGTGCCCGACGATCGAGCGGCTGGTCGCGCTCATCGCCGCGCGCGCCGGCGTGCCCGTGCCGGTTGTCGCGCGCTGAGGGTCGACGGCGCGCTGAGCAACGGCCGGGGCTCGCCTGGCGCCGGTCTTCTCACGGCTGGTTCGGGTTTTGGCTGGTCGGCTCTTACTCGCCGAACGGGCGGAACCGGGGAGCCGCGGGCGCGATCGCCGGCACCGCCTGCGTGGCGACCGCCTCGACCGTCTCCTGCTCTGACTCTTCGCGCCCCTCGTCATGCTGCCCGTCGCACAGCACGCGGAAGTTGCCGGTCACCCCGCTGTCTGCGTGGATCGTGATGCCGGGCAGGATCTCCTCGCCCTCCTCGAACCCGAGCCGCTCCATGTCGAAGTACGCCATCCCGATCCCGTGCGCGGTGTGCGTCGGGTTCTCGCGGTCGTGCGCCGCCACCGCCTGCGCAAAACGCTCGAGGTTCTTCGCGATCTTCCCCGTCGTGTCGGTCATCGCCGCTCTTCAGGGTACATAGGAGAACGAATCGGGGGTTCGGGTAGACGCCTCGATACATTGAGCGGGTGCCCGACGGCCAGCCAGTGATCAGGACCGACGCGTTGACGAAGGTCTACGAAGGCACCGACTTCGCCGCGGTCGACCACCTCGACCTGGCCGTCCAGGCGGGGGAGATATTCGGTCTGCTCGGGCCGAACGGCGCCGGCAAGACGACCACTGCCGGGATGCTCACGACGCGCGTGATCCCGACCTCCGGCGCCGCCTACGTGGGGGAAATCGACGTCGTCGCCCACCCGACGCTCGCCAAGCAGCTGCTGGGGATCGTCTCCCAGCAGAACACGCTCGACCGCCAGCTCACCGTGTGGGAGAACCTCTACTTCCACGGCCGCCTGTTCGGTATCTCGGCGGGCGAGTCGCGCCGCATCGCCGACGAGCTGCTCGAGAAGCTGCACCTCGCCAAATGGGCCAAGGCCTCGGTCTACGCGCTCTCCGGCGGGATGGCCCAGCGGCTGATGATGGCGCGCGCGATCTTCCACCGGCCGGCCGTGCTGTTCCTCGACGAGCCCACCGCCGGCCTCGACCCCCAGAGCCGCCTCGCGCTGTGGGAGATCCTCGGCGAGCTCAACCGCGAGGGCCAGACGATCCTGCTCACCACGCACTACATGGAGGAGGCCGAGGAGCTGTGCGGCCGCGTGGCGATCATGGACCACGGCAAGATCCTTGCGCTCGACACGCCCGATGCGCTGAAGCAGTCGGTCGGCGCCGACACGATCGTCACCGTCAAGGCCGACGGCGACACCCAGGCGCTGGCCGAGCGGCTGTCGGCGGAGATCCCCGAGGTCACGCGCACGCGCGTGCTCGACGGCGACGGCGGCGTCGAGCTCCATGTCAAGGACGCTGAGCGGCTCGTGCCGCGGGTCGTCAATGCGGCCGAGGACGCCGGCTTCGATCTCGCCGACCTGTCCGTCTCCGAACCCAGCCTCGAGACGGTCTTCATCAGCCTCACCGGCAAGGAGCTGCGCGACTGATGGCCACCACCTCGAACTCGACCACAAGCTCCGCGCCCACGTCGCCTACGTCTTCCGCGGCGCCCGCGGTGTCGTCGCCGCGCATCGGGATCGAGCCGACGCGCTCGACGATGGCGGCGAGCCGCACCGCGCTGCGGGCGCTGATCCTGCGCGACCTGGTGGTGCTGAGGAAGAACTTCGCCGAGTTCGCGATCCGCACGCTCGTGCAGCCGTTCCTGCTCGTGTTCGTCTTCCTCTACGTGTTCCCCACGATCGGACAGGGGGTGGGCGGCGGCGGGGGCAGGGCGGCCGAGTCGGCCTTCGCCACCGTGCTCGTTCCCGGTGTGATCGGCATCACGATCATGTTCCAGGGCATCCAGGCGGTCGCGATGGTGATGGCCCAGGAGTTCGGCTACACGCGCGAGATCGAGGACCGCGTGCAGGCGCCCTGCCCGATCTGGCTGGTCGCCGTCGCCAAGGTCCTCTCCGGGGCGACCCAGGGATTGATCGCGGCGCTGATCGTCTTCCCGATCGCCGCCGTCATCCACGCGCACGGCGTCGAAGCCCACCTCACCGTCCACTGGGCGGTCGTGATCACGCTGATCCCGCTCGCCTGCGTGACGATGACCTCGCTCGGACTGCTGCTCGGCACCGCGTTCGAGGCGCGCAACCTCGGGCTGATGTTCGGCTTCGTCGTCCTGCCCCTCACCTTCCTCGGCGGCACCTACTACCAGTGGACGAGGCTCTCGCCGGTGCAGGTCGGCGGTGTGCACTGGCTGCAGATCGTCGTGCTCGTCAACCCGCTCATCTACGTCAACGAGGGCATGCGCGCGGGGCTGACCCACGCTTCGCACATGCACCTCTACATCGTCTACCCCGTGCTCTTCGGCTTCTGCGCGACCTTCCTCGCGCTGGGGCTGCGTAAGTTCCGCGGGCGAGTACTGTCCTGACCCCTTAGAACGCCTGATAGGCGCTCTGGGGAGCGCGCAGGAAGATCGCCGAGGTGTCAGGCACGCGGTCTCGCCGCTCACCTGCTTGAGGCTTGCGTTGGTCGGTATGGCGTCAGCTTGTACTCATGCCTGCGAGCTCGTCCGTGGCTGGTCCTTCGGGCTCGTGGAAGCGAGCGACAGTAAAGCCGACGAGGACGGGCACGTGCACCGCGAACACGACCAGTGAGAGAGTGAGGACGACAAGCACACCCCCCCTGATGTGGTCGCGCAGAAACGAGTACTCGATCATCCCGGCGATGATCACGTAGGCGAGCAACGTCCACCTGGCGATCTCCAAGAAGCGGCTCCAGGGGAAGTCTGGCACCCGTGCGAGCGACACGAGGTTGCCCACGAGCAGGACCGCGGAGAGGGTCAACAGTGCGACGGCCGGTGCCAGGGTCACGTGCTGTGGCAGGTGGGCGGCCAGATAGATACCGCCGGCCACGATCAATGCCAGCGATGCCATACCGATCGCCGTGACCGGCGGCATGCGACGCTCGCTCATCCCACCGTCAACTTGGTCATGATCACCAGTGTCGCGATCTGCATCAGGCCCGTGGCGCCGGCGGTGTAGATGAAGCGCTTCATCAGCTTCTCGATTACCTGCGGGTTGGGCCTTGGCTTCTTCAGCTCGACCAGGACCGCAATGTTCGCCGGCTCGAGTAGACCGAGTGCGATAACCGCCATGGCCCCGACGACGATATAGCTGGCCACCGTCCAACCATGGTTGTAATAGTCCGACTGAACCGTGCCCAGATGAACCCCGAGCTGCCAGCCCGCCGCCAGCGTCATCGTCACAACGGTCGGCATGATCAGAACCATCTTCGGCATCAGCCGGGTGGTGAACTCGACGCGCGCCGGGATGGACAGTTTGCCCAGGATCGGGCCAAGGACAAAGCCGAGGAATAGGTCGATGACGGTCCATGCAGCTCCGCCGACGAAGTGGAAGAACGCCAACGGCCAGAGTTTGTTGGCGGCGATCGCCGCGATCAGCAGGATCAGGACCACCGCGACGGCGATCAATCCCCTGCGCGGGACGATCTCGAAGTCCGGCCGCTCAATCGCAGCCGGGGTACTGTCGGACGTTATGGCTCTGGCGGAGATTGCTACATCGGCCACGAGACAACCATACCGCTAGAGGCAGTAGATCGTCAGGATCTCTCTACATCTCCAGGATCTCAATCCTGTACCCGTCAGGATCTTTGACAAAGCAGAGCCGCTGGCCGATCTCCGATCGGTCGCCCTCGCGGACCGAGTAGGGCGGCTTCTCGGGCTCGATGCCCTGCTCGGCGAGCCGCGCAAGCGTGGCGTCGAGGTCCTCCGCCGTGATCGCGATGTGGCCATAGCCGGTGCCTAGCTCGTAGGAGTCGACGCCGAAGTTGTATGTCAGCTCGAGCCGCGGCATGTCGCCGTCGCCGGGCTGGTTCATGAACACGTTGATCGCCTCGTCTTTGATCGGAATGCGGCCGATCTCGACGAACCCGAGCGCGTTGTAGAACGCGACCGAGCGGTCGATGTCGGTGATGCGGTAGCAGGTGTGGACGAGGGGCATGTTGTCGGGCTCGTCGATACCGGCGTTAACGGCCCTTGAGAACGACGTAGACGATTCCGTTGCTGACCTCGACGTGCTTGGCGGCGTCGGTGCACTGCTGGCCGAGGACCGCTTTGCTGTAGCCGCACTTCCAGCCGGCCGGCGATTTGCCCTTGGGGTTTGCGGTGGGCGTGTAGAAGCTTTTTTCAAACGTGGACATGACCTGCTTGGCCTTCGCGCAGGAGATATGGCCGCGGACGATGAACGTGTGGATCTCGGGGGTCGCATCGGTGGGCACGTTCGACGGGCGGGGCCCGCCGAAGCCGCCGGTGAAGGTCACCTTGCCGCAGTCCTGGCCGGGGGGACGTTTGTAGAGATAGGCGGAGGCCGTGGTGGCCAGGATCAGGATCAGGGCGCCAAGACCGAGCAGGAGTCCTGTCGCAAAGGGCCGTGTGCGCATCGCTGTTCTCCTCATATCTGCGGTTGGGCGGATGGGCCGGCGGGGCGAAGGGCGTCAGCCTAGCGCGAAACCGGGTGCGGCGAGCAGCGCGCACACGTGAGAGGATGGCCGGCGATGATCGTCGAGCGCGCGATGAGCAAGCAGTTCTTGTCGAACACCTATCTCGTCTCAGACGGGGAGGGCGGCCCGGCGTTCTTCATCGACGCGGGCGGCCCGGTGAAGCCCCTGGTCGCAACTGCAGAGCAACTCGGGCTGCAACCGAGCCACGTGCTGCTGACCCACCATCACTTCGACCACGTCAGCGAGGCGGCCGCGCTGCGCGAGCGCTGGCCGAAGATCGAGGTGCTGATCAGCGCAACCGAGCGCGAGCTGCTCCCGGGAGCGGGAGCGGGAGGGGGGAGACGCTCGCGACCGGTACGGTCGAGGCCGGGCAGACGCTGCGGTTCGGGACGCTCGAGGTATGGCCGCTGCACACGCCGGGGCACACGGCCGGCATGCTGTCGTTCCTGGTCGGCGATCGCTCGGCGGTCAAGGCTGCCTCCGGGGACGGTACCGCCGGCGGAGGCGGCCGTCCGCCGCGCGCCTCGGCGAGCACGGCGCCCGGCGGGTTCACGGGCGGCGGGGCGGTGGTGTTCACCGGCGACACCCTGTTCAAGGGCTCCGTCGGCGGAGTGAGGGCGCCCGGGCACACGACGTATACGGACTTGAGGGACTCGATCATGGGCACGCTGATGGAGCTGCCCGAAGGAACGGTCATCTACCCGGGTCACACCGACGCGACCACGGTCGCGCGCGAGTGGGAGGAGAACGGGTTCATCCGCATCTGGCGCGGACTGGACCCCGAGGGCGCAGAGCCGTGCACGGCATTCGGCGAGCCGGCGACGCTGGTGCTGCTGGGCGAGGACTACGACGGCGGCAAGAAGGCGTGGGTGCGGTGGGAGGACGGGAAAGACGACATCGTCCCGGGCTCCCAGGTGCAGCTGGCCGGCTGATCCCGGGCCGGTGGCCTCGACGGGCGATGTGGAGCGGCGCCGCCAGGCGATTTGAGAGGAGCATCCCGTGCAGCGACCGCCTGGCCTTAACATCAGGGATATGGCGCGCGAAAGCAACGAGAAGATCCCAACCTCGCGCGTGCGGCGCACGGCGACGGTCGGGAAGCTCGCGGCGAGCGAGGCCATGAAGCAGTTCGGGACGCGCGCGGCGAACACCACGCGCGGAGAGCAGGCCTCCGAAGCGGCGATGGGCCGCCGCCAGCTGGAGACCGCCAAGCAGATCGTCGCGGCGCTGGGGACGATGAAGGGCGCCGCGATGAAGCTCGGGCAGGTGATGAGCTTCCTCGACGTCGGGCTCGTGCCGGAGGAGCACCGGGAGGAGTTTCAGCGCGAGCTGGCAAAGCTGCGCGACGCCGCGCCGACGGTCTCGTTCAAGCAGATGCGCAAGGTGATCGAGGACGATTTGCAAGAGCCGATCAGGGAGGTGTTTTCGGCTTTCGCCGAGGAGCCGATCGCGGCGGCCTCGATCGGCCAGGTCTACAAGGCGACGCTCAGAGAGGACGGCCGGGAGGTTGCGGTGAAGGTCCAGTATCCGGGCGTCGCCGGCGCCGTGCGCGCGGACATGCAGAACCTGGGGATGATCATGCGGCTGATGAAGCGGATCGCGCCGGGCCTCGACGTGAAGGCGCTTACGGGGGAGATCAGGGAGCGCATGGAGGAGGAGCTCGACTACGAGCTCGAGGCCCAGAACCAGCGGCGGATTGCGCGCATCTACGAGGGGCATCCGTTCATCGTCGTGCCCGGGGTGATCGGCGAGCTCTCGCGCGAGCGGGTGATCGTCAGCGAGTTCGTCGAGGGCCGCGGCTTCGAGGAGATGAAAGGCCTGCCCCAGGCCGAGCGCGATCGGCTGGGAGAGATCATCTTTCGCTTTTACTTCGAGTGCATGTACCGCCACCGCCAGTTCTCGGGGGATCCGCACCCGGGCAACTGCATCCTGCTCGACGACGGGCGCATGGCGTTCCTCGACTTCGGCCTGTTCAAGACGATCCCCGTGGAGGCGGCGGAGTTCGAGCTGCAGGCCCAGCGCCTGGCGATCGAGCGCCGCGCCGGCGAGCTCGTCCAGCACATGTACTCCGGCGGCTGGGTCGGCGACCCCAAGTACTACACCGAGGAGAAGGCGCTGGCGATGGTCGACGACATGACCTGGTGGTACACGCAGGATCGGGAGATCGCGCTCGATCCGGAGATCGCGAGCGAAGTGCTGATCCAGATGAGCGACCCCCGCTCGCGGCACTTCGCGACGATGCGCCACGAGACGCTGCCGCCCGACCACCTGTTCGGACGGCGGCTGGAGGTGCTGACGCTGGCCGTGCTCAGCCAGCTGCACGCGAAGGGGAACTGGAACCGAATCGCGCGCGAGTGGATCTACGGGGACGACCCCGTCACCGAGCTCGGGCGTGAAGAGGCCGAGTTCTACGGTCACACGGGCGTCGGCGCGGCCTGATCAGAGCGTCTGGATCTGGATCAGGCTGGTGGTGCCCGGACGCCCCGATGGCAGCCCGGCGGTGATGCCGACGCGGTCGCCGGGTTTGCACCAGCCGAGCTCGACCACGCGCCGGCCGGCGTCGGCGATCAGCGCCTCGGTGGTCTCGTGGCGTTGCATGGAAGCAGCGCGCACTCCCCACATGAGGCCGCAGCGGCGGACCGTCTCGCGGCCGGGGGAGAGCGCGTAGATCGGCACGGTGGGGCGGTGCGCGGAGACCAGACGGGCGGAGCGGCCGGACAGCGTGGGAATCACGAGCGCCTCGAGGTTCAGCTCGCGCGCGGCCACGCACAGGGAGTGGGCGAGCGTGTAGGCGGGGTCTGAGTACTTGCGGTGCACACGCGTGGCGTTCCAGTCCTCATATGGTGCGATCGCCTCGGCCTGTTCGGCGACGGCCGCCATCATCGAGATCGCCCCGACCGGGTAGGCGCCGACGGCGGTCTCCTGGGAGAGCATCACGGCGTCGGTGCCGTCGAGGATCGCGTTGGCGACGTCGGCCACCTCGGCGCGGGTGGGGCGCGAGGAGGTGACCATCGAGTCGAGCATCTGCGTGGCGGTGATCGATGGCCGGGCGAGCCGGCCGGCCATCTGCAGGAGCTGCTTTTGGACGATCGGCACGCGCTCGATCGCCAGCTCGATGCCGAGGTCGCCGCGGGCGACCATCACGCAGTCGGCCGCCTGCAGGATCTCTTCGGCGCATTCGACCGCCTGCGGCTTCTCCATCTTGGCGATCAGCGGCAGGCGCGTGTGGTCGCGTACGAGCTCGATGTCCTCGGGCCGGCGCACGAACGACAGCGCGACCATATCGACGCCGATCGACTCGCCGTGGCGCAGCAGCTTGAGGTCCTCCTCGGGAACCGATGGCAGCGAGTCGACGGGACCGGGGATGTTCAACCCCTGCCGGGAGGCGACGGCGCCCCCGATCTCGACCTCGGCGTCGACCTCGCCGTCCCGCGGGCGGACCGCGACGACGCGCAGGCGGACCGACCCGTCGGCGAGGTACATCACGTCCTGCGGGCTCATCGAGTCGGCCATGCCCGCCCAGGTGATCGTCATGTGGGCGGCGTCGCCTTCGCGGTCGTGGCCGCCGCCGGAGAAGGTGATGCGATCGCCGGGCTTCAGCTCGACGACTTCCTCGCGCAGCGGCCCGATGCGCAGCTTCGGGCCGGGCAGATCCTGCAGGACCGCGACCGGCCGCCCGGCGCGCCCGGCCGCGTCGCGCACGCGTTTGACCGTCTCTGCGTGCTCGTCGAGCGTGCCGTGGGAGTAGTTCAGCCGCGCGACGTCCATGCCCGCTTCGATCATCGCCACGAGCGTGTCCGGCTCGCGCGAGGCGGGGCCGATCGTGGCGACGATCTTCGTGCGGCGTGACATCTGAGCGCAAGGTATCGATCGGCGGAGCCGCGCGCGTCGGGGGCGTAGCATCGGAATGTGCTCGGTCCCTCTCGACCCGTTCCGCGCGTGGGCGCCCGCGCGCGCATCGCCCACTTCGGCGGCGGCTTCGAAGCGGGCGTGGTGGTGGCGGTGCGCGAGGAGGGACGGCGGGTGCGGGTGCGCGGCGCGGACGGTGAGGAGTGGGAGTTCGTGTTGAGCCCGGCCACGGCGCGGTTCATCGCGGCAGGCAGCTCTCACGGCCCGAGGCTGGAGCTGCTTTAGAGCGCCTATCAACAGAGCGGCACGCCGGGTGCGTCGCGGGCACGGCGCGCCACTCTTTGAGGCTGGACGCCGAAGCGCAGGAGCGCGACGCCGCCGGCGCGTAGTAGGCGGCACTGACGGCGCCCTCGAGATGCCCCGAGGCAAGGGCCATTCGCGCAAGCGCGGCACGGTCGCGCGCCTGGTCCATGAACTCCCCCGAACGTGGGCTCATTCGAGGGGGCTCCCGTACAGCACGAGCTTGTCGCGGTCCACCTCGGCGATGAAGAACGAGCGGATCTCGCGCCGGCCGCGCAGCCACTCGGGGGTTCCGATCGAGAACGAGAACCACGTGGGGCCGACACCCTCGGTGGGGGCGATCTCGTGGGCCAGTTCGGTCGCCATCGTTCCGACTTGCGAACGACCCTCCTCGACGAGCACCATCATGTCGATGTCCGACTCGGGATGCGGCGGCTCCCCCCGCGCGCGCGAGCCGAACAGCCAGATCGCGTGCAGATCGGAGCCGAGCTCCTCCGACAAGCGCTCGACGACCCGTTCGACGACGCGCCGCTCGGGGTCCGTGAGCGAGGCGGGGGCCAGGACATCGGCGAGCTGAGCGACCATCCCGTTAGAGGATAGGCGGCTGCTCGGAACCTCTCTCAGGGCGCTCCGGAGTCACTCAGGGTGCCTGCACGTCGGGAAAGTGCTCGGCACAGTGCTCCCGAAGCGCGTCGCGCACCCACGCGCGCTCGGCGGCGGAGGCCACGCGGAAGCGCGCCAGCAGCTCGCGCGGGCGCTCGATCGGCGCACCGGCGATCTCCCAGCTGACGGCGAGCCGCTCGAACAGCAGCTCGAGCGCCCGCTGCCAGGCGTCCTCCTGCGTCGCGGACGGTCGTCCGGCGGTACCGGCGAGCGTCTGCGCGTACTCGCGTCGCGCGCGTGGCGTCAGCGAGCCGCGCAGTCTCAGCACGTTGCCGCCGCCGTCGGGGTAGTCGCTCGTCGGGGCGGTCTTGAGCTCCGCGCCTGCCACCCCCTCGGCGGCCCGCCGGCGGCTGCGCCTACCCACGCAACAGGCCCGATCGGGCGTCGGCTGCGCCTGAGCGGTGAACGCGAGGCTCGACCACGCGCGCGCTCAGCTCGCGTCGGCGGCGCGCTCCAGCCGCTCGCGCACGTCAACGCCAGTCACCGGCTTGGCGTGGCCGGGCCACGCCGCGGCGGGCTCGAGCGCGGCGAGCTTGCGCAGGCTCGCGCGCGCCTGGTCGGTGTCGTAGTTGTACGTCGGCTCCGGGATGTGCGGATCGCAGCTGCGACCCCACATGTCGAGCGTGTAGAAGCAGTCGCTCACGAGCGCGAGGCGGTCCGACTCGCGCCACAGCCCGATCAGCCCGGGGGCGTGACCGGGGAGGTCGATCACGCGGAAGCCCGCGATCTCCTCGCCCTCGCTCACCGTCCCCGAGATCTTTACGGGGCCGCCGTCCCACGCGTAGCGGTGCAGCAGGCGGTGGACCTGGCGCTGGGGCGTCGGCAGCCCGACGAGCCCCTCCGGCCAGTAGCGAAAGCCGCCGCTGCCTTCGGCGTCGGCGACCTCGTCGGGATGGCACAGCACGGGCGCGTTCAGGGCGGGCGCCACGCCACGGTGGTCGGTATGGCCGTGGCCGAGCACGATCCGCGTGACGCCGCCGAGCTTCGCGGCGGCGCTCGCGACCGCGCGGGTCATCGTGCGCGCGCCCGCGTCGTACAGCGTCACTCCGCCGTCGTCCTCGATCAGGTACACGTTGCAGCGCCCGGGCTGACCCTGCACGACCCACACCCCCTCGGCCACGAGCTCGGCCTCGCCGGCGCCGAGACCGCTCGTCAGGCGCGTCTTCATGTTGAACGCGCCCATCAAACGCTGATCGGCGAGAGAGCCGAGCGCCGGCAGCATCCCGACCTGGCGGGCGAACGTCATCGTGTCGGTGAACGCGTCGTTCGACTGGATCAGCCCGTCGCGCACGGTCAGCAGATCGATCCCTTCGAGCACGACCGGAGCGCCGGTCGGAGCGACGCCTCCGAAGCCGCCGGGCCCGGCGAACGTGCCGCTGAAGCGCCACTGCAGCGCGCAACGGTCGTCTTCGGCGGTGGTGGAGAGGATCTCGACGCTCAGGTCGGGCAGCGCGCCGAGCAGATCGCCGACGAACGCGCGCACGCCGTCCGGTGCGAGCACGTCCACCTGGCCGCGCACGTGCTCGCGCGCGCCGTCGGCCCACATCGCCACGGCCGCGTCCACGTCACGCGCGCCGATCGCCTCGAAGTAGCGTCGTGCGACCGACTCCGCCTGGCTGCTCCCGGAGATGCGCCCGCGGCGCGTGCTCGCCTCGCGCACGCTGGCCGCCACCTCCTGGACCTTGTCGGCCGCGGTGCTGGTCGCGCTCTCGTGCTCTTCGGCCATATGCCCATCTCCCTGTCGCCGATGCGGTCCCGAATCAGTTTCAGTCTAGCTCTCGTCGCGCGCGGCGCGAAAGCGTCGTGTGGACCGCGCGAAACAGGTGGGCGCAACCGCGAAGTTTGAGGACCACTGCTTCGATCGCCCCACAAAACCCGCTTCCTGACGCGCGCAGCCGTGTGATTGGCCATCTGGCTAGTCTCTGCCGTCGTGGCCGAGACGATCAGCAAGCCGATTCTCGGTCGCGGCGAGCGCGTCCTGCCCGGTGTCTTCCGCCTGCGCCTGCCGCTGCCCTGGCCGGGTGTTCCCCATTGCAACGCCTGGGCGGTCGCGGCCGGCGACGGGGTCGTGCTCCTCGACACCGGCATGCATCAGCCCGGCTCGCTCGCGCACCTTGAACGGGCGCTGGCGATGTGCAACCTGAGCCTCGAGAACGTGCGCCTCGTCGTCTGCACGCACGCCCACTCCGACCACTACGGTCAGGCGGCGTCGATCGTCGAGCGCGCGGGGTGCGAGCTGTGGATGCACCCCCACCACGAGCACATGCTGCGCATGGCCGAAGACCCCGAGGCGAACCTCGCACGGCGCTTGGAGGTGGCCCGTCAGAGCGGCGTGCCGGAGGAGCCGCTGCGCCGCTACGCGGCCAAACGCGATGCCGGAGAAACCGGGATCGCCGCTGTGATCGAGCCGCACCGGGCGCTCGTGCCGGGGGTGGTCATCGACACCGATCTCGGTCCGTGGACCGTGCACGAGACGCCCGGTCACGCGCCCTCGCACGTCTGCCTGTTTCAACCCGAGCGGCGACTGCTGATCTCCGGCGATCACCTGCTGGGGCGCATCTCGCTGTACTTCGACTACGGCTCCTCGCCGGACCCCGTCGGCGAGTTTCTGCACTCCCTCGACGTGGTCGAGCAGCTCGATGCGCGCCTGTGCCTGCCCGGCCACGGGCGCACGTTTACCGACGTGCACGCTCACATCGAAGGCAATCGCAAGCTGGTCTCCGAACGGCTGGCTGCCGTGCTGAGCGCGGTGGGCGAGCAGCCGCTGAGCGCGTTCGACGTCGTCCCCCATGTCTACGGAGACTCGCTCTCGCCGCTGAACGCCCACTGGTTGCTGTCGAAGGTGCTCTCCTACCTGACCCACCTGCGCGCTGAGGGGCGGGTGGAGCTGATCGCCGGTGAGCCCGAGCGCTGGTCTGCATAATCTCCCGATGCGCATCGATCAGATCCTGTCCTCGGATGGGCCCACGTTCTCGTTCGAGTTCTTCCCCCCCAAGACGGAGGCGGGCGAGCAGAACCTGCACGACGCGCTCGGCGAGCTGCGCCAGCTGGAGCCCTCGTTCGTGTCGGTCACTTATGGCGCCGGGGGCACGACCAGGGGCAAAACGATCGAGATCGTCAAGCGCCTCAAGGACGAGTACGGGCTGGAGGCGATGGCCCACTTCACGTGCGTGGGCGCCACCGTTCCCGAACTGCGCGCCACGCTTGACGAGATGCAGGGCGCCGGCATCGACAATGTGCTCGCGCTGCGCGGCGACCCGCCGGCCGGGCAGGAGGATTGGCGCAAGACCGAGGGAGGCCTCGAGTACTCGCGCGAGCTGGTGGAACTGATCTCCGCCGACTACCCGTTCGCGATCGGCGGGGCCTGCTTCCCGGAGACGCACATCCACGCGGTCAGCCCCGAGGAGGACCTGGAACACCTGGCCGAGAAGGTCGCCGCGGGCGTCGACTTCCTGATCACCCAGCTGTTCTTCGACAACGCTCTGTACTTCGACTTCGTCGATCGCGCGCGCGCCGCCGGCGTGGACGTGCCGATCATCCCCGGCATCATGCCCATCACCCAGGTCGGGCAGGTCGAGCGCATGGCCAAGCTGTGCAAGGCGTCGATCCCCGACGCTCTGCGCAGGGAGCTGCACGCCCGAGCGGAGGACTCCGAGGCGGTGCTCGACTTCGGCGTGGCCTACGCCACGCTGCAGTGCTCCGAGCTGTTGAGCGCCGGGGTCCCCGGCATCCATTTCATCACGCTCAACCGCTCGCCGGCCACGCGCGCGATCGTGTCGGCGCTAAAGCTCGCGCGCCCCTGGGAGAGGAGCTCTGTTTACGCGGTGTCGACGACCTCGATCTCGAGCCCCTCGGCCACCCGCGGCGAGCCGTCGGCCGCCTCGTAGCGCACGTCGATCGAGTCGTTCTGCCGGTAGGTGCCGACGCCCCAGGCGCCGAGCAGCCAGCGCCAGCCGCTGATTCTGTCCTTGCGCAGCTCCCGTTCGAACACGAGCGCGCCTTCGCGCACGGAGAAGTCGACCCCCGGCCGCTGGGCCACGCCGTTCAGGTAGACCTCGTACGGCTCGCGCACCCCGCGCGGAAGCCTCGCCTTGGATCGCGCCATCGTGCTCCGATTATGTCGCGACGGGCCAATAGGCTCTGTGGCCGGCGTGGCCGAGCTTCTCGACATCCCCTACACGATTCGCCGCTCCACCCGCGCGCGGCGGGTGCGGGTGAACGTGCACGCGCTGGCCGATCTGCGATCGGTCGGCGTCGAGGTCGTGCTGCCCGCGCGAGCGTCCGAGCGCGCGGCGGCTGCCGCGGTCAACGAGCTGCGCCCGTGGATCGAACGGAGGCTGGAGGACGCCCAGGAGGTGCTCGCGCGGATCGCCGCTCGCGCCGGCACCGTGCCGTATCTGGGCGCATCGCTCGAGCTCGTGCCCCAGGCGGGGCGCACGCGCGCGCACCGCTCAGGCGAGCGTCTGCTCGTGCCCGCAGGCGACGCGCGCCCGGCGATCGAGCGCTTCTACCGCCGCGCTGCCCGCGCGGAGATCGCACCGCGCCTGGACCGTGCCACCGCGCTCGCCGGTAGCAACTACGGCGGGCTGTCGATCCGCGCGCAGCGTACCCGCTGGGCGTCGTGCTCGGCGAGCGGGCGGATGAGCTTCAACTGGCGCCTGCTGCTCGCGCCCGAACGCGTGCTCGAATACGTTGTCTGGCACGAGGTCTGTCACCTTCAGATCCTCGACCACTCGCCCCGCTTCTGGGCGCTCGTGCAGCGTCACTGGCCGACCTGGCGCGAGGAGCGTGACTGGCTGCGCCGTCACGGCGCGACGCTGGCGCTCTAGTGTCCATGCCGGCGCCGGTGCCCACGCATGTCTGCCGGCGCCGGTGCGCACGCGTGTCTCTGCCGGCGCCGGTGCCCACGCGTGTCTCTGCCGGCGCCGGTGCGCACGCCGAGCCCGACCCCGAGGATTCCGTGAGCGCTACGCTTATCGGTATGCCGACGCTGGTGCTAGATCCTCCTCCGCAGGCGCTGCGGGAGCTGCAGGAGAGCCGTCGGCGCTCGGGCCTGGACCGTTTCGATGAGATCTGGGAGGGGGTGCTGCACATGGTTCCAGCCCCTCTGGGCGAACACGCCGACATCTCGCAACAGCTGGCCGAGTTGCTCGGCCCGCTGGCGAAAGCGACGGGACTGACCGCCACCGTGAGCGAGTTCAACCTCGGCGACAGCGAGGCGGACTTCCGCGTTCCCGATGGCGGCATCCACCGGATCCGCCCGCGCGGCGTCTGGCACCACACCGCCGCACTTGTCATGGAGATTCTTTCCCCTGGCGACGAGAGCTGGAAGAAGCTCCCGTTCTACGCCGCCCATGAGGTGGATGAGGTGCTGATCGTGGATCCCGTCGCCCACGCCGTTCACTGGCTCGCGCTGACCGACGGCGAGTATCGAGAGGTGCAGCGCAGCGGCCTGATCGACCTCGGGCCGAGCGAGCTTGCCGAGCGGATCGACTGGCCGTGACCCTCCTCCTCTAGGGATGTACCTCCGAGAGATACGCCCTTAGGACAAAGCCATTTCTCCTGCTCAGGTCGTGCCCGATCGCCGGCGCGAGGACGGGCTAGTCGCGTCGGTCGATCGGCACGTAGTCGAGATCCCGCGCGCCCGTGTAGATCTGGCGCGGGCGGGCGATCTTCTGCTCTGAGTCCTCGACCATCTCCTTCCACTGTGCGATCCAGCCGGCGGTGCGGCCGATCGCGAACATCACCGGGAACATCGCGACGGGCAGGCCAAGCGCCTCGTAGATCAGGCCCGAGTAGAAGTCGACGTTCGGGTAGAGCTTGCGCGAGGTGAAGTACTCGTCGTCAAGCGCGCGCTTCTCGAGCTCCGAGGCGACGTCGAGCAGCGGGCTCTTGCCGCGCACCTCGAACACGTCGTCGAGGTATTTGCGGATGATCCGCGCGCGCGGGTCGTAGTTCTTGTAGACGCGATGGCCGAAGCCCATCAACCGCTCGTCGCCCGCCTTGACGCCCTCGAGGAAGTCGGGGATGTTCTCGACCCTCTCGATCCGCGCAAGCATCCGCAGCGCCTGCTCGTTGGCGCCGCCGTGCAGCGGCCCGTACAGCGCCGCGACGCCGGCCGCGACGGCCGAGTAGGGATCGACGTGCGTCGAGCCGACCGAGCGCACGGCGCTCGTCGAGGCGTTCTGTTCGTGATCGGCGTGCAGGATGAACAGCACGTCCAGCGCGCGTGCGAGCCGCGGGTCGGGCTCGTACTTGAGCTCGGTCATTTTGTACATCATCCCGAGGAAGTTGCCTGAGTACTCGAGGTCGTTGTCGGGGTAGACGTAGGGCTGGCCCATGTTGTGGCGGAACGCGAACGCCGCCAGCGTCGGCATCTTCGCGAGCAGGCGGATGATCTGGATCGCGCGCACGCGCTCCTCTTTGATCTTGTTCGCGTCCGGGTAGAACGTCGACAGCGCGCCGACCGAGGCGACGAGCATGCCCATCGGGTTCGCGTCGTAGCGGAAGCCCTGCATGAAGTCCTTGACGTTCTCGTGCACGAACGTGTGGATCGTGATCTCGTCGATCCAGCCCTCGAGCTCGGACTTGCTCGGCAGCCGGCCGTTGATCAGCAGGTAGGCGACCTCGAGATAGGTGGAGTGCTCGCATAGCTGCTCGATCGGGTAGCCGCGGTGCTGCAGGATGCCGGCATCGCCGTCGATATAGGTGATCGCGCTGCGACACGACGCGGTGTTCGTGAACGCCGGGTCATACGCCATCAGACCGAAGTCGCTCTCGTCGACCTTGATCTGGCGCAGGTCCATCGCGCGCACGGTCCCGTCGGCGATCGGCAGCTCGTAGGTCTTACCCGTGCGGTTATCGGTGACAGACAGCGTCGACTCGTCGCTCATAGCGCGATTCTTACACGTCCGCCCGCGCGCGGCGCTGTGTGTGCCTCAGTGCTGTACGAGCCGTCCGCGCACGACGACCGCGCGCACACGCGGAGGCGAGGCGGGCAGGGGATCGCCGTGCGGGCCGCGACGTGGCGAGCGCGGGAGGGGAGAGCGTGGGCGGTGGGGATGCAACGGGCGTGACCTGGGCCCGATCCCGCCGTCCTCGCTCCCCTCGACGTCAGGTTCGCGCACCGCCCAGCGCACCAGCATGAAGAGCGCGACGATCGGGATCTTCAGCAGCACCATCAGCCAGATGAACGTCCAAGTTGTCACTCGATCGATCGTATACCCCGCTTTCTCTGGGCACAACCCCGCGGCGGGAGATGATCCGCGCGCCGCGCACGTGCGAATAAGCTAGTGGAGTTCCCACATACCCCCGGTAGTCCCCACCTCCGGGGGTGCGATCAACGGGGAGGGAGCTTGTCCCGACGGATGGCTCCCTCCCTCGCATCGCCCGAAGGGTCGTCGCTGGTCGTTGAGGGACGTTTCCTCAGCGGCCCAGTTCAGCTTCCTCAGCGGCCCAGGTTCAGGGCGGCCCCGGAGAACTGGGTGATCGCACGCAGGCCGTCGACGCGCACGGCGATCTCCTCGCTGCCGACGCGCTCGACGCGCTCGGTGCCGAACTCTTCGACGTTGAACGAGGCGAGCGCGGTGGCGTGGGCCATCGCGCTGCGCAGCAGCTCCTCCGACAGCGCTCCGTCCTCCTCGGACGGGCGCTCGGGGTGGGCGGCGATGTAGCCGACGAAGCCCCCGGCGAAAGTGTCGCCCGCGCCGGTCGGGTCGATCACCGTCTCCAGGGGATAGGCCGGCAGCGCAAAGAAGCCATCGGCTGTGACGAGCGCCGCGCCATACTCGCCCTGCTTGGCGACGATCACGCTCGGCCCGCGCGCGTGTGACGAGG
The DNA here is from genome assembly GCA_963778065.1 of uncultured Solirubrobacterales bacterium. Classification (GTDB taxonomy): domain Bacteria; phylum Actinomycetota; class Thermoleophilia; order Solirubrobacterales; family Solirubrobacteraceae; genus Palsa-744. Next base: position 758,462 of record CAVZSU010000002.1, on the reverse strand, counting down.
ACGGTTGCGCAGAAGGGCCCCAGGAGAGCACCTCGCGCGCGGCGGAGATCAGGTTGGGCTTGCCGGTCAGCTGGCGCAGCTCCGAGTCGTTGAGGATCACGCAGTCGACTTCGCCGATCGCCTGCACGAGCGAGTCGCGCGCGATGTCGATCCACAGGTTCATCGAGTCGAGCGCGACGAACCGTGCGTCGGGGAGCTGCGCACGCACCTCGCGCTGCAGATCGGGCTGGATGTTCGCGAGGAACAGCACCTCGCTCGCGCGCGAGGACTCAGACAGCTTCGGCTGGAAGCCCTCGAACACGCCGAGCCGGGTCTCGAGCGTCTCGCGGGAGTTCAAATCCCAGCCGTACTCGCCGCGCCAGAAAAACGTCTTGCCACTGGCGATGCGCTCGACGTCGGAGACGTCGACCCCGCGGGCGCGCAGCGTCTCCAGGTCGCCCTCGTCGAAGTCCTCGCCGACAGGCCCGACGACGCGCACCTTCTCGAAGAAGGAGGCGGCGAGGGCGAAGTGGACGGCGGCGCCGCCGAGCATCCGCTCGCGCTCGCCGAACGGCGTCTTCACAGCGTCATAGGCGATCGATCCGACGACGGTTATGGACATGGTCGGGCACCTTATCGCCTGCTCTCGTCGCGGCCGATCTCGGGCGTCCGATCTCGGTATCGGTTCGCGCCATGCCCGCGCGGGCCCGATAGCCTGCCCGGCGAATGCGCGCGATTCAAATGACCGAGTTCGGCGGTCCGGAGGTGTTGAAGCTCGCCGATCTCCCCGTGCCCGAGCCGGGGCCGGGGGAGACGCTGATCCGCGTCAGCCTCGCGGGGCTCAACTTCGCCGACACGCACACGCGGACGAACTCCTACGTGCGGAAGGCGACATTGCCGCTCGTCCCGGGGGGCGAGGTCGCGGGCGTGCGCGAGGACACCGGCGAGCGGGTCGTCGCGCTGGTGGGCAGCGGCGGCTACGCCGAGTACGCGCTCGCGCCGGAGGAGCACGTTTTTCCGATCCCGGACGGAATCGACGACGGAACCGCGCTCGCGCTGATCGTGCAGGGCACGACGGCATGGCATCTGTATAGGACCGCCGGGCGTGTACAGCAGGGGGAGAGCGTGGTCGTGCACGCGGCCGCCGGGGGCGTGGGTTCGCTGGCGATCCAGCTCGGGCGCGCGCTCGGCGCGGGGCGCGTGATCGCGACCGCATCGAGCGAGCGCAAGCGCGCGCTCGCGATCGAGCTCGGCGCCGACGTCGCGATCGACCCGGCGCCGGAAGGGCTAACAGAGAGGCTGCTGCAGGCCAACGGCGGCGATGGTGTGGACGCCGTGTTCGACATGGCCGGCGGTGAGGTGTTCGACGCCTCCTACCGCGCGCTCGCGTGGTTCGGGCGGATCGTGGTGTGTGGGATCGCGAGCCGGCAGCCGAACGAGGTCAGGACGGGCTCACTGCTGCGCCACTCGCGCGCGGTGATCGGCTTCTACCTGTTCCACTGTCTCGGGCGCCCGAGCATGTTCGACGACGCCCTGGCCGACCTGTTCGCGCGCGCGCGACGCGGCGACTTGAAGGCGATCGTCGGGCGCACGTACCCGCTGGGAGAGGCCTCGCAGGCGCACGTCGACCTGCGCGGCCGAGGGACCACGGGCAAGCTTCTGCTCGATCCGAGCGCCTGACGCGTAAGCTGCTGGCGCACATGAGCAAGACCTTCGCCGACCTCGGGCTGTCCGAGGCAACGTTAAAAGCCCTGCGCGACGTGGGGTACGAGTCGCCGAGCCCGATCCAGGAGCAGGCGATCCCGTCGGTGCTGGAAGGCCGCGACGTGATCGGCCAGGCGCAGACGGGCACGGGCAAGACGGCCGCGTTCGGGCTGCCGATCGTCGAGTATGTCGATCCGGAGGTCAACGAGGTGCAGGCGCTCGTGCTGACACCGACGCGCGAGCTGTGCATCCAGGTGACGCAGGCGCTGCGCACCTACGGCGCGCACAAGGGCGTGGACGTCGTCGCCGTGTTCGGCGGCGCGCCGATCCGCACCCAGCAGGGGCAGCTGCGCGCCGGCGGGCACGTCGTGGTGGGGACGGTCGGACGCGTGCTCGACCTGATCTCCAGGCACTCGCTCGTGCTGCACGACTGCCGCTTCGTCGTGCTCGACGAGGCGGATGAGATGCTCGACCTTGGCTTTCTCGAGGACGTCGAGAAGATTCTTTCGCTGACGCCGTCGAGCCGCCAGACGGCGCTGTTCTCGGCGACGATGCCGCCGCCGATCAGGAAACTCGCCGACCGGTACATGTATGACCCGACGATCATCCAGGTCGAGGCGGCGACGCTCACGATCGACACGGTCGCCCAGTTTCAGCTGCCGGTGGAGACGAAGGCCAAGGCGGACAAGCTCGTGGAAGTGCTGCGCGCGGAGCAGCCCGAGCAGGCGATCGTGTTCGTCAGGACGAAGATCCGCTGCGACCAGCTGTTCAAGATCTTGCGCGACCGCGGGATGAACGTGAGGGCGCTGCACGGCGACATGAGCCAGGGCTCGCGCGATGGCGTGATGCTTGCGTTCAAGGGCGGGCGCGTGCCAATCCTCGTGGCGACAGACGTCGCGGCGCGCGGACTTGACATCTCGACGGTCACGCACGTGATCAACTACGACGTGCCGACGAGCCCCGACACCTACGTGCACCGCATCGGGCGCACCGGGCGGGTCGGCCGCTCGGGCCGCGCGATCACGTTCGTCGAGGACCGCCAGAAGCGCGAGCTGGAGGCGATCGAGCGCCACATCGGGATGTCGATTGCGGCGTGGGAGCCGGGCGCGAAGAGCGAGCCGACCCCGGTGAAGGAGCGCCCGCGCCGGCATTCCAAGCCCCGCATCTCGCGCGGCGAGGACGAGCGCTATGTGAAGCTCGTGCTCGGCGGCGGCCGCCAGGCGGGGCTGCGGGTGGCGGACATCGTCGGCGCCGTGACCTCCTCCGCCGGCCTCGACGGCGAGGCGGTCCGCGACGTGCTCGTGCTCGACCGCTTCTCGTTCCTGTCGGTGCCCGAGAACGAGGCCGACAGGGTGATCGACGCGCTCGACGGGCGCGACGTGCGCGGGCGGGCGCTCAGCTTGGAGCGCGTTCCGGCCTAGCGGCTCGCGGGCACGGCGCCAGGCTTTGTCCTCAGTCGCTCGCGTGCGAAGCAGGCCACGCTCCCTGCGTCCGTACCTGGCTTGGCCCGCGAGCCGCTAGGCAGGCCGTGAAAGGCTTTGTCCTCAGTCGCTCGCCTGCGAACGAAGCAGGCCACGCTCCCTGCGTCCGTGCCTGGCTTGGCCCGCGAGCCGCTAGGCAGGCCGTGAAGGATCGCTATCGTGGCGCCCTCACACCAGCCCCCCCGAGGAGGAACACCAGGATGTCCACCGCCACGATGCAGACGACCGAAGGCACGATCGCGTTTGAGCTGTTCGACGATGACGCGCCGAAGACCGTCGCGAACTTTCGCAAGCTCGCGAGCGAGGGCTTCTATGACGGGCTGACGTTTCATCGCGTGATCAAGGACTTCATGATCCAGGGCGGCTGCCCGCAGGGCACCGGCACGGGCGGTCCGGGGTACCAGTTCGAGGACGAGATCAACCCGCACAAGATCGTGCGCGGCGCGCTCGCGATGGCGAACGCCGGGCCGAACACGAACGGGTCGCAGTTCTTCATCGTCACGACCGCCAAGGCGCCGTGGCTCGACGGCAAGCACACGGTCTTCGGCCAGGTGACCGACGGCCTGGACGTCGTGGACAAGCTCGAGTCCGTCGCGACCGACGGCGCGGATCGGCCGATCGAGCCGATCGGGATTGCTTCGATCGAGCTGTCCGACTGACTTCGCGTTTTATTTCGGGAGACAACTGCGCGTCGCTCCCGGATCGCGGTCGGTGGCGCCGGTCTCCTTGCGGACGGGACGAGCCTGCGCGCCTGTGAGCGTGCCGCGAACATGAGCTAGCCTTGTCTGTTACGAGCGAGCGACAGAGCAGGGGAGATAGAGACCATGGCCACCACCGTCGAGCAGCAGCACGCGCCGCACACAACGAACGGGGCGGCCGCCGCCGGCCGCGAGCCGATCCCGGTCGAGGATCCCGCCACCGGCGAGACCCTCACGAGCGTCCCCGATCTCGCCGCGGCCGCGGTCGCGGAGATCGCCGCGCGCGGGCGCGCGGCCCAGCCGGGGTGGGAGGCGTTCGGCTTCGACGGGCGCGCGCGCGTGCTGCTGCGCGCGCAGAAGTGGGTGATGGACAACGCCGAGCAGATCGTCGCGACGATCTGCTCGGAGACCGGCAAGACGTTCGAGGACGCGAGCCTCGCGGAGATCGGCTACGCGGGCAACGCGTTCGGCTTCTGGGCCAAGCAGGGACCCGAGTACCTCGCCGACGAGCGCGTCAAGTCGAGCCAGCTGCTCGTCAAGGGCAAGAGGCTGATCATGCGCTACCGCCCGCTCGGGCTGATTGGCGTGATCGGCCCGTGGAACTACCCGCTGACGAACTCCTTCGGCGACTGCATCCCGGCGCTGATGGCCGGCAACAGCGTGATCCTCAAGCCGTCGGAGGTCACCCCCCTGACCTCGCTTTTGATGGCCGAAGGGCTCGCCGAATGCGGGCTGCCCGAGAACGTGCTGCAGGTCGCGACCGGCCGCGGCGAGACCGGCGCCGCGCTGATCGAGCACGTCGACATGATCATGTTCACGGGCTCCACCCGCACCGGGCGCAAGGTCGCCGAGGCGGCGGCGCGGCGACTGATCCCCGCCTCGCTCGAGCTTGGCGGCAAGGACCCGATGCTCGTGCTCGCCGACGCCGACGTCGAGCGCGCCGCCAACTTCGCGACGTACTACTCGATGCAGAACGCCGGCCAGACCTGCATCTCGATCGAGCGCGCCTACGTCGAGGCGCCCGTGTATGACGACTTCGTCGCGAAAGTCTCCGAGAAAGTACGCGCGCTGCGCGTCGGCAAGCCGGAGGGCCCCGGCTCGGTCGAGGTCGGCGCGATCACGTTCCCGCCGCAGCTCGAGCTGATCAAGGATCACGTCGCCGACGCGACCGGCAAGGGCGCGCGCATCCTCACCGGCGGCAAACAGGCGCCGGGGCCGGGGCGCTTCTTCGAGCCGACCGTGCTCGTCGACGTCGACCACACGATGAAGTGCATGACCGAGGAGACGTTCGGGCCGACGCTGCCGATCATGAAGGTCGCAGACGCCGAGGAGGCCGTGCGCCTCGCCAACGACTCTCCCTACGGCCTCGGCGCGTCGGTGTTCAGCCGCGACACCGAGCGCGGCGAGGCCATCGCGCGGCGCCTGGAGGTCGGCGCGGCGAACGTGAACGACGCGATGATCAACTACACCGTGCTCGAGCTGCCGATGGGCGGCGCGAAGGCCTCGGGCCTCGGCTCGCGCCACGGCGCGGGCGGCATCCGCAAGTACTGCTCCCAGCAGGCGATCGTCGTCACGCCGAAACTGGCGATGAAGAAGGAAGTCTTCATGTACCCCTACAAGCCGCGTACCACGCGTTTGCTCGCGCGCATGTTCAAGCTGCTGTACGGCCGGGGCAATAGAGACTAGGCAAGCTCGAAGCCGAGCAACCTTTCGAGCTCGGGGATCGTCGTCTCCGCGCTCGTGTGGTGCACGGTCGCCATCCCCAGCTCCTCGGCGGGCTTGAGGTTGAAGGGGAGGTCGTCTACGTAGACGCATAGCTCGGCGGCGATTCCGGCGCGCTCCGCTCCCAGCTCGTACATCCGCCGCGACGGCTTTCTGATGCCCTCCTCGCCGGAGATCACGACCCCGTCGAAGATCTCCCCAAACAGCTCGTGTGGGTAGCGGTGCACTCCCCACGAGTTCGACACGAGCGCCGTCCGCACGCCTCCCTCGCGCGCGCGCCTGACCGCTTCGATCATGGCCATGTCCGGGCCCACGCCCGCGAACAGCCCGTCGACCAAGCCCTCGGAGGCGATCCCCAACAGCTCGGCGAAGCGCAGCTCGAAGCTTGGCTCGTCGAGCTCCCCCTTCTCCAGCGCGATCAGCAGATCACGAAACTCGGGGTCCCCTTTGAACCGCCCCGCGAGCATCCCCGGGTCGAGCTCGACCGCCAGGCAGTACTGGTGAAAAGACGCAAACAAATTGGTCGTCAGCACCCCGCCCCAGTCGATCAACAACCCTTCCCTTGGCGTTTCCTCGCGAACTCCCTCTCTCCCTCCCTCATCTCCCTCGAGGGTCGCCTCAGCCGCCATACGTCGCCTCCTCCGCCTGGCGCGCCAGGTCGAGCACGCCGTCGCCGAACTGCTTCAGGTACGGGTCGTCGGTCGAGCCGGCGATCGCGCGCTTGTAGTTGCCCTCCATGAACACGATCGTCTTCCATACAGCGAGCGTCGTGTACCAGCGGATGTCTTTCATCGAGCGGCCCGAGGCCTGCTCGTAGCGCGCGATCAGCTCCGCGCGCGTGGGGAAGCCCTCCCCGCGGGTGACCTTGCCCAGGTGCTCGCGCAAGCCGTCCGAGGGGTCGTCCCGCTCGGTCCACATCATGCACAGGTAGCCCAGATCGGCCAGCGGATCGCCGATCGTGGCCATCTCCCAGTCGAGCACCGCCTCCAATCGCGCGGGCGCGTCCCCCGCGAACATCGTGTTGCCGAGGCGGTAGTCGCCGTGGACGATCGTCGCCGCCGGCGAGTCCGGCAGCCGCTCCGCCAGCCAATCGCGGACGTGCTCCACCGCCGGGATCTCGCGCGTCTTGTTCAGCTCCCACAGCCCGCCGAACCGCCTTAGCTGGCGCTCGAGGTAGCCGGTCGGTTTGCCGAAGCCCTCGAGCCCCGCCGCGCGCCAGTCGACCGCGTGGATCTCCACCAGCGCGTCGATCAGCTCTTCACCGATCCTTGCGCGCTCGGCGGGCGTGTCGAGCGCGGGGGGCAGGCTTGAGACGATCGCCTCGCCGGGGATCCGCTCCATCACGTAGAACGGGCACCCGATCGTCTCCTCCTCGTCGCACACCGCGAGCACGTCCGGCACGCGCGCGTCCGTGCCCTTCAGCGCGCGCAATAGCCGCGCCTCGCGCAGCACGTCGTGCGCGCTCGGCGGCAGCGGCGGGCGCGGCGGGCGGCGCAACACGACCTCCGCGCCCGCGCGCTCGATCAGGTAGGTCACGTTCGAATGCCCCTCGCCGATCGGCTCTGCCGCGATCGCGCCCGCGCCGAGGCCGTGCTCGTCGAGGAACCGTTCCAGCGGCTCGATCACCAGCAGCGGCGCGCGATCGTTGGCGGCCGCCTCCGCGTGCGTGCGCACGATGTCGTCCGGTGCGACTGATGCACTCATCGACCGCACGCTAACGGACCGCAACCCTTCTCGTCCCGAGGTGTCTTAAGCGACCATGCTCAGAAACAAGCTCCTCCCACGATTCCTCTCCGCCCTGCTCTGCAGCCTGACGCTCGGCGCCTTTGCCGCGGCCGCACCCGCCGTGGCCTCACACGGGCAGACCGTCTACTTCGAGGCCTCAGCGGATCTGCTGAATCCCGCCACGCGCGCGCACGCGGTCGCGCAGATGCAGGCGCTCGGCGTCAAAGCGCTCCGCGTCGAGCTCGCCTGGTATGAAGTCGCCCCCAGCCCGGAAAGCGCGACGCGCCCCAACTTCGACGAGACCAGCCCCGCCGCCTACAACTGGGGCCAGTACGACGCCGTGCTCGCCGAAGCCCAGCGGCTGAAATGGCCGGTTCTGCTGACGGTCACCTCGCCTGTGCCGCGGTGGGCGACGTCGAACAAGAAAGCGCCCTACATCACGCGCCCGGACGATCTCGACTTCGAACAGTTCATGACGGCCGTCGCCAAGCACTACAGCTCGGAGGTCTCGCTCTACTCGATCTGGAATGAGCCCAACCACCCCGCCTTCCTGCTCCCGCAATGGAACTCCAACGGCACTCCCGCCTCGCCGCGGATCTACCGCGGCCTCTACCAGGCCGGCTACGCGGGGCTGCAGGCCGGCGGGCTGACCCGTCCGCGCATCCTCTTCGGCGAGACCGCCCCCACCGGCTATGACTCGGTCAAGAGCCTTCTGCGCAGCGAAAAATCCAAGGCGCTCCTGCACGACGTCGCGCCGCTCGCGTTCCTGCGCGAAGCGCTGTGCCTGAACGCCAAGTACAGGAAATCGGGCTCCTGCGGCGAGCTTGAGATGACCGGCTACGCCCACCACGCCTACCCGACCCCCGCCGGCCCCTACTACAAGACGCCCGGGGCCGACAACGTCACGATCGGCGTGCTCTCGCGCCTCAGCGCAGCCCTGAACCGCGCCGCCGCCGCGCACGCGATCCCGGGCGGGCTGCCGATCTACCTGACCGAGTTCGGGGTGCAGAGCTTCCCCAACAAGTTCCTCGGCGTCTCCGCGTCGCAGCAGGCCGAATTCGACGCGATCTCCGAACGCATCGCCTACGGCAACCCGCGCGTGGCGGCGTTCTCCCAGTACCTGCTCAAAGACGACCCGCTCGGCGGCGCCCCCGGCTCCAGTGCGCGTGGCGGCTATGTCGGCTTCCAGACCGGTCTTGAGTACTCGGGCGGCTCGCCCAAGCCGCTCTACTACGCCTGGCCGATCCCGCTGACCGTGTCGAAGAGCGGGCATAGGTTCTCGTTGTGGGGGCTCGTACGGCCCGCAACCGGCGCGACGAAGGTGACGGTGCTCGTGCGGCCAAGGGGCTCCAAGCGCTACCGCACGCTGAAGACGCTCACCACCAACTCGCTCGGCTACTGGTCGCTCTCCTCCTCCACGCAGGGCGTCTACTGGCGGGTGCGCTGGACCAGTCCCGCTCGAGTCAAGTATGAAGGGCCGCCGATCAAGGCCTATTGAGGCGGGTTCTTACGCCAGCGAGCCGTCCGGCAGGAGCCATAGGTGTTCGAGGCGGCCAACCTTGGCGATGCGCTCGTAATCGCGGTCGTAGTGAACGAGGGGCACGCCTGCGGCTTCGGCGGCGGCCGCGATCAACAGGTCGACGGGAGGGACGCGGCGGTGGTCTCCGCCGGTTGTGAGCAAGAGCTGCAGTTCGCGTGCGCGTGTCCATAATCCCCCCTCCATCGGCACCGCCTGGAAGGCTGCGAGTCGCTTCGTGACTTCGCGTGCGCGGCTTTCGTTGGGTGTCAGGCGCGCAAGCTCGAGGATCACAAGGTCGCAGACAAGCACGCGGCCTGCCACGACCTGCGCGTTGAACCAGGAGGCGAGCTGCGGAAAGCGCCGGTCACGTGCCCACGTCCACACGCCTGTGTCGAGGAGTGCTGGGCGTTCGAGCTCGGGAGGCGCTACGTCAGCCGGCGGACTCAGGAAGCCGCTCCCGGCCGGCATCGACTTCGGCGGGCGTGCCGTCGATGTCACGGGCGACGTCGAAGTTTTCCAGGATCCGCCGCTGTCCCACCGCTCGCAAAGCGGCATTGACCGTCGCGCTCAAGCCGCTGATACCTAGCTCATCCTGCGCCAGAACAAGCGCATCTTGATCGATGTCAACCGTGGTGCGTGTCATCTGCATCATCGTAGCGCACCGGTCACGGGGCCGGCTCGCGCGAAGTTTGCCGGAGCGCTTGCGTGAGTCCGCGCGTTTCGGGCGTTCCGTTGTCGAGTGGCCATCCACACCTGGCGGCGGCCTACGATTACGGGGCATGCCCGAGCTGCCTGAGGTCGAGATCACGGCGCGCCTGCTCGATAGGGCGCTGAAAGGCGCGGTGATCGAGTCGGCGCTGGCGCCGGGGATCAACGCGCTGAAGACGTTCGACCCGCCGCTGTCGGAGCTCGACGGGCGCGAGATCGGCGGGGTGCGCCGCCGCGGCAAGCACCTGATCGTCGATGTGTCCGGCGATCTTGCGCTGCTGATCCACCTGATGTCCGCCGGGCGGCTGCAGCTGTACGACAAGCGCGCCGGCCCGCGCGACCGCACCTCGCGGCTGCTCGTTCGCGTGCGTGGGAGCGAGGAGCTGCGCCTGCGCGAGTTCGGCACCAAGCAGGCGGCCTGGGTCAAGCTGCTTGAGGCGGCCGCGCTCGAGCAGGATGACGCGCTTGCGACCCTCGGTCCCGAAGCGTGGCCCGACCCGGGCGGTGGGGAGCGGCTGAAAGCGCTGCTCGCCGCGCCGCGCCCGCTGCACACGCTGCTGCGCGACCAGCGCACGATCGCGGGCATCGGCCGCTCGTGGGTAGATGAGATCCTGTGGGTCGCTCGCCTCTCTCCCTATAAGCGTGGCTCAGACCTCGATGCGGAGGAGGCGGAGCGGCTGCGTGAGGCGACTGTGGAGACGCTCGGCGGGGCGATCGCCCATTACGAGGACGTGCTCAGCCTGCCGCTTCCCGACAAGCTGCCCTTGCCGCTGCGCGTGCACCGTCACGAGGGCGCCCCCTGCCCGCGCTGTGGCACCACGCTGCGCGCGGTGCACTTCGAGGACTATGTGATCGCCTATTGCCCTGCTTGCCAGACGGACGGGCGGGTGTTGAAGGACCGGCGGCTGTCGCGGTTGCTGAAGTGATCGGTCTGACTCGCGGCAAACAGCAGGGGCAAGCACTACCGTGCCCAGGTGGGCAACACGAGCTGGAGCTCGCCCGTCGTGAATAAAGCGCTCTGTCTGCCCTTTGGTCGTCAACTGCAACACCTTGGCCTTTCTACTCAGCCCGTGTAGTACACAGTCCGTGTAGAAGGCAAGACGTGGGTCGGGCGGATGCCGCCTTCGGAAGGCTTTAAGGCAAGTCGCGCTGCACGGGCGAGTTGTCGCCCTGCGCTTCGGCGCGCGCGCGCTCCGCCTGCGCTTGCGCGCGCTCTGCCTCGTCGTCCTTCAGGGACGCCTGCTCGGAGGCGTCATGGGCAGAGCCTCGCGCCTCCTCGGCTTCGGCGGTGCGACGACGAGCCTCATCCTCGAGCAGGGCGGCGCGCTCCTCGGCCTCCCGCGTCGCCTGACCGCGTCGGTTGATCGATGTCGCGCTCTCGAAGTCCTCGCCTGGGACCTCGACTCCGTAGGCCATGCCCGCCTGCCGTGCGGTGTCCGCGACGAGCACGTCCTGCGCATCTATGTCCAAGCTCGCTTGCTCGATCTGCTCGGCCGAGTAGGCGAGCTTCAGATAGTCGCGCCCCACGGTAGCTCCCGCGAGCGGCACCAAGCTCGTGTGGCGACCGAGCATGCCGCTCTTGACGAGGGCGAAGACCGCCTCGCTGCCGCCTTTGGCGTAGTAGACCTCCTCAAGCTTGCCCACCCGCTCGTTCTCGGAGTCGAGCACCTCCTGCCCAAGCCATTCCTCCACCTGCTCGACGTTCAGCATGCCTTCACGATACCCGCGAGTTGTGCTTGGTAATCAGCGGGTGTCGAGCCGCTCCTCGGGTGCGCTCGCCAACGGCTAGGATGCCAACCGATGATCGAATCAGGAGATGAGGCGCCCGACTTTGAGCTGCCCGACCAGGACGGGCGTGCGGTGAAGCTCTCGGACTTCCGCGGCCGGCCCGTGGTCGTCTACTTCTACCCCAAGGCCGACACGCCGGGCTGCACGATCCAAGCATGCGGCGTGCGCGACCATCGCGCCGACTATGCCGCGGCCGGAGCCACCGTGCTCGGGATCTCTCCCGATCCGGTTGCGGAGGTCAAGAAATTCCACGACAAGCAGAGCCTCGACTTCGCGCTGCTCGCCGACGAGGACCACGCGGTCGCCGACTCATACGGCGTGTGGGTGGAGAAGTCGATGTACGGGAAAACCTACTTCGGCAACGAGCGCACGACCTTCGTCGTCGACTCCGACGGCAAGGTCGCCCAGGTGCTGTGCAAGGTCAAGCCGGCGGAGCACGACGCGCTGGTGTTGGAGGCCTTGGAGCGGGTTTGACCCGGGCGTACCGGCTGAGGCCGGGCAGGACCCGTGGGAGATCGTCGAGCTGCTGCGCTCCTACGGCGAAGACGAGGGGTCGCTGCGGGCGGATCATCCGCTCGTGAGCGACAGGCATCTTCGCTGCGCCCGCATCAGGTACCGACAGGGCGTCTTTACGACGCAGGATCGCGCGCGAATCCCCCGACGAGCATCCCTCGCCCGAGGTGGGCGCCCAACACCGGGCCGACCTCCGTGCAGAACAGCGGGTCGTGCTCGAAGATCGCCGTGCCTTCAGCCACCAGCCGCGCGCCGTCTTCAGGCGCTTGGGCGTGCTGGACGAACCAGTCGGTGGCGCCGCGGTCGCGCAGCTCTTGCAGGTAGGCGACCATCCGCTCGAACGCGCGCCGCTGGGTGCGCACCCGCCCGACGGGGGCGATCTCGGTGCCGAAGGTGAGGATCGGCTTGACCTTCAGCGCGGTACCCACCATCGCCTGCGCCGCGCCGATCCGGCCGCCGCGGTGCAGGTACTCGAGCGTGTCGAGGCAGAACCAGATGTCGAGGGTCTCGCGCGCACGGCGCACCCCTTCGATCGTCTCCTGCAAAGTGGCGCCCCGCTCGGCGAAGTCGGCCGCGACGAGGACCATGCCGCCGAGCCCACCGGCGCCGGTCTGCGCGTCGAGGACCTCCACCCGTCCTGCGTGTCCTTCGCCGGTGGCGATCCGAGCCGCTTCGCGCGCGCTCTCGCACGTGCCTGACAGGCCGCTTGCGATATGTACCGAGAGGATGTCCCGGCCGGCCGCGAGCAGCGGCTGATAGCAGGCGAGGAAGTCGCCGACCGACGGCTGTGAGGTCGTTGGCATACGCGGGGAATCGTGCAGGCGTCGATAGAAGGTGTCGAGGTCCTCGTACTCGTGCTCGGGCTTCAACTCGCCCTCCCAGCCCACATACAGGCTGACCTGACGGATGCCCCACCGTTCGATCAGGGCCCAAGGGAGATACGGGGTGCTGTCGGTCACGACGGCCAGGCCGGAGCTTGCCTCCGGTGTTGGGATGGCGCCAGAAACACTCATACAGCGCAGAATCCTACGGCTGCCGGGAGATCGACGCGCGATGGTCTGCTCGATGGCGGCACGTCGCGGCTGTCGCTGCCGCCCGGCAGCGCTCCACGTACGCTTGCAGGCGTGTACGCGCTCCTCGCGGCGACCTCGATCGGCCAGAGCCTCAGCTCGTTCTTCGACGCGGTCGGGCAGTTCTTCTCCGACCTCGCCGCGGTCCACTGGGGCGCGCTGGCGCTGGGGCTTGCGTTCTTCGGGCTGAACCTGACGCTGCGCTCGCGCGCGTTCTTTCACAGCCTGCGCGCCGCCTATCCGGCCGTGAGCTTCCAGTGGCGGCGCATCTGGGGCGCTTATTTCGCGGCGGTGGGCTTCAACAACGTCGTGCCCGCGCGGGGGGGAGACGTGATCAAGCTGTTCCTCGCGCGCTCCTCGATCCCAGGAGCGAGCTATCCGACCGTGGCGGCCGCGTTCTTCGTGGAGTCGATCTTCGACGCGAGCGTCGGCGTGCTCGTGCTGATCTTCGCGTTTACCCAAGGTGTCTTTCCCAAGCCGCCGGACTTCTCCAAGCTGGGCTCGTTCGACATCTCCTATCTGGCCGAGCACTTTCGCTTCACGCTGTTCCTCGTCACGGCGCTCGCGGTCCTCGGGCTGGTCGTGTTCGCGCTCTTGTCGGTCCGCGCGCGGGCGTTCTGGACACGTGTGCGCCAGGGGGTGACGATCCTCGGCGATCGGCCCCGCTACCTGCGCGAGGTCGCCGCCTGGCAGGCGGCGGGGTGGCTGTGCCGGTTTGTCGCGTTTTGGTTTTTGCTCGACGCCTTCCGCGTCGGTGGGTCGGTCAAAAACGTGCTGCTCGTGTTCGGCGTCAACCAGGTGGCCGGAGCGGTGCCGTTTACGCCGGGCGGCGCGGGGGTTCAGCAGGCGTTGCTCGTAAAGGTGTTCGCCACCAACGCGCCGACCGCCGTGGTAGCCGCCTACTCGGTGGGTCAGCAGATCGCGATCGCCGCGTTCACCGCGCTGATGGGCCTGGGTGCGGTCGTGTTCATTTTTCGCTTTCGCTCCTTCAAAGAGGTGCTCTACGCCGGGCGCGCCTCACGCGAGGCCGAGCGTGCGGCCGAGCGCGCCGGGGTGTTGATCGTGGAGGACGACCCCTCGTGGGAGGACGATCCGCCACCGCGGGCCCGTCGCCCGCGCGCGCAGCGCTATTGATGCCCTCGCACCAAACTGAGGCCTCCCACCAGCGCTACTGACGGCCCCGCGTGTCAGCCTCGCCGGCCCCATGTGCCCGCGCTGCCGGTACGCGCGCGCAGCGCTATTGAAGTCCCTCGCGCGCCTCGCGCACGAGCGTGACGGCCTCGGGGAAGATACGGGCCATCACCGTGCGGATCTCCTCCGCCTGCGCCTCGGCGTTCCCCTGCAGGTTGACGCGCTGCACGGCCGCGACGGTCATGTCGACGGCGAGCTTGATCGCGTTGTCGGCCCATACCAGGCGCTGATTGCCCTGCATCTGTTCGGCGAACTCCGCCAGCCGCCGCTGCAGCTCCTCGGGATCGCCGAACAGGTCTCCAAAGCCGCCGCTCTCCATGCGCTCATCGTAGTACACGCGTCCGCGTGCACTCGCGACGAAACCATAGACTGCGCGCCGATGCCGAACACCAGCGAAATCTCAAAGCAGGTCGTCTACGAGAGCGCGCGCCGCGCGCGCCTGGGCGTGCCGGCGGCCGCCGGGGGCGTGCTGTTCCTGCTTAGCGCGATCATCGTCAACTCTGTTATCGGCGCGCTGCCTTCCGTCGGGCTGCTGCAGGGTTTGGAACCGGCGTTGCGCGGTAGCGTGAACCCGGCGGTTAGCGCCCGCGCGGGAGAGGTGAGGTACCTCTCCCATCACGCTTTCGGTTTGATCGCGGGCAGCGTGCTCGAGGCGATTGCGGCGATCGCGCTGATGCTGGTCCTGCTGTTCCTGCTGGCGGCGACGCGCTTTCGGCGGGCCGAGACCCCGCGCGCGGCCGGGCCGCTCGTGATCGCCGGCGGCGTGGGCCTGGCGGTGTTCGGGCTCGCCGGCCAGGTCGTGCGCGCGGTTCGCACGCACGAATTCGCGACCGGGCACAACTTCAGCGAGGCGGCGGTCGAACACGCGCTGACGAAGGGCGCCGCGAACCTGGCGATCGGCTATCTCGGCCTGCTCGCGCCGCTGGTGCTGGCGCTCGGTCTGGTCATGGTGCTGTTGTCTGCCACCCGGGTCGGTCTGATCACCCGCTGGCAGCGGGGGCTGGGGATCGCCACGGCGATCGTGATTCTGCCGCTGTTCGCCGGCATCTTCTACCTGCAGCTGGTCCCCGCGGCATGGATGGTGTCGGTGGGTTTCCTGCTCCTGGGGCGGCTGCCCGGCGGCGATCCGCCCGCCTGGGCGGCGGGTGTCGCCTGCCCGTGGCCGTCCCCGGCGGAGCTCCGCGCCGCCAAGGAGGGAACTCCCGCGGCGGGCGTGCCCGCCACGGCCCCGCTCGCTGCGGGCGCGGACGTGGCGCCGGCCCCGGCGGCGAACGGTCACTCCTCGCGCAAGCGCCGCCGCAAGCGCGGCGCCCGCAGCTGAGCCGTCGCCGGCCGCGCGCATGAGTCGTCGGTAATCCGCCGCACGCAGCCGGAAGGTCGTCTGCCGCCCGTGGCCCGCCTGGGAAGTTCATTGGACAGAACGTCCAACGCGCGGGGCGAGGCGTGGCCCGCGGCGATGATTACACGGAGAAACGATTGATTTGTGAACTACCCGGGAATACTCTCGTGGTAGAGCTTGGTGGGAGCGCACAAGCGCTGCTCCCGCGGGTTAAAAGAGGGTTGCAGCAGGCAAGCATCATCGACTTCGTCCCTGCACAGGGCGATGTGAAGGAGGGTCCCATGGAGGCAGCGACAATCCAGCGCCAAGATGCGGTGCGAGGAGGGCAGGACCCGACGCGGGGCGAGGGGGACCGCGCGTTTGGGTGGAAACCGGCCGATCCCGGCCCGCTGGGGCTCGGCGCGTTCGCGATGACGACGTTCGTGCTGTCGATGTTCAACTCGAACCTGGTCGACCCCAAGGGCACGGCGGTCGTGCTCGGACTGGCGCTTGCCTACGGCGGGATTGCGCAGCTGATCGCCGGGCTGTGGGAGTTCCGCACGGGCAACACGTTCGGCGCGGTCGCGTTCTGCTCGTTCGGCGCGTTCTGGATCTCGTTTTGGGCGCTGAATGTCTTCTACGCGAAGGGGATCACCGGCAACGTCGGTCACGCGCTCGGCGTGTATTTGTGGGCGTGGGCGATCTTCACCGCCTACATGACGGTCGCCGCGCTGCGTGTCAGCGGGGCGGTGCTGCTTGTGTTCGTGCTGCTGACGGCCACGTTCATATTGCTCGCGATCGGCAACGTGGGACCGCACCCGACCGTCCTTCACTGGGGCGGCTACGTCGGTCTCGCCACGGCGGCGGCCGCGTGGTACGCGTCGTTCGCGGCGGTCACCAACTCGACGTTCGGGCGCACGGTGCTGCCTGTGATGCCACTGAGCGGGCGATAAGGTCAGGTCGCCATGGCGAGTGAATTGGAGTCGTCCTCAGTCACCGGAGAGGCGCTCGACCGCGAGCTCGCGGGGCTGCTCGACGTCGAGCGGTTCGACCCGCCGAGCGAGTTTCGCGAGCACGCGTTGCTGAACGATCCCGCGGTCTACGAGCAGGCGGCGCGCGATCCACAGGCGTGGTGGGTGCAGCAGGCCGAGCAGCTGCACTGGTTTCAGAAGTGGGACACGGTCCTGGACGACTCCAACCCGCCGTTTTACAAGTGGTTTCAAGGCGGCAAGCTGAACGTGTCCTACAACTGCCTCGACCGCCACGTCGAGGCGGGCAGGGGCGAGCGGGTCGCGTTTCACTGGCGCGGCGAGGACGGCTCCGAGCGCGACATCACCTACGCGGAGCTGCTGGCCGACGTGCAGCGGCTCGCGAGCGCGCTGAAGGACCTCGGTGTGAAGCAGGGCGACGTGGTCGGAATCTATTTGCCGATGATCCCCGAGGTGGTGGTGTCGATGCTCGCGTGCGCGCGGATCGGCGCGCCGCACAACGTCGTGTTCGGCGGCTTCTCCGCGGAGGCGGTGCGCGAGCGGATGGAGTTCAGCGAGGCGAAGGTGCTGATCACGGTCGACGGCGCCGCGCGCAAGGGCAAGACAGCGCCGGTGAAGGAGCGCGTGGATGAGGTGATGGGTGACCTTGACACGCTCGAGAAGATCGTCGTCGTCAGGAGCAAGGACTCCGCGCACGAGATGAAGGCGGGGCGCGACGTCTACTACGACGAGATCGTCGCGGTCGCCAATCCAGAGTGCCCGGCCGAGGAGCTGGATGCGGAGCACCCGCTGTACATCCTGTATACGTCAGGCTCGACGGCGAAGCCGAAGGGGATATTGCACACGACGGGTGGCTATCTGACCGGCGTGTCGGCGACGCATCGCTACGTGTTCGATTTGAAGCCCGACGAGGATGTCTACTGGTGTGCGGCCGATGTGGGCTGGGTGACCGGTCACTCATACATCGTGTACGGCCCGCTGTGCAACGGCGCGACGTCGGTGATGTGGGAGGGCGCGCCGGACTACCCCGACAAGGGGATCTGGTGGGAGATCGTCGAGCGCTACGGCGTCACGATTCTCTATTGCGCGCCGACGGCGATCCGCGCGTGCATCAAGTGGGGTGCGGACTGGCCGAACAAGCACGACCTGTCGACGCTGCGCCTGCTGGGGAGCGTCGGCGAGCCGATCAACCCGAAGGCGTGGCTTTGGTACCACAAGGTGATCGGCGGCGAACGCTGCCCGATCGTCGATACGTGGTGGCAGACCGAGACGGGCGCGATCATGATCACGCCGCTGCCGGGCATCACGCAGACGAAGCCGGGCTCGGCGACGCATCCGTTCCCGGGGGTCGAGGCTGAGGTGCGCGACGAGTCGACCGGAGAGCCGATCGAGGAGGGGCAGGGTCTGCTCGTGCTGACGCAGCCGTGGCCGTCGATGCTGCGCACGCTGTACAAGGAGGACGAGCGCTTCGTCGAGACCTACTTCAAGCGCTTCGGCAAGGAGACCTACCTGGTCGGCGATGCCGCCAGGCGCGACAAGGACGGCTATCTGTGGGTGATTGGACGGATCGACGACGTGGTGAACGTGTCCGGGCACCGGCTGTCGACCGCCGAGGTCGAGTCGGCGATCGTCGCGCACACGGACGTCGCGGAGGCGGCGGTGATCGGCCAGCACGACGAGGACTCGGGCCAGGCGATCGTCGCGTTCGTCACGCTGCAGGGCGACCTGCAGGGCGACGAGGACACGGTCGAGGGTATCCGCACGACGGTCGCGCGGCGGATCGGCAAGTTCGCCCGCCCGAAGCGGATCATCTGGGCCGAGGATCTGCCGAAGACCCGCTCGGGCAAGATCATGCGCAGGCTGCTGCGCGACATCGCCGAGGGCCGCGCGCTGGGCGACGTGACGACGCTGCGCGACCCGACGGTCACCGCACAGCTGGAGGAGCGGGTGAAGGAGCTGCAGGCGCAGGAGGACTGATCCGCGCGGGGGGTCGTGCGGGTGCGGGATATTTCGAGGATCGGCCTGCCGGCCTGCGGCGTGCGCGTGGCGGTGCGAGGGCCGTGGAGCGCATCCGTGCGCGTGGATCTCACTGGCGCTCGTGAATCGCATCCGTGCGCGTGGATCTCACTGGCGCTCGTGAATCGCATCCGTGCGCGTGGATCTCACTGGCGCTCGTGAATCGCATCCGTGCGCGTGGATCTCACTGGCGCTCGTGAATCGCATCCGTGCGCGTGGATCTCACTGGCGCTCGTGAATCGCATCCGTGCGCGTGGATCTCACTGGCGCTCGTGAATCGCATCCGTGCGCGTGGATCTCACTGGCGCTCGTGAATCGCATCCGTGCGCGTGGATCTCACTGGCGCTCGTGAATCGCATCCGTGCGCGTGGATCTCACTGGCGCTCGTGAATCGCATCCGTGCGCGTGGATCTCACTGGCGCTCGTGAATCGCATCCGTGCGCGTGGATCTCACTGGCGCTCGTGAATCGCATCCGTACGTGTGGATCTCACTGGCGCTCGTGAATTGCATCCGTACGTGTGGATCATCACTGGCGTTCGTGGATCGCGTCGCGGGTCGCGTCTCATTTCCCGGGTGAATTCGTTCGGGGGTAGCTCCGCTTGATAGGGATGTTATGCGGCGATCACCTCCTCGGTGTTTGTCGTTGCTGGCGGGGTCGTCGTGGTGTCGCGGAGTTGGCGGCGTAGGCGCTCGATCTCGGCGACGGTTTTGGGGCTCATCTTCACGCCGCGCCAGCCTCGTGATGAGAGCTCCAGCACGGCCCAGATGAGGGAGAGGGCGGATGTCTCGCCGGGGAACCGGCCGATCACCTTGGTTCGTCGGCGGACCTCCACGAACGTTCGCTCGAGGAGATTCGTGGTCCTGATCCGCTTGCGGTGTTCGGACGGGAACTGTAGGTGGGTGATGAGCCCGGGCAGGTCCGTTTCGATGACGGCCATCGCCGAGGGGTAAGCCGTCTTGTAGTCGGCGATGATGCCCTGCAAATCCCGTGTGGCCTCGGCCGGGGAGCGGGCGTCGTCGAATGCTTTCCACCAGCGCGCCTTGACCTCTTGGTGGTGGCGCTCGGGCAGCTTTGCGGTGACGTTCCTGAGCGCGTGGACGGTGCAGCGCTGCTCCAGCGCCCCGGGCCAGAGCTCCCGCGTCGCCTTCCAGATCCCGGGTGCCCCGTCAGCGATCACGAGCGCCGGCGTCCTGAGGCCGCGGGCGATCATGTCCCGGCCGAAGGCGAGCCACGCCTCGTAGCTCTCACGGCTTCCCAGAGCCAACCCGAGGAGGACCTTGCGGCCCTCCAGCGTCACGCCCCAGCAAACAAGGACGCCCTCCGCCGGCGTGTCGTCGGGGTGCAGCTTCAGATAGATCGCATCCAAGAAGCAATACACGATGTCGTGCTGCTCCAGGCGCCGCCGACACCACTGGCGGTATCGCTCCCGGGTGTCCTCACAGATCCGGGACACCGTGCTCTTGGACGCGATCGGCTCCTCGAAGACTTCCTCCAAAGCAGCCTCCACATCCCTCGTGGACAGACCCCGCAAAAAACCGCTGATCACCAACGACTCCAAGGCGTGCGTTCGCGTGACGCCCTTGCCGAGCACCCTGCTCTCGAACCCCAGCTTGCTCGCGTTACGAACCCGCGGGCGCTCCAGATTCATTGCCCCGCTGGTCGTCTTGACCGTCCGTTGTTCGTGTCCGTTGCGGTGACTGACGGTCTTGCCAGCACGCTCATACCGCCGGCGACCGAGGAACTCCGTGACCTCGTCCTCCAGCGCCTGCTGCAAGATCAGCCGCGCTCCCAGCCGACCGACCACCTCAATCGGATCATCCTCGCCGGCCACACCGGCCAGCACCTCATCCAGTTCGCAGCGAAACCTCTCGCTCGGGGCTACCTTCTCCATGCGGGCGTACCTCCATTAGCTTCGTCTTCCAGGACAAAGCGGAGGCTACGCCCGCAACTTCAAATCCCCCGGCTCATGAGACACGACCGCGTCGCGCGCGGGGAATCGCCGCTGCCCGAGATTGCCGATCGCCCGGTGATTGCACCTCTCATCTGATCTTTATGTAGCTCTGGGAGGCTACGGCTCTTGCCGACCCCGGACTCCGATCAGACTTCGGCTGGCGCCGTTCCCCCGGGCTCGCCGACCGGCGCGGCCGCGATCGAGACGCGTGGCCTGACCAAGCGCTTCGGCGAGCGCGCCGCGATTGACAATGTCGACCTGCACGTCCCGCGCGGCAGCGCGTTCGGCTTTCTCGGCCCCAACGGCGCCGGCAAGACGACGATGATCCGCATGCTGCTCGGCTTGACGCACGCGAGCGCCGGCACGATGAGCCTGCTCGGCCGGCCCGTGCCGGCCGAGCGCGGCGAGGCGCTGGGCAGGGTCGGCGCGATCGTCGAGGAGCCGCGCTTTCACCCTTATCTGAGCGGCCGCGAGAACCTGCGGATCGTCGCCGCCCCGCGCGGGCACGAGGCGTCGGCCCGCATCGCGCCCGCGCTCGCGCGGGTGGGGTTGGCGGACAGGGCCGATGAGAAGGTCAAGAAGTACTCGCTCGGCATGCGCCAGCGCCTCGGCGTGGCGCGCTGCCTGCTGGCCGACCCGCTGCTGCTGATCCTCGACGAGCCGACGAACGGTCTCGACCCGGGCGGGATTCAGGAGTTCAGGGAGATGATCAGGGAGATGGTCGAGCAGGAGGGCCGCACGGTTTTTTTGTCCTCGCATTTGCTCGACGAGGTCGAGAAGATCTGCGACGCGGCGGCGATCGTCGACCGCGGGAAGATCGTCACGCAGGGCGCGATCGCCGACCTCGCCGAAGGCGGGACGCGGCACGAGCTGATCGTCGGCGTGGATGACCTCGAGCGCGCGCTGGGCGTGCTCGACTCCCTCGAGGCTGTCCGTGAGGCGCGCCACGGGGATGGCGGGCTGCGCGTCATGCTGGCCGGCGGCCCGGCCACGGCGGCCGAGGTCAACGCGAAGCTCGTCGGCGCCGGTCTGGCCGTGACTCGGCTGGAGCCCGTGCGCCACAGCCTCGAGCAACGCTTCTTGGAGATCACCTCGCGGCTGGACGCCCCGCCGGCCGAGCGCGAGGAGGCGGCGGTATGAGCCATGTCACCAAACGGCGGAGAGTCGCCTCGATAAGCGGTATCGCCCGGCAGGCAAAGGTCGTCCGATGAGCAGCGCAGCGGTTGGAAAAGGGGGCCCCGCGCCCGCGCCCGCGCCCGCGGCGTCGGCGAGTCGCTCGCGCGCGGGCGGAGGTGTCGCGATGCAGATGTTCGGCGCGGACTTTCTGAAGCTGCGCAAGAAGCGCGGCACGCTGATCTGGGCGATGGTGCTGGCGCTCGCGCCGATCGTGATCTTCTTCGCGGTGACGGCGATCCAGCACTCGTCGAACCCGGCGAAATACGAACCGGCCGGGGGTCTGCACGCCTTCACCGACGGGCTGCGCGTGCTGGCCCTGTTCTTCGGCCCGCTGGCCGCGATCCTGATCGGCGTGGAGGCCGGCACGGGCGACGCCTCGGCGGGGGTCTTCCGCGATCTGGTCGTCACCGGCCGCTCGCGTCTATCGCTGTTCCTGACGCGCCTGCCCGCCGCGCTGGCGTTGTGCTGGGCGGTGATCCTCACCGGCTTCGCGCTGCTGGTCGCGGGTACGTTCGTGTTCGCCTCGAACCTGCCGACCCCTGGCGGCGCGCTGATCCTGAACGGACTGCTGTTCGCGCTCCTCGCCACCGGGGTGCTCTGCTTGGTGGCGGTCGGGTTCGCGTCGCTGACGACCTCCAAGCCCGCCTCGATCACCGCGCTGATCGGCTGGCAGCTGGTGGCCAGCCCGCTGCTGGTGAGCATCAGCTCGCTCGGCAGCGCCCGCCGGGGTCTGCTCAGCCAGGCGCTTGCGCATTTCAGCCCGGTGCACATCGACGGCGGCGGGCATGGCGCGGCGGTCTCGCTCTCGCAGGGCACGGCGATCCTCGTGACGCTGATCTGGCTGGCGGTGTTCCTCGCGCTGGGTGCGTGGCGAACACGCTCGATGGACGCATGATCAGAAACCTGTAAACACCGGCACCGGGCATATCGGCGACCCTCGGGGCCGCGGCGAACGCTACCCCGCTGGCCGGTCTTGCGCGTTCTCCCTAGACTGATCCCAGTGGATCTACCAGCCGTCCAGAACGGCTCTCAGCAGAATGGCGCTCAGAAGATCGTCGCTGCCGAGGACCTGCGCCGTCGCTTCGGCGAGGGCGAGGCGGCCGTCGACGCGCTCGCGGGCGTCACCGTCGACTTCCCGGCCGGTCGCTTCGCTGCGATCATGGGCCCGTCGGGGTCGGGCAAGTCCACGCTCATGCACCTGCTCGCGGGCCTCGATCGCCCGACCTCGGGAGCGGTCAGCCTCGGCGGCGTCGAGCTGACGGAGCTCGACGACAAGCGTCTCACGCAGCTGCGTCGCGACCGCGTCGGCTTCATCTTCCAGACGTTCAACCTGCTGCCGGTGCTCAACGCCGAGGAGAACATCCTGCTGCCGCTGTCGATCGCCGGACGCGAGGTCGATCGCGAGTGGTTCGACCGGCTGATCGACACGGTCGGCATCCGCGACCGGCTCAGCCATCGCCCGGCCGAGCTCTCCGGTGGCCAGCAGCAGCGCGTGGCGGTGGCACGGGCGCTGATCTCGCGCCCGTCGGTCGTGTTCGCGGATGAGCCGTCGGGGAACCTCGACTCGAAATCCTCAGGCGACGTGCTCGAGCTGCTGCGCCACGCCGTCGACGACTTCGAGCAGACGGTCGTGATGGTCACGCACGACGCCCACGCGGCGTCGTTCGCCGACAGGCTGCTCGTGCTGGCCGACGGCAAGATCGTGCACGACGGAGAGGCTCAGAGCGCCGAGCAGGCGCTGGATTTGATGAAGGCCGTGGGCTGATGCTCGCCCGCAGCGGTGGTCTGCGGGGATATGGCGGTGGCGGTGGTCTGCGGCCGTGCGGCCGTGGCGGTCCGGCGCTCGGGGGTCGCAGGCGATGCTGAAGCTGGTGCTGCGCGGCTTCGTGCAGCGCAAGCTGCGCGTGCTGCTGACGGCGATCGCGATCGCGCTCGGCGTCGCGTTGATGGCCGGCACCTATATCCTCACCGACACGATCAACCACGCCTTCGCGGAAGTCTTCGGCACGGCCTACGCGAACAAGGCGGTAGTGGTGAGCGAAAAGGAAACGCTCGGTCGCGGCACGGGCTCGGAAGCCTCCGTGCTGAGCGACGCGACGCTTGCCAAGGTGCGCGCGGTGAGCGGCGTGGCGGCGGCCTCTGGCTCGATCTCTACCCGCGCGGCGCTGCTCACCCCGGCCGGCAAGCGCCTGACCAGCGGCGGCGCGTTTGCGCTCGTGGACGGAGTGCAGCCGGCGCGCTTCGAGGCGTTCACGGCGGCGAAGGGGCACCTGCCGGACGCGTCCGGTCAGGTGGCGGTCGACCAGGCGACCGCGCAGCGCGAGCACCTGCAGCTCGGCCGGCGGATCGTGATCGCGGGCCGCTCCCCGGCGCGGTCCTACACGATCGCCGGGATCGCGAAGTTCGCGGGCAGCGAATCGTTCGGCGGCACCAGCGTCGTGCTGCTCGTACCGCAGCAGGCCCAGTACGTCGCGGGCGAACCGGGACGCTACGACTCGATCAACGTCGCCGTCGAATCGAATCCCGCCCACCCGGTCTCCCCCCAGGAGCTGGCCACGCGCGTGCGCGCGGTGCTGCCGGCGACGCTCACGGTCCGCACCGGCGCTCAGGAAGCCGCCAACCAGACCTCAGAACTGGAAGAAAAGCTCGGCTTCCTGCGCACCTTCCTGCTGATCTTCGCCTACGTCGCGCTCCTCGTCGGCGCGTTCATCATCTTCAACACGTTCTCGATCACCGTCGCCCAGCGCACGCGCGAGCTCGGCCTGCTGCGCACGCTCGGCGCCTCACGCGCGCAGATCATGCGCGCGGTCGTCGAGGAAGGTTTCCTGCTGGGCGTCGTCGGCGCGGCGATCGGGCTGCTCGGCGGGGTTCTCCTCGCGCCGGCGCTCGACGGGCTGTTCAAGGCCTTCGGGGCGGACCTGCCGGACAACGGCACGGTGCTCGAGACGCGCACGATCGTCATCTCGCTGCTCGTCGGCGTGGGTGTCACCGTGCTCGCCGGCTTGGCCCCGGCGTTGCGCGCGACACGCGTGCCGCCGATCGCGGCGATGCGCGAGGGGGTGCAGATCCCGCCGCGGCCGCTGCCCACGCGCCGCGCGCTCGTGATCCGCTTCGCGCTGTATCTGGTGGTGGTGGTGGCGCTACGCCTCGTCTTGGGCGGCGGCGTCGCGGTCGTGGCGCTCGTGGTGCTCGCCTTGCGCTTCCTGCGGCTGAGGGCCCGGCTGAAGCGGGGCGGCGAGCGCCCGCCGCGCCACTATCGCGTCGTGCCGGCGCTCGCCGGTGCGATCGGCTGGCTGGTGAGCTGGCGCGGGATCACGGCACGCCTGGCGCGTGAGAACTCGGTGCGCCAGCCGGGCCGCACGCTCGTGACCGCGCTCGCGCTCACCATCGGGCTCGGGCTCGTCGCGTTCATCGCGGTGCTCGCCGCGGGCACGAAGGCGACGGTCGACCAGGCCGTGGGCCGCTCGTTCGCCGGCAGCCTGATCGTGCAGAACACCCAGAGTGAAGGCGGCCTCCCCGCGGCGGTCGCCCCGGCGATCCGCACGGTCCACGGCGTGGGCGCGGTCACCGCGATCGCGTTCACGAAGGGCAGGGTGCGGGACCTCTCCCGGCGGGGCGCGCCGGTGATCGACGAACAGAGCACGGTGACCGCGATCGAACCGGAATCGTTCGGGCGGATGTACAAGATCCACTGGGAACATGGGTCCGCGGCGACGCTCGCCTCGCTCGAACACGGCGGGGTGGTCGTCAAGAAGAAGTTCGCGAGCGCCCACCACCTGAGCGTGGGGCAGCGCCTGCTCGTGCTCACGCCCTCCGACCGGCGGGTGGCGCTGACGGTGGCGGGGATCGTCAAGGAAGAAGTGCTCGGCCTGATGCAGAACCTCACGATCTCGCGCTCGCTGGCGCGCTCGGCGTTTGGCCAGCGCGAAGACGGGGTCGACTTCATCTCCTACGCTCCCGGCGCAAACGGCGCCGAAGTGCGCCGCCCGATCGACGTGCTGCTACGCCACAGCTTCCCCCAGATCCACTCGCAGACCGCTGCGCAATACACCCGGGAACAGAGCAACAAGGTCAACAAGTTCCTGCTGCTCGTCTACGTGCTGCTCGCGCTGTCTGTGATCGTGTCGCTGTTCGGCATCGTCAACACGCTCGTGCTCTCGATCTACGAGCGCACGCGCGAGCTGGGGATGATGCGCGCGATCGGCACCTCGCGCCGGCAGGTCCGCCAGATGATCCGCTACGAGTCGCTGATCACGGCGATGATCGGCGGCGTCCTCGGGCTGGTGATCGGGGTCGTCGGGGCGATCCTCGTCACCAAGCTCGCCCTGTCGGGCTCGGGCTACGTGCTCTCGATTCCCCTCGGCACGCTGATCTTGCTGCTGATCGCCGCCGCCTTCGCCGGCGTGCTCGCGGCCCTGCTGCCGGCGCGCCGCGCCGCGCGTTTGGACCTGCTGCAGGCGCTCGCGAGCGAGTAGCGAATCTCCGCCGAACGAGGGCGGCCGGCTCCAATCGGGTCCCACCCACCCGGAAGACCGGAAGACCGTATTGCAAGGCATTCCCACTTTCGCGCAGGTATTGGTCCCGGTTTTGCACATATCTCCCGCAGCGATGGTCGCTAAGCTCCGTCGGTGCCTGCCACCGCCCCCGCTGAGGACTCTGAGCTACAGCAGACAGCCTGGGACCTCGAGCCGCTCGTCGACGGCGAGGGCAAGGAGGGCGTCGAGCGTAGGCTGACCGATGCGCTCGCGCGCGCGAACACGTTTGCCGATCGCTACGCCGGCAAGCTCGACGGCCTCGACAGCGGGGGTCTGGCGGTGGCGATGGACGAGCTGGGCGCGATCTCAGACCTGCTCGGACGCGCCGGCTACTACGCGGCGCTGCGCTTCTCGACCGACACCGCCGACCCCGCGAACGGTGCGCTGCTGCAGAGGGTGCAGGAGCGGCAGACGGCGATCGCGACGGTGCTGGTGTTCTTCGAGCTGGAGTGGGCGGCGCTGCCCGAGGAGCGGGCGCAGGAGCTGCTGGCGGGCGACGGGCTCGACTTCTGCCGCCACCATCTGCGCAGCGCGCGCCGCTACCGCGAGCATCTGCTCTCAGAGCCCGAGGAGAAGATCCTCACGGAGAAGGCGCTCACGGGCGCGAGCGCGTGGACGCGGCTGTTCGAGGAGCTCACCTCGGCGATCGAGGTCACCCTCCCGGGCCCGGGCGCAGGCGCGGGCTCGGGTGCGACCGCAGGGACAGGCGCAGATGCAGACAGCGGCGCGGGTGCGAACGGCGCGGGCTCGGGCGGCGAGAAGGCCCCGCTCGACGTCGCGCTCAGCCGCCTGGCGATACCCGACCGCGAGCTGCGGCGGAGCACCGCCGAGGCCGTGACCGCGGCGCTCGCGCCAGGGCTGCGCACGCGCGCGTTCCTGTTCAACACGCTGCTCGCCGACAAGGCGACCGACGACCGCCTGCGCCGCTACCCGAGCTGGCTGGCGGCGCGCAACCTCGCCAACGAGGCGAGCGACGAGTCGGTGCAGGCGCTGATCGAGGCGGTCCGCGCGCGCTATGAGATCCCCCGCCGCTGGTATCGCCTGAAGGCGAAGCTGCTCGGGGTGCAGCGGCTGGCCGACTACGACCGGATGGCGCCGGTGACCGAGGATCAGGTCAGCTTCTCCTTCGCGGAGGCGCGCGAGATCGTGCTCGACTGCTACTCCTCGTTCTCCCCCGAGCTGGGAGCGGTGGCGAGGCGCTTCTTCGACGAGCGCCGGATCGACGCGCCCGTGCGGCCCGGCAAGCGCGGCGGCGCCTTCTGCGCCTCGGCGGTGCCGTCGGTGTTCCCGTACGTGCTGCTCAACTACACCTCGCGCCGGCGCGACGTGCTCACGCTCGCCCACGAGCTGGGGCACGGCGTCCACTTCGCGCTCGCGGCGCGCCAGGGCATCTTCCACCAGGGCACGCCGCTGACGCTCGCCGAGACCGCGTCGGTGTTCGGCGAGACGGTCGTCTTCGGGCGGCTGCTCGAGCAGGACTCGAGGCCCGCCTCGCGGCTTGCGCTGCTGGCGGAGAACCTCGAGGACACGATCGCCACGGTCTTTCGCCAGGTCGCGATGAACCGCTTCGAGGATCTCGTCCACACCGCGCGGCGCGAGCAGGGCGAGCTGTCGGTCGAGCGCTTCGGCGAGCTGTGGTTCGAGAGCCAGGAGGAGCTCCTCGGCGACTCGGTCGAGCTGACCGAGGGCTACCGCAGCTGGTGGTCCTACATCCCGCACTTCATCGGCAGCCCCGGCTATGTCTACGCCTACGCCTACGGGCAGCTGCTCGCGCTGTCGGTGTATGAGCGCTACGAGCAGACCGGGGTGGAGCTCGTGCCGCGCTACCTGGAGCTGCTCGCCGCGGGCGGCTCGCGCAGCCCCGAGGAGCTCGGGCGGATCGTCGGCATCGACCTCTCCGACCCCGGCTTCTGGGACGCCGGGCTCGACCTCGTCGAGCGTCAGCTCACGGACGCCGAGACGGCGGCTGAGGCCTCGCTCGGCTCGTAGATCGTCGAGGTTCGCGTGGCGTTTAGCCTATGCAGCTGCGGCGTGTCTGACGTAGACACCGGGGCCGCTCGGTGCCGGAGCGGCTTCACCGTGCTCGCGCATTACCTCGAGATGCCCTGATAGGGCCTTGCGCATCTCCTTGACGCACGCCTCGATGGTCGCGCCGGTCGCGATGCAGCCCTGGACGTCAGGAGACCACGCCGCGTAGTTTGACGGCGGGCCGCCTTCGACAAGGATCAGGTAGCGCTCAACCTCGCTCATAGCTTCAATTTCGCCTGTCTCATGATGCTTGCTTTGATCTTAGGATGCAAGTCGTCACGGAGATGACCTGCCACCGTAACGGTGCCCGACTTGGTGGGATGCCGGTAGTGGCGGTGGCTGCCGGTCTGCCTGACCTGCCGCCAACCGTCCCATTCGATGAGCTTGATGATCGCACGGACCTTCATGCCGGATGACCCTAAGCATCGCTTGGGACATTTTTTGGGATCAAAGCAGCCCGAGCGCGCTGCCGACCCCGTGCACGAGGTTGAACAGCGGCTGGGGGATCACGCCGAAGAAAAGCGTGGCCCCGCCCGCTAGCACCGCGACGAGGACGACCTCGGGCTGGGGGCCGCGTGCGCGCGCTCGGGCCTGCTCGTCGAGCTCGGGCGAGCCGCCCGCCAGCACCGGCAGCGCGCCCACAGCGGGCTCGGGCGCCCCCGCGGAGGGACCCAACGAGCCGGGCAGGCCCTCGCCCGCCGGCGCCTCGCGCATCCACATCGCGGCGACCACCGGCAGGTAGTAGCCCAGTGAGATCATCGAGCCGATCACGATCGCGACGCCCAGCCAGGTGTAGCCGCCGGAGACCGCGGCGTCGATCAGGTAGAACTTGCCGATGAAGCCCGCGGTCGCGGGGATGCCCGCGAGAGCGAGCATCGAGATCGTCATCGGCCATGCGAGGTACGGGCGCTCGCGGCCGAGGCCGCGCAGCGCCTCGATCGAGTCGCCGACCCGACCATCCGGGTCGTGTGTCCCGATTTCCCGCTCGCGCGCGACGATCACGGCGAAGGCGGCCATGTTCATCAGGACGTACACCGCCAGGTACAGCACGGTCGCCTGCACGCCGAGCGCGGTGGCGACGACGACGCCCGCGAGCATGTATCCGGCCTGGGCCACCGAGGAGTAGGCGAGCATCCGCTTCAGCGAGGACTGGCCGAGCGCGCCGACGTTGCCGACGAGGATCGTGATCGCCGCGAGCACCGCCACCGCCGGGCCCCAGCTCGCGTGGGCTTCGATCAGGGCGACGTCGAAGAAGCGCAAGAACACGCCCAGCGCGGCGACCTTCGTGGCGACCGCCATGAACGCCGTCACGGGCGTCGGCGCGCCCTCGTAGACGTCGGGCGTCCACTGGTGAAACGGGGCGACGGAGGCCTTGAAGCAGAGGCCGGCGACGCACAGCGCGATCCCGCTCAGCGTCAGCGGGTCGGTCGCGAGGCCGTTGCTCGAGAGCGCGGTCGCTACGCCAGAGAAGTCGGTCGCGCCGGTCGCGCCGTAGATCATCGCAAGCCCGTACAGCAGCGTCGCCGAGCCGACAGAGCCGACGATCAGGTACTTCAATCCCGACTCGAGCGAGTGCTCGCGGCGCTGGCCGATCTTCGATCGGTCCGTCGCGCACAGCACGTACAGCGGGATCGAAAGGAGCTCGAGGCCGACGAACAGCGCGACCGTGTTCTGCGCGCTTGCGAGCAGCGACATCCCGCCGATCGAGCTGAGCAGCAGCGCGTGAAACTCGCCGTGGCCGGATTCGCGCGCGGGGGCACACAGCCGGGACGGCTGGGTCGAGCGCCACCCGAGCAGCACCGTAAAGGCGCCGCCCGCGATCAGCACGACGTTCAGCACGAGCGCGAGCGAGTCGATGCGCAGCGCGCCGGAGACGATCGACTTCTGCGCATGCCACTGCCAGATCGTCAGGCCGAGCGCCGCGCCGAGCACGGCGAGGGTGAGGGCTGGGACCATCTGCGCACGGATCCAGCGCGCGCCGAGCAGACCCACGAGCAGCACGATCGCCGCGCCGCCGAGCAGGGCGATCAGCGGCGAGAGACCGGCGAAGTCTACGTGCGGGCCTTTCAGGGTCGCCATCGTGAGGCGAGCTGAATAGGGATAGAGGCTCATCGCGGAGATCTCGCCTGCGTACCGGGTTCGGAGGCGGAGGCCCCGTCTTCATGGGCGCTTGCACTCGCTTCTGTGGTCGGTGCCGATTCGATCGGTCTGGCCGGGGCGTTGGCGTTCGGTTCGGCTCTCGCCGTGAACGGATTGAGCGCGGCATGGGCGCCGGCAACCGACGCCTTGACGGAGCCTT
Organism: uncultured Solirubrobacterales bacterium; assembly: GCA_963778065.1. Taxonomy (GTDB): domain Bacteria; phylum Actinomycetota; class Thermoleophilia; order Solirubrobacterales; family Solirubrobacteraceae; genus Palsa-744. The sequence continues at coordinate 728,050 of CAVZSU010000002.1, read as the reverse complement.
CGCTGCGGTGCAGCGCGAACTGGGGGTAGAGCGCGAGGAACACGATCACCGCGATCAGCGGCACGAGCACCGCGCCGTCGCGGATCGAGATCTCATGCGAGTCCACCGATGAGCCGACGCGGTTGTGCATCGCGCGGATGAACAGCCGCAGCGCGTACACACTCGCCATCACCACGCCGCTGAAGGCGATGATCGCAATCGCGAGCTTGGCTTTGAAGACGCCGAGCAGGATCAGGAACTCACCGACGAAGTTCGACGAGCCGGGGATCGCGAGCGTGGCGAGCGCGACGATCAAGAACAGTGAGGCGAGCACCGGCGCGCGGAACGCGATGCCGCCCATCTTGCGCACGTCCTCCGAGCCGCCCGCACGCTTGGAGAGGAGCAGCACGATGAACAGCAGCGGCGCCACCACCAGCCCGTGGTTGACCATCTGCAGGAGCGCGCCCTGGGCGCCCTGCGGGTTCAGGGCGAAGATGCCGAGCGTGATGAAGCCGAGCTGCGCGACCGAGGAGTACCCGGCGATCAGCCGCGCGTCGGTCTGCGTGAAGGCGAGCGCCGAGCCGTACACGATCGAGGCGAGCGCGATCAGCAGCATCAGCGTCTGGAAGTGCGCCGCGCCCTGCGGAAACAGCGGCAGCACGATCGCGAGGAAGCCGTAGGCGCCGACCTTCGAGAGCACGCCGGAGAAGACCATCAGCACCTCGATCGGCATCGCGCGGTAGCCGTCGGGCATCCAGCCGTGCAGCGGGAAGGCCGGCATCTTCACGAGGAAGGCGGCGGCGAAGAACAGGAAGATCCACTCCTGCGAGCCGGTGCTCAGCGGCAGGGCCTGCAGCGTTGAGAGCACGAAGGTAATGTGGCCGCCGCCCTGCTGGGTGGCGAGCACGCCGGTGGCGATCGCCGCGGCGAGCATCAGCAGCGAGCCGACGAGCGTGTAGATCACGAGCTTGATCGTCGCTTTCACGCGCTCCTCGCGGCTGCCGCGGCCCCACATCCCTGTCAGGAAGTAGAACGGGATCAGCATCAGGTCGAAGAAGGCGACGAACAGCGCGAGGTCCTGGGCTAGGAACGCGCCGAGGACGGCGGACTCGGCGAGCATGAAGAACAGCCAGAACAGTCGCGGGTTGGTAGGCCGCGAGCGCCCGTCGCGGAAGTTCGTGGCGAGCGCGGCGGCGGCGAACAGCAGCGTGGTGAGCCCGACGAGGAACACGTTCAGGCCGGTGATCGCGAGCTTGTAGTGGATGCCAAGCGAGGAGATCCAGACGACGTCGGTCACGTGCTGCAGCCCTCCGCCCGCTTTGTAGTCGGCGATGTAGCCGATCGCGAGCACCAGCGCGAGCACCGCGCCGGCGAGCGCGAACGCGCCGGGGATGCTCCAGGCGGAGCTCGACTCCAAGGGTTCCGCCGCGCCCCGTGGGGGTAGGGACGCGGCGGAGGGACCCGAGTCTATGACAGTCGTCTGCGGTGCCGCCTGAGCGCGGCCGGCGAGCGTGCACAGGATCGCGCCAAGCGCCCCGCACGCGGCGGGCAGCCAGACGAGGATCGAAAGCGGCATGGCGGCTAGCTCCGCTCGCTGGAGAAGTGGGAAGGTATCGTCGGCTCGGTTCGCGGGGTCATGACTGCAGTAGGAAGTAGAAGCTGACGGCGGTCACGCCGAGCACGAGCAGCGCGGCGTAGTAGCGCACGAACCCGCTCTGCGCCGCGCGCACCGCGGCCGAGCCGGCGCGCACGAGCCCGGTGGTCCCGCCGACGAGCGTGTCCTCTACGAACACGCGCTCGAACGTGCTCTGCGCGAAGCGCCCGGCGGCGGCGGCGGGGCGGACAACGAGCAGGGCGATTGCCTCGTCGAAGTACCACTTGTGTACGAACAGCTCATATAGCGGCGGCAGCCGTTTGCGCACGACCTCCGCGAGACTGGGATCCCGCCGGCCCCGCACGACCCACACGTAGTAGGCGGTCGCGATCCCGGCGAGGCCGAGCAGCGTGCCGAGCACAAGGCCGACCACGAGCAGTCCGTTGTGTTCGTGCAGTTCGTAAAGCGGTGAGCCGGCGAACGACGGACGCAGGAAGTTGTCGATTACGTAGTCGAGCTTTGGGATCTGCACGAGCCCGGCGCCGACCGCGCCGAGGGCAAGGACACCCATCGCGATGCGCATCGCGGGTGCGCGCTCGGCGATCGTGTGGTGCGGGCCGGGGAAGCCCACATCGGTGTCCTCCCGCTCGCCGTTGGCGGGATTGGTGGGCATCTCGGCGTGGTGCAGGTGGCCGCCTTTCAGCTCGCGCGCCTCCGCCACCGGCTCGCCGTGGAAGGCGCGGAAGATCATGCGGAAGGTGTAGAGCGCGGTCAGGAACGCGCCGAGGTAGCCCGCCACGTACAGAGCCCAGTGCCAGCCACCGAGCTCGCCCGTGTCGAGCAGGATCTCGTCCTTGGAGAAGAAGCCCGAGAACGGCGGTATCCCCGACAGGGCGAGGCCGCCGACGACGAAGCAGATGTAGGTGAACGGCATCGCCTTGCGAAAGCCGCCCATCTTCTCAAGCGACTGCTCGCCGCCCATCGCGCCGATGATCGAGCCGGCGGCCATGAACAGCAGCGCCTTGAAGAACGCGTGCGTCATCAGGTGGAACAGCCCGGCCGCGTAGGCGCCGACGGAGACGCCCATGATCATGTAGCCGATCTGCGACATCGTCGAGTAGGCGATCACGCGCTTGATGTCGGTTTGCGTGATCGCGATCGTGCCGGCGACGAGCAGCGTCAGCGCGCCGATCCCGGCGCCGACCTCCTGCGCGGCGGGCGCCAGTTCGAACAGCGGGTGCATGCGCGCGATCAGGTACACGCCGGCGGTGACCATCGTCGCAGCGTGAATCAGCGCGCTGACCGGGGTGGGGCCCTCCATCGCGTCGGGCAGCCACGTGTGCAGCGGGATCTGCGCGGACTTGGCGAACGCGCCGACGAGCAGCAGCAGGCAGCCGGCGGTCAGGTCGCCGCCGCCGCCCGCACCGCCGCCGGCGGTGTGGCCGAACGCGCCCGCGCCGACCGCGTGGAACGTGCGCAGGAAGTCGAGCGTGTGGGTGTGCTTGAAGATGAAGTACGTCCCCAGCACGAGGCCGACGTCGCCGACGACGTTGATCACGAACGCCTTGATCCCCGCCTGCGTGGCGGTCGTGCGCCGGTACCAGAAGGAGATCAGCAGGTACGACGCCGCGCCGACGAACGCCCAGCCGACGATCAGCAGCAGGAAGTTGCCCGCCAGCACGAGCAGCAGCATCGCGAAGACGAAGAAGTTGAGGTAGGCGAAGTAGCGCGCGAAGCCGCGGTCCTCGTCGAGGTAGGCGGTCGAGTAGAGGTGGATCAGCGTGGAGACGCCGGTGACGACGAGGATCATGAACACCGACAGCGGGTCGACCAGGATTGACATCTGCGCGTCGACGCCGACGGTCGAGGCGTAGTTCCACAGGGGAGAGACGATCTGGCGGTGCGCGGGCGTATGGCCCTGCAACGCGATCAGCGCGCCGAGCGCGGCGAGGAACGCCAGGAAGATCGCGCCGGTGCCGACCCAGCCCGCGTAGCGGCCGGGTAGCGAGCGGAAGCCCATCCCGATCACGAGCGTGCCGAGCAGCGGGAACAGCAGCACGAGCCAGCCGTAAGTAGTCGCGCTCATCTTTGCTTCTCCGAACAACGCCATCCTGGGCGCGCAGGGCAAGCTGGGCAAGGACGCAGGGAGCGTGGCGTGCTGTGCACGCGTGCTGGCCGATTAGTCGATCGCATCTGATCGACAATCGGTAAGGACGCCGATCCAGCGCCGCCATGCGCGCCCAGGATCATCCCTGCAACTCCCTGAGCTCGTCCACATCGATCGGGAGGTTGCGGCGGTAGATCGCGACGATCATGCCGAGCCCGATGCAGACCTCGCAGGCGGCGACGGTCATCACGACGATCGCGAGGATCTGCCCGTCGCCGTTTCCCCACATGCGCGAGAACGCGATCAGCGCGAGGTTCGCGCCGTTCAGCATCAGCTCGAGGCAGAGCAGCACGACGAGCGGGTTGCGGCGCGTCATCACGCCGATCGCGCCCAGCGTGAAGACGATCGCCGACACGGCGAGATACCAGGCGATGCTCATGGCCTGCTCCCGGCCTCCGTTTGTGTACGCGAGGACGTCATGGCCTGCTCCCGGCCTCCGTTTGTGTACGCGAGGACGTCATGGCCTGCTCCTGGCCTCCGTTTGTGTACGCGAGGACGTCATGGCCTGGTCCTGGCCTCCGTTTGTGTACGCGAAGAGGTCATGGCCTTCTGCCTACGCCCTCGGCGGTGGTGCCGGTTCCGGCGGGGCGGATCAGGTCGAGCGGCGTCAGCACGAGCGGCTTGCGCCCGTCGTCGTCCCCGTCGAGGCCCGCGCGGCGACCGATCGTCCGGGATCGGCCGGCGAGCACGACCCCGCCGACGGCGGCGATCAGCAGCAGGAAGGAGGCGACCTCGAACTCGAGCAGGAAGCGCGTGAGCAAGAGCCTGCCGATGTATGCCGGGGTGCCGAACGTCCGCGGGCCCGGCGCGTAGCCCGCGCCGTAGCCGTTGACGGCCTCCAGGCCCGTGCCGAGGAGCGCGATCAGGAGCTCGACGAGCAGCGCCCCGCCGAGGATCGTGCCGCCGACGCGCAGGCCCGAGCCGACCGAGCCCGCGCCGCGCAACCGCTCGCCGATCGTGTCGCCCTCGCCGCCGACGTAGGCGACGACGAACACGTAGAGCACCATCACCGCGCCCGCGTAGACGACGACCTGCACGGCGGCGACGAACTCCGAGCGCAGCAGCAGGAACAGCACAGCCAGCGAGATCAGGTGGCCGACGAGCGCGAGCACGCTGTAGAAGGCGTCGCGCAGGACGACCACGCCGACGGCGCCCGAGATCACGCCGGTCGCGGCGATGAAGAACAGGACTGCGCTCATCGCCCGCGCACCCCCATCGCTTTCGGTTGCGACGCGCGCGCGCGCGTAGCAACGATTTTTATTGCTATGCCCACGCCCATTTCAATCGCTCCCCCCAGGCCCATCACTCGCCCTCGTTTCTCAGCGGCGTGCGCTCGAGCGGCTCGGCGAGGAGCATCTCCTTGGTGAAGATCAGGTCCGTGCGGTCGTAGTCGGAGAGCTCGTAGTCGTGGCCCATCGTGATCGCGTCGAACGGGCAGGCGACCTCGCAGTAGCCGCAGAAGATGCAGCGCGACATGTTGATCTCATACACCGCGGCATAGCGCTCGCCCGCGGAGACGCGGTGCTCGGGCGTGTTCTCGGCGGCGACCACGCGGATGCAGTCGGCCGGGCAGGCGGCCGCGCAGAGCGAGCAGCCGACGCACTTCTTGAGGTGGGAGTCCTCGAAGCGGTGGAGCTTGTGGCGGCCGCGGAAGCGCGGGTAGACGGGCGTCTTCTCCTCCGGGTATTCGAGCGTGACGACCGGTTCTCTGAGCCGGCCGAAGGTGGTCATCAGCCCGCGCACGGTCTCGCGGAACGTGCGCCAGGTGCCGCGCGCGGCGCCCGGCGCGGGCGAGCGCCGGACCTCGATCACGTCCTCGCCCGGGCTCCAGGCGGTGATCGCGATCGGGCCCGTCGAGGCGGCCGGCGGAGCGCCTTGGGCGGTGGCGGCGCCGCCGGCGGCGGGCGGTGAGGTGGCGCCGGGGGGCGTGGTCCCGTCTGCCGGCCGGGCGGTGGTGTCGTTCTCGTCGGGGGTCATGTCAGTTGACCGCCACTACGAGGATCGCGGTGACGAGCGCGTTGAGGGTGGCGAGCGGGAGCAGGATCTTCCAGCCGAAGCTCATCAGCTGGTCGTAGCGCAGGCGCGGAAGGGTAGCGCGCACCCAGATGAAGAGGAAGGTGACGAGCGACATCTTGAACAGCACGACGAACGGGTCGACGAAGCCGGGGGGGTGGATGCCGAACGGGAGCAGCCAGCCGCCGAGGAACACGGTCGTGACGATGCCGGAGACGACGAGCACGTTGAGGTACTCGGCGAAGTAGTAGGAGGCGAAGCGCCCGCCGCCGTACTCGGTGTTGTAGCCGCCGACGAGCTCGGCGTCGGCCTCGACCAGGTCGAACGGCGCGCGGTTGGTCTCGGCGAAGCTCGCGGTGAGGAAGATCAGGAAGCCGAAGAACTGGGGGACGATGTACCACATGCCTTTCTGCGCGGTGACGATGCCGGTGAGGGAGAGCGTCTGCGCGGTCATGATCACGCCGAGGAGCGCCAACCCCTGGGAGACCTCGTAGGAGATCAGCTGCGCGGCGCCGCGCATCGCGCCGAGGAACGAGTACTTCGAGCCCGAGGACCAGCCGCCGAGCATGATCCCGTAGAAGGCGACCGCGCCGAACGCGAACAGGTAGAGCGGCCCGATCGAGACGTCGACGCCGTACAGACCGACACGCGCGCCGAAGATGTGCTGGACGTTGCCGAACGGGATGATGGCGAACGCCGCGACGGCGGTGACGATCGAGACGAGCGGCGCGAGCGCGAACAGGAAGCCGATCGAGGTGCGCGGGCGGAACTGCTCCTTGGTGAGCAGCTTGAGGATGTCGGCGAGCGGCTGCAGCGCGCCGTAGGGGCCGACGCGGTTGGGGCCGTAGCGCGACTGGAAGCGCCCGAGCAGCTTGCGCTCGGCGAGCAGCACTACGGGCACGAGCTGCAGGCCGACGGCGAAGATGATCAGCGCCTTGAGGATCTGGATCCACCACGCCTCGTAGAAGCCGACCGTGGCGAGGACGGACGGGCTCACAGAGGCCATCCGATCACGCCGCGCGCGCGCTTGCTCATGCCGACTGTCCGATCGCGCCGTGTCGTGCACGCGTGGCTCATACGCGCTCCTCGGTTGGATACGCACCCGCCGCATCGCGGTCCTGCCAGCGCACCCCGCGGCCGCCGATCTCCTCGAGCGTCAGGCCCGCGTAGAACGGCACGGCGTCGAACAACTGCTGCGAGGCCATGCTCGGGGTGAGCACGCCGAGATCGAGGTCCAGGCGCGCGGCGACGTCCACGAGCACGCTCCAGCCCGCGCGCGTCGAGCCCGGGTGCGCGATCGCCTGGCGCAGGCGCTGCAGGCGGCCGTCGGGGTGGACGACCGTGCCCTCCTTCTCGCCGTAGCTCTCGGCCGGGAAGACGACGTTCGCGTGCGCGCGAACGCCGCTCGTGAGGAAGGTCGCGTGCGCGATCACCGTGCTCGCGCGCTCGAGCGCGCGGTCCCACAGCTCAGGCTCGGGCAGGTCGAGCAGCGGGTCGGACTGCAGCAGGTAGACGGCCGCCAGCTCGCCGTCGGCTAGCCCCTGAGCGATCCCATGGGCGTCGAGCGGGGTGTTTTGAGGGGAGACACGATCGCCCGCTCCCTCGACAGCGTTGTCGGCGCCGGTCAAAGCAGTTTGCACGCAGAGTCCGGGGCCTGCGTTTGGCAGCACGCCGGCCTCGCGCAGGCCGCGCCCGTTCGAGCCGGATGGGATTTCCAGCAACCCTGCGCCGGCGACTCCGGCCAGGGAGAGCGTGTCCGCCAGGCCGAGCAGCGCCTGGGCGGCCGCCGCGCCGTCGGGGCCGGCGGTGAGGCGCTCGTGCCACAGGATCACGACCTCATCGCCCGCCTCGTTCAACGTAGCGACGAGCTCGCGAACGCGATCCTCGGCGAGCAGCTCGGCGGCGGTCGCCGCGAGGAGCTTCACGGAGTTGCGGCGCGCGCCCTTGCGCAGGCGCAGGTCGAGGATCGGCGCGTCGGCGATCGGGTCGCAGTCGAGCACGAGCACGGCGTGGGCGAACTCGAGGTCCGTCACCTTCGCCTGCAGCGCTGGATCGTTCAGCGCGCGGTGCAGCTCGAGCGCCAGCGTGCCGGCCGCGCGCGAGTCGAGGTGGGGGGAGGAGAGGCCCTCGCGCATCAGGCGCGCGAGCAGCAACCCCTCCTCGTTCGTGGCCTGTCCGCCGGCGATCGCGCCCGTGCGCTCGCCCGCGCGCTTCAGCCCTGCGGCGGCCTCCTGCAGCGCGCGCTCCCAGGAGACGGGCCGCAGCTCGCCGCCGTCGCGGACCATCGGCTCGGTCACACGGTCGGCCGGGTGCGCGGGGCCGGAGGAGCCGTTGATCGGCGCGACGCCGCCGAGCGTGGGGTAGGCGAAGCGGCCGCGGTCGCACAGCCAGCCGTCGTCGACCTCGGGGTTGTCGCGACCTAGCACGCGCTGCGCGCGTTCGTCGCGCACGGTCAATGAGACGTTGCACTGTGAGGGGCACAGCGTGCAGACCGACCCTGAGTCCTCCACGTCCCACGGGCGCGCGCGGAAGCGGTAGGCGCGCGAGGTCAGCGCGCCGACGGGGCACAGCTCGATGATGTTGCCGCTGAACGGCGCGACATACGGGTGGCCGTCGAACGTCGAGACGTAGGAGTGGGCGCCGCGCTCGAGCAGCACGAGCTGGTTGTCTTCGGAGATCTCCTGCGAGAAGCGCACGCAGCGGTAGCAGAGGATGCAGCGCTCGCGGTCGATCGCGATCGTGGGGGAGAGGGCGAGCGGCTTGACGAAGTGGCGCTTGGGCTCGATGAAGCGCGAAGTGCCGGCGCCCCAGCCGAAGGTGATGTCCTGCAGCGGGCACTCACCGCCCTTGTCGCACACGGGGCAGTCGAGCGGATGGTTGATCAGCAGGAACTCGACCACGGCCTGCTGGGCGGTCTTCACCCGCTCTGACTGCGTGTTGACGACCATGCCGTCCTTGACCGGGGTCGAGCAGCCCGTCTGCAGCTTGGGGATGCCCTCGATCTCGACCAGGCACATGCGACACGCGCCGACCGGGTTGCCGAGCTTGGGCTCGTAGCAGAACACCGGGATCTCGACGTCGCCGTGCTTGGCGGCGTCCACGAGCATCGTGTTCTCGGGGGCCTGGACCTCACGGCCGTCGATCGTGAAGGTGATGAGGTTCTGCTCTGGGCGTGGCATTTAGACACCGCCCCTGTGCGTTCCCGGGGCGCCCTCGTGGGCTCCCGGGGCCTGGGGGCCGGCGCCTTGTCCTGCCAGCTCGCCCTTTGGCTCGAGCGCGCCTTGGGCCTCCAGGGCCGTGTCCGAGCCGGCCAATTCGCCCATGCCCGTGCGCGTGCGGGCCGCCTCGATGTGCGCCTCGAACTCGGGGCGGAACTTGGCTATCAGCGAGCCGATCGGCATCGCCATCGCGTCGCCGAGCACGCACAGGCAGTTGCCGATGATGTGCTCCTGCACGGAGGCCATGATGTCGAGGTCCATCGGGGTGGCCTCGCCTGAGTCGATCCGCTCGAGCATCTTCACCGTCCAGTTCGTGCCCTCGCGACAGGGGGTGCACTTGCCGCAGGACTCGTGGCGATAGAACCTTGCGACCTTCATCGCCACGTCGAGGATCGGGGTCGAGTCGTCGACGACGATGATCGCGCCGGAGCCGAGCATCGAGCCGGCTTTCGCCAGCGAGTTGAAGTCGTAGGGGACGTCGAGGTCGTCGGCCGTCAGCACCGGGGCGGAGGAGCCGCCCGGGAACCAGCACTTCACGGAGCGGCCCTCCGGCGGGCCGCCCGCCAAGCCGTAGATGATCTCGCGCGAGGGGATGCCCAGCTCGATCTCGTAGTTGCCGGGGCGCTGCACGTGGCCGGAGATGGAGACGAGCTTCGTTCCGGTCGAGGTCTCGACGCCGAGCTTCGCGTACTCGGCGCCGCCCATCCTCACGATCGCGGGGACGGTCGACAGCGTCTCGACGTTGTTGATCAGCGTCGGGCCCTGATACAGGCCCTGGTTGGCGGGGAACGGCGGCTTCAATCGGGGGTTGCCGCGCTTGCCCTCGAGCGAGTCGAGCAGGCCGGTCTCCTCGCCGCAGATGTAGGCGCCGGCGCCGCGGTGCACGACCAGCGAGAGCGAGTGCCCGGAGCCGAGGATGTCCTCGCCGATGTACCCCTGCGCGGTGGCTTCGTGCAGCGCGGCGTCGAGGATGTCGGCCTGCAGCGCGTACTCGCCGCGGATGTAGATGAACGAGCGGCCCGTCCCGGCCGCGTAGGCGGCGATCACGATCCCCTCGATCAGCGTATGTGGCGTCTTCTGCATCAGTTCGCGGTCCTTGAACGTACCCGGCTCGGACTCGTCCGCGTTGCACACGAGGTACTTGTCGATCGCGCCCCTCGGCAGGAACGAGACCTTCTTGCCCATCGCGAACCCCGCTCCGCCGCGCCCGCGCAGGCCGGAGGCTTCGAGCTGCTCGAGCACCTGCTCGGGCGTCATCTGCAGGGCCTTGCGCAGCGACTCGTAGCCGCCGCGCCGTTCGTAGACCTCGAGCGTGTTCAGCCCCGGCTCGTCGATGTCGGCGAACAGCAGCATGCTCGGCGCGGCGGCGGCCATCCTCACTCCCCCTCCCGCTCGTGCGCCGTGGCGGGGTCCTCGCGCATCTCGAGACGCTCGTGCGCCGTGGCGGAGCCGGGCCGGTCCTCGTCCGCCATCTCCGGGCCGACGGCGGCGCGCTCCGGCGCGATATACGGGTTCGCCGCGCCCGCATGGGCGGCGTGCGCGACCTCGGGCTGGGGAAACTCGCGCGTGTTCGCGCGGGGGTCGGCCACCGCGCGGCGCGCGAGCTGGCGCTCGGGCAGGACCGGGCGCCCCGCGCGCACGTCGTCGAGCAGCCGCGGCACGTCCGCGGGCGTGAGCGGGCCGACGTACACCCCGTCGACGGACGCCATCGGCGCGATGTCGCACGCGCCGAGGCACTCGAACGCGCGCACGTTGAACTCCGCCGGGTCCTCCGCGGCCGCGTCGCGCACGGCCCCGTACAGCTCGTCGGCGCCGCACAGCGAGCAGGAGATGTTCGTGCACACGTAGATCGCATGCCGCCCCACCGGCTCGGTCTCGAGCATGTCGTAGAACGTCGCCACCGCATCCAGATACGCGGGCGTCAGGCCCATCACGCACGCGACCTGCTCGATCGCCTCCGGCGAGCACCAGCCGTGCACCCGCTGCGCGGCCTCGAGCGCCGGCAACGTCGCCGAGCGGCTGTCGGGGTACAGGGCCATGCGCGCCTCGATCTCCCTGCGCAGATCCTCGGGCACGTCCGTCGTCGCGGGGTCGGGGATCGTCGCCGGCGCCTTCTCGAGGTCTGCGGGCTCGTCCCATCCGGAGGCGCGACCGGCGTGCTCGCGCTCGAAACGGGGGATCGAGGTCATCTGTCTCTCCCCCCGAGGATCGTGTGGGGCATCGACGTCGCAAAGGACTGCGTACGCGCGCGCCCGCGTACGCGCGCGCGGTCAAAGCCTGCGGAAAGGTTGTACATCGCCGCTCGGATCATCTGTCGATACCGCCGAGGATCGGATCGAGCATCGCCGTGGTCGCGATCATGTCGGCGATGTAGGCGCCCTGCGTCATCGGCCCGAGCGCCTGCAGGTTGACGAAGCTCGGATCGCGCATGTGCACTCTCGCGGGCTTGGAGCTGCCGTCCGAGCGCACGTAGCAGCCCAGCTCGCCGCGCGGTGACTCGATCGGGTTGTACGCCTCTCCCGGCGGCACGCGGAACCCCTCCGTGACGAGCTTGAAATGGTGAATCAGCGCCTCCATCGACGTTGCCAGCTCGTGCCGTGGCGGCAGCGCGACCTTGCGGTCCCCGGTGATGTGCGGCCCCTCGGGCAGCCCGTCGAGCGCCTGTTCGATGATCTTCACCGACTCGTAGATCTCCGCCAGCCGCACCGCGAAACGATCGTAGTTGTCGCCCACGGTGCCGACCGGGATCTTGAACTGGAAGTCGCCGTATGAGGTGTACGGCGCGGCCTTGCGCAGGTCCCACGGGTTGCCCGCCGCGCGCAGCAGCGGTCCCGTCACGCCCAGCCCCAGCAGCCTCTCCGCGTCCAGCGGGCAGACCCCGCGCAGCCTTTGCAGCACGATCTCGTTTGTGTTCAAGATCGCGCCGTACTCATCCGCGCGCTTGGGCATGATCTTCAAGAACTCCCTCAGCTTCGCCGCGAACCCCGTGGGGATGTCCTCGATCACGCCCCCCACCTGGAAGTAGCGCGTGTGCATGCGCGCGCCCGAAGACATCTCGAACAGGTCGAGGATCAGCTCGCGCTCGCGCAGGCAGTACAGGAAGATCGACGTCGCGCCGAGATCGAGCACGCTCGTCCCGAGCCAGATCAGATGCGAGGCGATCCGGTTCAGCTCGAGATGGATCACGCGCAGGTACTGGGCGCGCCTGGGCACCTCGACCTCCACGAGCGTCTCGACCGCGCCGCAGTAGGCCATCGCGTTGAAGTAGTAGGACAGGTAGTCCATCCGCTCGACCACCGGGATCACCTTCCAGTAGGCCTTGTCCTCCGCGGTCTTCTCGATCCCCGTGTGCACGTAGCCGATGATCGGTTTGAGGTCGCGCACGACCTCCCCCTGCAGCGTCACCAGCAGGCGCAGCACGCCGTGCGTGGCCGGGTGGTGCGGCCCGAAGTTGAGCGTCAGCAGCTCTTCGCTGGACTCCTCGCCGGCCGACCCGTCCGGACGCTCGACCGGGGAGAGCGTGATGCTCTCCTCCTGTCGGCGGTACTCGGAGATCGTCGGGGTCTCGGTCACGCCGGCCGCCCCGTCGCGTTGGTGATCGCGCTCGCGCCGCGTTCCCGCTCGCCGTGGTCGCTATCTCGGGTCACCCCGCGCTCCCCGTGGTCTGGCTCTCGCCCGCGCCTGGCTGGCGCGCCTCGAGCCATTTCGTCTCGTCGCGCGTGAAGATCACCGGTTCCCCCCCGATCGGGAAATCGCGACGCTGCGGGTGGCCCTCGTAGTCCTCCGGCATCAGGATCCGCCGCAGGTCCGGGTGGCCCTCGAACACGACCCCGAACATGTCATACACCTCGCGCTCCTGATGGTTCGCCGTCGGCCAGTCCGCCGTCACCGACTCGACCCTTGGCGCATCAATCGACAGGCGCAACTTGACCGCGACCCGGTCGACCCGCGCCATGTCGAGCAGCTCGTAGACCACGCCCAGCCGGGGCTCCTCCGGGTAATGGTCGACGCCGTGCAGGCTCGCCAGAAACCCGTACCCCTTGCCGCGCAATGTCCGCAGCACCTCGCGAATTCGCGCCGGATCGACCACGATGCTCGCCCGCTCGCGGAAGTACACGGTCTCGATCGCCGCGTCCCCAAGCTCCTGGGCGAGCAGCTCCAAGCCCGTGGCGTCAGGCATTTAGATGCTCTCCCGGCGGTGATGCTTCGCACCATCCTCGGATCCGCGCAAGGGTGCGAACTCGAGATGCCGACGGGTGCGTTGACCGGCGCCGGCTGCGTCGATCGGTGGGCCGCGCCTGCGCGTCTCCCCGCAAAAACCCGCGCGTACGACCACAGCTACACATCCGTTGGAGCCTCCTCGGTGCCGACCGCGCCGTAACGCTCGCGCCAGCCCACGTCCGGGTCGTCCTGCACGAGCTTGCGCAGCTTCAGCACGCCGTGCATCAGCGCCTCCGGGCGCGGCGGGCAGCCCGGCACGTGCACGTCGATCGGCATGAACTTGTCCGCCGGCACGAGCGCATAGTTGTTGAACACGCCCATCGAGCTGCAACACGCTCCCATCGAGATCGCCCACTTCGGCTCGAGCATCTGGTCATACAGGCGGCGAATAATCGGTGCCATCTTGATCGACACCCGCCCCGCGAGGATGATCAGGTCCGACTGGCGCGGGCTCGCGCGGAACGCCTCCCAGCCGAAGCGCGCAATATCCATCCGCGGCCCCGCCGCCTGGAACTGCTCCATCGCGCAGCACGCCAACCCGAACCCCAGCGGAAAAAACGAGTTCGACCGCGCCCACGCGACCGCCTTCTCGACGGTCGTCGTCATCAACCGTTCCTGCACATACCTTTCGAGCTCCTCGCCCTCCAAGTGCGCCGGCTGGTTCGCGCCTTCGATCTCACCCCCGCGCAGCAGCTGGTGCGCGTTCAATCCGCTCACCCTCAGATCCGCGCGCGCGTCCGGCCGGCTCGTGCCCTTGCCTTTGCTCGCCGGTCCCAGCCGCTCTCGTTTCACCTCCACTCGAGCGCCCCCCTTCTCCAGACGTATACGAGCGCCACGAACAGCAGCACGATGAACGTGATCGTCTCGGCCAGCGCATAGCTCCCGTACGCGCGCAGCTCGATCGCGATCGGGTACAGGAACACCACCTCGATATCGAACAAGATGAACAGCATCGCCATCAGGTAGAAGCTGATCCCGAACCGCATCCCCTGCCTGACCTCCGACGGCAGCCCGCACTCGTACGGGTCCTGCTTGTGCCGGGCCGCGCGGCGCGGGCCGATATACGTGTTCAGCACCGCAAACGCCACGCCCACGGCGCCGCCGAGAAAGAGGAAGACGATCGCCGGGAGATAGCTGCGCAGCACCGTCGGCTGTTATATCACCGCTTGTGGCAAGGTGTTACATAGTGGCAATCGGCTCGATATACCGGGCGGGGGGCGGTGCGTGCGTGCGGCCGGCCGGCGCGATGTCTTTCTCAAAGGGTTGCATCGTGCGCGTGCGCGTGTGTGCGTGTGTGTGTGCGCGTGCGCGACCGGCTGGTGCGTGTGTGTGGCCGGCTGGTGCGTGTGTGTGGCCGGCTGGTGCGTGTGTGTGGCCGGCTGGTGCGTGTGTGTGGCCGGCTGGTGCGTGTGTGTGGCCGGCTGGTGCAATACCTTTCTCAAAAGGTTGCATCGCGCGCGCGTGCGCGCCCGCGCGCGAACGAGGGCCGGTCCGTTGACCGGTGCTGTCCTAGCCGGCACGCTCGCGGTCGCCGCCCTCAACGCGATTCCGGCCCTGCTCGGCGCCCTGCGCTGGCTCCGCGGCGAAGCCTCCCACGCCTTCTGGATCCTCCTCCGCGTCGGCCAAGGGTCGGCCCTCGCGCTCGCGCTCGCCGTCGGCTCGCTCGCCGCCGCCGGTCACTACTCAAGCGTTCACCTCTTCTACCTCTACGCCCTGCTCCCGCTCGCCGTCGCATTCGTCGCCGAGCAGCTGCGCGTCGCCTCCGCGCAGACGATCCTCGACCACCGCGACCTCGCCGACGCGCAGGCCGTCGGCGCGCTCCCCGAGGCCGAGCAGCGCGTCGTCGTCGCGGCGATCCTCGCGCGCGAGATGGGCGTCATGGCGCTCTCCGCGCTCGTCGTCGTCTTCCTCGCGCTGCGCGCGGCCTCGACCGCGCACGGCTTCTGACACGGCGCTTGCGCCGGGGGAAGTTCTGCGCGGTTGCGAGGGAAGCGGGCCTGGCCGCAAGCGGAGGGCCGGCCTCCGACGAGGCACGGCCTCTGAGCGGGGCTATATATTCCCGGCGCATGAAGCTCGCCGCCACGACGCCGATCCTGCTCGCCTGCGCCGCTGTCTTCGGCGCCTGCGGCTCGCAGGGCATCTCGATCGCCAAGACCAGCCCCTACTACCGTGGCGCCGTCCTGTTCCGCGACCACTGCTCCGGCTGCCACACGCTGTCGGTGGTCGGCGCCCAGGGGTCGGCCACGTCGATCAAGAACCGCGTGCGCACGAACGGGCCGAACTTCAACATCCGCAAGGAGAACACCGAACAGGTCCTCTACGCGATCCGCAACGGCGGCTTCTCCGGCGCGATCATGCCCGAGAACATCGTCCTCGGCGACGATGCCCGCGACGTCGCCGCGTTCCTGGCGGAGTACTCCGGACGCCAAGCGAAGCATGTTCCGTCTGTGAACATCACGCTTTCGACAAAATAGCTCTGCCGCCAACGGAGGTCGGAAGGTAGGCTCCCAGGCTTGCTGGACCTCAAGTTGATCCGTGACGATCCCGATGGTGTGCGCTCCGCGCTTGCGCGACGTGGGGCCGAGGTCGCGAGCGGTCTCGATCGGGTGATCGAGCTCGACGGGCGCCGCCGCGCGCTGCTGCCCCGGCTCGAGGGGCTGCGCGCCGAGCAGAACGCGGCCAATGCACGCATCAAGGCGGCGGGCGAGGCGGATGAGCGCGAGCGGGAGATCGCTGCCATGCGGGATGTGGCCGCGCGCGCGAAGGGGCTGGAGCGCGAGCTGGCCGCGGTGGAAGAGGATCTCCAGGCAGCGCTCGTGCCGCTGGCGAACCTGCCCGATCCCACGGCGGCGCCCGGCCCGGAGGACGAGCTCGTGCGGGAGGTGGGGGAGATCGTCGCGCCCGCGTTCGCGCCGCGGGACCACCTCGAGCTGGCGGGGGAGCGGATCGACATGGATCGCGCCGCGCAGCTGTCCGGGTCGCGCTTTGCCTATCTCAAAGGCGATCTCGTCTTCCTCGAGCTCGCGCTCGTGCGCTGGGTGCTCGAGAAGCTGCGCGGCCATGGCTTCGAGCCGGTGATCCCGCCCGTGCTCGTGCGCGAGCAAGCGCTCTACGGAACCGGCTTCCTGCCCGACACCGAGCAGCAGATCTACTCGCTGCCGGCGGACGATCTCTACCTCGTCGGCACCTCCGAGGTCGCGCTCGCCTCGCTGCACGCCGAGGAGATCATCGACGCAGCGCGGCTGCCGCTGCGCTATGCCGGGTTCTCGCCCTGCTTTCGCCGCGAGGCCGGCGCGGCCGGCAAGGATACGCGCGGGATCTTTCGCGTGCACCAGTTCGACAAGGTCGAGATGTTCAGCTTCGTCCCCCCCTCGGAGTCGGCCTCCGAGCACGAGCGCATCCTCGCGATCGAGGAGGAGATTCTGGGCGAGCTCTCCCTGCCCTACCGCGTCGTCAACATCGCCGTCTCAGACCTCGGCGCCTCGGCCGCGAAGAAGTACGACTGCGAGGCGTGGCTCCCGAGCCAGTCGCGCTACCGCGAGCTGACGTCCTGCTCCAACACGACCGACTATCAGGCTCGTCGCCTCAACATCCGCACCCGTGGCGAGCGCGGCAACGAGATCCTGCACACGCTCAACGGCACCGCCGTCGCGGTCGGCCGCACGCTCGTCGCCCTGCTCGAGAACGGCCAGCGCGCCGACGGCTCCGTCGCGCTGCCCGAATGCCTCGTGCCCTACGGTGCACCCACCGAGCTGCCTGGATTTAACGCCGATCCGGCTGCCTTGCTCAGTAGCGGCTGCCCAGCAGCTGTATATGGTCGGCCTCCGCGGCGCCCGGGAACGGGCGGATCAGCCCGAAGCGCGCGAGCGTCGCCTGCGGTACGCCCTCCACCCCGGGCGTGTCCGAGGCTTCGCCGCGCGTGTGCGGGTCGTTGGCGAAGCCGCCGACCTCGACCGAGTGCTCCGGCGATCGGTAGCCGGAGATGCCGATCAGATGCAGGTGCAGCGCGATCCCCAGCGCGTTCAGATGGGCGAGCAGCGTCGGCTCCTCGCCGACGCTGTAGTCCGTGCCCGGCGCCTGAAAGAAGCCGTATTCCCCCTGCGGCGCGGAGGTGAATTCGCCGACCGGGCCCGTGTACGCGTAGGCGACCCCGCGGGCGGCGAGTTCGCTGCTCGCGAGCTTCGCCAGCTCGTATTCGAGTGAATGCCTGTGTTCCCGCAGTGGCCCCAGCTCAGAGCTCTTGCGGTCGCGCGCGCGAACGAACTCGAGCCGGCGGTCGATCAGCGCGAGGTGCAGCTGAGAGACCTCGTCGCGCTGCACTAACACCGCGCTCGTCTCGTGCGCGTGGCTCGCCTCGAGCCTTGCCAGCCGTGAGGCTTCGACGGTCACGGCCCTCTGCTCGGCCGCCACATGCACCGTCGCTGCTGCGTTTTCGCGCGAGATCGCTTGCAGATCATCGACCCGCTCGATCAGGTCGGCGAAGCCGTGGGCCTGCATGATGACCGTGACGATGTTCGGCGGCGGCGTCTCGTACGCGGCGATCACCTGAGCCACGAGCACGTGCCGGTCATGCCCGAGCTGGACCTGCAGCGAGCCCAGTCGCGTTCGCGCCGCGCTCAGCTGCGAGCGCAGGCTTGCCAGCACGCTGCGCTCGACCGCGAGCGAGGATTCGAGCGCACTTAGCCGCGTCTGCAGGTCCTCGATGCTGCCCTGGAACCCCTCGATCCGGTGGGTGTCATTGTGAATCCCCCCACTCAGCTCGCCTTCGCGCGCCTGCGTCGCGGCGATCCTCCCTTCGAGCGTTCCCGGGCCCGAGCCCACGGCCACGGAGGCGACGACGGTCGCGCCGAGCGCCAGTGCGACGGTGGCGGCTGCGAGCGCGGAGAGGTGGCGGCCGGCGGGCATGAAGCAGCCAAGCTAGCCACACACGCCGCGGAGCAGCTCTGCTGCAGGCCGGCTTGCAAATACGGCCCGTAGCCGCGCAACCCCTTTACGCACACGGTCAGACGCCGCCCGCCGGTGTCCTTGCGGAGGGCCGGAACACCCCTTCAGCCGCGCTGACTAGACATTAAGAAGATAATCTCTAATGGGACTATCAAGCTTGTACAAGGGGACGGCACGAGCGTGGAGGAGAGGCAGCGAACGAGGATCCTGGAGGCGTTGGCCGACGAGGTGGCCGAACGGGATGGTCCTGTCGGCGCGGTCACCGTGACACACATCATCGCTCGCGCCGGCGTCTCGCGCAGGGCTTTCTACGAGCTGTTCGTCGATCGCGAAGCCTGCCTGCTCGCCGCGCTCGACCTCGGTGTTCAACGCGCGGCTGCCCGGATGACGCCGGCCTTCACGGCCGAGTCGCGCTGGCGCGACGGGATCAGGGTGGCGCTGGCTGAGTTTCTGGGCTTCCTCGAAGACGAGCCCAACTTCGGGCGCCTGTGCGTCGTCGACACGCTCGGCGGTGGCGCCGAGGTGCTGCGCCGGCGCACGGAAGTTCTCAAGGAGCTTTGGCGCGTGGTCGATCGGGGGCGCAAAGAGAGCCCCGCCGGGCGGGCGCAGCCGAGTGCCGTGATCGCCGAGGGGGTTGTCGGCGCCGTGCTCTCGGTCGTCCACACACGCCTGCAAGCCCGCGACGGGCAGCCCTTGATGCAGCTGTACGGACCGCTGATGAGCATCATTATGCTGCCCTACCTGGGATCGAGCGTCGCGCGCCGGGAGCTGCGACGCCCCGCGCCGAAGCTCCGTACGCGCGCGCGCCCAGCGTACGCCACGGGGCCCCACCCCGAGATCGAGGGTCCCCGGGTCAGGCTCACCTATCGCACCATGCGGGTGCTCACCGAAATCGCCGAGCACCCGGGCGCCAGCAATCGCGAGGTCGCCGAACGCGCCGGCATCGTCGACCAGGGCCAGATCTCAAAGCTCCTCGCCCGCCTGCAGGCCGGGACGCTGATCGCGAACATGGGCGAGGGCACCACGCGGGGCGCCCCCAACGCCTGGCGCCTGACCGAGCGCGGCGAGCACGCCTTGCACACCGTCGGCTCGCGCTCGGCTGAGCCCGAGGGACTCAGATCTGGCAAATGAGTCTCGGCGATCCGCCGCACCGGAGCGATCTGAAAGGGGGCTCTCCGAAAAGGGGCTCAGCCAATCGGGAAGGTGAGCGTTCGCGCGAGACCGTGCGACGGCACGAGCGTCAGCCGGTAGCGTCCCGGCGCGAGCGCGCTGTGCCCGTTCAATCGCCCGCTGTCACGTCCCTTCTTCGCCGCGATCGTCAACGCGTAAGGCAGCGTCTGCCAGCGGATCCGACCGTGCACGCGCACCTGCTTTGACAGCGTCACACGCACGTGCGCGCGCGCGCTCAGCGTGAACACGAACGCGAGCTGCAACGCCGCCGGATGCAGGCGGCTCAACGCGGCCGCCGCGGCGCGAGTGAGCGACAGTCCCGACAGCACCGGTATGAGCTCCTTCGCGCCCGCTGCCGGCGTCACGGCTGTGCCTGACTTTCCGGCATCGCTCCCGGTCGTGCCCGCGCCGGATGGAGCGCTCGAGGAGCCGGAGCCGGTCCCGGCTGAGCCGCCCCCGGCGGAGGTCGCGCCTCGTTTTTCCGCTTCTTCCCTTTCCCGCGCGCGCGCGTCTTCTTCGGCCTTCCTCTGTGCTTCTGCTTCGGCCTTTCTCTGGGCTTCGGCCTGCCTCGCTTCGACCTGTCGCCTCCCTTCTTCGCCGCCGCGGGGCTGGAACGCCCCGATCCCGTCGGGAGATCCCACGCCGCTGGGGCCGTCGTAGCCGGGGCCGGCAAGACAGATCAGCTCAGCCGAGCAGTGCGAGCTCGCCGCCTCTTCCGAGGAGGTGCAGCCGGAGAGGCCGCCGGGTTCGAATCCCTTCGTGCATTCACCGTTTGATCCGACTTCGACATCGTGACGCGAGCCGAGCGATTCGACCTCGTTTTCATACAGAGTCCGGGCCGGATATTCGACGCCGTGAGCGCCGCCCGCGAGCGCGAAGATCGCCGCGACGATCGGCGAAGCGAGGCTCGTCCCCCCGATCGTGCACCACGGGCCCGTGTGTATCTTGCCTCCTTCTTCATATTCGCATTTGCCGGTCGCGTCGTAGATCGCCATCCCGGTGTAGGGGTCGCCGTCGGCGGAGACGTCGGCGAGCGCCCGTTTCGAGGAAGCGCCGCTTCCACAGCCGAGCTGCTGCCAGCTCGCGACGCGCTGCTGCCACGACGGCGTGGAGAACACCGTGCTGCAACCGCCGCCGGTGGCGCCGTCTCCATTCCAGACCGACTCGCCTGCCCACGTGCCGCTCGCCGCGTCCAGCGTCAGGCGGGTGCCGCCCACGGCGACCACGTGTGGCGAGGAGGCGGGGTAATCGGGAAAACCTCGTTCTGCGGCATTTTCCGCATCCCAGTCCAGGTAGCCGTCGTCGCCGGCTGCCGCGGTAATCACGATGCCCGGCCGGTTGAACGCGCTCGCATTGTCTTCCTCGACGCTCGCGCCTTCCTCGGCGCCGCCCCACGAGTCCGATATCTCGGTTGCCCCCACACCCCCATCGGCGACGGGCCTCGCCGCGGCCGCCTCTCCTTTTTCGAGGTCTGAAAAGTAAGCCGACCGGGTCTCGACGAGCACGATCCGGCAGTTCTGGCAGACGCTGTGCGCGGCCTCGACATCGGTCGAGGTCTCGATCGCCCAACCTTCCGCTTCGGCGCCGCTCGACGGCGGCAGCGGGGTGGTGGCTCCTTCTTGGTTGATCTTGCGGAAGCATTTGTCGGCTTCGGTACAAGCGGGAAGTCCGAATTCTTTATCGTAGATCGCCAGGTCGGCTTCGATGTGAGGATCGTCATACGCGTCCACGAGCGCGATCGTCTGGGAGGGTTCAGAGGCGGGCACGCCGGGCTGCTCGCCAGGGAAGTAAGCGCTTTTCAGGTCCTCTGGTCGCACGCCGAAGTCGCCTTCCCTCGGCGAGAGCGCCGCGGGCGGCGCGCTGCGCGTCATCCCCAGCGGATGCGTGTGGGCGAGCGCCGCGGCGGTCCGCGGCACCAGCTGCAACGCCAGACAGCCGGCCTGCCCGGGAGCGGGAGGGCCGCACGCGGGACGCACCGCGTAATCGGACGCCGGCAGCGGCGAGATGGCGGCCGCGGCCGCGGCTGCGGCGCAGAGCCAGAGCAGCACCGTAAAGACGGCCACGACGCCCATTGCCTCGCGCCGTGATCGGCCGGCGAGGCTTATTACCTCCTGCCGCATCCGGCCGGCAACGCTTATCGCCTCGCGCCGTGTTCGGCCCTCGATTCCTCTATGGACCTGAGTGGCTGTCACACGCTTATCTCCTGTCGCCGGCCAGACGCCTCCGCCTGGAAAGAGAGTCGGCAGGCGACCGGCGTCGCTGCAGTGATCGGGCTCGCTTCAGACGAACTACCGAGAGCCTATCCGGTCGGCTGCGCCGCGCGAGCCGTGCGGGGGCGAAGAAGGACTAGCCGCCGGCGGCGGCGAGTCCCGCCCCGTTCATCATTAGGCTGAAGCGGTATGCGTCCGTTTGGCTTCCTGCTGGCCGCAGCCCCGCCCTCACGGCGGGTCGGGCTGCTCGTCGCGGTCGCCGCCGTGGCGGTGTGCACGCTGCTGATCTACCCGCTCAAGCAGATCGCGCCGGTCGTCTCGCTCGGCGTCGTTTACCTGCTCGCGGTGCTCGTCGTCTCGGCGATCTGGGGAGCATGGCTGGGCGTGCTCACCGCGCTGCTGAGCGCGGCGGCTTTCAACTTCTTCCATCTGCCTCCCGTCGGGCGCTTCACGATCTCGAGTTCCGAGAACTGGGTGGCCCTGATCGCCTTCCTCGTCGCAGCCGCGCTGGCGAGCTCGGTCGCCGAGGTGACGCGCGCCCGCACGCGCGAGGCCGAGGAGCGCCGACGCGAGGCCGACCTTGCCGCGGAGATGGCGCGCTTGCTGCTGCGCGGCAATAACCTGGCCGAGGCGCTGCCGACGGCCGCGGCGCGGCTCGCGCGCGTGCTGGGCCTGCATTCGGCGGCGATCGAGATGGACGCCGTCGAGGGCGACGGGCGCCGGGTCACGTTCCCCCTGCGCGAAGGCACCCGCCGGCTGGGGACCCTGCTCGTCGGCGCCGACACCTCCGAGGCGAGCCTGCGCCGGCTGCAGGAGCGCGTCGTGCCGGCTTTGGAGGCGCTGCTAAGTGCCGCGCTCGAGCGCGACGCGCTGCTCGCGGAGGTGGTCGAGACGGCGTCGCTACGCCGCGCCGACGTCGTCAAGACCGCGGTCCTGCGGGCGGTCTCCCACGACCTGCGCTCGCCGCTGACCGCGATCTCCGCCGCCGGCGAGGCGGTCGCGCTGGCGGGGCTGTCGGTGCATGAGCGCGAAGAGCTCGCATCGGTGATCCAGCAGGAGACACGCCGCCTGTCGCGCCTGGTAGAGAACCTGCTCGACCAGTCCCGCTTGGAGGCCGGTGTGGCGGAGCCCCACCGCGAGTGGACCGCGGTCGAGGAGGTGCTCTGCGTCGCCGTCGAGGAGCTCGCCGGCAAAGCTGAGGAATACTCACTCTCGATCGATCACGACCTGCCGCTTGTACGCGCCGACTCCGCACAGCTGGAGCGCGCCTTCGTGAACGTGCTCGAGAACGCGCGCCGGCACTCGGGCGGGCATCCCGTCTCGGTCCGCGCCCGTGCGGTGCGCACGCACGGGGGCGGCAACGACCGCGTGATCGTGCGGATCGTCGACCGCGGCCCCGGCATCCCGCCGCTACAGCTCGAGCGCGTGTTCGAGCCGTTCTATCGCGCCGGCACGGCGAGCGGCGGTCACCGCGGCTCGGGGCTCGGCCTCGCGATCGCGCGTGGATTCGTGCAGGCCAACGGCGGCAAGCTCTACGTCGAGTCGCTGCCCGGCCAGGGGGCGACGTTCGTGTTCGAGCTGCCGCTCGACTCGGTGGTTCCCGCTGTGGCGGATGCGAACAAGGCCCCGGCCGGGGTCGCCCGGGGAGCGGTCGTCGCGCTGGGCGAGGCCGGCGATCGCGCGGATGACGGCGCGGGCGAGCATGGCGAACCCTGACGCGCTGGCGCGCGTGTTGGTCGTCGACGACGAGCTGCAGATCGTGCGCGCGCTGCGCGTCGTGCTGCGCGAGGCGGGCTTTGAGATGGTCGCGGCACAGACCGCCACCGAGGCGCTCGATCGCGCCGCGGTACGTCCGCCGCAGGCGGCGATCGTAGATCTGGTGCTGCCCGACGGCGACGGAATCGAGGTGACGCGCCGGCTGCGCGAATGGAGCGAGATGCCGATCCTCGTGCTGTCGGCGATCGGCGAGGAGGAGCAGAAGGTCAGGGCGCTTGAGGCGGGCGCGGACGATTACGTAACCAAGCCGTTCGGCGCGCGCGAGCTGGTGGCACGCTTGCAGGCAGCGCTGCGCCGGGCCGCGGGTACGGCGACGGGGGAGGAGGCGCGGATCGCGGTCGAGGGTCTCGAGCTCGACTTCTCCGCGCGCACCGTGCGCCGCGACTCTCAATCGATCCACCTGACCCCGATCGAGTTCGACCTGCTGCGTGTGCTTGCGCGAAACCGCGGGCGGCTGATGACCCATCGCGCGCTGCTCACCGAGGTGTGGGGCCCGGGATATGCCGATGACGTGCCGGCGCTGCGCACCCACATCGCGCGGCTGCGGGCGAAGATCGAGCCGGCGGGGGAGGCGGGACCGCGCTACATCGTCACCGACCCTGGGGTCGGCTACCGCTTCGCCGGGTGATTGCCGCGCGCTCGACGCTGGGGCTCATGGCGCCCGCTTCGGTTCCTCCGCGGTAATTACCGCTCGTACTATCGATTAACCAATTTCCGTGGCCCATATGGTCGCGTCATGCGTTTGAGGCACCCGCGAGGACCGTCACGAAATCGTTATGCGCGAACAGCGATTCGTTATGTCGCCGTGACGTGAGAGCCCTCATATTGGCGGTCATGGACGCTGTCGCCATAGTCGTCGGGATCGCGATGTTCTTGATCCTGCTGCTAATGATCGAGGGGATCGATCGGGTATGACGCTCTCGCTTCCCCTCGGCTTTTTCGTCGCGCACATGAGCGGCGCCGACTTCTTCGGGCTGGTCGTCTCGGTGCTGGTGATCGCTTATCTCTTTTACGCACTGATCCGCGGGGAAAAACTCCAGTGACCGTCGCGGGCTGGCTGACGATCGTCCTGTTCGCGGTGATCCTCACCGTGCTCGCGTTTCCGCTCGGCAGCTACATGGCGCGCGTCTACACCGGCGGGCGGGTGTTCCTCTCGCCGATCTTCGCGGGACCGGAGCGATTCCTCTACGCCGTCCTGCGGGTCGACCACGAGCGCGAGCAGGACTGGAAGCAGTACGCGAGAAGCCTTTTGATCTTCTCGCTCGCCGGCTGGCTGTTGCTGTATCTGATCCTGCGCACGCAGGACGCGCCCTGGGTGCCCCACCTGCTCAATCCGCTCGGCTACCAATCGGCTTCGTGGAACGTCACGTTCAACACCGTCTCCTCGTTCATGACGAA
Organism: uncultured Solirubrobacterales bacterium; assembly: GCA_963778065.1. GTDB lineage: Bacteria > Actinomycetota > Thermoleophilia > Solirubrobacterales > Solirubrobacteraceae > Palsa-744. The sequence continues at coordinate 703,360 of CAVZSU010000002.1, read as the reverse complement.
CACCAACTGGCAGTACTACTCGGGCGAGACGACGATGAGCTACTTCAGCCAGATGCTCGGGCTGACCGTCGAGAACTGGCTCTCGGCCGGCGTCGGGATCGTCACCGCGGTCGCGCTGATCCGCGGGATCATCGGGCGCAGCGGCAAGAGCCTCGGAAATTTCTGGCAGGACCTCCTACGCACGGTCCTTTACATCCTGACCCCGCTGTCGGTGATCGCCGCGCTCGTGCTCGTCTCCCAGGGCGTGCTGCAGAACTTCGCCAACTACCTCACCGCGCACACGATCACGGGCCTGACCCAGACGATCGCGATGGGGCCGGTCGCCTCGCAGGAGGCGATCAAGATGCTCGCCACCAACGGCGGCGGCTTCTTCAACACGAACTCCGCCCACCCGTTCGAGAACCCGACGGCGTTTACCAACTTCTTCGAGATGCTGCTCGTGCTGATCATCCCCGCGGCGCTGATCTTCACCTACGGGCGCATGACCGGCAACCGCCGTCAGGGCTATGCGATCTACGGCGTGGTGATGTTCATGTTCCTCTGCGCGGCCGCGGTCGCCTACCTCGCCGAGGCGCACGGCTCGCCCGCACAGCACGCGGCCGGGTTGCACACGGGGGTCATCTCCGGCTCGACCGGCGGCAACATGGAAGGCAAGGAGCAGCGCTTCGGGATCGCCGGCTCGGCGCTGTTCAACGTCGTCACGACCGTCACCTCCTGCGGCGCCGTCAACAGCGCGCTCGAGTCGTTCACGGGCATCGGCGGAGCCGTGCCGTTCGCGAACCTGTCCGCCGGCGAGGTGATCTTCGGCGGCGTGGGCACGGGGCTCTACTCGATTCTGCTGTACGTGCTGCTGGCGGTGTTCATCGGCGGGCTGATGGTCGGGCGCACGCCGGAGTGGCTCGGCAAGAAGCTCGAGGCGCGCGAGATCAAGCTCGCCGGCCTCGGCATCCTGGTCACCCCGCTGGCTGCCCTGTTCTGCACCGCGATGGCCACCGCGAGCAGCGCCGGGCGCAAATCGATCTCGGAAGCCGCCCTCACGAAGGCGGGCGGCAATACGCCGCAGGGCTTCTCGGAGACCTTCTACGCCTACCTCTCCCAGGCCAACAACAACGGCTCGGCCTTCGCCGGCTACACGGGCTACATCCAGCCGAACGCCGGCAATCACGGTGCCCACGGCCTGACCTTCGCCGATCTGCTCGGCGGCTTCGACATGATGTTCGCGCGCTACGCGCCGATCCTGTTCACGCTCGCCGTCGCCGGCGTGCTCGCCGGCAAGCGCGTCGCGCCCGCCGGCCTCGGCACGATGCGCACCGACAACGTCACGTTCTCCGTGCTCCTGATCGGCGTGATCGTGCTCGTCGGTGCGCTCACCTTCTTCCCCGCCCTGCTGCTCGGACCGATCGTCCAGGGCCTGACCGGACACCTGTACTGAGATGAAACGCGACATCGTCACCTCCGTTGTCGGGATCATCCTGTTCACGGTCCTCCTCGGGCTGGTCTATCCGCTGGTAATAACCGGCGCCGGCCTGGTCGCGTTCCCCGGCAACGCCGACGGACAGAAGGTTTATGTGAACGGCAAGCTCGTCGGCTCGAAGCTGATCGGACAGAACTTCGGCACGCCGGTGCTCGAAAAGCGCGGCAAGCCAAAGGAAGTGAAGGGCGCGGTCGTAACCGAAGCCGACCCGCGCTACTTCCAGACGCGCCCTTCGGCCACCGAAGGCGGGGCCGACAACGCGGCCGCGAGCTCGTTCTCGAACAAAGGGCCCAACAGCGTCAAGACCAAGGAAGCCGACGAAGAAAACATCAAGGCCTATTTGGAACTGAACACCGGCCCGAACAAGCGGCCATACGATCCCGCCCTGACCGTTGCGAAGATCCCGGTCGATGCGGTCAACACCTCCGCCTCGGGCGTCGACCCCGAAATCTCCAAGGCCAACGCCTGGATTCAGGCCTACCGCGTGGCGGCCGTGCGTCGGCTCTCGCTCGCGAGCGTCGACGGGCTGATCGCCAGGTATACCTCAGGCCGCGGGCTCGGCTTCTCCGGCGAGGAAGGCGTGAACGTGCTCGAGCTCAACCTCGCACTCGACCGTGGGCAGACAGGCAGGAGCCGTGGGTCAGGAGGTAAGGGCTGATGTCCACGCAGATCCCGGCCGCGCACGAGCGCGAGGCGATCTCGCTGTTCCAGCGCGAGATCGTCAAACGCGCGCTGATCGACAGCTTCAGGAAGCTCGACCCGCGCGTGCAGGTCCGCAACCCCGTCATGTTCGTCGTCGAGATCGGCTCGCTCATCACGACCGTCACATGGCTGATCCAGGTGTTCGGCGGCAAGCCGCTCGGCGGCGGCAATACTCCGGCGGGCATACCCCATGCCGGGGCACAGGCAGGCGATCCCGCCTGGTACACATTTACTCTCTCCGTCTGGCTGTGGCTGACGGTCGTGTTCGCGAACATGGCCGAGGCGTTCGCGGAGGGCCGCGGCCGCGCGCAGGCCGACACGCTGCGCTCGATGCGCAAGGAGACGGTCGCGACCCTGCGCGACGGCTCCACGAAGGCGGCATCGGTACTCACGCGCGGCGACGTCGTGATCGTGTCCGCGGGCGAGCTGATCCCCGGGGACGGCACCGTGATCGAGGGCATCGCCACCGTCGATGAGTCCGCGATCACGGGTGAGTCGGCCCCTGTGATCCGCGAGTCCGGCGGCGACCGCAGCGCGGTCACGGGCGGTACGCGCGTGACCTCTGATGAGATCGTCGTGGAAATCACCCAGGAGCCCGGCCAGTCGTTCCTCGAGCGCATGATCGCGCTCGTCGAGGGGGCCGAGCGGCGCAAGACGCCGAACGAGATCGCGCTGAACATCCTGCTTGCCGCGCTCACGCTGATCTTCGTGATCGTCGTGGCGACGCTGCGCCCGTTTAGCCTGTTCGCCGGCACCGCGGTCTCCGAGACCACCCTGATCGCGCTGCTCGTCGCGCTTATCCCCACGACGATCGGCGCGCTTCTGAGCGCGATCGGGATCGCCGGCATGGACCGGCTCGTGCGTCGCAACGTGCTCGCTCTGTCCGGCCGTGCGGTCGAGGCCTCCGGCGACGTCGACGTGCTGCTGCTCGACAAGACCGGCACGATCACGATCGGCAACCGCCTCGCCTCGGAGCTCGTGCCGATGCCTGGCGTGGCCGAGTCCGAGCTGGCTGAGGTCGCACAGCTCGCCTCGCTTGCGGACGAGACGCCCGAGGGCCGCTCGATCGTGGTGCTGGCCAAGCAGTACGGCATCCGCGAGCACGACATGGCGACGCTGAACGCCGAGTTCGTGCCGTTCAGCGCGCAGACGCGGATGAGCGGCGTCGACATCGATGGCCGTCGCCTGCGCAAGGGCGCGGGCGAGGCGATCGTCCAGCTCGTATCGAGCGAAGGCGGCTCTCCGCCACCCGAGCTGCAGGTGCAGCTCGACCGCATCTCCAACGAGGGCGGCACGCCGCTCGCGGTCGCGCGCGAGCACCAGGTGCTCGGCGTGATCTATCTAAAGGACACGATCAAGGAGGGCATGGCCGCCCGCTTCGAGCAGCTGCGCGCGATGGGCATCAAGACGGTGATGGTCACCGGCGACAACCGTCTGACCGCGGCCAAGATCGCGCAGGAGTCCGGCGTCGAGGACTTCCTCGCCGAAGCCACCCCCGAGCGCAAGCTCGCTTTGATCCGCGAGCAGCAGGGGGACGGGCGCCTCGTGGCGATGACCGGCGACGGCACCAACGACGCGCCCGCACTGGCGCAGGCCGACGTAGGCGTGGCGATGAACACGGGCACCCAGGCGGCGCGCGAGGCCGGGAACATGGTCGATCTCGACTCCAACCCGACGAAGCTGATCGAGATCGTCGAGGTCGGCAAGCAGCTTTTGATCACGCGCGGCGCCCTGACCACCTTCTCGATCGCCAACGATGTCGCCAAGTACTTCGCAATCCTGCCCGCAGTGTTCGTCGCGACCTATGCCACCTCGCCCGGGGGCAAGGGACCGCTGCACGTGCTCAACATCATGGACCTCGGTACGCCGCGGTCGGCGATCGTCTCCGCGATCATCTTCAACGCGATCGTCATTCCTTTGCTGATTCCGCTGTCGCTGCGCGGCGTTCGCTACCGTCCGATCGGCGCCTCTGCGCTTTTGCGGCGCAACCTCTGGATCTACGGGCTCGGCGGGATCGTGGCGCCCTTCATCGGGATCAAGCTGATCGACCTGATAGTCCACAATCTCCTGGGTGCCTGACGAACGCGGTCATCTCAAGGTATTCATAGGCATGGCTCCGGGGGTCGGGAAGACCTACCGGATGTTGCAGGAGGGGGTCTCCGAAGCTGACAATGGGCGGGATGTCGTCGTCGGCTACCTCGAGTCCCACGGGCGCGCTGAGACGGTCGCTCAGGGAGACGGGCTGGAGAGCGTGCCTCGCCGGACGGTTATATATCGGGGTACGCAGCTGGAGGAGATGGACTTGCCGGCCGTGCTCGCGCGCAAGCCCGAGCTGTGCTTGATCGACGAGCTTGCGCACACGAACGCGCCCGGAGTCGAGCATGAGAAGCGCTACGAGGACGTGCGCGGTGTGATCGAGGCCGGGATCGATGTGTTCTCGACGGTCAACGTCCAGCACCTGGAGTCGCTCAACGATCAGGTCAGGCAGCTGACTGGATCGGTCACACGCGAGACGATCCCCGACGAGGTGCTGTCGATGGCCGACGAGGTCGTGCTGATCGACCTCACCCCGGAGGCGCTGGTCGGGCGGCTGCGGGCCGGCAAGGTCTACCCGGCCGAGCGCGTGCCGGCGGCGCTGAACAACTTCTTCAAGGTCGAGAACCTCGCCGCGCTGCGCGAGACCACTTTGCGCCAGGTCGCCGAGGACGTGGAGGTCAAGCGGCTCGTGCGGCCCCCGAGCCCTGAGCCGGGCGGCTCGAGCGTGCGCCGCGAGGAAGAGGGGCTCGAGCGTGGGCCCGAGCTGCAGGCGATCGCCGAGCGGCTGCTGGCGCTGGTGACGCTCGAGCCGCACTCCGAGCGCATCGTGCGGCGCGCGTGGCGCTCGGCCCAGCGCCTCGACGGGGAGCTCGACGTGCTCGTCGTGCGTCCTCCCGGGCGCGAGCCGAGCGCCGAGGCGCGCGAGCGGTTGGAGGCGCTGCGGCGGCTCACCTCGATGCTGGGCGCGCGCCTGCGCGTCGAGGAGGGCGAAGACGTCGCAGCCGTGGCGATCTCGATTGCGCGCTCGCTCGGCTCCACCTACGTGCTGATGGGGCCACCGGCGGCGCGTCGCGGCCTGGGCCGGCTGAACGACTCGCTGCTGACACGCCTGTTGCGGGGCCTGCCGGGGGTGGACGTTCGCATCGTCGCCGACCCCGCGCTGCGCGAGCAGGGTAAAGGTCACATAAAGCGAGCAGGACCCTAGGTAAGCGCGGCGTAAAGCTATGAGGGGGCGCGCAACCCTGCGCCTGAACCGCTGTTCAGTAGCGATATGAGACGACTGCGCCGACCCACACTTTCCTTACTGCTCGCCACTGTCGCGATCCCGCTCACGTTGGCGCTCGGTCTGCTGATCGCACCGATCGCCGCGGGCAAGGCTCAGGCGCCGCGCGCGCACTCCTCTTCCTCCTACGTCACCGGCCTAGGCGACGAGCACGCGCAGATGTTCAGCGAGCCGCTGTGGCAGCAGCTGCACACGAAGATCGTCCGCTACATCGCCCCCTACGACGCCGTCGTGCACTCCTATTCGCTCGACCAGGCGATCGTCTTCATCCGCGCTGCCGAAGCCCAGCACCAGCAGGTGCTGGTTGCCTTCTACCACTCCGAGTACACGCCGTTGAAGATGCCGAGCGTAGCCCAATACAAGCACGACGTCGAAAAATTCGTGCGGCGCTTTCCTTACGTAAAGCAGTACCAATCGTGGGACGAGGCCAACCGCGGCTACATCCCCGGTGTGCTCGCCAGCCCTTCCGCGTCGGCGGCCGCCCAGTACTACCAGGCGCTGATCCGTGTATGCAAAGGCCGCACCGTGCTCGGACTGGATGTGCTCGACGCGCAGGACATCGGCCCCACGCTCGAATACATCTCCGAATTCAAGCGCGAGATTGGGCGGCTGCGCACCGTCATGCCGAAGATCTGGGGGCTGCACAACTACTCCGACATCAACCGTCTGGAAAGCTGGCGCACGCGCGAGCTCGCGCGCGCGCTCGGCGGCCAGGTGTGGCTTACCGAGACCGGCGGGCTCGTGCAGTTCGGCGGCGCCTTTCCAAACAGCCATGGCTCCGGCCTAACGCGCTCGGCGAAGGTGCTCAAATACATGTTCGCCGTCGCCGCCTCCCAGCCGCAGATCAAGCGGCTCTACGTCTACGACTGGACGGGCGGAGGCAGCAGGACGCGCTTCGACGCCGGGCTGATGAACGCCCACGACCAGCCGCGCCCCGGGTATGTCGTCGTTTGCAAGCAGCTACATGGGGTGAAGTGCAATGTCCGGACTGTCAAGAGCTGACTCGGGAGCGTGGCGCAGCAGCCGCATCGCGCATAGGGCGAGCAGACCGGCCACTGCTGCGATCGGGGCGAGCACGGCCAGCGGGTAGGAGCTGAAGCTTGGGTGCGCGGCCGTGCTGAGCGCCGTGTGGTCGCCCGCTTTGACGATCGACGCGAGACCCCAATGGTCGAAGTGCAGCAACGTCGGCCCGAGCGCCGCGAACAGTCCCCAGCCCACGAGCGCCGCCACGCCGGCGCCGAGCGTCGCGGTCGACAGGCGCAGGCGCGGGGTCGCCCAGGCGGCCAGCGCGACGCCCGCGCCCGCGGTCAGCAGGAACGGCCAGATGCCGCCCCAGCCGCGCCCCATTCCGTAGGCCGAGGCGATCGTCGGCTGAAACACTCCCTGGCGCAGGTAGCGCGCCCACACGACCGTCTCGGTCTCATAACCCACCAGCGGATGCGTGATCGTCGCGATCGCCGTCGTTGCGATCGAGACCCCGGCGAGGGCGATCGTCGGGCCCGGCCAGCGCTTGAACGCGATCCCGAGCGGGACTGCCAGGAACGGCAGCATCGTCGTCAGAAAGCGCGGGCCCATGAAGCCGCCGCCAAACGGCAGGTAGTAGCCGGAGTTGTAGCCCGCGTAGCAGAGGCAGATCGCGCCGATCGTCAGCGCCTCCGCGCGTTTGCCGCGCTTATACAGGAGCACCGTTCCGAGCGCGCCCATGATCAGCACGGGTGCGATCGTCAGCAGGCCGCGCGAGTCGAGGAGCAGCGTCGCGAGCACCTTCAAGCTCGGTGGACCGATCCCGAAGAACCCTTTCTGCTGGCGCGGCACGTCGGAGTAGGCGAGGTGCGTCCATGAATGAAACGCGTAATGGTTGTACAACAGCAGCGGCACGATCCCGACGATGCCGCCGGCGATGTAGGCGCCCGCGCGGCGCACGACCAGCATCCTCCTCAGCGTGTCGCGGCGCGAGAGCAGATACAGCCCGAGCACGAGCGCGACGAAGAACAGGGGGTACTCCGACGCCACCGCGTAGCCCATCGCGAGGCCCGCAAGCGCGAGCAGCGTCGGGCTGGGGGGGCCGTCGCGCTCGCGCAGCATCAGCGTGAACGCGCCGAAGCCCAGAAACGCGGTGAACACGTGGCTGAACAGCAGCGTCGAGAGCGGCAGCACGATCGTGCCGAGGCCGAGCGCCACAGCGGCGATCGCGCCGTAGCCGGGCTCCAAGCGCTCAGCCATGCTCCGCACCAGCAGCAGCAGCAGCAGGCCCGGCAGCACGTTCGCCCACAGGCCGATCAGGTAGATCATCTCATCGCCCCGATGGTTCGGCGGCGCCACGTGCGTCCGTGTCCACGATTCCGCGCCCACGAGGTTCAGCGTGTCGTAGAACGGCAGTGCGAACAGTGCCAGGCCGGGCGCCCGCGCGGAGTAGGTGTGCCCCTTGTATTCGACCTTGTCGCCGGTGTTGGACGCGTAGGATTCGATCGTCGTGCCGTCGTCGTTCAGCGCGCGGATCAGGTCGTAATGCGAGGTCTGATTCCACGAGAAGCTCTGGATCAGCGTCGCGTAAGACAGGCCCACGAGCAGGATCGCCGCGAGCGCTATACGTCTCCTCGTAAAGATCCCATCGTTCCTAGCGATCCCCCTGCGCCCGCGTCCGCGTCCGCGCCCGCGCCCGCGCCCGCGTATACGCATACGCCCGCGCCCGCGCCCGCGTATACGCATACGCCCGCGCCCGCGCCCGCGTATACGCATACGCGCGCGCGCGATGGAGTCCGTGTTGAATGACTTGTTGTGCGCCTCAGCGTTGAGCTCGCGCTCTGAGGCGGGTTCGATCGTGCTCATCAGTCGTGTCCGTGCAATGCGGCCGGTCCCGGCCCGATCTCATAGATCACGATCGAGCCGACCTGTCGCTTCGTGATGCCGAGACCGGCAACCGGTTTGGCCGCGGCCGCATAGACATTCTGCGGCTCGGCGAGCGCATAGCCGACGATGCCCGGCAGCTTTGGCATGCGCAGGTGCAGTACCACCGTGCGGATCCCGTAGTAGCGGAGCTTCTCGATGCTCGCCCTATCCGGAAAGCCGCTCATGCCGCCGCGCAGATCGTCGACGGCTGGGATGTCAAACGTGCTGTTGCCCACAGGGATCTTGTAAAAGCCGTCCGTCGAGAAGTACTGCCACACGCGGTCGGCGGCGCCGTCGGTGGGGAGGTCGAGCAGCGGTCCGGGCAGGCCGATCTCCGCCCGCGCCGGCCGCGGCACGACCGGATGGTTGAGATGGCCCGCGCCTTCTCCCAGCAGTCCGAGCAGCAGCACGACGCCCAGCAGGGGGGAGAGGGAGCGCAGCGATCTGCGCGCTCCCCAGCGGCCGATCCAGCCCATCAGCCACTGCGCGCCCGCGCCCGCGAGTAGCGCGTAGAAGAGCGTCGCCGTCGTGAACACCCGTCCCGGCACTCGCACCCCGTCCCATCCGGGCGCGTAGTCGTACAGCAGGCGATACGGATAGCCCGCGCCGGTCAGCCCTAGGCCCATCGCGAACACCGAGCAGGCGACTATCCCAACCGCCAGGCCCGCGCGCAATCGACGCGTGTAGAGACCCGTCGCCAGCCCGATCAGAGCGAGCGCGAAGATCGCGAGGCCGGGGAAGAACACGTCCTCGTTCTTGGAATGCAGGTCCGCGCGCGCCGCCGAGGTGACCGGGCCCCAGATGCGGTTCTCCGAGGAGGCCGACACCAGCGCCACCGGCCCCGAGGAATAGGTTTTCACTTCCTTCAACGTCCGCTTCGCCGTCGGGTACTCGCTCGCGACCTTCAGATACGGACGCGCCTGATAGATCGCGACCGCCCCGAAGATCGCCATCCCCACGCACGTCACGATCGCCAACCGCCGGGGCAGCGCCGGACGCCCGGCGCGCCACCAGTACACGAACGCCGCCAGCGCGAGGATCGCGATCAGGTAGCTGTACTGCAGGCCGAGCGTGAACCCCAGGCTCACCTGCCAGGCCGACACGAGCCAGCCGGCGAGCACGAGCCTGCCAGAGCCCCGCCGGTAGCCGCGCAGCAGCAAGAACAGCGCGAGCGCGATCCCGCCGCTTGAGATCACGTGCAGGTGGCCGGCCTCGGTCACCCGATAGGGGGCGTAGGCGAAGGCGACCCCGGCGGCTGCGCCCGCGAGCCTGCCGAGACCGAGCTCGCGCGCGAGCAGGTAGGCGCCGGCGAAGCACAGCGACCACGCCCACAGGAACAGCAGGTTGTAGCGGACGAGCGCCGCCACTGTGCCCGAGCCGAAGAACGCCGCCGGGCCGTAGCCGAGCAGCGAGTCCGAGAACGCGAGGCTCAGCGGGTGGGGGTAGAAGGCGTTCGCGTCGAACAGATGCAGCGGGTCGTGCAGCATCGCGTGGCCTACGTAGGCGATCTGCCAGGCCGTGCGCACCGGGTCGCCGAGGTCGGGGGCGATCCGGCTTCCCATGTGCAGGATCAGCGGCCAGGTCGTGAGGATCGCGAGCGCGACGCCCGCGAGCGCGACCCAGGCGATCTCGCGTGCGCGCAGCGCGGGTGACGGCGCCCAGGACCGGAGTCGTCCGGTCGCCGGGGGGGCAGCCGAGGGCCTGTCCTGGAGCACGCTCGCCATCGAATGGGGCAGCATACGGGAGCCACCTGCGCCTTAGTACACGCGGCCGAAGTTCGGCGTGTTTTGGCACGCGCCTGGACGCGCCTGACGCCATCCGGCGGTCGCCCAGGTGCCACCAGCACGCAGGCGACCACCGTGCGACGTCAGCCACGCCCATCCACGCACCAATTCCCCACCGAACTTCGGCCGCGTGTACATAGCGGCGCATAGGCCTCGCGCGGTTGCGCCGTTCGGATACGTCGATCTGCGTCACACTGAACGCATGAGGGTGCTTGTCGTCGGAGCCGGGGGCGTGGGGGCCGCGTTTGCCGCGATCGCGCAGCGGCGGCCCCGGTTCGAGCGGGTGGTGCTGGCCGACGTCGCGCTGCAGCGCGCGCAGGCGGTCGCCACGCGGCTGGGCGAGCCCGATCGCTTCGCGGCCGAGCGCGTGGATGCCTCCGACCGCGGCGATCTCGTCGAGCTGATGGGCCGTGTGCGGCCCGACGCGGTGCTGAACGCGTGCGATCCGCGTTTCAACGAGCCGATCTTCGCGGCGGCGTTCGAGGCGCGGGTGACGTATCTCGACATGGCGATGACGCTGTCGCACCCGCACCCGGAGCGCCCGCACGAGCTCCCCGGGGTGATGCTCGGCGACGGACAGCTCGCACAGAGCGAGGCGTGGGAGCGGACCGGCCTGCTCGCGCTCGTGGGGATCGGGGTGGAGCCCGGCCTGTCCGACGTGTTCGCGCGCTGGGCCGCCGACGAACTGTTCTCCGAGGTGCGCGAGGTCGGCGTGCGCGACGGCGCCGACCTGGTGATCGAGGGCTATGACTTCGCGCCGACGTTCTCGATCTGGACGACGATCGAGGAGTGCCTGAACCCGCCGCTGATCTGGGAGCGTGAGCGCGGCTTCTACACGACCGCTCCGTTCTCAGAGCCCGAGGTGTTCGACTTCCCCGAGGGCATCGGCTCGGTCGAGTGCGTGAACGTCGAGCACGAGGAGGTGGTTCTGATCCCCCGCTGGGTGGACTGCGAGCGGGTCACGTTCAAGTACGGGCTCGGCGCCGAGTTCATCGACGTGCTGCGCACCCTGCATAAGCTCGGGCTCGACTCGACCGAGCCGGTCCGCGTGCGCGGGGTGGAGGTCGCGCCGCGCGACGTGGTCGCCGCCGCGCTGCCCGACCCGGCGGCGCTCGGTGAGCGGATGACGGGGCGCACGTGCGCGGGGACCTGGGTGACGGGCACGGGCAAGGACGGGGAGCCGCGCTCGACCTACCTGTACCACGTGGTCGACAACGAGTGGACGATGCGCGAGTATGCGAGCCAGGCCGTCGTCTGGCAGACCGCGGTCAACCCCGTGGTCGCGCTCGAGCTGCTCGACGAGGGCGTGTGGCAGGGCACGGGCGTGCTCGGTCCGGAGGCGTTTGCGCCGCAACCGTTTCTCGAGCGTCTCGGCGAGCTGGGCTCACCGCACGGTCAGATGGAGCTGGCGCTGGGTTGAGCGTCCCTTTTCCCACGCTCGGTTCTCTCCGGCTTCAAAAGTGCGCCGGCGCGTGCTCAACCGGCTGCTCGAGCATCCCCGCCGGCGCGGTTTCGAGCTTGCGGGCGAAGAAGTCGCCGAAGAACGGTCTTGAGATGAGCATCAATACAACCCCGAGCAGCATGCCTCCGACACCCATCCAGATCGGCAGCGTGACGCCAAGGATCGGTGAGGATTCGACATGGGCGGTTTCGCTGTAGTAGATCAACGCCTTGACGAACACGCCGAATAGCATCAGCCCGCCGACGAGCGGCGCAAGGCCGAGCAGTAGGAAGTTGCGTGCGCTCTTGAACAGCTCGCGACGGTAGTAGACGGCGCAGGCGATCCCGGTGAAGCCGTAGTAGAAGCAGATCGGGAAGCCGATCGCAGTGATCGAGTCAGTGAGCACGTGTTCTGAGAGCAGCAGCAGCGGGACGGTGATGGCGATCGAAATCGCGCCCATGCCGAGTGTCGAGACGGTGGGGGTCAGATAGCGCTTGTGCACGCGACCGAGGACAGCCGCGACCGCCTTCCAGTGCGCCATCGAAAGCGTCGTGCGCGCGGTCGGCAGGATCGTCGTCTGCGTCGAGGCCGACGCGGAAGTCAACACCGCGACGATCAGCAGCCTGTAGAGGGCACCTCCGAGCACGGGCTTGCCGAGGGCGTTGAGAACATCGGATTCGTTGGCGCTCAAGAAGCTCGTCCCGTGGAAGGACTGGGCGGCGACCGAGACGATCAGGTAGATGAAGACGAGCAGGATCGTCGAGACGACCGCCGCGCGTCCCGGCCCCTCGGCGGGGTCCTCGGACTCCTCGTTGACCGCGACCCCGGAATCCCAGCCCCAGTAGATGAACACACCGAACAGCACGCCGACGACCAGCGCGCTGAAGCTCATCTGGGTCGGGTCGATCCATGACAGCGAAGGCTTGATCGAGCCGGCCGGGTGACTGCTGTAGACCTTGGTGAGTGCGACCACCGAGAAGATCGCGAGGATCAGGACCTCGGCGCCGAGTAGGAACTGCTGGATGCGAGCGGAGAGCTCGATGCCTCGGTAACAGATCCAAGTCATCAGTGCGATCCAGATGATCGCGGCGAGGACGACCGCGCCTTTTGAGTTGGCGGCCGATTCCCAGCTGAAGAGCTTGAAGGTGTAGACGGCAGCGATCTGCGCAAGCGAGGCCATCACGATCACGTCGGCTAGGAAGATCGCCCAGCCGTTTACCCAGCCTGTCGCTGGGCCAAGTGCGCGTGTGGTCCAGGCGAACGTGGTGCCGGCGTCGGGGTCGGCGCGGTTCATGTATTTGTAGGCCGCCGCGATCAGCAGCATCGGCACGAACGAGACGAGCAGCACCGCGGGCGCGTGTACCCCTACGCCACCGACGGCGACGATCACGCCAAGGGTCGCCGCCAGCGAGTAGGCGGGCGCGGTGGAGGCTACGCCGATGACGATGTTCGAGAGGTAGCCGATCGCGTTTTTCTTCAGGCCCTTGTCCATGACCTCCGAAGATGCCGGGCTGCCAGATGCGCCCGGCGCTGCGGGTGCGAAGGCGCTGTCGGTGGCCATGATGAGCTTCCCCCTTCGATGGACGTGACGGGCGAGCCGTGACGCACTCCCCGGGCGATTCGATGCTAGTGACAGAAGTTACGTCTTGCCGGGGCGAATACCAAGAGGCGGAATCCCCAAAACGAACAGCCATAGTTGTACGAGTCGTACAATGAGAACGGAGGTTGTTGAACTGGTGGCCGCTTGAGCCATACATAGTGGAGGAGTAGCGTTGTCCGTGATGTCTAGCGACGGAACCGCAAGCGAGCTGCAAGAGCAGGCAAAGCGCCACCTGTGGATGCATTTCACGCGCATGGGCGCATACAACGACGCCGGGCAGGAGCTGCCGGTGATCGTCAGGGGCGAGGGGTGCTACGTGTACGACGAGCACGGCAAGCGCTATCTCGACGGGCTGTCGGCGCTGTACTGCGTGAACATCGGCCACGGCCGCGCCGAGCTGGGACAGGCCGCCGCGCGCCAGGCCGAGGAGCTTGGGTTTTACACGAACTGGAGCTATGCGCACCCGCGCGCGATCGAGCTGGCGAGGCGCATCGCAAAGCTCGCGCCGGGAGAGCTGAACCGCGTGTTCTTCACGAGCGGCGGCTCGGAGGCGGTCGAGTCGGCGTGGAAGCTCGCGAAGGCCTATCACGCGGCGAGCGGCGAGCCGAGCAGGCACAAGCTGATCTCGCGCAAGCTTGCCTACCACGGGACCTCGATGGGGGCGCTGACGGCGACGGGCGTGCCCGCGCTGCGCACGCCGTTTGAGCCGCTCACCCCGGGCGGGAATCACGTGCCGAACACGAACTCATACCGCTGGGCCGAGGATCGCGATCCGCTGTGGGCGGCTGATGCGATCGAGGAGGCGATCCTGTTCGAGGGGCCGCACACCGTCGCCGCGGTGATCCTCGAGCCGGTGCAGAACAGCGGCGGCTGCTTCGTGCCCCAGGACGGCTACTTCCAGCGGGTGCGCGAGATCTGCGACCGCCACGGGGTGCTGCTGATCTCCGACGAGGTGATCTGTGCGTGGGGGAGGCTCGGATACTGGTTTGGGTGCGAACGCTTCGACTACGAGCCGGACATGATCACGATGGCGAAGGGTCTCACCTCGGCCTACGCGCCGCTCGGCGCGGTGCTCGCGGCCGACCGTGTCGCCGAGCCGTTCATGCACGGCACGGAGACGTTCACCCACGGATTCACCTTCGGCGGGCATCCGATGGCGTGCGCGGTTGGGTTGGCGAACATCGACGTGATGGAGCGCGAGGAGCTGTGCGCACGCGTGCGCACGAAGGAGGGCCGCTTTAGAGAGATGCTCGACGGCCTGCGCGACCTGCCGATCGTCGGCGACGTGCGCGGCGCGGGGTACTTCCAGGCGATCGAGCTGGTGAAGGACAGGGAGACCAAGGAGACGTTCACCCACGAGGAGGCCGAGCATCTGTTTCGCGATTTCCTCTCCGGTGAGCTGTACAGCCGCGGGCTGATCTGCCGCACCGACGATCGCGGCGACCCGGTGGTGCAGCTCTCGCCGCCGCTGATCGCGGGCGAGGAGCAGTTCGAGGAGATCGAGTCGATCCTGAGGCCGGTCTTGAGCGAGGCATCAGAACGGGTGCTGGGCCTATCCCGAGAGGCCCGCACGTCTGGATACGCACGATGACCTTCGCGGAGCTTCAGCCCTCCGGCACCCGTCACCGGCATGGGCCCACCATGCCTTTGTCCTTGCGTCCGCGCTCCGCTCGATCCTCGTACGTCCCAGCCGCACGTCCCTCTCGTGATAGGCCCTAGGGATGGAGCTCACTGTCGCGAGCCTGATAGCCGAGCTGGGCCTGACGCTCGTCTCGGGGGAGGAGTCGGCGCAGGCGCACGTGCGCTGGGTGCACAGCACCGAGCTGACCGACCCGACGCCATGGCTGAAAGGGGGCGAGCTGCTGCTGACGATGGGAATCCAGCTCGACGGGCCGAAGGCGCAGCGCGAGCTGATCGAGCGGCTGGCAGACCACGAGATCGCGGGGCTGGGGTTCGGGACGGGCTTCACCCACAAGCGCATCCCGGCGGCGCTCGTGACGGCCGCGCGCAAGCGCTCCTTCCCCGTGTTCGAGGTGCCGTATGAGCTGCCGTTCATCGCGATCACCGAGCGCGCGTTCGCGCAGCTGGTGAACGAGCGCTATGAAATGTTGCAGCGCAACATGGTCGGCGACGTGCTCGCGGAGGCGTTGACCGGGCACCTGTATCCGGAGGAGCTGCAGGCGCGGCTGCGCCCGTTCGGGATCGGCGAGCAGGCGGCGGTGCTCGCGTTCAGGCTGGGCGACCCGAGCGCAGCGGCGCCGCTGTTGGAACGGCTGCTCGAGCGCGAGCAGCGCCCGAGCCTCGTGGCGATTCGCGCGGGGCTGTTGTGCGCGGTGCTGGACGGCAGGGAGCTCGAGCCGATCGAGCTCGCGCGCAAGCTGAGGGGCGAGCTGGCCGCGCGCTTCGGTGAGACGGCGATCGCGGCCGCGGCGAGCCGCGTCGCGCCGACGCACTCGCTGCGGTTGAGCTTCCACGAGGCGCGCTGCGCGCTTGAGGCCGTGCGGTTGCAGAACGGCGACGGGCCCGAGGTCGCCTCCTACGAGGACCTGGGCGCGTTTCAGTTGCTGCTGTCGCTGCAGGACGACGACGCGCTGATCTCCTACTGCCGCGGCGTGCTCGGGCCGGTGGAGCAGGGGGAGGGCGACTACGGCGATGAGCTGCTGCGCTCGCTGGACGTGTTCATCGAGCACAACGGCCACTGGGAGAAGGCGGCGAGCGCGCTGTACTGCCACCGCCACACGCTGCGCTATCGAATTCGCCGGATCGAGCAGCTGACCGGACGCGACTTCTCTCACGCCCGCGACCGGATCGAGTTCTGGCTGGCATTGCGCGGCAGGGAGCTGGCAAGGTGAGGAACGACTTTTTTGAGGGGACTCCCTCCGGGAGTCTGGCGTGCGCGGCGTCGTGGGCGCAGGCGGGCGTGAGGGGTAGCCGGCTTGCGGGCAAGCCAGGGGTGGCAGGCGGGGAGGGTCGGCGATGAGGGTCGGGGTTCCGAGCGAGATCAAGGCGGATGAGTACCGCGTCGCGATCACCCCGGCCGGGGTGCGGGAGCTGACCGCACGCGGGCACGAGGTGCTCGTGCAGGCGGGGGCGGGGACCGGTAGTGCGATGAGCGACGAGCAGTTCGCGGCCCAGGGAGCGGAGATCGTGGCGGATGCCCAGGCGGTGTTCGCGCGCGCGGAGCTGGTGCTGAAGGTGAAGGAGCCCCAGCCGGTAGAGGTGGAGATGCTGGGAGAGGGGCAGACGCTGTTCACCTACCTCCATCTCGCCGCCGAGCCGGAGCTCGCGCGCGAACTGCGCGAGTCGGGGGCGGCGTGCATCGCGTATGAGACGGTCGAGGACGCGGAGGGGAGGCTGCCGCTGCTCGCGCCGATGAGCGAGGTGGCGGGCAAGATCGCCACGCAGGCGGGCGCGTTCATGCTCGAGAAGCCGCTCGGGGGGCGGGGGATCCTGCTCGGCGGCGTGCCGGGTGTCGCCGCGGCGACCGTGCTCGTGATCGGCGGCGGCGTGGTGGGGATGAACGCGGCCGTGATCGCGATCGGGATGCAGGCCGACGTGTTCGTGTTCGACCGCTCGATCGACCGCTTGCGCGAGCTGGAAGTCGCGTTTGCGGGCAGGGCCTCGACCGTGTACTCCTCGACGCTCGCGATCGAGCAGCTGCTGCCGGGCGCCGACCTCGTGATCGGCGCGGTGCTCGTGCATGGCGGGCGCGCGCCGCGGATCGTGACGCGTGAGCAGCTGAAGCTGATGAAGCGCAACGCGGTGCTCGTGGACGTGTCGATCGACCAGGGCGGCTGCTTTGAGACCTCGCGCCCGACGACGCACTCCGAGCCGACGTTCGAGGTCGAGGGGATCACGCATTACTGCGTGACGAACATGCCGGGCGCGGTGCCGATTACCTCGACGTATGCGCTGACGAACGCCACGCTGCCGTATGCGATCGAGCTGGCCGAGCACGGCGTGAGTGAGGCGCTCGAGCGCAACGTCGGATTGCGGCTGGGCTTGAACGTCAGGCACGGCGAGATCACCCACCCGGCGGTCGCCGAGGCGCTGGGCGCGACCGCGATGGACGGAGCCGCTCTCCCGGGCTCGGACCCGCGCGTGCGGTCGCGCGGATGACGTCCCTGGGTCCGACCGAGAGAGGGCCGTCCCCGGATCCGACCGAAAGAGGGCGAGCATGACAACCGAGACAGTCGAGACCCTGAAGAACTTCATCGGCGGCGAGCAGATCGCGTCCGACGGCGAGCACGACCCGGTGCTGAACCCAGCTACCGGAGAGGAGCTGGCGCGGGCGTCGCGGTCGACCCCCGCGGACGTGGACCGTGCGGTGGGGGCCGCGCGGGGGGCGTTCGTGGGCTGGTCGCAGACGACGCCCGCCCAGCGGGCGCAGACGCTGCTCGCGCTGGCGGAGAAGGTGGAGGAGCACGGGGAGGAGCTCGCGCGCATGGAGGCGCTGAACGCGGGCAAGCCGATCGAAGCCGTGCGGGGCGATGAGCTACCCGTGATGGCCGACAACCTGCGCTTCTTCGCGGGCGCGGCGCGCTGCCTGGAGGGGAGGGCGGCGGGCGAGTACATGGAGGGATACACCTCCTTCACCCGCCGCGAGGCGGTTGGGGTGATCGCACAGATCACGCCGTGGAACTACCCGCTGATGATGGCGATCTGGAAGATCGCCCCGGCGCTTGCGGCGGGAAACACGATCGTGTTGAAACCGGCCGAGACGACGCCGATGACGACGGTCCGGCTCGCCGAGTTGGCCGCGGACGTGCTGCCGCCCGGCGTGCTGAACGTCGTGAGCGGGCCGGGGGAGCCGACCGGGGAGGCGCTGATCGGCCATCCCGAGGTGGACATGGTCTCGCTGACGGGATCGGTGCAAACCGGCAAGCACATCGCCCGTACCGCGGCGGATACGCTCAAGCGCGTGCACCTAGAGCTCGGCGGCAAGGCGCCGGTCGTGGTGTTCGACGATGTGAGCCTCGAGTCGGCGCTTGAGACGATCGCGGGAACGGGCTACTACAACGCCGGGCAGGACTGCACCGCCGCCACGCGCGTGCTGGCGGGAAGCGGGGTCTACGACGACGTCGTCAGCGGCCTGGCCGAGCAGGCGAAGGGGCTCGTGATCGGCGACACGCTCGCGGCCGAGACGACGCTCGGACCGATCAACTCGGCGCGCCAGCGCGAGCGCGTGGAGGGCTTTCTGCGGCGCAGGCCCGCCCACGCCGAGGTCGTGACCGGCGGCTCGCCGCCGGAGCGGCCCGGTTTCTTCCTCGAGCCGACGGTCGTCGCGGGGCTCGAGCAGGACGATGAGATGATTCAGCAGGAGATCTTCGGCCCGGTGATCACCGTGCAGCGGTTCACCGACGAGGAGCAGGCGATCGCGTGGGCGAACGCCACCCGCTACGGCCTCGCCTCCTCGGTCTGGACCCGCGACGTGGGCCGCGCGTTGCGCGTGTCGAAGGCGCTCAGGTTCGGGTGCGTGTGGATCAACGACCACATCCCACTCGTTTCCGAGATGCCCCACGGCGGGTTCAAGGAGTCGGGATATGGCAAGGATCTGAGCGTCTATTCACTGGAGGACTACACGGTGGTGAAGCACGTAATGGCAAGCCTCCGGTAGAGCGATGGGCGGGGCTCGGCTGTCAGAGAGGCGTGCGATGGGCGGGGCTCGGCTGTCGGAGAGGCGTGCGATGGGGGCGGAGCCTACTTGTCTGAGAGTCGTGCGACGGGCGCGGGCTCCGGCTGCCTGAAAGAGGTGCGATGGGCGGGCCTCGGCCGCCTGAGAGACGTGCGATCGCGGCCCCCGGCTGCCGGAAAGACGCAGCTTGCCCTATGCGCGTCGCGCGAGGTCGGTACGAAAGTCTGATACGGTCCGAATACGGACGGCGACGTCGTCCGCGAGGTTCTTTGTCTTTGTTGGCGCTCGCAACGCGCGGATGGGGTCAGTTTTGAGGAATCTCCATCCGTATTAGCAGCGGCCACAGAGTCGCAAGAAGGAGCACCGACAACATGAAGCATCAGACTTTCGCCGGCCTCGGCGTGTCCGAAGTCGTTACGGGTGAGCTCGCCAAGCGCGGGATCACCGAGCCGTTCGCCGTCCAAAGGATGGTCATACCCGATGTGCTGGCCGGTCACGACGTGCTCGCCCAGTCACCGACCGGCTCGGGCAAGACGCTCGCGTTCGGCGTGCCGCTGGTCGAGCGGCTGCGCGACTCAGATGCGCGTCCGTCCGCGCTCGTGCTCGCACCGACGCGCGAGCTGGCGCTGCAGATCGTCGAGGATCTGCGCCCGCTCGCGCACGCCCGGGCGCTGTCGATCGCCGCGGTGTACGGCGGTGCCGGGATCGTCAAGCAGGCGCGCAACGCCGCGCGCGCACACATCCTCGTCGCCACGCCCGGCCGGCTGCTCGACCTGATCGACCGCCGCGACGTGGCGCTCGACCGGATCCGGCTGCTCGTGCTCGACGAGGCCGACAGGATGCTCGACATGGGCTTTCGCCCGGTGGTCGACAAAATTGTGAAGATGACCGCGCGCGAGCGCCAGACGATGCTGTTCTCGGCGACGCTCGAGGGCGAGGTGGGGCGCATCGCCAACGCCTACACGACCGCTCCACGCCGCCACGAGCACGCGCACTCCGCCGAGCGCAAGGGCGATGTCGAGCACCGCTTCGTGGCGGTCTCCCACGAGGGCAAGGTCGCGCGGCTGATCACCGAGCTGAAGGACTCCGAGCGCGGGCTGACGCTCGTGTTCGTGCGCACCAAGCGCGGCGCCGACCGGCTGGTCAAGCGGCTTGGCGCGAGCAGCGTGCGCGCGGTGGCGATGCACGGCGACAAGTCCCAAGGTCAGCGCGAGCGGGCGCTCGCCAACTTCGAGGCGGGCGTGGTCGACACGCTCGTGGCAACCGATGTAGCCGCCCGCGGGATCGACGTCGCCGGCATTACGCACGTGATCAACTACGACATTCCGGCCACGCGCGAGGACTACGTGCACCGCATCGGGCGCACCGCCCGCGCGGGCGCGAGCGGCGTCGGTGTGACGCTCGTCGCGCACGACCAGGCGAGCGAACTGGTGGGCATGGTCGGCAGCTTGGGACTACGTCGCGAGCTCGATTTGGGTGGCTTGCCGAGCGACGCCACACGGGGTGCAAGCCCGCGACGGCGCGCTTCCAGAGGTGGCGGGAGAGCCTCCCGCGGGTCGCGGTAGGCACAGCGAGCAGTCATTCACTCCGCCTTGTCAGCTAACGTCGCGCGCGTGACCACTCCGCTTCCACCCGATACACCCCTTCCGCCGGATTCCGACGCGGCCGCTTTGGCGACCGAGGCCGAGTCCGACGCGGACCTCCTCGCGCACTACGACATCCTGCGAATACGTGCCCCTAATCCGGGATTGTTCACGCTGTCGGGCACCAATACGTGGGTCGTCGGGCGACGACCGACATGGATCGTCGACCCCGGGCCGTTACGCGACGAGCACATCAAGCGCATGCTCGCCGCGATCGACGAGCGCGGCGGTCTCGGGGGCATCGTGCTCACGCACGACCACCTCGACCACACGGAGGCTGTAGAGACGATGCTCGAACAGCACCCCGCCCCGCTCGCGGGCGGTCGGGGTGAGGTCGATGTCAGGCTGGGAGAGGACGTGCGCTTCGGACCGTTCCAGGCCGTCGCGACGCCAGGGCACGCACCCGACCATTTCGCGTTGATCGGCGAGGGCGCCTGCTTCACCGGCGACGCGGTGCTCGGCGACGGCAGCGTCTTCATCTCCCCGCACGAGGACGCGATGGCCGGCTACATGCTCTCGCTCACGCGGCTGACGATGCGCGAAGACTTCAACGTCTTGTGCCCCGGCCACGGTCCTCCCGTGTGGGACGCCCACGCCAAGCTCAAGGAGTACCTGGGTCATCGCATCGATCGCGAAAACCGGCTGCTGCTGGCGCTCGGCGAAGGCGCGCGCACGGTCGAGCAGATGCTCGACTCGGCGTGGCCCGACGTGCCCGACGTGATGCGCCCGCTCGCGACGGCGACGCTTGCCGCCTATCTGGATAAGTTCGCCGAGGAGCAGATCCTGCCGGCCGGAGTCCAGCGGCCGAAGTTCGACCGCACCGACTGGTGAGTAAGCCGGCGGTCGCGTCCGCGGCCCAGGCCGGCCGGTCTCCAGCGCCGGTGGCTCGCACGAACGGCTCGTCGCTGGACTCGCCGTTCCCGCCGATCGCCGACTACGGCTTTCTGTCGGACTGCCACACCGGCGCCCTGGTCGCCTCGGACGGGTCGATCGAGTGGATGTGTTTGCCTCATTTCGACTCGCCGTCGGTGTTCGGCGCGATGCTCGACCGCGGCGCCGGCAGCTGGCGCGTGGGACCGTATGGCCTGTACGTGCCGGCGGGACGTCGCTACATACCGGGCACGAACATGATCGAGACGACGTGGATGACCCCCCAGGGATGGCTGCGGGTCCTCGACGCGCTGACGATCGGCGAGTGGCACGACAACAAGCACGGCTCCAGCCACACGCGCCCGCCGACGGACTTCGACGCTGATCACCTGCTGGTGCGTATGTTCGAATGCGTCCAGGGACAGGTGGCGGTGGAGGCGGTGTGCGAGCCGATGCTCGACTACGGTGCGACGCCGGCGAGGTGGAGCATGGTCGACACGGGCGAGGAGGGCGGCTGCGCGCTCGACGCGAGCGACGGCGTCACCGCGTTTCGGCTGTTCAGCGACATGCGCATGGGGATCGAGGGCAACCGCGTGCACGGGCGCCACACGATGGTCGAGGGGGAGAAGCGCTTCTGCGCGCTGTCCTGGACGGAGGGGCTGGGTGGTCCGCGCACGGTCGAGCAGGCCGAGGAGCACCTGCAGCGCACGGCCCATTTCTGGCGCTCGTGGCTGGCCGAAGGCTCCTATCCCGACCATCCGTGGCGCTTTCACCTGCAACGCTCCGCGCTCGTGCTGAAGGGACTGACGTTCATGCCGACGGGCGCGCTCGTCGCGGCGCCCACCACGTCGCTGCCGGAGACGCCGGGGGGCGAGCGCAACTGGGACTACCGCTACTGCTGGATGCGCGACGCGTCGTTCACCCTGTGGGGGCTGCACGCGCTGGGCCTCGACTGGGAGGCGGACGACTTCGTGCAGTACGTGGCGGACGTGCCGCGCAACGAGGACGGCTCGCTGCAGATCATGTATGGGATCAAGGGAGAGATGGACCTCGCGGAGTCGACGCTCGACCATCTCAAGGGCTATGAGGGCGCGCGGCCGGTACGGGTCGGCAACGGCGCTTACAACCAGCGCCAGAACGACGTGTACGGGGCTGTGCTCGACTCGGTCTACCTGCACGCCAAGCAGCGCGACCATATCCCCGAGCGGCTGTGGCCGGTGCTGACCGACCAGGTGCGCTGCGCGTCGGCGGCGTGGAAGGAGCCCGACCAGGGGATCTGGGAGGCGCGCGGCGAGCCGAAACACTATGTCTCCTCCAAGCTGATGTGCTGGGTGGCGATGGACCGTGGCGCGCGCCTGGCAGAACGGCGGGGTGAGCGGGAGACCGCTGAGCGCTGGCAGTCGCTGGCTGATGAGATCCATGCCGAGATCTGCGACCGGGGGGTGGACGCGCGCGGGGTGTTTCGCCAGCACTACGACACCGATGCGCTCGACGCGTCGAACCTACTGGTGGGGCTCGTGCGCTTTCTGCCGGCCGGGGACGAGCGCGTGCGCGCGACGGTGATGGCGATCCGCGAGGAGCTGACCGAGGGTGGGCTGGTCTTGCGCTACCGCACGGATGAGACCGACGACGGCCTGCGGGGGGAGGAGGGTACGTTCCTGATCTGCTCGTTCTGGCTGGTCTCGGCGCTGTCTGAGATCGGCGAGCATCGCGAGGCCGAGCACCTGTGCGAGCGGCTGCTCTCGTACTCCTCGCCGCTCGAGCTGTATGCGGAGGAGCTCGAAGCCTCGAGCGGACGCCATCTCGGCAACTATCCCCAAGCGTTCACTCACCTGGCGCTGATCAACGCCGTCACGCACGTGATCGACGCCCAGCGCCAGAGCTGACTCCTGGCGACCTGTTCAAATCGGGATTCGTTCTCGGCGTGAATCAATTCGTCGCGGAAGGTTCGTCTTTGCGCGTGCGG
Organism: uncultured Solirubrobacterales bacterium; assembly: GCA_963778065.1. Taxonomy (GTDB): domain Bacteria; phylum Actinomycetota; class Thermoleophilia; order Solirubrobacterales; family Solirubrobacteraceae; genus Palsa-744. The sequence goes on along the minus strand of CAVZSU010000002.1, from coordinate 680,037 downwards.
CGCCCGCCATCCCCGGCCCGGCCGCCTCAACTGGTCGTTTATCGTGACGCGAACCCTTAATACCCGGCTCGCCCGGCAGCAGCACGCGGGCGACCTCGCCGTCCATGATCACCTTCGGCTGAATCGGCTGCACGTCGCGTTCGCGCGCGTGCGCCAGCAGGGCATCGACGGAAGTGAACTCGAGCAGCTGCTCGAGGTGCTTGATCGTCGGGAAGACGAGCACGATCTCCTCAGCCGCGTGGGCGTCGAGCGCCGCCCGGGGCGTGAACCAGCCGAGATCGACGCACTCCTCGCCGTCGACCCGCGGCTCCTGGCCGGCCGGGAGAGGAGCGAGGAAGAAGTGGGTGTCAAAGCGCGTGCGCACCGCGGCCGGCGTGATCCAGCGTGAGAACTCGACGAGCTCCGCGGGGTCGGCAAGCGCGATCGCTGCCTCCTCGCGCAGCTCGCGGACCGCCGCTGCGCGGTGGGCCGCCTGCCCGTCGCCCTCGCCGGCGTCGACGGCGCCGCCGGGAAACACCCACACGCCGGCCATGAAGCGGGCGCGGGGAGTGCGCCTGACCAGCAGCACCTCGAGCGCGTCTGCGCCGCCGCGCAGCAGGATCACCGTCGCGGCCTGGCGCGGCGGGGCCTCCGCTCCCGGGTTGTACTCGTCCACCTCGGGCGGCGGCGCGCCGCGCTCGTCGGGAGCGTCCATTGCGTGACCCTACCGCCGCGCGGAGCGGCCGGTAGTCTTTGCGGCTATGAGCGCCACGACGAAGACCCTTCAGCGCTGGATCTGCGAGTCCTGCGGGTACATCTACGACCCCGAGGAGGGAGATCCCGACGGCGGCATCCCGACGGGCACTGCGTTCGAGGACATCCCCGACACGTGGTTCTGCCCCGTCTGCGGAGCGCGCAAGCGGGACTTCACCCTGTACGAGGATTGACCAGGACGCCGCCGGCCGGCGCGAGGCGGCGTCCTCCCCCATTCGGGGGCAGGCAGTCGCTCGCCTGCGAAGCAGGCCACGCGAATTGCGTGTGCCCGTCCAGGTGCGTCCTTGCCTCGCTTGACCGACGACGCCCTGGTGGCGAGGATTGCGAGGAGGTATGAAATGACCGACTGGAACGCGCTGCTCGCGCTCGACCGCGAGCGCGTGTGGCATCCCTACGGCGCGCTGCCCGCGGCGCTTCCATCGCTGCCGGTGGTCTCGGCCGAGGGCGTGCGGCTGAAGCTGGCGGACGGGCGCGAGCTGATCGACGGGATGGCGTCGTGGTGGTGCGCGATTCACGGCTACCGCCATCCCGCGCTCGACGCGGCCGTGCAAGAGCAGTTGGGGAAGATGGCGCACGTGATGTTCGGCGGGCTCACGCACGAGCCGGCCGTGCTGCTGGCGGAGCGCTTGACAGAGCTCGCTCCGGAGGGGCTCGAGCGGGTGTTCTTCGCCGACTCCGGCTCGGTCGCGGTCGAGGTCGCGATCAAGCTGTGCCTGCAGTTCCAGCGCGCCGAAGGACGGTCCGAGCGCACGCGCCTTCTGACCGTCAGGGGCGGCTACCACGGCGACACGTTCGGCGCGATGGCCGTGTGCGACCCCGTCGGCGGGATGCACTCCATGTTCACCAGCGTGCTGGCTGAGCACGTCTTCGCCGAGCGCCCGCCCGACGGCTTTGACGCCGGGCTCGACGACGGGTGGGCGGCGCACGTCCGCGAGCTGACGGCCACGCACGCGCACGAGCTTGCGGGCGTGATCGTCGAGCCGGTGGTGCAGGGAGCGGGGGGGATGCGCTTTCACGCACCCGCGTGCGTCGCGCTGTTGCGCGAGCTGTGCGACGAGCACGGCCTGCTGCTCGTGCTCGACGAGATCGCCACCGGCTTCGGGCGCACCGGCGCGATGTTCGCCGTAGAGCACGCCGGGATCGCCCCGGACGTGATGTGTGTGGGCAAGGCGCTCACCGGCGGCTACATGACGCTCGCCGCGACGCTCTGCACGCGCGCGATCGCCGACGCCGTGTCCAGCGGCGAGGGCGGCGGGCTGATGCACGGCCCGACGTTCATGGCCAATCCCCTCGCCTGCGCGGTCGCGCTGGCCTCGCTCGACCTTCTGGCCGACGGCGGCTGGCGCGCGCGTGTGAGCGCGATCGAACGCTGTCTGCGTGCCGGACTCGAGCCGGCTCGCGAGCTGCAGGGGGTCGTGGACGTGCGCGTGCTGGGCGCGATCGGCGTCGTGCAGCTCGACCATGAGGTGAACGTCGCCGCCACGACCGCGGCCGCGGTCGAGCGCGGCGTGTGGCTGCGGCCGTTCCGCGATCTGATCTACACCATGCCGCCTTACGCGATCGGCGAGGAGGATCTTGCGCGGGTGACCGCGGCGATAGTGGCCGCCACCGCCTAAGACCGCCTATCAAAAGAGCGGCACGCCGGATGCGTCCCTGGACACTGCGCTGGATCGTCGCGTGACGGCTCGCACGTGCCACCAGCACGCGCTTCGCCGCCCCGCGACGCCCAGCTTGGTCCATGAACGCCCCGTCGCACCGCGCTCTTTTTGATAGGCGGTCTGAGGTTGCGTTGAGCTCCGTCGGTGGGTGTATTAGAATGGCGAGCGGCTAGTGCGTTTATCGCTGTGTTCATAAGCGCCTCCGAGGGGCCCGGGAAACCCGGGCCCCCTCCGGTTAAGAAGTCCCTGACGGTCGCCGGAGTCGTCCTTACTGCGACCGCCAGGGCGCCCTGCTATCTCGTCAGCCGGTCGATGACCAGCACGGAAATCAGCAGTGCGATGGCTAGTGCAGACAACGCTGAACTCATTGCAACTCCTTTCTCCGGGGGTACGACCCCGGAACCGCCGGATGGGGGAGCGTTTTGCGCCATCGTGCGACAAGCCATCCATCGATGCTAAGAGTCGCTTGGGACAAAGATCTCAGGTGGGCACCAGCGTCGCCACGGAAGCATGTCTCCGATGCCTGCGAGATCGGCTGCGGCATGGCTTGGCACGTGACCCAGGCCGGCGACCTCGACATCGCCGAGACGCGCGATCGTCTCGCGGTTGGAGCGCTCGAGGACCGACTGCTCGCCCGGCCACGGCGTGAGCACGACCGCGCGCACTTCGAGCCCGACCGTGCGGGCCGCCTCGAGCGTCAGCAGCGTGTGGTTGATCGTTCCCAAGCCGGGGCGAGCCGCGATCAGCACGGGCAGTCCGAGCGCGACCGCCAAGTCGCGCACGGCGTAGTTATCGGTCAGCGGTGTCAGCAGCCCGCCGACGCCCTCCACGATCAACGATCGCTGTCCCTCGCCTGAGCTCTGCGGGCGCGCGGGCAGGTTGGCCGGATCGATCTCCCCGCCTGCCTTGCGTGCGCGCGCGAGGAGGCCGTCCGGGTCGATCTCCCCGCCCGCCTTGCGTGCGCGCGCGAGGAGGCCGTCCGGGTCGATCTCCTCGCCCGCCAGTCGCGCGGCCAGATGGGGCGAGACCGCCGGTCCATAGCGCAGGGGGGATACCTCCTCGGCCGTCATGCCAGCGGCGGCGGCCAGCAGCTCGTGGTCGGGCGGCCAGTCTCCCTCCGGCGGCTCGTCCAGCCCCGTGACGACCGGCTTGTGCGCGCGTACCGGCTCGCCGGCGGCGGACATCGCCGCGAGCAGGGCCCCGCTCAGGATCGTCTTGCCGACGCCGGTGTCCGTCCCGGTGACGAACAGCCCTCGCATGGTCGCTTTCGCCGCCGGCGGCGCTAGGCCGCGCGCGAGACCGGCCGGGCGACGGCGGTCTCGCGCTCACCGTCGAACGGGGCGTCCAGATCCAGCTCGCGCGCGGCCTCGCCTAGCACAGCCGCCGCCATGCGCAGGTCCGATGTGGTGTGCGAGGCCATCGTCGCCAATCGCAGCCGCGACGTTCCCGCGGGCACGGTCGGAGGGCGGATCGCCTGGGCGAACACGCCCCGCTCGATCGCGCGCTCGCACAGGGCCATCGCGGCTCGCTCCTCGCCCACGATCAGCGGCACGATGTGCATCTCGCCGTCCGCCACCGCAAAGCCCTCGGCCGCGAGCGCGCGCCGCAGCACGCGCGCGTTCGCGCGCAGCCGCTCGACGCGGTGGGGGCGCTCCCGCAGCAGCTCGAGCGCGGCCAGCGCGCCGGCGACGGCCGGAGGGCCGGGCGCTGTCGAGAAGATCAGCGAGCGCGCCGTGTTGAGCAGGTAGCGCACCATCTCCTCCTCGGCGCACACGTACGCGCCGTAGGACCCGAGCGCCTTGCCGAGCGTGCCCACGATCACGTCGACCTCGTCCTCCAAGCCTGCCTCCGCGACAGCGCCGCGGCCATCCGGGCCGAGCGCGCCGGTGGCGTGGGCCTCGTCGACCATCAGCCGCGCGCCGTGCGCTTTCGCGAGCTCCGCGATCTCCTGTAGCGGCGCGATGTCGCCGTCCATCGAGAACACGGTGTCGGTGACGATCAGTCGCCCGCCTTCGCTTCCCCGCCCGCCTTCGCTTCCCCGCCCGCCTTCGCTTCCCCGCCCCCGCTCGCCCGCCGCTCCGCGGGCACCGCGCGCAGGCGGGCTTGCGTGGCGGCGCAGACACCAGGCGAGGTGCTCCGTATCGCGATGGCGATACACGACGACCTCGGCGCGCGACAAACGGCAGCCGTCGACGATCGAGGCGTGGTTCAGCTCGTCGGAGAAGACCGTCCCGCCGCGACCGGCGAGCGCGCCGATCACGCCGAGGTTCGCGAGGTAGCCGGAGCCGAACAGCAGGCACGCCTCGCTCTGCTCGAACGCCGCCAAGCGCTCCTCCAGCCGGCGGTGGATCGTCATCGTGCCCGACACCAGCCGCGAGGCGCCCGCGCCCACTCCCCAGCGCATCGCCGCCTCCGCCGCCGCCTCGCGCACGCGGGGATGGTCGGCCAGGCCGAGATAGTTGTTCGAGCACAGCACCAGCATCGGCTTGCCGTCCAGCAGCACCGTCGGCCCCTGCGGTCCGCTCACCAGCCGCGTGCGGCGGCTGAGGCCGAGTCGCTCGAGCTCTTCCAGACGGCTCTCGATCTCGCTCATTTCCCCGACCCTCCCCGCTGATCCCGCGGGCGAATGGCGCCGGTTTTGACCCGGCGCGGCTCCGGTCGGGGCTGGAGCACACGGTCGGCCCCGAGTCGCATCTAACCGACCGCGACCTTGTTCTCCGCCCCGTCGGGCCGTGGCGGAACCACGCGCTTGGCGCGATAGCGCAGCTGCGTCGACGGATCCCACAGCCGCACCTGCAGGTCGACCTGCTCGGCGGGCGAGGCGCCCTCGAGCAGCTCCTCGACCACGTCCGGCGTCTCGCCCGCGAGCCGGCCCGAACGGTTGTCCGGGCGGGGGTTGGCCGCGTTGTCGGGCTGGCGCGCGACGTTCAAACCGTGCCGCTCGAACATCGCCCGGTCCTGCTCGGGCTCGTTGCCGAGCGTGGTCAGGAAGTTGCCCATCATCACCCCGTTGATGCCCGCCTTCACCGCCAGCTCCTGCAGCTCGCCGAGGTTCTCCACACGCCCTCCGCACAGCCGGAACAGTGCGTTCGGCAGGATCAGGCGGAAGATCGCGATCCACTTGACCGCCTCCCACGGGTCCATGAACTCGCGGTCGCCGAACTTCGTCCCGGGGCGCGGGTTGAGCATGTTGATCGGCACGCTCGTCGGGTCGATCGCCGCGAGCTCGAACGCCATCTCGACGCGCTGCTCGCGCGTCTCGCCGAGGTTGAGAATGCCCCCCACGCATGTCTCCAAGCCGGCCTCGCGCACAGCCTGGATCGTGCGCAACCGGCCCTCGTAGCGGACGGTGCTCGTGACCTCGTCGTAGTAGCTCGACGCCGTCTCGACGTTGTGGTGCACGCGCTGGATCCCCGCGTCTTTCAACGCCTGCGCGCGCGCCGCGGACATGTGGCCGATCGAGGCGCAGCGCTTGAGGTTCGTGTGCTCGGAAACGAGCTTCACCCCTTCGAGGTACTTCTCGAAGTCGCGCTTGCTCAAGCCCTGGCCCTGGGTGACCATGCAAAAACGGTGTGCTCCCGCCGCCTCGGCCGCGCGCGCGTGCTCGAGCACCTGCTCGGGGTCCATCAACGCATGCATCGGCGTCTCGGCCTCGGCAAACCGCGACTGCGCGCAGAAGCCGCAGTCCTCGGCGCAGCCGCCCGACTTGGCGTTGACCAGCGAGCACATGTCGGTCGAATCCGCAAACCGCTCCACCCGCGCCTCCCACGCGCGCTGGATCAGCGCTTCGATCTGCGCGTGATCCTCGAGCTCGCCCAGCGACAGGGCCTCCTCACGGGTGATGAGCGACGCTGACATCTGCCGCACCTTATATGGCGTGCCGCGGACAGCACTTCGCGGTGTTCCCTCGCGCGCGTGCGCGGGCAACGCTCGTAGCGACCGCCCGGCCGCTGATCGCCATACCGGCGGGAGGCGACGGGCGGGACGAGCGGCTGGGTCCCCGACGCACGCCTCGCTACTCCCCGCGCCAGCTCGGGGCCCGTTTCTCGGCGAACGCACGCATCCCCTCGCGCATGTCTTGCGACGCGAACGACGCGGCGCGCAGCGCGATCAACTCCTTTTCCACCTCCTCAGACAGCTCCCCCTCTGCGTGCAGCAGCGCCGCGATCACACGCTTGTTGCCCGTCTGTGACAGCGGCGCGTTGCCCGCCAGCTCGCACGCCAGCTCGAGCGCCGCGTCCTCGAGCTCGGGCGCCGCCACGACGCGGTTGACGAGCCCCCAGCCGAGCGCCGTCGGCGCGTCGATGTAGCGGCCGAGCAGGAACAGCTCGCGCGTGCGCGCGGCGCCGACCGTGTCGATGAAGCGGCGCACCCCCGTATGCGAGTAGACCAGCCCGAGCTTTGCCGGGGGCATGCCCAGCTTGATGTCCTCCTTGGCTACGCGCAGGTCGCACGCCAGCGCGAGCTCCAGGCCGCCGCCGATCGTGTGGCCCGACAGCGCCGCCAGCGTGGGGTAGGGGTAGGCTTCGATCGCTTCGATCGCTTCCGTAAACGGGTGCGCGACCAGGCGCTCGGCGCGCTCTTCGAACTCCTCTGCGGGGATCTCCCCGATGTCATAGCCGGCCGAGAACATGCCGTGCGCGCCGGTGATCGCCACACACCGCGCGCCGCCGTCTTCTCCCCCCCTCCCGCCAGGTCGGTGAGCGTGGCGGCGATCGCGTCGAGGATCGGATGGTCGAGCGCATTGCGCTTCTGCGGGTTTGAGATCGTCAGGCGCACGACGCCCGCGCGCGGCTCGTCGACGAGCAGCTTGCCGCCGGCCAGCTCGCGTGGGGAAACACTAGGAGACACCGGAGCGGAAGGGTAGCGGTTGCTCGCCGCCCGGCCGCGCGCGCGATCTTCCCCGTGCCTCTCTTGCTGTAGTCCTGCTGTGTCTTGCGCTTGTGTCTCCCGCCGTGCCCACCCTACCGTGCGACGGGTTAGGATTGGGTCGAGTTGGCCTCCTTGACAGACCAACGCTCCTCCGGAGGGGATCGGGCACACGGACCGCACGCGGCGCAGCCGCCGTCGCGGCTCTACCGCTGGGGAGCGACGATCGCGCGCCGGCGGCGGGCAGTGCTCGTGCTCGGCGTGGTCGTGCTCGTCTGCTCCGTGCTGCTCTACCCGCGGCTCGAAAGCGCTCTGAACGCACCCGAATACGGCGTCAAGGGAACCGACTCCTCGCGCGTGGAAGCGCTGCTCGAAAAGCGCTTCCCCGGGGTCGGCAGCGAGGACGACGGGCTCGTGTTCTACTCCGCCCACCGGCTCGCCGGCGGCGGCGCCTTCCACCAGGTGGTCGCCTCGGTGCTGGCGGTCGCGGCCCGCCAGCCCGGGGTGCGCAACGTGCTCAGCCCGTACGCGTCGAACTCGGTCGGGCAGATCTCCTCCGACGAACACGCGGCCGTCGCGGCGCTCACGCTCGGCGGCTCCACCCATCAGCGCTTCGTCCGCGCGCGCGCGATGCAGGCCGCCGTTGGTCGCGAGGCGCGCGAGGGGGTGGACGTGTGGCTGACCGGCTTCTCGCCGATCGCGCGCGACCTCAGCGACGTCGAGCGGACCGACACCGAGCGCGCCGAGGCAATCGGCGTGCCGGTGGCGCTCGCGATCCTCCTGTTCGCGCTCGGCACCGCCGTCGCGGCGCTGGCGCCGCTTTTGATGGCGGGCGCCGGGCTGCTCTTCACCTACGGCGTGCTGGCGCTGCTCACCTCGCTGTTTCACTTCGACAACCTTTTGCTCGCGATCGTCACGATGATCGGGGTCGGCATCGGCATCGATTACGGGCTGTTCATCGTCAGCCGCTTTCGCGAGGAGCTCGCGCGCTCGGGGCCGGCGCTCGGTGGCGCGCGGGCGCCGGGCAGTGAGCGTGCTCCCGGTGGCGCGCAGGCGCCGGGCAGTGAGCGGGCTCCCGGTGGCGCGCAGGCGCCAGGCGGCGAGCGGGCCTCCGGCGGCGCGCGAACCTCCGGGGAAGAGCGTGACCGGGTGACCGACGCCGTCGCCACGGCGCTTGCGACCTCCGGTCGCACGATTCTGTTCTCGGGCGCGATCGTCGCCGTGGCGCTCGCTTCGCTGCTCGTCGTCGACTCGCCGATCTTCCGCGAGGTCGCCGTCGGCTCGGTGACGGTCGTCGCCTGCATGCTGATCGTCGCCACAACGCTGCTCCCCGCGCTGCTGGCACAGCTCGGCGCCGGGATCAACCGCGGCGCGCTGCCCGCGCGCTTTCACCCGGCCGACGCGCGACCGCACGGGGGCGACGCGCGGCCGCACGGGGGCGATGCGCGGCCGCAGGGGGGCGACGCGCGGCAGGACGGGGACGAGGAGCGGCCGGGCGGGGGCGATGCGCGGGGCGGGTGGGCGAAGTGGGCGCTGTTGATCATGCGCCGCCCGATCCCCGCGGCGATCCTCTCGGCCGGGGTGTTGATCCTGGTCGCGATCCCCGTGAGCGGCTTGCGCTACGGGATCAATTTGGGTGTCCTGTCGGTGTCGAGCACGGCTTCGGGCAAAGGCGAGTCCGTGCTCGCGCGCTCGTTCAGCCCGGGCGCCGTGGCGCCGATCCAGATCGTGCTCACGAGCGCCGGCGGCTCGCGCGACCGCGCGGTGAGCGCGGGCGCGGCGAAGCTGAGCCAGGAGCTGGAAGGCGATCACCACGTCACGGGCGTGGCCGAACGGAGTAGCGCCTACGGCGTGCTGCTGACCGTCGTCTCCGCCGCTCGCATCGACTCGCCCGCGACGGTCGCGCTCGTGCGGCACATCCGCCGCGACCTCGCGCCCCCGATCCACGCGCACGGTGGTCCGACGGTGCTCGTCGGCGGCGCGACCGCGATCACGGTCGACTTCTCCGCGGAGATGCGCTCGAACCTGCCGCTCGTGGTCGGGCTGATCCTCGGCCTGTCTTTGCTCTGCCTGTTGGGCGCGTTCCGCTCGCTCGTGCTGCCGCTCAAGGCCGTGCTCATGAACCTGCTCGTCACCGGCGCCGCGCTGGGGCTCGTCGTGTGGATCTTCCAGCAGGGTCACGGCGAGCATCTGCTGAGCTTCACCAACCCGGGCTTCATCCAGGCGTACGTGCCGCTCGGCATGTTCGCGCTGCTGTTCGGCCTGTCGATGGACTATGAGATCTTCCTGATCCGGCGCGTGCGCGAGGAGTGGCGCCGGACGCACGACAACCGGCTCGCGGTCGCGCACGGGATCGAGCACACGGCGCGGCCGATCTCGGCGGCGGCGGCGATCATGGTCGCCGTCTTCGGCTCCTTTCTGAGTGCGAACCTGCTGGAACTAAAACAGATCGGCTTCGCCCTGGCGATCGCGATTGCGCTAGACGCGAGCCTCGTCCGCCTGATCCTGGTTCCGGCGACGATGCGTCTGCTCGGGTCGCGTAATTGGTGGCTGCCGGGACCGTTGGATCGGGCGCTGCCGGACGTCGAGATCGACTGAGGTCTTTGCCTGCCGGCAGCGCCGGTACTTTCCTTGCGGGCGGCGAGCGCGGCGTACTGCGAGGATTTGCCGCGTTGCGGCGAGCTGTTCGGTCCGTTTGGGGCGGCTATCCTTGTGTCATGGCCACGTTGGTGCTCGATCCTCACCCCGCGGAGCTCGATGCGCTGCTCGAGCGTCGTCGTCGGCTGGGCCTCGATCACAACGACGAGATGTGGGGCGGTGTGCTGCACATGAATCCCGCACCGCACGGACGTCACCATCGCATCGGACAACAGCTGGCAGAGGCGCTGGCCTCCCCTGCTCGGGCCGCCGGCCTGCTGCCGGCGATGGGAGACTTCAATCTGGGAACACAGGAGGATAACCGTGTCCCTGATGGTGCTGTTCATCGTCCGGGGCCGGATGAGATGTATTACACCACGGTCGCCCTCGTGATCGAGATCGTCTCTCCCGGGGATGAGACCTGGCAGAAGCTTCCCTTCTATGTCGCCCACGAGGTCGACGAGGTGTTGATCCTCGATCCCGCCGAGCGCGCCGTTCACTGGCTCGGGCTGGCCGACGGCGAGTACCGTCCGATCGAGCGCAGCGGTCTGATCGACCTTGGCCCGGGGGAGCTGTCTGCGCGGATCGACTGGCCTTAGCGTGACACCCTGGTGGTAGTGGTGGTTGCGGCGTGCTGGAGCCGGGCGAGGACGTCGGTGGTTGGTGCCACCTTCGCGTTCTCGTAGGCGGATAGTCGGGAGGGTGAGGTTCCGGCGGCTTGGGCGAGCTGGCGTAGTGTCATGCCGGCTTGGGTGCGCCAGCCCTTGATCTGTGCGGCGTATGAGGCTCGTCCTTTGCGGGTGATGTCTTCGCGTGCGTGGCGGATCACGTTGCTCATCAGCGCGTCGGCGCCGTAGTGCTCGCCCCACGCGACGATCGTCTCGGTCGTGCGTGCGGCGGGGCCCCAGGGGCTGCGTCGGATCGCGTGCGCGAGGCGGCTCCAGTCTGAGAGCGTGCCGCGGTCGAGGATCGTCTCGATCGCCTCGGCCGGCCACTGGTCGAGCGGGGTGTCGGGGTCGAAGTCAAGGTTGCGGAAGCGAGCGGTCATCGCAGCATCCTCTCCGCGAGATCGGCGAGCACCGCCTTGATCGTGGACCAGTCGTGCTTTCCGGGCTGCGCCCGTGTCATCGACCAGTCCCCGAGTGCCTCGAGGTGCTCGAAGGATCGTGTCGAAGCGCTCCGCCAGGTCCGCGACGACGTGGTCGTGGTCGAAGGACTGCCGGTGGTGGGCGTGAAGCGCTGCCGCGGACTCTCCGACAAGCACCGCGCCGGGGACCAGCTCTTGCAGCTGCGCGGCTTCTCCAGCACGTCTTCCAGGGATGGCTCCATGGGCAGCTAGATTATCATATCTGATAACAAATATCTAAGCCCTGGCCGGGCGGTTTAGGGGGCTTGACGGTTGGGGGCTTGACGGCTGGTTCCATATGTGCTTATCTAAAAGCAAGCGGTGCTCCCGAGGGTGGGGACGCCGGGTATAGATCGGGTTTGGGTTGGTCCTTTGGGTTGACTTCAAGCGCTTTGCAGGGGATGTAAGGGGAGAGGGCCGGATCGTAATGACGAGGGGTTGTGTTCGCGTGAGTCCGTATGGGACAGATGTGGTGGGGGTCGTTGCGTGCCCGGAGGGTGCCGTAGCTAGATGCGTCAGCGTCGCTGACACATCTCTCTCTCTCTCTCTCTCTCTCTCGCTCCGTCTAGCGCCGCTTCTCTAGCCGCCGGCCGGTTTCGGCGGCTCGCCTGTTTGGGGGCCTCTTCGCGGGGTGGGTGCTGTCATGCCCGTTGAGCCTCGTGTCGGGCAGGTCGGGGTCGCGCGTGGTGGTGCTCGTGCTGATGGGCGCGGCCGTGGCGGGGGTGTGGGCCGGGGGGCTGCTCGTGATGGAGAGGTCGCACGGATGCAGCGTGCGCGTCTGACGGGCGCCGCGGTCACTGTGGCTGACGAGTTGGGCTGGTCGGGTGTGACGGTTGCGGACGTCGCCTCGCGGGCAAGGGTGTCGCGGCGCACGTTCTATGACCTGTTCTCTAATCGTGAGGACTGTCTGCTTGCGATGCTCACGGACACGGTTGGGTGTGTCGAGCAGGAGCTCGCGCGAGTAAATCTGAAGGATGCATCGTGGGTTGAGCGTGTCCGTGCGGGTTTGTGGACGGTCTTGTGTTTTCTTGATCGTGATCGGGTGCTGGCGCGGGTGTGTGTGGTTCAGAGCGCGCGCGGGTCACGGAGGGTGTTGGAGGCCAGGGAGGAGATCCTCGCCCGTCTCGCACGCTCGATCGACGAGGGTCGCTCGCACAATGCGCGTGCTGGGCAGGCGCCGCCGCTCACGGCCGAGGGTTCGGTCGGGGCGGCGCTTGCAATCGTGTACAACCGTTTGTTGAGCGGTGACAGAGCGCCGCTTACCGCTCTGCACGGGGAGTTGATGGGGATGATCGTGCTGCCGTACCTCGGTGTGGCGGCGGCGGGCAGGGAGCGCAAGCGCCGTGCGCCGCTGCCGGTACCTCAGGCGGCGGCGACAGGCGTAGCGCGAGTTGCGGACACGCCTCGGGAGGACCCGTTGGGTGAGGTTCCGATGCGTTTGACCTATAGGACCGCGCGGGTGTTGCGGACCACGGCGGAGCGTCCTGGCATGAGCAACCGTTTGATCGGTGAGGGCGCGGGTCTCTCAGACCAGGGCCAGGTCTCAAAGCTGTTGGCGCGTCTTGAGCGTCTCGGTTTGCTTGCGAACACGGGAGAGGGCCATGTGCGTGGGGAGCGCAACGCGTGGCGGCTCACGCCGTTGGGTGAGCGTGTCACCGAACAGCTAAGTCTCAGTACTCATACCAAGGAGGTAGTGTCGTGATGCGCCTGAAGAACACCGGTCTTGGGGCGCTCACGGGCACCCTTGCGGGTCTTTTCGTCCTTGCGGTCGTAGCGTTTACTGCGGTCCCGGCTTTCGCGTTGAACCCGGAACGCCATTATGAGTTGGTCAGCCCTGTGTACAAGGCCGGTTATGGCGTCGGGGATATCAAAGCTGTGGCGCCCGATGGCGAAAGCGTCGCGTTTCAATCGAGCGGGGTGTATAACGGTTCGCTTTCCTATTCCGCTTATGAGGCTTACATGGCGCGTCGCGGAGCCGACGGCTGGGTGACCTCGCCGCTGGACCCGCCCGCCAGTGTGACGCCCGCGAGTAGCGTCAACGATTTCTCGGCGAACCTCGAACTTGTCCTCGCTATTGGGTCTCTCGGTCCGAATGCCGGCGTCTCCGAAAAAGCCGATGGAGCTGAAGAGCGGGGTTTTGTGTATAACGCGTCCACACCGGACGTCCCGTCCAACTGGGAAAACTTTGGGCCGGTTTTGACCTCGTTGGCCGGTAACGAACTCGAGGCTGGCAAGCTGTTGGAAGCTACCGAGGAAGGTGCGAGCAGCGATCTCTGCCATATCATCATCCTCGACAACTCGGACCCTTTGCTTGAGCAGGCGATTGGAACGAACGAAATATTCTATGAACTGTCACGGGGTTGTGACGGTGAACCGGCGGCTCTGCGGCTCGTGGCGCTCAACGACACAGGCCAGGTGATCGATCCTAACTGCCTGGCGGGCTTTGGCGGCCCTTTTCAAGAAAATGAGTTCAACGCGATCTCCGCCGACGGCAGGCAGGTGTTCTTCACGTCGGGAGTCGGAAACCCTACATGTCGAACGGGAGCGGCAGGATATGGAGCGGCAGGATATGCGAGCGTTCAAGTATTTGTGCGGTTGAACGCTCAGAGGACGGTTGAAGTGTCTAAACCCCTTTTGCTTTCGGGTGGCCGGGAATCGTGTCAGGAAGTGCCGTGTCCAGGGGCCAAGGAACGTCCGCCGGCGTTCTTTAAAGGTGCTTCGGAAGATGGGTCGCGTGTCTTTTTCAGCACGACCACACAGTTGACGGGCGGGGACACAAACGGTGGGAACGAGCTCTATATGGCGATGATCGGGTGTCCCGTTGGTGAACCGGGATGCGCGGTGGCTGATCGCCAGGTTACGTCGCTCGTGCAGGTCTCTAGTGGGGCGATCGCGGGTGAAGCCGCCGAAGTGCAGGGTGTGGTCAGGGTCGCGCCGGACGGTGCGCGCGTGTATTTCGTTGCGCGCGGTGCACTCAGTGGCGGATCCAACGCGGAAGGTCACGCGCCGGTGAAGGGCGCCGATAACCTTTACGTGTCGGAAGGGAATCAGGGGCAGGCGCCGGTGTTCGTAGCCGATCTCTGTTCGGGACCGCGCCTGTCGGGATCGGCCGAAGACGCGCGCTGCCCTTCCGACCTGAACACTGAAGCTCATCACGAAGGAAACGATGTGAGCCTATGGCTTCCAGAGACTGAAGATGAAGCACAGTCGACTGCGGACGGCGGGTTTCTCGTCTTCTCAAGCTTCGGCCAGCTGGTTAGCAGCGATACCGATAATGCAAAGGACGTCTACCGGTATGACGCTTCCAGCGGTGCATTGGAACGTGTCTCGGTTGGTGAAGGTGGCGCGGACGCGAACGGTAACCGTGACGATAAGGAATCGGAACAGCCGGGGTTTGCGGACGCGACTATCCAACCGGCCCTCACAGGTAAACGGTATTTCCAGCTTGAATTAAACGGACGTGCGATTAGCGAAGATGGGTCGCGGACCGTGTTCAGTAGCGCTGAGCCGCTTTCTCCGGCGGCGGTGAACGGTTTGAGCAATATCTACGAATGGCATAAGGAACCGGGATGGACGGAAGGGAGGGTGTCGCTGATTTCGAGTGGTACCGCGCCGACGAGGGACCGGTATCCGGTGATCTCTCCGTCGGGGCGGGATGTTTTCTTTGAGACGACGGCCGGTCTGGTGTCGCAGGACACGGATGGTGTTTCGGATATCTACGATGCGCGGCTCGGTAGTGGTTTTCCGGTGCCGGCGGCGTTGCCGCAGGAATGTTCGGGTGATGCGTGTCAGGGTCCGTTGACGAACCCGGCGCCGTTGCTGGTCCCGGGCAGTGTCTCGCAGGCCCCGGGTGGCAATCTCGCCCCGCCCGTCCCTGTGGTTGTGAAATCGAAGTCGAAGTCTAAGCCGGCGAAATGTAAGCGGGATTATGTGAAGAGGAAAGGCAGATGCGTGAAGAAGCCGAAACCCAAGAAGATTACCGGGAAGCGGAGGGGTTGAGCGATGAGCATCAAGCGAATCTTCACACCGCTGCTCGTCCTCGCTGCTTTGCTTGTCGTGGTTTCCTCGGCCGGTGCCGCGGTTGAGGCTAAGCCGTTCGGTGTCACCAAGTTTACAATGCAGACGACGGGTCCGGTGAACGAAACGGAATTCCTCCGCAAAGGTACTTATGCTCACGAATTCATCAACGAACCGTACCCGTTCACGCAGGCAGGCGGCCATCCGTATGCGTTGACGACCACGATCGAATTTGCCTCCGAAGAAGTAATCAAAAATACGCCTATCGGACCCGAAACAAGTATTTTTCCTACGCGTGATCCGAAGGATGTGGTTGTGTCGTTGCCGCCCGGCCTCCTCGGTGACCCGCTCGCGGTCGCGCGGTGCTCGCTGACGAAACTGCTCGAGGGTGTGCGGTGTCCACATTCGACCCAGATCGGCACGTATCGAGTGCGGTGGTATGGCGGGGACGAAATCGTCGATTCGATCGTGAATGTGACTCCTGAAGCCGGCCAGTCCGCCGAGTTCGCTCTGGAAAACAACGTGTCTGGGGCGGCGTTTCTCGAGACTGCGCATCTCGTGCGTACGGCCGCGGGCTACGGCTTCACGGTCGTCAGCAACAACATTCCGGCGGTTCATATCTCGCGGGTGGAAGAGACGTTCTGGGGCGTGCCGGCCGCTCCCAGTCACGATGCGATGCGCGGCCTCGTCTGCGAAAGCTACACGCCGGGCGTCCCGTTGGGGTGCACGCCGGGTACCGGTGGTAACCCGAGTGGTGAAGTGCCGGTCCCGTTTTTGGATTGGCCGACGAACTGCTCGGCGGGCCCCGAGACGGCAACGGCTCGCGCGGATTCGTGGGAGGAACCGGGGCACGTCCGTGAAAATGGTGTTTATGAAGGCTATCTGCAGGCGCAGGCTACGCTGCCGGGGGTCACGGGTTGTAACGTGTTGGCGTTTGGTCCGTCGCTTGAAGCGCAGCCGGATACGTTGCTGGCGGACGAGCCTGTGGGGTTGGGGGTGAGTATCAAGGTTCCTCAGCCGGAGACACCGGAAACGAACAGGACACCGGATTTGCGTGATGCTGTCGTGACGTTGCCGGAGGGTATGTCTATCAGCCCTGGTGTTGTGGATGGTGTGCAGGCGTGTGACGCGTCGGGTGGGGAAGGGATCAACTTCACCGGTCCGGGATCTGAAGAAGTGGGGTTGAATGGCGAATTGCAGCTCGCGCCGGGGCATTGTCCGTCCGCTTCGACGGTCGGTACCGCGGAAGCGATCACGCCGCTGCTGGGGAGCCCTGTGAGGGGGCATGTGTATCTCGCGCGTCCGGGCTGTGGTGGTGCTGGCCAAGCCCCGTGCGGCGACGGGGATGCGTTGGATGGGAACCTGTATCAGCTTTACCTCGAACTTGGCGGCACGGGGGAACTGGGGGCGGCGGGGATTCAGATCAAGGTTCCGGGGTATGTCGAGGCTAACCCCGCGACGGGACAGCTCACGACGAAGTTCTTGGAGAACCCGCAGACGCCGTTCAGCGAACTGAAGATCCATCTGAATGGTGGTCCGCGCGCGCCGATAGACAATCCCGCGGTCTGCGGCACAGCGACGACAACGAGCGATTTTACGCCGTGGAGCGCGCCGGGCACTACCCCGGAAGGGTTGACGATGGCGGGCACCCCTGATGCGACGCCGTCCTCGTTTTTCGACGTCGAAGGGTGCGCTCCTGGTGCGCCGCCGTTCAGTCCCGGGTTTAGTGCGGGGACTGTCAGTCCGCAGGGGGGCGCGTATAGCGCGTTCACGATGAACCTTTCGCGTCAGGATCGCGAACAGTTCGTGAAGGGCATCCAGGTCCACACCCCTCCGGGACTGTTGGGAATGCTCTCAAGCGTCGTACCGTTGTGCGATGAAGTACAAGCAAACGCGGGGACGTGCCCCGAAACCTCGAAAATTGGGACTACGAGGGTCGCTTCCGGTGCGGGCTCCCACCCGTTTGAAATCAGCGGGAATGTGTACTTGACGGAAGGCTACAGGGGCGCGCCGTTCGGGTTGAGCATCGTGACCGATGCTGTCGCGGGCCCGTTCAACCTGGGACTGGTGGTAGTGCGGGCGCGGATCGCGGTCAACCCGACCGACAGCTCGCTTACGATCACGACCGACGAAACGGGGCCGTATGCGATCCCACAGATCCTGGACGGCGTACCGTTGCGTCTGCAGCATGTCACGGTCAACATCGACCGTCCCGATTTCATGTTCAACCCCACGAACTGTGCGGCTCAGAAGATCACGGCGATCGTCTCGGGATCACAGGACGCTAAAGCAGAGGTTGCGAGCCCGTTTGCGGCTGCGAGCTGTCAGAGCCTCGCGTTCAAACCGTCCTTCACGGTCACTACGAGTGGGCGTACGAGCAAAACGGACGGTGCGAGCCTCGACGCGAAGGTCTCCTACCCGTCAGGGTCGGTCGGGAGCGAGGCCAACATCGCGCTAGTCAAAGTCGAACTGCCGAAGCAGCTACCGTCCCGTCTGACGACATTGCAGAAAGCGTGCACCGCACAGACGTTTGAAGCGAACCCGGCGAACTGTCCGGCAGCATCGATCGTCGGGATCGTCAAGGCGAGCACGCCACTGCTGCCTGTCGGACTCTCCGGCCCAGTGTATTTCGTCTCTCACGGTGGGGAAGCGTTCCCCAGCCTGATCGTGGTGTTGCAGGGTGATGGTGTGAGGGTCGACCTTACGGGTGCGACGTTCATCAGCAAAGCCGGGATCACCTCCAGCACGTTCAAGACCGTTCCAGACGTGCCCGTCAGCACGTTTGAGCTCTACCTCCCCGAGGGTCCCTACTCCGCGCTTGCGGCGAACGGAAACTTCTGCTCGCTCACGAAGACGACGAGCGTGAAGCGCAAGCTCACACAGCGCGTAAAGGGTCGCACGGTCCACAAGACCGTAACGACACGCTCGATAGTGCCGGCGAGCCTGATCATGCCGACGGAAATGGTCGCGCAGAATGGTGCCGTGCTGAAGCAGTCCACCAAGATCGAAGTCACGGGGTGCACCGCGAGCAGCACTAAGACGAAGGCGAAGACCAAACCAAAAAAGAAGAAGCAGCAGAGGGCTAAAGCGAAGAAGGCTGCCAGTGCCGGCGACGGAAGGACGACACGCTGATGAGCACCACGCACACACACCCAAAGACCATCGTCGTGCTCGCCGCGATCGCGACCGTCCTCGTGCTGGTCCTCGGCGCCGGGACGGCGCAGGCCGCGAGCCCGCCGATCAAGGAGAAGCTCGCGAACAGGATCGGCTGGGAAGTAATACCGCACGGCACGATCTGCACCGTGGCTACGGAAACATGTCAGCCGGGGGTCGAAAGCAAAGGCGAACCGGGTGGTTTCTCCTATGATTCCGGTGTAGCGAGCGATCCCATAACCGGGGATGTGTATGTCACCGAATACGGTAACGAGCGTGTTCAGGAGCTCTCAGCTAGCGGGAAGTTCGTCGCGATGTTCGGCGGGGACGTCAACGAAACGACGGGTGCCGACGTGTGCACGCAAGCTGAAATCGAAGCGGCACACGTCAAATGCAAGGCTGGAACCGAAGGTGGTGCTCCCGGCCAGTTCTATATCCCGGAGAGCATCGCGGTAGATCCGAGTACCGGGAATTTTTACGTGCAAGACATGTTCAACTGGCGTGTACAGGAGTTCACCTCGAACGGCAAGTTTGTGCTGATGATCGGCAAGGACGTCAACGAAACGACGGGTAAAAACCTCTGCACGCAAGAAGAAATCGAAACGACACACGCCAAATGCAAGGCGGGTGAATCGAGCGCGCCTGAAAGCAGCGAAGTGGGAGCGTTCAGATTCGAATTCAGAGAAGACGTACTCGCCGTAGGAGGCCCCGAAAACCTATTGTACGTCGGTGACGAACGGCGTATACAGAGGTTCAACAGGGAAGGCGTGTCAAAGGGCGATATCCCGTTGACGCCGATATATCCCCAAGCCGAAGGCGCCGTTACCGCGCTCGCGGTCGACAAAGCCGGTGAGATCTACATGGTCTACCACGTCCCCGGTGGCAGCCTGAACACGATCAACGAGCTCGAACCCGGCATAAGCGGAAAAGAAATCGGACACATCGAAGTGACGCCCGGCGAACCGGGCATCGAAGAGGGCGAAATGGGAATCGGTGGACTCGCGCTCGACCCGTCCTCCCGGCTTGCAGTGAGCGGTTGGGAAAGAGGCTCTAAGGCCGAGGTCGGCGCCATTCGCCGGCCGTTTGGCCGAATCTACGATGGAGCCAGCGGCAAACTCGTCAGTGAATTTGCTGCCGGGAACGGCTCTGGTATGACGTTCGGAGCAACAGACCAGCTGTATGAGGCTGTGACAGCGAGCTCGGAAACAGGGAATGGCGATGAAATCTTGCGTTACACGCCGGTCGATATCGGCGAACTGGTCACGCTTGGGGTGCCCGTATGCGGGCCCGGGCCAGAACACGAATCGGACGAGACGTTCGCGTGTGTCCTGAAGGGCGAAGCCAACCCCGAGAACGTCACTGACACGAAAGTTGAGTTTCAGTGGGGAGAACTGCTCGGCGCGAGCACTCCGACAGAGGAACTGCCGACGGGCGGCGTGACGCAACCTGTCGAAGCGACGATCGATCTCCGTCCCAACGAAACGGTCCTCTACCGCTTGGCCGGCAACGACACCAACGTACAATCGCCCGAACTATTCAACGGAGCGACGATGTCCGTAGGCGTATCGAGCCTGCCACCACGGATCCTCGGCCAGCCAAGCGCACAGTTCGTGACGGACTTCTCGGCCGTACTGTTCGCCGAGCTGAACCCCGAGCGCGCCACCACCCGCTACGAGTTCCAGTACGGACCCTGCGAAAACCTCGACAACTGCCCCGCCAAAACGACCACCCTCACGCTCGAATCAAACGCCTACGGACAGATCGGCACGACACAGGAAATCAGCGGCCTGCAGCCCAACACCACATACCACTACCGTCTCCTCGCAAGCAACGAACAGGAAACCGCAGGACATAAAGAAGGCGGCGCAGTCACAGGACCACAAGGCACCTTCACGACCGGTCCCGCGCCGAGCGTCCAAGCGACAACCGGCGCCGCCACCGCCATCACGACAACCGGCGCCGTCGTCTCAGGAACCATAAACCCCGACGGGCAACCCGCCGCTTACAGCTTCGAACTTGGCGTCTACACCGGCACGAGCACACAGTACGGCATCGTGTACTCAGCCTCCACAAACGCAGAAACCACCCCCATCAGCGAGTCGCTCGACCTCTCCGGTCTGCAACCCGGCACCACCTACGCCTACCGCATCACGATCCACAGCGGGTACGGCACCGCCCAAGGCCAACCCGTCACGTTCACAACCGAAGGACTACCCACGGTCCTCTCCCCGCCATCCTCACTGCCCCAACTCGCGATTCCGAACATCGCTTTCCCCGGCGGACCTGCCACAAAACCCGTCAGCAAAACAAAGAAAACCAAAGCCAAGGCCAAGAAAACCAAACACAAGCAGAAGCAGAAGGCGAAGCGCAAGCAAGCCCGCAAGCCGGCCCGCAAACGCCACGGGTAGCTGCGGGCGGCCTGACGCGCGTGCGGGAGCCCATCGGTTGAGCGGGGCGCAGCTGCCGCGTGCCCGGCTGATCGATGCGATGAGCGCTCTGCTCGCGGAGCGATCCTACGCCGGCGTCACGCTCGCGGCGCTATGTAGGCGCGCACACGTCTCGCCCACCACCTTCTACCGGGAGTTCGACCACCTGCGCGCCTGCTGCCTGGCCGTTATCGACGACGGTCACACACACGCCAGCGGCCTGATCGCCGACGCTTTCGCCCGGGAGCGCGAGCCGCTCGCCGGGATCCGCGCTGCGCTCGTGGCGCTGCTGGCTTTCTACGATCGCGAACGCGCGCTGGCGCGGGTGTGGTTCCTCGAGACGCTGGCCGCGGGCCGCTGGGCGCTGGAACATCGCGAGCGGCGTCTGCGGGAGCTCGCCGTCGAGATCGTCCAGCACTGGCGATCCCTGGTCGTCGACGGCGGCGTCCTCGACGAGGGGGAACTGGAGACCCGCTCCGCCCAGGTATTGAAGGTGTTCGTCGGCACGATCGAGACGCAGCTGCTGAAGTGCCCTGAGGAGCCGCTCATGGCGCTGCTCCCGCCGTTGATGGAGTTCGTCGCGCGCCTGTTCCTCGACCGGGATTCAGCGCGCGTTGAGGCAGAACGTTGCCGTGTGTTGACACGGACGTCCCAGTCCACCCCGACGGCGCCCTCGTGCCACGCCGGAGCGCCCGGTGTACTGGCCGTGCCCCCTACGCTGCTGCGTCGCAACGCGCACCGCATACGGCTGTGCATAATTTGGCTCGCCGATCATCCCGGCGCGAGCAACCGTCAGATCGCCGCAGCGACGGGAATCGGAACCGACCATCAGACTTCCAGCATGCTCAAGCGGCTCGTCGAACTCGGCCTGATCGAAAAGGTGGCCGGTCGCCCCGGACACGCCAACGCCTGCCGCCTCACTCCCGACGGCCACAGGATCGCCGAAGCGCTCGCGGAACCCGATCCTCCTCGGCCCCGATCGCCCAAGATATCCCCGGCAAACAGATAAACCCTTCTGTCGAGGTACCGCGCGCTTACAGAAGTCGGAAGGCTTGACTGGCTTGCAAAGAGAGGTTTATGGTCACGGTGCGCAGGCACAACGTCGCGCGTGCAGCACACGCAAACTACACAAGAGGTACAAAGTGAAAAGAATACGAATCGCTGTCCTCCCTTTGCTGGTTGTGACGGTCGCCGCATTGGCCTCATCCGCAAGCGCTTCCGCGCACTCGTGGACCTACCGCACGCTGGCATTGACCAAAGCGCATGAAGCGACCTCGGAAAGCTATCTCAATTTTAGGCTATCGGGCATTGGGGGTGCATTAGAAGAATTCAGTTGCCACATCTGGCGCGAATACGTAGTCGGCCCCGGCACGGCAGGCGAGCTGAAGAAGGTCCGTTCCAGTCAAGAAGAAGGTGAGTCGGAAAAAATCAAATGTCACGTCTCGCAAGGAGGCGGATATGGACTCGGTGAAACGGCGACCGTCGAAGCCGCAGGGCTGCCATGGCCGACAGAACTCTATGGCGAAGGCACCGCGATCTTCAACCGCTTCAAGCAGGATGGCGGTACCAACCGTTGGTTGATTCGCAACCACGAAGGTAGCATCATGTGGGAATGCTACGCAGAAAACACCTCCCTCGAAATGAATAATCACCTCGGGGAGAACGTGGAAGCGATATCCGGATCACGGGCCGCAGAGAAATGCACCGCCGGGGCGCGCGAACTTCACTTCGGGCCGGGCGAGGACTACGAATTCATCAAGGATAAGCTAGGGACAGGGCTCGGCGTCAACTAAACCAAAGTTCCCTGTGAGAGAAATTCGAACTAGGCTCAATTGAATCGCAAATCGGGGCTGGCGGCGCAGAAGGAGCCGCCGGCCCTGAAGCGATCTCAGAGCTGGCGATCCCGCGATCGAACGCTAGGCGGACCCTTGCTACTCGAGCACGACCAGCGCGTCGCCCTCGTTTACGGCCTGGCCCTCCTCGCAGAGGATCTCGCTGACCACGCCGGCGTCCTCGGCCTCGACCGGCATCTCCATCTTCATCGACTCGAGGATCGCGACCGTGTCGCCCTCCTCGATGCGGTCGCCGATCGCGCACTCGATCTTCCACACGGTGCCGGTGATGTGGGCCTCTACTGGGGTCGCCATCGTGCGTTGCAAGATATCCGAGCTAGCGGCGGCTTGCGGGCCGCGACGGCGGGCATCCCACCGTGCGGCGGCTCGTGACCGTGTCGCCGTTCTGGAAGCGCAGGACCGCGCGGAAGGGGAACCCTCCGCGCGGGCATCTCGCCGGGATCGCGACGCCCTGGGGGTGGTACTCCACGGTGCGTTCGTGCATGACCTTGTCGTAGTGGAGACCGGGCGGGTCGATGTCGAGCTTCAGCGCCGTGATCGCGGCGTCGTCCGCGCCGGGGAGCGTGGCGGTTACCGGCACCGTGCTCGTCAACCGCTCGCCGAACGCGCCGGAGTCGGGGAGCAGAAAGCCCGGCAGGATCAGCTGGGCGAGGATCGGCGTCCTGGCTTCGGCGTAGATCAGCATCACGACCTGTTCGTGCACGGGCGGGCCCATCACGGCCACGATGGGGGCCTGCTCCCGCACCAGTTCCGGGCCGAACGGCACCGTCACGACCGCGCTGCCCGAGCCGATCTGCGCGTTCGGCGGGCAGCCTTCCGGGCCGGTGGAAGCGAGCACCGTTGCGCTGCAGATCGCGAGGCCAAGCGAGCTCGAAGCCGATTTCGGCGCCGGCCGGCAGAAACAGCTCGAAGCTCGTCACCGGTGACGGCGTCGCTCCGGCCGCGTCCGCGATCTGGATCGAGGTTGCGATCGAGGCGTAGGTGCCGAGCCGGTCAGGCGCGAACGAGACGTTCAGCGCCACCCGCTCGCTCGCGCCGGCCGCGAGCGCGGCCGCCGGCCGGCCGAAAAGGGCGGCCGGTAGCGCCGCCGCCAGCAGGATCGCCGCCGGCAGCGCCCGGGTCAGCCGGTTACTACAGGCGCACGTTGCCGTGCAGTGACGCCTTGACACGGAAGTTCTGCCGATCGAGCGTGCCGCTGAAGCGCAACCCCGAGCCGGAGGCGTGCGCGTAGCTGCCGCTGCCGCCGGTGATCGTCATCGTGCCTTCGAAGTACGCCGTCGGGCCGACCACGTGCCCGTGCGTCGGCGCCCGGCCGCTGAGCGTGCCTTTGCTCAGATACAGTGTGAGCGTGGCCTGGCCGTTGTTCGAGGCGATCGTTTCGACGTGGGCCGTCATCGAGCCGGACAGCGTCCCCGTCACCTGGCCCTTCTCGACGAACGAGTGCCCAGGAGGACCGTACCGCGTCCCGCTCAACGACTCGCTCAGCGACGTCTCACTCGACGCCGTCCGCGCGCGTGCGGGCGCCTGGGCCGCGGCGACGCTCGCGCCCCCGGCGGCACCGACAGCCAGCACGGATGCGAGCATCACCCTCGTGGACATGTGCCTTCTCGACAAGTCGATACCCATTTGACCCCTCCTCCTCAGACACCGTCGTCGATGGTCGCTTACCGCAAATTGCGTCGTCTTTGCACCGTAGCAGCAACCACATGAGCGGCGATCCAGTTGCGCCGACGGGCGATGTCGCTGCCCGCGCGGACGATGTCGCGGTGATCGTTGCCGCCTACAACGAGGCGGAGCGCATCGCCTCGACACTGGCCGCGCTCGCGCGCGCGTTCCCCGGCGCCCAGCTGTGGGTCGCCGACGACGGCTCAAGCGACGCGACGGCCGCGCTCGCGCGCGGGGCGGGCGCGCGCGTGGTTCGCAGTGAGCGGACGGTCGGCAAGGGCGAGGCGGTCACACTGGCCGCTCGCGCCGCTCTGCGGGAGAACGTCGCCTCGACCTTCCTGCTCTGCGACGGGGATCTCGGCGAGTCCGCCGCTGCCCTCGCGCCGCTCGTCGACGCGGTCCGGTGCGAGGAAGCGGATCTCGCGGTCGCGCGCTTTGCGCGGCGCGTCGGCGGCGGGGTCGGGCTCGCCGTCGGCTTTGCGCGCTTTGCGATCCGCCGGCGGTGCGGTCTTGACGCGCAGGCGCCGATCTCCGGGCAGCGCGCCCTGCGCGCCCACGCCCTGACACAGACGCTGCCGTTCGCGCACGGCTTCGGCATGGAGATTGGCATGACGATCGACGCGGTCCGCGCCGGCCTGAGGGTCGTGGAGGTCGAGCTCGACCTCACCCACCGCGCGACCGGTCGCACGCTCGGCGGGTTCCTCCACCGCGGCCGCCAGCTGCTCGACTTCGTCCGGGTCTACCGCGCGCGGCGTAGCGCGCCTGCGCTGACTCCCGGCGCGCGTGTAGTTTGATCGTGGCTTTTGTGCGACTTCGACCCCTCGCCGACCGCCCAATTCCGCCCTGGACCGCCCAATCCCGCCCGTGAGGCCGTGTAACATGATCAGGTGGCCACTGTCGTTCATCCCCGCGTCGAGCCTTGGGAATTCGAGGCGCTGCAGGACGACGCGGGTTGGTCGATGGGCATCGAGCTCATCGCCGGGGAGGCCGTGGTAGTAACGCCCGAGGGGGGCGCCTCATCGGCGGCACGGGGAGAGTTGCATCTCGCCCTGCGCCGCTGGCAGGAGGACACAGGCGACGAAGGGCTCGTCCTGCAGGATGTGTTTGTGGCGTTTCCCGATGGGAGTCGCCCGGCGCCCGACATCTCTTGGTGGAGTGTCGAGCGCCGCTCGCCCGTGTCGCGAGGCGCGATGCAGAGCGTCCCCGATCTCGTCGTCGAGGTGCTCTCGCCGAGCACGCGCGCCAACGACCTTGGCGTCAAGCGCGAGTTGTACATGGACTCGGGCGTAAGAGAGGTGTGGCTCGTGGACCCCGATCCCCACACGATCACCCGGGTAATCCCGGGCGCCGGCCAAGACGAGATGCTCGGTCAGGACGATTCGCTGCGCAGCGACCTGCTCCCCGGCTTCACGCTCCAGCTCGCGCGCGTCTTTCGCCACTGATCTTCCTCAGTGATCCTCGCGATCGACCAAGGCACCACCGGCACGACCTGCATCGTGTTCGACGAGCGGGGGGAGCCCGTCGGGCGCGCCTATCGCGAGATCACGCCCCACTTTCCGCGCCCCGGCTGGGTCGAGCACGACGCGGGCGAGATCTGGACGGTGACGCAGGCGGTCGCCGGCGAGGCGCTCGCGGACGCGCGCGTGCGCGCGGGCGAGCTCGTCGCGGTGGGGATCTCAAACCAGCGCGAGACCGTGTGCGTGTGGGACCCCGTAAGCGGCGAGCCGCTGCACCGCGCGATTGTCTGGCAGGACCGGCGCACGACCGCGCGCTGTGAGGAGCTGCGCGCCGCCGGGCACGAAGGGCTCGTGCGTGCGCGCACCGGGCTGGTGCTCGACCCCTATTTCTCCGCGACCAAGATCGAGTGGCTGCTCGAGAACGTTCCGGGGCTGCGCGCCCGCGCGCTCGCCGGCACGGCAGTGTTCGGCACGGTCGACGCGTGGCTGATCTTCAAGCTCACCGGCGAGCACCTCACCGACGTCTCCAACGCGTCACGCACGATGCTCTTCGACATCGCCGCTTGCCGCTGGGATCCCGAGCTGCTCGAAGCTTTTCTCCGTGTCCGCTCGCGCGCTCCCGCGCGTGCAAGGGAGCGCGGGCGTGTTCGGCCGCACGCGGCCCGAGGCGCTGCACGGGCACGCGGTCCCCGTCGCCGGCGTCGCGGGCGACCAGCAGGCGGCGCTGTTCGGCCACGCGTGCGTGAACCCGGGCATGGGCAAGTCCACGTACGGCACGGGCTCGTTCGTGCTGCTCAACACCGGCTTTGCTCCGCCCGCCGAGCCCCCTCGCGGGCTGCTCGCGACCGTCGCCTGGGGGATCGGCCCCGCCGCGCCCGCCGGCTCGCTCTCCTACGCGCTCGAGGCGTCGATCTTCGTCACCGGCGCCGCCGTGCAATGGCTGCGCGACGGCCTCGGCGTGATCGCGCGCGCCGAGGAGACCGAACCGCTCGCCGCCTCGCTGGCAGGCAACGACGGCGTGTACTTCGTCCCCGCGCTCACCGGCCTCGGCTCGCCGCACTGGGATCCCCACGCGCGCGGCACGATCGTCGGTCTCACGCGCGGCGCCGGTCGCGCGCACCTGGCGCGCGCGACGCTCGAGGCGATCGCCTACCAGACCGTCGACGCGGTACGCGCGATGGAGGCGGTCGCGGAGCAGCCGCTCGGAGAGCTGCGCGCCGACGGCGGCGCGACCCGCAACGGCTGGCTGATGCAGTTCCAAGCCGACGTGCTTGGCATCCCCGTCGTGGTCGCCGAGGTCGCCGAGACGACCGCGCTCGGCGCCGCCCGCCTGGCCGGCGTCGGCGTCGGCGCGTGGACGGTCAGCGACCTGCTCGCCCGCGCGGGTGAGGCAGAGGAGGGGCGGCGCTACGAGCCGCGGATGGGTGAAGAGGAGCGCGCGGTGCTGCTCGCCGGGTGGAGGGAGGCGCTCTTGTGCGCGCGTAGTGTTGGGACGGGCTCGCGGTAGGGCGTTTGTTCAGGCGTCCGGTTCGGGTTGCGCGGGCTCTGGTGGGCTTCGTCGTTGGCGCAGCCAGTGGCGTAGTAGGGGGTCGGTGATCCTGTATGGGTTGGTGAGGATCTCGCCGCGGCGGACGAGTACGTCTCGTGCGTCGTTGGCTGCGCTGCCCTTGGGGACTCCGTAGCGTGCTTGGGTGTAGTTGGAGTTGAGGCCGTGGGGGGAAAGCGCGAGCGCGAACAGGACGCGCACTTGTAGGCCGGGGAGAACGTCGAGAAATCGCTCGAAGCCCTCGGCGAGCGAGTCGATTACCTCGTCGAGCGCGGACTGCCACTCGGTCAGCGTGGCGCGGCGCTTCGGGGACGTGTGCTCCCAGAGATAGTGCGCCATAAGGATCGCCCGTTGGGGGTGGCCCTGGACGAGCTCGAGCAGCGCGTCGAGGGCCTCACCGGGGTCGCGATCGGTTTCGATGAAGCGGTCTTCGATGTGGGCGCCGAGTGCGTCGGTGGGCAGCTCGCCGAGGCTGACGGGTGCTGCTTGGCCGAACAGGGGACGCTCCCGCTCGCCGAACAGCTGGTTCATCAGTCCGGGCTCGGAGCCGGCGAACAGGTAGCTCGCGGCCTCGCCGTGGTGTTGTACGTGGCTTCTGATCAGCCCATCGAGCCCGTCGAGGCGCAGAACCTCGTGGAACTCGTCGAATGCGACGAGGACGCGACGCCCGGTGCGCTCGTAGGTTTCTTGGGGCAGCTCGAGCAGGCGGTGCAGTGCGGGCAGCGGGTCGGTCTTGGGCTCGGCCTCGAGCTTTGCCGCGATCCCGCCGGCGCCGAGTGATACGCCGAGGTTCCACGAACGCATCAGCGTGCGCACGGCGCTGCGGACCGGCCCGTCGGTGGCACGCCGGTAGGCGTCCTCGATCCGCACGGTGACGTCGCCGAGCGATAGCACGCGGCTGAAGTCGACGATGATGCTTGTCATATCGAGCTGGCTCTCGGCCTCGATTCGCAACCGGCGGATCAGCGTGGTCTTCCCGTAGCGTCTGGGAGCGCTGAGACGCATGAAGTGCGCGCCCGCGGCGAGATCGAGCAGGCGCTGGAGCTCCTTCTCCCGGTCGATCAGATCGTCGACGGGCCGCTGGAAGATGAACGGATTACCAGACGCCACGCTTCTAACGTAGCAGATACCACGCTTCAGACGTATTCAGTGTACAACGCTGCGTTCAGGGCGAGTCGGCCGGAGTCGCGGAACACAAGACAGTGCGTCTTGACGCTCTTGACTTGACGCTCTTGACGGGCTAGTGATGTCGGCGATCGTGAGTAGTCGTAGGTGCTCGTTGCCGGCGGCCGCTTTTTCGAGCGTTTCGTTGTGGCCGCCGCGGGAGAAGAGCAGGATGTGTGGGTGCTCGGCGATCGTGTAGCCGGCTTGGCGCAGCGCGGGGAGCTTGTACTCCTCGATCTCCTTGAGCAGGTTGCCGTCCATCGCTTTGTTGCGCCAGCGGCACTCGCCGATCAGGGTGACGCGGCTGTTGGCGGTCCCGACGATGTCGATCTCCTCGTTCGTGCGCGTGCCGGTGCGGCGGAGGTCGTTGCGTGCGTTGCCCCACCAACTGCCGACGTGTTGGGCCGTTTCCCCGTAGTTCGCGCGTGTCCAGTCACGGCATAGCTCCTCGAACACCGGTGCCACGTGTTCGCTCAGCGCGGGCTTTACGACGCTCTTCCACAGGTCCTCGGGTCTCAGGCCGGTCTCGAGGTCGGTTTGGAATCCGAATACGAAGCGAAACCAGAAGCGTAGGAATGGGTCGTTCAGCTCCCAGTGGCCGGTTCGGCTGGAGGCTCGAGCGCCGACGGGGAGCTTGCGGCGCACGATGCGCAGATCGCTGAGCGTCGCGAGGTAGCGGTTGACGGTCGTGTTCTCGATGCGTGCAGCGGAGGCGATCCGGTTGACCTCCTTCTCGCCGGTGGCGAGCTGCTCGAGGATCGAGAAGTAGATGCCGGGCTGCTTGAGCTCCTGTTCGAGCACCGCGCGGCCCTCGTTCCACAGCGGGCCATTGCGGTCGAGCACGCGCGAGCAGACGGTCTCTTTCAGGTCTCCGCGCGCGAGCGTGCTCAGGTATCGCGGCATGCCGCCGGCGATCGCGAAGCGCTCGATCCGCGCGGCGGGGGCGAGCGTGTCGAGAAACGCGCGGGCGTGCGCGTATCGCAGCGGCTGGATCTCGAGCGGGGTCAGGCGTCCGTGCAGCGGTCCGCGCTCTGACATCAGCGCCTGCATCTGCGCGATCGCCGAGCCGCACACGACGAGCTTCAGCCGCGAGCTGTCGCGCTCCTCCTCCATCACGGCCTGGATCGAGCTCAGCGCCAGCTCCGCCTCGGCCTCGGCGCCGGGGAGCAGCCAGGGGAACTCGTCGATGACGACAAGCACCTTGGAGTGTGCGGCCAGGCGAAAGGCGACGCGAAACAGGGTGGCGAGGTCCGGGATCTCCGGGCGAACCCCGATCCCCGGCTCGAGCAGGGTCGCAAAGCGCGCGAGCTGGGTTCCCGGTGCGAGCCGCTCGGATGCCAGGACCACCGCCGGCTTGCCGTGGGCGAAACGGCGCAGCAGCCACGACTTCCCGACGCGTCGCCGTCCATACAGGTTGACGGGCATGCGCTCGGGGCTCGCCCACCACTCCTCCAAGCGCGCGAGCTCGTCCTCGCGATCGAGGAACTCGTCGACCAGTGGCCATTGGTAGGCGTCCATTCAACGTAGCATAGCATACGCCACCGTAAGTTACTCTTCTGTACGTTGACGTCTTTTTGGTTGGGGGGTTGACGTGGGGCGACGGTTGTGCTTATCATTATGCCAAGCGTGTTTCTGTTTGGTTAGGGGCACGGGAGATAGATCGGTTTGGGTCAGTCCTTTGGGTTGACTTTTCAAGCGCTTTCGCAGGGGATGTAGTGGAGAGGGCCGGATCGTAATGATGAGGGGTCGTGTTCGCGTGAGTCCGGTAAGGACAGATGTGTTGGGGGACGCTGCGTGCCCGGAAGGGTCCGTAGCTAGATGCGTCAGCGTCGCTGACACATCTCTCTCTCTCTCTCTCTCTCTCTCTTGCTCCGTCTAGTTCCGCTCGTCTAGCCTCCCGCTTTTGCAGCGCTGTCGCCTCCTGTAAGGGGGGGTGTCGCCATGGGCGCTGAGCCCCGTTCTGCTGCTGTCACGGGTCGTGGCGTGCGCGCAGGAGCGAACGGTGCGGGTGGGCGTCGTCGTGGTGTGGGTGGGCGTGAGCGGCCTGTTGCTCGTGGTCCTGTGTCCGCGATGCAGCGTGCGCGTCTGCTCGGCGCCGCCGTCCCGCTCGTGGACGAGCTCGGCTGGTCCAGCGTGACCGTCGCTGATATCGCGGCGCGTGCGCGGGTGTCGCGGCGCACGTTCTATGACCTGTTCTCTAACCGTGAGGACTGTCTCCTCGCGATGCTCGACGAGACGGTCGTGCGTGTCGAGCGGGAACTCGCCAAAGCAGGTCTTGAGGATGCCAAGTGGGTTGAGCGTGTCCGCACGGGCCTGTGGACGATCCTGTCCTTCCTCGATCAGGACAGGGTGTTGGCGCGGGTGTGTGTGGTGCAGAGCGCGCGTGGTACCCGTCGGGTCCTGGAGGCCCGGGAGGCGCTGCTCGCACGCCTTGCGAGCGTGATCGACGAAGGCCGCGCACAGACCGCGCGTGGAGCACAGACACCCGAGTTGACCGGCGAGGGTCTCGCCGGTGCGGCGCTCGCGATTCTCTACAAGCGCTTGTTGAACGGTGACCAGGCCCCTTTGACAGATCTGTATGGGGAGCTGATGGGGATGATCGTGCTGCCCTATCTCGGTGCGACGGCGGCGAGCAGGGAGCGCGAACGTCCCACACCACTGGTGAGCAACCCCGCGGACGGCAAGGCGTCCCTAGCGGGAAGAGCGCGCCAGGAGGACCCGTTGCGTGGGATCCCGATGCGTTTGACCTACAGGACCGCGAGGGTCTTGCAGACGGCCGCGCAGAACCCGGGGACTAGCAATCGTTTGATCGGGGAGGGCGCGGGTCTTACAGACCAGGGCCAGGTCTCAAAGCTCTTGGCGCGCCTACAGCGCCTCGGTCTGCTCGTGAACAACGGTGAGGGCCAGGCGCGTGGGGAACGCAACGCTTGGCGGCTCACTCCGCTCGGGGAGCGTGTCGTCGAGCAGCTCAGTCATTCACCGTCTCGCGAAGAGCAGGTAACGCAAATATGTCGCGCTCACGCGCACAACAACAGGGGGGTCGCGTCGTGATGCGCATGAGGATGTCAAATGGTTGGTCGCGTGCGTGGGTGCTGTTGGCTTTTGTTGTTTTGATCGCAATGCTGACGGCTACTTCCGCCCTTGCCCTCACCAACTCCGAACGTGCCTACGAGATGGTGAGCCCTGTTTACAAGGGCGGCTTCGGCGCTAACAAGATCGAAGCTGTCGCGGAAGATGGCGAAGGCGTCGCGTATAACTCGTTCGGCACGTTCGCGGGTGCGCCCTCGGGCGGAAATCTCGATCTGGACTATGTTGCGAAACGTGGCGCGTCTGGGTGGGCGAGCACGCCGGTGATGCCCCCGGCAGCGCTCTTTCCCAACATTTCGGGCAGCGGCACCGATATCTCTCCTTCGCTTGACTCCGTTATCGTTGAAGGTCAGCACGGCGTCGCTAGTATCCAGGCCTCATTCAATTTGACCCGCTCGTTTCTCAGGCATACGATCGCCCTCCCTGATGTCAGTGCTAACTGGGAAACGCTAGGGGTGCCGATTGAACAGCCCGAACCAACCAGCGTGTCAGAGGGAGGCGCTTCCGTTGATTTTTGTCACGTCTTCCTCGAATCGCTTTCTCGAGTACTGCCTGAAGCAAGTGACCACGCAGCTTATGAACTAAGCGATGGCTGTGACGGCGCTCCGCGTTCGCTCCGTATCGTTGGGCTGAACGACGAAGCCAAACCCAAGCCCATCAACCCAGCCTGCGAAATCACAACTATCGGTGACGTTGGACTTACTACTACGAAAAATAATCTTTATAACGCCATCAGCGTCGATGGAGGGGAGGCGTTCTTCACCGAATGCCTCAACCCAACGGTACGCGGCGCCGAACCGGCTGTTCCGCATCAGCTGTTTGTGCGCTTGGCGGCGGCGAGGACGCTCGAAGTCTCAAAGCCGCTCGCGGAAGCTTCCCCGTGTGCCGAAGTGTCGTCGTGTGCCAAGGCCGCTGGACGCGGGAGCGCAGACTTCGCGGGAGCCTCGGAAGACGGCTCGAGGGTCTACTTCACCGCTCCGCTGGCGGCCGGCCAGTCGCCGCTTGTTCCGGGTGACACCGACGCTTCTACAAATCTGTACCTGGCGAGCATCGGTTGTCCGCAGAGCAAGCCTGAATGCGCTGTTGCGGAACGAGAAGTGACTTCGCTCACGGAGGTCTCACACGACGCTAATCCGGGGGAAGCCGCCGAAGTTCAGGGTACGGTCAGGCTCGCGCCTGACGGCACGCGTGTCTATTTCGTCGCGCGGGGGGTGCTTTCCCGCTCGGTAAACGTCGAAGGCGCGCTTCCCGTAAAGGGGGCGGACAATCTCTACGTCTATGACAGCGTCTCCGGACAGACCGTGTTTATCGGCGACCTGTGCTCGGCCTTTGAGCTTTCGGGTGTCGCGACGGACGCGAGGTGTCCCAGCGAAACGGAGAGCGACCAAGGACTCTGGAGCAGGGGCACGGCCGAAGGGTCGGGCGGAGAACAGGTCGGCGGTGAGGCTCAGAGCGCCGGTAAGGATGGCCGGTTTCTCGTGTTCGCGAGCGTGGGCCAGCTCTCCTCGACGGACACGGATACTGCCCGCGATGTGTATCGCTATGATGCGCTGACCGGAGAATTGAATCGTGTATCGCACGGTGAAACTGGCCTCGACGCGAACGGAAACGACAACGCGTTCGATGCACAGATCGCGCTCGGGAACTTCGGTGGGTCTGTGCGGTTGCAGCATGAACTGGATAGCCGTGCGGTCAGTGAAGACGGCTCGCGCATCGTGTTCAGGACGAAGGCGCCGCTGTCCTCTTCTGCCTCAAATGGGCAAATGAACGTGTATGAATGGCACAAGGAACCCGGAAGCGGTGGTGAAGGCAGCGTCTCGTTGATCTCCAGCGGGACGGGTGCGGGTGCCGTTGAAGATGTCGTGATTTCGCCTAGTGGGCGGGATGTCTTCTTTGTGACCTCGCAGGGCTTGATGGCGCAAGACACCGATGGTGTTCCGGATATCTACGACGCGCGTCTGGGGGGCGGATTTCCGGTGCCGGCAGCCTTGGCTCAGCCCTGCTCGGGCGATGCGTGTCAGGGACCATTGACGAACCCGGTGCCGCAGCTGGTACCTGGAAGCGTCTCGCAAGCGCCGGGCGAAAATCTTGCGTCGCCGCCCCCGACGGTCGCCGCCAAACCTAAGCCAAGATCGAAGCAGTGCAAAAAGGGCTTCGTCAAGAAGAAGAACAGGTGCATAAAGAAGGCAAAAGCCAAGAAAGCCAGCCGAGACCGGAGGACAAAGTCATGAAACCTTCAACCTGCCTCGTCCCTCTGGTGGCGCTCCTATCCATCGCGCTGCTCTTCTCGGGCTCTCCTGTAAGCGCTGGTGCAGCTGAAGCAAAGCCATTGGAAGTCACCAACTTTACCATGCAGACGATCGAAAGCACCGAAGAAGTATATCTGGGGCAATCAGGTTATTCCCAAGTGTACGAATTCCGTAATCGTCCGTACGCGTTTACGCAGGCTGGGGGTCATCCGTGGGCGCTGACGACGACGGGAGAATTCGCAAACGAATTACTACAAGATCAAACCGGACTATACAAGGGTGGTTCCGCACCTACGCGTGACCCGCGGGATATCGTCGTTGATCTGCCTCCCGGCCTTTTGGGTGATCCGCAGGCGGTGCCGCGTTGTCCGCTGGCGACGCTAACAGAAGGCGCTCATGCCGGTCCGGTCAGGTTGTGTCCGGCCGATACGATCATTGGCTGGTATCAGCTGAGGTTTTTTGGGGGCCATACAATTCTGGCGCCGATTGTGAATATGACGCCGCCGCCGGGAGAGTCGGCTGAGTTTGCATTGGAGAATACGACACCACAATTTGTCCAGCTGTTGACGGCGCACCTGGTGCGTACCGTCGACGGGGAATATGGGTTTACGGTAAGCAGCAATGAGATTCCGTTGGTCGGACTCGAGCGGTTCGAATTGACGTTTTGGGGTGTGCCGGCCGACCCCCGTCACAACGCGATGCGCGGAAAGATCTGCCGCTCCGACTACCCGGCCTACGGAGAGGAACGATTTTGCGAAGGAGGTGATGAACCGGCCGGAGTGCCACCGGTGCCGTTTTTGTCGATGCCCACGGATTGCGCGGGGGGTCCCGAGAAAGCGACGATGCGCGCGGATTCGTGGCAGGAACCGGGGAGCGTCCATGAAGGCCACTACACGGGCTATACGGAAGCGACAGCGACATTGCCAGGCGCGACGGGTTGCAATGGGATGTCGTTCAGTCCAGGGATCGAAGTGCAGCCGGATACGTTGTTGGCGGATGCGCCGGTGGGTTTGGGTGTGAATGTGCAGGTCCCGCAGAGTGAGCAGCCCGGGGCGCTGGCGACGCCGCATCTGCGCGATGCGGTCGTGACGCTGCCTGGGGGTTTGTCGATCAGCCCGGGTATCGTGGATGGGATTCAGGCATGTAATGAATCGGGCCCGGAAGGGATCAACTTTCAAGGAGAAGCATCCGAAGAAGTTGGTTTGGATGGGGAATTGCATCTAGCGGCGGGGCATTGTCCTGACGCGTCGATCGTGGGTAGCGCGGAAGCGATTACGCCGCTCTTGCCGGAACCGGTGAAGGGGCACGTGTACTTGGCGCGTCCGTTGTGTGGCGGTGCGGGGCAGGCGGCGTGTACCGATCAGGACGCGCTTGATGGGCACTTGTATCAGCTGTACCTGGAACTTGGTGGTACGGGGGTGTTGGCGAATACGGGGATCAATATCAAGGCGCATGGGTATGTCGAGGCGAATCCCGCGACGGGGCAGCTGACGACGAAGTTCCTCGATAATCCGCAGACGCCGTTCAGCGAACTGAAGATCAAGCTCAACGGCGGTCCTCGCGCGCCGCTTGATAACCCGGCGACGTGCGGGCCGGCGACGACGAACGCGGACTTCACGCCGTGGTCCGCGCCCGGGATCACCCCCGAAGGGTTGTCTGTCGCGGGGACACCCGACGGGACACCGTCGTCGTTCTTCAACGTCGAAGGCTGCGCGGGCGCGCCGGGGCTGAGTCCCGGGTTCAGCTCGGGTACGGTCTCGCCGCAGGCGGGGTCGTTCAGCAGTTTCACGATGAACCTCACGCGACAGGATCGTGAACAGTTCCTTAAGGGTGTCCAGGTCCACACCCCCCCGGGCTTGTTGGGGATGCTCTCGAGCGTCCCGTTGTGTGGCGAAGCGCAGGGCAACGCCGGCTCGTGTCCCGAAACCTCGAAAATCGGCACGACAAGGGTCGCGTCCGGTGCGGGCTCCCACCCGTTTGAAATCTCAGGGAACGTGTACTTGACGACGGGGTATGAGGGTGCGCCGTTTGGCCTGTCGATCGTGACCAACGCGGTGGCGGGCCCGTTCAACCTGGGACTGGTCGTGGTGCGGGCGCGGATCGCGGTCGATCCGACGGATAGCTCGTTGACGATCACGACCGACGAAGCGGGGCCGTATGCGATCCCGCAGATCGTCTTCGGTGTGCCGTTGCGCCTGAAACGGGTCACCGTCAACGTCGACCGTCCCAATTTCATGTTCAACCCGACCAACTGCAAGGCCCAGCAGATCACGGCGGACATCTCCGGCAACCAGAATGCCACGGCGCCAGTAGCGAGTCCCTTCGCTGCTGCAGGCTGCAAGAGCCTGGAATTTAAACCGCAGTTCAAGATAACCACGAGCGGGCATACGAGTCGTGCGGGCGGTGCGAGCTTGGACGCGAAGGTGAGCTACCCGCCGTTCAAAGCGGGTAGCGAGGCGAACATCGCCCGTGTCAAGGTCGACCTCCCCAAGCAGCTCCCGTCGCGGCTGACGACGCTGCAGAAGGCGTGTACGGCCGCGCAGTTCGCGGCCGACCCCGCGGGGTGCCCCGCGGCGTCGGTCGTGGGGATTGTCCGTGCGTCGACGCCGCTGCTGCCGGTGGGGCTGGAAGGGCCGGTGTACTTCGTCTCCCACGGCGGCGAAGCGTTCCCCAGCCTGATCGTCGTGCTGCAGGGTGACGGTGTCAGGGTCGATTTGACGGGTGCGACGTTCATCAGCCACGCGGGGATCACAAGCAGCACCTTCAAGACGGTGCCCGACGTCCCCGTCAACAGCTTCGAGCTGTACTTGCCCGAGGGGAAGTACTCCGCGCTCGCCGCGAACGGGAACCTCTGTAAGTCCGCGGGCAAGCTCGCGATGCCAACGGAATTCGTCGCGCAGAACGGAGCGGTGATCCACGAGTCGACGAAGATCGCGGTCACGGGGTGCCCCAAAGCTCAAAAGGCGAAGGCGAAGAAGCCAAAGAAGAGAGCTAAACGGAGCGCTACGAGGAGGACGAGCAAATGATTACGCATCGCCTGAGAAGCGTCCTTCCAAGCATGATCGTATTCGCGGCGCTACTGTCTCTGATCGCGGCGGACTCCGCGGTGGCCGCACCGACGCCGAACAAGCTTTTGCTCACCGGTCATTTCGGTAAGGAAGTCAACAAGACCGGTACGAACGTCTGCACTGCTAAAGAAGAATGCCAGCCGGGAAAGGAAAGCAGCGAAGCCGGAGGGTTCCTAAACCCTTATGGTGTCGCGGTGAACAACGACGCGAGCAGCCCTACGTTTGGGGACGTGTACGTAAGCGACAGTCAGAATCATCGTGTGCAGGTACTCACGAGCAGCGGCCAGTTCGTCAGCATGTTCGGTTGGGACGTCAACCAGACCAAGGTCGAAACGGCTGGGACGAAACAGTCCGAACGAAACGTCTGCACCGCGGAATCTAAGGATGTGTGCAAGGCGGGCGTGGGAGGGCCGGCGCCCGGCCAGTTCGCGGCAGTGACGGGACCAGTGAGCATTGCGGTGGACCCGGTCTCTGGTGATGTGTATGTGGTGGATGTGAGCTACAGTGAAGTCGCCGGCGAATTTGCCGAAAGTCGGCGTGTTCAGGAGTTCACCGCTGAAGGCCAGTTGGTCCTTGAGATCGGCAAGGAAGTCAACGAAGCTCCTAAAGGCAACGTCTGTATCGTGGGCGAAGTTGGCGCGAAATGTACCGGAGCGGCGCTGCAAACCCCCACTCAAGCGGGCGAAGACAGCGAACCAGGGGCGTTTGCTAACCCAGAACTGTCGAGCAGTGGAGGTCTGCTCGCCGTCGGCGGTCCGGAAGACCTGTTGTATGTCGGCGATCAGGGTCGGATACAGAAGTTCAAGTCTTCTGGGGTATCCGCGGGCGAAATCTCTCTCGCAGGCCCGGCGCGCAGTATCGCGGTGAATCCGGTCGGCGACGTGTTCGAATCTGAGGGAGCACTGCCAGGCATACACGAGTACAGTCCAAGCGGTCAGCTCCAGCCGGGGACGATCGATCCCGCGAGCGTATACGGCCCGCCCGGCATCGCGGTTGACCCGCACGGCAACCTCGCCGTTCTCGAACAAACCGAAGCCGGACAAAAAGGAGGGCTTTACAGCACCTCCGGCGCGAAGCTCAGCACCTTTGAAATCCCCAGCTACTCCGGCGCGCTTGCGATCGCCTCGACGGGCAACGCCTATCTCCTGACCGTAAACGAAGTGGATGCTTACAACGAGATAGCGTTCCCGCAGACCGTAACCTGCCCCGTGGGTGAAGTCACCGCGACGACCGCGAAGCTCTGCGGGGAAGTCAACCCCGACGGCGTACCCGCAAAGGGCTTCTTCCAGTACGGCCCCACCCAGCCACTTGCCTCGCTGACACCGGTCCTGTTCACGGGCGAAGGCGAAACGTTCATCTCGCTCACCGACGAATTGACGGGTCTTACACCCAACCAGGCGTACGGCTACCGCACGGCTGCTGAAGCTACCTTCAGCGGCGAAGCGCTCGTTGGCACCGGCGAAGAAGTCACGTTTCACACCCCAGTCATTCCACCCCAGATCGTCGGCGCTGCGAGCGCGTCGTTCATGAAGGAACACTCCGCCGTGCTCAGCGCGTCGTTGAACCCCGAGCACACCCCCACGCGCTACCACTTCGAATACGGTCCCTGCCCGTCGCTCGCCGGGTGCGCGAACGTACAGAGCACCCCAGACCAGCGCTCCGCTGCGTTTGGGACGACCGGCAGCGCCCAGGAAGTCTCCGGGCTCGTCCCGTTGAGCACCTATAGTTACCGTCTCGTCGCGGATAACGAATTCGAAGAAGAAGGCAAGACGTTTGGCGGTAAGGCTACGGGTTTGGAAGGGACCTTCACGACGACCGTCTCCCCGGCTGTGGAAGCGAGTACGGGCCAGGCGAGCGCGATCACTTCCACTTCGGCGGTGATCTCGGGCGCGGTCAACCCGAAGGGGCTTGCCGGGACCTACGCCTTCGAACTCGGGGTCTACGCCGGCGCCGCGACCGCTTACGGCGTGACCACGTCCGGCACAGTACCCGCCGAAGACGGTCCGGTCGGCGAGTCACAACAGCTCACCGGATTGCAACCGGGCACGACGTACGCCTACCGGATCGTGCTCCATGGCGCGGACGGCGAAGCCGTCGCCACCCCGGGAACGTTTACGACACAGGGACTACCGTCGGTTCTGTCCTCGCCGGCGCCCACTACGTTGCTCGCGACCCCGAACATCGCGTTTCCGGGGAGCGTCAGCGTTGTCAGTGGCGTGTCGCCGAAGAAGCTTACGCGCGCGCAGCTGTTGGCGCGGGCGCTCAAGGCGTGTCACAAGCAGCAATCGAAGCGCAAGCGCGCGTCCTGCATACGGCAGGCGCGGCGGCGATATGGGCCTGTCGTCAAGGTAAGGCTCGTTAGCGCATCGCGATCGTGGGGGGTCTGCTCGCCGCTGGTCAAGCTATGAGGCCTGGACCTGAGTCTCGGTCTGCGGGCGTGGCGAGCGCTCCTGCAGCCAGCGTGTTCGCCCGGCGGCGTTTGGTCGAGACGATGCTAGGGCTTTGTGCCGAGCAGGGCTACGTCGCGGTGACCGTGCGCGAGCTCGTGGCAGCCACTCGTGTCTCGCGGGCGACCTTCTATCGTTGTTTCGACGGTCTCGAAGAGTGCTTCCTCGCGGTCATGGAGCACGCCCACGTGCTTGTCAGGCAGCGTATCTTGGGCGCTCTCGATGGGGGTGGTCATTGGCGGGGGAGGGTCAGAGAGGCGATGGCGTCGGTTTTGCTCCTTTTCCAGGAAGAGCCTGCGCTGGCGAGGGTTTGCTTCGTGGAGACCTTGGCGGCGGGCGTGTGGGCACTGGAGCGGCGCGATCTGTACCTGCGCGAGCTGGTCTCCCTGATCTGTGAACGTCTGCCGCGGAGCGGCACGTGCGTCGATCCGCTGGTCGCGTCCGCTGTGATGGAGGCGGTCTTGGGAGTGATCCAGCGAAAGCAGGTCGCGGCTGACGAGGAGTCGCTGCTTGAGCTGCTCGGCCCGTTGATGAGCTTCGTGGTCGCGACGTACGAGGGGTCGGGAACGGCGATATCAGAGACGGAAAAGAGCCGGCGGCAGGTCTGGGTCACATCATCCTCTCAAGCACAGCGTGGCGGCGATGCTTTGGAGGCGGAGGTTGAGGCGCTTCTGGTGAACCCGCGTGCGACTCGTATCAGGGCATGCCTCGGCTTTGTGGCAACCCACCCGTCGAGCAGCAATCGCGCGGTAGCTCGTGGCGTCGGGATCAACAGCCCGGAGCAGGCCTCGCGAATCCTGAGCCGACTGCAACGACTGGGGCTGGTAGCCAAGGCTCCCACCACTCCCGGGGGAGCCAACGCATGGTTTCCCACCCCACTGGGAAATGCCGTCCACGAAGGACTTTCACATATCGCTATGTATGGTAGCAACCACTGCGTGTTGCCCGGGTTCGTCGCAGACCTACGGGTACAAGCTGTCGATGTGTCAGGTGACTCACACGGTACTTTCAGTTAATCCAAAGCCATCTCTTGCGCGCAAGAGGATCGTCATATAGCGTCACTAAAACAGCCCCGAAGCATTTTGGCGTTTTGGGGGTTATTCATTATTATTATTATTACTACTACTACTACTACGTTAGGAGTAACGGTGTCAAGATCACATCCCGCTACCAGGGGCGCGAGAAGAAAAGGCCACCTTGCGCGATATTTACTACTACCGGCCGCAGTGCTGCTTGCGCTGGTGTTCGCCGCTCCGACCATGGCCGCAGAATGGCGGATCAATGGAGCTGCGATAACCAGCACACACCCGGTAAAATGGAAAGGGACGCTAGAAATAAATATTCAAGGACCAGGGCTCATCGGTAGGGTGAGGTGTGAAGACAACAGTAGTGGCAATATCGGTCCGAAAGGTGTAAACGAAGTAGCACCGACGCTCACAAAATGTTTTGATGTAGAAAGTTGCCCAGAACCAACGGCTACGGCAAAAGAGTGGCACGGCACGCTCTTCGACGAAGGCAGCACTATATCCGACGAAATGTGGTATGTGCACTCCCCCCAGTACATAACGCTCACCTGCCAGGGGGAGGGGTTCGGCGGTCCAAATGAATGTGTCATCAATAACCCGGAAATGAAAAATATTGTCGAAAAGGTCAACGCGAGATTTTTCCGGCGATCCAACCTACACTCCAACTGCGACTCTTCTGGTTACACGTTGTATCTCGAAGGGACGCAGACGATTAGTTTGACGGAACGCGGCTCTCTCCAAGTCTCGCCGTAGGCGAGTTCCGTATTGATCGATATCACTGGGCGGGCAAAAGCCCGCCCAGTGATATTTTGCAAATCGCAGTGGCTCGCCCACGCATCGTGCAAAAAGGACTCGAGCCGCCCTGGCTTCTGGGCCGAGCGACGACGACGACGCCAGGGCGGGACCGCGCAACGCGCTGTCCGCCGCGTACGCCCTCTCAGCACGCGCGTGTCCCTCGCCCAACGCCTCGACGGGTGCCCGCGTAACTTTGCCGCCCCCCGGCGGTAAAGATGGGCAGATGAGCGATCTCGCCCCGATGCGCGAGCAGGTCTACGCCGACCCCCGGCCGAAGGAGCACTTCGACCGCTTCCACGCGCGCTCGCGCACGCGCGAGCCCGACTGGGCGTATGAGCTCACGCGCACGATCACCTCGCTGTACGCGTACGCGTTCCTGCGCACGCGCGCGATCTCCACCGAGAAGGTGCCGGGCGCGGGCGCGGTGATCCTCGCGCCGAACCACTTCTCGTTCATGGACCACTTCCTGATGGGCTGCTACATCCGCCGCAAGGTGCGCTTCATGGCCAAGTCGCAGCTGTTCAAACCGGGGCCGATGCAATACATCTACACCCACGGCGGCGTCTTTCCCGTGCGCCGTGGCGCGCGCGACGAGGAGACGTTCATCACCGCCGAGACGATCCTCGCGCGCGGCGGCGCGATCACGATGTACTGCGAGGGGGGACGCTCGCGCACGGGCAACGTCGCCGAGCAGGCCAAGCGCGGGATCGGGCGACTCGCCCTGGAGACCGGCGCGCCGGTCGTGCCGATCGCGATCCACGGCTCATCGCGCATCCGCAACTGGAAGCGGCTGCAGTTCCCCAAGGTCACCGTCCAGTACGGGGACGCGCTGCGCTGGGAGCGCACCGAGAATCCCACGCGCGAGCAGCAGCAGGAGGTGGCCGACGAGATCCTCACGCAGATCCGCGCGCTCTACGCGGGCCTCGAGGAGCACGGCCGCAAGGGGGTGCTCGAGCGTGTGCGCGAGCAGCGTCGGTCCGGTCGCGTATCGTTCGGCTCCACGCCGGAATAGCGGCGTAAATCCCTTAGCTGCCGTCACCCGCAAGCGACTCCCGGGAGGAGCCTCATGAGCCGTTCGATCAGCGTCGGTTCGGTCATCAGCCGCACGTTCAGCATCTACGCCGACCAGGCCTCCGTGCTGCTGCCGGCCGCGGCCGTAGTGTTTATCGTGATCGGGGTCATCACCGCCCTGCTCGTCGTGATCGCGCCGATCCTCGCGATTCTCGCTTTCGCCGTGATCATCGTCGGCACGACGCTCTACACCGGCATGGTCGTCGAGCTCGTGGCCGACGTCCAGGACGGACGACGCGACGCGACCGTCGGGCAGCTGCTGAATGCGGCCACGCCGGTGATCGGCCAGCTGATTCTCGTCGGGATCGTCACCGGCATCGGGATCGCGGTCGGCTTCGTCCTGATCATCGTCCCCGGTCTGATCCTGATCACGATCTGGGCGGTGGTCGCGCCGGTGGTCGTGCTCGAGCGCCCGGGTGGCCTGAAGCCGCTGGCGCGCAGCCGCGAGCTCGTGCGCGGCAACGGCTGGCAGGTGTTCGGGGTGATTGCCGTGCTCGTGATCGGCGTCGGCATCGTCTCCGCGATCATCGAGGCAGCGGCCAACTCCGGTGGCACGGGCGTCGGCATCGTCGTGCGGGTGATCATCGAGATCCTGACGGCGCCGCTGTCGGCGCTTGCCGCCTCCGTGCTCTACTTCGAGCTGCGCGGCGATAAAACCGGCGGATCTCCCGAGCCGGATACGTCGGGTCCGTTCCAGGCCAGCGGGTTCCCGCCAGCGGCGCCCTGAGACAGGGCGCCCTGATCCCACGAGCACACTGAGCGCGATCTACGCATCCGAGCTGCTGCGTCCGGAGTTGCTCGACGGTCTCAGGATCGCCGTCGTCGGAGAGGCGGCGTATGGACAGGCGGTCTGCGAGACCGGGCGGCATCTGGGCGCCGACGTTCGTGCGCTCGAGGTCGCCGAGGAGAAAGTCGACATGCTGGTCGTAGATGGGGCAGCACTGTTCGCCCTGGACGGCCTCCACGGCTGCCTGGCCAGAACTTGGGAGGCCACGCACGCCGTGGTCAACGGTGCATTCATCCCCGGCGACCGTGGAGGGCGAATTGTGTTCCTCGCGCCGCCTCCGGCTGCCGGACCGCAGTCCAGTGCGGCGCGTGCGGGTCTCGAGAACCTGGGACGCACGCTCTCGACCGAGTGGGCGCGCTACAGGATCACGGTCGTCACGATCGCCCCGGGCGATATGACGCCTGCGGGCGAGGTGGCGGCGCTGTGCGCCTACCTCGCCTCGCCCGCCGGGGCTTACTTCTCGGGGTGTCTACTGGATCTGCGGGGTCCTTAGCCGGACATCCCGCCGAACAGGCCGCCCGTGATGTGCAGCGTCTGCCCGTGCACGTAGTTCGACCAGGGCGTGCACAGGAAGAACACTCCACCGGCGGCCTCCTCCGGTGTCGCCGGGCGGCCCAGCGGGATCAGCATCGAGGCCATCTGGCGCATCTGCTCGGGGATGCCGAGCTGGATCTTCTCGCCGTCCTTCTCCATCGTGTTCTCGTCGTCCTTCGCCTGCGTCAGGCGTGTGTCGATGAAGCCGAACGCGACCGCGTTGACGTTGACCTTGAACTGGCCCCACTCCTTGGCGACAGTTTTCGTCAGGCCGACCACGCCCGCCTTGCCGGCCGAGTAGTTGGCCTGGCCGGCGTTGCCGAACGTGCCCGAGGTGGAGGAGACGTTGACGATCTTGCGGAACACCTCCCTGCCTTCCTCGCGCTCCTTCTTCGCCGGCTCGCGCAGGTGCGGCGCCGCCGCGCGGATCACGCGGAAGGGGACGACGGTGTGGATGTCGAGCATCGCCTGGAAATGCTCGTCGGTCATCTTGTGCACCGGCGCATCGATCGTGTAGCCGGCGTTGTTGACGATGATGTCGATCTTGCCGAACGAGTCGATCGCCTTTTGCACGAGCTGCTCCGGCGCGTCGCCCTTGGTCAGGTCGCCCGCGAAGACGGCCGTCTCGCCTGAGATCTCGCCGGCCGCCTGCTCGGCGACGTCGCCGTCGAGGTCGTTGATCAGGACCTGCGCGCCCTGCGCGACGAGCAGCTCAGCGGTTGCGCGCCCGATCCCGCGCGCCGAACCGGTGACGATCGCCGACTTGCCGTCTAGTGCTCCCATGTCTATTAAGTCTCCTGTTGTCGCGTGGATGTGAGGCGGAGACTATCCAAGCGCCCGCGCATGGCCGTCCTCGCGGGCGGTGCGCGCAGGGATCACCCGGCGACGATCACGCCGAAGTCCTGCGTGTAGATCGCCCCGGCCTGGCCGTGCGCGAGCGCGGCGGGCGCGTGCGGGGAGACGCCGATCGCGGTGTCTCGGAAGTGCGCGTCGAGGATGTTCGCGCGGTGGCCCGGCGAGGCCATCCAGGCCGCGACGATCGCGTCGGGCGTCGCCAGCCACAGCGTGCCCCAGCCGATGTTCTCCCCGACTTCGTAGCCGACCTGCGAGCTGTAGATGTAGCCGGCCGCGCGCATGCGGCTGAGCGGCGTGTCGCCGCCCGGGCTCACATGTTCGAAGTAGTCCCGATCGACCATGTCCTCGCTGTGGCCCTGCGCGGCCTGCTGGAGCTGCGCGTTGGGCTGCAGCGCGCCCTCGCCGTTGGCGGCGCGTTCGCGGTTGACCAGGCACAGCGTCGCAGAGCGGATCGTTTCCAGGTTTTCCTCGTTTGGCGTAAGGCTTGCTCCCGGGCAGCTGTCGCTTTTGGACGCGGCCGGGTTGGTGTGGCCGTGGCCGTGCCCGGCGCGCAGGTGAGGCTTGACGGGATGCTGTTTCCCAGCATGCCTCTTCGCAGGACGGGGCTGTGCGCAGCGCGCGCCGCCGTGTCGCCGGTGGCCCCGCCCACGATGCTTGCTCGCGTGATAGCTGGCGCGCTTGGCGCAGGCGTTGGCCCGGTGGGCATGCT
Organism: uncultured Solirubrobacterales bacterium; assembly: GCA_963778065.1. Classification (GTDB taxonomy): domain Bacteria; phylum Actinomycetota; class Thermoleophilia; order Solirubrobacterales; family Solirubrobacteraceae; genus Palsa-744. Next base: position 635,086 of record CAVZSU010000002.1, on the reverse strand, counting down.
TGCGCTTGGCGTCCGAGGCCGCCCCGGCAAGGGGGGTGAAGAGGGCGCACAGGCAGCAGGCCAGGAGCGCGATCAGAAGCGTAAAGCGAAATCGAGCCACGTCCAGGCATCGGCCGCCGTGTGCTCAAACATGAGCCCCGGCAGCGGTGTTGGACCGTTTCCCGGTCCTGCGCTCTGACCTGCTCGAACAGCGAAAGCTAGACTCGCGGCGCTCATGACTCGGAAGCGCGACATCAAGCAGTTCCGGCAGGCATGCAAGGAGGCTGGGTTGACCGTCCGTGAGCGCTACGAGGCTAGCCAGGCACTGCATGCCGAGAAGGAAACCGGCGGCGGGCAGGATGACATGAGCTATGGAGACCTGCTGGCATGGCTGCGACAATGGAGGGACTCATGGCGACCGTCGTAGCCCTAGATGCCTCACCGACAACTGTTCTGCGCTCGATGCGCGGCTCGATCATCGATGCGCGTATCGCCTATCCAGATGTTCTCCACGTTGAAGTGCGCGACTCGAGCGGAGAGATCTGGCGTCTTGCCACCCAAGATGCCGAGTTCTCGCCCTCTGACCCGACTCAGCTAGTCGGGCGCTCGATCGACGACGCCGACATCGACGAGGAGTCGGGCGAGCTGCGTTGCAGGCTTTCCGACGGTTCAGTGCTCGACATCAAGCCTGCCGTGCCCGAGACAGAGGAAGACCCGCCCTATTGGGAGCTGATCAGCCCCGCTGGGATCGTCCTCGAGTTTGGCCCAGGAGTTCGCTGGCAGATCAGCGGCGCTGACGCGCCGGCCTCGCGTCGCTGAGGGCTACAGCCCGAGAATACGACCGAGGATCTCGCGCATGATCTCGTCGCTGCCCCCGCCGATCGGCCCGAGGCGCGCGTCGCGGGCGGCGCGCTCGACCCAGTACTCGTGCATGTAGCCGGCGCCGCCGTGGATCTGCAGGCACTCGTCCATCAGCTCGAAGGAGGCGCGCTGGGTGAGCAGCTTGGCCATCGTCACCTCGCGCAGCGGCTCCTCGCCCGCGACGAAGCGGCGCAGCGCGTCGTAGGTGACACAGCGGCAGGTGTAGACGGACGTCGCGAGGTCGGCGAGCTTGTGGCGGATCGCCTGGTGGCCTGACAGCGGGCGCCCAAACGCTTGGCGCTCGCGCGCGAACTCGGCGGTGCGCTCCCACGCGAGCCGCATCGCGCCGACGGCGCCGAGCGCCATCGCGAGGCGCTCCCACTGGAAGTTGGCCATGATCAGCTTGAACCCCTCGTTCAGCTCGCCCAGCAGGTTCTGCTCGGGGACGAACACGTCCTGATAGGCGATCGTGGCCGTGTCCGAGGCGTGCCAGCCGAGCTTCTTGAGCTTCGCCGAGGTGACGCCCTCCGAGCGGTCGACGATCAGGAACGAGATCCCGTGGTGGCCGCCCTCGGCGGTGGTCTTCACCGCGGTGACGATGAAGTCGGCGCGGACGCCGTTGGTGATGTAGGTCTTCTCGCCGTTCACGACCCAGCCGCCGTCGACGCGCTCGGCACGGGTGGAGAGCGCCGCGACGTCCGAGCCGGCGCCCGGCTCGGTGATCCCGAGCGCGCCGATCTTCTCCCCCTTGATCGCGGGCACGAGATAGCGCCGGTGATGGTCCTCGGTGCCGAACTTCCAGATCGGCGGGGTGGCGATGTTGATGTGCGCGCCGATCCCGGCGGCCGTCCCGCCGGAGCCGATCCGCGCGAGCTCCTCGACGAGCACCGCCTCGTGCAGGTAGTCGCCGCCCTGCCCGCCGAGCTCCTCTGGGTACTTCAACCCGAGCAAACCCTGCCCGGCGAGCTTCGGAAAGACCTCGTTCGGGAACCAGCGCTCGTCCTCCCACGCCTGCGCGTGGGGGGCGAGCTCGCGGTCGAGGAAGCCGCGGATCGACTGGCGCAGCTCTTCGTGCTCGTGAGTGAAGGGTGGCGGCGGCTGGCTCATGGAGAGGTGATCGTGTTGTTCCAGGCGGTGCATGCACCGCCTGGCCGATAGGCGCATGCGCCTATCGGTGGAGCCGCACATGTGCGGCTCCAAGGGAGAGCCGCATGCGGCTCTCCCGGCCTCGTCGCATGCGACGAGGCCCTCCTAATCAGCTTATGACCGAGCATACGGCCGGACCGTTCGATCTACAGTCCGTAGGACCGCCCGATCACGTCGAGCATGATCTCGTCCGTGCCCGCGCCGATGCGGTTCAGCCGTGCGTCGCGCCACACGCGCTCGATGCCGTACTCGCGCATGTAGCCCGCGCCGCCGTGAATCTGGATGCATTCATCCGCCACTTCGCACAGCACGCGCGAGGCGTGCAGCTTCGCCATCGAGATCTCGCGCACGGGGTACTCGCCGTTGTTGAAGCGCCAGGCGGTGATGTAGGTCATCTGCCGCGCCGACTCGATTTTGGTCGCCATCTCGGCGAACTTGTGGCGGATCACCTGGAACTTGCCGATTTCGCGGCCGAACGCCTTGCGCTCGTGCGCGTACCGCAGCGTCCGCTCGAAACACTTCTGCGCGCCCGCCACCATCCCGGCCGCGCCGATCAGCCGCTCGCCCTGGAGCTCCCACATGATGTGGTAGAAGCCCTTCCCCACCTGCCCGAGCACGGCGGACTCGGGCACGCGCACGTCCTGAAACGCGAGCAGCGCGGTGTCCGACGCGTGCATGCCGAGCTTCTCCAACCGCTTCTCGCGGATCACGCCCGGCGCGTCCATCGGCACGAGGAACAGCGTGAAGCCGTCATAGCCGGCGTCATTGTCGGTCTTCGTCACGAGCACGATCACGTCTGCGCGGTGGCCGTTCGTGATGTACGTCTTCGAGCCGTTGATCAGATAGTCATCGCCGTCTTTGACCGCGCGCGTCTTGATCCCTTTCACGTCCGATCCGGCGTCGGGCTCGGTGATGCCGAGACAGAGGATCTTCTCGCCCTTGATCGCCGGCACGACCCACTCCTGCTTCTGCTCCTCGCTTCCGAACGCGAGGATCGGCGGCATCGCCATGTCGGTGTGGACCGCGATGCCCATCGCCAGGCCGCCGGAGTTGCCGTTCGTGATCTCCTCCGCCAGCACCAGCGCGGTGTAGTAGTCGCCGCCCTGCCCGCCGTACTGCTCGGGCTTGTCCAATCCGAGGAAGCCCAGCTCGCCCATGCGCGCGAACACCGAGTCGGGGAACGTGCTCTCCTCCCACTCCTCCGCGTGCGGCGCGAGCTCTTTGACGGCGAAGTTGCGGATCGACTCGCGCAGCTGTTCGTGCTCGTCGGTGAAGATGAAGTGCTTGCGTGCGCTCTGATGGTCGGGCTTGCGCACGCTCTCGGCGGTCACGGCCATGTGGGCTCTCTCCTCGGGTTCTGTGAAGTGGGGTAGGGCGGACGAGTGCGACGGGGCTGCGCCATAGGGCGGACTGGACGGTGCACGTGGACGGTGGGACAGGACTGCACGATAGGGCGGACTGGACGGTGCGCATGGACGGTGGGACAGGACTGCACGATAGGGCGGACTGGACGGTGCGCATGGACGGTGCGACGATGCGCGACGAGCGCCCGCGACGCCCGACGAAGGCTAACGCAGTCCTCGGAGAAAGTAAACAGTAGAGCTGCTTACTTTCCACGATGGGGATGATCCGGTTAGGATGATGTTCGTGGGTGCTCCCGCTGACGAACCGGTCCTCTACAGCGTCGCCGCCGGCGTGGCGACGATCACGCTGAACCAGCCCGACACGCGCAACGCGCTGTCGGCCGAGCTGCTCGCCGGGCTGCTGGCAGCGTTCGAGCGCGCAGAGCAGGATCCTGACGCGCGCTGTGTCGTGCTCTGCTCATCGCACGAGCGCACGTTTTCCTCGGGCGCCAACCTCGGCGGGTTCGCCGGCGACGCGGCGCTCGTGCACAAGCACTTCGCCTCCGAGCGCTTCCTTGCGCTGTTTCGCCGGATCGGCTCGCTGACCAAGCCGACGCTGTGCGCCGTGCGCGGGCACGTGCTCGCGGGCGCGCTCGGGATCGCGCTCGCCTGCGATTTGATCGTCGCCTCCGAGGACGCGACCTTCGGCACGCCCGAGATCAACATCGGCACGTTCCCGTTCATGATCATGGCGCTGATCTACCGCAACGTCCCGCGCAAGAAGGCCAACGAGCTGCTCCTGCTTGGCGAGCGCTTCTCAGCCCAGGAGGCGCTCGCGGCGGGGATCGTCAACAGGGTCGTGCCGTCCGCCGAGTTCGACACGGCGGTGGCCGAGTGGGCCGCGAAGCTCGCGTCGAAGTCGCCCGCGATCATGCGCCTCGGCAAGGAAGCGATGCGCCGCCAGCTCGACATGCCGCTCGACGACGCGCTCGACTACCTGCGCGCCCAGCTCTCGCTCGCGCTCTCCACCGAGGACATCGTCGAGGGAGTGACCGCGTTCTTCGAGAAGCGCGAGCCGGAGTGGAAAGGCCGCTGAGCGGGAGGGCAGCGCGGGTGCGCCGGGGCCGGTACGGCAGGGCACGATGGAGGTGCGAGGCCGTGTTGGGAGGGTCTCCTCCAAAAAACCCTAGACTTTTGGAGAGCTTCATCCAAAAAACCCTAGACTTTTGGAGAGCTTCATCCAAAAAACCCTAGACTTTTGGAGGAAAGCTAGAATAAGGGGATGAGAGATACCGAGATCGCAGAGCGACTGCGGGACCGCAACCCCTGGTGGCGGGACGTCCGCGGGTGGCAGGCCGAGGATCAGGATCTGCGCGAGGCCGCCGCGGCGCCCTTCGAATATCGCCCGGGGGTGCTCGACGATCTCCGGCCAGATGGTCTGTACACGCTCAGCGGCCCTCGCCGAGTCGGCAAGAGCCTGGAGGTGCGCCGTGCGATCGACAGCTTGATCGACGGCGGTGTGCCTGCGCGCAACATCCTCTACAGCTCCTGTGACGGGCTCTCGCTGCAGGATCTGCGCCGCCTGTTCCGCGTCGGCTTCAGTCTCACGCGGAACCTCGAGGGCACCCGCTGGTGGTTCATCGACGAGATCACGGCGGTCGAGAGCGGATGGTCGAGCGTGGTCAAGGATCTGCGCGACGATACGCCGCTGCGCCGCGACTGCGTCGTGTTGACGGGATCGAGCTCTCGCGAGCTGCGGGAGGCGACCAAGAACTTCGCCGGACGCCGCGGCGCCGGCGCCGAGCGCTCCGATCGGCTGCTGCTGCCCGTGCCCTTTCGCGACTACTGCCGGCTGACGGGCGTCACGGGTCTGCCCGACATCGCCCCACTCGCTCCGGGAGAGCTGCAGACCACAGAAGCGCGCACGGCGATCGCTGAGCTGTCGTTCTGGATGAACGACCTCGTCGATGCGTGGGAGCTGTATCTGCAGTGCGGTGGGTATCCACGCGCGATCGGCGATCTGCTGCGAACCGGAGACGTGACACCCGGGTTCGTGCAGGATCTGTGGGATGTGATCAGAGGCGACGCTATTCGTGCGACCAGCCTCGGCGAGGCCGACCTGCTCAATCTCCTGGCCCGCATCGCGGACGGGATCTCCAGTCCCCTGAACGCGAGCGCGATCGGTCGCGACGTCGGTCTGGGGAGCCATCACGCGGTCAACGACCGCATCAACGATCTGGCATTCGCCTTCCAGACTTGGCGATGCCATCGCTCCGATGCCCATGGACGTCCCAGCACGAGCGCCCAGCGCAAGGTGTACTTCGTCGATCCGCTCATCGCCCGGCTTGCGAGCCGGCGTCACCCCGCCTACCAGGCTCCCGACGTGACCAAGCTCAGCGAGCAGCAGATCGGGCTCGCCCTGGCACGGGCGGCGGCCGGCGCTCGCGCCGATCGGTTCGTCGCCGGCGAGGCGGTCATGTACGAGCGCACCGGGACGGGCAGGGAGATCGACTTCGTCGGTGCGCGTCAGGTTCCGATCGAGAGCAAGTACGTCGAGCGCAACTGGAAGAGCGACGCGCGCACCGTCGCCGCCGCTCACGGACGCGGGATGCTCGCCACGCGCAACGTGCTCGACACCGACGGCGACGTTTGGGCGGTGCCCGCCTGCATCGTCGCTTGGCTGCTCGGAAGCTGAGGGCAGGGCCCCAAGGGCCGGCCTAAAGCCACGGTCTCCGGCTCGAGGCAGGCGCGAGCCCAAGGGCAAAGTAAGCAGTAGAACCCTTTACTTTCATCGGGAGTCAATGCGGTTAGGATGGCGGTCAGTGGCCACGTCCGATACAGCTTCGAGCCTGCTGCGCCCCCTGGTCGAGGACCTGCAGGCACGCCGCGCGCAGATCAGGTTGGGCGGGGGGGAGGAGAAGATCGCCAAGCAGCACGCGCGCGAAAAGCTCACCGCGCGCGAGCGGATCGCGCTGCTCGTGGACGAGGGGACGTTCGTAGAGCTCGGCATCCACGCCCGTCCACATTTCTCCCAGCGCTCGATGGACGGCGTCGAGGCGCCCGCGGACGGTGTGATCACCGGCTACGGCAAGGTCGCCGGCCGGCTGACGGCGGTGTGCGCGTATGACTTCACGGTGATGGCCGGCTCGATGGGGATGACCGGCGAGATCAAGGTCACGCGCCTGCGCGAGCTGGCGTTGACCAAGCGCATTCCGTTCGTCTGGCTGCTCGACTCCGCCGGCGCGCGCGTGCAGGAGGCGGCCGGGTCGCTGTTCGCGGGCTCCGGGCACCTGTTCCGCGAGGAGGTGGTCATGAGCGGCGTGATCCCGCAGGTCGCGGCGCTGATGGGGCCGTGCGCGGCCGGCACCGCCTACATCCCGGGCTTGGCCGACTTCGTGCCGATGGTCAAGGGCCGCGGCTCGATGGCTTTGGCGGGGCCGCACCTCGTGCGCGCGGCCATCGGCGAGGACGTCACCCAGGAGGAGCTCGGCGGATCGCGCGTGCACTGCCGCAAGTCGGGCGTCGGCGACATGGAAGTGAACGACGACGAGCACTGCATCGAGCAGATCAAGCGCTACCTGTCGTTCATGCCGCAGAGCTGCGAAGAGCGCCCGCCGACCCTGGCGGTGAGCGATCCGATCGATCGCCGCGAGGAGTCGCTGCTCGACGTGCTGCCCGAGTCCAACCGCAAGCCGTATGACATGTATGAGGTGATTCGCCGGATCACAGACGGCGGCGAGTACTTCGACATGAAGGGCCAGTGGGCGAAGACGATCATCACCTGCTTCGCGCGCTTCGGCGGGCGTCCCGCGGGGATCGTCGCCAACCAGCCCAAGCAGCTCGGCGGCATCCTCGACAACGACTCGGCCGACAAGGCCGCGCGGTTCGTGAACCTGTGCAACGCGTTTGCGATCCCGCTCGTCTTCCTGCAGGACGTTCCGGGCTTCATGGTCGGCACGAAGGTCGAGGCCGCGGGCATCATCCGCCACGGCGCGAAGATGCTCTACGCGGTCGCCAACGCGACCGTGCCGAAGATCACCGTGATCACGCGCAAGGCCTACGGCGCCGGCTACTACGTGATGAACGGCCGCGCCTACGAACCGGACCTGATCGTCGCCTGGCCGAGCGCCGAGATCAGCGTGATGGGCGCCGAGGGCGTCGTGGAGATCGCCTTTCGCAAACAGGTCGACGAGGCCGAGGATCCCGAGGCGAAGAAGGCGGAGCTGATCGAGGGTTTTCGCAAGATCTTCGACGTCTACATCGCCGCCGGCAACGACCTGATCGACGACGTGATCGACCCGCGCGAGACCCGCGAGACGATCTGCCGTGCGCTTGAGATGTCTGAGAACAAGAAGGTCGAGCGGCCATGGAAGCGCCACGGAGTGGTACCCGTATGAGGCCCGTATGCCTGCGCGCTACGGCGTCCTCAGTCGCTCGTGTGCGGAGCACACTTCGCGAATTGCCTGTGCCCGTCAGGGTGCGTCCTTGTATCGCTTGGCCTACGGGCCTCATACCGCGTAATGATTCAGCCGAGGTGAGTCATGAGTCTTGACCATCCGGTAGTCATCACCTGCTCGATCTCCGGCGCGATCGCCAACCGGGCGCAGTGCCCGGCGATTCCGTACACGCCGGCCGAGTACGCGGCCGAGGCGCGGCGGATCGTCGACGAGGGCGGCGTGATGATCCACATCCACGCGCGCAAACCGGACGGCACGCCGTCGTATGAGGTCGAGGACTTCGCCGCGATCAGCGAGGCGATCCGCGCGGAGGTGGGGGACGCGGTGATCGTAAACTTCTCGACGGGCACGATCGGGGTGCCGGTGGAGAAGCGGGTCGAATATCTGCGCGCCTGCCGCCCGGAGGTGGCGGCGCTGAACATGGGCTCGATGAACTACGCGAAGTACTCGCGCACGCGCAAAGAGTTCGTGTTCAAGATGGTGTTCGCCAACCCGTTCGACGAGATCGTCGAGCTGCTGCAGGCGATGAACGGGCTGGGAATCAAACCGGAGCACGAGTGCTTCGATATCGGCCACGTCGGCTCGCTCGCGCCGCTGATCGACATGGGGGTGCTCAAAGAGCCGCTGCATGTGGACTGCGTGATGGGCGTTCTCGGCGGCATCCCGCCGACCGCGCGCAACCTCGCGGCGATGGTCGAGAACCTGCCGGTGGGGGGAGGCGGGGGGGTCCCCAATCACTGGGGCGTGATCGGGATCTCGCGCGAGCAGTGGATGCTCGTCGCCGCGGCGCTGACGCTCGGCGGCTCGATCAGGGTGGGGCTCGAGGACAACCTCTATCTCCCCAATGGCGAGATGGCCAAGTCCAACGGCGAGCTGATCGCAAAGGCCAGGCAGATGACCGAAGACATCGGCCGTCGCCCCGCGACCGTGGCAGAGGCCCGCACGATGCTGAACGTCCCCGCGCGTGAGGGGTGAGGGGATGGACACGACGACGACCTTCCCGCAGGTCACATCGGGCGCGTGGATGGCGGCCCCGCGGTGAGCCTGCCGCTTGCGGGCGTCCGCGTGCTCGACCTCTCCCGCCTGCTGCCGGGCGGGTTCTGCTCGCTGCTCTTGGCTGACTTCGGCGCGGACGTGCTGAAGGTCGAGGACACCGGCATGGGCGACTACATCCGCTTCTCCCCGCCCTACTACGAGGGCGCGCACGACAGCGCCAAGTCTGCCCTGTTCCTGTCGCTGAACCGCAACAAGCGCTCGATTCGCCTCGACCTCAAGCACGAGCGCGGCCGCGAGGCGCTGCTGGCGCTCGTACGCGAGCACGACGTCGTGCTCGAGTCGTTCCGCCCCGGCGTGCTCGACCGGCTGGGCGTCGGCTATGAGCGGATGCGCGAGGAGAACCCGGGAATCGTCTACTGCGCGATCACAGGCTACGGCCAGGACGGACCGCGCCAGGGCGCGGCCGGGCACGACATGAATTATCTCGGCCTGAACGGCCTGCTGGGCCTGACGGGCGAGCGCGGCGGCGAGCCGGTGCAGGCCGCGGGCCAGATCGCCGACCTCGGCGGCGGCGCGCTGATGGCGGCGTTCGGGATCATGGTCGCGCTGCGCGAGCGCGACGGCTCGGGGCGGGCGGGCTTCGAGTCTCCGGGCTCGGGCGAAGGACAGGTCGTGGACGTGTCGATGACCGACGGCGCGCTGTCGTGGCTGGCGATGGTCGCGGGCGCCTACTTCGCCGAGGGGACCGTGCCGCGCCGGGGCGATCTGCCGCTCGCGGGCTCGCTGGTCTGCTACCGGCCGTACGAGTGCGCCGACGGCTGGGTGTCGCTCGGCGCGCTCGAGCCGAAGTTCTGGCAGGCGTGGTGTCAGGGCGTCGGTCGCGCGGACTTGATCGCCAAGCAGTTCGAGCGCCCGGGCTCTGAGGCGCACGAGGAGGTAAGGGAGATCTTCAAAGCGCGCACGCGCGATCAGTGGGAGGCGTTCGCGCGCGAGCACGACTGCTGTCTGGAGCCGGTGCTGGAGCTGGACGAGGTGCTCGACTCCGAGCTCGTACGCGCGCGCGCGATGGTCGTCGAGATCGAGCAGCCGGGGAGCGAGCGTCCCGTGCGCCAGCTCGGGGTGCCGGTGAAGCTGACACGCACGCCCGGAGACCACGCGCGGCTGCCGGGGCCGGCGCTCGGCGAGCACACCGAGGAGGTGCTGCTCGCGGCCGGCTACTCCGAGGCGCAGGTCGCCGAGCTGCTGCAGGCGGGTACGGCTGCCGGGGCCGCCCGGCCGGCGGAGGCGGGGCCGGGCGCGGCGACGTTCCGAGCGTGAGCCGAGGCGAGCGAGCCCGGAGCGAGCAGCGCCGGCGGGTATGGCGGCGACGACGACGAGCATTAAGAGCATGGCGATAACGAACATGAAGACAAACGTACCCACCGCTTGGGACGGCAATCGAGATCGTGAGCAGCAGCCGCTGCTGAAGATGAGCGAGCTCGCGGAGCGCTCGGGAGTGAGCGCCGGAACGATCAGGCACTACCTGCGCGAGGGCCTGCTCGGCGATGGCGCAGACATCGTCAGGACGAGTCGCAACATGGCCTACTACCCGCCCGAGTACGTGCAGCGGATCGAGCTGATCAAGCGGCTGCAGGAGGAGCGGTTCATGCCACTGCGCGTGATCAAGGGCGCGCTCGCGCAGGACCCGGAGCGCGTGCGCGCGTTGATCGAGCTCGAGGATCGCATTCTCGAGCGTGCACGCGCGGGCGCAGAGGAGCGCAAGCGCGTGTCCGCGAAGGAGCTGCGCGAGCGCTATGAGATCCCGCGCAACGTGCTCGAGCGCCTGGCGGAGATCGGCGTGCTGAGCCCGAATCGAAACGGCTACGACCAGGACGACGTGAAGATCGTCGAGGCGATCGCGAGCTTCCGCGCGGGCGGCTACGACGAGGCGCTGGGGTTCACGGTGTATGACACGCTGCGCTATCGCGAGGCGCTTCAGCCGCTCGTGCGGGCGGAGGTGCGCGCCCTGCTGGAGCGCCTCGCCGGCGAGGTCGAGGTCGAGCGCGCGATGGAGATCGTCGCGGCGGGCGTGGAGCCGCTCAGGGAGCTGATCGGCGCGATGCACTCCAAGCTGCTGCTTGCAGAGCTGCGCGAGCACCGCGCGCGCGGGCGTTGAGGCGGGCTACCAGCGTGCGCGGTGGTGCTCGGTGACGCCGAGACCGTGAGCGAGGACGATGTTGCCGGGGAGCGTGCCCGAGAAGGCGCCGAACGGCGCGCGGTAGTCGCTGCTCACGACCAGCAGGTTCTCGTGCCGGCGGCGCTCGGCCTCGGCGGCGAAGCGCAGCTCGGAGCCGTCCTCTGCGCAGTGGATGCGGGAAAGGTCTGAAGCGAAGCTGACGGGGGAGACCTCATGTGCGACACCGTCGACCCACACCGCGCGCTCCGAACCCGTCGGCGGGTCGTTGACGCCCGCAACCAGATTCCACGCGAGGGCCGCTCCGTCAGGGCTCTCGCCGACGCCGGCGCTCCACCACCACTCGGTGTGGCGGGCGTGGTAGCCGGCGGTGTCGTCGATCGCCGCCAGGGCCTCGATCTTGCGTGGCGACTCGCCGTCGAGCGCGATCAGCCCCTGGGTGTGGACGCCGGCGTTATGCTTGGAGTTGTTGACTGACCAGTCAATCTATTCTGCGGATGGAGCTTCGACGGGTCTGAGGATCTGCGGTGAGATGTCTTTGGGAGAAGGAGCGTTTGTGAAGGTCGCGGCAGTACAGCTCAACTCCACCGCCGATCGCGCCGCGAACCTGGCCGGCGCCGACCGCATCGCACGCGCCGCGGCGGCCGCCGGCGCGAAGCTGATCGTACTCCCCGAGAAGTGGTCGGTCATCGGCTCCGCGGAGGATTTGCGCGCCGGCGCCGAGAAGCTGGGCGCGGGGGAGGGCGATCGCGGTGGGCCGGCGATCGCGTGGGCGCGCGATCTTGCGCGCGAGCTGCAAGTCGACCTGGTCGCGGGCTCGATCGCCGAGCGCGTGCCCGGCCGGGAGAAGCTCGCCAACACCTCCGTGCACGTCGACCCGCGCGGAGAGATCAAGGCGGTGTACCGCAAGGTGCACATGTTCGACGTCGAGATCGACGGCAAGGCCTATCGCGAGTCCGACGTGGAGGAGCCGGGTGGGGAGATCGTCGTCTCGCGGACCGCCGACGGCGTCGAGCTGGGCCTGTCGATCTGCTACGACCTGCGCTTTCCCGAGCTGTTCCGGATCCTCGCCGTGCGCGGCGCACGCGTGATCGCGCTGCCTGCGGCGTTCACGTTGCCGACCACGCGCGAGCATTGGGAGACGCTCGTGAAGGCGCGCGCGATCGAGAATCAGGCATTCGTGATCGCGGCCAACCAGATCGGTCCCCATCCCGGCGGCATGCGCTCGGGCGGGCGCTCGATGATCGTCGACCCCTGGGGCGTCGTGCTGGCGCAGGCGCCCGACTGCGAGGGCCACATCGTCGCCGAGCTCGATCTGGCGCGCCAGCTTCAGATCCGCGCAGAGCTGCCGTCGCTCGCCAACCGTCGCCCGGCCGCCTACCGCTGGCCCGACGAGGCGCAGGCATGAGCGCCGCACGCGCAAAGGCCACGCGGGACAAGCGCCGCCTGATCCTCGACGCGGCCGTGCGCGTGTTCGCGCGTCAGGGCTTTCATGCCTGCCGGGTCGCGGACATCGCCGACGAGGCAGGCGTCGCCTACGGCCTCGTGTATCACTACTTCGCCTCCAAGGATGAGATCCTCGACACGCTTTTCCTCGAGCGCTGGAACGTGATGCTCGAGACGATCCGCGAGGTCGACTCGAAGGCGATCCCGGTGCGCGAGAAGCTCGAGGCGATCGCCTCGTTCATCGTCGACAGCTACCGTCACGACCCCGACCTGATGAAGGTCATCATCGTCGAGGTCACGCGCGCGGCGAACTCGTTCGGGCAGACCCACCTGGGCCAGATCCGCGAGGCGTACGAGCTGATCGGCGAGATCGTCGTCAAGGCCCAGGCGGAAGGCGTGTTTCGTTCGGAGATCGACGCGCAGTTCGCGGCGATGGCTTTCTACGGCGCGATCGAGCAGATGCTCACCGGCTGGATCTTCGGCCTGCTGCCGCAGGGCGAGGAGCAGTTCGAGCGCGCGAAGTGGCTGGTGCTCGAAACCGTCTGCGGGGGTCTCGAGCGTGATGCGGGGGGTGAGGCGCCGGCCGGATGACCCCCGTGGCCCGGCCGCGGGCGGGGGAGGAGGATTGGATGCGACCTCCGCGGGGAATAGACTGACGCAGATGAAGGAGAACGAGATGGCCAAGCGCCTCATGTGGTCGGCCCTGCTCGCGGGGATCGGCGCACTGACGAGCATCCTCGCCAACCGGGCCGCGGGCCTGATCTGGCAGCGCGTCTTCGACGAGGAACCGCCCGAGTGAGCGCCCACTCCTCGCCGCCCCCGGGGCGTCCCCCGGTCGATCCGAGCCCGCCGCACAACATCGCGACGGCCATCACCGAGGTCTCCGAGCGGGCGACGCTGCTGGTCCGCGAAGAGATCGAGCTGGCCAAGGCCGAGGTCGCCGAGAAGGCGGCGAAGCTCGTCAAGGGCGCGATCGTCGGCGCGGCCGCCGGGATCTTCTTCGTGATGGCCCTGATCTTCGTGCTCGTCGGCTGCGCGTGGCTGCTCTACTACTTCCTGCCCGGCAACGACTGGACGTTCTTCTGGGGCTTCTTCGCGATGGCCGCGATCCTGCTCGTGCTCGGCGTCCTCGCCGGCCTGATCGCCGCCAGGGCGGTCAAAAAAGGCTCGCCGCCGGTGCCGAGCATGGCGATCGAGGAGGCTCGCAAGATCCGCGAATCCGTCAGCGCTAGCCCCGCTTCCGCTGCCGCCCAAGGAGCCTCGGCTCCGTCGGCCGCAGTCTCCGCGTCCGGGCCGACCGTGCAGGGAAATAGCTGATGGCGCAGCGCTCGCCGGCGGAGATTCGCAGCTCGATCGAGAGCAACCGCATGGAGCTGGCGGTCTCGGTCGACCGCCTGCGGTCAGAGGTCACCCACCTGACCGACTGGCGCGGGCACGTCGAGCGCCATCGCAGCGAGCTGACGGTCGCCGCGGCCGTCGTGGGCCTTGCGATCGGCGTGCGCTTCATGCGCCGCAGACGCCGCAGGGCCTGAGAGTCGCCTAGCGCCGACAGCTGTGGTGACCGGCGCCGGCAGCGCTGGACGAAGTCACGTGCGCACGGGTCTCCCGCAAAACCGCTCCCGACTATGCCAGCAGCGTGCGCGGCACCGCGCCGACGCCGATCAGCCCGGGACCGGTATAGGTTCCGATCACGGGGCCGACCTCGGACGTGAATACCGGCTCGGAGTCGAAGATCTCCCGACAGCGGTCGATCAGCCGCTGCGCCTGCTCGGGCGCTTGGATGTGCTGTACCACCCACCCGTCGGACCCGTTCGTATGCAGCTCCTGGGCGTACTTGACCATGCGCTCGAACGCCCGGCCCGCGGTGCGCACGCGCTCGACCGGCACGATCTCGTACTCGAGCGACAGGATCGGCTTGATCTTCAGCGTGCCGCCGATCCACGCCTGGGCCTTGCCGACGCGCCCGCCACGGCGCAGGTACTCGAGCGTGTCGAGGCAGAACCAGATTTTCAGCGCTTTACGCGTCTCACGCACGCGCGCGATCACGGCGTCTTTGTCGCCGCCGCCGCGGGCCGCCGCACACGCCGCGAGCGCCAGCAGGCCCGTGCCGCCGCAGGCGGTCTCGCCGTCGATCACCTCCACCCGCTCGCCCAGCCCGCGCTCGGCCAGCAGCCCATGTGCCTGGCGCGCGGCCTCGCACGTGCCCGAGATGCCGCCCGCCAGATGGATCGACACGACGTCCTGCCCCGCCTCGATCAGCGGCTCCCACACGGTCAGGAAGTCGCCGATCGAAGGCTGCGAGGTGGTCGGCAGCTCCGCGTCAGAGCGCAACCGTTCGTAAAACCCGTCGAACTCACCCGCCAGCTCGAGCTCGCGCTCGGAGGCCTCCTGCCAGCCGACGTACAGGCTGACCTGATGGATGCCTTCCCTGTCGGCGAGCGCACGCGGCAGGTAATGCGTGCTGTCGGTCGCGACCGCTACAGAGGGCATTCGGCGCGGGACGCTACACCAACGCCTTACGCCAACGCCTGCGCGAGCTCTCCTGACTCATACATCTCGGTGACGATGTCGCACCCGCCGATCAGCTCGCCGTTCGCGAACAGCTGGGGGATCGTGGGCCAGTTGGAGATCGCCGAGAGCTCCTGGCGGATGCGCGCGTCGGGCAGCACGTCGACGGCCGCGAACGGCACGTCGAGCTCCTGCAGCGCGGCGACGGTGCGCGCCGAGAAGCCACATGCCGGCGCCTCAGGTGTGCCCTTCATGAACAGGATCACCTTGTGTTCTGAGATCGCCTCTTCGATCGCGTCGCGGATCGGGTTCTGCCCGCCGCCGGCCGGCGCGTCGGCGACAGGGGTGGGCTGGTTGCTCGACATTGGAAGGTCTCGCATTGTGCTGGGCTCGCTGTTTGGCATGAGAAGGCTCCTGGCTTTGCTGTGTGGGAGGGCCTGCTGAAACTGCTGGGTCGTCGGATGAGAGGCTGGGTCGTCAGTGCGTCGGCGCCTGCGCGGGGGCCTGGGTCTTCAGCGACAGCGCATGGATTGCGCCGCCGATCTCCGCGCCGAATACGTCGTAGACGAGGCGGTGCTGCGCGATGCGACTCAGCCCCGCGAACGCCGCTGCGGTGACGGTCGCGCGGAAGTGATCGCCGCCGCCGGTGTAGTCCTCGACCTCGGCTTGCGCCCCGGGAATCGCGGCCTCGATGCGCTGTCTGATTTCCTCTGGATCGGGCATTTCAGCTCTCAGCTTAGCCGCTATACTTTGGAAAGTCTTGGAGCCGTCCACAGGAGCGAAGCGATGATCGAGATCAGCGACAAGGGTGCCGAGAAGGTCCATGAGTTCCTCACCTCGCAAGCGGCGGACGTGAGCGTGGCGGGCCTGCGTGTGGGCGTCCGCGGCGGCGGCTGCTCCGGCTTTCAGTACCAACTGGCCTTCGACGAGCAGCGCTCCGACGACGTCGTCTTCCAGAGCCACGGACTGAAGCTGCTCGTGGACAAAGAGAGCCTGCCGTTCGTCAGTGGCTCGACGATCGACTACGAGGAAAGCCTCCAGGGCGCAGGCTTCAAGGTGTCAAATCCCAACGTCGTCGCCGCCTGCGGCTGCGGCTCGTCGTTCAGGGTGGCCGAGGAGGAGCAGGTCTCAGCCGTCTGACGGTGTGAGCACGGTGTAAGTAGGGTGCGGCTCGCCGTGTCCTACGCATTGCCCGGCTCTATCCGCCGCCTGATCCCCGATCGCCTGCGCGACGACGTGCGGCTGCGTGCGCTCGCCGTCGGGCTCGGCCTGATCCCACCGCGCACGATGCACTCGGCCGAGGATGCCCGCGTGCTGCTGGACGCCGCGCGTGGCGCGCGGCGCGTGGTCGAGATCGGCGTCTACGAGGGTTCCTCCGCGCTTGCGCTCTGCGACGCGCTCGAAGCGGACGCGGAGCTGCACCTCGTCGACCCCTTCGGCCGTCATCCCGATGCGCTTCCCTCGGGATGGGGCGCGACCGAGTGGGCCACGCGACGTGTCCTCGCGCGCGCGGCGCGGCGGAGCGGGAGACGGGCGCCGAGCGTCCACTGGCACGTCATGCTCTCCGCAGAGCTCGCCTCGCGCTGGTCGGGCGAGGCCGACCTGGTGTTCGTCGACGGCGACCACTCCGAGTCCGGCTGCGAGCTCGACTGGGACCGCTGGAGCCCCTTCGTCCCCGTCGGCGGCCACGTCGTCTTCCACGACGCGCGTGCCGACCAGCCCGGGGGCCGGGGGCTGCCGGGACCCACTGCGGTCCTCACGCGCCGCTTCCGCGCAGGCTCGCCCCCGCCGGGCTGGGAGATCGCCGCCGAAGCCGACCGCACGGTCGCAGTACGACGGGTATCCTAAAGCCGATTATGTCCGTCAAGATAATCTCTTCTAGAATTGAGATTATTATGTTGACAAAGATAATCTAGCTTGGCATAATTACTTACGGTGCCCGCCGACCGTGACCCGATCAACCCGTTCAGCTTTGGCGCGCTGGCGCTCGATGAGGCGTTCACCGACCGTGAAAGCGAGATCGGCGAGCTGAGCGCGGACATGCGCAACGGTCAGGACGTCGTCCTGTTCGCGCCTCGCCGCTACGGCAAGTCCTCGCTGCTCTGGCGCGTAGCCCAGCAGCTCGTGACCGAGGACGTGCTGGTGGCCCAGGTCGACCTGATGCGCACGCCGACCAAGGAGAAGCTCGCGGAGAAGCTCGCCAAGACGATTCACGAGGAGATCGCCTCGCGACTGATTCGTGCTCGCGAGCGCGTGCGCGTGTTCGCGGGCCTGCGAATCAAACCGACGGTGACCGTCGATCCCGACGACGGCTCGCTCTCGTTCAGCTTCGACGCGCGCGCGAGCAGGCAGGACATCGACGCCACGCTCGAAGGGCTGCTCGCCCTGCCCGGCCGCCTCGCGGCGGAGCGCGACCGGCGGGTCGCGCTCGTGCTCGACGAGTTCCAGGAGGTCGTCGAGATCGATCCCGGGCTGCCGAAGCTGATGCGCTCGGTCTTTCAGGAGCAGCCAGAGGTCGCCCACGTCTACCTCGGCAGCAAGCGCCACATGATGGAGCGGATCTTCAACGACGAGAACGAGCCGTTCTGGCGCAGCGCCAAGCAGATCGAGCTTGGCGTGATCCCACCGGATCTGTTCGCGCGCTACGCGAGCGAGCAGTTCGCGCGCACCGGCAAGGCGCTCGACCCGCAGACGTGCTCACATCTGCTTGAGCTGACCGGCGGTCACCCCTATGCCACGCAGGAGGCGCTGTACTTCCTGTGGGAGGCGACGCCGCGCGGCGAGACCGCAGAGGAGGCGCGCCTCGAGCAGGCGCTCACGGCGCTGCTGCGCTCCGAGCACGCCCACTTCAGCCTGCTCTTCTCGCGCGCCGCCGCCGCTCAGCGGATGGTGCTGTCCGCCCTGGCATCAGAGCAGCCCGGCCGCCCGTTGAGCAGCGACTACCAACAGCGACACGCCCTGCCTGTCACCGCCACCGTGCAGACGGCGCTCGGGGCGCTGAGCGAGGGGGAGCTGGTCAGCAGGATCGGCCGCGGCGAGTACCGTATCGCCGAGCCGTTCCTGGCCGAGTGGATCGTACGCAACGAGAGCTGATCGAAGCTGAGACCGGCGCTCTGGCTATCGCTTGCTGCCCTCGCGCTCCTCTGGGCGTGCGGCTGTGGGGTCTCGGGCTCCCGACACAGTCCGCCGGCGGGTCTCCACCCCAGCTCGGGGTCGACGCTCACGGCGGACGGTCCCGCGCTCGGCCTGACCGAGGACAACGCCGACCTGCTGTGGAATCCGAGCGCGCCGTTCGGGCCGGCGCGGTTTCTCACCGCGCGTCGTGAGCTGACGGCGCTGCACCCCACCTATCTGCGACTGCTAGTCGACTGGGCGGCCCTGCAACCCGATCCGGACCGTCCCCCGGCGCTCGAAGCGCCAGTCAGCGGCTGCGCACGCGACGTCGGCCCGTGCGGCGCCTACGCCGGCATCCGCGCCGAGCTGGACGCGATCGCCACGCAGCAGCAGCGGCCGGCCGGCGGGGGGCTCGCCGACGGTGGTTTGGACGGCGTCCGCGGGGCGGACGGTGGGACAGGGAGCGGGGCGGCGGGCGCCGGCTTCAAAGTCGTGATCGACATCTTCGGCGTCCCCGCCTGGGCGGCTCGCGCGCCGGCGGGCTGCGAGCTCGCCGGGACTGCTGCCTTCTCACGGCCGCTGCGTCCCGCGGCGATCGCCGGCTACCGGACGTTGATCCGCTCGCTGCTCGCGCTCGCCGCGCGCGCGGGTGTGGCGCTCGAATGGTGGAGTCCATGGAACGAGCCCAACAACCAGCTCTTCGTCAGCCCCCAACGCGCCGACTGCACCGCCGACTCGCCGACCGTCTCGCCCGCCGTCTACGCTCAGCTCGCCCAGGCGATGGCCGCCGCGCTGAAAGAGGACGGGGGCGTGCACCGCCTGTTGCTCGGCGAGCTCGACGACTATCCCACCGACTCGCCTCACCGTACGAGCATCGCAAGCTTCGTCGCGGCGCTGCCCCCCGACGTGATCTGCCTCGCCGACGCGTGGTCGGTCCACGACTACGCCGCCCGTGGCGCATTCGCCTCTTCCGCCGATCCGGTGCAAGCGCTCGAGTCGGCGCTCGACTCGCGCGGCGCGTGCGCGCGCGAAGCGCCGATCTGGGTGACCGAGGCCGGCGCCGGCGCTCCCCGTCCCGGCTTCCCGCGCCCCGCGGGTGCCGCCGACGAGCGCGCGGGCTGCGAAGCCCTCGCCGCCCAGCTGGTCCGCTGGTACGGCGACCCGCGCGTGCAGGCAGTGTTTCAGTACACCTTCCGCGAGGATCCCGACTTCCCCGTAGGCCTGCTCAGCGCGGACCTCTCACACCTCTATCCCGCCTACAACCTGTGGCTCGACTGGTCGCGCCTGCGCGCCGCCGGAGAGCCCCCGCCCACGCCGTCGGCCTGTGCGTAGCGTCTTCTCACCGGGCGTCGCGGGCAGAGCGTGCGCTTAGGTGGGCTCGTTCGCCAGGGAGCGCCACAGGTAGCGGCAGGCGAGCGTGCGGTGCGGGCGCCATGGCGCGGCGATCTCCTCCATCGCAGCAGGGTCGGGCAAATCCTCCAGGCCGTAGGCGCGTTCGATCGCGCGACGGATCCCGAGGTCGCCGGTCGGCAGCACGTCGGGGCGTTCGAGCTGGAACATGAGGAACATCTGCGCGGTCCACAGGCCGAGGCCCTTGACCGCGACGAGCTCGGCGATCACCCGCTCGTCCTCCAGCTCGTCCAGTCGCTCGAGCTCGAGCTGGCCGGAGAGCGCGTGCTCGGCGAGCGAGCGCAGGTAGCTCACCTTCGCGCGTGAGAGCCCCGCGGCGGCACGCAGCTCTTCGGGGTCGTCGCTCAGGATCTCCTGCGGCGTGGGCGCGCGATCTTCGAAACGCGCGGTCAGCCGCCCGTAGATCGACCGCGCGGCGAGCACCGACAGCTGCTGGCCGGTGATCGAGCGCACGAGCGCGCCGTAGTGGTCGCTGCGGTCGGGACGACCGTCTCGCGGGTCCGGCAGCGCGCCGACCGCGTCGATCACCCCGGCCAGGACCGGGTCCGCCCGGCGCAGGTGGGCGCGGCCCTTAGGCAGTTGCCTCGGCCGCCCGCTCGAGCCTGACCGGCTCGCCGTCGAGCGCGTTCAGCGCGCGCTCCAGCGACATCGCCAGGCAGGTGAAGCTCGGCGTGTCGCGCACCGTGTACTTCGACGCCTCGGTCGTGCGCAGCCGCTGCACGAGGTCGAGGAACGTGCCGACGTCGTCGGTGTCGAACGCGACCACGAACTCCTGGTCGTCGAGCCCGAACGAGTACGTCGTGTGGTTGTCGACCCCCGGGTATTCCCGTCCCACCTCGATGTGCCCTTGCATGATTCGCCAGCGCTCCTCCGCCGGGAGGGCATACCACTCGCGCGACTTGACGAACGGGTACACGAACACGTACTTGCCGCGAAACCCGCGCGGGGCGACGCGCTCGTCTTCGGAGTACTCCGAGCTCTTGCGCATCCCCAGGAACGAGTGCGGTATCCGCGCCCACTGCATCAGCCCGCTCTGAGACAGCACCACGTGCAGCTCGTGAATGCGGTCGAGGTTCTCGGCCTCTGCGATCAGCAACAGCTCGGCATCGCCGCGCGTGCCCACCAGGGAGAACGCCTGCAGCATGTGCCCGTCGGCGAAGTCCTCGCACGCCGCCATGAACTCGCGCTTGTCCTGCTCGCGCAGCTCTCCCTTGCGCCGCCGCCACGCCGGGTCCAGCTGCAGGAACGTGTACTTCACGAAGTGCCGCTTGCTCATCCGCTCGATTATCGCACCGAGCGAACGCTGCCTCGATCAGAGCGCGCGCCGGAGTCGGGCCCCGGCGGTTGTGGGCGAGGCGGGCAGTCCGTCGCGCGCGACACGGGAGGCAGCCCGTCCAGCCGGTACAGTTGAGCGGTGCGGATCGCGCTGCTGTCGCCGTACTCATGGACCTATCCGGGTGGCGTCACACGGCACATCGAGGCGCTCGCGCGCGAGCTGAACTCGAGCGGCGAGCACGAAGCGCGGATCCTCGCCCCGTTCGACCCCGACGACGCGCTCTCGCGCAGGCTGCATCGCGGTGCGCGCCCGCAACCGCGCGAGCTCCCCGCCGGCTTCGTTTCGCTCGGGCGCACCGTCGGTCTGCCCGCCAACGGCGCCGTCTCGAACATGGCGATCTTCCCCGGCGCCGTGTTCGCGCTGCGTGCAGAGCTGCGCCACGGCGGCTATGACGTCGCGCACATCCACGAGCCGGTCGTCCCCTACGTCGGCTGGGACGCGCTCTGCTCCGCCGGCGAGCTGCCGCTCGTCGGCACATTTCACACCTACTCCGAGAACGTCCTCACCAACGGCTTCGCCGCCGGCCCGCTCGGCGCGCGGCGGCGCATGAACCGCCTGCACGCGCGCATCGCCGTCTCCGAAGCGGCCGCCTGGACCGCCCGGCGCTTCTTCGGCGGGCGCTACCGCGTGATCCCCAACGGCGTCCACCTCCTCGCTGACTCCGCCACGCTCGCGTACGCGCAACAACGCGAGTGCTCGAGCGGCGCACGCACGCACGCCCTCCCCAACCTCTCCATCGCGAAGGCCGGCCCGCCCGAACCGGCCGGGCGGCGCGCCCCGTTGCGCATCCTGTTCATCGGGCAGGCCGTCGAACGCAAGGGCCTGCCGGTGCTGCTGCGCGCGTTCGAAGCGCTCCGTGACCACGTCCCCGCGACGCTCACGCTCGTCGGCGCATCGCCCGAGGAGGTCGCCCCGATGATGCTCGACGACCGCGGCGTGCACGCGCTCGGCAAGGTCTCAGAGCCGCGCAAGCTCGCCGAGCTCGCGCGCGCCGAGGTGCTGTGCGCGCCCTCGCTGCACGGCGAGAGCTTCGGCATGGTCCTGACCGAGGCGTTCGCCGCCTCCACACCCGTCATCGCCTCGGACATCCCCGGCTACCGAGACGTCGTCCGCGACGGCGTGGAGGGCCTGCTCGTCGCGCCCGGCGACGCGCTCGCGCTGGCCGAGTCGCTGCGCCGGCTCGCGCTCGACGAGCCTCTGCGCCGGCGGATGGCCGTTGCCGCGCGTGCCCGCGCCGAGCGCTTCGCCTGGCCCGCCGTCGCCGCCGAGGTGCTCGACAGCTACGAGCGGGCGCGCGCCGTCGGGCGGCCCGTCACCGCGCTCGGACGCGCCGCCGTGCGCCACGGCCTGATGCCCGCCGACCTGCTCCCGCGCATCCCCGCACAGCGCCTCCCCACACTCGAGCCCGCGCCTCGCCCGGGGTCGCACCCCGCGGCCACCGCCGCCGGGCGCTCCGTGCGCGCGCTGCGCCGTCTCGCCCTGCTGCTCGCCTGCGCCGGCGGTCTCGCGCTCGCCCTGCTCGCGCTCGCGCGCATCGGCGTCGACCGCGTCGCCGCCTCGCTGCTCGCGTCGAGTCCCGGCCTGCTCGCCGCCGGGCTCGCCCTGATGTGCGCCGCGATGTTCGCACGCGCGATCGCCTGGCATTCGATCCTCGCCGCCGCGCCCACCTGGCGCAAGGCCAAACGCCGCGACGCGATGCAGGGCACGTTCATCGGCGTACTGATGTCCGCCACGCTGCCCGCGCGCCTCGGTGAGCCCTCGCGCGCGCTGATCGTCGCCCGCCGCCTCGGCCGCGCGCGCGAGACGCTGCCGGTGGTGCTCGGCACGATGGTCTCGCAAACGCTCCTCAACCTGCTCGCGCTCGCGCTGCTCGGCGTCGCGATGTTCTCCTCCGTCGACCTGCTCGACGGCCGGCACGGGTTGCTGATCCTCGCCGCGCTGGCCCCGCTCGGCGCGCTGCTCGCGGTGCTGCTCGCGCCCGTGCTCGTCCCGCGCGCCGCCGTCTCCCGCTCGCGCCGCCTGCAGACCCTGATGTCCGCGCTGCGCGCCTCACTCGTGCGCGTGCGCGACGGGCTGCGCGTGTTTCGCCGCCCGCGCCAGGCGGCCGTCGCGACCATCCTTCAGCTCTCCGCCTGGGGCCTTCAGTGGATGTCCTGCTGGCTTTTGCTGATGGCGCTCGGCCTCGACACGCGCGTCGGCGCCGCCGGCGCCGCCGCGGTGCTGTTCGCCGTCAACGTCACCGCGGTCGTGCCCGCCACGCCCGCGAACGTAGGCGTCTTCCAGGCGGCCTGCGTCGCGGTGCTCTCAGGCGCTTACCACGTCTCCACCGCCGACGCGCTCGCCTACGGGATCGTCCTGCAGGTCGTCGAGGTCGCGACCGCCCTGATCATGGGCCTGCCCGCGCTCGTCAACGAGGGCCTCTCCTGGAAGGATGTGCGCCTGCGCACGATGCACGCCGCGCCGGTCGAGCTCGGCCCGCTGCCGGACGGGGCGGCGGCCCTTTCGCGCGCCGAGGGGCAGGGGGTGGCAGGGTAAGGCTCGCGGTTAGGGCATGATGGGGGTATGTCCTCCCGTCCCCAAGCCCGCAGCGTCAAGATCGACAAGGACGAGCGGACCGGCTGGTCCTCCGACGGCCCCCGCCGTGACGGGGCGCCGCCACGTCCACCGGATCTGACGGTCCACTGCCGCGTGCTGCGTCCGGCCGACCGCCTGCGCTACTCGCCCGGCAGCCTGCTGATCGTCGTCTGCGCCTCCGCGGCCGAGCGCGACCGCTTCGTCGAGCGCCTGATCGAGGACCGCGCCTCGCTGCTGTCGCTCGGCAAGGTCCGCTCCCTGCTGGCCGGGCGGGTCGCCGAAGAGGAGGTCGAGTCGCGCGCGACGGAGCTGCTCACCGCGGCGGTCACGAAGCGGTTGCAGAGCAAAGAGACGGTCGTGATCGTCGCCGAGACGCTCGCCGCCTCGGAGCGCGAGCCGTTCCTGCGCATGGCCGCCGCGCTCAAACGCCCGCGCCACCTGATCCTGATCGAGACCGCGCGCGACCAGGTCTCCGAAGAGGATCTCACCACCCTCAACGACCTGCGCCGCGCGCTCGACGCGGGCGAGCTCGGTGGGGAGGGCTTTCAAACGGTGTTGCGCCTCGGCGGCGGCTCGGCCGCGGAGGTCAAGCGGATCTTCTTCAGGCCTCCGCCGCGCGACGACGACTAGCGCGGCGCGGGGCCGGCGGTCCTATGAGGTGAGGACTGGCTCGTCCTCAGCTTCGACAGCTCCGTCGGGCGGGTCCGCGTCGTCGAGGTCGCCGAACAGCGACGGGTCGCGGCTTGAGCCGCGGATCAGGTCGTCGGGCGAGCCCTCGGGGAGCAGGCGGCCCTGGCGGGTGCCGAAGTAGATCGCCTGCGGATGGTGGGCGACGAGCGCGAGCGTCGACTGCTCGGGAATCGGCGCGTAGCCGTCGGAGATGCTCATCCCGATCTGTTTGAGGTCGAGCAGCCGCTCGACCTTCAGGTGCTCTGACTGCTCGGGCACCGCGGGATAGCCCCACGAGTAGCGCCTCCCCTGGGTGTCGGGGATCTCGAGCATGTTGCGGACCCGCCAGTGCAGCCACTCGGCCAGGCCCTCAGCAGTTTGCACGCCGAGGCCGTGCACGAACAGCTGCTCGGCGAACTCGCCGTCTGACTCGAGCTTGGCCATCAGCTCGGTGACCTCTGAGCCGACGGTCACCGCCTGCACAGCGATCGTGTCGAGCTCGGGCGGTGGCGAGCCCTTGGGGGAGGGCTCGCCCGTCCCGTCGAGCGCCGGACGGTAGAAGTCGGCCAGGCAGATGCGGTCGCCCTTCGGCTGGCGCGGGCAGACGAAGCGGGTGAGCTCGGCCGCCGGGTCGCTCGGGTCGAGCGTCGCGTCGGGCCCCGCCACGCGCGGGTCGAGCACGACGATCTCGTTGCCGAGCGCGTAGCAGGGGAAGAAGCCGAGCAGCGCGCGGGGATGCAAGTAGGGTGCTCGCGCCCGCTTCCGGTCGGCGCTTTGATCTGTACGGTCGCCCTCCGGGTGCCCGATCGCCTCTTTCCACATGCGCTCAAGACGCGGGCGGAAGTCCTCACGCAGGAGCGTCTGCCACGCCTCGCCTTTGACCCCGCGGCCACCCCAGTGCAGCTTGAACAGCACGTGCGTGTCGAGGTGGCGATAGAGCTCTTCCGTGTCCACGTCGATCTCCCTTACGCCCCAGAACGGGGGTGTGGGGATCGCCACGTCGGTGCGCGCCGGCGAGCGCACGGTGTCGTCGGCGAAGTTCAGATCCTCGACCGGCTCCTCGCCTTTTTCGCGGAACGCGGTCGCGCCCGCGCGCAGCTTCTCCACGAGTGCGGTGTGCGCGTCTGCGTCGATCAGCTGGTCCATCACCGACAGCCCCTCGAACGCGTCCTTGCAGTAGAACACGCCCGGCTCATACTGCTCGTCGGAGTCTTTCCCACCCGGGTAGAGCGCGCGGTAGGAGAACGCACGGTTGATTGCCGCGCCGCCGATCAGCACGGGGTAGTCGAGCTTTTTCGAATGCAGCTCCTGAATGCAGGCGGGCATCTGCTTGGACGTCGAAACCAGCAGGGCCGACAGGCCGATCGCCGTTGCCTTGTGCTCCTGCGCGGCGTCGAGGATCGTCTGGATCGGCACCTGCTTGCCGAGGTCTACCACCGTGTAGCCGTTGTTCGTGAGGATCGTGTTGACGAGCGACTTGCCGATGTCGTGCACGTCGCCGAACACGGTCGCGAGCACGACCGTGCCCTTCGTGTAGCCCTCGATCTTGTCCAGATATTTCTCAAGCTGGGCGACCGCCTTCTTCATCACTTCGGCCGACTGCAGCACGAACGGCAGGATCAGCTCGCCCGCGCCGAACTTGTCGCCTACCTCTTTCATCGCCGGCAGCAGCACCTCGTTGAGCGTTCCCACCGCGCCGATCTTCTCGACGCTCTTGTCGATCTGCGCCTCGACGCCGTCCTTGCGTCGGCGCAGGATGTGGAAGTGAAGCGCCTCCTCTGGCTCCATCCCCTCCGTCGGGTCCGCGGCACCCTGGCCCGAGATGTCGTCCTCGCCTTTGGACTCGAAATGCGCGATGAATCGCTCGAGCGCATCCTCGCGACGGTTGTACACGAGATCGTCCGCCAGCGCGCGCTCGGTGTCTGAGATCTCCGAGTAGGGGGTGATGTGGTTGGGGTTGACCATCGCCAGGTCGAGCCCGGCCTGGACGCAGTGGTGCAGGAACGTCGAGTTGAGCACCGCGCGCGCGCCGGGGGACACGCCGAAGGACACGTTCGACACCCCCAGCGAGGTCTTCACGTGCGGAATCTGCTCCTTGATCGCTTTGATCCCCGCGATCGTCTCGACCGCGGAGGGGCGCCACTCCTCGTCGCCGGTCGTGAGCGTGAACGTCAGGCAGTCG
This sequence comes from uncultured Solirubrobacterales bacterium, assembly GCA_963778065.1. GTDB lineage: Bacteria > Actinomycetota > Thermoleophilia > Solirubrobacterales > Solirubrobacteraceae > Palsa-744. The sequence continues at coordinate 608,892 of CAVZSU010000002.1, read as the reverse complement.
AAGATCAAGAGCTCCGGGTCGAGGCCGTGCTCCTCGCAGCACAGATCTCTGATCCGCTTCGCGATCTCGACCTTCCGCTCGGCCGTCTTTGCCATCCCGACCTCGTCGATCGTCAGTGCGATCAGCGCCGCCCCATGCGCGAGCGCGAGCGGCACCACGCGGTCGAGCTTCTCGCGGCCGGCCTCAAGGTTGACCGAGTTGACGATCGCCCGGCCCGGGATCTGGTCGAGCGCGGTCGCGATCACCTCGGGCTCGGTCGAGTCGATCTGGATCGGCGCGGGCTGCGTGAGTGAGACCTTCTTCGCAACCAGCCGCATCTGCTCGTCCTCGTCTGAGCGCTCGGTCAGCGCCACACACAGGTCGAGCACGTGCGCGCCGCCCGTGACCTGGTCCTCGGCGATCTGCACGAGCCCGTCGTAGTCGTCGGCCAGCAGCAGCTCCTTGGCCTTGCGCGAGCCTTGCGAGTTGACGCGCTCGCCGACCATGCTCGGGCGCGGCTCCTGCACGAGCGGCGTGGCGGCGATCATCGAGGAGAGGTGCGGCGCGCGCGGGGCGGGGCGGGGGGCCACAGGACGGCCGTCGGGCCGCTCGGCGGTGCGTCCGACGCGCTCGACGATCGCTGAGATGTGGTCGGGCGTCGTGCCGCAGCAGCCGCCGACGATGGAGACGCCGTAGCGCTCGACGAACTCCGCAAGCGCCTCCGCCAGCGGGACGGGCTGCTCGGGGAAGATCGTCTCGCCGTCCGGCCCCTGCAGCGGCAGGCCGGCGTTGGGGATGCACGCGACCGGCACGGGGCAGAACTCGCCGAGGAAGCGGATCGCGTCGCGCATGTCCTCCGGCCCGGTCGAGCAGTTCAACCCGATCACGTCCACCTTCAGCGCCTCCAGCGTGCAGAGCACGGCGGAGATGTCGGTGCCGAGCAACATCTTGCCGCCGTTCGGCAGCAGCGACACGGAGGTGTGGATCGGCAGCGTGCGCCCGGTTGAGGCGAACGCCTCGCGCGCGCCGAACACCGCGGCCTTGACCTCGAGGATGTCTTGGGCGGTCTCGACGATGATCAGGTCCGCGCCGCCGTCGATCAGCCCGGCGGCCTGCTCTGAGAAGACCTCGACCAGCTCGCGAAAGCGGATCTGCCCGAGCGAAGGATCCTCCGAGGCGGGCAGATACCCGGTCGGGCCGATCGAGCCGGCGACGAAGCGATCCTCACCGGCCGCGCGTCGCGCGATTTCCGCGGCTTTCGTGTTGATCTCGACCGTGTACTCGGCGAGGCCCCACTCCTCGAGCTTGATCCGCGAAGCCTGGAACGTGTCGGTCTCGACCACTTCCGCGCCGGCCTCGAGCATCGATGCGTGCACGCCCTCGATCACGTCCGGCCGGTTGAGCACGAGCGCCTCGTGGCACTTGCCCTGCAGCCCGCCGTAGTCCTCCTGCGTGAGGTCAAACTGCTCGAGCGTCGCGCCCATGCCGCCGTCGTAGACGACGACATGCTCGGAGATGGCTTTCAGGTAGTCGCGCATTGTCAGGCAATGCTAGCGGGAAGGCTCAATAAGAAAGATCCTTGTTAAGGCTTATCGAATAACCTATAATAAGGCGAAGTCATATTTAGGGTTCGAAACCCATGTCCAAAGTCATCAAACACCACTGGAGCAGCGACATCGGGTCGGGCATGTCTCGCAAAGATCGCCTGTCGTGCGACTACGAGGCATACGTCCCGGATTCACTGGCGGGCAGGGGTATCGCGCTCGACGGCGACGTCGCGGCCGACGTAGTGGACGCGGAGGTGGCGATCACGCGCCTAGACGTCGAGGCGTCAGCGCTGATCGAAACCGAGGCGCTTGCGCGCATCCTGCTGCGAGCCGAGTCCGTCGCCTCATCTCGGATCGAGGGCCTGGAGGTCGGCGCGGGCAGATTGCTGCGTGCCGAGGCGACGCGCGAGCTGGGCGGACACGTCAAAGACATCACCGCTTCAGAGGTGCTAGCGAATATCGACGCGATGCGCTTCGCGCTCGACGGGTTCGACTCGGGAGAGGAGATCGCGCTGGAGCGGTTGCTCGAGGTCCACCGGCGGCTGCTGCAGGGAACCTGGCTCGACAAGCACGCCGGGGTCGTGCGCACCGAGCAGAACTGGATCGGCGGCTCAAGCCACAATCCATGCTCGGCGGCGTTCGTGCCGCCGCCCCCTGAGCACGTGCCCGCCCTGCTCGGAGATCTCTGCGCATTCTGCAACGAGGACTCATTGCCGGCCGTCGCCCAGGCGGCTATTGCCCACGCGCAGTTCGAGACGATCCATCCGTTCGTCGACGGCAACGGCCGGACCGGACGCGCGCTCATCCACCTGGTCCTACGCCGGCGCGGGCTGGCCACACGCGTGCTCGTGCCCGTCTCGCTCGTGCTGGCAACGTGGGCACAGGACTACATCGGTGGGCTCACGGCCTTTCGCTATCGCGGCCCTGCATCCGCGCGCGCCGCGCATGAGGGGATCAACCTGTGGATCGCGCGCTTCGCCGGGGCCTGCACCCGCGCTGTAGAGGACGCTGTGGCTTTCGAACGGCGGATCTCTTTGATCCAGAAGAGTTGGCGTGAGCGATTGGGGTCTGTCCGCGAGGGCTCCGCCTTGGATCTGCTCGTGCGCGCGCTGCCCGGTGCCCCCCTGTTTACAGCCACAGGCGCCGCAACGCTCGTAGATCGCAGCTTCATTGCAGCCAACGAGGCGATCGCGCGCTTGCTCGACGCAGGGGTGATCCGGCAGGTGAACATGGGTGCTCGAAACCGGGCGTTCGAAGCGCGGGAGATCGTCACTGCATTCACCGAGCTCGAGCGCCGTCTCGCAAGCCCCGCCGGCGACACCCGCGTTTCCCCGCCCGTCCGAAAGACCCCGGCGCGGTCGTAAGCCCTACTTAATGAACAGCATCTCTGAGTACTTCGGCAGCGGCCAGAGGTCGTCCGCGACCAGCTTCTCCAGCCGGTCGGCCACGTCGCGAACATCGTCCATCGCCGGGATGACGGTGTCGCGGATGTAGGTCGCCCACTTGGCGGGGGAGGAGTCGGGCTGGTTGTCCTCGAGGTTCGCGTCCTCGAGCTTCAGCTGGGCGAAGTGGAGCTCTTTGATCAGCGGCTCGACCTCGCCGACGAGATCCTCGAGGCCCGAGGCCTTGAGCTCGTTCAGGTAGCGCACGGCGGCCGGCAGGATCATCGTGCGGGAGATGCCGGAGGCGGTCTCGGACTCGATGTTGATGTTGACCGCGTACTGCTCCATGAAGACCTCGAAGCGCGACTCGAGCTCGCGCTTGGAGAGCACCTTGTACTTTTTGAACGCGGCGATCGTCTGCTTGTCGACGAGCCACGGCAATGCGTCGGGGGTGGTGCGCAGGTTGTAGAGACCCCGCTTCTCGGCCTCCGCGTGCCACGCCTCGGAGTAGCCGTCGCCGTCGAACACGACCTGCTTGTTGGCGGTCCAGGCGTCCTTGACGACCTTTGCGACCGCCTTCTTGAGCGTCGCGCCAGAGCCTTTGAGCGCGGTTTTGAGCGCGTCGGCGAGCTCGTCGACCGATTCGGCGACGATCGTGTTCAGCACCGTGTTCGGCCACGCCGGCGAGGCGCTCGAGCCGAGCGCGCGGAACTCGAACTTGTTGCCGGTGAACGCGAACGGGCTCGTGCGGTTGCGGTCGCCGCCGTGCAGCGGCATCGGCGGCAGCACCGGCGTGCCGAGTCCGAGGAACGAGCCGGGCTTCGACGCCTGCACCTTGCCGGCCTCGATCGCGGAGAAGACCTTCTCGAGCTCGGCGCCGAGGAAGATCGAGATGATCGCCGGCGGCGCCTCGTTGGCGCCGAGGCGATGGTCCTGGCCGGCCGAGGCGATCGACGCGCGCAGCAACGCCTGGTGCTTGTTGACGGCCTGGATTACAGCCGCGCAGAAGAACAGGAACTGAAGGTTCTCCGAGGGGGTGTCGCCGGGGTCGAGCAGGTTCAGGCCGGTGTCGGTGCCCATCGACCAGTTGTTGTGCTTGCCGGAGCCGTTGACGCCGGCGAACGGCTTCTCGTGCAGCAGGCAGACGAGGCCGTAGCGGCGCGCGGTGTTCTGCATGATCTGCATCGTCACCATCTGGTGGTCGGAGCCGACGTTCGAGTTCTCGAAGATCGGCGCGACCTCGAACTGGTTGGGAGCGACCTCGTTGTGGCGCGTCTTGATCGGGATGCCGAGCTTTGCGAGCTCGAGCTCGACCTCGAGCATGTAGGCGAGCACGCGCTCGGGGATCGAACCGAAGTAGTGGTCGTCGAGCTCGTGGCCCTTCGGCGGTTTGGCGCCGAACAGCGTGCGCCCGGTGGTGACCAGGTCGGGCCGTTCGAAGAAGTACTGCTCGTCGATCAGGAAGTACTCCTGCTCGCAGCCGGTCGTGGTGAAGACCCGCGAGGCATCCTCTACGCCGAGCAGGTCGAGCGCGCGCACGGCCGCGCCGGAGAGGGCGTCCATCGAGCGCAGCAGCGGGATCTTGTGGTCGAGCGCCTCGCCGGTCCAGGAGGTGAAGGCGGTGGGGATGCACAGGAGCGCGCCGTTGGGGTTCTCCAAGATGAACGCGGGCGAGGTCGGGTCCCAGGCGGTGTAGCCGCGGGCCTCGAAAGTGGCGCGGATGCCGCCGGTGGGGAAGGAGGAGGCGTCGGGCTCGCCCTGGATCAGCTCCTTGCCGGAGAAGTCCGCGATCGCGGTGCCGTCGTCGGCGGGGCCGTAGAAGGAGTCGTGCTTCTCGGCGGTCGACCCGGTCAGCGGCTGGAACCAATGCGTGTAGTGGGTTGCGCCCTTCTCCATCGCCCACTCCTTCATCGCCTGCGCGACCGCGTCGGCGAGCGAGGTGTCGAGCGCCTCGCCGCGCGCGAGCGTCTTCTGCAGCGCCTTGTACACGTGCTTGGGGAGGCGCTGGCGCTGGACCGCCGGAGAGAACACGTTCGAGGCGAACACCTGGTTGCCGGGGAGGGTCAGGTCGGGCGAGCCGAGCCCGCTTCCGTTGGCGCTCCACTGGGCGGCGGTGACGTTCTGTTGGCGGGTCCGGGGCATGAGCGGGGTCGATTCCTCCTGAAAGAAAAGGGGGCGGGATGGCCTTTGTGGGGCAGCGGGAGGCCGCACGCAATCGTAGTGGCAAAACCGCGCGGGCGGGCATCACCGTTGGCGAAATCAAGAGCGGGATCTTTCGACACTCGGCCAAACGCGGCCGGGGATTATTACCCAGAGGGGTAGGCGCCGGTCACGATCCGCCCGGTGGCCGGGTCGAAGTGCGTGCTCGGGGGGGCGGGGGCGATGTCGGCGGTGAAGCTCCCCCGCACGGGCCCGCCGGAGGCGAGCTGGGCTTTGGCCTTGCCGGCGAGCCCGGCGGCGACCGCGAAGTGGACCGTGTGGGTGCCGGCCGTCACCGGCATCACCTTCCAGCGGAAGATCGCGGTGTGCCGGGCCGCCAGTGGACCGAGCGCCCACGTGTTGACGTAGGCCGTTTCGGCGCCACCGGGCGAGCTGACCGCCTCGCTCTGCACGAGCGGGCGGGCGATCGGGCCGGGCCCCTGTTCGACGATCCACACGGGACGCTGGTTTGAGGCGAGGAGGGGATAGTCGGAGGTGTAGGTGAAGGAGTCGAGCGAGACGGCCACGTTCGGCACCGGATGGGCTCCCGGGTTACGGATCTCGAGCGTGAAGCTCGCCGGGCGGGCCATCGACTGCTTGGCGGGGAAGCTGGCGTGGAGGACCTTCAGTGTGAACGTGGCGGCGTGTTCGTGCGCGTCCTGGCGGGCGAGGCCGCCACAGCCGGACACGGCGAGCACGACGCAAGCGCCGAGAAGCCCTGCTGCCGGAAAGACCCGCCCCCTCACGATGACGTCACGATACAACAGAGGGTGGCGCGCGGGGAGCGCATCGCGTAGAGTTCGCCGGAGCACCGATCGCAAAAAACGGGAGGAGGGGTCAGAGGGACCATGGTTCGCAGTACCGCCGAGCGGGCATTCCTTCCGGCGAGGCATCTGCTCGAGGAATTCGGGGACATGATGATCCTCACGGGCAGAACCATCTGGTCCGCCCTGCGCCCCCCGTACCCGTACGGCGGCGAGCTCGTCTCCCAGTTCCTGTTCGCGCTGCGCCTCGTGTGGCTGCCGCTGCTGATCTCGACGGTTGCGATCAACTATGGGGCGCCCGGCTTGCAGGCGGCCAACTTCCTGACGATCCTCGGCGCGGTCGATCGGCTCGGTGGCTTCTTCGTGCTCGCCGCGATCCGCGAAATCGGCCCGCTGATCACCTCGATCGTGCTCGCCGGGGTGGCGGGTACCGCGATCACGGCCGATCTGGGCGCGCGCAAGGTGAGGGAGGAGCTCGACGCGTTGCAGGTGCTGGGCGTCGACCCGGTCAAGAACCTGGTCGTGCCGCGCTTCCTCGCGCTGATGGTCGTGACCGGCCTGTTCGACATCTACGCGCTGCTGTTCGGCATCTTCGGTGGCATCCTCGCGGCGCTCGTCAACCATCAGCCGCTCGGCCCGTTCTGGGACACGCTGTTCGCCAACGCGTCCGTGACGGACCTCTGGGGATCGGTGCTGAAGACGACGATCTTCGGCGCGATCATCGCGATCGTGTGCTGCTACAAGGGCATGACAGCCTCCGGCGGCGCCGAGGGCGTCGGCCGCGCCGTCAACCAGGCCGTCGTGACCTCGTTCCTGGGGATCGGCGCGTTCAACTACGTCTTCACACAGACCTTGCTCGCCACACACCCGCAGATCCTGGTCATCAAGTAGGCATGGTGATCTAGTGTCCCGATTCAAAAATTCGGTGGCGTTTCCCGGCGTCTGGACGCGCCTGACGTCCGCCGCCATCGGCCCATGTGCTACCGGCACACCGCCCGATACCGTCGAACGTCAGATCACGCCCATCCATCCGGCAAACACTGAACGAATTTTTGAATCGAGACACTAAGTGAACGAAATGTTTGCACTGCCGCGCGAATGGTTCGCCTCGACAGGCGAAATCGGCGCGTTCGGGGGCCACATGATTCGCGACGTGTGGGGCCTGCGCGTGTTTCGCTTCTTCGGCGAGACGCTGCGCCAGTCGGGGATCCTGATCGTCGGCTCGACCGCGGTGATCTGGGCGCTGGTGTTCATCACCGGCCTCGGCACGTGCGGGATCGAGGGCGCGTACTTCACCCAGGCTCAGGGAGCACCCGCGTACGCGGGCGTCTTCACGGCGTGGTGCAACCTGCGCGAGGCCGTGCCGTACGCGTTCGGGTACATGATGGCCGCGAAGGTCGGCACCGGTATCGTGGCCGAGCTCGGGGCGATGCGGATCTCCGAGGAGATCGATGCGCTCGAGGTGATGGGGATCGACTCGATGACGTTCCTGTGCGCGACGCGCCTGCTCGCCGCGTGGATCGTGCTGCCGTTCATGTACATCTCCGCGATCGGCGTCGCCTACCTGGCCTCCTACCTGGCGGTGGTGGACCAGATCGGCTACACCTCCGCCGGGGGGTATCTGCTGGTGTTCTGGCAGTTCCAGAACCCGTTGGACTTCTTGTACAGCGTGATCAAGGGCATGACGATGGCTACGGCGATCGTGCTCGTGGCGTGCTACTACGGCTACAACGCCAGTGGTGGGCCCGTGGGCGTGGGCACGGCGACGGCGAAGTCGATGGTGCTGAACCTCGTGCTCGTCAACCTGATCGGGATGCTCGGCACGCAGGTGTTCTGGGGAGCGAACCCGCGCGCCCCGATCGGAGGCTGAGGGCCGGTGTCGAACTCGCAGGAACGCTCGGAGGGGCAGGAGCGCGAGCTCCCGGCGCGGGAAGCCCGTGATGTGGGCACGGCGGGGGACGATCTCCCGCCGCCGGGCGCAGCCGGCGGGGACGTGGTGGAGGAGGAGACTGCCAACGCCGGGGTGGTGCTCAACCCACCGGCACGCGGGGGCGAAGAGGAGGAGGAGTTTCGCTACCACACGGGCACGATCCGCCCCTCGAAGGAGCCCGACGCGATCGAGTTCATCGACGTGCACAAGTCCTTCGGGCGCAATCACGTCCTGCGCGGGCTGAGCATGGGACTGCCGGAGAACAAGATCTCGATGATCATCGGGCCGTCGGGCACCGGCAAGTCGGTGTGCATCAAGCACATCGTCGGTCTGCTGTATCCCGACGAGGGCGACGTGCTCGTGCACGGGCAGTCGATCCCGAGCCTGCCCGACAGTGAGCTGTTCGAGATACGCAAGAAGTTCGGCGTGCTGTTTCAGGACGGCGCGCTGTTCGGGTCGTTGAACCTGTACGACAACATCGCGTTTCCGCTGCGCCAGCACACCGAGAAGGGCGAGGAGGAGATCGCCGAGATCGTCAACCGCCGCATGCGCGAGGTCGGTTTGGGAGGCGAGGGCACGAAGATGCCCAACCAGCTCTCGGGAGGCATGCGCAAGCGCGCGGGGTTCGCGCGCGCGCTCGTGCTCGACCCCGAGATCGTGCTGTTCGACGAGCCCGACTCGGGTCTCGATCCGGTGCGCACGGCGCTGCTGTGCGAGCTGATCAAGGAAGTGCACGCCGAGAACGGCGGATGCTACGTGGTGATCACCCACGACATCATGAGCGCGCGGCGCGTCGCCGAGCATATCTCGGTCCTGTGGAAGGGCCGGATCGTCGAATCGGGGCCGGCGGAAGAGCTTTTCGCGTCAGAGAACCCGTTCGTTCGCCAGTTTCTCTCCGGTGAATCAGCCGGTCCTCTCGGAATGGAGTGAACGCAGCTCGACTTCTCGCCGCCCTGGTCGCCCGGGCGACCCGCCGGCCGTGGCTGACGGTCGCGCTTGCGGTCGTGCTGGGGTTGGGGGGCGTGGCGTTTGCGTCGCGCTTGCAGCCGAGCGCGGCGACGAGCACGCTCGTGTCGAGCTCGAGCCCGGAGTACAGGGAAACGCAGCGGTATTACAAGAACTTCGGCGAAGAGCCGATCGTGGTGCTAGTGAGAGGGAGCTTGCAACAGCTCGTGCTCAGCGCCGATATCGACCGGCTGGTCGGGCTGGAGGGGTGCCTATCGGGCAACGTGCCCGCCGCCGCGCTCCCGGAGGAGGGCGGACTGAACGGACCGTGCGGGCAGCTGGCGAAAGCGCGGACGGTGAAGATCGTGTTCGGGCCGGGCACGTTCATCAACGAGGCCGCCACCCAGATTGACGAACAGCTGGCTGCGCAGAGCAAGCAGGCGGAAGTTCAGGCGAAACAGGCGCAGCGAGCCGTCACGCAGGCCGCGCTCGCACGCGGGTTGACCGCCGCCGAAGCGCAGGCGCTTGGAAACCAGGCGAGCAAGATCACGACTGCGCGTTTTCAGGAGAACCTCGCGACGCTTGCGCTGCAGTATGGCCTCACCGCGCAGCCGAGCCTGAACGATCCCAACTTCGTCTCGACGCTCGTGTTCGATTCGAGCAAGCCGGCGGGCACGCCGAAGCAGCGCTTCGCCTACCTGTTCCCGAGCAGCGACTCGGCGCTCGTCGCTGTGCGGATGAAGGCTGGGCTGTCCGAACGGGCAAGAACCCACACGATCGCGCTGATCCGCGAAGCGGTGGCGATGAAGCAGTGGCAGCCGCAGCACGGCGAGACCTATCTCGTGACGGGGGAGCCGGTGATCGTCGCGGACCTGAACAACGCGATCGGGCACGCGATCGAGCTGTTGCTGGTGGCTGTACTGCTGGTGATGGCGGGCGTGCTCGGCCTGGTCTTCTCCGGGCGTCCGCGGCTGCTGCCGCTCGCCGCGGCGCTGCTCGCGGCGGCGCTCACGTTCGGTGCGCTGTCGATCGCCGGTGCGCCCTTGACGATGGCCTCGATCGCCGTGCTGCCCGTGCTGGTCGGCCTCGCTGTCGACTACGCGATCCAGTTCCAGTCGCGCGTGCACGAGGCCTCGGAGGAGGGATGGGCCAGGGCCGGTGCCGGGGTTGGGGCCGGGGCCGGTGCCGGGGTTGGTGCCGGTGCCGGTGCCGGGGTCGGGGTCGGTGACAGGAGCGAGAGCATAGATGTGGGCGGGGACGCGAATGCGGACATAAGTATTGATGCGGGCGGAAGTGGCACGGCTGGGGGCGACGTGCGGGCGGCCGTGCGTCGCGCGGCGGTCTTCGGCGGCCCCACGATCGCCACCGCCGGCGCCGCGAGCGCGGGCGCGATGCTCGTGCTGGCGCTGTCGCCGGTGCCGATGGTCCGCGGCTTCGGACTGCTGCTGGTGGTAGGTGTGGTAATCGCATTCCTGTGTGTGCTGACCGCGGGCGCGGCGATGCTCGTGCTTGCCGATCGGGTGGGCGGCACCGGTCGCGCAGGCGTCGCGATCGGCTCGACCGCCGCCGAATGGCTGGGAGCTTCGTGGCGCGGCGCGCGCGAGCTCTTGCTCGACAACCCCCTCACCCGCTTCGTCTCACGGACCGCGCTGATCGGAGCCGTGCGCAGTCCAGGGCGGACGCTCGGCGCCGGTCTCGCGCTGGCGGCGCTGGGCTGGGGTCTCGACACGCAGACACAGGTGCAGACCGACATCACCAAGCTGGTCCCCCAAAACTTGAGCTCGCTGCAGGGCCTGAGCACGCTCGAGCGGGTCACCGGTGTGGGAGGGGAAATCGACCTGATGGTCTCCGCTAAGAATCTGACCAAGCCGGCGACGATCGAATGGATGACCGCGTACGAGAGCGCCGTGCTGAAACGGTTCGGCTACAGCGAGGCGGGAGGCTGTCGCAAAGCACGGCTGTGCCCCGCTTTCTCGCTGCCGGACCTGTTCCACCTCCAGGCCGCCGGCACGTCAAAGGCGCCGAAGCTCAAGCAGAGCGAAATCAACGGTCTGCTCCGCGCGATCCCGCCGTACTTCTCCCAAGATGTGATCTCTCCCGACCGGCGCGTCGCCACGCTCGCGTTCGGCATCCGCCTGATGGGGCTCGATCGCCAGCAGCAGCTGATCGAAGAGATGCGCTCGAGCCTGCACCCGCCCGCCGGCGTCAGCGCGCAGCTCGTGGGGCTGGGGGTGCTGGCGGCCCAATCGGGCACCGAGGTGGCCTCGCCATGGCGGCGGATCGAGTCGCTGATCGCCGGCCTGGCGGCGGTGGCGCTCGTGCTGCTGATCGCCTTCCGCGGAGACCGCCGCCGCGCGCTCGTGCCGCTCGTGCCGATCGTGCTTGCGACCGGCTGGTCCCCGCTGATCCTGTTCGCGGTGCGAGTGCCGCTGAACCCGATGTCGGTCACGCTCGGCGCGCTGGTGATCGCGATCTCGACCGAGTTCAGCGTGCTGCTGTCCGAGCGCCATCGTCAGGAGCGGCTGGCCGGCTACGGCACGGTCGAGGCCCTGCGCCGCAGCTACCGCCGTACGGGCGCAGCGGTGGCGGCGTCGGGGGTGACGGCGATCGCGGGCTTCGGCGTGCTGGTGCTGTCCGACATCGCGATGCTGCGCGACTTCGGCCTGGTCACGCTGATCGATCTGAGCGCCTCGCTGGTAGGGGTGCTGGTGGTGCTGCCGGCGGCTCTGACGATCGCCGAACGCGGTGATGAGCCGGCGAGGCTGGCGCCGGCGCTGGGACGGGCGTTCGCCGCCGTCCGGCCCGGTGGCCGGGGTCGTACACGCCATGAGCCGGTCTGATCCGGAAAACGCCGGCCGAGCTCATGCCTCTGGACACTGAACCGCAGGACCGATCGTGGCAGGGCGGCAGGCGCTACGGGCCCTATCTGGCGGTGCTGGGCCTGGTAATCCTCGTGCTGGTGGCAATCGACACGACGCTGACCAAGCCCACCGGCGTCGCCGGTGTGCAGCCGGGTCGCGTGCTGCCGCCGTTCGCGGTGCCGCTCGCGACGGGCGAGGTGAACGGCGATGCGAACGTCGCCACGCGGGCGAACGACGGAGAAGCCGGCAAGCGCCCGGCCTGCTCGGTGCGGGGGGTGGGAATACTCAACGTGTGTCAGCTCTACGAACAGGGACCGGTGGTGCTGGCGCTGTTCGTCGACGCCGGCTCCTGCCCGGCGGTCTTGACCGACATGGAGGCGCTCGCGCCGTCCTTTCCCGGTGTGCGGTTCGCGGCCGTGGCGATCAAAGGTGAGCGCGGCTCCCTGCGCAAGCTGGTGCGCTCGCGCGGCCTGGCGCACGTCTCGGTCGGGATCGACGAAGACGGGGCGCTCGCCACGCTTTACAAGCTCGCGAGCTGTCCTCAGGTGACGTTCGCCTATCCCGGGGGCGTGGTGCAGAGCAAGGCGCTGTTGACGCGCCCACCGCCGCCCACGCTGCGCGCGCGCGTGCGGGAGCTCGTCCTGGACGCGCAAGCGCGCGGTTGGAAGGGCGTGAGCGGATGAGTCCCGCCGAGGGGCGGGCCGGATCCGAGCGGACGAGCTCCGCCGATGTGCAGCCGCTGCCAGGGTGGCGCGCGCGCGCGGTCGAAGAGGAGCTGCCGGGGCTCGGAATCCTCGTAACACAGGCGCGGTTCGCGGGAGCCGGAGAGCTGACGGGCGACTCTCCGTGGGAGATCCAAGATCGCCTGCGCGAGCTGTCAAACCGCTTTCGCGGCGCGCAGGCCGTGGCGATGCGCCGCGAGCCGGTTCCTGCCGCCTACCGCGTCTTCTTCCGTCATATCGGGCTGGATCCGGACGTCGTGCGCACACCGATCGAGGCGGCGGTGCTGGAGCGGATGGTGCACGGCGGCTTCCGCACGGGCGGCCTGCTGGAGGACGTGTTGAGAATCGCGCTGCTCGACACCGGTGTGCCCGTATGGGCGCTCGACGCGAGCACCGTCGACGGCCCCCTCGGAATTCGTCCCAGCAGCGAGGGCGAGCCGCTTGGGCGGCGCGCCGGCGCGCCGTTGCTGCCGGCCGGCCGCCTGGTGGTCGCCGATGCTTCGGCCGCGCTCGCCATCCTGTTCGGTGGCCTGGCCCCGAGGCACGAGCCCTCCGCCGGCACCCGCCGCCTGGATCTGTTCGCGGTGCGCGTGGCGGGGGTGCCGGCGCTGTACGCGGAGGAGGCGCTATGGCGTTGCCGATCGGCGCTCGAGCAGACGTGAGCCGCGACTCGGCGCTCGAGCAGACGTGAGCCGCTCGGCGCCTGACCGGCGCCTCGATCGGGCGCCGGCGATATCTTCGACGGACTCGATCGAGGACGGTTGGGATCGAGGACGGTTGGCGCTGGTAGAATCCCTGCTTCTGACGTTATGGGAGGAGCAGGGTGTGATAGCCCAGTCCGAGCAGCCACGAGTCACCGATCGCGGAGTTCCTGATGCGGAACAGGGTGCACGGCGCACGCTGCGCGGGCAGATCGCGAAGATGGAGCGCGAGCTGTCGGGGATCGTCGCCGGCGCATTTCCGCACATCTCGCCGATCTCTGATCTCTCCGGAGAGGTGTCGCCGTTGCACGGGGCTCACCGCCCGGAGTACACACGCTCAGGGCCGTGCCTGCTCACGCTGGCCGAGCTTGAGCAGTTGCGCGACCACCTCGCCGGCCGCGTGCAGGACCTACGCAGGATGGCGGTTGAGCGGGGCGAGCACGAGCGGCGCTCGCATGAGCTGCTGGAGCGCATGAAGCTCGAACCGGGTAGCTATAAGTTCGTGCGCCTGCCGGTGAAAGACCTCGGCGAAGGCGGCTGCGGAGTCTGGCAGGTCCGCCCTCGCCTCGGGCTGATCGGCATGCTCGCCGGCTGGTGGCAGGTCAAGCTCTCCTCCGGCTGCCCGTTACCCAAGGGCCACGCTCCGGCGTGGCCCGTAACAGCACTGCGAGCGTGCGACGCTGGCGATCGGTCATCGATCCGATTGTCTTCTTCTCCGGCATCGGTATCTGCGCGAGGAAGTTGCGACAGCGCATCTGACCCCAGCGGCGCTGGCTCATCAGCAGGTCGGCGATCGCCATGCTGCGAGCTTCCCAGGGGCACTCGAGAATCACCTCGGCGGCGTCGATCTCGCCGACGGCGATCCGGCGCTTTAGCCCGGCGCGAGCGAGACGAACCTCGTTGGCTCGCTCCAGGGCCCGCATGTACTGCGGAGGGGCAGGGACAATCGTCGCTGTCGCGTTCATGTGGCACTCTCCCCGTTGCCGTCGCGAGTCTCCGCGGCATGCAACATCCTTGCTTGGTTTTTGTCGAGTAAACGCTCGTCATGACCGTCCGAGATCCGTTCGCGACGAGTCGCGGCCTGGTTCGGAAAAATCGTCGCCCTTCTCCCGGCGGCGGGTGGGCGAACCTCAAACGGTCATGCAGAGCGCTCCTTCAAGCTATGTCAGGGTGGGGCTCGCGGTCAACACCGGCGCTCGATGTTCGTGCGCTAGAAGCGGCCTTTTTGTTGTCGCGAGGACTTGTGAAGAAATGGACAAGACCGCAGCCGGGTCGAGCGGGCGAATGGGGCCGCTTGTTCGCCCACGATCGACTCGCTCGCGGGTCCCGGTCCCTGAGGGCGTGAGGCGCGGGTCGCGAGGCCGGGCGCGGGGTCAGTCCGCCGGACCGTCCGCGGGCCGCGGCAGCGGACCGTGCTCGGACTCGAACGCGAGTTTGACGCGCGCGAACACTTCCATCGCCCGGTCGAGCGTGGCGGTGTCGTGTGTGGCCATCACGCTCGTGCGCAGGAGCGCGCCGCCGGGCGGAACGGCCGGGTGCAGGGCGCAGTTCGTGAACACGCCGCCGTCATACAACGCGCGCCAGAGCAGTGCGGCCTTCCAGTCGTCGCCGACGAGCACAGGGACGATCGGCGTGACGATCGTCCCCACCTGCGAGTCCTCGCCCGGACCGAGCCGTACCGGCTCGCCGCTCAGCACGTGAAAGCCGAGCGCGCGCAGGCCGTCGGCCAGGTAGCGCGCCCGCTCGAGCACGGCCGCCAACAGGGCGGGGCCCTCCGGCGAGCGGATGATGCGCAGCGCGGCCAGGGCCGCGCCGAGCGCCGCCGGGACGGCGGAGGCGGTGAAGAGGAACGCGCGCGAGGAGATCCGCAGGTAGTCGATCACGTCGGCCGGCCCCGCGAGGAAGCCGCCGCAGGAGGCAAACGACTTCGAGAAGGTTCCCATGCGCAGGTCGACGCAATCCTCGACTCCCAAGAGCTCGGCGGCGCCGGCGCCGCGCGCGCCGAGCACGCCTGCGCCGTGCGCCTCGTCCACCATCAGGCGGGCGCCGTAGCGGGCGCACAGCTCGGTGATGTCGACGAGCGGCGCGACGTCGCCCTCCATCGAGAAGACGCCGTCGACGACCACCATCACGCCGCCGCCGTCCTGCTGCGCACGCGACAGGGCGCGCTCCAGCTTGTCGAGGCGCCCGTGGCGGAACGGGCGCATCTTGGCCTTCGACAGCAGCACGCCGTCGAGGATCGAGGCGTGGTCGGCGGAGTCGACGATCACGGTGTCGGCGGGGCCGAGCAGCGTGCCGAGCGTGCCCACGTTTGTTTGATGGCCGGTCGTGAAGACGATCGCGTCGTCGGCGTCCATCCACTCGGCGAGCTCGCGCTCGAGCTCGAGGTGCAGCGGCGTGGTGCCGTTGAGCAGGCGTGAGCCGGTCAGTCCGGTGCCGTAGCGGTGCAGCGCATCTTCGGCGCCCTTCATCACGCGCTCGTCGGCGGTCAGCCCGAGGTAGTTGTTCGACGCGAGCATGATCCGCGGCGCGCCCTCCATCTCGACGACCGGCATCGCGGGCGACTCGACGGTGCGGAAGTAGGGCAGCAGGTCCGCCTCGCGCGCCGCGCGCAGCAGCAGCTCGCGATCGTGGCCGTGGACCTTGGCGAAGACATCGTGCGAACGTGCGCCGGGTATCGTCTCGATCGGGCACGCGGAGCCGCCGGCCGGGTTCGCGCGTGGCAGGTCCTCGGCCGGGCTCGCGAAGTCTTCTGTCGAAGTGGACATATAAGGTTGGATCAGTGAGCGTGTCTAAGCAAACGGGCGTCCAGGTAGCACCGGCCTCCGGCAGAGCGGACCTGAAAGCCTTCATCCACCTGCCGTTCCGGTTGCATGCTAACCACCCGCTGTGGGTTCCCCTGCCGAAGCTCAAGCGCTGGGTGTTCTTGAACCGCCGGCTGAACGCTTTCTTCAGCCACGGCGAAGCCGAGTACTTCCTCGCGCGGCGCGACGGCCGGGTCGTGGGGCGGATCACCGCCCAGGTCAATCACGCGTTCAACGACTACCAGAAGAAGCGCTGGGGGTGGTACGGGTTCCTGGAGTTCGAGGATGATCAGGAGGTTCTCGACGCGCTGCTCGCGGCCGCCGAGGAATGGCTGCGCGCGAGGGGCATGGAGCGGATGGTGGGACCGGCCGACTTCTCGATGAACGAAGAGAGCGGCATCCTGATCGAGGGCTTCGAGCTACGCCCGATGATCAAGCAGCCCTGGCACCCGCCCTACTACCAGCAACGCATGGAGCAGGCGGGCATGAGCAAGGCGATGGACCTGCTGATGTGGAAACTCGAGGTGTCAGACCGTAATAAGGTGCTGCCGGTGATCTGGGAGCTCGCGGAGAAGGTGCAGTCCGAGCACGGGATCAGAGTGCGGCCGATGCGCCGCCGCCAGCTGCGCAAAGACATGGACGCCTTCGCCGAGGTCTATAACGCCGCGTGGTCTCAGAACTGGGACTTCGTGCCGTACTCCAAGAAGGATCTCGACGCCTACGCCCAGGAGATCCAGCTCGTGTTCGACAAGCACTGGTGCTTCATCGCCGAGCGCGAAGACACCGGCGAGGTTGTCGGCATGGCGATGACGTTCCCGGATATCAACCAGGTGCTCGAAAAAATGAACGGCCGATTTTTCCCTTTCGGCTGGTGGCACTTTCTGCGCAAGGGCAAGATCACCGACAGGGTGCGCGTCGGCTTTCTCGGCGTCAAGCCCGAGTACCAGCACACCGGCGTGGCGGCGAGGCTTTACCAACTGCACTTCGACGCGGCCGAAGTGCGCCCCCAGAAGGGCGGAGAGATGGGCTGGATCCTCGAGACCAACACCGCGATGAACCGCGGCATGGAAGCGATGGGGGCGAAGGTCGTCAAGCGCTATCGGGTCTACGAGCGGCTGCTCGAGGCGGGGGCTTAGAACGCCTTTCAAGCGGCACGCGGGATGCGTCCCTGGACACGGCGCCGGATCGCCGTGTGACGGCCCATCGCCGCCGCCACCCCCTCTAGACTCCTCAGAGTGAGCGAGCCCGCAGAGCCAGACGCGGTTGGAAGAGACACCGAGGAAGTTGACGCGCTCGTGGTGCTCCCCGAGGCCCAGGTGCTCGCGGCGCAGTCGCCCTCACGGGCGATGGTCCCGGTGGCCCAGGCCGCCGCGGTGGCGGCCGGTGGATTCGTCGCCGGCGCCGCCGTGGTCGGCCTCGTGGGCCGTCGCCGTGCCAGGAGGTCTCGCGGGCTGACGGCGCACCGGCGAAGCGGGAGCAAGGAACGCACGCGGGGAGGAGAGCTGCTGCAGATCGTCGCCAGCCGCTCGCTGCTCGTCGACGTGCACCTGCTCGGCGGGCGCGTTGGTGCTGGACGGTAGGACCGGCGCCGGCCCGGTGGGGGAGGCGGCCCTGGGGAGTAGGACGCCCACGACGCGGGACGGCAAGGACAGGCGCGCCGGCTTGCGGGAGCTGCGCCGGGAGGTGAGGCCGGCCAGTATGTTCAGGCTGCCGCGGCGTCTGGGCATGGATGGTGTGACACGCAGGCGGAGAGGCGTGATCGAGCGGCTGCTACACGACGAGCACGGTGAGCCCGTGGTCGTGCGAGTCGCGCAGACGGCGCCTGACGCGGTGCTGTTCGGGGCGTGCGCGGCGAGCAGGGCAAGTGCCGAGCACGGGATCGCGCGCATGCGCTTCGCGCTGGGCGTCGATGACGATCTGCGCGCGTTCTGCAAGCGCCACGCGCAAGACCCGCTGATCGGCGCGTCGCTGCGGCGCCGTCCGTGGCTACGGGTGGGCCGTCGTCCCGAGCCGTTCGAGGCGCTCGTGTGGGCGATATGCGAGCAGCTGATCGAGTACGAGCGGGCCGCCGCGATCCAGAGTCGGCTGGTGAGGCGCTGCGGGCGGCGCTGGACGGGCGCGGAGGGGGCGAGCTGGGCGAGCGGGCTGCGCGACCTGCCGACGGCCGCGACACTCGGCGGCGTGGCGCCGGCGCTGCTCGAGTCCTGCGACCTCGCCGGGGCGCGCGCGCTCGCGCTGAGAAAGGCGGCGGGTGAGATTGCCAGTGGGCGCGTGGACCTGCGCGAGGAGCAGCACGAGCGCGGCTGGCGGCGGCTGCGCGCGATTCCCGGGATTGGGGCGTGGACGGTCGAGATGCTGGCGCTGCGCGGGCAGGGCCGCTACGACCAGCTTCCGGCCGCAGACCTCGGGCTGCTGAAGCTCGCCGGGCGCATCCTCAGCGGCGGCGATCCCCGTGCGCGTGCGAACGAACGCGAGGTGCGAGAGCTGTTCGCGCCGTACGGTCAGTGGGCGGGCCTGGCCGCGGTACACGCCGCCGGGCTGTAGCGGCCAACCGGGTATACGCTCGGTCAGCTTCTTACACGATCGCGTTCGAGCAGCAGCGCGAACGTCGGGCAGGCGAGGGCCGCGCGCCGGGCGTGGTCGACGAGGGCGCCCGGCACGGGTCGGTCGTCGACCACGGGGTAGCCCCACTCGTCGAGTGAGATGTGCTCCGGCAGCAGCTCGGCGCACATGCCGTGCGCCTCGCAGGTGATCGGGTTCACGCGCAGGCGGTAGCTCATGGCAGTAGTAGTCGCCGTCCTGACAGTGCGCCGGCGCCGGTCGAGCGGCCGGCGCCGGTCGAGCGCTCTACGCCGGTTGCGCGGCCTAGGACGGTTGCGCGGCCCACGCGGGTCGAGCGACCCACGCGGGTAGTGCGGGATTCGGCTCGGGCCGGCGGGGCCGGCGGCAGCGGCAGCTCGCCCGGTCGCTCGCACGCCTCGCAGGGCCCGTGCCGGGCGTGGTCGGCAAACTCCGCAGCGAACGTTTCGGCGGCGCTGAGCACGAACTTGACGGCGCCGTCGGGATGGCGGCAGGCGCCGCGGCCGCGCACGAGCGTGGCGAGCCGGGCGATGCGCTGCGTGGCTCCCGCCGCGGCGACGCCGCCCGCGATCTCTTGAACGGTCGCGGCGATCGCGTCGAGGCCGTGTACGCACGGCCCGCACTGGCCGGCGCTCTCGTCCGCGAGCCAGCGTGCCGTGCGGGCCGTCTCGGCGACCGGGCAGGCGTGCTCGGAGAGCAGCAGCACGACGCCCGCGCCCAACGAGGCGCCGTGTGGCGCCAAATGTTCGTTTGACAGGGCGAGATCTGTCAGCCGCTCGCCGCCGATCCACGTGCCGCCATAACCGCCCAACAGCGCCGCGCGCGGGCGCGCGGTCAGCCCTCCGCCGGCTTGGATCAGCGACGCGAGCGACGCGCCGTGCTCGATCTCATACACCCCCGGATGGGCGACCGGGCCCGCGAGGGTCACGAGCGTGGAGCCGGGCTGGGTAGGCGTGCCGAGCCGGCGAAACCAGTCGGCGCCGTGGCGAGCGATCAAAGCGATATGAGCGAGCGTCTCGACGTTGTCCACCAGCGTCGGCCTGCGCCCGATCCCGGCTTCGAACGGCATCGGCGGCGTGAACGTCGGCTTGGCGATCCCGCCGTTCAGATGGCTGACGAGCGCCCCCTCCTGGCCGGCGACATAGCCCACCGGCACGGTGCTCAGATGCAGGCGCGGTGAGTGATCGGACGCTCGCGTCGCCGGCCGTTCCTCGATCGCGTAGGCGAGGCTCTCATAGCTCGCGATCGCGGACTCGCATACACACACGATCAGCTCCTCCGCGCCGACGGCCTGCGCGGCGAGAACACCGCCGTCGAGCACCAGGTGGGGGGCCGTCTCGAGCAGCGTGCGATCCTTGAGACTCGCCGGCTCGCCCTCGGCTGCGTTGGCCACCACGACGGCGCGGCGACCGCGCTCTGCGACCGCACGCATCTTTCTGGCGGTGGGGAACGCGCCTCCGCCACGACCGAGCAGGCCCGCGCGCCCCACCTCGTCGATCAGCGCGTTCGCGCCGTCGCGCCGCCGCCGTCTGCGCTCGGGCGCGGAGGGTAGCGGCCCGTGAACCGCGAGATGGGCGGCCAGCCCGAGTGGGCCCTCGTGCGCCTGGACACCCAGCAGTAGGCGAGGCAACGCGGAAAGCGCGTGCTCCTGAACGATCGTCGGAGGCTCGAACGTCATCGACGGTGACTCGCTCATCGCCGGCTCCCGCTCTTCGCGACTGTTTTGGAGTGTCCGAGCAGTGAGGTTGGCGTGCCCGAGCGACGCGCCCATTCCGAGCCGAGCGGTCCGCTGGGCAGCCACAGCAGCAGGAACACGGCGAACAGCGCCGTGCCGCCGAGCGCCGCACCACGCAGCCGCGCACGTTCGGGCCCGGCGAGCACCCGCGTGAGCACCGCACCCGCCACGATCGCCACGCAGGCGAGACTGAGCGCGAGCAGCCACGCGCTTTTGACGTCGCTGCCGGTGCCCAACCCGTGCAGCAGCGCGATCGGCCAGCTCGCGTACGTGAGCCAGTGAACCGTTCGCCAGCTCGTATAGCCGATGCGCTGGCGCAGCAGGCTCGTGATCGTCACCGCCAGCAGCAGGTCGAACGCGACCGCTCCCAGCCCGAGCCAGAAAGGACGGTAGGAGCCCACAAACGGCACGAACGCGTCAATCAGCGGGATCGAGGCAAAGCTGTCGAGCACCGAGGTGAGGATGTGCAAGAGGAGGAACGCCATCGCCAGCAGCGAGAGGTTGCGGTGCAGCGAGTCCACGACAAAACGCGGCCATCGCGGGGTGCTCCAGCGCTTGACGTCGACCACGCCGAGGGCGAGGGCGAGCGTCAGCAGCAGCAGCGCCATCGCTCCGGTCGAGCGCGTCAGATACCAGTAGGCACTCGGTCCGGCGGCCGCCGCCAGGGCGCTCATTGCGCCGGCCAGCTTCCCACCGTGGTGACGTTGCCCATCCGATCCATCAGGCGCGCCGGTAGACCCAGCCGCTCGAGCCACGACGGCGCAGCGTTCGATCTCACGAGCGCGGCGGTTGTCGCGATGTTCGCATCCGCGCAGCACGCAGCCGCGACGCTTACCGTACGCCAGATCGTCTCCGCCGGCGCCTGTGTCACGGGGTCGATGATGTGATGCATCGTTTGGCCGCCGTGACTCCAGCGCCGCACGGCCGTGCTCGAGGTCGCAAGTCCGCCGCCGACGATCGAGACCGTCTGCCCCGACGCCGAAGGATCGCTGCGACAGTCGTCGGTGACCCGTATTCGCCAGCCCCCGTCCGGCGCCTCACCGCAGGTGGCGATATCGCCGCCGATCGAAACCAGCGCCCCGCAGCCGCTCGCCTGTGCGGCGCGCTCGGCGGCACGGTCGGCGGCCCACGCTTTGGCGCTCGCCCCGAGGTCGAGCCGGATCGGGCTCGGCACGCGCACGGTCGACCGTGCGTGGTCGAGGATCACCGACCGCCAGCCGGTGATCACACGTGCGGCGATCGTGCCGCGGCGCTCGGGCTCGCCGTGCTGGTCGGGCGTGCCGTGCTGGTCGGGCGTGCAGTGCTGGTCGGGCGTGCAGTGCTGGTCGGGCGTGCAGTGCCGGTCGGGCGTGCCGTGCCGGTCGGGCGGGAGGGGCGTGCCACGTCCCTCGTACGCGGCGTATGGAGGCTCGCCGTGCGGGGGGGAGAGGAGCAGGCGATCGCGATCGTATCCGGCCAACTCCAGCGCGCGGCCGAGCGTCGGATCGACGTCTCCGCCCGTGAGCTCGGCGCCGCGCAGGGCGATTGTGAGCGCCTCCATCAGCAGCGGGCTGATCTGGATCGAGCGGCCGCCGGCACGGTTCACACGCGAGAGCTCCGAGTCCGCGCGAAAGCGGCTGCACGCGCGATCGATCGCATCCAACTCGTGCTCGGCGCTCGCGCGCGCGAGCTCGAGCGCGGCGGGATCGGCCAGGCGCAGCACGACGCTCGTGCCGAGCGCCTCCCACCTTGCGGTGTCCGGCCGCTTAACGCTCACCGGCGCTCCCCTCATCTCAAGACCCACCGGAGACGACCGGAGTGGAGGCTTCCTGGGAGGGGGCAGCTGCTTCCGATCCTCTGCTCTGCGTCGATTCCGCGGCTGCCGCTTCTTTGGCCTGTGAGGCTTCCTGCGCGGCCGTCGCTTCTTTGGTCCGTGCAGATTCCTGCGCGGCCGCAGCTTCTTTAGCCGACGTCGATTCCTGCGCCGATGTCGCTTCTTTGGCAGACGTCGATTCCGGCGTCGTCGTCGATCCCTTGGCCGTCGTCGTCGATTCCTGGGCTGTGGTCGATTCCGAAGTAGCCCGCGGAGCCTGGGCGGGAGCGCGCAGCGCTTTGGCCGTGGAGGAGTCATGGCTTGTCGAAGAGGCGCCGGTGTGCTCGCTCGCCCGCCCGCGCGCGCTTTTTGCCTTGACCGCCGTCGCCGAACCGTTATTTACGATGGTCTTACCCGGAAAAGCGTGCGCCGCGACATCGGTCAGAACGCCGGTGACGAGGACGCTGCCCGCAATCAACATGCGATTGACGCGTGTGAGTCTATGCAGCGCGGCGTCGCGCGTCCTGGTCGTGTGATTTGAGATATTCGTCGGTTGACGCTCGTCTGTCATGCAAAGAGTGTGTGCAAGTTGGCTAAGGATCGGATAACCGCTTGGTGAGAAAGCTCATCGAAAATCTGCGCAGGGAAGAACGCGAGGGCGTCGACGCTTATCCTGGGATGATGGGCCCCGCCTCGAATTCCGATCGCGAGCGCGGACGGCGCTCGTCGGAGTGTCTATCGCTCGCCACGCACGAGGACACCCGTGCGCTGAGCGGATCCCCCCGCGTGCTCTTGATCGAGGACGAGCCGGGGATCGTCGATTTCGTGAAACGGGGCTTGGAGGTCGAAGGCTTCACGGTGGAGGCTGCGCTGGACGGGGTCGAAGGTGAGCGGCTCGCACTGCGCGAGGACTTCGACGGGATCGTGCTCGACCTGATGCTGCCGGGTCGATCTGGCCTTGAGATCCTCGCTGCCGTCCGTCGCGCCAAGCCCAGCGTGCCCGTGATCGTGCTGACCGCGCGCGGCGAGATCGAGGATCGCGTCGAGGGGCTCGACGCGGGCGCCGTGGACTATCTCGTCAAGCCGTTCTCGCTGGCCGAGCTCATCGCCCGCGTGCGTGCACAGCTGCGCGTTCTCGCCGAGGCATCCTCGAGCACGCTCAGCGCCGATGACATCGAGGTGAACCTGATCACCCGCAAGGTGCGCCGCGGCGCGCGTGCGGTACAGCTCTCGACGACCGAGTTCGAGCTGCTGGTCTATCTGATGCGCCACCGTGGGCAGGCGCTCTCGCGCGAGCAGATCCTCAGCGCGGTCTGGGGCTACGAGCACGATCCGGCCACCAACGTGGTGGACGTCTATGTCGGCTACCTGCGTCGCAAGCTCGCAAGCCCCGGGCAGCCGGCGCCGATCTACACGGTGCGCGCCGTCGGCTATCGCCTCGGATGAGGCGCCTCGTCGGCTGGCGATCGGCGATCGGGCTGCGCTGGCGCCTGGCGGGATGGATCGCCGTGGTGACGCTGCTCTGCATCGGAATTGTCTTCCTCGCCGTCTATCGCGGCACCGGGACTCAGCTGCGCGGACAGATCGACCGGGAGATCGGCGGCGACGCGAGCGAGTTCGCGCACAACCTGATCGACAGCCGAGCGCACACTTCACGAGCACTATCTCAGGCCGCCGCGCGGTATGTCCGCGACCAGCCGTTCAGCGCGAGCTCGACGCTGCTGTTCGCAGTCGTTGCAAACGCGCCCACGAGCACGAACCGGCCCGAGCTGCTCTCGCCCTCGGGCCCCGACAACGGCGAGACTGTCGCCGAGCAAGACCAAGAGAACCGCCTCTCCACGCGAATCTTAACCGCGCCTGAGACCTACTCGACGCTGCCGCTGCCGGACGTCGGCAATCTGCGCCTGCTCAAGCGCCTCGTGCGCACGTCCGGTGGTCTCAGCGCGACGATCGGAGTGGGAGAGCCGCTTGCCGTCGTAGCCCACGCCCAGAGCGGTGTCGCCCGCACGTTCTTCCTCGCCGGCGCCCTCGCGCTCGCCGGCGCACTACTCGCGGCCTACGTGATCGGCACCCGCGTATCCGGACCGCTGCGCCGGATGGCGGCCGTCGCTGCTCGTGTCGACGCGGGGGACCTGCACCCGCGCATCCACGACGTCGGCGGTCAGGGCGAAGAGGTGGCAGTTATGGCCGATTCCTTCAACCACATGCTCGACCGCCTCACCGACGCGTTCGCCAGTCAGCGCGCCTTCGTCGCCGACGCATCTCACGAGCTGCGCACGCCGCTGACCGTGATCCGTGGCCAGCTCGAAGTACTCCTCGGCCAGGAAAGGCCTGCAGCCGAGGAAGTGCGCCGCGTCGAGCGTCTCGTGCAGGCCGAGATCGCGCGTATGAGTAGGCTGCTCGACGACCTGCTGCTGCTGGCCAAGACCGAGCAGACCCAGTCTCTGCGGCTGGAGGCGATCGATCTGCCGACCTACGTGCGAGAGCTCTGGGACGGAACCAGCCTGCCGGCGCGGCGCCGCTTTGAGCTGGGGCCGGTCCCGGCGGGCCGGTTGATCGCGGACCCCGATCGTCTGGCGCAGGCGCTGCGCAATCTGATTGGCAACGCGATCGATCACACCATCCCCGAGCGTGGGCTCGTACGCATGCGTGTCGAGCGCTTCGAGCCCACAAACGCGGAGAGATCGGGCATCCGTTTTCTGGTCGAAGACGACGGACCCGGCATCTCGGCCGATCAGCGCGAGCGTGTCTTCGACCGTTTCCATCGCACGGACGCCGCGCGCGATCGCGCCTCCGGCGGGACGGGGTTGGGACTGGCGATCGTGCGGGCGATCGCCGAGGCCCACGGCGGTCGGGTGAGGGCGGGCGCCTCGCCCGAGGGGGGCGCTTGCATCGCTCTCGAGCTGCCCCGCTTCGCATCCGCCGAAAGTCGCTCGCGGGCGGATGGTGCCTCGGTTGCGAGCCGAGCGGCGGATGTTTGAGCAGCGCGGTGTGGAGTTGCGCCGCGAATGTTCCCCTTCCGCGCGGAAATTGCCGAGCGAGGCCGCGTCTACTGCTCGTCGTCTCGGCGGTAGCCGAGGCGGGCGGAGATGCGATCCGCGGTGGCGATCAGGTGGGGACCGAGATGCTCGACGAGCTCCTCCAGCGCGATCGTCGAGGAGTGAGCAGAGATGCTGACCGCGGCGATGACGTCGCGGTCCACGCTGCGAACCGGGGCGGCGATCGCGTGAAGCTCGGGCTCGAGCTCCTGGTCGTTGACCGCAAGCCCGTCCCCAGGCACGTGCGCGAGCTCCTCTTCGAGCGCCCGCTTGCCGACGATCGTGTTGGGCGCGCGCTTTGTCCGTGTCATCTGCCTGATCAGCTCGCCCCGCTCGCGCGCGGGCAGGTACGCGAGCAGCATCTTGCCCATCGCCGTGCAATAGGCCGGCATTCGTGAGCCGGTGCTGAGACCCAGGTCGACCTGGCGCTGTGCGCGCCGGTGGCCGCGCACGCGGTCCACATAGACGATCTCCGTGCCTTCGAGCACGGCCAGGCTCACGGTGTAGGTGCTCTGCCTGCTCAGCTCCTGCAGATATTGATGGGCGTGCTCGCGCAGAGAGGTCGAGCTGAGCGCCGCCATCCCCAGGTTGGTCACGCCCAGCCCCAGCCGATACTTGCGCGAGGCGCCTTGCCGCAGATAGCCCAGCGCGACGAGCGTGACCACGTAGCGGTGGGTGGTGCTGCGGCTCATGCCGAGCTCGTCGGCGATCGCCGCGATCCCGAGCACCGGGCGGGCGGGGGTGAAGCAGCTGAGGATCGCAAGCCCCCGCTCCAGCGATTGCGAGTAGCGCGGCTCGCGCAGACTGGGGATCGACCAGGAGAGCTCCTCCGAGGTCAGGGTACGCGTCCTAGGCACGATCCATCCTCCGACTGCCCGTGCCGAACGGGCTCATCATCCCACTACCGGACGTCTGTACCCGCGGCTGCGAGGGTCCTGCTCGAGCAGCCCCACGGCCAGCAGGGTCGTCATGTAGCGGTGGGTGGTGCTCGGGCTCATACCGATCATATGAGCGACGTCGGTCACGGCCAATTCCGTCCCGTCGGACGGAAAACAGCTGAGCACTAGCAGACCGAGCAGGAGCGAGCGGGAATGTCGCGGGCTCTCCGACAGCGCGAGATATCTGGAGGTGAACGCGGACTGATCGCCTAATCCGCGCAGCAGCCCGGCCACCCCGTTCTCCCCTGAGACCCTGCGAACCACATCGTTGATCTGAGCCTTTGAAAGCTCGATTGAAATTCCGCTCTTGGTCATCATGAAGGTCCTGCGTTCAGAGGCATAAGGTGCGAGCCGAACGTCTGGGCAGACGCCCGGCTCGCCCATTGGCGAGACAAAGCGGGATTCAGAGACAGGCACGTGGACCTCGGCCTTTCATCCCGCATGCAGTCCACGACGCATCTCTGCGGCGCGTCGGCCGGGATGACCGGCAAGGCGTGTGCTCCATCCATCATCACGCAGCGAAGATTATGTCCCGAGCTCTTATGGTTCAACAAGTAGAAAGTTGAATGTTCTAATTTGGAGCAAACCATTCGAATAGGACTCGCTTTCTAAGATGTTGCGCTTTGTCAGAGACTACTAGACGAAGCCTTCAGCGGGGTTTGCACGCTCGGGCCACGTGACAGCCGGGCCGCGGCACGCCGCGCGCCCAGCCGGGTCGCGGCACGCCGCGCTCCCATCACAAGCATCGTGGGCGCGGCGAGGTCGCCCATCGTTGCGAGAACTCGTTGCTTGGCGAGACGCGCGCTCGGAGTCGATGCCTGCGGGTCGGAAAGATACAGGCCGGTCATCGCCGCGAGGATCATCGCGTGGTGGCCGGCATGGGGAAGATCGTGGGTGTGGCGCACGGCCTGCGCCGCGATCATCTCCAGGCGAGCCGCCGTTTCACTCGCCGAGGTGTAGTGGTCGACGAGACAATGCTGGCCGATGTCCACGTCTTCGACCCGGTCGACGAGGCTGTCCAGCAGAACATGCAGTGCGCCGACCCACGGGAAATAAGCGTTTTCGATCGCAGCCGTCTCACAGGCGCGCACGGTCGGCTGCGCCGCCGCGGCGATCAGCGCAAAGATCGCAAGCGACGAGGCCGAGCCGGCGGCGGTCTCCCACCAGCGCAGCCGTGCATCGAGTGGAGTTTGCGCGGCTGCCCAATGGGCGAGCGCGTGATGCGGTCCAACCGGATTCTGATGATTGAGGCTCTGATAGACGACCATTCGACCAGCTGCTCGCAGCGCGGGCAGCGCCGCCGAGGCGTAGGAGGGCAGTGCCGCACACGCGCCGCGACAGGCGTCGATCAGGTTTCTCAGATAGCCGGCATCCTGGCAGCAGGGATGGTAGGCGTAGTAGTTGGGGTGGGGGGCATTGAGATCCAGTGCGGTCAGGAGTGCGCGATGGAGTTGATGTCCGTTCAGGGCGGGGTCCGGGCTGGGCTGCTCGACGAGGGCGTCGATGTAGTCGTAAGCGGCTTGAAACGCGACCAGGGCGCGCACCACCGAGGCGCGGTGCGTGCGCGGCACAAGAATTGCAAACGCCGCCGCGCCTTCGAGATTCGCCTGCTCCGCCTGTTGGGCTCCGAGTGCGAGCCTACGCAGGACCGGGTCGGGAATCTGCCGGGCGCGACTTTGCCAGCCGTTGATCTCCTGGCAGACACGCGGAAACACCCCAAACCAGTATTTGCCGGCCGCGCCTGCGAACGCGCCGGCTAACACCAATCTGTTTCCAACTATTCGGGCGCGCATGCGAGCAGCCTGACGCCGCGAAGAGGTAATCCATAGTCACTCCTGAAGGCTTGCACGCGGCGAAACTCGCGCGGCGAGGAGACCGGGGATAGCGATTACGACGAGAGCGATTCCGGCCACCACACCGAGCGTGAGCGCCACCTGCGGCAGCCCGATCGAGAACGGGGCCGGAAAGCCGGTCGTCAGGTTGAGCCAGCGGCTCGCGAGAGCGTGGCCGTAAACGCCGCTGACAGCGCCCACGGTGCAACCGGTGGCAAGCATGATCGCGCTCTCCAGCAGCAGTGCCAGCCAGAGTTGACGGTAGTCGTAGCCTTGGATCTTCAGCGATGCAAGTCTTGCGCGCCGCTGCCAGATCGCGGCGCTCAACGCCGACGCTACCGCTAGCGCCGCCGCGCTCAGCAGCAGAGTCGAGATCTCGCCGAGGGCTTGCAGTCCCTGGCGCGAGTCGCTCGCGTACTGAGCCTCCCGCTCGTGCAGTGTCTGAACGCCCAGCCCTGGCCGGTTGCCGAGCGCCTGCTCAACCGCGCGCTTGCCCGCCGCCGGCGTCACCCCCGAGCGCAGGTTGATCTCGAACGCGGCCGGATCCGCGCTCTGCCAGTAGCGCCGGTAGTCGGCGTTGGTGAGGATGATGGCGCCCGGAGGCCATCCCAGATTCGTCGTGATCGCCGCGACCCCAAAAAGCGCCGTGCCGGACGGGGTGGGCAGTGAGAAGGAGTCCCCGACCCGGAGGTGGCGTTCGCTCGCAAAGCCGCCGGAGATCGCTGCCCATCCCCCTTGGCGCAGCAGCCGGGTGGCGTGGGTGAGGTTCCCGTGGAGTATCTGGCTGGCTTGGATCAAAATCGCGTCTTGCGGGGGTCGCGCGATGATCCACAGCCGGCGCGGGCCGACGTCGAGCAGCCCTCCCTGATAAAGCCGCACCGACGCGATCCCCGGCGCGCGAGCGATTGCGGCCGGTGTGCCGGCAGCGCTGAAGCTGTTGGTCGTCAGGTCGTTGCCACCCGTGGTGACCCAAATGTCAGCGGTGCCGAGATATTCGTTGAAGTTGACATCCAAGCCGCGAATCAGGTCCGCGCGGGCTCCCCCGACCGCGATGTTTCCATAGACGGCGAGTCCGGCAATGCCCGCAAACGCGATCGATCGCGCCGTGATCGCCCGCAGCTCCGACACGGCGACGACGAGTGCGCTGCTGTGGATCCGTTCGCTGACCCACGGCAAGCCTCGAGAGACGCCGATGAACATCGCGGGGATCACGAGGAGCGTGCTGAGCGCGAGCGCCACACCGCCCAGAATCGTGAGGCTCGCCATCGCCAGCACGAGCACGGTCGCCGTGGCTGCCAGCCCCGCCCCGATGCCGCCGAGCTCGAGCGCGGTGCGCGGCGTGATCGTCTCACTGCCCCCGAAGGTGTCTCGCAGCGCCGCGTCGATGGCCTTACCGCGGCGCAGGTCGAAGACCGGTGACAGCGACGCAAGCATGGTGGCGAGCACTCCGCTTCCGAGCGCCAGCACGATCGTCCCCGCGTGAAGCCGCTGGCGGGAGCCGATCGGAAAAGCGGCGGTCAGATAAGCCGGAGCTTGAAAAAACGCTCGCGAAAGCAGATCTCCCAGCGCGATACCAACCAGGGAGGCGACGACTCCGAGGAGGAGGGCCTGAAAACCGAGCAGAAGCAGCGCTTGGCGCCGATCGTAGCCCTGCATGCGCAGGTCGGCTGTGAAGCGCCGCCGCTCGGGCACGGTGAGCAGCATCGCGCACAGCGCCAGCAGAAAACCGACCATCACGCTGATCGCCGAGAACAGGGAGGTCGACTGATCGTTCGGCTTGGCGGCTTCGTCGAGCAGATGCAGCTCGTTGGCGGCCGGCAGGACGTCCAGACGTCCCGCCGCGAGCCGGGTCAGCTCGCTCTTCACCAGCCGATCCGCTCCGCGCCGCGGCTTGACGAGTATCAGCGTCACTCGCCGCGGCCGGCCGGTGAGTCTCTGTGCCGTCGGCAGCAGAGAGATCGCCACCGGGCTTGAGGCCAGGGCGCCAAACAGCGAGCTGTCCAGCAGCCCCGAAGTCCTGCTCGTGTGCACGGCACCGGCTGCCAGCACGGTGATCGCCGTGCTCGGCCCCGCGCCGATGGCACCCGCGACGCTGCTTGGCAGGAGCAGCCCGCCCGCGAACCGCAGGCCGTTCTCGCCGAAGTCACGCGTGCCGAGACTGCCCAAAGTCACGACACCGCTTGTCAGGCCCAAAAGTTGCACCGACTGCCGGCCGTGCGGTCCGACGACCGTAACGTTCTCGCGCAGCACCGCAGCCGAAGCCTGCACGCCCGGCAGGTTCTCGACGGTGCTAGCAAGACGCTGGTCGAATCCGGCCGATGAGCGCGCCGCGAGCTCCAAACGGGCGGAGCCGACAACCTGATGGATGAGTTCGCCCGCCGAGCTCGTCAGGCTCGCGTTTGCGAGGAGAACGCCGAATACCAGCGCCACGCCGACCGCGATCCCACTGCCGGCCAAAAGCTCCTGCCCGGTATGCAGACGCAGACGGCGCCCGCAGATGTACAGCAGCATGCTCAGCCGGATCCCGAGGATCTTGGGGTTGAGCAGCCGTCTCACGCAGAGCCCGCCAGGTCGCCGTCGAACCCGTCGCCAAGGCGCCCGTCGCGGAGGGTGTGAACGCGGTCGGCGAACGCTTTCGCCTCGGGGTCGTGGGTAACGAGTACGCCCGGGATGCTGCGCTCGTGACAGATATCGCGCAGCAGCGCGAGCGTCTCGCGACTGCGCGCGGAGTCGAGGTTGCCGGTCGGCTCGTCCGCGAGCAGCAGCCTTGGCTCGTTCACCAGCGCACGGGCGATCGCGACCCGCTGGCGCTCTCCCATCGAGAGCCGCTCTGGAGTGTGCTCCATCCGCTCGCCCAGCCCTACGCGCTCGAGCCACGGTCGCGCTTGGCGCCGAGCGTCTCGCAACGTATATCCGTCGCCCGTCAGCTTGATCGTCGCGTTGTCGAGCGCGGAGGTGTTGGCCATCAGGTGAAACGCCTGAAATACGAATCCCACGTCGCGCAGCCGGTAGCGTGCGCTCTCCCGCTCGGTCAGGGCGCCGATGTCACGGTCGTCGAAGCGAATGCCGCCGCGGTCGGGAGATATCAAGGCCGCCGCCAGCATCAGCAGGGTGGTCTTGCCGGAGCCGCTCGGTCCATACAACGCGACCAGCTCGCCCTCACCGACAGTGAGTGAGATCCCGTCGACGGCCCTGACCGTCTCCTCGCCGCTTGAATAATGCTTGACGACGGCGAGCAGCTCGAGTCGGCTCACCGCCCGTGACGCTCCGTCCCGGCTGCACTGCGCCGAGGCAGTTGCACAACCGTGCCCCGTTCGTCGGTCGAGCACAGCTCGCCGCCGGCGATCGACATCATCACCCCCGCCCCGCGCAGTGGAGCCATCTCTTCTGAGGCCACCACCAGAGCCATATCCTGCGCGCGTGTCGTCGAGCGCAGGAGCGCATAGAACTCGTCGCGCTCGCTCAGGCTTGGCATTACGGCCGGCTCGTCGACCAGCAGCAGGGCCGGCTCACGGACGAGCGCTCGCGCCAGAGTGACACGCGTGCGCTCGACCAGCGAGAGCGATTTGGTGAGGTCGTCGGCGCCGTCGGTCATACCCACTCTGGCAAGCACCCTGCGCGCGCGCCGTCTGGCTTCCCGCAGTGCGGGACCGTCACTACCGAGCGCCAGCGCGACGTAGTCCGTGACCCGCTCGTTTGGGCTTGGCCGCCAGTCGTCTGTCGAGAAAAGCGCGATCCCCCGTCGCAGCAACCGTTCGCGCTCGAGGACCGACATTCCAAACACATCGCGATTCTTGAAACGCACGGTCCCCGCGTTCGGCTCCTCGACTCCGGCCGCCAGCCGCAGCAGCGTCGACTTGCCCGAGCGACGCCCGCCGTAAATCCCGGCGAAGGCGCCGCGCTCGATCTCGAAGGAGACGCTGTCCAAAACGACAATCTCGCGGCCGCCGTCCGGGTAGCGCTTGCTCACGTTGCTGAACGACAACAGCGGCGCCACCGTATCCGGCTGGCCGTCACTCGTGCGACGCATATTCCCTGATCCGTGTGCGAGTCCGCTGCGACCAGGCGATCTCCTGTCGAAGCTGCCCGTCGACGGCTTCTCGAGTGCAGTCCATGAACAGCGCCTTCCAGGAGCGGTGCCCATTGGTGAAGGCCGGCGTGATCTGCAGCAGCTCGAGACATTCCCGCTCGTACTGTCGCAAGGCCAGCAGCAGTCTCGGCGCGTCCTCTTCTCGCGCTACGGCCAGCTTCGCCTGCAGCCCGATCCGCACCGGTCCTCTCGGCATGAGGGTTTCCATCCATCGGGTAAGCGCCTCATCCGTGCGCTCGGTCGGGTGGTAGACAGAATGCGTGTCGTGCCCGTTGCCTCGCTTCGGCTCCTGGCAGGAAGACGCGAGTCCTCCGTCCTCGAGCTGTTTCAGCAGTCGATAGACGTCGTTGGGATTTATCCTCCACGTCTCGCCGAGGCGGGTGACGAGGCGATTCGCCAGCTCGTAGCTGTGTCCAGGCCGCTCGAGCAGGAGGCCGAGCAGAGCTCCGCGCAGAGACGCTGAGGTCCCCC
Organism: uncultured Solirubrobacterales bacterium; assembly: GCA_963778065.1. Taxonomy (GTDB): domain Bacteria; phylum Actinomycetota; class Thermoleophilia; order Solirubrobacterales; family Solirubrobacteraceae; genus Palsa-744. The sequence continues at coordinate 576,582 of CAVZSU010000002.1, read as the reverse complement.
GCATCCACTCCGTCTTCGCATGACTTCCCCGCGACATCGCTCCTCGTCTCAAAGATCCGACCTTAGAAACAATACTCAATTATGCGACGCAGCACCGAATCATTCCGATGCGTAGGCGGGAGGAAGCGAGACCGGTCACGGTCCCAGCTGTCGCGATGCGCCATCACGGGACACTAGATGCCTTCTCCCGGTAGGAACTCGTTGGTGAAGGGCGGTAGGCCCGCGTTGGGTTCGTTGTGAAGCAGCTTGTGTGAGTACATCCAGTCGCCGAATGCCGCCCACGCGGTGGAGCTCTGATAGCCGTACCCCTTGCCGCTGCCGGCCGGCAGCGTGGCCGGCAGCGTCTGCTCGATCGAAGTCAGCTGGAGCTTGGGTTCCAGCGACGGGTTGGCCTTGACGAGCAGCGCCGCCGTCGCGAGCGGGTCTGCTCGCACCTCGTGCTCGCCGCGAGTCAGCGCCTGCAGGAACGCGCGTAGATCCTGACCCCGGGTACGCGCCTCGTCTTCGCGCACTACCAGTACGAGCTCGTCGTAGGTCGGAACGCCCGCCTGGTCGATCGGGATCGTGAGCGGATGCTTGTGCAGCAGCTGGAGCTGCAGCGCCTCGTAGTTCCAATATCCGCCGAGCGTCGCGGCCACCTTGCCGGAGAGCATCGCCGGGACGATGTTGAAGCCGACGTTCACTTCGCGCACCGTCGCCGGGTTCACGCCGGCACTCTGCAGGGCGCTCTTCAGCTCGGCCGCCTGATAGGGGATGCCGGCGGTGCCGACGGTCTTGCCGGCGAGGTCCGCGACGCTCGAGACGTGGTGTCCGGGCAGCGCGATGATCGAGGTCAGCGGCCGCTGCACGAGCGCCGCGACCGACACCAGCTTCAACCCTTCGTCGCGGGCGAGCAGCAGCTCGGGCTCGTAGGAGATCGCCATGTCGACCTTGCCCGCCGCGAGCAACTTCAGCGGTTCGGCCGTTTCCGAGGGGACCACCGGCCGGACGTCGAGCCCGACGGCGCGAAAGTCGCCGTTTGCGATCGCGGAGTAGAGCGGTGCGTGGTCGGCGTTTGGAAACCAGTCGAGCATCACCGTGAACGGCTTCGTCGCCGACGCGGAGACCGTGTCCTGCTTGGCGCCGCAGGCAGATATGGTCACGGCGAGAGTCGCTAGGGCGCTGAGCACGGCGACACGGCGGACGGCAGGCGAGACGTTCAACTGAGGCCTCCTCTTGATTGGCGGTTGGCCCACGGCGCCAGGCGGCGCTCGGCGAGGGCGAGGGTGTAGAAGCAGAAGATCGCGAACACGAACAGCACGACCGCGGCGGCGTACGCGCGCGGGGTCTGCAACGCGGTGAGGTCGGAGTTGATCTCGCGTCCCAAGCCGGCGTAAGGACCGGTGGTCGCGGTCTGAGACTCGGCGATGTAGGCGCCAATCACGCCGACCGTGACCGCGATCCGCGCGCCGCTGATCGCGGCCGGGAGCGCCGCCGGCAGCTCGGCGAAGCGAAACGACTGCCAGCGCGAGGCGTCGAGCGTGCGCAGCAGCTTCAGCTGATCGGGGTCTACCGCGGCGAGTCCGTCGACGGTCGTGACGAGCACCGGAAAAAAGCAAATCAGCACGATCACGACGAGCTTTGGCAGCAGACCAAAGCCCCACGAAAGCACTAGCAGCGGGGCAATCACCGCGATCGGCACCGCCTGGGAGCCGACCGCGAGCGGATAGAAAGAGCGGCGCAGAAGCGGGGAGAGATGGATCAGCACCGCAAGCACAAACCCGAGCGCCAGCGCGAGCCCGAGCCCGAGCCCGACCTCCTCGGCGGTGATCGCGAGGTTGTGTCCCAGCAGGCTGGCGTTGTCCCACAACGCCTCAGCGATCGCGTGTGGCGCCGGCAGGATCGAGGAGCTGGCCGAGCCCGAGTCGGCGTACAGCTCCCACGCCCCGAGCATCGCGACCGCGAGCAGTATGGGGGGCAGCGCGTTCGCGGTCCGGCGGCTCATGCGTCCCTGCCCGGCGTGTCCATGCCCTGCGTGTCCATGCCCGGCGTGTCCAGGCCCGGCGTGTCCATGCCCTGCGTGTCCAGGCCCTGCGTGTCCAGGCCCAGCGCGAGCAGCGCGCGCTCGCGTAGCGCGATCACCTGGGCGTCGGTGCGCGAGCGCGGGCGGGGCAGGTCCACCAGGAGGCTCTTCCGCACGCGGCCGGGGCGGGGCGAGAGCACCGCGACCCGGTCGGCGAGCACGATCGCCTCCTCGACGTCGTGGGTGACGAGCACCACCGTGCGCGGTTCGCGGGCCAGTGTGCGACCCAGCCAGCCCTGCATCTCCGCGCGCGTGATCGCGTCGAGCGCGCTGAGAGGCTCGTCCAGGCAGAGGACGGGCTTGCCTGAGAGCAGTGTCCGCAGGAACGCCACGCGCTGGCGCATGCCACCGGAAAGCTCGTGTGGATGGGCATGCTCGAAGCCGTCCAGCCCCAGCTCGGCGAACAGCGTGCGCGCGCGCGCACGCGCTTCAGCGCGAGACTGTCCGGCGATGCGCAGCGCGAGCGCGGCGTTGTCGACCGCGCTCAGCCACGGCAACAGCAGGTCGCGCTGGGGCATCAGCGCCGCCGGCGCGCATGTGATCGAGCCTTGGTCGGGAGACTGCAGGCCGCAGATCAGCTCGAGCAGGGTCGTCTTGCCGCAGCCGCTCGCTCCCACCACGGCCAGCAACTCGCCGGGGGCGGCGTGCAGCGAGACGCCCGCGAGAGCATGCACGACGCCGCCGTGGCGGTCGCGGTAGGCATGGCTCACCTCCTCCACGCGCATGCTCGTCTTGGACACGCCCGTTTTGGGCGGGCCTGCCTCTGGCGATCTACGAGCGGGCTTCAACCCTGCCTGCAGCACGTCTCTCCCTCCGCGGGCATTACCCCACAGGTTCAAAGGGTCGGCGCCGGGAAAATCGCTTCCGCTGCACCATCTCAGCCGGCTCGCCCGCCAGCCCCCCTGGTAACTGTTCTTGCTTCGCCGTCGATGCTACCTCCCCGCGGCGATGACCGGGCGGGTCAGGGCCCGCACGAAGTCCTCGAGCTGCGCGGTGGTCCAGCACTCAAACGCGGTGCAGTGCTCCTCGTAGGCGGCGATCACCGAGTCGCCGTAGTTCCAGTACAGGCGCGGCTCGGGGTTCAGCCAGAACGTGCGCCCGGCGCGGGCGGCGATCTGGGCGAAGATGTCGGCGCGGGGGTCGCGCCCGTTGGTGCGCGCGTCGCCGAGCACGATCACGGTCGCGCGGGGATGCAGATCGTCCTGCACCTGTGCGAGGAACTCCGACCAGACGCGCCCGTAGTCGGTGTAGCCGGAGATGTCGGCCACACCCGCGTCGCCGGCGATGCGCTCGCTGACCGCTTTGAAGTTGCGCTCTCCTTCGAAGATGTCGGTGACCTCGGAGATGCGCTCGATGAACACGAACGAGCGCATCTTGCGAAACGTGTCGTGCAGCGCGTGCAGCACCGACAGGAAGAACACCGATGCTGAGGTGACGCTCGTGGAGATGTCGCAGAGCACATAGATCTCAGGGCGTTTCGGGCGTCGCGGGCGGTACTTGAGCACCACCGGGACGCCGCCGGTCTGTAGTGAGGCGCGCATCGTGCGCCGCACGTCCACGTGCGCATGGCGGCGGTGGCCGCGGTTTTGCATCCCCTGCGTGGCCAGTCGCCGGCGTAGCTGGGCGACGACGCGATGCACAGCGGCGAGATCTGCGAGCGGGCCGGACGGCAGGGCGCGGTCGAGCTCGCCGAGCGCGCGCGCGGGGGGCAGGTTGCCGGTGCGCTCGATCTGCTCGCGCTCGAGCTCTCGGCGCAGCAGCGCCTCGAAGCGGCGCAGCGCGGCGCGCGGCAGGCCGTCGCGGCGTGGATCCTCGGGCGGCAGCTCGGGTTGGGGCTCGGCGCGCAGGCCGAGCGCGCGGCGGATGCGCTGGACGTCCACGCCGATCACGCCCGAGCCCTCCTGGCGGCGGCCGAAGGCGGCGATCGCCATCCGCGCCAAGTCGCGCATCGCGCCCTCCGAGCCACCATCTTCGGCGTCGCGCAGCGCGGCGGCGATCTGGGCGCGCAGCGCCTCGAGCTGTTCGTCTGTCAGCTCTTCCAAGTCGACGCCGGCGCCGCTCGCGTCCCGCTGCTCGCGGATGCCCTGCTGGGCGGCAGCGAGCTCGACGGCGCGGAAGAAGAAGCGGTCGAACACGAGCTCGAACACGCGCCTGTCCTCCTGGCTCTTGGCGAGTGTCGCGGCCAGCGCCTCGCGGAAGTCCTCCTGCTCGGTCCAGCCGATCTCGCCGAGCACGGCAAACGCGTCGAGCAGCTCGGAGGTGCCGACGGCGACGCCTTCGCGGCGCAGCTCCTCGCCGAGCTGCAGCACGCGGGCGGGGAAGCCTTCCGGGGCCGCGGCGGCCGTCCCACCCGCGGCGAGACCACCACGAATGGTCTTCCCCTGGTTCGGACCCGCCGGCAAGGGGCCGGGGGGCGCAGGCGGATCCTCCGGCTCAGAGGACATCGGTGGGCGCGCCCAGCTTCAGCCCGACCCGCTCGGCGACGACGTCCATGTCGGTGCGGTGCTTGACGATCACCGACATCGTCTCGGTGAAGGCCGCCTGGTCGATGTCCTTGACCCCGAGCAGCAGCAGCGCGCGCGCCCAGTCGATCGACTCGGCGATCGACGGGGGCTTCTTCAGGTCGAGCGCGCGGACCATGCCGATCACCTCGACCAGCTTGCGTGCCACCGTCGCTGACAGATCGGGCGTGTGCAGACGCACGATCTCGAGCTCGTGCTCGAGCTCGGGATAGTCGAGCCACAGGTACAGGCAGCGGCGCTTGAGCGCCTCGGTCAGCTCGCGCGAGTTGTTCGAGGTGAGCAGCACGACCGGGTGCGTGCGCGAGCGCACGACCCCGAGCTCGGGGATCGAGATCTGAAAATCCGAGAGCACCTCGAGCAGCATCGCCTCGAACTCCTGGTCGGTCTTGTCGATCTCGTCGATCAGCAGCACGACCGGCTGCGCGGATGCGATCGCACTCATCAGCGGTCGCGCGAGCAGGAACTCCTCGCCGAAGATGTCCTCCTGGACCGCGTCCCAGCCGGTGTCTGACGCCTCGGCCTGGATCCGCAGCAGCTGCTTGCGGTAGTTCCACTCATACAGCGCCTTGGCCTCGTCCAGTCCCTCGTAGCACTGCAGGCGCACGAGCTCGCGGCCGAGATATGAGGCGAGCGCCTTGGCGAGCTCGGTCTTGCCGACGCCCGCCGGCCCCTCGACCAGCACGGGCTTGCCCAAGCGGGTCGCCAGATAGGAGACGAGCGCGGTCGACTCGCCCGGCAGGTAGCCGACCGCGCGCAGTCCCTCGGCGACTTCTGCGACGGAGGTGGGCGCCGGGGACGGGGGGGCGGGCATGCTCGAGGCAATGATACGGAGGCGATGGCCGAGCGGGAGAGCCGGCCGAAGACCGGGGGCGTGGGTGGTCGCGACGGACGGATCGGCCGGGCGGCAGCTCACTCGGGCTTGGGCGGGGATTCCTCGAAGGACAGCTGCTCGGTCGTCTCGGTGGCGCCGACGGGTCGCCGTGCGGCCGGTTGTGGCGCTGCGCGCTGTCGCTCTGGCTGTGAGCTCGGTTGAGGCGCCTGCGGTTGCGAGTCCGGTTGGGGCGACTGCCCTCTCGGTGCGGGTGATCGAGGCAGTTGCGGCTGGGGTCTCGGAGCGGGAGGTTGCGACGGCGCCGGGGGACGGCGCATGCGTCGCAGCGGAGCCTCGGGACGCGCCGCCGCGCGCATTCTCGAGCCGGCGTAGGCCAGCAGGCCGGCGGCTGCCAGGGCGAAGAAGATGCCCCACTGCACTCCCACGTTCGCGGCGACGCCGTGGCTGTTGATGCCGGGCTTGTCGAACAGCCTGAGCACCAGCAGCAGCGCCGTCCACATACCCGCCGCGAACACCACCGCGCCGTCGCCGCCGGGCAGGTGGAACTCGCGGCCCTCGGCGCGCGCGTACAGCAGGTAGAGCACGGCCACGGCGACCAGCAGCACGGCCGCCTCGACGAACGAGAACACCTGGAAGGCGTTCAGATTGCGGCTTTGCAGCGGCGCCGTGCGCGGCTCGTCGACGACCGCGTTCTGCTGGTACCAGGGCAGCAGCATCGTCACGAACAGCGCCAGCGCGGCGCCTCCCGCCAGACGCTGATCGGACCCGAGCGCGCGCCAATTGCGCGTCAGGCTCGCCATCGGCCCGGGCCGCCTTCCTGACCGGCGTGGATTGTTTGCCCCATTGCCCCAGTCTAGGCGCGGGGCCTATCGAGATCGGCCCTTGGCGAGCGTAACCGTGCCGGTCGCCGTGGAGAAGTTGCCGGCGAGGTCGGTGGCGGTGAGCGTGATCGAGTAGGAGCCCGTCTTGGCCGGGGTGAGCCACAGCAGCCGCGGCTTGCCGCGTTCGACGGTGACGTGGTTCGTCCACACGACGTGGCTGCCCTGGCGGACGGTCAGAGAGACGGTTGAGATCTTCGACAGCGACAGCTGCACGCCCGCCCGCGCGCTCGTGGGCAGGGTGGTCGTGAGCAGCGACACGACCGGCGGCGTGTGCAGGTCGGTGGTGAAATGTTGGGCGGTCGTGCAGTAGATCGCGTCTCCCGGGATCGGCGGCGCCGTGGGTGCGCTCGCGGCGGCGGATGCGCGCGCCGTGCGCCTGGGGCCGTCCACGGAGGCGCCCGCATGCCTGGCGGTCACCGCAATCGAGGCTGCGCTCGCTCCACCCGTTTCTGAGGAGCTGCCGCCGCTCGTGCTCGGCGGGCTTGCCGGCGCGGGGGCGGGCGTCGTCGTCGGCGTGGTCGTCGGCGCCGGCGTCGACGGGGCAGGGGCGACCGCCGGCGCCCCTTTCCCCGTGCGTTCGCACAGGTGCTGCAGGAATTCGGTGAGCAGTTCGTGGTAGTTGAGGTTCGATTCCCCGAGCTGGTCGTACATCGACCAGGCGCCGGTGTCGTAATGGGGGGTCTCGGCGCGCGCCTCGGCGTCGCCGGCTTCGAACAGCTGCAGGCCGAGCGGATCTTTGGTGATCGAGGTGTAGTCGTAGAGGCCGACGAGCGACTGGATGAAGCCGTTGAGGATCCTGTCGCGCGGCGCGTAGCTGTACTCGGCGTACTCCGCGCCCGCGGCGGTCTTTACGCGCACGCCTTCGGGCGGGGCGGTCTGGAAGATTCCGAGCGCCTGCCGGGCGGCGGTCAGGTCGGCTGGTTCCTTGAAGCGCGACCAGGCGCGCGAGAGGACCTGCAAGGCGGTGCCTTGGGAGAGGCCGCTCGTCCACGGCGGGGAGCCGCCGTCGAAGTGGAACATGTACTCCCACGCGATCCCGCCCGCGCGGTCGGTGGCCAGCGGCAGGATTTCGCCGAGCAGCTGCTTGAGGTTTTCGTTTTCGTGGCCCGTCAGGTAGTAGCCGTTGGCCTCTCCGAAGGTTCCCAGCCACTGGATTTGGATGCCCTGGCCGGCGTAGTACTCCCAGACGATCAAGCTCGGGGGAAAGCTCACGCGCTCTCTGCTGGAGATCAGCGGTTCGGTCGTCCACCACTGGCGGTTGCGTTCGAGCGTGAGGAAGACGACCGCGAGCCGGGTGGGCGTGAACTCGTTCGCGGCGGCCAGCTGCTGCGTGTTGGCGATCACGGCGGCGAGCTCTGTGTGGCGCGTGCCGGTGAGCTTCTTCAGCGAGCGCAGCGCGGCCGTGTAGGCGGAGGTGTCCTGGGTGTAGAGCGCTTCGGTGATCGCACCGCTGCTCTTCAGCGCGAGCAGCGCCGCGGGAACGCTCGGCCCGCGTGCGGCGGTGGCGGCGGACGCGGGGAGGATCGCGCCGGCCCCGCCGGCGACGAGCAGGCTGAGAGCGAGTGTGATGCAAAGACGCCTAGTGCGCATCGTGGCGATGCTACTCGGGCTCGAGGTCCAGCTCGTCCGGTTCCAGTTCGTCCTCTTCGTCTTCATCTTGGTCCAGGTCGAGGTCGTCGCTCTCGATGAGACGATCGCCGCCGGGCTGGTAGGCCACCTGGAAGCGCTCGATCAGCTCGTCGCGGCGCGCTTCGTCGAGCGGGGAGTCATCAGAGATGAGCACCCACTCGGCACCCTCGAACTCGTCGGTTTTGAAGATCTCGTGGTCTACATCCGGCGAGTCGTCGACGACGATCAGCACCTCCGTCTGCGGGTTGAAGTAGGTGCCGGGACGAATCGTGAGCTCGTCTAGCTGAAAGCGGCGGGGGTCGGTCATCGCGCGTTTATACCCGACGGCGAGGACGTAGAGCCGGCGCTACGGGTCCAGTTCGGTCAATGTGCGCGCAACCTCGGCTTCGACGTCGAGCGCGTCGAGGCCTTTGCGCAGACGGCGTTCGTTGCGGGCGACGACGAGCTGGCGCACCTCGTCGGTGAGTCCCCCGTCGTGGGCCTGCGGCGCGGCGGAGGAGAGCAGGCGGGCGAGCTCGGCATCGATGTCGAGCGCCGGCTTGCCGCTGCGCACGAGGCGGGCGCTGCGGGCGCCGAGCATCTGGCGGATCTCGCGCTCGCGCTCGATGCGTCCAGCCGTAGAGTCGAGCGCGGGCGGCGCGCTCGCGCCGCTCAGCGTGGAGGGACCGTCGTTGGAGAGGCCGCCCTGGCCGATCTGGTCGTACATGCTGTCTTGGCCGCGGGTGACGGCGAACAGGAGCGCCATCAGCAGCGAGAACGCGACGGAGCCGAAGACCACGAAGTTGAGCCCGTCGATCGCCATGCCGGGCGCCACGGTCGAGAGCGTGTTCTGCACAGTGAGATTGTTGCTGATCGAGTCGCTCTCCGCTACCCTCTTACGAATCCGCGATATTGACTGACCAGTCAATCTATTTTCCGCGCAAGCGCTCCCAGTCGGTCGCACGCGCGCAAAGCCAGTCAGGAGATCACGAGAATGGTCGATTTCACGCTCACCGACGAGCAGAAGAACCTGCGCGAGATGGCGCACGACTTCGCCGTCAAGGAGATTCGCCCTGTCGCCTGGGAGTACGACAAGGACGGCACGTGGCCGCAGGACATCGTCGAGAAGGCCTGGGACGTGGGCCTGATGAACTCGCACATCCCGGAGGAGTACGGCGGCTCGGGCGCCGGCTATCTCGACGGGTGCTTGATCGAGGAGGAGCTCTCGTGGGGCTGCTCGGGGATTCAGACTTCGCTGGGCTGCAACGGGCTTGCGACCGCGCCGATCATGCTGGGCGGCTCGGAGGAGGTCAAGAAGAAGTATCTCGGCATGCTCACCGAGGCGCCGAAGCTCGCGTCGTTCTGCCTGACCGAGCCCGACGCCGGCTCGGACGTGTCGGGGATGCGCACGACCGCTGTCAAGCAGGGCGACAAGTACGTGATCAACGGCTCGAAGTGCTTCATCACCAACGGCGGCTACGCCGACTACTACACGGTCTATGCGAAGACCGACAAGGACGCCGGGCACAGGGGCATCAGCGCGTTCGTGGTCGAGCGCGACTGGGGGGTGGTGGTCGACAAGAAGGAGGACAAGCTCGGCCAGCGCGCGTCGAACACGGCGACGATCTCCTTCAACGATGTGGAGGTCCCCGAGGAGAACCTGCTGGGCGAGGAAAACGCCGGGTTTAAGCTCGCGATGATGACGCTCGACCGCACCCGCCCGGGCGTCGCCGCGATGGCCACGGGGATCGCCAGGGCGGCGTTCGAGTTTGCGACCGACTACTCCAAGGAACGTAACCAGTTCGGCATGCCGATCGCGATGCACCAGGCGATCCAGTTCATGATCGCCGACATGGCGACCGAAATCGAAGCCGCGCGGCTGCTGACGTGGAAGTCGGCGACGCTGCTCGACCAGGGCGCGCGCAACACGCTCGTCTCCTCCCACGCCAAGCGCTTCGCCGCGGACGCCGCGATGAAAATCGCGACCGACGCCGTGCAGGTGTACGGCGGGTATGGCTTCATCAAGGAGTATCCGGTGGAGAAGCTGTTCCGCGACGCGAAGATCATGCAGCTGTACGAGGGCACCTCGCAGATCCAGCGGCTGGTGATCGCGCGCGAAACGCTGCTGCCGCGACGCGCCGAGGAGCCGACGGCGCTCGCCGTGTAGGGCTCGGCGTGGGAGCCGTGCGTTGGGAGGGCACATGGCTCGCGCGTCGAGGGGAGTAAGAAAAATCTAAAGTAGTTTGCGCGGGACGCCGATCCGTTCGACTATGTCGCGTCAACGCACGAGCGTACGGAGTGAGCTTACCGGTGGGCAGGGGGCGGCGCCCGCGGGCGAGGACAGGCCGTCGCGGAACGCCGAGTCCGCCGCAGCGGCCGAGCCGGCGGGCCCCGCCGGGCTGTCGCTGACCGCGCCGCTCGACCCCGCGCACGATCTTAGACGCCTGGGGGAGGCGTTGAAAGCGCGGACCGAGGACGTGGTCGAGGCGATGGTCAGACGCTCGGAGGAGTCCGGGCACCTGCTCGACGACGTGGTCGAAGAGAGCTTTGCGCGGGTCGGCACGGTCTCGACGATCGCGGTCGCGCGCTGGATGGCCGGCGAGGGGGCGGACGTCGCCCGCGAGGTGGGGCAGGAGTCATGGAGCATCTTCGGGCAGCTCGCGGCCCAGCGGGCGGCGCCGCTGAACGAGGTGACCAAGCGCTGTTTGCGCTGGCGCGACGCCGCCGATGACGTCGTGCGCGAGACGGCGATCCGGCTGGAGCTCTCGCCGGAGGTGCTGAAGTGGGCCGTGGCGATGCTGCAGCGCAGCCTCGACGTGACGCTCGTGCGCATGTGCCAGTCCTTCGAGGAGGAGCGCTGGCGCGCGCACGAGGAGCTGACCCGCCGCCAGGAGGAGCTGGCGTTCCTTGCGACCCACGATGCGCTGACGGGGCTGCCGAACCGGACGTTGATCCTCGACCGCGTCGAGCAGATGCTCGTGCGCTCGCGCCGCAGCCAGGCGCCAGTGGCCGCGCTGTTCATCGACCTGGACAACTTCAAGGGCATCAACGACACGCTTGGCCACGGCGCGGGGGACGAGCTGCTGCGGGCCGTCGCCGCGCGGCTGCAGGGGGTCGTGCGCGACATCGACGCGCTCGGTCGTCTGGGCGGGGACGAGTTCGTGGTGGTCGCCGAAGGAATGTCGCTCGACGCGGGGCCGGAGCTGATCGCCGAGCGTCTGCTCGAAGCGCTGAAACAGCCGTTCGAGCTGCGGGGGTCCGACAACAATCGCCTGCTCGTGACCGCCAGCGTCGGCATTGCCGCCGGCGACCGCTCCTCCGCGGAAGAGCTGCTGCGCGACGCCGACATCGCGATGTATCGCGCGAAGTGGTCGGGCAAGAACCGTTATGTGGTGTTCGAGGCGGGGATGCAGGATGCGGTGCAGAGCCGCATGGAACTGGAGATGGACCTGCGCGACGCGCTCGAGAAAGAGGAGTTCTATCTCGTCTATCAGCCGACGTTCGACCTGCGCACGATGAGCCCGACGGGCATGGAGGCGCTGATCCGCTGGCGCCATCCCGTCCGTGGTGTCGTCCAGCCTGACGACTTCGTGCCTCTGCTCGAGGAGATCGGCGTGATCGCCGAAGTCGGAAAGTGGGTGCTGCGCGAGGCCTGCCGCCAGGGCGCGGCGTGGCGTGCGTGCGGCTACGTGGTCGGCATGGCGGTGAATGTCTCGGCGCTGCAGATCGACACGGACGAGTTCGTCGCGGAGATCGAGGACGCGCTCGCCTCGAGCGGCCTGGAGCCGAGCGCGCTGACGATCGAGATCACCGAGACGGCGCTGATGGGCAACGCGGATGAGACCGCGGCGCGGCTAGCGGCTGTCAAGCGGTTGGGCGTGCGGATCGCGATCGACGACTTCGGCACGGGGTACTCCTCGCTGGCCTACCTGCAGCGCTTCCCGGTCGACGCGTTGAAGATCGATCGCTCGTTCATCTCGCGCTTGACCCACGATCAGGAGGGCGAGACGCTGATCCGCACGCTCGTGCAGCTGGGCAAGTCGCTTTCGATCGAGACGCTTGCGGAGGGGATCGAGGAGTCCTCGGAGCTGTCGCTGCTGAAGGAGGAGCAGTGCGACAGCGGGCAGGGGTTCCTGTTTGCGCGCCCGCTCGAGGTGGAAGCGTGCGAGACGTTCCTGAGCGACTGGATCGGCGGCAAGGGCTCGTTCGCTCGGGACGCTGTGACGCCTCGCGCCGAGGCCTGAGAACGCGCGCCGCGCGCCTCGCGCGCACGGTGCAGTCTTTTTCGGGAGACAATCACGCCAGTCCCCCGAAACCGAGGTCGGTGTCGCCGGTCGCCGCGCGCGCGGGTCGCGCAAGCGCGCTACGGGTCTATCCCCTGGCCAGCGTGTCCTAGTAGGCTCCGCGGCTGCAAGTAGGCCCTCGGAGAAAGACATAGGAGACCGTCAAGCATGTTCGTGTTCAAGGCCGCTGTCGTAGGTGCCGGGACGATGGGCGGGCAGATCGCCCAGACGATCGCGGCCGCCGGGGTGCCGGTCGTGCTGAAGGACATCGACGACGCGCTCGTGCAAGCGGGCCTTACGGAGGCGCGCAACGTGACCGCCGGGCAGGTGGGCAAGCTGGTGGAGAGGGGCAAGCTGACGGCCGAGCAGGGAGAGGCGCAGATCGAGGAGATCCTCGCGCGCATCGACGGTACGACCTCGTATGAGGGTTTTGGCGACGTCGACTTCGTGATCGAGGCGGTGCCGGAGCGGATGGCGATCAAGCAGAGCGTGTTCGCCGAGCTCGACGCGGCCACGCCCGGTCACGCGATTCTCGCGTCGAACACGTCTTCGCTGTCGATCACGGAGATCGGCGAAGCGACGCTCAGGCCGGAGAAGGTCGTCGGCTTTCACTACTTCTACCCCGCTTCGATCATGCCGCTGATCGAGATCGTCGAGGGCGAGGAGACATCGGCGGAGACGGTCGGCGCGGCGGTCACGTTCGCGCAGACGATCCGCAAGCAGCCGATCACCTGCGCTGAGGTTCCGGGCTTTGTCGTCAACCGCATCCTCAACTCGGGGATCGCCGAGGTCTGGCGCATGCAGGAGGAGCAGGGGCTGTCGATCAAGCAGATCGACGAGGGCGTCGGCGCCGCCGGCGTGGTCCCGATGGGGCCGTACCTGCTGGTCAACCTGCTCGGCCTCGACACCGTGCTGCACGTGGCCGAGCATCTCGTCGAGTCATATGGCGAGGAACGGTTTTACGTGCCGAAGGGCATGCAGAAGCTCGTCGCCGACGGCAAGCTCGGCGCGAAGAGCGGCGGCGAGGGGTTCTACGACCCCCAGGGCGAGGCGAACGTCTCCGGGGACGCGGCGCCGGACGTCGAGGAGCTGGTCGAGCTGCTGTCGTTGAAGACGCTGCTCGAGGCGTGTTTGGTGCTCGAGGAGGGAGTGGCCACCCACCGCGACATCGACTTCGGGATGATGGCCGGCGCCGGTCTCGACCCGCGGCGCGGGTTGCTGCCGCCGTTCATGAAGGCCGATGTGGAAGGGCTCGACAGGGTGCTCGAGCGGATGGAGAGAGCGCGGGAGCGCTATGGCGAGCGCTTTGAGCCGCCTCGGATCTTGCGTCGCCTGGTCGCGCAGGGCCGGCTCGGGCAGCAGAGCGGGCAGGGCTTCTACGCCTATCCGCAGGCCGATGCGGAGCAGCCGGCGGAGGTTGTAAAGCTCGAGACTCGCGCCGACGGCGTCGCGATCGCGTGGCTTGCGAACGGTCAGATGAACTCGATCTCGCCACAGGTGATCGAGGATTTGGGGAAGGTGTGGGAGCGCGTCAAGGGGTCCTCCGAGCACCCTGTGCGGGCGCTCGTGATCGCCTCGTCGAACCCGTTTTTGTACTGCGCGGGCGCGGACATCAAGGCGTTCACGACGATGGACGAGGCCGGCGGAGAGCAGATGATCAACGCCGCGCACGCGCTGTTCAGGGAGCTCGGCTCCGGGGGCGTCGCTACGATCGCCGCCGTCAACGGCCTGGCCTTCGGCGGCGGCTGTGAGCTCGCGATGGCCTGCGACGTGCGGATCGCGGCGCGCTCGGCGATCTTCGGCCAGCCGGAGATCAAGCTGGGGATCATCCCGGGCTTCGGCGGCACCCAGCGGCTGCCGCGTCTGGTGGGGACGAACAAGGCGCTTGAGATGAACCTCGTCGGCGACCCGATCCTCGCCGAGGAAGCGTTCGAGCTCGGCCTCGTCAATCGCGTGGTGGAGGACCACGAACTGCTGGATACGGCGCTCGCATGGGCGCGCAAGCTGGCGGGTCAGGCGCCGATTGCGACGGAGCAGATCAAGCGCGTCTCCGGCGCGGGCGACCTGGACGAGGGGATCGAGGCGGAGAAGCGCGCTTTCGCGGCCGTGTTCGCGAGCGGGGACGCGAAGGAGGGCATCACGGCGTTCCTCGGCAAACGAGCCCCGAGCTTCCAGGGGACTTAGCAGGGCCTTTGGCGGAAGAGGAGGTAGTGCCTTGCGTGCGACGCCGCCGCCGGAGATGGACCGCCTGGCGAAGCTGGAGCGTCGCGGATGGGCCGGTGCGTGGTTGCCAGTCCGCAGAATCAGGCGCCGACGGGGCGGGTCATGTGTACGAGCTGGCGCGCGGGCTCGATGTGCCAGCGGTCGGCCAGCGCCGAGAGCCCGTCGTCGAGTCCCCAGCGGTCGGCGCGGGGAGGGCCGTCGTGTTCGAGGTTCGCGCCCTTCAGCGCCATGCAGCCCGTGTTCTCGCCGATCGCGCGGATCTCGCTCAGCTCCGCGGGCGAGAGGCGCGTGTCCACGCCCAGCGCCCCCAGCGCGGCAAGCTCGGAGCGCTTGTCCTCGACCGGGCGGGCATCCGGACCGCTCTCCTGGATCAAAGTAGGGGCGACGCAGCGCACCGCCGGCTGGGAGAGGTTCCAGGCGCAAGCGAGCTGCAGCATGCTCAGCCCGTGCCGCTCGGCGTAGGGGCGCAGCCGCTCGAGCCGCTCGCGTCCTTCGCTCACCCACCCGTCGGGGCGGAACCTGCGGTGGTCGTGCTCGGCGAAGGCGTAGCCGGGGAGCACGTCGTCGTGGAACAGGCCGCCGTAGTCGACGACGCGCGTGATCAGGGAGACGTCGTGCGCGACGGCGGCGTCGAGCACGAGCTCGCCGGGCCAGGGCTCGAGTGGGTTGAGGATGATCATCGCCCAGTCGATCAGCGAGGAGTTGCGCTCGAAGCAGTCGATCAGGTCGAGCGTAAACCCGTTCGCCGGGCCCGGGGCTACTCCCAGCAGGCGGGTGAGCCCCTGCTCGCGGACCGACTGCAGTCCCTCCCACACGGCCGGGCTCGAGTAGCCGGTGCGGTCGGGGTTGTGCAGCAGCAGCAGGTCGAAGCGCTCGACCCCGAGGCGCTCGAGACTGCGCTCGGTCGCCATGCGGATGTAGCCGGCGTACTCGCCGGGGGAGCGCAGCCGCGCGTCGGTGAAGCGAGGAAAGCCCTTCGCGCCTTCGCGCTCGCCGTCGTAGAAGTCGTGGCCGATCGCGCCGACCAGGCAGTAGCTGTCGCGCTCGATTCCGGCGAGCGCTTGGCCGAGCAGGCGATCGGCTTCGCCGGCGCCGTAGGCGTCGGCGGTGATGACCGTGTCGATGCCTGCGCCAGGGCGCAAGCACGCCTGCAGGCGTGCGTCGTCGAGCGGCTCGCCGAAGTGCATGAAGCGCCCGCCGCTCCACGTTCCGATCGCCGTCGTGGTGGGGTCCATCGTCATCGACTCAGGGTAAAGGGTCCGGCTCGCGCGCATGGCTCTAGATTTCCGCATGGCTCTGGGTTCCAGAGCTAAATGGCTCTATGACGTAGAGCCAGTCGTCCAGTCGGTCCAGGCGTGAATCCGTTCGGGCTCAGAAACCGGCCGCGGTGCGCGCGCGCAGGGTGGCCTCCAGCCGCTCGAGCGCATGGCGGACGACCTCCTCGTCAGGGCCCTTTCCGCTGCCCGGCAGCGCGGCGCCGGCCTGCGCGCCGACGGGACCGCGCAGCTGCTCGAGCTCGGCGATGCGGATCGCGAGATCCTGGCGGTTCTCGCCACGCAGCTCTGGCAGCGCCGCCGCGTATGCGAGCTGCAGCTCGGCGGCCCCGTGCGCGAGTCGTCCCTGGTCGAGGTCCAGGCGCGCGCGCAACGTGTGCTCCTCGCACTGCAACGCCCGTTCGCGCGCGGCCAGCAGCCGTGCGAGGCGCTCGTCGACGCGGAGCGTGGCGGCGCGGCGATGCTTGCGCTTCAGCGGCTTTCCCCAGGGAAGCTCGACCGCGTGCAGCCAGCGGCCGTCGGCGACCTGCTCGCCCTCTCCCCAGCCGACCCTGAGGGTCAATGCCTGCTCGGGGGAGACCTCGCGCGCGTAAGGATCGGCGGAGGCGACGCGGTGGTCGTGCAGGACGCGGTTGAGCGCGGCGAACGCGGCGGTCACCTCGCGTTCTGAGTCGAGTTCCGCGAGCCATGCCCGCGCCTGACGCTCGACCGACAGCGACACGGGGTCGACGATCGTGGCGCGCGCGGTCAGGACCGGCGTGGGCTCGGGCTCGGGCGCCATGGTGCGCGCGCGTGAGGCGGCTCTGCGCCGCAGCATGCCCCCGTCCGCGCCGAGCGCCGCGCGGTTGGCGGGGAGCGTGGAGAGGACGACCACCCGCTCGGGCTCACCGTCGGCGGCGGAGCGCAGCAGATAGCGTCCGTCGGCCGGCCCGAGCGTCCAGGGAAACTCGCATTGCAGGAACAGGAACAGCCGCTCGGGACCATCGGGCACGGATGCACCGTATCCTTCCTGTCTAGTACCGTCGAAGTCCGCAGACGGCCGGACCGCCTCGCGCCGCAACGGATTCTGCCGCGACCTCAAGACCCTTTTTACCGAACACGAGCGACCTGGGAGCTACATGTCCGACGCGAGCAACGCCGTGAAGAACCTGCGCGAGCGCCTCACCGGCGCCGGCGAAGACCATCTCGGCAAGGCGCTGTCGGACCTGCTCGACAACCCGCTGCTGACGGGCACGATCGGGCGAGCGTTCGACGCGCGCGAGAAGGCCGCCCAGGCGCAGGAGCTGGCGATGGGCGTGCTGAACATCCCCTCGGCGGCCGACATCGAACGGCTGACCCGCCGGCTGCGCTCGGTGTCACAGCGCTTGGAGGGAATCGAGGACGGCGTCCACCGCCTCGACCGCGCGCTCGCCACGCACGGGGTGGAGTCACGGCTGTCGAAGATCGAGGAGCAGCTGGGCACGATCACGAAGAAGCTGGGCGACAGGGCGCCGTCGGGGCGCAAGCCCTCGGCCACGGCGGCCAAGGCGCCCAAACCGGCGGCGGCTAAATCGCCGAAGCCCCGCGCCGGCCGTTCCGCAGCTTCGGCTCGCACGGCCAAAGCCAAGAAGAGCTGAACCGCCGTTCGCCCCGATCACGCTCGGGCGCCATTCAGGCGCTCAGCGCCACAACTGCGATCGCGCCCATAGATTCGGCAGCGGCGAGCAGCGTGTGGTCATCGATGCGTGTGCGCTCGCCGTCGACGGAGAACGTGTCGGAGACCGCGAGCACGCACGCGACGGAGATCCCGGCGCGGGCGCCCACGGCGAACAAGGTCGCGGACTCCATCTCGATCGCGATCGCATCCATGGCGTGGCTGCGCGTGCGTGTGTCGTCGTAGAACAGGTCGACGCTCACGACCGGTCCGGCGTGCGCTCCCGGCGCGGCGTCGACGAGCGCGCGCGTGAGCAAGGGATCGCCGGCGACGCGCCCACTGCCGCCGAGCAGCGCGCGCGAGGTGCCGTCGGCGCAGATCGACTCGCGCGCGATCGCGAGCTCGCCGAGGGCGATGTCCGCGCGCAGTGCGCCGCACGTGCCGACGCGGATCGCGCGGCGCGCGCCGAGTGCGATCAGCTCCGTGAGGACGATCGCGGCGGACGGCCCGCCCATGCCCGTGCTCTGGATCGTCAGCGGCTCGCCATCGGCCAGAGCGAGGCCGGTATAGCCCCAAAGGCCGCGATGGTGGTTGAACATGCGCGGCGCGGACATCAGCGTCTGCGCGAGCGCGAGCGCGCGCCCGGGATCGCCCGGCAGCAGCACGCGCTCGGCCAGCTCGGCGGTGGGGCGCAGGTGCAGTGCCTGTGGATGCGCCGGCTCACCGGAGGGACCGGGGCCGGTGTTGGCGTTGGCCTTGGCGGAGGAACCGGGGCCGGTGTTGGCCTTGGCGGAGGAACCGGGGCCGGTGTTGGCCTTGGCGGAGGAACCGGGGCCGGTGTTGGCGTTGGCGGAGGAACCGGGGCCGGTGTTGGCGTTGGCGGAGGAACCGGGGCCGGTGTTGGCGTTGGCGGAGGAACCGGGGCCCGTGTTGGCGTTGGCCCTGGGGGAGGGGCCGGGGTTGGTCTGGGCTGTGTCAGGGGTGTGCCCAGAGGCGCGGCCGGTCTCGGCCTTCGCGGGGCTGGGCCTGGGGTCAGGTGGTGCCACGGGCGGCGACTTTAGACTGCTGCCAATGGCGACGACACCCCCCGAAGGCTCCGGAACACCCCCCGCCGGCTCCGGCGATGAGCGTTCGGGCGGCGAGCTCACGCTCGCGCAGGTCGCCGCGCGCGCGCGCGTGACGCCGGCGACCGTGCGGCGCTGGGTGAAAGAGGGGCTCGTGCCTCAGTTCGGCGGGACGTGGACGCCCGCCGCGGCCTCGCACGTGCGGATCGTCGCGCGGCTGCGCGAACGCGGGCATACAGTGCAGCGGATCAAAGAGGCGAGCCAGAGCGGCAGGCTCGCGTTCGGCTACATCGACGAACTGCTGCCGAGCACCGAGGCGCGCTACACGCTGAAGCAGGCGGCGCGCGAGCTCGACCTCGACGAGGCGTTGATCGAGCGGATGTTCGTGGCGATGGGTCAGAGCGCGCTGTCTACGGAGGAGATCACAGAGGTTGACCTGCAGGTCATGCGCTACGGCGCGGAGGTGCTCGCGGCGGGCCTGCCGCTGCCGGCGCTGCTTCAGATCGTGCGCGTGTACGGGCAGGCGATGGCGCAGGTCGCCGACGCCGAGGTGCGGCTGTTCCATCTGTACCTGCACGAGCCGCTGATGCGCGAAGGCGTGCCGGGGGTCGAGGTGGCGCAGGCGATGGAGGGGATGACGCGCGAGATGCTGCCGTTCGCGGTGCCGTTCATCAACTACCTGCACGGGCGAATGCTCGGGTATTTCGTCGAGCAGGACGTGATCGGGCACATCGAGGCCGACCTCGGCCAGGAGGCCATGGAGGAGGGACGGATGCGGGTGGCGATCGCGTTCGCGGACCTGGCGGGCTACACGAAGCTGACCGAGGAGCGCGGCGAGGCGGAGGCGGTCGGCGCGGTCGAGCGCTTCGTGGAGACGGTCGAGCACACGCTGCCGATCGAGGCGCGCGTGATCAAGACGCTCGGCGACGAGACGATGATCGTCGGCGCTGACGCGGCCGCGCTGACAGGCTGGGCAGTGGGGTTGGGCGCGGAGCTTCCGCCGGGCTCGCCGCCGCCGCGGATCGGCATCCACAGCGGCGCCGCGCTATATCGCGACGGCGACTATTACGGCCGCGAGGTCAACCGCGCGGCGCGCGTGGTCGCGCGGGCGGGGGGCGGCGAGGTGCTCGTGACGCGCCCCGTCGTGGACGCGGCCGGCCGAGCCGACGGCCTCGCGTTCGAGCGCATCGGCGAGGTGGTGCTGAAGGGCTTCAACGAGCCCACCGAGCTGTTCCTGGCCTCGGCGAAGCGGGAATAGCCGCGGGCTGATGAGGGAAGACACGTGAGCCTGTCCCTTCGTCCAGTCCTGTCGATGCCGGTCGGGCACGCGCGGCGAAGCCATGGGTCGGCCTGGGTCGCTTGTGAGGGTGAAGACGGGTGAGGCCGGCGGAGCTGTGGGAGCAGGTGCGCGCGGAGGGGTTGCTCGGGGAGGGGTTGCTCGGGGAGGGGTTGCTCGGGGAGGGACAGCTCGTCGCGATGGTCTCAGGCGGCCGCGACTCCGTCTGCCTGCTTGACGTCGCGGTCGCGGTCAGGAGCGCGGAGCACGTGCGGGCGCTGCACGTGAACTACGGCCTGCGCGGAGAGGACTCCGCTGCGGACGAGCGCCATTGCGCGGAGCTGTGCGCGCGCCTCGGGGTCGAGCTCGAGATCGTGCGGGCAGCGCCGCGGGAACGCGAGTCGGGCAACCTGCACGCGTGGGCGCGCGAGCTGCGCTACGGCGCGGCGATGCGGCTGGCGGAGGGACTGGACGCGCGCGAAGGTCGTGTGCCGGGGGTGCCCGAGTCACGAGAGCCGCCGGAATTGCCGGGGGCGCGGGAGTCGCCGGAGATGCCTGGATCGGCAGGAGGGGCCGGGTCAGCGGGCGGGACGCGCGTCGCCGCGGGGCACACGGCAAGCGATCAGGTCGAGACGATCCTCTACCGTCTCGCCGCCTCCCCCGGCCGGCGGGCGCTTTTGGGTATGGCGCCGCGCGAGGGCCGCCTCGTTCGCCCGCTGCTTGGCGTGACGCGCACGCAGACGACCGCCTACTGCGAAGCCCGCGACCTCTCCTGGCGCGAGGATCAAAGCAACGACAACGAGCTCTTCGCGCGCGCGCGCGTACGCAGCGGTTTGGCGAAGGCGTTGCGCGCGGTCCATCCCGCCGCTGAGGCCAACGTGCTGCGCACCGCGGCGCTGCTGCGCGAGGAGACCGCCCTGCTCGACAGCCTCGTCGACGCGGAGCTCGCCGGCGAGCAGCGCGTCGCGATCGAACGCCTGCGCGAGCTGCCCGAGGCGCTTCAGCGCATGCTCGTCGTGCGCCTCGCCGAGCACGCCGCCGGCGACTACGTCCCGCAGGCGGGTGCGCGCGTGCAGGAGATCCTTGTGCTCGCCGCCCGCGGCGGCCGCGCGGAGCTGCACGTTGGCGGCAACGTCACCGCTACGATCGAGGGGGGCTTCCTGACGATGGTCAGGCTCGCCGAGTAGCCGATCCGCCCGGCGTGGGACTGGCGCGATCGGCCGGAGCATGACGCTACCCCGCCCGGCCGCCCCCGCGGGCGGCCCCCTCAAAAGCCTTACACTTCTCGATGTGGCCACTCCCGCGCGCGTCACAGCCGAGCCTGGAGTCGGAGAGGTGCTGATCAGCGCCGAGGACCTGCAGCGGCGGGTGGCCGAGCTGGGCGAGGAGATCTCGCGTGCCTACGCCGGCAGGCCGCTGCTGCTCGTCGGCGTGCTCAAGGGCGCCGTGTTCTTCCTGAGCGACCTGATGCGCTTCATCGACGTCCCCGTCGAGATCGACTTCATGGCCGTCGCCTCCTACGGCTCGGCGACCGACTCCTCCGGGGTCGTGCGGATCCTCAAGGACCTCGACGCGTCGATCGAAGGCCGCGACGTGCTGATCGTCGAGGACATCGTCGACTCGGGGCTGACGCTCCAGTACCTGCTGCGCAATCTCGGCTCGCGCAACCCGCGCACGCTCGAGGTGTGCGCGCTGCTGATCAAGCCCGACCGATCGAAGATCGGCCGGCGCGAGGTCGAGCTGCCGATCGGCTATGTCGGCTTCGAGATCCCCGACCGCTTCGTCGTCGGCTACGGGCTCGACTACGCCGAGCGCTACCGCAACCTTCCGTTCGTCGCCGCGCTCGAGCGCTGAGCCGGAGGCCGGGCCCTGACTGAGCCCGAGCACCGGGCGACGGCGCCGGCCGGAACGCCGGGCCACGTGTACCCAGGATCCGCGGATCGAACGTTTGAGGTCCCGCTCCCGGCAGGCCTGTCCTCCGCCTTCCGCATTGGGCTCAACCGCCCGAAAGCCGGGGATCTCATGGTACGCTAGGGGACTGGTGGCCACAACTTCAGACGGCGCCAAAACCTGCAGGATCTCGTTATGAGCCGTTTTTTCAAGAGCGCCGCGTTCCCGATCCTCATCGTTGTGGTGTTGGCGTTCCTCGCCGTCAAACTCTTCAACCCGGGCTCGCCCAACCACCGCAAGCACAGCTACCAGACGCTCGTCGGCAAGGAGCTTCCCGCGCGCGAAGTCGAATCGGTCGAGTTCAAGAACAAGGGCAAAGCGCTCGAAGTCAAGCTCAAAAACAAGGAAACCTACGAAGTCGGCTACATCGACCAGGCCGCCCCCGAACTGATCAAGGAACTGCGCACCGACGGCGTCTCCTACAACGTCGAATCGGAAAAGTCCTCCGCGCTATTGAGCCTGCTCGAGTACGTGCTGCCGTTCGTGATCTTCCTCGGCTTTTGGATCTTCCTGATGAACCAGGTCCAGGGCGGCGGCTCGAAAGTGATGTCGTTCGGCAAGTCGCGCGCCAAGCGCCTCTCCGCCGACTCTCCCAAGATCACCTTCCGCGACGTCGCCGGCGTTGACGAGGCCGTTGAGGAGCTGCACGAGATCAAGGAGTTCCTCGAGAACCCCAAGAAGTTCCAGGCGCTCGGGGCGCGCATACCCACCGGCGTGCTGCTCTACGGGCCGCCCGGCACCGGCAAGACGCTGCTCGCGCGCGCGGTCGCCGGCGAGGCGGGCGTGCCGTTCTTCTCGATCTCCGGCTCGGACTTCGTCGAGATGTTCGTCGGCGTCGGCGCCTCCCGCGTGCGCGACCTGTTCGAGCAGGCCAAGCAGAACTCGCCCTGCATCATCTTCATGGACGAGATCGACGCCGTCGGGCGCCACCGCGGCGCCGGGCTCGGCGGCGGGCACGACGAGCGCGAGCAGACGCTCAACCAGCTGCTCGTCGAGATGGACGGCTTCGAGGCGAAGGACAACATCATCATGATCGCCGCCACCAACCGGCCCGACATCCTCGACCCCGCCCTGCTGCGCCCCGGGCGCTTCGACCGCCAGATCGCCGTCGACCGCCCCGACCGCAAGGGCCGCGCCAAGATTCTCGAGGTCCACACCCGCGGCAAGCCGCTCGCCAAGATCATCGACATCGACGCGCTCGCCGGGCAGACCCCCGGCTTCACCGGCGCCGACCTCTCCAACCTGATCAACGAGGCCGCGCTGCTCTCCGCCCGCACCGGCAAGCGCGAGATCGGCCAGGTCGAGCTCGAGGAGGGGATCATGCGCGTGATCGCCGGCCCCGAGAAGAAGACGCGCGTGATGAGCGAGAAGGAGCGCCTGATCACCGCCTACCACGAGATGGGCCACGCGCTCGTCGGCCACTTCCTCGAGCACTCAGACCCCGTCCACAAGATCTCCGTCATCTCTCGCGGGCAGGCGCTCGGCTACACGATCTCGATGCCCCAAGAGGACCGCTTCCTGACGACGCGCGCCGAGCTGAAAGACACGATGGCGATGACCCTCGGCGGGCGCGCCGCCGAGGAACTCGTCTTCTCAGAGATCACCACCGGCGCGTCGAACGACATCGAGAAGGTGACCGCCACCGCCAAGCAGATGGTGATGCGCTTCGGGATGTCCGAGCGCCTCGGCCCGCGCGTGTTCGGCCACGACCACGGCCAGCCGTTCCTCGGCCGCGAGTTCTCAACCGAGCCCGACTACTCCGACGAGATCGCCCGCGAGATCGACGACGAGGTCCGCCGCATCATCGAGTCCGCCCACCAGCGCGCGCGCGACATCCTCACCGAGCACCAGCACGATCTGACCAAGATCTCCGAGATTCTCGTCAAACGCGAGACGATCGAGAAGGAGGAGTTCCTCGCGCTGCTCGCCGGCAAGAGCGAGGAGGAGGTGTTCGGCGTGGCCGACGACTCCGCCGCCAAGCCCGAGCTGCCGGCGCCGCCCGCCCCCGCCGACCGCGCCGAGCGCGAAGCCCCGCGCACCGTTCCCCGCCCCGGGCTGGCCGGCGGCACGGCGGAGCTACGCGGCACCGATCCCGAGCGCCCGGAGCTGGCCTGAGCGCTGAGCCTGTCTGTCGGGGCGGTTTTCGCCTGATGGGCATCGTCAACGTCACGCCCGACTCGTTCTCCGACGGCGGCTCCTTCCTGGATCCCGCTGCGGCGATCGCGCACGCGCGCGAGCTGGTTTCGCAAGGCGCTGACATCCTCGACATCGGCGGTGAGTCGACGCGCCCGGGGGCGGAGCCGGTGTCCGTGGAGGAGGAGTTACGTCGGGTGATCCCAGTGTTGGAAGGCATCGCAGGCGCGGGCGGGGAGGGCGTCGCGGGCGCGTCCATGGGCGCACAGGTCTCGATCGACACGTCCAAGGGCGCCGTCGCCGCGGCGGCGCTGGCGGCTGGGGCGAGTCTGGTCAACGACGTGAGCGCGTTCCGCGCTGACCCCTTGATGGCCGGCCTGGTCGCCGACAGCGGCGCCGAGTGCTGCCTGATGCACATGCTCGGCTCTCCGCGCACGATGCAGCGCGACCCCCGCTATGGCGACGTGGTCGACGACGTCAAGGCGTTCCTTGAAGAGCGCCTCCGTTTTGCGGTCGACGAGGGCGTGCGCGAGGAGCTGATCCTGCTCGACCCAGGCATCGGCTTCGGAAAGACCGTCGCGCACAACCTCGCCCTGCTGCGCCGTCTCGGCGAGCTGACCTCGCTCGGACGCCCGCTCGTGGTCGGCACCTCGCGCAAGAGCTTTCTCAGCCGTATCCTCCTCGCCGAGGAGGCCGGTGAGGCCGACGAGGTCGGTGAGGTCGGTGAGGTCGACGAGGTCGGTGAGGTCGACGAGGTCGACGAGGTCGGTGAGGTCGGTGAGGAGGGTGAGGAGGGTGAGGACGGTGAGGACGAGGTGGGGGCGGCCGTGGTTGGAGACGCGGGGGGTGTGACGGACGCGGCGAGCCGTCTGCCGGGCACGATCGCCACGAACGTGCTCGCGTTCGAGCGCGGCGCGAGCGTGTTCCGCGTGCACGACGTCGCGCCCGTGCGCGAGGCGCTCGCGGCGGCGGCTGCTACGTTGGACCCGCGATGGACCCCACCCGCGGCGAGGACCCCGACGAGCTAGACGACGACGCCGAGGACGCCGAGGACGGCGCGGACTACGAGGATGAGGGAGACGAGCGCGACGAAGACCGCGAGGAGGCGGTCGAGGCGGTCACGATCGAGATCACCGGCCTGTCGCTGTACACCCACCACGGGGTCAGCGAGGCCGAGCGCGAGGTCGGCCAGCGGCTGGTGCTCGACCTGCGGCTCGACATCGGCGAGACCGACGCGACCGTGACGGACTCGATCGAGGACACGGTCGACTACGCCGAGGTCTGCCAGTTGGTAGCCCTGATTGCCCAGCAGCGCTCGCACAAGACGCTCGAGCGGCTGTGCTCCACGATCGCCGATCGACTGCTCGCCGACTACGACCTGGAAGGGGTGTGGGTCAAGGCCGCCAAGCCCGAGCCACCGATCGCGCTGACCGTCGATGAGGTCTCCGTCGAGGTCTGGCGCGAGGCCGAAGGTTGACGTGGCGTCCCGGCTCGTTTTGACTGTCCTTGACAAATTAGTTAGCAGTCACTCATAATGTCGATCGTGCTGCGGCAGAGCCTCACGAAAGAGCGGTGACGAGCGATGATCGAGCGCCTGTCCGAGCTCGCGATGGGCCGCACGCGCCGCGTGCTGGTCCTCGCGGGCGTGCTGTTCGTGGTCGCGGCGGTCGTTGGCCTTCCGATCGTCTCGCTCCTCAAGAGCGAATCGGCCGACTTCCAGGATCCGCACGCCCAGAACCAGCAGGTGCTGCGGGCGATCGAACACGCCACCGGGCAGTCGCCAACCTACGGCGTCGCCGCGCTCGTGCCGAGCGCCTCCAACGTCCGCACCGATGGGGCCGCGCAAAGCCTCGCCGCGCGTGTCGCCTCGCTGCTGTCCAGGCAGCCGGGCTTTCAGCGCGCGCTCGACTTCCCCGCCACGCACCTGCCGGAGCTCGTCTCCCGCGACGGACACCAGACGCTCGTGCTCGCCGCGTTCGCCTCGCGCGAACGCTCCACCACCGCGGTTGCCCACATACGCCCGGCGCTGGCCGGCAGCGGCGTCCGCCTCGGGGGCAACGACGTCGTCTTCGACGAACTCAACAAACGCACCTCCTCCGACCTGCGGCGAGCGGAGATGTTCGCCTTCCCGATCCTGCTGCTGCTCTCCTTCTGGGTCTTCCGCGGCCTGATCGCCGCGTCGCTGCCGCTGCTGGTAGGTGGCTTTGCGATCGTGGTCACGTTTCTCTTGCTGCGCGTGGTCGATCAGTTCCTCGGGCTGTCGATCTTCGCCGTCAACCTCGTCACCGGCCTCGGTCTCGGCCTCGCGATCGACTACAGCCTGTTCGTGCTCGCGCGCTACCGCGAAGAGCTCGCGGGCGGCGCCGACACCCGCGCGGCGATTTTCCGCACGCTGCAGACCGCCGGGCGCACCGTCCTCTACAGCTCGCTCGCGGTCGCCGGCGCGGCCGCCTCGATGCTCGTGTTCCCGTTGCGCTTCCTCTACTCGATGGGCGTCGGCGGTGCGCTCGTGGCGCTCTCGGCGGGGGCCGTCTCGCTGGTCGTGCTCCCCGCCGTACTCGTCGCGCTCGGACCCCGCATCAACGCGCTCGCACCCGCGCGGCTGCAGCGCAGCGCGGCCCGCTCGGCACAGGCAACCGACCACGGTTTCTGGTTCCGCTTGGCGCACGGGGTCATGCGCCGTCCCGGCCTCGTCGCGCTCGTCACCGCGCTCGCGCTGATCGTGGTCGCGCTGCCCGCGCTGAACCTGCAGCTGGCCCCGGCCGACGCGCACGTGCTGCCGTCCTCCTCCGAACCGCGCCAGGTTGCGGAAGCGATTACCCACGACTTCGCCGTCGACGGGTCGCAAGCGGTCACGATGGTCGCCCAAGCGCCCGCCGGCGGCGCTTTGCGGATGGCTGCGCTCGCGCGCCGGGCGCAGCTCACGGCCGCCGGCCGCGCGACCCTCGCAGGACCGCCGCGCTACCTCGGCCGCGACACGTGGGAGCTCGAACTGCTGCCCCACGGCATCGACGGCGCGACAGTCAACCAACGGCTGGTCCGCCGGCTGCGCACGCTGGGCAGCCCGCCGGCGCTGCTCGTCGGCGGGGCGACGGCCTGGTTCGTGGATCAGAAGGCGGCGATCGCCGCGCACACGCCGCTCACGCTCGCGATCCTCGTGCTCGTCACGGGTAGCTTCCTGTTCCTGATGACCGGCTCGCTGGTGCTGGCGCTGATGGCGTTGATCATGAACCTGCTCACCGTCGCCGTGGGCGCCGGGCTGCTCGTGCTGGTCTTCCAAGACGGCCACCTCTCGAGCCTGCTCGGCTTCAGCCCGATCGGCGGCCTGGAGGAGTCGAACCTCGTGCTGCTGTTCATCGTCGCGTTCGCGCTCTCGACCGACTACGGCGTGTTCCTGTTCGCGCGCATCAAGGAGGCCCACGACAGCGGCCTGCCCACGCGCGAGGCGGTCGCCCACGGCCTGGAGCGCACCGGCCGCCTGGTCACCGCCGCGGCGCTTCTGTTCTGCGTCGCGATCGGCGCGTTCGTGACCTCGCACATCTTCTTCATCAAGGAGCTCGGCTTCGGCTCGGCGCTCGCCGTGGCGATCGACGCCACCGTCGTGCGCGCGCTGCTCGTGCCGGCGCTGATGGGCCGCCTCGGCGAGCTCACCTGGTGGGCGCCGCGGCCGTTGCGCCGCCTGCACGCGCGCGTGGGCCTGCGCGAGGGACCGCGCAAGGCTGCGGGCGAGCCGGCCGGCGCGTAGCGTTCGCCGCGATGTCTGCACGAATCGGACTGCTCGGGCTCGGCTCGAACGTGGGCGAGCGCCGCGCCCACCTGCAGGGCGCGCTCGACGCGCTGGAAGCCGCGGGTGTGCGTGTGCTCGGGAGCTCGTCGGTCTACGACACCGACCCCGTCGGCGAGGTGCTCGACCAGCCGAGCTTCCTCAACGCCTGCCTGCGAGTGGAGACCGAGCTGGAGGCGCTCGAGCTGCTCGACGCGGCCAAGCGCGCAGAGCGCGAGCTCGGTCGCGTGGACGCAGAGGTCCGCCACGGGCCGCGCGCGATCGACATCGACGTTTTGCTGCTCGGCGAGCTGGAGCTGAGCGAGGAGCGCATGCAGCTCCCGCACGAGCAACTGCTGCGCCGGCGCTTCGTCCTGATCCCGGCGCTCGAGCTCGACTTCGAGCTCGCCACCCCCGGCGGCGCGCGGCTGGCGGACGCGCTGGCGGCGCTGGCGCTCGAGGAAGGCGTGCGCTGGGCCGGTCCGCCGCTCGATCTGCCGGCGGCGTCTTAAACTGCTCATGCGGGCTGGCTCGTCTGACGGTCCGATCGTCTGACGGTCCGCTCGTCTGACGGTCCGCTCGTCTGACGGTCTGTAGAAGGCGGGTGGACGAGCGCCTCAGGGTCCGCACGAGCCTCAGCGGACGACGATCTTGCCCTTCATCCCTTCGCTCACGTGAAGCGTGCAGTTGTAGTCGAACGTGCCTGCCTGCGTAAACCTCACGGTGTAGGAGCCTCCTGCCATCGTGCGCGAATGGAAAGCGCGAAAGGTCACGTTGTGTTCGGTGGCCGCGTCCTCCCACACCCACCTGACGCTTTCGCCGCGTCTGATGCTCAGCGTGGCGGGACGAAAGCGGTTGTCCTTCAGTATCACCGTATGGCCGACGGCCGCTCGCGCGCCGGCGCCGCTGAAGGCGCCGGCGCTGGAGATCCACGCCATGATCCCGGCCGTCGCGAGGACCGCCGACAGAATCGATGCTTTCCTGCTCACGCGGGCTCGCCCCAGTCGGCGAGTTGCAGCAGCGTCGCGCTCGAGACGCCGCGGCCGGACAGCACGCACATGTGCCCCTCACGTCGCCACGTCACAACCGGAGCACCGTCCGCGAAGGACAGGCGGTAGCGCGTCCTCCCGCGCGAGGCGAGGGTGCCCCCGCCGACTCGTGGCGCAGCGCCGGCGATGATCGCGTAGCCGATCCGATGGCCATGGACGTCGGCGTAGAAGACGGTCGTCATCGTATGTCCGCCGACACGATCACTGCGAGTCCCGGTCGAGCGCCAGCCGAGGCGCTGCCAGGAGGGAAAGGAGATGCCGTCGACGGCGACGGCGAGCTGTGCGGGGTCGCCTGTGCGCTGGGACGGCGCCGGCGCGGTCGCTGGGCGCAAGGTTGGTGCGGATGCCTCGCGCAGGCTCATCGTCGAAGCGCCGCCGCCGCCGCTCAGCGCGATCACGAGCACGGCCGCGACCACCGCGGCGAGCGCAGCGCTCGCCAGGAGGCCGCGGACGAGCAGAGGCCGTCCGGCGGCGTGGCCTCCGAAGCTGCGGCGGGCGGATATGAGCGCGTGCACCTCGCGGTGCAGCGCCTCGGGCGCGGGCGCGTCGATCGAGCGTACGTGCTCGATCAGCTCCGGTTCGTTGCGTGGACGCGGCTCGCTCATGATGTGCTCCTACTCGGCAAGACTCCGCCGGGCTTCGTCTCTTCCCGGCGGGCCCGCGCGCTCGCGTCACCGTACGCCTCGTCTGAAGCGGCCGGGCCGGCCACGAGGAGCTGCTTGGCGAGCTGCCGGCGCGCCCGGAACAGCCTGGTCGTGAGCGTGGCCTCGCGCACGCGCAGCGCACGGGCGGCTTCCCGATAGGAGAGACCGATCACGTCGACGGCGACCAACGCCAGACGAAAGCTCTCCGGCAGGGTGGCGATCGTCGCGTAGAGCTCCTGCATCTCCAACGCCTGCTCGGGCCGGCCCGTCGGGCGGGAGTCGGCCACGACGACGTCCTCGAGCGTCGCGACCGTGACCGGCCGCCGGCCGGCGGTGCGACGGCCGGTGAAGTACGTGTTGCGCAGCACACGCATCAGGTAGTGGAGCTCGTCGTCGCCACGAAGCACGCGCGGGCGGGCGAGCACGCGAGCGAACGTCTCCTGCACGAGATCCTCCGCGTCCTCGCGCGAGCCGCACAGCGCCCATGCGGCGCGATAGAGGCGATCCACGTGGCGGGCAAGGGACTGTGGGTCCAGGGTACGCATCGAGCTGACGGCCTGGCTCGCTCGCAGACGGCGCGAGCGGCGCAGGAGCCGTCGTGCGACTGTAGCGCTGCGGCCTACGCGCCCGCGCCCGCGGGCGCCTCGCCGGCAGGAAACCACTCGGCGGGCAGCAGCCCCGCTTCGATCTCGCCGACCATCGGCGGGAAGTAGCGCGTCAGCCCGGCGGCGGGGCGGGAGGCGATCAGCGGGCGCACGTCGCCGACCGACATCAGCAGACGGACCGTGCTGCCGATCTGCAGGTCGGCGGCATTGGGGCGATCACCGCCGAGCAGGCCTTCGGCGATCCATCCGTCGATGCGATCGAGATTTCCCGGGAGCGCCGCCAGATCGGCGCGCGCGGTCTCGTCGCGCGCCTTGTTCTTGCCCGCCATCAATTTGGCGGTGAGCGGCAGGGCGGGACGCATCAGTGGACGGGGAAGGGGGAGCTTTGCGTCTCCCGCATAGCTCTCCATCGCGGCCGGGCGGCGCAGGAAGGCGACGTCGACGATGCGGCGCGGCACGCTCTGAAAGACCTCATCGCCCCAGCGCTCGGCGTCGAGCACCTTGGTGCGGATGGGGTCCTGCGCGGAGGGCAGGAGCGGGGGCTCGGGGACGAGCTCGTCGAGGCGGCGCATGATCGTGCGCGAGCCGACGATGCGCTCGCCGTCGAGACGCATGCCCGGCACCGTCGTTCCGCGGTAGCGCAGCGGGCCGATCAGCAGCTGGGTCATCGGCAGCAGATCGACCCGGTCGTAGTCGATCGACTTCATCCGCAGCGCGACTTCGACCGCCGCGCAAGGATGCGACCCCGGCAGGACGTAGAGCTTGGCGTTCATCGCGGCGTGTGACCGGATCGCGAACCGCCGCCGAGGGCGGTCGAATGGGTCGTGGTCGAAAGGGTCACGGTCGAAATGATCGCGGTCGAAAGGGTTGAACGCGTCGTCGTCACGTTGCCGAGCATAATGGTCGGCCATGCTGCTCGTCGTCGACGTCGGAAACACGCAGACCCATTTCGGGGTGTACAGCGGCGAGGAGCTGCTCGAGCACTGGCGCTTTGCGACCGTGCGCCAGTCGACCGCCGACCAGCTCGGCGCGGCGCTGCGCAACCTGCTGGAGCTGCGCGGCTACGGGTTCGCCGACGTGGAAGCTTCGATCGTCTCCTCCACCGTGCCCCAGCTCGAGCCGGAGTGGTCGGCGATGGCCGGCCGCTACCTGGGTCACGAGATGCACACCGTCGGGCCGGGGACGAAGACGGGCATGGCGATCCGCTATGACAACCCGCGCGAGATCGGCGCCGACCGGCTGGTCAACGCGGTTGCGATTCGCGAGCGTTTCGGCGGTCCTGCCGTGTGCGTCGACTTTGGCACCGCGACGACGTTCGACGTGATCTCGCGCGAGGGTGAGTATCTCGGCGGCTCACTGATGACGGGCATCGAGATCTCACTCGACGCGCTGTCCGAGCGCGGCGCGCGCCTGCCCAAGGTCGATCTCGCGCCGCCGAAGAGCGTGATCGGCAAGAACACGATCGACGCGATCCGCTCGGGCGTCGTGTACGGGTACGCGGGCGCGATCGATGCGATCCTGCGGCGGCTGTACGACGAGCTGGGCGAACGCACCTCGGTGGTCGCGACAGGCGGTCTGGCCCACCTGGTGGTGCCCTACACGGAGGAGCTCGAGGAGATCGACGACCTGCTGACGCTCACCGGGTTGCGTTTGCTGCACGAACGCAACCTTTAGTTCGGCCGAACGCAACCGTGTTCGCTTCGTCGCGCGCGCGCGCGCGTGCGGGCGGGCGGCTCAAATGGGAGACTCGTAAGCCTGTCGCTGCATCGTTTGCCGTCGGCGCGGCCGGGCCCACGCGGCGAAGCCGTGGGTCGGATTGGCGGCAGGGCCACGACCCCGGGGGTGGCAGACGACGTGCTGCGCAATCATTGGCCAATGACGAAATCACTCACAGAACCGTGGATGCTCGGCTCGCTGCAGGTGCCCAACCGGGTCTTGCTGGCGCCATTGGCCGGGATCGGCAACTGGTTCGTGCGTCTGCAGGCCAAGCGGTTCGGTGCGGGGATGGCGGTCTCGGAGATGGTCTCCTCTTACGCGATCCGCTACGGCAACGAGAAGACGTGCACGGAGATGCTGCGCATCGACTCGCGCGAGCGCGCGAGCGGCCCGGTGTCGATCCAGCTGTTCGGCGAGGACCCCGCGACGATGCGCCTGGCGGCGGCGCACGTGGCCGAGCGGGGGGCGGACGCGATCGACATCAACATGGGCTGTCCCGTGCCGAAGGTGCAGAAGACCGGCGCGGGCGCCGCGCTGCTGGCCGACCCCGACCGGGCGGTCGCGGTGGCGCGCGCGGCGCGCGAAGGGGCCGCTCTCGGCCGCGACGGTGGGCTGCCGGTGACGGTCAAGCTGCGCTCGGGCCTGCGTCCCGGTGAGCAGAGCGGCGCCGCGCTCGCGCACCGCCTGGTGGAGGAGGCGGGGGTGGCGGCAATCGGGTTTCATCCTCGCTCGGCGGCGGTGCATCACAAGGGCGTGCCCGATTACGACCTGGCGGCCCGCCTGGTGGAGTCGCTGGGGGCGCCGGTGATCCTGACGGGCGGCTTGAGCGACGTCGCGCACGTGCGCGAGGCGTTCGCGCGTACGGGCGCCGCGGCGGTGATGCTCGCGCGGGGAGCGCTCGGCAACCCGTGGCTGTTCGCTCAATTGCTCGGGACCTCCTCGCGCGCGAGCGAGCCCACGCGCGAGGAGGTCCTGCGGGAGCTCGATTGGACGATCGACTGCGCCGTGGAGCACCTCGGCGAGGAGCGCGCGACCCGCTACCTGCGCAAGTTCTACCCGTGGTACATCAACCGGCTGGAGCTGGATCGCCAGACGGCAAAGGAGCTGCAGGCGGAACTGCAGGCCGCAGAGATCCTTCCAGAGGTCCGAAATCGGCTCGCTATACTGCTGCGCCCCCGCGAGCTTGCGGGTTTTGTTCTGTCTTGACCTGAACCCGAACCCCAAAAACGAGGGTCACATGCCGAAGGACGTAATCCTCACCCCCGAAGGTCTGGACAAGCTCAAGGAGGAGCTCGAGCTGCTGTCCACCGAGAAGCGCCGCGAGGTGGCGCAGCGCATCAAGGAGGCGCGGGAGTTCGGAGACATCACCGAGAACGCGGAGTACGACGACGCGAAGAACGAGCAGGCGATGCTCGAGAGTCGGATTGCGACGCTGCAGGAGAAGTTGCGCATGGCGACCGTGATCGAGACGAAGGACCTCTCGACCGATGTCGTGCAGATCGGCTCGGTCGTGCACGTCAAAGACGAAAAGACCGGCAAGTCGGTCAAGTACACGATCGTCGGCTCGGCCGAGGCCAAGCCGGAGGAACACAAGCTCTCTAACGAGTCTCCCGTCGGGCGCGCGCTGATCGGGCACAAGCGCAACGAGACGGTCGCCGTGAAGGTCCCGCGCGGGCCGGCGCGCAAGCTGAAGATCACGAAGATCGACGTCGGCCTCAAGTAGCCTCCCGCGATGGGCGCAACCGAGGAGGAGCGCGCCGCTGGGTCCGGGCCCGCGGGCGGGGAGACCGTGGACTGCGAGCCCGCCGGGATCCATCCCACGAGCGCGGGCGCCGACAGCGCCGCGCCTGCGGGTGACGACAGCGCCGCGCCTGCGGGTGACGGACATGGCAGGCACGGCCTGGCGGAGCTGATCGCCGAGCGGCGCGCGAAGGCGCTGCGGCTGAAGGAGTCAGACGCCGAGGCGTTTCCCTATGCGTTTCCCGATGTGGCGCCGATCGCGACGATCCTCGACGCCTACGGCCATCTCACCGCCGGCGAGGAGACCGAGGAGGTCCATCGGGTCGCGGGTCGTATCGCGGCGCGGCGCGGCTCCGGCAAGGCGGCGTTCCTCGACCTGGTCGACCGCTCCGGCAAGATCCAGCTGCACGCGCGCGTGGACGTGCTCGGCGAGGAGCCGTTCGCGCGGCTGACCTCACTCGACCTCGGCGACCTGGTCGGGATCGACGGAGCGGCGCTGCGCTCGCGCCGGGGCGAGCTCTCGCTGCGCGTCGAGCGCTTCCAGGTGCTCGCCAAGGCGCTGCGCCCCCCGCCGGACAAGCACGCGGGCCTGAGCGACGTGCAGACCCGCTATCGACGGCGCGAGCTCGACCTGATCTCGAGCGAGGACACGCGCCGGCTGTTCGTCGAGCGCGCGAAGATCGTCTCGGCGGTGCGCGCCTATCTCGACGGGCAGGGGTTTATCGAGGTCGAGACGCCGGTGCTTCAGCCCCTCTACGGCGGTGCGCTGGCGCGCCCGTTTACGACCCACCACAATGAGCTGGGCCGCGACCTGTACCTGCGGATCGCGACCGAGCTGTACCTGAAGCGCCTGCTGGTGGGCGGCCTGGAGCGGGTGTATGAGCTGGGC
Organism: uncultured Solirubrobacterales bacterium; assembly: GCA_963778065.1. Taxonomy (GTDB): domain Bacteria; phylum Actinomycetota; class Thermoleophilia; order Solirubrobacterales; family Solirubrobacteraceae; genus Palsa-744. Next base: position 542,435 of record CAVZSU010000002.1, on the reverse strand, counting down.
AAGGACTTCCGCAACGAGGGCGTCTCGAGCAAGCACAACCCCGAGTTCACGATGGTCGAGTGGTATGAGGCCTACGCCGACTACTCAGCCGAGGCGGTCCGCCTGGAAGAGCTCGTGCGCGCGGCCGCCGCGGCGATCGGGTACTCGGGCGAGGCCGACTTCACGCGGGAGTGGCGGCGGATGAGCTTCGTCGAGGCGGTCGCGCAGGCGACGGGCATCGACCTAGCGGCGCTCGGCGAGCAGGACGCGCTCGCGGCGGCGATCGCCGAGCGCGAGCTCGAGATCCGCACGGACGGGGCGAGCTGGCCGCAGATGGCCGACGACCTGCTGTCGAAGTTCGTCGAGCCCTCCCTGCAGCAGCCCACGTTCGTGCTCGACTACCCGATCGCGCTGTCGCCGTTCGCGCGCGAGCACCGCTCGCGCCCGGGCCTGGCCGAGCGCTGGGAGGCGTTCGTGGGCGGCATCGAGATCGCCAACGCCTTCTCCGAGCTCACCGACGCCGACGCCCAGCGCGAGCGGTTCGAGGCTCAGCGGCGCCTGGCGGCGCAGGGCGACGAGGAGGCGCAGCCCTACGACGAGGCGTTCGTCGAGGCGCTCGAGCAGGGCATGCCCCCGGCCGGCGGGGTCGGCGTCGGGATCGACCGGCTCGTGATGCTGCTCACCGGCCGCGACTCGATCCGTGAGGTCGTGCTGTTCCCGGCCATGCGCGACTGAGAGCCCGCGAGCCCTGAAGTAGTTCCCACGCCGCATGCGGCGTGGGGGGAGGGCCGCATGCGGCCCTCCCTCGGGGGCGTGCATGCACGCCCCCGCCGGTCGGCGCATGCGCCGACCGGAACAGAATTCCTCAGCGCCGGCCTGCGCTACCCGTGGAGGCCCGGACAGCGGTTGGTAGACTGCCGGGAAGGCGTCGATAGGACCACACACCTCATAGCGGTGGAGAGGCATTTCAGTCCTCGCAGGAAGGAATCAACACCATGTTCGAGCGATTCACAGAACGAGCCCGGCAGGTGGTCGTTCTCGCGCAGGAGGAGGCGCGGACGCTCAAGCACAACTACATCGGCACCGAGCACATCCTGCTCGGCCTGCTCCGCGAGGAGGAGGGCCTGGCCGCGCGCGTGCTCGAAGAGCTTGGACATCACCGTCGAGCGGGTGCGCGCGCAGGTCGTGCGGATCGTCGGCTCCGGCGAGGAGGTCACCTCCGGGCAGATCCCGTTCACGCCGCGCGCGAAGAAGGTGCTCGAGCTCGCGCTGCGCGAGGCGCTGTCGCTCGGCCACAACTACATCGGCACCGAGCACATCCTGCTCGGGCTGGTGCGCGAGAACGAGGGCGTCGCCGCCCGCATCCTGCTCGACTTCGACGCCGACTCGGAGAAGATCCGCAACGAGGTCATCCGCATGCTCTCCGGCCCCGGCGGGCGCCGCCAGGGACAGTCCGGCGGCTCGGGCTCCGGCTCCAGCGCGGGGCCCGGCGAGGGCAAGAAGTCCTCCAAGCTGCTCGACCAGTTTGGACGAAACCTCACAAAGCTCGCCGCCGACGGCAAGCTCGACCCGGTCGTGGGCCGTGAGACGGAGATCGAGCGGATCATGCAGATCCTCTCGCGCCGCACGAAGAACAACCCGGTGCTGATCGGCGAGCCCGGGGTCGGCAAGACCGCCGTGGTCGAGGGCCTCGCCCAGCGGATCACGAACTCCGACGTGCCCGAGCTGCTGAAGAACAAGCAGATCTACACGCTCGACCTGGCCGCGCTGGTCGCCGGGTCGAAGTATCGCGGCGAGTTCGAGGAGCGGTTGAAGAAGGTGATGAAGGAGATCACCCAGCGCGGCGACATCATCCTGTTCATCGACGAGCTGCACAACCTCGTCGGCGCGGGCGCGGCCGAGGGCGCGATCGACGCCGCCTCGATCCTCAAGCCGGCGCTCGCGCGCGGCGAGCTGCAGACGATCGGCGCGACCACACTCGACGAGTACCGCAAGTATCTCGAGCGCGACTCGGCGCTCGAGCGGCGCTTCCAGCAGATCCGCGTCGAGGAGCCGACGATCGACCAGACCGTCGAGATCTTGAAGGGGCTGCGCGACCGCTACGAGCAGCACCACAAGGTGCAGATCACCGACGAGGCGCTGCGCGCCGCCGGCGAACTGGCCAGCCGCTACATCTCAGACCGTTTCCTGCCCGACAAGGCGATCGACCTGATCGACGAGGCCGCCTCGCGGATGCGGATCAAGTCGATGACCTCACCCCCCGCCAACAAAGAGCTCGAGGGCGAAGTCGAGACCACGCGCCGCGAGAAGGAGGCGGCGATCGAGGCTCAGGAGTTCGAGAAGGCGGCGGCGCTGCGCGACAAGGAGCGCAAGCTGACGAACAAGAAACGCGAGCTCGAGCAGGAGTGGGAATCGGGTGAGACCGGCGATCGTCCAGCGATCGGCGAGGAGGAGATCGCCGACATCGTCTCGATGTGGACCGGCATCCCCGTGTTCAAGCTGACCGAGGCCGAGACGCAGAAGCTGATGCGCATGGAGGACGAACTGCACAAGCGCGTGATCGGCCAGCACCCCGCGGTGGAGGTCATCTCCAAGGCGATCCGCCGCTCGCGCGCGGGGTTGAAGGATCCCAAGCGGCCGACCGGGTCGTTCATCTTCCTCGGCCCGTCCGGCGTCGGCAAGACCGAGCTCGCACGCACGCTCGCCGAGTTCCTGTTCGGCGACGACGACGCGATGATCCGGATCGACATGAGCGAGTACATGGAGAAGCACGCCGTCTCGCGCCTGGTCGGCTCGCCGCCCGGCTATATCGGCTACGACGAGGGCGGCCAGCTGACCGAGGCGGTCAGGCGCAAGCCCTACTCCGTGCTGCTGCTCGACGAGATCGAGAAGGCGCACCCCGACGTGTTCAACATCCTGCTGCAGATCCTCGAGGATGGACGGCTGACAGACGCGCAGGGACGGACCGTCGACTTCCGCCACGCGATCGTGATCATGACCTCGAACATCGGCGCCGCCGAGATCGCGCGCAACACGCCGCTCGGCTTCGCGGTCTCAGACGACGAGACGGGCATCACCTACGAGGACATGAAGAACCGGATCATGGGCGAGCTGAAGAAGGTCTTCCGCCCCGAGTTCCTCAACCGGATCGACGACGTGATCGTCTTTCACAAGCTGCAAAAGGATGAGATCAAGCAGATCGTCGAGCTGCTCCTGCTGCGCATCCGCGAGTCGATGGCCGAACGCGAGCTGCAGCTCGAGCTGACCGACGAGGCCAAGGATCTGCTCGTCGAGAAGGGCTGGGACCCGTCGATGGGCGCCCGCCCGCTGCGCCGCGCGATCCAGCGCTACATCGAGGACCCGCTCGCCGACTTCGTCCTGCGCGAGCAGCTGACGCCGGGCGCGACCGTCGTGATCGACCCCACCCCGGAGGACGAGGAGGGCGAGGTGCGCTTGACGATCGTCAAGCCGAAGAAGCAGAAGACGCCGGTCGGCGTCGGCGCCGCCGAAGAGCTCGCCGCGGACGAGGGGCCGCCCGAGGACGCCGGCGAGTCGGGCGACGAGTCGGCTTAGTCAGGGCCTCTCTCAAGACATCCGGCACGCCCGGAATGCGTGTGGATGCGGCGCTGGATCATCGCGTTGCGGACGTGCCCCGCCCCGCCCCGACCCGCCCCGCCCCGACCCACCCCGCCCCGCCGCGCCGCGACGGTCGCCGGCCGCGTCGCGTACAAGGTGCCGTCCCCGGAGGTGCGTAGGCTCAGGAGATGGCTCGCGGAACCATCCAAGTGTGCTCGGAGTGCGGCTTTCAAACCGCGCAGTGGCTCGGTCAGTGTCCGGGCTGTGAGGCGTGGAACACGCTTGTCGAGGAGCGCATCCCGGCCGTGCGCGCGGCGGGCGGCGGCGCGAGCGGGGCCAGGCGAGCTGGCAGAGGCGCTCCTCGCGCGATCGGGGAGGTCGGGCCCGGCAATGGCTCTGCGCGCGGTCTCGGCTTTGGCCCGCGGCTCGCGCCGCGCCCGTTGAGCGATGTCGGCGCGGCGCCGATCGCGCGCATGTCGAGCGGAATCGGCGAGCTCGACCGCGTGCTCGGCGGTGGACTCGTGCCCGGCTCGCTCGTGCTGCTCGGCGGCTCGCCCGGGATCGGCAAGTCGACGCTCACGAACATGGTGCTCGGACACCTGCAGGACTCCGGTCGCAAGACGCTGTACGTGAGCGGCGAGGAGTCGGCCGAGCAGGTGAGGCTGCGCGCCGAGCGCCTCGCGCCGGACGCGCTGAAGGTGCCGATCCTCGCCGAGACGGACCTCGACACGGTGCTCGACACGCTCGCCGGTGAAGCGCCGCACGCGTGCGTGATCGACTCGGTGCAGACGCTCCACTCCGGCGAGCTGTCCGGCGCTCCGGGCTCTGTCGGGCAGGTTCGCGAGGTCGCGGGCCGAATCATGGAGCTGGCCAAGGCGCGCCAGATCGCGGTGATTCTCGTGGGGCACGTGACCAAGGACGGGGCGCTCGCGGGCCCGCGCGTGCTCGAGCACCTGGTGGACTGCGTGCTGCAGTTCGAGGGCGAGCGCGAGCGGCCGTATCGCGAGCTGCGCGCGCTGAAGAACCGCTTCGGGTCGACGAGCGAGTCCGGGCTGTTCGAGATGCGCCAGGGCGGCCTCGTGGAGGTGCTGGACGCGTCGGCCAGGTTCGTCGCGGAGGCGACCCGGGCGCCGGGCAGCGTCGTGCTCGCGGCGATGGAGGGATCGCGGCCGCTGCTCGTGGAGGTGCAGGCGCTGGTGGCGCCCTCCGAGCTCGAGCAGCCGCGCCGGGTGGTGTCCGGCCTGGACCGCAACCGGCTCGCGCTGGTGCTGGCGATCCTCTCTCGTCACGGCCGGGTGGGGACTGGCGGCTCGGACGTGTTCGTGAACGTCGTCGGCGGCGTGCGCGTGGACGAGCCCGGGTGCGACCTGGCGGTCGCGCTGGCGGTCGCCGGCGCGAGCCGCGGGGTGCCACTGCAGGGAACGCCCCGCGCGTGCTTCGGCGAGCTGGGACTGACCGGCGAGCTGCGCTGGGTGGGCCACCCCGAGCGCCGTTTGGAAGAGGCCACAAAGCACGGGTTGAGCGACACGATCGCCCCGCCGCAGAGTGGTCCGGGCGCGTGTGAGGCGGCGACACTGCGCGAGGCGCTGGCGGTGGCGCTGGGAGCCCAGGCGAGTCGCCCGGAACGGGCCGCGGCCTGAGGGCCTCGCGGGCTCGGGCCCGAGCGTCTTCTCGGGCTCGGCGTCGAGAGTCCTCCGGGGCTCGGGCCCGAGCGTCTTCTCGGGCTCGGCGTCGAGAGTCCTCCGGGGCTCGGGCCCGAGCGTCTTCTCGGGCTCGGCGTCGAGAGTCCTCCCGGGCTTGGGCCCGAGCGTCTTCTCGGGCTCGGCGTCGAGAGTCCTCCCGGGCTTGGGCCCGAGCGTCGTTCTTCAGTCCAGGAGCCGAGGAATAAAGCCTGGATGCTTTAGAATGGGTTGTCGTGGCTCCACGATCCGGCGAAGATTTAGATAACGAAGTCAGGCCGGAGCCGGGGTTGATGAAGGCGCTGGAGATGATCGCCCCCGGCACGGCGCTGCGGGAGGGGATCGAGAGCATTCTGCACGCCCGCACAGGAGGGTTGATCGTGATCGGCGAGCCGGATGACCTCAGTTTTCTGAACAGCGGCGGGATCAAGCTCGAGATCGACTACACCCCCGCGTTCCTCTACCAGGTCGCGAAGATGGACGGCGCGATCATCCTCAACGCGAACGCGACCAAGATCACGATGGCAAACGTCCAGCTGATGCCCGACCCGACGATCCTCTCGCACGAGACGGGTACCCGCCATCGCACGGCCGAGCGGGTCTCCAAGCAGACCGACGCGCTGGTGATCGCGGTCTCGCAGCGGCGCGAGGTCGTCTCGGTGTATGTGGACGGCGCGAAGTACATCCTGCAGGACATCCCCGTGGTGCTCGCCAAGGCCAACCAGGCGCTGGCGACGCTCGACAAGTACCGCACCCGCCTGGACCAGGTCTCTACGCGGCTGACGGCGCTCGAGTTCGAGGGCGGGGCGACGCTGCACGACGTGCTGACCGTGCTGCAGCGCGCCGAGCTCGTGACGCGCATGGCGGTCGAGATCGAGCGCTACATAGTCGAGCTGGGCTCGGAGGGCCGCCTGATCGAGATGCAGCTGGAGGAGACGATGGTGGGCACCGCGGCGGAGAAGGCGGCGCTCGTGCGCGACTACCTGTACGGAAGCACCGACGAGGCATTCGCGGCCGCGCTCGAGGAGATCGGGCGGCTGGCCCACCAGGACCTGCTCGACTTCGGGCGCATGGCCGAGCTGCTCGGGTATGACCGCAAGCTGAACACGCTTGACTACTCTGTCTCACCGCGCGGCTATCGCGTGCTGGGACGCATCCCGCGGCTGCCGAGACTGGTCGTCGCGCAGATCGTAAGCGAGTTCGGGGGCTTGGACGAGCTGCTGGCCGCGACCGACGCGGAGCTCGAGGCGGTCGAGGGCGTGGGGGAGATCAGGGCGAAGGACATCCGCGAGGGCCTGCGCAGGCTGCAGGAGCTCAACCTCGTGGACCGCTACCTGCAGACGTAGCTGAGCCAGAGCACACATTTGACACGGGCCGCCAACCGGCAGGCCGCAACGAAGGAGGACACCATTCCCGCACAGGCAATCGAAGACGCAACGGCATTGATCGAGGAGCTCGAGGCGACCCGCGAGGTCGAGTTCATCGAGTTCGAGCTCGGCGATCATGTCGTCTATCCCCACCACGGCGCGGGGAAGGTGCTGAAGAAGGAGGAGATGGAGATGGCAGGCGTTCGGCGCGAGTATCTGACGATCAAGATCCTGCACAACGACATGACGGTACGGGTCCCCACCGAGAACGCCGCTCTGGCAGGTCTGCGTCGCGTGATCGACGAGGAAACGGTGCAGAAGGTACTCGACGTGCTCCGCGACGAGGTCTCGGAGATGCCGAAGAACTGGAACCGCCGCTTCAAGCACAACCGCGACAAGATCAAGACCGGCGACATCTACGAGCTCGCCGAGGTCGTGCGCAACCTGTCGCTGCGCGAGTCCGAGAAGGGGCTGTCGACCGGCGAGAAGCAGATGTTCACGCGCGCCAAGAAGATCCTCGCGTCAGAGCTGATGTATGCGCTCGACAAGGACGAGGAAGAGGCTGAGAGCTATCTCGACGAGCTGCTCGCCAACTCGGCCACCAGCCAGATGGCCGTGGCCAAGTAGGGCCTTTCGCGCACGCGGCAGCGGCACCCGTGCGGTGCGCGTGCCGCGTGCGCGACAGACCCTCGAGGCGAGACGCTGAGCGATGGCCGTTGCTCTGATCGTGGCCGCCGGGCGCGGCGAGCGCTTGGGAGCCGCCCGCCCGAAGGCGCTCGTCGAGCTGGCCGGCGTTCCGCTGGTGCAGTGGAGCGTGGCCGCCCTGCGTGAGGTAGAGGGGATGGAGAGGATCGTGCTCGCCGTGCCCCCGGCGTTCCCTCTCGCCGGCGCTGTCGCCGAGGTGGACGGCGGGATAATTACCCCGTCGTCGCAGGGAGGGTTGCACGGGCCGATCGACGTCACGGTCGTGCAGGGTGGGGCGACGCGGTCGGAGTCGGTACGCCTGGCGCTCGCCGCCGCCGGGCCCGGTGACCCTGTGCTGGTGCACGACGCGGCCCGTCCGCTCGTGACCGCGGCGCTCGCACAAGCGGTGATCGCGGCGCTCGAGGCCGACGGCGACGCCCAGGCGGCGATCGCCGCCATGCCCGTGAAGGACACGATCAAGCGGGTGGGGGAGGGCGCCGTCGTGAGCGAGACGCTTGAGCGCTCGAGCCTGTGGGCGGTGCAGACGCCGCAGGTGTTTCGCCGCGCGGCGCTCGAGCGCGCCCTGGACGTCTCCGCGGAGGTGCTCGCCGAAGCGACCGACGACGCCTGGCTGATCGAGCGAGCCGGAGGCAGGGTGCTGGTGGTGGGGGCGAGCGATGAGAACCTCAAGATCACGACGCCGCTTGATCTGCAGGTCGCCGAGCTGCTGCTGGCTCGGCGCACACACGCACGGTCTCCCGCTGGGCCTGCTTGAATCAGCGCCCCGATGCTCACCGACTACCACCTCCATCTCCGCCCCGACGACGTCGAGGCCACCGCCGCCGAGCACTTCACCGAGGCCAACGTCGAGCGCTTCCGGGCGGTGGCGAGCGAGCGCGGGATCGCCGAGCTGGGCGTCTCCGAGCACGTGTATCGCTTCGAGCAGGCGCTCGAGGTCTGGTCCCATCCGTTCTGGCTCGCGAACGCGCGCGACGATCTCGACGCCTACTGCTCGTTCGTGCGCGAGCGCACCGACCTGCGGCTGGGCATCGAGGCGGATTTTGTGGTCGGCGGCGAGGACCGCATGGCCAACCTGCTGGCGGCGCGCGACTTCGACTATGTGATTGGCTCCGTGCACTTCCTGCGCGACGAGGCGATCGACATGGACGACTACAGCGTGTGGGAGAAGGGCCACAGCGCGGAGGACGTATGGCGGCGCTACTTCCAGACGCTGGGCGAGGCCGCGCGCAGCGGGCTGTTCGACGTGCTCGCCCATCCCGACCTGGTGAAGGTGTGGGGGAACGAGCGGCCGCCGCCGCAAGGCGATCTGCGTCGCTACTACGAGCTGGCGATCGATGGCATCGCGGAGGGTGCCGTCGCCGTGGAGGTTTCGACCGCGGGGCTGCGCAAGCGCGCCGGGGAGCTGTATCCGGCGCCGGCGTTCCTCGCGATGTGCCTCGAAGCCGGCGCGCCCGTGGCGCTCTCCAGCGACGCCCACCGGCCGCAGGACATCGGCGCCGATTACGAGCAGGCGCTTGAGCTGCTGGGCGAGCTGGGGGTAGCAGAGCTGTGTGTGTTCGAGCGGCGCGAGCGGCGCCTCGAGCCGATCGGCCCGAGCGGGTTGGCGGGCGCGGACGAGACGCTTGGGGCGAGCGGATCGGCCGCGGTGGGCGAGGCGGACGGGCACGGCGGGGCGAGTCTCGAATGACGCCGGTCGGGATCGGCTATGACTCGCATCGTCTGAGCGAGGACCGTCCGCTGATCCTCGGCGGCGTTCACATCCCTCACGAGCTTGGCCTCGACGGACACTCCGACGCGGATGTGCTCACCCACGCGGTGATCGACGCGCTGCTCGGGGCGGCCGGGCTGGGAGATATCGGCGAGCACTTTCCCAATACCGACGCGCGTTTCAAGGATGCCGACTCGCTGCATCTGCTCGGGATCGTCGTGACGAGCGTGATCGCCGCGGGGTTCGCGATCGGGAACGTCGACTGCACGGTCGTGATGGAGCGCCCGAAGCTCGCTCCGTACCGTGGCGCGATCCGCGTTCGTCTGGCGCACGCGCTCGAGCTGGCGCTCGAGCGCGTGAATGTGAAGGCGAGCACGGGCGAGGGGATCGGGTTCGTCGGGCGTGGCGAGGGCGTCGCCGCGCTGGCGATTGCGAGCCTGCGCAGTCGCTGAGCACGTCAGCTGGGCTAGGGTTGCGCGCTATGCGTGAGATCTTCCTGCGCGACACCCGCTCCGGTGAGCTTCAGCGGTTGCGCCCGCGCGATCCCGATCGCGTCGGCATATATGCGTGCGGGCCGACCGTGTACAGCCGCATCCACATCGGCAACGCGCGGCCGTTCGTCGTGTTCAACCTGCTGAAGCGATTTCTCGAGCACGAGGGATACGGAGTGAGCCTCGTGGTCAACGTCACCGACGTCAACGACAAGATCTACGACGCCGCGCGCGCGCAGGGCCGGGCGAGCGCCGAGCTGGCCGCGGAGATGACCGAGTGCTACCGCGCGGACACCGACGCGCTAGGCCTCGGCCGCCCCGATCACGAGCCGCTGGCGTCGGAGACGATCGGCCCGATCGTCGACTACATCCAGACGCTGATCGACCGGGATCATGCCTACGCCGCCCACGGGGACGTCTACTTTCGCGTGCGCTCCGACGAGCGCTACGGCAGCCTGTCCCATCGCCGGCTGGAGCACATGGACCAGGGCGAGGGCGGAGAGGGCACGGAGCGCAAGCAGGACCCGCTCGATTTCGCGCTGTGGAAGGGGCGCAAGGAGGGCGAGGACACGAGCTGGGATGCGCCCTGGGGAGCGGGCCGGCCGGGCTGGCACATCGAGTGCTCGGCGATGGCCGAGCAGCTGCTCGGCGTCGGCTTCGACATCCACGGCGGTGGCTCGGATCTGGTCTTTCCCCACCACGAGAACGAGGCCGCGCAGACACGCAGCGCACGCGGCGAGGAGCTGGCGCGGCTGTGGATGCACAACGGCATGATCCAGCTCACCGGCGAGAAGATGGCCAAGTCGGCCGGCAACATCGCCCTGCTGGGAGAGGTGATCGAGCGCTACGGCCGGGACGCGGTTGTGATGTATTTGGCCTCCGGCCACTACCGCCAGCCGCTTGCGTTCTCGGACTCGGAGCTGGGAGACGCAGACCGCCGGGTGAAGCGCATCCGCGACGCGCTCAGACGGCTCGCTCGCGGCGTTTCAAGCCCGCCGGAGATGGCTCCTTACAAGGAGGCGTTCTTCGACGCGCTGGCCGGCGATTTCAACACGCCGGCGGCGCTGGCCTCGCTGTTCGAATGGATACGCGAGGCCAACCGCCGCGATCGGGGAGTCGGCGACGGTGATCTGCGCGAGATGCTGAGCGTGCTCGGGCTCGAGGGGCTCACACCGCTCGAGGCCGTCGGCGACGTGGCCGCGACCGATCCCAGGGCGCTTACGTTGCTCGAGCAGCGCGAGCGGGCGCGCGAGACGCGAGATTTTCAGACCGCCGATCGCGTGCGCGAGGAGCTGCGCGGCCGTGGCTGGGAGATCCGCGACGGGCCCGCCGGCCCCGAGCTGATCCCGGTGTCGGCGACGCCGTGATGGGCGCACCGTGATCGTCTACGGCCGCAATCCCGTAAGGGAGGCGTTGCGCGGGCGCCGTAAACACGCGGTCAAAGAGGTATGGGCGACGGTGGGCGTGGCCGGTGAGCCGTGGCTGCGGGGCACACGGGTGCGGAGCGCCTCCGCCGAGGATCTCGAGCGGCGCTGCGGCTCGAGCGCCCACCAGGGAGTCTGTGCGGACGCCGGCGCCTATCCTTATGCCGGTGCCAGGGAGCTGCTCGCGGGTGAGAGTCCCCTGATCGTAGCCCTCGACCAGGTGCAGGACCCGCAGAACCTGGGGTCGATCTGCCGTACCGCCGAGTGCGTCGGCGCGGCCGGCGTCGCGATCCCCGAGCGCCGCGCAGCCGAGGTGACCCCGGCCGTGTGCAAGGCGTCCGCCGGGGCCGTCGAGCATCTGCGCGTGGCGAAGGTTCGCAACCTGGCCGACTTCCTCGCTGACGCCCGCCGCGCCGGGTGCTGGTGCTACGGCGCCGGCGTTCCCGTCCCCACCGGCGCGTCGAAGTCGCTACCCCGACGGCAGGCGCTCGGTCAAGGGGGCGTGAGCGGGCGAACGCCGGCGGGGGAGGAGCTGCATCGGAGGGAGACGCCGGCGGCGGCGGGAAAGGCCGTTGCCGCCCGCGCGCCGGTGCCCTACGACACGCCGGACTACAGCGGTGGTGTCGTGGTCGTGCTGGGCGGCGAGGGCGCCGGCCTGCGCCCACGGGTAGCCAAGGCGTGCGACGAGCTGATCGCGCTACCGCTGCTCGGCGCGATCGAGTCGCTCGGCGTGAGCGCCGCCGCGGCGGCGCTCCTGTACGAGATCTTGCAAAATCGAGCAGGAACGTCTTGACAACGTTTCATAACTGTGCAAGGCTCGCGCCGACATAACTCTGAACCTAAGGTTGATGAACCTTGGATACAGAGCACATGAATAGCTTTGGCGCCGGGGGAGGAGTGCGCCACTGAGCAAATTTGGGCCTGCCCTGACACGGGCGGCCCGAGAAAGGATCTGCTCGTGGCACGAATCACCAGCAACTCTAACTCTGAAGTCAAGGTCGAGGATGGGTTCTTGATCGCGTTGGCGAAGCAGGGCGATCGCAACGCCTATGACAGTCTCGTCAGGCGCTATCACGGGTTCGTGCGCCTGAAGGCCTCCTCCTACTTTCTGGCGGGAGGCGACTCCGAAGATCTGATTCAAGAGGGGCTGGTCGGCCTATATAAGGCGATCCGCGACTTCCGTACAGACCGCGAGTCGAGCTTTCGCAACTTCGCCGAGCTCTGCATCACCCGCCAGATCATCACGGCGGTGAAGACCGCCACGCGCAACAAGCACACGCCGCTGAACCAGTACGTCTCATTCTCCTCGACCCCGGCGGGCGCGGGCGATGACGTGCCCACGCTCGATCAGATGCTGCCAGGCCCGACGGTGCACGACCCGGTCAACCAGGTGATCTCCTCCGAGGAGCTGCGCTCGCTCGTGGGCTGCCTGTCGACCGCGCTGTCAGAGCTCAAGAGCCGGGTGCTGGGGCTGTACCTCGACGGCTACTCCTACGAGCAGGTCGGCATGCGCCTGCAGTGCGATACGAAGACCGTGGACAACGCGCTCCAGCGGGTCAAGCGCAAGGTCGGCACGCACCTCGACTCGCGCGCGGTGGCCGCCTGAAATCCTGAATCCTGCGACGCGTCCAGGCTGGTCGGCTGCCTGAGCAGGTTCTTGAAGACCTGTGGCCGCCCCAAAGGGACGGCCACAGGCCGGCGTGTTGCTCATGCAGGCCCTGTCGAGCCGCAGCCGGATGAAGTCCGGCTTGCCGGCCCCGACCCGCTATTCGTTGAGCGGCGTTTCCGCTTCCGATCCGCTCGTCGCGCCTTCGCCGGGCGTCGATGAGTTGCCCGGAGACTCGGGTGTGAGCGCGGACGCCGCCGCCGGCGTCACCTGGACGGTGAACAGCTGGCTGACCGCGCGGCCGTTGTCCGGTCCCCCGGGGATCTCGATCCGAAAGACCTTCGTCCCCGGCACGTAGACCTGGTGGATGATCGTGTAGATCGATCCCGGCAAGACGTGCCCGACCTGCACGACATGAAAGCCCGAGCCTGTCGCGTTCTGGCGCTCGAGGTAGATCACGTGGCCGGTGTGGTCCGGAGCCACCGTGCCCTTGAATTCCAGCGCCTGCCCGGCCTGGATGGTGGTGGCGGAGACTTCGGCGGTGAGGACGTCTTTCACACCCTCATACAGCACCGCGGACTTCTGCCCGCCGCCCTTCACCCGGTACAGGGTGCTGTTCACCGGGGACTGCGCCGGGAAGGTGTAGCTGCCGTCACTGCCGGTGCTCACCTCGGCGATCGGGGCGAAGCCCTGCTGATGGACCGTCCGCGCCAGCAGCGTCACCGTCTGGCTCGTCGTTGTCCCGGCGAGCGTGCCCGAGATCGTGACCGACTGCCCGTAGGTGATCGGATCCGCGGAGCTCGAAGATCTCAAGGTTCGGGTTCTGTGCTTGGGAGATATCGTAGTCGAGCGGAGTCGAAGCGCTCGGGATGTTGAGCCCGTCGCTGCGCACCAGCACTCGAATGCTCGCGTCGCCCGGCACGCGGAAGATGTGCGTGATCGAGTAGGTCCCGCCCGCCATCACCTGCCCGACGCCGATCCGGTGCCATTCTTCGCCGTTGACCGCGTTCTGGCGCTGCAGGATTACGCGCGCGCCGACATCCGTGCCAGGGGTGACGGTGCCGCTGAACGTCTCCTGATGGGGTGCCCCGGTTTCGATCTGGGTGCCTTCCGGCGGCCCCGTGAGCGTCACCTGTGCGGCCACCCTCAGCCGCCTGCGCCCGCTCTGCGCACCGAGTGAGCGGACGTAGAAGCTGACATTTGTATTCTCGGGGGCGGTCGAGAACTTGTATGCGCCGCTTGCTTCCGTGGTTGCGCTCTGCACTGGCACGAAGCCTGCGGTCCCGGCCACGTGCGCATACAGCTGGACGGTCTGCCCGGCGGCGCTTGCGCGACGGCAGGCCAGACGACCTGATATTTCGGTCGCCTCCCCGGCCGTGATCGGGTTGGGCGAGACGCTTTCGATGTTGATCCGGCAGCGCCCGCGAGGGCTTGGGTGCTTGTGAGCCGGCGCCGCGGCCGGAGTCAGCGCGAGCAGTGAGGCTGCGGCCAGGCCGGCCGGAGCGAGTTTACGAAGACGCATTGCCTTCCTCTCCTTCTGAATTATCCGTCGGGTTTGGTTGAGCATCTACGCCTACGACCGCCCGTCCCCCTCAAAGGTTGGGCAGTTGTTCTTCTTCGACGAGATGTTTCTTCGGCGCGGCTTTTGCGCCTGTGCCCCCGCCGCCGGTCGTGCTCGCGGTGGTTTCGCTTGCACCGCCCGCGGCGGTTTCGCTCGATTTGCCGCTGGGGCTCGTCCCCGCACCGCTCGTCCCGCCCGCGCTCCCTTTGCCTGTGGCGCTCCCTTTGCCTGTGGCGCTCCCTTTGCCTGTGGCGCTACCTGTGCCGGCGGGACTCCCTGTGCCGCTGCCGGTCTTCGTTTTCACCGGGGAGCCGCCGGCTGGGCCTTCGGCTTGCGCGCCGCCCCCCGATCCTCGCGATTTGCCTGATCCTTGCGCTGGGCTTGTTCCTTGCGCTGGGCTCGTTCCTTGCGCTTTTCCTTTGCCGGTTTTCGAACCGGTGTTACCGGTACCCACGCCTGTCGTTCCGGTGGCGGTCACGCCGGTACCCGGCCCGCCGGTGCCTGTGACTTGCGGCGAGCGGGGATGCTTTTTGTTCGCACCCTGTCTGGCGCCTTGCGTCGTGGCGTTCGTGCGCGGTGTCGTGGCGCCGGTCGCGGGCGAGAGGGGCGGGTGGGCTTTCGTGCGGCGCGGGGGGCGCGCTCGCGTCGTCGCCGGCAGGACTGTAGGGGTGGGCGCCGATTTGGCCGCCGGGTGTTTGCGATGGACGGCTTTACTCTGGGCGCGACGCCGCGCGGCCCGCAGCCGGCGAAGCCGTGCCGCCTTACGGCGAAGGAGCTCGCGGCGGCGGCGCAACGCCGCACGGCGCTGCGCTCGGATCGCTCCTGCGAGCGCATCTTTGGCCGCGCCGGGATCGCTCGCAGCGCCGCTCTTGCCCTGGGTCGATGTTCCAGGGAGCTGCCCCACGCCGGCGGGCGCAGCTGCGCCCGGCGCGAATGTGACGGCGGCGTTCAGGAGCGGGTTTGCACCGAGCAGTCCGTTGAAAGATTCGGCTCCGGCGGAGCTTGCGGGTCCCGCCGCGCTTGCGAGCCTGAGAGTCGCCGGCAACCCTTGAGCAGCCGACTCCGATGCCCCGGCGCTCGCGCCGGGGAAATCCTTCCGGCCGCTTCGAACCGTCTCCGCGGCGGACGCGCGCACGACGATGGCTCGGTGCGAAGTCGCGCTCGCCTCGCGATTGCGCGCCGTGACCCCGCCCGCGGCTGCCATCGCCACGACCGCTCCGCCGATGGCGAGCTTCGTGACTAGCCCGCCGCCAACCAGCGCACCTACGCTCGTGCCGCCGCCCCCGGCGCTCGCGCCGACCACCGCCACGCCCGTGCCGGCAGTCGTGCCGGAGGCGCCTACTGCCGTGCCTGTGCCGACTGCTGTGCCGCCCATACCGGCAGTCGTGCCGGAGGCGCCAACCGCCGTGCCTGTGCCGACTGCCGTGCCGCCTGCGCCGGCAGTCGTGCCGGAGGCGCCAACTGCCGTGCCTGCGCCGGCAGTCGTGCCCCCACCGAGCGCTGTACCGGTGCCGGCCCCGGTGAGGCCGCCGGCTCCTCCGCCGCCTGTGGTCGCGGCTCCCGCTCCGGTTGCGCCCGCGGAGGCGAGGCCGCCCGATCCTCCGATCCCGGCCGCGCCGGCCCCGTGCGCCGCGCCATGCCCGAGGATCGCGGTCAAGAGCCCCGCGCTTGGCAGCACCGGTAGCACGGCCGCGAACGACTCGCGCTGGTCGCTTACCGCAAGCTGGAAGTCGCGACAGCCATCGCACAGCTTCAGGTGGCGCCGCAGCGGGCCCCGGCGCAGCTCCCCGCCGCGCGCGACAGAGAGCTGTTCGCGAATGTCCCGACACGACGCGTCACGCGCGTCGCGGTCGGCGATCAGCGAGCTGCGCGCCTGATAGATCAGTGCCTTGACCTTGCTCACCTCGCACCCCACAATCGTGGCGATCGTCCGGTGCGGCAGGTCCTCGAGCTCCGCCAGCAGCAGCGCAGAACGCTGATCCTCGGGCAGGCGAGCGATCCCATCGAGTAGCTCGCGCAGGTCCTCGCGCCGGTGCACGTCCTCCGACAGTCCCGCCAGCGCCGCAGTGCGGTCCTCCAGTTGGGCGGTGGGCCGCCGGGCGGCGATCGCCGACAGGCAGCAGTTGCGCGCGATCGCATACAGCCAGGGGCGCAGCTCGCGGGGAACGCTCCCGCCGAGCAGTGCGCGATGGGCTTTGATGAACGCTTGCTGTAGCGCGTCCTCGCCTTCGTCGCGACTGCCGAGCATGTGCCGGCAGTAGGACAGCAGCGGCGCACGATGGCGCTTGAAGATCGTCTCGAAAGCTCGCTCGTCCCCTTCGCGCACACGCTGCACGAGCGCTCCGTCGGATGGGAACAGGCGGGAGCGGGCTCCCCGGTCGGGGCTCGCAGGCTCGGCAGGGGCCAGTGGATTGAGCTCAGCGGCAGGCATCTTTCACCGGCCACGCGCCGCTCGGCGGCGTGGCGATCTGTTGAAGTCATACACCCGCATCACCCATAAAACCCTGCCAAGGTTGGCGAGTTGCGCTGCGCTTGAAGAGGGAAACTCACCTCCAACACGCCGACATAGCGATTTTTGGACCTCTATATTGTCGATACCATCGTGGTCCGATTTCCGCTAGATATCGGCCGCTGGGTATGTCACGGTGTAGCCAGTGAATAGCGACCCTGACAGGCTGGACCTCGACTCAGACCGCATCTGGCACGCGATCGAAGCCTGCGATCCACGCTTTGACGGATGGGTCTTCTGCGGTATCAAGACGACCGGGATTTATTGCCGCCCGAGCTGTCCCGCGCGGACGCCCAAACGCGAGAACGTGTGCTTCTTCGTGTCAGCGGCCGCGGCGCAGTCAGCGGGCTTTCGCGCCTGCAAGCGCTGCTTCCCGGACGCGACGCCGGGCTCGCCCGAGTGGGATCTGCGAGCGGATCTCGCCGGCCGGGCGATGCGGCTGATCGCGGACGGGGTGGTGGATCGCGAGGGGGTTGGCGGTCTTGCCGGCCGCCTCGGCTACACCGAGCGGCACGTGCATCGCCGGCTCGTGGCCGTCGCCGGCGCCGGTCCGCTCGCGCTCGCGCGTGCCCAGCGCGCACAGACCGCGCGCATCCTGCTCGAGACGACCACACTGTCGATCGCCGCTGTAGCGTTTGCGGCCGGGTTTCACAGCGTACGGCAGTTCAACGCGACGGTGCAGGAGATCTTCGCGGTGACGCCGAGCGCGCTGCGGGCACGGACACGGCGATACGGACGGGCGCAGGACAGCGGCGCGCTATCGCTACGCCTGCCTTACCGTGCGCCGCTGGACGCGGAAGGGTTGATCGCGTTCCTGGGGTTGCGGGCCGTTCCCGGCGTGGAGGAGGTGGTCGACGGCGGCTATCGTAGGAGCCTGTGCTTGCCGCACGGCACGGGCGTCGTCGAGCTGCGTCCGGCCGAAGGGCATGTGCAGGCGCGCTACTGGCTTGCCGATTTGCGCGATCTCGGCGCCGCGATGCAGCGCTCGCGCACCTTGCTCGACCTCGACTCCGACCCGCAAAGCGTGGCCGAGGTGCTCGGCGCCGAGCCGCTGCTCGGCCCGCTGGTGCGCCGCTCCCCCGGACGGCGGGTCGCCGGAGCCGTGGACGGCCACGAGCTCGCCGTCCGCGCCGTGCTGGGTCAGCAGGTCTCGCTGCGTGGCGCCGCGACGCTTGCCGGCCGCATGGCCGTAAATTACGGCGAGGAGCTTGAGCGTCCGCTCGGGTCGATAACACACCTCTTCCCTTCGGCCCAGGCGTTGGCCGATAGCGATCTCGACGAGCTCGCGATGCCCGCCGCCCGCAGGCGCGGCCTGCTTGCCCTGGTCACGGCGCTCGCCCGGCGGGAGCTCGCGATCGACGTCGGCGCCGATCGCCTCGACGCGCGCCGTCGACTACGGGCGCTGCCGGGAATCGGTCCGTGGACGGCCGAGTACATCGCGATGCGCGCGCTGCGCGACCCCGACGCCTTTCCCTCCGGCGATCTCGGTGTTCGCCGCGCGCTTGAACAGCTCGGGCGGGACGGCCGGCCGGTGGCAGCGGAGACGCTCGCCGAGGGTTGGCGACCGTATCGGGCTTACGCCGTCCAGCACCTATGGGCCTCGCTCGTGCCGCCGGCGCGCGCGAGGCGCGAACCTACGTCCAGCGACGAGGCCGGTCGGCTCGCCGCATAAGGAGTTGAGTCGATGTCAACCACCGCCCAAACCGTCTCCGAGCAGCGCTTCTACACGAGCATCGAGAGCCCGATCGGCGAGCTGCTCCTGCTCGGCGACGGCCACGCCCTGCGGGGGCTGTACATGCAGGAGGGGCGCAAGCCCGTGAAGATCGCACCACGATGGGAGCGCTCGGAGACGTCCTTTGCAGATGTGCGAAGGCAGTTGCGCGAGTACTTCGCCGGCGAGCGCACCACCTTCGACGCTCTGCCGCTCGTGCTCGACGGCGCGCCGTTCGAACGCCAAGTCTGGCGCGCGCTGCAGGAAATTCCCTACGGTGAGACCGCCAGCTACGGCGAGATCGCCAGGCGCGTCGGCCAGCCCGGGGCCGCACGGGCGGTAGGCCTCGCCAACGGTCGCAACCCGATCGGTGTGATCGTCCCCTGTCACCGCGTAATCGGCGCAAACGGAGATCTCGTCGGCTACGGCGGCGGGCTGGAGCGCAAGCGGCTGCTGCTCGAGCTCGAGCAGGGCCAGGAGCGTATGCGGCTGTAAGGAGGTGGCTTGGGTATACGCCGCGGCCCAGCGGGACGCCGCTCCGACCTCTGCACTGAGCGCGCCGCCCACGGCCGGATGTGAGCGCCGTCGGGGGAGTGATGATGGCGTGCCGTCGAAGGTGATAGTCCCCTGGACTTTCGGGTAGTAGTCCAAAAACGACATCGAGCGAGGAGGAAGCCGTGGCGGCTCTACCCGAGGGGAAGGTCAAGTTGATCCAATACCTGAACGAGGCATACGGTTTGGAGCGTCGGCTGGAGACGGCGCTTCAGGCACACCTCGCACTCGCAGCTCGCCCCACCTATAAGCAGCGGCTGCGCGCACACCTCACCGAGACCAAGCGCCACGGCCGCGATGTGCAGCGGCGCATCAAGCAGCTCGGTGGAACCCCAGAGACAATCGATCTGCCGGGTCCCGACGTGGTCTCCGATATCGCCCAAACGGCTGTCGCCGGAGCGCAGCGCGCCGCGGCGCTGGCACAAGGGCCGCTCCACGCCCTGCGTGGCACGGGGGAGGAGGAGAAGCAGCTCAAGAACGCCAAGACAGAGTATGCCTCCGAGGCGGAGGAGATCGCCACCTACTCAGCCATCGTTGGGCTCGCCGAAACCCTTGGCGATACCGACACCGTGCGCCTCGCGCGCGCGATCCTGCGGGAGGAGGAACGGATGAGCACGTTCCTTGGCAAAGAGATACCGCGGATGGTCAAAGCGGTTGTCAAAGCGGAGATCCCCGTCGGAGAGCGACCCACGCGCCCCCGTCGTGCAAGCTCCTCCCGGGCTCGTCGTGCAAGCTCCCCCTCCCGTGCCGCGCCGATTCGCGGGACCTCTGGAAAAGCGTCTTCACGGAAAGCCTCGTCACCGAAAGCTTCTTCACCGAAAGCGTCTTCACGGAAAGCGTCTTCACGGAACGCGTCTTCACGGAAAGCGTCTTCACGGAAAGCGTCTTCACGCTGACGGCAATTCGCTTTCACTTCCAGGCTGCTGCCGGCCAGCGGTTGGCGTTTCAGGGCGCCATCCGTTTCACGTTTCAGGCTGCCGGCCCCGCTTTCGTGCTTCCTCCGTATCAGGAGCCGCGCCTAGCAGTGCCCGCCGTCGCAGAGGCATGACAAACCACAGCAGCAGGAAAGGAAGGGCGCCGATGACGACGGTGAACCCACCTACTACCGCGCCAAAGAGCTTTGTGGAGACGAGTAGGAGGGCGCCGCACATGGCGAACGCAAGGAACGCCAAGCCCGCGATCACTATGCGGTTTGACACGAACACGAGATGGTGCTTGTCATCATGGCGAAATAGAAAACGATGCTGCGCCGAGGGCGCGATCGTGCAGGCCGCAGAGAGCGCCGCAAAGATCAGGGTGACGAAGTACACGGCGCGCTCGAAGTTGCCGACGTGCGTGAAGCCGGTGTTGAAAGGCACGATCAGCAGGAACGCGAACAGCACCTGCACGCCGGTGACGACCACGCGAAGCTCGCCTGTCAGCTCCTCGAGGTTGCGATCCAGCCGTTCGAGGCCGGTCTCCTGACGCTTGGAAGCGGCGGCGCGATCCTCGCGGCCGGCGTCTTCAGCCGCGGTGCTTGTGAGCGCGTCCTTCACGGCACCGTTGCGCGCGAGGGCTGCAGGCTCGCCAGCGCCGGGCGCTCCTCCACAACGATCGTGCGGCTCTCGACCCGGTCTGTTCCCGCCTGGGCGGGCAAGAGCATCGCACCGGCCGCCTGCGCATCGGCGAACTCCTCGCCGAGGAACCGTGTTTGAGCCGCAACGAGGACGGCGTAGGCCATCGCCGAGAGCTCCCGTAGAGACTGATGACGGTTCTGGCGCACGCCGAGATCGACCTGCGCGAGGCCGTCCAATCCGACCAGCCGCCAGGCGTCGATCAACATCGCGATCTCCACGCCGTAGCCGGCGCTGAACGCAAGGCGCTCAAGCAACTCACGTCGTCCTGCTGTCTCGCCCGCCAGCGGCTGGTCGAACACCGCGAGCTCGGGCGCGTGGAGGTTCAGTAGCGGACGCGCCATCAGCTCGGTGACTCGTCCCCCACCGCCCGGCGTCAGCGTTCCGTGCGCGCGAAATGGCCGCTCGAAGAAGCCCTTGACGAGCTGCACCCCGGGGCAGCAGATCAGCGGACCCAGCAGTCCGGTGAGAAAGTGTTCGGCGAAATCCTCGGTATCCGTGTCCGCGAACGCGACGATCTCGCAGTCGACCGCTGCGAGTCCGCGCCACATCGCATCGCCCTTCCCGAGGGCTGGGCCAAACTCGCCCGACAGCTCATCCTCCTGCACGACCGTGAGCCCCGCCTCGCCGGCGATGCGGGCGGTCCCGTCCCGGGAGGCGGCGTCGACGAGCAGGATCTCATCCAACAGGCCGGCCTCGCGCAGACGCCCCACCTGTTCTGCGATCGGGCCGATCGTGGCTGCTACTTCGCGCGCGGGCAGGACCAGTGCGATCGTGCTGTCCTTGCGCTCGAGCAACTCCTCGAGCGAAAACTGCTCGGCGCCGTAAGAGCGCCGCGCCCGCCAGTCCGCACGCGCAAGATCTTGGGCAAGCCCTCGCGGTGCACGCCCGCACGTGCGGGCGGATGTTCTGACTTGCACGCTGCCGCTGCGATGGATCGGCACGCCACGCGCGCGCAGCTCGCGCTCGAGCGCCTCGTCCTCCAGTGCCGCGCGCACCGGCAACCCACCGCAGCGCTCGTAGGTCCCCGCGGTCAGCGCGAGCGAGGCGCCGCTGAAGTGGTGATGCTCGACCTGGGCGCCCGGTGTGCTCTCGCGGAGCGCCGACTGCAGACGCTCCGTGGCGGCGCGCTCCCGCTCGGCCAGCGCCTTGACGTCCAGCAGCTCGCTCTCGCCGGGGTCCAGCTCTACGTGGCCACCGATCGCGCGCGCTCCCGCCTCGACCAGTCGCAGCTGCTCGCACAGCCAATCGCCGGCGACAACCGTGTCGGCGTCGGTGCTCGCGATCAGCCCCTCGTCTCGGCCGAGTGCGAGCAGCCGCGCGCAGGCAAGATCCATGCCGAGACGCCGCGCACGCCCAACACCGACCGGCGTATCCAGCTCCAGCGCGTACAGGCGCAGCCGGGGATGCTGCCTACGCAGCTCGCACAGGACGTCCGCGGTCCCGTCATGGCACCCGTCGAGGACCACGATCACCTCGAAGCTCTCACATGCCACGCTCTGCTGGCTCGCAAAAGCGCTCACACACGCCCCGATCCGCGCGGCCTCGTCACGCGCCGGCACGACCACGACAGCGGCGAGCTCCGGATCGGGATCGGCCAGCGATAACGCGCCTATGTCAGGGCCGGCCGCGATCACGATCGGCTCAAGCACTCGCAGCTCAGCTCGAGCACTCGCAGCTCAGCTCGAGCAGTCGCAGCTCGGCTCCAGCAGTCGCGGCGCTCCGGCGGTTCCATTCGCGGCGCTTCGGCCGAGGCGCTCACAACGAGTGCTCCCGCAGCGCACGTTCACCGAGCTCCACCAGCTTCGGGTCAAGCCGGTGCTGCAACAGAAACAGGTCGAGGTCGCGGCGGGCACGATCGAGCGTGCCGCCGCCCACCAGGGCGCGCGCCCCCCCGATCCTCGCCGCCTGCTCGGCGATCAGTCGCGCCGCCGCGGCGAGCGCCAGGCGACATTCGCTCGCCAATGTCCTCATCTCATCCACGCTATGAGCCGGCATCTTGGCATCGTTCAGCGCCGCGACGCTGGACTCGAGCCAGCGGTCGATCGTCGCGGCCGCCATTCGCATCCGTCCAAGCGCATGCAGAGCGAGCGGGTCGAGCTTGCGCTGGCCCACCGCCATGATGGTCGCCTCGAGGATGCAATCGGCGATCCCGGCCCACGTCGATGCGGTCCGCACCGCATCGCGTGCGAACCACGGCTCGCGCGTCAGCTCATCTACGCCGCCGAGCAAAGCCAGCACCGCCGCGCCGTGAAACTCGACGCGATGGCTCTCTGAGGAGCGCAGACCCGAAGCGCGGTACCAGGCGCGATCGATACGTACTCGGCCGGTTACATCCACATACGCCAACCGACGCGCACCGGAGACATCGCGAGCGACTACGAGCGCGCGCTGCACGCCCCCCGCGCCGGAGCAAAACGTCTTTACGCCATGCAGGATCAGATCGCCTCGAGCATCCTGCTCCACCGTTGCGGGCGGACCCTCGCCGGGCCCGGGATCGGCGCCCCAGACGCCGAGCAGCAGTTCTCCTGCACGAACCTGCGCAAGCTCACCGTCACGCAGCGTGTCGTCGCCGGCTCCGAGCGCCAGCCGCTCCACACCGTTGAAATGCCCGTCAAGGATACGAGCGCTCGAAGCGTCGACGCCGGCCACTGCACGTACCAGCGCGGCCTCGCTGCGCAGGTCGCACCGATCACGCTCGCCCGCGAACTGAAGCACGCCGGCAGCCGCCAGCGCGGCGAATGCCTCCCGCGGGAATTGCGGATCGCGGTCACGCTCCTCGGCGCCGGCGGCGA
Source organism: uncultured Solirubrobacterales bacterium (assembly GCA_963778065.1). Lineage (GTDB taxonomy): Bacteria > Actinomycetota > Thermoleophilia > Solirubrobacterales > Solirubrobacteraceae > Palsa-744. The sequence goes on along the minus strand of CAVZSU010000002.1, from coordinate 519,159 downwards.
TCAGGGCGAGCGCGCCGGTCAACCCTGCTGCGCCATCAGCCGTTGCGCCATCAGCCGTTGCGCTACCAGCCGTTGCGCTGTCCGTTGCCATGGCGCCCAACCCTGCTGCGCCCTCAGCCGTTGCGCTATCCGTTGCCGCGGCCTCGGTTTCCACGCCTTTGTCTACCGGGAGGGGTGCTGCGCCCTGGGGGCGGGGCGCGCTTCGCCAGTGCCGGCCGGGTCCGCCGTCGAACGTCAAGCTCAGCGTGTCAGTCATAAGCCTATAGCTGCCCATCAGCCTCCTCCGGGAAACTCAGTGATGCCTCAGCGCCACCGTCAGTGATGTCTCAGCGCCGCCGTTAGCGACGCCTCGTGCCAACCGAAAACTCAGTCAGGCGCGTCTCGAACGCGTAGACATTTGTAGCGCTTCTCGCCGGCTGCGCAGCTCCTCGCCCGGCGCGGTCGTTTCGAGGGCGACGCCGCCGGGTAGGGCTGCTCCGTGACCGAGTTCGGCTACACAATGATGTGCGAGCAGTCGCGCGCCGATCAGCTCGTCCGAGATGTGAGCTTGGCCGAGCGGGCCGGCTTTGATTTCTCGGTCATCTCCGATCACTATCAGCCGTGGCTGGCTTCCCAAGGTCACTCTCCCTATGCCTGGGCGGTGCTGGGCGCTGCCGCCAACGCAACCGAGCGGATCGGGTTGATGACCTATGTGACCTGTCCCACCATTCGCTATCACCCGGCTGTGGTAGCCCAAAAGGCGGCCACCGTGCAGATTCTCTCCGGCAACCGCTTCCGTCTCGGGCTCGGCGCGGGAGAGAACCTCAACGAGCACATCGCCGGCCGGCGCTGGCCCTCGGTTGGAGTGCGACACGAGATGCTCAGCGAGGCGATCGACGTGATCTCCGCGCTGTTCGATGGCGAGGGCACCGTCAACTTCCGCGGCAGGCACTTCGACGTGGAGAGCGCCAAGCTCTGGGACCTCCCCGACAGGCGGGTGCCGATCGGGGTGGCGGTCTCCGGCCCGGACTCCTGCCGGCTGGCTGGATCCAAAGCCGACCTGATGGTCGCGGTCGAGCCGAAGCGCGAGCTGGGCGAGATGTTCGACGAGGCCGGCGGCGCGGGCAAGGGACGCGTCGGGCAGATCGCCGTGTCTTACGATCCCGATCGCGAAACAGCGATCCAGCGCGCACACGAGCAGTTCAGATGGTTCGGATTGGGCTGGAAGGTAAACGCCGACCTTCCCAATCCCGACTCGTTCGAGGGCGCCTCCCAGTTCGTGACCGAGCAGCAGGTCGCAGAGCAGCTCGCGTGCGGTCCCGATGTCGAGGAGCACGTGGAGAAGATCAGGCCCTTCGTCGATGCCGGCTTCACGGAGATCGCCCTGGTCCAGATCGGCGCTGAGGCCCAAGAGCAGTTCATCTCCTGGTCTGAGCGCGAGCTGCTGCCCGCCCTGCGCTCGCTTTAGCGTTCGTACGGGATCGCGGCGCTACGATGCGAAACGCCATGCCGACGTAGCTCAGCTGGCAGAGCGCCGCTCTTGTAAAGCGGAGGTCGCCGGTTCGATCCCGGCCGTCGGCTTCGACACGCCGCCGTATGTAACCCGGTCCGCAGGAGCGGGTATCGAATGGTATGGAGCACCACCGCGCAGACCTGGACAGCTTTCGCGAGCATGCCCTCTCGCGCGGCGTGAACCCCGTCCTCTATTGGACGCTGCGCGCGGTCCTCGTGCCGTTCTTTCGCGTCTACTTCCGCCTCGAGCGCATCGGCCGCGAGCACCTGCCGCGCAACGGTCCGCTGCTACTGGCCGCCAACCACCGCAGCTTTCTCGACCCGTTCGTGATCGGCACGCTCGTGCGCCGTCCGGTCTACTACATGGCCAAGCGCGAGCTGTTCGAGCGTCGCTGGCAGGCGTGGCTGTTGAATGGTCTCGGCGCCTTCCCCGTCGATCGCGGCGCTGGAGACGCCCACGCGATGGACACCGCCCGCGCAATCCTTGTGCGGGGCGACTGCGTCGTGATCTTTCCCGAGGGCACCCGCGTGCGTCCCGGCCCGCTCGGCGACCCCCGCCGCGGCGTCGGGCGCCTCGCGCTCGAAACCGGCGCGGCCGTCGCGCCCGTTGCGACGATCGGAACCGAGGATGTTCGCCGCGGCTGGCGCATCCGTCCGCGCAAGGTTCGCCTGCGCGTGGGCCGCCCGCTGCTGTTCGCCTCGACCGAGCACCCGTCGCCGGAGCTCGCCGCCGGTGTGACCGCGCGCATCTGGGCCTGCGTCTGCCTGCAATGGGAGTGGCTTGGCGGGGTGGCAGTCAGGCGCGAGGACGCAGACCGGCTGCGTCGCCCGCCCGCGCGCCTCAGGCGCGCCCCTCAAAGCTCCTCCGCGGCCCGCGAGGAGGCCCGCGCCGCCTGAGCTCTCCCGGACCGGCCCGTGGAGGGCCGGGCGGGGGAAAGGCCGGCGGATAGGGTGTGCGATGAGTGGACGAAACCCCGCAGAAGTCAAAGGCGCAGCTCGACGCGGAGTTCTCCGACCTGTATCGCGCGCATCTGCGCGACGTCTACAGCTACGCCTACTATCGCGTCGGCGACCACCACGACGCCGAGGATCTGACCGAGCAGACCTTTCTGCAGGCCTACCGTCACTTCGAGCGCGCTCAGCGCGAATCGCACGGCCGCCCGCTGCGGCCCTGGCTGATCCGCATCGCGCACAACCTCGCCGCCAACCTCTACCGCGACCGCTCGCGCAGGCCGGCCTCGCCGATCGACGACACCACGCCGCTTGCGGCGCTGCACACAACCGAGCAGCTGGTCGAGGGCCGCGACGAGCTCAGCCGGGTGCTCGACGGGGTGCGCGAGCTTCCGGACGATCGCCGCGAGGCGCTGATCATGCGCTTCGCGCTCGGCATGGACAATCGCGAGATCGCGCGTGCAATGGGGCGCTCCGACGGCGCCATCAAGGTGCTGATCCATCGCGCGATCAAACAGCTCGAGGAGATCGTCGCCGGCCAGGGTGGGGAGAGCTCCGATGAGTGAAGCACTGCCCGGCTTTGAGCGTCTGCTACGCGAAGCGCTCGCTCCGGTGGAGCCCCCCGCGGACCTCGCCGACCGGCTCGAGAGCACGCTCACGAGCATCACCGAGCTCGCCGCCGAGGAGCTCGAGGCGTGGGAGCTCTCGGCGATGCGCGACCCACGCAACTGGGCCCGCCCGGCGGCGGCGCTCGTGGTCGGCGGCGCCGCCGGTACGGCGCTCGTGCTCCTGCGCGCCCACCGGCGCGCGAACGCCCGCGGCAGCGGGCCCGCCGCCGGGCTGACGATCGCGCAGGACGCCGCCGAGCGCGCCCTGCGCGAGATCGGCCGCCGGCCGATCTTCGACTGGTCGCGCAAGCTCTTCGACGGCGAGCGCTGATTCGAGACCTGTTTTTTCAGACGGGCCTTTGCGAATAGTTCTGCCAGCGGGCATTCCAACCGCGCTAAGTGATTGAATGGCCACGCCGTCGGCTCCGTGGCTTGATCCGTGGCAGCCGGCTCGCACGTATCTATGTCCGACATGGCTCGCTACAAGCGCTCGGTGGAGACCGCCACCGCCTCTCTGCACCGGCTCGCCGACGAGGATCTGATGCAGCTCGTCGCCGAGAACGACTCTGCCGCGTTCGCGATCGTCTACGACCGCCATTCGACCGTCGCCTTCTCGCTCGCCTTCCGCATGTGCGGCAAGCGCGCGATCGCCGAAGAGGTCGTCCAGGAGGCGTTCCTCTCCGCTTGGCGCGGCGGTAGGCGCTATGACCGCACGCGTGGCAGCGTGCGCACGTGGCTGCTCGGCATCGTGCACAACCGCGCGATCGACGCGCTGCGCCGCGGCATCGTGCAGGATCGCGGCCGCGTCAGCGACGAGGGGATCGAGGAGCGCATGGAGGCGATCGAGCGGACCGACGAGGAGGTCGGACGCCGCGACGAGGCGCGCGAGATTCGCGCCGCGATGGAAGATCTGCCCTCTGAGCAGAGTCGTGTAATTGAGCTGGCCTACTACGGCGGCTTCACTCATACCGAGATCGCCACAATGCTCAACACGCCGATCGGCACAGTCAAGGGACGCATGCGCTTGGGCTTGCAGAAGCTTCGCTCCCAGCTCGGCTATATGCAGGTGACCTCATGAACGAGCCCGAGGCCATGAACGAGCCCGAGCCCACGCGTCCCTGCGAGCGCATCGACGATGCCGCCGCCTATGTGCTCGGCGCGCTCGCGGAGTTGGAGCTCGACGCCTATCGCGGCCACCTCGCCGGCTGCGCCGCCTGTCGCGACGAGGTCCTGCACCTGCAGCCCGTCGCCGACTCACTCGCGGTCGGCGTGCCGCTCGCGCGGGCGCCCGGCGGCCTGCGCGCGCGCCTGATGGCGGTCGTGCACGGCGAGGCCGAACTGCTGCGCGCGGCCGGCCGCGACGCCGACCGTCCTGCGCGCCTGCGTTCTCGCCGGTTCTGGCTGCTTCCGTCGTTTGCCGGCGCCCTGGCGGTGGGACTCTTGATCGGCGCGCTCCTGATCGGCAACGGCTCGACTGTGCGCACGCGGATCATCCAGGCGACGGTGCTCGTGCCGGGCACCCACGCCAACGCAGCGCTGCGCCAGAGCGGCTCGCAGGTCGTGCTGGACCTCGTTGGCTTCCCCGCGCCGCCACGCGGGCGCATCTATGAGGTTTGGCTCGAGCACGGCACCCAGCCCCCGCAGCCCACCGACGTGCTCTTCTCGGTCACGCTCAACGGCAACGGCTCGGTCGCCGTCCCGGGCGATCTGAAGGGCGTGAGCAAAGTGCTGGTCACCGACGAGCCCCTCGGCGGCAGCCTGCACCCGACGCGCAACCCGATCATCGTCGCTCCGATATAGATCCGGCGCGATCGACCGCGGCGCGCCGCATACGGCCTCGGTCGTCGGAGTCGCCAGCGCCGGCGCATGTGAGGCAGCGCTGACAGGGTGGCGGGCCGAGGAGAGATACGCTCTGCCCGCCCATGGCCACGTGCTACCGCCACCCCTCGCGCGAGACCGGCGTCTCCTGCTCCAACTGCGGGCGCCCGATCTGTCCCGACTGCATGACGCCGACCCCCGTCGGCATGCGCTGCCCGGAGTGCTCGAGCCAGCGCACCCGCGTGACGACGATGCGCAACATGGCCAGAGTCCCGCGTGTGACCTATGCGCTGATCGCGGTCAACGCCGTCGCGTTCCTTACCGAGCAGGGCCAGTTCACGCTGTTCGGCTCGGAAATTCACGGTGCCGTGATCGACGAAGGCGTGATCGACCGCTTCGACGTATCGGTCAATCACCAGTACTGGCGGCTGATCTCGAGCGCGTTCCTGCACGAGAACTTCATTCACATCGGCTTCAACATGTACCTGCTCTACCTGCTCGGCCTGATGCTCGAGCCGGCGATCGGCTCGGTCAGGTTCGGCTTCATCTACTTCACCTCGCTGCTCGCCGGCTCGTTCGGCGCGCTGTTCGCCACCGCCGCGCCGAGCCTGGGTGCCTCCGGGGCGATCTTCGGGCTGATGGGGGCGGCTGTGGTGGAGCTGCGCTCGCGCAACCTCTCCGTGATGGAGTCGGGCATCGGCGGCCTGATCCTGATCAATCTGGTGCTCAGCTTCAGCCTCGCCAACATCTCCGTCGGCGCACATGTGGGCGGCCTGATCGGCGGCTTTCTCGCGGGCTACGCGATCCGCGCCGCCGACGCCCGTCGCGCCGCGGCGCTCGGACTGCTCGCCTGCGTGCTGCTCTGTGTCGTTGCCGTCGCCGGCGCGCTCGCCGTCGCCGGGGCGAGTGGCTCCGGCTTGGCGTGAGGGCTCCGGCTTGGCGTGAGGGCTCCGGCTTGGCGTGAGGGCTCCGGCTTGGCGTGAGGGCTCCGGCTTGGCGTGAGGGCTCCGGCTTGGCGTGAGGGCTCCGGCTTGGCGTGAGGGCTCCGGCTTGGCGTGAGGGCTTCGGCTTGGCGTGAGGGCTTCGGCTTGGCGTGAGCGGCTCCGGCCTCGCGTGAGCGGCTCCGGCCTCGCGTGAGCGGCTCCGGCCTCGCGTGAGCGGCGCGCTCGATCCCGACGGCACGATCATCTATTCTCGCGTTTGTCCAGATGACGGTTCTCAGCGATCAGGAGATCGAACAACGCCTCGCCGGCAGTGAGTGGCTTCGTGAGCGTGGGCGCCTCGATGAGGGTGACGTCATCGCGCGTGAGTTGAAGCTCGCCGACTTCGCTGCCGCGATCGCGTTCGTCGACCTCGTCGCGGCCGCGGCCGAGTCAGCCAACCACCATCCCGACATCCTCGTGCACGGCTGGAACAAAGTGCGCCTGGAGCTTTGCACCCACTCCGAGGGGGGCCTGACCGAGGCCGACTTCGAGCTGGCGTCGCGCATCGACCGGCTCGCGTGAACGGCGTGAAGCTCATCTTCGCGGTCGTCCTGATCGCGATCAACGCGTTCTTCGTGATCGCCGAGTACGCGCTCGTGCGCTCTCGTCGCGCGCGCCTGGAGGTCATGCGTGACGAACGTGCCAAAGGGGCGGCCCTCGCGCTGGAGCAGCTGGCAAACATCAACGAGTACATCTCCGCCGTGCAGATCGGCGTGACGATGACCTCGATCGGCATCGGCGCGCTCGGCGAGCCCGCGCTCGCCCAGATCCTCAAGGGGGCCCTCGGCAACGGTCTCGGTCACGGCGTGGCGGTCGCGATCGCGGTGATCGTCGCCTTCCTGATCATCGCCTCCGCGCAGCTCGTCGCGGGCGAGATGGTGCCGAAGTTCTACGCGATCGACCGCGCCGAGGCGGTCGCTCGGCGGGTCGCTCGCCCGCTGCGTGCGTTCTCCGTTCTGTTTCACCCCTTCATCGTCGTGCTCACCATCGTCTCCGATCGCGTCCTGAGGCTGCTGGGGGTCGACATGAGCCTCGAGCGCAGCGGCGGCTCGCCGGACGAGCTCAAGCGGCTGATCGCCGAGTCGCACGCCGGCGGGCAGATCGATCCGGGCGAGGCGGGCATGCTCACGGGTGTCTTCCATCTGCACGAGCAGGAGGCGCGCCAGGTGATGACGCCGATCCCCGCGGTCGTCACGATCGACGTCTCCCAGGATGTCGAGGCGGCGCTGCAGCTGTGCGTCTCCAGCGGCCACACCCGCCTGGTCGTCACCGAGGAAGACAACCGCGACCGCGTGCGCGGCATCGTCCATGCCTCGACGCTCGCCCGTCAGCTGCTGCAGGAGGGACCGCACGCGTCGGTGGCGCCGCTCGTGCACGACGCGCCGATCGTGCCCGAGACCAAGCCGCTGGATGACCTGCTCGCCGACCTGCAGCGCGAGCGGACCTCGATGGCGGTGGTCGTCGACGAGTACGGCCGCGTCGCGGGGATCGTCACGGTCGAGGACATCATCGAGGAGGTGGTCGGCGAGATCGCCGACGAAACCGACCCGGCCGCCGGTGAGGTGCGAAAGCTCGCCGGCGGCGACTGGTTCGTGCGCGGTCACGTCGCGGTCACCGACCTCGCCGACTACGGCCTCGACCTGCCGGTCGACAGCGACGCGTACAACTCCGTAGGTGGCTTCGTCTTCGCCGAGCTCGGGCGCCTGCCACGCCGCGGGGACACCGTCAACGCCGACGGGTTCTCGATTCGGGTCGAGTCCGTACGCGACAACCGGATCGAGGCGGTGCGCATCCGCGAACGCCGCCGCCCGCCCGCGGCGCCGCTGGGCGAGCGCTCAGACAGTGGGGATTCATAGTGCCCCGAAAACACGTCCGGCCCGCGGGGGGAGCGGGCCGGAGCGTGTGCACTGGGAGGAGGCGGATGTGCGTTTGCGACTACCGTCGTCGCATGTATCAGTATCCCCGCCGGGATGAACGCCAGTTAAAACTCGGCTCAGTCGACATAAATTCTCGAACTTAACCCCGAGTGTATCACGCGTGATACACTCGGTAGTATGGCCGAGGTCAGCATTCGAGACTTGCGCAACCACGGAGGCGATGTCGTGGATCGTGCAGCGCGTGGAGAGCAGATCACGATCACGCGCTCGGGCAAAGCTGTCGCCGAATTGCGCGCGATATCGGCCCGCGGCCTCTCGGCCGAGGCTCTGTTGAGGCGCTGGCGGCGGCTGCCGTCTGTAGATCCTGTGGTGTTCCGTGAAGATGTCGATCGGCTGCTGGACGCGAGCCTGTGAGCGGGGAGGCGCCGCACCCGCGCGGGATACTCGACACCTCGACGGTCATCCTGCTGGAGAGGCTCGTGGACGCAAACACGCTTCCCGTCGAACCGCTGATCACGGCGGTGACGCTTGCCGAGCTCTCGGTCGGCCCACTGGTCGCCAAAGAGGAGGGCGAGCGTGTCGCTCGTCAAGCCCAGCTCCAGCAGGCCGAGGCGGACTTCGAGCCGCTCCCGTTCGATGCGGATGCGGCTCGTGCGTTCGGCGGTGTGGCTGCCTCGTTGCGGCGCGCCGGTCGCAAGCCTTCCGCTCGCGCCTACGACGCGATGATCGCTGCTACGGCCGTCGCCAACGACCTGCCGGTCTACACCTGCAACCCGACGGATTTCAGTGGCATCGACGGGCTCGACGTGGTTTCCGTTCCTGTCCCGGAGGAGAAAAGCTAGTACACGCGGTTTAGGTGAGGAGGGAGTCAGTAGGCGTGGAACCCGCGCCCGCTCTTGCGCCCGCGGGCACCCTCGGCGAGCAGCGCTTGAATGCGCGCCGGCACCGGCTCGCCGATCGTCTCGCCGATCGACGCTGACACGTCGAGCCCGACAAGGTCGAGCAGCGCCAGTGGGCCCATCGGGTGGCCGGCGCCGAGCTGCATGCAGCGGTCGACGTCGGCCGGCTCCATGCCGGTCTCTTCGAGCAGGCGCACCGCGCTGAACAGGTATGGGAAGAGCAGTCGGTTGACGACGAACCCGGGCACGTCGGGAACGATCACGGGCGTCTTCTCGAACGTCTCGCACAGCGTGATCGCGCGCGCGCGCGACTGCTCGTTTGCGCCGGCGGGGAAGATCAGCTCGACGAGCTGCATCTTGGTGACGGGGTTGAACACGTGCAGCCCCACAAACCGCTCCGCTCGCCCGCTCGCCTCGGCGAGGCGCTCGACCGACAGCGAGGAGGTGGTGCTCGCGAGGATCGCATCGCTCTCGACGATCCTGTTCAGCTCGGCCAGCAGCCTCGCCTTGACGTCGTGGTCCTCGACGACCGCCTCCACTACGAAGGTGGCGTCCGCGAGCGCCTGCGGGTCGGTCACGACCTGGACGTGCTCGGGGTCGATTTCGGCGCCCATCCGCGCGAGCGTCTGCTCGACCTTCGCGCGGGCACGCTCGGCGGAGCCGACCGATCGTGCCAGCAGCAGCACCGGGCCATGGTGGGCCGCGGTCGCGGCCAGGCCGCAGGCGATCGCGCCGCTGCCGGCGATCGCGAGGCGCTCGTCGCTCATCGCTGTGTATCTCCGCTCATGATCGTGTGGTTGACGGTGGTGGTCGAGGGGGATTGTGGCCGATGGTTGTCATGTCTACCGGCTGGGTGATGAGGTTGACTGACTGGTCAATCTATTCTGGGTGAGGCGCGGTAGAGTAAGGGATACCCCGTCAACATGCCGCGCAAGACCTTAGGAGGACTGTTCAGTCATGAGGCAAACAGAGGGCCGTGAGGTCGTCATCGTCGAGGCGGTGCGCACGCCGATCGGCCGTGGGCACAAGGAGAAGGGCTACTACAAGGACACCCATCCCAACGAGCTGCTCGGTACGGTCTACTCCGAGGTGATCGCCCGCTCCGGCATCGACGCGAGCGAGGTCGAGGATGTGATCGCGGGCTGCGTGCAGCAGTTCGGCGAGCAGGGCTTCAACATCGCGCGCAACGCCTGGCTGCAGGAGGGGTTGCCGATCGAGACCCCCGGCACGACCGTCGATCGTCAGTGCGGCTCCGCCCAGCAGGCGGTCAACTTCTCCGCGGCGCTGATCGCCGCCGGCGTGCATGACGCGATGATCGGCTCCGGCGTCGAGCACATGGGCCACCTGCCGTTCGCGGCCGGGATGAAGACGCAGGAGGACTTCGGCTTCGCCTTCACGCCGGAGCTGATGGCCAAGCACAACATCGTCGGCCAGGGCCTCGGCGCGGAGATGATCGCCGATCAGTGGGAGATCTCCCGCTCAGAGCTCGACGAGCTGGCCGTGCGCTCGCACCGTTTGGCCGCGCAGGCCACCGAGGAGGGGCGTTTCGAGCGCGAGATCGTGCCGATGACGGTGGACGGGCAGGAGCTCGTCGCCGACCAGGGCATCCGCCCGGACACGAGCCTCGAGACGCTGTCGCAGCTGAAGCCCGCGTTCAAGCCCGACGGCAAGATCACCGCCGGCAACGCCTCGCAGATCTCAGACGGCGCTGCCGCGGTGCTGCTGATGAGCGCCGAGAAGGCCTCCCAGCTCGGGCTGACCCCGCGCGCGCGGATCGTCGACCAGACGACGGTCGGCTGCGATCCGGTGAAAATGCTCGAGGGGCCGATCCCCGCGACGAGCAAGATCCTGCAGCGCAACGGCATGCAGATAAACGACATCGACCTGATCGAGATCAACGAGGCGTTCGCCCCCGTGGTTGCGGCCTGGCGGCGCGAGCACAACCCGGACATGGACCGCGTGAACGTCAACGGCGGCGCGATGGCGCTCGGGCACCCGCTCGGCTCAACCGGCGCGCGGCTGATCACGACGCTGCTGCACGAGCTCGAGCGCTCCGACAAGGAGATCGGGTTCGTGACGATGTGCTGCGGCGGTGGTCTCGGCACCGGCACGCTGATCCAGCGGGTCTGAGGCCCTCCAGCTGAAGATGATGTTCCGTCCGGCGCATGCGCCGGACGGCCGGGCGGTACATGTACCGCCCGGTGGGCCCGCACATGTGCGGGCCCAAGCGGGGGCGCGCATGCGCGCCCCCGGGCCAGGCCGCATGCGGCCTGGCCTGCCAAATTAGCCATCCGCAGCTATCCGCTGCTTGGTCCTGCGCCGGTCCAATTCACTGCCACCGGCGCGAGGGCCAACAGTGCTTGCCAGGTAACCGCTTCGGTCTTGCCCGTCGGCGCGATCCCGTGCGCGGTCTGAAACTGCTCCAAGTTGGCGGCGGTGGTCGCGTCGAAGACACCGGTCGTCGCCTGGGCGGGGATCGCGGCCGCGAGGTGCTCCTGCATCCACAACACCGGATCGCCCTTGTTGCCCTGTTCCAGTTCGGTGTAGCTCGGGTTCGGCGTGACGCTCGTCAGCGGGCTGAGCGCCGCTGCCATCGAGGTCCAGCCGGTGGAGGAGGTTTCCTGCCAATCCCACCACGACAGCCCGGTGGCGCCGTAGTCGACGGCCTCCTCGCGGAAGCGCACCAGTTCCGCGCTCGACGGGCTCTCATACGTCTGCCCGAGCGGGAAGATCGGCCGCCCGTACACACGGTTTGAGATGTACGTGTTGGCGTAGGCGGTATCGACCGAGTTGCCGATGTCCTTCCAATACATCTGCGGCACGTCGAACTGCGCGCCGTTCGGTCCGAGGAACACCGAGTAGGGGAACGACTCGTGGTCGTACACGTAGGGGAACGAAGCGAGTCCCAGCGGGTAGGACGTGCCGATCTTCGCGCGCAGATCGGAGATGTAGGTCTGCGCCGCGCCGTAATGGCCTTCGTATTCGGCCTCGGCGTCGATCACCAGGCAGTCGGCGCCGTTGGCGACCGCCTCGGCGCCGAGGTTGGCCTCGCCTTCGGGGTTCGTGCCATAGACGTACTGCCACGCGCACACTTTCAGCCCGTTCGCATGCAGTTCGGCGACGAGCTGTGGGGAGAATTGGCTCCAATAGTTGCTCGAGCCGTCCGAGCTCTTGACGAACAGCGTCGTGACGCCCGCCGCGTGCGCCTGAGCCACGATCGAGGCGAGGTTGCCGCCGTCTGAGTGGCTCACGTACCAGATCCACATGCCCTGCCCTTCGAACGCGCTGCCGGTCGGGGCCGGCGCGACCGCGCTCGGGGCGGCGGCCGGGGGCGGGTCCTTCGGCGGGGGCGGATGCAGCGCGTGGTTGTACACGTAGATCGGGCCATAGGAGCTCGTGTAGCGCGAGTGGCTGAGCAGCACCATGATGTGGCCGGAGTGCGCGCTCTTCGGGACCGTCACCTCGAGGCCAGACGTCATCGTCGCCTTGCGCAGATGGCCGTACGGCGAGGTGCTCGTGACGCGCGCGCCGGGGGAGTGGGGGAAGGCCACGGCCATCCCCGACGCAAGGCCTCTACCGACGATCAGCAGCATGCCGTGCGTTGAGACCTGGTGGGGGTTGGCGCTGCAGTTGGGCGTCGGCGTGCAGCTGACGCTCGTGATGCGCACCGTCGTGACATGCAGGCTGGGGGAGGAGGTCTTGGCCGCGCCGGTCTTGGCCCTGCCCCCGGCCGCGGTGCCGCCGGCGCCGGCGGCCGCAGCTGTGGCCGCTTGGGCAAGGATGCACAAGCAGCACAGAACCACGAACATGGCTGAGACAAACGTGAATCGCTTCTTGTGGGCGACTGTGCTCATCAAGAAAATCCCTTCTACGCTGGAACACCCGCGTGCGCCGGTCGGCGACAGTCGAGGGTAATCGTTCTGTCCGCGCAAACCGACCGGCGGTACAGAAGTTGCGTCGGGGGTTCCTGCACGCTGCGCTGGACGCCTATTTGAAACGGGTTTCAGCCCCAGCGGAAGCCCGTGGCGGACGGCGCCGGCGCGAGCGGGCTGGCGGGCAGGTCGGCGGGGGGGTCGGGCAGGTTGAAGCCGGCGGGCGCTACGTCGTTGGGCGTGTCGGGGTGAAACAGCGAGGCGAGGTATTGGATCTGCCCGCGCCCGGGCCCGAGCTCCGACTGGCCTCCGCCGTAGGTGGAGATGGAGCAGGCGGCGCAGTAGTCGTAGGTGTCGAGCAGCGAGCGCAGGCCCCCGAGACGCGAGGGCTTGATGTTGAGCGTGCGGGGTGGGAACGGCAGCGCCTCGATGTCGGCGACGGAGTGGATCGGCGCGTCCCACGTGATCCGCTCGTGGTGGGCCGCGAGGATCGGTGCGGTCTCCTCCGTCAGCTTGGGGTCCTCGATCCACGCGTCCGCAAACGCCTCGACGATGCGTTCGTACAGCGCGGGGTCGGCTGGGTTGTCGACGATCGTGCCCTCGTACTGACCCTTCAAGTCGACCGAGTCGACCGCACCAAGCGCCACGAGCCCCGCGATCAGCTCCGCGTCCCAGGACGGTGTCGGATCGAGCTTGAAACGCAGCCCCGGCGCGATCTCAAGGCGCCGCATGACCGGCTCGAGCCGACGGGGGCTCGCCGAGGCGCAGCGAGGCGACGAACATGACCGGCCGCGGCTCGCGCCCGAGCGCCGCGTGCAGCGTCGTGCCCGCCTGGCGCAGCGCGAGGTCGAGCGCGGCCGAGTCGAACGCCCAGTTGCGATACAGCCGAAACTCGGGCCGTGCGGTGGGTTGCGGGAACAGGTCGAGCGAGCGCAACCGCTCGGCGAAGCTCGCAAGCGTGAAGTCGCCGCTCAGCGGCAGCGTCGTGGAAGAGCGCTGCAGCGCCTCCTGATCCTCGGCCGCGTAGGTGACGTCCTCTCCGACCCCCTCCTCGCCGCCTCCGTGCAGATGGATGACGGTCGTCTTACGCACGAACTCGCTCGAGAACGCAGTCTGCAGCGGCTCGAGCTCATAGCCGTCGATCCGCACCGGCAGCTCGGCGAGCAGCTCCCAGGTGGCGCTCACGAGCCGGACTCGCCTTCCAGCCTCGTGACCAGCTCGTCGAGGCGCAGCTCCTCGAGCGCGTCGCCGACCGCCGCGAGCTCGCGCGCGCACAGCTCGATCAAGCCCTTGCCCTCGGCGACCAGCGCGAGCGTCTCGTTGAGGCTTGCATCGCCGGAGTCCAACCTGCGGATGATCTCCTCTACGCGCGCGGCCGCCGCCTCGTAGGTCTGTGGAGGGTTGGCCGCGCGAGGCTCCGTCTGAGGATCGTCGGTCTGGGGCGCCTCCGCTTCTGAGGCCGGCGGCCGGGGATTGGTCGATGAGGAATCGCTCATGGCTTGGCGATCTTCGCAGGGACGACATCGTCGGCGAATCGAAGTCGCACCTTCCGGTTCGCGCGAGCGCTTGCGGCGGTTGTGATGGACTTGCCGTCGGGCGTCTGTACGAGCGCGTAGCCGCGCTCGAGGGTGCGCTGCGGGTCTTGGGCGGCGAGCGCGAGCGCGAGCCGCTCGAGCTCGCGCGGCTTGCGCAGGCGGCAGTCGAGCAGCGAGGAGTCTCCCTTGCGCTGCAGCACGAGCGTGCGCCGCTCGGTCAGTCTCCGCTCCGACTGCGCGCGCCGGCGCGCGCCGGCGCGTATCTCTCGCAGCTGCTGATGCAGGCGTGTGCGCTGACGGGCAAGATGATCGGCGGGGGCACGCGAGAGCGTGGCGAGCATGCGGGCGCGAGAGAGCACGGCGCGGCGTCCGTGATCGCGCAGGCGCGAGGCCAAGGCGGGCAGGGCCGCCCGTGGCCGGAGCGCTCTGTGCCCGTGATCGCGCAGGCGCGCGGCGGCAGCGGCGGTCTCGGCACGGGCGCGCCGGCAATCGATCCCCACGGCGGCCTCCGCGGCGTGGCTCGGAGTCGAGCAGCTGACGGCGGCGACGTCGTCGAGCAGGGTGCGGTCGGTGTGGTGGCCGACGGAGGAGATCACCGGCACCCCCAGCAGCGCCACCGTGCGGCACAGCGTCTCGTCGCAAAAGCACAGCAGGTCCGCGAGCGATCCGCCGCCGCGGGCCACGATCGCTACATCGACGCCGCCGACGGCGGTAAGGTCGCCGAGCGCGCGCACGATCGCGGGGGCGGCGTGGCGATCCTGCACCGGCGCAAAGCCCCATACCAGGCGCCCGGCCCAGCCGCGCCGGGAGAGGCCGGCGAGGATGTCATCGCGCGCCTTGCCGCCCTCGCCGGTAATTACCCCGATCGTGCGCGGAAGCGGGGGCAGCTGAAGGCGCTTCTGCAGGTCGAGCAGGCCCTCGGCGGCCAGCTGCTTACGCAGCCGCTCGATCCGCGCGAGCAGGTCGCCCTCGCCGGCCACGCGCAGGTCGGCGACCGCGAAGGAGAAGCCGGGGGAGGAGGTCGCGCTGCCCGGGTAGTAGTCGCAGCCGCCGCTCACCACCACCTGCATCCCGTCCGCGGGCGCCCCGGCGGCGTGGGCGCAGATCGCCTCCCAATCCTTCAGCCAGATCGCGCAAGGGATCGAGCCGGTGGGGTCGCGCAGCTCGAAGTACACGCGCGCTCGTGACGGCCTTAAGTTCACGAGCTCGCCAACAAGCTGCACGCGTGCGAACGAGCGCAGCCGGCCGCGCAGAGCACGGGCGTACTCGCCGACGGGGAACGGCCCGGCGAGCCCGCTGCCCGGAATCCCCTCGCCCGCGCCGCCGTCGCCCGCGGCGGGCGTCGCTGGGGAGGAAGACGTGGACATCTAAATCAGGTTAGTCGCTACGATCGACGGCAATGTGGCGCATCCAGCCAAGCTCCGGCTCCTGACGTCGTGGGCGGCCGCGGCAAGAGTCGTCATGGTCAGGGCCGGGGACGTTCCCGCAAGCGACGCCCCTCCTCACCGCCCGCGTCGGCGCCGGCCTCTCCGCGAGTTGCCAAAGCCAAGCCGACGGCGCCGGCGGGCGAGCGACCACAGGCGCCGTGGCACCCGCTGCCGCTGTCGGAGCTGTTGATCCTGATCGGCGCGATCGGCACCGTCGTCGGCCTCACCCGCCTGGGTGACGGAGCCTCACAGGATGCGCCCCTGCTGTTCGCGGGGCTCGCGGCGGTCATGATCGGCACGATCGAGGTGACCCTGCGCGAGCACCGTAGCGGCTACCGCTCGCACATCCTGCTGCTCGCGCTGCTGCCCACGATCCTGTTCCATACCGCGACGATCCTGATCGTGTCCGCCTTCACGCCGGCGCCGCGCGCGCTGAACGTCGGGCTGCTGATCCTCGACGCGGCGGTCTTCGCGGTCCTGTTCAAACTGCTGCGCGTGGGCTTCGCCGACGCGCGTCGCGAGCGCACTTTCGCCACGCGAAGGTAAGTCAGGCGTCCAGCGCGAGCGACGCCAGCGGGCGCAGGTCGACCCTGGCAGGATCCTCGCCGCGGAGCTCGCCCTCGAAGCCCAGCCGCTGCAGGCGAGCGATCTCGCGCTCGCCTTCGACCCGCGCCGGATGTCCGCCCGGCAGCGGGGCGATCAGCTTCGCGATGCGATTACGCAGTTGCAGCGCGAAATGAGGGGTCGAGGCGCCCATCAGCTGGCGCACGTCCTCGACGCTCACCTCGTAGTCGCCCTGCCCTTCCGGCAGCCGGCGCGGGTCCTCGGCCTGGCTCATCTAGTGTCCTGCGTCATAAATTCGCTGGTATTTCCCGGCGCCTGGACGCGCCTGACGTCCGCCGCCGTCGATCCATGTGCTACCGGCACACCGCCCGACACCGTCGGACGTCAGACACCCCCATCCATCCGGCAAATACTGACCGAATTTATGACGCAGGACACTGGCTCGATCCGACTGCGCACGCGAGGCTCGAGTGGGAAGAGTGGAAAGAGTGGAGGAGTAGGTCATCCGTTGAAGGAGGTTGTCATTCGGGGGCGGGTGGCGCGGACTGTTCTTCTTCACCGGTCGCTTTGCCCGGTGCCTTGCTGGGGGAGATCTTGAGCAGCGAGTCGATTTCGGCTTGAACGACGGCGGAGATCGAGCTTCCGATCAGCCAGCCGTGATTGTAGAAGCCGCGGACCGCCGGCGCGCTCGCGCTGTAGCCGGGCTGGATGTCGCCGAGGTAGGTGCCCAACGGGGCCGGTATCGAGGTCGGGCTTTCGAGCAGCAGCAGCGGCGCATAGTCGCCATGGGCCGACAGTGACGCGGCCGCCGGCGCGGCGAGCGGATCGGAGGCGAGCGCGAACACGAGGCCATGTCCCGCTTCGTGGATGCCCCAGCCGAAGGATCCGTCGGCGAAGCGCGACAGGGCGATCGCGTTGGCGGCGGGGCTGTTGCGTTCGGCGGGCGAGGCGACGGCGATTGGCATGACCGTGCCGAAATGTGCGAGCGCCGCCAGCGCGCGAGCGCTCATCGCCGAAGGTCCGACGGCGTAGATCGTCGGCCGGCGCAGGCCCGAGAGGGTCGCGGCCGTCGCCGCGGGCACGCCGGCGGCCGTGACGAACAGGATTGGGGCGCCGCTCTCCGCGGACAGCCCGGCTGCTCCCATCGCGAGCGCGGGCTGCCCGTCGGCGGCGGTCACGATCACCTGCCGCGGCGCCGCGCCGCGGGCGGCGCTCACGATGTGCTCGATCGCCGCGGCGACGGTCGCGGGTTCACCGGAGGGCACGGCATACGTGCGATCGCCGTCGGGCATGGCCGCCGAGGACCCGACGCGGATGACCTGCGCACCGCCGACGGCGGCCGCCCCGCGGGGGTGCAGTGCTTCGAGCGCCGCCTCGCTCGCTTGCGGAAGCGTTTCGCCGTCGCTGTACAGGAGCGGTGCGCCGAGCGGAGCGCTCGCGAGCGAGGCAGCCGCAAGCGAGGCCGCCCAGTCGCGCTCGTCGACCAGCACGACCGCGCCCGGCCGGGAGGCGAGCGTGACCCCGGGATATATCGCGCGGGCGACCGCCGCCGCGTCGCTCGCCGGGTCTGAGCCGCCCAGCCGGACGGTGTTCTTCGTGGCGACTCCCGGCGCGCCGCCCGCTTCTCGTGCTGCCGCAGTGGAGGCGCCGGCGGCGGTTCGCGACGGCGCCGACTTGCCGCAGCCCGCGAGCGCCGCGACACAGGCAAGGAGCATCGCGACAGACAGCCGGGACGAAGGGCATCGCATGCGGGGACCCTAACGAATTCCCCGCAATTGCGGGGAATTCGGGGGAAAAGCGGTGCATGTCGTGCAAGCGTCATTGCACTTTGCTAGCCTGCCGCGCATAACGCCGAATCTCTGACCAGATGTCAGGGAACGGGGGACCCAAGTTGTTGGGGCGAATCCCACGGTAGACCGTGAGAAGCGCAGGCTCTTTCAGCGCTAGCCCGTCAGCTAACCCCGCAGGCCGACGAAAGAGGTTGTGGTTGTGCGGGTGCGAACCCTCAGCAGCACGATTTTCTGTAGTTTGACGGCTATGGCCGCGCTGGCCACACCGGCGCTGGCGGGCGGTACGGGCGGCGTCTCGGCGGGGTCCCCGACCCGGGCCAAAGGTGCGACCCCGGCGGCTCCGCCGCACGCGGCGCCGATCACGGCGCGCACCCCCAACGTCGCCTACACGGGCCCGGTATACGAGAAGACGGACACGGGCGAGGTCGTCCCCTACCAGGCGCCGTCGGCCGCCGGTCAGACGACCGCCTCGACCGCTTCGACCGCCTCGAACCCCACGGGCGGCAGCCCTGTCGGCGTGAGCCCTGTCGGCGTGAGCCCTGTCGGCGTGAGCCCTGTCGGCGCGAGCCCTGTCGGCGCGAGCCCCGCGGGTCCCCCGGCCGAAGCCAAGCCCGACCTGCTCGTCCCCGGCACGCTCGCGCACTACGTCAACGGGTTGGCGGCCGCACCGATGTCCGCGCCCCCGGCCGTGCAGGAGATCATCTGGGCGGGCAACCAGCTGATCGGTCTGCCTTACATCTACGGGGGCGGCCACGCGTCGTTCACCTCACCTGGCTATGACTGCTCGGGCACTGTCTCCTTCGCGCTGCACGGCGCCGACCTGCTGGCGGCGCCCGAGGACTCCTCCGAATTCGAAACCTGGGGCTCGCACGGCGTCGGACGCTGGGTGACGATCTTCTCCAACCCCGGCCACGCCTACATGACGGTCGCCGGTTTGCGGTTGGACACGAGCGCCGCCGACGACCCCACCAACGAGCAGGGTCCGCGCTGGCGCCCGCTGCGCCAGGGCAACGAAGGCTTCGTCGTGCGTCACCCGCTCGGGCTCTGAGCAGCGCGGCGCAAGCGACGAGCCCTGACGGCCGGGTTTCGAGCCGGTTGTAGTCGTTCTGATCGTCGAGAGGAGGCCTACAAGCGGACGCCGGGGTGCGCGTCAGCTACGCTTGAGTCTGCCGGCCGATCGCCGATCGGCTGCCCCGTCGTGGCAACGCAATAGGAGGATCAGATGGCCGGTTTGACCGGGCGCATGTCGACAGTCGTGAAGGCGAAGGTCTCGAAACTGCTCGACCGAGCCGAAGATCCCGCCGAGACGCTCGACTACAGCTACCAGAAGCAGGTCGAACAGCTGCAGAACGTAAAGAAGGGCATCGCCGACGTGGTGACGGCCAAGAAGCGGCTGCAGATGCAGGAGGCGACGCTAAAGCAGAACGTGGTCAAGCTCGACACGCAGGCCCGCCAGGCGCTCGCGGGCGGTCAGGAGGATCTGGCCCGCACGGCGCTCGAGCGCAAGAACGTCGCCCAGACCGAGCTGCAGGGGCTCGACACGCAGGTCGCAGAACTCGAAGACCAGCAGCAGAAGCTGACCGACTCAGAGCAGAAGCTGCGTGCGAAGATCGAAGCGTTTCGCACGAAGAAGGAGGTCATCAAGGCTCAGTACTCCGCGGCGGAGGCCCAGGTGAAGATCTCCGAGGCCGCGACCGGTGTCGGCGAGCAGATGGCCGACGTCGGCCTTGCGATGCAGCGCGCGGTAGACAAGACCGAAAACATGAAAGCCCGCGCGGACGCCGTGTCCGAGCTGGAAGCCGCCGGCACGTTCGACGACGTCACGGCGCTCGGCTCCGGCGAAGACGACATCGACCGCCAGCTCAAGCAGCTGTCGAGCCAGCCCGAAGTCGACGACGAGCTGGCCAAGATGAAGGGCGAACTGGGGCAGGGGGACACGCCCGAGCCCGCAGCGCAGATCGCCGCGCCGGGCGACCCGTCCGCCGCGCCGCCCGCCGACGGCGGCGAGGCTCAGCCCCCGGCCGAGGGCGGACAGTCATGATCGTGCGCATCTCCGGCGAGGATCAGTACGTCCTCGCCGACAGCGACTCAGAGCGGCTGAACGAGCTCGAGAACGCGGTCGTGTCCGTCGTCGAGGGCGGGCGGGAGGACGGCTTCGAGGACGCGTACAAAACTCTGCTCGACTACGTCAGGGCACACGGTGAGCGCGTTGGCGACGAGGAGATCGAGACCTCCGACCTGATCCTGCCCCCATCCGACCTTACGTTCGCGGAGGCCGGCAAGGAATTCACAGGCGAGGGTTTGATCCCGGACTGACGGACTGAGCCTCCACGGCCGTCAGATGGGGATGCCCCAGAGGGGGAACCATCGCTCCAGTTCCGGCTCCATCGGCAGTTCGGAAGCCATCTGCGCCTTGATCTGCAGCTCGCGCTCGGTGTCGCGCTGCTGCTCTCCCGCGGCCGGCACGAACGGGTACCAGAAGCCGCGCTTGTAGTTGTAGATGAAGTAGATGCGCCGTTTTTGCGCGTCGAGGAACGAGAACACCGCGCACAGCAGCCGCTCGCCGTGGCCGGCCGTCTCGATCGAGCCGGACACCGCGTTGATGCCCACCGCGAGATCTTCCACCGATGGCGCGCCATCGGGGTTGCGCAGCACCATCCAGCGGTAGCCGAAGCTGTCGTCCTGTGTCGCGACCCGCGTGCCGGAGTCGCCGCCGGTCGCGCGCACCACCTCTTCCATGTCGCGCAGCGTCGCTTCGAACTCGCTCGTAGCGAGCGCCTGAAAGACGATCGCGGCGGTCCCCGTCGGCTCGACTTGGCGTGCGGACTCGAGCGTCACATACGCGGTCGTAATGGCGAACAGGCGGTCGGGCGCCGGTCCCTTGACCGTGTGGCGGCCGGTGAGGGCGTCGAGTAGGCCCATCAGTGTCCCGATCCAAAAATTCGGTCAGTGTTTTCCGGATGGATGGGCGTGATCTGACGTTCGACGGTGTCGGGCGGTGTGCCGGTAGCACATAGCCCGACGGCGGCGGACGTCAGGTGCGTCCAGGCGCCGGGAAACACCAGCGGATTTTTGGATTGGGACACTTTAGGCGTTGCTCTGCAGCTGCGACTTCGAGTCGCTCGAGCGCAGCCAGGCGCTGCTCGAGCGGGGGATGGTCGGCGAAGATGTTCATCAGCGATTTCTTGGTCCGCGCGGGCAGGATGAAGAAGGCGCTCATGCCCTCCGCCTTGCGCAAATCCTGCCTGGGCACCCGCTCCATCGTGCCGCTGATCTTCAACAGCGCCGAGGCCAGCGCGCTGGGGCGGCCCGTTAGCACGGCCGAGCCACGGTCGGCGGCGAACTCGCGGTAGCGCGAGAGCGCGCGCAGGAGCAGAAAGGAGATCGCGTAGACGAGCGCGGAGACGAGCAGCACGATCATGATGTCCTCCTCCTCTTCGCGACCGCGGCCGTACCCGCCGCCGAAGCCCCCGCCGAAGAACAGCGCGAACTGGGCGATCATCGAGGCGAGCGTCGCAAAAAAGCTCGCGAGCGTCATCACCATCACGTCGCGGTTGATCACGTGCGTCAGCTCGTGCGCCATCACGCCTTCGAGCTCCGCCGGGGAAAGAAGCTGGAGGATGCCGCGCGTGGCGCACACGGTCGCCGACTTCTGCGATTTGCCCATCGCGCAGGCGTTCGGCATCGAGGTCTCGATAACGGCCACCCGCGGCTTGGGCAGGTCGGCCTGCACGCACAGCCGCTCGATGATCCCGTGCAGCTCGGGCTCCTGCGCGGGGGAGACCTCTTTGACGCCCATCGTCGCCATTGCGATCTTGTCCGAGCCGAACAGCTGCATCGCCAGCAGCACGACGGCCACGACGACGATGATTCCGGCGCCGGCGCCGACGGCGATCAGCACGCCGACGAACACCACATACACGAGCCCGAGCAGGGCCATCGTCATCAGCATCCGCGCCTGCAGGCCGGTGTCTTTGCCGAAGCTCTCGTGTCGTTTAGCCATCGGCGCTGATTGTCGCAGAAGGCGGCTAGAGTCTCCCGCGGTGAAGCCCGAAGTAGAACTGCTTGGCATCTCGATCAAGACCTTCGGCGTGATGTTCGCCCTTGGGTTCCTAGCCTGTGGGGCGGTCGTCGGGCGGCGGCTGCGCGAGCTGGAACGCCCGGTCGACTGGGCGTATGAGATCGTCTTCTCGGCACTGCTCGGCGGCGTGATCGGTGCACGCGGCTATTACGTGATCCAGAACTACGACCAGGTCAAGCACAACCTGCTCGGCTCGATCTTCTCCGGCTCGGGCCTCGTCTGGTACGGCGGCGCGATCGGCGGCGCGATCGGTGTGATCGCGTGGATGCACCGTCGCAAGGTGCTCGAGCTTCAGATGTTCGACATGTGCGCGACCGCGCTCGCGCTCGGCTATGCGATCGGGCGGATCGGCTGCCAGGTCTCCGGTGACGGCGACTACGGGATCCGCTCGCACCTGCCATGGGCGATGGGCTACCCGCACGGCACGGTGCCGACGCAGCCGGGTGTGACGGTTCAGCCGACGCCGATCTACGAGACGGTCGCGATGTGTCTGCTCGCCTACGTGCTGTGGCACCTGCGCGACCGCGTGCGCCCCGGTGTGGTGTTCGCGCTGTACCTCGTCCTGAGCGGTTCGAGCGCTTCCTGGTCGAGTTCATCCGCCGCAACAAGGAGGTGCTCATCGGGCTGACCGCCCCGCAGGTCGAGAGTGTCGCGCTGCTCGTGATCGGGCTGGTATGGCTGGGCTTGATGGCCCGCGCGGGCGAGGGGCTGAGTGGTCTGTGCGCCAAGGGCGTCGCCTCACCTCCTGCGCCGGCGTGAGCGAGGGGGAGGGTACGGAAGGGACGATCTCCTCGAGCAGCAGCTTTGCGCCAAATGTGCCAACTTTGTAACTCCTGGCCGGGACCTCTTGAACCGAACCTGTGTTCGCGTTAGGTTGCTGCCCATGAAGCTCACCGAACCTCCGATGGCTACCGCAAGGCCCTCGCTCCCGGGTGTTTGCGCGAAGCGCAAATGCGGCGTAGCATGATGGCTGTGACCGTTGCGACGTCCCCTGTCACCACCGCCGACGAACTCCTGCTCATGCCCAAAGGCCGGATGCGCCACGAGCTCGTGCGCGGAGAGCTGCGGACGATGACCCCAGCGGGCTTCGAGCATGGCCGCATCGCCCTGCACGTCGCCCAGCTTCTTGGCGCACACGTCGAGGAGACCGGCATCGGCGTCGCGGTCGGCGCTGAGACCGGGTTCGTCCTCTCGAGCGATCCCGACACCGTCCGCGCCCCTGACGCGGCGTTTATCTCCAAAGAGCGCGCGGACAAGGTAGGCAGGACTGTCAAGTACTGGCCCGGTGCGCCTGACTTCGCCGCGGAGGTGATCTCTCCAAATGACACCTTCCACGAGGTTCAGGAGAAGGCGCTCGAATGGCTCGCGTCGGGCACGATCGCCGTGCTCGTGCTCGACCCCGACCAGCACACCGCGACCGTCTACCGCGGCCAGGGTGACACGCACATTCATAACACCGAGGACACCCTGGACCTGAGCGACGCCGTCCCGGGCTTCGCTGTCCCGGTAGCCCGCCTCTTCGCCTGAACAAGCTTTTCGTTGACGAGGCCATCCGCCGACGGCCTATACGGACGGCCGCAACTACTCCGAGCGGTCGTCCTCTCCCGCCACCGGCGCGGGCTGGGCCTCGGCCGCGGCGTGAGAGCCCAGCGCCCCGATCACCCCAGCGCCCAGCGCGGCGAGCGTCCAGCCCAGGCCGGTGCGTTCCCGACCGCGTGCCCCATCGAGCGAGAGCGAGCCCGGTCCGGCGTCGACCAGTGCCAGCGCGGCGGCGATCAGGACAAGGTTGTACTCATAGCCGCCGTTCGTCACCCACGGGCCCTTGCTCGCGTGCACGCGACGGATCGCGGTCAGCATCGTCGCGACCAATACTGACGCGGCCAGGGGCGTCTGCAGGCCGAGTGCCATCAGCGTGCCACCGCCCGCCTCGGCGCAGCCGGCGGCGATCGCGTTTTGGCGTCCCGGACGCAGGCCGAGCTGCTCGAACATCTGCCCCGTCGCGTCGAGGCCCTGACCGCCGAACCAGCCGAACAGCTTCTGCGTGCCATGCCCGACGAACAGCCCGCCCATGACAAGTCTCAGCAGCAATCGTCCGATCTTCATTTCTCGACCTCCGTTGGTTTGTCGCCTGCCCGAGTATGTCCACCATTTACCCCGGTCTCGGACAGCTTCAACTCAAATCGAGTCGATATGGGTCATCTTCGCGATTCCGACCGGTCCGGTGGCTCTCCGTAGGACGACTCCCTCACCCGCAGGCGATAATCCCTTGCAATGGCAATCGGCACGACCCTCTCGCACGTGTTTCCCCTCGGCAGCCGGCTGAACGAGCGCGGTCGCCTGGAGATCGGCGGCTGCGACACGATCGAGTTGGCGCGTGAGCTCGGTACGCCCGTCTACGTCGTGGCGGAGGACGACCTGCGCGCACGTGCGCGCGCGTTCCTGCGGGCGGGCGAGGAGGCGGACCATGAGGACTTCCAGGTTGTGTTCGCCTCCAAGGCGTTGCCCTGCACCGCCGTGCTGCGGCTCCTCGCCGAGGAGGGCCTATGGTGCGACGTCGCCTCCGGCGGCGAGCTGCACCTGGCGCTGAACGCGGGTTTCGCGCCCGAGCGGATCCTCGTGCACGGCAACGCCAAGTCCGAGTCGGAGCTGTGCGCGGCATTGCAAGCGCGCGTAGGACTGATCGTGATCGACAACTTCGACGAGATCGACCGTCTGGAGCGCCTGTCGTCAGAGCGCGACCAGGACCAGGATCAGGACGTGCTGATCCGGGTGACGCCGGACGTGCGGGGCGAGACGCACGAGAAGATCTCGACCGGGCAGGCCGACTCGAAGTTCGGCTTCTCAATGGCCGACGTCCCTAGGGCGATCGAGCGGATCGAAGGGGTCGACGGGCTCGCGCTCGCCGGCCTGCACGCGCACATCGGCTCGCAGCTGCTCGAGCTCGAGCCGTTTCGCCGTGAGGTCGCCGAGCTCGCGCGGCTCGGTGATTTCCCGGTGTGGGATCTCGGCGGCGGGCTCGGCGTCGCCTACACCGAGGCCCAGGCGCCTGCGCCGGCGATCGAGGACTACGTCCGCACGCTGCTGCGCGCGGCGGTTGAGCACGGGATGGGCGAGCAGGGCAAGCGCCTGCTGATCGAGCCGGGCCGGGCGCTGACGGCGAACGCGGGGGTCACGCTGTATACGGTGGAGAGCGTCAAGCGCAACGTCTCCACCTGGGTCGCCTGCGACGGCGGCATGTCCGACAACCTGCGGCCGATGCTCTATGGCGCCGCCTACGAAGCACACGTCGTCGATCGCTTCGCCGGCGCGACGCGGTGCGTGCTTGCCGGCAAGCACTGCGAGTCCGGCGACGTGATCGTGCGTGAAGCCCTGCTCGACGATCCGCGCCCCGGCGACGTGATCGTGACGCCCGCCACCGGCGCGTACGGTTACGCGATGTCGTCCAACTACAACGGCGTGCCGCGTCCTCCTGTCGTGTTCTGCAAGGACGGCGACGCGCGCGTGGTCGTGCGCCGCGAGAGCTTCGAGGATCTGACGGCGCGCGATGTCCCCTGAGCCGATGCGGGCCGAGGAGCCCTTCAAAGTCGGCCTGCTCGGCCACGGCACGGTTGGCTCGGCGTTCGCCGACCTGCTCGACGAGCGGGCCAAGGAGATCGAGCGCTTCAACGGCCGCGCGCCGGTGATCTGCGGCGTGCTCACGCGCACGCGCGGCGATTTCGCGGAGATCCTCTCAGGCGCCGATTTGATCGTCGAGGTGATGGGTGGGATCGAGCCCGCTCGGCAGCACCTGCTCGCGGCGATGCGCGCCGGGCGCGACGTCGTCAGCGCGAACAAGCAGCTGCTCTCCCAACACGGCGAGGAGCTGTTCGGCGTCGCGCGCGAGCACGACGTGCACCTGCGCTTCGAGGCCGCCGTCGCCGGCGCCGTGCCGGTCGTGCGACTGCTGGAGGAGTCGCTGGCCGCCACGCCGATCGAGCGCATCCACGGGATCGTCAACGGCACGACCAACTTCATCCTCTCCGAGATGGCCCACGGCAGCACCTACGCGCAGGCGCTTGCCGAGGCGCAGCGCCTCGGCTATGCCGAGGCGGACCCGAGCGACGACGTCTCCGGGCGCGACGCGGCCGCGAAGATGGCGATCCTCGCGCGGCTCGCGTTCGGCGCGCCGGTGCACCTCGACGACGTTCCCTACGAAGGGATCGAGCACCTGCAAGCAGATGACCTCGAGTACGCCCGCGAACTGGGGCTGGGGTTGAAGCTGATCGGGACCGCCGAGCGCCGCGACGGCGGGCTGTCGGTAGGCGTCTACCCCGCGTTCCTCTACGCCGGGCACCCGCTCTCCTCGGTATCGGGCCCGTTCAACGCCGTCACCGTCGAATCCGAGGCGATCACCGAGATCACGATGTCCGGCCCGGGCGCCGGCGGCCTGCAGACCGCGAGCGCGGTGCTGGGCGACGTCGTGAGCGTGATGACCGGCGGCGCCCGCCCGCCGGCGCCGCCCCTGGAGCTGCGCCTGCTCGAGGACGTCGCCAGCGCGTTCTACGTGCACTTGGAGGTGGCCGACCGCCCGGGGGTGCTCGCGACCGTGACGCGGGTGCTGGGCGAGCAGGGGGTGTCGATCAAGTCGATCGTCCAGCGGGGCCTGCAGGAGAACGCGCGCCTCGTGATGGTCACCCACCAGGTCGCCGAATCGCGCCTGCGCGTGGCGATCGAGCTGCTTCAGGCGTCGGAGTTCATACGCTCCACTCCGCGCACCATCCGCGTAATCGAAGAGGAGTTCACATGAACACGTATGGCTGCGCTGGATCTGCGTCCTCGATCACTCGTGTGCGAAGCACACTTCGCTCACTGCGTCCTTGCCCAGCTTGCCCTACGTGTCCATGTAGGCGTGTTATCGAAGAGGAGTTCACATGACGAGCGAGACGCCTCCCGTCTTTTCAGAGGTTCCGCGCGTACCGCTTCCGCGTGTCGAAGGCGCGGCGTTCTCGGGCGTGCATGTGCCGCTGATCGAGCGCTACCACGAGCGCCTGCCGTTCGAGCCCGGCGACAAGCTCGTAAGCCTGCAGGAGGGCTCGACGCCGCTGCTGCGCGCGCCGGTGATCTCCGAGATCGTCGGCGCGACGGTGCGGTTGAAGCTCGAGGGCGCCAACCCGACCGGCTCGTTCAAGGACCGCGGGATGACATGCGCGCTGTCAGCCGCCGTGCGCGATGGCGCCAAGGCCGTGATCTGCGCCTCGACCGGCAACACGGCGGCGAGCGCGGCCGCATACGCGGCCCGCGCGGGCATCACCTGCGCGGTGATCGTCCCCGAGGGGAAGATCGCGCAGGGCAAGATGGCACAGACGCTTGTGCACGGCGCGCGTGTGATCTCGCTCGCCGGCAACTTCGACCAGGCGCTCACGCTCGTGCGCGAGCTGACGGCGTCGCATCCGATCGTGCTCGTCAACTCGGTCAACGAGTACCGCATCGAAGGTCAGAAGACGGCCGCGTTTGAGATTCACGAGGCGCTCGAAGGACAGCTCGAAGCGCTCTACATCCCGGTCGGCAACGCCGGCAACATCACCTCTTACTGGCGCGGCTTTCGCGAGGTCGGCGCCGCGCCGCGGATGCTCGGCTTTCAGGCCGAGGGCGCCGCGCCGCTCGTCCAGGGGCACATCGTCGAGAGCCCCGAAACGGTCGCCAGTGCGATCCGGATCGGCAACCCGGTGCGCTGGGAGGACGCGATGGCCGCGGCGACCGACTCGCGCGGCGCGATTCGCGTCGTCAGCGACGCGGAGATCCTGACGGCCTACCGGTTGCTCGCCTCGCGCGAAGGGATGTTCTGCGAGCCGGCCTCCGCCGCGTCGGTCGCCGGCCTGTTGAAGTACGGCGCCGAAGGCGCCGAGCAGGTCGTATGCGTGTTGACCGGGCGCGGGTTGAAGGACCCCGAGACGGCGATCGCCAACAACGACGGGATGGTAATCCAATGCGCCGCCGAGACGAGCGCGATCGAGGAGGCGGTGCTGGGTGGTTCGTAGGCGCATCGTGCGTGTGCCGGCATCCTCTGCGAATCTCGGCCCCGGCTTTGACTGCATGGCGAGCGCCCTCTCCCTGCACCTGGAGCTCGAGGTTGTGGAGACCGGCGAGTTCGCGGTCGAGACCGACCTGCCGCTGGCGAAGGGCCGTGAAAACCTGTGCGTGCGGGCGTTCGAGCGGCTGCACTCGGCAGACGGCTTCACGTTTAAGATTCGCTCGCAGATCCCGCTTGTCGGCGGTCTCGGGTCGAGCGCGGCCGCGGTCGTGGCCGGGCTGATGGCTGCCGACCACCTGTTCGAGCTGGATGTCAACGTGCTGGCGCTGGCCACCGAGATCGAGGGCCATCCCGACAACGCAGCGGCGGCTCTGCGTGGCGGTTTCGTCATCTGCGCCGACGGCGATTCCACGCGCTTCGATCCTCCCACGGGCCTGGAGGCGCTCGCAATCGTTCCCGAGCAGCCCGTGCACACGCACCTCGCGCGCGAAGTGCTGGCGAAGGAGGTGCCGATGGAGGACGCCGTGTTCAACGTCGCCCACGGCGCGCTGTTGACGCTCGGCCTGCTCACCGGCGACTGGGACACGCTCGCGCGGGGGCTGCAGGACCATCTGCACGAGCAGCGCCGCGCAGACCTGTTTCCGCGCTCCTACGCGCTCGCGCGGCGCGTACGCGAACTCGGCGCGCTCGGCGCAACCGTCTCCGGTGCGGGACCGACAGTGCTCGTGTGGTGCTTCTACGAGCAGACCGGGGCGGTGGCCGAGGCGCTCGGGCCGGAGATCGAGGGCTGGGCACGGTTGGTGCGGACCCCGTTCGAGCCGCAGGGGGCCTACGTCAGCCAGCTCTAACCCAGCTGGGAGATTCGCTCCCGCGCCCCGTCCATCCCTCCCAGGCGTCCGACCACTTCGCCCGCGAGCGCGACGTAGTCCGCGCCGAGGTCGGGCCGGTGCTCGAGGATCGACTTGGCGCGCTCGGCCGACTCGGCGTAGGCGATCGAGGCGCGTATGACGGTGTCGAAGACCTGCTCGCCGAAGCGCTCCTTCAGCGAGACGAGCGCCTCGCGCGAGTGGACGGTGCGCATGTCGGCGAGGTTGAGCAGTACGCCCAGCAGCGACAGCTCGGGGTTGAGGCTCTCACGTGCGAGCTCGACGACCTCCATCGCCTGCTCGACGCCTTGCAGGGCGAAGTACTGGGCCTCGGCGGTGACGAGCGCATGGTCGGCGGCCACGAGCGCGTTGACGGTGAGCAGGCCGAGTGAGGGCGGGCAGTCGATCAGGATCACGCCGTACTCGCCCGGGAGCTTGGCAAGGGCGCGCCTGAGGGTGAGCTCGCGGCCCATCTTGCCGCCCAGCATCAGCTCGGCCTCGGCGAGACTCAGGTTGGCGGGGATCAGGTCCTCGTGGATCGCCTCGCCGGCCTTGGCCCGCCCGGAGAGCACGTCGGCGATCGTGGGCTCGACATCGGGGGGCAGGTCGAAGTAGTCGGAGAGGTTGCCTTGCGGGTCGAGGTCGATCGCGAGCGTGGATACACCGCCACGGCGGAGCACGTCGGCGAGCGTACGCACGGTAGTTGTCTTGCCGGTGCCACCCTTTTGGGAGAGCACGGCGATGGTTTGAGTGGCGCTCGCCATATGCGCAGGCGATACTACGCCGCGCGGGGCCGCGCGCGCCGGCCGCTGCCCTCCCGGCGGCAGGGCTGTGTCAACCGGGCACCGGAAGCCTAACCCCGGCACCCGGCGTGTCAGCCGCGGCGCCGGTCTGCGTCACGCGGCCGCAGGCTGTCAGTGGATGGCGTGGAGGGGGCTCGCGTCCGCGGGCGCACCGTCGGCCTGCGGCTGGATGCTGAGGAAGCTCAGCCGGTAGCGGCCGACGATGATCTCATCGCCGTCTTTCAACACCTTGCCCTCGATCCGCGCACCGTTCACGAACACGCCGTTCAGACTGCGATCGTCGAGTACGCGCACGCCGTCGGGCTGGCGCACGATCAGCGCGTGGCGCCGGGAGACGGTCGGGTCGTCGAAGCGCACGTCGGCGGCCAGGCTGCGCCCGATGCGCGTCCACTCCCGGGTGAGCGCGATCGTCCTCACCTCGCCGCTCTCCTCATAGGAGATGTACTCGCCCGGCTGGCGGATCCGCTCTCTGGCCGTGGCCAGCTGGGCTATGTGGTCGGCAGCTGACTCCGAACGCCAGAGTGGACTTCTGCCGGTCTGCGTGTCCGCCAGCCCGCTCGCGTGATCGCCGGAGGACTGCCCGGCGCCGGTGCGACCGGCGCTGAACAGCGAGGCGCGCACGAAGTCGCGCCCTCCACAGCCCGGACAGTCGGCGAGGGGGTCCGAGCCGACCAGCGTCAATACGTATCCGCAGCCCTGGCAGCGAAACGACCCCGCCCCGACAATTGTGCCCGAAGTAAGTGAGCTCATCCTGCCGTCCCTTTCTTCCCGGCGGCTCCCGAAGCGCTGCCGATCGAGGTAAGCACGTGGATCATAACAAGCCTGTCAATGCCAATTGCATCCTCAAGTTCTGACCAACAAAATCTAGCAGCCACCCCGCATGGATGATCATCCGCTCGCATACGTGATCACCTGGGCAACATCCATGATCTACCCGCCCCGGGATCTCGGCAAACCGGCAGGAGCTCGGCCGGCGACGGCGAATCCGAGCGATCATGGCGTTGTCGATCACCCATGTAGAGCAACTCGAGCGCTTCCTGTTGCGCCGCGGGGTCGGCGCGCTGAAGGCCGATCGCCATTGCTGCACCGACTGCGGCCGCACACCGCTCACAGGCGAGCACGTCCATCTGTATGACGGACGCAAGCAGGGGATTGTTTGCGAGCTGTGCCGGACGCTGCGACGCGACGCCCCGGTCGCGAGCGAGCTTGTGCGCCACTGCGAGCACGGCCATACGGTTCGCCTGACCATTCGCGCCGCCTGACCGTTCGCGCCGCCTGATCGCTCGCGCCGCCTGATCGCTCGTGGCATCGACCGCTCGTGGCGGCACACGCCGCAGGCGCGGCGCGGCGTAGTAGCTCGCAGGAGCGGCGCAGTCGCAGGCGCGCCGCAGTCCGCGACGCCGCCCCGGCAGGCGCCGATCCGAGGCGGACTTTAGACTTGCGGGATGGACGCCATGACCGTTTCGATCGTCGTAGACGCCCCGCGCGAGCGGATCTTCGACTATCTGCAGGACATCGCCAACCACTCCGAGTTCACCGACCATTATCTGGTCGATTGGCACCTCACGCGGATCGACTCGATCGGCCGCGGGGCGGGGGCGCGCTTTCGCGTGAAGGCGCCCGGCAACCGCTTCAGCTGGGCCGACGTGACACTCGCCGAGGTCGATCGCCCGCACCGGATCGTCGAGGTGGGGCGCGGCGGCAAGAACAACCGCATTCGCACGCTCGGCGTGTTCGAGCTGGCCCCGGGGGTGCACGATACGACGCGTGTGCGCTACACGCTCGAGACCGAGCCGGCGAAGCTGTCCGACCGCCTGATGGAGAGCTTTGGCGCGCGCGGCTGGCTGAAACGCAAGAACGAGCGCTCGCTGCGCCGTCTGCGCTCGATCGTCGAGCGGGGCGAGGGCCGCGGGCAGCGCGTGACCGTCGCCGGCGGATGAGCGGGCTGTGGCGCGCGCGCGAGCATTGCCGGCGGATGGGTGGCGCGGTCTCCGACCCAGCGCGTGGGGCCCGGTCGGCCCCCTCCTCGAGCCCCCGGCCCTGCCGGCTATATAAACTGCCGCCTCGCATGTCCAGCCCCCTGCGCAAGTATCCCGTCATCCTGCTCGCCCTGCTCGCGGCGCTCGCACTTGGCGCGTGCGGCGACTCGCACACGAAGGTCACCACCGGCACCTATGCCGGCGAGTCCGGGCAGAACGCTCCCTATCTGAACGTCGGCCCGCTGATCTATGAGGTTCAGCTCTCACGCGAGCTGAACCCGGCAAACGTCGAAGACGCCTCCTATCTGCAGGGGCTGAGCCCGGCCCAGCGCAAGCTCACGCCCGGCGAAGAGTGGTTCGGGGTGTTCATCCAGATCTACAACAACACCTCCCACGTGCTGCCCGCCGCGACGAGCTTGACGATCAACGACACGCAGAACAACACGTACACGCCGCTGACGCCGGCGCAGTCCAACCCGTTCATCTATACCGGCGGCCTCGTCCCGGCCAAAGGCCAGCTGCCCGCGGCCGGCTCGATCGCTGACGGCGATGCCGTTCAGGGGGAGCTGCTGCTCTACAAGATCCAGATCGTCTCGCTCGACAATCGGCCACTCGAGCTGAAGATCGTCGATCCGACGGACGCGGCCCAGACGGCTTCAGCCGAGCTCGATGTCTAGCCGGCTCGGCTAGCGACTGGCCTGCAGCCCCGCTTCGAGCACCTGGCGCGCGACGGGCGCTGCGGTGGCGCCGCCGGCGCCGTCTTTGACGAGCAGCACGCCGACCGCGATGCGGGGGTGCAGCGCCGGGGCGAACGCGGCGAACCAGGCGTCGGTGTTGTTCGCTTCGCTCGTCGCCCCCTTGCAGGTTTCCGACGAGGAGGAGCTTTCCGCGGAGCTTTCCTCCGCCTCGCCTTCCTTCGCGCCCGCGTCTTCGCTCGCGCCCGAGCACGTGCTCGCGGTCTTCAGTTCGGCCGTGCCGGTCTTGCCCGCCACGGTCACGCCGGGAATCGCCGCGGAGGTGCCCGTGCCCTCGCGCACGACGGCGATCATCAGTTTGCGCACGGTGCGCGCCACCGAGGCGCTCGTCACCATCGGACCCGGCCCGGCGGGCGATTCGAGGGCGAACGTCGGCTGTGGGCGGCGACCGCCGTCGCCGATCGTGGCCGCCACCGTGACCATCTGCAGGGCGCTTGCGAGCACCTGCCCCTGGCCGATCGCGGTCGAGCCGAGATCCAGTTCGCCCTGGATCTGGGAGGCGGCGGGCAGGGTGCTCTCGGCCGCGCCGGGGATGGGAGGCTCGTGGTTGAAGCCGTAGCCTTCCGCCATCGCCACCAGCCGCGCCGCTCCGAGCTTGACGCCGAGCGGCGCGAACACCGAGTTGCAGGAGACCGCGAATGCGAGCTCCAGCGTGCCGCCGCATTCCTCGCCGTTGGCGTTGCTCAGCTTGACGCCGTCGAGATTCGCGTAGGTGCCATAGGGGTAGGAGCTGTGCGGGGTGGCGATCCCGGCCTGCAGCACGCCGCTGACGGTGACCATCTTGAATGTCGATCCAGGCGGCTGCAGGCTGTCCAGGCCGAGCCCGGCCACGGCCAGGATCTGCCCCGTGGCGGGCTGCATCGCCACGATCCCGCCGAGCTGGCCGCCGAGCGCGCTGACGGCGGCGCGCTGCACGGCGGGGGAGACAGTGCTTCGCACCGCGCGGGCCGCGACCGGCGCTGCCGTGGCGAGTAGGCGCTGCCCGGCCAGCAGTTCCCCGCCGGGTGAGCCGCGCAGGCGGTCGTCCAACGCCTGCTCCACTCCGCTCACGCCGACGATCGCGTTCGCGGGCGCGCCTTCGGCTTCGAGCGCCTGGCGTTGCGCGGCCGGGATCGAGCCGACCTCGCCGAGCACGCCGCTCGCGGCTTCTCCCAACGGCGAGGCGCGCTCCCCGGCGCTTGTCGCGGCGCCTTCGGCCAGCACGCTCCCATCGCGCGCGAGCAGCCTCGCGCGTGGCGGCAGCTCGGTGTGGCGGCTGAGCACCTCGCCGGGGCGCAGGCCGGGGAACGCGGCGGAGCGCGACCACGCGACACGCGCCCCTTCGCCGCCGGTTTCGACGATCTTCAGGGTGAAATCGAGCGACAGCGTGCCGAACAGGCGGGTACGCACGCGCACCGGCACGCCGAGGAGTCCGTCGGAGACGTCGCGAGGCTTGCCGGCGACCTTCAGCCCGGTGGCGGTGGACGTGATCAGGGCGTTGCGGTAGACGCTCGCGAATGCGCCGACCGGAATGCTCCGCCGGGAGGCTGGATCGAGGTCCGCGTACATCGCCGTGTAGTTTCGCTGCGTCCACGCCGCGACGAAGCGGGCGGCGAGCGCCTGCGTCGTGGAGGAGGCGTGGTCGGCGCCGACGATCGCGCCGATCACGAACGCCACGGCCGCCAGGGCGATCATCGGACGCGCGCGCCTTGCTCGCCGAGCGTGACTGTCGCGCCGAGCCTGGCTGTCGGTCAAAGGGAGGCGCATGGTGACGGGGTGAGTCGCGTGAGTGCGGTAGGGCTCGCGTGTGAGCGTGACAAGGCTCGCCGTGGCAAGACTCGCGCAAAGGCTCGTGCGCAAGTACCTGGGCGCGATAGAACATGGCAGATGACGCAGCTCGACTGGATCATCGTCGCGTTCGCGGCCATCCTTGCCTCGTTTGGCTTCCGGCGGGGGTTCATCGTCGGGGTGCTCTCTTTTGGCGGGTTCGCACTCGGGGCATTCCTCGGAACCCGGCTAGGTCCTCTTCTGCTGCCGCAGGGCTCCGCCTCCCCTTACGCGCCCGCGTTCGGCCTGATCGGCGCGCTGCTCGCCGGAGCGATCCTCGCCAGCGGGCTGGAGGGACTCGGTTTGAGGCTGCGTCGCTTTCTGATCGTGCCCGGCATGGGCCTGCTCGACGGTCTGCTTGGCGCGGCGCTAGGGGCGGCGCTCGGGCTCGGCATCGTGTGGATCGTTGCCGCCGTGGCGGCGCAGACGCCGGGACAGGATCGGCTGCGCGCCGACATTCAACGCTCGGCGATCCTGCGCGAGCTGAACCTGCTGATGCCGCCTTCGGGACCGATCCTGAACGCGCTCGCGCGCCTGGATCCGCTACCGCAGCTCGCGGGCCCCTCGCCGGACGTCGCCGCGCCCCAGCCCGCGGTCGCGCGCGCGCCCGGGGTGGCGCGCGCCGCGCGCAGCGTCGTGCGCGTGCTGGGCACCGCGTGCGGCCTCGCGATCGAGGGCTCGGGCTGGGTGGCCGAGCCGGACATCGTCGTGACCAACGCGCACGTGGTGGCTGGCGAGCAGGATACGACCGTCGAGATCGCCGGCTCCTCGCCGGGGCTGCCGGCTCGTCCGATCGCGTTCGATCCCATCCACGACATCGCTCTGCTGCGGGTCCCGGATCTGAACGTGCCGTCGCTCCCCCTCGTGTCCGACCCGCCGTCGGGCGACTCCGGCGCGATTCTCGGCTATCCGGAGAACGGTCCGTTCGACGTCCAACCGGGCCGGATCGGGCGCACGCAGCCTGTGCTCACCGACAACGCCTACGGGCAGGGCCCGATCTCGCGCCTGCTCACGCCCCTGCGCGGCCTCGTGCGGTCGGGCAATTCGGGCGGTCCCCTGGTGGATGCCTACGGCAACGTGCTCACAACAGTCTTTGCCGGAACCGTCGGTGGTGGCGGGCCGGCGGGTGGTTACGGGGTCGCGAACAGCGCCGTCGCCCATGCCCTCGCCGATGCGGGCAGCGGGCCGGTGTCGACCGGGCCGTGCGCTTCGGGATGAGTCAGGTGCCGGCCGGCGCCGGGCGTGTGCTCGCGCGCGGGCGCGCCGCGCGCTTCGGCGTGGCGGGCGCCGGCGCCGCTCCCGTGCTCGGGCGGGGCTTCGCCGGGCGGCGCTCGCGGGCGGCGACGCTCGCCTGTTCCTCCTCCTGCTCGGCGGCGGCGATCTGCTCGAGGTGCGCGTCGATCGCGGCTTGAACCGTTGACAGGCGGCGCACCAGCAGGGTGCGAACCCGCTCGAGCTCCTCGGCGCTCAGCAGCGCCGGTCCGATGCCCGGTCGCGTCTGCTCGACGGCGGGCGCGACACCGGGATGCTCGGCTTCGATCTCGCCTAGCGCGCGCTCCAAAGCCGCGATCTGCGTGCGCAGCAGCCGGCGCCGCTCGAGCGCCTCCTCGGCGGGGCCTGGCGAGGATTCGGGCGAGACGTACAGCGCCGCCGCGACCTCCCGCGGGTCGACGCCGGTCGCGTGCGCCTCGCGCGCGGCGTTGGCCGCGATCGCGCCCACCGCCGACGGTTGGCACGGGGTGGGCCCGACGAACGTGCCGCTGCCCTGCTGACTGTCGATCAGCCCCTCCTGCTCAAGGCGCTGATAGACGGTGCGCACGGTGTTCACGTTGACGCCGAGCTCCTCCGCGACCTCGCGCAGCCCGGGGAGCCGCTGACCGGGCGCGAACCGGCCGTCGCCGATGCGCGTGCGTAGCGCCCATGCGAGCTGCACGCCGATCGGCACGTCGGCGCGGCGATCGATGGCGATGCCCAGCTCGAGCGGCGATGGCGGCGGCGACGCTGACATGAGCTCCACGTTAGCGGCTCACAAGATGGATTGACAGTGTTCTATTCAACTAGTACTTTAGAGGACCAGTACACCAGGACGGTGCCTGTGAGCGGGCCGCTTAATTACGACGGGGAGCTGATGATTCGTGGCTTTGCCAACCGACGGTCTCCCGACTCCACGCCCCGCTGCTGCGCTTCGCGACAGGTGGGGCTCGGATTGAGGGCGCCATGCGCCAAGCGCTGAAAGACGAGCGCGGCGCATCGGCCGACGATGCGCGAGCGCCGTCGGCGCTTGCCCGCCACGGGCGCGGCCTCGCCACGCGGACGGCGCTGCCGGCGCGCAACACGCTGGAGGAGCTCGGAGACATGATGCTGCTCGCCGGGCGGACGATCTCCTCGGCCCTGAAACCGCCCTACCCGTACGGGGGCGAGCTCGTCTCCCAATTCCTGTTCGCGCTGCGGCTCGTGTGGCTGCCGCTGATGCTCTCGACGATCGCGCTCAGCTACGGCGCGCCGGGACTGCAGAGCGCCAACTTCCTGACGATCCTCGGCGCCGTGGATCGGCTCGGCGACTTCTTCTTCGTCTTCGCCGTGCGCGAAATCGGCCCGCTGATCACCGCGGTCGTGGTCGCGGGGGTCGCGGGGACCGCGATCACGGCCGATCTGGGCGCGCGCAAGGTGAGGGAGGAGCTCGACGCGTTGCAGGTGCTCGGGGTGGACCCGGTCAAGAACCTCGTGGTGCCGCGGTTTCTCGCGTTGATGGTCGTGACGGGCCTGTTCGACATCTACGCGCTGCTGTTCGGCATCTTCGGGGGGCTGCTCGCGGCGCTCGTCAACCATCAGCCGCTCGGCCCGTTCTGGGACACGCTGTTCGCGAACGCGTCCGTGACGGACCTGTGGGGGTCGGTGCTGAAGACGATTGTCTATGGGGCGATCATCGCGATCGTGTGCTGCTACAAGGGCATGTCGGCCTCCGGCGGCGCCGAGGGCGTCGGCCGCGCGGTCAACCAGGCGGTCGTGACCTCGCTGCTACTGCTCAGCCTGTTCAACTACGTCTTCACGCAAACCCTGCTCGCCACGCACCCCCAGATCATCATCATCAAATGATCGCCCGCGATCCTTCCCACGACCTTCGCGACGGACTCCGCTCGCCGTGCCGGCAGCTGTGGCGACCGGCGCCGGCAACGCTGTCGGGGAGACTCGCTCACGCGTCTCCCAAAAGTCCTCCCGGATGAGGTGTCCGAGCGACATGAAGCATCCGCCCGCGACCCACCCGCTACGCTGACCGCCATGTCGAAGACCCTGGTCATCGCCGAGAAGCCCTCCGTGGGGCAGGACCTGGCGCGCGTGCTGAAAGGGCCGTTCCAGAAGCAGGAGGGTTGGCTGGAAGGACCCGAGCACGTGATCACGTGGGCGGTCGGCCATCTCGTGCAGCTCGCCGAACCGGACGAATACGACCCCAAGTTCAAGCGCTGGCGGATGGACGACCTGCCGATCGTGCCTGAGAAGTTCAAGCTGACGGTGCGCGACGAGCGCTCGCGCAAGCAGATGACGGTCGTTACCAAACAGCTCGGGCGCGACGACGTGAACGATGTCGTCAACGCCTGCGACGCCGGGCGCGAGGGCGAGCTGATCTTCGCCTACCTGTATGAGAAGGCGAAAGCGTCAAAGCCCGTGCGCAGGCTGTGGCTGAACTCGATGACGAACGCCGCGATGAAGGATGCGTTCGCCTCGCTACGCCCCGCCCAGGAGTTCGCGCTGCTCGAGCAGGCCGCACGCTCGCGCTCGGAGGCCGACTGGATCGTCGGCATGAACGCCACCCGCGCGGCGACGATCCGGCTGCGCAGCTCGTTCGACGGCGCGGTCTCGCTCGGGCGCGTGCAGACGCCGACGCTCGCGATCGTGGCGCGCCGCGAGGAGGAAATCAAAGCGTTCAAGCCCGAGCCCTACTGGCTCGTCGACGCGACGTTCGCGGCCCCGCCACTGGAGGGCACGGGCAACGGCGCGGCGGCGCAGAACGGCGACGCGCAGAATGGCGACGCGCAGAACGGCGCCTCCCTCGCGGACGGCGCGCAGGGCGAGAACGGCGCCGAGCGCACCTACCGGGGACGCTTCCACGCCGGCGCCAAGCCGCGGCTCGCGAGCGAGCAGGAGGCGGTGGCGATCGTCGAGGCGTGCACCGGGCGGCGCGGGACGATTACGAAGCTCGAGAAGAAAGAGCAGCGCGAGAAAGCGCCGATGCTGTACGACCTGACGACGCTGCAGCGCGAGGCGAACAACCGTTACGGGTTCTCCGCGCGCAGGACGCTGTCGGCGGCGCAGCGGCTATATGAGGAGCACAAGGCGCTCACCTATCCGCGCACGAACTCGCGCTACCTGACGAGCGACATGGTCGATGAGATCAAGCCGATCGCCGAGCTGGTCGGCTCCCACGCCGAGTATCGAGCGGCGGCGGAATACGTGACCGGGCTCGACCTGCTGCCGCTGGGGCGGGTGGTCAACGACGAGAAGGTCACCGACCACCACGCGATCATTCCCACCCGCTCCGAGCACACGCTCGACCGGATGGGGTCTGATGACAAACGGATCTACGATATGGCGGCGCGGCGCTTCCTCGCGGTGTTTCACCCGGAGGCGGTGTTCGAGAACACGAAAGTCGAGACGACCGTCCCGGCGGGCGAGACCGAGAAGGACGGCGGCTACGTTTTCCGCACGCGCGGCAAGCTCTTGCTCACGCCCGGCTGGCGCGGGGTCTACGACGAGGTCGCCGCCGAGGCCAGGCCGAAGGGCGAGGAGGACGAGGGCGCCGACCAGCAGCTGCCGCGGCTGCTGAAAGACGAGCAGGTTGACACGCGCGAGATCGAGAGCGCGCGCAAGGAAACCAAGCCGCCGCGGCGCTACAGCGACGCGTCGCTCCTGGGAGCGATGGAGACGGCGGGCAAGCTCGTCGACGACGACGAGCTGCGCGAGGCGATGAAGGACTCCGGCATCGGCACGCCGGCGACGCGCGCGGCGATCATCGAGCGGCTGATCGCGGTCGGCTACGTCGAGCGCGACGGCCGCGCGCTGGTGGCCGGCGAGAAGGGGCTGAACGTGATCAGGCTGCTGAACGAGCACATGCTCACCTCGCCCGACCTGACCGGCAGCTGGGAGCACCGCCTCGGCAAGATCGAGCGCGGGGAAGACTCGCGCGAGCAGTTCATGGGTGACATCGCCGGGTTCGCCAAGGAGACCGTCAAACAGCTCGACGAGACGCTCAAAGACGTGAAAATTCCCCGTGCGAAGCTGGGACCGTGCCCGATATGCGGACATGAGATCGTGGAGAACCGCAAGGGCTACTCCTGCTGGGCGCGCAACGATCCCGGGTGCGGGTTCGTGATCTGGAAGGGCAAAGCCAGCAAGCAGCTGCCGATCGCGGTCGCGCGCGAACTGATCAAGACGGGCTACACCTCGCGCGCTGTCACCGGCTTCAAAGGCCGCTCCGGGCGCTCCTTCCGCGCGCATCTGGCGATGAGCCAGACCGAGGACGGCAAATGGCGGGTGGAGTTCAACGAGGAGTGGGCCAAGGAGGGCGCCAAGCCGCCGGAGGCCGACAACGACGGCGACGGCGAGGCGAGCACCGAGGCGAAGGCGGTCGAGGACGCGCCACCCAAGCCGAAAGCCAAAAAAGCCAAAGTCGCAGCGCGCAGCGCGGCGTAGACGTTCTCCCAGGGTCTTTTTTGAGGGAGACACGTTCGCCTGTCTCCCTACAGCCTTGCAGGCGCCGGCCGCCACAGCCGCCGTCTCCGCGATCGACTGCCCGGCGGATCCTGTGCCACTCGGCCGGGCCGGTTACCTGGTGGGGTCGGTCACGCGGTGAGTTGAAGCGCCGTCGGGACCGTGCGGGAGTATGGATGGGAATGCCCATAACTCTGATCACCGGACCCGCGAACGCGGGCAAGGCCCAGGTCGTGATGGACTCTATGCGCCGGCATCTGGCGCACGGACAGGAGCCGCTCTTGATCGTGCCGACGCGCGCGGACGCCGACCACTACCGGCGCGAGCTGGCCGGGGAAGGGACGGCGATGGGGTTGCGGGTGGAGCGCTTTGAAGGATTGATCGGCGAGACTGCATCGCGCGCGCGTGTGAGCAGCCCGGTGCTGGCGGGTCTTGCGCGCGAACGGGTACTCGCCGCGATCGCCACGCGCGCGGGCGCAGCAGCCACGCCCGGGTATGTGCGTGCGCTGGCAACGTTCGTCGCCGAGCTGCAGGTGCGGCGCGTGACGCCTGCAAGGCTGAGCCGGGCGCTGAGCGGGTGCGCTTCCGAAGCGGAGATGGCACACCCGCAGACGGCACATGCGGAGACGGCACATGCGGAGATGGCACATGTGGAGATGGCACATGTGGAGATGGCACATGTGGAGATGGCACACGTGGAGATGGCACACGGCGTGGGGAGGCTGTTCGAGCAGTACCACCACCGGCTGCGCGAGCTCGGCCGCGTCGACCCCGAGCAGCGCGCCACGCGCGCGCTCGACGCGCTGCGCCGCGAGCCCGCGCTGTGGGGCGGGACTCCCGTGCTGTTCTACGGGTTCGACGACCTCACACGGCTGCAGCTCGACGCGATCGAGACGCTCGGCGCGATCGTCGACGCACCGGTCACGGTGTCGCTCACATACGAGCCGGGACGGGCAGCGTTCGCGGGGCGCGCAAACGCGTTCCACGCGCTCCAACCGCTCGCGGCCGAGCAGCAGGTGCTCGAACCCCGTGCCGATTATTACGCCTCGCACGCGCGCGCGCCGCTGAGCCATTTGGAGCGCTCCCTGTTCGAGCCCGACGCAGCGCGCGTCGATCCAGCGGCGGTGGTGCGGCTGTTGGAGGGTGGCGGCGCGCGGGCCGAGCTCGAGCTCGTCGCACGCGAGATCGCGACGCTGCTCGCGGGCGGCATGGCGGCCGAGGAGATCGCGGTCGTGCTGCGCGCGCCGGGCGTAGCGGCGGAGGAGATCGAAGCGGTGTTTAGCGCGACTCACATTCCCTACGCATTGCAGCGGCGCAGAAAGTTCGCCGACACGGCGATCGGCGCCGCGCTGATCGGATGGCTGCGCTGTATCGCCGCCGACGGCACCGCGAAAGACCTGCTGGCGTGGCTGCGCGCGCCCGGCCTGCTCGAGCGTCCCGAGCCGGCCGACTGGCTTGAGGCCGCGACGCGCCGCGCCGGTGCGACGAGCGCCGCTCAGGCGCGGGCGCTGTGGGAGCGTAAGCACTGGCCGCTGCGAGCGATCGAGCAGCTGGGCGAAGCCCAGGAGCGCGGCGGGCGAGCGCTGATCGAGCGTGTCACACGCGAGCTCAATTGGCTGTTCAGCGCCCCCAGGCGCGGCCAGGCGAGCTTGATCGGAAACGAGCAGACCGAGCTCGACGAGGCGCGCGCGCTCGTCGCGGGCACGCGCGCGCTGAGCGCGCTTGGCGAGCTCGAGCGCGTCGCGCCCGAGGCGGCGGTCAAAGACGCGAGCGAGCTCGCACGCGCGCTCGAGCAGGTCGAGATCGTGAGCGGCGAGCACCCGGCGCCGGGCATGGT
The DNA here is from genome assembly GCA_963778065.1 of uncultured Solirubrobacterales bacterium. Taxonomy (GTDB): domain Bacteria; phylum Actinomycetota; class Thermoleophilia; order Solirubrobacterales; family Solirubrobacteraceae; genus Palsa-744. The sequence goes on along the minus strand of CAVZSU010000002.1, from coordinate 477,501 downwards.
CGCGGTGCTCGACCCGCTTGCCTTGCGCGCGCGCAGGGTGCGCGCGCTGTTCGTGTGTGGTCTGCAAGAGGGAGTATTTCCCGCGCCTGCGCGTGCGCAACCGTTTCTCTCGGAGGAGGAGCGCCGGCGGTTGGCGGAGACGTCCGGTCTGCGGCTGAGCGAGCCTGAGGACGCGCTCGCGGCCGAGCGCTACCTGCTGTATGCGGCGGTCTCGCGCCCGCGCGAGCTGCTCGCGCTGAGCTGGCACGTGGCCGACGACGATGGCGCGCCGGCGGCGCGGTCGCTGTTTGTGGACGATGTCTGCGACCTGTTCGCCCCCTCCCTTGGCGAGCAGGTCGTGCGCCGGGCGCTCGGAGCGGTCGACCGGCCGACGGATTGGCCGGGGATCGGCGAGCGCGGCGGGGAGCTCGCGTTCGCGCCTGTACCCGCTCTCGTGTCGACGCCCTCGTCCCTGTCGCCCGCGATCTCCACGTCTTCTGCGCTCGCACACGCGCGTGCGCACGGCCCGTCGTCGTTGCGCGACGCGGAGCTGCTGGCAGAGCTGCGTGCGCACACCTGGTCGGCGTCGTCGCTGGAGGTGTGGATGAGCTGCCCGATGCGCTGGCTGGTGGAGCGGCTGCTGCGCGCGCGCGACCTCGACCCCGACCCCGAGCCGATCGCGCGTGGCGGGCTCGCGCACGCGGCGCTGAAGGACACCTTGGAAGCGTTGCAGCGCGAGACGGGCTCGGCGCGGCTGACGCCGGCGCGGCTGGAGCAGGCCCGCGCTCTGCTGCGGGAGGCGCTCGCGGCGAACGAGAGCGAGTTCCCGCTGTCGGCCGCGCCCGAGCGTCGGCCGGGAATGCGCCGCCGGCTGCAGGCCGACCTGGAGCGCTATCTGCGCCATGCGGCCGAGTGCGAAAGCCCGCTCGAGCCCAGCCGGTTCGAGCTCGGCTTCGGCTTTGAGAACGACTTTCAAAAAGATCGGCACGCCGGATGCGTCCCTGGACCCGGCGCTGGATCGCCGCGTGACGGCTCGCACGTGCCACCAGCACGCGCTTCACCGCCCCACGACGCCCAGCTTGGTCCAGGAACGCCCCACCGCACCGCTCTTTTTGAAAGGCGTTCTGAGTCCGGCGAGGAGCGTGGCGGCGAAGACCTTCAACCCGGCGAAAGCCTGCCCGCCTTCGACCTCGGCGGCGGCACGATGCTGCGCGGGCGCATCGACCGTATCGATCTCGGCGCCGGGGGGGAGGCGGTCGTGTACGACTACAAGGGCCGCGTCGCACCGCCGGCCGCGAAGTGGGGGGCCGCCGGCGGCAACGTGCAGGTCGCGCTCTACATGCGCGCGGTCGAGCAGCTACTCGGGCTGCGGGCCGTCGGTGGCTTCTACCAGCCGCTGGCGGGCGGGGATCTGCGCGCGCGCGGCGTGCTCGACGAGGACGGCGGCGTCGAGATCGAGTGCGTGCGGGGAGAGCGCCGCGAGCACGCAGAGATGCGCGAGATCTTGGACAGTGCGGTGGCGGCGGCGCGCGAGGCCGCCGCGCAGGCGGGGCGCGGCGAGCTGCGCGCGCAGCCGCGAACCTGCGCTTACCGCGGCGGATGCAGCTACCCCACGATCTGCCGCTGCGAGGGCTGATAAGTGAAACGCGCCGCCGATTTCACCCTCTATGTCTAAGCGCGTGCTGAGCGAAGAGCAGGAGCAGGCGGTCGCGCGGCGCGCGGGGCCGCTGCTGCTGGCGGCGGGCGCGGGCAGCGGCAAGACCTCCGTGCTGGTCGAGCGCTTCGTCAGGGCCGTGTGCGAGGACGCCGTCGCGCCGGGGAAGATTCTCGCGATCACGTTCACCGATCGCGCCGCCGGCGAGCTACGCGAGCGGGTGAGGGGACGCTTCATTGAGCTCGGCGAGCGCGAGGCCGCGCGCGACGCCGAGGCGGCGTTCGTGAGCACGTTTCACGGCTTCTGCGCGCGCCTGCTGCGCACGCACGCGCTCGCCGCGGGACTGGAGCCGGAGTTCGAGATCCTCGATGAGCCGCTCGCCGCGCGGCTGCGCGAGCGGGCGTTCACGGTCGCTCTCACAGCGTTCGTCGAGGACGAGCGTGACGAGGCGGTGGATCTGCTCGCGGCATACGGGCCCGATCGCGTGCGCGCGATCGTCGCGGATGTCTATACGGAGCTGCGCAGCCGCGGCGAGCGGCTGCCGGTGTTGCCCCGCCCGGCGCTTGCGGCCGACGCGTGCGCCGACGATGCGGCAGGCGCGCGCGCGTGCGCGCTGCTGGGCGAGCTGTTGCTGGGGTTCGGCCGCGCTTATGACACGCTCAAGCGCGCGCGCGGAGCGGTCGACTTCGACGACTTGGAGCTGTGCGCGCGCGAGCTGCTGTGCGAGCGCGTCGACGTGCGCGCGGCGTGGTCTGAGCGGTTTGAGCTGTTGATGGTCGACGAGTTCCAGGACACGAGCCCGCGCCAGCTCGCGATCCTCACGGCGCTCGAGCGTAACAACCTGTTCACGGTCGGCGATGAGCTGCAGTCGATCTACGGCTTTCGCCACGCCCAGGTGGGCCTGTTCCACGCGCGCCGCGCCGAGCTCGAGGAGCGTGGCGCGAGCTTGCGCCTGGCGCGCAACTTCCGCAGCCGCGCGCCGATCCTCGACGTGGTCAATACGGTGTTCGCTCAGCGCTTCGGCCCCGGCTACACGCCGCTGATCGCCGCTCGTGAGGACGCCTCAGAGGATGGCGTCGAGCCGCGCGTGGAGCTGCTGCTGACCAGCCGCCGGGGATGGGACGGGGAGGCGGAGGAGTGGTCTGGTGACTCATCGACGCCGTACTGGCGCCAAGCAGAGGCGCGCGTGCTGGCCGGGCGCGTGGCCGACTTGGTGGCCGGTGGCCAGGTGCGGGCCGGGGAGGTGGCGGTGCTGCTGCGAGCGGTCGGCGACCTGGACGTGTATGAGCGCGCGCTGCAAGCGCGCGGCCTGCGCACGCTCGCGGCGGTCGGCGGCTTTTGGGGGCGCCAGGAGGTCGGCGACCTACTCGCGTATCTCCGCGCACTGGCGAACCCGCTGGATGAGCCGGCGCTGTACGGCACGCTCGCCTCACCGCTGGTCGGGTGCTCGAGCGACGGTCTGGCGCTGCTCGCGCGGGCGGCCGGCGCAGCGAGACAGAGCGTGTGGGCGACCGTTGAGGACGCCGAGCAGATCGCGCGCCTACCGACGGAGGATCGCGCCGCGCTGATGGCTTTCCGCACGCGCTTTTCAGCCGAGCGGCGCTCGGCGTCCCGTCGCACGATCTCCCAGCTGCTCGAACGGGCGGTGGCCGCCGGCGGCTACCGTGAGTACCTGCTGGGTCAAGAATGGGGAGAGCGCAGGCTTGCGAACGTGCACAAGCTGCTGCGCCTCGCCCGCCGTTTCGAAGCGAGCGAGGGGCGTGACCTGAGAGGCTTCCTCGACCACGCCGCTCGCCATCGCGAGTGGAGGAACGGAATGGCGTCGGTCATCGCCGAGCCCGACGCCCCCGTGGCCGAGGTCGAGCCCGACGCGGTGCGGTTGATGAGCATCCACGCCGCCAAGGGTCTCGAGTTTCCCGTGGTATGCGTCGCCGATCTGGGGCGCGCGCCCAACATGGGCGTGGGTGACCTGTTGCTCGACGGCGAGCGCATCGGCCTGCGGCTGGCCCGGCTCGACGGTGAGGAGGCGATACCGTCAATCGAGTTCGATGAGCTCTGTCAAGACCGCAAGCGCGCGCAGTCCGAGGAGGAGGAGCGCATTCTCTACGTGGCGATGACGCGTGCCCGCGAGCGGTTGATCCTGAGCGGGGCGGTCGACTTCGAGCGCTGGCCGGACGCCCGCCAAGGTGCGCCCACGATCTCCTGGCTCGGCCCCGCGCTGGCGGCGGAGCTGCCCATGTTGGTCAGCGAGAGCGCGCAGCCGGTGCACGATCTGCGTGTGGGCCAGGACGGCCGCACGGTGGTTCGCTGCCGGCTGAGCACCCCCGCGACCGTCGAGTCCGCTCCCCCGGATTTCGACCTGCCGCCGTCCACCGAAACACAGCAGCTTTCGCTCTTGCAGCTCGCCTCGACGCAACAGCCCGCGTCGTTACAGCAGCTCGCCTCGACGCAACAGCCCGCGTCGTTACAGCAGCTTGCCTCGACGCAACAGCCTGCGCCCGCACAGCCACTCGCGTCCCCTCAACAAACCGTTTCAGCGCAACAGGTCACGCCGTCGCGACCGCTCACGCCAGCGCTCCCGCGCGAGTCGGCCCGCCTGGAGACGCTCAGCTACACGGCGCTCTCCGAGCTCGAGCGCTGCGGCTATCGCTACTACCTCGAACGCGTCCTCGGCCTGGCCGAGAATCACGCCGCCGCCCGACCTGAGCGCAGGAGTGAGGGTCTGGAGGCGCGCGTGCGTGGCACGCTCGTGCACAAGCTGCTCGAGACGGTCGACTTCGCTTGCCCTGTAGCGACAACGCCCGCGGACGTCGCAAACGTCGCACGCGCCCTGGGTGTGCGTATCCATGTGGACGAGCGCGTCGAGATCGCGACGCTCGTGGGCGCGGTGACGGAGTCGGCCCTCGCTGAGCGCATCGCGGCCGCGGCCTGCGTGCGCCGCGAGCATCCCTTCGCGTTCGCGCCCACGCTCGGCACGCCTGCCCCGGATGCACACGCCCATGTGCCCGCGCCGGATGTGCCCGCGCCGGATGTGCCCGCGCCGGATGTGCCCGCGCCGGATGTGCCCGCGCCGGATGTGCCCGCCCCTGACATGGCCTCCGCGCCGAGCGCGTCCATCGCGAGTCCGCTTGGCTCGAGTCTGCTTGGCTCGAGTTTGCTTGGCTCGAGTCCGTTTGGCTCGAGTCCGCTCATTACCGGCGTCATCGATCTGCTCGCGCGCGAGGGGGATGAGACTTGGCTGGTGGTCGACTACAAGAGCGATCGCGTCGGCCCCGAGGAGGACCTCGCCGCGCTCGTCGCGCACGACTACGGCCTTCAGCGTCTGATCTACGCGCTCGCCGTCCTGCGCGACGGGGCTCGGCGGGTGGAGATCGTCCATTGGTTCCTGCAGCGCCCGCGCGAGTGGGTCAGCGCAACGTATGCCGCAGAGGATCGTCAGCGACTGGAAGCGCGCCTGGCAGCCCGGATTCACAGCGCCGGTGCAGGCACCTTCGCCGTCAGCGAGCGACCCCGTCGCAGCCTGTGCCTTACCTGTCCAGGACGTGGGAGCCTGTGCTCGTGGAGCGACACCGAGACGATGGCGGGGGAGTAGGGATTCATGGTTCAAGATGCCACTCCGCGGCCCTCTGACGCCGAGCTGTTCGCGCGCTGTCGCAAGCACGGCGATGCGCGCGCACGCGAGCAGCTGGCCGAGCGCTATCTGCCGCTCGCCCGCCGGCTCGCGCGCCGCTACCAGCGCGCCGAGGAGCCGCTGGAGGACCTCGTGCAGGTTGCCTCCCTGGGCCTGCTCAAGGCGATCGATCGCTTCGACGCCACCCGCGACGTGGCGTTCTCGAGCTTCGCCGTGCCGACCGTGCTCGGCGAGCTCAAGCGTCACTTCCGCGATCGCACTTGGTCGGTGCGGGTGCCGCGCGACTTGCAGGAACTCGCACTGCGCGTCGATCGCACGGCCACCGAGCTCTCGCTCACGAGCGGCCGCGCCCCGACGGTGGCCGAGCTGGCAAGCGCGGTGGGCGTACCGGAGGAGCAGGTGCTCGACGCGCTCGGCGCGGCCGGCGCCTATCGCGCCGGCTCGCTCGATGCGCCTCGATCGGCACAGGGAGGCGATGATCCTGGCGAGCCTCTAGTGGGGGATGCGCTGGGCGTCGAGGAGGGGGGCTTCGATCGCGCCGAGGAGCGTGCGACGCTCGCGCCGCTGCTCGCGCACGTCTCCCCGCGCGAACGCCTCGTCCTGAGGCTGCGTTTCGCGGAAGATCTCACCCAGGCCGAGATCGGGGAGCGCATCGGCGTCTCCCAGATGCAGGTTTCTCGCCTGATCCGCGCGGCGCTCGCGCGCCTACGCGAGGGGCTCGACGAAGAACCGCCGGCCCCTTCTTCCTAACACGCGACCTCGTCCCGAGCACCGACCCGAATGCGCATGAGCCCCGGAACACCGGTCCGCGACGCGCCTTGAGCACCGGAAACACCAGGTCCGCGAAGCGCCTTGAGCACCGGGACACCTGGTCCGCGACGGGCCTTGAGCACCGGGAACACCGGTCTGCGACGCGCCTGAGCGCCGCCTTTTAGTTGACAGCCCTTTACACAAAGGGTTGACATTTGACAAATTCTTGTGACACTTGGCATATGCCTCGCTCGATGTGGATGGGAACGCTGAACTTCGGCTTGGTCAGTATGCCGGTGAAGCTCTACACCGCGACCACCAGCAAGACCGTCCACTTCTGCCAGCTCCACGCTCACGACAACGCGCGGGTACAGACCAAGCGCTATTGCCCGGCGGACGAGGCAGAGGTCTCCTTCGACGAAGTCGTCCGCGGCTATGAGATCGCTCCTGAACGCTACGTGGTGATCGAGGACGAGGAGCTCGCGGCGATTGCGCCCGAGGTCACGCGCACGATCGAGATCGAGGATTTCGTCGACCTCGAGGAGATCGACCGGATCTATTTCGACCAGCCTTACTACGTGGTGCCGAACCGTGGCGGCGCACGCTCCTACCGGCTGCTGCTGCAGGCGATGCGCGAAACCGGCAAGGTTGCGATTGCACGGGTCGTGCTGCGCTCGCGCGAGCGGCTGGTCGCGGTGCGCGCCCACGGCGAGACGCTGTTGATGACGACGATGGCCTTCGGCGACGAAGTGCGGCCCGCCAGCGAGCTAAACGAGCTGCTCGCGGAGGTCGAGGTGGGCGAGCGTGAGCTCGAAGTAGCACGGCGGCTGGTGGAGTCGCTGGCCGAGCCGTTCGACATCGCCAAGTACCGCGACACTTACCGCGAAGCGGTGCTCGACCTGATCGATCGCAAGGCCAGCGGGGAGGAAATCGTCGTGCAGCCGCAGCTGCGTGAGCGCGTGCCAGAGTCGCCGGACCTGATGAGCGCGCTGCAGGCTTCCCTGGAGCAGGCGCGTGAGCGCGGTGGCGAGGACAACGCCAAGCGCAGGACGAGCAGTGGCACGGCGCGGCGTCTGCCGCCGGGCTCCACCGGCATAGCGGTCAACGGCGCGAAGGTGAGCAACGGCGTGAAGGTGAGCACCGGTTCGAAGGTGAGCAACGGTTCGAAGGTGAGCAACGGTTCGAAGGTGAGCAACGACGCGAAGGTGAGCAACGGCGCGAGGGCGAGCGGCGCGAAGACGCGCCCTCTCAGCCGCGACTCAGCGTAAGGACGAGCCGCTCTCCTGGCTCGTCCTCTCCCGCGACCACGCGCAGCTCGGTCGAAATTCGCTCGAGCACATTTCCTACTCCGGGTACCATCGCGTCGTCGATCAGCTCACGCGCGCCCCGCTCGGCGAGCGCTCCCACCTGCAGCTCGAGGCCGTGCGAATCGCTTGCGACGGTGAATGCCAAGTGCCCGTCCAGTGCGTGGGCCGGCCCGTGCGCCGCGATCGCATCACACACCAGCAGCGCGTCGTCGAGGCGGTCCAGCGGCCAGTCGGCGTGAGCGAGGACCATCGAGACGACCCGGCACAGCACGGGACCCACCAGCGGTCCTGTGGCCAAGCGCAGCGAGACGGTGTTCTCCTCCGCGTCTTGCACCCTCCGCCGGGCGTCGCTCACGGCACGTCCGGATCCGCCATCGCGTCCTCCTGCCCCGCGGGCTCATCGCGAGTGGGGGGGCCGGCGAGGGAGAACGTCATGCAGACCTCTGTGCGCCCGTCCTCCGCATGGCCGAGCCGCATCCCCTCGGCGAGCGAGGCGATCAGCGGCAGCCCCAGGCCAAGTCCGGGGCTGTCCGGCCGCGGGACGATCCCCGGTCCCTCGTCGCGTACGAGCACGGTCAGCTCGTCTTCGCTCAACGTCGCAAGTACCTCCAGCGGTCCCACGCTATCGTCCGGATAGGCGTGGACGACGACGTTCGTGCATGCCTCCGTGACCGCCAAGCGGATGTCGGAGACGACCTCCTCGTCGATCGCGAGCGCCTCGCCCAACGCTCCGAAGGCGTGACGTACGATCGCTATGTTCTCGGCTCGCGCCGGAAGGGCCAGCTCCATGTTCGGCGTGGTGAGACCCGGCGTCATCGTAGCTCCTGTGATCCTGGAGTTCGCTTGTCATCGATGATGGTGCCCCGGACGGGGTCTTTTCACACATCGATACCCTAAAACGTCTCCTCGTTCTTCTCGGCGCCCCGGCGCGGACGGTGAGAACGATCTGACGTCCACGGGCAGCATATCCCGGGAGCCGGTCGTGAGCGCTCCTTCTCGGCCGGGGTGAGCCGGTCGTCCTGGGCCGGATGGGTGGCCAGACGTCTGACCGGGCGCACCGCCGAGATCCATTCGCGAGTGGTTTTCACGTGGTCCGCACTGCTACGCTTTCTGGCTCCGCCTCAGGTGCCCGCCTGTGCCGCGCGGGGTGCGTCCACCCGTGCGGGATGCACCGCCCCAAGGGAGCACTTCCATGACTTCGCACATCAAGCAGCCGCCAAAGGCCGTCGGACTCTACGACCCTCGCTTCGAGCACGACGCGTGCGGCGTGGGCATGGTCGCGCGCCTGGACAACCTGTCCACGCACGAGGTTGTCTCGCACGCGATAGTCGCGCTAGAGAACCTCGAGCATCGCGGCGCCAACGGGGCCGACCCACGCACCGGGGACGGCGCGGGGATTCTGATGCAGATGCCGGACGAGCTACTACGCGCGGTGGTCGACTTCGAGCTGCCGCGGCCGGGGCGCTACGGCGTGCTGATGTGCTTCCTGCCCCGGAACGACGGGGCTCGAGCACGCCTGGAGGCGCTGTTGGAGCGGACCGTCGACGCCGAGGGACAGCGGCTGCTCGGGTGGCGCGACGTGCCGGTGTGTGAGGAGCACACGGGCGAGGTCGCCGGCGCCTGCCGACCCGTCATCCGCCAGCTCTTCGTCGGCGCGGGCCATGACAGTGAAAACGGGCAGACGCCGGCCGGCGGGGACGGATTCGACCAGGACGCGTTCGAGCGCAAGCTGTACGTGATCCGTCGCGTCTGCGAGCTGACCGCCGAGGAGCCGGGCTTGTATGTAGCGTCGAGCTCCTCGCGCACGATCAACTACAAGGGCATGCTGATCAGCTTTCAGCTGGCCGCGTTCTACCCCGACCTGCGCGACGAGCGCTGCAAGAGCGCGCTGGCGCTGGTCCACTCGCGCTTCTCCACCAACACCTTTCCCAGCTGGGAGCTCGCCCACCCCTACCGCGTGATTTGCCACAACGGCGAGATCAACACGGTGATGGGCAACATCAACTGGATGCGCGCGCGCGAGTCCGAGCTGCGCTCGGAGCTCTTCGGCGAGGAGGATCTGCGCAAGATCCTGCCTGTCGTCAGTCCCGGGAACTCGGACTCGGCGACGTTCGACAACGTGCTCGAGCTGCTGCTCCTCGCCGGGCGCTCGCTGCCGCACGCCGCGATGATGATGATCCCCGAGGCCTATCGCAATCGCGATGATCTGCCCGAGGCGCTGAAGGGCTTCTACGCATTTCACTCCTGCCTGATGGAGCCGTGGGACGGTCCCGCCTCGGTCGCGTTTACCGACGGGCGCGTGGTCGGCGCGACGCTCGATCGCAACGGGCTGCGTCCCGGCCGCTGGGTGGAGACGACCGACGGGCATGTGGTGCTCGGCTCGGAGTCCGGCCTGCTCGACTTCCCGCCCGAGCGGGTCAAGCGCCTCGGGCGGCTGCAGCCGGGCAAGCTGTTTCTCGTGGACCTGGAGCGCGGCTGCATCGTCGCCGACGAGGAGATCAAGCGCGAGGTCTCCACGCGCCGGCCTTACGGCGAGTGGTATCAGCGCAACGCGATCCCGTTCGCCGCCCTCCAGCCCTCCGACCAGGTGACGCTCTCCGATCAGCCGCTGCGCACGCGCCAGCGCCTGTTCGGCTACTCCCAGGAGGATTTGCGTGTGCTCTTGACCCCAATGGCCCGCGAAGGGGCCGAGCCGATCGGCTCGATGGGCAACGATCTCGCGCTCGCGGTCCTCTCCGAGCAGGCGCCGCCGCTGTTCTCTTACTTCAAGCAGCTGTTCGCCCAGGTCACCAACCCGCCGATCGATCCGATCCGCGAGGAGATCGTGATGAGCCTTGCGACGAGCCTCGGCACCGAGCGTAACCTGTTCGCGGAGACGCCCGAGCACGCCCACAAGCTCATGCTCGACCAGCCGGTCCTGCTCAACCGCGAGCTCGAGACCCTGCGCCATGTCTCACACGAGCTGTTCGCGGCGCGCACGATCGACATCACCTGGCCGCTCGTCGAGGGTGTTGCGGGTATGAGCAAGGCGATTGGGCGGATCTGCCGCGAAGCACAGGAGGCGATCGCCGAGCGGGTCAACATCATCGTCCTGTCAGACCGCATCGTCGGGCGCAACCGCGCGCCGATCCCTTCGCTGCTGGCGGTCGCGGCCGTCCATCACCATCTCGTGCGCGAAGGTACGCGCCTGCGCGCCGGCATCATCCTCGAGTCGGGCGAGCCGCGCGAGGTGCACCACTTCGCCACCTTGATCGGCTACGGCGCGAGCGCGATCAACCCGTACGTGATGCTTGAGACTCTCGACGAGCTCGTCTTCACCGGGCGCATCACGCGCGCGCAGGCAGGCAACGACGAAGAGGAGACTCCGCTGAGTGCCGAGGAGGCCGCGCAGAACGTGGTCAAAGCGCTCGGCAAAGGGCTGCTCAAGACGATCTCCAAGATGGGGATCTCTACGATCCAGTCCTACTGTGGGGCGCAGATCTTCGAGGCGGTGGGCCTCGAGCGCGAGCTGATCGACAGGCACTTCATCGGGACCGCCTCGCGCATCGGCGGCGTCGGTCTGGAGGTGCTGGCGACCGAGGCGCTCGAGCGCCACGCCCGCGCCTATCCGGCCCCGCACGACGGTCTACTACCGGTCGGTGGTGTCTACGCGTGGCGCCGCGACGGCGAGCAGCACATGTGGAACCCCGAGACGATCGCCCTCGTCCAGCACGCGGTGCGAGCGATAAACGGCGATGTCGGCGCCGCTTTGCGAGGCGACCGCGAGGCGCACACCGCGGTGCGGGAGAGCGAAGCGTTTGAGAAGTATCGCGAGTACGCGCGCGCGATCAACGAGGACGCAGCGCGCAAGGCCACGCTGCGCGGGCTGCTCCAGCTCGGTTCCGAGCAGGACGGTGATTTCGAGCATGACAATGGTTCCGAGCGGGAGGACGCCCACGAGGGGCCCCGGCGCGAGGCGATTCCACTCGAGGAGGTTGAGCCGGCGAGCGAGATCGTCAAGCGCTTTTGCACCGGCGCGATGAGCCTCGGGTCGATCTCACGCGAGGCGCACGAGACGCTCGCGATCGCGATGAACCGCCTCGGTGGGCGCTCGAACACCGGCGAGGGAGGCGAGGATCCGACACGCTTCCAGCCCGACGCAAACGGTGACAGGCGGCGCTCGGCGATCAAGCAGGTCGCCTCGGGCCGCTTCGGCGTCACGATTCATTATCTGGTCAACGCGGACGAGCTGCAGATCAAGATGGCGCAGGGCGCCAAGCCCGGCGAGGGCGGTCAGCTGCCCGGCCACAAGGTCGACGCCTACATCGGCTCGATCCGCCACACCACCCCGGGTGTCGGGCTGATCTCGCCGCCGCCTCACCACGACATCTATTCGATCGAGGACCTCAAGCAGCTGATCTATGACCTGCGCTGTGCCAACCCGCGGGCGCAGGTGTCGGTCAAGCTCGTCTCCGAGGTCGGTGTCGGCACGGTCGCCGCGGGCGTGTCCAAGGCGAACGCCGACCGCGTGTTGATCGCCGGCCACGATGGCGGCACCGGGGCCTCGCCGCTGTCTTCGATCCAGGCGGCGGGCATCCCCTGGGAGATCGGCCTGGCCGAGACACAGCAGACGCTGCTGCTCAACGACCTGCGCTCGCGCATCGTCGTGCAGACCGACGGGCAGCTGAAGACCGGCCGCGATGTCGTGATCGCCGCGCTGCTCGGCGCCGATGAGATGGGCTTCTCCACCGCCCCGCTGATCGCGACCGGCTGCATCATGATGCGCGCCTGCCACCTGAACACCTGCCCGGTGGGGATCGCCACCCAGGATCCGGAGCTGCGCAAGCGTTTCAATGGCACGCCCGAGCACGTCGTCAACTTCTTCTTCTTCGTCGCCGAGGAAGTGCGCGAGATCCTCGCCTCGCTGGGGCTGCGAACGCTCGACGAGGCGATCGGCCGCGTCGATCTGCTGTCCGCGCGTGGTGCAATCGAGCACTGGAAGGCGCGCGGCGTCGACCTCACCCACATCTTGACCCACGTCGAGCTGCCCGGGGACGCGCCACGTCACCGCGTACAGCCGCCACCGGCGGTGCTCGAGGACGCGCTGGACTGGCAGCTCGTGGAGCTCGCTCAGCCCGCGCTGGAGCGGGGCGAGCCGGTGCGGGTCGCCCTGGAGATCCGCAACCGCAATCGCTGTGTCGGCGGCATCCTCTCCAGCCACATCGCGCGCACACACGGCGCCGGGGGTCTGCCCGAGGACTCGATCGCCGTCGACTTCACGGGCTCGGCCGGACAGAGCTTCGCCGGCTGGCTGGCGCCCGGCGTTACGTTCACGTTGCGCGGCGACGCCAACGACTACGCCGGCAAGGGCCTCTCCGGCGGGGTCTTCGCGGTGCGCCCGCCGGCCGCGATGGGCGAGGGCTTCGTCGCCGAGCAGAACGTGATCGTCGGCAACACCGTGCTCTATGGGGCGACCGCCGGCCGGGCCTTCTTCCGCGGTTTGGCGGGCGAGCGCTTCGCGGTGCGCAACTCGGGCGCGTGGACGGTCGTCGAGGGTGTCGGCGACCACGGCTGCGAGTACATGACCGGTGGCCGCGTCGTGGTGCTGGGGCCGACCGGGCGTAACTTCGCGGCCGGCATGAGCGGCGGTGTGGCCTACGTGCTCGACGACGATGGCGCATTCGCGAAGCGCTGCAACATGGGCATGGTCGGCTTCGACGAGCTCGCCGCGGCCGACGCGATCGAGCTGCGGGCGATGATCGAAGAGCACCTGAAGCGCACCGACTCGCCGGTTGCCGCACGGGTGCTCGCGGAATGGGATGGCCTGCTCGCGCGCGGCGCGTTCGTGAAGGTGATGCCGCACGACTACAAGCGCGTGCTGCAAGAGCTGGCCGCCGAAGAGGCGCGCGCGGCGGATGGAGGCGCGGCGCCCGCCGCTCCCAACGGCGCGCTGCCCGGAGGCGTCGTCGATGTGGTCGGTGCTCCCCACACGATCGGCGAGCCGGAAGAGGAGCATGCCTGATGGGCAAGCTCGGCGGGTTCCTGCAGATCGAACGCCACGGCCCTCCGCAACGGGATCCGGCCGAGCGCGCGCACGACTACCGCGAGTTCGTGCTCACTCGGCCTGTGCCGGAGCTGCGCGAGCAGGGCGCCCGCTGCATGGATTGCGGCGTGCCGTTCTGCCACAACGGCTGCCCGCTCGGGAATCTGATTCCCGACTGGAACGACCTCGTCTACCACGATCGCTTCAAGGACGCGATCGCGCAACTGCACGCGACGAACAACTTTCCCGAGTTCACCGGCCGGCTCTGCCCCGCGCCGTGCGAGGCCTCGTGTGTGCTGGAGATTCGCGAGGGCGATGCGGTCACGATCAAGCAGATCGAGAACGCGATCGTAAACCGCGCGTGGGAGGAGGGCTGGATCGTCCCCGAGCCGCCGCGGCGCGAGACCGGTCAGGCGGTCGCCGTGGTCGGCTCAGGGCCCGCCGGCATGGCCGCCGCCCAGCAGCTGCGCCGCGCCGGTCACCGCGTGACGCTGTTCGAGCGCGACGAGGCGATCGGCGGCCTCGTCCGCTTCGGCGTGCCCGACTTCAAGATCGAGAAGGCGGTCGTCGAGCGCCGCGTCGAGCAGCTGCTCGCCGAGGGGGTCGAGCTGCGCTGCGGCGTCGAGGTCGGCGGCGACCCCGCGAGCCTTGCCGGCGAGGAGGGGTCCGGAAACGGCGTTCGGGGTGGGGAGGATGGTGCTCGTCGCGAGGTTCTCAGCGTCGAGGAGTTGCGCGGCGGCTTCGACGCGGTCGTGCTTGCGAGCGGCTCACGCGTGCCCCGCGACTTGCAGGTGCCGGGCAGAGAGCTCGACGGCGTGCATTTCGCGATGGACTACCTCTACCAGCGCAACCGCTGGGTCGCATGTGAGTTCGGCCCCGCGCCGCGCATTCCTCAACCCCCCGTCGAGCTGGTGATCACCGCGAAGGACAAGGACGTGGTGGTGGTCGGCGGTGGCGACACGGGCGCGGACTGCGTCGGCAACGCGCTGCGCGAGGGTGCGCGCTCGATCGTCCAGCTCGAGCTGCTGCCCGAGCCGCCTGCGCATCGTCCGGACGACCGCACGCCGTGGCCTGAGTGGCCGCTGAAGTACCGCCTCAGCTACGCGATGGAGGAGGCGAAGAATCTGCACGCCGGTGAGCAGGACTACTCGGTCACGACCACGCATTTCTCCGACGACGGCGCCGGCGCGCTCGCCGCCCTGCACATCGCCCGGGCCGAGCCCGCGCCGCCGTTCGGCCCGGTGGCGGGGACCGAGCGCGAGCTGCCCGCGCAGCTGGTATTGCTGGCGATGGGCTTTCTGCATCCCGAGCAGCAGCTGCTCGACCGGCTCGCCGTGGAGAAGGATCCGCGTGGCAACGTCAAGGCGGTGAAGCCCTACACGACCTCGGTCGATGGCGTGTTCGCCGCCGGCGACGCCCGCCGCGGCCAGTCGCTGATCGTGTGGGCGATCAACGAGGGCCGCCAGTGCGCGCGCATGGTCGACCGCTATCTCGCCGCCAAGCGCAATGGCGCGGGCGCTACCACGAGCGTTACCCTGCACGAGGACGGCGGCGTTACCGGGCACGCCGACGCCGACGAGGGCCCCGAGGGGCCGCCGCAACACGTGGGGCCCGGGATCGAGGCCGGATAGCTCGGGTGGCACGCGTCCTTGGACGAGCCCGAAGACGCGGGGCGGCGAGGCTCGGCGACAGGTTGTTTCTTCTACGCTGCTCGCATGGCCACGACGACCACGATCCCGGTGGACTTCGACGACTACCTCTACGCTCTCACGAAGGAGCGCCGCGCAGGCGCCGAGCGCGCGCGAGCGCAGGGCTAGCTGCCCTTGGTTTCGAGAGCCCATGCCGACCTTCTGCCGTCATAACCGCTTCATAGAGCGCTGCCCGATTTGCAGCAAGACGCTGCCCGGGCTCGCGCCGGCGCCGTCCGCGGCCGGGGCGAGCGACGGCCGTTCTGCTGGTACCGGGCGCGGGTCAAAGACGTCCGGGGCGGGATCTGCGCCGGCGCGTGCCCGCGCGAGCGGTCCGCGCAAGATGCGCGTCGTGCACGAGGCCCGGGACGTCGACGACGGCTTTCGCTCACCGCTACTGCCGGGCCTGCGGTCCTCCGCCGACGCCGAGCGCCTGGCCGAGGAGATCGCCTTCGCCAGCGCCCGTCTGCTGGCGCTCGGCGCCGCTCCGCCCGCGGTCTATGGCGAGATTCGCGCACGGGCCGAAGAGGACCTGGAGGAGGCCACCTGGATGTGCTTCCTCACCGCCTACCTCTCTCCACTCGACCGCGAGGACTCGTTCTTCTTCATCCGCCAGGTGCTCGTCGCCTCCGGCTCCAGCGGTTGGCGGACCGGGTCGCTGCCCGATCTCGACGGTGCGCTGCTCGGGCCGCGCACCTCCCACGACCCCGCGCGCGGGGCGGAGACGCTGCTCGCCTACCGCAATTGGGTGGAGCGAGCGGGCGGCACCCAGGCCGAGGCCTTCGCGGGCGATCCAGCATGGAGCGCGCCGCGCCGCTTCGGGCGGCTGTTCGAGCGGCTCGCGCTTCCCGGCTTCGTGCGCATGGGTCGCTATGACCTGCTCGTCACGCTCGGGCGCCTCGGCCTGTATGAGCTGCGCGCCGACTCGCTGCACCTCTCCGCCGCGCGTGGACTCTCCGGGGAGGACCTCACGACGCTGGCCGCCAAGCGCGTGTTCGCGATCGGGGACGAGCTGATCCTCGAGCGCCGCGCGCTTGCGCTGGCGGAGGCGGTCGCCGTGCCGGTGGAAGCGCTCGACCTGGCGCTTGCCAACTGGGGCAAGGGCAGGCGCGCTTCGCTCGGCTTCCGCTCGGACATCTCCGACCGCCATGCGCTCGAACGCACGCGCGCCGCGCTCGAGCTGCCCGCGGAGGCGGAGTCTTCGGGCCCCGCCGCGGAGATGTCCTGAAGATCGATCCGGGGTCGAGGTGGCCGGGCGCGCGGGCCCTGTCAGTCCGGAAAAGTACCGTCCACACCGTTGCCTACAGTCTTTGCAATGCCGCTCTGCTTCATCGAGCCACAGGACGCGATCCGCGTGATCGCGGAGTCCGTCGGTCGTGAGGCGCGCCGTCAGCTGGTGGGCGAGGTCGTGCGCGCGTGGGTAGACGACATCCCCGACAAGGAGCTGTCGGTTCACTACGCCAAGGCGATCGCCGATCTCGACGAGGACGACCTGCACCTGCTCGCCGCCTGGCACGCTTCGCTCGAGGTTGGTCAGCCGATTCCCAACACCGACTTTCTCGTCGGCGTGTTCCCGAGCCTGGGCGACAACCGCCGCGAGGCGCTCAAGATCGCCGCGGGCTTCCGCGGCGAGGAAGCCTTCCAGGCGGGCGTCTCCGAGGACCAGGCCCTGAACACCGTGCTTCCTCGCCTCTCGCGCGAGCGCGCGATCGAGCTCGCGACGGAGTGCATCCAGCTGTACATGTGGGACAGATTAGGTTGCGATAACTGAAGCGCTGTGTTGCAACGGTAGACTCGGGACATGCCCACCGTCGATGATGTCATGGACGCCCTGTCGAACGTGATCGATCCAGAGCTCGGACTGGACTTCGTCGAGCTTGGCTTGATCTACGGCGTCGAGGTCGACGACGGCAACGTGCATGTCACGTTCACGCTGACGACGCCCGGCTGTCCGATCGGGCCGCAGGTCAACGAGCAGATCGAAGAGTTCGTCGGCGAACTGGAAGGCGTCAAGACGGTCGAGTCCGAGATGGTGTTCACGCCGCCGTGGTCTCCGGAGAAGATGTCAGAGGACGCGAAGTTCGCGCTCGGCTACTAGGACGCCGCTGCACGGCGCGAGGCTGCGTCCTTAGTCGCTCGCGTGCACAGCACGTCACGCTCCTTGCGTCCTGGCCTCGCTTGTCCAGCGATGCCCTAGTAGGGCGCGATAATGAATCTCAGGCTGGGGTTTGGACGGCCTCGCGCGCGAGCGATACGAGCGTTGCGAGTTCCTCGGCGATCGAGTCGCTGATCGTGTCGAGGTCGGGCAGCGCGTCGAAGTCGCCGAGCAGGCCGAAGTTCATCTGGCCGTTGTAGGACATGATCGCGATCGCCAGGGCGTGGTTCTCGGGGAGGAACGCGACCGGATAGGCCTCGAGCATCTCGCGGCCGAGCACGTACAGCGGGAACTGCGGCCCGGGCACGTTCGTCACGAGCAGGTTGAACAGGCGCGTTGAGAAGTTCAGCCGCGAGGCCTGTGCGAGGATCGTCGGCGGCGCGAAGTTCTGCACGCCCGCGATCACCTCCGCGCCGAGCGCCTGCTTGGACTCCTTCAGCCCGTCCATCGCCTCGGAGACGAAGCGCAGGCGCTGGACCGGGTCTGAGATGTAAACAGGCAGCGGTCCGCGCATCGCGACAATGCGGTTGCCCCCGTGGTGGTGCTCGTCCTCGGCACGGACCGACACGGGCACGAGCGCGCGCAGCTCCATGCCCTCTGTACGCACGCCGCGCGAGATCAGGAAGGTGCGCAGCGCGCCCGCGACCACGGCGAGCACGACGTCGTTGACGGTGCCACCGAACACGTTCTTGACCAGCTTGAAGTCGTCCAAACTGCTGCCCACGCCGAAGTAGCGCCGGTGCGGGCCGATCGGCACGTTCAGCGGGACGTCGGGGGCCGGGTTCAGTCCTGCCCACACGATCTCGCCGATCCCCTCGGCCGCCTCGCGGGCGCGCACGAGCGCGTGGTCGGGGTGGGCGAGCGCGTCGAGCGCGCCCTCCGCCAACTCGATCCCGGCGCGCACCGCACCGCGCAGCCCCGCGATCAGCAGCTCGGCCGTTCCCGGCTCTGCGTGCGGCTGCCAGGCGCGCCCGGAGTTGCGCAGCGGCGGTGGTTTGGGGGAGAGGTCGAACAGCACGGTTGCGAGGTCGATCCCGGCGATCCCGTCGATCAGCGCGTGATGGCTCTTGGAGATCAGCGCGAAGCGATCGTCCTTCAACCCCTCGATCAGCCACATCTCCCATAGCGGCTTGGAGCGGTCGAGCTGCTGGGAGAAGATCCGCGCGGTCAGGCCGCACAGCTGCTCCCACCCTCCCGGTGTCGGCAGCGCGGTGTGGCGGATGTGGTACTTGAGGTTGAAGCTCGGGTCGTCGACCCACACGGGGCGCCCGCTGTCGATCGCGGTGAAGGCGAGCTTGTGGCGGTAGCGCGGCACGAGGTGCAGCCGCCGGCGGATCTGTTCGAGGAGCTCCTCCCTCGCCGGCGGCGGCCCCTCGACGATCGTGAGCCCGCCGACGTGCATGTGCGACACCGGCCCCTCCTGGTGCAGGAAGGAGGCGTCGATCGGGGTGAGCCTGTCGAGGTGCCTTTGCGCCACGCGCTTAGGGTACTGGGCGGCCGATGGCCTTCGCGATGCGGCGTCCTCGATCCCTCGTGTGCCGGCCGGTTCGGGGATGCGAACGCAAAGCGTGAGTGTCTCCCGGTTCGGCACACTTCGCTAACTGCGTCCTTGCCTCGCTTGACCCTCGGCCGCCCAGCGGCCCCTACAATGGGCAGCGTGCCGAGCGTTGTTGCAAACACGGTCGAGAAGCTCCTGCTGGCCGCGCCGCGCGGCTACTGCGCGGGGGTGGACCGTGCCGTGCAGACGGTCGAACGGGCGCTCGAGCTGCACGGCGCGCCCGTGTACGTGCGCAAGGAGATCGTGCACAACAAGCACGTCGTCTCCCAGCTGCGCGAGCGCGGGGCGATCTTCGTCGAGGAGCAAACCGAGGTGCCGGAGGGCGCGGTATGCGTGTTCTCCGCGCACGGCGTCGCGCCGAGCGTGCGCTCAGGCGCGGCAGAGCGCGGCCTGCGCACGATCGACGCGACCTGTCCGCTCGTGACGAAGGTGCACCGCGAGGCGACGCGCTTCGCCGAAGAGGGCTACACGATCGTGCTCGTCGGCCACGACGGCCACGAGGAGGTCGAAGGCACGATGGGCGAGGCGCCCGATCGGATCGTGCTCGTGCAGTCCGAGCAGGACGTCGATGCGCTCGAGGTCGAGGATCCTGAGCGCGTCGCCTATGTCACGCAGACGACGCTTTCGGTCGACGAAACCGGCTCGATCCTTGCCCGTTTGCGGGAGCGCTTCCCGAATATCGCCGGGCCTCGCACCGACGACATCTGTTACGCCACGACCAACCGCCAGGCGGCCGTCAAGCAGATGGCCGAGGCCTGCGATCTGATGCTCGTGATCGGCTCGCGCAACTCGTCCAACTCGGTCCGGCTCGTCGAGGTCGCCCGCGACTGCGGCACCGATGCCTATCTGATCGACAACGCGGGCGAGGTGCGGGAGGAGTGGTTGGTCGGCCGGCGCGTCGTGGGTATTTCCTCCGGCGCCAGCGCGCCCGACGACCTGGTGCAGGACCTGCTCGACTTCTTCCGCGCGCGCGGCGTCTCGGACATCTCCGAATTTCACGTCGTCCGCGAGGACGTTCGCTTCATGCTGCCCAAGACCGTCCGCCCCGCGCGTGAAACCGCGGCGTGACGCGAACCTTGAGGGCCCACATCACGACATCTGGCGGGGTTGAGGTGGCCGTTCCGCGGCGTCAGACGCCACCCACGATGCTCGACGTGCCACCAGCACGCCTGCGCTCGCGTGTGGCGTCTGCCATCCACGTACCGACCGCCTCAACCCACCATCTCTCGTAATGCGAACCCTGATCGTTTCTGACCTCCACCTCGGCGGTCTCTCCGGCGTCGACGTGCTGCGCCGTCCCGAGCTGCGCGCATCGCTGCTGGCCGAGCTGGCCGACGTCGATCGCCTGGTGCTGCTCGGCGACGTGCTCGAGCTGCGTCACGGGCCGCCCCACGAGGCGCTCGCCGCCTCGCGCCCGTTCTTCGAGGACGTCGGCCGTGCCCTCGCCGCTCGTGAGCTGGTCGTGACCGCCGGCAATCACGACCACCTGCTCGTCACCTCCTGGCTCGACGCGCACGCGCTGCACGAGCCCGAGCCGCTGCGCCTCGAGCAGCGCTTTGCGCCGGCCGAAGGCTCGGCGATGCTCGCGCAGATCGCCGAGTGGGCCGCCCCGGCGCGCGTCAGTGGCGCCTATCCTGGGCTGTGGGTGCGTCCCGACGTGTATGCGACGCATGGCCACTTTCTCGACTGCCACCTGACGATCCCGACTCTAGAGCGCCTGGGCGTGGGCGTGATGGGCCGCCTGCTTGAACGGCCCGCCTCCTCGCTCGAGAGCGTCGACGGCTATGAGGCGGTGACGGCCCCGATCTACGCTTGGCGCGACGCGATGGCGCGCTATGCGCGCACCGGCCCGGCGCTCAACGGCATTGCCACGACGAACGCCTGGCGCGCGCTCGGTGGTGGTGGCGGCGGATCGAACGGCTCCGTTGGGGGCCTCAGCGCGCTCGCCCAACGGGTGCGGCGGCGCGCGATCGCCGGTGGCTTCCCGCTCGCGATCGGCGCGATGAACCGCGCCCGGCTAGGGCCGGTGAGCGCGAACATCTCGCTGGTGGAGCTGCGCCGCGCGGGCCTGCGCGCGATCGGCGAGGTAGCGGCGCGTCTGGACCTCGGCGACGCCCACGTGGTCTTCGGTCACACCCACCGCTCGGGCCCCCTGCCCGGTGACGATGCGCAGGAATGGCTCGGTCGCGGCGGCGCGCGCCTGGTCAACTCGGGCTCGTGGATCTACGACGTGGGCTTTGCCTCGGCTCCTGGCGAAAGCCCCTACTGGCCGGGCACCTGCGTGCTGGTGGAGGACTCAGGGCCGCCAGTGCTTAAGCGGCTGTTGATGGACCGCACGCATTCCGAATTTGCGCAGATGCTGACGCCAAGTCCGGCGTGAACGGGACGATGCCGGGCCTGACATGAACGGGACGATGCCGGGCCTGGCATGAACGGGACGATGCCGGGCCTTGCGTAAACGGGACGATGCCGGGCCTGGCGTAAACGGGACGATGCCGGGCCTGGCGTGAACGGGACGATGCCGGGCCTGGCATGACGGGACGATGCCGAGTCCGGCGTGAAGAGGCTCGCCCACCCGGTGGATAAGCGCGGGCGTTAGGCTCGACGACCTACTATTGAGGCATGCGTGACGTGTCTGTCAGCCTTCCCGGTCACGAGCTTGTAAGCGCAGGTCTTGCCGATCTTGCGGCCGGGCGAGAGAGCGAGGCGTCGTTGCTCGTTTCGATGGCGGCACCGCGCCTGCGAGCTTTGGGCTTCGATGTGCCGGTGGGAGGTGGCGGGCGGCCATCCCACCGTCTTTACGAACTGCTCTCGGAGCCGCAGCGCGACGGGGGCGCTCATAGCCGCTACAACGCGCTCGTCCGCCGGATGGTCAGCTTCGCCCGGGCGGCAGAGCATGCGTCCACCGGTTGACGGACAGGGCATTCGTGCTCTGGCTCGTGAGCTTGGACGCATCGCTCGTGGTCCCGTCCGTATCTATCTGACCGGAGGCTCGACCGCCGTACTCGAGGGTTGGCGGGAAACGACCATGGATGTCGATCTGCGCTTCGAGCCAGAGGTTGATGAGCTGTTGCGCGCGCTTCCCGAGTTGAAGGAGCGCCTTCGTGTGAACATCGAGCTGGTCTCGCCGCCGGACTTCGTCCCCGAGCTTCCCGGCTGGCGGGAGCGCAGCCCGTTCGCATTCAGGGAGGGGAGGGTCGACGTTCATCAATTCGACCTCTATTCGCAGGCACTGTCGAAGATCGAGCGCGGCTTTGAGCAGGACCTGGCTGACGTTCGCACGATGATCTCGCGCGGCCTCGTGGAGCCCCCGCGTCTGCGCGAGCTCTACGACGCGATCGAGCCCGAGCTCTATCGGTATCCGGCGATCGATCCCCCCTCGTTTCGGCGTCAGCTCGACGCCGCCTTGCGATAGCGCACCACCTCGTCATCCCGGTCTCGCGCGGCTGGTTGATCCCGACAACGCTGCGCGTAGGCCCGTTGAGACAGCGCTTTACGCCAAACCTGGCGTGAAGCACGTCGCGTGGCACTGCACGCCGCGACCGATCTTCAGTGCGAGCACACCAGCAGTGTGGTGGTCGTGCTCGATCAATTGGTAGGCGCCCGGGTGGGTGACGGTCAGCTCAGTCGTGGGCGCGCTCGCGCCCTCGGTGGACGTGTCCGCGGCGACGCGCACTGTGCCCTTGCCGTCGAGCACCGCCCACACGCCGCCGGCTTCGTACTGTCCCGAGTAGGCCCCCGGGTGGTCGGCTGTCTGGGGTAAGAGCTTCGCGTCAGGGGCGTCCTCGGGGCGTAGCGGCGCAAGCGGCGCGCGTTCGACTCCGAGCAGCTCCTGGATAGCCAGCTCGGTCTCCTCGTAGGCGCCCTCGCCGTAGTGGTAATCGAACAACCGCGCCCGCCCGTCGAACAGGTATCGGGCGGGCCAGCCCTGGTTGCCGTAGTCCTCCCACACCTCCAGCTCGCTGTCGATCAGCACGGGATACTCGATGCCGAGCCGCTCGACCGCCTCGCGCACGGCCGCCTCCGCGCGCGAGGGATCAAAACCAGGGCAGTGCACCCCAATCACACGCAGTCCGTCGCCCTCATAGCGTTCGTGCCAAGCCATGACATACGGCAGCGTGCGCAACGAGTTAGGACGGCAGAAGTCCCAGAACTCAACCAGCATCGGCCGGCCCCGCTGAATGATGCTCGCCTGTGTCCCCACCACGTTCACCCAAGGAAGACGGACAGGGAAAAGTGGGGCGGCAATCGTGTCTACAGGTGCGCGCATGAAGGATCAGGATGCTCGTAACTTCACGCAGCTCGTATCGCTACGCTCAATTCAAAACAACGAAATGCCGGCAAGCGAACAACGCGATTTGTGCTCACCGGAAGAGTGGCGTAGCTTAACGGCGCACTCCTTGTAATAGCGCCACGCGTCGGCCGGCCCCGCTGAATGATGCTCGCCTGTGTCCCCACCACGTTCACCCAAGGAAGACGGACAGGGAAGAGTGGGGCGGCAATCGTGTCTACAGGTGCGCGCATGAAGGATCAGGATGCTCGTAACTTCACGCAGCTCGTATCGCTACGCTCAATTCAAAACAACGAAATGCCGGCAAGCGAACAACGCGATTTGTGCTCACCGGAAGAGTGGCGTAGCTTAACGGCGCACTCCTTGTAATAGCGCCACGCGTCGGCCGGCCCCGCTGAATGATGCTCGCCTGTGTCCCACCACGTTCACCCACGGCAGGCGTACCGGGAACAGCGGCGCGGCGATCGTATCAACGGGAGCACGCATCGCAGATCGCCAAGACGCCCGATCTGGGCGTCGAGGGCCAAGGATGGCAAGACGCAGGAAGCGTGGCGTGCGCTA
Source organism: uncultured Solirubrobacterales bacterium (assembly GCA_963778065.1). GTDB lineage: Bacteria > Actinomycetota > Thermoleophilia > Solirubrobacterales > Solirubrobacteraceae > Palsa-744. The sequence goes on along the minus strand of CAVZSU010000002.1, from coordinate 453,905 downwards.
GCACGCGTGCTGGCCGATCGGAGATCCCATCGATTTTCGATCGGTAAGGACGCAGCCCAGCCGCCGGCCATCGGCGTCCAGATCAGCCGATGGAGCCGACCATCTCCAACTGTATAAGCCGGTTCAGCTCGACCGCGTACTCCATCGGCAGCTCCTTCGTCACCGGCTCGATGAAGCCGTTGACGATCATCGCCGCGGCCTCGTCCTCGGTGAAGCCGCGCGAGCCCATGTAGAAGAGCTGGTCGTCAGAGATGCGCCCGACGGTCGCCTCGTGGGCGACGGTCACGTGCGGGTTCTGGATCTGGATGTCGGGCCAGGTGTCGGATTTCGATTCGCCGTCCATCATCAGCCCGTCGCACTGCACGCGCGCTTTCGAGCCGGCTGAGTTGTGGCCCATCTTCACGAGGCCGCGGTAGCCCATGATGCCGCCGTCCTTGGAGATCGACTTCGCGAGGATGTTCGAGGTCGTGTTCGGCGCGAGGTGCACGACCTTCGCGCCGGTGTCCTTGTGCACGCCTTTGCCGGCGACGCCGACGTTCAGGTGGTCGGCGCGCGCGCCCTCGCCCATCAGGTAGGAGCCGGGGTAGAGCATCACGTACTTCGCGCCCATCGAGCCGCCGACCCACTCGACCGTGCCCTCGGCGTCGACTACGGCGCGCTTGGTGTTCAGGTTGTAGACGTCCTTTGACCAGTTCTGCACGGTCGTGTAGCGCGCCTTGGCGCCCTCGTGCACGAAGATCTCGACGACGGCGGAGTGCATCGAGTTGACGGAGTAGGTCTGCGCGGTGCAGCCCTCGATGTAGTTCACCTCGGCGCCCTCCTCGGCGACGATCAGCGTGTGCTCGAAGGTGCCCTCGCCGGCCCCCTCCATGCGGAAGTAGGACTGCAGCGGCAGGTCGCACTTGACGCCCTTGGGGATGTAGCAAAAGGCGCCGCCCGACCAGACCGCGCCGTGGAGCGCGGAGAACTTGTTGTCCTGCGCGGGCACGCACTTGGTCATGAAGTATTTCTGCACGAGCTCGGGGTACTCGGTGATCGCGGTGTCCATCGAGCAGAACAGGATCCCCTGCTTTGAGTACTCCTCCTTGAGGCCCTCGTACACGGGCTCCTGGCGCCACACCCCGACGACGCCGGCGAGGTGCTCGCGCTCAGCCTGGGGGATGCCGAGGTCCTCGTAGGTCTGCTTCATGTCGGCGGGCACGTCGTCCCACGAGTTGAAGCGGCCGGCCGTCGGGGGGGAGTAGAGGACGAGGTCGTCCAGGTTCAACCCGCCCAGGTCCGGGCCCCATGTGGGGACGGGCTTGCGTTCGAAGATCTCAAGCGACTTCAACCGTTTCTCGGCCATCCAGTCAGGCTCGCCCTTGATCTTCGACAGCTCGCTGACGACCTCCCGCGAGATGCCCTGGCGGGCGCGCAGCTGCCCCTGGTCGTCCTCGACGATCGGGCTCGGCTTGGCGATGGTCGTGCGGTCAATCGTGGCCATGAGGCTCCTCGCTGCGTGGCTTTGTGCGAATTCCGTGCTGTGCACTAGGGATTGTATCGAGACGGGCGCCGGCGTCCCACGCGCTGTCGAGCGGCTGGACGAGCTCGTCGTCTGAGACGTTGAACGTCACCGAGTCTCGCAGGCTCTCGGGCATGCTCAGACGGGCCACGCGTGGTCGCCCGTGACCGCGCCGCGGACGACCTTGAGGTTCAAGAGCGCGCACTTGCGCCGCGTGGCCGAGACGGGGATGCCGAGCAGCTCGATCATCCAGTCGGCGCCGAGCTCTCCGACCTCGGCGAGCTGCATCCCGATCAGCTCCTCCGACGCGATCGACGCCGACGCCTGCGAGATCGCGCAGCCGTGGCCGTGGAAGCGTAGGTCCTCGATGCGCCCCTCATGCACGCGGATGTGGACGCCGAGCTCATCCCCGCACAGGGGGTTGTGCTCGAGCGCCGCGAGATCGTGAGGCTCCAGCTCGCCGAAGTTTCGGGGGCGCTTGTAATGGTCGAGGATGTAGTCGCGGTAGAGGTCGTCCATTTGTTGTTCCCGGCTACCGCTGTTGCTCAAACATTCGGGTCCCGGATGCCGGCCGGATGTTCGACGGCCGAATCATGCGAGCCTGGCCCGACGAAGCTGCTCGCCCCGCGCGTGCTCGGTGTGGGCGGCGAATCGGCGCGAGCGTCACAGCCCGAACACCTCTCGCCCGGCGAGCAGCGCGTCGATGAGCGCGTCGATGTCGCTTGGCTCGTTGTACACGCCGACGCTCGCGCGCGCGGTCGCGCCGACGCCGAGGCAGCGCATCAGCGGCTGCGCGCAGTGGTGGCCCGCGCGGATGCACACGCCGCCGCGATCGGCGAGCTCGGCGACGTCGTGCGGGTGGATGCCCTCGATCGTGAACGAGGCGAGGCCGCCGCGCTTCTCCGCCTCCGGCGGGCCCATGACGCGCAGCCCGGGCACCGTCGCGAGGCGCTCGAGCATGTATGCGGTCAACGCCTGCTCGTGCGCACGCACGCGATCGATGCCAAGTCGCGAGAGGTAGTCGACGGCTGCGCCGAGCCCGACGGCCTCGGCGATCGGCGGCGTGCCGGCCTCGAACTTGTACGGCAGCTCGTTCCACGTCGCTGTCTGGAAGTCGACCGCGGCGATCATGTCGCCGCCGGTGAGGAACGGCTCCATCCGCTCGAGCAGCTCGCGCCGGCCGTGCAGCACGCCGATCCCCGTCGGCCCGAGCGCCTTGTGGCCCGTCCACGCGTAGAAGTCCGCGCCGAGCGCCTCGACGTCGACCGCCATGTGGGGCACAGCTTGGGCGCCGTCGACCAAAGAGATCGCTCCTGCCGCGCGCGCGCGCGAGGTCATCTCCGCGACGGGCACGATCGTGCCGAGCACGTTCGACACGTGCGTGAACGCCACCAGCTTCACGTCGCCCCGTTCGAGCTCCGCGTCGAGCTGCTCGAGCGAGAGCTCGCCGCGCTCGTCCACCTCCAGATAGCGCAGCGTCGCGCCGCGCTCGCGGCACAGCACCTGCCAGGGGACGATGTTCGCGTGGTGCTCCATCTGCGTGATCAGCACCGCGTCGCCCCGCCCGACGTTCGCGCGCCCCCACGCGTACGCGACGAGGTTGATCGCCTCGGTCACGTTCTTCGTAAAGATCGTCGTCTGCGGCTGCGCGCCCACGAACGCGGCGACGCGGTTGCGCGCGCCGTCATAGGCGGCGTCGGCCTCCTGCGCGAGCGCGTACACGCCGCGGTGCACGTTCGCGTTGTGGTCGCGCAGGTGGTCGGCGACCGCGTCGATCACGACCCGTGGCTTCTGCGACGTCGCGCCCGAGTCAAGGTAGATCAGCGGGCGGCCGTCGAACGTGCGTGTGAAGATCGGGAAGTCGTCCTTCACGTCGAGTGATGCCTGCTCGGCGCTCGTGCCTTCGACGGGGGCGCGGGTGCCCATCGCGCTCGTCACGCCCGTCTGCGGGCCGCGACAGGCTCGGCGAAGCGCGCGCGTCCGCTCACGGCGACCCGCCCGCCCCCAACCGTGCCGACAGCTGTCGTGACCGGCGCCGACGGCGTTGTTTGAGGGACCGGCGTACGTGTCTCCCAGAAATCGCTAGCGACTGGTCGCATACGCCTCGATGTCCTCGCGCGCCGACTCGAGCTTTTTGGCCACCTTCGCGCGCACGAGCTCTTCCAGCGGCTCGTCCGCGAGCTCTGCGATCAGCGGCTCGAAGAAGCCCTCGACGATCACGCGCACCGCCGCGGGGCGGTCGAGGCCGCGCGTCTGCATGTAGAAGATCGCCGCCTCGTCGAGCTCGCCGACCGTGCCGCCGTGCGAGGCGGAGACGTCGTCGGCGGAGACGAGCACCGAGGGGATCGCGTCGACGCGCGCCTGCGGCGAGAGCATCATCGTGTGGATCTGCAGGTAGGTGTGCGTCTGCTGCGCGCCCGGGTCGATCTGGATCAGCCCCTCGAAGCTCGCGCGGCTCTCTCCCGTCGCCGCCCCGCGCCAGTGCACGTCGCCGCCGGACGGCCCGGTCTCGTGCAGGTCGACGGCGAACAGGTCGAGGTGCTCGTGCTCCTCGGCGAAGAACAGCCCGCGGAACGCCATGTCCGCGCCCGGCTCTGAGATCGCGAGCTCGAGGTGCTGGCGCACGAGGTGCCCGCCGAGCAGCGCCGGCAGCCAGTGGCAGTAGGCGTCGCGCCCGACGCCGACGAAGCGCGTCGAGGCGTCGTACACCTCGCCCGAGCCCCAATCCTGCACCTGCGCCAAGCGGCAGCGGGCGCCGTCCTGCAAGTACAGCTCGAACGCGCCCGCGTGCAGTGACTGGCCGTCGGTGCGCTCTTCGGGTGTGCCCTCCGCGCTATCGCCGAAATCCTCCGCCAGGTCGTACTCGTGCACCTTGAACTCGCTGCTCTCGCCGCCGAGCACGAGCGTGCGCGCGTACTGCGCGATCCCGGGGCCGTCGATCGCGTAGACGATCTCGAACGGGTCCTCCACAACGATGTCCTTCGGGACGTGCAGGAACGCGCCGCCGGTCCAGAACGCCGCGTTTGCCGCCTCGAGCTTGTTGCGGTCGTGCGTGAGGCGCTTGGAATACCAGGGCGCGACCAGCTCCGTGTGGTCGTTGAAGGCGTCCTGCAGCGAGCAGAGGATCACGCCGCGCGCGGCGAGCTCGGGGTCGAGCTCTATATGGACGACCGTTCCGCCGCTTTGCACGAGCCGGCCCGCGCGCGCGCGATCGGGCAGCGTGCGCGTGACCACGCCGGGCACCTCTCCGCCGGGCTCGCCGCCGGGAGGGGGAAGCTCGAAGCGCTTCGAGATCGAGCGCCTGCAGCGTCGTCGTCCAGAACCCCGAGCGCCGCCACACGGGCAGCTCCAGCGTTTCGTAGGCCGCGAGTGCCGCTTTGCGCAGCTCCGCGAGCGTGCGCACGCCGTCGCCCGCACCGGCGCCGTGCAGTGCGTGGTAGAGCGTCGCCTCGCGGTGGCGGCCGGGCTTGGACTGCACGGCCGCGGCGCCGTTCGCGGAGGCGCCGTTCGTCGCTGCGCTCACCTCAGGCACGCGCGCCCACTTCCTGGCGGATTTGGTCGTACCCCTCGCGCTCTAGCCGCTCAACCAGCTCGACGCCGCCCTGCAGCACGATCCGGCCGTCCATCAGGATGTGCACGAACTCTGGCTTGACGTAATGGAGGATGCGCTGGTAGTGGGTGATGATCAGCGCGCCGAGGCCCTGCTCGTCGTGCAGCTTCTGCACGCCCTCGGCGACCGTGCGCAGCGCGTCGATGTCGAGGCCGGAGTCGGTCTCGTCGAGGATCGCGACGTCGGGCGCGAGCATCGCCATCTGCAAGATCTCCGCGCGCTTCTTCTCACCGCCGGAGAAGCCGTCGTTCAGGTGGCGCGAGGTGAACGCGCGGTCGACGTCGAGCAGCTCGATCGCGTGCTGCAGCTGGTTGCGGAACTCCTTCACCTGGATCGGCTCCTCCTTGTCGCGCTTGGCGTTGATCGCCATGCGCAGGAAGTTCGCGACCGACACGCCCGGGATCGAGACGGGGTACTGGAACGCAAGGAACAGCCCCGCCTTGGCACGCTCGTGGGGCTCGCGCTCGGTGATGTCCTCGCCCTTGAACACGATCGTGCCCTGGGTGATCTCGTAAGAGGGGTGGCCGAGCAGGGTGTTGGCGAGCGTCGACTTGCCCGAGCCGTTCGGGCCCATCAGCGCGTGGACCTCGCCGCGCGAGACGTCGAGGTCGACGCCCTTGAGGATCTCGCGCTCCTCGATGCGCACGTGCAGGTCTCTGATCTCTAGGTCGGCCATGTTCGCTTTTCAAGCTCCAGTTGTCAGGGGTTGAGGGCCGGGCGCGGGGGCGTCCAGCGTGGGAAGGGCTCTGCCGGCTGTGCGGGTCGCGGTTTTCGCGCCGGCGGCCGTGTCAACGCCGCCGCGCGTGGAGAGCACCGCACCGGGCCCGAGCGCCGGTGCGAGCACAAGGTCGGCGAGGGTCGTCTCCTGCAGCGTGCGCACGATCGCAAAGCGCACGCGCGTCCACAACAGCTTCGTCGGGCAGACGTGTAAAGAGGATCCCGCCCGTCCGCCCCCTGCCGGCCCGGACTCGCGCGAGCACACGATCGAGCCGTCGGAGGCCTCAGAGATGCACTCGATCGGCGCGATCGACCCCTCGAGCGCCTCGACGACCTCGGCCATCGTGATCTCCGTAGGCGAGCGCGCGAGCAGATACCCGCCGCGTGACCCGCGTCGCGAGTCGACCAGCCCGGCCTTGCGCAAGCGCGCGACGAGGTGCTCGAGATAGGCGAGCGGCAGCCCGTCGTGGGCGGCGATCTCCGCAAGCGGGATCGGGTCCTCGCCGGCCCGCCGAGCCAGCTCGACCATCACGCGCACGCCGTACTCGGCCTTGGTTGAGAACATCATCTCCTGAATACCTACCTGCGAGCTAGGGTATCAGCAGGGGTTGGTTATCCCGGTGCGAGTATTTGGGGGAGACACGTTCGCGCGTCCCTGACGACAGCGTCGCCGGCGCCGGTCAACGCAGCCGCCGTTCGCGCGCGAGCCCGTCATAACGGAGCGTCGAGCCCGTACGGGTAACACGTTTTACCCCAAGGACTGGAGTCGGCGAACGTCGTGGGCGAGCCCTTCGGGGGTGAGTTGTTCCGATTGGAACAGGACCCGCTCGCTACCGGCGCGGTCGAGCAGGAAGACCGACGCGGAGTTGGCAAACGCGGCTGCTCCGGCGCTCGCGGGCGTGATCCCGTACGCGCGCCAGACCGCGTGCAGCTGCGCGCGCGAGCCGGTCAACCACTGCGCGCGCCCCGTGAGGGAGACCTGCGCGAGGAAGCTCCGCACGCGCGCGGGAGTGTCAACGGCGGGGTCGGCGCTGAGGAGGAGCACCGGGACGGGGTGCGCCAGTTCGTCGAGCGCGCCGCGGATCTGTTGGGCGATCACCACGCACGGCGCGCCGCAGGTCGAGTAGAGAAAGGCGAGGACCACGACCTGGCCGCGGTACTGCGACAGCGAGACGGACCGGCCGTTATCGGTCACGTCGGCAAGCGTGAACCCGTGCGCCGGTCCCACGGGCAGTGGGGCGCCGTCGAACCCCGAGGAGGAGCTCGTGGGGGCGGAGGCGCCCGTGTCAGTCGCGGAATGTGAGGTGGCCGGAGTGGACCCGCCGGAGCATCCCCCGAGCATCAGCGCGACGGTCGCGAACACGGCCGCGCACGTCGTGACGGGACTCACGGGTGGGGCGAGCCGCCGGGTTTCGTGGTCTTGACGGTAGGGGCTTGACATTTGTTCAGGCTTTGGTTATCTTCGTCTGGTCATGGCTTCCCAAGGGGGGTTGCCGGGCACGATAGGTCAGTTTGGGTTTTGGGATCTTCCGGGTCGAAGGTGAAGCGCGCTTTGCGGAGGATCGGATGATGGGGAGAGGGGCTTTTCCGTATGAGAAGGGGTTGTTTTCGCGTGAGTTCATCGGGGACAGACGTGCCAGGGATCTATGGCGCCCGGACAGGGCCCGTAGCTAGATGCGTCAGCGTCGCTGACACATCTCTCTCTCTCTCTCTCTCTCTCTGCTCCGGTTCTCGTAGGCAAAAAGCCCAGTCGCGGCGCCGTCAACGGCGTCTGCCATCGGTTTTCAGATCTTTCTCGCCGCGGCTGTGTCCGCGGCTTTCGTCGTTCTCGATGCGCGCGCCTGTCCCTGGGGGGTGGGCGCTGATGGCTGCTTCCTCGCACCCTCGCGCTTCCTCGCACCTTCACAAGCAGAAAGGCATGTAACAGTGGATTCCACAGAGCAGCGCCGGAGTTTGACCGCCATTCCTCTCATTGTCTTCTGTGTCCTGCTCGCGCTCTGCGCCGGTGTCGCCCAGGCCGAACCTCCGAGGCTCGTCTCCTACGGGTCGTTCAGCGCGCACGATGAAAACGCGGTTGGTGTTGCTGTGGAAGGGTCTGGGGATCTGTTCGTGTCGGGGGCGTTGACGGAAGGGTTTGGTCCTTCGCCGGTGGTCAAGCTCGATCCGTCGGGCAACCTGCTCGTGCCGCCGTCTCGGTTTGGGTCTGCGCACTATTCGGGTGTTGCGGTGAGCCCGACGAACGGCGATGTGTACGTGCTCGGGGAAGAAGGGGTTTTCACGCCCGCGATGATCTTCGTCTATGACCCGAACACGGGAGCGCCGGTGGGAACGCCGTTCGAAGTGGCGTCGTCGCGCCTTTTCGGCAACTTCATCCTCACAGATGTACAGATTGCCGTCGACTCGTCGGGCGATGTGTACGTGCCTGATCCTCCGGCAAACGATGTGCTCGAGTACGGCCCGAGCGGCACGTTGCTGAGGACGTTCACGGGCTCCGGCGCGAGTGCGCTGAAGGAACCGACCGCGGTCGCGGTCGACCCCTCCGGCGATCTCTGGGTGGCCGGCAACAACAGGATCGTGGAGCTCGATTCCAGCGGTGCGCCTGTGGAAGTGGGCGGCAGGCCCGTGGAAATCGAGAGCGAAGGCGTGTGGTCGGTGGCGCTAGACGCCCACGGGGACGTGTTCGCGCTCGTCGAAAACAATGCGGACCCGTGCGGTGAAATCGCCTCGCCCTCGTCCTACTCGTCCTCGTCCTGTACCCATCTCGTCGAGTACGGCTCGGAAGGTAGGCAGCTCGCGGACGTCGGGGCCGGCCATTTCGGAGGAATCGGTGTCGACGCGCCGCCTGAAGCTCGCCACTACAGCATGGTCGCGGTGAATGACGCGAGCGGGCGTGTATACGTGACCGATGGTCTCAAAGACAAGGTCTGGGTGTTTGGGCCTCCCACCGCGCCTGTGGTCGACAGGGAGCTGACTGCCGAAGTAGGTGCCTCTGAAGCGAAGCTCGGTGCGCTTGTGAATCCCGGTGGTATCGAGGCGACGTACCGTTTCGAATATGGCACGACGACTGCCTATGGCAGTTCGACGCCGTTCCCGGAGGGGAGCGTCGGTGAAGGGGTGGAATCGCGCGCGGTGTGGGCGTCGGCGAGCGGTCTCGCGCCCGGGGTTACTTACCACTATCGTGTCGTTGCGAGCAACGAACTGGGGACGGTCTACGGTCCCGACCAGGCCTTCACTACGCTGAGCGCTGAGCAGACGGCGTGTCCGAACGAACAGGTGCGCGGCGGGTTCTCCGCGCGGCTGCCGGACTGTCGCGCCTATGAGCTTGTGACGCCGCCGGTCAAGAGCTCATCACAGTTCGACGCTGACCCCGATCTTGCGTATGCGAGTACGGCCGCCGTAGATGGTGAAGCGGTCTCGCTTCGCGTTCGGGAACCGCGACCGGGCGCGCCCAGCGCCGGCGAAAGTTACGTGGCGAAGCGTGGTGCGGGCGGTTGGGTCGCGGAAGACATCATGCCGCTCGAATCCTATGACGGGGTGGGCTGCGCGGAATACCAAAAGGTTTATGCGTACTCGGAGCAGCTCACCGAGGAGGTGATGCAGGCCGGTGGAGGGTCACGCGCTTCCGCGTCCGGCAACCCCCACGAAGACCCGGAATCGTGCAACCCCGAAGGGCGCCAGGTCGTCAGCGGCGAACCGGTGGGTTATGAAAACCTGCTGGTGCGTGACAACGCGACCGGGACTTACCGGCTTGTCAACGTCACGCCGCCAGGGGTGACGCCGGCCGACGCGCACTTCCAAGGGTCCTCCGCCGATCTCAGCCGCGTGGTCTTTACGGAGACCTCACCCTTGGTCGAAGGCGCGCGGTACGGCGTCGAAAACCTGTACGAATGGGACGAAGGCGTGTTGCGGCTGGTGAGCGTGCTGCCGGACGGCACGGCCGTCCCTGGATCGCCTGTGGCAGAAGCGGGTACGCACGAAGATGCCGTGTCGAGCGACGGCGCGCACGTTCTCTTCACGTACGATAGTGCTCTTTACGATCGTATCGACGGAGAGCGTACGGTTCAGGTCGACGAATCGCAGGGACCGGGGGCGAGCGGTGGTGGCCGTTTCCAGGCCGCGGCCGCGGATGGTCAGGAGGTCTTCTTCCTCGACGAGAGCAAGCTAACCCCCGACTCGACCGTGGTCGCGGGCGAACCCGACCTGTACGAGTGCGCGCTGCCCGAAGGCGCGAGTAAATGCGAACTGGCAGACCTCACTGTCGCTGCGGGCGGGCACGCCGACGTGCTGCGTGTCACGCCGCTCGGCTCCCATGACAGCTCCTATGTCTACTTCGTCGCCAAGGGCGTGCTGGCGTCTAACACGAGGGAATTCGCGGACAGCGAAGGCAGGACCGTCGTCGAAGGTGCGCAAGCTGGGCAGGAAAACCTGTATCTGTGGAACGGCGACAAGCCGACGTTCATAGCCACCGGAGTCTCCAATAACGGGCGGGGTAGAATCGAACAGACGTCGCCTGACGGTAAGTGGCTCGCGTTCGAATCGGAAAAGAGCCTGACCGGCTATGACAACGTCGAACCGAACGGCGAATCCGCTACTAAGGAGCTGTTCCTGTACAGCGCCGCCACAGGGCAGCTCGTCTGCGCCTCCTGCAACCCCACGGGCGAACCTCCGGTCATAAAAGGCGGGTCGTTTCGGGGGTTGAATTCGTCCCTCGAAGAACTCGACGGAGTTTTCCGGATTCGGCATGTGCTCACGGATGGGGGCCAGGTGTTCTTTGAAACGAAGGATGCGCTTGTGCCGTCCGATACGAACGGCCAGTTCGATGTTTACGAGTACGAGGATGGCCAGGTCTATTTGATTTCGAGCGGCACGAGCTCGTTCGAATCGAATTTGGAGGATGTGAGCGAAAGCGGCGGTGACGTGTTCTTCAGGTCCAACCAGCAGCTCGTGCCGCAGGACACCCAGGAAGGACAGATCGTGATCTATGATGCGCGCGTCGTGGGCGGCTTCGCCGAACCGTCCGCTCCGCCGCCGTGTACGACCGCCGATGCGTGCCGCACGCCCGTTTCGCCGCAGCCCTCGATCTATGGGGCGCCGTCGAGCCAGACGTTCTCCGGTGTGGGCAACCTCCCCCCGCCCGGGGCCAAGCCGAAGGCGAAGCCCAAGGCAAAGCCCGTGAAGTGCAAGAAGGGCTTTGTGAAGAACAAGAAGGGTAAATGCGTCAAAAGACCCAAGAAGAAGAAAACAAAGGCAAAGAGAGCCACCAATAACCGGAGGGGCAAGTAATGACAACCACCAGGTCCACAAAACTAGCCTCTCTCGGCGTAGCTTGGTTTAGGAAACCTCTGGCACTTGCATTCACCCTCCTCCTTACCCCGCTTGCCGTGACGGCAACCAGCGCCGCCCCCGCCCTAGCCCTCACACCATGTCCCCCGGAAGGGGGACCCCACCCATGTATTGGTAGTTTTCCCGCCGGGGAAAACCCGAACGGGATCGCGGTCGACGAAGCGACCGGGGACGTGTACGTCGCGGATATCGGCACGGACTCCGTGTACAAGTTCAACGCGAATGGCGAACCGGAGGAATTCGCGGCGCTGCACTCACACATACTGACCGGTGCTGCGACGCCGGGTGGATCGTTCTCGTTCCCGTCGTTGTATGGGAGTCCCGCGGCGATCGCTGTCGACAACTCGACCGAATCCTCCGATCCCTCTCATGGGGATCTGTACGTGATGGATGGGGGCCACGGCGTGATCGACAAGTTCAGCTCCGAAGGCAGGTACCTGAGCCAGATCGGCGGCTTTCCGCGGTCCCCAGGCTCCGCCGAAGGCGAACTATTGGGGCTAGGTGTCGACGGGAGCGGCATCGTGCACGTCGACCTTTATCCGGTGTATACGGTCAATGGATTCGGCAACAACAATCAATTGCTGATCGACGAATTTGACGATGCGGCCGTAAATCGCCTCATTGCTCGCCAGCAGCTACTAGAGGAGAATCAGGTATCTGGCACTTGGGGTTTGCCGCCCGGAGCCGAATTCCAGGATCACAGTTTCGCCGTCTCCGCCACGGGCGATGACTATCCGAGCTATGAACCATCGTGCTCTTGTACCCTTAAAGTTCGGGCAGAAGCTTTCGCCGCTCGGCCGTGTGGACAGCGACGAAGCGGGCGACGTCGCGGTGGCAGTCGATCCCGCGACCGGCCATCTTTACGCGGACGATCAGTCCTCCGTGGCCGAGTGGGACACCGGTGCGATGAACCGCAACAGCCGTTCCAACAGCGGCGAGGGCGGAAGCGCAGGTACGCTCGTCGCGCGTTTTGGCTCGGTCGATCTTTCGGGGACTTCGGGTCAGGGTGGGATCGCCATCGACGGTGGGACAGGGGACATATACGTCTCAAATCCCGCCAACGGCAGGGTGTATGTGTTTGCCAGCGACGCGCCGGCCGTCACGGTCGGAGAACCGGCGGGCGTGAGCAGGGATGGGGCGAGCTTGAGCGGCATGGTCGATCCGCGCGGCGCTGCTATTAGCTCGTGTGAGTTTGAATACGGTCTCACCGACGAACTCGGTAACGGTCCCTACAACCACACCGTGCCGTGCATGCAGACACCGGCCGAGATCGGGGCGGGAACCGGTCCGATCTCGGTCTCTGCGCAGCTGGAAGGCCTTACGCCGGGTGAACTTTACCATTTCCGTCTCGTCGCGGGTAATGCCAACGGTGTGGGGGAGTCGAGCGGTATGCTCGCGATGCAGGGTGTCGGTTTCGGTATCAAGAGCTATGAAGTTAGTTTCCTGAACGAAGATGGTACGCCCGACACACAGGCGGGCTCGCATCCTTATCAGTTCGTCAATACGTTCGTGTTGAACTCGCATTTCAAGCGCCAAGAATCGAACGCCGACTCGCCGTACATTCGTCTGCCCGACGGTGTCTTGCGTGATGTCACTGTCGGTCTGCCTCCTGGCTTTGTCGGGGACCCCAATGCGACCTCCAAGAAGTGCACCGGACAGGAACTCCGCGGTGGTGCGGAAAACTGTCCGCCCGAAGCAAAGGTGGGCTATCTGTACCTAACCTGGTCAGAAAACCAGGTTCGTCAGCCGTCGCTCTCGGACCCTATTTACACGATGGTCCCTCCGCGCGGCGTAGCTTTGCAGCTAGGGAGCTATTTCTATTTGCCCTTGTTGTATATCAATAGTGAGGTTGCTGCTGGGGGTGATTATCCTGTGCAGGCGACGGTGACTGAAGCGCCTACGCAGGCGCCTGTTATCAAGGCGAGGACGGTGGTCTCTGGTGTTGTGGATGGTAAGCCGTTTTTGACGTTGCCGACGGGTTGTCATGGTCCTTTGCGCTCGACGCTGGCGGTACAATCGTGGGAGGAACCTGGCCGTTGGGTTGAAACGAGCACTGTTACGCATAACGTTGCTGGTACGCCTGTGTCGTTGACTGGTTGCTCGAAGTTGAAGTTCCCGCCGACGATTACGGTGTCTCCTGATACGACGGATGGGAGTACGTCGTCCGGTTTGACGGTGGGTGTGCACGTTCCGCAGACCGCGGCGTTCAATCCTGCGGGTCTGGCGGAGTCTTCGCTGCGTGATACGAGGGTGGCGTTGCCTGAGGGTGTGGCGATCAATCCTGCTGGTGCGGATGGGTTGGAATCGTGCTCGGAGGGCTTGGCCGGTTATGAAGGTTTCAAGGAATTCAACTCGGAATACGAACCGGGGGACAAGACGCCGACGTTCTCCCCGACTCCATTGGAACAGTTGCAGCCGGGTGTGAGCTTCTGTCCTTCGGGGTCGAAGATCGGGACGGTGAAGATAAAGACGCCGCTGCTCGAACACGAACTGGAAGGCGCGGTGTATTTGGCGGCACAGAACTCTAATCCGTTCGGGAGTTTGGTCGCGATGTATTTGATGGTTGAAGACCCGTTCTCGGGTAGTACCGTCAAGCTGACTGGCGAAGTGTCGTTGAACCCGCAGACGGGACAGATAGTCACGACGTTCAAGAACACTCCCGATATTCCGTTTGAAAACCTCGAACTGCACTTCTTCGGTGGGGAACGTGCGCCGCTATCGACACCGTCGCGGTGCGGGACGTACACGACACAGGCAGTGTTCACGCCGTGGGACGGTAATGGTCCAGTGACCTCCGAATCGTCGTTCAAGATCGAACACGGCCCGAACGGGAGCCCCTGTCCCGGGACGAGCCTGCCGTTCAACCCGTCGCTAACGGCTGGCACTACTAACGTGCAGGCGGGAGCGTTCAGCCCGTTCACGATGACTATGAGCCGTGAAGACGGCCAGCAGAACCTGCAAGCGATCAGCCTGAACATGCCGCCCGGTCTCTCCGGGCTGCTGGCGGGCGTGAAGCTGTGCGGTGAAGCGGAAGCTAACGCCGGGACGTGCGGTCCGGGAAGCGAGATCGGGGAAACGATCGTCAGTGTCGGTGTCGGTAACGACCCTTTCAGCGTGAAGGGCGGCAAGGTCTACATCACCGGCCCCTACAAGGGCGCCCCGTTCGGATTGTCGATCGTGAACCCGGCTGTCGCCGGCCCGTACAACCTCGGACAGGTGATAGTACGGGCGAAGATCGAAGTCAACCCGACCACCGCGGCGCTTACGATCACGAGCGACAACGAAGGCCCATACAAGATCCCGCAGTACATCGACGGTATCCCCCTGCAGATCAAGCACGTGAACGTCACGATCACGCGACCGGGCTTCACGTTCAACCCGACGAACTGCACCAAAACAGACATCACGGGAAGCCTCGACAGCACCGAAGGCGCGACCGACCTACTGTCAGTGCCGTTCCAGGCCACGAACTGCGCGACGCTCGGGTTCGCCCCCAAATTCGCCGTCTCAACAGCAGGCAGAACAAGCAAAGCGAACGGTGCGAGCCTCAGCGTGAAACTGACGTATCCAAGTGCGCCGTTCGGGTCCCAAGCGAACATCACGAGGGTCAAGGTAGACCTCCCCAAGCAGCTGCCCTCGCGCCTCACGACGCTGCAGAAAGCGTGCACCGCCGCACAGTTCAACACCAACCCGGCAGGATGCCCCCCAGCGTCGTTCATCGGGCACGCAAAGGCGATCACACCACTGATACCAGTCCCCCTGGAAGGCCCCGCGATCTTCGTCAGCCACGGCGGCGAAGCGTTCCCCTCCCTGATAGTCGTACTGCAGGGCTACGGCGTCACGATAGACCTCGTCGGCTCGACATTCATCAGCAAAGCAGGAATCACCTCGAGCACCTTCAAGACAGTCCCCGACGCCCCCGTCGGCAGCTTCGAACTCACGCTCCCGGAGGGCAAGTACTCAGCCCTCGCCGCGAACGGGAACCTGTGCACAAGCAAACTCGCGATGCCAACAGAATTCCTCGCCCAAAACGGCGCCAAGATCAACGAGACCACCCCGATCAACATCACCGGCTGCGCCAAAGCGAAGGCCCTCACCCGCGCACAAAAACTAGCCGCCGCACTGAAGGCGTGCAACAAAAAGGCGAAAAACAAGCGCGCAGCGTGCCGTGAGAACGCCCAGAAACGCTACGGGTCGCTCGCGAAGAAGAAGTCCAAGTCCAAGGGTAAGAGCAAGGCGTGATCGTGAAATGGGCATCGTGGCGGCCAAGCCCAAACCAACAAAGCAAAGACGGGACGTCTCATCCCGTCCGATAAGCCCGCGCAAGCGGGCCGGAGGGGATGAGATCTCCCGTCTCTGTGCGATACAACGGCGACGGATCATCCTCGCAATGGCCGAGGTTGTCTGCGAGCGCGGCCTTGAAGAGACCACAGTCTCAGACGTCGTGCGCCGTGCACGGGTGTCCCGGCGCACGTTCTACGACGTGTTCGAGGACCGCGGCGACGCGTTCCTCGCGACCTTCGAAGAAGGCATACGACAGGCAGAAGCCCGAGTCATCCCCGCGTTACAGGCAGAACGCGCCTGGACCGAACGTGTCAGGGCGGGACTCGCGGCGCTGCTCGCGTTCTTTGAGGAGGAGCCCGAGTTCGCACGGTTGTGCGTCGTTCACTCCCTCTCCGCGGGACCCACCGTCCTCGCCCGCCGCACAGAGCTCCTCAAGCACATCACCCGCACAATCGACACCCACGCACGCGCGATGATAAAGGGTCCCGGTCCGCCTCCGATGACAGCCGAGGGTGTCATCGGCGGTGTCATCGCGATCATCCACGACCGCCTACTCGAGCAGGACCCCGCGTCGCTACACGACCCTGCGCCGCTGCTCGACCTTACGGGCCCCTTGATGGCCACGATCGTGCTTCCGTACACGGACAGAACCATTGCCATCAGAGAGCACGCAAGACCATCCCCAAAACCCGCCCCCAACAACCAGCACAAAACACGAGCAAACACCACAAACGGCAGTCCCCTCGGAGACCTCGAGATGCGCCTCACCTACCGCACCCTCCGCGTCCTCACAGCCATCGCGACATACCCCGGCGCGAGCAACCGCCAGATCGCCGATCACGCCGGCATCAAAGACCAAGGCCAAATCTCAAAGCTACTAACCCGCCTAGAACGCCTCGACCTCACACACAACACCGGCCCACACCAACCCAAAGGCGAAGCCAACGCCTGGACACTCACGGACAAAGGCCAACAGATCGAGAACGCCACCCACGGGTCCTGAGGCGAGGAGTCGCTATACTTTGTGAAGTCTCCATGAATCCCGACCATGATTTAGGAGTTTCACGATGAGCCCGTCAGGTCCAGAGCTGCTCAGACAAGTCAAGAGCCAGATCGACGAGGTCGACCCCTCGGAGGTGCACGAGTTGATCGACGAGGGCGTGGCCGTCGTCGACGTGCGCGAGACCGAGGAGCTCGCCGCCGGCCGGCTGCCCGGCGCCAAGCACGTGCCGCGCGGCTACCTCGAGTCGCGGATCGAGTCGATCGTGCCGGACAGGGCCACGCAGGTGATCGTCTACTGCGCCTCCGGCAACCGCTCGGCCTACGCCGCGCGCACGCTGCGCGAGGACCTCGGCTACGAGCACGTGCGCTCGATGACCGGCGGCATCACGCTGTGGAAGGACCGCGGCTACGAGGTCGAGGTCCCGCGCACGCTCACCCCTGAGCAGCGCGACCGCTACTCCCGCCACCTGCTGATTCCCGAGATCGGCGCCGAGGGCCAGCAGCAGCTGCTCGACGCCAAGGTGCTGCTGCTCGGCGCCGGCGGCCTCGGCTCGCCCACAGCCCTGTACCTCGCGGCGGCCGGCGTCGGCACGCTCGGGATCGTCGACGACGACGTCGTCGACCTCTCGAACCTGCAACGCCAGGTGATCCACTCCACCCAGCGGGTCGGCATTCCCAAGGTCGACTCCGCCGAGGAGTCGATCCACGCGCTGAACCCCGACGTCAACGTCGTCAAGTACCAGACGCGGATCGACGCGTCGAACATCATGGAGATCATCGACGGCTACGACGTGATCGTCGACGGCGTCGACAACTTTCCCACCCGCTATCTCCTCAACGACGCCACCGTGCGTCTTAAGATCCCCGTCGTCTCCGCCTCGATCCTCGGCTTCGACGGGCAGCTGTCCGTGTTCAAACCGTACGACGGCCCCTGCTACCGCTGCCTGTTCCGCGAGCCGCCGCCGGCCGAGCTCGCGCCCTCGTGCGGCGCCAACGGCGTGCTCGGCGTGCTGCCCGGCACGATGGGCCTGCTGCAGGCGACCGAGGTCGTCAAGCTGATCCTCGAGATCGGCGAGCCCGCGATCGGACGGTTGCTCCTCTACGACGCGCTCGGCGCGACGCTCACCGAGGTCAAGGTCCACCGCGACCCCGAGTGCCCGATCTGCTCGCGCGACCCGGAGGAGATCACCGACGAGGAGCTCGGCGTGTTCCCGGACTACGAGGCGTTCTGCGCCGCAGCCGGGTAGGCTCCCGCACCGAGATGGCCACGATCAAGATACCCCCGGTCCTGCGCGCGTCGGTTGGCGGCGAGAAGCAGGTCGACGCCTCCGGCGAGAACATCGGCGCCGTGCTGCGCGCCCTGGCCGATACGCATCCGGCCACGCAGAGCCAGCTGTTCTCCGCCGACGGCGAGCTCAACCGCTACGTCAACGTCTATTTGAACGACGAGGACGTGCGCGTGCTCGACGGGCTCGACACGGCCGTCGGCGACGGCGACACATTGGTGATCCTCCCAGCGATGGCGGGAGGCTAAGCGGCGGTCACGCTTGCGGCCGGCTCGGGGGGAGTCGTGACCGCGCCGGCCGCCGGCACGTGGCTCAACGCGTGCTCGGCCAGCGCGGTGATCGTCAAAGACGGGTTTACGCCGACGTTCGCGGGGATCGCGGAGCCGTCGCAGACGAGCAGGTTCTCGTAGCCGAACACGCGCTGGCGCGCGTCGATGACGCCCTGGGAGGGGTCGGGGGCGATCACCGCGCCGCCGAGGATGTGGGCGGTCGTGGGGATGTTGAACAAAGCCTCGGTGGTCGAGCTCTGGGCGATGCCGCCGGTGCGCTTGGCGAACCATTCGGCGGCTTGGTTTGCGACCGGGATGAACGTCGGGATCGGCTTCTCGGGGTCCTGTTCGGTCTTCAGCCACAGCGAGCCGAACGGTCCCTCTCGGGGGCGCAGCGCGATCGCGTTGTCGAGCGTCTGCATCACGAGGATGATGATCGTGCGCCGCGAGTAGTGTTTCGGGAACAGCACCTGCACCAGCCGTCGCGGGTGCAGCAGAACCTGGACGAGCCACTTCAGGGGACGCGTCACGCGCGTGCCGTCGCCGACGAGCAGCGTGTAGAGGCGATGCATCGAATCGCCGTCGTCGCCGTAGGTGACGGTCTCGATGTGGGTGTTCGGGTCCGGGTAGATCGAGGAGGTGATCGCGACCCGTTTGATCAGGTCCTCGGGGTAGTCCTCAGGCACGGTGACCATCAGGATCGACTCCGAGTTGGTTCGCACGAGCTCGCCGAGGCGCGCGGAGATCCGTCCCAGGGAGCCGTTCAGGCGGCAGCGCTGCAGCAGCTTGTTCGTGCCCAGCGGGCCGGCCGCGACGACGACGCCCCGCGCGCGCTGGATCCGGCGTTCCTTGCGCAGCCACGCGCCCGAACGGACGCTTTCGACCTCGTAGCCGTCTTTCCCGGACCCGTCGCCGAGCGGGCGGATGTCGATCACCGTGCGTTCCGCCATCACGCGCGCGCCGCGCTTCTCGGCGAGGTACAGGTAGTTCTTGACGAGCGTGTTCTTCGACCCGTGCGGGCAGCCGACCATGCAGCGACCGCATTCCCGACAGCCGGTCCGCGCGGGGCCCTCGCCGCCGAAGAACGGGTCTGACACGGTTACACCCGGCTCTCCGAAGTAGACGCCGACGGGCGTCTTTTTGTACGTGTCGCCGACGCCGAGCTCCTCGCCGAGCTCACGCAGCAGCTGGTCGGCGGGGTCCTCGGTCGGGGTCTGAACGACACCGAGCATCCGCTGCGCTTCGGCGTAGTGGGGGGCGAGCGCCGACTCCCAGTCGTTCATCTCCGCCCACTGGCGGTCCTCGAAGAACTGTTTTGGGGGAACGTACAGCGTGTTGGCATAACCGAGGCTGCCGCCGCCGACGCCGCAGCCCGAGACGACGGAGACGTCTTTGAACGTGGTCAGCCGAAAGATCCCCTTCATCCCCAAAAAGGGCCTCCAGAAGTAGCGCTTGAAGTCGGCGGTCGAGCTCGGCAGCTCATTGTCGGCGAAGCGCCGCCCGCACTCGAGTACGCCGACCGAGTGTCCTTTCTCGGACAGGCGCAGCGCCGAGACGCTGCCGCCGAAGCCGGAGCCGATGACCAGCCAGTCGAAGTCGAAATCGCTCACGACAACCACATCCTAATGGCTCGCCCTCATCGCCGCTATATTCCGTGAAGTAATGGCGGTTGAGCGGCTCAGGAACAGGCCCTGCGGAGGCCGGTACGGAGACATCGTGCAGTCGATCGGCAACACGCCGCTGATCGAGCTGCCGCGACTCTCGCCCAAGCCCGGCGTGCATATCTGGGCGAAGCTCGAGTCGCGCAACCCGACCGGCTCGGTCAAGGACCGTGTGGCGCGGGCGTTGATCGACGACGCCGAGGAGAAAGGCGCGCTCGCCCCCGGACAGACGATCCTCGAACCGACCTCGGGCAACACCGGCATCTCGCTGGCGATGATCTGCTCGCGCAAGGGCTACAAGCTGAAGGTCGTGATGCCCGAGAACGTGACCCCCGAGCGCACGCAGCTGCTGCGCATGTACGGCGCCGAGATCGTCTACTCGCCCGGCTCGCTCGGCTCCAACGGTGCGGTCGAGAAGGCCCTGCAGATGGCCGCAGCGGACTCCTCTGTCTACATGCCCTATCAGTACGGCAACCAGGCCAACCCGAACGCCCACTACAACGGCACGGCGCTCGAGATCCTAGAAGAGCTCGACGAGGTCTCGGCGTTCGTGGCGGGGCTCGGCACCGGGGGCACGCTGATGGGCAACGGCAGGCGGCTGAAGGAGGCCTTCGGGGATGCGGTGAAGATCGTCGCGGCCGAGCCGATGCAGGGCGAGCCGGTGCAGGGGCTGCGCTCGCTGGACGACGGGTTCATCCCGCCGATCATCGACATCTCCCTGCTCGATCGCAAGATCTTCGTGACCAACTCAGACGCGATCGTCTGGACGCGCAGGCTGCTCGACGAGGAGGGCGTCTTCGCCGGCGTCTCCAGTGGCGCGATCGCCTCGATCGCCGTGCGGATCGCGGGCGAGCTGGACGGGGGCAACGTCGTGTTCGTCGTCGCCGACGACGGCTGGAAGTACCTGTCCAGCGGCATCTACACGCTGCCGCTCGAGGAGATCGAGAACCTCGACTCCACCGTCTGGTGGTAGATCCACCCACCGCGTGCTCGTGCGCATGTGCGTGTGCGCACGCGATGACGCACGAAGAGATATGAAGATCTCCAGAGAGCTGCTCGACGAGCTGATCGCGCACGCGCTCGATGACCCCGGCAACGAGGTTTGCGGCGTCGTGGCCGTCGAGTCAGATCCGCCCGCAAGGGCGCTGCGCGTGCTGCGGGCAACGAACCTCCATGCGAGCCCGCTGAAGTTCGAGATCGCGCCGAAAGAGCTGCTTGAGCTGTCGAACGCCTGCGAAGATCTCGGCAAGCTCGGCGCGATCTACCACTCGCACGTGCGCAGCCCGCCCTATCCGTCGCAGACCGACGTCAACTTCGCCGCGAGCTGGCCGGGTGTCGAGTGGATCATCGTGGGGCTTGCGGGCGGCGGGGAGCCCGAGGTGCGCTCCTATCTGATCGAAGACGGCGACATCGAAGAGATGGCGATCGAGGAGCCGGCGATGTGAGCGAAGCGCCGCTCCTGTGCCCGGGCTGCGCTCGCACCTATCCCCACAGCGAGCGGTTCTGTGCTGCGTGCGGCATGCCGCTGGTGTATGCGCCGGGAACCGACTCGTCGCCGGACGGCGAGCGAGAGCGCAAGGCGCGCAAGATCAAGCCACAGTACGCCGAAGGACCGCTCGTCCAGGTCGCCCGCGCCGAGAACCTGGCGCAGGCCGAGCTGCTCCAGGGGCTACTGCTGGAGGAGGGCATCCCCAGCATGCTGCGCGGCGTGATCGCCGGCTACGCGCCGGTGATCGGCACGCGCGAGATCCTCGTCCCGGAGTCGGGGGCCGAAGCCGCACGCGAAGCGCTCGCGTGGGAGGCGCCCTAGACCAAAACGGGCCCGTCCTGGTATGGGTTCGCTGGACAAGCGAGGCAAGGACGCAAGGAGCGTGGCGTGCTCTGCACGCGAGCGACTGAGGACGTAGCCTCGCGCCGTGCAGCGGGGCCCTATACCAGGACGGGCTGGCCGGCCTCGCGCGTGATCGCGCGGATCTCTTCGGAGGCGCGCTCGAACTCGGCGTCGGAGAGGACCGGGGTGCCCTCGAACGGAAGGTCGCGCTGCAGCTCGATCCAGGCCTGGGCGCCGTTGTACTCGTCCTTGACCTTCACGGTGACGGGGCGGGGGATTCGGTAGGTACGCAGAAGCAGCACATGCAGCGGCTGATGGCGGCGCCAACCGAGACGCTTTTCGGCGTAGTCGGGGGTCCACACGTAGAACGGCGAGAGCGCGTCGACGCAGCGCGGGTCGGCGATCGTGAAGTGGCCCGCGACTTCCGCCCAAGCGCGGATGCGTACGCGGTCGGGCTGCTGGACGGGGGCGCCCGAGGTAAACGCGTGCAGTGGCGGCTCGCCATCGCTCCAGACGCCCTCCTCGAGGGCGCGGCGTAGCTCGGGCTGATGGGACTCGCGCACGAGGTCGCCCGGCTGGTGATCGAAGGTCGGGTAGAGGAAGAAACGCTCGTGGGCGAGCCGGAAAGGCTTGCCGGGCTGGCGGATACCGCCCTTGCGGAGGGTGATCAGCTGCTCGCCTTCCGCTAGAGCGCGGACGGTGACAGCCCATTCTTTGAAAGCAATTGGCATGGAAGTTGGAAACGAACGAGATGAAGGGATGCGTCTGCTGCGTCTTGCCGGATGCTGCACGCCACCCGGACTTGATGGGCGGCTGGTCCATTAAAGATACGAAATCCGAGCGAAAATCCCAAATCCCCTGCAAATCGGCTATTTTTTCGACCTCTTTTCGTGATCGGGGACGGTCAAGTCCCGGCTGCGGGCTTCGCGGCGCGCCCGACCACGTCCTTTCGGGGCGCTCTGCGGGGCGTCGCGAAACGCTCTACAGGCGTCCTATCGGTCCTACAGGCCTCGCCCCGCCAACCCCGCGATCGTAAGGCGCTCACGCGGCAGCGGCGGCGAGCTCGCGGTTCTCGGTGTCGGCCAGATGCTGGTGGGAGGGGCAGTAGCCGTTGTGGGGCAGCGGCACGCGCTGGCAGGCGGCGCCCTTGCGGGTAGTGGCTCGGCATTGCGGCGCCGCGCCGCTCACCGCGGTGTAGCCCTCGAGCGGATGCTCGGCGAGAAACTGCTGCGCATAGCCGATGTAGCGGCAGACGACCTGGTGGACGTGCTGCTGGGCGGACATCGGAAAGTAGTTGCGGATATCGCAGAACAGGGTGCGCTCGGGGTGCGCGAAGTAGTGGCGATCGGTGGCCAGCCGCTCGACGACCGCCTCGCACGCGCGCAGCACGTGCTCGTGATTGCTGGTGGCGGCGATTGCGGGCGGAGGGGCAACGATCTGGGGCGCCAGCTCCCGATAGATGGCTCTGCTGAACTGGTACATGGCAGCTATCCCCTTACCTTTCGGCTCACTCGGCGGTTGGAGCGCACCCGCCATTCCCAAAGACTCCGACTGCCTCCAAGACCTTTCCAAGACCTTTCCAAGACCTTTCCAAGACAGACAACACGTGCGCGGTCGGAAAGGACCGCGATAAAGAGCAGAAGAGGATTTTTTTAGAATTGGCCGTGCGCGGGGGGAGGCTCAGGTCCAGGTCTGCCAGCGGATGTCCTCACCGGCGATCACGACGTGACGATGACCGAGGGCGGGATCGCAGTCGGGATAGTCCTCGCGACGGTGCGCGCCCCGGCTCTCGCGCCGGGCGAGGGCGGATTGCGCGATCAGGCGCGCGAGGGGATGGGGGTCGGCGAGCAGGCCGCTCAAGCCCTCGCCGGAGCGCGTGATGCCCGCGTCCTGCCACAGGGCGGCGCGAGTCAAGGCGCCGGCGAGCGGCACGGGCGCCAAGGCGCGCAGCGCCCGCAGCTCCTCCGCGGAGCACCGCGCGGGCCCGGGCGCCGGCCGGGAGAGGGCGTCGGCGACAGCCCGGCGGGCGAAGACGAAGCACTCCGAGAGAGAGTTGGACGCCAGGCGATTGGCGCCGTGCAGGCCGGTGCAGGAGGACTCTCCGACGGCATACAGGCCGGCGAGCGTGGAGCGCGCGTCCAGGTCGGTGAGGATGCCGCCCATCGTGTAATGAGCCGCGGGCGCCACTGGAATCCGCTCGCGCGTGGGGTCGAGGCCGGCGTCGCGCAGCACGGAGACGACGTTTGGGAAATGGGCGGGATCGACCATTCGCATGTCGAGACCGACCGCGCGCTGTCCGCTCTGCGCGAGACGCGCATGAATCGCGCGCGAGACCTCGTCGCGGGGAGCGAGCTCGTCCACGAAGCGCTCGCCGGACACGGGGTCGTGCAGGGTAGCGCCCTCGCCGCGGATCGCCTCTGTGACGAGAAAGCCCTCGCGCCCCGGCAGCCCGATGACGGCGGTGGGATGGAACTGCAGCAGCTCGAGGTCGGCCAGGGCCGCTCCGGCTGCATGGGCGAGAAGCAGGCCGATGCCCTGCGAGCCGGGTGGATTGGTGGTGCGCGCCCACAGCGCCGCCGCGCCGCCGGTGCCGAGCACGACGGCGCGCGCTGCAAGGATGCGACCGTCGTCACAGATCAGACCGCGACAGCGGTGGGCGGGACCGTCTCCGCCGGTCCACAGCGCGCGCGCACGAGCGCCCTCGAGGACGGTGATGCGCGGCTCTTCGGCGGCCCGCGCGGAGAGCTGGCGCACGACGCGGCGCCCGGTGGCGGAGCCGCCGGCGTGCACGACGCGCCTGACCGAATGTCCGCCCTCGAGGCCCAGGGCGAGCCGCCCAAAGCGATCGGCGTCGAAGCGGACGCCCAGCGCCTGCAGGTCCTCGACACAGGCAGGGGCCTCGCGCACGAGGATCTCGGCAGCCGAGTGCCTGACCAGGGCGCGACCGGCCTGCTCGGTGTCATGCAGATGCAGCTCGAAGCTGTCGTCTGCGGCGAGCGCGGCGGCCAACCCCCCCTGCGCCCAGTATGAGGCGGTTTGAGCGAGCGGCGTCGCCGAGATCAGCGCCACGCTGGCGTGGGAGCGAGCCGCGCAGAGAGCGGCATAGAGTCCGGCTGCGCCTGCGCCGACGACGGCGACGTCGGCCTCGACGGACGGACCGGCCTGGGTGGACGTCACCGCTTTGGAGTCGACGCGTGGGGCGTGGCCGGAAGCGGGATCTTCGTGCCCGGAAAGGTCGTGGGGGCTTTGTCTGTGCCCGAGCTCGTCGGGCGGCCGGCGCTCGTGCCGGGGATCGCGGCCCCGGGCGTGACGGTTGTCCCCGGCGCGGACGTCGTGCCGAGTTTGGCGGTTGCCCCCGGCGCGGATGTAGCGCCGGGTGTCGTGTTCGCGCCGCGCGCGGTGGTTGCGCTTGATGCGCCGGCTATGCCCGGTACGGCGCTTGCGCCGCTGAGCGCTCCCCCCGTGGTCGGCGTCGCAGGCGTCCTCGTGGTGGGAGCCGCGGCGGTGGGTGCGGTTGTCACGGTCGTAGTGACCGCCGTAGTCCCGGTGCCGGCGCCACCCGCGAGCTTGATGAGCGCGGCGGCCAGAACTCCGAGCGACAGCGCGATCACGGCGGCGATCACAGCGATCGGGGCCTTCCAATTGGGCGAGGCCGCCAGGCGCGTGCGCGCGGCGGCGCCGCAGCGCAGGCACCACTCCTGCTCGGGATGGAGCGGTGCGCCGCATAGCGGGCAGGTCTCGCCCACGGGAGCGCCGGCGGCAGTGGCGGAAGGTCGAGGAGAGGCGGTGACGCTCACGCGCCAGAGTCCGGTGGGCGAACGATCTCGGTGGGCTGATCGATCCCGGGAGCGTCCGGTGCGGGCCGGTGGGGAGGGGGCTCGGGCCGCGGCTTCGAGGAGCTCGCCGGCGGCTCGGCCGGGGTCGTCCCGGGCTCCGGGGCGAGCGCCGAGGCAGGCAGGGGCGGGGGAGGCGCGGAGGGGGATGGGGGCGAGGCAGGTGTGGGAGAAGGAGCCCCGGCGGCCGTGGGAGAAGGAGCCCCGGCGGCCGTGGGAGGCGCGGAGGGGGATGGGGGCGAGGCAGGTGTGGGCGAGGCAGCCCCGGCGGCCGTCGGAGGCGGGGGCGGGGAGACAGGCCCTGGGGGAAAGGCAGCCGCCGTGGGTGAGCCAGGCGCCGGAGATGGAGCCACCGCGGCCGCAGCCGGCGCACCGCTTACCGGACGCTCGGCGTGACGGTCCATCGCCAGGCCGCAGTGAGGGCAGAAGCGATCGTCGCTGCCATGGATCGCAGCGCAGCGCGGACAGGCCGCGATGCCGGCCTCGCGCATGACCGTCACCGCCTGGCGCTCCTGCAGGGCGGTCTCGAGCGTGCGCAGCTCACTATCGATGTGGCTGAGGGTGGAGAGCTTGGCGATCACCAGCGAGTCGTTGCGCCGGCCGAAGCGATGCAGGTTGAAGACCAGGCCGCCGAGGTCGCGGTAGGCCAGCTCGCGCGCCTTGCGCAGAAACCGCGCGCGCCGGCGCATGCGCCCGCGCGCACCGAACCCGGGAGGGCCGGTGGGCGCGACAAGCTCGCCGTCGGCCGGTGGGCCGTCGTCAGGGTTTTTTGGGGGGGCGGCTACGGGAGCCGTTCCGGTCGTGCTCTTCTCCACCGCCGGTTCATGCTACCCGGCGGATGGGTCGTTAGCGCGACCGTGAGCGAGGGGGGACGCTTAGCAAAGCTCAACGACGTGCCGATTCGGCTCGGGACGCGCGCTCGAGCGCGGACCGCCACGCGTCGGCTACCCGTTCGGCCATGATCCGGTCGGAGTAGCGCATCGCGCTCGCGCGACCGTCGATGCGTGGATCGGCTGCCAGCAGGTGGGGTCGCAGGACGTCGGCCCAGCGGGCGAGGTCGAACGGCGCACACAGCGTGCCCGCGACATTGGCGAGCGCCTCGGGATGGATGCCGACCGGCGTGGTCAGCACCGGGACGTCACAGGCGAGCGCCTCGAGCACCGCCAGCCCGAAGCCCTCGTGCCCGGAGGGCATCAGCACGGCGTTCACGGCGTTGAACCACAGCGGTGCACGGGCGGGATCGACGCCCCCGAGGACGAGCAGCTCGACGCCCACCTTCCGCGCGAGCGCGAGCGCGAGGTCGTAGCGCTTGATCGCTCGGGCGGGGTCGGCCGCGAACAGCAGGTAGGGCCGCTCGAGGTCAAGGCCGAGCTCCGCACGGGCGTGAGAGCGGGGAATCGAATGGAAGCGGGCGAGGTCCACGCCGCAGGGCAGCACCTGCGCGCGGGCTCGCGCCTGGCGCCCCGGAAGTTCCTGCGCCAGCGAGCTTGATACGGCAGCGAGGAGGTCGACCCGGTCGAGCGCGGCGGCGGTGATCATCCGCGTGCGGGGGTGGCGCATGTCGTTGCCGTGCACGGTCAGCGCGTGGACGGGTGCGGGGACCGCGAGCGAAGGCCAGGCCGTGAGGCCGTAATGGGCGTGGACGATGTCAAAACCTGCCGCGCGCGACAGGCTGGAGTCTTCGGCGCAGTGGCGGCGGGCGAAGCGGTGGCGCAGGTCGCGAGCTGCACGCGCGAGCGCACGCACGCCCGGCGGAAACTCGTAGAGCTCGATGTCGAGCCCGTCGAGTCGGCGCAGCGCAGACACCTGGTCGCGGACGAAGGTTCCGCGCTCGGGGTGAGCCGGAGAGGGCAGCATGTTGGAG
Organism: uncultured Solirubrobacterales bacterium; assembly: GCA_963778065.1. Classification (GTDB taxonomy): domain Bacteria; phylum Actinomycetota; class Thermoleophilia; order Solirubrobacterales; family Solirubrobacteraceae; genus Palsa-744. The sequence goes on along the minus strand of CAVZSU010000002.1, from coordinate 426,704 downwards.
ACGACGAGCACGCGCACGAGCAACGCTGACCGTAGCGCTCCGGACTCATGGACCTACGGACCTACGGACATACGGGCCGTACGGACCCTATGGAATGATGGGCCGATGTCCGATGACCCGACCGACGCCATGAATGCGGCGCCCGGACAGAGCCGCCGGCCGATCGGCGTTTTCGACTCCGGTGTGGGCGGCCTGACGGTGCTGCATGAGCTGCTCGTGCGGCTGCCGCACGAGGACTTCGTCTATCTCGGCGACACCGCGCGGTTTCCCTACGGCGAACGCTCGCCCGAGGAGATCGAGCGCTTCGCGGCGGAGATCGCCGAGGAGCTGCTGCGCCGGCGGGCAAAGCTGCTGGTGGTCGCCTGCAATTCGGCGACCTCCTCCGCGCTGCCGAGCCTGAGCAGGCGCATGATGCAGACCACGCTGGGGCTGGACGTGCTGGGTGTCGTCCGTCCCGAGGCGCTGCGCGCGGTCGCAAGCACGCGCAGCGGGCGCATCGGCCTGCTCGCGACCCCTACCACCGTGGCGAGTGGCGCCTACGAGCGGGCCGTGCACGCGGTCGATCCGCACGTGACGTTGCACCCCGTCGCCTGTCCAGATCTCGCGGCGGTGATCCAGGCCGGCGAGCAGTTCGACGAGCGCGCGGTGGCAACCGTGCGCGAGGCGTGCCGCCCGCTGCGCGAAGCGAACGTCGATACGGCGATCCTCGGCTGTACCCACTACCCGCTGATCGGCGCGATGCTGCAGCGGATGCTCGGCCCGGAGGTGACGCTCGTCAGCTCCGGCGCGGCGCTCGCGCGCCAGGTCGAGCACGCGCTGAGCACGCGCGAGCTGCGCAATCCCCGCAGCGATGGCGAGGGCGACTACAGATTTCTGTGCACGGGCGACGTGGAGGCGTTCCGTGAGCTGGGGACGCGCTTTCTGCAGATGCCGTTGGGCGAGGTCGAGCACGTCGAGCTGGCCACGGTCGAGGCGCTCGCGTGAGCCGCAGCTATGGTCGCGGCGGCGACGGTCTGCGACCGACGAGCATCGAGCCCGGGTTCGTGCGCACCGCGACGGGCTCGGCGCTGATCTCGATGGGGGAGACGCGCGTGATCTGCACGGCCTCCGCACAGGAGAGTGTGCCGCGCTGGATGGCCGGCAAGGGCAGGGGCTGGGTGACGGCCGAGTACGGGATGCTGCCCGCCTCGACGGGCGATCGCAAGCAGCGCGACATCTCCAAGGGACGGGCGGACGGCCGCGGCGTGGAGATCCAACGCCTGATCGGGCGTGCGCTGCGCGGAACGGTCGACTTCCAGGCGCTCGGCGAACGGACGATCTATCTCGATTGCGACGTGCTGCAGGCCGACGGCGGCACGCGCTGCGCATCGATCACCGGCGCCTACGTCGCGCTGGCGCTGGCTTGCGCGCGACTGCAGGAGAAGGGCCGTTTGGAGCGCTCGCCGCTGAGCGAATCCGTGGCGGCGGTGTCGTGTGGGATGGTCGCCGGCGCCCCGCTGCTGGACCTCGACTATGGCGAGGACTCAAACGCCGACGTGGACGCAAACGTCGTGATGACGGGGACGGGAGGTCTGGTCGAGGTGCAGGCGACGGCCGAGCGCACGCCGCTGTCGCGTGCGCACCTGGACGATCTGCTCGCGCTGGCGGGCGAGGGCATCAGGCGATTGCAAGCGATTCAGGAGCAGGCGATCGGTGGAGCAAGCGGCGGGTGAGGGGCTCTGAGATGGGCGGTGGGGTTTGAGTCGTAAGCTCCTGCTCGCGACGCGCAACGAGCATAAGCAGCGCGAGTTCGCTCGCTTGCTGGCGGGCTGGGAGGTGGAGAACCTGCCCGCGGAGGTGACGCTTCCGCCGGAGGACGGAGAGACGTTCGCCGAGAACGCGCTCGGCAAGGCGCGTGCCGCCGCGCGTGCGACCGGCCGCGAGACGATCGCAGACGACTCCGGTATCGAGGCGGCGGCGCTTGATGGCGCGCCGGGGGTGCGCTCGGCGCGCTACGCCGGCGAGGAGGCGAGCGATGAGGAGAACCTCGCGAAGCTCCTGCGCGAAGCGCCTGCCGGCAGCGGGCTCGAGTATGTGTGCGTGATCGCTTACGTCGACCCGAGCACGGGCGGCGAGCGCATATTCGAAGGTCGTTGCGCGGGCCGCGTAGCGAAGAGGCCTTGCGGCGAACGGGGCTTCGGCTATGACCCGGCGTTCGTTGCAGACGACGACCCGCCTGCCGGGGTCACGCAGAAATCGCCCGAGGAGCGCCTACAAGACGGGCGCTCGCCCGACAAGCGTCCGCAGGATGGGGATGCGCCCGCGCAGATGACGATGGCCGAGCTGAGCGACGAGCAGAAGGATGCGATCAGTCACCGAGGTCGCGCCGCACGCGCTCTGCTGGCGGCGCTCGGGTCCTCTACAGCAGGTTGATCGCTGCCGCGATCGCGACCGCTAGGCCGAGACCGGCGTAGCCGTTATAGCCGGAGAGCAACAGCAGTAGGGCGGTCAGCAGCGCGACGAACACGGTCACGCTCCAGGCGATGCGAGTCACGGTCATCTCGCCCTATTCTCCCGTTCTCCGCGGCGCCCTGCGCGCCGGGCCTCCCAGGCTGTGTCACGGCTCCCGCGGGCGTGCGCCGCTCGCTGTACGGTTGTCCGCGCACGGTGTTAGTTTCGAGCTGGATAAAGCCTTTACAAGCGAGGAGGACGAGGTGACGAAGTCCGAGTTGGTCGATCAGGTGGCCGATCGCGCCGATCTGACCAAGCACGAGGCCGCGCGCGCGGTCGACGCGGTGCTGGCAACGGTCGAGGACGCGCTGCGTCGCGGCAGCGAGGTGACGGTGTCGGGGTTCGGCAAGTTTCACGTGGGCGAGCGTGGAGCGCGCCAGGGCGTCAACCCGCGCACCGGCGAGCGCATTCAGATTGCGGCTTCGCGCGTGCCGAGGTTCACTGCGGGAAGCGGGTTGAAGAGCGCGGTGAAGGGTCGCTGACTCCACGATCGCGCTTCCGGTTTTGAGACAGCCCCTGACGGTGCCGTTCGGAGACATGCTGGCGGCGCGTGTGCACGAGCGCGAGTCGCAGATCGTGCTGGGTATCGACCCCGATCCCGCCGCGCTGTGGCCGGACACGGCGATGGCCGAGACGGTGGCTGATGGCGGCGGGCAGGCATCGGGGCCGCCTGGTTCGCGACCGGCGCAGCGGGCCGCCGGTGCGGTCGTCGGTCACTGCCGCGCGCTGATCGATGCGACCGCGCAGGCATGCGTAGCGATCAAGCTGCAGCTCGCGCGCTTTGAGGTGCTCGGCGCGCCCGGCGCCGACGCGCTGGTAGCCGTGGCCGCGCATGCCCGCGCGGCGGGCCTGCTCGTGATCGCCGACGCCAAGCGGGGCGATATCGACGTGAGTGCGCAGGCCTACGCGCAGGCGCTGTTTGGAGGGCTGAAGACGCCGTTTGGAGATGTACCGGGCCTCGGCGTCGACCTGGCGACGGTCAACCCCTTGATGGGCAGAGATGCGACCCGGCCGTTCGTGGCGGATGCACGCGCGGCCGGCGCGGGCGTGCTGGTGTTGGTGCGCACGTCGAACCCTGGAGCGGCGGACATCGAGGATCTGCGCTTGGCAAGCGGAGAAACGGTCTGGGAGCGGGTTGCCGCGATCGTCGATGAGCTGGGCAAGACGGGGATCGGAGAGACCGGATTGAGCGACGTGGGCGCGGTGGTGGGCGCCACCGAGCCGAGCCACCTGGCGCGCGCCCGCGAGCTGATGCCGAGCGCTGTATTCCTGCTCCCCGGCATCGGTGCGCAGGGGGGGCGTGTAGAGGATCTGGCTCCGGCGTTTGCCGCTGGGCGCGCGGGCGGCCTTGTCACGGCGTCGCGCAGCATCGCAAACGCCCATCTGCAGATCGATCGGTCGCCCGCCGATGCGGCGCGGGCCGAGGCCGAGCGCCTGCGCGCGGCGGCGTGGGCGCTGGGGTGAGCGCCGGGCGCCGAGTGCCGATCCACGCACCGGTACCCCATCGAACTTCCGGCCGCGTGCACTAAGGTGGTCGAGCATGATCATCACGGTCACGCTCAACGCGGCGATCGACAAGTCGCTGTCCGTTCCGAGCTTCCAGCTCGGGCGCCGTCACCGCACCGTCGAGCAGCGCACGATGGCCGGCGGCAAGGGCGTTAACATCGCACGGACGCTGAAGGCGCTCGGCCAGCCCGTGATCGCCACCGGCTTCGCGGGCGGCGCGACGGGAACGCACATCGTCGAGCAGCTCACCGAGGAGTCGATCCTCAACGACTTCGTGCGCATACGCGACGAGTCGCGCACGAACACCTCGGTGCTCGACCCGACGGATGGGCAGCAGACGGAGATCAACGAACGCGGTCCCGCCGTCTCAGAGCAGGAGATCGAGCTGTTTCGCGACAAGCTCCTGTATCTCGCGCGCGGCGCCGCGATCGTGGTGTTCGCCGGCTCGCTTCCGCGCACGGTACCCGCCGACTTCTACGCCTCGCTGATCCGCGACCTGCAGCGGGCGGATGTGACTACCGTGATCGACACCGACGGGGAGCCTTTGCTGCTCGCGGCGCGCGCCGAACCCGACGTCGTCTCACCGAACGTGCTCGAGGCCGAGGAGCTCGTCGGACACGAGTTCGCCAGCGAGCAGGAGCGCTCACTGGCGGTGCGCGAGATGGCGGCGCTCGGTCCGCGTGAAGCGATCATGACGCTGCCCGACGGCTGCTTCGCCCAGGTGCTGATCGACGGTCAACCGCGATTGAAGCGCGCGCGCATCGAGCCGCGCGAGCCGATCGCCAAGCGCGGCTCGGGCGACGCGTTTCTCGCGGGCTACGTCGCCGCGCGCTACGAGGGCCGCGCGGCAGATCAATGCCTGCGCTTTGGTGTAGCCTGCGGCGCGGAGTCCACCGGGCGGCTCGGAGCGGGGCTGATCGACCCGCGGGAGGCACGGCGGCTGATGGGCGATGTCGAGCTGTCAGAGGTCCAGCTGCAAGCTCAGAACGTGTAGAGAGCGGTCTGGAAGCTTTTTCACTACGTCTGATGTAAGCTGAACCGCTTGAAGATCTGGAATCGCATATCGCTCGCTGTCCTCACCATCGGTGTCGCCATAGTGATCGCGGGCTGTGGGGGGAGCTCGGGCTCCACATCGAGCAAGGCGGCGAGCGTTGCGACGACGGGGAGCACGTCGGCGGCGACGAGCGCCTCCAAGCCGGCGGCGCGGCCCGCGAAAGCTTCGTCCGCGAGGACGTCGAGCACCTCGAGTCAAACGTCGAAGGCGCTGGCTGCACTGGGCAAGATCACGCTCACAAGCTCCGCGTTCACGCCCGGCGGTGCGATCCCCGCCCGCTACACCTGCGATGGCGCGGACGTCTCGCCGCCACTGCAATGGCATGGCGTGCCGAGCGGCACCGCCGAACTGTTCCTGCTCGCGATCGATCTGAGTGGCAGCTCGAACGACGCGATCCAATGGGCCGTCGGGGGCATCCCCCCGAGCACGAGCGGTCTATCGGCGGGCAGTCTGCCCGCGGGTGCGGTCGCCGGGCTGAACAGCGCCGGCAAGGCCGGCTGGGGCGGGATCTGCGGTGCCAAGGGGCAGGTTCATCACGTCGCGTTTTTGTTCTACGCGCTGAAGCAGAAGCTCAATCTGAAGCCGGGGTTCAACCCGATCGTCGCCCGCAAAGCGCTGAAAGGCTCGACGCTCGGCACGGGATTGACTCTGGGCGTGTACAACCGCGCCTGACGCGTTCTCAAAGCCGCGGTCTCAGCCTCCGGCGACATCGCGGCGCAGGAACACGAGATAGCCGGCGATCAGCGCGGGGACGCCGTACAGCGCACAGACCCATGCCGAATGGGCGATCGGGGCCCAGTCCGTCGGGGTGCGCAGCAGGCCCTGCCAGCTCTGGAACTGTTCGGTGAGCAGGTAGGGCTTGAGGTCTTCGACGCCGGGGATCTGAGCGACGATGTAGAGCATGATCACGAGGCCGACCGTGCCGACTACCGAGGCGGCGCTGTTGCGGGTGGCGGTGGACAGCAGCACGCCGACCGCGACGACGGCGAGCAGCGGGATCAGGTAGCAGGCGTTGGCGGCGATGACCAGCAGCAACCCTTCCGGCGCGGAGACGATCGAGCCCGAGAAGGTGACGACGTGGTTGAAGCCCCACGAGGCGACCCCGGCGACCGTTGCCACGATCGCCGAGAGGAACACCGCGATCGTGCCGTAGGCCATCGCCGCGAGCGTCTTTGCGGCGAACACCTGACCGCGATCGACCGAGCGCGTGAGGATCGTCTTCAGCGTGCCGTTGCCGTCCTCGGCCGCGACGATGTCGCCCGCGACCAGCGCGGCGATCAGCGGCAGCATGAAGGCCGACAAGAAGAGCAGCATCAGCACCGGGGTGGCGAGACCGGACTGGGTGATGTGCGAGGCGAAGATGTTCTCGCTGCCGTGGTCTCGACGCTGATGCAGGCCCTGAACGATTACGAAGATCACGGGCAGGATCGCGGCGAGCGCCAGTCCCAGGTAGGTCCGCTTTTGGGAGAGGAGCTTGCGCAGCTCCCAGCGCCAGACCGTAAGCGTCGACGGGCGCCGCGTATGGCCGGTGTCATCGGCGCCGGGGGCACGGAGGGGCGCAGCGCCGGGAGAGGTGACCGCGGTGCTGCTCATACCTTCGCTCCGATACACGTGCTGCTCATGCTCCGGCTCCGACGGCGGCGGACTTCGTGTCGTCGCCCTGCATGGCGCCGTTCGACGGCCCGCCGGACTCGGTCAATCGGAAGAACAGGTCCTCGAGCGTCGCGAGCTCCGGCGTCAGCGCGAGGATGCCCACGCCCGCCGCTCCCAGCGCGAGCGAGAGGGCGCCGATGTCTGACTCCTGCGCTTGAAATCCCAGGCCGTGCTCGCCGATCGCGGCATGGTCGATCCCGGGCTGCATGCGCAGGATCTCGAGCGCGCGGGCATCGTCGGTGCTGCGCAGCCGGTAGCCGGCTCCGCCCTGGCGGCGCAGGTCGGAGAGCGCGCCCTCGTAGACGACACGTCCGGAGTCGACGATCGCGACGCGATCGCACAGCTCCTGCACCTCCGGCAGCTGGTGGCTGGACAGCAGCACGGTGATCCCTTCGTCGGCCAGGCGACGGATCAGCGCGCGCATGTCGCGCATCCCCGCCGGGTCGAGACCCGTGGCGGGCTCGTCGAGGATCAGCAGCCGCGGGCGGCGCAGCAGCGCCGCGGCGATGCCCAGGCGCTGGCGCATGCCGTGGGAGTAGCCGCCGACGCGGTGCTCGGCGCGCGGGCTCAGCTCGACGATCTCGAGGACCTCGGCGATACGCTCGCCTGCGCCGTCGCCGTCGAGCGCCGCGAGCAGCTTGAGGTTCTTGCGCGCGCTCAAGTAGGGATAGAAGCGCGGCGCCTCGACGAAGCCGGCGACGCCCTGCAGGGCGCGGGCGCCGACGCGCATCGGATCGCGCCCGAACAGCTCGACGACGCCCTCTGTGGGCATGATCAGGCCGAGGGCCATGCGCAGCGTCGTGGTCTTGCCCGCGCCGTTCGGCCCCAGGAACCCGTACACGTCGCCGGCACGGACGTTCAGGTCGATGTGATCGACCGCGAGAACCTCGTCGTAGCGCTTGACCAGTCCGCGGGCTCTTACCGGCGCTGCCTCCTCGGGCGGCGCCCCGTCCGTCACGCTACAGGCCCTTGGCGACCGCTTCGAGTGGGGCTGGGCCGACCGCGCCGGCTAGCAGGTAGCGCACGCCGGAGCTCTCGAAGCTGAGCAGCGTACCCAGCTCCGTGGGCAGCTCGGTCGCTTCGACGCCGTTGATCTTGACCTTCTGCAGCCCTTCCGGCAGCGTGGTCTGAGAGCCCTGGCCGGCGGCCGTCTTGGCCTTGCTTTCGATCACCGCGATCGTGGTGATGCCGTGGCCCTGACTGCTGAGATGCGGGCGTTCGCGCGACTGTGTGGAGGAGCCCGGGCCGCTGCTGTGCTTGTGCGGAAGGACGACTTCTTCGACCTTGGCGTTCGCCGGCGGGGCGAATTCGAACACCGACGATTCGACCGGGCCGTAGGAGATCGAGCTGGCGGCCAGTTCGAGCGCGGGGGAGGAGCTCGTCGAAGAATAGATCGCCGCGCGCAGCGGCACGCCGTGGACGGCGTCCCAGGAGAGCTCGGCGCCGCCCAGTAGGCTGCCGCTTTCGGTGGGCGAGACGCGCACCGTATAGGCCGCCTGGCCGGCGATGTCGGTCGGCGTTGCACCGGAGACGCTCGCGTGCTTGCTCAGGTGGGAGATCGCTTCTTCGATCTTCGCCACGGACGGGATTTCGTGTCCGCTCGTCGCGGCGCCGGAGTCCGAGCTTGAGCTCGAATTATCGCCGGACGCACCGTCGTGGGCTGGGATCGTGTAGCGGTAGAGCGTGTTGGATGACGCGTCGTACATAGAGACGGTGTGTTGCCCGTCGTAGTAGATCTGGGTGTCGCCCTTCTGCGACTGCAGTTCCAGTCGAACGCGGCCGTCCTTGGCGATCCACAGCCGCCCGGAGGCGCCCGTGACGAGCGGGCTGGATGTAAGGCCGCCGCCCCCGTCATTGCCGCCGCTCGTGAGGTTGGCTCCTTCCAGGAGATGGTCGGTCAGCTGGACGCTCGCGCTGACACCTTCCACCGGGGAGGCGCTCAGGGCGTCGTGAACCGCGTCCGCGAGCGGCTCGGGTGGCGGCGCCGGGCCGGTGCCGACCGCAAGCGCGATCGCGGTCGCTGATACGCCGAGAGCGATCACCAGCCCGCAGAGGAGCAGGAGACGCGAGAGTGGAAGGCGACGAAGAAGATTGCTCATGAAACTCCCTGACTGAAGGGTAGCGCCGTTGCTTGGGCGCAGCTAAAGGTGAGAGACCTCTCACCGGAAGGTCGTGTTGTTTGCCACTACCCCTGCTCCAGGACAGCTCGATCGCTCATCTGACGGCGACACTCGATATCTTCCCGCCCGCATGCTCGTCGCCGCCGTCATCATCTTCTGGGTCCTGGTCGGGCTCGGCGTGTTCTTCGTCGCGATGCGCGGTGGTCCGCGCGGCGCACGCGAGTCACTTCACACCGACTCTAAGGGGGGACAGAGTTTGGTCATGCTCGGGGTCGTCGTGATGTTCGCGTTCGGCCTGATCGTGCCCGCGTTCGTACTGGTGGACAACGGCGAGCACAAGGCGAGCGCGGCGATCGGCGGAGTGCACCTGAACCCGCGCGAGACCGAGGGCCGCGAACTGTTCGCGCGCGCGTGCACCGTCTGTCACACGCTGGCCGCGGTGAAGTCGGTCGGGCGCATCGGGCCGAACCTCGACGTGCGCGTGGGCGATGACATCTCCACCCCCGCGGGGCGCAAAGCGCTCGTGGAAAACGCGATCCAAGAAGGTCGCGCCCGCGGTCTGGGCCAGATGCCGGCGCTGCTCTACCAGGGCAGAGAAGCCGAAGACGTAGCTGATTTCGTGGCGGCCGTAGCGGGTCACTGAGAGCCTCAGGTTTGGCCATCCGTCGATAGCGCATCGGGCGGGCCATGGGTTAAGGTCCCGCGGGATGTCAGAGCCGACCAAGACCGCGAAGGACGTTAAGGCGCTCGTGGCCGAGCGCGACATCAGGTTCATCCGCTTTTGGTTCACGGACGTGCTGGGGCAGTTGAAGTCGTTTTCGATCAACGTGGCCGAGCTTGACGATGCGTTCGAAGCGGGGATGGGCTTCGACGGCAGCTCGATCACGGGGTTCAACGCGATCGAGGAGTCCGACATGATCGCGATGCCCGACCCGGCGACGTTCGCGGTGCTGCCGTGGCGCCCGGAGGAGCAGGGGGTGGGGAGGATGTTCTGCGACATCCTCACGCCCGAGCGCACCCCGTACGAGGGCGATCCCCGGCACGTGCTGCGCCGCGCCGTGGAGCGCGCGCAGGCGATGGGCTTCGACACGTTCAACGTCGGCCCGGAGCTCGAGTATTTCTTGTTTCGCGACAGCAAGGGCACGGATGTGCTGGACAAAGGTGGCTATTTCGACCTGACGACGCTCGACGCGGGGTCTGACGTGCGGCGGGAGACGGTGATCGCGCTCGAGCGGCTGGGGATCCACGTCGAGTACACCCATCACGAGGTCGGGCCGTCGCAGCACGAGATCGACATGCGCTACTCAGGCGCGCTGAAGATGGCCGACGACTGCATGACATACCGGATCACGGTCAAGGAGTACGCGATGAAGTACGGCTGGCACGCGACGTTCATGCCGAAGCCGCTGTACGGCGAGAACGGCTCGGGCATGCATACGCACCAGTCGCTGTTCAGCGAAGGCAAAAACGCGTTTTACGACTCCGAGGACCAGTACTTCCTCTCGGACGTGGGCAAGGCGTTCATCGCCGGCCAGCTCAAGCATTCGCGGGAGATCTGCTCGATCTTCGCGCAATGGGTGAACTCTTATAAGCGGCTCGTGCCCGGGTTCGAGGCGCCCGTGTACGTCGCGTGGTCGCGGCGCAACCGCTCGGCGCTCGTGCGCGTGCCGCTGTATCACCCGGGCAACGAGAAGGCGACGCGCATGGAGCTGCGCTGCCCGGACCCGGCGTGCAACCCGTATCTGACGTTCGCGGTGCTGCTGCAGGCGGGGCTGGAGGGGATCGAGAAGGGGTACGAGCTGCCGGAGCCGATGGAGAAGAACCTGTACCACCTCGCCAGCGAGGAGCGCCGGCGGCTGGGGGTCGAGCAGCTGCCGGAGAGCCTCGGCGAGGCGATCGAGCTGACGGCGCAGTCAGAGCTCGTGCTGCGCACGCTGGGCGAGCACATGTTCAACCGCTACGTGGAGATCAAGCGTCAGGAATGGGACGACTACCGCGTGCAGGTCACGCAGTGGGAGCTCGACCGCTACCTGTCGATTATTTAGATCCCTTGAAGTTCGCGGTTCGCCAGGAGTGCGTTTGCCGGGGTCTTGAGGCCAGGACGAACATTTTTCGGCGTAGACGCCGAAAAATGTTGCGATCCTGGCCTCTACTCGATCGCTCCTGTCGATGGGACCTCGCAGGCGATCGGGCGGGCGGGGGCGAAGTTCCAGTGCAACGCCTGCAATGCGTGTGCGAATGATGTCGGGTGGCGGGGGGCTATGTCTTGAAGGAGGCTCAGCACGCCCAGCGCGTGGCGCTCGTACCCGACGTCGCCGGTCAGCTGGGAGAGACGCAGCAAGCCCATTGCTGCGCTTGACTGTCCGGCTGGGATCGGCGTGTCCTCCAAGTCCTTGCGCCGTGTGATCAATGGTTCCTTGGCGTCGGCGGCGGTCGAATAGAAGCCGCGCTCGTCGTCGGCAAAGCGGGCGATCAAGGCGTCTGCGAGCGTCCTCGCCTCGTTGAACCAGCGCTCGTCGCAGGTGGCTTCGAATAGCACGATCAGCGCCTCGAGCAGGTATGCATGGTCCTCGAGATAGGCGTCAATCTTGGCGTGGCCGTCGTTATAGGTGCGCAGCAAGCGGCCGTCCGGGGTGCGAAGGTTGCTTAGGACGAACTCCGCGCAGGCGACCGCCGCCTCGCGGTAGCGAGGCTCCTCGAGCGCGGAGCCGGCTCCGGCGAGGGCCGCGATCAAAAGCGCGTTCCAGGAGGTCAGACGCTTGTCGTCGAGGCCGGGACGCACGCGGCGTTCGCGAGCGGCCAGCAGGCGGGCGCGAATGCGCTCACGGGTGGCGTCGTCGGGCCGTGGCCCGCGGTCCTCGAGCACGTTCAGCCCGGGAGCGGGGTGGTGGGGGTCGACGAAGTTGCCCTGCTCGGTTGCCCCGAGCCACGCGATCGCCGCATCCGCGTCCGCACTCGCGCCGCCGCCGTTCTTGTCCGGGTCCTCCTCTCCACTGAGCGCGTCGCGCAACTCGGCGAGCGTCCACACGTAGAACCGTCCCTCGACACCCTCAGAGTCGGCATCGAGCGCCGAGTAGAACCCGCCCTCCGGGCCGCGCATCTCGCGCAGCGCCCAATCGAGCGTGTCGCGGCAGACCGCGAGCAGCCGCACATCCCCGGACGCTTGCCAGCCGTGCAGGTAGGCGCGGGCGAGCAGCGCGTTGTCGTAGAGCATCTTCTCGAAATGGGGCACCGTCCAGGTGGCATCGACGCTGTAGCGGGCGAAGCCGCCGCCGACCTGGTCGTGAATGCCGCCGCGTGCCATCGCGCGCAGCGTGCTCAACGCCATCTCGGACGCTGAGCTTGGGCTCGTCGTAGACCCGGCCGGCGAGCTCTCGGGGTGCGCGTGGGCGCGGTCTGCACGCAACAGCAGAAACTCGATCACCGACGCCTGGGGAAACTTCGGAGCGGAGCCGAAGCCGCCGTTGACGGAATCGAATGACTCCCTAAGGCTTGCCACGGCTGCGTCGAGCGCGTCCGCTGTGAGCGGCCGCGTGGAGGGAGCAAGCGAGGCGCCGCCCGAGAGCCGCTCGCGCAGGCGCTCGCCGCCCGCGCGGATCTCAATGCGACTCTCTTGCCACGACGCGGCGATCGCTTGCAGCACCTGCGTCCACGCGGGCATCCCGTGGCGGGGCTCGGGCGGGAAGTAGGTGCCGCCGTAGAACGGCAGCTGCTCGGGCGTGAGGAATACGTTCAGCGGCCAGCCGCCGTGGCCGGTCATGCTTTGCACCGCCTCCATGTACAGCGCGTCGACGTCGGGGCGCTCCTCGCGGTCGACCTTGACGCAGACGAAGCTCTCGTTCATCAGCTCGGCCGTGCGCGGATCTTCGAAGGACTCGCGCTCCATCACGTGGCACCAGTGGCAGGATGAGTAGCCGATCGAGACGAGCAGCGGCATGTCCTTTGCGCGGGCGCGCTCCAGCGCGGCCGGTCCCCACGGCAGCCAGTCCACTGGGTTCTCGGCGTGCTGGCGTAGGTAGGGCGAGGTCTCCGCGGCGAGGGCGTTGGGCATCTCTCAGGGCAGGGTAGTGGCCTAGCCGCCGAACCGATCGGGCCGGCGGCTTGGCGGTATGGACGGTCAGCGAACGCGCGGCTGGGCTTCTACCAGTCCCGCCAGCGGGAAGCCGACCGGGCGCGAAGGCCATTCGCTCGTGGCGGGGATGTCCCGTGAGAGCTTGACCGTGGCGAGGCTCAGGTCGAAGCGCCTGCCTCCCAGCGTGCCGGTGACGTGCTTGCTCGACGAGCCGACCGTTACGGCGCCGGGCGAGGCCGTCGGGCCCGTTACGCGGATGGTCGCTGTCTGCAGCGCTCCTTCCCTCACCGGGATCGTGCCGTTGAGCTGGACGCCGGGGACGAACACGAGATTGCGCAAGGTGACCTTGGAGGCGGCGATCTTCGCGTAGCCGCCGTGCAGGCCGCCAAAGCTCGATCCGCTCGGCAGTTCCCGATCGGCCTGCAACGTCGCGCCGATTACCTGGCGGTTGAGGTCGACGATCGTGTCGAGCACCGCCGTGAGCGTGCGCCCCGGCTCGCCGCCGAGCCCGGGCGGTGAGTGCACGTAGGCGAGCTTGGTCGGGGTCAGTGGTGTGGGTGCGAAGATGTTTTGGGTGGAAGTGCACGGCTGCACGGGCGCGGGGGCGAAGAAGGTCGCGACCGCCTGCTCGGCGCAGCCGCTGAAGTCGGCGCCGAGCACGGAATGTCCGGTGAACGGCACGACCAGCAGCTGCGCGTCGGGAATCTGCGCCGCCACCGCACGGGCGTTTGTGGTCGGCGTCCTGAGGTCCTGCGCGCCGGAGAGGATCAGCGTCGGCACGTCCGGCAGCGCGCTCGGTGACGGCGGCGCGGGCGACGCGTCGGGCCAGCCGGCGCAGAGCGAGACGAGGCTGTTGCTCAGCGCGGTGCTCACGTCGAACGGGCGGAAGTCGGTGGCGGGCAGGGCGTGCAGCGCCGCGAGCGCTTCGGCCATGCGGCTCGCCGGCGAGCCTGCCCGGTTCCACGGGAAGGGGGTCTCCTCGCAGGTGGTCGTCAGATACAGCGCTTCGTCGATCTCCTCCGAGTTTTCGCCCGGCGGGTTGCTCGGCACGTTCGGGATCAGTCCCTCGGAGAGCAGGTGCAGGCGCAGCAGCGGATCGGGGTCGTTGCGCAGCGCGGAGCGCACGGCGGCAGGCAGCAGCGCGCGCAGGGCGGGGTTCAGGTCGCCGGCCTCCAGCACGCCGAGCAGCCCGACCTCGCTCAGCGTCGCGGCGTGGCGGTGTCCGGAGCCGTCGTAGACCGAGCCGTCGAGGACGTGCTTGCGCAGACGCGCGTTCAAGCTCGCTAGATCGGCGAGCGGGTTGGATGTGATCCCGGTGCAGGCCCCGTTCGAGCAAAGCTCCTGGAACACGGGCGCGATCGCCTGGAAGGTGGGCGCCGCGAACGGTTCCGGCCCGCCGGGCGGCACGACCGAGTCGAGCACGAGCGCTTCGACGTGCTGGGGGTAGCGCTCGGCGTACTCCTCGGCGACCTTCGTCCCGTAGGAGGTGCCGTACAGCACGAGCTTTTCGTAGCCTCCGGCTTGGCGGACCGACTCGATGTCTTCCACCGATTCCTGCGTTGTGAAGGCGCCGCGCGCGGGCCCGATCTGCAGCGCGCACTTTTCCGAGAGCCGGCTCGCTTCGGTGGCGAAGCTTTCGAGCGCCGCGCAGCTGAGCGGGTCCGACGCTCCGGTGCCGCGCTGGTCAAAGACGATCAGATCGCGGTCGACGAGCGCCGGGGCGAGCGCCTTGGCGGCGAATTCGCCGAGCGGGAGCGCGGCCTGGCCCGGTCCGCCCGCCAGCGCGACCACGGCGCTGCGGCTCGGCGTTGGGCCTGCCGGCTTGAGCTCGAGGCTCAACGAGATCGCTCCTCCCACCGCGCCCGAGCGCTCGAGCGGGACCGGCAGGGTGGCGCAGGAAAAGGCGGGGCTGCTCGTGCAGGGCGCAAACGTGAGCGCACCGGCCGCCGGCGCGCCAGCCGTGCTCAGAGCGCCGACCGCGAGCGCCGCCGCGAGCGCGACGCGGAGCCGCTGCAGCCTTAGGGAGTGGGCAGAGTGCACCCTTGACTGGTGGCAAGTCACGCCGCGCACGTTAGCGGCCGAGCTCGGCTTGCAGGTGCGCTCTGAAATCAGCGGCCGATCCGGTTTGCGTCGCCGAAACCTCTTTCAATACGGCGCTGAGCCGGGGGGCACTCGCCTCGAGCTCGCTTGAGTGAGCGCCGGCGAGGCGCACGCGCCGGCCTTCGAGCACGCCGGTCAAGGCTCCGCGTGGCCCCAGTCGCAGCGTGCCGTGCGCAGCGGCGCTGCCGCCGACACTCAGCCGCACGGTTTCCGCGCCGATCTCACCGGAGATCGCGACGCCAGGCACGTAGGAGTAGGAGTGGAGCGCGAGCTTGCCCGCCGCGAAGGTAGCCCAACCGGCGTGCAGGCCGCCGATGTCGAGCGTCGTCGACGCAAGAGCGCCAGACTCGAGCTGCGTGAACTCGCGCAGCACCAGCCGGCGGTCGAAGTCGGCCAACGTGAGCGCGACCGCCTGAAGTGTGCGGCCCGCCTTGCCGTGCGTGTTCTGTGCTGGGGCGACATCGTCCAGCCGTCCCGGCGCGAGCGGAAAGACGCGCAACAGAGGCGAGGGGGGTGCCGGGCGGCACGGCTTGATCGCGGTGTCCGCGAACAGCGCCAGCAGCGCTTCGTGTGAGCAGCTGCTCGGGTCGGTGCCGAGCACCGAATGGCCGACGTTCGGCACCACCAGCAGGTGCGAGCCGGAGATCTCTGCCGCGACTTCGCGCGCGTTCGCGGTGGGTGTGCGCAGATCGTCGGCGCCGCTCAAGATCAGCGTGGGGACGGCGGGCAGGGGCGCGTCCTGCGGCGCCGGGGCGGGAGTCGCGAACGGCCAGAAGGCACATGCCCCGATGTCGCTGAAGTCGAGCACGTTCGCCGCCGTGAACGGCGCGATCGAGCTCGGCGCGAGCGTGGCGATGCGCCCTTTCGCTTCGGCCAGTCGCTCGCGTGGGCTCGAGGAGCGATTCCATGGGAACCGCTGCTCTTCGCAGCTCGTCGCGTAATACAGCGGGGTGTCGAAGCTCTCGCTCGGACCTTCCGCTTCGCCCTCCCCGCTTTCTGCCCGGGCGAGCATGCGCGCGAGCGGTGCTGTATCGCCGTTCACGGCCGCCCGAATCGCGGCGGGGAATTCGGCGCGCAAGATCGGTTCCAGGTCGCCCGCCACGAGCGTGCCGAGCAGGGAGTCGGCGGCGATCGGGATCATATGCGCATGCCCGTGACCGTCGATCCAGCGCCCACGCTCTGCGCCTGCGCTGAGGCGCGCCAGCAGCGTGGCGAGATCGGCGACGGGATCGCGGGTGATGTGAGCACACGCGCGCGCGGAGCACAGCCGGCGCAGAATGCGCGGCACGGCGGCGAAGGTCGCGCGGTTCAGCGGATCGGGGCCGTTCGGTCCCACGACCGAGTCGAGCACCAGCGCTTCGACGTGGCTCGGATACGACTGCGCGTACTCCTCGGCGACCTTCGTCCCGTATGAGGTGCCGTACAGGACGAGCTTTTCATAGCCCCCCGCCACGCGGATCGCCTCGATGTCCGCCACGGTGTCGGCCGAGGTGTAGTCACTGCGAGAAGGACCGAGCTGGGCAGCGCATTCGGCGATCGACTGTCCCGGTGGGCTGGCGCCGAGGGGCTGTTCGAAGCGGTGGCAGGACAGGGGGTGGGAGAGGCCGATGCCGCGCTGGTCAAAGACGATCAGATCCCGGGTGGAGAGGATCGGGCCGAGCAGCGCGGCGAACTGTTCGGCGAACGGCAGCGCCGCCTGCCCGGGTCCGCCGGCGAGCGCGATGACCGCGCTGCGGGCTTCCCCGACCGGGGCCCGGTGGCGGCGGATCGCGAGGGTGATGGTTTCCGGGGAGCCGCTGCCCGGAGCCAGCGGCACGGCGAGGTGTCCGCAGGCGAAATCGTTGCTGTCACCGCACGGCGCGAACGCGATCTGCGCCTGCGCGGCTGGTACGGCGGCCGTACAGAGGGCCCACGCGCTTGCCGTCAGGAGCATCGCGGCGATCTTCCCGACGAACCGTGGCATCGATCGGAATCTAGCCGCTTCGCGCGCGCGCCGCGCTACCCCTTCGCGCCGCAGCCTCTAACGCAGATACGTGGATCCTCCAACGGAGATAAGGTCCTCGCGATGTCGGTAGACCGGGAGATCGTCGAGGCCGTCGGTGCGCCCGCGGCGGTCGGCCCCTACAGCCACGCCGTGCGCGTGGACAGCCTGTTGTTCTGCTCCGGCCAGATTCCGCTCGACCCGGCCACCGGCGAGCTGGTGGGCGCGACGCCGGGCCAGCAGGCGCGACGCTGTCTGGAAAACCTGCGGGTGGTGTGCGCTGCCGCCGGCACGGCGCTCGAGCGTGCGGTGCGCGTAACCGTCTACATGACCGACCTCGGCGCCTTCGCGGAGGTCAACAAGGTGTACGCGACGTTCTTTCCCGCCGAGCCCCCAGCCCGCGTGACGGTCGGGGTGGCGCAGCTGCCGAAGGGCGCTCAAGTCGAGATCGACGCGGTAGTAGCGCTCTGAGTCTTCACGTTGGTGATCGACGGCTACCCGATCACCTTCGGCGCGATCACCTTCGGCGCGATCACCTTCGGCGCGATCACCTTCGGCGCGATCACCTTCTGCTGCTCTCTGCCGCTCGTCGGGCGGCGCGGCGACCTTGGTCCGCAAGAAGATCTTCTCTCGGGGCGCTCCTACCGGTCGAGGCCGCGTCGATCCTGTGCGGGGTCGCGGACAGCCAGGCGATGCTGATCGGCGCGCAACGCAGCTCGCCTGATCTTGCCGCTGGGCGTCTTTGGCAGTTCATCGACGAAGTCGACGATCCGCGGGTACTTGTACGGGGCGGTCTCGCGCTTGACGTGCTCCTGGAGCTCGTGTGCGAGCTCGGGCGTCGGGTCATAGCCTTCGCGCAGCACGATCACCGCGCGCACGACCGCCCCGCGCACCTCATCGGAGGCCGCCACCGCGGCGGCCTCCGCGACCGCGCGGTGGGCGAGGAGGGCCGACTCCACCTCGAACGGCCCGATCCGGTAGCCGGCGGAGACGATCACGTCGTCGCCGCGTCCCTCGAACCGCAGCCGGCCGCCGCCGTCGTCCTGCACGCGGTCGCCGGTGCGCCACACTCCGCCCCGGCGACGGTCCTCGACGATCCAGCTGCCGTCAGGAGCGCGGCGCACCTGCTCGCCCATGTAGCCCAGAAAAAACGTCGGCACGGTCATCGGGTTGACCGTCAGCTCGCCATCTTTGATCAGCAGCCCAACGCCGGGCAGGGCCCGTCCCATCGATCCCGGCCTGGCCGGCTTGCCGAGCGGCGTTCCCGTCAGCTGCCCTGTCTCTGTCTGTCCGTAGCCGTCGCGGATCTGAAGGCCGGTCGCCTGCTCCCACGCGTGCAGCACCTCGGGGTTCAGCGCCTCGCCGGCGGCCACCATCCCGCGCAGCTCCGCGAACGGTTCAAGCGTTGCCTGCTTGGCGATCGCGCGGTACTCGGTCGGCGCCATGCACAACACGTTGACTCGCTCGCGCTCCAAAATCTCCAGGCGCTCGTGCGGATCGAAGCGCGCGTCGTGCAGTACGCCGGCCGCTCCCGACAGCCACGGCGCGATGAACACGTTGCGCGCGCTCTTGCTCCACCCGCTCGCGGCGGTGCACCAGACGAGCTCGCCTTTGCGCGCGCCGAGCCAGTGCCTGGCCTGCAGCTGCTGGCCGTGCAGGTAGCGCTGCCCGTGCACGACCGCCTTGGGCTCGCCCGCGGTGCCGCTCGTAAACGTGATCAGGCAGGGGTCCTCGTCGCACAGCTCGAGGAGCGGCGCCGGCTCGGCTTCAAACAGCGACTCGTCCGGGACGAGCGCAACGGGTATCTCCACGCCCTGCGCGATCGCCGCCTCGAGCTCCGTGCGGTTGCGCTCGTCTGCAATCACCAGTGCCGGCCGGGTCACCGCCAGGCGCAGCCGCAGATCCTTCGCGCGCAGTTGCTCGGTGCAGGACAGCGCGACCGCGCCGATGCGAAAGCACGCGCACATCGCCAGCACCCACTCCGGCCGGTTGCCGATCAGCGTCATTACCACGTCGCCTCTGCCGACTCCACGCGCCTGCAGCGCGCCCGCCAGGCAGGCGGAGCGCTCGCCGACCTCGCCGAAGGTCCACTCGCGCCGCGTGCCGTCGCGCGCGAGCTCGACCAGGGCGAGATCGTGTGGCGGCAGCCAGTCGAGTACGTCGCGCGCGAAGTTCACGCCGGTATTCTCCCTGAAGAGACTTAGACGACCTTTCCCCATACGACCTTGGAGCATTGATCAGATGGCCGTAGCCGCCACGCCGTACACCGAGAAGACCGACGAGCAGAAGGCGATCACCGAGATGGTGCACCAGTTCGTCGACGAGCAGATCCTGCCGAACGCCGAGCACTACGACCACGAGGACGAGTTCCCGACCCCGATCGTCGAGCAGATGAAGGAGCTCGGTCTGTTCGGGGTGACGATCCCCGAGGAGTACGGTGGCATGGGACTCGACCTGACGACCTACGCGATGATCGTCGAGGAGCTCTCCCGCGGCTGGATCTCGATCTCGGGGGTGATAAACACGCACTTCATCGGCTCCTACCTGCTGATGAAGTTCGGCAGCGAGGAGCAGAGGCAGAACTACCTCCCGCGCATGGCCACCGGCGAGATCCGCGCCGCCTTCTCGCTGTCGGAGCCTGAGCTCGGCTCCGACGTGCAGGCGATCAAAACCTCCGCGAAGAGGGGCGAGGACGGCTCCTATGAGATCAACGGCCAGAAGATGTGGGTCACGAACGGGCTGCGCTCAGACCTCGTGTTCGTGCTCGTCAAGACCGACCCGAACGCCGAGAAGGCGCACAAGGGCATGACGTGCTTCATCGCCGAGAAGGAGGGCGGCGTGAGCGAGAACACGGGCGACTACGCCGGTCTGACGGTCCCGCCGCAGCTGCGCAAGATGGGCTACAAGGGGGTCGAGTCGACCGAGCTCGTGTTCGACGGCTACCGCTGTCCGGCCGAGAACATCCTCGGAGGCGAGGACGCCGGGCTGCACAACGGGTTTTCGCAGATGATGGACGCCCTGGAGGTCGGCCGCGTGAACGTCGCCGCCCGCGGCGTTGGCATCGCCCAGCGCGCTTTGGA
This sequence comes from uncultured Solirubrobacterales bacterium, assembly GCA_963778065.1. Taxonomy (GTDB): domain Bacteria; phylum Actinomycetota; class Thermoleophilia; order Solirubrobacterales; family Solirubrobacteraceae; genus Palsa-744. The sequence continues at coordinate 406,648 of CAVZSU010000002.1, read as the reverse complement.
GCTCGGCCTGCGCTACTCGCAGGAGCGCAAGACGTTCGGCAAGCCGATCGCAGAGCACCAGGCGATCCAGTTCAAGCTCGCCGACATGGCCACGCAGGTCGATGCCGCGCGCCTGCTGACGCTGCGCGCCGCACGGTTGAAGGACGCCGGCGAGCGCTCTGACCTGGAGGCCGGCATGGCGAAGCTGTTCGCTTCCGAGGCGGGCCGCTTCTGTGTCGAGGAGTCGTTTCGCATCCACGGCGGCTACGGCTACTCCAAGGAGTATGAGATCGAGCGGCTCTACCGTGATGCGCCGCTGCTGCTGATCGGCGAGGGCACCTCGGAGATCCAGCGCATGGTGATCGGGCGCAAGCTGCTGCAACGTCATAAGATTTGATCTGCTGGGGCGGTACGTCAGACCGATACGCACACATACATACGTTCGGGAACAGCGCCGGGAGGGGATAGTGGTGGTATGGCTGAAGACGCCAAGGCCCTGATCGAACTTGCGACACGCAGGTTCATCGGGGAGGTGCCCGCATTGGAGCCGATCAAGCTGGTCGTCGGCGTCGAGCTGCGCGGCCGCGGGGACGTGCAGCACTTTCGCCTGGAGATGCCGGGCCTGAAAGTGACGAAGGGGCCGGCCGCGGACGCTCGCGTGCACGTGAACATGCGTCGCGAGTTCTTCAACGTGATGGCGCGCGAAGCGAAAGTCCCCGACTGGATCGAGGCGTTCGCCTACGGCCAGGCCAAGGCCACCGGGCCCGAGCAGTTCCTGCGGTTGATCATCAACGTTGTCGAGCGCCAGCAGGAACGCGCGCGTGTGCGCCATTCGCGCAAGCCCGGGTCCTAGCGCCCGTCCCTACCGGGCTGTAACGGGCGAGTTCATGGGGTGCTCCAGCACCCGCTGAAACCCGCTAGAGTGGGACATCCGTAAGGGACATTTCAGGGCTCATAATCTGAAATAGCTCTGACGAACCGCCGAGGAGGGCCCATCGCATGTCCGACGGGAAGCGATCTTACGAACAGACGCACGCACACATTAGTTTTGCGCTGGATCTTCAGCGCGCACTAGCGCCGCTTTGGATTCTGCTGGGGGAGTCGAAGTCAAAGGCCCAGCACGTCGCGAGGACGCTTTTGTCACCGGATCGAAGCCACGAGCTTATGATCGTCTATCTAACCAAGGGTGCCCTGGCCACCACGGCGATCGAGGGCAACACGCTCTCAGAGGACGAGGCACGCAAGGTTGTAGAGCGGACGTCGACGCTTCCTCCCTCGAAGGAATATCTCGGCCGGGAGATCGAGAACGTGATCGCGGCCTACAACAGCATTAAGGATGAACTGATGGAGGACCCGGCGATCAAGGTCGCACCCGAGCGTCTTGGTCGCTACAACGCGCAGATCCTGGAAGGGCTCGAAGTCGATGACCACGTCGTTCCAGGCGAGATTCGGACGGCGCCGGTGGTCGTGGGGAACGTCTACAAGGCGCCCGACAGTCGCGACTGCGAATACTTGCTTGGTCGGCTCTGCGAGTGGCTAAATGGCGAGGACTTCGAGGCTCCCGCAGGCGCCCCGGAGTATCGGGCGCCGTTGGCGATCATCAAGGCGATCGTTGCACATCTCTACCTGGCCTGGATCCATCCGTATGGAGACGGCAATGGCCGAACCGCTCGTCTGCTCGAGCTCCAGGTCCTCTTGACCGCGGGCTTCCCACCGCCGGTAACGCAGCTGCTTAGCAACCACTACAACGCCACGCGTAGCGAGTACTACAGACAGCTCAAGCGCGCCAGTGACTCGGGCGATGTTCTTCCGTTCCTTGCGTATGCTGCTCGTGGACTCGTGGATGAACTCGCCGAGCAGCTTGACATTGTCTGGCGGTGGCAGTTCGACGATCGCTGGGAGCAGTACGTCTACCAGCAGTTTGGCGAGCTGCGAACAGAGACGAATCGTCGACGTCTGAAATTGACCTTGGCGCTCTCTAAGCGCCACCCGGAACCGCTCATGCGCTCCGAGATGCTCGATCTCACGCCCGCCCTTGCGCGTGCGTACGCAAAGAAAACCTCCAAGACGCTGACCCGCGACCTGAACGCAATCCAACAACTTGGTCTGATCGAGCGGGCACCGAAGGGTTTTGTTGCAAGCAAGGACATCATCCGGGGCTTCCAGTCGCAGCGTCTGGACGGAGTGCTTGAGTCTGAGTCGATGTCTTTGGTCGAGCGCGATCCCGCACGAGCAGCGGTCGTGCCGATATCTGACCCCGAACATCGTCCTCCGGTGCGCGCGACTCGACGCCAGAGGGGAGATGGGCCCCGTCTGGATGGACACTCCACAGTGAGGCGATAGCCCGGGACGGGGCCGAGCCAAACGCCAGTCGATGCAATCGACTGGCTGGCCTCAGTGGTAGGACGTCAGCTGCTGGGCCAAGAACGCCAGCGAGGCCAGCAGGAATAGGCACATCGCGATGAGGGAGATGTTTTCGTTCATATCGTCGTAGCGCTCCTCCGCCAACGATAGTGCACTGCGGGGTCGACCGCCAGCCCCAGTTGGTGGCTCAGGCGAGGACGGCGCTCAGGCGAGGACGGCGCCGCCGTCGTACAGCTTGATCACCTTGACGGCCCCCTCGGGCGAGGCGTCGAGGCAGAGACGGCAGAGCACGCACTCGTCGAGGTTCTGCTCGACCAGCTCGAGTGTGCCGTCGCCGGTCTGCGCGTAGATGTCGACCGGGCAAGCCTCCGTCAGCTTCCTGGCGAGCTCGGTGTCGGCCGCGGCGTCGTCGTCGACCTCGATCGCGACGAAGATGGCGTCCTTTCTCATGCCGGGCTCCGCTCGGCGATCTTGGCCTTGACGAGGTCTGGAATCTCGTCGATCCGCTGCACGACGGGGATCCCGGCTGCCTCCAGGCGGGCGATCTTCTCGGTCGCCGAGTCCTCCTTGCCCTCGACGATCGTGCCGGCATGGCCGAAGGACATGCCCTGCATCTCCTCGTCGTCCATGAACTTGCCGGCCATGAAAGCGATGATCGGCAGGCGCGAGTTGTGCTCCTTGACCCACTGTGCGAGCTGGGCCTCCATGCGTCCGCCGGGCTCGGTGTAGATCACGATCGCCTCGGTCTGCTCGTCGGACTCGAAGTACGGCATCAGCTCGGCGTAGGTCGAGCCGATGATCGCATCGCCGCCGATCGAGACCGCCGTTGAGACACCCAGTCCCGCGGCGGTCAGCGTGGAGGAGATCTCCGTGGTCATGCCGCCGGAGCGGCTCATCACGCCGACCGGGCCGGGCTGGTAGGCGACTGAGGCGTTGCGCGCGGGGCCGCCGATGCCGCCCATCTTGGCGACGCCGGGAACGATCACGCCGAGGCAGTTGGGGCCGATTATGCGCGCGCCCTTGGCGTCGGCCAGCTCGACCATCATCGCGACGTCGCGGCGCGGGATCCGCTCGGTGACGATCACGATCGTCTTGATGCCGGCGTGCAGCGCCTCGAAGACGGCGTCGCGCGTGCCCGCGGGGGGGACGGTGACCACCGAACCGTCGGGCACGACGCCGCCGTTGTGGGCGACTACCTGCTCGACCGTGTCGAACACCGGCACGCCGTGGACCTCGCGGCCCTTGCGGCCGGGGGTCACGCCGCCGACGATCTTCGAGCCGTAGTCGAGGCACTCGCGGGTGAGGTTGACGGCCTCGCGCCCGGTGATGCCCTGGATGATGAAGGTCGTGTTCTCGTCGATGAGGATGCTCATCGGATTTGCTCCTCTGGTCCGCATGGGCCCGCAGGGCAAGCCGGGCAAGGACGCAGGGAGCGTGGCGTGCTTCGCACGCGAGCTGGCCGATTAGTCGATCGCATCTGATCGACAATCGGTAAGGACGCCGATCCGGCGCAGCCATGCGGGCTCATGCGGCTCCCTGGATCTTGGCTACCGCGCGACCCGCGGCCTCCCACAGCGACACGGAGCGGTCGCAGTACTCGATCCCGTAGCGGTCGAGGATCTTGAAGCCCTCCTCCTCCCACGCGCCGGGGATGCGGAAGATCGCGATCGTCTCGCCGGGGTCTCGACCGAGCTCCAGGCAGGCCTTGATCACGCCGCGCGCGACGATGTCCACGCGCGTGTTGGAGACGATCGACATCATCACGGCGATCTTCTCGACGCCGTCTTTCTGGAGAACCTCCTTGGCCAGGCCGCAGGCCTTGGCGACGGACGGGTTGCCACCGATCTCGGAGTAGTTGGCGGGCTTGCCGCCCTGCTGGCGCACGGCGTCGGTGAGCGTCAGCGAGCCGCCGCCCGCGCCGATCACGAGGCCGATGTCGCCGTTGAAGCCGGTGTCCTTGCCCTGGATCACGCCGCGATGATCGGCGGCGTCGAGCGCCTTGACGGCCTCTTCGAACGGGGTGGGGGTGTGGCCCTCGCGGGTGCCCTCCTCCGCGCCGATGGAGAGCGCCTTCAGCAGCCCTTTCTGGCGGGGCATGCCCTCGTTCTCCATCTCCATGTGCGCGTCGAGCGCGACGAACGAGCCGTCCTTCAGCTGCGCCAGCGGGTTGATCTCGGCGAGCGTCATGTCCGCGTCGAGGAACAGCTGGGCGAGGCGGGCGAGCACCGGGGTGGCGCGCTGCAGGGCCTTGCCGGTGACGCCGGCGGCGGCGATCACCTGCTTGGCCTGGAAGTCCGAGAACGGTTCGAGCGTGGAGAAATGGCCGCGGCCGACGTGGTCGGGGTGCTCCTGGGCGACCTGCTCGATGTCGATGCCGCCCATATCGCTGAACAGCATCAGCGGCTTCTTGGCGGCGCCGTCCCAGACGACGCCCGCGTAGTACTCCTGCTCGACATCGGCCTTCGGGTCGACGAGCACGCCGCGCGGCATGTGCCCGCCGATCTCGAGCTGCAGGATGTCGCGCGCATAGGACTCGGCTTCGGCGGGGGTGTCGGCGAACTTGACGCCGCCGGCCTTCATCCGCCCGCCGGAGAGCACCTGCGACTTGATCACGGTCGGGCCGCCGATCCGCTCGGCGATGGACGCGGCCTCGGAGGGGTCGGTCGTGAAGCCGTAGTCGGTGACGGGGATGCCGGCGCGCTTGACGATCTCGCGCGCCTCGAACTCGAAGAACCTCATTGGGTGGGGCCTCTCACGGCGCGGAAGCCTACACGGAGCCTGGGGACTACGCCGCCGCCGCGACGAACCCGTACGCCTCGGCCAGCTCGGGATCCTTCTTGGCGAGCATCTCGGCGAGGTTGACCATCACCTTGCACTGCTTCCAGGTCGCGTCGTCCTGCATCTTGCCGTCGATCATGTGCACGCCGCGCCCGTCGGGGATCGCCGCGATCACCTTTTTCGCGAACGCGACCTCGTCGGGGTCGGGTGAGTAGACCTTCTTCGCGATCGCGATCTGGCCGGGATGCAGCGACCAGGCGCCGACGCATCCGAGCAGGAACGAGGCGCGGAACTGCGTCTCGCAGCCCTCGGCGTCTGAGATGTCGCCGTAGGGTCCGTAGAACGGGAGGGCGCCGACGGAGGTGCAGGCGTCGACCATGCGCGCGATCGAGTAGTGCCACGGGTCCTGCTGGTAGCTGGCACGCGGCGCGTCCGGGTGCTCCGGGTCGGGGTCGGCGATCGTGCGGTAGCCGGGGTGCCCGCCGCCGACGCGCGTCGTCTTCATCCGCCGCGAGGCGGCGAGGTCGGCGGGGCCGAAGGACATGCCCTGGATGCGCGGGGAGGCGCTTGCGATCTCCTCGAGGTTGGCGACGCCCTGGGCGGTCTCGAGCACGCAATGGATCAGGATCGGTCGCTCGACACCGGCCTTCGCCTCCAATTGCGCGAGCAGACGGTCGGCGTAGTGGATGTCCCAGGGACCCTCGACCTTGGGGATCATGATGACCTCGAGCTTGTTGCCGATCTCGGTCACGAGCTGGGTGAGGTCGTCGAGCACGTAGGGGGAGGCGAGCTCGTTGACGCGAGTCCACAGCGCCGTCTCGCCGAGATCCACCTCGCGCCCGACCTTGATCAGCCCGGCGCGCGCGGCCTCCTTCTTTTCAAGCGGCACCGCGTCCTCGAGGTTGCCGAGCAGGATGTCCACCTTGGGGGCGAGATCCGGCGTCTTCTCGACCATTTTCGGGTTCGAGAAGTCCATGAAGTGGATCATTCGGGACGGCTTGAACGGGATCTCCCGCGCGGGCTCGGGGGCGTCGATCGCGAGGGGCTTGAAGAAGTCTCGGGGGTTGCGCAAGTCTGCTCTCCAGGGTCGTCTTTGGACGAGGAACCGTATCGCCTCGCGAGCGGTGAGGGATGGAGCCGATTTTTGGGATGCCCGTGCGCGCGGGACTTCGTACAGCGCTTGCGGCGCCGGCCACCACAGCTGTCGGCGCCAGAACTTCATCTAGAGTTGTGGTCCCGACCAAGCCGACAGGAGACCTAGAGAAACCTATGAGCGAGACCCGCACTGTCGAGACCGAGCAGGGGGCGCGCGAGGCGAGCGGCGCCCATCCGTACGGCCGCTATCTGGAGGAGTTCGAGGTCGGCGCGGTGTACAAGCACTGGCCCGCGAAGACCGTGACGGAGTCCGACGACCACCTGTTCTGTTTGATCACGATGAACCACCACCCGCTGCACCTGAACGACGTGTATGCGGGCAAATCGCAGCAGGGCCGCAACGTCGTCGTGGGCCCGCTCGTGTACTCGCTCGCGCTCGGCATGTCGGTGTCAGACGTCTCCGGCAAGGCGATCGCCAATCTCGCGACCGAAGAGCTCAAGCACCCCGCGCCGGTGTTCCACGGCGACACGCTGTACTGCGAGTCGGAGGTGCTCGAGAAGAAGGAGTCGAAGTCCAAGCCCGACCGCGGCACGGTGAAGGTGCACACGCGCGTGCTCAACCAGGACGGCGTGCTCGTGGCGGAGTTCAAGCGGCTCGTGCTCGTCCCGCGCAAGACCCCTGGAACCGGCTCCGCAGAGGGAAACGTGGAGTAGCAGTTCCAGGCGGCACATGTGCCGCCTGGCGGGGCCGTGCATGCACGGCCCCGGGAGACGCCGCATGCGGCGTCTCCTTCCGACCGGCGCATGCGCCGGTCGGCGACCACGTACATGTACGTGGTCGTAGTCGTGCCGCATGCGGCACGACCTATAAAGTCGGGAATCGTGTTAACAACTACGATTTGCGGCGTGCGCTAGGCTTTTCCGATCGCCCCACAAGGGCGTTTTTCCGTTTCCCGGAGCCTTCACGGCCCGGCAGCTGCGCCAAAGGATTGGCGCACGCCGATCACGTAAGCGAGATTTAGGAGCCGTTTGCATCTCATGAACACCACCGCTTCCGCCCCCACCAAGAACGAGCGCCTGCTGGCCTGGGTCGAGGAGGTCGCCGCGCTGACCGCGCCGGAGAAGGTCTACTGGTGCGACGGCTCGGCCGAGGAGTATGACTCCCTCTGTCAGGCGCTCGTCGAAGCCGGCACGTTCGAGAAGCTGTCCGAGGCCAAGCGGCCCAACTCCTACCTCGCGCTGTCGGACCCCGGGGACGTGGCGCGCGTGGAAGACCGCACGTTCATCTGCGCGGCGACCGAGGAGGAGGCGGGACCGACGAACAACTGGCGCGACCCGGCGGAGATGCGCGAGACGCTGAACGAGCTCCTCGAGGGCGCGATGAAGGGCAGGACGATGTACGTGGTGCCGTTCTCGATGGGCCCGCTCGGCTCCGACAAGAGCCATGTCGGCGTGCAGCTGACCGACTCGCCGTACGTCGCCGTGAGCATGCGGATCATGACGCGCATGGGTCGGGGCGCTCTGGACGCGCTCGGCTCCGAAGGGGAGTTCGTACCGTGCCTGCACTCTGTCGGCATGCCGCTCGAGGACGGCGTCGAGGACGTGCCGTGGCCGTGCAACGCCGAGAACAAGTACATCGTGCACTTCCCCGACACGCGCGAGATCACCTCCTACGGATCGGGCTACGGCGGCAACGCGCTGCTCGGCAAGAAGTGCTTCGCGCTGCGGATCGCCTCGGCGATGGCGCGCGACGAGGGCTGGATGGCCGAGCACATGCTGATCCTCAAGCTGACCTCACCCGAGGGCGAGGTCAAGTACATCACCGGCGCGTTTCCCAGCGCGTGCGGCAAGACGAACCTGGCGATGCTGGTCCCGACGCTCGAGGGCTGGACGGTCGAGACGATCGGCGACGACATCGCGTGGATGAAGTTCGGCAAGGACGGCCGGCTGTATGCGATCAACCCCGAGTACGGCTTCTTCGGCGTGGCTCCCGGTACGGGCGAGAAGACCAACCCGAACGCGATCCACACGATCGAGCGAAACTCGATCTTCACCAACTGCGCGAAGACCGACGACGGCGACGTGTGGTGGGAGGGCCTGAGCAAGGAGCCGCCCGCGCACCTGATCGACTGGCACGGCAACGACTGGACACCAGAGACGGGCACACCCGCTGCCCACCCGAACGCCCGCTTCACGACCCCGGCGTCGCAGGACCCGGCGATCGCCGCGGAGTGGGAGGACCCGGCCGGCGTGCCGATCGACGCGATGCTGTTCGGCGGGCGGCGCTCCACAGTAGTGCCGCTCGTGACCGAGGCGCTCGACTGGGAGCACGGCGTGTTCCTCGGCTCGGTGATGTCCTCGGAGAAGACGGCCGCCGCGGCCGGCACGGTCGGCGAGCTGCGCTTCGACCCGTTCGCGATGCTGCCGTTCTGCGGCTACAACATGGCCGACTACTTCGCCCACTGGCTCGAGATCGGCCGCACTAACGGCGCGAAGCTGCCGAAGATCTTCTACGTCAACTGGTTCCGCAAGGACGGCGACGGCCGTTTTCTGTGGCCGGGCTTCGGCGAGAACTCGCGCGTGCTCTCATGGGTGTTCGCCCGCTGCGCCGGTCACGGCGCGGCGACGCAGACCCCGATCGGGCTGATCCCGCCGGTCGGCGGCGAGGGCATCGACACGCACGGACTGGACGTCTCCGACGAGGACATGGCCGAGCTCCTGCGTGTAGACGTCGAGGAGTGGAAGGCCCAGCTCCCCCAGGTCCGAGCGCACCTCGCGCAGTTCGAGAAACTTCCCGCTGAGCTGAACAAGCAGCTGGACGCACTCGAAGCTCGCTTGGGCTGAGCTCTCTATTCGTGTGAAGAATGCGGGCTTTCGCCCGCCGCCGCGGGCGGGCGCGACTCCTCGGCGAGCGAGGTGATCGTCAGCGCGCCGCGTGCGGATGACTCGAGCACGTCGGTGGCCTCCTCGAGCGAGCGTGCGTACAGCTCGACGAGCAGGTGCACGATGATGCGGGCGTCTTCTTCGTGCTTGTGGAAGCGCACGTGCGTGAAGAACTCGCGCACACCGTGGTCGCCGAAGGCGGCGTAGGAGAGCGCGTCTCCGGCCTCCGGCCCCGAGCAGCTGTCGACGTCTTCCGCGTCCACTGCCACCGTGCACGAGGCGACCCAGGGGGTGCCGGCGATCATCCGTTCCCAGCGATCCTCGATCGGTTCTACACGGCCGTTGGCAAAGCCCAGATGGGGCTGATCGTGCATGCAGTCCAGGCACTGCACGACAGCCTCTTGCAGCTCGTCGACGACCTCGGCGCGCTCCCCGGTGTCGGCGTCGATCTTGTGGATGCCCTCGTAATGGACCTGGACCTCCAGATCCTGCGACCAGCAGCGGTAGCAGCGCAGCCAGCTACGCGCGCTCGTTTCTGCCATGGAGCCCTCCATCGCTCTCATTGTATGCGCGATATGGCTCTTTCCCGGCATGCGCGCAATATCGCCTCTATCCCGCCGACCGGGTATGGCCTCGACCGCAACAACGCGACTCCTTGCGCGTTACACCCCCGTGGGAGTCAATACGCCTGGGGTGGGTCGGCCGTCGCGCGGCCCTCGTAGGAGCCTCGTGTCAGGGGCGCTCCTCTTTGTTGTCGTGTTGAGTGCAGCCGGGATTGCGCCCGCGCCGGCCGGAGCGGCCTCCCCGCTGATCTGGTCGCCGCCGCTGTCCGTCGATCGCTCCGGCCATTCGCCGAGCGCGATCTCCTGTCCCTCGGAATCGCTCTGCGTCGCCGTCGACCTTGGCGGCAACGCGCTCGTGAGCGCCGACCCGAGCACGGCCGCCCCCTCCTGGGGATCGACGGCGATCGATCCCGGCCGCGAACTGACCTCTGTCTCCTGTCCTTCCACCGCGCTGTGCGTCGCGGTCGACGCGGCGGGCGGGGTGCTCACGAGCGGCGATCCGGTGTATGGGAGTTGGACGAATACAGGCGACGTTGACGAAGGCCGGCGTCTCACCGGGGTCGCGTGTCCAAGCGCGTCGTTGTGCGTCGCGGTCGATCAAGCAGGCAACGTGCTCGCCAGCACGAATCCGCTCAGCGGGAGCTGGGCGCACGTGGCCCATGCCGGCAGCGCTCTCACGGCGGTCTCCTGTGCGTCGACATCGCTGTGCGTGACGATCGACGAAGCCGGTGGCGCGCTGGCGAGCACTCAGCCGGCTGAGAGCGCCTGGAGTACGCGCGCGATCGATTCCGAGCCCCCGCTCACGGCGGTCTCCTGCGCGCCGTCGGGCGCCTGCGTAGCCGTCGATGGCAAAGGCGATGCGCTCGCAAGCGTCGATCCCGGCGCTGAAACGCCTACGTGGAGCTCGACCGCGATCGCGAGTGGCCCGCTTGACGCCGTCGCCTGCGCCGCCTCGGGCCTGTGCGTGGCGCTCGACGGCGCGGGTACGGCCCACGCGAGCGACGATCCCACGGCGCCCGCTCCCAGCTGGAGCGCATCGACCGCTGCCGCCGGTGTGACCGGCATCTCGTGTCTGCCCGGGGGGTTCTGCGCGGCGGTCGACGCCGGCGGCGGGGCGCTCACCGTGCGGACGCCCGCGCCGGCGGTCGCCACGGCGCCGCCGGCCGAAGTCGCCCAGACGACGGTGACGCTGGTGGGGACTGTCGACCCCAACGATGCGCTGCTCGGCGCGTGCTGGTTTGAATACGGCGCCGGCATCTCCTATGGCCAGGTCGTGCCATGCGCGAGCACTCCCCTGGCGGGCGCCGGCACGCAGACGGTCACCGCGCAGCTGACAGGGCTCTCTCCAAACACCACCTATCACTACCGTCTGCTCGCAGCCAGTCCCGCCGGAACCGGCTTCGGGGACGACGATGTGTTCACGACGGCCCTCTCCACGCAGACACCGCTCGTCTACCCGAACCCCTCGATCGCCGGAACACCGGCCAAGGGGGAGCGGCTCACCTGCCGTCCGGGCACGCCCACAGGCACCTCGGCACGGCTGAGCTACGCATGGCTGCGCGATCTCGTCGTGATCCCCGATGCGAGCGGGTCGAGCTACGTGGTCAAGGGCGCCGATACCGGGCATCACCTCCAGTGCCAGGTCACCGCGACCGACGCGGGCGCAAGCGCCACGGCGCGGAGCGCGTTCGTGACGATTCCCGTCGAGGCCGTGCCGGCCTCTGTAGGGGAGACCGTGGTAGGTAAGGCTGCATTCAGGAATGGGAAGATCGCCGTGCCGGCAGCCTGCTCGCCGCACGCGAGTGGTGGCTGTCAGATCGCGCTGCGCCTGACGATCTCAGAGACCCTCAGCGGGGGTCGTGTCGTGGCGATCGCGGCACGCTCGAGGCGCAGGTTGCATGGGAGCGCCGCGTCGCTGCGTCATCTGACGGTCACACTCGCAAGCGTCCGCCTGCGCCTTGCGGCGGGAGCGCACAGAACGCTCACGGCGGCCCTCAACCAAACCGGTAGGCGCCTGCTCGCCTCCCGGCGGCGCCTGTCCGCCATGCTGCTCGTGAGCGGGACCGTGATTGGTGTGATCGAATCGCGACTCGCCCAGCAGCTCGTCGTGCTTGGCACGTCTGCTCACAACGCATCGACCCATGCCGCCCGTCGTCGCTGACTCGGTCGCAGCGCCCGGTCTGCTCGCGGTCGCGCTGGCGCTTGCCCTCTTCTCGCAGCCGGCGGTCGCAGCGTCAAGATCGCCTACGACCGCTCCACGGCGAACCCACACAGCGAACGCGCGCGCGAGTCCACCCGCACGGGTGGCCGCGACCCTGGCGGCAACGCCCTACATGGGCTGGGACACCTACTTTGCGTTCGGCGGCGCCTACAACGAGGCGGACGTCCTGCGGCAGGCGAGCGAGCTCGTCTCGCTCGGGTTGGAGCGCAAGGGCTATCGCTACGTGTGGCTCGACGCGGGCTGGTGGCCCGGCACACGCGGCCCGACCGGTCAGATCACCGTCGATCCCGCGCAATGGCCGCACGGCATGGCATGGCTGACGCGCACCCTGCATGCCGCCGGGCTGCTCGCCGGCCTCTACACCGACGCCGGCAGCAACGGTTGTGGGGGGGCCGGGCAGGGCAGCCTGGGCCACTACCAGCAGGACGTCGACACGTTCGCCGCCTGGGGTTTCGACGCCGTCAAGGTGGACTTCTGCGGCGGCGCGGAAGCGCAACTGAATCCCGCGGCGGCCTACTCGGCCTTCCACGCGGCGATCGAAGCCACCCCTTCGCACCGCCCGATGCTGCTGTCGATCTGCGACTTCCTCCAGCCCTCCCAGTACGCCGAAGACGAACCGCAACTGGACGAATCGGCGTTCACCTCCTACACCTTCGGTCCAGGCATCGCCAACAGCTGGCGCACCGACGGCGATGTCGGCCTGCCCGGGGATGTTCCGTTCGCCAACGTCCTGCGCAACCTCGACGCGGACGCCGCGCAACCGCAGGCGGCGGGGCCAGGACATTGGAACGACCCCGACTACCTCGGCCCCGGTCAGGGCATGTCGACCGCGCAGTTCCGCACCCAGTTCAGCATGTGGGCGATGCTCGCGGCTCCGTTGATGATCAGCGCCGAGCTCTCGAGCATGTCCGCCGCGAGCCGTGCGGCGGTGGGCAACTCCGAAGTCATCGCGATCGACCAGGACCCCGCGGGCGCGCAGGGAACCCTGATCTCCTCCACCGGCGCCGGACAGGTATGGGTCAAGCCGCTGAGCGACGGCTCGCGAGCGGTCGCGCTGCTCAACCGCGGCTCTGCTCCGCTGAGGATCGAAACGAGTGCGCTCGCCGTTGGCATGCCCGTGGCGGGGAGCTACCTGCTGCGCGATCTCTGGACACATACGACACGCGCGAGCGCCGGTCCGATCGCGGCCGAGGCGTCGGGCGACTCGACCGTGCTGCTGCGCGTCTCGCGGTAGCTCGAGTGGCCCGTCCTGGAAATTCGTTGGTGTTTCCCGGCGCCTGGACGCGCCTGACGTCCGCCGCCATCGGCCCATGTGCTACCGGCACACTGCCCGATGCCGTCGAACGTCAGATCACGCCCATCCATCCGGCAAACCCTCAACGAATTTCCAGGACGGACCACTACCCGAACGTGAACGCATACCCCGTGACCCCGGGCGCGAAGCGTAGGCTCAGGCGATGCTGCTCGTCGCCGGGCAGCGAGACGAGCGTGTAGAGGCGCTCGCCGTGGACGGTGAGGATCCCGTGATGTACGTCGGCGCCCGAGTCGGCGGTGGAGATCGGCCGTCCGTCGAGCAGCACGTGTACAGAAAGCGGACGTTCGCCCGCGGAGTTCAACACGAGATAGACGTGCTTGGCCTCGAACTCGAGGTCGATCCCGGCGTTCGCCACGGCTGTGGCCGGCTGCGCGCCGGTGTTCCAGGTGCCGCTGTAGGCGAGGCTGTTCAGAGCGAGGCTCGCGGGCGGCTTCGACCCATAGTCGTGCAGCCCCGCCTGCGGTCCGTCGACCCACCCCTGCGCGCGGGCGGTGCCGAGGTAGGTCTCGGGCGTGGCCTCTTCGCTCGGCACGACCACGCCCGTCGGGTGGCTCTTACCGCCGATCTCATGGCCCGCTTCGGCGAGCAGCGCTCGGATCGCCGTTTCGGTTTGACCGTAGTCGCCCTCGCCGACGGTCGCGTAGCGCACGTGGCCGCTCGCGTCGATCAGGTAGTCGGCGGGCCAGTCCTCGTTGCCGTAGGCGTTCCACGTGCCCATTTCGTTGTCCTGCACGACCGGATAGCGGATACCGAACTGGTCGATCGCGCCGGCCACGTTCGAGGCCTCGTGCTCGAAGGCGAACTCGGGCGTCTCGACGCCGACGATCGTAAGACCCTGATCGCGATAAGTCGCGTCCCAGGCCTTCAGATACGGCAGCGTGCGGATGCAGTTGATGCAGGTGTACGTCCAGAAGTCGACCAGCACGACGCGCCCGCGCAGCGAAGCGAGCGTTAGCGGCCGGTTGTTCGGGGTGTTGAACCAGTCCTCCGTGTCGGTAAATTCCGGCGCTTCGCCCAGGACTTTGAGGCCGTGCGCGGCGGCAAGCAGGGTCGCCTCGCTCGCGTCGCGCGCCGCCGTGTGCACCGTGGGGGCCGAGCCGCCGCAGGCCGAGGAGCCGTTCGCCGGCTTGAACTTGACAGCGTGGCCGCTGATCTGGTGCAGGCGGCTCGTGATCGTGTTCGAGCACTCAAGCGACGCGGTCAGGTTCACGTCCGGGATGTGACGGGCGACGAACTGGTCGAAGTTGACGTCGAGGTTGGTGACGATCGCGACCGCCGTGAGGATCATGATCGTCCCCAGCGCGCGATTGAGATTGGCTCCCCACCCACCCCCGCGACCGGCGTGGCGCACGCGGTCGAACAGGCGCCGGCCGCCGAGTGTGAGCGCGAGCAGCACGAGCGCCGAGCCGAGCGCGTAGGCGAGGGCGATCACGATCGTTTTGCCGGACGCGGCGCTGACGGAGATGACCGCCGCGAGGATCGGGCTCGCGCAGGGGGTGTAAACGAAGCCGAGCGCGCCACCGACGAGCAGTCCCGAGCGCAAGCCGTCGCCGCGTGTGCGCGGGCCCAGACGCGACAGGCGCGACAGCGGCGCCTCGATCCGCGCGGCGACGCTCGGCATCAGCAGGGCGACCCCGAACGCGAGCAGCACGACGATCGCCACGGCGCGCAGTGGATCGGAGCCCAGGCCGACCCCGTCGACGACGTTGGCGACGCCGACGATCGTGACGGTGAACGTGATCGACAGTCCCAGCACGATCCCGAGCGGCCGCCGCCGGCCGCCGACCCCGCCGGCGGACAGCAGCGCGGGCAGCACCGGGAGCACGCACGGCGACAGGGCCGTGCCGGCACCGGCGAGGATGGCGAAGAGGATCAGGATCAGCATGGCTGGTGGTGGGGGCGGACGGACGCTAGCGCAGCGCTCTTAACGCTCTATCTATGACTACGGATCGTCGCTTTTGTTCCTGAACGAGTCGATCGACGTTCGGAGTGAGCCGATCGCGCCAGCGCGCAGATCGATGTCCGCGACTGGATAGGCGTTCGCGTGCGAGGGCCTGGTTGAGTCTCCAGAGACGCGATCAGCGCTTGAGCAGCACATACACCGTGCTCGCGGCGAACGCCATCTGGCCAAACGCGAGCGCCGTGCCGAGGTTCGTGGCCCCGAGCGCCCCGGCGAGCGCGCTGGCGAGGATGAACGCGCCGAACATCAGCAACAGGTTGCGCGCCATCTCAGCGTCGTCCATCCGCGACGTGGACGGCGATCGCGCTCACTTCGCGGCCTTCCCCCGCTCGAGCGCCGTCACGAGCGCGGCCGTGTCGAGCGCCGGATCCTGCGCTGCCAGTAGCCGCTCGGCCGCGCGCCTGCCGCCGAGCGCGCGCAGGCCACGATCGCCGTGCTCGTGCACGTAGTCGGACAGCGCGTTGGCGCGCCGCGCGCGCAGCCGCCGCTCGCCCAGATCGATGCTCGCGCGGTGCGCGTCGAAAGCGGCGATCAGCTCGTCGATCCCCGTGGGCGGCGGCACTGAGGAGACGGCGACCGCTCGTGTCGCCGAAGAGCCCAGCGAGCGCAGCGCCGCACTCACGTCACGCCTTGAGCTGAGCGCGATCTGGCCGAGGTCGGCCTTGGTGATAACCAGCACATCGGGGATCTCCATGATGCCGGACTTCAGGAACTGCAGCACGTCGCCGCTCCCTGGCTGCACCACGACGGCGACCGTGTCGGCGACATCGGCCACCTCGGTCTCGGCCTGGCCGACGCCGACGGTCTCGATCACGACGATGTCGAACGCGGCCGCGAGCGCGTGCGCGGCGGCGCGCGTCGCCCACGCCAGCCCGCCGAGGCGCTCCCCGGCCGAGGTCGAGCGGATGAACACGTCCGTATCGGCCGGGTCGAACTCGATCCGCGCCCGATCGCCGAGCAGCGAGCCGCCCGAGCGCCGCGAGCTGGGATCGACGGCGAGCATCGCCACGCTCTGTCCGCGCTCACGCCAAGCGTGCAGCAGCGCGGAGAGCAGCGTCGACTTGCCTGCGCCGGGCGGTCCGGTGACGCCGATCACATGCGCGGGCGCCTCCCCGCCGAGGACCGCGGGGGAGACCTCGTGCAGCAACGCGGAGGCCTCTTCGCGATCGCCGGCGGTGGTGCTCTCGAGCAGGTTCAGCGCCGCCGGTGCGGCGCTCAGGTCGCGCTTGCGCAAGCGGGCGCCGAGGCTCGACCCGCCGGCGCTCACGCCGAGCCGTTGGCGGCGGCGCCGTTGCGTGCGCCTGCTCCGACGAGCTCCACGATGTCGTGCACGATGCGCGTGATGTCAAAATCCTTCGGCGTATACACGGCCGCCACTCCCGCCTGCCTGAGCGCGGCGACGTCCTGGTCGGGGATGATCCCGCCGACGACCACCGGCGCCGTCACGCCGGCCTCGCGCAGCGCCGTGATCACGGCCGGGATCAGCTCGCGGTGCGAGCCTGAGAGGATCGACAGGCCGATCACGTGCACGCCCTCCTGCAGTGCCGAGGCGGCGATCTGGCTGGGGGTCAGGCGGATGCCCTCATAGACCACGTCCATGCCCGAGTCGCGCGCGCGCACGGCGATCTGCTCGGCCCCGTTTGAATGTCCGTCCAGGCCCGGCTTGCCGACGAGGATCTTCGGCCGACGCCCGAGCTGCTCCTGCAGGTGGGAGACCTCTTCGCGCAGCTCGCTCAGCTGCGCGTCGGCCGGGGCCGCGCTCGCATCGCCGACGCCGGTGGGAGCGCGATAGCTGCCGAACACCTCGCGCAGCGCGCGCGCCCACTCGCCCGTCGTCGCGCCCGCGCGCGCGGCGGCGATGGTCGCGTCCATCAGGTTCTCGCCGTCCCGCGGCGCGCCCGCGACGCGCGCCAGCTCGGCCAGGGCGACGTCCACAGCGGGCTGATCGCGCTCGGAGCGCCAGCGGCGCACGGCCTCGATCTGGGCCGCCTCGACCTCGGGGTCGACCACCAGGATGCCGCCGTCGCCGCCGGCCGTGAGCGGGGAGTCCTCCGTCTCTGAGAAGCGATTCTGGCCGACGACGATCTGCTCGCCCGCTTCGATCCGGCGGATGCGCTCGCGATGGGAGTCGACCAGCGCCCCCTTCATGTACGGGACCGCCTCGACCGCGCCGCCGTGCTCGGCGACGACCGCCATCTCCGCCCGCGCTCCATCCAACAGCTCGGCGACGAGACCGTCCATCACCTTCGACCCCTCGAAGATGTCGGGATACTCGAGGATGTCGGTTTCATATGCGAGCACCTGCTGGATGCGCAGCGACCACTGCTGGTCCCAGGGACGGGGCAGCCCGAGCGCCTCGTTCCAGGCGGGCAGCTGGATCGCGCGTGCCCGGGCGTCGCGCCCGAGCGTGACAGCGAGCGCCTCGAGCACGATCCGCTGCACGTTGTTCTCCGGCTGCGCCTCGGTCAGCCCGAGCGAGTTGACCTGCACGCCGTAGCGGAAGCGCAGATGCTTGGGATTTGCGACCCCGTAGCGCTCGCGCCCGAGCTCTTCCCACAGGATCGACATCGCGCGCAGCTTCGCGTGCTCCTCGACAAAGCGCACGCCCGCGTTGACGAAGAACGAGATACGCCCGAACACCTGCTCCATCGGCGCGGCGCCCGTCTCGCCGGACGGCGAGCCGATCCGCTCTCGCACGGCGTCGAGCACGGCGATCGCGTTGCTCATCGCGTAGGCGATCTCCTGCACCGGCGTGGCGCCCGCCTCCTGCAGGTGGTAGGAGCAGATGTTGATCGGGTTCCACTTCGGCACGTGCTCGACCGTGTAGGCGATCATGTCCGCGATCAGCCGCATCGAGGGCGCGGGGGGAAACGCGTAGGTGCCGCGCGCGAGGAACTCCTTGATGATGTCGTTCTGCGTGGTGCCCTGCAGCTGCTCCTGGGGTACGCCCTCTTCCTCGGCGGCGACGATGTACAGCGCGAGCAGCCATGCGGCGGTGGCGTTGATCGTCATCGAGGTGTTCATCTCCCCGAGCGGGATCCCGTCCATCAGCGCCGCCATGTCGCCGCGGTGGGAGACCGGCACGCCGACCTTGCCGACCTCGCCGCGCGCGAGCTCGTCGTCGGGGTCATATCCCGTCTGGGTGGGGAGGTCGAAGGCCACCGACAGCCCGGTCTGGCCCTTGGCGAGGTTGCCGCGGAACAGCTCGTTTGAGTCCTTCGCCGTGGAGTGCCCGGCGTAGGTGCGCATCATCCAGGGGCGATCGCGCTCGGGCAGGCGCGGAGAGTGATCCGGAGAGTGATCGTGGCTCGTGGGCGTAATGTCGCTCATGGGCGTAATTGTACGGCCGGGCCGCGATCTTTATTCTTTGCGGTATGAGCCAGACGATCGAGGTGCCCCGCGCCGGCCGTCCCGGGCGGGGCTTGGGGGACTCCTGGAAGGTGATCGTGCGCAACGACGATCACAACACGTTCGATCATGTCGCGCGCACGCTCGCGCGCTTCATCCCCGGCGTCACGCTCGAGCGCGGGCACGAACTGGCCAACACGATCCACACCGACGGCCGGGCAATCGTCTACAGCGGCCACCAGGAGGCGGCCGAGCACTACTGGGAACAGCTCAAGGGCGCGGGGCTGACGATGGCACCCCTGGAACAGGGCTGAGCAACCTGAGACGGCGGGGACGGGGCTAGGACCCACCCTGGGGGCGACGGGCAGCTCGCGAAGTGTGCTTCGCACACGAGTGAACGACGAGAACGCCCCGCGCCGCTTCCACGGTCGTCTCAGGCACTCTCGCCCGTCGCGACGCCGCCGTGGCCGTTCGTCGTTTGGCCATTTGCATGGCCGTTGCCGGCAGCGGTGATCGGCTCGGGCGCCACGGCGCCACTGGCGGTGTGGTCCCACCAGCCATACAGCACCGGCACCTGGTACCAGCTCGAGTGGGCGGCCCGGAAGTAGGTCAACTCCGGACCTTGCCAGTAGCGTTCCCAGTCGACGTGATCCTCGAAGCTCGCAAGCTGCTGGAACTTGTAGCGGTCATCGCGCGCGCGATAGACGCCATAGGAGCTCGCCCCGTAGCGCAACGCGACCTGGGCGACCTCGTTCAGCGCCTCCTCGAACGCGTCGCCGCGAAAGCCCGTGGCGTACCACGGCACGATCACGGTGCCGGCCGCCATCAGGCCCCCACCTCGGCATGGATCGCGCCCGGCCCCTCGGCGGTCTTGCCCTGGCCCTCGGCATCGGCGCCGACGAGGATCGAGATCTTGCCGAGATGCTTGTTTTCGAGCATCAGCTGGTGGGCTTCGGCGACCCCCTCGAAGCCGAGCGTGCGCCACAGCACAGGCCGGATCTGGCCCGACTCGATCAGCTCGTTGGCCTTTGTGCACTCATAGGCATTGGCGAAGTGCGAGCCGAGGATCTCCTTCTGGCGCATCCACAGGATGGCGACGTTGAAGTCGCAGTCGATCCCCGTGGTGCCGGCGCAGATCACGATTTTGCCGAACGTCTTGGCGGTGAAGACAGATACCGGAAGCGTGGCTTTGCCGACGTGCTCGAAGACGATGTCGGGAGCGTCGCCGAGAATCTCTTTGACGCGCTTGGCAAAGCCGAGCGCGACCTTGGAGCGCGCCTTCTCCTCCTCGGGCGTCTCGCCCCCCTTGCGCATCATGCCCGCGAACTCGCCCCGGTCGATGTAGTCAACCGCGCCGAGGCGCTTGACGAGCTCGCCCTTCTCCGCGGAGGAGACGACGCCGACGCAGTTGGCGCCCGCGAGCTTGCAGATCTGCGTTGCGAACACCCCGAGGCCGCCGGCGGCGCCCCAGATCAGCACGTTCGCGCCCGGCTGCAGCTTGCAGCGCGTGATCAGCATGCGGTAAGCGGTGAAGTAGACGAGACCGTAGGAGGCCGCCTCCTCCCAGGTCAATGCCTGGGGCTTGGGCAGCAGCTGCTGCGCCTGGACCTTCGTGAACTGGGCGAACGACCCCCAGGTCGTCTCATAGCCCCAGATCTTCTGTGACGGCGCGGCCATCGGGTCGAGGCCGTGCACCTCGGGATCCTCATAGGAGGCCTGGTTGCAGTGCACCACGACCTCGTCGCCGACCTTCCAGCGCGTGACGCCGGCGCCGACCTTCCAGACGATCCCCGACGCGTCCGAGCCGCCGATGTGGTGGCCGAACTCGGGATGGTCGCCGTAGCGCATCACCGACACCGGCTCGCCGAGCGCCGCCCACACGTTGTTGTAGTTCACGCCCGCGGCCATCACGCGCACGACGACCTCGAACGCGCCCGGCTCGGGAACCTCGATCTCCTCGAGCTGAAAAGCGTCCTTCGGCTCGCCGAAGCGCTCCTCGCGGATGACCCACGCGGCCATCGTGGGGGGCAGCTCGCCGGGCTCGGCGTCTACCGCGGAGACTTGTTGCAGATCGATTGCCACGTGCTCTGAAACCTCGCTGTCGGGGGACTGGATCGGAAAGCAATCCTACCGGGCCAGGTCTTCCAAGCGATGCCGGGCCTCCAGGCCTCCCACGAGTCGAGGCGCTCCCGCCTCGCCTTGCATCGGCGGAGCCTCGCCGCGCCTCAGGCGAACGGCAGCTCTACGACTTCGGCGCTCGCGCCGTTCTCGCCGGCCACCACCGTGCTGCCAATCTCGGCCTCGCGGCGTACGAGCGCCAGGCCGATCGGGCCGAGCACGGGGGAGACGGCCGCGCTGGTCAGGCGCCCGACGGCGCGCTCGCCACCGATCGTCGATCGACGGGAACGGCGATCGGCTAGCAGCTCCGCGCCGGGCATGGTCGGCGCGGACAGGCGCAGCCCGCACAGCCGGCGGTTGGGCTTGCCCCGGTAGAAGAGCCGCGCGACTGTCTCCTGTCCGACATAGCAGCCCTTCGTGAACGAGACGGCGCGCTCGTTCAGCCCCGCCTCCTGGGGGATCGTCGTGTCGTCGATGTCGATCCCGTAGCGCGGGCGGCCGCGCTCGATGCGCAGGCACTCGGCCGCCTGCTCGGAGACGGCCTGCGCGCCGCGTTCCAGCAGTGTTTCGCATAGGTGCTCGGTGTCGGCCGAATCGCACAGGAGATCGACCCCTACGTCCGTGCGGATCGCAAGCGCATCGATGCCGCGAACGGTGACGGGAGCGTTTGTGTGCTCAGTCGCCTTCAGCCGGATGCTCTCCGTGGACCTGATGCTCTCCGTGGACCTGATGCTCTTCTCCGTGGACCTGATGCTCCCCTCCGTGGGCTCGATGCTCCCCTCCGTGGGCTCGATGCTCGATGGGGCTTCTGGTGGTGAGGCGACGCCCGCGACGCGGTCCGCTTCGGGCCCGACCAGCGACAGCAGTCCGCGCTCGACCGTGCGCTTGTGCAGCTCGACGTCGTAGCCGACCTTGAAGCGGCGGATCATGTCGAACAGCGCCTGCAGCGCGACGCGCTCGGTATCCAGCAGCAGCTCCTCAGGCGGCCCGGAGGAATCGTCGCCGCGGACAAGGATGCGCAGGTCGCCGAGCATCTTGCCCTTGTGTGTGAGGAACGCCGCATAGCAGCCCGCGCCGGGCTGCAGCGTGGCCAGCTCATTGGTGACCTGGCCGTTGAGGAACTCGACCGCGCCGGAGCCGCTCAGCGCCAGCTTGCCCCGCTCGGAGCGGTCGATCAGGCCGCAGCCATCGCGAAGCGTGCGGTACTCGGCGTCGAGCGTGTCTGTGCTGGTGGCTGACACTCCCTCGAGGATATCCACGTCTCACGGCCTCGATCGACCGGGCCGAGACCTCGAAGCATCGTCTCCGCTCACGTGAGCTTCGCTCGCGAGCACGCGCGGTCACCTGTACTAGGCTTCGTGAGCGATGGGCTTGGCCGACACCTTCCAGCAGATCGTGGACTCGCTGCCCGACGACTGGACCGACCTGGAGCTCGACCTGCGGCTCGCGGACGAGTCGCGCTACGTCGAAGCGGCCGTTTACATGACGACGTGCAACGCGCGTCCCTACTCCAAGCACGACTGGCACTGGCGCCTGCTCGTCGCCCACCGCTTCGGCCACGCCGCCTCGGCGCCGACCGTGCACGGCACCCTGAGCCTGCTCGACGACGCCGGCCTCGAGGGCGAGCTGGCGGTGCGCGAGGTGCGCAGCGGCCGAGTGGAGGTCACGCAGATGTGGGGGCGCCCACAGTCGGCTCGCGAGGAGTTTCGCCGCCTGCGGGCGCAGTAGCCAGATGGCCCGCGTGCTGGCGCTCGTCCCGGACTTGCTGTTCGGCTCGCGCGTGCAGGGCTCATTGACGACGGCCGGGCACGAGGTCGAGCTGGTCGGCGACGAGCGCCGGCTGAGAGAGCGGCTCGGTGACGGAGCGGCACCGGCGGCCGCCGTGCTGGTGGTGGACCTGACCGACGGAGATCTGGACGGAGCGGGGATCGTCGAAGCACTCTCGCAGGGAGGTGAGCTGCAGGGTGTGCGCACGCTTGCTTTCTACTCGCATGTCGACGCGCCCGCGCGCGAACGGGCCGAGCGGGCGGGCTTCGACCTGGTGGTGCCCCGCTCGCGGATGGCCCGCGAGGGCGGCGAGCTGATCACGCGTCTTGCCGGTCAGCTCTGCTGAGCAATCCAAGCGAAGATGGCGCGGGAATGGGTGATGACCGTCCCGTCTGGCAGCTTCAGCGCGGGTAGCTTCGTTGCTCCGGTCGCCTCGCGCAGCTCCTCGCGCGAGCCTTTGCGCAGGAAGGGCAACGGGCTGCCGTGGGCGGCGATCACCCTGTCGTACTCGATGCCGGCCTCGCGGAGCGCTTCCTGTACGCGACGACAGGGATGGATTCGCGGACCGCCGTCGTCTCCGTGGCAAACGAACAGCGTTGGGGTCTCAGCCACCTCTTCCTCCGGTTCGTGGACTCAGCGGAAGCTTTAACTCAGTCGGAAACTCAGCCCGTTCAGCTGGCCTGCGTCGCGCCTTCGCCACCGAGGTCCGTGTCTTTGAGCTCGGCCGGATCGAGCGGCACGAGTGCACCGTTCGGTACGCGCTGCCCGTGAGGCAGCCAGTGGCCCGCGCGAACCGACAGGGCGGCGCGGATGACCATGCCGTGGCAGACGACGAGGGCGGGCAGGGCGCCCTGTTCGATCTCGTCGAGCGCCGCGCCGACGCGTACCTCCTGCTCGGCGAACGACTCACCGCCGGGAAACGCGAAGCTCGGGTCGCCGGCGATGAACTTGGCGAACAGCTCGGGCGCTTCCGTCTGCACCTCGCTAAACGGCCGATCGGTCCAGTCGCCCGCGTTCGTCTCCATCAGCCGCGCGTCAGGTTTGGGTTCCAAGCCGAGCTTGGCCGCCACGATCTCGGCCGTTTCGTGCGCTCTCAGCAGCGTGCTCGACCACAGCGTCGCGAACCCGTGCGCGGCGGCGCGCTCGGCCAGCTCGTGCGCCTGTGAGCGGCCCAACTCGTCGAGCGGGACCGGCAGCTGGCCCTGGAAGCGACCCTCGAGGTTGTAGGCCGTCTGGCCGTGACGGGCGAGGAAGACGCGGCTGGCGGATCTCATCTGACGGCGGAGGATAGTTCCTTGGCCGCCTTTATCCCGCACCGCGGGTCGGTGCGATGTGTGCGTGTAAGGGCGCGGGGCGGGTGCTCTGTGCGCGCAGCGCTCTCAGCTCGCTACGGTGTCGCTGACGCCGGGCTCGAGCACACCCGTCTCGGGCGGGCCGTCCGGCTCGGAGGCAGATGGCCGCAGATACAGGAACTCGTAGAGCAGCGCCGCGACCGCGGCGCCCAATACCGGCCCCACGTACCAGATCCAGCCGTTGGCCCAGTGGTCGCCGACGAGCTGCGGCCCGAACGCGCGCGAGGGGTTCATCGCCGCTCCCGTGAACGGCCCGCCGAAGAGCACGTCGATCGAGATCGTCAGGCCGATCGCCAATCCGGCGACGGCGTTGAACGGACCGCGTTGGTCGACGGCGGCCCCGAAGACGACGAGCACCAGGAAGAACGTCAGGATCGCCTCGAGCAGGAACCCCGAGGTGGCGTCCACGCCATGGCCGAGCGCCGGCACACCGAGGTGCACGGCTTCGGTGCTGGCCCGTGGCAACAGCTCCTTGACGAGCAGCGCGGCGAGTGCGGCGCCGCCGAACTGAAAGACCCAGTAGACGCCCGCCAGCGCCGGCTTGATCCGGCGGGTGAGGAGGAAGCCGAAGGTGATCGCGGGGTTGAAGTGCCCGCCCGAGATGTAGCCAAGCGCGCATACCATCACGCCGATCGCAAGACCGTTGGCGATCGCCACGCCGATCAGGGTGGTGTCGTGGGCGACGCCGGCAGCCGCGGCGGCACCGGCTCCGACGAATGTGAGTGTGAATGCGCCGATCGCCTCGGCGACCGCACGGCGGAGGGTGTCTTCGGACATCGCGCAAAGATACGAGCACGATCGGACGGACCGGCTCGGGCCGCCGGCCGTGGCGGTGGGTGGGTCGCACAGCCTGCAGACGCTGCTCGCAAACGCACGGCGAGATACCGCACGCGCAAAGTGCTGAGCGCGCGCACGTACGCCTGCGCGCGATGCAACCCCCAGAGGACTGGCGATGCAACCCCCAGAGGACTGCATACACTGCGAGAGATGCGTCGCAGGGTCACCTTCTCGCGCAACCTGACGCTGTCGCTGTCGCGCACATGTCGCTGTTACTGCAAGTACTGCGCGTTTGCCACTCACCGCGCGCACCTGTATGCGCCCGAAGAGGTGCTCGAGATCCTCGACGGGGCGGCCAGGCGCCGGGTCAAGGAGCTGCTCGTGCTGACCGGTGAGCGTCCGGAGGTCAACTCGGAGGTGGCTGCGCGGCTGCGCGAGCATGGCCACGAGGACTTCACCGCGTATGTCGTGTGGACGTGCGAACGGGCGCTCGAGCGGGGCCTGTTGCCGCACACGAACCTCGGTGTGCTCTCGCGCGAGGATCTCGCACGGCTGCGCGAGGTGACAGCCTCGCAGGGGTTGATGCTGGAGTCGGTGTCGGATCGCCTGATGCAGACCGTGCACGCGGGCTCACCGACGAAGCACCCTGCCCGGCGCCTGGAGACGATCGAAGCGGCGGGTGAGCTGAGGATCCCCTTCACGAGCGGAATCCTCGTCGGGATCGGCGAGACCGAGGAGGAGCGCATCGCCTCGCTTGAGGCGCTCGCCGCCGCGCACGCGCGCCACGGCCACATCCAGGAGGTAATCCTGCAGAACTTCGTGCCCCATCAGCGCTATTACGGGGAAGAGCCGGCCGAGATCGCCGACAAGGCCGCGCGCGAATATTGGCGCACCGGCGTTGACGCCGACTGCGGCGGCGGCCTGGCCACCGTGCGCGCGAGGCCGGAACTGCCGCTGCCCGCGTGGGCCTGTGCGGTGAGCATCGAGGACATGAAGCGGCTGATCGCGGAGACGCGGCGGCTGATGGGTGACGTCGGGATCCAGGTGCCGCCGAACCTGGCCGACTGGTGGGGTGAGCTCGTGGCCTCCGGCGCGACCGACCTGGGGGGTCTGAGTGCCAACGGCGACCACATCTCTCCCGAGCACCCGTTCCCCTCGCCGCATCAGGTGCGCAAGGAGCTGCAGAAGGCCGGGTATGCGCTGAGCGAGCGGTTGTGCGTGTACCCGCGCTACATCGACTCCGAGTGGGTCGCACAGGGCGTGATGGACACGATCAAGGTCAAGTACTGGAGCTTCATCCCGCGCCGCGGGTCGGGTCGCACCGACCCGGCGGCGAGCGGCGCCCCGCCGGTGCGCCCGGCCCTCGTCGCGGGCGCGACCGCGCGCGCCAGAGCGGGTCTCGCGTTGAGCGCGCAGGAGCTGACGGCGATGTTCGCGGAGACGCGGCCGGAGGCGATTGAGGAGATGCGCGAAGCGGCGGATGAGCTGCGCGCCGAGCTGGCGGGGGAGACGGTGACGTTCGTGGTCAACCGCAACATCAACATCTCCAACGTGTGCACCGTGGGCTGTGCGTTCTGCGGCTTCGGCCAGGGCAAGCGCTCGCCTGACGCATACGAGCACGACGAGCAGGAGTTCGTCGCGCGCATCCACGACGCGCTCGACTTCGGCGCCACCGAGCTGTGCATCCAGTCGGGCATCCATCCCGACTGGGCGCTCGAGGACTACCTGGGCTGGCTGCGCCTGGCGAAGGCGACAGCAGCCGACGCGGGCGCGGAGCTGCATCTGCACGCGTACAGCCCGATGGAGATCGCGCACATGTGCGACATCTCAGAGCTGCCGCCGGCGGAGGTGTTCGCGCGCTTGAAAGACGCAGGCCTCGGCTCGACGCCGGGGACGGCCGCGGAGGTGCTCCATGACGGCGTGCGCGAACGGATCTCGCCGAACAAGCTGCCGGTCGCGCGCTGGGTGGAGATCATCGAAGCCTCGCATGCGGCCGGTCTGCGCTCGACGGCAACGGTCATGTTCGGTCACATCGAGGAGCCGTGGGAGCTCGCCGAGCACATGCGCGTGGTGCGCGAGCTGCAGGAGCGGACGGGTGGGATCACCGAGTTCGTGCCGCTGTCGTTCATCCCGTTTCAGACGCTGCTGGGACGCACGCATGGAGTGGAGGAGATCTCACGCGAGGAGAACCTCAAGCACACCGCCGTATTCCGCCTCGCGCTCGGGCGCACCGTGACAAGCCTGCAGGCGAGCTGGGTGAAGATGGGTCTGGACGCCGCGACCGAGTCGCTGCGCTGGGGCGTCAACGACCTCGGGGGTACGCTGATGGAGGAGTCGATCAGCCGCCTCGCGGGCAGCTATCACGGCACCCGACTGGAGCCCGAGCAGCTAGTCGCCGCCGCGCACGATGCCGGGCGGCCGGCGGCCGAGCGTACGACGCTTTATGGAGTCAGGCGCCGCTACCCGCTGAAAAGGGCAGGCGAGCTGCCGCTCGCCGTCGCGGGCTGAGACGGCGAGCGCGAAGCCTTGCATCGAAAAGGCGCGAACTGCGCGCGCGTGCGTACGCGCGCGCGTCGAAGCCAAGAGAGAACGAGACCAGAGAGAACGAGAGAGAACGCCGGCCGTCCGGTAAGCGCGAGCTCACCGGAACAGGTCTTCCTCCAGCGGGCGCAGCAGCGCGACGGCGCCCGGACCGTCCTCGGCCGTGACGAACCGCTCGAGGCCGTCGATCAGAACGATCGGTTCGCGCGAGTCCTTGGCCCGCGCGAGGTCGGCGGTCGCGGCGGCGGCGTCGGCGACGGCGAGCCAGGTGGCGCGCAGCTCCAGGCCGCGCGCGTCGGTCCGCCCGCGCCAGTCGTCCAGCGGCTGCATGCCGGCGAGGCCGAGCGCCACGTCGACCTGCCCATGGCGCCAGGCGCGGCCGAAGCTGTCGCTGATCAGCACCGCGGGCGCGACAGGCGCGCGACCGTCCGCCGCCGTCAGCTCGTGCAGGCGCGCACGAATCCGTCGTGCGGAGGCGTCGGGGTCGCGTGGAAGCGTTACGAGCGTCTCGACCCCGTCCCTATCCGAGGCGTTGGAGGCGTCGACGCCGGCGTTCGCACAGACGAAGCCGTGGCGGGTGCGGCAGATGAGCACGCCGCGCTCGGCGCGTAGAATCTCCGCCGACTGGTCGAGCACGACCTGCACGACGCGCGGGTCGCGGCTTACCCCGTCCCCGTCGGCCGGGTGCGCGGCGGCCAGCTCGCGCGCGCGCGAGCTCGGTCGCACGTCGGCGAGCGCGACGACGGCGCCCTCGGCCTTGGAGACGGCCTTGTGCGCGATCGCCACGACCTGACCGTCCCGCAGAGGCTCAGCGCCGAGCGCTGCGAGGATCAGCGCGGCGAGGTCGTCGCCGGCGGCGATCTCGGGAAGGGGGGTGAGGCCATGGGCGGAGAGGACTGCCACGGGTCGCGGGACGTCAGGTGCGGGTGGGGAGGGGGAGATCGTCCGTGCGTTCGGGCTGGCCGAGAACCGTGCGTGTTCGCTCGGCTCGCGTGTGCGTTCCCGCAAGCCGGTCTTGCAGCGCGGCGAGGTCCGCGCCCGTGTCGATGTCGAGTAGCAGCGAGGAGGGCCGTGCCAGATGGCAGGCGACGCCCGCAGCGCGCGCGAGCGCGCGGTGGCGTTCACAGCTGCCGGGCCCGAAGCTGGGGACGATCGCCGCGGGCGGCGTCAGCAGCAGGCCGTTGGTGCCGGTGCCGTGCCGGTCCGGCACGATCACCACTTCGGGAACACGATCGCCGAACGTTTTATCGCCCGCTGCGTCGCGGTCGGCCAAGGCGGGGGGAGGATCCTCCTCGCGCCGGTTGGGGGCGTGGATGCTGAGCAGCTCGTCGAGCTCCGCGGGGTCGAGCGCGGGGCAGTCTCCGGGAACGCAAAGCACGCGCTCAAACCCCTCGGCAAGCGCGCGCCGGATGCCGAGCGCGACAGCCGCGGACTGGCCGTCGCCATCCTCATCCGCCACCACGAGCGCGCCCTGGGCGCGCGCCCCATCGGCAGCGGACTCATCGCAGGTGACGACGATCGTGCGCTCGATCGAGCCGGTCTCGTCCAGGGCCAGAAGCACGTCGGCGACCATCGCGCGGGCGAGCTCCAGTCGCAACGGGTCGGCGACGCTAGCGCCGAGGCGCTGCTTGGCTTGGGCGAAGCGCTTGACGGGCAGGATCGCGGCGGTACGCATCTGCCCGAGACGATAGTGGCCATCGGGTCCGTGCCGGCGCTCGCCGGCGCGGACCCGATGGCAGCCTCTCCGGCGGTCGACCGGTTCCGTTCGGCAGGTGCTCCTACCCGCCGAGCGCCTCGGCGAAGCTCAACACCTGGGCCGCCACCCGCGTACGATCCTCGGGGCTGTCCATGCGCGTGTCCATGCGCAGGGTCGGCAGCCGCGCGACGTCCTCGTCGGCGACGATCCCGTCGAGCAGCTCGCCGTAGAAGTCGGCGATCCCGTCGGCGTTGCATTCGAGCGCGGCGAACGCCATGAACGAGGCGGTCGGGCCCTTCAGCACCTCGCCGTCCACGATCGGGCTGACGGCGGCGACCGGCGCATCGGCCGCCAGCAGCGCCTCGCGGATGCCGGGCACCGCGAGGATCGGGGCGATCGAGGCGAGCGGGTTGGACGGCCCGATCACGATCGCGCCGGCGGCGGCGATTGCGGCGAGCGCCTGCTCGCTCGCTCGCGCCTGCTCGGCGCCACGGAACTCGAGACCCTCGACGATGCCCGCGGCTTGCCGGCGAATCATGAACTCCTGAAAGGGATGCCAGCCGGCGGCGGTGCGCACCCACGTGCGCACGGGGTCGTCGCTCATCGGCAGCACGCGCGCGCGCACGCCGAGCGACTCGTTCAGCCGCGCGAGCGCCGCCGTGGGGGAGAGACCGCCCTCTGCCTGCATACGCGCGCGCTCCAAGCACCACGCAAGGTCGCGGTCGCCGAGGTTGAACCACACGTCCACGCCGAGTCGCCGCAGCGCGTCCATGACCGCGAACGTGTCGTCCTTCAAGCCCCACCCGCGCGGGTCGATCTGATCGGCGAGCCAGAACGACACGAGGTCGGGGTCGGGCGAGACGTGGGCGCCATAGATCTCGATGTCGTCGCCTGTGTTGGCGATCACGGCGACCCGCTCGGGATCGGCCACCGCCGTGATGCCCCGCGCGAGCTTGGCGCCGCCGGTGCCGCCGGCGAGGACGACGATGTCGGTGTCAATCACGGCTCCCAGGAAAACAGATCGTCCCCGTCGAGGTCGGCTCGGGGGCCGGAGGCGATCTTGACGGCGAGGCGCTTCGCCGGGTCGCGACGCGACGGATTCCCTCAGCCCTTATGTCCAGAGCTCATCGGGCAGGCCCGTCAGGCGGATGCCCGCGTGGACCTTGTGACGGGCGTTCACCGCGATCAGCATCGCCGTCAGCGACTCGGTGATGCGCGCCATCTCCAAGCGCCCGCAGTCGACGCAGCGCAGGCCGTCGATCAGTTCGATCAGCGCCGCGGCCGCGCGCTTGTCCGCGCGCGAGTCGCCGCAGATGAGCACGTCCTCGCCGAGCGCGTGATCGAGGTCGCCGAGCGCGGCCGCGCTGACCGTGTGCAGAGCGGAGACGACGCGCACGCCGTCGGGCGCCATCTCCAGGGTCTGCTGGGCGGCGGAGCCCTGCCATACGCCGAGCATCCGCGTCGCCTTGCCGCTCACGGCGGCGGCCAGGGGCACGGTCGCATCGATCAGCAGCTGTCCGGGCGCGAGCGCGTCCTTCAGGTTGGTGAGCGTCTCGGACTGGTTGCGAAACGGGACGCTCATGATCACCGTCTCCGCCGCGCGCACCGCGCCCGCGTTGTCGTGGCCGGAGAACGTGCCCTCAGGGACCGCCGCCCGCGCGCGCGCGGCGGTCTCCTGCCCGCGCGCCGCCTCGCGCGAGCCGATCGCGATCGGGACGCCCGCCCGCCCGAGCCGCAGCGCAAGCCCGAAGCCGAGCGCGCCCGAGCCGCCGAGGATCGCGACCGGCTTCGTTGATGTGGGTGCTGAGGCCACGGCGGCCGAGTATAGGTCCGTGGGCCGCATGCCCCCATTCTCTGTGCCCGCTTCGGCCCCACCCGACGCGATCTCTAGGGTTCCTTGGATGGCGATCCCCGCGATGGTGAAGATCAGAGAGGTCGGTCCGCGCGACGGCTTTCAGAACGAGCCCGAGGTGATCCCGACCGCGCGCAAGGTCGAGCTGATCGACGCGCTCGCGCGCACCGGCCTGCGCCGGCTGGAGGTCACGAGCTTCGTCCGTCCCGACGTGATCCCGCAGCTCGCCGACGCGGCCGAGGTGCTCGCGCGGATCGACGTACCGTCCGCGGTCGCCGTCAGCGTGCTGATCCCGAACGAGCGCGGTCTCGAGCACGCGCTCGCGCTGCGCGACGCGCACGAGGGAGCACGGGCGCCGTTCGACGAGGTCAACGTCTTCCTGTCGGCTTCAGAGACGCACAACCGCAAGAACGTCAACCGCTCGATCGATGAGTCGTTGGATGGGCTTGAGCGCGTGCTCGACCGTGCGCGCGCGCAAGGGCTGCGCTGCGAGGGCGTGATCTCGACCTCCTTCGGCTGCCCCTACGAGGGCCATGTCCCGCCCGAGCGCGTGCTCAAGATCGCCACGCGCCTGCGTGACGCGGGCGCGGCAGAGATCGGGTTCGGGGACACCACGGGGATGGCCAACCCCAGGCAGGTGGGAGAGCTGTTCGAACGATGGAAGGACGGGCTGCCCGACGTCGAGCTGACAGCGCACTTTCACAACACGCGCGGTCAGGGCCTAGCGAACGTGTTCGCGGCGCTGTACGCTGGGATCGACAGCTTCGAGTCGAGCTTCGGCGAACTCGGCGGCTGTCCCGTGCCCGCAGGTGCGACCGGCAACATCTCAAGCGAGGACCTCGTCTCGATGCTGCACGAGATGGGGATCGAGACCGGGATCGACCTCGACGCGCTGCTCGCGTGCGCGCGCCGGGTTCAGGGTGTCCTCGGCCGTGCCCTTGGCAGCCACACGCTGATGGCGGGTCCGGTTGCCTGGCCCTCGGGTCAAGGGTAGGCATTCCAGAAGGCCTTGAGAAGATCCACGATGAACTTGCGAATGGCTCTTCTGTTTCTCCACCATGGCGTCGACGGCTCGCGCATGTCGCTGTGGCTTGGCGTTCGCCCACCGGCCTGAGACCGTCGACGTCCGGTCATCCGACGGGAGCCTCCTCGGTCGCCTGAGCCGCCTCGCGCATCGCCGCGACGCAGAACTCCTGCACGGAGACCTCCATCTCCAATGTCTGCCAGAGCGTGGGGCGGGCCGAGGCGTCCATCACGCGCTTGGCGCGGCCGACAGCTACATGGGAGTTTGCAAGGAGCTCATCGATGAGCGCCTGAGTGGTTGCCTCGAGCTCCTCGGCCGGGACGACGCGGTTGACGAGCCCGATCCGCTCGCCCTCGGTAGCGTCGATCGTCTTCGCGGTCATGATCAGCTCCTTCGCGCGGCCGAGCCCCACCACCGCGGGCAGGCGCGAGGAGCCGCCGACGTCGGGGATGATCCCGAACTTGACCTCCGGCAGGCCGAGCTGCGCGCCTGAGGCCGCGACGCGCAGGTCACAGCCGAGCGCGACCTCGAGCGCGCCGCCGAAGCAGGCGCCCTGGATCTGGCAGATCACGGGCTTGACCATCGCTTCGCACAGGTTCGCGCATGCGAGGAAGACGTTGCGAAACGGCCGCAGCACGGCCGGGTCGCCGGCGAACGACGCCAGCTCGCCGAGGTCGACGCCAGCGGAGAAGACGGAACCTTCGCCGCGCAGGACGACGCAGTGCACGGAGCTGTCGTCGGCGGCGTCCCGCAGCGCGTCGCCGAGCTCGAGCAGCAGCGCCTGACTCATCGCGTTGCGCTTCTCCGGGCGGTTCAGCACGACGTGGCGAACGGCGTCGCGGGCTTCGGTGATTACGAGGCTCATGGTCTGGCGTCCTCCTGGGTCAGGCGATGGATTGGTGCGAGTCGGTCGATTGGATGTGGTCGGTGGCGGCGTCGGACGGCGCGACGGATGCGCTGGAACCGGGCGGCGCTCAGCTTAGGTCGAGCACCGTAGTGGGCGGTTCGATCTCCTCGTCGTGGCCCTCGCGCGGGACGATCGCGGTGCCGACCGCGAAGAACTCGATCGTGTGGCTGCCCCAGCCGTGGCTCTTCTCCTGCAGGTCCACGCCGACGATCCCCTCGGCGCCGATTTCTTGCGCCTCCGACTGCATCCGCTCCATCGCGAGCTCGCGCGCGTCGTACAGCGCCTGGGTGAAGTTCGACAGCTCGACGTTGCGCCCGGTCTGGGCCATCGACTGCAGCATTCCGCGGTGTGCCACGTGATAGACGCAGCTGCCCATCACCATCCCCACCGGGCGGTGGCCGGTGCGAAGGAGTGTCCAGAAGTCCTGCCCAGACAGGTCGCTCGTGAACGGCCGGCCGCTCGGGGCGCGATGCAAGACGCCGTCGCGATGCTTGACCGCGGTGCCGATCGCGATGAACTCGGCCATGTCCTGGCCCCACTCGTAGCGGCCGATGTCCAAGCGCACGCCCACCACGCCGTCGGCGCCGAGCTGGTCGGCCTCCTCCTCCATGCGCGTCATCGCCAGCTGGCGTGCGCCGTACATCGCCTCGGACAGGACGGTCATCTCCTGGCTTTTCTTCCACCCGGCCAGCTGGATCCCGATGTGGTAGATCGAGCTCCCCACGACCAGGCCGAGCGGCTCGAAGCCGGCCTGCTTGACGAGCAGGAACTCGTTGACGGACAGGTCCGACGTGAACAGGCCCGCGCGGTTCTGCTCCAGGCGCGCGCGGCCCGCCTCGGGGACGCCCTCCAGGGAGGATGGGTCGTATGCGGTCTCGCGCTCCTCGGTCATGTGGTGTGACTCCTTCGGGTTCGGGCCCATGTGGTGTTTGCCCTTGTCATGAGAATAGGTCGATGGTCGGTTTGGGGGCTGTGACGGTGGCCTCGCCGTGCTGCTGGATCGCGGTGCCGACGGCAGTGAACGTCACCATCAGCCCTCTGACCTCGCGCATGCCGACGCCGCCGCCGAGCGTGTGCGGGCGCACGGTGTGGTCGATCTTCACGCCGACGACGCCGGCGGCTCCGAGCGCGGCGGCTTGGCCGGTGATCTGCTGCATGACCGTCTCGCGCGCGCTGTACACGGCCTGGGTGAACTCGCGCAGCTCGTAGTTCTGAGTCCCCATCGTCAGCGACCCGCCGCCGAGCATCCCCCCGCCCCCGACCATCCCTCCAAATACGTAGCTCGTGAAGAACACTGCGCTCCAGGCGACGATCCCGACCGGCTCGAACCCCCCCTCCAGCAGCATCGCGTACTCCGCGACCGACAGCTCCGTCAGCACGGGATGCCGCGTCTTTGCGCCCTTGCGCCGCACGGCGGTGCCGACGACCATGTGCTCGAGCGCGAGCTGCCCGGCGCCCGCGCCGGAACCGAGCTCGGATTCGCCCGCCCGTGTTTCCACGCCGACGACTGCGTCGGCGTCGAGCAACCGCGCCTCCTCGCCGAGGCGCACGAGCGCCCGGCCGCGAACGTCGTTCAACGCCTGCGACAGCGAGTCGAGCTCGAACAGGATCGTCGCTCCGTACCCCGCTCCCCACGAGGACTGATAGCCCATCTGATAGATCGAGCTGCCCATCACCTGCGACAGCGGCGTCAACCCAAGTTGCTTGCACAGCGCGAAGCCGTTGATCGACAGGTCGGACGTGAACGAGCCGACCCCGCTACTCCCCTCGCCATCCTGCCGCTGCGCGCCGCTCAGCTCGCGCAACCGGCGCTCGGCCGACAGCGGGATCCCACCCGCCTCGATTCGCGCGAGCGACTGCTCCTGCTCGCGCTCCTGCGCCTCGTCCTGTTGCTGCGGTTCGCTCATCGCCCTGACGCTCTCGGGTTCTCAGGCTCCCGGATTCGCAGGTGCTCGCTCATCCCGCCAACCCCAGGTCCTCGGTGCTCGCTCATCCCGCCAACACCCACAGGTCCTCGGTGCTCGCTCATCCCGCCAACACCCCAGGTCCTCGGCGGTCGCTCATCTCACCGCACCAGCGCTTCCAGCGCCGCGCGCGCCTCGGCACTGCGCTCGGCCTCGGCGCGCAGCTCGGCCGTGAGCGCCGCGACCCATTGATCAGGGTCCAATGGCTCGCGCTTGATCGAAATGCCGCCGGACTTGCGCTCGCGAAAGCCATCCACCAGCTCGCCCTCGATCGCGAGCTCGTAGCGCATCCCGTTATCGGCGCCGAGCTCGATCTGGATCCGTCGAACGCGCTTCTGCCCGCGGCCCAACAGGCCGCCGCCGCGGCGCTCGACACGCGTGCGGCTCGGCAGCGTCGACTCGAGCTTCCCCGCCAGCACCTCGATCGCGATGCGCAGGTCGGTACCGTCGGCGCGCAGCGAGGCGGCGGGCAGGTCGATGTCGAGGTTCTCCTCCGCGGCCATTCCCTGCAGGCTACCCCTCCGTCGCGGCTATCGGGATAGTGAAGGTTCGCCCGGTGGCACACGCGATGTTGGCTGTCGGGACGCGCGGGCTCGTGACAGGTTGGCTCAGGGCTCGACCAGGGCGCGATGTAGCCGGCGACACGGACCGTCTTACGGTGATCGCGCCGGATTGCTTCCTCGGGTCCGCGCCAACATCTATGTCGGGTTGAGACGTCCGTTCCGGGGCGTCAGGCGCCACCCACGATGCTCGACGTGCGACCAGCACGCTTGTGCTCGTGTATGGCGCCTGCCATCCACGGCCCGACCACCTCAACCCACCATCTATGCTGGCGCGAACCCGAAAAACGACAACCGAGGGGACGATGGCCGAGATCGAGAAAGTGGGCGTGCTTGGAGCCGGGCTGATGGGTCACGGCATCGCGCAGGTGGCGGCCCAGGCCGGCTATGA
This sequence comes from uncultured Solirubrobacterales bacterium, assembly GCA_963778065.1. GTDB lineage: Bacteria > Actinomycetota > Thermoleophilia > Solirubrobacterales > Solirubrobacteraceae > Palsa-744. The sequence goes on along the minus strand of CAVZSU010000002.1, from coordinate 371,193 downwards.
GGTCGTGCTGCGCGAGGTCGACGAGGCCACGCTCGCCAAGGGGATCGGCAAGATCGAGAAGCAGCTTGCGCGCGCCGTCGAGAAGGGCAAGTCAAGCCAAGAGGACGCGGACGGTATCCGCGGGCGGATCCAGGGGACCATCCACTACCGCGACCTCGCCGGCTGCGATCTTGTGATCGAGGCGATCACCGAGAACTTGGCGCTGAAGCTAGAGATGTGGCGCGAGGTCGATCAGATCGTCAAGCCCGAGGCCGTGTTCGCCACCAACACCTCCTCGCTTGCCGTGATCGACCAGGCGGCCGCGACCGGCCGGCCGGGGCAGTTCGTCGGCCTGCATTACTTCAACCCCGCCCAGGTCATGAAGCTCGTCGAGGTCGTCCGTTGCGTCACCACCACTGACGCGGCCTTCGATCTGGCGCTCCATTTCGCCAAGTTCGAGGGCAAGCTCGCGATCCCCACCAAGGACAAGGCAGGGTTCATCGTCAACCGCCTGCTCGTCCCCTACCTGCTGGACGGCATTCGCGCCTACGAAGAGGGCGTCGGCTCGATCGCCGAGATCGATGCTGCGATGAAGGCCGGCGCGGGCCATCCCATGGGGCCGCTCGAGCTTTCCGATTTCGTCGGGCTGGACACGCTCGCCTCGATCTGCGACGTGCTGTTCGACGAGTTTCGCGAGCGGCGCTTCGCGCGTCCGCCGACCTTGCGCAAGATGATCTCCGCCGGCTGGTTCGGACGCAAGTCCGGGATCGGCTTCTACGACTACTCGGGCGACGCGCCCGTCTCGAATCCGGGTATCTGAATCACGGGTCAAACCATCGTGAGGGCTGCTTGTTGCGTTATACGGTGGTCTGCAGACAGCAAGCCGGCGGAGTCCGCTGTAGACCAACTAACCTTCCCGACATGAGCAACCTGCCGAATCTGCGAATCGCGGATGCCGATCGTGAGCAGTTGATCGAGGAGCTGCGCGAGCATGCCGGCGCCGGCAGGTTGACCGCGGAGGAGCTCGAGGAGCGTGTAGGTGGCGCCTATGGCGCATCTACCCAAGCAGATCTTGACGCGTTGCGAGCTGACCTCCCCGTCAGCCCGACATCGGTGAAGCTTGCGCTGGTCAAGCGCAAGGTCCGGCTGCGCCGGCGCCTGCTCCAAGAGGCCGGCGGGTCGGTCGGCGTCTCGCTGCTCAGCGTCGGCATCTGGCTTGCCAGTGGGCCCGCCGGAACCTTCTGGCCGGGCTGGGTGATCGGAGTCACGCTGCTGCCGCTCGTGCGGGACGCCTGGGGTCTGCTCGGACCCGGCTCGGACCTCGACGTTGTCGAGGCCAGGCTGCAGGTGCGCCACGAAAAGAATCTGGTGCGCGGGCATCGTCGCCATCGACATCGCGGGCTGCCGCGCCCGTGAACGCGCTAAGTGGGGCCATCGGGCGCGCGCTCGGTGGCGGCCCGGAGCGCCACCGCGAGAAGGCGCGCGAGCAGGGCAAGCTGCCCGTGCGCGAGCGGGTCGCGCTGCTGCTCGATACCCGCGAGGGCACAGGCGGTGGCTCGTTCGCCGAGGAGGCGCTGCTCGCCAACTGGCAGGACGACGGCCTCGGCGCCGACGGGGTCGTCACCGGGGTCGGGGAGGTCGCCGGACGCCCGGTCGCGGTGATGGCCAACGACCCCACCGTCAAGGCCGGGTCGTGGGGTCCGAAGACGGTCGAGAAGATCCTGCGCATTCAGGAACGCGCGCTCGCGCTGCAGATTCCGATGGTCTACCTCGTCGACTCCGCCGGCGCGCGGATCACCGAGCAGGTGCAGATGTTTCCCGGCCGCCGCGGCGCCGGCAAGATCTTCCACAACCAGGTCAAGCTCTCCGGCGTCGTGCCGCAGGTTTGCGTGCTGTTCGGCCCCTCGGCCGCCGGCGGCGCCTACATTCCGGCGTTCTGCGATCTGGTAATCATGCGCGAGGGCAACGCCTCGATGTACCTCGGCTCGCCGCGCATGGCCGCGATGGTGATCGGCGAGCAGGTCTCGCTCGAGGAGATGGGCGGCGCGCGCATGCACACCGGCGTCTCCGGCTGCGCCCACCAGCTGGTCGCAAGCGACGAGGACGGTATCGCGCTGGTCAAGCGGTATCTCACCTACATGCCGGACAACTGGCAGCGCGCCCCTTCCGTGGCCTCGCCGCGCCCGCCGTCATCGCCTGCCGCCGCGGTCGCCGGTGGCGAGGGCCCGGATGGCGAGCGCGGGGGCGGTGAAGGCCTGGGCGGCGAGGGCCCGGGTGGCGAGTCTGCGGGTGGGGACGGCGAGTCTGCGGGTGGGGACGGCGCGCCTACGGGCGGCGCCTCTGCGCGGGGGTCGTCGATCGCCGAGCTGATCCCCGCCGATGAGAACAAGCCGTTCGACATGAAGCTTCTGATCGCGCGACTCCTCGACGAGGAGACGTTCCTGGAGATTCACCCGCGCTGGGCCAAGGAGCTCGTCGTCGGCTACGCGCGTCTGGACGGGCACGCGATCGGGATCGTCGCCAACCAGCCCAAGCACAAGGGCGGCGTCCTGTTCGGCGACTCCGCCGACAAGGCGGCGCGGTTCATTCAGACGTGCAACGCGTTCAACATCCCCCTGCTGTTCCTCGCCGACGTGCCCGGCTTCATGATCGGCACGCAGGTCGAGCGCGAAGGCATCATCCGTCACGGCGCGAAGATGATCAGCGCCGTCAGCGAAGCGACCGTGCCCAAGATCTCCGTGATCGTACGCAAGGCCTACGGCGCCGGCCTCTACGCGATGGCCGGGCCCGCGTTCGAGCCCGACGCGTGCATCGCGCTGCCGACCGCCTCGATCGCCGTGATGGGCCCTCAGGCCGCGATCAACGCCGTGTTCTATAACCAGCTCACCGCGATCGTTGACGAGGCAGAGCGTGCGGCGCGTACCGAGGAGCTCCGCCGCGAGTACGCCACCGACATCGACATCCTGCACCTCGCCTCCGAGCTCGTGATCGACGCCGTGATCGAGCCCGATCAGCTGCGTGGCGAGCTGATCCGCCGCTTCGCGCACGCGCAGAGCAAGCGGCGCGACTGGCCTGAGAAGCGCAATCCCGTGACACCCGTCTAGGATCATCTTTCGTGGACGCTCTTGACCTCGCCTATGCCGGGATCGCCACGCAAGCGGAGCTGATCGCCGCGGGCGAGGTGACCTCGCGCGAGCTCGTCGACCTGTACCTCGACCGGATCGCGCGCTACAACCCGGCTCTGAACGCGTTCCGCGTCGTGTTCGCCGAGCGCGCGCGGATGGAGGCCGACCAGGCCGACGCGCGGCGCGGCGCGGGGGACAGCGCACGCCCATTACTGGGCGTGCCGATCGCGGTGAAGGACGAATTCGACGTCACCGGCGAGCTGACCACGTTCGGCACGAACGCCTACGGCGAGCCTGCCCGCGCGGACACCGAGATGGTGCGCCGCGCGCGCGCGGCGGGCGCGATCGTGATCGGCAAGACGCACATGCCGGAGCTGGGCGCGTTCCCGTGGACCGAGTCGCCCACGTGGGGAGCGACGCGCAACCCATGGGAGCTGTCCCACACCCCCGGTGGCTCGAGCGGCGGCAGCGCGGCGGCGGTCGCCGCCGGCCTCGTCGGTGCCGCGTTCGCGGGCGACGGCGGCGGCTCGATTCGCTTCCCCTCGGCCTATTGCGGCTTCTTCGGCCTGAAGACCCAGCACGGGCGTGTGCCGCTCGCGCCGCACCTCGACGCCTGGCACGGGCTCGTCGTCAACGGCGTGTTCGCGCGTTCGGTACGCGACACCGCCCTGCTCTACGACGCGATCGCCTCCGGCCCCGCTGACCCGGGCGCGCCCGCGGTGGAGCCGATCTCGTTCCTCGACGCGCTCGGCCCTGCCGGGGGATCCCAACCCTCAGGTGAGTCGTCCAACGGGGGCTCCGAGTCGCGTCCGCTGCGGATCGCCGTGTCGAGCAAGCTGCCGCCGTCGCCGCTGACGAAGCTGCACCCCGAGAACCGCGTGGCGCTCGAGGAGACCGTCACGCTGCTGCGCGGTCTCGGCCACGAGGTCGAGGAGCGCCCCCTCAACCACGGCCCGCTCACACCCCCGCCTGAGTTCACCGCGATCTACCTGCGCAGCCTGCACGAGGAGGCGGCCACGTTCGCCCATCCCGAGCGTCTCGAACGGCGCATCCGCGCGCTCGCGCGCCTTGGCTCGATGCTGCCCGCGGGTGCCGTCGACTGGGCGCTCGGGCGCAAGCAGGCGTACGCCGAGCACATGAACGCGCCGTGGGCCGACTGTGACGTGCTGCTGACGCCCGTCACCCCCGCGCCACCACCGCTGATCGGCGCCGTCGAGGGCCGCGGCTGGCTACGCACGACGATGACGGCGTCGGCGACGGTCTCCCACGCCGCGTGCTGGAACCTCACCGGCCAGCCCGCCTGCTCCGTACCGGCGGGCTTCGACGCGGACGGCCTTCCCCGCGCGGTGCAACTCGTGGGCAAGCCATCCGGCGAGGCGACGCTGATCGCGCTCGCCGCGCAGATCGAAGCGGAGCGTCCCTGGACGCCGCGCCGCCCGCCGCAGTTCTCGTGAGCGAGCCGCCTCGCGCGGTCGGGGACGACGAGCTGCTCGCGGTGGCGGTCGAGGCGGCACGCATGGCCGGCGCGCTGTTGGCTGAGCGCGCCCGTCACGGCGCGGAGCGCGCGGTCACGAGCAAGAGCACGCCGACCGACCTCGTCAGCGAAGCCGACACGGAGTCAGAGCGGGCGATCCGCGAGCTGCTCGCCGCGCGGCGGCCGCACGACGGGATCGTGGGGGAGGAGGGCTCAGACGAGCCCGGCTCGAGCGGCCTGCGCTGGGTCGTCGACCCGCTCGACGGCACCGTCAACTTCCTGTTCTCGATCCCGCAATGGTGCGTCAGCGTGGCCGTACGCGACGGGCGGGAGACGATCGCAGGGGCCGTGTACGACCCGAATCGCGACGAGCTGTTCACCGCCACGCGCGGTGGTAGGGCATTGCTGAGTGGGCCGGAAGGCACGAGCGAGCTGACCGGTCCGGGGCGTGAAGCCGAGCTGTCGAACGCGATGGTCGCCACAGGCCTGGCCTACAGCGCCGACGTGCGAGCGGCGCAGGCGAAGGTGCTCGCCCGGCTCGCACCGCGCGCGCGCGACATCCGCCGCTTCGGCAGCGCCGCGCTCGACCTGACGTGGACCGCCGCAGGACGCTACGACGCGTACTTCGAGCGCTCCGTCAAGCAGTGGGACATCGCCGCCGGACAGCTGATCTGCGAACGCGCTGCGCTGCGCGTGCTGGAGCTCGACGTATTCGAGAACCTGCCCTGGGGTCTGCTCGTCGCGCCCGCAGGCCTCGCGGAGGCGCTGCTGGAGGTCGTCGGAGGGCCTTGACACGTTGTCCTCTGGCGACGGGCGGGCTCGAATACACTGGGCCGGCGCGTGCGGCGGTGGCGGAACGGTAGACGCGGAGGCCTCAAAAGCCTCTGTCCGCAAGGGCGTGTGGGTTCGACTCCCACCCGCCGCATCGATATCTGAGTGCGACCACGCGCGGAGTAGCGCTGGCCAATATCCCCCGACCACACGCCACACCAAACGTCGGCGAGGGCGGCTCAGGCGGGATAGGGCGCGTCGGGATAGTCGCCCGGCAGCGCCGCCGGATCGCGCCGCTCGAGCTCGACGTTCCAGCCCTGTTTGAAGCCGCGCATCGCAAACGCCACCAGCAGGATCTGCACGGGGACGATCAGCAGCGTGAACAGCCCGAGCAGGCCGGCGTCGATCGTCGGCTGGGCGAAGCCGCTCTTGTCGCGGTCGAACCAGCCGGGCCCGGCGACGAGCGCGAAGATCGCCATCAGCACGGCGAGCACCGCCGCGATCGGCAGCGCGCCGCGGTTCCAGCGCGCGGCCGTGAAAGCCAGCACAAGGTCGGCCGCGATCCACGCCATCTGGACCGGGATCATCCCGTCGAGCAAGCTCCAGCCCCCGATCAGCACGATCAGGATCAGCGCGGCGGAGACGAGCAGCAGCAGCACCACCGTCGCGCGCGTAGCCTGCACGACCGGCTTGTCGCGGTTTGGGTGCGTGATGATCGTCCCGGGCGTCCTGGCGGTCCCGGCAGGACCGCGCGCACCGGCTGTGGGGAACATCGTGGATGACATAGCACCCGTGACCATACAATCTCTGGCGGTCTGCGTGTTGCGCTGCAATGCGTTTGGCCCCGTTACGCGGGCGTGGTGGAACTGGTAGACACGCTGGCCTTAGGAGCCAGTGGGCGAAAGCCCTTGGGGGTTCGAGTCCCTCCGCCCGCATTTTTTTCGGCTTGGCGGGTTTGGGCGCCTACGGATTGGGTGCGAGCGTCTGGCGCTGGATGTACCAGGCGGCCTGGACCGGGTTGAGGAAGTGCGGAGGCTCCTCGATTTGCAGACGGTTATCATAGTTCGCGTTGTATGGATACCCGTTGACGATCGAGGTTCCCGAGAACTGACCGGTGAGGCCATTGCTGAACAACCCGGCGATCGCGCCATATACGTTCAGGTGTCCAAGCGTAGGAGTGCCGCAGCTGTAGTTGTCGACGACAAAGGCGTGTTTCAGCGCAAGGATCGCGGCATAGATCGTCGGTTCGTTCAGCTCGCCTTCGGATACACGCGCGTTAGGCGCGTCGCAGGCGCCGGAGGAGTCGGTGTATTCGCACGCTTTTAGTGAGGAGCTGTATTTGTCGCTGTCGACTTTATTGCAGGTTTCGTTGAGCCCTTTTGGGTTGAGCGTCTTTAGTTTTTCCGCTGCGCCTTCGGTATATTTGGCGCCCTTGGAGTAGGTGACGTTTGGAGACGACGTGATTTCGAGGAGCTTGCTGGCTTCATTGAGCAAACCAGTCGTTTCCTGTTTGACTTTGGCCTTGTATATGATCACTTCAAATTCAGAGCCGACTTCCTTGACTTCAACTTCCAGTTCTTTGGCAAGTGCGCTCGTCTTCGCTTCAACCTTGATTGTTTCCTTGTGAGCGGCCGCTTCGAGTTCCGGGCCGTGGCCTTCATAGGTCTTGATGACCGGATGATACACACGGACGAAATTGTTTGCAACCAGGCCGAGCATCGCGTTGCTCGTCGGCGTTTCTCCACTGCGGGGGGAGGTGAGCAGGTTGCCGTTGATTACAATGTCATTCTGCGCGGCAATTGTCAGCGAGCTGGTGTATTCGCCGTGAACATATACATTACCGCATGTTGAGTCTTCGGTATAGCTAGGCTTGGGTCCAAAGGGAGAGTACACTGGCGAGCAGCTTTCCTGAACATAGATCACGCCGTTCGCCGGAAAGGGCACACCGGGTTTTGTTACTCCTTTGTTGGTCACGGTCATAGTGCTGCCTTCCAGCGTGATTTCGGTCTTGCCGACGTACAGATAGGCCGGTTCAACGATGTGCAGCAGTTCTTCATCGCCGGGTGGCGGTTCGAGCGATTTGACTTCTCCGGGCAATATGTGCGTGCCTTTGAATTCGGGGCTCGGGGCAGCGCATTGCGACGGAGATAGTTTCTCACTGGAGTAGCCTTCGTCGCCTTTCAGGCCGGCGCTGCCGAATTCGATCCGGTCGTTAGAGTTCCGTCCAAATATTGGTTTGCCGCATGCGCCGACGTGATCTTCGGTGTGCATCGGACCTTTGACGGATTCGCCGGAGATGAAGAAGTTGTTTTGACATACCGATTCACTTTCCGGGCGTTCTCCATAGAAGTGTTCGCACTGAGTGCGGATTGGCGCACCGTATTTGGCTGGATCAAAGGTTTCGTACTTGGTATACCATACGTAGCTGACAAAGTTGGCATTCCTAAACGTGGCGACTATGGAGCGTTCCTCTCCTTCCGCATAACCCGTCGACTCGATACGGAACGTCCCCGTGGCACTGCCTTTCTCTTCGAGCATGGTTTCCACGATGTTGTTCCGATCGCATTTCCTATCGGTCGTGGGAGCGCTTTCAGCCGGCAACAGCTGGATCGCGTATTCCTCTCCGCTGGTGCCCCCAACAGAAGCCTTTTTTAGAGGGCTCGCTTTGAACTGGTTCAGCGATAGGTTGGAGACCGGCGGTTCGGTGCAATAGCTCAGGTAGTTGCCATCCTGGGTGAGATGGTACTCGTAGTTCTCAATGCCTGCCTCCGCGGCGTAATAAGCCTTCTTCTGGGCTCGATCGGTGTTCGTGAGATGAACCTCGCCATTCGCCGCCGTAAACGCGGCGACGAGCAGCAGTGATGTCACCAACATGACCCCGAGCACGATCATCATCGTGAAGCCCTGTTGTCCATGTAGAATTGAGGCACGACGAGGGAAATTTTGGATAGAGGTCATCAGGTTTCCTGTGTACATGGATCATTGGGATTACCGGCTGCTTCGGAGGATGTGGCGAGACGAAATGTCGCAGAGTCTTCCAGTGCGATAGGCTCGTCGCCGTTTGCGATAAGGTTTTCGTGACCTGCGGGCTTTACCGTAAAGCTGACGGAAACCTTGACGACCTTTTCCGCTTCTGTTTCTTTTGCCGCGTTTTCCGTTTCCATTTCTGCATTGCTCATCCCTGCGTTATTTGTTCCCGGGTCAAGTTGACCGAGTTTGGCACCGGTGTCTTTTTCATTATAATATCGGTAGTACCGAAACACCGGCACCTTTTCTTTGATTTTGGTCGTTTCGTTGACGACTTCGGATTCCCGTATATCTGTGAGCAGTGTACGTTCGGTAAGTTCTCCTTTGGCTTTGGCTTCGGTTTCGTTGAAATTATATTCCGGCGCCTTGTCTTCTGGCAACACAGCCGATATGCTGGGCCATGACCGTTCGACAAGGGTGCCCTTCGAGCTGTTGAAGATAATTTCGTGCATTCTTACCGTCGTCAGCGCGGATACGGGTTCGCTATGCGTATTCAAAGGACTGGTTTCGCTGATGAATTTAATGTCGTTTTCGTTGCTTTTTGCTTGAACGGGATTGACGGTGACCGCGACGCAGGCTGAGTGCAGCTGGAGCATGATCTTCTCAAGGGCCACGCGCCCTGTCTGATCGACATGGGCACGTTCGGTGATACGTGAGACATCGCTCGTAGTAAATTCCAGAATCGAAAATGCCGCAAGACTCACGACCAGCCCAATTAGCATTGACACGAGTAGTTCGATCAACGTGAAGCCATCTTCGTCTCTAAGTGAAATGATGGGTGGCGTACTCACGGACAGCCTTTCGAATTTTCTTCGGCTGTGCCAAGGTAGATCTTTGTGATCGTAGAGCCATTTTCTTTATTGTTCGAAATGACTACGGTGGACTTCCGAGCTTTGCCGCTGATCACGGCGGTTACGCACAGCGAGTAGGTTCCGTAAGGCATATTGGAGTGTTCCAATACGCCTGCGGCAGTTGTTTTAATGGTTCGTTTTGCTATCACGCCTTCGTGTTCACAGCCAGTGTCTATGAGGGTGCCATTGGCTTCGACCGTAGAGCCTTCTTTCCCCGCCACCGCTTCTCCGCTCTTGACTAGAATATTGATTGGCGGCTCGGGGACCGGGACTTCGGAGTGTCCACCCCCGGTAAGTTCGATTTCTGGATTGCTGCTCTGCCCGTTCGCGGTGGGCGCATCGGCGGGACACGTGCCGGCATAGACCGTGTACCTTGATTTGAAAGGAAACAATGTTTTGCCGGATGTAACCGTTCCGACGAATGTACCGAGCGCCCCGAACGTTCTGTATGACGGAGAGGTAATACTTGTGTTCAGCGCGAGGAACGTGTCGCCTTGGACGGCAGCTTTGCTGCTCGGGTTTTGAAAACTCGCGACAAGTTCTGCGGCTGGAGCGAACTCGTAGCTCTTCTTGATGGTTTCCTCAGCGACGACATAGAAGGGGCTGTCGGAGACGGGGTCTTTGTTGGATTCTTCGTATCCGTTCTGATCGACATATCCTGCCTTGCTCACGTTTAGCGTATATTCTCCCGGAGAGGCAGCCAGGAATGCGCAGCCGTTGCTCGATGTTTCCGCTTCGGAGGGTTTCGTTGTAGGGGTTGCTTTTACGGTCATGCCGGCTACTGCTTCGCCGGAGGGGCCGGTGACGTTTACGATCAACGCGGAGCCGGCCGGGGGGCTGATGATGCTGCTCTCTGCCACCGACTTACCCGAGCCGATTAGCGGAGAGGTGACCGTCGAGGTCGTCTTAATATATCCGGCTTTGGCGGTGCTGGAGGTGTTGCAACTGCTGGTGGTTTCGTTTTCTTCGTATTTGGCGGTCGAGACGATGGTGTAGACGGAGCCATTCTCAGTCACGGTTTCCGTGAGCGGATGACTTTCCGTTAGGGCTACGAGTCTGGCGATCGGTTCGCTGCGCAGTTGCTCCTCGGCGTGCTCGGCTAGCGCATCGGCCTGCGATCGGGCACGGCTGCGCGAGGTCGCCTTGTTGGTGCTGTCAAGACCGGAGAACGTGCCCACGACGATCACCCCCAGGAGTAGGGCGCTGACGATGACCTCGATCAGCGTGTCGCCCGCCTGGGAGGCCAGCCGCCGGCGGGCAGGAAGCGTCGCGCGGACGATCGCGGACGACCGCGCCGTCTGCCCGACTCGCGCTCGCAAGCGCCGCGACAGTAGGCGCTCGGCGATCCGGCGCGTAGAAAAGGACGTATCAATCATCACAAGCACATGGGTGTAGGTTCACCCAAGGCTTCGGCATGGGGAGGCCTCGGCTTTAGGGGGTGGGGGCTCTACTCGGCACGTGCCCATCGGCCGGCCGCCCAAGCGCCTAGAATGGCCCGTCCCCGGGGGACTGGTGTATCGGTAACACGGTGGTCTCCAAAACCGCAACGCCAGGTTCGATTCCTGGGTCCCCCGCTTCAGTCAGGCCCCGGATTTCCGGGGTTTTTGGCTTTCTGGAGGCGATCGCGGCATGAGTAGCCGGGGCGGCAGTGATCCGCATCGGTCCGCTGGACAAGCGGGCCTCGCTCGGGCTGACGCGGCCCTTCCCGCCCTCCAGCAAGGTCATAGGCGATCCGGACGGTTCGCTGCGTGAGCTGCGCTAGCAGGCTGGACGACGCCAGTGGCGGTGCGTCTACGAACGCATCGGCGATGTGTTCGTGATCAGTGCCGTAGCTTCCAAGGCGCAGAAGGACAAGGCCGGATTCGACAGCGCGGTCAACGCGGTCCAGGTACGGCTCGCCGAAATCGAGCGGTGATCCATCAACGGGCTATCACAAGTTTGATATGGTGGCTCTACGTGAGCCTGTCCGACCTACCCACTCACGAGGTGCTTGCCGAGCACCGTCGGGAGTGGGAGCGCACGGCCCTGGCACGCGCCGTGGCCGTGAAGGTGATCGCCTACCGCGCGGAGCACGGTCTCAGCCAGACCGCGCTGGCCAAGCGCCTGCGGATGAGTCAGCCCGCCGTCGCGCGGCTGGAGAGCGGGGAGCACAACCCAGCGTTCCCAATGCTGCTGCGTATCTCCGATGCGCTCGGTGTTGAGTTTGCGATCGACATCACTCCCGGCGGGCACGAGCCGCAGCTGATCAGTAAGCGCGCCCGTCGTAACGCCCTCGAGTCCTTCCAGGGCAACGGCTGCGCCGTCGTCGTTGCAGCCACCTGAGCCGCTCATCCGAGCAGCAGCCGCCCGCATTGAAGCCCTCACACGGCCCTGCTGCTACGGGCTGCTCGCTGCCGCTTGAAAGAACCGCGACAAGTGTTGCCACACAGTGTCGCGGTTCAACCGCTCACATTGCGTCTGGTGCGGGTCTACCCGATAACTAGAGTCGCCCATGGAGATCCTGAAACAGAGCAGGCGAGAGAAGAATCTCCAAGACCTGCGGCACGTCCCATTCGCTAGCGTCGCCGGGAATCGCGAAATGGGCGTGTGATCCCAGCGGTGGCGGTTGATGGACGTTGAGATGCCTACCAAGTCTGGAGAGTCCGGCGCCGAAGCGCTCATGGTCGACGTCATAGCGCGCAAAACAGATCTTGGCGGTACCGGCATCGGAGGTCATCTTTATTCCGCTTACGCTGATTCCGGCGCTGCTCTTCCATACAATAAACCGCGCATCTGACGGGGCACGCCGCAGGGTCCAGTTTATGTGAAGCTCCCATCGGCCAGGAAGCGTGGGGGACGGGACGAAACCGATCGGCACAGAGTTGTAGACGTATAGCTCCTCAATGCCTCCCGCCCTACGCCACTGGCTGCGGAACCCCCTTGTCAGGTTATTCGTGGCGAGCCATTCTTTTACTGGCCGCACCCAGGGCAGTGCCTCCTTGGCTAAGTCACGATCCGGCATGTCACGCGATCCTCACTAGCTCGTGAGTGACGATTTCGCGCAGCGCTTCAGTTGCACCGACAAGGTCAAAGACGTATTCGTCGAGTCGAGCCCGTGCGGCGTGGTAGCTGTAGATGGCGTCGATGTCTGTGGCCGCCGTGAGTGTCTGCGCAACTTCTCTACCCAGCCGGCTCAGATGTCCGATCTCCGTGGCACCAAGCGTGGGCCATGGTAGCTGCCCTATGGCTCCTACAGTCACCTCGACGCTCTCATCGGCACGCGGTGCTCCCAGGCCGCGTAGCAGCCACTGGTAAAAGGCACCGTGTAGCAGAGTGGCGATGGCCGGTAGGTCGTTGGGTTTTTGATCACGCAACGCAACGGCATGAACGCCGCGCATCATTGGGACGTATTCACCCTTTGGATCTGCCGTCGTCGCGGGCTCTCGTGCAACGCCGGAGATCAGGATCTTTGGACCCAGCAGAACGTGGAGGTCGCCATGCTGATAGTTACGAGGGATACCACCCTTCTTCCTCAAGAGTCGAAGTACGGAGCGCTGGTGAGAGGGTTTGCCAGTGGGATCAAACGGAAGGAATAGCCGATCTCCGGACAACGTCAGCCGGAACGGCTTCAGGTCGCCCGATCTCACAACCTGCGGAAGGTACCGACTCGGTATGGCCACGCCGTCTGTATCGATAGCGGCCCTGTTCTCCTCCCATGCCTCTTGGGGTATGACAAAGTCGGCAACGCGGGCGGGCTTGATCCCGGTACGCACGATGTGGTCAGCTTGATCCGCAAGCTTTGGAAGCGCAATATCGGTCTCAGCAACGAGTTCACTCCAGCGAAGCCGAAATGGGGTCCAGCCATCTTTTACGGCGTCCGCGAGTGCCGACCGTCTCCGCTTTGTCCTTGGTCCCTTCCACGCTGGATTGTCGAGAGCGTCTAGAGCCTCGACTGGTGAAACTCGAGAGTCCCGCAGGCCGCTCACATTAGTGACGCGGGCGCGAGGATCAGCGACAATCGTGCAGATGGCCGCACCAACCCCGCGAAAAACCTTTGCCCCTCGTAGATCAAACAGGGCTGCGATCCCCCAATCTGAGAGAACGCGGCGAGCGCCGACTCCCGCCCGTTGGTTGAGGATCGTTCGCGGCATTACGAACCCTGCTGTCGCATCCGGCCCCGTCAACTTGCGAGCCAACGAGAGGAACATGTACGCGTAGTCGGCTCCGAAGGTGGACACGTTGGGATAGCGGTGTCCCAGTTCACGAATCGTGGCGATCGACAGCCGTTCGGGGAGCTTCGCTTGGGCGCCGAATGGAGGGTTGGTCAGGACGCAGTCGAACGCGCCATGTTGATCGAGGATGTCTTTCCATGGAACAGCGTTCGGTGACGGCTCAGTGTCTGGCGGCGATGCGAGCGCGTCTCCGAGGATTAGATTGTCCGCGAGGCGGGGGAGCCGTTGCCCATTGAGTTCAGCCTCCTCAAGCAGTTGCACGCGTGCAATCCCGAGTGCCCTCTCGTCGATGTCAGAACCAAAGATGCAGTTCGTCAATAGAGCTTCTCGCTCCTTAGGCCTCATAACGCGGCCCCGTTCATGCTCCACGGCTTCCCTCAGGCGTCGGTATGCGGCGACAAGGAACGCTCCCGATCCACAGGCCGGGTCGAGCACGCGAACCTCGTCGACGGGCTTTGCCCCAGCTGCGATAATCCGCGCCAAGGCATCGTCAGCTAGCACGGTCGCCAAAGCGGGTGGTGTGTAGAACGTCGCTTGCTGCTCCCGGGCATCAATCGTCTCGGCAATATCGAATAGGTGGCCGGCTTGGGCGGCATGCCGGCGTACCGGTAGCTCACTTAGGTAGCTCTCGTAGAGGCGGCTTGCGAGTTCTGTGCGAGAGACGGAGAAGTCGAGGGCCAGCCGCTCCCATGGCTCAACGGTTGCTAGCAGGATCTCCTTTAGGGGCGAACCCGGCAAATCGGCTACAGATATCCCCGCGGGCGCAAAAAGCTCGGAGTCCAACTCCCGCTCGTAGTGCTGAAGGAGATCATCGAGGTCAGCTGAGGGGTTGCTTGCCTCGATCACGTCGCGGATGGCTCGCGGGGCCGGTGACGAATCACGGTCCTCGATCACCCGTACGTAGAGCAGCTGGTGAAAGAGCCGGAGGACTGCCGTGTCCCGTGATGTGCGGGAGGAATAGACGTCGGATTCGGCGACCTGGGACCGTAGCGATCGCAATGCTTTCCCGAGCACGGCGTAAAGCGCCGGATGCTCCGTGCCTGCCCCAACCAGGTCCGATGGTGCGTCGATGACGATCCGCTCGCGCGAAAGGAGCTCGAATAGCTCCCGCGAGTCGTCGACTGCGCCGAGTGATGCGCAAGCAATTGGCGAGTCCCCAACCCAATGATCCCATCGCTGGGATGCGTAGAGTCGAATCGTGTCTTCGCTTATCGCCACCGCATAGGGCGCCTCACGACTATATGCCAGCCGAGCAATTCCGCCCGCAGCCTCCTTGCTCGAGAACAGCACGCGGGGCTCTCCACCCGCTACAAGCTCGACAAGGTCTGGTCGCGTGGCCGAGACTCTTCGAAGTTCCGGCCAGCCGAGACGTGTAAGCACGTCAGCGAGTCCCTTAATTCGCGTCGAGGGGCTCGCGAGGCTGCGGAGATTCTTCGAGGAGAGTAGTCGGTCCGTCATAGAACATACGTTCGCATCAGGCGTGGACAGCAACCGGTTCGGGTTCTAGCGGGCTGATCCTCTCTTAGCCTGAAGCTCCGGCAGGCGGCAAAATCCGCTTCTACCGGCTCGTCCGCCGCGAGCTCGCGGATGATCTTTGCGCCTTCCATGAACTGCTCGGCCTTGGCGAGCCTGCCCGCGATCGTGCGCTCGTCGCATTTGCGCAGTCGCGGCGTCATCGTGCGCTCCGGGCTCTGGTGCCGCGGTGCAACAGGCGTAGAGTGCCGTAGAGCGCGATTCCGTCGCGGGCAGCGTCGGTGAGCAGCTTTTGAGGGCCGCCGTCTTTGAGCTCTTGCTCGTCGAATTCGAGCACCCTGGCGTCGTTTCCGGTCCACGCGCCGGCGTGCTCCTGGAGCTTTGACACCTGTTCCTGCCATACCGGCTCATCGGGCTCACGGTCCGCGGGGCGTATGACGAGCAGGTCCATATCGCTCTCCGATTGGGCGTCGCCGCGGGCGACGGAGCCAAACAGAGCGACGAGCGTGGGAGGGTGCTCCCATCCATTGATCTCACTGCGCAGCCGGCCGAGCACCTGCGCGGGAAGATGCGCGAGTCCTTCGATCCACGACGCCGCGACGTGATCTCGGTTGAGCGCGTAAAGGTTGGCGTTGCCGGCTGAGCGGCGGGAGACGACACCCACCCCGGCCAGGCGGTCGGCGGCGTTGCGAATTCCCTGATGGGAGCCGCGGCCAATGACCCGTTGAAGCTCGCGGCCCGTCATCTCAACCTCCGCGTTTGCGAGCACGCTCAGCACGTCTCCGTCCAGCGTTGGAGTCACCACCTGCAACGGCCTACGAAAGTCCACACCGGCAGCTTAGCGACAACGACAAGTATTATGGTTATTTGGCAATAATAATTGCCAGAAATCGATGTGCTTGTATCGAGATAGGAAGGTTGCTGCATCTCGACCCCGGTCCCGGTCCCGGTCTTGGTCCCGGTCTCGCGCTCGGTCGCGGGCTCGGCGACCGCCGGCCCGTGGGGAGGCCTCGCTCAGCGACCCCCTCTGGTGGCCGGCGCTCACCCGCATGGGCGCCTACGTGATCGGCGAGGACGGCGTGCTCGCCCGCCACTCCGTCTTCTCCTCCGAAGAGCTCCGTCCCGCCGGCGCCGACGTCAGAGCAGCAAGATCGAACTGAAATCGCTGCTTCGCACGCGCGCGCTTTCGAACGGGCCCTGCGCTTGGTAGACCACTCGCGGGGGCACGTCCCTTCGATCGTCCTACCGGACCGCTCTACGTCTGTGGCTTGCCCCCCGCGCGTCGCTCCACGCCGTGCTCGCGCGCGATCAAGATCTCGCTCACCAGCTCTGGTGCGAACAGGCCGTGCTCGATTACGCCCGGGATCGCGTTCAGCCACTCCGACAGATCCCTGGGATCGCCCACTGGGCCGAGGTAGTCGGCGATCAGCCCTCCGTCCGGGCTCTCCGCAATCCCCCTCAGCTGTGCCTGTTCGAGCGCTTTCAGCGTGGTCTCCGCGCCGAATCTCAGCACCTCCACCGGCACCGGCCCCGTCAGCCTCTCAACGACCTTCTCCGCCGAGACGATCACCACGAACCGCCTCGCCGCCGCCGCCACGATCTTCTCGCGCGTCTGCGCCCCGCCGCCGCCCTTCACCAGCCAGCCCTCCTGGTCGACCTGATCGGCGCCGTCGATCGCCACATCCAGCTCTCCTACCTCGTCCAACCCCTCGAACGTCAGGCCCAGGGCTCGCGCCTGCGCCTCCGTCGCCGGCGACGTCGCCACGCAGCGCAATCCCCTCAGCCCGCGCTCCGCGATCGCCGGCAGTAGATATGCGACCGTCGAGCCGGTCCCCAGCCCCACACGCATCCCGTCCTCCAGCAACTCCGCCGCCGCCCTCCCGACCGCGTGCTTCTCACGCTCGATCCCGCTCAGCGGGAGTGGTGCCTCAGGCGCGGAAAAGGAATCCATGGCGCGTGCGAGCGTATCGACCCGAGCGGCTCCCGCCTCGTCAGCTCCCTGCGCAGCTCCTCGTCGAACAGCTCCAGCCGGTGCCCGCCCGCGCGCTTTGCCCGATACATCGCGACATCCGCCTCCCTTAGGAGGTCTTCCGGATCGGCCTCCGGATCGTGCGCGACCGACACGCCCACGCTCGCGAAGATCGACACCTCGCTCGAGCCCACCTGAAACGGCTCACCCAGCGCGTGCACGACCCGCTCCGCGACCGCCAGCGCTTCCGCATCTGACTCGAGATCCTCCGCCAGCAGCACGAACTCGTCGCCTCCCAGCCGCGCGACCGTGTCAGTGTCCCTCAGCGTCCCCGCCAGCCGTTCCGCCACCGAGATCAGCAGATGGTCTCCGACCGCGTGACCGTGGTTGTCGTTGATCGCCTTAAACGTATCCAGATCGATGAACAGCAGTGCGATCGGCCCTCTGCTGCGGTGCAGCCGCGCGAGCGCCTGATGCGTGCGATCCATCAGCAGCAGACGGTTCGGCAGCTTCGTCAGCGGATCGTGCAGCGCCTGGCGCTCCAGCCACATCCGGTCGGTCACGTCCTTCGCCGCCGCGTACCACACCTCGCCGTCGCACCGCGCGCTCCACAGCAGCCACCGCCACGATCCGTCCTTGTGGCGGTAGCGGTTCGTGAAGTTCACCAACTGCGCGCTCCGGTTGCGCCCAGCCAGCGTCAACGCGAGCGTCTGCTCGAGGTCGTCCGGGTGCACCCGCTCGTGCATCGGCTGCTCGGTCAGCTCCTCCACACTCCAGCCCAGCACGTGCTCCCACGCAGGGTTCAGCAACGTAAACCGTCCGTCCAGCGAGATCGCCGCCAGCAGGTCGCTCGTCATCTCAAACAGCCGTGCGATCCCCGCCTCGTCCACCACCCGCGCGCCGCCCGTACCCGCCGCGGGGCCTGCCGCCTCCGCTGGGTCGATTGCGGGGGCAGGCCCCGTGGCATAGGCGGGGTCGTTGCTATCGGTGGACAGATGGGCGCGCATGATCGGCTGCCCATCACCTCGGCCCCTCCACCCCTATAGCCCGGAACCGCTTTCTATCCCTGGACAGATGGTCGAGTTTGGACAAGCATCGCCCCGCGTGGAAGCTCGCTCCGCAGAAACCGCCAGATCGACAGGCACATCAGCATCGTCATGATCACCGCGCTTCCTACGCACCACTCGCAGATTTTGTGCAGGCTGAACAGCTCCCTGTATGTCAAATACGCGCTGATCCCAAACCCCCCCAACGTCAGCGCCGCCGTCGCGAACCGCATCCGTTCGCCGTCCGGCGCCAGCAGCGACCCGAGGATCAGTACGTAGCCGATCAGCCCCATCAGCGCCACCGGCACCCCCGCGATCTCCGCGTACACCGATTTCTGCACCTGGCTGCACGGGTTGCCCTTGATCGAGCACAGCGGCGTCGCGCCCGAGTAGTGCAGATACGTCGTGTACGCGGCGACGCCCAGCCCGAGCACCGTGAGGACGATCATCGTCTTCCTCAAAGCCCGCCCGCTCATGCGTCTCTTACTCCTTCAGCAGCTTTTCGATCGCTTCATTGAACGACGTCGGGTCGGTCAGCGAAGCGTATTCGAGCTTCTGCATCGTCCCACCCGTCTTACCGACCAGAAACGACGGCGTTCCCGTAAAGCCCGCGTTGCTGGCCGCCTGCGCGTCGCTTGCGACCTCGTTTGCGAGCGCGGCGTCGCTGCGCTCGCTCGTCCACGTAGCCAAATTCAGGCCCGGCACCTGCTGGGCGATGCCCTGAAGATAGCTTTCCGTCACATAGCCGCTGTCCTCTTCGCCCTGCTCGTGGTAAAAGGTCTCGATGAAGTCCCACGCTTTGTCCTGCTTGCCCGCCGCATAGGCCGCGATCTGCTGCGTCTTGAACACTTCCGGTTCGCGCGTCGCCGTCTCCAGCGAGTGATATTCGATCTTCACCTTCCTCGTCTTCACCCACTTTTCGATGATCGCCGGCAGCGCCCCCAGCGTGAACTCCTTGCAGATCGGGCACTCCAAATCGCCGAAGTACTGCAGCGTCACCGGCGCTTTCGGATCGCCGAGCGTGTTCCCGCTCTGCGGTATCCCGCCGATCAGCGTCTTCACCGCTGTGACCGTGCTGTTCGCTTCCGCGCTGTGCGGAGCGACCTTCTTGGTCCCGCCGCCGCCCGTGGCGATCAGGATCACGATCACGACCGCCGCCACAATCGCGACGACGATGCCCAGCTGCGTCAGGCGTGTGCGGCGCACCGCCTTCGCGGCCTCCGCCTCCTCGAGCTCCTTGCGCTGCGCGCGCGCCTGCTCGCGCCTTTGCTTGCGCGTAAGGTCCTCTGCGTCGTCGTCCTCTGCTGTTCCCGGGCTCATATAAGCCCACTTTCTACACGTTTTCGCTCAAGCCTGCCTAAGGAGCCGTCGCGCCGGGGCGTGCGGCTCGCGCGGGCGGCGATTGGAGCGGGTGCCGCCCTCGCCGCGCGGCCGGGGCCGACGGCCGGGCCGACCGAGTCTCGGCAGAGTCTCCTCATGCGCGCGAACGTGCCACGATCTATCCCTAGGTCGGCGTGCCGCCGCCGGCGTCGTTGTCGATCGCGCCTCGCGAGCGAGCGGGGCGCCGCGCCCTCGTAGCTCAGCTGGATAGAGCAGCGGACTTCTAATCCGCAGGTCGCTGGTTCGAATCCAGCCGAGGGCATTTACAAAGGCCAGGAAATGCGTGGGACGCAACGCGGCGGCTATCCGCGGCGTTCGGGGGCGCGTCTGCGGCCACCGAGAAACGTCCGCGGCAGTCGGTAGAGAGTGCGGCTGATGAAGATCGCTGAGGTCATACGTCTGCTGGAAGGCAACGGCTGGGAGCTGTCGCGGACTCGTGGCAGACATCGCCAGTACAAGCATCCCGTCCGACCGGGCAAGGTCACCGTGCCAGGCAAGCCGAGCAGTACCGTTGATCTTCCGCTTGAGGGGGATAGGTAGCGGGCCGCGCGGGATGCTCCTGAGATTCTCAGGGCATGTGCACCAGCGACCTGGACGGCTTGAACGCGAACGGCGCGCTGAGGCGAATCACACAGGGGGTGGTTTGTGCTTGACCACATATGTAGCCGGCCCGTGGATCGCCCGGCGCTGTCGCCTCATAGGCCTGGCGGCTGTTGATCATCGAGAAGCCCGTCAGATAGGCGTATGCAGGCGTGCTCACGTACGTGTCGCGCGCGGGGTCGAAGCTGTCCACGGCGCCCGCTGTCGTGCCGTTGGTGTCCTCGTAGAAGTACAGCTTGCCGCCGAACCAGGACGGCCCCAGCCAGCTCTCGTTGCCCTCGCCGACGTCCAGGAGTGCGACCAGTCGCTGAGGCCCGCCCATGACCGGCTCTATCCGTACCTCGGTGGTGGTCCCGACGGACCCGATGCCGTCGTTGAGGATGAAGGTATCGATGAGCGCGAGTTGTCCGCCGTGGAGCGCGAGCCCGTCGACGCTGGCTGCTTTGGGTGCTTCGCACACGACCTTCGACTGGACAAATGATTCGTAGCACTTTCGTCGCGGCGCCCCGCCTAGCACCCTTCGGTCGGCGCCGTTCCACAGGCTGCTCATCACCTTCGCGGCGCCGCTCGCCCACGCGACCCGGTCACCCCAGACCGTCGGATGTGAGGCGTTTTGTGAGCCGGGTACCGTTTGGGGGTCGCTGCCGTTCAAGGCTGAGACCACCAGCCGGCACTTGCCGGCGCAGCTTAGGTAGGCCAGGGCCGGCCGTCCGGACGGACCCGGACCGACCGCGACTTCGATTGCCTTGCCGGCCGAGGGGACGGACGTCCTCGAGATCTGCCCGTCGCGGCGGACCAGAACGTGCCACGCCCCTTCGGCCGCGTCGTAGTCACTCCACGCCTCGATGCCCCCGTACGCCTCGACCACCGTGTTGCCATGCAACGCCGCGATCGTGACGGGCGCAGTTCCTGCTGCGACGGAGCCGGCGGAACCGGCGCCCACCACCGCAGCTGCGACCAGCGATCCTCCGGTGGCCCAAACGCCTCTGTGGGTATGGATCTTCAAGACACGAACAGGCTAACCGCGCAGAGCACGGGCGCCGCCGCACCCATCTGCAATCCCTGTGTGCTTGGGGAAGCGCTTCGGTTCGGGCCCGCCGGTGTGCTCCGCTGGGTTTGTGATGGCGATCCCGGCTTCGGCGTTCGTCTTCGCCGTTGCGCTCGCGTTCGGGTGAGACGAGGCGTGCTCACCGCCAGCGGCGCAGAATCTCGCCGGCCTCGCCGTGCAGATCTCGTCGGACCCGACGCGTAGTCTTGCGTCGATGGAGCTGAGCGTTCGCCGTCCGGATGTCGACGAGGTCCTGCTGGGGAACAACCTGGAGCTGCTGCCGATGTTCGCGGACGAATCCTTCCAGCTGATCTACATCGATCCGCCCTTCAACACCGGCAAGGTCCAGGCACGCAAAACCATGCAGACGGTGCCGGACGAGGACGGCGATCGCACAGGGTTTCAGGGTCGCCGCTACCGGACGCAACTGCTGGCCGGGTCCTCCTACCGAGATCTGTTCGACGACTATCTCGCGTTTCTCGCGCCGCGCTTGGAGCAGGCCCGCAGGCTGCTGACTCGCGAGGGCACGCTCTACTTTCATATCGACTATCGCGAGGCGCACTACTGCAAGCTGCTGCTCGACGAGATCTTCGGGCGAGAGTGTTTTCTCAACGAGATCATCTGGGCGTATGACTACGGCGCGCGCTCGAAACGGCGCTGGCCGGCGAAGCACGACACGATCCTCGTGTATGTCAAGGATGCGTCGGTGTTCTACTTCGATGCAGAGGCGGTAGACCGGGAGCCGTACATGGCTCCCGGTCTTGTCACGCCGGAGAAGGTCGCGAAGGGAAAGCTGCCGACCGATGTCTGGTGGCACACGATCGTTCCAACCAACGGAGGAGAGAAGACCGGCTATCCGACGCAGAAGCCGGAGGGCATCGTGCGGCGGATGGTGCATGCGTCGAGCCGTCCGGAAGACTGGTGCCTGGATTTCTTCGCGGGCAGCGGCACGCTCGGGGCCGTTGCCGAGCAGCTTGGCCGCCGTTACGTGCTGATCGACTCCAACCCGAAGGCGGTCGAGGTGATGTGCCAGCGTCTGGATACTCAGAAAACGCGGCAGGCTCGTAGACTGTGTCGCATGTCGGGGCATTCGAAGTGGGCAAGCATCAAGCACAAGAAGGCGATCGTCGACTCGCGCAGGGGCCAGCAGTTCACGAAGCTCGCCCGTGCGATCACGGTCGCGGCGCGCGACGGCGGGGGTGACCCCGACGCGAACGCGACGCTCGAGAACGCGGTGCGCAAGGCCAAGGAAGCGAGCATGCCGAAGGAGAACATCGAGCGTGCGATCGCGAAGGGGACGGGCGAGGGCGGCGAGGGCGAGGCGATCGAGACCGTTCTCTACGAGGGGTACGGACCGGGCGGCGTGGCGGTCCTGGTGGAGGCGCTGACCGACAACCGCAACCGCACCGGCGCGGATGTGAGGCATCTGTTCTCCAAGCACGGCGGCAGCCTCGGCGAGCCCGGGTCGGTGGCTTACCTGTTTGACAAGAAGGGCACGATCGTGATCGACGCAAGCAGGTATGACGAAGACGAGCTGATGGTCGCGGTCGAGGCGGGCGCGGAGGACATCTCGGCCGACGAGGACGTGTTCGAGGTGATCGCCGAGCCGGCGGACTTCACGCGCGTGCGCAAGGCGCTCGAGGAGGCGGGGGTGGAGATGGAGAGCGCGGAGATGGAGTATCGCCCGTCGAGCCTCGTGCCGATCGACGAGGCGCAGGCGGGTAAGCTGATGAAGCTGGTGGAAGTGCTCGAGGACAACGACGACGTGGGGGCGGTGCACGCCAACTTCGATGTCCCCGCCGAGGTGCTCGAGCGCGTCGCGGGGTAAGGGGCCCGGACGATGACGGCGGCGAGGACCCACCACGTCGAGCTGCGCCAGTTCCCGCACAACATGTGCCGGTTCAACCTGTCGGCGGGAGAGCTGCGCGCGATCGTGGAGCCGTGGGCGCACGGTGAGTGGGTGGAGGTCGGGGAACGAAAATGGAGCCCGCACCAGGCCAAGCTGACGGTGCTGGAGGGTCCGGAGCTGGCGATGGAGCAGTTGACGATGGGCCGTGGATGGCGCGCGGCCCAGCGCCAGGGAGAGGACGTGACCGAGCGTGTGCTGGAGGCGGCGAGGGCGGCCGGGCAAGCTGGTGCGATGAGGGTCGCCGCGCACGGTCGGACGCAAGCTGGTGCGGCCGGTGGGTCGCAGACGCAAAGCGCGCAAGGTTCCACTTCGGCTGCAGGCGTGCAGGGTCCAGGCGCGGCAGCGGCAGCAGGGGAGGAGGCGCTAGCGCGAGAGCTGGGACCGTTGCTGGGTGACGAGCCTGCGACGCTGCTTGCGGCCTGGCGGTTGCTGGCGGCTGACGATTCGGGACGGCGCCCGAGCGAGTGTCTCGCCGCCGCCGAACGAGCGGTCGCCGCGGCGGGCCCGAGCGAGAGCTGACGCGACGCTAAACTCCGGGTGCTCGTGGTGGGCGTAGCTCAGTTGGTAGAGCTCCTGGTTGTGGTCCAGGCGGTCGCGGGTTCGAGTCCCGTCGCTCACCCTCGCTCACACTCACTCACCTCGCCGAGCTCGTCGCCGTCACGAGCGCGCGTTCCCGGCCCCGTGGACGCTTGCTTGCACGGCGCCCGGCGGAGTCGATGGCATGCTAGGCCGCATCACAGGGTTCACCCTCGAGATCGCCGCAAGTCAGGGCAAGCGCAAGCTCAGCCAGGACTGCGCCGCCGACAAGCGCGAGCAAGTGATTCGCGGGCTGCGCGAGCGCGAGGGAGATGACGAGCGCGCGACGCCCGCGACGATGAGCGCCTTACCCGTACGCATAGCTCACGCGGCTGGCGGGCCTGCTCTTGAAGGGGCCATACTGGGCGGGTGAAAGCGATCACAGTCGACGCTCAGCGACCGCTACGAAGCATGCGCTTCGAGGCGCTCTACCACGCGGAGCGGCTGCACGAGCTCAATCCGTGGGGAGACGTGGGCCTGATCACGCTGTGGTCTCCGTTCACGGCCGTCGAGCGCAAGCTGCGAGCCGATGCCCCGCTGCTGCTCGACGCCTCCAGCACTCGAATCGCGGTGATCGCCAACCTCTATGGCGATGGCATGTTCGCGATGTTCTGCAACCTGCTGTTCAACCCCCAGATCCGCCATCTCGTCGCGATCGGCCAGGATCTCGGACTCGACGCCTGCGGCGAGATCGAAGCATTCCTCGAACGCGGGCTCGAAGACGCTGAGCTCCTCGGGCAGCCGGTCAAGCGGGTGCCCGGGACGCGTCGCTTGTTTCCGGCGGTGGCCGGGTTTGACGTCGACTGCCTGTGCCGGCAACTGACGTTCCACGATCTCGGCAAGCTGTCCGCGCCTGACCTGGCGGGCCGGCTGCAGTCGCTGCTCGCAGAGCTGCCGAGCGAGCCGCCGGCGCGCAGCGGCAGACTCCGGGTGCAGATTCCACGGACGGGCGCCGTTGAGCAGCGACCGTCGCAGCTCGGAGCCCATCAGGTGGTGCGGTCCCGTCCATTGGCGTGCTGGAGCGAGCTCGTCGTGCGCGTCGTGCGATTCGGACGTCGCACGCAGCTGCGCAAGGGACCACGCCTGGAGCTGGACAACGTTCGCGCTGTGATCACCGCTCCCGGCGAGGAGCCGCCCGCGGCGCTCGCGGAGTACGGCTTTGACCTGGAGCGCTTCCGCGAGTACCAGCGTGCGATCCTCGACCCGACCGTGCCGGAGGGCATCGCCTACAGCTACGGCAATCGTTTGCGGGGCTACTTCGACCTCGGCTCGACTTGCGACGCGCTCGAGCTCGTAATCGAGCGCCTGCGCAAAGATCCCCGATCGCGTCGCGCATACGCAACGCTGTGGGACAACCGCGCCGATCTCGCCGATATCGGTGATATCGGCTCCAAGCCATGCCTGACAACGCTGTTCTTTCGTGGCACCGACGACGGCTTGACGCTTACCGCCACCTATCGCGCCCACAATCTGCTGAGCGCCTGGCTCGAGAATGTGTACGGGCTGATTGCGATACAGCGGCACGTCGCCGAGGCGGTGGGGGTCGCGCCGGGCTCGTTGACCGTGATCAGCCATTCGCTTGGGATCGACACAACCAGCCCTCGCTTCGCGCTCGCGCTCGCGATCGAGAGCGACTGGGCGAACGACGAGGACCTCGACCCGGCTACCGGTAAGCGTAATCTGCGCGAGGATCCGCACGGCTACTTCGTCGTCTCGGTCGATCGCGACGCGCGAACGATAGTCGCGGAGCACCGCTACCAGGGCGTGCTGATCAAGCGCTACGAGGCGCCGAGCACAGAGAAGATCGAACACCAACTCGCGGCCGATATGGCGATCAGCCTCGTCTCGCACGCGATCTGGCTCGGTCGCGAGCTCGCCAGGGCCGAGCGCTCGCTCGCGCGTGCTCCGGCCGCGGGGCATGCGCCGGAGGCCCGTGCGGAGCACGAGGCGAGCGGAAGGTAGCCGGCGTGCGCGTCGGTCGGCTCGACCCGATTCCCCCTCGCGAGCTGCTTGACTCGCTGCGCCGCACGCGTCTGAACGGCTATGACGGGGCGCGGCCGTACGCCGATGCGAGCCTCAGGATCGAGCGATACGACCCAAACATGCTGGTCCCTGCACAGAGCTACGTGCTCGCACCCTGCGTACGGCGAATTCTCAAGCTGCGCGCGGCCCTCGCCGAACACGGTGTGGACCCGTTCACGCTGGACGGCGGAGTCTGGCTCACCACCGGCGAGGCGGCTCGCCGGCGCATACCGCTGCTCCCTCCCATCGTCGAGCGCTCCCGAGAGCCCGGCGGTCGCGAGGTGATGCTCATCAACGACGGGATGCATCGTGTCTTTGCGGCGCGCTCCCTTGGGGAGCAGATTACGGTGGTCGCGGCCTATGGTGTGCCGCCCGAATATCCCTACTACGCGTATGCCCTGCCGGGCGGATGGAAAGACGTCGTGGAACTCAAGGCGTTGCCAGATGGCTTTGAGAAGAAGCGATACCGGCTCGCAGACAACTACAAGGCGCTGTTCAGGAACTTCAACGAGGTGTTTCCCGGGGTGCAACAGCAGCGCAAGCGTTCGAATCCTTTGCATCTGCGTGCGTGATGGCGGGTGCGCTTCCCGCCTGGTGGTGTAGCCTGTTCTAGACAGGTGGAAAAAGGGGACAAGGAGTACCACTTCTTCATCGCGCACGCGAGCGAGGACAAGGACGACATCGCGCGGCCTCTCGCCGAATACCTGCACCGGGCCGGCTATGAGGTCTGGTACGACGAGTTCTCGTTGCGGGCGGGCGACAGCCTACGCGAATCGATCGACAAGGGGCTTGCCTCCTCGTGCTGCGGGATCGTCGTGCTGAGCCACAACTTCGTCGCGAAGGGATGGCCCCGGGCCGAGCTCGATGGGCTCGTCGGCCTGCATATGGACGGCGAGGTCAAGCAGCTCCTACCGATATGGCACGAGATGACCGAGGGCGAGGTCAGGGCTTTCTCGCCGTTGCTCGCCGGCAAGCGCGGAATCCCGACCCATGACGGCTTCGAACGCGTGGCGCACGACGTGGTGAGGGCGGTAGAGCCCGACGCGCAGGCGACGGTGCGGATCAGGGAAGGAAATCTTCCGGTTGCTCGTGCCCTGTTCGTCTTCCGTGCAGAAGACGCAGCGGGCGCGTCTCGCATCCTCGTGTTCCCCGACGCCGGCTGGGATTGCTACTTGCTGCCCAATTGGCACGTCGAGGGGCGCCAGCTGCAAAGAGAGGACGACCCCTACTTGTGCGGTCGCGTTGCCGAGATGCTCGGTCTCGTCCCCGACGATGTGCATGCCAGGCACGTCGTCGCTCACAAACTGCGCTCGCACAAGCTCTCTGCGACCCGCGGGCGCGAAACGACATACGAATTTCATTTTTTTGGGGCGGTGTGCGAGGCGCCGGTCGAGTTCCGCGGGCCGTCGTTTGCGGTAGGCCAGAGGGAGTACCGATGGCTGACGCTACCGGAGTTACACAGCTCGCACAACGCGGATCGCAACAACGACGTGTTCGGTCACCTAAGCGCTCACGAGGACACGCTGGTGAGCAGCGTGCCTCTGTCGTGTGTCCTCGACGGGCGGTAGGGGCGACGGGTTAGCCGGCGCCGGGGGGCGACGGGTTAGCCGGCGCCGGGGGGTGACGGGTTAGCCGGCGCTGGGGCCGATCGCTACGGCCGGTGGTAGGGGCCAATGGTTTCGTCGGGCGCCAGCCCCGATTGCCACAGCCGGCGCCGGGCTCCGTCGGGTGCGCACTCTCACGCCGTCGCCGAAGCGGCATCTCGTTCTACCGCACCCCTCGCCTCGGGGCAGGCCGCAGCACGGCCAGCTGCTGCCCGCCGGCCCCGGGAGGCGCTCCCGGCGCGGGAGGGCAGCAGACGACCAGCCGGCTTCCGTTGAAGCTCAGCTCGTGTTCCTCACCGGTCCAGTCGTCTCGCAACGCGCCAGGCGGTTGTCGAGCGCCGACCGCAGCGAGTAGCTCGTGCAGCCAGCTCACCGGCGCCGGCGCGCTCTCCGGAGCGCCGATCACGTAGCCCTCGATCCGCTCTGGGCCCGCGGCACGGGTGAACGCGACCAGATCGCGTGCGATCACGCGGGCGCGAGCACCGATGTCGCCGTCGGGGCTCTCCGGAGCGCCCCACAGCCTGGCGTTCGCTCCCAAAGTCGTATGCGGGGGGCACGTCTCGTAGAAGCGAGCGAGCACCGTCGCCGAGCTCGGGTCGTGTCCGGCCGGGGCGAACCGTCCGCGGTCGCGCGCGCCGATCCGGTCGAGCTTGCCGGCCACCGCCCGTGCGAGGTCGGCGCCGAGCGCGCTCGCGAGCAGACCGAGCGCACCGTGAAGACACGCAACCGCCTCGTTAAGAGAGCCGAGCTCCTCGCCTGAGCCGGGGATCTTCGGGCCGTCGTAGTAGTTGACGATCCGCGCGACCGGCGTCGCGGCGGCGAATAGCTCGAGCAGCGCGAACCGCGTCTCGCCGGGGCGCCCGTAAGCGCCGCCAGGCTCGGCGACCACGCCCAGGAACTGGTCGGCGAGAGCCGTCGAGATGATCCAGATGTCCGCGAGCTCGGCGTGGATCTCATCAGGGGGAGCCGCTTTCGCGAGGTCCTCCGCCAGCTCTCCCAACTCCTCCAGCAGCCGGCCCAGCCCGGCGAGCGGGCGCCAGTAGCCTCCAACCGCCGCGATCGTCTCGCGTACGCGGCGCTGCGTCGCGTCAGCCTGGACGCTCAGGCTGGAACCCCGGTCGTCGCCGCGAGCGCCTCGTGGCTCAGCTGGAGCACCTCGACCCCCGCGGCTGCGAGGACCTGCTCGCCGTCGAGGACGGCATAGCCCGCGTTGAAGTACAGCCGCTCGATGCCCGCCGCCGCGATGAGCTTGGCACAGGGCGGACACGGGAAGTCGGTGACGTACATGATCGAGCCTTTCGTCGCGAGCCCGTCCCGTGCCGCCCAGGCGATCAGCTGTGACTCGGCGTGCACGGCCGTCGTCAGCTCGAGGCGCACGCCTTTGTAGAAGTTGGCGCGCGGATCCCCGGCCGCATACGCGCTCAGCGGGTGCGGCCGATGCTCGTTGCTCGCCGCGAGCAGAGTTCCATCCCGCAGCCGCAGCGCGGCGCCGACCTGTCGCCACCAGTCGATGCTGGTCGCGGCCTGCGCCGAGGCGAGCTCGGCCAGCGCGGCGACCAGGGGATCGTCCACGGTGGCCTGTCGCGCGGCGGGGCGCAACATCTGGGCGGTGCGCGTCTTGTCCCAGCGCAGGAACACGGTGTCGTAGCGGACATCGCAGCGCTCGAAGAAGCGCTCGACGATGCGATAGCTGACGTCCTCGGCCGGGAGCGTGAGCAGGGGAGCTTCGCCGGCCAGCTGTCGCGCGCGCTGCTCGTCGAGCACCGTCACCTCGCTGCATACCTGCCAGGCGGCGATCGAGCGCGCGATCAGGTCCGCGTCAAGGCTGCGGATGTCCTTGGCGAGCGGACGATAATCAGCGTAAAGCGTGGGGCCCACGACGAACAGCGGGTGTTCGGCGCAATGCTCGAAAATAAAGCGGCGGTAGCCGTCGTGCAGTACGGGGATGTAGGCGATGACGGCCTCGTTCATGGCTGCTTGAGCACGCCATCTATCAGGCCGGGGAGAACCTCCGCGAGCTTTGGGCCGAGCCGCTCGCCGAGGTTCATGTACATCTGCCTGATCCGCTCGCTCGTGGTCACGGACGCCTGGCGCTCGACGACCTCGATCTCCCCGCACAGCTCGCCGAGGGCGAGCAGGTCGTCCTCGCGGTAGGAATGGTCGGCGGTCAGCACGAGCACGTCTGGTCGCACTGCGTCGATCAGGGCCCATCGCCGTTCGTCGTCGTCCTTGAGATAGATGAGGTCGACGGGCCTCTGGTAGGCGAGCATCTCAAGCCGCTCTCCCTCCGGCACCATGGGCCGGTCTGCGCCCTTGCGGCGCCTGATCTTGGCATCGCTGTCGACGCCTACGACGAGGATGTCCGCGAGCGCCTTCGCGCGGGCCAGGTACTTGACGTGGCCAAGATGGATCAGGTCGAACGAGCCAGAGGTCAGCGATATCGTGTATCCGAGGCCCTTGAGGTGCACGACGGTGCGCGCCATCTCATCCAGCGACGGGATTAGGCGCGCCTCGAAATTGGCGTCTTGGCTGAGGATTCCGGTGGTGACGGCCATAGCTGAGCCCTGCTAGAACGATACCGGCGCTCGCGGCCGAGCCTGCGTATGGACTCTACGCTTGGCGCAATCCGTCTGGGGGCCCGGGCACACTGCGTCCTTGAGACGGCGGATCGAACGACCTATGCCCAGCTATCTACCCTACGAGGAGCGTCCGCCGAGCACGGCATACGCCGACATGCTGCGGACGATCCGCGACACGGGGACGGCGATCGAGACCAAGCAGGGACCGGGCGCGCTCGCAGTCGCCGGGCACTGTATGCGCTTCCCGATGGCGCACGGCGCGGCCATCATCACGGAGCGCTCGATCGAGAGCTTCGTCCCGAAGGCAATCGGCGAGCTGTGCGCCTTCATCAACGGCGCTCGGACCCTGCGCGAGCTGGCCGACTTCGGCTGCGACTGGTGGGGGCCCTGGGCCACCCCCGAAAAGTGCGCTGCCCGCGGCCTCGAACCGGGGGACCTCGGCCCAGGCTCCTATGGGCACGCCTTCCGGAACTTCACGACCGATCTCGATGGCGAAGACTCCGGCTTCGATCAGCTGCCGCACCTGATTCGCAAGCTGCGCGAGCTGCCGCTCGACCGCACGGCCCTGCTCAGCCCGTGGATCCCGAACGCCAACGACAGAGGCGCGGGGAGGAAGTCGCGCAATACGATCGCTCCATGTCACGGGTGGGTCCATGCCTTGGCGTTCAACGGCAAGCTCCATCTCGTGCACAACCAGCGCTCCGGCGACACGCCGATCGGGGTGCCTTCGAACATGGCGCAGTACACCGCGCTGGGTCTGATGCTCGAGCACCTTACGGGCTATGAGCTCGCCGAGTACGTCCACTGGATCCAGTACGCGCACATCTACACCGACCAGCTTCCAGCGGTAGAGGAGATGCTTGCGCGCGAGCCACGAAAGCTGCCGACTCTCCGGCTCACCGCGGCGGGACTGCGGGTGCAGGACATCCACGATTTCCGCGGCGAGCACTTCGAGCTGCTCGATTACCACCCGCATCCAGCGATCGCTCGCATACCGGTTGCAACCTGATGCTCTCGATCGTGGTTGCCCGTAGCCGCAACGGCGCTATCGGCCGCGGCGGCGGACTGCCATGGCGCCTGCCCACGGATCTAAGGCGCTTCCGCGAGCTGACATATGCTGGAACGGTGCTGATGGGTAGACGCACGTTCGAGTCGCTGCCGGCCGCGTTTCGGCCCCTGCCTGGGCGGCGCAACATCGTGCTCAGCGCCGACCCCGCCTACGTGCCCCGCGACGTGGAGGTGGCGCGGGACCTGGGTGCCGCGCTCGCGGCGTGCGGAACGGCCGGCTTCGTCATCGGCGGCAGTGTCACCTATCGTGACACCCTGGCGCTGGTTGACAGGATCTACGCCACAGAGATAGACGAAGACGTGGACGGCGACGTATTCTTCCCGGAGCTCCCGGCCGACGAATGGCGCTGTGCCGAGCGCAGTGCCCCGATCTGCGAGAACGGCCGCCGCTTCTCGTTCTGCACGTATGAGCGCCGCGGCTGACCTCTATAACCTTGGCGCCGCGCGCAGCGAGGCGCAGCGCAGCTACATGGGAGACCTCCTCGCGCGCGGGGTGTGCGTGCTGTGTCCGGAGAGCGTGGAGCGCGAGCAGCGGGAGCCGATCGAGCACATGGGTGCTTACTGGTACTTGAAGAAGAACGACTATCCCTACGAGGGCGCGCTCCATCATTATTTGATCGTCTCGCGCGCGCACGTCGTGAGCTTCGGCGAGCTGCCAGACGAGGCCGGAGCGGAGCTGTGGGCGATCAAGCGCCGGCTCGAGCGGGACTTGAAGCCGCCGGCGCTTGCCACCGTGGAACGCAGTGGCGACATGCGCTTCAACGGCGCCAGCATCGCGCATCTCCACGTCCACGTCGTTGCCCTGGATTCCGCGCCCGCGGCCACGGTGCGGTTTCGCGTGAGCGCACACGCGGCCGGGTCCGGCACCGGAGATTAACCCGCGCTGTGCCTGCCGAGCGCGGGCGGCTCACACGTGGAACGGCGTTCAGAGCGCGACGTAGCGTAGATCGCACCGGGACCAACGCCTAACGCCCAGGTGAATCCCTGCTGTCAGCGCGTCCAGCCGCAGAGCGATTCGGCGAGTGTGCGTGCGCACGCTCCTACATGGGTAGCTTGACCTGGTGGCGCGCGTTCTCGTAATCGGAGCTGGACATAACGGGCTGATGGCAGCGATCCACCTGGCCGGCCACGGGCTTGACGTGACGGTGCTCGAGCACGCCGCATTACCCGGGGGAGCGACGAGCACCTCAGAAATCACGCTGCCTGGCTTCCTGCATGACCACTGCGCAGCGTTTGTGCCGATGTCGGCGGCGTCGCCGGCGATTCGGGAGCTCGAGCTGGAGACAGACGGCTTGCGATGGATCAACCCTTCTCAGGTTCTCGCGCACCCTTTCGACGATGGGAGCGCGATCGCCCTGGAGCGAGATGTAGAGGCGACGATTGCGTCGCTTGGCCCGGCCGGTGTGGGATGGCGCGCGGCTATGAAACAGATGCTGCCACTGAGCGAGCCGCTGGTTCAGAGCGTCCTTTCGCCACTGCCGCCGGTGGGTCCAGCATTGCGGTTGACCGCGGGACTGCGCAGTGATCTTCCGGAATGGACGCGCCGAATGCTTGGCTCGGTCGAAGCGCTCGGCCTCGACCTCTTCGATGGCGACACGCGCGCGACGGCCTGGCTTTCCGGATCTGCGCAGCACTCGGGATTGCCTCCATCGACGACCGCGAGCGGCGCCTTCGGCTTTCTGCTTCAGACGATGGGCCACAGCTACGGATGGCCGCTGCCCGAGGGCGGGATGGGCGAGCTCTCGCGGGCGATGGTGCGGCGCGCAGAACGAGAGGGCGCGACGCTCCGTTGCTCGGCGACCGTCCACGAGTTGGTGGTTAGAAGCGGCCGCGTGTCCGGCGTCCGTCTCGCGGACGGCGAGCAGATCGACTGCGACGCGGTGATCTCGACAGTCAGCGCCGGCGTGCTTGCGCAGCTCGTTCCTGACCACGCGCTACCGCGTGGCCTCGAGCGGCGGTTGCGCCGGTGGCGATACGGAACGGGCGCGTTCAAGCTCGATTACGCGCTTTCGGCGCCGGTGCCATGGACCGCAAGCGAGCCCAGGGCGGCCGCGGTCGTGCACGTCGGGGGTGAGCTGAATGAGCTGACAGCGGCCGCGCAGGCGGGAGCACGCGGTGAGGTGCCGGCACGCCCGGTCCTGGTCGTCGGACAGCAGTCGCTCCACGACCCGACACGGGCACCCGCCGGAGAACACACGCTGTACGTCTACGCGCACGTGCCGCCGGTCTATGAGGAGAGCGACGAGCAGGTCGCTGCACTGATCGAGCGCCAGCTCGAGCGCTTCGCTCCGGGATTCGCCGGCGTCGTGCGTGAGCGCGCGATCCGCTCGCCCGCACAGACCGAGCGGGAGAATCCGAGTCTCGTCGGCGGCGATCTGGGGGGTGGGGCGTACGAGCTTGACCAGCAACTCGTCTTCCGTCCGTCCCCGCAGCTTTCGCGATACGGGACACCCATCAGAGGTCTCTTCGCCGGGGGCGCCTCGACGCACCCGGGGGGAGCAGTGCACGGGATAAGCGGGCGAGGCGCCGCACGTGCTTTGCTCCGCCAGAGACGGCTAATGCCCTGGCGCTGACTCGAGCGTGGGTGCGTCAGGTGGCGGCCGGACCGCTGCTGCCGCTGATGTGCGCTTCGCGATCGCTGTCGCGAGCCGGCAGCTCTCCGCCGGGAATCGACTCTTTGCCCTCGGCAAGGGCCTTCAGCCGACGGAGCGACTCACTGTTGCGGATTCGTATGAACGGGTCTGTGAGGGCGTTGAACAGCAGCATGCTGCGAGTGTCCGCGGCCACCTCGTCCATTTCCACCCGTGTCCCGCGTGCCACCGGTCGCAGGCGTAGAGTCACGTAGGCCTTGGAAAAAGGCTTGGCCTTGACGAGCAGCTTCAGCAGCTCAGGAGGTTCATTCTCCACAACCTCGGAGTGGCCGGAGAGCGTGATGCCCCAGATGCCGACCTTGTGGTCGAATGCGGTCCCGACCGCGGGCCAGTCTGGGTCCGCGCGACGTATCTCTTTTGATCCGACGACCCAGCGGGCAAACGATCGCGGATCTGAGAGTACGGCGAGCACCCTCTCGGGCGGGACGTCCAGGTCGATTTCGTTATGCGCCACCGCCTCATAGATGCCCAGAGATCGACGGCGTAAAACACGTGAAGCTTGTCGATTGTCGACGAGCGCGCGCGTCTCATCGATGGCTCCCGCTGAGTAGCCGGCGGTCGAAGTACGCTCAATGTCGTGCTCGACGCGCTGTCCTCGGCAAAGTTTGGGATGAAGCGCAGGCCCACTTCAGGTGCTGCTGCGTTGCGCGGCTTCCGCGTCGCGAGGCCGCTCGCTCTCGCAGCGGGCGTGCACGGGCGGCTGTGGGCGAGAGCTCTCCCGCGCCGGAGAGCTCTTCGAAGGCAGGCTTACCGTCTTCGCACCCGAGCCGCAGAAAATCGAAGGGATCGCGGCTAAACTGCGCGAGGCTGCGGGACTTCCGAAGGAGCCAAGCGGCGTCGTCGCCCAGAACACCGACGGAATGGGAACGGCAGCGGCGTGATGGACAAGGCCAAGGATGCCATCGGCTGATCCTCAGCGAGGTTAGTAGTGTCAATGAGTCCGTAGTGTCAATGGGTCCGGTTGCTCCCCCGTCGCACCGGACTCGCCCGACCACGTGGAGGAGGCGTAATGGCAGAGCTGACTAATTTGGAGAGCAGGATCGCCGAGCTGCTGAGCCTCGCAGCGGCCTCAAAGGAGCTACATACTCGTCTGTCGCGGATCGATGACTGATCGCAAGCTCCCGGAGATGACCGTCACGCCGTACCGCGATGGGCCATACCTTCTGCGCGGCTCGTTCGCCCTGCGCGACCAGGACGGCGTGGAGATCGCGACGATGCGTCGCGTCGTTGCGCTCTGCCGCTGCGGAAAGTCGCGAACGAGGCCGTTCTGTGACGGCACCCACAAGCTCATCGACTTTCGCGCCCCAAGCGGCCCTGAACGTGACATCGAGCTCGAAGCGACGGACAGCTAGTGTCCCGATTCAAAAATTCGGTGGCGTTTCCTGGCGTCTGGACGCGCCTGACATCCGCCGCCATCGGCCCATGTGCTACCGGCACACCGCCCGATACCGTCGAACGTCAGATCACGCCCATCCATCCGGAAAACACTGACCGAATTTTTGAATCGAGACACTAGAAGTGCAGCGCGACTCCTTCGAGAACGAGCTGACGCAGGCGCGTTGTCTTGCACTGCCCGAGCCAAGGGGGCCACTTACGCAGGAGCTCTTCAGTGCGCTCATGGACACACCGGACTCGCCGATCTCATACGACCGGGCCGTGCAGGTCGCAGACCCGCTGGGAGACGAAGATCTTCAGCTCGCCCTGTACGTCGCATATGAGCTGCACTATTCCCAGCTGGCAGACGTCGATGATCGCTGGGAGTGGGCGCCCTCACTACTGCGCTTCCGTGCCGGACTGGAGGCGCAGTTCCAGGATGGGCTCGACGACATCCTCATCCCGACCTCCGACGAGGAGGCAGGCGACGTCGGCGGGTCGTTACAGCGGATCGTCAACGAGGACGACGCGCCCTCACTCTCACGCTACGTCGAGACACAGGCAACGAAGGAGCAGTTCATCGAGCTCGTCATCCACCGCTCCGCCTATCAGCTGAAGGAGGCCGACCCCCACTCGTGGGCGATTCCGCGGCTCTCGGGGGCCCCGAAGGCGGCGCTCCTGGAGGTTCAGTCCGACGAGTACGGGGGAGGGAACGCGGCACGCATGCATTCGGTCCTGTTCGCAAACACGATGGTCGCGCTCGGCCTCGACCCGGCATACGGCCGCTTCATCGCTCAGCTTCCGGGTATCACGCTCGCGAGCGTGAACCTGATGTCCTACTTCGGGCTGCACCGCCGTCTGCGCGGCGCACTCGTCGGCCATTTGGCCGCATTCGAGATGACCTCCTCGATCCCGAACCGAAGGTACGCCAATGCCCTGCGCCGCCTCGGCTACGACTCGTCGGCGACAGGGTTCTACGACGAGCATGTCGAGGCCGACGCCGTGCACGAGAACATCGCCACGTGGGACCTCGCGCACGGCCTCGCACGCCTCGAGCCGGCGCTCGCCCACGACATCGTGATGGGCGCCCGCGCGCTGCTGGCAGTCGAGCGGCGAGGGGCATCGCACGTGATGGACGCCTGGAAGCGGCGGCGCACCTCACTACGGTCGCACTCACCGGTCGCGTCCCCGCTGTGATCGCCACGCTTGAGCTGTCCTATGTGCTGCCGCTCCGCTGGCATGACAGCGCCGGGCGCGTCGAGCTGACCCACTACCTGCAACGTCTTCGAGCCAGCTGCAGGGAGATCATCATCATCGACGGTTCGCCGCCGGAGGTCTTCGCGGCGAACGAGCTCGCCTGGGGATCATGGGCGCTTCATATCCCCCCGGATCCGGACACCGCGTGCAAGATGGGAAAGGTCGCGGGGGTGAACACCGGCCTCCGGCACGCTCGCCATGAGCACGTCGTGATCGCCGACGATGACGTGCGCTATGAGTCTCTCGGCCTCGAACGTATCGCAATGCTCCTCCAGGAGTACGAGCTCGTGCGGCCCCAAAACTTCTTCGAGCCGCTTCCGTGGCATGCCCGCTGGGACACCGCCCGCACGCTGTTGAATCGCGCGGTGGGCGCGGACTTTCCTGGAACGCTCGCGGTGCGTCGCTCCCCCATCATCCGAGCCGGCGGCTACGACGGCGATGTCATGTTCGAGAACCTCGAGCTGATCCGAACTGTCGAAGCTTGGGACGGCCGCGTGTGTGCCCCGCTCGATCTGTATGTCCGCCGACTGCCGCCCAGCACACGGCACTTCCTAGGGCAGCGGACACGCCAAGCCTACGACGACTTCGCGCTACCGGCGCGCATGGCGATCTGGCTCTCGATCCTTCCATTTATCGCCGCGCTAATCCGCATACGCCGGTGGCCGGTGACCGGTGTCTCGGCGGCGGGGGTCTCACTCCTCGCGGAGCGAGGCCGGCGGCGCGCGGGAGGAGCTCGCGTGTTTCCGGCGAGCTCCTCTCTGCTGGCGCCGCTATGGGTCCTCGAGCGCGGCGTCTGTTCCTGGCTTGCAGTCCTCCAGCGCATCAGGTTCGGGGGGGTGCGCTACGGCGAGGAGATCATCAAGACGGCGGCTCACTCGAGGGATGCACTGCGGGCTCGACACCAGCCCGCCCCGGCGAAGCGTGCCACTTCGCCTCGCTCGAGCCGCCGGGAGCTCGCATGAACACAGCCCCGCCGGCCATGGACGGGATGCCGAGCGTCGCCGGCGTCGCTCACCGTTTCGTCGACGCCAATGGCGTAAGACTTCATGTGGCCGAAGCCGGCAGCGGACCTCCTCTCGTGCTTCTGCACGGCTGGCCACAGCACTGGTGGTCTTGGCGCATGCTGATACCGGAGCTCGCCGAGCGCTACCGCGTGATCGCTCCCGATCTCCGCGGCTTCGGATGGTCTGGAGCTCCGCAAGGCTCCTATGCCAAGAGCACGTTCGCCGCCGACATTCTCGCGCTGCTCGATATCGAAAATCTCGACCGCGTTCGCATGGTCGGACACGATTGGGGCGGATACACAGCCTTCCTGCTCGCCCTGGAGCACCCCGAGCGTGTCCAGCGGATGGTCGCACTCGACATCGTCCCACCATGGCGGTCCCCGTTGCAGCTGTCGAACGTCGGCATCCCGGTTCTGGCCTCCTACCAGCTGCTGCTGGCGACCCCGCTGCTCGGACGGCTCGCGCTCACTTCAGGCCCGGCATTCGTTCGCGCGCTGATCCGCGCCGGCAGCGGCAGCTCGATGCGTTGGAGCGAGCAAGATCTCGACCGGTACGCGAACGTGCTCCAACAGCCTGAGCGCGCACGAGCGAGCGCCAGCTGCTACCGCACCTTCCTCACCCGCGAGCTCGCACCGGCCGTCGGCGGCCGCTACAAGCCTCAAGACCTGCGCGTCCCTTCACAGCTCGTGATGGGAGGCCAGAGCGCAATCCGCCGCGTCCTCAAACCGACCACTGGGAATAGCCTGTCTGTCCAAACGATTCATAGCGCCGGTCACTTTCTCCCGGAGGAGGCCCCGATCGAAACCCTCCGACACATCCAGGCATGGATCAAATAACATTCCAGCAGGATCGCAGAAGCCGATTGTCGCGGCGGTGAGGACGCTCGGCGGTGAGGACACTAATTGCTTAAGACGTAACCAAACGAGTTCGCTCCAGGTCCTAGTGCTGAGATCCATCACCACGATTCTGGCGAAGGCCAAGGGGGACAGATGAGCAGTAGAGCTCGTATCTCCGCAGAGCGAGAGGAAACTCGCAGCGACCACGACGTTCCTCGGCGCGACTACCGTCCGGAAGGCGTAGAGCGCAAGGGCTCGCTGTTCGCCACGTTGAAGCGGACGTTCAAGGAGTACAGCGAAGACAACATGAGCGACTGGGCCGCCTCGCTCACGTACTACGGCTTGCTCGCTGTATTTCCGGCGCTGATCGCGCTCGTCGCGGTCGTCGGGCTCCTGGGCAGTCCTACGAGCACTACGCAGTCAGCTGGTCGAAATCGTCGGCAAGCTCGGCCCCAGCTCAGCGAAGACGACCTTCGAAGGTCCGATCAAATCGATCACCGAACAGCGAAGCGCCGCGGGGATCCTGCTGATCGTCGGGATCGTGGCGGCGCTGTACTCCGCTTCGAGCTACGTCGCGGCTTTCGCCCGCGCATCGAACATCATCTGGGAGACGCCGGAGGGGAGGCCGATGTGGAAGCTGAAGCCGCAGCAGATGCTCGTGACGCTGATCATTCTGGTTCTGCTGATCGTGATCGCGCTGTCGCTCGTGCTGACCGGACCGGTCGTTACGGCTGTGGCAAGCCCGCTGGGGATCAGCAGCGAGCGCCGTGTCGATCTGGAACATCGCCAAGTGGCCCGTCCTCATGCTCTTCATGATCGTGATGTTCACGATCCTCTACTACGCCTCGCCCAACGTAAAGATGCGCGGGCTTCGCTGGGTCGCGCCGGGCGCGGCGTTCGCGCTGCTCGTGTGGTTGGTCGCCTCTGCGGCGTTCGCCTTCTACGTGGCGAACTTCGGCTCCTACAACAAGACCTACGGGACGCTCGGCGGCGCGGTCGTATTCCTCGTGTGGATGTGGCTGACCAACGCCGCGCTGCTGCTGGGAGCGCAGCTGAACTCCGAGCGCGAGCGTAATGCGGAGATCGACGAGGGCGCCCCGCGAGCAGAGCGGGAGCTCCAGATGGAGCCGCGCAGCGAGCCGAAGACGCCGAAAACGACCTGACACGGAGAATGGGTATCTTCCCCTCGGTGACGACTCCACATGAGGTTGACGTACGCCGCCAGGCCGGCTGGCTGCCGCAGGAGCAGGACGACCTGGAGTCCTGGCTCGACGGCCACCGCACGAGGGTGGAGGCCAGGGGCGAGCAGGTCGTGCTCCATCCGGTACTGGCCGAGTTTCAGGAGCTGATCGACAGCGACGCCGTGGTGCGTATGTACATGAATCAGATGATCGCTCAGGTGCCGAGCAACAAGCGATACACCAAACGTCATCTGGAGAGCGTCGAGCAGATGCTGCGCCTGATCAATGAGGTGCTGAGAATGGCGCCCGAGTTTGGTCCCCAGGGCGCGATGGTGGCCACGCCGTTGGCGGCGATCCTCGACTGGGCGATGGGGACGCCGGCGGGGTTCTCCGCGTTTCGTGATCCGCGGATCAACGCGATGCTCAGGAAAATCCTGACCGTCTGGTGTGAATTTCTCAGCAGCGCTGACTCGCTCTACGTGCTCAACGAGTCGCCCGCCGGCTGGAAGAGCGCTGAGGCCCGCCAGACGGTCGGCATGGAGCAGTACGAGCATGATCCGGAGGACGACTACTGGGGCTTCTCCTCATGGAACGACTTCTTCACGCGACGTTTCAAGGACGGCGAGCGCCCGGTCGCATCGCCGGATGATGACAAGGTGATCGCCAGCGCCTGCGAGTCGGTGCCCTACGGCATCAGCACGGATGTGCAGCGGCAAGATCGTTTCTGGATCAAGAGCCAGCCGTACTCGCTCGCGGACATGCTGGCCAACGACGAGTCGGTCGGTGAGTTCGTCGGCGGGACCGTCTATCAAGCGTTCTTGAGCGCGACTAACTACCATCGCTGGCACAGTCCCGTCGCCGGTATGGTCCTCCGCGCGTTCGTGCAGGATGGGACGTATTACTCGGAGGCCGATTCGGAGGGCAAGGACGCGGTCGAGCCGATGAACTCGCAGTCCTACCTGGCACACGTCTCCGCGCGGGCGATCGTCATCATTGAGGCTGACGATCCCGTCATCGGCCTCATGGCCTTCGTGGCGGTAGGGATGGTGGAGGTGTCCTCGTGCAAGATCGCCTCCAACGTGAAGCCCGGCTATCACGTCGAGAAGGGCGAGGAGCTCGGTTACTTTCAGTTTGGCGGCTCGACACACTGCCTTGTGTTCCGTCCAGGCGCCATCGCTGAGTTCAGCCTCGCAGCGATCCCCCAGCCGTACGCCCACCAGCCGCCGCTCGTGCTTGTCCGCTCGAGGCTTGCCACCGCCAACGCGACGGCCTGATCGGGCGGGGGCCGCCGGCTTCCCCGACTTCGCCCACAACACCGTCCCCCAGCTCACTGATTATGACCATGCTCGCGCACACGGCGAGCGCTATCCTCAGTCCCCGGCTCTCGTGTGCGCGAGCCGTGCGACCAGCTTGCTCAGGTCCAGCAACACCGAATAGGAGCCACATGAGAGCAGTGACTTGGCAAGGAAACCACGATGTACGCGTAGACACGGTGCCTGATCCCACGATCGAGCAACCCACCGACGCGATCGTGCGCATCACCTCCTCGGGGATTTGCGGCTCGGACCTGCACCTCTACGAGGTGCTCGGAGCGTTCATCGACGCAGGCGACATCCTCGGCCATGAGCCGATGGGCA
The DNA here is from genome assembly GCA_963778065.1 of uncultured Solirubrobacterales bacterium. Lineage (GTDB taxonomy): Bacteria > Actinomycetota > Thermoleophilia > Solirubrobacterales > Solirubrobacteraceae > Palsa-744. The sequence goes on along the minus strand of CAVZSU010000002.1, from coordinate 330,541 downwards.
TCGTCGAGGAGGTCGGCTCAGAGGTGAAGAACATCGCTGTGGGCGACCGTGTCGTGATTCCCTTCAACATCTCCTGCGGGCACTGCTACATGTGCGAGAAGAGCCTGCAATCGCAGTGCGAGACGACACAGGTTCGCGAGTACAACACCGGCGCGGCCTTTCTCGGGTACACCAAGCTCTACGGCCAGGTCCCGGGAGGACAGGCGGAGCTCCTGCGCGTTCCCCAAGCGCAATACGGTCCGATCAAGGTTCCGGAGGGACCGCCCGATGACCGCTTCGTCTATCTCTCAGACGTCCTCCCGACGGCTTGGCAAGCGGTCGAGTACGCAAACGTCCCCGCCGGTGAGACAGTCCTTGTCCTCGGCCTCGGTCCAATCGGAGAGATGTCGACACGTGTCGCTCAGCATCGCGGCGCGGGCAAGGTCATCGCCGTCGATCTCGTGCCGGAGCGCCTGGCGCGCGCGCGAGCTCACGGTGTGGAGGCGCTGGATCTCGAGGAGGTCGACGACCTCGGCGAGGCAGTGCGCGAGATGACCGACGGGCGCGGACCTATCTCGGTGATCGACGCGGTGGGGATGGAGGCCCACGGAGCTCCTGTCGCCAAATTCGCACACGCGCTCGCGGGACTGCTTCCTGACGCGATCGGCCAGCAGGTTATGCAGAACGCCGGAACCGACCGCTTGACTTCGCTGCATTCGGCGATCGACCTCGTCCAGCGCGGAGGGACGATCTCGATTTCAGGCGTATACGGAGGAGCGGCGAGCCCGATGCCGCTGATCCAGATGTTCGACAAGCAGATCAACGTGCGGATGGGCCAGGCCAACGTCAGGCGCTGGACCGACGACATCCTGCCCCTGCTCAGCGGCGGGGCGGATCCGCTCGGAGTCGATGACTTCGCTACGCATCGTCTGCCGCTCGAGGAAGCGCCCCACGCCTACGAGATCTTCCAGAAGAAGGAGGACGGCGCATTCAAGATCCTGCTGCAACCGTAGTGTCCAGTCACCTTGATCCGCGGTCGTAATGGAATGGATGTGCCCTCGCCGCCGAACTCGGTGCAGGCCGGGATCGGGCTCATCCAGAGCGTCGCCGGGCAGGCACTTGCGGATGCCCAGGAACACGACGAGCGCCACCAGTGTCGCGACGAACAGGTTCTCGGCTTTGAGGTCCTTTGCTCCCAGCTTCTGACCGCTCTCGAATGAGTGAGCAGCGACATACAGCGCTGCTGCCACAATCACGAACCCAACCAGTTGCACTGCGAGCACAAAGAACGGTGTTGATCCTTGTGCCTGTCCGTCGTCGCGACGGGCGCTTGCGATATCGCGACTTGTCAGCACGGCTAGGCCGACCCCGACAATGATCGCTACCAGCGGGCTCGAGTCGGTCATTGGGTTCGGGACCTCATCCCGCGCACCGTACCGGTCGCCTGGGACGCCAGATCGGGAGCACGCACGACGCCCCCGGCCGTCTGCCGCCCCGGCGCCGGCCGGCCTCTGACCCCAAAACCAGAAGGACTGAACGCCTATGCTTTTTCAATGCGCCCAAGTGGACTCGAACCACCACGGGGAAATCTCTCCACCAGGCCCTCAACCGGATACGCGGGGTGTTGATGTGTCCGAGAGCATCCAGATCGTCCAGTTGGCGGGGGTTGCTGGACGCATCGGACAGGTCTGGACGGGTGGATGTTCTCAAAGTGTTCTCACGCGAGCGGGCTGATGGCTGGACGACTGGAGTGGCCGGGGTGATCCCTAGCCTCTTGCGAGATGTCTCGTCCAAGGCGTTCATCGAGCTCTCGGCCGAGTGCCGACAACGCGCAGACACGCGGGCGCACGCAAGCCGTCTTCTATCGAGACAAACGAGGGCATGAGCCCGTCGATGCCTTCCTCGAGGAGATGCTGTGCACTCAGCCTCTCGCGGTCGCGAAGATCGATGACGCGATCGAGGAGCATCTGAATGATCGCGACCCGCGCGACCCCCCGCCGGAGTTCCCGGCGACGTCGCAGATCGAGGGCGAGTTGCGGGAGCTACGGGTCCGGTTCGCACGGACTCGCTATCGCGTTCTCTATCAGCGATCCCGGAACCTGCTGGTCCTGCTGCACGTCTTCGAGAAGAACACCGGCGCCGTTTCGGCGAGCGATCGGAGGAAGGCCGAGGCGCGGATGGTCGACTTCAGGGAGAGAATGGATGCAAGTCCTCGTCGGCGGCCCCGTGCGGCGGGGCGCGACGCTCCTCCGGGGTCGCGTGGGAGCTGAGACGATTTATCAACCGTGATAAGCTCTACATTATGGCCATTGTCCTAAATAGTCCCGTTGGCAAGAGTGCTGCCAAGGCAGCTAGGGGCCGAACTGACCGCAACGTGGCCTACCGAGACGCGCGCGCCGAATACGAGCGCATCCGCGCTCTTCGTGAGGTCAGCCCCGTAGCTGCGCATCTTCGGGAGCGGCGTTTCGAGCTGGGTCTTACGCAGGAGGAGGTCGCCAAGGCGGCAGGCACTTCCCACAGCGCGATCTCGCGGCTTGAGAAGGGCACCCACATACCGCAGTTGCCGACGCTGCAGCGGATCGCTGCAGTGCTGGACGAGGAACTGCTGGTGTGCTTTCAGCGGACGGTGGACGGCGAGGTCGAGCACGAGTTCGCGGCTGTAGCCTGATTCAGCCAGCGCAGCATTTTGCCTCCAATGCGCCCAAGTGGACTCGAACCATGGAGAAATCTCCCCACAAGGCCCTCAAGTTTGCCCCTGCCGCGTAGGCCTGTCCAGAGCCCGCAAAATGGTCTAAATCGTCAGGGTTTCTAGACGTACTGGAAGCGTTGGACGGGGTGGACGTTGCCAAAATGTTGCCACGGCGATTTCGGGTCGCGGGCCACCACCACCACATCCTGCGGCCACGGGCGAGGGATATCGCGTGCGACTCGGCGGACATCGTCGGGCCAGCCCTCGCCCGCCCACTTGACCTCTATCGCGATCTGTCGCCCGTCACGTGTCTGCACGAGCAGGTCGGGGCCCGTCGGCGATGACGCGGCTTGCACGGTTGCTCCGTCGAGAGCGTCGGGGCCGAACGTCGGGTGGACAGGGACTATGGTGGGGCGGGTGAGCGATAGATATGTCCCGGCGGCTGGTCGTGCGATGCTCACGCCTCTCTACGACGCCGTAAACGCGATTGCGATGCGGCAGGGACGCGGAAAGCGCTCAGCTGGTGCGGTGGGGCGTTGAGCGTGTGCTCGCGGAAGAGGAGCGCCGGTCGTCTGGGCCTCAGTGAGCAGATGTGGGCTTGAGCTCGCGTTGTCGATCGTGTGGCCGGTGCCGTGGGCTTGAGCTCGCTCTGTGATCGTGGGTGGCCCGGTGTCATGGACGCGTCCCTGGGATCGGTTCCTTGTCGCGACTGATTGGCTTTGTAGAGCGGTTTGTGTGCCGGTTGACAGTTCGGCCTTGCAAAGTGCGACGGTTTGTGTATATATTTATGGGTAGAGATGCTCCCGGGTTTTGGGGCATGGAAATAGACTGGGTTTGGGTTGATCTTCTGGGTCGATTTGAGCGCTCGTTGTAGGGGATGTCAGGGGAGAGGGGCCAGGTCGGATGATGAGGGGTTGTGTTCGCGTGAGTCCGGTAAGGACAGGTGTGATGGGGGTCGTTGCGTGCCCTGATGGGGCTGTAGCTAGATGCGTCAGCGTCGCTGACACATCTCTCTCTCTCTCTCTCTCTCTGCACCGGGTTTATTAGGCGCTGAGCCTAGTTTTGGCGCTGTTTTTGGCGCTTTTCTCGATTTTCTAGCTGGTAGCCGTCGCGCTTGTGAGCGCGGCTTTTGTCGTTCCGGGCGTGGTGTCGCGCGCGTGGGGAGCGTGTCGTGATGGGCTCGGATACCGCTGCTGTGCGGCGTGTGCGTGTGCGTCATGGTGTTGTGGGCCCGCAGGGTGGCGGGGTGTATGTGTCGGTGTTGCAGCGTTCGCGGTTGCTGGATGCGACGGTGAGTCTTGTTGCTGAGCTCGGGGTGCGCCAGTTGACGGTGCGGCGTGTGACCGCGCGGGCGGGGATGTCTAGCAAGACGTTTTATGACCTGTTCGCAGATCGCGAAGAGTGTCTGCTGGCGGCGTTCGATCAGTCTGTGGAGCGTATCGCCGGGGTCGTCGCTCCCGCGTATCGGGCGGAGGGTGGCTGGGCTGCGGGTATGCGTGGGGGTCTTGGTGGGTTGTTGGGGTTGTTGGATCGTGAGCCGGTGTTGGGACGGTTCGTGTTCGTCGAGGCGCTCGCGTGCGGGCCACGGGTGTTGGAGCGTCGCGCGCGGGTGCTCGAGGAGCTGGCCGGCGTGATCGATCGGGGTGGTGAGGATAGGAAGGCGGGACGGGAGCTGCCGCCGTTCACGGCGGAGGGAATCGTCGGGGCGGTGTGTGGTGTGATCCATGCGCGCTTGTTGGAGGGGAATCCTGGTCCGTTGGTGGGGTTGTTGGGCCCGTTGATGGGTACGATCGTGCTGCCCTACCGGGGGCCTGTTGCCGCGACACGCGAGCTTTCACGTCCGCCGGCGTCCAAGCTCCCGGCCGGTGAGTGTAGTGGTGGGGGCGCGCATGCTGGTGGTGGTTTTGGGGAGAGTCCGGTGGGGGGGTCTGCCGGGTTTTCGGTGGCGCTGGTGGAGTTCCGTCCGACGTTGCGTACGTTTGCGGTGCTGGCGGTGATCGCTGAGCGGCCGGGGTTGAACAATCGTGAGGTATCGGATGGGGCGGGGGTTTCTGACCAGGGTCAGATTTCGCGCTTGTTGTGGCGTTTGGAGGATCAGGGTTTGGTTCAGAACACGGGTGGTCGCGAACAGGGCACCCCGAAGGCGTGGTCGCTGACAGCGCGCGGGGAGCAGGCGCTACGGGCGGGCCGTCCTGACAGTGTTCACTCCGACAGCACCGAGGATGGCATCGGCGGCGAGCTCTTTGCGCCCGTCAGTACAGGTGTTGAGGCTCCTGGCGGGAGGGGTGTGTGATGGCGAGCCCTCCTGCGAAGCTGCGTACCCGCAACGCTCGCACTACGCGTGCAGCGAGGCAGGGTGATGTGCGTCGTCGTGGTGTGAGGGCGGGCAACGGTCCTTCTGCTCGGGGTCAGGTCTATGAGATGCAGCGCGCGCGGCTGATAGGTGCGGCGGTCCCGGCGGTGGATGAGTTGGACTGGTCCGGTGTGAGTGTCGCTGATATCTCCTCGCGGGCACGGGTGTCGCGGCGCACGTTCTATGACCTGTTCGCCAATCGTGAAGAGTGTTTGCTGGCGATGCTCGATGACACCGTCGGTCGTGTCGAGCAAGATCTCGCCGGGGCAGGCCTAGGGGAGGCGTCTTGGGTTGAGCGTGTCCGTGGGGGCGTGTGGAGGATCTTGTGCTTCCTCGATCGCGATCCGGTATTGGCGCGGGTGTGTGTGGTGCAGAGCGCGCGCGGCACACGAAGGGTGTTGGAGGCCCGCGAGACGCTGCTGGCACGGTTGGCGGGAGTGATCGAAGAGGGGGCTGCGCAGAGCACGCGCGCGGCAGAAGCACCCGTCTTGATGGCCGAGGGTCTTGCTGGTGCGGCGCTCGCGATCCTCTACAAGCGCCTGTTGAACGGAGAGCGAGAACCACTCACCGATCTGCACGGGGACCTGGTTGGCATGATCGTCCAGCCGTATCTCGGGTCAGCGGCCGCGAGCAGGGAGCGCAAACGTCCCGCACCACGCACAACCTTGCCCGCCACCTCTGAGACTCTTCTGGCAGGGCGGGTACGCCAGGAAGGCCCGTTGCGGGACGTCCCGATGCGATTGACCTACAGGACGGCAAGGGTGCTGCGGGCCGCCTCGGAGTATCCCGGTGCGAGCAACCGTCAGATCGGCGAGCACGCAGATCTTTATGACCAGGGCCAAATCTCAAAGCTCCTAGCGCGATTGCAGCGCCTGGGACTGCTCGAGAACAGCGGCGAGGGTCAACCACGCGGCGAAAGCAACGCCTGGAGGCTGACCCCGCTGGGGGAACGCGTCACCGAGCAACTCAGCCTCAACGATCCCGCGCACAAGGACGGCGCGTGATGCTGGGCGAACCGAGCAATACGCGGCGGTGGCGCCCAACCGTAGCGAGCTGGAACTTCAGGGTAAATGGAAGAGAGTCAGAGGAGATGATGGTTGTGAGCATTCGTAGACTGGTATCGGGTCTTGTCTCCTCGTTGTGCGCGCTGAGCGCTGGAGCGCTGTTCTGCAGCGCTCCAGCGCTCGCGAACGAAGTGCACATCTACAGCTCCACGTTCGGTAGCGAAGGCTCAGGGCCGGGACAGTTCAAAGAACCGCTCGGGGTGGCTGTCAACGACGTAACGCACGAGGTGTACGTGGTCGACAGCGCCAACAACCGTGTCGAGCGTTTCGCGTTCGAAGCGACGACGAAAACCTACGTGTACGCGGGCGAATTCAACGGTTCTGGTGCTCCTACGGGCGCGTTTCTCGAACCGACGCAAATCGCGATCGACAACTCGGACGACGCGGGACTGGACCCCTCCAACGAAGACGTGTATGTCGTCGATAGTGGTCATGGTGTGATCGACAAGTTCAGTCCTGAAGGGGTCTATCTGGGCCAGTTGACCGGTGCGGGAACCCCGGGCGGCCTGTTTGAAACGGGAGAAACGGGTATTACGGGTGTGGCTGTTGACCCGAACGGAACTTTGTGGGTCAGCAAATTCTCCGGGCCGATCTATAGCTTCAGTGACGAACTGGCGAACAAGTATGTCTCCGAACGCGAAACAGCATTCGGCGGAGCTCGTGAAGGTCTCGCGGTGGACGCCGAAGACAACCTCTACGTCAACGAGGAGGGCGAGTTCGCGAAGGTCAACAGCTCGGGGGGAACGCTGCTTGCGCCGTTCGGCGGTGACGAAAAAGCGTATGGTGGAGCAGCGGTCGACCCTGTTGGCGGTGAGGTCTATCTCGACAATCTCGAAACGATCGAAGCGTTTAGCCTGAGCGGGGAGCCGATTGAGGCTTTTGGCTCGGGGCATCTGACGTTCAGCAAGGGGCTGGCGATAGATACCGGCAACGGCACGGTTTATGCGACCGATCGTTCCTCGAATGATGTGGTGGTCTTCGACCGGGTGAAGCTGCCGACCGTCAAGATTGAACCGGCGAGTGAACAGGGGCCGCGGAGCTTGACGTTGAACGGCACTGTGAACCCGGAAGGCGAACCGGTCACCTCGTGCGTGTTCGAATATGCCACTGCCGCGGAATACGAAGCGGGCAAGACGTATGGCCATAGCGTCCCGTGCTCCCCGGAAGCGAAAAATCTCGGGTCGGGCACGAACGCCGAGGCGGTCAGCGCGCACCTGGCGGGTCTCACGCCCGGGAGCGTCTACCACTACCGGCTGGTCGCGGAAAACGGGGCGCACAAGCCCAACGCGACAGCGGACCAGGAGGTCTTCATGGGTCCGAGGCTGGGTGGCCAGTCCGTCACGGATGTCGCGTCGAGCAGCGCGACGGTGCAGGACCCGATCGACCCTAACGGTGGCGACACGCACTATTACGTCCAGTACGGGACGAGCACCGCGTACGGTGCGTATGCGCCGGTGGCTGCTCCGGGTGTGGATCTCGGGTCCGCCGTCGGGGCGCAGTCCGTGAGCCTGCACCTGCAGGGGTTGCAGGCGGGCACGGTCTATCATTATCGTTTCGTGGTTGAACAGGGCGGCGAAGCGTTCGCCGAACCGGACAGTAGTTTCACGACGCAGATCGTCGGCGCGACGGCGGCGTTGCCGGACGGTCGCTCGTGGGAACTGGTATCCCCGGCGGACAACAAAGGCGCGCTGATCGAACTGTTCGAAAAGGGCCAGGTGCAAGCCGCGAGCGATGGGAGCGGGGTCACGTATCTCGCGAAGGGTATCTCGGTCAGCGATACTCCCGCGGGGAAAATCACGTATGCGCAGGTGCTCTCCCGGCGTGGTACGGACGGTTGGGGATCGGTCGACCTGACGTTGCCCGGGCGTTTCCCCGAAACCGGCGAACCGGGCGCAGAATTGTCCACCAGCCACATTGAATACCACCAGTTCTCCTCGGACCTGTCGTTGGCGGCGGTGGAGCCGCAGGACGACGGTACGCCGCCGCTGTCACCGGGGGTGACGGAACGGACGTTGTATTTGCGTGATGATGTGAGCGAAAGCTTCACGCCGCTCGTGACTAGCGCGAATGCGCTCAGTCCGATCGAAGAACCAAGCCTTGGTGGTCACGGAATCGCATCGTCAGAATTTGAGATGCATTTTCTTGTCGCGACGCCCGATTTGGGTCATGTCGTTTTGAAGACGCCGAAGGCTTTGACGCCGGAAGCGATCGACGAAGAAACCGTCCAGAAAAATGATGGAGCAGACAACGTTCAGTGGAACCTGTACGAGTGGGGTAAAGGAAAGCTACAGCTCGTGAATATTCTCCCGGACGGAGAAGCGGCGCACGGTCCTATCGGTGTGACGCCCGGCGTTCGGCTTGCCGGCACGAATGACGGGCTTGGTCTTCCGCGCGGTGGTGTTCAGCGTGTGATTTCCAGTGACGGTCGCCGGATCGCGTGGACGTGGGGCGAACCCTATGGCCCTCGTCTTCAAACATACAGGGGGTTGTATGTTCGTGACATGGTGGAGGAAACGACCGTGCGTGTTGGTGGTGCGAGCGCGATCTATCAGACGATGAACAGCGAAGGCTCAAAGATCTTTTACCGTGAAAACGGTGACTTGTATGTGTATGACTTCGAAACGGGCACCGCGAGCGCTCTCACGACGAACCACGGCTCGGCGGAACCCAGCGGTGGCGTGCAGGAAGTCGTCTCGGATGTCAGCGAAGACGGGTCGTACGTGTATTTCGTCGCGACGGGCGTGCTCGCGAGCGGTGGTGTGAGCGGAGAAGACAATCTGTACGTTCTGCATGACACCGGTGGGGGTTGGACGACGACGTATGTCGCGTCATTGTCGCCGTTGGATAAACCTAGCTGGTACGGGCAGTCAACTCTTGGTGAAAGTCCGTTTCTCGCGGATGTGAGCTCGCGGGTGTCGCCGGATGGGCGTTATCTGGCGTTTATGTCGGAGCAGTCGTTGACGGGCTATGACAATACGGATGCTGTCAGCGGTCAGCCGGATGAGGAGGTGTACCTGTACGACGCTCAGACAGGGCGGCTGGTATGCGCATCGTGCGATCCGACGGGCGCGCGACCGGTCGGCGTGTTCGACAAGGAAAAATCTGAATTGCTGGTGGACCGTCTCGAAACTTGGACAGAAAAAGAAACAAATTCGGTGAACGTGCGTACGAGTCATTGGCTGGCGGGAAGTATTCCCGGATGGGATAACCCAGAAAATGGTTATCCGACCTATCAGCCACGTTATCTGTCCAACACTGGCCGTTTGTTCTTCGACAGTCCCGATGCGTTGGTGCCGCGGGATACGAACGGGTTGGAGGATGTGTACGAGTTCGAGCCCGAAGGGGTAGGTGGCTGCACGAGCTCGACGTCCTCGGCGATGGACGTGTACGAGGGGGAGCTCGCGGGCCATCCGGTCGATGGTTGTGTGGGTTTGATCTCCTCGGGCACGTCGAGCTCGGAATCGGCTTTCTATGATGCGAGCGAAAGCGGCGATGACGTGTTCTTCACGACGACGAGCCGGCTGACGGGCGAAGATTACGACAGCGGGTATGACGTGTATGACGCGCACGTTTGTACGGGCGCGGTGCCGTGCAGGACGGTGCCGGTGCCGCCGCCGCCGTGCGATTCCGGCGATTCGTGCAAGGCCGCGCCATCCCCGCAGCCGGAGATCTTCGGTCCGCCGCCGAGCGCGACGTTCAACGGTGCGGGCAACGTGCCGCCCGTCGCGGCGAAACCCGCGGCGAAGAAGAAGACCGTGAAGAAGACGGTGAAGTGCAAGAAAGGCCGGCAGCGCAGGCGCGGCAAGTGCGTGAAGGGATCGAAGTCTAAGAGAACAAAGGCGCGGAAAGCCAACAACCACCGGAGGGCGGCGCGATGAGGCGGTCTGTTAGTGTTAGGTTGTCGTATTCGGCGCGGCGGGATCTGCCGTTGATCGCGGCTGTCGTGGTTTTGGTGGTGTTGGGTGGGTCGGCCGGGCGGGCAGCGGCGGCGGCGGAGCCGTGGTGGCATGTGAACACTGTCTCGGCGCCTGCGAGCCGGCCTGGCGGTGAAAGCCGGCTCTTGCTGGAAGTGAGCAACCTCGGTGATGCGGCGGTGGACGGGTTCACGAGCCCCGTGAGGATCGTGGATAGGCTGCCGGCTGGTGTGACGGTCGTCCGTAACGGTAAAGGCGAACCGGATGTGTATGGCGAAGGTGGCGGCAGCGCCCCGATCGGGCAGAACGGCGTGAAGGAAGTGATCCATTGCAGTGTCGTAGCGCAGACCGTGACGTGTACGTATGGGGGACCGCTGCTTGCGTATGAACGGTTCATTATCGCGATCACGGTGAACGTCGAACCGGGCGCCGGTACCGGTGTCAGCGAAGTGGGCGTCTCCGGTGGTGGGGCGCCCCCGGGGGACGTGGCGCCCGCGCCGGTCCGTTGGCGGCACGCGCTTGCGCTCGGCGGATCTCCGGCATCGTTTGGTGCGGAAAACTATGAACTGACGCCCGAAGAAGAGGGCGGTATGCCGGATACGCAGGCCGGATCGCACCCGTTTCAGCTGACGACGACGCTGACGTTCAACTCGAAGGCGGCGCCTACGTTGAACCTTCAAAATGGAAAATATGAACTGTTGCCCGAAGTGCAGCCCGTGGCGTTGACGAAGGATCTCCGGTTCGATCTGCCTCCGGGTCTTGTCGGTAACCCGGCGCCGCTGGCGAAGTGTCGCCTGTCGGCGTTCTTGGACACGAACCCAGGAAGCACGCCCTGTCCGGACGATACTGTTGTCGGTGTCGCGACGCCGATCGTTACGAACATATATCTGGGGAAGAACGTGCCGCTCGCGGATACGACGCCGTTGTACAGTGTCGAACCGGCGGTCGGGGAGCCGGCACGGTTCGGGTTCGCGACGGTCGCGGGTCCGGTGGTGCTCGACACCTCGGTGCGTACGGGTGGTGATTACGGTGTCGTGGTGAGCGTTCCCGATCTCCCGGACTCGCTTCCTTTCATCGGGACGCAGGTCACGTTCTGGGGTGTTCCCGGCGATGCGCGCCACGATACCCAGCGCGGTAAATGCCTCGACGAGTACGGGGGCAACGTGTACGAAGCGAAAACGTGGGAATTTGCGTGCTCGACACAGGAAAAGCCGCAACCGTTCTTGATCATGCCGACGTCGTGCACCGGACCGCTGCAGACCATGGTCGAAGGGGACCCGTGGGAAGCGCCTGGCCGGTACAGCGCACCGAAACAGTACACGTTCGCAAACCTCGAAGGCGAACCCGTCGCGCAGGATGGGTGTAACCGCTTGAGCTTCGAACCATCGATCAAGGTCGCGCCCGACGGACAGCAGGCGAGCACCCCCACAGGACTGACGGTCGGTGTGCACGTCGATCAGGAAGCGAGCCTGAACCCCACCGGGCTCGCCGACGCGCAGGTGAAGGACACGACGGTCACGCTGCCCGCCGGTGTCGGGCTGAACCCCGCCGGCGCCGATGGCCTGTCGGCGTGCTCGGAAAGTGAGATCGCGCTGGACAGTCCTGGCGAACAATCCTGTCCGGAATCGGCGAAGGTAGCGACCCTCAAAATCAAAACACCATTGTTGCCGAACGAACTGGAAGGCGCCGCGTATCTCGCGACGCAGAACCAGAACCCGTTCGGGAGCCTCGTCGCGCTCTACCTCCTCGCGTATGACCCGGTATCCGGTGTCCGCGTGAAGCTCGCGGGTGAAGTGCAGCCGAACCCCGTCACGGGACAGCTCGTCTCGACGTTCAAGGAAACACCGCAGCTACCGTTTGAAGATTTGAGCCTGCACTTCTTCGGCGGATCCCGCGCCCCGCTGGGGACACCCGCATCGTGCGGGTCCTACACGACGACCGCGTCGATCGCGCCGTGGTCGGGTAACGCTCCCGTGGGGTCATCCTCGGAATTCCAGATCACGAGCGGTCCGAACGGGGGTCCGTGCGAGAGCCCGTTGCCGTTCGCGCCATCGTTGACCGCGGGTAGCCTGAACCTTCAGGCCGGTTCGTTCACGCCGTTTACGACGACGTTCTCGCGTGAAGACGGCAACCAGAACCTGCAGTCGATCCAACTGCACATGCCTCCGGGCCTGCTGGGAACGCTCGCCCACGTGCAGCTCTGTGGTGAACCGCAGGCCGACCAGGGATCGTGTGGTCCTGAAAGCCTGATCGGGGAAACGACGGTGTCTGTCGGGTTGGGTGGGAATCCCTACACAGTGCAGGGCGGCAGGGTCTACATCACCGGCCCTTACCAGGGTGCACCGTATGGCCTGTCGATCGTGAACCCGGCGAAGGCCGGACCGTTCAACCTCGGCAACGTGATCGTCCGCGCGAAGATCGAAGTCAGCCCCTCCACGGCGGCGCTCACGATCACGACAGACCCTTCGGGTGCGTATGCGATCCCGCACATCCTCGACGGCATCCCATTGCAGATCAAGCACGTCAACGTCAACATCAACCGTCCCGACTTCACGTTCAACCCAACGAACTGCAACCCGCTGCAGATCACGGGCACTTTGGGCAGCAGCGAAGGGTCGACCTCCGCGCTGGCGGTCCCGTTGCAGGTCACGAACTGTGCGACGTTGGCGTTTAAGCCCCACCTCGCCGCGAGCACGTCAGGAAAGACGAGCAAAGCTAACGGGGCGAGCCTCGCGGTGAAGCTGACCTACCCCGCGGGTGCGTATGACGCGAACATTGCGCGTGTCAAGGTCGATCTCCCCAAGCAGCTCCCCTCGCGCTTGACGACGTTGCAGAAGGCGTGCACCGCCGCACAGTTCAACGCGAACCCGGCGGGGTGCCCTCCAGAATCGATCATCGGGCACGCGAGGGCAGTCACGCCGGTGTTGCCTGTCCCGCTCGAAGGGCCCGCATACTTCGTGTCTCACGGCGGGGAAGCGTTCCCCAGCTTGATCATCGTGTTGCAGGGCTATGGCACCAGCGTCGACCTCGTCGGCACGACGTTCATCAGCAAAGCCGGGATCACATCGAGCACGTTCAAGACGGTCCCCGATGTCCCCGTCGGCACGTTCGAACTGACGCTTCCCCAGGGCAAGTTCTCGGCGCTCGCGGCGAACGGGAACCTCTGCAGGAGCAAGCTTGCGATGCCGACAGCGTTCGTGGGACAGAATGGCACCGAAATCCACATCTCGACTCCGATCGCGGTGAGTGGTTGTGCGAAGAAGAAGGCGCTCACCCGCGCACAAAAGCTCGCCAAAGCGCTCAAAGCTTGCAAGCGGAAAAAGGGCGCCAAGCGAGCGGTGTGTGAGCGGCGGGCGAGGAGGGTCAAGTAAGGGCTCAAGTAAGCCATTACAGTGGAGTTTGAGGTTCCTCGCGCGTTACGCGATCCCAGGGCGCGTCGCGCGCGAGGGTGCCTGCGTTATCTGGCGGAGCACCCCGGTGCGAGCAACCGGCAGATCGCAAAAGCTATCGGCATCGTTCGTGACGATCAGGTCTCGACGATGCTCGCGCGTCTGGCCCGCCTGGAGCTGATCGTCAAGCGGGCGGGCTCCCCGGGGAGCGCCAACGCGTGGTTCCTGTCTGCGTACGGCAGGCGGGTTATCCGCGCCGTGGGCGATGCATAAGATGATTAACTCTAAAGAATCGACTTTTACCATTTGACGCTCGGCCGACTTGTGTAAAACCTTGACGTGGACGGTCTCGAGAGAATAGGTTAATCGTGGCACATCGTGCCGTGTTTATACATTCAACAAGGGGGTTGCAAAATGGATGGTTCTGGGTTCAGCCAAAAGCCGCGTCACGGTTCCGCTCGCGGGCGTCAGTACGCCCGTCGGGCGCTGGTCGCGGCTCTCGGCGCACTCGCGCTGACGGCCATAGTGCCGGCGCTCGCCAGCGCCGAAACAGAAAAACCTGTATGGCTTGAAAATAGCAAACCGATCACGACGAAAAAAGGGGTCGAGTGGAAAAACGCAAGGATCGCGATGCTTGCCGAAAGTGTGCCTTTTGGCGGCCGGATGGGAGCGGTATGTGAAGATTTCGGCCGCGGGTACGTGGAACCGGGCGGTCTGGGCATAATCGAAAAATTCACGATCTCGAACTGTCAAAACTGGGTGGGCGCAGCGTGCGGTGCCCCTTACTCGCTCGAACCGAAGGACCTCCCGTGGCACACGGAACTCGGACTCAACGGTAAAGAACCCATCGACTCGCTATTGGGAACGACCGCTCTCAACCTTGGCTGCTACTACAACGGGAGCGTCAGCTACGACGAATGCAAAAAAATTCCACCGATGCGCATGGCTAACACCACCGGCGAAAACGTGCTCGCGACATTCGAAGAAATCACCCCCCTTCGACCCTGTAACTTCGGTGCCAGCGTCGGTTATATCCCCAATGCCGGCAGCATGAAGATCTACCTGGACGCTGGCGGAATAAAACTCGGCGTCTCCTAGACCGAGCCAGCCGTTCTCCCGGGCCTCCTTGGCGGCCGGCCGGTGTCAAAACCGCCGGTCCCAAGGAGGACCCCGGACCGAATCCCTCAGGAAAGAGGAGTCTTTGCGGCCCGCTTCCACGGTTCGTTCTCATACCACATGGTGAGCCCGATCAGCTCCCAGTCGGTGCCTTGTAGTAGTAGTCCGCGGCCGGCTGGGAGCTTCGCAATCTCGCCTGATGTGAGGATCCGCTGGCGTTGTGTTTGGTAGCTGACGGTGTCTGTGTGGGTCGGGTCGGTGGGCGTTTTTTGGGGTTCGCTGTGGCCGAGGGTGTGGCTTGTCATGTTCCGGTCGTATTCGCCGAGGGCGATCGAGATCGCTTCGAGGGTGCGGGCGTCGGCGATCCCTGTGAGGATCAGCTTTGTTTGGAAGAGCGACAGGAACCCGTCGGCGGCGTCCTGGCCCCAGCGGGTGCGTGCTTGGGAGAGGTCCTGCAGCCCGATCACGACTTGGAGGTTCTGTCCGCCGGCTTGTGAGACGAGCGCGGGGAGGTCGTGGATCGGGGCGATGCTCGCGACCTCGTCCAGCAGCCACAACATCCCCGGCCCGAGGGTCGTGCCGGTGCGGGCGTGGGCGTAGACAGCGTGGCGCACCTGCTCGAGCAGACCGACGATCAACGGCGCGCACGTCGCCTGGTGTTGCTCGGGGGAGGTGATGTAGAGCGTGTCGGTGCTTGTGGCGAACCGGTCTGGGTTGAAATTAGGATTCGCTGTGCTTTCCCGTGCGCCGTCGCTGTTGTACGCGCTTAGCACTCCTGCGGTCACGGAGAAGATCGAGGAGCGCTCGCGCGCGTCGGTGCGCTCGATCCCGACGAGACCTCGTGCCCGACGCCGTATCGTAGGGGTAGATGCCGCCGCTGCGACCGTGTGGCGTCGCCCGGCGGCGCTCGACGGGCTTTTTTCTATGCGCCCAAGTGGACTCGAACCACCACGGGGAAATCTCCCCACAAGGCCCTCAACCTTGCGCGTCTACCAATTCCGCCATGGGCGCAGAGCGGGCGAGTATATCCCCGCGCTCGTCCCGCCGACGGCGGTCGAGGACCGCCGCCCCTTGCGTCCGTCCCCCGGGCGCGCTACAGTGCGAACACATGTTCGTTCACGGCAACTGTCCACTCGAGCGGGGAGCCCAGGAGACATGGATCTGACCAAGCGCCAGCAGGAGATATTCGACTTCATCCGCAAGTACTCGGCCAAGTACGGCTATCCACCGACGGTGCGCGACATCGGCAAAGCGGTGGGCCTCGCGTCGTCCTCGACCGTGCACGCGCATCTGGCGAACCTCGAGAAGATCGGCATGCTGCGCCGCGATCCCTCGAAGCCGCGCGCGATTGAGCTGCTAGACCGCGTCGATCGCGCGGTCGGCAACGCGGTCGACAGCGTGCGCAACATCGTCGCCGGCGAGGGGCTGCCGCTGCTGGGCACGGTCGCCGCCGGCCAGCCGATGCTCGCCGAGGGCAACATCGAAGACTACGTCTCGGTTCCAGAGATCGCGGGTGGGGGAGACGGCGAGTACCTGCTGCGGATTCGCGGCGAATCGATGAAGGACGCCGGCATCCTCGAGGGCGACTTCGTGGTCGTGCGCTCGCAGGACACCGCCCGCGACGGCGACGTCGTGGTGGCGCTGCTCGGGGAGGAGGCGACCGTCAAGCGCTTCTTCCGCGAACCCGACCACATCAGGTTGCAGCCGGAGAACGAGACGATGGAGCCGATCCGCAGCCGCGAGGTCAAGGTGCTTGGCCGCGTCGTGGGGCTGCTCAGGAGCGTGTGACGAGCGTCCAATCGTCCAATCGCTACGGCGCTGGCGTGCGCGGCTGGTGTGCGTGTGGGAGGCCGTGCGCGTGCGGGCGGTTGCGTCGCCTTCACAGCGAGAGCGAAGCGCGATAATGTGATCCGTGCAGGTCAGGCAGCCGCGGAGGTGAGAGCCTTCGAGGAAAGTCCGGACATCACAGGGCAGGGTGGTCGAGCGATCGACCCGGGGAAACCCGCGGGAAAGTGCCACAGAAACAAACCGCCTAAGCGCGCCGTCCCACGTGAACGGCGGGCCGGCAAGGGTGAAATGGTGCGGTAAGAGCGCACCAGCGCCGCGGTGACGCGGCGGCTGGGCAAACCCCACTCGATGCAAGGTCAAACAGGACCGTTCGCAGGTAGCCCGCCAAGGTCCAGGTAGGCCGCTCAGATGGATGGCTGCTCAACGACAGAACCCGGCTTATCGACCTGCTAAGGAAAAGCCCCGCTCCGGCGGGGCTTTTCTATTCAGTCGGTCGTGTGCTCCTCGTCGGCCTCGCCGTAGACCGCGTCGCTCTCCTCCAGATCCTCCTCGGCGGCGGCGTCGCGCATGATGCGCGCGGGCGTGTGGCCATCGCCGTGGGAGGTGTGCTCGATCAGTTCCTGCTCGGCGAGCTCGAACCCCTCAGACTCACCGCCGCCCGCCTCGGCGACTGCCTGGCGCGCGTAGTGTCTGCGTTTCTTCGAGCTCGTGAATCGGATCGAACGGCGTTGGATCGTCCATACATCGACCGTACCCGATTTGAGAGGGCGCCATGCGTCGAGTTTGAGAGGACGCCATGCGTGGAGTGTTATGAGGCGCGCCCAGGCGGGATGGGACGGTCGCGGTCTGTGACCTGTGTCCGCGGCTGTTCTACCCCTGCAGCTGCGCGCGCGCCGTGTCGATCAGCGACGGGCCGCTTTTCAGCTGCTCGAGCGCGGTGCGCATCGGGTTGAGCTCGCAGTCGATCTTGTCCGGCCACGGCTTCGCCGGATGGTCGTCGAGCGTCTTTAGACCGTTGCCGGTGATGATCGCCACAACGGTCTCATCGGCCGCGAAGCGGCCCGCGGCCGCCAGCTTCTCGAGCACCGCGATCGTCGTGCCGCCGGCCGGCTCTGTCAGCAGACCCTCGGTCGCGGCGAGCAGATCGATGCCGGCGAAGATCTCCGGATCGGAGGCGAACCCGCCCGTGCCTCCCCGTTTGCGCACCGCATCGATCACGAGGTAGCCGTCGCCGGGCGCGCCGATCGCGAGCGAATGGGCGGCCGTCTCCGGCGTGATCGGGTGGATCTCGGCCTCCTCGGCGAGGATCGCGGTCGCGATCGGGTTGCAGCCGCTCGGCTGTGCGATGTGGATGCGGGTCGCGTCCGTGTCTGAGAGCCCAAGCAGCTGCAGCTCGCCGAGCCCCTTGTGCAGGCGCGATGACAGCGTGCCGCCGGCGGCGGCGGTGACGATGTGGTCCGGCGCGTTCCATTCGAGCTGCTCGACGATCTCAAACGCCGCCGTCTTTGCGCCCTCCGCGTAGAACGGGCGCAGCGTGATGTTCGCGAAGTCCATGCCCGTCGCTTCGGCCAGCTCGCGGCAGCGGCGGTTGGCCTCGTCGTAGTTGCCCTCGACCTGCACCACCTTCGCGGCGAGCGCCATGCATGCGCGCGCCTTCGTGTCCTCGATCCGGTTCGGATAGAAGATGTAGGCGTCGACCCCGGCCTTCGCCGCGAACGAGGCCACCGCGGTGCCGACGTTGCCGGTCGACACACACCCGATCTCGGTCTTGCCACGCTCGAGCAGCCGTGCGACAGACATCGAAACGACGCGGTCCTTGTACGAAAGGCTGGGTCGGTTGGACGAGTCGTCCTTCAAATACAGGTTCGCGATCCCCAGCTCGGCGCCGAGCCGCTCGGCGCTGATCAGCGGCGTGTAGCCGGAGAACTGCCCGACGCGCGCCTGTGCCGAAGCGTCGACGATCGGCAGCAGCTCCTCGAAGTGCCAGATGTTGCGCGGGCGCTCACCGCTCGGAAAATCCCTGAAATGACCGGCCGCGAGCTCATAGTCGTAAACGACGTCGAGCCCCTTGCCACAGTCGGGGCACGCGAAGATCGTGTCCTCGAGCGCGTATCGCGTCTCGCAGCGATGGCAGGCGAGGCCGGTCGCGCACGAGCGCGTCCGCTGCCTCGATCCTCGTGACGGGCTCTGTACGGTCGAAAGACTCATGCCGGTACCCCAGACGATACGCCGGGCCACGGCGTTTGCGGTGAATCTTCGTGACCGAGCGCGATCCACAGCTCCTGCGCCAGGTGCGGGGTGAAGGGACCGAGCAGCTGCACGAGCACGCTCAGCGCATCGATCAGCGCCTCGTGGTCGGCCGCGCCCAGCGCCGGCTGGCGTGCCAGCACGCGCTTCTCGAAGTCCTTGATCCGGTCGAACAGACGCATCACGTTGCGCACGGCGGAGTGCATCTCCAGATCGTCCATCTCCTCGGTGATCTTCTCCACCGCCGTCTCGCACCATTTGCCGAGCTTCACCCGCAGGTGCTCGCTCGTGTCTCTCACCGGCTCGCGCTCGCCCGTCGCGCTCCCGTTTTCATCGGCGCGGGCGGGCGTCCCGCCCGCGCCGGCGAGCGCCCCGTCTGGGTCGGCTGGCACCCTACCCGCGTCTGAGAGCGTCCCGTCCCCGCCGGGCGCTCCCGCGACGAGATGCGCCTGCGTGAAGTCCCACACCTGGTTCAAGAACCTGTGACAGCGCAGCACCGCCGAGTCGCTCCAGTTCAGCGAGCGCTGCGCCCGGGCCGCGTACAGCGTCGCCAGCCGCACCGTGTCGGCGCCGTAGCGCTCCACCAGCTCGTCGGGATCGACCACGTTGCCGAGGTGCTTTGACATCTTGCGCCCGTCGCGAATCACCATCTCGTGAAACAGGCAGCCGGCGAACGGCTCGCCGTCCGCGAGGAACGCGAGCGGGCCGATGTCGCGCAGCGCCTTCGTGACGATCCGCTGGTCGAACACGAAGTTGCCGCTGTCAGAGCCCGCCACTACGCGCTCTGAGGGCAGCCAATGACGCAGGTCTGCAAGCGCCAAGATCCGCTCGAGCGTCCCGTCGCGCTCCTGCGGCGGCACGCACACCGGCACCCACAGCCATAGCGCGTCGAAATGGCAGTCCAGCGTGTCGGTCTCCCGCCGTGCCGGCCCGCCGCAGCGCGGGCAGGCGGTCTGCACGAAGTCCTCGCGCTCGGCCAGCGGGTTGCCCGTACCGGTCGGCTTCAAGTCGAGCGGCAGCTCCACCGGCAGCTGCTCGCGCCCCACCGGCACGGCGCCGCACTCCTCGCAGTACACGATCGGGATCGGCGTGCCCCACGAGCGCTGGCGCGAGATCGAGAAGTCGTTCGCGCGATAACGCACCGCGGTACGGCCCGCCCCGCCGGCCGCGCCCCCCGCCGCGACCGCTCGACCACGCGTTCCGTCTGCCACCGCGCCAGTGCCACCGTTCACAGGGGTGCCCCCACTCGCCTGCCCCTCCCCCCGATCATCCTCCTCATCACCCTCCGGATCGAAACCGAGACGGCGCGCGATCACGGCATCGGTGCGATCGCGCGCGGGAATGCCAAGCACGGCAGTGACCCCGAAACGCCCGTCGACCACAGGCGATACGAGCACCGGCAGCGGCTCGCCGCCCGCCGGCGCGGACAGCGTCTGGCCGGTGTCGATCAGCGGGAGCGCCTGCGCCTCGCGCGCGTCGCGCTCCAGGCCGCCGGAGCGCAGCTCCTCGAGCTGCTCGTCGGAGATCGAGTCGGCCCAGCGCTCGATGTCGGGGTGCTTCGGCGAGATCAGCACGAACCGCGCGCGCGCGAGCGCATCGCCGTGGGGTGTGAACACGGTCAAGGTCCCGGCGTTCTCCTCGGCGCGCTCCGCGCCGGTCGCGGTTGTCGATGGCCCGGTAGATCCGACAGGGTCCGCGGTCCCCGACGAGGATCCAGCCGGCCGGGCCAGGTCGACCTCGACGCCGTCGACGCGCCCGAGCACGAATCGCTGGCTCGCGAGCGCGCTCTCGTCCCAGATCCCGCTCTCGGTCAGCTCCCGCAGACGGCGGTCGTTCTCCTGCACGTAGGCGCTCACCCGCAGGTACCACTGCGGCCGCTGGATCAGCCGCACCGGGTTGTGACAGCGCCAGCACAGCCCGTCCTCGACCTGGATCGTCGCGAGCGTAGTCTGGCACGTGTCGCACCAGTCGACGTTCCCCGAGCCGCGATAGATCAGCCCGGCCTCCAACAGCGTGAGGAACAGCCATTGCGACCAGCGATACATGATCGCGTCGGAGCTGAGAAACGTGCGCTCCCAGTCGAATGAAAAACCGAGGCGCTGCAGCTGGCCGGTCATGTGGGCCGCGCAGCGGGCGACCCAGTCGCTCGGCGAGACGCCGCCCGCGATCGCCCCCAGCTCGGCCGGCAGGCCGAAAGCGTCGAAGCCGAACGCGAACAGCACCGCGTCGCCGCGCGCGCGGCGATAGCGCGCGTAGGCGTCGCCGATCGAGTACGAACGGACATGGCCGATGTGCACGTTGCCCGAGGTGAACGGGGCCGACGGCTTGATGTAGCGGTGGATCCTGCCGTCCTCTCCCGGCGCGGGCGTCGCGAAGGCGTCGCGCTCGCGCCACGCCTCTTGGCGGCGCGCCTCGATCGCGCGCGGGTCATAGCTTGTGCGCGCGCTCGAGGCCATCTCGCCGAGGATATCCAAGGCGCACCTGACGGGTGAGGTTTACGTGCCCCCTCGGCCCGCATCCGAGGTGCGATCCGGCGGATGCCGTTGCTATGCTCGAACTCACTTGACATCACCCTTCGACAGCCTCTCCCCGGCACCGTGCCGGCCCCCATCGGCCCCGCCCCGCGCGGGGTTTTTTCGTCCGCGGCGAGTGCGAGGATTTGACAATGGAAGTTGAGATCGGACGTGGCAAGAGCGCGCGCCAGGCCTACGGATTCGACGACATCGCGATCGTGCCCTCGCGGCGCACGCGCGATCCTGACGACATCGACATCTCCTGGAAGCTGGGGCCCTACCAGTTCGAGCTGCCGCTGATGGCCTCGGCGATGGACGGCGTCGTCTCGCCGAGCACCGCCGCCATCGTCGGGCGGCTCGGCGGCCTGGCCGTGCTCAACCTCGAGGGGATCTTCACGCGCTACGAAGACGCCGAGGAGCAGCTCGAACGGATCTCCGAGCTGCCCAAGGAGGAGGCGACGCGTGAGATGCAGGAGATCTACTCAGAGCCCGTCAAGCCCGAGCTGATCTCACAGCGGATCGCCGAGATCAAGGAGCAGAAAGTGGTCGTCGCCGCGTCGCTCACCCCGCAGCGGGTGCGCGACTACTACGAGCTGGCGCTCGAGGCCGGCCTCGACGTGCTCGTGATCCAAGGCACGGTCGTCTCCGGCGAACACGTCTCGACGATCTCCGAGCCGCTGAACCTGAAGGAGTTCATCCCCAGCCTCGACGTGCCCGTCGTCGTCGGCGGCTGCGCCTCCTATCACACGGGCCTGCACCTGATGCGGACCGGCGCCGCCGGCGTGCTCGTCGGCGTCGGCCCGGGCGCGGCCTGCACGACCAGGGGCGTGCTCGGAATCGGCGTTCCGCAGGCCACCGCGATCGCCGACGTCGCGCACGCGCGATCGACGCACATGCTCGAGACCGGCGAGTACTGCCAGGTCGTGGCCGACGGCGGGATGCGCAACGGCGGCGACGTGTCGAAGGCGATCGCGCTCGGCGCCGACGCCGTGATGATCGGCTCGCCGCTGGCGCGCGCGTATGAGGCGCCGGGACGCGGCTTTCACTGGGGCATGGCGACCTTCCACCCGTCCCTGCCGCGCGGCGCGCGCGTGGCGACGACGCAGAACGGCACGCTCGAGGAGATCCTCGTCGGCCCGGCGCGCGAGAACGACGGGACGTTCAACCTGTTCGGCGGGCTGCGCACGTCGATGGCGACCTGCGGGCACAAGGACCTCGCCGAGTTCAATCGCGCGGAGGTCGTAATCGCGCCCGCGCTGCAGACCGAGGGCAAGGCGC
The DNA here is from genome assembly GCA_963778065.1 of uncultured Solirubrobacterales bacterium. Lineage (GTDB taxonomy): Bacteria > Actinomycetota > Thermoleophilia > Solirubrobacterales > Solirubrobacteraceae > Palsa-744. Next base: position 308,211 of record CAVZSU010000002.1, on the reverse strand, counting down.
TGCAGCGCGACCAGCAGGTCGGCATGGGTGCCACCGGCGGGAAGGCTGCTGTCCTTGTAAATGACTGAGACCGCTGCCACGGCGTCTCAGCCGGTAAGCGAGCAGCGGAGCGTCACGCCGACGGCTGTCGAAGAGATCGTGGTGCTCGACTACGGCGGTCAATACAGCCAGCTGATCGCGCGCCGGGTGCGCGACTGCGGCGTGTTCTCGGAGCTGCTGCCGCACCACGTCTCGATCGACGAGGTGAAGAGGCGCAAACCCCGCGGGATCATCCTCTCCGGCGGTCCGGCCTCCGTCTACGCCGAGGGAGCGCCGAAGCTCGACCGCGGCCTGCTCGAGTTGGGCGTGCCGGTGATGGGGATCTGCTACGGCATGCAGCTGCTCGTGCACGAGCTCGGCGGCAAGGTCGAGCAGGCGGAGGTGGGCGAGTTCGGCCGCTCCGACCTGCGCGTGATCGAGCCCGGTCGCCTGCTCAAAGGGATGCCGAAGGAGCAGACGTGCTGGATGTCCCACCGCGACACAGTGTTCGGGCCGCCTCCGGGATTTACCGCGCTCGCATCCTCGAGCGCCTCGCCGGTCGCCGCGATCGAGGACACCGAGCGGCAGGTGTACGGGATCCAGTTTCACCCCGAGGTCGTGCACACGCCCTACGGCCAGGAGATCCTGACGCGCTTCCTGACGGAGGTGTGCGGCTGCGAGCGCACCTGGTCGGCGGCGTCGATCGTGGAGGACCAGATCGCGCGCATCCGCAAGCAGGTCGGCGACGGGCGCGTGATCTGCGGGCTCTCCGGCGGCGTCGACTCCTCGGTCGCGGCGCTGCTCGTGCACCGCGCGGTCGGAGAGCAGCTGACGTGCGTGTTCGTCGATCACGGGCTGATGCGCAAGGACGAGGGCGAGCAGGTGATAAGCGCGTTCAGGGACACCTTCAAGGTCCCGCTCGTCGCGGTCGACGCGGAGACGCGGTTCTTGGAGAAGCTGCGCGGGGTGAGCGAGCCCGAGGCCAAGCGCAAGGCGATCGGCGCCGAGTTCATCAGGGTGTTCGAGGAGGAGGCGACAACGCTCGCGGGCGAGGGCGGGGAAGGTGCTCGGTTTCTCGTGCAGGGCACGCTCTACTCGGACGTGATCGAGTCGGGCGGGGGCACCGGCGCGGCGACGATCAAGAGCCACCACAACGTCGGCGGCCTGCCCGACGACCTGCAGTTCGAGCTGGTCGAGCCGCTGCGCGCATTGTTCAAGGACGAGGTCCGCGCCGTTGGCGCCGAGCTGGGACTGCCCGAACGGCTGGTGTGGCGCCAGCCGTTCCCCGGGCCGGGCCTCGCGATCAGGATCGTCGGCGGCGAAGCGACCAAAGAGCGGCTGAACGTGCTGCGCGAGGCCGACTCCATCCTGCAGGAGGAGATTCGCAAGGCGGGCCTGTATCGCGAGCTGTGGCAGTCGTTCTGCGTGCTGCCCGACGTGCGCACCGTCGGCGTGCAGGGCGATGAGCGTACCTACGGCTACGTCGTCGTCGTGCGCGCGGTGACGAGCGACGACGCGATGACCGCCGACTGGGCGCGGCTGCCGTACGACCTGCTGGAGACGATCGCCTCGCGCATGATCAACGAGCTGCGCGAGGTCAACCGCGTGGTCCTCGACATCACGTCGAAGCCGCCGGGAACCATCGAGTGGGAGTGACTTAGGACACCATTTTTGGGAGACGCGTGGGCCGGCTTCCCCGAACAGCCCTGCCGGCGCCGGTCACCACAGCAGTCGACGCTGCGAAAGGACACGACATCGCCTATGATGTCGCCAGCGCCGCGCGCTATCGCGTGGCCTTTTTTGCGTCATGAACACCTCGACACCCTCAGCGAAGACCTATGTGGCGAAGCCGACCGAGCGCGAGCGCAACTGGGTGCTCATCGACGCCAACGGCAAGACGCTGGGGCGGCTCGCAACGCAGATCGCCGATGTGCTGCGCGGCAAGCGCAAGCCCGAGTACACGCCGCACATCGATACGGGCGACTTCGTCATAGTGGTGAACGCCGAGAAGATCCACGTCAGCGGCAACAAGCGCGCTGACAAGCGCTACTACCGTCATTCAGGCTATCCCGGCGGTCTGCGCTCGCGCACGTTCGAGGAGATGCAGGCCCGCCGGCCCGAGGAGATCATCAGGCTCGCCGTGAAAGGCATGATGCCGCGCAACCGGCTCGCGCGCAGGCAGATCACGAAGCTCAAGATCTACGCCGGCCCCGAGCACCCGCACGTCGCGCAGAAACCGCAAACTTTGGAGATCGAGGCGTGATGATGGCCGACGAGGAGAACCCCGAGACACCCGAGACGCCCGACGACGGCACGCAGAGCCCGGCCGAGAGCGCGGCGGGTCACGCCGTGCCGAGCGAGGACGCAACCGAGGTGGCCGGCTCCGCCGAGGACGCGCCGCTGGAGGCCGCGCAGGAGCGCGCCGAGGTCGAGGAGGCTGTCGTCGAGGAGGCTGTCGCCGAGACCGAGGCCGAGGAGGAGCTCGAGGAGGAGGAGGAGGCCGCTCCGCGCGTGAAGCCGTCCGTGCCGGGAGCGCACCTGGAAGTGGACATCGTCCCCGAGGGCGTCGACCCGCTGGGGCGCGACGAGGGGTATGTCGATCCTTACGCGATCGACGAGGACTCAGAGCCGCAGGGCGAAGCAGAGGAGCCCGACGACGAGGTGGTTCTCTCAGAGCCGATCTCCTCGGCCGCGATCGATCTCGCCTCGGGCGCGCGCTACCGGGCGACCGGCAAGCGCAAGACCGCGATCGCACGCGTGACGCTGCGTCCCGGCAGCGGCTCCTATCTCGTCAACGGGCGCGCGCTCGAGGAGCACTTCCCACGGATCACGCTGCAGCGCAACATCCGCCAGCCGCTCGAGGCCGTGGGATATCAGGAGCGGATGGACGTCGTCGCGCGACTGCACGGCGGTGGCATCTCCGCGCAGGCGGGCGCACTGCGACATGGAGTGTCGCGGGCGCTGCTCGAGGCCGATCCGAACCTGCGCGGGGAGCTCAAGCGACGAGGCTTCCTGACCAGAGACTCGCGCGCGAAGGAGCGCAAGAAGGCCGGTCTGAAGAAGGCGCGCAAGCGTCCGCAGTTCTCGAAGAGATAGAACCCAAGGAAGGGGGAGACATGGCACGCAAGCTGTTCGGCACGGACGGGGTTCGTGGGGTCGCCGGCGAGCTGCTTACCGCGGAGCTGGCACTTGCGCTTGCGCGGGCGGCCACCCGCCAGACACAGGCGGAGCGGCCGCAGGTGCTGGTGATCCGCGACACGCGCGAGTCGGGCGAGATGCTTCAGGCCGCGGTCGCCGCGGGAGTCGCCTCCGCCGGGGGAGACGCGCTGTTCGGCGGCGTGCTGCCGACTCCCGCCGCGCCGCTGTTGATCGGCCGCTACGGGTTCGACCTTGCGGTCGTGCTGTCGGCCTCGCACAATCCCTACGAGGACAACGGGATCAAGTTCTTCGCCGGCGACGGATACAAGCTCTCCGACGAGACCGAGCTCGAGATCGAGCGCGAGCTGGAACGCACCACTGACGGCGGCGAAATGGCTCCGGGGGGCAAGCCCGCGATCGGGCGGATACGCGAGCTGCGCGGCGCGGGCGAGGACTATCTGCGCGAGCTGCACGCGCGCTTCTCCGCGCTCGACCTGAGCGGCGTCGATGTGCTGCTGGACTGCGCCAACGGCGCCACCCACGAGGTCGGCCCGGAGATCTTCCGCCGCCTCGGCGCGAAGGTGACCGTCACCGCGGACGCACCCGACGGGCGCAACATCAACGCCGGCTGCGGCTCCACGCACGTGCAGGCGCTCGCCGAGCGGATGACCGGCGAGGGGCACGCGGTGGGCTTTGCGTTCGACGGCGATGGCGACCGCGTGCTCGCGATCGACCGCCGCGGCGAGGTAGTCGACGGCGACGAGCTGATGGCGCTCGCGGCGCTGCACCTGCGCGACAGCGGGCGCTTGAGCGGCAACGGCGTCGCGGTGACGGTGATGACCAACTACGGCTTCCACTCGGCGATGGCGCGCGCGGGCGTCGACGTGGCGGTCGCGAACGTCGGCGACCGCTACGTCCTTGAGGAGCTGCGCGCGCGGGGATGGGCGCTCGGGGGAGAGCAGTCCGGGCACATCATCGACATGGGCTTCAACCGCACCGGCGACGGGCTCGCCGGCGCACTGCTCACGCTCGAGGCGCTCGCCGGGCGCGATCTGGCCGCGCGCGACGCGATGAGCAAGCTGCCTCAGCGGCTCGTGAACGTGCGCGTGCGCGACCGCGGCGCGCTCGCGCAGGCGATCGACGTGCGCGCCGCGGTCAGCGCCGCGGACGAGGAGCTCGCCGGGCGCGGGCGCGTGCTCGTGCGCCCGAGCGGGACCGAGCCGCTCGTGCGTGTGATGGTCGAGGCGCCGAGCGAGCAAGAGGCCGACGACGTGTGCAATCGGCTGGTGGCCCTGGTGGAGCAGGAGCTGGCCTGAGAGGCTGACGCGGATCACGCTGGTATCTTCGACGGAATGTGCGGCATTGTCGGATATGTAGGTAGGCGTCCTGCGCGTGAATTGCTGCTCGCGGGCTTGAGCAAGCTCGAGTACCGCGGCTATGACAGCGCGGGCATCTCGGTGATCGCCGAGGACCGGATCGAGTCGGTCCGGGCGGTCGGCAACCTGAGCGCGCTGCAGGCCAAGCTGGCGGGCAAAGACGGGCACGGCGGGGGCGATGGCGACGGTTCGGGCGGGACGTCCGTGGCGGTCGCCGCGCGCCCCGCCACCACCGGCATCGGCCACACGCGCTGGGCCACGCACGGGCGGGTGAGCGAGGAGAACGCCCACCCGCACTTCGACACGACCAACGCGGTGCACGTGGTCGTCAACGGGATCGTCGAGAACTACGTCGTGCTGAAGCGCCGCTTACAGGACGGGGGGGCGCTCTTCACAAGCGAGACCGACGCGGAGGTGATCGCCCACCTCGTGGCCCACCATTGCGCGGGCGGTGCGACCCTGGCCGAGGCTGTGCTGGCGGCGTTCAACGAGCTCGTCGGTCACTTCGCGTTCGTCGCGATGCGGTTGGACGAGCCCGACACGATCGTCGGCGCCCGTTTGGAGTGCCCGCTGGTGGTGGGTCGCGGCGAGGGGGAGACGTTCCTCGCCTCCGCGATCCCCGCGTTCCTGAACGAGACCCGCCGGGTGCAGCACATCGAGAACGAGGAGATCGTGCTCGTAACCGCCGAGGAGGTGCGCTTCCTCGGGGCCGACGGCGGCGAGCGCGAGCGCGCGATCGAGGAGATCGACTGGAGCGAGGAGACCGCCGAGAAGGGCGGCTTCTCGACGTTCATGCTCAAGGAGATCCACGAGCAGGCCGACGCGGTCGCCGACACCGTCGCCGACCGCACCGCCGCCGGCACGCACGTCGATCTCGACGACGTCGGCGCGCTCGACGAGGAGATGCTGCGCGGGATCAAACGGATCCTGATCACCGGCTGCGGCACCGCCTACCACGCCGGGCTGATGGGCCGCTACGCGCTCGAGGAGTGGGCGCAGATCCGCACCGACATCGACGTCGCCTCCGAGTACCGCTATCGCAGGCAGCTCGTCGGCCCCGGCGATCTGGTGATCGGCATGACGCAGTCGGGCGAGACGGCCGACACGCTCGCCGCGATGCGCGCCGCGCGCCGCGCGGGCGCGACCGTGCTCGCCGTCACGAACGTCGTCGGTTCGCAGGCCACGCGCGAAGCCAACGGAGTGCTCTACACGCGCGCGGGCCTTGAGATCGGGGTCGCCGCGACGAAGACGTTCGTATGTCAGGTCGCCGTCATGTACCTGCTCGCGCTGAAGCTCGCCCAGCTGCGCGGCACGATGCGCCCCGTCACGCTCGAGAAACTGGTGGGCGACATCAAACGGCTGCCGCGCTCGATCGCCGAGGTGATCGAGGCGGCGACCGACCCGGAGACGGGCGAGCCCGCCGGGCCGGTGCTCGCGGCCGCCGAGCGCGATTGGAAAGCCGGCTTCTTCCTCTACCTCGGCCGCCACATCGGCCTCGCGGTCGCGCTCGAGGGGGCACTGAAGCTGAAGGAGATCTCCTACATCAACACCGACGCCTACGCCGCCGGCGAGATGAAGCACGGCCCGATCGCGCTGCTCGAAGAGGGCACGCCGGTGGTCGTCGTGGCGACCGCCTCGCCGGTCAAGGACAAGGTCGTCTCCAACATGCAGGAGGTCGCCGCGCGCGGCGCCCACGTGATCGCGGTCGCCGCGCAGAGCGACCACGAGATCGACGCCCACGCCAAGCAGGTGCTGCGCGTGCCCGACGTCGACTGGATGCTGCAGCCATTGCTCGGCACGATCCCGCTGCAGCTGCTCGCCTACGCGATCGCGCGCAAGCGCGGCTTGAACGTCGACCAGCCACGTAACCTGGCGAAGACCGTGACAGTGGAGTAACCATCTAGCATCGCTGGTCGTGGACGATGTGCTTCCCGACTGGCTGACACCACTGCCCGATGCTGCGTCGATGCGCGCGATCGACCGCTGGGCGATCGAGGAGCGGGGGGTGGCCGGTTTCGACCTGATGGAGCGCGCCGGAGCGGGTGTGACGCGGGCGGTCGAGCGGGTGGCCCCGGACGGGCCGGTGACGGTGGTGTGCGGCAAGGGCAACAACGGCGGGGACGGGCTGGTCGTAGCGCGCCTGCTGCGCGACGCCGGACGCGAGGTGACGGTCGTGTGCGTCGCGCCGCCGGCCGATTTCGCGGGCGACGCGCGCGCGAACCTGGATCGCTTGCCGGGAGACGCGCCGGTGCCGTTGACCGAGGGCGTGTTTGTACATGCGATGGTGGTCGTGGATGGGCTGCTCGGCACGGGATTCGAGGGCGAGCCTCGTGACGTGGTGGGGGAGGCGATCGACGCGGTGAACGCAGCCGGAGCGCCGGTCGTGAGCGTGGATGTGCCGAGCGGCGTGGACGCCTCGACCGGCGTCGTGTCGGGCAGGGCCGTGCGGGCCGCGGTCACCGTCACGTTCCACGCGGCGAAGCCCGGTTTGTGGATCCAGCCGGGCAAGGCGCACGCGGGAGAGGTGGAGACAATCGACATCGGGATTCCGCGCGGAGCTCCCGAAGGGGCGGACATCGGGCTGATCGGTCCCGGTGTGCTGGAGGCGCTGCCGCGCAGGGGCGCAGACTCGACGAAGTTCTCCTCCGGCCACGTGCTCGTCGCGGGCGGCTCGCGGGGGTTGACCGGCGCGCCCCGCATGGCGTCCTACGCCGCGATGCGTGCGGGCGCGGGCTACGTCACGGCGTGCGTGCCCGTCTCGCTGCAGACGGTCCTTGCGAGCGCGGGACCACCCGAGCTGATGACGCGCGGACTGCCCGACGACGACGACGGGTTGTCGGTTGACGGCGTGGAGAGCGTGCTCGAGGCCCTCCAGCGCGGCGGCGCTCTGGCGCTCGGTCCCGGGCTCGGCCGCGGCGACGGCGCGGTCGCGTTCGCGCGAGCACTCGCGCGTGAGGCCGACGTCGCGCTGGTACTGGACGCCGACGGATTGAACGCGCACGCGGGTCGCTTGACCGACCTGGCCACGAGGAACGCGCCGACCGTGCTCACGCCGCACGCGGGCGAGCTGGGACGTCTGCTCGAGCTCGACAGCGATGAGATCGCGCGCGAGCGGTTGCGGCATGTACGCGCGGCAGCCGAGCAGGCCGGCGCGGTGGTCGTGCTGAAGGGCGACGACACGCTGATAGCCGATCCGGCGGGGCGGGTCGCGGTCAGCCCCGGGGGCAGCCCAGCGCTGGCGACGGCAGGCACAGGGGATGTGCTCACGGGAGTGATCGCCGCGCTGCTCTCGCAGGGGCTCGAGCCGTTCGCGGCGGCCGCCGCGGGCGTATGGCTGCACGCCGCCGCGGGCCGCGAGGCGGCGCGCCGGCAGGGCGCGGCGGAGGGCGTGATCGCCTCGGACGTGATCGCCGCCCTGCCCGCCGCGCGAGCGGGCAGGGCGGGCGGCCGCGATCATCGCCGCGGTGGCCGCCACGGCGCCGGCAAGCACCGCGACAAGCCCGGCCATCGTCGCGACGGACGAGAGAGAGGCGGGCGTGGCGGAAAGGGGAGGAGCGGGCCGTGAGCGTGCGCGCGCAGGCGAGCGTGAACGTGGCCGCGATCGAGCGCAACTGCGCGCGCCTGCGCTCCGAGCTGCATCCCACGGTCGCGTTGTGCGCGGTGGTGAAGTCCGACGGATATGGCCACGGCGCTGCGCAGAGTGCGCGCGCGGCGCTCGCCGGCGGCGCGAGCCGGCTGGCGGTCGCCGCCGCGAGCGAGGCGCGCGAGCTACGTGAGGCCGGCCTGTCCGCCGCCGGCACGGGTGGGGAGGACCTGCGCGACGCGCCGATCCTCGTGATGGGCGCACTCACCCCGTCCGAGCTCCGCGAAGCGCTCGCGGCCCGTGCGGACGTGGTTGTGTGGCACGAGCGCGACATCGAGGCGGTCGCGGCCGCCGGGGGCGGCCGCGTGCACGTGAAGCTAGACTCCGGCATGGGCCGGCTCGGCACGCGCGACCTCGCCGAGGCCTCGCGCGTGGTCGCCGCCGCGCGTTTCACCGACGGCGTGGAGCCGGCCGGTGTGATGACGCATTTCGCCACAGCCGACGACCTGAACGACGACGGATTCTTCATCGCACAGCTCGCGGTGTTCGCTGACTGGGCGCGCGAGATCAAGGCGGACCATCCGGAGATCGTGGTGCACGCGGCCAACAGCGCCGCGGTGCTGCGCGACGCGCGCGCGCACTTCGACATGGTGCGCTGCGGGATCGCCGTCTACGGGATGGACCCTTTCGGCGAGGATCCTCTCGCGCGCACGCTCGAGCCCGCCCTCGAGCTGAGCTCCTACGTGGCGGAGGTCAAGCGCTGCAGGGCCGGTGAGAGCGCCGGCTACGGGCGGCGATTCGTGGCCGAGCACGACACCTACCTGGGGATGCTGCCGATCGGCTACGGCGACGGCTGGCGGCGCGGGCTGTCGAACAACGGGGACGTGCTCGTCGGCGGCGTCCGCCGTCCGCTGGTGGGGACGGTCAGCATGGACAACATCACCGTCGACCTCGGTCGCGATCCGGCGGTGCAGGAGCTGCTCGGTGCACAGGCGATCCTGATCGGCGCGCAAGGGCCGGAGCGGATCACGGCTGAGGAGGTCGCCCGGCGGCTGGACACGATCGACTACGAGGTCACCTGCGCGCTTACCCCACGCGTGGGACGCGTCTATCACCGCGACGGCGAGCTCGTAGAGCCGGATGGCCCCCTGACACGACGCGCGCCGGAGAGTGATCGAGCGCGGAGCGCGCCGAGCCCGGGAGCGGCGTGAGCGCCGAGGCGCTGAACGCCGCCCGCACCGCGCTTGCCGGCATGCCCGCCTGGCTTGTCGGGGGCGCCCCGCGCGATCGCGCGCTCGGTCGCGACGTGCTCGACGTGGACGTGGTCATCGACGGCGACACCGCCGAAGCCGCCCGCGCGGTGGCCCGCGCGGCGGGGCGCGCGGCGTGCTTTGCCCTCTCGGAGGAGTTCGGCTCCTGGCGCGTGGTCGCGCGCGACCACTCCTGGCAGGTGGACGTCGAGCCGCTGCGCGGCGGCTCGCTCGAGGCCGACCTCGCGCTGCGCGACTTCACGGTCAACGCGATCGCCGAGCCGCTCTCAGGCGGCACGCCGATCGATCCGCTGGGCGGGCTCGCGGACCTGGAGGATCGCCGCCTGCGCATGGCCGGCCCGGGCGCCTTCGCCGACGATCCGCTGCGCGTGCTGCGTCTCGTGCGGATCGCGATCGAGCTCGATCTCCGCCCCGAGGCTGCCACTCTGGCCGCCGCCCGCGCGCACGCCGGCGGCTTGGGAGGGGTCTCGGGCGAGCGCGTGTTCATGGAGCTGCGCCGCGTCCTCGCCGCGCCGCTTGCGTTGCGCGGTTTCGAGCTGATGGCGGAGGTGGGGGCCACGGCCGCGGTGCTCCCCGAGCTCGAGGCCCTGCGGGGTGTCGAGCAAAGCCGCTTTCACCACCGCGACGTCTACGGCCACACGCTCGAGGTGCTCGATCGCACGATCGCCCTGCAGGCCGATCCTGCGACGATCCTTGGCGCGGAGCATGGGGTGGAGGTGGCCGCGCTGCTCGCGGAGCCGCTCGCGGACGGGCTCACCCGCGGTGAGGCGCTGCGCTGGGGCGCGCTCCTGCACGACGCCGCCAAGCCCCCTACGCGCGCCGTCCGGCCCGTCGACGGGCGGGTTACGTTCATCGGCCACGACGTCCGCGGCGCCGAGCTCGCGCAGACGGTGCTCGGCCGGCTGCGCACGAGCGAGCGGTTGCGCGCCCACGTCGCGGCGCTCGTCCGCCACCACCTGCGCGCCGGTTTCCTCGTGCACGAGCCCCAACCGCTGTCGCGCCGCGCGGTCTTCCGCTACCTGCGCGCCTGCTCGCCGGTCGAGGTCGACGTCACGCTGCTGTCGGTCGCCGACCGTCTCGCCACGCGCGGCGACCGCGCGCAGGAGTCGATCGACGCGCACCTGCGCGTCGCTCGCCGGCTGCTCGCCTGCGCGCAGCCGTTTCGCGCCGGCGGTCCTCCCGCGCCGTTGCTGCGCGGCGACGAGCTGGCACAGGCGCTCTCCATCTCCCTCGGCCCGCGCATCGGCGAGCTGCTCGAGGAGCTCGCGGCGGCGCAGTATGCGGGCGAGGTGCTCACGCGCGAGCAGGCACTCGCCTATGCACGCACCCTGAGCGAGAACAATTAGGCTTCTGCTTCGTGGCCGATCCCGACTGCATCTTCTGCAAGATCCTCGCCGGCGAGCTGCCGGCCACGATCGTCGACGAAGACGAGCGCACGATTGCCTTCATGGACATCGCGCCCGCCACGCGCGGCCACGCGCTAGTGATCCCACGCGCGCACACGCCCGACCTGCTGAGCGTCGATCCCGAGGATCTGCGCGCCGTCGTGGTCGCCTCCCAGCGCCTTGCGGCGCGCGCCAAGGAGCGCCTCGCGGCCGATGGCGTCAACCTCGTCAACTCGTGCGGAGCGGTCGCCTGGCAGACGGTCTTCCACTTCCACGTCCACGTGATCCCGCGCTACGAGAACGATCCCCTGCGGCTGCCGTGGGTGCCCGCGCCGGGAGATCCGCAGGAGATCGCCGCCGCCGCGCAGGAACTCGCACAGGGATAGCGAAATTATTCAACCGCTACATCCACGCTCCGTTCGTGTTGAATGGCCCACATGAGACGCACATCCACAGCGATCCTGCTCACAAGCCTCGCCCTCGTGCTGGTCCTGCCTGCGGTTGCGCCCGCTACGCTCACCGAAGTCGGCGTGATCCCGCCGACGACAAACCCGGAAACGGTGCCCAGCTGTCCGGGCTCGCCGTGCCTGGCGGTCAGCCGCACGACCGGCTTTCAGGTCAAGGTCGCCACCGCAACCAACCCGCTCTCCGCGCCCCGCGCGGGCACGATCGTCGCGTGGACGATCGACCTCGGCAAGCCCAACGCGACCCAGGTCAAGTACTTCAACACGAACGAGGGCGGTCCCCCCACGGCCGGCATCGCGGTGCTGGAACCGCAGCGCAAGCCCAACCTGACCTACAAGCTTGTCTCCCAGAGCCCTGTCGTCAAGCTCGAACCGTACCTCGGCAAGACCGCCCAGTTCCCGCTGGAAACGACGCTCGCGGTCAAGAAGGGCGATGTGATCGCGCTGACCGTGCCGACCTGGGCCCCGGCGCTGGCGCTCGGCTTCGGCAAGGACACCTCCTGGCGCGCAAGCCGCTCCAAGAGCCAGTGCACGACCACGAGCGCCCAGACCACCGACACGCAGATCGGCGTGCCGGTGCAGTATTACTGCCTCTACCAGACCGCGCGCCTGACCTACAGCGCGACGCTGATTTCGACTCCTTAGTTCTCTGGCACCGCGCAAATATGTAGTGCGTTTGGTGCGAGTTCACCGGGGAGGGGTCTCGCAGACGTCCGTATCGCGGACGGTCATGGTCCGGGAAACGGCTTTGGTATGCGGTTTCTGGACCCCTGGGCGGAGTCCTTGACGGTTTGCTATTGAATTCTGTGGCCGGATGTGTTTATGATGTTTGGGAAGTGGTGCCCGGAAGGTTGGGGGGTGCCGGAAATACGATAGGTCAGGTTGGGTTGGCCTCCTGGGTCGACTTTGAAGCTTTCAGGGGATCGCAAGGAGGGGTGCTGGACCGTATGAGGAAGGGTCAAGTGCGCACTGGTTCGCTAAGGACAGTTGTGATGGGGGATCGCTGCCGGGCCGGGAGGCCCTTAGGTAGAGACGTCGGCTCTACCGACGTCTCTCTCTCTCTCTCTCGTCGTCTGCTCGGGCTGAGCGTCTAGGAGCTTTTTCGGTCTTACCGCCCGCCCCTGCCAGGGGGAGGGCGCTCGCGTGTCTGTCGCCCGCCGGGCTTTCTCGCCGCAATGGGCTTTCTCGCCGCAATGGGTTTTCTCGTTGCGCCGGGTGGTCTTCTTGCTGTTGCCTGGGGGGTGAGCGTTGATGGGGCGCGTGGTGGCGAAGCGCTTGTCGAGGCGTGGTGGTCGTCCGGCGCGTGGGGGTGGGAGGACGCGGGCGGTTGAGCTTGGGGGTGGTGGGGGCCGGGTGACGGTCGCTGAGATGCAGCGTTCGCGTCTGTTGGGTGGCGCGGTGCTGGCGGCGGGGGAGGTGGGATGGTCTGGTGTGACTGTTGCGGGTGTCGCGTCGCGGGCGCGGGTGTCGCGGCGCACGTTCTATGACTTGTTCGGTGATCGCGAGGATTGCCTGCTGGAGGCGTTGCGGGACACTGTCGAGCGTATCGCCGCGGAGGTCGCTGTTGCCGTGGGGGAGGGTGAAAGCTTGTCGTGGCGTGAGCGTTTGCGTAGGGGCTTGTGGGTGATCCTGTCGTTCTTTGATCGTGAGCCTGAGCTGGCACGGTTCTGTGTGCTTGCCAGCGCGCAGGGCGGCCCGCGGGTGCTTGAGTATCGCGCGGAGGTCTTTGCTCGCCTGGCCGGTGTGGTCGACGAGGGTCGTCTGCAGGGTCCGCGTGCGGCTGACAGTCCCGCGTTGAGTGCGCAGGGTTTGGTCGGTGGCGTCTTTGCGGTGTTGCAGGCACGGCTGCTCGGGACTGAGGAAGCGCGGTTGCGGGAGATGTTTGGTGATCTGATGGGGTTGCTCGTGTTGCCGTATCTGGGGGCTCGGGCCGCACGGTTGGAGAGCGCGCGTGGTGCGCCTGTCGTGCCGGATGTTGGGGTGGTGGCTGCGGGGGCGCGTGCGTATCGCGGCGGTGATGATCCTTTGAAGGGCATCCCGATGCGTTTGACGTATCGCACGGCGCTTGTGTTGGAGGCCGCTGCGCGGGTTCCGGGTGCGAGCAACCGTGCGCTGGGGGAGCGGGCGGACATTTTCGATCAGGGTCAGGTCTCGAAGCTGTTGGCGCGTTTGGAGCGCATCGGGCTGCTGGCCAATACGGGTGAGGGGCAGCCGAAAGGGGAGGCTAACGCGTGGCGTTTGACTCCGCTTGGTGAGCGTGTCACGGAGCATCTCAGCCTCGACGGTCAACAAAACCATAAGGATGTTGTACAACAACAGGAGGTCGCACGGTGATGCCCCGCAAGAACACCGATTTTGGGGGACGCACGGGCGTGTGCGTGGGTCTCCTGATCGTTATCGCCGGACTCCTGCTCTCAGCCGCTCCCGCGCTCGCGCTGAACCCCGAACGCCACTATGAGATGGTCAGCCCACCGTATAAGGAGGGGTATGGCGTCCTCGGTATCCATGCGGCGGCACCGGATGGCGAAAGCGTCGCGTTCGTCTCCCCGGGGGTGTTTGCGGGGGAGCCCGGGGGCGTCGTTCCCCCGTTGGACTTGTATGTGGCGAATCGTGGCGCCACTGGCTGGTCGACGAGTCCCGCCGACCCGCCGGCAGGATTGACGCCCAACAGCGGGAGCGCCGATTTCTCCCCCACGTTGCAGACGAGCCTCTTCACCGCTTCGCTGGGACCGAACCAGGGCAACGCGAAGAACACTAAAGAACACGTGTTTCTGCTGCACCAGTTGGACACGCCCGACACGACAGAAAACTGGCGGCTGGCCGGCAACGTACTGGAAGGACTCAACAAACAGGAGGGATTTTCCGTGGTGCCCGTGGGCGCGAGCCCCGACTTCTGTCATATCGTCTTTCACGGTCAAGGTGAAAGTCTGCTTCGCGAAGCCGGGGAAAGTGGCGAAGACCTGTATGACATGTCGACAGGCTGTGGGGGGAGCGAGCCGCAGGTGCGGCTGGTCGGGGTCAAGAACAGCGATGGGGTCCATGGGGAACCCGAAGTGATCGACTTTCATTGCGCGGATTACATCGGGGGCAACTTTGGACAACTGGGCAGTTCGCTGAACGCTGTGTCTTCCGACGGCGGCGCAGTGTTCTTCACTGCGTTCACGGAACCTGCCCTCCCAGCTGGTAGCTGTGGGCAGGGAGGGTCGCACCTGCAAAATCCGGAACAGCTGTTCGTGCGTCTTGGTGGGACCAAAACGTTGGAAGTATCGAAACCGCTCTCAGAAGCGGCGATCTGTGGTGAAGCGATTCCGTGCCCCGGCGCGGCGAAACGTGCGCCCTCGCTGTTTTGGGGCGCCTCAGAAGATGGTTCGAAGGTGTTCTTCACCACGACGCAGCCGCTTATACCTGGGGATGCCGATTCGAGCGAGAACCTCTATATGGCGAGTCTCGGCTGTTCTGGGGGCGAAAGCTCTGCCTGCGAACCGGCTCACAGGCAGGTGACATCCCTTCTCGAGCTGTCGCGGCCCTCCGGGTCTGGTGAAGCCGCCGAAGTGCAGGGCTTGGTTCGCATCGCGCCGGACGGCTCGCGCGTGTACTTCGTCGCGCGGGGAGTTCTCGGAGAAAATGAAAATCCTAAAGGCGCCGCCCCCGTCCCAGGGGCGGACAACCTCTACATGTACGACCAGTCGACCGGTCGAACGGTGTTCATCGCCGATCTGTGCTCGGGACCGCTGCTTTCCGGCGCAGCGGACGACGCACTGTGTCCAGCGGATATTCAAGTCGCGGGCCAGGGACACGAACGTCAGGACACGCTCTTGTGGAATCCGGAAGAGTGGCTGAGACACGAAGCGCAGCTCGCCGGCCCCGCGGGCGATCCGGGGCGTTTCCTGGTGTTCACGACCTACGGGCGGCTCGTTCCCAGCGATACCGACGACGCGAAGGACGTTTACCGCTACGACGCGCTCTCGGGCACGCTCAATCGCGTTTCCTCCGGTGAAGGGGGTAGTGACGCCAACGGGAACTGCGAAGACACGACGTCACTCCCGGTATCGGGTGCGCCGGAAGCGGGTACGCTGTTCACGTGTGATGCGACGCTACCTCACTACATAGGAGGCTACCTCCCGGAAACGAGCGTGGCGTTTCAGCACGGTCTCGCGACGCGTGCCGTGAGTGAAGACGGTTCGCGGATCGTGTTCACGATGGCTGCGCCGCTCTCGCCGTCAGCTTCCAATGGTCACGTCAACGTGTACGAATGGCATGAGTCGCCGCGCACGAGCGAAGGCTCTGTGACGTTGATCTCGGGTGGTGCGTCGAGCAGTGATGATTCTCAGGCGACGATCACGCCGTCGGGGCGCGACATCTTCTTCACCACCACGCAGGGTCTGCTCCCGCAGGACACGGACGGGCAGGCCGATGTTTACGATGCGCGTCTTGAAGGTGGCTTCCCGTCGTTGCCGGCGGAACGTCAGCAGTGTTCGGGCGATGCGTGTCAGGGTCCGCTGACGAATCCCGCGCCGTTGCTCGTCCCTGGCAGCGTCTCCCAGGCGCCAGGCGGGAACTTCCCGCCTGCGCCCGGGGCGGTCAAGGCGAAGCCGAGGCCGAAGCAGAAGGGCGGGAGGTGCAGGAAGGGCGATCTGAAGAGACGAGGCAAGTGCGTGAAAAAGCCTCGCAAGCCCACGAAAGGGAGGAAGAAGTGATGTCGCCTTGCATGCAGCGCTTCCATGTCGTGCTTCTCCCATTTTGCGCCTGGTTCCTACTCCTGCTGGCACCGGCTGTCGCGGCCGCGTCGACGGAAGCCAAGCCGTTCGGGATCACCGGCTTTACGATGCAGACGACGCAGACGGTCGAACGACAGGAAGTAAAAGAAGACGGGACAGCTCGCATTTTTGAAAACGTGCCGTATGTGTCGTCTCAGGCGGGTGGTCACCCGTGGGGTTTGTCGACGACCATCAAGTTCGCCAGCGAAGAATTCTCGGTACCGAAAGGCGATCTAGCGGTTGTGCCGGCACGGGATCCTAAGGATGTGGTTGTGGATCTTCCGCCGGGTTTGTTGGGTAATCCGATGGCGGTGCCGCGGTGTCCGTTGGCGCATCTTTTGAAGACGGGTCAGCCGTGTCCGGCGGATACGCAGATCGGTTATGCGAGGTTCGGTTGGTTCTCCTCGGAAGGGATCGGTCCGATCGTGAACGTGACTCCTGAAGCCGGCCAGTCGGCGGAGTTCGCGGTCGAGAACACCGGTGGTTACGCGTTCTTGGAGACGGCGCATCTCGTCAGAACCGCTGACGGCGTCTCGGGCTGCACCGTGCCGCAGGGCTGTTATGGCTTTACGGTCGTCTCCAACGATATTCCGCAGGTGCAGTTGCGAGAAATCGAAGAGACGTTTTGGGGCGTACCGGCGGACCCGAGTCATGATCCGATGCGCGGCCTGTTTTGTGCCAAAGATGAAGCTCAGGGATCGTATGGCAAAAATCCGCTTTGTGTCTTGGAACCGCCTGGGTCTTCAGAGCGTGGTTTTGAAACAGCGGGTGTCCCCCCGGTACCGTTTTTGACGATGCCGGCGGATTGTTCGGCGGGGCCGGAGCAGGCGACTGTTCGTGGCGATTCGTGGGAGGAACCGGGCCATGTGGGTGTGAATGGCCAGTATGAAGGTTATGTGCAGGCTTCGACTGTGTTTCCGGCGGCGACGGGTTGTAACTTGTTAAAATTCGAACCTGGTCTTGAAATACAGCCCGATTCGTTGCTCGCGGATGAGCCGGTGGGGCTGGGTGTTGATTTGAGGGTTCCGTTGACTGATGAAAGCCCGGAAACGTTCTCGACTCCGCAGTTGCGTGATGCGGTTGTGACGTTGCCGGAGGGGATGTCGGTCTCGCCGGGTGTCGTGGATGGTATTCGGGCGTGTAACGAATCGGGGTCGGAAGGGATCAATTTCACGGGCCCTGAATCTGAACGGGTTGGGTTGAACGGGGAATTGCAGTTGGCGGCGGGGCATTGTCCGGACGCGTCGATCGTGGGTACCGCGGAAGCGATCACGCCGTTCCTACCGACACCGGTGAAGGGCCATGTGTTTCTCGCGCGTCCGGGTTGTGGTGGTGCGGGGCAGGGCGCGTGCGGTGAACAGGACGCGCTGGATGGGAACTTGTACCAGTTGTATTTGGAACTTGGTGGTGAAGGGGAACTGGCGGATACTGGTATCGAGATCAAGGTCGCGGGTAAGGTGTCGGCGGACCCTGCGACGGGTCAGTTGACGACGAGGTTCTTGGAGAATCCGCAGGCGCCGTTCAGCGATCTGAAGATCCATTTGAATGGTGGTCCGCGGGCGCCGCTGGATAATCCTGCGGTGTGTGGTTCTGCGACGACTAGGGCGGACTTTACGCCGTGGAGCGCGCCGGGTGTCACGCCCGAAGGTTTGGCGACGTTGGGGACGCCGGATGCGACGCCGTCTTCGTTCTTTGGTGTGGAGGGTTGTTCGAGTCCTGTGCCGTTCAGTCCGGGGTTTGTGGCTGGGATGGTGACGCCGCAGGCTGGACAGTTCAGTTCGTTTACGTTGAACTTGTCGCGTCGTGATCGTGAACAGTTCGTCAAGGGGTTGCAGATCCATACCCCGCCGGGGTTGCTTGCGATGCTTTCGAGTGTGCCGTTGTGCGGTGAAAGCGAAGCTAATAGTGGTCACTGTCCTGCTGTTTCTGCGATCGGGACGACGAGGGTCGCGTCCGGTGCTGGTTCGCACCCGTTTGAAATCGAAGGGACGGTGTATTTGACGGGTCCGCACGATGGCGCGCCGTTCGGGTTGAGTATCGTCACTGATGCTGTCGCGGGACCTTTCAATCTCGGTTTGGTGGTGGTGCGTGCGAGGATCAACATCGACCCGGTCGACTCGACGGCCACGATCACGCTCGATGAAACGGGACCGTATGCGATCCCGCAGATCCTGGACGGTGTCCCGTTGCGCTTGCAGCGAGTAACGACGAACATCGACCGTCCCGGTTTCATGTTCAACCCGACCAACTGTGAGGGTGAGCAGGTCACGGGAGTGATCTCCGGTGCCGAAAACGCACGTACGGGCGTGTCCAGTCCGCTCGCGGCGGGTGGTTGCAAGAGCCTCGAATTCAAACCGAAGTTCACGGTCTCGACGTCGGGACGGACGAGCAAAGCGGGCGGTGCGAGTCTTGACGCGAAGCTGTCCTACCCGTCTGGCTCTGTCGGTAGGGAGGCTAACATCAGGGAGGTCAAGGTCGATCTCCCCAAGCAGCTCCCCTCCCGTCTTACGACGCTACAGAAAGCGTGTACCGCGCAAACGTTCGACGCTAACCCGGCGGCGTGTCCCGCGGCGTCGGTGATCGGGATCGTGAAGGCTAGAACACCGTTGTTGCCGGTCGGTTTGGAAGGACCGGTGTATTTCGTCTCTCATGGTGGGGAAGCGTTCCCGAGCCTCGTGATCGTCTTGCAGGGCGATGGTGTGAGGGTCGATCTGACGGCAGCGACGTTCATCAGCCATGCGGGGATCACCAGCAGCACGTTTAAGACTGTCCCCGACGTCCCGGTAAGCACGTTTGAGATCTATCTTCCCGAGGGCCGCTACTCCGCGCTCGCAGCGAACGGCAGCCTGTGCGCGTCCGCGAGCAAACTAGTGATGCCGACAGCGTTCGTCGCGCAGAACGGCGCGGAAATCCACGAGCGTACAAAGGTCGCCGTCACCGGGTGCGCGAAAGCGAAGACCGCGAAAACGAAAAAGAAGCACAAGACGAAGACGAAGGGGAAGACGAAGGCGAAGAAGGCCGGCGAGCAGGGGAGGGCAACGTCATGAGCAACCTCACCGCATTCAAACCGGTGCCATTGGGGCATCGTGTCTCGTTGG
Source organism: uncultured Solirubrobacterales bacterium (assembly GCA_963778065.1). Taxonomy (GTDB): domain Bacteria; phylum Actinomycetota; class Thermoleophilia; order Solirubrobacterales; family Solirubrobacteraceae; genus Palsa-744. The sequence goes on along the minus strand of CAVZSU010000002.1, from coordinate 289,121 downwards.
CGCTTTTGCTTGGCGTGGTTTGCATGCTGACTGGTGCTGTCGGTGTGGCGCAGGCGCTCACGCCGCCGTTGCGGGAGCTACCCGAAAGCCACTTCGGCTGGAATGTCAACAGGACCAAGGAACAGGCCGGCGCGCCGCAGCCCGAAAGGAACATTTGTACCGTCGCCTCCGATGACGAATGCCAGCCGGGACAGTTCACGAGCGAAATCGGTGGTCCCGCGGGCGGCTTCGCAAACCCGGTGGGTCTCGCCGCCGGTACGTCCCCGGATGACTACCTCTATCTCGCGGACAAGAACAACGCGCGGGTGCAGGTCCTCACGCCTCAGGGAGCGTTCCTCAGCATGTGGGGCTGGCATGTCGATAAGACGACCGGTGCGAACGTCTGCACCGCCGCCTCCCACGACGAATGCCAGTCCGGTCAGGAAGCGGCCGGTGGTCCGGTTGGGCAGCTCGCCGAACCCACGAGCATCGCCGTCGACCAATCCACCCACGACATCTATGTCCTCGACTGGGCGAACCGGCGTGTCGTGAAGTACACTCCCAACGGCGAATTCGTTCTGATGATCGGCGGTGAAGTCAACGAAACAGAGGACAACACCCCCGGTGCTACCGAAGCACAGAAGAACCTGTGCACCGCCGAAGAAATCATCAAAGGCGCCAAATGCAAGGCTGGGATCGAAGCCCCCGGCGGCACCAAGGAGCATGGTGCGTTCCACTTCGAAAACGAACGCGGCGACCTGCTCGCCGTCGGTACAAACGGCACTCTCTACGTCGGTGGCGAAGGCGGCGTGCAGGAGTTCGCCCCCACCGGGAAATACGAAACGGAAGTGCCCGTCTCGGGCACCGTCGAAGCGCTCGCCGTCGACACTGCCGGCGACCTGTATGTGATTGACGAAAACCCCGCTACCACGATCCACAAGTACAACCCCACCGGGACAGAAGTCACGACAGCCTGCAGCACGGGCTCCACCGCGTGCTGGCCCCTGACCCTCAAAGCGAGAGAAGCCCACCCCGAATTCTTTACGATCCAGGGCCTCGCGGTCGACGCCGCCGGGCGCCTCGCGACAAACGGGTTTGAAATCTACAGGACGCTGAACGACGAAGAACCGCTGAGAAGCTTCGGCCTGCTCCTCAACGGCGAAAACGGCGAAGCCATGAGCGAATTCAACGTTCCGCGAAACCCCAGCCATGGCCTCGCATTCGCCGCCACGGAAAGCGCCGGCGGTTTCAACCTCTATATCGTTGAGGAAGGCGAACAGCAGGTATCGGTCTACCGGCCGTTGACGATCGCGGGCGTGAGCATCCAGCCGCCGAGCTGCGTCCCGGGGCCCGAACACGAAAGCGACGTGACGTTCACCTGCAGCTTCAGCGGCGAAACAGATCCGTGGGGGATCGCGCAAACCGAAGCAGCGTTCGAATGGGGCACCAGCCCCGCGCTCGGCGCGAGCACCCCGCTGCAGGCGCTCTGTGGCGCATCGTGCCTCAGCACACTTGAGGGCGTGAGCGCCGTCGTGCAGGCACCACCGAACGCTACGATCTATGATCGTCTCTTCGCCTACGACGAACACATCCCGCCCTCGGCTAGGGAACCGGCGGTGAGTGGGAGCCTGTCCACGACGACGCCGATGGTCGCTCCCCGTTTCGTGGGCGCACCGGAAAGCCAGTTCACGCACGCCTCCACAGCCGTGCTGTATGCCGAGCTGAACCCCGAGAACGCGAGAACCGAATATCGCTTCGAATACGCTCCCGCGGGGACCCTGGCCGGCTGTCCTCACGGTAGCGCGAGCGAAAGCTGCCCGGGGGTCTCAACGACACCCACGCAGGAATCAGGGGCCTATGAACCGACGGGCGCGACAGCCGAAATCATCGAACTGCAGTCCGCGAAGGCTTACGAATACCGTCTCTTCGCCGAAAACGAAAACACGGCGAAAACCGAAAAACGGGCCAGCATCAGCGCACCATCGACCCTCGTGACCGCCGCTGCGCCAGCCCCCCGGGCGAGCACCGGCGGGACTAGCGCGGTCACGGCTACCGGTGCGCTGATCTCCGGCAGCGTGAACCCCGACGGGACACCCGCGACGTACACGTTCGAACTCGGCGTCTACCATGGCACCGAAACGCACTACGGCGTCGTCTCCTCCGGACCGATCGGCGAAGGCACAACCCCAGTCGAAGAGACCCTAGCCCTCACCGGCCTGCAACCAGGAACCACCTACGCCTACCGCATCGCGATCAAGAGCGGCCACGGCGAAGAAACCCCCGGCGCATCAATGATCTTCACGACACAGGGCTTGCCGGCCATCATCGAAACGCCAACCCCGCTACCGATGCTCGCACTACCACCGATCGCATTCCCCGGCGAAACAGCGCAAACCGGCGCTAAAACAAAACCGAAGTCGCTCAGTCGCCGCCAACTGCTCAGTCGCGCTCTAAAAGCGTGCGCGAAAAAGCCCAAAGGCAGACGCGCTGCCTGCAGACGTAGTGCACACAAACGCTACGGCGTGAAATAACCGGCCGCACGAGCGAGCGGCAAGGGCCGCCAGGTCGTGCGAACCGGTCGATAATAAACAATCCTACAGGAGGATTAATGAGACTAAAGACACTCGTAGCAGTGCTCACCGCGCTGCTCTCTCTCGCCGCGATCTCTGCCACCGCTGCCTCCGCGCACGAATGGCAAAGAGCGAAACACGCGCTTTTGAAAACAGAAAAATTCGAATCTAAAGCGGATGTCCGGTTCGAACTCAGTTCCGTTGAGGGGAACGAATCTTTCGAATGCGAATACAACGAGAAGGGCACTGTCGGCATCGGCGCCGGTGGCAAAATCACAAGCGTTACTAATAAAGCCGGGTCAAAAGTCATCGAATGCTCCCACCCTGAAGGGATCAGGCAGTGCGAAGTCTACGATGTCGAAGCGAGAGACCTGCCGTGGGCGACGGAACTGTTCGAAAGCGAATCTCACGTGCGCGACAGAATTATGTCCGGCGGTGAAGGCCCGCCCGAATGGCACATCTTCTGCGGTAAAGGTGGCGGCTTTTCCAACAAGTGCAGTTTTGAAACGAGCACCCGAATGGAAAATTTTGCGACAGGCCCCTCCCCCGAAGTAAAGGCATATTTCGAACCGAAGTTTGGTCTTGACTGTGTGTACGGAGCGGCGGAACATTTCCACTACAATGGCAAAGAAGTGATTCATGCCAGCAACTATGACGGTCTAGAAGCGAACTGACCGCGGCGCAGGCCGAGACCCTGTCGACGGTCGGAGGGATAACTCCTCCGACCGTCGGAGGGCTCCCGACCTTCGCAGTCGGGCCACGAGGTGCGACCTCGCGGACCCTTGCAAGCGTTCTAAGGAGCGCCCGCGCCGCCGGTGGGGCTCGAGGGAACCGCTTCTTTGCCGGCGCTTTCGCTCGCCGCTTTTTCTTTTTCCCCGGCCGACGTGCCACCGGCGGCGCCACCGGCGGCGCTCGAGCTCGAGCCGCCGGCTTTTTCGCCGGCCGCCGGTTCTTCCTTCGCTTCAGCGCTTTTTTCGGTTTCGCTGCTCGGTTCGGACCCGGAGCTTTCTGTCGTGGCGGTCGTCTTGGGGGTCGTCGAAGTGGTCGATGTGGCGGTCGTTTGCGCGGCCGCCTTTTCGGCGCTCGTGTCCGTGGGCGGCGTGATTTCGGGCGTTGTCTTCGGCGTCACGTCCGAGACGCTGCTCCCGCCGCCGCATGCGTTGAGCGTCAGCCCGCACACCAGCAGCAGGGCCGTCGTGGCGGTAGCGGCGAGTCTCGCGCGGGGTGCGGGCAGAGGGGATACCCGGCTCACGCGCCGAGCGGTCCCATGCGCCGGCCGCAGGTGGGACAGTCGTTGAGATCCTTCTGCGCGAGCTGATCGCACCACGGGCACACGCGCAGGTTCTCCACCGCCCACGGCAGACGCGAGGTGGATGGGGCGAGCGGCAGGACCTTGCCCACCACCTCGAGCTGCTCGCCACTGTCACGATCGCGATAGATCTCGCCCGCCTCCGCCTCGATTACGATCTCCCGCCCGCTGGCGGGGTTACGCAGGCGATAGCGCTGTTTGCTGCTCATCGCCGGCACTTTATCGGAGCGCTCGGCCGCAGGCGCGCGCGGTTGCGCGCGCGCGGCTGCCGGCGTCCACGCCGTCGCGACCGATCGCCGATCGGCAGTCCCGCCTGCGATTGCCCCGGATAGGGTGAGGCGGTGCGGATCCTGATCTTTCACGGCTACCTGCTCGGCGGCACGGGGTCGAACGTCTACAACGCGCGCCTCGCCGAAGCGCTCGTGCGGCTCGGCCACGATGTGCATCTGCTCAGCCAGGATCGCCATCCGCAGGAGCACTCGTTCATCGACGGGATCGGCGACTGGGACAGCGGCACCCTGCGGGTTCGCGCGCTGCGGCCGGCCGCGTCATCCGGGAGCTGCACCGTCTACAGACCCGACATCGGAGCGCTGCTGCCCGTCTACGTGGCCGACCGCTACGAGGGCATCGAAGCGCGCACGTTCGCCGCGTGCAGCGAGGGAGAGGTCGCCCGCTACATCGATGCGAACGTGTCAGCCGTGCGCGAGCTCGTCGAGCTCGTCGACCCGCAGATCGCCCTCGCCAACCATCTCGTCATGGGACCGGTCATCCTCGCGCGCGCGCTCGCCGAGCGAGAGGTGCCCTATACGGTGAAGGTGCACGGGAGCGCGCTCGAGTACACCGTCAAGCCGGATCCCGACCGCTTCCTGGCGTTTGCTCGCGAGGGCGTCTCGCGCGCGCGCGCGATCCTCGTCGGCTCCCGTCACACCGCCGCCAGTCTCTGGCGGGCGCTCGACGATCCCGGAGTGGTGCAGCGCACGCGTCTCGGACCGCCCGGTGTCGACGTCGTGCGGTTCGCGCCCCGCGATCCCTTCCCGGCAGCCGACGGCGTGCGCGCTCTGGCGGCGCGCCTGCGAGTCGCCGCCCACGAGATGCCGGCGGATGCTGACCGGCCCGGCGGCTCCGGCGAAGGACGAGGCGCCGAGCCCGTCGCGGCCGCGTCCCCCGGGGCTGCAGCGGCCGGAGCCGGCAAAGGTGCGGGAGATGCGTTCGCCCGCGACGAGCAGGGGGCCGCGCGCGCTCTGGAGCGTCTGCGGCCTGGAGATGACCGGCTGGTCGGGTTCGTCGGCAAGCTGATCTTCAACAAGGGCGTCGACCTGCTGCTCTCCGCCTGGCCGCTCGTGCTCGAGCGGGAGCCACGCGCGCGCCTCGTGGTCGTCGGCTTCGGCTCCGATCGCGAGCCGCTCGAGCACCTGCTGCACGCGCTCGCAGACGGCGAAATCGACCGGGCCCGGGAGGGCGCCATGCCCCATCTGCTGGCGTTCCTCGACGGGCTGCACGGCGCCGAGCGCGCCTCCTACATCGCCGCCTCGAGCGCGCTGCGCGAGCGGGTCGTGTTCACGGGCCGGCTCGACCACGAGGAGCTCGCCGACCTGCTGCCGGCATGCGAGGCGCTGGTTGTGCCGAGCACGTTCCCCGAGGCGTTCGGCATGGTCGCCGCCGAGGGGGCTGCGTGTGGCGCGCTGCCCGTCAGCGCACGTCATTCGGGTCTGGTCGAGGTCAGCGAGACGCTCGCCGGCGCAGTCGGCGAGCAGGCCGCCGCCTGGCTCTCCTTCCCGGTCGACGACCACGCCGTGAGATCCTTGGCCGAGTGTCTGATCGGTTGGCTTCAGGCAGATCCCGAGCTGCGCTCTCGGACCCGCCGGAGCCTCGTCGCGACCGTGCGCGAGCGATGGTCGTGGGAGGGCGTGGCAGCCGGCGTGATCGCGGCGGCGCGCGGTGAGCTCGCGGTCCTGCAGAAGCCCTAAGAACGCCTCGTTCGGATAGAGTTTCGCCCGCTTATGGGTCTGCTTATCGTCCGGGGACGTCCTAGCGCCGGTCCGAGCCTGCGCAAGCTCGGTGCGCGCGCCGCAACGTGCTTCCTGCTGGGCGGCCTGGCGCTTGGCGGCGCCGGCTGCTCCGCTGCCAAGAACGCGGACAACGCGAACCTGATCCTCGGCAAGCAGCAGTTCGTGGCCAAGTGCGGCTCCTGTCACATGCTCGCGCATGCCGGCACGAAAGGCTCCGTCGGGCCGAACCTCGACGAAGCCTTCCGCTATGCCGTCGAGGAAGCCGACGGCCGTGACACGATCCGCGGCGTGGTCGAACACCAGGTGCTCGACCCCAATCCCGAAAACGTGATGCCCAAAGACCTGGCAACCGGCACGAAGCTCACCGACATCGCCGCTTACGTGGCGGCCGTAGCCGCCCAGCCGGGCTCGGACGCGGGCCTGCTCGCGAGCGCGGTCGCCGCGCCCGGCGCCGGCAAGCCCGCCGTGGAGAAGGCGGGCAAGCTCGAAATCGCCGCCAACCCCGCCGGCCAGCTCGCGTATACGACCACCAAGGCCACCGCCACCCCCGGGGCGGTCACGATCACGATGGCTAACATGTCCGGCGTTTCGCACAACATCGCGATCGAACCCGGCGAAGGAGGTGCGAGCGGCAAGGGCACGCCGATCGGGGCGAGCTCGTTCATCACCAAAGGCTCCACCTCCGTGACGGTCAACCTGAAGCCGGGGACCTACACGTTCTTCTGCCAGGCCCCAGGCCACCGCCCCGCCGGCATGTACGGCACGCTGACGGTGAAGTAGGAGCCGGCCGGCGCTCACCAGCGCCTCGGATTTATGCGCTCAAAGGATGGCGCGCACGATCAAGATCAGGCCCGTGATCACGGCGATCACCACGATCGCGTAGAGCAGGAAACGGAACGCCTCGTCCTCGCTGCGCAGCGGGTTGAGCATCTACAGCGCGTCTAGAGCACGTAAACCGTGGTGTAGACCACGATCCACATGATGTCGACGAAGTGCCAGTAGATCCCCGGCACCTCGACGCCACGGTGCTCCTCCGGGGTGTAATGGCCGCGGAACGCTCTGATCGTGACGATCAGCAGCAGCACCAGCCCGATGAACACGTGCGCGCCGTGCAGGCCGGTGAGCGAGTAGAAGATCGTCTGCTGGGCGTGGTCCTGGGGCGCGAAGCCGATGTTCGCGTACTCGTTGATCTGCACGAACAGGAAGGTGCAGCCGAGCAGGAATGTGGTGAGCATGCCCGCCTTCAGCCCAAAACGATTACCCCGCTTGATCGAGGTCTGGGCCCAGTGGATCGTCATCGACGAGGAGACGAGGATCAGCGTGTTTACGCCCGCGACGGCCTCTGGCAGTTTCGTCCCCGGCGAGGGCCACGGGGCGCCCTGAGCGATGCGGATGAAGAAGTACGCGGTGAAGAACGCGCCGAACACCATCACCTCGGAGATGATGAACAGCAGCATTCCCAGCAGCTGGGGCTCGACACGCGAGCTGCGGTTCGCCGCCGGCGGGCCGTGATGGTCGCCGTGGCCGGCCGCGTGCGTGGTGATGCCGGCTGCCTCCATCTCGTCGAGCCCTAGGAGGCGACCGGCGCCGCGGTAGCCGGGTCGCGAAGGTCGACCACCACGTGCTCGACCTTCGCCGCGGTGGCATGACGGACGCGCTCGATCAGGTCTGAGCGCATCCAGCCGGAGCGCTCACCGGGGAGCGTGGAGATGACCACGTCATCCACTCTGAACAGCTCGAGCGCGTTCAGCGTCGCGGTGTAGGGGTCGGGGTCGCCGATCATGCCCGAGCTGAGCAGCCCGGCGGCGTGCAGCCGGTCGAGCATCGCAGCGAGGCGGGCCCGCGCCTCGCGCGGCGCCGTGCCCCCGCGGTTCTGCTGGGGCACCACCGCGATGAACAGGTGACCCAGCCCTGCGGGCCGTGTGCCCCCGCCGTCCTCTGCCTTCTGCTTCAAGTGCTCGATCAGCTCTTCGCCGCTTGCGGTTTTGCTCGCGACCACGAGCGTCACCTTGAACGGGAGGCCCTCCTGCTCGATGTCGGTGACGATGTGCTCCACCGGCAGTCCCGACGCGTTTTCGATGCGCTCGATCAGGTCTCTACGCAGCCAGCCGGACTGCGTCGCGGGATGGGTGGAGAGGACGATCTCGTCAGGCCGGCGCTCGGCGACCGCGTCCATCGTGGCCAGGAACGGGTCGGGGTCGCCGACCTCGCCGGTGGCGTCGATGCCCTCGCCGGTCACCGCCGACATCGCGAGATCGACCCGCACCTGCGCGGATTCGCGCACCGCCTCGTCGTAGATCACGAGTCCCGCGGCGGGCTTGGTCTGCGGTACGACCAGGCGGAAGCGGACGTCGCCGGCCGTGGCGCGGGCGCGGACGGCGTCGAGCAGCTTGACACCGCCGAGGGTTCGGTTGGCCACTACCAGGACTTCCCTCATCGCGTCTTCCTCCTGCCGCCGGTGTCCCGAATCATAAACTCGATGGTGTTTGCCGATTTGGGACTTAGGCCGCTGTTCAATGCCGTAACTGGCTGTCTTTCGATCATTTGCCCGGGGCCCTCGTGATTCTCGTCCCGGCGGTCGCCGTGACGGGCGCCGGCGCCGGCGCGAAGATGCCGTGCACCGCGCCTGGCACCCCGTACTCGTAGGGGCCGCCGACGACGGTCGGCACGCGGTCGAAGTTGAAGATCGGCGGGGGCGATGAGACCTGCCACTCGAGCGTCAGCCCTCGCCACGGGTTCGCGACGCTGCGCGGCCCACCGCGCCAGCTCGTGATCATGTTGTAGAGGAAGATCAGGGTGCTCAGCCCGAGGATCCAGCTCGCGATCGAGATGAACAGGTTCAGGTCGGCGAACTGCGCGGCGTACGTGGCGACCCGTCGGGGCATGCCCTGCAGGCCGAGGATGTGCATCGGGCCGAATGTGAGGTTGAAGAAGATGAACGTGCTCCAGAAATGCCACTTGCCGAGGCGCTCGTCGTACATGCGCCCCGTCATCTTCGGGAACCAGTAGTACACGCCCGCGAAGATCGTCATCAGCGAGCCGCCGAACAGCACGTAGTGGATGTGCGCGACGATGAAGTAGGTGGCGCTGACGTGGATGTCGAACGGGATCATGGCGAGCATCACGCCGCTGATCCCGCCGAGCGTGAACGTCGTCAGAAAGCCCAGCGCGAACAGCATCGGGGTGTCCAGGCGCAGCACGCCGCGCCACAGCGTCGCCAGCCACGAGAAGATCTTGATCCCCGTAGGCACCGCGATGATGCAGGTCGTGACCGCCATCGGGATGCGGATCCATGCGGCCATTCCCGAGGTGAACATGTGGTGGGCCCAGACCGTGAAGCCGAGCACGACGATCGCGAGCAGCGAGAACGCCATCATGCGATAGCCGAAGATCGGCTTGCGCGACTTCACCGCGACGACCTCCGAGATGATCCCGAAGCCGGGCAGCATCATGATGTAGACGGCCGGGTGGGAGTAGAACCAGAAGACGTGTTGATACATCAGCACGTCTCCGCCCTTGGCGGCGTTGAAGAAGTTGAAGTGCAGGGCGCGGTCGAGCAGCACGAAGAACTGCGAGGCGGCGATGAACGGCGTCGCGATCACGACCAGCAGCGAGGTCGCGAAGTTCGCCCACACGAGCAGCGGCAGGCGGAAGAAGCTCATCCCGGGCGCCCGCATCGTGATGATCGTGACCAGGAAGTTGAGCGCGGTCATGATCGAGGATGCGCCCGCGAACTGCACGCCGAGCGCGAAGAACGTCTGCCCGATCGGCGCGTTCGTCGACAGCGGCGCGTACGCCGTCCAGCCGTCCGCGAACGCGCCGCCCGGCGCGAGGAAGCTGCCGAGCATCATCGTGCCCGCGACCGGCAGCAGCCAGTAGGAGAGCGCGTTCAGCCGCGGGAACGCCATGTCGGGCGCGCCGATCATCAACGGCAGCACGAAGTTCGCGAGGCCCGCGAACACGGGGATCACAAACAGAAAGATCAGGATCGAGGCGTGCACCGAGAACAGGCCGTTGTAGGTGTTCGCGCTGACAAACTGGGCGCCCGGCTGGGCGAGCTCGACGCGCATCAGCATCGCGATCAGCCCGCCGACGAGCAGGAAGAAGAACGAGGTGACCGTGTACTGGATGCCGATCACCTTGTGATCGGTGTTGATGCGGAAATAGTCCCTCCACGTGTACGCCCCGTGGCCGGAATGGTCCTCCGGGCGCGTCGGTTTGCCCGCAGCCCAGTAGAACCAGTAGTCGAAGCCGCCGATCCCCACCAAAAAGGCGAGCGGCGCGGTAATCAGCGACACGGTCAGGATCGCTTCCCAGGAGAGGAAGTGGTGGTAGGTGGCATGGCCCGTCGACATCCGCACGAGCCACGTCAAGCCGGTGGCGAGCGCCACGCCCAACACCATCATCCAGGCGGCGCGGTAGAAGCCCGGCGCGCGCAGTTTCGCCCCGATCGACTTGCTGGGCGCCCCATGCGGCGTGGAGGGACCCGCGTGGGTGGAGCCCGGCGCTTGCAGCGTGGTTGCCATCAGATCGTCCCCTCGGCCGTCAGATCCATCAGGTGCTCACCTCGAAGATCATCCCCTGCCTGGACATTATCCGCAACCGCCCTCGCGCGGGCGCCGGCTGCGCCCTTCGGTCCCGAGGCGGAGGCGGTCGCGACGGGCGCACCGCCGCTCTCCTGGCTCTTCAGCCACGCCTGGAATCGCGCCGGCGGAACGACGTGGACCTGCGAGCGCATCAGCGAGTGCCCGGCGCCGCACAGCAGGTTGCAGACGACCGGATAGTCGCCCAGCCGGTCGGTCGTCGCCCGGTAGTGCGTCGTGATGCCCGGCACGACGTCCTCCTGCAGGCGGAACGCGGGGATCCAGAAGGCGTGGATCACGTCTTTGGAGCGCATGTTGAAGACCACCGTGTCGCCCTTCGGCAGGTACAGCTGATAGCTCTTCAGCGGGGCTCCGCCGGTGACCGACGACGGATATTCATAGGACCAGAAGAACTGCTGGCCGGTCACGTCGACCTGGATTTCCGGCACGCCGCTCGGCTTCTTTTCGTTGTCGTGCAAGATCACGAACGAGTAGGAGACGAGCCCGAGCAGCAGGATCGCCGGCACCGCCGTCCACAGCACCTCCAGACGCGTGTTGCCGTGAATCGGCGGCCCGTCCTTCAGCTCCTCGCCGGGCTTCATCCGGAACTGCCATACGGAATAGAGGATCGTCGTGACCACGAGCACGAAGATCGGGATCGAGACGATCACGAGCACGTGATACAGGCGGTCGGTGTTTTTGGCCTGCGCGGAGGCCTGTACCGGGAACCAGTGGATCGCGTAGCTGAGCGCGATCCCGACCGCGATCGCGATCATGGCGCAGACGCCGGCGACGAGCAGCGAGCGCTGTCTAGGCATCGAGGGCGACTCGGAAGTTTGCAACGATCCTCTCCATCCGGGGCGTGATCCTAATGCCTTCGTCAGATGTGTGGCGGGCGCTTCTCTCCGGGCGTGGCGGGCGCTTCTCTATGGCAGTTGCGGGCGCTTCTCTACGGGCGGGCCTGGCGCTTCTCTACAGGCGGGCCGGGCGCTTCTCTACAGGCGGGCCGGGCGCTTCTCTACAGGCGGGGCGGGCGCTTCTTGACGGGCATGGCGGGAGCTTCCTCGAGGGCGTTGGCCAAGCTCGCTCGAGGCCTTGACGGCAAGCGCACCCCACGCTAGATTGAGGCAATAGTTGCAAGCTTTTTGGCGGCTGTTCGTCCTATGATCGGCTGGGAAAGGAGCGGCGATGGACGTTCGCGAAGGCATGAGCCCGATGGTTCTCACCGCCGGTCCCGGTCATACCCTGCGTGAGGTCGCTCGGCTGATGGCCGAGCGCAAGGTCGGCGCGACGGTGGTGATCGACCCCGGCGATCCCGGTCCCGGGATCGTCACCGAGCGGGACATCCTGCTGTCGATCGCCGCCGGCGAGGACCCCGACGCGGAGCTCGTCGCCGAGCATCTCACGCGCGATGTCGTGTTCGCCGCGCCCGACTGGTCGCTCGAGGAGGCCGCCGCGGCGATGGTGACCGGCGGTTTTCGCCATCTAATCGTCCTCGACCGCGGCGAGATCGCAGGGATTCTCTCCGTGCGCGACATCGTGCGCTGCTGGACAGGAGACGGGGCGATCTGCCCGGTGCCGGCGAGCGCCGCGCCCGGGTAGGGCTCAGTCTGCTGGAAGCTCGTCGATTTCGTGGCGCGTGTCTTTGATCCAGCGCACGACACAGCCGAGCGTCAGCAGCACGCCGATGACGGTCAGCTCGATGAACGTCGTGACGCCGACGAGCGCCAGCGTGATCCCCACCGCGGTGAGCAGCGGCAGGATCGTCGGGCTGGGAAGGTGGATCTCCTCGCCGACGGGCGGAAGCTCAGGATCGAGCGGGCTCACGAGACGTATACAGCAGCAACGACGAACGTGATGGCGAACATGAACATGCAGATCGCGCACACGATCAGCCCGGTCGTGATGTTCTTGCGTGCGAGTCGTCTGGTCATCATCGGCGGGCTCTCATTCTATAGATGCTTGTCGGCGACCATCGCGCAGAACAGCAGCGCGAGATAGGCGAGTGAGAACAGGTACAGTCGCAGCGCGCTGCGGCGGTCGGCCCGGCGGTACAGGCGGATCGCGCCGGCGATGAAGCCGAAGCCCAGCGCCATCGAGGCGAGGAGGTAGATCGTGCCGAACCCGCCGGCGCAGAACGGCAGCTGGGTGACCGCGTAGAGGAGCACCGTGTAGAGCAGGATCTGCCGCCGGGTCTCTGCCTCGCCGCGCACGACCGGCAGCATCGGCACGTCGACCTTCGCGTACTCGTCCTTCATCAGCAGGCTGAGCGCCCAGAAGTGGGGGGGCGTCCAGAAGAAGACGATGAAGAACAGGATCAGCGCCGTGCCGCTGAGCGAGCCGGTGACGGCGGCCCAGCCGACGAGTGGCGGCACCGCCCCGGCGGCTCCACCGATCACGATGTTCTGCGGCGTGCGCCGCTTCAGCCACATGGTGTAGACGAGCACGTAGCCGAGGAAGCCCCCGAACGAGAGCGCGGCGGCCAGCGGGTTGACGGTCAGCGAGAGCTCGAGCAGCGAGAGCGCGGCGAGCGTGCAGCCGAAGGCCAGCGCCGCGCCCGGCGCCACGCGCCCGGATGGGATGGGGCGGTTGGCGGTGCGCGCCATGCGCACGTCGATGTCGCGGTCGAACCAATGGTTGACCGCGCCCGCGCCGCCGGCGGACAGATAGCCCCCCAGGCACGTCAGCGCGACCAGCAGCGGCGAAGGATCGCCGGCGACGTACATCGTCGTGATCGTGCTCAGCAGCAGCAGCGACTGGACCTTCGGCTTGGTCAGCTCGACGTAGTCGGCGACCAGCAGGCGCGTGCGCGGGGCCAGGCCGAGGCCGGGAGCCTCGATCGCCGGAGCCGCGCCCGAGGCTCCGCGCACGTTCATCGCGGCCGGTCCTCCGCGAAGACGGCCGGCACGCCTGCGAGCGCACGCGACTTCGACCTGTGTCGCGGCACCCTACACCCCGACCTGTGTCGCTCCGCTGGGGATCGTGGCGCCGCCCGCTACCGGCGCTCCGCTGCTGCGCCGCTGGACCTCGCGGCGGATGTCCTTCATCGGCTCCGCCGAGCGCACGAGCGGGACGACGTCGAAGTTGTTGACCGGCGGGGGGGAGGAGGTGAACCACTCGAGTGTGTTGGCTTTCCACGGATCCGGGCCCGCGATCACCCCGACCTTGAGACTGCGCACGGCGTTGACGATCGTCACGAGCACGCCCGCGGCGAGGATGAACGAGCCGATCGTCGAGATCAGGTTGTACAGCGCCAGATGGCCGACGTTGTCGTACTCGTACACCCGCCTGGGCATCCCGTCAAGGCCCATCACGTGCTGGATCAAGAACGTCATCAGAAAACCGAAGAACATCAGGTAGAAGCTCAGCTTGCCGAGTCCCTCGCTCATCATCCGCCCGGTGATCTTGGGAAACCAGTAGTAGATCGCGGCGAAGATCGTGAACACCGAGCCGCCCACGAGCACGAAGTGGATGTGCGCCACCACGAAGTAGGTTTCGTTCAGCTGCCAGTCGACGGGAAAGACGGCGAGGAACACGCCGGAGATGCCGCCGATCAAGAACAGCGCGAGAAAGCCGGCGCAGAACAGCAGTGGCGTCTTGAACTCGATCGTGCCGTGCCACAGGGTCCCGATCCAGTTGAGCATCTTCACGCCCGTCGGGATCGCGATCAAGAAGGAGCTGAGCATTACGAACACGAGGATCGCCTCGGGCAGGGGGGTCGTGAACATGTGGTGGGCCCACGTGAGGAAGCCGAGGAAAGCGATCGCGACGGTCGAGGCGGCGATTGCCTTGTAGCCGAAGATCGGCTTGCGCGCGAACACCGGCAAAATCTCCGACACCAGGCCGAAGCCCGGCAGCACCATGATGTAGACCTCGGGATGGCCGAAGAACCAGAACAGGTTCTGCCACAGCAGCGGCGAGCCGCCGTCGGCCGGGTCGAAGAAGTGCGTGCCGAAGTGCCGGTCGGTGAGCAGCATCGTCACCGCCGCGGCGATCACCGGCATCGCGAAGATGATCAGCACCGAGTAGGTCAGGATCGCCCACACGAACAGCGGCAGCCGGCCCCAGCTCATGCCGCGCGCGCGCATGTTCGCGATCGTCGCGTAGAAGTTGACCGCCCCCAGAATCGAGGACAGGCCGGTGAGATGGATCAAATAGATCCACGCGTCCTGTCCCCCGCTCGGCGAGTACAGCGCGTTCGACAGCGGTGCGTAGCTCGTCCAGCCGGCTTCCGGGGGGTTCCAGAAGATCGAGGCGTAGAATACGAGCCCGCCCGCGAGCAGCAGCCAGAACGACAGCGCGTTCAGCCGCGGGTAGGCCATGTCGCGCGCACCCACCATCAGCGGGATGAAGTAGTTCGCAAGCCCGGCCATCATCGGCACGACGAACAGGAAGATCATCGTCGTGCCGTGCATCGTGAACAGCTGGTTGTAGGTCTGGGGGGTGACCAGCGTGTTGTTCGGCGCGCCGAGCTGCAGGCGGATCATCAGCGCCTCGACGCCGCCGAGACAGAAGAAGACGAACGTCAGAACCATGTACATGATCCCGATCCGCTTGTGATCGGTGGTTGTGAACCAGCTCGTCCAGCCCTGCTCCTCGCGCTCGACGCGGTGGGTGCTCAGCTGGGGGACTGGGGCGACGTAGGTGGCCATGTTCGTGCGCTGGTCTCCTCGGGTGTCCTTTTAGGGGTTTTCGACCTGTCCGGCGCCGGTTTGCGAGTTCAGTTTCGCGCGCGCCAGCTTCGCGTCCGCGTTCGCTTCGGCGATCAGCGCCTTCTGGTAGGTCAACCACGCGTCGAACTGCGCCGGCGGGACCGCCTTGACGGTCGCGATCATGCGCGCGTGCCCGCGGCCGCACAGCGCCGCGCACTGCCCGCGGTAGATGCCGGGCTTGGAGACCTTGAACCAGGCGTAGTTGTGATAGCCCGGCACCGCCTGGAACTTGCCGCCCAGCTCCGGGATCCACCACGAGTGCACGACGTCCTCGGAGGTGATGTCGAGCGTGACCGTTGTGTTCGTCGGCACGACCATCTCCTCGTAGGAGTAGGGCGCGCCGAGACCGTCCGGTTCGTTCGCGCCCGGGTAGACGTACTGCCAGATGTACTGGCGGCCGATGACCTGGATGTTCAGCGATTTTCCGTTCGGCGGCAGCTTACGATCGGCGCTCGCATACAGCAGGCCGCTGTCGCCGGTCAGCTGCTCGCCGTTCGGGCCGGAGTTCGACGGGTCCTGGATCGAGCCGAGCTTCGCGAACGTGAGCACCGCAAGTCCGACCAGGATCACGGCGGCGGCGACCGTCCAGCCGACCTCCAGGCGGGTGTTCCCGCGGATCTGCGCGGCCACGGCGCCCTTGCGCGCGCGGAATTTCCACAGCGCATAGCCCAGCGCCCCCTCGACCAGCACGAAGATGACGAGCGCGACGTACAGCGTGACCTTGTACAGCCCGTCGATCTGGTTCGCGTTCGGCGAGCCACCCGACTCGGGCGTGAAGAAGGCGAGCGTTGAATGAAAGAGGTGGCCCAAGGCGGCGGGGATTCTATTCAGCCCAGGACGTGAAGCGCTTGATGACGTTTGCCACAAGTCATTCCCGGGTCCCCAAGGAGGCGTTCAGCGGCCTGAAAAGCCGGCTGGTCGCTTTTCCAGGAAGGCCATCGTTCCCTCGACGAAATCGTCAGATCCGGCCATCTCCTGCTGGATTTGGGCCTCCAGATCGAGCTGCTCGTCGATGCGTGAGTACAGCCAGTTGTTCAACAGTCGCTTTGCCCCGGCATAGGAGCGCGTCGGTCCGCTCGCCAGGCGTGCCGCCAGCGCTGTGGTCTCTTGCCCGAGCTCCGCGTCGGGCACGACGCGGTTGATGAGGCCCCAGTCGAGCGCCTGCGCCGCTCCCAGACGCTCCCCAAGCATCGCCAGCTCGCTCGCGCGAGCAATCCCGACGCGAGCGGGCACGAACAGCGAGGAGCCGCCGTCGGGGACGAGGCCGATGTTCACGAACGCGAGCAGAAAATAAGCGCTCTCGGCGGCCACGATCAGATCGCAGCACAGCGCCAGCGAGCAGCCGATGCCGACGGCGGCGCCATTGACCGCCGCCACCACCGGCTTGGGCAGCTCGCGGACCGCGTGCATGATCGGGTGGTAGTACTCGTCGAGGCGCTTGCGCACGTCGGGGCGTCCCGCGGGCGTGAGCTCGTCGGTCGTATCCCTCAGGTCCGCCCCCGAGGAGAAGGCGCGGCCGGCGCCGGTGATCAGCACCGCGCGCGCCGCGTCGTCCCCGGCCGCCTGGCGCAGCGCGGCCAGCAGGTCGACGCCAAGCTGCTTGTTCCACGCGTTCAACGCCTCGGGCCGGTTCAACTCGATCGTGGCGACACCGTTCGCGAGCGACAGGTTGACGGTCTCGAGCGCGGTGCTCGGCTTACTCATATGCGTCTCCTCTTGTTATGCGCTGTGGTGGACTTGCGCCGCGGGGGTGCAAAGCCTGTGCTTTGCAGGTCCGCGACCAGCGCTTCGATCCCGTTCCGGCGCCGGCTTTATCCTAGGCGGGATGAAACGCCCGGCGATCGCCATCTGCACTGCGCTCGAGCGCGCCCGCTGGAGCGTTTGGGATCAGCGGGCGGTGCTGCTGCCGAGCAACTACGTCGAAGCGGTGCAGCGCGCCGGGGGGTTCGCGGTGCTGCTCCCGCCCGATCCGTATCTAATCGAGCACCCGGCCGAGGCGCTTGAGGCGATCGACGGCTTGATGCTCGCGGGCGGTGCCGACATCGATCCCGGCGCCTACGGCCGGCCGGCGCACGTGGAGACCGTCGACACGGTGCCCGAGCGCGACGCCTTCGAGATCGCGCTCGTGCGCGCCGCGATCGAGCGCGAGCTGCCGGTGCTCGGCATCTGCCGCGGGATGCAGCTGATCAACGTCGCGCTGGGAGGCACGCTCGAGCAACATCTGCCCGACCGCTTCGGCCACGGCGACCACCGCCGTGCGATCGGCTCCTTCGACGGGGCCGACCACGACGTGCGGCTGCTCGAGGGTACGCTCGCGGCGCGCGTGATCGGCGCGGCCAGTCACGCGACGAAGTCCCATCATCATCAAGGCGTCGACGAGCTCGGTGACGGATTGCGGGTCAGCGGCCTCTCCACGCTCGACGAGCTGCCCGAGGCGATCGAGCTGATGGATGGAGGTCCGCCCACCCGATTCGTGCTCGGCGTGCAATGGCATCCCGAGGCGGACCCGAGCAGCCCCGTGGTGGGTGCACTCGTCGAGGCGGCGCGCGCGTGCGCACGGGCGCGCGATCCCAAGTGACGCTCTCCTAGACGCAGCATCGTACGCGCGCTCGCAGGCGCCGCGGGCGCCCATATACTCCGCTGCCTGTGCGGCGCTCCAGTGCGATTAGAGCCCGTCGCAAAGCAGCGGTGGCGGATGGTTTGCCACAGGCTCTGAAAGCCGCCGCTTGGGGGGTGGTCGCGGCGGGAGTCGCCGCGCCGCTGTTGCGCAAGCGGGTGAAAACTCCGCCGATCGTCGCCCAGGCGGTCGCGTTCGCCGCGCCGTTCGGCATCTGCGTGGCGATGCGCCGCTCGCGCGCGCGCGACGTCGCGGCGTGCGGACTACAGATGTGGGCCTACCTGGCGGCGTACAAGTCGCCCCACGACGATCCCTCCGCCCAGGAGCAGCGGGTGCACGTCGACTACCCGATCCTCCTCGACCGCGTGCTCGGCCTTGGTGAGCTTCCGACCGTGCGCCTGCAGCGCGGCCTGGCCCGTCACGGGCCGGACGGCGCCGAATGGCGGACGCTCGATCGCGTGCTCGTGTGGGCGCACTGGGTGTGGTTCATGGTGCCGCACGGCTCGCTCGCATACATCCTGCTGCGCCACCGCGGCCGCTTCCCCAGGGCCGCAGCGATGACCTACGCCGTGTTCGACATCGGCGCGAGCGTCTACTGGTTCGCGCCGACCGCGCCGCCGTGGTACGCCGCCGACACCGCGGGGCAGGAGACCCTGGCTCGGCCCGCGCCCGCGGTACGTCGCATGATGGTCGAGTACGGCGAGCTGTTCTGGAGAGACGGCTGGGGCCCGCTCTACAGTGTGTTTGGAGGCAACCCACTGGCCGCGATGCCCTCATTGCACTTCGCCACATCCGTGATGGCCGCGCTCCTGCTCGCTGAGACGGGGCCGGTTGCGGGCGCCGTCGGCGCCTCCTACGCGACGGTGCTCGGCTTCGCGCTTGTCTATCTCGGCGAGCACTACGTCGTGGACCTGCTCGCCGGGGCCGCGCTGACCGTGGCGGTGCGCCGGCTCGGGCCGCGTGCTGCGCCGGCGCTCGAGTGGGTCGGCCGCGCCGTGTCGGGGCTGGAGGCGATCGCCCACGAGACGAGTTGAGCGAGCGATGGCCGGGGGGATCAGACGAGCTCACCGAGAGATGACCGCGGAGGAGCTGAGCGCGAACGCTCGCGCTGAGGACGTTCGGCCCGAGGACGTTGCTCCCCCCGGGAACGTTCGGTCCGGGGGGACGGAAGGCGGAGTCCACGAGGAGGAGATGCCGCGTGTGGTCGTCACGCGCCGGCGGGCGATCGTCTTCGGCCTGTTCATCCTCTCAGGCGTCGCGTTCCTGTACTTCGTGCTGCCCAAGCTCGCCGGGGTCGGCACCACCGTGCACCGGATCGAGGGCGGCGACAGCTGGTGGATCGCGATCGGCGTGTTCCTCGAGCTGCTCTCCTTCGCGGGCTACGTCGTGCTGTTCCGCTCCGTGTTCGTCCGCGGCGAGGGACCGATCGGCTGGAGCGCGAGCTATGAGATCACGATGGCCGGTCTGGCCGCCACGCGCCTGTTCGCGGCCGCCGGCGCCGGCGGGGTCGCGCTGACCGCGTGGGCGCTGCGCCGCTCGGGCATGGAGCCGCGCCTGGTCGCCTGCAGGATGGTCGCGTTCATGGTGCTGCTGTACGTGATCTACGCGGGCTCGCTGCTGATCGACGGGCTGGGGCTGGGGATTGGCCTGTTTCCCGGCGGAGGGTCGTTCGCGATCACGATCGTCCCCGCGCTCGCCGCGGCCGTGCTGTTCGCGATCGCCGGCGCGATGACGCTGCTGCCGGGCGATGTCGAGCGGCGTCTGGGGCGATGGGCCGAAGGCTCGGGCCGCCTGGCGCACTGGATGGCGCGCGCCGTCACCGTGCCCGCGCTCGCGGCCAGCGGGGTGCGCACGGCCATCGACCTGATTCGCTCGCGCGACGTGGGGCTGCTCGGCGCGGCGGCCTGGTGGGGCTTTGACATCTGCGTGCTGTGGGCGATGTTCCACGCGTTCGGCTCCGCGCCGCCGTTCACCGTGATCCTGATGGCCTACTTCGTCGGGATGCTCGGCAACCTGCTGCCGCTGCCCGGCGGGCTGGGGGGTGTCGAGGGGGGCATGATCGGCGCGTTTGCCGCGTTCGGCGTCGACTTCAACCTGGCGGTGCTCGCGGTGCTGTCCTACCGCGGCATCTCCTTCTGGCTGCCCACGCTTCCCGGCGCCGTCGCCTACTTTCAGCTGCGCCGCACGGTGGCGCGGTGGCGCGACGAGCAGGATGGGCGTCCGGTGGCGGGCTCGACGGCCGGCTCGGTGGAAACCTTGGGAGCACTGCAGGGGAGGTGAGGCGATCCGACCCGAGTGCGCGAGCGATCAGGGCCGGAGGGCCGCTTTCAGCTACGCGAAGATGATCCGCGGGGCCGCTCCGACGGCGAGGCCCCTACCCTAGCCAGGCCACCGTGGAACGGCTATACTATACAAAGTAAAGCGACTGGAACCGGGAGATGAGATGGCAGAGGTCGAGAACACGATCGTGATCGGCAGCGGACCGGCCGGATATACCGCCGCGCTGTACACCGCCCGCGCCAACCTCGCCCCGCTGGTGATCGAGGGCTTCGCCTGGGGCGGGCTGCTGCAGCAGACGACCGACGTTGAGAACTATCCGGGCTTCCCCGAGGGGATCATGGGCCCGGAGATGATGCAGAAGCTGCGCGACCAGGCCGAGCGCTTCGGCGCGCGCCTCTTGACCGAGCAGGCCGACCGCGTCGAGCTCTCAAGCGAGCCCGGCGGCATTCACAAGGTGTGGGTCGGCGACACCGAGCACCGGACGCGTACCGTCGTGCTGGCGATGGGCGCCGAGCACAAGAAGCTCGAGATCCCCGGCGAGCTCGAGCTGAGCGGGCGCGGGGTCAGCTACTGCGCAACCTGCGACGCGGCCTTCTTCCGCGACACCCCGACGGTGATCGTCGGCGGCGGCGACTCGGCGATGGAGGAGGCGATCTTCCTGTCGAAGTTCTCCTCCAAGGTGACGGTCGTGCACCGGCGCAACGAGTTCCGCGCCTCGAAGATCATGCTCGATCGCGCGCGCACACAGGAGAACATCGAGCTGTTGACGCCCTACGCGGTGAAGGAGTTCCTCGCCGGCGAGAACGGCGCGCTCGGACACGCGGCGCTCGTCAACACCGAGACCGGCGAGGAGCGCACGCTCGAGGTCGCGGGCGCCTTCGTGGCGGTCGGCCACGAGCCCCAGTCCTCGCTCGTGGACGGGCAGATCGACGTCGACGAGAACGGCTATGTCGCCGTCGATGAGCGTTCGACGCGGACGAACCACCCGGGTGTATTCGCCGCGGGCGACCTCGTCGACCACACCTACCGCCAGGCGATCACAGCCGCCGGCTCCGGCTGTCAGGCGGCGCTAGACGCGGAGTGGTACCTGCGCGACACGCCCCAGGTGCCAACCCCGGAGGGGATGCCGCTCGGTGATTTGGCCGAGGCGCAGTGGGCGCCTGCCGCCACCACCGCCGAGGCGTGAGCTCACACCGTCGAGAGGCATGAGGGATCCGGGACGCTGAGGCCCCGGTTACAGCAGAGGCGTGAGGGGCGAATCTGGGGTCAAACGCTCGCTTCGTCGTGGGCGAAAAAGCCAGTTCCCGCCTTGCGCCCGAGCTGTCCGGCGCGCACGCGACGTCGCAGCTCGGGCGCCGCGCGGTAGCGCTCCTCGCGATACTCCTCCCACAGGCCATCCAGCACGGCCAGCACGCGCTCGAGCCCGATCTCATCGGCCCACGCGAGCGGTCCGCGCGGGTAGTTGAGGCCGAGCGCCATGCCGGTGTCGATGTCCTGCGCGCTGCCCACGCCTTCGCCGAGCGCAAAGGCACACTCGTTGATCACCTGGCAGACGATGCGCTCGAGCACGCCGCCGGCCGCGGGGCGCGCCTTGGCCTCGGCGCCGCCCGCCGGCGGATGCGGGTCCGGGGAGCGGTAGGGATCGCGCGAGTAGTCGTAGTAGCCGCGCCCGCTCTTGCGCCCGTAGCGTCCCGCCGCGACGTAGCGCGTGGTGATCGGGCTGGGGCGCCAGCGCGGCTCGCCGAAGCTCTGCTCGTAGAAGCTCTTTGAGATCTCCAACCCCGTATCGACCCCCACGAGATCCATCAGCTCGAACGGACCCATGCGAAAGCCGCCCTCGGTACGCACGATTCGGTCGATCGTCTCGATATCCGCGATTCCCTCCTGCAAGATCCGCAGCGCCTCCAGCCCGAACGGGCGGTTGCAGCGGTTGACCAGAAAGCCGGGCCCGTCCTTCGCCCGGATCACCGTCTTGCCCATCGCCTCTCCCGTGGCGTGGGCGAGCGCGAGCGCGCGCTCCCCCGACTGCTCGCCGGCTACGACCTCGAGCAGACGCATGATCGGCGCCGGATTGAAGAAGTGCATTCCAACGACGCGCTCGGGATGGGAGGCGGCGGCCGCAATGGCGGTGACGAGCAGAGAGGAGGTGTTGCTCGCGAGCACGCACTCCTCCGCCACGATCTCTCTTGACAGGCGCGCATACAGCTCGTGCTTGAGCTCGATCCGCTCCGGCACCGCCTCGATCACCAGCTCGCACGGCGCGAGCGCGTCGAGCTCGCCCACCCCCTCCAGACGCTCGGCCGCCGCGTCCCCCTGCTCGGGCGCGACCCGTCCCTTTGCCGCTTCCTTTCCGAGGCCCTCTCGCGCGCGCGTGATCCCGCGCTCGAGCGCCTCCGGGATCGGGTCGAACAGCAGCGTTCGCGCGCCCGTGCGGGCGGCCAGCTGGGCGATGCCGGCACCCATGGTGCCGGCTCCCAGCACGCCGATGACACTCGCCGCGCTGCCCGTCCGGCCGGCCGTGCCGGCCTGCTCATCCTGCTCGACCCGCTCTGTGTCTGCCATTCCCCGCTCCTCGACCGCGTGGGGTTAGGACGGGACCAGGGCGTTGATGCCCGTCATCGCGCGCCCGATGATCAGCTTCTGGATCTGTGAGGTTCCCTCGTACAGCGTCGTCACGCGCGCGTCGCGGAAGTAGCGCTCGACCGGGTGGTCGTCGACGTAGCCCGCGCCGCCGTGCACCTGGATTGCGAGGTTCGCGCACTCCAGCGAGGCCTCGGTCGCGTGCAGCTTTGCGATCGAGGTCTCGAGCGTGTTCGGCCGCCCCTGGTCCTTCAGCCAGCCCGCGCGCCACACGAGCATGCGCGAGGCGTCGGTCTTCAGCACCATCTCGGCGATCATCGCCTGCACGAGCTGAAACGACGCGATCGGTTTGCCGAACTGCTCGCGCTCCTTCGCGTAGGAGACCGACTCCTCGACGCAGCCCCTGCAGATCCCGACGCACCCGGCGGCGACCGAGTAGCGCCCGGAGTCGAGGTTCGACATCGCGATTTTAAATCCGTCGCCGACCTCGCCGAGCATGTCCTCGTCTTTTACCTCGACGTCTTCCAGCGAGATCGACGCGGTATCGGAGGCGTGCAAGCCCATCTTGTGCTCGATCGTCTGCGCCGTATAGCCGGGCTGGTCGGTGTCGAGGAGGAAGCACGCGATCCCCTTGTGTCCGAGCGCCGGGTCGGTCTGGGCGAAGATCATAGCGACCTTCGCGTAGTTGCCCATCGAAATCCACATCTTCGCCCCGTTGATGACCCATCCGGAGTCGGTCTTGCGCGCGCGCGTCTTCTGGTTTGCCGCGTCGGAGCCCGTGTCCGGCTCGGTCAGCCCGAAGCAGCCGAGCCACTCGCCCGAGCAGAGCTTCGGCAGGTACTTGTGCTTCTGCTCCTCTGTGCCGAACTTGACGATCCCCGAGCAGACGAGCGAGGTCTGCACCGAGATCACCGTGCGGATCGCTGAGTCGCCGCGGCCGATCTCCTCGACCACGAGGCCGTAGCTGAAGTAGTCGAGGCCGGCGCCGCCGTACTCCTGCGGGACGATCGCGCCGAGGTAGCCCTGCGCGGCGACCTTCTCGACCAGCTCCAAGTCGAAGTGGTGGTTGCGCGCGTTTTCGCGCGTGCGCTCGACGATCTCGTTGTCGGTGAACTCGCGCGCGGTGCGCTGGATCAGCTGCTGCTCGTCGGTCAGGTCGAAGTCCATTGCTCTCCTCAGGTTGCGCCTTATTGCGTTTGCATCAGGCCGGCTGTCTCGGTTTGCGTCAGGTCAGCTTCGGCGACTTCCACGGCGCGCTCACGCGCCGCTCGATCTCCTCGGCGATGCCCTCGATCGGCAGTCGCTCCTGCGCCAGCGAGTCTCGCTCGCGCAGCGTGACCGTCCCGTCCTCGCTGCTCTGATGGTCGATCGTAAGGCAGAACGGCGTGCCGATCTCGTCCTGGCGGCGGTAGCGCTTCCCGATCGCGCCACCGTCGTCGTACTCGACCATGCCCAGCCCAGATCGGTCGCGCAGCTTGCGGTGGATCTCGCGGGCAAGCTCTGGCTGGCCGTCCTTGCGCACGAGTGGCAGGATCGCCGCCTTGATCGGCGCCAACCGCGGGTGCAGGCGCAGGACGGTCCGCGTCTCGCCCTCGCCCGTGCCCTCGCGCTCGACCAGTTCCTCGTCGTAGGCGTCCACGAGGAACGCGAGCGTTGCGCGGTCCGCGCCGGCGGCGGGCTCGATCACGTGGGGGACGTAGCGCTCACCGCTGGCCTGGTCGAAGTACTCGAGCTTCTCGCCGGAGAACTTCGCGTGCTGGGTGAGGTCGAAGTCGCCGCGGTTGGCGATTCCCTCGAGCTCCGACCAGCCGATGGGGAAGAGGTATTCGACGTCGCTCGTGCCCGAGGAGTAGTGGGAGAGCTCGTCGGCATCATGTGCGCGCAGGTGCAGATGATCGGGGCGTAGGCCGAGCTCTTGATACCAGCGCATGCGCTCGGTGAGCCAATGGTCGAACCACACCTGTGCCTCGCCAGGCGGGACGAAGAACTCCATCTCCATCTGCTCGAACTCGCGCGTGCGGAAGATGAAGTTGCCCGGCGTGATCTCGTTGCGGAAGGACTTGCCCACCTGGGCGATCCCGAACGGGGGCTTCTTGCGCGAGAACTGCAGGACGTTCTTGAAGTTGACGAAGATCCCCTGCGCCGTCTCTGGTCTCAGGTACGCCGCCGAGCCGGACTCCTTGACGGGGCCGATCGTCGTCTCGAACATCAGGTTGAAGTCGCGCGCCTCGGTCAGCTCGCACTCGTCGGTCTCGCCCGGGTGCTTCGACGGTTTGCGCCCGCAAGGGAGCTCTGAGAGATGGTCGGCGCGGAAACGCTGGCCGCAGGCCTTGCAGTCGACGAGCGGATCTGTGAACCCCGCGAGGTGACCGGAGGCCTCCCACACGCGCGGGTGCTGCAGGATCGCCGAATCGAGCGCGACGATGTCGTCGCGCTCCCGCAGCATCGCTCGCCACCACTCGCCCTTCACGTTCGTCTTCAGCAGCACGCCGTAGTGGCCGTAGTCGTAGGTCGAGCCGACCCCGCCGTAGATCTCCGAGGAGGGGAAGATGAAGCCGCGCCGCTTGCACAGCGCGACGATCTTCTCCATCGTGACCACATCTGCGGCGGTGGCTGGGGCGTCCTGCGTCTGAGGGTTCTCGCTCATCGTTCGCTGATGGTATTGGAGGCTTGGGACCCCGCTCCCGAAACGGGCCTGGATCCTGGGGTTGACAAAAATTTGTCGCAAGCGCTTGACAGATGCTAAAAACTATGTTTTTCTTCATGGCAATGGACGGCACACAACCCACGAGGCGACGGATCGCGACAGGTGCGACGGATCGCGCCAAAGACGCTCGCCGGTACCTGCTCGAGCGCCGCTACCCATACCTCTCCGGTGGCGCTCGAGCAGGTCTCGGCACGGCTCCTCTTCGTGGCGGTCGTCTCATCCGGGCGCCGTGGCCAAGGTCGGCCACGGCGCCGGTCGAATCCGAGCTCCTGCCCGACGCCGCCTGGGCTGCTGCTGCCTGATCTCTAACATCGCCGCGGTGGCGCGCATCCTGATCGTCGGCGGTGGTTGCAGAGGCAGGCGACTGGCGTCGGCCCTGGTGGGGGAGGAGCATGGCGCCCACGCGGTGCGTATCACCACTCGCGCCGAGAGCGGCCGAGCCGCGATCGAGCAGGCGGGAGCGGAGGGCTGGGTCGGCACGCCCGCGCGCCTGGCGACGCTGCGCGGCGCGCTCGACAGCGTCGCGGTCGTCTGCTGGCTGCTGGGCACGGCCAAGGGATCCTCCGAGGAGCTGCGCGCGCTGTACTCCACCCGTCTGGAGTTCTTCCTCTCCCAGGCGATCGACACGACCGTGCGCGGCTTCGTCTACGAGGGGACAGGCGTCAAGGTTGCGCCGGAGATCCTCGCTGCGGGCGAGCAGATCGTGCGGAGGGCCGGGCAGCGTAACTCGATCCCTTTGGCGTTCGTGCGGGCCGATATCGAGGAGCCCGACGCCTGGCAAAGGGACGCACGCGCCGCGGTGGAAGGACTGCTCCGAGGCTAGCCGGGACAGCTTCCGAGACCCGCTATCCTCAAAACTAATCTCCCGAAAGTCGATCGGGATTTATAGAAGCACAGCTTTTCTCTGTCCGATTCTCACGACGGGTATCTGTCGAAAAGGAGCAACACCAAATGACGCTGCAACTAGGCGACACAGCCCCCGACTTCGAGGCCGACACCACCGAGGGCCGCATCAAATTCCACGACTGGATCGGCGACTCCTGGGCGGTGCTGTTCTCCCACCCGAAGGATTTCACCCCGGTCTGCACGACCGAGCTCGGCTACATGGCCAACGCCAAGCCCGACTTCGACAAGCGCAACGTGAAGATCATCGGCCTCTCGGTCGACGCGCTCGACGACCACGAGGCCTGGGCGAAGGACATCGAGGAGACGCAGGGCACCGCCCCCAACTACCCGATCATCTCAGACGACGACTTCAACGTCTCAAAGCTCTACGGCATGCTCCCCGCGAGCACCTCCGGCGACCCGCTCGCGCGCACGCCGGCCGACAACCAGACGGTCCGCAACGTGTTCGTGATCGGGCCCGACAAGAAGGTCAAGCTGATCCTCGTCTACCCGATGACGACGGGGCGCAACTTCGACGAGGTGCTGCGCGTGATCGACTCGCTGCAGCTGACCGCCAAGCACAAGGTCGCCACACCGGTCAACTGGAAAGAGGGCGAGAAGGTGATCATCGCCGGCTCGGTCTCAAACGACGAGGCCAAGGAGAAGTACCCGGACGGGTGGGAGGAGCCGCGCCCCTACATCAGGCTTGTGCCCCAGCCGAACTGAGGGTTCTTCGCGCCATGGCTCGTCGTCCCGGCTGAGCCGAAACAAGCTTCTAGAATTTCGTACAAGGCTTGACGCGACGCTGTGGGTCCTACCGCTCAGGACCCGCCGAGCCGGCGGCTGCCTCACGGGCCGGGGCGGCCGTCGAGCAGCGCATCGAGTCGCTCCAGCAGCTCGTCCAGGATGCGCGCCGTTGCGCCCCAGATGAGGTGCTCGGCGACGACGTAGGCGTCCGTCTCGAAAGAGATCCCGCGGCGCTCCATCCGCGTGCGCGTCCTGCCCGCTTGCAGCTCCCGCACGCTCAGCTCCAGTACCGCGTCGACCTCTTCGACCGAGACGCGCCACGCAAGCCCCGCCGGCACCAGGCCGACGAACGGGTGGATCAGATAGTTGGTCACGAACGTCGACACGGGCGCGAGCTCGCCGAGCAGGCTCACGCGCTCGCGCGCCAGCCCGATCTCCTCCTCGGCCTCGCGCCGGGCGGTGTCCTCCAGCTGAGCATCCGCAGGATCTCGCCGCCCGCCCGGGAAGGAGATCTCACCGGCGTGGCGGCGCAGGCCGGTGCTGCGTCTGGTGAAGACGACATGCGGCTGCTCCTCCTCGCCTGCCAGGAACAGCGGCACGAGCACCGCCGCGTGGACCGGGTCGGCTCTGTCCGCCGGCGAGATGGCTCCTAAGCGCCCTGACTCATCGCACTAAGCCGCCATGTGCACACGCTCGAGACGCTCCTGAAACATGACCTCGCCGTCGAGCACGCGGTGCACCGGGCACTTCGCGGCGATCACCCGCAACCGCTCGGCCTGGTCTTCCGGAAGGTCCTCGGGCAGGCGCATCACCAGCTCGAACCTGGTCGGACAGCCACGCTCGGCCGGGCTGTACTGCACCTCGACCTCCACCCGGCCGATGTCCCAGCCCTTGCGCGCCGCATACATCTCCATCGTGATCGCGGTGCACGAAGCGAGGCTCACGGCGAGCAGCTCCTGCGGGTCCGGGCCCGCGTCATGCCCCCCCAACTCTGGCGGCTCATCGACCGTCAGCTGATGTTCTCTTACCTGCACGGTGTGCTTGAACGCTCCGTCGTCACGTCGCACGGTGGCTCTCATCCTCGCCAGCCTTTCCGATTCATGGGTCACTTCATCCCTCCGCCTCCGATCGACCCCTCAGCTCATATGGTACTCCGCGGACGGCGTCACGAAGCGCCGCGGGCAGCGTTAGGAAAGCGGGTTGAACAGCAGCCCGGTGAGCAGCTTGGGAAAGAAGTAGGTCGACTTCGGCGGCATGTTCTCGCCCGCCGCGGCAACGTCGCGGACTTGGCCGATCCCCGTGGGGCGCATCAGGAACGCCGCGTCGTACTCGCCGCTTGAGACCATCGCGAGCGCCTCGGCGGTGTCGCGCGCGTAGAACAGGCCGTTGAAATGCGAGATGTCATCGCCGCTCATCCCCAGCGCGCCCTTCAGCAGCAGCGTCTCAAGCACCCCTGTGTCTAGATGGCGGTACGCCTGCGAATGGTCGGCGAGCGCCGCGTCGGCGATCGCCTGATCCTTCAACCTCAGGCGCAGCGGGCGCTGTTTGCGCGAGTCGATGTAGCCGAGCTCGAGCGGGCCGCCACCCGCCGCGGGCGCGATCTGCTCGAGCGGCGTCTCGGAGATCTCGAAGTCCCGGCGCAGCGCCTCCTCCAGCGCCGAGCGCCGCGCTTCGTCCAGCCCGCGCACGAGGCGATGCGTAGGGAACACGGTCAGGCCCGGATCCTCGAGCGCGACCAGGCACATGAGGATGTAGTTGTGCTCGCCCGCTCCCGCCGGCCCGGTCTCGGCGTCGACCTCGCGCGCGTATGCCTGCATCGTCTCGTACCGATGGTGGCCGTCGGCGATCAGCAGCTCCGCTTCGCTCGTGGCTGCCTGCACCGCCGCGATCGTCTCGGGGCCGGCCGCGCGCCATAGGCGGTGAACGGTTCTGTCGGAGTCCGTGATCTCCGCCCACGGTCCCGTCTGCTCGGTCGTGGGCGCGAGCGCGCTCCAGGCGGCGTGGGTGGGGTCCGAGTAGAGCGAGAAGATCGGGGAGATGTTCGCGCGCGTGGCGCGCGTCAAGCGCAGCCGGTCCTCCTTCGGGCCCGGGTGGGTGCGCTCGTGCGGGCGCACCTGGCCCGGTCCGTAATCCTCGATCCGCACGCGGCAGAAGAAGCCGCGTCGCGTGCGCGCCTGCCCGTCGGGGCCGGTGTAGTCCTGCGTATGCGCCCAGATCGCCGGCTCTGGGTCGCGCGTCAGGGCGCCCTGCAGCTGCCAGGTCTCGAACAGCTCGCCCGCCGCTCTATACGGGTCCTGGCCGTCTGGGTCCTGGTCGCCGCCGTCGCGAGGCAGGTCGATCGCCACGACGTTGAACGGGGAGCGCTCGAGCAGCGCGGCGCGCTGGGTGGGGTCGATCACGTCGTACGGGGGCGCCACTACGTTCGCGAGCGAGCCCACGACGGCGGGGTCGTAATGCAACGCGCGCAGTGGCTTGATCTCGGCCATGGGGCGGGGCTGAGGCTAGCAGCGGGAGCGGCTTGGCTGCGGGCGCAGGCATGCGTTCTTTCGAGATTCCGCGCGCGCCCAGACGAGACTTGTGTCCTAAGTCTATGGGAACATACGTTCGTCATGGCCCATGCTGTATACCTGCGGGAGAAGGCGCGTTCGATGCGCGTCGAGCGCCAGCTCACGATCGATGAGCTGGCGGAGCGGCTGTCCGAATCTGCGATACCCAGCTTAGGGCACGTCTCCAGGCGTGGATGGATCGCCTACGTGCAGAGTGGCAGTAGACTCAGATCGGGACTTCGGGGCGTGGCGAAGCCTGGTATCGCGCTCGGTTTGGGGCCGAGAGAGCGCCGGTTCGAATCCGGCCGCCCCGACCATCTTGATGAAAGTCGAACCGGCCCAGTCCCTTCGGGGGCTGGGCCTTCGGCGCCTTTGGGGCGGAAGGGCCGCGTCCAACGGCTGATCGAGGCGCTTGTGCGGCGTGGGAAGAGAGGCCCCGGCCAGTCAGCGGGCAATCCAAGCACGTCGCCTGCTGATCGAGTGGCATCGTTGAACTGGATCGTCTCGTCTACAACGCGAGCTGTCGAGAAGGCAAGTCAACGTCCAAAGCGTGCGTAGGATCTTATCCTGCGACGCCAACGTGAGCCGCCCTGGGTTTCGCGGAGACGGTGATCCGGCCCAGTGGCGAGGCGTCCTCTGATCTCCCCAAGAAATCTATGGAAGAAGTTCTTGGTTTGCTGTAGAGAGATCAGCGCTGGCACTCCGGGCACCAATAGGTCGAGCGATTGTCATCTCCTTGGCCTCCTTGACGGATGATCGTCCCGCAGCGCAAGCACGGCAACCCGGCGCGCTTGTAGACGGCGCGAGGGCGTGCTTGGAAGCCGTCGCGGGCGGATCGGCGCATGAGCTCGCGCGCCAGGTTCATCAATCCGATCGCCTCCTCGTCCTCGACGGTTGCAAGCGCTCGCCACGGGTCGAGCCCGGCGGCGAAGCACAGCTCCGCCTTCCACACGTTCCCGATCCCGGCCGCGACGTGCTGATCGAGCAGCGCGTCTCCGATCGGACGCGCGGGATCGCTCGAGCGCAGGCGGGCAAGAAAGCGCTCCATGTCGAAGCTCTCGCCCAGCACATCCTGCCCCAAGGCGGCGAGGCGCGGGTCGCGGCGGAGGTGAGAGTCGCGTTGCAGCTCGAGCACGGGCCCGTCGAACTCAACCGCCTCCCAGTCGCCGCTGCGCAGCACGAGCCACGCTCGCCGGGGCGCGCGCCGCCACCGCGCGCCCCGGCGGTAGACGCCCCAGAGACCTGTCATGCGCAGATGGGAGTGCAGCGTCAGATCGCCGTCGAACCGCAGGAACAGATGCTTGCCGTGGGCGTCGACCGAGCGCAGCGAACGTCCCTGCAGCTGCTGTGGCCACCGGTTGGCGCGATGGCGTGGCTGCGGCGTGAGTATCTCCTCGGGCACTCGCCCCTCGAGCGCCGCCCGGATGCGACTCGCGGCGTGATGGATTGTGTCGCCCTCGGGCATCGTCCCTCACGATGGCAGACTCGATATGGAGGTCCATGGACGCTAGGCGTCGCCGAGTGCCTGCGCCCGGGCGTAGCGCAGCGAGCCGGGCGTGGTCAGCAGCTCGCCGGTCTCGAGCAGCGTCTTCAGCCCGGAGAGGATCATCGGCCAGCCGCCGTACAGCTCGCTAGATCTCGAACACCTTCTCCGTGGGGCCGGCCGTCCAGGGGCGCTTGTCGCTGCTCTGCGCCGTCGCCGTATCCGCCTGTGTCGTATCCATCGCAGGTTCCTCCTCGATTTGTGTCTTCAGCGCGCTGAGCGTCGCCACCTGGCACGGGTACGGTGTGCCCATGCCCGCACGCACTGAATTATCCATCAAGCGCCTCACCCTGATCGCGTGCATCCTCGGCTCGGGGATCGCGCTGCTCGACGGGACGGTGGTGAACGTCGCGCTGCCGAGCATCCAGCGCGCGCTCGGCGGCGGGCTGGCCGCGCAGCAGTGGGTGGTGAACGGATATTTGCTGACGCTCGGGTCGCTGATCCTGATCGGCGGCTCGCTCGGAGACCTGTACGGCGAGCGGCGGGTGTTCGCGCTCGGTGTGTCGGGCTTTGGCGTGGCTTCGCTCGGGGCGGCGCTCGCGCCGAGCATCGGCGCGCTGGTGGCGGCGCGGGCGGTGCAGGGCGTGTTCGGCGCGCTGCTCGTGCCCAGCTCGCTCGCGGTGATCGTCAACACGTTTCCCGCCTCTGAGCGAGGCGGTGCGATCGGGAGCTGGACGGCGTGGGGCGCGATCTTCGGCGTGCTCGGCCCGCTCGCGGGCGGCGAGCTGCTTGCGGTCGCCTCGTGGCGGTGGATCTTCCTGATCAACATCCCGCTCGTGATCGGCTGCGTATCGCTGATCCTGTTCGCGATCCCGCGCTCGGCCGCGCGCGAGGACGGCGCGCGCAGGGTCGACTATCCCGGCGCGGTGCTGTGCGCCGCAGGTCTCGGCGGTCCGGTGTTCGCGCTGATCGAGCAGCCGCGGCTCGGGTGGTCGAGCCCGGCCGTGTTCGGCCCGCTGCTGGCGGGCGCGATCCTGCTGGGCGCGTTCACTTCGTACGAGGCACACGCGCGCGCGCCGATGCTCCCGCTGAAGCTGTTTCGCCGCCGGAACTTCTCGGCTGGGAACGTGGAGACGTTCGCGATGTACGCGGGGCTTGCGATCCTGTTCTTCTTTTTGATCCTGTTCCTGCAGCAGATCGGCGGCTACTCGCCGCTGAAGAGCGGCCTGACGGTGCTGCCGGTGACCGTGCTCATGTTCCTGCTCTCGCGCCGGTTTGGGGCGCTTGCCGACCGGTTCGGGCCGCGTTTCTTCATGGGCGTGGGGCCGCTCGTGGCGGCGGTCGGGCTGCTGCTGTTCCAGCGCGTTGGCTTGAAGGCCGGCTACGTGGGCGAAGTGCTGCCGGCGCTGCTCGTGTTCTCGCTCGGATTGTCGATGACCGTGGCGCCGCTGACCGCGGCCGTGCTTGCCGGATCCGAGGATGAGGCGGGCATCGCCTCGGGCGTCAACAATGCGATCGCGCGCGTCGCCGGTCTACTCGGCACAGCCGCCGTGGGCGCGGCCGTGGCGACGTCGTTCGGCTCGGC
Source organism: uncultured Solirubrobacterales bacterium (assembly GCA_963778065.1). GTDB lineage: Bacteria > Actinomycetota > Thermoleophilia > Solirubrobacterales > Solirubrobacteraceae > Palsa-744. Next base: position 256,529 of record CAVZSU010000002.1, on the reverse strand, counting down.
GCTCGACCGGCGGCTGGCCGGCACGACGACGCTCGGCGAAGCGGCGCGGACGGCTGTAACGGCGGCCAAGAAGCTGCCGTTGGGGCGCCCGGATGTGCACGGATTGCCGACCGCGCAGGCGCGCGCGTTGACGCAAGCGGCCGAACAAGCGTCGCTGCACAGCTTCCACCTCGGCCTTGCGGTCGCGGCTGCGCTCGTGGCTGTGGGGGGCATCGCCGGTTGGCTTGGCATTCGCAATCCGCCGCGCCCCGAGACGATCCACGCCGAAAGCTGCTCCGGCGGCCAACTGGTCGGAGCCAGCTCCGAGATCCCCGCTCACTCCTCCGAGCCGAGTGGCTCAGCGGTGTGAGTGACCCCGGCGTTCAGGACCATCTCAGGCAGGTTCTCCCGCATACGCGCGCATCGCCTCGATGATCGGGCCGAGCCGCCGCCCGCGCTCGGTCAGGCGGTACTCGACGGTCGGCGGGCTCGACGGGATCACCGTGCGCTCGACGAGGCCGGCCGCCTCGAGGTCGCGCAGGCGCTCTGAGAGCATCCGCGGGGAGATCCCGGCGACGGCCTCGGCGAACTCGCTGAAGCGCAGCGCGCCGGTGAGGGCGGCGTAGATGATCGACAGCTGCCAGCGCCGCTCCAGGAGGTCCGCCGTCTGGCGGACCTCCGCTGGAACGGGCTGACATCTAGGAGGCTGCGTGCGCGACGACATCGCGTGCCGGCTCCAGTGCGCGGTCGAGCACCTCCTGGACGGTCATCACCGGGTGGAAGGCCATCTGCGCGCGGACCTCCTCGGGGATCTCGTCCAGGTCGCCACGGTTGCGCTCGGGCAAGATCACGTCGGTCAGCCCGGCCGCGTTGGCGGCGAGCGCCTTCTGCTTGAACCCGCCGATCGGCAGCACGCGGCCCTGCAGCGTGACCTCGCCGGTCATGCCCACGGTGTGCTTGACCGGGCGGCCGGACAGCAGCGAGGCGAGCGCCGTGACCATCGTCACGCCCGCGCTCGGCCCGTCCTTGGGGATCGCCCCGGCGGGAACGTGCACGTGGAACTCGCTGTTCTCGAACACGCTCTGCTCGATGCCCAGCTCCTCGGCGTGGCCGCGCACGTAGGAGAGGGCGATCTGCGCCGACTCCTTCATCACGTCGCCGAGCTGTCCGGTGAGCACCAGGCCGCCGCCGCCCTTGGAGCCGCTCTTCATCGCGGTGGCCTCGACGAACAGCACGTCGCCGCCCGCGCCGGTCACGGCGAGGCCGGTGGCGACGCCGGGTGTTGCGGTCCGTGCGGCGGACTCCTGGAAGAACTTCTGGCGCCCGAGCGCGTCGCGTACGACCTCCAGGTCGATCTTCACCGGCTTTGCCTTGGCCGCCTTGGGCTTCTTCGCGGGCTTCTTCTTGTCGATGCCGGGAACCTTGCCGTTGCTCTCGGGGGAGGACTTGGTGGCGGCGTCCGGCGCGTCCTCGTTGCGCTGGGCGTCGACATCGACCTTGGCCTGGGCGTCGACATCGACCTTGGCCTGGGCGTCGACCTTCGGCTGCTCATCCGGCTCGGCTTGTGTCTGTGCCGAGGCGATCTTGGTGGCGGTCTTGCGCAGCACCGTGCCGAGGTTGCGCTCGAGGTTGCGCACGCCGGCCTCGCGCGTGTACTCGGAGATGATCGTGCGCAGGATCTCATCTGAGATTGCGACCTCGTCCTCGCGCAGGCCGTTGCGGTCGCGCTGGCGCGGCCAGAGATAGCCCTTGGCGATCGCGAGCTTCTCCTCGGAGGTATAGCCGTCGAAGGAGATCACCTCCATGCGGTCGAGCAGCGGCCCGGGGATCGTGTCGGCGACGTTGGCGGTTGCGATGAACATCACTTGGGAGAGGTCGAGCTCGACGTCGAGGTAGTGGTCGCGGAAGGAGTGGTTCTGCGCGGGGTCGAGCACCTTGAGCAGTGCCGCGGAGGGGTCTCCGCGCCAGTCCGCGCCGACCTTGTCGACCTCGTCGAGCAGGATCACGGGGTTCATCGTGCCGGCGTCTCTGAGCGCCCGGACCAGCCGGCCGGGGAGCGCGCCTATGTAGGTGCGCCGGTGTCCGCGGATCTCCGCCTCGTCGCGCACGCCGCCGAGCGACATGCGCACGAACTCGCGCCCGGTCGCGCGCGCGATCGACTCGCCGATCGAGGTCTTGCCGGTGCCGGGGGGCCCGATCAGCGTGAGGATCGCGCCCGACTTGGGGTCGGCCTCGATGCCGCGGTCGGAGCGCAGCTTGCGCACGGCGAGGTACTCGGTGACGCGGTCCTTGACGTCTTCGAGGCCGGCGTGGTCTGAGTCGAGCACGCCGCGCGCCGCGACCGGGTCGAGGTGCTCCTCGGAGCGCTTGGACCACGGGACAGCGATCAGCCAGTCGAGGTAGGTACGGATCATCGACGACTCGCCCGTCTGCTCGCCCATGCGCTCGAGGCGCGCGAGCTCCTTTAGCGCTTGCTCTTGCACCTCCTGTGGCATGCCGGCGGCCTCGATCTTCGTGCGGTACTCCTCGGCGACCGAGGCGTCATCCTCGTCGAGCTCCTTGCGGATCGACTCCATCTGCTTGCGCAAGAAGTACTCGCGCTGCTGCTTCTCGGCGCCCTCCTGGACGTCCTCGCGGATGCGCTTGCGCACCTGCAGCTCGGCGAGGGACTCGCGCTGCAGCTTGACGGCCAGCTCGAGGCGCGCGGTGACGTCGAGCGTGCGCAGCAGCTCGACCTTCTGCTCGTAGCTCAGCTGGGGGGAGTAGCCGGCCGAGTCAGCGAGCGCACCGGGCTCGACGATCGCGCGCAGGAACGCCGCGATCCGCCCGTCGTCGCCGCGTAGCTCGAGGATCTCCTCGACGATCGCGCGGTACTCGCGCTCGAGCTCGCGCGTGCGCCCGTCCACGGGGGTGTCGTCGGGACGCTCGTCGACCTCGACGCGCAGCTCACCTTCGGGGCCGGTCTGGGCGGCGCCGATCAGCGCGCGGTGCTCGCCGGAAATCGCCACGGCGCGGCCACCGCCGGGCAAGCGGATCTGCTCTGAGACCTCGGCGATCGTGCCGACCTCGAGGAACTCGTTCTCGTGGCGTGGAACGAGCACTACACGCTCGTCGTCGCCGACGTCGATCGTCAGCGTGATTCCCATCGAGGGGAACACGACGGTGTCGTCGAGCGGGATCAGCCGCAGGATCTGCTTGGGCTGAGAGGGGGGCGTGGGGCGGGACTCTGAAGAGGAAGGCATAAGTATCGGCTCCATATGAGCTTACGAAAGTTTAGTTAGTATAGCTCGCGATGGTTGCGGACGCAAGTAGTTGTTGGGTCATGTCGGAAACGGCGTCACAGAGCCATATCTGGGAGACAATTACGCTTCGTTCCCGCCGGATGACGGTCGGTGTCGCCGGTCACTTGACTGGCTGGACGAGCCCGGGCGTGGGGCCCTTGGCGTTGGGTGGCAGGCCCTCGGTGGGGCCGACATCCGTGCGGCCGCCTGGCCGTCGTGCAGGGCTCGGGCGTCGTGTTTGGGCTCGGCTTGGCCGCACGGACGTCGGCCCCACCGAGGGCACGACGATCGCGCCGGGAGGGGCCTTGGCGAGCCGTATCGGTGCCGTGGCTGCGTATCTCTGTTGATCGCCGGCGATGGCGGGCGTTTAGCGCACGCCTCGCAGCAGGCTTGCCGGCGTCATGTTCAGGGCGCGGGCCAACCGGATGAGGGTTCGGAACTCGGGGGCGCGCTCGCACGTCTCGAGGCGAGACAGGGCGGTGCGGTGCATATTTGCCTCGGCAGCGAGTTCTTCTTGGCTGAGGGCAGCGCTCAGTCGGGCACGCCGCAGGTTCGTGGCGAAGCGGGCTAAGGGCTCAGCGAGTTCGGGGTCTGAGGTCGGGGGCAAGACGCCATCGTCTAGACCTGCAGCCGCTCAGGCAACCGCCACAACAGCACGTACGTAGCCACAGCAGCACAAATAATTAGCCGCAAAATGACTCTCAATGGAGTTCGAGACGTCCCGGCCGCGGGCAACCTCGGTGCCAGCGGTCGGGATTGTTAGCTACGGGCCGACCTTTCCGCACGCCCGTATTTTTCATCGGCACTTTGCTTGCGTCGACCGTGTAGCTTTGGGCCAGCCGCGTGTCGCATGATCGATAGCGGCGTTGCAACGATGGATCGCTGCTGTTGCTGCTTCAACGTCAGTGACAGCGCGGAGCGCAGCGTCGAGATTGGATGCCTGTACTCCTTGGTGATAGATATTCCATGCGACAAATGATCGCAGTACGCATGGCGGAGTTCTGCGTGTTGCGTAGCCAGCTTCGACGGTATGTGCAAATGCTCGATCTGCTCAATCGCCTTACTCAAGGCCCGTTCGGTTTCTGCCGCCATCCTCGCGTAGTCGTTCTTGGAATCAGAAAGACGGATATCGATCTGACTTACGTAAGCGTTCCGCTCGCCGTTGCTGGCTCTAGCTCGCAGCGCAGCGAGGTCGCGTTCGAACCCAGCTTGCCGCTCGATCCATTTCTGAGTGCGCTCGACAAGTGGACGATGCTTATTAGCCAAAGGTTTAACTTCGAGACTGAGGAGACGATCATGGGTATCAGCAAATTGGTTGGGAGCTGTCAATAAGGCCAACTTGCTTCGGCGTTGTTCGTGCGCTCGCTGGAATTGCCGGTGGGCTACGACTACCGTCTCAGCCCACCGATTACCGATCCGAAACGCTCGGTTGCGGTACTTTTCCGCGGTCCATGGCCAGGGGAGTACGGAAACCAGCAGCACGGCTGCCCCAACCGTTAGCGCCGGTGTCACATGTCCTGCACGTCCGACCCAAACCAAGCCAATCCCTGGAACCCAGATTGCCAAGCGCCAGCGGACGCGACTCAACCATACCGTCATGGTCTCAGCATCGCATACGTCGGCGCCTGTTGGCAAACAACCAGCTTGGGAACAGCAACCAGCCGACCATCACGGACGATGGCGGATAGCACGCGCTTGGCGGTGTGATGGAAGCCTAGCGCAGCGAGGTGCGCCATCTGTGAAGAGCGATACGAACGCGTCGGTAGGCCCTCAGGATCGGTTCCTGAATAAACACCGCGACTGCTTCGAGTATCCCAAAAATCGGCTCCAGCACAGTCGGCTCATAGTATGCGAAAGACGGCCCGGTAGGTAAGGACGATCACACGAGGGGTCCTGCAATCTCTCGTCGTCGAGGATCGACCCTGGACGGTTGGGGAGCTGATCCGCGACAAAGGCGAGCGTAGTGAGGTCGAAGACGCGATTGCCGATCTGCATGCCGCGGGATTGCTGAACGGGATCAACGAGCGGCGTGGTGTGCGCTTCGCGTGCAGCTGCTTCGGGTTGGGACGTTTACTGCGTCGCTGAGGGGGTGCGTGTGTTGGGGCGTCGTGGGTGCTGGTTGGCTTGCTTGTGTGGCGGTGGCCGCTGCGCGGCCTGGGGGGAGCGGCGCTCGCGTTGAGCGGTGGTGTCTTCTTGGCTGGGGGCCTGGTGGTGGGCTGGCCTATACGGCGAGGCGTTTGGCCTCGTGGCTGAGGAGCAGGCCGTTTATGAATCGTTTGACGATTTGTCTGTCGTCGTCTGTGAGGCGTTGGGTTGCTTCTAGTTGCAGGCGCAGCTCCTCGTCCGAGTCGGCTGGCCATGCCCCGAACGGCCCGCAGAGCCGCTACCTTGTTTCCATGACGATGACCGCGAAGGACAAGCTGCGGCAAACAGTCGAGGAACTCTCAGAGGCTGAAGCTCAGGATACGCTCGGCTTTATCGTTCATCGTCGCCACCAGCGCGATGCTTTGGCTGAACTGCTTGAGCGCGCTCCGCTCGATGATGAGCCGACGGCACCGGACGAGGATGAGGGCGTGCGGGAAGCCAAGGAGCAGATCGTCCGAGGCGAGGTGCTCTCGGCGGACGAGATCAGGCGTGAGATCGCTTGAGCGATGGCGGCTGGGTCTTCTCGGCACGTGCCGGGCGTGACTTCAAGCGTCTCGACCCTCCAGTTCAGCGGCGCATCGTCAGCGCTCTGGATCGGCTGACAAGCGATCTGCCGGCTGGGGATGTCGTCAGGTTGGCGAACACCGACGAATGGCGCCTGCGGGTTGGCGGCTGGCGTATACGTTTCGAACGCGACGCAGAGACAGGCGTCGTTCACGTCATGAGAGTATTACCTCGGGGACGAGCCTACCGCGATTGACCACGCTAGCCGTAGTGAGGGCTGTCATACCAAGCGCATTGGCCCCACACGGATGGAGACGTCCGGTAGACAGATCAAGCGCCTATATTGTAGACTTAAAGGATGAGCACCACTATCAGAGTGAGTGAGCCGACCCGGGATCGCTTCGCCAGGTTGGCGCAAACAACCGGTCGTCCGATGAGTCAGCTGGTTGATGAGGCCGCCGAGGCGTTGGAGCGGCGTCTGTTCTTCGATCAGCTCTCCGCCCGTTATGAGGTCCTCCGCGCTGACAGGGACGCATGGAAGGAGATCGAGGCCGAGCGCACTGTTGAGAGCGGCGCGTTGCGTGACGGTTCGTCGTGAGCGCTCGCCGGAGTGAGGTGTGGCTGGTCGACTTCGGCGACCCTGTGGGTCGGGAGCAGTCAGGCAGTCGACCGGCCGTTATCGTCTCGGCCGATTCGCTGAACGACAGTCCCGCCGGCGTCGTGGTCGTGGTCCCGATCACAACGACCTTTCGTGGCCTGCCCTCTCATGTAGAGATCGACCAAGGCGGTTCAGGGCTCGACGAGGTGAGTTACGCAAAGTGCGAGGACGTCAAGTCTGTCTCCGAGCAGCGTCTGATCACCCGCCTCGGCGCCGTCGGCGACGATGTGATGTTCCAGGCCGCTCGTTCGCTGCGTTTTCTGCTCGACCTCTGAGTGGCCGGGCGTTACGCCAGCGCACTTCCGTGGTGCCGAAGGCATGCCTTGGTTGTGCCGGTTGCGCAGGTGCGATCTGGCGTTCGGGGGGCGGAGGGGCTACAAGTGTTGGGTGTGAGCGAGACGCTGAGCTTGACGATCGTCTACGAGGACGCCGGCGATGGCTGGATCGTTGCGTCGATCCCGGAGGTTCCGGGTGCGCACAGCCAGGGCCACACCCGCCAAGAGGCGCGCGAGAACGTGATCGAAGCGCTGCGCGGCATCCTGGAGCTGCGCTTCGGCGAGCACGCGCTCTCAGAGCCCGCCGGCGACAGCGAGCCGATCGAGCTGACGATCGCGGCGTGAAGCGCCGCGACCTGGAGCGCCACCGGCGCGAGCACGGCGCGCGGCCGCTGCGCGGTAAGGCGTCCACGGTTGCATACTCGTTGGTGTCGACGAGGCCGATGTTGAACGAGTCGCGGGGTTGCGTCTGATCAGCTTGTTGGCTCTCTTGGTCGAGGACGTAGAATGTGGCCTCGTGGCCGTCGAGCGAGCGTCTGGACTTCTCATGCGATACTTCGATTGGACCAGCGGCATCTGACGCAGTCCGATGTGGAGCAGGCGATTCGCGGAGGGCACGGCGGGCGGCAAGTCAATTATGACGGACGGGCCGACTGGCTGATCGAGGGCATGACTGCCTATGGCGTGCGGTTTGAAGCGGTCTACGATAATCCGGTCAGCGATGACGAGACGACTGCATGCGTAGTGTCGGCGTGGCGCGTTGATTTGTAACCAGGCATCGGCCGCGATAATCTCAAGGAGCAATGTTTGCCTACTACGACGCTGAGGCCGACATCGCCTGGTTCCCGACCGGCGAATCGGATGATGTCGTGAGTGAGCGCGTGCCGGGAGGATTGCGCGACTACGACCGCCTCACCCATGTGCTCGTCGCGATCGAGGTCTGGGACGCCAGCACCCGTCTGCCTCGGACGCTGCTCGAAGCTCTTCCCAGGCCTGCCGCTCCCCACAAGGCCGCCGCATAAGAATCCCTCAGGCGATCCGGCTACTGATCGCTACCCGGGCCCGTCGAAGTCGACCTCGACGTTCTCCTCGTGGATGCGCTCCTCGATCTCCGCGGAGGAGGTCATCGCGCGCCGGTCGGCGTCGAGCAGGGGCTGGGAGAAGAAGCTGCGCGGCCACAGCTTGCGCGCCCGCACGACGTTGACCTCGGCCGCGAGCAGCGTCACCTGCGCGCCGAGATAGAGCCACGCGAGCAGGCCGAGCACAAACGCGAACAGGCCGGAGGTCTCCTTGGCGTGGCGCACGACGTGGTCGACGTAGTAGCCGCCGACGTGTTGCAGGATCGTCCACAGCACCGCTGCGACGATCACCCCGGCGAGGAGGTCGCGAGTCTGCACTTCCGCGGTCATCAGTCGGAAGGCGGCGAAGAACAGCAGCACGTTCACGAGCACCGCGACGACCACGCCGCCGACGATCGCCGCAACGCTCTGCCCGCCGGCGGTGACGAAGCCGGCGACGATCGTTGAGAGGATCACGAGCAGTCCCAAGCCGAGGAGCAGCCCGAGGCCGCGCAGGCGCGAGGTGAGGAAGTTGGGGCGGTGCTTGTGGGGCACATACCAGACCTGGTTGAACGCGTTCTGCGTCGCGCCCGTGATCCCGAGGCCGGCCAGGAGCGAGCCGAGCAGGCCGATCGCGAGGCCGGCTCCTGAGCCTTTCAGCGAGTGAACGTTGGTCTGCAGCTGGTTGCCGATCACCGGGAACTGGCTGAGCGTCGAGTGCAGAACGCTGCTCTGCGCGCTCGGGTTGCCCTGCAGCACGAACCCGAGAACGGTCACGAACACGAGCAGCAGCGGAAACAGCGACACGAACCCGTAGTAGGCAATCAGCGCCGCGAGCCGGCCGGCCTGGTCGTCGCCGAACTTCTTGACCACCGCGGCGAGGAACGCCACCGGCGGGTGGCTTTGCTGGCGGCGGTCGAGCGCGTGCAGGCGGTCGCCGAGGCTCATCGCTTCGAGCGCGCGAGCGCGCGGTTCGAAGGGCGGGCAGGAAATTGGAGGGGGGGTCTGCGGGCGCTTGGGTGCGACATGCCTGTGTGTCTACCCGAACTGACGTACAAAAACGAGCCCTGGGCGGTCGCCGGCCGCGGGAGGGGCGGCCGAGCTGGACGCGTCGCGACCCCGCCGAGGAGGTTGCGCTCGTGGCGGAAGCCAGACGCGAGCTGCTGTTGCGCGCGCATGGTCACAGGCTGGGACGAGAGGATCTCGAGGACTGCTACGCACAGGCGACGCTCGAGCTGGTCGTGCACGCGCGCGATCAAGGAGCGCTCTCGTCGCGCGCGCACATGGCGAACGTGCTCGAGCAGCGATTTCTCTCGCGCGTGTTCGACCGCCGTCGCGCGCTCACCGGCCGCAGCCCGATGCAGGCCGCGCTGCACACAGCCATCTCTTTAAGCGGAGGAGCCGAAGGCGAAATCGAGATCGTCGACGAGCGAGCCGATGTCGAGCGGCTCGCGATGCTGCGCTTCGAGCTCGGGCTGCTGGGGCGTGTCGCGCCGGCACTGAGCAACGATCAGCGGCTGGTGCTCGCCTGCCAGATCGGCTTGCAGATGACCCGCGGGGAGTTTTGTCGCAGGTATGGCTGGACTCCCGAGAAGTATCGAAAGGTCGCACAACGGGCCCGCCGCCGGCTCCGCCGCCTGTTGGCCGAGGCCGCCGGGGAGCCGATCCGGCCCGAGGCAGCAACCGAAACCGCGGCGGCGATTGAGAACGAGGCGGGGATTGAGAACGAGGCGGCGATCGAGAACGAGGCGGCGATCGAGAACGAAACAGTCCATCCGCCCAAAAAGATTTTTCAACTCGAGTGTCCCCCCTCGCAAGAGATGTCGGAGTAGGGGGCAGGGACCCACCTATGAATATCTCTCCCCCCACTCATAGGCGCGTCCCTTGGGACGCCGGCAGTCGATTGAACGGACGACGGCACGGCGATCCCCATCCGCGCGCAAGCGACCGGGAGCCGGGTATCTCCCCACCTTGGCTTCCGGTCGCCCGCGTGCTCGCAGGCTTTCATCGGGAGGCAGACCGATGACGCTGCTGCGGCGAGCGCCGCGCGAGGTCTATCGCGTGTACAGCGAAGCGGAGTTCTTCGACGGTGCGACAGGCACGGATCTGCTCGCGCCGGCGAGCGCATCGGGAGTAGGAGATCGGCGGCTGCGGAGGCTCGCGGGCGTGGCGACGCTGGTGGGAGCGGTGGGGACGATGGGGGGAGCGGCTGTGCTCGCGGGCTCACCTCCGACGCGAAATTCCGGACGGCGCGCAAGCGGCGGGGACGCCCGTGCGTTCGCGCGCACCCCGCTCGCCACGCCCGCAGACGCGCAGCTCACGCGCAACCCCGCTGGCGGCGGCTCAGACGTCGCGAGGCCTGCATCGGTGGTCGGGCGGATAGGCCCCGGCGCACGAGTGCGAGCGGGGCGGACCGTGTTCGCCGCTGACGCGCCACGTCGCCGGCGGAGGGCTCGTGCCGAACGCGCCGAGCGGGCAGGGCGTAGGGAAGACGCGGGAAAGGGTACGACGACGACCACGGTGGATGCGACCTCGAACTCCGCGCCCGCCTCGGCTGTCGCGCTGGCTGTCTCACCCGCCTCGGCTGTCGCGCCGGCTGTCTCACCCTCCTCGGCTGTCTCACCCTCCTCGGCTCCCGCCCCCGACGGGGAGCCGGCTTCGGCGACCGCCGCGCCGGACGGAGCGTCCACCTCGATCCCGGCGTCAGCACGCCAGAGCTCACCCTCAACGTCCGCCACGAGTCCGCCGCCACCCGTGCCCTCCTCGGAGCGCGCCGAGTTTGGCTTCGAGCGCTGAATGAGCGCCCGCGAGCCTGCCAGTGCGCACGGGGCGCCCGCGGTCAGCATCCGCACGCACTCGCTGTGGCGGATTCGCCTCGCGCGCGAGCTGCCCCGCTACCTGCTGTGCGCGCTGGCGGTCGCCGGGCTGGCCGCGAGTGCCCGCTTTGCGATTGCACCGCCGCGACCGGCGGCGATCAGGGTGGTGTCCTCCAATTCCTCCCGGCCGGACCCCGGCGCCGCGAGTTACGCGGCGCTGTTTGCCCGCCGGTACCTGACCTGGAACGCGGCCGAACCCGAAGCGAGCCGGCGTGCGCTGGAAGAATTCGCGCAGCCCGGTATGGAACCCGAGGCCGGGCTGCGGCCGCCGCCGAGCGGTCAGCAGCAGGTGGAATGGGTCGAAGCCGTGCAGGAACGCGAGCCCGCACCGGGCGAGCACATCTATACCGTGGCCGCGCAGACGAGCACAGCCGGCCTCGTGTATCTGACGGTGGGCGTCGCGCGCGAGCCCGACGGCTCCCTCGCGCTGGCGGGTTATCCAGCATTCGTGGGCGCGCCGGCGATCGGTCAGGCGCAAGCTCAGGCGCACCTGCGCGAAGTGCAGGAACCGGCGCTGCAGACGGTGGTGGAACGCGCGCTACGCAACTACCTGGCCGGGTCGGAATCGGAGCTCGAGGCGGACCTGGCGAGCGGTGCGCGCGTTTCGCTTCCGCGTGTGGGGTTGAGCCTGCAGTTGCTGCAGCGACTGGACTGGGCGCCGGGCGCAGGCGCCGTTCTCGCCGTCGTACAGGCCGCTGACGGTCGCGGCGAGCAGTACACGCTCGCCTACGAACTGGACGTCACCCGCGCTCAGGGTCGCTGGGAGATAGCCGCCGTACAGATGGATCCGGACTCGCCCTGAAAAACCCGACATAGAGGAGACCCATGCCGATCCGCCGCCGCTTCTGGCCGCTTCCTGTTTCGCTTGCATGCGCCTTGCTCGCGCTGGCGCTCGCGCCGATCGTCGCAAGTGCCGCGGTCGACACGCAGACCTCCCCGAATGCGCCGCAGAGCGCGAGCGCCGAACAGAAGGGTAGCTCGCTGGAAGCGGCCGCGGCGAAGGCGAGCAGCACCGGGCGCACGATCGCGATGAGCCTGATCGGGCTCGCGCTCGCGGTGGCCTCGATCGTGCTCGCGTTCCGGCGCGATTTCAAGGAGGCGGCGGGCGTGTTCGCGGTCGGGATCGTCGCGGTGCTGCTGGCGACTCCTACAGGCGTGAGCCTGTTGCAGGACACGGTCAGCTCGCTGTTCGGATCTCACTCATGACAGTCGAGATCCGCTCCTATCGCAGCGTGTTCGACCTCGAGCGGCGGATCTATCGCGTCGATCGGCTGCGGCTGAACCCCGGTGGGGTGCCGGTGCGGGGCGTCGTCTACTTCCTGGCGATCCTCGCCACGGTGCTGATCGCCGGCAGCCTGCCCGTGCTCGAGCTCGCGGTGAGAGCGCTGCCGTGGTACCTGCGCGCCGTGGCGCTGCCCGGAGCGAGCGCCGCGGTGCTGACCGTGATCCGCGTGGAGGGGCGGCCATTCCATCTGGCGGCACAGGCGCTGCTGCGCTATCGCAGCGAGCTGCGCACCGGAACGAGCGCCCTTACGTGGGGATCGGCTCCGCGCTCGATCGCGCCCGGTGGGCGCTGGCGCATGGAGGAGATCCTGATGCTGCCGGATGGTTCTGACGGCAGTTTGCGGCGGCTGCGCTACACCGGCCCGGGCGCCGTGCTCGTGTCGGTCGCGCACGAGCACGTCGAGCGGCGGCGATGGCGGTCTCGGGCAGCGCTGATCTTGCGCCCAGCGCCGAAGAGCCACGGCCGGGGTCCGAAGAGCCTCGAACCGGAGTCGAGGGATCATGACCTTGGGCGCGTGCATCACGGCCTCGTGCCGGGCCGCCAGGGAGCCCACGGTCAAGGGCTGGTGATCGGGCTTGCGCCCGGCGCGCGCATGCTCGTGCAAGCGGACCGTCCCGGGCGGAGTGCCGCGCGTCCCAGGCGGAGCGCCGGGAGTAGCGAGGCGTCGCGGTGAAGGCGCCGATCGGGTTCGTCTACGGCAACTGCGTGTTCGGGGACGGGCTCGACGACGGTTGGGCGACGTTCGCGGTCGAGTGCGAGTCCTATGGATGGCTCGGCGAGGAGGCCAAGCGCGCACGTTTCTTCGCGCTGCTCGGCGGTCTCGAGGCGCTCGAAGCGGACGTGCAGATCCTGCGTGTCGGCAGGCGCTGGGAGATCGAGCGCTACGTCCGTGAGCTGGACGGCGAGTCTCTTCTAAGCACGGAAGACAGTGTCGCCCGCGCGCACGCGCGCGCGCGCGGGCGCTATCTCGAAGCGCATAACCGTCGCCTGAGCGAGCTTCAGGCGGTGAGGCCGCAGGTGTTCCTGCTGGTGAGCCTGCGCGATCCCGAGCGCGATGTCGCCACGTATGTCTCGAAGGTCGCCGAGCAGCATCCACGGGAGTGGTGGGAGGGGCTCAGGCGCGCGTTCTCGGTGCGCGACAGGCGGCTGTTGAAGGTTTCAGAGCTCGAGCGCGCGCGGGTGCGCGCCGACCAGGCCCACGCTCGTCTCGCCGACTTCCTGCCGGTGCGCCAAGCGCGCGGGGTGGAGCTGCAGTGGCTGATACGGCGGGCGTTCTGTCGCGGGCTGGGGGAGCCCGAGGTCGACGGGCTGCACGAGCCGCGGGCGCTGATGTTCGAACGCAACGGCGAGGCGACGCTCGCACCGCTCGAGGGCGACGTGCTGCGCTGGATGGACGGCTATGTCGAGCATCGCGGCCGGGCGCTGAGGATCGAATCGGAGCTGGGCACGAGCTGGCAGGCGCAGCTGGTGCTGGGAGCGTTGCCCGAGCGGACTCATTTTCCGGGTGCGCGCGCCGAGCTGATGTTCGCGCCGGCGGAAAGCCTGCCGTTCGGCATAGATCTATCTCTGAACGCGCGCTTTCTGCCGAACGAGCTGGCGCTGCGGATCGCGCGGCGGCGGATTCAGGACGCCGACCAGATCCTCCGGGCCGAGTCCGACGGCGAGCAGGGAATCACCGACCGCGGGTATGAGCGCACGCAGGAAGCCCGCGACCTGCTCGCCTACCTGCAGGCTTCGAGCAGGCCGCCGCTACTGCGCGCGACGCTCGCGATCGCGGTCGCCGCGCGCGAGCGGGAGGAGCTCGAGGAGCGGGTCGAGATGTGCCGGCGCGCTTACGGCGAGATCCGGCTGCACCGGCCACTGGGAGATCAGCTGCGGCTGTTCGTCCAGCACCTGCCGGCGCAGCGAACGCAGGTGGCGGGCTATGACGACACGCTCACGCCGGAGCAGGTCGCGGCGATGATGCCGGCGGCCGCGCACGAGGTGGGCTCGCGCAGCGGCTTCTATCTCGGGTACACGCTGACGGGCTCGCGCCAGCCGGTCCGCTTCAACCTGCGTGAGGGGTCAGACCGCGATCGCAACACGGCGATCCTCAGTGTGGGGGCGCTCGGCTCGGGCAAGACGACGCTTGATCAGAAGCTCAAGTACGAGGGGTTCCTGCAGGGCGCGCGGGTGGTCGACTGCGACCCAAAGGGAGACCACCGCTTTCACCTGCTCGAGGAGGTCGCCCCGCACGCCGAGTGCATCACGCTCAAGCCCGATCCGAGCTTGCGTGGTGTGCTCGACCCCCTGCGGGTGGCGCCCGCGCACCTGCGCCAGGACGCCGCGGTGTCGTTTCTGCGCGACCTCTTGCCGGGAAGAGCCGAGCCGGCGTGGGAGACGGCGGTCGTGGGTGCGGTCGACAGGGTCGTGCGGCGTGCGCGCGAGCCGACCTGCCTGGAGGTGGTCGCGGCGCTGGCGGAGGGCGAGGAGACCGACCGGCAGGTCGCAAAGACGCTCGAGGTCTATGCCCACTCAGGCCTCACACAGCTCGGGTTCGCAGACCCGGAGGTGAAGCTGCCACCGGTCGGGCAGAGCCAGGTTACGTATCTGCCGATCCGCGACCTGCCAGGGCCGGAGCCGGGGATGAGGCGCTCGGAGTACTCCCAGGCCGAGCGCGTCGGCGAGCAGATCGTGCGGCTGATCGCGATGTTCGCGATGCATCTGCTCGGCGCCGAGCGCGAGCGGCTGAAGCTGTTCTCCTTCGACGAGGGCTGGCGGCTGCTGGGCGACCCGGCGGGCCGCGCGCTGCTGGCCTCGCTGCAGCGGATGGGCAGATCGGAGCTGGCGGTGCCGATCGTCAGCACCCAACTCGTGACCGACGCGCTGATCGGCGAGCGAGAGTCGCTCGAGAACCTGATCGGGGCGACCTTCGTGTTCGGGATGCGCTCCGAGGCGGAGGCGGGCCGCGCGCTTCAGCTCCTCGGGCTCGACTCGGAGGATGCGCGGATGCGCCGGAGCCTGCTCGAGATGGAGGCGGGGCGCTGCCTGTTTCGCGACCACAGCGGCCGCGTGGAGGCGGTTCAGGTCGACGTGGTCGCACCGTGGCTGCTGCGCGCGTTCTCGACGACCCCACCTCCGGCGGGGCCCGCCGTGGCCGATCGGTGACGGCGTGGAGGCTTGCGGCTTTGGCGCTGCTTGCGCTTGTGCCGTGGTCGAGCCCACAGGAGGCTCTTGGGACCCCCTCTTCGGGAGCAATTGCCGGAGCTGTGACATCTCATCGTGTTGACTCCCGACCCGTCACGGCCGGGGAGCGGACCGGAGGTGTAAATACGGCGCACGTTGGCCGCGGCACGAGGGGCTCGCCGAGTAAAGCGCCGAGCAGGCTTCCTCTCGTCTCGAGCTCGACCGCTGTCGGCGGCGGTGAAGAAGAAGGGGCAGGGAGCACCGGCATGGGGGACCCGCTCGTGAGCAATGGTCTCGCCAGCCCGCTGTGCCGGGCGGGCGCCGGGGAAGGAGACCTCTCGACGCAAGCCGCCGGCGACTGCCGGACCTCGGGGTTCGAGGCGGCGCCCGTGCCGACGGGCAACTACGGGTTCGACGTGCACATCAACACCGGCGTGACGAAGGTGAACGCCGATCTGGAGAACTACCTGCAGGACCTGCTCCAGCTGGGGTGGACAGTGCTCGTCGCGGCCGTCCACAGTCTGATCGTAATGTTCGAATGGTGCTACACGATCGACCTGCTGCGTGGCGCTGCGATGAGTGGCGTGGCGCAGGCGCTCGGCACGATCAGAGCCGCTGTCACCCAGCCGTGGCTCGCGCCGGTGCTCGCGATCGCGGCGGTGCTCGCGCTGTATCACGGCCTCGTGCGCCGCCGGGTGGCCGAGACGGTCGGCCAGGCGCTGACGATGGGCGCGATGATGGTCGGCGGCCTGTGGGTGATCGTGAATCCCGCCGGTACGATCGGCGCGCTCGGCGAGATCTCAAACCAGGCCGCTCTTGGCACGCTCGGTGCCGTCGCCGGCGGAGCGCCCGGCCATCCCGACCGGACGCTCGGCGAAAGCATGCGCGACCTGTTCAGCGGCGCGATCGAAGCGCCCTGGTGCTTCATGGAGTTCGGCAGCGTCGGCTGGTGCACAAACCCAGCCGAGCGTGACCGTCGCCTGTATGCGGCCGGTCTGAAGATCGCTGCGGCCGAGCAGGCGCGGATCGGCTGCCGGGAAGCTCCGGAAGCGATCGAATTCGGTGGCGACGTTGGCCCATGTGTGGCGTCGGACAGCGCGCAGGCGCGCGCGTTGAGCTACAGCGCGGAGCTGTTGCGCGGAGCTCAGACCAACCGCGAGCTGTTCCTCGCGCTGCCGGCGAACGGGCCGGCGCGCAACTCGATCAACGACTCCGGCGGGCTGTTCAACGTGCTGTGCGGTGGCGATGAAGAACCGTGCAAAGGGCCGACGGCCGCCCAGGCCGAGTTCCGCACGCAGAGTGGCACGTGGTGGCGCTGCATGGGGCTATTCTTCGTCTGGGTCGGCCTGCTCGGCCTGATCCTGGCGCTTGGGTTCATCGCGCTGCATCTGCTCGGCGCGGCGATCGGCAGCCTGCTCTACCTGCTGCTCGCGCCGGTGGCCGTGCTTGCGCCCGCCCTGGGAGACGGCGGCCGAGCAGCGTTTCGCAAATGGCTGACACGCCTGCTGGGGGCGGTCGTGTCAAAGACGATCTTCTCGTTTCTGCTCGGCGTGATGCTGCTGATGGAGCGGGTGTTGACGGTCGACCTGACCGTGCTCGGCTGGTTCACCCAGTGGCTGCTCGTATCGACGATGTGGTGGGTGGCATATCTACAGCGCCATCAGGTGCTCGGGTACGTGCAGGGCACGCCGGGTCGAATCCACGAGCCGCGCTCGCTTGCGCGGCACGTGAGCGGAGCTCTGGAGACGCCGCGCGCGATCGCACGCACCGGTGGCCGGATCAAAGACAGGCTGTCCAAGCCCGCGCCGAGCGTGGAGGCGCGCCAACAGCGCGCGCAGGCGGGCCGTGAGCGGGCCAAGGCCGGGATGGACGAGCAGGTGCAGAGAATGCTCGAACGCGAGCGCCTCGACGCGAGCACGACGATGGCAGAAGAGCCGCAGGCCCTGGCGCGGATATCCACCAGGCGGGCTCAGCTTGAGCGTGTGC
Organism: uncultured Solirubrobacterales bacterium; assembly: GCA_963778065.1. Taxonomy (GTDB): domain Bacteria; phylum Actinomycetota; class Thermoleophilia; order Solirubrobacterales; family Solirubrobacteraceae; genus Palsa-744. The sequence goes on along the minus strand of CAVZSU010000002.1, from coordinate 239,317 downwards.
GGGGCGCCTATGACGGCGCCCTGGAAAGGGCGCAAACAGCAAGAAGCGCCAGGGAAGAAGCGTCAAGCTCTGACGCGTTCCTCTCACCTCAACTACGCAATTTCGAGGTGGCCCGCTTCGGCGCCGAGGAGAAGTCTCACCGGCGACGGGCCGCGAGATTGAAAGCCCGTATGGATCGTCTCCACGGTGAGATCGGGAACGACCAGAGCTCACTGACCGCGGCGCGCCAGACGGTGGATGAGGGCAAGAAGGCAAAGCGCGGCGGTAGCAATATGTTCACGCGCGCGCAGGCCGAGCGGCGCGCGGACTTCCTCGACGCCCAAACCGCACTGCCCGCCGCCAGGGCGCGCGCGGAGTCGGGCGAGCGACGCGACTACGCCGCGATGGCGGGACTCGCAGGATACGGGCGCAGGGAGTACGAGGCGCTCGATGCCCCGGGCCGGCGCGCCGCGCGGCTGGAGATCGATCGCGAGTTGGCGCTGCGCAAGGAACTGGGCAGGACCGAGCAAGGTTTCGCCGCCGAGCGGGAAGGGTCACTGGGGGGTCGCGAGCGGCGCAAAGCCGACAGAGATTTCGATCGCAGGCTCGAGCAGGGGATGCGCGACGGCGGAGACACGATGCCCGCCTCGCGGCTCTCGAAGCTCGACAGCTGGCAGCAGGAGGGGCGCGCGGCGCGCAGGACGCCAGACGCCCACACGCGGGAGGGGGAGTCGAGCGTGATGCGCGACGCGCGCGAGGTTGCCGCGCGGCGCAAACGCCAGCTCGGCAGGGATCGCCGTTGACGAGTCGCGCCGCGAGCCTCGCGGGGGCTGCCGTTGGTGGCCGGCTGAATCCAAGCCGCCTCGCTTTGGCGGCCGTGCTCGCAGCGGGGGCGGCAGTTTTGGCGGTCACGCTGCTGGTCGTGCTCTCGAGCGCATCGTTTACTCTCGACACGGCCGGAATCAGTGAACCGAGTACTGAGGAGAACGGTGTCTCGGCGCTCGCGCAGCGAGAAATCCCCGCTGAATACTTGCGCCTCTATCGGGCGGCGGCTAATCGCTACGGCTTGGACTGGGCGATCATCGCGGGGATCGGCAAGGTCGAGTGCGACCACGGGCGCGACCCCGACCCGTCGTGCACGCGCGAGGGCGCCGTCAACGGGGCGGGCGCCGGTGGTCCGATGCAGTTCCTCGCCTCGACTTGGACGACGTACGGCGTGGACGTGGACGGCAGTGGCACGGCGGACCGCTGGAACCCTGCCGACGCAATCTATGGGGCGGCCGACTATCTGCGCGCATCAGGCGCGCCGAACGATTACAGGGATGCAATCTACGCGTACAACCATGCGGGCTGGTACGTGGAAGAGGTCGAGAAGTGGGCCGCGAGATATCGCGCGCCGCCGGCGTCCGGCGGCACCACGCTCGCACGCGCGACCACGCTCGCACGCGCGACCACGCTCGCACGCGCGACCACGCTCGCGGGCGGGGAAGCGGTTGGCGAAAAAGCGGGCGCGGGCGAACGCGCCGACCGGGCTTTGGAAGGAGAGAGCCCGACTCCGGTGGGCTTCGTCGCGGGCGAACGCGCCGTGCTCTCACCCGGCGACGGCCATCTCGCGCTGGTGCCGGCCGGCGTGCCGGACACGGTGCAGGCAATGGTGGTCGCGGGCAACGAGCTACAGGAACTGCCCTACGGACCGGGCGGTCATCCGGACCCGCGGGGAGCTTATGAAGAGGACTGCTCGAGCACGGTCAACTATGTGCTGTATCGCAGCGGGGTGCGCCCGATCGCGGAAATCCTGAAGGACAACCCGCTGGCCCAGGACTACGTCGACTGGGGCGCGCAGGGACCGGGCCGATGGGTGACGATCTATGCAACTACAGAACCGAGCGACCACGTGTTCATCGTGATCGCCGGGTTGCGGTTGGATACGAGTCACGACGGCACCGACGTCGGTCCGAACCGCGACGAAAACGGTCCGCGCTGGCGCATCCTCGACCACATTCCGACGTGGGCGCACTGGTCTGTTCGCCACCCGCCGGGGTTGTAAAGTGGCGAGCGATGCCCACGCGCAAGGTCGACTACCTGCTGATCGGCGGAGGCCTGGCCTCGGCGAACTGTGCGCGCCGGCTGCGCGAGGAGGGCGCGCAGGGGAGCGTGCTGCTGGTCGGGCGCGAGCCCGACGCGCCGTACAACCGCCCGAACTGCTCGAAGGGCTACCTGCGGGGCGAGGAGGAGCGCGAGGAGGCGCTGTTCCGTCCGGGGGAGTGGTGGGGCGAGCAGGGGATCGAGCTGCTTACGCGCACGAGCGTGACGGCGTTGGACGTGCAGGCGCGCACGGCGAAGCTGTCGAGCAAGGAGGAGGTCGAGTTCGGCCAGGCGCTGATCGCGACCGGCGCGAACGTGCGGCGGCTGAACGTCGACGGGTGCGAGCTCGAGCAGATCCACTATCTGCGCACGCTCGGCAACGCCGACGCGATCCGGGAGGGAGTGAAAGACGCGCGGGAGGTCGTGCTGATCGGCGGCTCCTACATCGGCTGCGAGGTCGCCGCGTCGCTGACGGCGATGGGCAAGCGCTGCACGATCGTGATGCAGGAGCAGACGACGCTCGAACGGAGCTTCGGCGCGCGCGCGGGGCGGTTCTTTCAGGAGCTGCTCGAAGCGCACGGGGTGACCGTGCACGGGGAAGACGAGCTCGAGCGCTTCGAGGGCGATGGGCGGGTCGCCAAGGTCGTGACCCGCGGCGGATTGGAGCCGGCGGCCGACGCGGTGGTGATCGGCGCGGGCGTGACGCCCGACGTGCAGCTTGCGCAGCGAGCGGGCCTCGAGATCGGCGAGCGCGGCGGCGTGCGCTGCTCCTCGCGCCTTGAGACCTCCGCGCCGGGTGTTTTCGCGGCTGGGGATATCTGCGAGTACGACTCTGTCGTGCACGGGCTGCCGTTGCGGATCGAGCATTGGGACGTGGCTTTCAACCACGGCAAGACCGCCGCGCTGAACATGCTCGGAGAAGATCTCGCCCACGAGGAGATCCCGTACTTCTTCTCGGTGCTCGCCGACTGGGGCGAGCTCGAGTACGTCGGTCCGGCCTACGAGTGGGACGAGGAGATCGTGCGCGGGTCGTTTGACGACGGGAAGTTCACGAATTGGTACCTCAAAGACGGGCGCGTGCAGGCGGCGTTGACGTTCGGCCGCTCCGACGACCTCGACCACGCGCGGCGGTTGATCGCCGCGAAGCCCGTACTTGATACTTACCATCGCGCGACGCTCGCAGACGTCGACGCCGACCTCGGCGCTGTCGGGCGCTGAGCTTCACGGCAGGCCGGCTCCCCCGGATCTCCAGCCGGCCGTTCGGAATCCTGAACTGCTCTTTCCAGAGCGAGTCGGGTAGGATGGGGCGACATTCAGACGGTCGGTGGTGAAGGGAAGCCGGTGGAAATCCGGCGCGGACCCGCCACTGTGACCGGGGATGCCCACCGCAGCGCGCCGCTGAGACGGCGCAAAGCCACCGATCCGCCGACGGCGGGACGGGAAGGCGCGGAGGGGTAGGCCCGGGAGCCAGGAGACCTGCCTCCGACCGAAAGCCCACAAGCCCTCGTGGAAAGGGGTCGGCTCATGGTCACGTCTCGTCGTAGTTCGTCCAGGCTCATGTTCTCTACTGCTCCCGCGGCAGTTCGCGCTCGTACTGGAGCCTGTTTGATGGCGCTCGTCTGTTGTTCGCTGGCAGCATCGCTTGTACCGCCGCCGTCGGCCGAGGCCGCGGGGCCATCCACCGTGACGGTGAGGGTCGAGGGATTCGGAGAAACGCTTCTGTCTCAGACGCAGGTGACCACGACGACCACGCCGATCGCGGTCGAAGGCGGCATTTGCAGCGGTACGAGCGCTGGTGGTGCGCTGTACGACGCGACGCACGGCGACTGGCAGGCCAAAGACGTCGCCTCCGAAGGGGTCCAGATCGATGGCGTCGAGGGGCTGAGCTTCCCACCTTTCAGCGAACGGCCAGATGCTTACTGGTCGTTTTGGCTGAACAACGAATTCGCGCAGCAGGGGGCCTGCGCTCAGGAAGTTGAAAATGGCGCCGACATCGTGTTCGCGGCGCAGTGTGATGCGATCGGCTCGAACTGCCCCATGAGCGCCAGCGCTCCCGACCATTTCCTGACTTCGACGGCGCCGACCGAGACCGTGGTGCAAGTGGGCGCCCCGATTTCGGTGACCGTCAGTTCGATCAGCACGAGCACGGGCGCTCGCGAAGCGTCTCTGCCAGAAGGTGTGACGGTGACAGCGGGATCGGTCGGGGCCGGCCCCAACGCGGACGGGGTTGCGACGCTGTCATTTCCGAGCGTGGGCACGTACACGCTGCAAGCCCACGCTCCAGATTCGATTCCCTCCGATCCGTACACGATCTGCGTGCATGATGGCAACGACGGCAACTGCGGCACGCAAAAGTCCTCGACCGCGGCCGGCTCGACGGGATCTGGCTCCTCGGTGACTGGCGCCACGTCGATAGGCGCGCCTTATAAAGGCCCATACGCACTGGTGGCAAAGGCGGGCAGCGTGATCGAAGGGCGCGTCTACAAGCGCGGCGCCGCGCCGCGCATCCTCAGTGGGAGCGTGCTCGCGCACACGACGGTCACGGCGACGAGTCTCGAGCTGCGCCGCGAGTACAAGGGCCGCTGCTACGCATACGACGGCGTCACGACGCGCCTTGAGCGCGCGCGGTGCGGGGAGGGGAGCTTCTTCAAGGTCTCAAACAACGGCGCCTTCTCCTACCTGCTGCCCGCGGCGCTCCCGCCGGGACGCTACGTGCTGGATATCGAGGCGACCGATGCGGCCGGCAACCGCACGGCGCTCGCGAGGGGCGCGACGAGAATCGTGTTCTATGTCCGCTAGCGGGCCGCCGCATGGCAGCGCCTCACGGGCGCTCGGCTCACTGGCGGCCTGTCTCACGGCGGTCATCCTCGTGGGCTGCGGCCTCGGCGCGGGACCGGCGCCGAGCGCCGTGCACCTGACCGTGACGCACGACTTCGGCGCGTCGCTCGTGCGCTCGTGGAGCGCGCCGCGGGTGGTGGGGCAGGAGACCGCGATGAGCTTGCTGATGCGCAATGCAACCGTGCAGACGCGCTACGGCGGGGGCTTTGTCGAGAGCGTCGACGGGCTCTCCGGTGGCGAAGCCGGCGGGCAGCCGAGCGATTGGTTCTATTACGTCAACGGCGTCGAGGCGGCGAAGGGCGCCGGGGCCACGAACGTGCACCCGGGGGACCACATCTGGTGGGATTTGCACGACTGGAGTGAGACCGACAGCGTGCCCGCCGTGGTCGGCTCGTTTCCGGAGCCGTTTCTGAACGGCATCGACGGCAAGCGGTTGCCGGTGCGGATCGAATGCGCTGTTGTCGCGGGCTACGCTTGTCGCACGGTGGCCGAGCGGCTGCGAGCGCTGGGAGTGCCCGCCGCGATCGCGGCGCTCGGAAGCGGTGGCGAGCCCGAAACTTTGCGCGTGATGGTGGGGCCGTGGATCGCCGTCGGCGGAGATCCGAGCGCGCATCAGATCGAAGGCGGCCCGGGCACGAGCGGGGTGTACGCGCGCTTCTCCACTCGCGGGCAGACGCTCACGCTGCTGAACGAACGCGGCTCGCCGGCCCGCACGCTCACCGCCGGCGCGGGGCTCGTGGCGGCCACGCGCCGTGCCGAAGAAGCGCCGGTGTGGGTGGTGACGGGAACCGACTCCGCGGGCGTCGAGGAGGCCGCGCGCGCGTTCGACGCGTCCGCCCTGCAGGACCATTTCGCCGTGGCGCTCGCGCCCGGGGGATCGGAGTTGCCCGTGCCGGTTTTGGCTGGAGGATGAGGGGAGATGTTGGCGGCAACCCAGTTCTTCTATCGCCGCCTCGCGAGTCCTCTGCACGCCGCGCGAGCGGGCGTGGGCGCTCTGTGGACGCTCGCGCTGACCGCGTCCGCGCTCGTGCTGTTCCACCCGCTTGTTCTGCTTGCGTTGCTGGTTGCGGTGCTCGGGGCCGGGTGTGCCGCCGGGGTGGGGCGCGCGCTCACGCGGACGATACGCACGGCTGGGATCGTCGCCGTGCCGATCGTGGCGGTCAACGTGCTCGTCTCGCGCCAGGGCCTGACCGTCTTTGCCCGCCTCGGCGATCTCGGCCCGTTCGGGCAGGGAGACCTGACGGTCGAGGCCGCCGTCTATGGCGCGGTGATCGCGCTGAAGGTAACGCTGCTGATCGTCGTAACGACGGTGGCGGCGCTCGCGGTCGATCCGGATGAGCTGCTCAGGGGTCTGCGCCGGCTGTCGTTTCGCTCGGCTCTGACCGCGTCGCTGTCGACCCGCATGATCCCGCTGCTGGCCGCCGACGCGCAGCGCCTGGCCGAGGCCCAGCGCACGCGAGGAGCGGGCGCGCCGGAAGGTCCCCGTGCGCGCGTGGCGCTGCTCGGCGCCGTGGTCGGAGGGTCGCTCGACCGCGCGATGGACGTCGCCGCAACGCTCGAGCTGCGCGGCTTCGCCGCCGCCCGCCGCCCTGCGCGTCTAAAGCGCCCATGGTCGCGCCATGACATCGCCTTTGCCTGCTCCGCCGCCGCGGTGCTCGCGCTGGCCGTCGTCGGAGGGCTCACCGGCGCGGCCTCGTTCCAGGCCTACCCGTTGCTGCACGCGCCGGTGAACGGGGGGACGCTCGCGCTGTGCGCAGCGCTGATCGCCGCCGTGGTCTTGCCATTCGCAGATAGAAGAGGAATCGAGCCATGACGGCGATCCTGTCGTTCGACCGCGTCACCTACCACTATCCGGGAGTCGAGACGCCGGCGCTGGACGGCGTCAGCTTGGAGATCCAGCCGGGCGAGCTGTGTCTGCTGGCGGGGATGTCGGGACAGGGCAAGTCGACGCTGCTGCGCGCCGCGTGCGGGCTGGTCCCGCACTTCCACGGCGGGCGCTTTGCGGGGCGCGTGACGCTTGCCGGGCTGGACACGCGCGAGCACGGCCCCGCCCGGCTTGGCACGGTCGCGGGTGCGCTGTTTCAGGACCCCGAGACGCAACTCGTGACGAGCTCGGTGCGGGCAGAGCTTGCGCTGTCGCTTGAGAGCCGCGGCCACAGCGCGGCAGCTGTCGCGCGCGGGATCGAGGAGGTGGCGCTTGCGCTCGGGATCGACGCGCTGCTCGATCGCTCCGTGCACGAGCTCTCCGGCGGCGAGCAGCAGCGGGTAGCGCTCGGCGCGGCGCTCGCCGGCCGGCCCCCCGTAATCCTGCTCGACGAGCCGACCTCGCAGCTCGACCCCGTCGCGGGCGATGAGCTGATCGGTCTGCTGCGCAGGTTGAACCAGGAGTGGGAGACGACGATCCTGCTCGCCGAGCATCGCCTGGAGCGGTGTCTGAGCGTCGCCGATCGCGTGATCGCGATGGAGGCGGGGCGCGTCGCGTGCGACGGCGAGCCGCAGACGTTTCTCGAGTGGGCCGCCCGGCGGGCGCCCGCGCTGCAGACCCCAGGCGCCAAGCTGTTCGCGCTCGCGGGGCTGCATCCCGCCCCGGTGGGGGTCAGGCAGGCCCGTGCCACGCTGCGCGCTCGCGGCCTGCTGCCAGAGGAGGCCCTGCCGGAGTCGAGCGCCGGCGCAGCGAGCGCACCGGCGTCCAGCTCTGCGGAGAGGAATGTCCGCGGTTCGGAGCGCACTGGAGTGAATGCTCATGGATCGGACCCGGCGGGGGCGGGCACAGGCTTGATGGCGAAAGCGCGCGGCCGCTCGCGCAAGGCCTCGGCCGCTCTGCGGATGCGCGACGTGTGGCATGAGCTGCGCGACGGGCCGGCGATCCTGCGCGGCGTCACCTTTAGCGTCGAGCCGGGCGAGAGCGTCGCGCTGATGGGGCGCAACGGTGCGGGCAAGTCGACGCTGCTGCGCCACGCCGCCGGTCTGCTGGAGCCCACGCGCGGGCGGATCGAGCGCAGCGGCCGGGTCGCGCTGATGTTGCAGAACCCCGGCGACTACTTCATTCACGAGCGGGTCGCCGAGGAGGCGCCCGCCGAGGCGCTCGAGGAAATGGGGCTGGCGGGGCTGGCCGAACGCAACCCGCGCGACCTCTCCGGCGGCGAGCGCCAACGCCTCGCACTCGCGATCGTCGCCGGCGCGGCCCTGCCGATCTCCGGCTCCTCGCCGGCGGTGCTTGCGCTGGACGAGCCCACCCGCGGCATGGATCGCGAGGCCAAGGCGGAGCTGGCCGGCGAGCTGAGTCGCCGCGCGGACGCGGGCCAGGCGGTGGTCGTGGCGACCCACGACCCCGAGTTCGCCGCCGCCTGCGCGGCGCGTACGGTCCTGCTCGCCGATGGGCGTGTGATCGCCGACGGGCCCGCCGGCGAGCTGCTCGCGGGCGGCTGGTACTTCGCGACCGAGACCGCCCGCATCCTCGGCGGCGCCGCCGGCGCGCTGCTGCCCGAGCAGGGCGTCGCGCTGCTGGGCGCGAGCGCGGCGCTTGAGGCGGTTGCGTGAGACGCTCATCAGCCCGGCGACCAGAGGTTGTCCTATGAGCTGGCCGCTGGCCTCGTTCCTGCTCGTCGGTGTCGTCCTCGGCCTCGGCTGGCTCGCCTACGAGCGCCGCCGGCCTTCGACGCGGATGGTGGCGGTCGTGGCTACGCTAGCGGCCGTCGCCGCGCTCGGGCGCGACGCGTTCGTCGCGCTGCCCGACGTGAAGCCGATCACGGCGATCGCCTTCGTCGTGGGCTACGCGCTCGGGCCGCTGCCCGGCTTCACCGTCGGCGCGATCGGGATGCTCGCCTCGAACGTGATGCTGGGCCAGGGTCCCTATACCCCCTGGCAGATGGCTGCCTGGGGGCTGGTGGGGCTCGCCGGCGCCGGGGTTGGCAGACTCACGCGCAGGCGTCTGGGGCGCGTTCCGCTCGCGCTCGCGTGCGCGCTGGCGGCGCTCGGTGCGAAGGAGATCATGAACTTCTACACGTGGACGATCGGCGCGAGCCACACGCTCGCGGCGCTGCTGATCGCGGTGGTCAACGGGCTGCCGTTCGACATCACCGACACGCTCGCCACGCTGCTGTTCGCGCTCGCCTTCGGCCCCGAGCTCGCGCGCCTGCTGGCGCGCACGCGCGAGCGCATGACCGTGAGCTGGGAGGAGGCGGCCCCCGGCACGGCAGCCGCCGCGCTGGTCATGCTCACGCTCGCGCTGGGCGTGAGCCTGGCCACCTCCTGCGGTGCCACGAGCGCTCTTGCCGCCACGAGCTCCTCGGCGGGCAAGGAGACGCACGGCGCGCCGCCCGTGGAAATGTCAACTTCCTTGGTCCTAGGGCCAAGGGCCTCGGCGGCTTCGCTCGCGCCAGAGCTCTCCTACCTGGTCTCGGCGCAGAACGGCGACGGCGGCTTCGGCGCTACGAACGGGCAGGGCTCGAGCGAGCTGTACACAGCCTGGGCGGCGATGGGCCTCGCGGCCGCGGGGCGCGACCCGGCGAGTGTGCGCCGCGCCGGGCACTCGGTGCTCGACTCGCTGCGCGGCGAAGTCTCCACCCTGCAGGGCGTGGCCGACGAGGAGCGCACGATCCTCGCCGCGCACGCTTGCGGCGCCTCGGCGTACTCATTTGCCGGTCACGATCTCGTCGCGGAAATGGGGCGCACCCGCGAGAGCGACGACTCCTTCCAGAACCAGGTCAACCTAACCGCGTTTGCGATCTTCGCCCTGCGGGCGGTCGGCCACTCCGCCGGCTACGGCGCGATCCGTGAAGCGGCGGGATGGATCGAGCGCCAGCAGAACAGCGACGGCGGCTTCTCCTTCGGCGCTCGCGGCTCGGCCAGCGACATCGACGATACCGCGGCCGCGCTGCAGGCGCTCGCCGACGCGAGCGCACACGACGCACGCGTGCTCGGCGCGGCGGCTGACTACCTGATCCGCTCGCAGAACCTCGACGGCGGCTTTCCGCAGCGGTACGGCGGCGAATCAAACGCCCAATCGACCGCCTGGGCGGTGCAGGGCCTGATCGCCGCCGGTCGCAACCCGGCCGCGGTGCGCCGCCGCGGCAGTCGCTCCCCGGTCGGCTATCTCGAAAGCCTGCTCGCCCCAGGCGGCAGCGTCCGCTACTCGCGCACCAGCCCGCAAACACCGGTATGGGTGACCGCCGAGGCGCTGATCGCGCTTGCGGGCAAGACGTTCCCAATTGGGCCATGATCCCTGCGGGTTGGGCCGGTAGTCGGTAGGAGAGCCGTTGGATCCTTGCTGCCCACTGGGACCCTGCCAGTCCTCGTCGGCAAGGCTATAGGCCGACGCTTCAGCCGCCCTTTACGGAGCCTCCTACGCTGTAGGAATCATGTCGGGACACGTCTACACCGCCGGGGCCATGCCGCGGCGGTATGCGGCTGCGAACAGCAGCGGCGGCGGGAAGCCCAGCGCCGCCGGCGCGCTCTCGATCGCCGGGCTGTGCGTCGTCGGGCTCGCGCTGACGTGGATCGTGGCTGCGCTCGTGCCCGTCGCGCACGTGCGTGACGCAATCGCCCTGCACGACTTCACGCTGCTCAGCCGCCCGCACGTCGACACCGTCGCGAACTTCCTGCTCGACCTGCTCGATCCCGCGCTCTTCACCCTGTGGGCGGTTCTCCTGATCGTCTTCGCGCTCTCCCGTGGTCGCCCGCGGGTGGCGCTGGCGGCCGCCTGCGTGATGGGCTTTGCCCCGCTGACGGCCGAGACGCTGAAGCCGCTGCTCGCCTATCCCCATGCCCAGATCGGCTACACCTACATCGACGCCGCTTCATGGCCGAGCGGGCACGCGACGGCCGCGGTTGCGCTCGTGCTGTGCGCGGTGCTCGTCGCTCCGATGTGGCTGCGCCCAGCCGTCGCGGCGCTCGGCGGCGTGTTCGCGGTGGCGGTCGGATGCTCGCTGCTGATCCTCGCTTGGCACATGCCCAGCGACGTGCTCGGCGGCTATCTGGTGGCGTCGCTGTGGATGGCGCTGGCGGTCGCCGGCCTGCGTGCGGCCGATCGGCGCGAAGCCGTCCGCCGCGGCGAATCCGCGCGGATCAGGCAGAGCTCGCCGAGGCGGAGTGCGCCCCGGGATCCCACAGCTCCTCTGGTCCCTCGTTGGCCGCGCGGCTGAGGATGAACAGCAGGTCCGACAGCCGGTTCAGGTAGCGCACCACCTCGGGGTTTCCCTCCGCGCCGACCGCGATCGCGCGGCGCTCGGCGCGGCGGCAGACGGTGCGAGCGACGTGCAGATGCGCCGCGGCCGGAGTGCCGCCGGGAATCACGAACGAGTGCAGCGGCTGGAGCTTTGCGTTGACCTCGTCGCAGGCCTGCTCGAGCCATGCGGTATAGGACGAGTCGACGCGCAAGCGCGTGCGCGGAGGCTTTTCGGCCGGGTCTCGCTCGATCGACCCGGGCGATTGGTCTTCCGCGGAGGCGAGCGACCGGTCCTCTGCGGGTGCGGGCACCGACAGGTCCGCGCCGACGTCGAGCAGGTCGTTCTGCACACGATGCAGCCACGCGCCAAACGTACGCGGAAGCCCCGGCTGCAGTAGCACCACGCCGAGGATCGCGTTCAGCTCGTCGATCGTGCCATACGCCTCCACGCGCGGGTGCAGCTTCGAGACCCTGCTCATGTCGCCCAGATGTGTCTCTCCGCCGTCGCCCAGCTTCGTGTAGATGCGCGTCAGGTTCACGGTCATCGTGTTTCGAGTCTGGCACACCGGGCTGCCGCTCGTCCGTGGGATGGGATACGTTCTCGCACCTCATGCAGATCGGCGTACCGAAGGAGACCGCGGCGGGCGAGCATCGAGTGGCGCTCGTGCCGGAGGTCGTGAGCAAGCTCAACGCCAAAGGCATCGACGTCGTCGTGCAGAGCGGCGCGGGCACGGATGCGCTCCTGCCCGACGCTGACTTCGTCGCGGCCGGCGCACGGGTGACGCCGGACGCGAGCGAGGTCTGGGGCTGTGACGTGGTTGTCACGATTGCGCCGCCCGACGCAGAGGCGATCCGCGGGCTGGGGTCGGGGTCGATCCTGATCGGGTTTCTCGCTCCGCTGTCCAGCCCGCAGACGACGCGCGCGCTCGCCGACGCGAAAGCGACCGCGTTTGCGATGGAGGCGATTCCGCGGATATCGCGCGCGCAGTCGATGGACGCGCTGTCCTCGCAGAGCAATGTCGCCGGCTACAAGGCTGCGCTGCTTGGCGCCGAGGAGATGGGCCGCTTCTACCCGATGCTGATGACGGCGGCCGGCACGATTCCACCGGCGAAGGTGCTCGTGCTGGGCGTCGGCGTCGCCGGCCTGCAGGCGCTCGCGACCGCCAAGCGGCTGGGCGCGCGCACGACCGGTTATGACGTGCGTCCCGAGGTCGCCGAGCAGGTGCAGTCGCTGGGCGCCCAGTGGCTCGACCTCGGGCTCGAGGCGAGCGGCGAGGGCGGCTACGCGCGCGAGCTGACCGACGAGGAGCGCGCGCGCCAGCAGCAGGCGCTGACCGATGCGATCAAGGGCTTTGACGTCGTGATCACGACCGCGCTCGTGCCCGGCCGCCCGGCGCCGGAGCTCGTGACCGCGGAGGCGGTCGAAGGGATGAAGCCGGGCTCTGTGATCGTCGACCTCGCGGGTGAGGCGGGCGGCAACTGCGCGCTCACCGAGCCTGGAAAGACGGTCGTCAGACACGACGTGAAGATCGTCTCGCCGCTGAACCTGCCCGCGGGCATGGCCGAGCACGCCTCACAACTGTTCGCGCGCAACGTCCAGTCGCTGCTCGACCTGTTCGTCGGCGAGGAGGGCGCCTTGAAGCTCGACTTCGAGGACGAGATCGTGTCCGGCTCCTGCGTCGTGCGCGACGGTGAGATCGTCCATCCCGGAGCGAAAGCAGCTGTGGAGGCGGCCCGATGATTCTTGCGAGCACACTTACCACCAACCTCGCGATCCTCGTGCTCGCAGGCTTCATCGGCTTTGTCGTGATCTCCAAGGTGCCGAACACGCTGCACACGCCGCTGATGTCGGGCACGAACGCGATCCACGGGATCGTCCTGCTCGGCGGCCTGCTGATCGTCGGCTTCTCCGGCGGCGGGACGTTCAACAAGATCATCCTCGTGATCGCGATCGCGTTCGGCACGATCAACGTCGTCGGCGGCTTTCTCGTAACCGATCGGATGCTCGAGATGTTCAAGTCGCGACCGAAGCCTGTGGCCAAGGACGCCGGGGCGGCCGCGGACTCGGGCAGTAATGCGGGCTCGGGTGGCGGTGTGAGCGGGGCTGCCGGCACGACCAAGTCGGACGCGACAGACAAACCGGGGGGAGCGTCGTGATCCACCCGGTGGTAGGAACCTTCCTGCAGGACGGGAGCTTTCTCGACGTCCTCTACATCGTCGCCTTCGCCCTCTTCATCCAGGGTCTGCGGGGGCTGTCGGGCCCGACGACGGCCGTGCGCGGCAATCGCATCGCCGCCGTCGGCATGGCGATCGCGGTCGTCGCCACGCTGCTGCAGGCGAACGAGGGCAACTGGGGTCTGATCGTGCTGGGTGTAGCGCTCGGGACCGCCGTCGGGGTGCCGGCGGCGCGTCAGGTGAAGATGACCGCGATGCCGCAGATGGTGGCGCTGTTCAACGGCGTCGGCGGCGGCGCCGTGTTCCTGATCGCCTGGGCCGAGTTCCGCGACCACGGATCAAGCTACGGCAGCGTGCCCACGTACGTCGCGATCTTTTCGGTGTTCGCGGCGATCGTCGGCTCGGTCTCCTTCTGGGGCTCGAACATCGCCTTCGGCAAGCTGCAGGAAGTCATCCCCGGCCGCCCGATCAGCTTTGGCTCGGCCCAGCAGATCGTCAACCTCGTGCTGCTGATCCTCGCGTTGGCCGCGGGCATCGACCTGATCGCGGGGGCGCACTCCCAAGCGCTGTTCATCGGCATGCTCCTGGTAGCCGCGCTGCTCGGCAACGCCGTCGTGCTGCCGATCGGCGGCGCCGACATGCCGGTGGTGATCTCGTTGCTGAACGCCTTCACGGGCCTCTCCGCGGCGGCGACGGGCGTGGCGCTCGACAACACCGCGCTGATCGTCGCGGGCATGATCGTGGGCGCCTCGGGCACGATCCTGACGAACCTGATGGCCACCGCGATGAACCGCTCGATCCCCTCGATCGTCGCCGGCGGCTTCGGCGGGGGTGGCGCGGTCGAGGGCGCCGAAGGCGCGGGTGCCCACGGCGGCACGGTGCGCTCGACGAGCGCCGCCGACGCGGCGATCCAGCTCGCCTACGCCGGCCGCGTGGTGATCGTCCCCGGCTATGGCATGGCCGTCGCCCAAGCGCAGCACGCGGTACGCGAGCTGACCAAGGAGCTGGAGAAACGCCAGGTCGAGGTCAGCTACGCGATCCATCCGGTCGCGGGGCGGATGCCCGGACACATGAACGTGCTGCTGGCCGAGGCCGACGTGCCGTATGACCAGCTCAAGGAGATGGACGACGCCAACCCCGAGTTCCAGCGCACCGACGTCTCACTGGTGATCGGCGCCAACGACGTGACCAACCCGGCCGCCAAGAACACGCCGTCCTCGCCGATCTACGGCATGCCGATCCTCGAGGTGTCGGACAGTCGCTCGGTGATCGTGATCAAGCGCTCGATGAACCCCGGCTTCGCGGGCATCGAGAACGAGCTCTACTTCGACCCGAAGACGGCGATGCTGTTTGGCGACGCCAAGTCGGCCGTGAGCGAGATCACCGCCGAGCTCGCCAGCATCTGACCCCGTCCGGCTCGCCAACGTCTGACCCCGCCGGGCTCGCCCACGTCTCAGTACCGAGCTCGTCTCGCCTCTCGACTGACGTCGAACGCGCTGCCGGTGTGCTTTGGGCGCAGCGCGTACATGTCAGAGGAGTCGCAACAGCCGTCCCTCGGCCTATACGTCTGATCGCTTGACATCATTTTGTACCCGGCGCACAACGGGTTTAGAGACTCTTTCCTTGCTTTGAAAATCATTGTTCTCTATAGTCAAATGAGGAGAGGAGACAGCACCAACTTCGCAGTTCCACTTCGGGGAGGCGTTTGTGGTGACAGCGGCCAACGGCCGGCGCCGCGGCGCCCGGTTCGCGCTCCTCTCGGGCGCCGCGCTCATAGCGCTTTGGCGACCGGCGCCCGCGACGGCGGCACGGACGCCCTCGCCGCGGGCGCATGCGAGCATCGTGGGCGGCGCGGAAGCCTCGATCGCCGACTTCCCTTTTCAGGTTGCGTTGTATGACCCCCAGGCCGGCTCTCCCGCCGCGGGCTTTTTCTGCGGCGGCGTGATCCTCGACGCCGATCACGTCGCCACGGCGGCGCACTGCCTGCTCGGCGGCGGCTCCGGCCGGCGGCTCAGCGCACCCGCCGAAATCGAGGTCCTCGCGGGCTCGAGCCGGCTCTCGCCCACCGATCCAGGCAGTGTCCGGGATCCGGTCTCAAGCGCCTCCTACGATCCTCGCTACAACCCGTTCACAAGCGACTACGACGTGGGTGTGTTGACACTCGCGCGGCGGCTCTGGAACGGTACGGCGCCGAAGCTCGACGGCGCCGAGACGATCGCGCCGCTGCCGGCGAGCGCGGCGCTGGCCGAAGGGTACGGAAACCCCGACGAAGAACGGGCGATCGTGGCGACGACCAGTGGCTGGGGGGACATCAACCCGGCGCCCAGCGAACCGCCCAGCTATCCCTTGGGCCTGCGCTCGGCGCACGTGTCACTGACCCCTGGATGGCTCTGCGGCGAAGCGTACGGCGCGATCGAACAGACGATCACACCGCGCATGATCTGCGCCGGTGAGAGCTCCCATCGAACCGACTCCTGCTATGGCGACAGCGGCGGCCCGCTGCTCGTCGATCGCGACACGCCCGCCGATCCTCCCTCCGACTACGTGTTGATCGGGCTCGTCGACTTCGGCAACGGCTGTGCCCAGGCCGGCTACCCAGGTGTCTACTCGCGGATCTCAAACCCTGAAATCGCCGGCTTTCTCAACTCCGCGGACCTGAGCAGGGCTAGGCTCGCATCCAAGCGGCCCGCGCGCAAGCAGCGGCCCGCGCGCAAGCAGCGGCCCGCCCGTAAGCAGCGGCCCGCCCGTAAGCAGCGCCGGCGTCGTTGAGACCGCCGGCCGGCCCCCCCGAGCGCGCCGCACGTCGCTGCAGCTGAGCTCGAAAAGCTCGGGTTATGTTCGCTTGCGCGTCGCCCATGGGCTCCTCGCTCTGAGACACTGCGGTCGTGATCGAGCGCAGCCAGGCACTCGCGGCGCTGTCGTGCAGCGAGTTCGACGTCGCCGTCGTCGGCGGCGGCATCACCGGCGCGGGTGTGGCGCTCGACGCGGCGTCACGCGGTTACAGCGTGGCGCTGCTTGAGCGGGCCGACTTCGCCTCCGGCACGTCGAGCCGATCGAGCAAGCTCGTCCACGGTGGTCTGCGCTACCTGCAGAACTTCGACCTCGGGCTGGTGCGTGAGGCGCTGCTGGAGCGCCGGCTGCTGGTCGCGCTCGCCCCTCACCTGGTGCGTCCCTTGCCGCTGGTGGTGCCCGCGTTCGAGGGCGCCCGCCCCGATCGCCTGCTCGGGGTCGGTCTGAACCTATATGACGTGATGTCGGTCGATCGCGACCGTCTGCGCAGCGGCCGATCGCCAATCGGCCGTGGCAGACGAGCGCGCGCCGAGCGGGGCGTATCCGTCGAGGATGAGCCCGTACGCTCGGAGGAAAGCGAGTCCTGGAGCCCGGAGCGCCACCGCATGATCTCAGGCGAGGAAGTGCTCGAGCTGCTGCCGGCGCTCGGCGCGCGCGAGCCCACCGGCGGATATCTGTTCTACGACTGCCAGACCGACGACGTGCGCCTGGTGCTGACCGTCCTCGGCGAGGCCGAGCGATTCGGGGCGGTTTGTGCCAATCGCATGGATGTCACCGGCCTGCTCGAGCGCGATGGGCTCGCTTTCGGCGTGAAGGCCACGGACGCCGAGACGGGCGAGTGCTTCGAGGTGCGCGCCGCGAACGTCGTCAACGCCACCGGTGTATGGGCCGATCGCTTGCGCCCGCAGGAGCTTCACGACGAGGCCGAGCTACCACGCATACGTCCCAGTCGTGGCACCCACATCACGCTCCACCACGACGACCTGCCGCTCGTCGGTGGTGCGATCGTGCCCGCCGGCGAGGGACGCACGATCTTCGCGCTGCCATGGCTCGGACGCACGCTGATCGGCACCACCGACAACGACTACGAAGGCTCGCTGGAGCACGTGGGACCGTCCGCCGATGATGTCGAGTACCTGCTCGAGGCCGTCAACGAGTTCTTCTCCTCCACGCTGACCGCCGCCGACCTCACCGGCGCTTATGCCGGCGTGCGCCCGCTGATCTCGACCGGCGATCCGAAGAAGTCGGTGGACATCTCGCGCAAGGCGGAGCTGTATGAGACTTCTTCCGGGATGATCACGATCACCGGCGGCAAGCTGACGACCTGGCGGCGGATGGCGAAGCTCGCCGTCGATCGGCTGGTCGAGCGCGAAGCGCGTGAGGCGCCCTGTCGCACGCACGAGATCCCGCTCGGGCAGGCGATCGCCGCGGAGGAGCTGCCGCGAGTGGAGGGCGTTCCAGAGGACGCCTATCCGGCGCTGGCCGCCCGCTACGGCCACGCCGCCAAAGAGGTGCTCGCCCTGGCCGGGCGCAACGGGGATTCTCGGCGAAGCCGATTGTCTCCCGGCTTCGGCAAGCACGGGGAGTTGGCCCAGCCGATCGTCTCCGGCCTGCCCGACCTGCTGGCCGAGGTCGTGCTCGCGGCCCGTCGCGAGCAGGCGCGCTCGATCGGCGACGTGCTCCTGCGGCGCACACGCCTGGGGCTGCTCGCGGCGAGCGATCTCTTGCCGGATGGGGCTGGGGGGCCCTCCGCGCCGGTCCGGCGGGTCGCCGACGTGCTGGCGGGTGAGCTTGGCTGGAGCTCAGGGCGCGTGGCCGCGGAGATCGAGCGTTTCGCGCAGGAGGCCCGCGCCGAGGGGAGCATTGCACGAGAGACCGGCGCCGAGGGGAGCTTCGCGCAGGAGGCGCACGCCGCGGAGAAGGAGATTGAGTCCGCGTGAGCGCCGGCGGGGTTGGCCCGAGGTATCGCCTTACCGCCGGGGAGCGGGTGCTCACCTTGGGCGAGCGCCCGTTGCTGATGGGCATCGTCAACGCCTCGCCGGACTCATTCAGCGACGGTGGGCGCCATGCGACACCGGATGCGCAACTGCGGCTCGCCCGCGAGCTGCTCGCGGCCGGGGCGGACGTCGTCGACGTCGGCGGCGAGTCGGCGAGCACGGGTCGCCCGCCGGTGGCAGAGCAGCAGGAGATCGAGCGCGTGGTGCCCCTGATCGAGCGTATCGCCGGCGAGCTTGACGCGGTCGTCTCGGTCGACACCTACAAGCCGGCGGTCGCGCGCGCCGCGATCGCCGCCGGCGCCGCAATCGTCAACGACGTAAGCGGATTGCGCGATCCCGAGCTGGCCGAGGTGTGCGCACAGACCGGCGCCGGCCTTGTCGTGATGCATACGCGCGCGGCTCCCCGTGAACGGCTGCAGGACCCCGATCTGTACGGCGATATAACTTCCGAGGTGCTCGCCTTCCTGCGCGAGCGGATCGCCGTCGCGCTCGCGGCGGGAATGGATTCCGAGCAGCTGATCGTCGATCCGGGCCCGGACTTCGCAAAGACACCAGCCCAGACGATCCGCCTGCTCATCCAGCTGGAGCGTCTGCACGAGCTGAAACATCCATTGCTGATGGCGATCTCGCGCAAGGACTTCATCGGCGCGCTGACCGGACGCGCTCCACGTGAGCGTCTCGCAGGCACGCTGGCCGCGCTGGCTCACGGAGTGGATGCGGGCGCTCACATCTTCCGCGTGCACGACGTGCGCGAGGCCGCCGACTTCCTTGCGGTGCGCGCGGCGCTCGCGGGCGAGGTCGAGCCGAGCAGGGATCTGGCGCTCGCCGAGGAACTGCGTCACGAGGCCTCCCCGGGCGTGGGGACCGGCTGAGCTGCTTCATGAAACGCTAGGCTGAAAGTCACAGGGTGCCCGCCGCTGTCCAACGCGGTGGGACGCCAACCGCCCCATCCACTATGAAGGAGAAGGATTCATATGTCAGTACTCGAGCGCTCCGAGCTGGAGGCAAGCCCGCTCGCGGACCTGCACGCGATCGCCGACCAGCTGGGACTCGACGGGTTTCGCCGGTTGCGCAAGGGTGATCTGATCGACGCGATCCTCGGCGAGTCGGGCGATAGCGGGAACGGCTCTGCACGGTTGGCTGAAGGTGTAGCCGGGGCAGGGGAGGACGGTTCAGAGGGGCAGCAGGAGCGCAGCTCTCCTCCCGTGCGCCGGCGCCGCGCGCGCCGCGCAGGCGCGAAAGACGGCTCGAACGAGAGCGACTCCTCCGAGGATCGTGACGCCGAGGAGGAGCCGAGCGCCTCCTCCGGCGCCCGGGCCGCACGTCCGCGACGCGCACGAAGCGCCAGCGCCAGAGCCAGGAGCGAGCGTGGACAGGAGAGCGGCGGGCGTGGATCGGATGGTGACCGTTCTCCACGGCAGCGCGGCGAGCGTGCGGAGATCGAGTCGGCTGCCGCCGACGCCGAGGCTTCCGCGGACGCGCGGGTCGCCGAGGGAGTAGTCGAGCTGCTCGGCAACGGCTCCGCCTTCCTGCGCGTCTCACCGCCTGAGCCTTCGGACGAGGATGTGTACATCTCCGCCGCTCAGGTGCGTCGCTGCGAGCTGGTCTCCGGCGACCGCGTCAGTGGCCCGGTCCGCACCCCTCGGCGCTCTGAGCGCTACTCGTCTCTGGTCCGCATCGACACGATCAACGACGCGTCGGCCGACACCGTCTCGGAGGGCGCTCGCTACGACGATCTCGCGGTGGCCTACCCGAGCGAACGGCTCGCGCTTGACGCCAAGGACCCGACGCTCGAGGCGATCGAGTGGCTCACCCCGCTCGGCCGCGGCTCGCGCGCGGTGATCGTCGGAGCTCCCCGCTCGGGCAAGACCGAGACGCTCAGGCGGCTGCTCGACGCGGTCTCTGGACGCGAGGGTCTCGAGTTGACGGTGGTGCTCGTCGGCGCGCGCCCTGAGGAGGTCACGGCGTGGCAGCAGGGCCCCGTCGCTCCCGCGGCTGCGCTCAGCCTCGCCGCCTCGGCGGACTCTCAGAGCCAGGCGGTCGAGCGCGCAGTCGACGCCGCCAAGCGCGTCGCCGCACGCGGGGGAGATGCGCTCGTGCTGATCGACAGCCTCGATGGTCTGCATCCCCACGCCGCACGCAAGGCGCTCGCGGCGGCTCGCAAGCTGCGCGAGGGCGGCTCGCTGACGGTGATCGCGACCGCTTCGCGCCCGTTCGGCGGGGAGACGACGGTGATCGCACTCGACGTCGCGCTGACCTCGACCGGCCGCCAGCCGATCCTCAACCTGATCGACAGTGGCACCCTCAAGCCGGAGCTGCTGGTCGGCGAGGACGGCGCCGAGGCGATCACCAAGGCCCGCGCCACGGCGGTGGAGGCGAACTGACCAACTACCGCCTGTAGGCGACTCTGTTCCAGGATGGCTCTGGGGCTAGCTCGATCGGCTCGCCTCCGTCTGCGCGGGGGTCGGCGGTCGGCTGCACGTAAGCGAAGCCGCCGGTCGCCGGGTTGAAAGCGACGTCCAGCTCACCCTCGTTCACGCGTTGGTCGAGCCACGCTCCGCGGAACACGAGGCGACGCAGCCAGTGCACGAGCGAGCGCTCGGCCGGGCCGACGAGCTCCGGCCAGCAGTCGTTGACATGCTCGCCCAGCTGTGACGCGGGGTCGAGGATCTCGCCGTTGACGGCCAGGTTGACGAGGTCTTCGAGCTCCTCCTCGCCCAGGCGGCCGCCGACGAAGCCGACCTTCAGCGCGGCCTGCTCGCAGCGCTCGGAGAAGTCCTCCTCGTTGAAGGTAAAGCGCAGCTCTCCATATTCGAGGACGAAGTCCTCTCCAGAGTCGTAGTTTCCGCGGCGAGACGTTTCCATGTCAAATGCCGGGAATCGCTTGGCGCCCGGATCGTCGGGATCATATGCGGCGTTCCTCCATTTCCGGCTGCGATGAATGGGATTTTGCAGCCTGTGTTCTTGGTGCAGCGTGGAGTGCGAGCCCGCCCCCATGGGCGCGCAGGGCAAGCGAGGCCAGGACGCACCCTGACGGGCACAGGCAGTTCGCGTGGCGTGCTGCGCACGCGTGCTGGACGATCGGAGATCCCGTCGATCTCCGATCGGTAAGGACGCAGCCCTCGCGCCGCCATGCGCGCTCATGGGTACGCTCCCGGGCGATGGCACGCCTTACAGAGCATGGACTGCGCAAGTCGGTCGGGGTCTCCGGCATGTTCGCGACCGCTTACGGCAACGTCGGCTCCTCGATCTATTACGCGCTCGGGCTCGTCGCCGCCCACGCGCTCGGGCTCACGCCGCTGGTGTTCGTGTTCGCGGGCGGCCTGTTCGCGCTGACGGCCAAAACCTATGCCGAGGGCGCGGCGATGTTCCCCGAAGCCGGCGGTTCCTCCTCGTTCGCTCGCCATGCGTTCGACGATGTCGTCTCGTTCTTCGCCGGCTGGGCGCTGTCTCTCGACTACATCCTCACGATCGCGATCTCCGCGTTCTTCGTGCCGCACTACCTCAGCGCCTTCCCCGGCCTCGGCGCCCTGAAGCACAACCCCGACGACATCTTCGGCGGGCTGATCGTCGTCGGCATGCTCGCGTGGCTGAACATCCGCGGGTTGGGCGAGTCGGCGAAGCTGAACATCGTCCTCGCGCTGCTCGACCTTTCGACGCAGATCATGCTCGCTGGCGTCGGCATCGCGCTCGTCCTGAACCCCCACCTACTGATCCACCAGGTCCATCTCGGCTCGGTGCCCACCTGGAAAGAACTGGTCTTCGCGCTGTCGCTGGCGATGCTCGCCTATACGGGCATCGAGACGGTCGCGAACATGGCCGAGGAGTCCAAGGACCCCGGCAAGCAGGTGCCGAAGGCCGTCAACCTCGTAGTGCTCGCGGTCCTCGGCGTGTATGCCGGCATCTCGGTCGTCGCGCTGTCGGCGCTGCCGGTCATACACCACGGCGTCGGCTACAGCGCAGAGCTCAAACAGTCCTTCCCCACCCCGGGCTATGCGACCTCGCTGGGGGGCTTCTTCGAAAACGACCCGATGCTGGGCGTCGTCGAACACCTCGGCCTGCACGGCACGGTCCTGAAACTGGCCCGCTACTACCTCGGGATACTCGCCGCCACGATCCTGTTCATCGCGACCAACGCCGGGATGATCGGGATCTCCCGCCTGTCCTGGTCGCTGTCCGAGCACCGCCAGCTGCCGCGACTGTTCTCTCAGCTGCACGCGAAGTATCGCACGCCCTGGTTCACGCTGATCTTCTTCTCGATGCTCGCGAGCACGTTGATCATCTACGGCAACACCGAAGTCCTCGGCAACCTCTACTCGTTCGGCGCGATGCTCTCGTTCACGACCGCGCACGCGGCGATCGTGAAGCTGCGCGTCTCAGACCCCGACCGCGAGCGCCCGTATCGCACCCCGGGAGGCGTGCGCATCAAAGGCTCGGTAATCCCGATGGCCGCCGTGATCGGCGGCATCGGCACGGCCGCCGCGTGGGTGGCCGTGACGGTGCTGCACACCGAGGCGAAGATCGTCGGCATCCCGTGGATGGTGATCGGGATGGGAGGCTACTTCGTCTATCGCAAGCGCCAGGGCATGGACCCGCGCAAGAGCTACAAGATCGAGCACGCCGAGCGCCCCGCCGACTTCGAGGAGCTCGACTACCGCACCGCGCTCGTGCCGATCTTCGGCGAGGACGTGAGCGCCACGGCGCTCGGCAGCGCGGCGAAGCTGATCGGCGAGGACGGTGTGCTCTACGCGGTGTTCGTGCTGCCGGTGCCAAGCCAGCTGTCGTTGGAGTCGGGTCTCGAGGACGAGGAGGCGCAGGGCCGCTCGGTGCTCGAGAGCGCGCGCATCCAGGCGCGGCGCCTCGGCATCAAGATTCACACGGGGCTGATCCGTACGCGCAACCCCGGCGCGGCGCTCGTCGAGGAGGCCGAACGAGTGCGCTCGGACGTGATCTACTGGTCGGCGATTCACGCCCCGGCAGGCGAGCAGCGGATCGGCCCGACCGCGACGTATCTGCTCAGCCGGCGTCCCTGCCGGGTGATCATCGAGACCGAGAATCGTCCCCCGCGACCGGCCGCGAAACGTGAGCAGACACCGACGCGTGTATGAGTCGGCTGCAGCAAGAGAGCGCGCGGAGGAGCGCCAGGGAACGGCGCGGAGGAGAGGCAGAGGGCCGGGAGGAGAGGGAGAGGGGGCGAGGAGGAGGAGGGGGAGAAGGGGCCGGGAGGAGAGGGAGGACGACAAGTCGAGCGTGGCGCTAGGTGTGCTTCAGCGCCGACTCGAGCGCCTCGTCGAGCTGCGGGTGGCGGAACTCGTAGCCGAGCACGAGCCCCTTGGCCGGCACCACGCGCGCGCCGGTCGTGACGACCTGGGCCATCTCGCCGTACAGCAGCCCCAAGGCGGCTCCCGGCACAGGCAAGAGCGCGGGGCGGTGAAGCGTGCGCCCGAGGGCGTGCGAGAAGTCGCGGTTGGTCACGGGCTCAGGTGCGGTGGCGTTGATCGGCCCGCTCCAGCGCTCGTCCTCGAGCGCCGCCACGATCATCCCGATCTCGTCGTCGCGGTGGATCCACGACATGTACTGCCCTCCGCCCGCGACCGGGCCGCCCAGGCCGAGGCGAAACGGCGGCAGCATCTTGGCGAGCGCTCCGTCCCGGCCGTCGAGCACGACCCCGGTACGCACGCTCACGACGCGCATCTCGAGAGCGGCCGCCTTCTGCGCCTCGGTCTCCCACTCGATGCACACCCGCGCGAGGAAGTCGTTACCGGGCGGGGCCTCCTCGTCGAGCGGCTCCTCGCCGCGGGCGCCGTAGTAGCCGATCGCCGAGCCCGCGATCAGCGTGCGTGGGCGCGGCCCCGCCTCGCGCAGGCCGGCGAGCAGGTTGCGCGTGCCGGTCACGCGGCTGTCACGAATCGCCTGCTTGGCCTTGTCGGTCCAGCGCTGGGCGACGTTCTCGCCGGCGAGGTGCACGACCGCGTCGCGACCGCTCAGCGCCTCGACCGGTGCCGGCTCGTTCAGGAGATCCCATGCGAACGCCTGCACGGACGGGGCTCCGTCTGTGGCCAGGCGCACGCGCGCGCGTGAAGGATCGCGAGAGAGAACGGTCACCTCCGCGCCCCGCTTGCGCAGCGCTTCGACGAGACCACGGCCGATCAGGCCGGTCGCTCCCGTGATCGTCACGCGCAATGGCATCCTCACCTTGTTGTACAGGTCCGCCGGTCACGGTGGGCTGCGCTTGTGTGCCGGCAAGCAGTCCTCTCGCGGTGCCGGCTGCTGTGGTGACCGGCGCCGGCTACGTTGTCGGCGGGACAAGCTCACGTGTCTCCCAAAATCCCGCCACCGATCACACGCGGCCCTCGCCCGGGGCGAACCCGACCTCCTGGCCGGCGAGCGCAGTGCCGGCGGCGCGCGCCTCATCGGCCACCGCAGCCGCCACGGCGGGCGCCACGTCGCGGTTGAAGACCGAGGGGATGATGTAGTCCTCGCGCAGCTCCCCCTCCTCGACGATGTCGGCGATCGCGCGCGCGGCTGCCATCTTCATCTGCTCGGTGATGTCCGGCGCGCGCACGTCGAGCGCGCCGCGGAAGATGCCGGGGAAGCACAGCACGTTGTTGATCTGGTTAGGGTAGTCCGAGCGTCCCGTCGCCATGATCCGCACGTACGGGGCGGCCTCCTCGGGGATCACCTCGGGGTTGGGGTTGGCCATCGCGAACACCATCGCGTCCGCGTTCATCCGCGCGAGCGCCTCGGCCGGCAGCGCGCGCGCGCCGGAGAGCCCGATCAGCAGGTCGGCGCCGTCGATCACGTCCGCGGGCCTGCCGGCGCGACACTGCGGGTTGGTCTGCTCGGAGAACCAGCGCTTGGCCTTGTTCATCGAGCCGTCCAGATAGTCCTCGCGCTCGACGTGCAGCGCGCCGCGCGAGTCGCAGCCGACGATCTGGCGCACGCCTCCCTCGAGCAGGATCTTCGTGACCGCGATCCCGGCCGCGCCGAGGCCGATGACCAGCACGCTCAGCTCGTCCAGCCGTCGCTCGGTCAGCTTGACGGCGTTCAACAGCGCGGCCATCACGACCACCGCGGTGCCGTGCTGGTCGTCGTGGAAGATCGGGATGTCGAGCTCCGCCTTCAACCGCTCCTCGATCTCGAAGCAGCGCGGCGCGGAGATGTCCTCGAGGTTGATGCCGCCGAACGCGGGCGCGATCAGCTTGACGGCGTGGATGATCTCCGCGGGGTCCTTCGTGTCGAGGCAGATCGGGAACGCGTCCACGCCGGCGAACTCCTTGAACAGGCAGCACTTGCCCTCCATCACCGGCATCGCCGCGCGCGGGCCGATGTCGCCGAGCCCGAGCACCGCCGTGCCGTCGGAGACGACCGCGACCGTGTTGCGCTTGATCGTGTACTGGAACGCCTTGTCCTCGTCATCGGCGATCGCCAGGCAGACGCGGGCGACGCCGGGGGTGTAAGCCATCGAGAGGTCGTCGCGCGTCTTCAGCGGATGCTTGTTGTGCTGTTCGATCTTGCCGCCGACGTGCAGTAGGAACGTGCGGTCGGTCGTGTCGATCACCCCGGCGCCCTCGAGCGCCTCGATCGCGGCGATGATCTCGCCCCAGTGGTCCCGTCCGGAGGCGTCGACCACGATGTCGCGCAGGCTCGCGCCGCCGTCGACCTCGACCAGGTCCACAGCGCCGACCATGCCGCCGGCGGCGGCGATCGCGCTCGTGACCGCGCCCAGCATGCCCTGCTCGTCGTCGAGCTTTACGCGGATGGTCAGTCGGTACTGCGCGCTTGGGGTGGCGCTCACTCGGGCTCCTGTTCGTTGGGCGGCTCGGCATCTTATTTGTCCGCCTGCCTGGCCGCCGCGCCTGCGCGCACGCCCTGCCGCCGCCGCGCGCACGCCTGCCGGTGCCGGGTCACGCCTGCCGGTGCGCCTCGTAGAGTGGACGGTGATGGCGGCGAAAGCAACAGGCGCGGGCGCGGGGGGCGGCGAGCGGGAGCGGCGCCTGTTCTTGATCGACGGGCCGAGCCTCGTCTACCGCGCGTTCTACGCGCTGCCTGAGTCGATTGCGACCTCCACCGGCGTGCCTACCAACGCGATCTTCGGCTTCGCCTCGATGCTCGTCAAGATCGTCACCGAGTACGGCGTGTGTCCGACGGTCGTTGCCTGGGACGCGGGCACGTCGGGGCGCACGGAGCTGTTCTCCGACTACAAGGCGACCCGCCGCTCGCGCCCGGACCTGCTCAAACAGCAGTGGCCGGCGATGGAACCGCTGGTGGAGGCGTTCGGCTACAGCAACGTGCGCGTCGAGGGCTACGAGGCCGACGACGTGATCGCCTCGCTAACCGAGCAGGCGCTGAAGGCGAGCCCACCCGTGCCGGTGATGATCGTGACCGGCGACCGCGACGTCTTCCAGCTGATCGACGATGCCGGGCTGGTCAAGGTGATGGCGACCTCGCGCGGGATCACCGACACGAAGATCTACGACCGCCAAGCGGTGATCGACCGCTATGGCATCCCTCCCGAGCTGATCCCCGACTTCTACGGATTGAAGGGCGACACCTCCGACAACATCCCCGGCGTCCCCGGCATCGGCGACAAGACCGCGAGCGACCTGATCCAGGGGTACGGGTCGCTCGAGGGCGTGCTGTCGCACATTCGCGACATCAAAGGCGCCAAGCGCAAACAAAACCTGCTCGACCACTCAGAGGACGCGCGCGTGTCGAAGAGCCTCGCCACCGTGCAGCGCGACATCGCGGTCGACTTCGACATGACCGCCGAGTCGATCCGCGAGCCCGACCGCTCGCGCGTGCGCGAGGTGTTCCGCGAGTACGAGCTGCGCGACCCGCTGCGCCGGCTGGAGGAGGCGCTCGGGGACCCGGAGGTCGCGGCGCCCGCGCCCGCCGCGGAGGTGACGCTCGGCGCGCGCCTGCGTGCGGGCGCGCCGGCGGACATCGCGAAGCTCGGCGGCGCGGACAGCGAGCTGTACGTGGTCGTGCGCGCGATCGAGCCCCCCGAAGGCGAGCTGTTTGTCGAGGGCGCATCCTGGCGCTTCGCCGTTGCCGTGGGCGACGGGGCGGACGGAGGGCGCTCCGGCGCGGGGGAGGGGGCTGCGAAGCCAGGAACGGGAGCGGTGGCTCCCGCTCCCGTGGAGGTGCTCGCGGGGGACTGTGCCGGCCCCGAGGAGATCGTCGCGGCATGCGGTTCGCGCCCGGTCGTCGCGCACGACGCCAAGGAGCTGCGAATCGTGCCGGTGGGGTTGAGCCACGACACGCTGCTCGGCGCCTACCTGCTCGAGCCGGCCAGGCGCGGGTACCCGTTCGGCGAGCTGTGCGAGGAGCGCGGGCTGGGCAGCACGCTCGAAGACCCCGTGGCCGCCGACGCGGTGCTGCTCGCGGCGCTCGCCGACTGGCAGCGCGAGCAGATCGCAGAGCGGGGCCTGCAGGAGGTGATGAGCGAGATCGAGCTGCCGCTGGTGGCGGTGCTGCGCGAGATGGAGCTCACCGGCGTGCGCTTGAACCTGGCGCGCCTCGCGGAGATCACCGGACGCGTGCGCGAGGAGACCGCGGAGCTCGAAGGAGAAATCTTCGCGCTCGCCAAAGAGGAGTTCCTGATCGCCTCGCCCCAGCAGCTGGGGGAGATCCTGTTCGAGAAGCTCGGCCTCTCGCGCAAGCGCAAGGGCAAGGTCGGCTTCTCCACCGACGCGCGCGTGCTGCAGGCGATCCGCGAGGAGCACGTGATCGTGCCGCGGATCGAGCGCTGGCGCGAGCTCTCCACGTTCATCAAGACCTACCTCGACGTCCTGCCCGAGCAGGCCGATCCGCACTCGCGCATCCACACCACCTTCCTGCAGGCGGTCGCGCAGACGGGCCGCCTGTCGAGCACCAACCCGAACATGCAGAACGTCCCGATCCGCACCGAGCTCGGGCGCGAGATCCGCGGCTGCTTCGAGGCCGAGCAGGGTCAGACGCTGATCTCGGCCGACTACTCGCAGATCGAGCTGCGCGTCCTCGCCCACGCGGCCGACGACTCCGCGCTGAAGGAGATCTTCCGCCGCGGCGAGGACGTCCATACCGCCACCGCCGCGCAGGTGTTCCAGGTCGCCGTGGCGGACATCGACCCGGGTATGCGCTCGAAGTCGAAGATGATCAACTACGGGATCGTCTACGGTCTCTCGGACTTCGGCCTCGCCGACCGCCTGAACATCCCGCGCGAGGAGGCCAAGGAGTTCATCGACGCCTATCTCAACCGCTTCCCCCAGGTCGCCCACTTCATCGACGCGACGATCGAGCAGGCCAAGGAGGAGGGGCACGTAAAGACCCTGTGGGGCCGCCGCCGGCAGATCCCCGAGCTGCGCGCCCGCAACTACCAGGTGCGCACGCTCGGCGAGCGCCTCGCGGTCAACACGGTCATCCAAGGCACCGCGGCGGACATCATCAAGCTCGCGATGGTCCGCTGCCACCGCGCGCTCGCGGAGTCGAAGCTGCATACGCGCCTGATCCTCACGATCCACGACGAGCTGCTGTTCGAAGGGCCGCCCGCCGAGGTTCCCGACGCGCGCGAGCTGATCGAGCGCGAGATGTGCGGCGTGTGGGACCGCGAACCGCCGCTGGCTATCGACGTCGGCGTGGGGCAGAACTGGCTGGAGGCCAAGTGACGCGCACGCTGGCGGTGCTGCTGGCGGCGGGCGCGGGCTGCCTGGTGGGCATGCAGGCTCCGATCAACGCGCGGTTGGGCAGGACGGTCGGAAGCGTGCAGGCGGCGACCGTGTCGTTCACCGTCGGCACGGTCGTGCTGCTGATCGCGCTGACCGTCGTAAACGGCGGCTTCGCAAGCCTCGCCCACATCGGGCGCGCGCCGTGGTGGGCGCTGCTCGGCGGGCTGTGCGGTGCGATCTTCGTCACGATCGCGATCGTCACCGTACGCACGCTCGGCGCGAGCGGCCTGAGCGCGGCGGCGATCACCGGCCAGCTCGTCGTCTCCGTCGCGATCGACCGCTTCGGGCTGCTCGGGATCGCCAAGCAGCCGATCGGCGCCTCGCGCATCGCGGGCCTCGTGCTGCTGGCCGCGGGAGTTGTGCTCGTGGTACGTAAGTAGGACAGCATTTTTTGGGATGCGCGTGGGCTGGTCTCTTCGTCCAATGCAGCCGGCGCCGGCCACCATCGCGGTTGGCGTTAGGGTCGAATCGGTCAGTTCCAGCTACTCTGCTCGCACCTCGCCGAACGCCTCGCCCAACAGGCGCACGCCCTGCTCGATCGCGGGCTCCGAAAGGTTGCCGTAGCCGAGCACGAGGCCCGGCGGTCCGCCAGTGGTGAAGCGGTGCTGGGAAAGCGCCTCCCCGCCCACGCCGCGTGTCGCGGCAGCGGACAGCAATGCGTGGTCGTCGACGGTGTCGGGTAGCTCGATCAGCTCGTACAGTCCCGCCGGCTCGCCCACCGCCCGCGCCTGCGGCAGCCAGCGGGCGACGGCTTCGAGCAGTGCTGCGCGCCGCGCCTCGTAGCGCAGGCGCATACGCCGCACATGGCGGTCGAGCTCACCGCGCACGATGAAGTCGCGCAGCGCGAGTTGCCCGATGACGTCAGAGCCCCCGTCCTCGACGGCCTTGGCGGCGATCAGCTGCCACGCAAGCCCCGGCGGCATCACCATCCAGCCGATGCGCATCCCCGGTGTCAACCGCTTGCTCGCCGAGCCGATGTAGATCACGCGTTCGGGCGCAAGGCCCTGCAGCGCGCCGACCGCGCCGCGGGTGAAGCGGTACTCGCCGTCGAAGTCGTCCTCGACGATCAGCCGCTCTTCGCTCTCGGCCCACTCGACCAGCTCGGCCCTTCGCCTGGGACTGAGCACCGCACCGGTGGGGAACTGGTGGGCGGGCGTCACCAGCACCACGGCGGCGTCGGTGCGCGCCAGCTCGTCCACTCGCAGCCCTTGCGCATCGACGGGGACCGGGATCACCTCGAGGCCGGCCTGCTCGGCGATCAGCCGGTGCACGTGCCAGCCCGGGTCCTCGAGCGCGATCGAACCCGTGCCGAAGCCCCCGAGCAGGCGGCAGACGAGCGAGAAGCCCTGCATGAAGCCGCCACACACCAGCATGTGCTCGGTGTCCGCCGCCGCGCCTCGCACGCGCGCGAGATAGTCGGCGAGCGCTTCGCGCAGCCCCGGCAGCCCGCGCGGATCGCCGTAGCCGAGCGCGTCGTGCGGCGACTCGGCGAGCGCCGCGCGCAGCGAGCGCAGCCAGCGATCGCGGGGAAAGCCCGCGAGGTCGGGCAGGCCGGGGTGAAAGTGGTATGCGAAGCTCGGCAGCAGCGAGCGCGCGGGAGGACGTGGGTGGGAGGCGCGCACGGCGGCGGTCACCCGCACCGGTGCGCCCTGGCGCATCGTCAGGTAGCCCTCGGCCGCGAGCTGCCCGTAGGCCTCGGTGACCACGCCGCGTGAAACACCAAGCTCGCTTGCCAGGCCGCGCGTGGAAGGCATGTGCATGCCGGCAGCCAGCCGCCCCGAGCGTATGTCGCGGCGGATCGCGCGCTCGAGCTGCTCATGCAGCGGGCTCTCGCCCTCGCGATCGAGCGCGAGCAGAAGCTCCGGGCCGGCTACTGGACCAGGCGAATCCGACACAACTGGGACTGTACACCGAGCCAGTTGCTGCCTACCGTTGTAGGGGCCACGCCAGAGACAATGGTGGGGCCCCAGCGCAATCGACCTGGAGGACATCGTCATGAGTCGGACCAACGGTCAGATCACGGTAGTGGGAGGCGGACTTGCGGGGCTTACGGCGGCGATCGCCTGCGTCGAGCAGGGCGCGAACGTGCGCCTGCTCGAGGCTCACGACACGCTCGGCGGGCGCGCGCGCAGCGCCGAGGGCCCATACAAAGCGAACCTCGGGCCGCACGCCCTCTACAGCGACGGGCCGCTATGGAGCTGGCTGGCTGAGCGCAGCCTGCTGCCCGATCACGTCCGCCCGCCACTCAGCGGCGCGCGGTTCCGCTGGCAGGGCGATCTGCAGCGCACTCCGCCGTTGAGCGCGATCCCGGCGATCCTGCGTCTGCGCGGCCGCCAAGCGCCCGTCGACCTCGACTTCCGCGCCTGGGCGGCGAGCCACACCGACGAGCGCACCGCCGCGATGCTCTCCTCCGCGGCCGGCGTCTACACCTTCCACCACGACCCCGGCGAGCTGTCGGCCGCATTCGTGTGGGAGCGCACCGTGCGCCTGTTCCTCTCAACGCCGCCGCCGACCACGATGGTCCGCTACGCGCGCGGCGGCTGGAGCGCGATCGTCTCGCCGCTCGAGCGTCGCGCGCACGAGCTGGGAGTCGAGATCGAGACGGGACATCGCGTCGACTCGCTTCCAGAGGGACCCGTCATCCTCGCAACCGAGCTTGCACAGGCGCAGAAGCTGCTGGGCGACGAGCCGCTGAGCTGGCTCAGCGGACGAACCGTCTGCCTCGACGTCGGCGTGGCCCACCGCCGCGGCGACCCGTGGATCGTCTCCGACCTCGACGAGTCCGGCTGGATCGGGCGCTACTCCACCTCCGACCCCGCGATCGCACCCGCCGGACACGAGCTGATCCAGGCGCAGATGCCGATCCGCCCCGCCGAGACCTCCGAGCAGGCCGGTGTGCGACTGGAGCGCTTCCTCGACCAGTCGCTCGCGAGCGACTGGCGCAAGCGCGAGACCTGGCGCCGCCGCCAGGTGATGGACGCCCGCTCCGGTGCGCTCGACCTGCCCGGCTCCACCTGGCGCGACCGCCCCGCGGTCGACCGCGGCGACGGCGTGTTCCTCGCCGGCGACATGGTCGCCGCGCCCGGCCTGCTCGCCGAAGTTTCGTGGGCAAGCGCGATCGAGGCCGGCCGCCTCGCGGTCGAGGCGATGAAGACAACCAGGCCGCGACTGCGGCGGGTCGCCTGACGTTCTGAGTCCGTCACACGGCCGCCGTGACCTCGCGCGGCGGCCGTGCCCAGCCCGCTCCCTCGCCGACGAATGACGGCGGAGCGATCCCCAGGTATTGGTTGAAGATCCAGGTCGCAAGGCCAGGGCTCTCCAGGGCGCGACTGATCGCGGCGGCCACCGGCAGCGGCGTCGTGCGGCCGATCGCGCGCTGGATATTCCACAGCCACGTGTATTTGCGCGCGTGCGCCGCCGAGAACGCGCCGTAGCGTCGCAATGCCTCCGCGCGCGTGCCGTTGCCGCCCAGCACCGTATGCAGCTCGCGCCCGCATGCGAGGCCGAAATACAGCGCCGTGCGGATGCCCTCGGCGGTCAATGGGAGACAGTGCCCGGCCGAGTCGCCGACGAAGAAGACCCCGTCCTCGACCGCCATGCGCAGCTTGTGCGGTATCCAATTGCCCTGATAGCCCTCAGCGGGCAGGCCCAGGTCGTGCGCGAGCCGGACTGTCGGCTGCTTGACGTGGTGCGCCGGCCAGAACGAGCCGACACCGACGCGCAGCTCGTCGCGCGCGGGAAAGCACCAGCCGTAGCCGGCGCGTATATAGCGCGTGTCCATCCACAGCTCGAGCTCCTCGCCCGTCCCGGGGGGATGGACCTCCAGGCCGCGCGAGAGCCGGGCGTTCGGCGGCTGGATAGCGGGCGCGTTCGACAGCACGCGTCGCCAGCCGAGCGCGTCCACCACCAGCGGCGCACGCAGCTCGCCGCGGTCGGTGTTCACCGTGAAGTCGTCGCGACCGGTAACCGTGGCGGTCTCGAACTTCACCTCGACTTGGTCGACCTGACTCCACAGCAGTGCGCACAGCTCGCGGTAATCGAACGTCGAGAACGACCACGGCAGCGGCCAGCGCGAAGTCCGAAACGGTGTGTGCACCGTGATCGTGTCGAAGCTCTGACGCAGCGAGCCCTGCAGATCGAGCGCCTCCAACCACGCGGTCGGCATCGCGCAGGCCGACGTCTGGCGCTCGCCGATCTCATACCGATCGACCAGCAGAACCCGTGCTCCCGAGCCGGACAGCTCGCGCGCGACCGCCAGCCCGGCGAAGCTCGCGCCGCACACCAGCACGTCGCAGTCGCGTTCTCGAAAGGGGCTGCGCTCGGGCCCCCGCTTGGTGGCTCGCACAGGCATCTGCCCCGCAATGATACGGCTGCGCTAGGCTTCGCTCCGTGCAAACGCTGATGGAGAATCCGCAGGCCCGCGTGGTCGACGGATCGAACGGGCTCTTATTGGAGATCGACGGGCAGATCGTCCCCAACTACGACGCCACCTTCCGCACGATCGAGGAGGGCGAGGTCGTCACCGGCCACGTCGTCCGCATCGACAAGGACGAGGTGCTCGTCGACATCGGCTACAAGTCCGAGGGCGTCATCCCCGCGAACGAGCTTTCGATCCGCAAGGCGGTCGATCCGAGCGAGGAGGTCCATCTCGGTGAGGAGGTCGACGCGATCGTCATGACCAAGGAGGACCAGGACGGTCGCCTGATCATGTCAAAGAAGCGCGCCCGCTTCGAGAAGGCCTGGCGCCGGATCGAAACGGCCGCCGAGTCCGGCGAGCCGGTCGAGGGCGCGGTCATCGAGGTCGTCAAGGGCGGCCTGATCATCGACCTCGGCGTGCGCGGCTTCCTGCCCGCCTCACTGGTCGACATCCGCCGCGTGCCGAACCTCGACGAATACATGGGCACGAAGATCGAGACGAAGGTGATCGAGCTCAACCGCTCGCGCAACAACGTCGTCCTCTCCCGCCGCGCCGTGCTCGAGGAGGAGCGCAAGGAGGTCCGCCAGCAGATCCTCGACCGCCTGCAGCCCGGGCTCGTCGTCGAGGGGCAGATCTCGAACATCGTCGACTTCGGCGCGTTCGTCGACCTCGACGGCATCGACGGCCTGATCCATATCTCAGAGCTGTCGTGGTCGCACGTCAACCACCCCTCCGAGATCCTCAACATCGGCAACACCGTGCAGGTCAAGGTGCTCGACATCGATCGCGACCGCCAGCGCATCTCCCTGGGCCTCAAGCAGACCCAGGAGGACCCGTGGCAGCGGATCGTCGATACATACAATGTGGGCGACGAGCTCGCCGGCAAGGTCACCAAGGTCGTCACCTTCGGCGCGTTCGTCGAGATCCTCGACGGCGTCGAGGGCCTCGTGCACATCTCAGAGCTCGCCCCCCACCATGTCGAGAGCCCGCGCGAGATCGTCCACCCGGGCGATGAGATCCGCGTGAAGATCCTCGAGATCGACTCCGAGCGCCGCCGCCTGTCGCTGTCGGCCAAGCGTGTCGAGGACCAGCTGCTGCCGGTATCGCGGCCCGGCGAACCCGCGCCCGCGGCGCAGGCGACCGAGGAGACCGCTGAGGTCGCAGACGCGCCGGAGGCTGAGACGCCCGAGGCCGAGGTTGCGTCTGACGCCGAGGCCGAGGTTGCGTCTGACGCCGAGGCCGAGGTTGCGTCTGACGCCGAGGCCGAGGTTGCGTCTGACGCCGAGGCCGAGGTTGCGTCTGACGCCGAGGCCGAGGTTGCAGAGGCGCCCGAGGCAGAGGCCCCATCCGAGATCGTCGAGACGACGCCCGAGGCGCCCGAGGCGGCACAGGAGACCGTCGCTGAGACGCCCGAGGAGCCTGCCGCCGAGGCTGGGGAGGCCCCCGAGGCTGTCGCCGCCCCTGAGGTCGCCGACGCGCCCGAGACTGAGCAGGAGCCCGAGACCGCTGAGGCTCCAGAGGTCGCCGAGGCGCCCGAGGCCTCCGCGCAGGGCGCAGAGCCAGTGACTGAGGAGACGTCCGAGGATGCGCCGGCCGAGCCGGCTGCAACAGTCACCGAGCCCGACCCCGCCGCCGATCCCGCCCAGGGCTGACGCGTCGCAGACGGTCCGCGCGGAGCGTTCTTCACAGGTGAAGTCGAGCTTTCCCCTGATCGGGCTCACCGGAGGTATGGGCGCGGGAAAGTCCACAGCGCTCGCGGCGCTCGAGCAGCTGGGCGCCGTGGTGGCGTCGACCGACGCGGTCGTGCACGAGCTGTACGAGGGCACACAGCTGCGCGAGGCCGTGACCGCGCGGTGGGGTGAGGAGGTCGCACCGAACGGCGAGGTCGATCGCGCCGAGGTGGCCAGGCGCGCGTTCGCCGACGAGGAGGGACGGGCGTGGCTCGAGGCTACCGTCTGGCCGCTCGTGGGCGAGCGGATGGGGGAGTGGCTCGAGCGGGCGCGTGCGCTCAGCCCGCCGCCGCGGGCGGCCGTGGTCGAGGTGCCACTGCTGTTCGAGGCCGGCATGGAGGGCATGTACGACGCGACGATTGCAATCGTCGCGGGGGAGCGGCTGCGCGAGCAGCGCGCCGCGAGCCGCGGGCACGCGCACACGGAGGAGCGCGCGGCGCGCCAGCTCTCCCAGGAGGAGAAGGCGCGGCGGGCGACGTTCGCCGTGCACAACGACGGCACCGAGGAGGATCTGCGGCGCGAGCTGTCGGCGGTTCTTGACAAGCTTGATCGATGAGCACCTACCGTCGTCGGCGGCTGGTCGGCGCGCTCGTGGCGATCGCGCTTGTAGCGTCGCTCGCGGGGCTGATCGCCGTGAGCGCCGAGCATGCCGTGCACGAACTGTCGCTGCCGCTCAGCGACACCGGCGTGATCCGCGAGCAGGCGGCCGCCAAGCACCTCGACCCGGCGCTGATCGCCGCAGTCATCTACGCCGAGACGAAGTTCGACCCGCGCACCTCTCCCGCGGGCGCCGAGGGGCTGATGCAGATCGAGCCGGCCACTGCGCTGTTCCTTGCCCACCTTTCCGGCGGCTACCGTTTCTCCACCAGCGACCTGTCCACGCCGAGCGTCAACGTCGCCTACGGCAGCTACTACCTGCGCTACCTGCTCGACCACTACGACGGCAACGAGATGCTTGCCGTCGCCGCCTACAACGGCGGTCTTGCGAACGTCGATACCTGGGTCGCCCACGCGAATGCCGCAGGTCACGCGCTCACGGTGGCGGCGATCCCGTTCCCCGAGACGCGCGAATACGTCCGGCGCGTACTGTCGGCCCAGCGGGAATACCGGGCTATGTACTCACGACAGCTGGGGATCTAGTAGCCGGCGTCGTGTGCCACGTCGTGTCCGTCGCATGGGGGTCGCTCAAGCAGCTGCGAGGATCGGCCTCAAGGCGTCCGCTGCCAGGTGCTCGGGGGGCAGCGTCAAAGTGAGCTGCCCATCCGCTTCGAGCGTGAGGCGAACGTTCAGCAACGTTAGGCCGATCACGGTCCCCGTCTCGTCGTAGTGAATGGAGTGTCCGTCGGGTGTCTTGAGACCCCTCGCGGCAGGACGCGGCTCGCCCACGTTGAGGTAAAGAACGTCGCCACGCTCGTCGTAGTGATGGTGGTCGAACGAGATGCCGGCGATTGTGATGGTCATGGTTGCCAGCCGCGCGGAGGGTTGTTTTGGACAAGTGCGGTCACGATCCACGCAGGCTTGTCGTTGAAGTCTACGACCACGCGTAGCCATCGGCGGGGATCGAGATGGCGACGATAGAAGTGCTCACGGCCCGGGAGTGCGTTTGGGGCTCTGTGGTCAGGATGGGCGACGGTGCCGAGGATCAGCTCCGCCTCATCCAGGAGCTCTG
Source organism: uncultured Solirubrobacterales bacterium (assembly GCA_963778065.1). Lineage (GTDB taxonomy): Bacteria > Actinomycetota > Thermoleophilia > Solirubrobacterales > Solirubrobacteraceae > Palsa-744. The sequence continues at coordinate 202,762 of CAVZSU010000002.1, read as the reverse complement.
GCCTGCCCAGCGCCAGGTGCAGACGCGTGCCGAGGATCAGCTCCGCCTCATCCAGGAGCTCTGGCCTGCCCAGCGCCAGGTGCAGACGCGTGCCGGCATCGAAGACGACAAGGCGACCGTCCGGGTCCGTTGTGCTCGGGTTCTCGTGGGCCACGCTGAGAAGTTACGTCCTGCCGCAGACGCGCCCTGACGCTCAGGCCTCGATGGGCCGGCTCGTCCGGCGGACTATTGCTCCGCGGCGCCAACGGCTGTGGTGACCGGCGCCGGCAGCGCTGGTGCGGATGCCGGCTCACGCGTCTCCCACCCATACACCCGCTTCTCAGGCCACGCGCTCCACGACTCCCCGCTCGCACAGAGACCCTCGCTAACGTAGACCCCGCGCGATGCCCGACTTCAAGCTCGACTCCGTCTTCACGCCGACCGCCGATCAGCCCAAGGCGATCGAGGCGATGGCCGAGGGGATTCTGCAGGGCGAGCGCTTTCAGACGCTGCTCGGCGCGACCGGCACCGGCAAGACGATGACGATGGCGGGCGTGATCGAGGCCGTCCAGCGCCCCACGCTCGTGATCGCGCACAACAAGACGCTCGCCGCGCAGCTCTGCAACGAGTTCCGCACGTTCTTCCCCGACAACGCCGTCGAGTACTTCGTGTCGTACTACGACTACTACCAGCCCGAGGCCTACGTCCCCAGCCGCGACCTCTACATCGAGAAGGACTCCGCGATCAACCAGGAGGTCGACCGCCTGCGCCACGCCGCCACCGCCGCCGTGTTCGCGCGCCGCGACGTGATCGTCGTCGCCTCCGTCTCCTGCATCTACGGCCTCGGCTCGCCCGAGACCTATGAGATGAACATGCAGATCCTCCGCCGCGGCGAGACGATCGACCGCGACAAGCTGCTGCGCAAGCTCGTCTCGATCCAGTACACCCGCAACGACTCCATCCTCTCGCGCGGCTCCTTCCGCGTGCGCGGCGAGACGCTTGAGGTGTTCCCCGCCTACGCCGAGACCGCCTTCCGCGCCGTCCTGTTCGGCGACGAAGTCGAGCGTTTGACCCACTTCGATCCGCTCACCGGCGAGGTGATCGCCGATGACCTCGAGCACGTCGCGATCTGGCCCGCCACGCACTACAACGTCAAGGAGGGCACGATCGAGGCGGGCGTCGCCGAGATCGGGCGCGAGCTGAACGAGCGCTGCTCAGAGCTCGAGTCCGAAGGCAAGCAGCTCGAGTCCCACCGCCTGCGCCAGCGCACCCAGTACGACATGGAGATGCTCCGCGAGATGGGCTTCACCTCCGGCATCGAGAACTACTCGCGCATCCTCGACGGTCGTAAACCGGGGGAGCGGCCCTACTGCCTGATCGACTACTTCCCCAAGGACTTCGTCTGCTTCATCGACGAGTCCCACCAGACCGTCCCCCAGATCGGCGGCATGTTCGAGGGCGACCGCTCGCGCAAGACGACGCTCGTCGAATACGGCTTCCGTCTTCCGTCCGCGCTCGACAATCGGCCGCAAACCTTCGAGGAGTTCCTTTCCATCACTCCCCAGCTGATGTTCGTCTCCGCCACCCCCGGCGAGTACGAGCGCACGCGCTCCACCCGCATCGTCGAGCAGATCGTGCGCCCCACCGGGATCGTCGATCCCGTCGTCGAAGTCCGCGAGACCAAAAACCAGATCGACGACCTGATGAACGAAGTCCGCCGCCGCGTCGATCGCAACGAGCGCGTGCTCATCACGACGCTCACCAAGAAGATGTCCGAGGACCTCTCCCAATACCTCCTCGAGATGGGCTTCAAGACGCGCTACCTCCACTCCGAGATCGACACACTGGAGCGGATCCAGATCATCCGCGACCTGCGCCTCGGCGAGTACGACGTGCTCGTCGGCGTCAACCTCCTGCGCGAGGGCCTCGACCTGCCTGAGGTCTCGCTCGTCGCGATCCTCGACGCCGACAAGGAGGGCTTCCTCCGCGGCGAGACCTCCCTGATCCAGACGATCGGACGCGCCGCGCGCAACATCGAGGGCAAGGTCCTCATGTACGCCGACAAGGAGACCCGCGCGATGCGCGTCGCGATCTCCGAGACCGACCGCCGGCGCGCGATCCAGCTCGCCTACAACGTCGAGCACGGCATCACCGCCGCCACGATCGTCAAGGGCATCTCCGACATCGCCGAGTTCCTCCAAGCCGAGTCCAAGCTTCCGCGCGGACGCGGCAAACGCCGCACCGCCAAGCGCGGCTCCGCCGAGGAGATGCCCAAGCACGAGCTCGAGCGGATGGTGATCGAGCTCGAGGAGGAGATGGCCGCCGCCGCCGAGGACCTGCGCTTCGAGTACGCCGCCCAGCTGCGCGACGAGCTGCGCGAGCTGCGCCGCGACCTGCGCGAGATCCATGCATCCGAGGCGCCCGCCCCCGACGTCGCCTGAGCACGGTTCTTAAGACAGTGGCTCGTAAGACAGTGGCTCGTAAGAGGGGCCGTGCGGCCGGTGCTTGGGAGCTGTACGGTCGATGTGCGCCGATCCGCTCCACCCGCGACTAAGATTGCCGACAGTGGATCTCGACCGTCAGACAATCGAGCGGCGCGACTTTCCGATCGGCCGGCGCGGCTACGATCCCGCTGCCGTCGACGCCCACCTGCGCGCGCTCGCGACCGAGGTCGAAGAGCTCCAGCGCGCCGCTTCCGGGCCCGCCGCCGACTCGCTCGCGGCGACCGCCGGCACCCAGGTACAGGGCATCATCGCCGCCGCCGAGGCCGCCGCCGCGCAGATCGAGAGCGACGCGCTGGCGAATGCCAAAGAGGTGCGCGAGCAGGCCGCCGCCGACGCCCGCAAGACGCGCGCCGACGCGGTCGCGCGCGCCCAGGCGCACGTCGCGGCCGTCAGCGAGGCGACAGCCACGCTGCTTGCGCGAGTCGAGTCGATGGACGGCGAGGCCGGCGCGCTCGTCGAGAGCCTGCGCGCCGGGGCCGGCCGCCTGTCCGGCGACCTTGCCGCGGCCGAGCAGAACATGGGGGAGCTCTACGACGCGGCGTCTGGGCGACCGTCCTCCACCTCGGTCGGCGAGCAGTCGGCCGGCGCTGACACGGCCGGCGCGAGCACGGCTACGGAGGCTGACGTCGGCCCATCGCCCGCGTCCCGTCTTCCCGGGCCGATCCCGCCGATGCCACCGCCCGCGGATCGGCCCCGGCCCGTGCCTGTACCGATCGCGCTCGACAAACCGGCCCCCTCGGCCGCGCCGACCGTGGCCGCCGAGTCGCCGGCGCCGAACGGCGACCTCGACGGCGCCCGCCTGATAGCGCTGAACATGGCGCTCAACGGCGACTCGCGCGAGGATGTCGGCCGTTATCTCGCCGACAACTTCGACCTCGCAGACCGGCAGAAGCTGATCGAAGAGGTCTACGCCGCTATAGAGGGGTAGCCTTCCCGGCACGAACGTCTGTTCGCCGCAATACAATAACCCGCAGATGCCAGCGGGCAACCAGATAGTCGTCTCCGGGGCGCGCGAGCACAACCTCAAGGACATCTCCCTCACGTTGCCGCGCGACGCGCTGGTCGTGATCACCGGGTTGTCCGGCTCGGGCAAGTCGAGCCTCGCGTTCGACACGATCTACGCCGAGGGCCAGCGCCGCTACGTCGAGTCACTGTCGGCCTATGCGCGCCAGTTCCTCGGGCAGATGGACAAGCCCGACGTCGACTCGATCGAGGGGCTCTCGCCGGCGATCTCGATCGACCAGAAGACGACCTCGCGCAATCCGCGCTCCACCGTCGGGACGGTGACCGAGATCTACGACTACCTGCGGTTGCTGTGGTCGCGCGTGGGCAAGCCCCACTGCGCGATCTGCGGGCGCCCGATCGTGGGCCAGTCGGCCGAGCAGATCATCGACCAGACGATGGAGCTCGGGGACGGGACGCGCTTCATGGTGCTCGCGCCGGTCGTGCGCGGCCGCAAGGGTGAGTACGGCAAGCTGCTCGAGGAGCTTCGCGCCGAAGGTTATGCGCGCGTGAAGATCGACGATCGCGTACGCATGCTCGAGGAGTCGATCGTGCTCGACAAGCGCTACAAGCACGACATCTCGGTCGTCGTCGACCGCCTCGTCATGCGCCACGACGTGCGCAAGCGCCTGGCCGACTCGATCGAGACCTCGGTCGGTCTCGCCGAAGGGCTCGTCGAGATCGAGATCGTCGGCGCGGGCGGCAAAGCGCAAGAGCAGGAGCACGAGCATTCCTCCGGTGCTCTCGGCGTGCGCGCGGCCGCCGCCCAGATCGTGCCCGGCTCGGTCCCCGAGCCGGGCACGGTGTTCACCTTCTCCGAGCGTTTCGCCTGCCCGGTGCACGGCCCGTCGCTGGTCGAGCTGGAGCCGCGGATCTTTTCGTTCAACTCCCCCCACGGCGCCTGCGAGCACTGCACCGGGTTGGGCGCGCAGATGGAGATCGATCCCGAGCTGATCGTGCCCGACCCGTCGCTGTCGATCGCCGAGGGCGCGCTCGCGCCTTGGGCGGGCAGCTCTTCGAACTACTACGAGCAGGTGACCGAGGCGATCGTCGAGCGCTACGGCGTGGATCTCGACGATCCTTGGGAAGAGTTGCCGCAGGAGCTGCGCGACCTGTTCCTGAACGGCACCGACGAGCGGCTGCAGATCACCTACCGCAACCGCTTCGGGCGCACACGGACCTATGCGACCAAGTTCGAGGGGATCGTCAAGGGTCTCGAGCGCCGCTACCGCGAGTCCGACTCCGAGGGGACCAAAGAGAAAATCGAGCAGTTCATGTCGCTGCGCTCCTGCCCGGTCTGCGGGGGCGCGCGGCTGCGCGCGGAGTCGCGCGCGGTGCTCGTCGGCGGCACCGCGATCGACGAGTTCTGCGCCCTGTCCGCCCGCCGCGCGCTCGAGTGGCTCGAGCAGGTCGAGCTCTCAGAGACCGACCGTCACGTCGCGCGGCTGATCCTGCGTGAGATCTCAGAGCGGCTGCAGTTCCTCGAGAACGTCGGCATCGGCTACCTCTCGATGGATCGCGCCGCCGCGACGCTGTCCGGCGGCGAGGCGCAGCGGATCCGCCTCGCCACACAGATCGGCTCCTCGCTCGTCGGCGTGCTTTACATCCTCGACGAGCCCTCGATCGGGCTGCACCAGCGCGACAACTCTAAGCTGATCGGCACGCTCGAGCGGCTGCGCGACCTAGGCAACACGGTTATCGTGGTCGAGCACGACGAGCAGACGATGCGCGCGGCCGACCACCTCCTCGACATGGGCCCGGGCGCGGGCGAGCACGGCGGGCGGATCGTCGCGCAGGGTACCGCCGCGCAGGTGCAGCGCGTGAAGGGCTCGGCCACCGGGCAGTTCCTCGCGGGCACGCGCACGATCGAGGCGCCCTCAAAGCGGCGCACGCCGCGCGGCTACGTCGAGATCGAAGGGGCAAGCCAGCACAACCTGCGCGACGTCGACGTGAACGTTCCGCTCGGCGTGCTCACCTGCGTGACCGGGGTGTCGGGCTCGGGCAAGTCGACGCTCGTCAACGAAGTGCTGTTCAAGTCGGTCGCCGCCCGCCTGCACCGCGCGCGCCGCCGGCCGGGGGCACATCGTGCAATCCACGGCTTGGACCAGCTCGACAAGATCATCGCCGTCGACCAGTCCCCGATCGGGCGCACCCCACGCTCGAACCCCGCCACCTACACCGGCCTGTTCGACGTGATCCGCGACATGTTCTCAAAGACCCAGGAGGCGCGCGTCCGCGGCTATAAGCCCGGCCGCTTCTCCTTTAACGTCAAGGGCGGGCGCTGCGAGGTGTGCAAGGGCGATGGGCAGATCAAGATCGAGATGCACTTCCTGCCCGACGTGTATGTCCCCTGCGAGCAATGCCACGGCAAGCGCTACAACCGCGAGACGCTCGAGGTGAAGTTCAAGGGCCGCTCGATCGCCGACGTGCTCGACATGGCGATCGAGGACGCGCTCGGCTTCTTCGAGCACATCCCGAAGGTGCGCCGCCGCCTGGAGACGCTGAACGCCGTTGGCCTCGGCTACGTACGCCTGGGTCAGCCGGCGACGACGCTCTCCGGTGGGGAGGCGCAGCGCGTGAAGCTCGCGACCGAGCTGTCGAAGGTCGCCACCGGCCGCACCCTCTATATCCTCGACGAGCCCACCACCGGCTTGCACTTCGCCGATGTCGAGCGGCTGCTTGAGGTGCTGCAGCGGCTGGTCGACGCCGGCAACAGCGTTGTCGTGATCGAGCACAACCTCGACGTGATCAAGTCGGCCGACCGGCTGATCGACATGGGCCCCGAGGGTGGGGAGGAGGGCGGCACCGTGATCGCCCAGGGCACGCCCGAGCAGGTCGCGGCCGAGCCGATCTCACACACCGGGGCGTTCCTCGCGGAGCTGCTCACCCCGGCGCCGGCGGGCGCGGCGAAAAAACCGCGCGGGAAAGGCGCGGCGAAACGTAAGTCGCCCCGGACGAAGGTCGCCGCTTGAGCGAGGGCGATCTCGCCCGGCAGGCGCGCCTGTGGGTGCAGAAGTGGCGCTGGTATGAGCGCAACTCGCTGCCGTGGAACCGCGCGCGCATCCACTGGGAGGTGCTGCGCAGAGAAGCGTTCGTGCGCTGGCCTGTGCACGGCAACGTGCTCGAAGCGCTGCGCTCAGGTCGCCTGCAGCTCGGCGCCGGCGCGCTGCTCGAGCCCGGGGTGTGGATCACCATGCCCGGCGAGGCCGAAGTGAGGATCGGCGCGGGCACGTTCCTGAACAAAGGCGTGATGGTCGCCGCCGAGCAGCTCGTCGAGATCGGCGACCACTGCATGCTCGCGAACGGCTGTTTCGTAACCGACTCGAGTCACCGTTACGACGATCCCGAGCGTCCGGTACCGTGGCAGGGCTTTACGACGAAGGGCCCCACCCGGATCGGCGACAACTGCTGGCTGGGGGCCAATGTCGTCGTGACGAGCGGCATCACCATCGGCGAGCGCTGCGTGATCGGCGCGAACAGCGTTCTCACCAAAGATATCGCTCCTTTCTCGGTCGCCGCCGGGGTTCCGGCGAAGGTGCTGCGAAAGATCGAGTACGGCAGGCGCGGGTCCGATGCTCCTCCCGCTACCGGGGAGTAGCCCGCTGACCGCCGTGCCGGCCCACGCTGGTCAGCTCAGCTGAGCGTGCAGCTCGGCCAGCTCGGCCGGGTCGATCGAGTAGGTGTGCTCGGGGCCCGGGTAGCGTCGGGTGCGCACGTCCTCGGCGTAGGCCGTCACCCCGGCGTTCATCTCCTGCTGAAGGTTGGCGTAGCGCTTGACGAACCGCGCGCCGAGCCCGTCGCGAATGCCGAGCAGGTCGTGGAACACGAGCACCTGCCCGTCCGTCGCCGGGCCCGCGCCGATGCCGATCACGGGGATCTCGATCCGTCCCATCAGCTCGTCGGTGACCGCCGCCGGGATCGCCTCGAACACGAGCGCGAAGCAGCCCGCCTCCTGCAGCGCGAGCGCCTGTGCGCCGATCTGCGCGGCCGCGGCCGCGGTGCGGCCCTGGGCCTTCCAGCCGCCGAGCGCCGTCGCCGTCTGGGGGGTGAGGCCGACGTGGCCCATCACGGGGATGCCCGCACCGACGATCGCGCGCGCGCGGCTGACCGAGCTCGGCCCGCCGCCCTTGAGCTTGACCGCCTCGCAGCCCGCCTCCTTGACCAGCCGCAGGGCGCTCGCGATCGCCTGCTCATCTGAGACCTCGTACGAGCCGAACGGCATGTCGCCGATCAACAGCGGCGTGCGCAGCCCGCGCCGCGCCGCGCGCGCGAGCACGAGCATGTCGTCGAGATCCACCGGCGTCGTCGAGTTGTAGCCGAGCACGGTCGTCGCAGCCGAGTCGCCGACGAGCACGAGGTCGACGCCCGCCGCCTCGGCCGCGCGGGCGCTCGGGTAGTCGTAGGCCGTGACCATCACGACCGGTTCGCCGAGCCGCTTCTTCTCCGCCAGCAGCGGCAATGTCATCGGCAGGCGGCCGGGATCGGACGGGGCTTGTACTGCTGAGGCGTGGCTGGACATGACGGTTGCTTCCTCTCTGGGTCGGTTGACGCCCTACGCGAGCAGGGTCGCCACCTCGTCGTCGATCGTGACGATGCGGTTGGTCTGCGCCTCCACGTGAACCACGCGAGGCTCGTACTGCTCGAGCTCCTCCCGGTCGTACTGGCCGTAGGAGATCACGATGATCGTGTCGCCGCGGTGAACGAGGCGGGCGGCGGCGCCGTTGACCTTCATGTCGCCCGAACCGCGCTGCCCCGGGATCGTGTACGTCTCGAAGCGCGCGCCGTTGTCGACGTCGACTACATGTACCTGCTCGTAGTCGAGGATGTCGGCCGCCTCGAGCAGGTCGGGGTCGATTGTGATCGAGCCGACGTAGTGCAGGTCGCAGTCGGTGACCGTCGCACGATGGATCTTTGACTTGAGCATCACGCGCTGCATCAGGCGATCGCCTTTCGTGGAAGCGGCTTACCGGGGTGGTCGTGGTGCTGGTCTGCAGAGGTCGGTGTGGCACCGGTTGGTGTGCCAAGGGCCTGTGTGGTCGTGGTCGCCGGCTGAAGCACCGCGTTGTCGATCAGGCGCACCTCCCCGACGCAGGCGGCGAGCGCGAGCAGGGTCTCGCCTGTGAGCTCCTCCACCGGCTCGAGCGTCTCCGGGTCTACGAGCGCCACGTACTCGGGCTCGACGCCGAACGGCTCCATCGCCGCACGCGCCCCCCCGATCAGCGCCCCGGCCGAACACTCGCCGTCTCGGGTCAGTCCCTTGGCTGCGTCGAGTGCCGCCGGAAGCGCGCGCGCGAGACGACGCTCCTCGCGAGAGAGCAGGATATTGCGGCTCGACATCGCCAGCCCGTCGCCCTCGCGCACCGTCGGGCAGGACTCGACGCGGACCGGCAGGTTCAGATCGGCGACCATGCGGCGGATGACCACGACCTGCTGGGCGTCCTTCTGGCCGAAGTAGGCCACGTCGGGCAGCGCCATGCACAGCAGCTTCGCCACAACCGTGGTGACGCCGCGGAAGTGCGCCGCGCCGCGGGTGGCGCCCTCCAGCGGGTCGGTCAGGCCGAGGACTTCCACGGCGGTGGCGAACCCCGACGGATAGATCTCCTCGACCGGCGGCGCGAACAGCACGTCGGCGCCGGCCGCCGCCGCCAGAGCCGCGTCGCGGCGCTCCTCGCGGGGGTAGCGGTCGAGGTCGGAGCGCTCGTTGAACTGGGCGGGGTTCACGAACAGCGAGACGACGACGAGATCGCATTGCGCGCGCGCGCGCCGGATCAGCGAGAGGTGGCCGTCGTGCAGCGCGCCCATCGTGGGGACCAGGCCGATCGTCTTGCCGGCACGGCGTTCTGGCGCGAGCTCCGCACGCAGCTTCTCCACAGTGCGGAGCGTCTTCATTGACGAAGAGTTGTTTGCTCGACTCATCTGGCTCGGTCCAGTTCCCTCGGGGATACCGGTCGCGACTTCTCAGAGCATACCGCCGTGGGGGGCGTTTGCAAGATGTGTGAGCAATCGCACACAGACGCTCAATAGCATGCAGGCGATGTCCGCCCAGGAGAGCGAGCGATCCCCGGCCGAGCGCCGCGCGGCGCTGAAGGAGGTTTGGGAGCAGGCACGCGGCTGTCCGCGCTGCCCCGAGCTGGTCGCCACGCGCAAGACGGTCGTGTTCGGCGCGGGCAACGCCGACGCCGATCTGATGTTCGTGGGGGAGGCGCCGGGAGCCACCGAGGACGAGCAGGGGGTCCCGTTTGTGGGGCGCGCGGGCAAGCTGCTCGAGCAGTTGCTCGAGGAGATCGGGCTGGCGCGCTCGGAGGTGTTTATCTGCAACGTGCTCAAGTGCAGGCCCCCGAACAACCGCGATCCATTGCCGGTCGAGATCGCCAACTGCAAGGAGTACCTGCACCGCCAGGTCGAGCTGATCGAGCCGACGGTGATCTGCACGCTCGGCAACTTCTCGACCAAGCTGCTGCGCGGCGACCCGACCGGGATCACGCGGCTGCACGGACAGCCCGAGGTGCTGACGCTCGGCCGCCGCGCGGTGCGGCTCTACCCGATCTTCCATCCCGCCGCCGCGCTGTACACGCCCCGCACGCTCCAGACGCTGCGCGAGGATTTCCTGCGGCTCCCCGAGCTGCTGGCACTGGGTGCGCCCGAGCAGCCGCCGGACATCGAGGAAGAGGAGATCGTCCCCGAGCTCGCCGAGCCGCCGAGCGGCCAGTCGAGGCTCGACCCGGGGCAACCTGGCTCTGAGGTCGATCAGCTCGGCCTGTTCTAGTACAGCGTCCGTGCGCCCCTGGACGGATCTGGACGCAATTTTCCCTGCAAAGAAGGGGGTCTAGGGAAAATGTCGAAAATTTCGAGCCCATGCTCTAAAGCAGGCCGTCCCGGCCGCCGATAAGAGCCTGTCTCCATCCTCATAGCAGTGCGACCGGCCCGCGTTCCCTCTCCCGCGGGCCGGTCGGCGTTTAAGCCCCTTCGCCCCAGTCCGTAGCCATCTTGCTCGCCACAGGTCGTTGGCGGGTCGGCGTCGGAGCGAGATGTTCAGGGCACTAGAGTCTCGTCGTGGCCATATGCATCGTCGAGACAGCCAACCCCGCGGAGACGGAATCGCTCGGCGCCGAGCTGGCGGCAACCCTGCAGGATGGCGACGTGGTGCTCGTGCGCGGCGAGCTGGGCGCGGGCAAGACGACGCTGGTGCGAGGGGCGGCGCGAGCGCTCGGCGTGAGCGACCCGGTCACGAGTCCGACGTTCAGCATCGGTCATCGCTACAGGGCAGCGAAGGTGGTCGTCTCGCACCTCGATCTCTACCGGCTGGGAGGACTGGGCGAGGAGGACCCGGCGCTGCTCGAGGACTATCTCGGCCGCGGAAGGATCGCATTCGTGGAGTGGCCCAAGGAGGATGCCGGCGACGCTCGCGGCCCCGGCGCAGAGCTGTCGGACGCGCGCCTGCGGGTGACGCTGGCCCACGGCGGCGCCGACCGCCGCCAGATCGAGGTGGAGGAGCGGGGGCGATGATCGTGCTCGGCTTCGACACCGCCACGGCCGCGACGGCGGTGGGATTGCGCCTGGCGGACGGCAGCACGCTGCAGGCGCGCGACGATCCCGCGCCCGGCTCGCATCCCGGACACGCCACGCGGCTGCTAGAGCTGGCACACACGCTGCTGGCCGAGGGGGGGATCGGCTGGAGCGCGATCGAGCGGATCGCGGTGGGGGTCGGCCCGGGCACGTTCACCGGCCTGCGCGTCGGCGTCGCAACCGCCCGCGGTCTGGCGCAGTCGCTGGGGGTCGGGCTCGTGAGCGTGTCGAGCCTGCGCGCCCTGGCCGAGCCGGCGGGCAAACAGGCCGGTGGAGCGGTGCTGGCGGCGATCGACGCCCGCCGCGGCGAGGTGTTCCTCGCCGGCTATCTGGCAGGCGAGGAGCCGCCGCACGCGCGGGAGTCCGCGGACGGGCAGGAGTCGCCGCACGCGCGGGAGTCCGCGGACGGGCAGGAGTCGCCGGATGAGCTGATCTCACCGCGTGCGCTGCCGGCGCAAGAGGTTGGGGGCGTGCTCGTCGCGGCCGGAGCGCCGTGGCTTGCGATTGGCGACGGGGCGGTGCGCTACCGCGAGCAGCTGGAACGAGCCGGGGCGACGGTGCCGGGAGACGCCTCGCCGCTTCACCGGGTGAGCGCCGAGGCGATCTGCGCGCTCGGCGCCCGCGCGCCGGCGCCGAGCTCGCAGCTCGAGGCGACCCTGCCCGACTACCGCCGCCGGCCGGACGCCGAGATCGCGCTGGAGGGCGCCGCGCGGTGATGGAGCCGACCGCCGCCCGCCCGCGTGTAGAGCGTTCCCCGTCGATCGAGATTCGCAGGCTGGCCTATCCCGATCTGCCCGAAGTGATCGCGATCGAGCGGCGCGTGTTCGTCACGCCGTGGTCGCTTGCGATGTTCGTGCTGGAGCTGTCAAAGCGGTCGGGGATCTGTCTGGCGGCGATCGATCGCTTCGCGGGCGCGCCGCCGGTCCGGACCCCACACGCGCCGGGAACCGCACAGCGGCTCGCGGGCTATCTGGTCTGCTCGCGATACGACACGATCTGGCACGTGATGAACGTCGCCGTTGACGTCGAGCACCAGCGCAAGGGTCTCGCCTCCGCACTACTTGATGAGCTGTATGCGCAGGTCGGCGACCCGGACGCGCGCTACACGCTCGAGGTGCGCCGCTCCAACCTGATCGCGATCCGGCTATACGAACGAGAGGGCTTTCGCGCGGCCGGGATCCGCCGCCGCTACTACCAGGACAACGGTGAGGATGCGCTCGTAATGTGGCGCACGCCCGCGACGCTTGTCGGCTCGCTGGCGGACGTGCCCAATCCGGGTCCGGTATGACCGGAGCGGCTCGCACGCGATACGACGGCGGTGAGATCGCTCTGCCGGAAGAGTCGCCTTCGGGTGGCACAGATGCGATCCTCGCGCTCGAGACCAGCTGCGACGACACCTGCGCCGCGGTAATCGACATGGAGGGACGGATCCGCTCGAACGTGATCTCCTCCCAGGGTGTGCACGATCGCTTCGGCGGGGTCGTCCCCGAGATCGCCTCGCGCCACCATCTCGAGCTGCTGAACCTGGTTGTAAGAGAGGCGTTGGACGGCGCCGGCGCCACCCTCGACGACGTGGGGCTGGTGGCGGCGACGCAGGGGCCGGGGCTGGTTGGGGCGCTGCTCGTGGGGCTGTCGAGCGCCAAGGCGCTCGCGGCCGCGCGAGAGCTGCCGTTCGCGGCGGTCGACCACCTGCAGGGACACGTGGCGTCGAACTTCCTGCTCCCATCATCTGGGTCCGACCAGCAGGCTGAGGGCGCGGGACGGGCAGGGGACGCAGGGCGGGCGTTTGAGCCGCCGTTCCTATGCCTGATCGCAAGCGGCGGGCACACGCTGCTGGCTCATGTGCGCGAGCACGAGGGGTATGAGGTGCTCGGCCGCACGCTCGACGACGCCGCCGGCGAGGCGTTCGACAAGGGTGCACGGATGCTCGGTCTCGGCTATCCGGGCGGCCAGGCGCTCGAACGGTTGGCCGCGGACGGCGATCCCGAGGCTTTCCCGTTTCCGGGCTCACGGGGCGAGCGCGCGCGGGGAGGACGGGGAGCGAGCCGCCAGGCGTTCGCGCAGAGCCTCGACTTCTCCTTCGCCGGCGTCAAGACGGCGCTGCTCTACCGGCTGCGCGAGCTCTCCGAGAGCGAGCGGCAGGCGCGCGCGGCCGATCTGGCGGCCTCCTATCAGGCGGCGATCGTCGAGAGCCTCGTGGAGCGCGCCGAGCGGGCGCTCGAGCAGACCGGGCTCGCGCGCCTTGCCGTCGCGGGTGGCGTGGCGGCCAACGGCGAGCTGCGGCGGCGATTGAGCGAGCTGGACGCGACCGTGAACGTTCCGGAGCGGGCGCTGTGCACCGACAACGCCGCGATGATCGCAAGCGCCGCGCGCTACGCCAGGCGGCTGGCTTATCCGGACTATCTCACGCTCGACGCGTACGCCACCGGGGAACGGATGCGGTGAGCGTGGTGACCGTCTATTCCAAGCCGGACTGCCACCTGTGCGTGGAGGCGATGGCGGCGCTCGAGGGGCTGCGCGCAGAGCTCGGGTTCGAGCTGTGCGAGCGTGACATAACCGCCGACGAGGAGCTCCATCGCACCTACTTCGAGCGCATCCCCGTGATCGCTCTCGACGGCGAGGAGCTGAGCGACTACTTTCTCGACGAGGCCGTCTTGCGCGAACGTTTAGAGTCACGGCGATGATCTACGACGAGGGGCCGAGCAGTCGTGCGACCGTCGAGCGCGACGTGGGCGCGATCTCCGCGGAGCGTCTCTCGCTCGGCGTGGCGGCACGCCTGTCGCGCTACCTGCAGGTCCTGACCCAGGCCAAGAAGATGGGCAAGGAGACGATCTCCTCGCAAGAGCTCTCCGACTACACGCACGTCAACTCGACGCAGATCCGCCGCGACCTGTCGGGCTTTGGCAAGTTCGGCAAGCGCGGCGTTGGCTACAACGTCGAGGCGCTGGTCTCGCAAATTCGCAAGATCCTGCGCACCGCCGGACAGCACAACATCGCGCTGCTCGGCGCGGGCCACCTGGGCAAGGCGATCGCCTCCTCGGACATTTTCGCCGACCACGGCTTCCGCGTGGTGGCGATTTTCGACGTGGACGAGAGCAAGGTGGGCACGAGCGTGGGCAGCCAGACGGTGCGCCACACCGGCGAGCTGCGCCGGGTCGTCGAGGAGGAGGACATCGTCGTCGGTGTGCTGGCAGTGCCGACGGCCGCCGCCCAGGGTCTCGCCGACGAGCTCGTCGAGGCGGGCGTGAAGATCATCTTCAACTACTCCGAGTCGCTGCTGGCGGTACCGCCGGAGGTCACCGTCCACACCTCGAGCCCCGCGGTCGATCTGCTCTACGCCTTGTATTTCTATTTGACCTGACGCTTGTGAAGCGAGATCTCGACCTAGACCTGGCGGAGCAGACGTTCGCCGAGGCGTCCGACCTGACGGTGGGGGTGGAGGAGGAGTTCTCGATCCTGCACCCGCGCACGCTCGAGCTCGAGCCGCGCTTCGAGGAGCTGCGTGCCGCGGCGCAGGGCGATCCGGTTCTGCACGAGGGCATCACCGGCGAGCTGATCTCCTCAGAGATCGAGATCATCTCCGGCGCGGGCGCCGTCCTGGAGGACGCGCTCGCCAGCCAGCGCGACCGTCGCCGGCGCCTGTTCGCGCTCTCCGCGGCCAAGAACGTGGCGCTGGGCGCCACCGGCACCCATCCGTGGGCCGACTATCGCGAGCAGCCGATCATCGACACGGAGCACTACCGCCGGGTCGAGGAGGGCTTGAAGTACGTGGCGTGGCGCAACAACACGTTCAGCCTGCACGTGCACGTGGGCGTTCGCGATCTCGACCGCGCCGTGAAGGTCTGCGACCGGCTGCGCCCGGTGCTGCCACTGCTACTTGCGATCTCGGCGAACTCTCCGTACCTCGACGGCCGCGACAGCGGCCTGCACTCCTCGCGCACACAAAGCTTCACCAAGAGCTTTCCGCGCTGTGGCGTGCCCGACGTGTTCGGTGGCTGGGCGGCTTATCGCGAGTACATCGAATTGCTCGTGCATACAAGCTCGATCGTCGAGTTCACGCAGGTGTGGTGGTCGGTCCGCCCGCACTTCCAGTTCGGGACCGTCGAGGTGCGCATCTGCGACGCGCAGGCCACCGCACAGGAGTCCGACGCGCTCGCCGGGCTGATGGTCGCGTGCATCGCGCAGGCGGCACGCGACGTCGACGAGGAGGTTCCGTTCGCCGACCCGGCTGGGCGGCTGATCGAGGAGAACATGTGGCGCGCGATCCGCTTCGGGCTCGACGGCCGGCTGATCGACCTTCAGAGTGCGCGGGAGTATCCGGCGCGAGCGGCGATCGAGCGTCTGGCGGCATGGACCGCGCCGGTCCGCTCGGAGCTTTCCATCGACCTGGTGTTTCCCGAGCAGAACGGCGCCCAGCGCCAGCGCCGGATGATCGAGGCGGGGGCAACCCGCGAGGAGGTGTTCGCGGCGTCGGTCGCGGAGACGAGGCAAACCTACGCAGAGGAGGTGGCGGTATGAACGGGGACCCAACAGCACATACGGGCCGGTTCGAGGAGGGTGTCACGGGCACGCCGGGGGAGCCGAGCGAGCAGGACCTGCGCGCCGCCTACGAGGCGGAGCTGAGCCGCATCTCGAGCACGGACATGATTTTGCAGTCAGCGGTGTCGCTACTCAACGTCGGCGGTTATCGCCTCGGTCTCGGGGGCACGCCGGGAGCCCCGCCCGCGGTCGATCGCGATCTCGAGCAGGTGCGCGACGCGATCGACGCAGTCAGAGCGCTGATCGGGATTCTCGAGCGGAGGACCCCGCAGGAGCTCGGCCCGCTGCGCGACGCGCTCTCCCAGCTGCAGATCGCATATGCGCGCGAGGCCCATGCTGGGGACGGGGCGGATTCGAACGCGCAGCCGCAGCAGCCCACCGAGAAGCAGCCTCCGCCGGGCACTGAGGGTAAGCCCGACGGGCCGGGTGCGACGGATACGCCGGGCGCCGGGCCGGCGGAGTCCAGTGGCCGGCTGTGGGTGCCAGGACGCTGAGAACTCGTCTCTGTGGCCGGCACGATAGACTGCGCGCGCGTTTGCACCGGGTAAACGCTCGTGCCGAGCGATCCGGGCGACAAACGTGCGCGCGAAGATCCTCGCGCGGCACGCTAACAAGACCGCGGAGGATTTTCTGTTGAGCAGCTTTCTGACGAACCATGGGGTCGTCGTCGCCCTCGTTTGCGCCGCCTGTGCAGTGCTGTACGGCCTGCTGACCACGCGCTCTTTGCTTGCGCTCTCGCCGGGCAACGAGCGGATGCAGTCCATCTCGCTGGCCGTACAGCAGGGCGCGCGGGCCTACCTGAACCGCCAGTACGCGACGATCGCCGCCGTCGGCGTGGTTGTATTTATCGCGCTGGCGATCGGCCTCAACATCGCAGTGGCGTGCGGGTTCGCGATCGGCGGCCTGCTGTCGGGCTCGGCCGGCTACATCGGCATGAACGTCTCGGTGCGCTCAAACGCGCGTGTCGCCGAGGCTGCGCGCAGCGGGGTCTCGCAGGCGCTTAGCGTTGCCTTTCGAGGTGGTGCGATTACGGGCCTGCTGGTCGTCGGACTCGGGCTGATCGGTGTCGCCGGTTACTACGGGGCGCTGACCGCGGTGTTCAACGACAGCCCAAAGACCGCGGTCGACGCGCTTGTCGGGCTCGGCTTCGGCGGCTCGCTGATCTCGATTTTTGCTCGACTTGGCGGTGGCATCTTCACAAAGGCGGCCGATGTCGGCGCCGACCTCGTCGGCAAGGTTGAGGCGGGCATCCCCGAGGACGATCCGCGTAACCCGGCGACGATCGCCGATAACGTCGGCGACAACGTCGGCGACTGCGCGGGCATGGCCGCCGACCTGTTCGAGACCTACGCCGTCACCGCGATCGCGTTGATGCTGCTGGGCGTACTCACTTTTCACGAGTCGACACGGGTGATCATGTACCCGCTCATAATCGGCGGCGTGGCGATCGTCGCCTCGATCATCGGCACGTTCGCGGTACGCACGAAATCGGACAACGTCGAGCGCGCGCTGTTGCAGGGGCTGATCGTCTCCGGCGTGCTCGCGGCCGCGGCGTTCGCCCCGGTCACCTACTGGCTGATGCGCAATCTGACGTTCAAAAGCGTCGGCAGCTCGGTCAACACGCCGAGCTGGGGTCACCTGTACCTATGCTCACTGATCGGAATTGCCGTTACCGCACTCTTGTTCGGACTAACCGAATATTACACGTCGACTCGCTTCTCGCCGGTGAAGAAGACGGCGAAAGCGTCGATCACCGGCCACGCGACGAACATCATCCAGGGCTTCTCTTCCGGGCTCCAGGCCACGGCGCTTCCTGCGCTCGTGATCGTGCTCGGCATACTCGGCTCCTGGAAGCTCGCCGGCGGTGGCGTGACCGGCATCTACGGAATTCTTGTGGCGGCGATGGGTCTGCTCTCGCTAACGGGGTTGATCGTCGCGCTCGACGCCTTCGGCCCGATCACCGACAACGCCGGCGGTATCGCCGAGATGGCCGACCTGCCCGAGGAGGTGCGTCAGGTCACGGACCGCCTCGACGCGGTCGGCAACACGACGAAGGCCGTGACCAAGGGGTATGCGATCGGCTCCGCCGTGCTCGCAGCCGTCGGTTTGTTCGCCGGCTTTCAGAAAGAACTCGAAACCAAGCTCGGACACGCGATCGCGTTTGGTATCAACGAACCGCCGGTCCTGATCGGGCTGCTGCTCGGCGGGCTGATGGTGTGCCTGTTCGCCTCGCTCTCGATCGAGGCCGTCGGCCGCGCCGGCGGCGCGGTCGTCGAGGAGGTGCGCCGCCAGTTCCGCGAGCACCCGGGGATCATGGAGGGCACCGAAGACCCTGACTATGCGAGGTGCGTGGACATCGTGACGAAGACCGCGCAGCGCGAGATGATCCTGCCGTCGCTGCTGCCGATCGTGCTGACGCTGATCGTGGGGCTGATCGATCAGCAGGCGCTCGGCGGCCTGCTGATCGGCGTGATCGTCGTCGGCTTCTTCTTCGCGGTGCTGATGACCGCCGGCGGCGGCGCCTGGGACAACGCGAAGAAGCTGATCGAGGACGGTGCTTTTGGTGGCAAGGGCTCGGAGGCCCATGCCGCCTCGGTCACCGGTGACACGGTCGGCGACCCGTTCAAGGACACGGCCGGGCCGGCGATCAACCCGATGATCAAGGTCGCCAACATCGTCGCGATCCTGATCATCCCGCTGATCACCTGAGTCGAGCAAAGCGTAGGCGAGCGGCCCACGGTCCCAGCGCCTAACCTCATGAGCAGATGAACGGTCGACAGGCGCACCGCTCGGGCACGCTGGTGCTCTCCCTGCTGATGGCGGCGATCGGCGTTGCGTTGATCGTGCAGGCCGTCGACGGCAACGGCGGCGCGCTCTCGCCGCGGCTGCTGCTGGGTGGGCTGTTCATCGCCGCGGGAGCGGGCCGACTGTACGTAGAGCGGAGGAGGGGAAGGGGCTTATGACGGACGCTTCGGGGGGAGCATCCTCGGGGAAGAGAGGCGCAGCGGGCGCGGCTGACGCGGCGGGGGACACCGACGGCGGAGATCCCGCCGGGGGGCAGCTGGCCGCGGAGGTGGGACAGGCGGTGAGCGACGTCGAGCGAGCCGCGTCGGAGCTCTCGACGCGCTCGCGCGTGATCTTGCGCCAGAGCATCGGCTCGCCGGTGCTGTTCTCGGTCGTCTACTCCTCGCTGGCCAGCGCGATCTACTTCTCGCTCGGGGTGATCGCCGGGCACGCGCTGGGGCTCACGCCGCTCGTGTTCCTGTTCGCGGCGCTGCTGTTCGGGCTGACCGCGATGACCTACGTGGAGGGCGCTTCGCTGCACCAGGACAGGGGCGGCTCGACGGTGTTCGCCCGCTACGCGTTCAACGAGCTCGTCAGCTTCATCGCCGGCTGGGCGATCCTGCTGGACTACATCATCCTGATCGCGGTAACCGCCTATTCGGCGACCCAGTACCTGCGCGTCTTCTGGGGTCCACTGGGTCACCACGACGAGGCGCTGGGAATGGCGCTTGTGTTCATCGCCGTCGTCGTGCTCAGCAACATCCGCGGGTTCGGCGGGCGGCGCGCGCGGCGCATAGGGATGCTGGTGGCGGGCGACCTCGTGCTGCAGGGGTTTGTGGTCGTGCTGGGGCTCGCGCTGTTCTTCAACCCGCACACGCTGCTTGACCCGATCCATCTGGGCAGCGCGCCGAAGTGGTCGGATCTGGTGTTCGCGATGACGATCGCCGTGATCTCCTTCACGAGCCTCGAGTCGGCCGCGGGGCTGGCGGGCGAGGTGCGGATCAGCCGCGGAGGCTTGAAGCGGATGGTGGGGAGCGGCACCGTGACGGTCGTCGTTGGGTATGTCGGGATCGCGCTGGTGGCGGTGACGGCGCTGCCGGTGCGTGGTGGGCACACCGAGCTGGCCACTCATTACATGAACGCCCCGATGATCGGGATCGTCGCCCACATGCGCCCACATTGGCTGGCGGAAGGACTCAAGTATTTGGTGGGGGGACTAGCGACGGTCACGCTGGTCGCGGCGGCGAACTCGGCGATGCTCGGCCTCTCGCGTCTGGCCTATTCGCTGTCGACCAACCGCCAGATCCCCAGCGGCCTTGGGAGGCTGCACCCCCAGCGCTCGACGCCGTATGTGTTGATCATCCTCGCGGGCGTAATCGCAGCCGGGCTGGTAGTGCCGGAGAACCTCGACTTCCTGATCGGCATCTACGCGTTCGGGGCGATGCTGGCGTTCACGATCGCGCACCTGTCGGTCTGCCGGCTGCGCTATTCCGAGCCCGACCGCGACCGCCCATACAGGATCCCGCTGTCGATCGGGCTGCGCGGCGGCGAGCTGCCGCTGCCGGCGGCCTTCGGGGCGCTGATCTGCGCCGCCGGGTGGATTGCGCTGATGGTGGTGCACGAACGCGCTCGCTACGCGGGCCTCGGCTGGATGGCGGTGGGGATCGCGATGTATGTCATCTACCGCCGCGCCGACGAGGCGCCGCTGCTGCGGCGGGTGACGGTCTCGCCGCAGATGCTGCGTCCCGAGCCGCCGCGTGAGCGCGACTACGGCTCGATCCTCGTGCCGCTGTTCGGGAGCGCGCTCGACGAGGACATCGTGCAGACGGCGGCGCTGCTCGTCTCCGGCGTACCGACCGACGAGGCGGCGATCGACACGGCGACGATCGAGGCGGTGTGGCTGTTCGTGATCCCGATGTCGCTGCCGCTGGAGGCGCGCCTGCCCGAAGAGCAGATCAAGCACGCCCGACAGGCGCTCGCGCGCGCTAAGGCCGTCGGCGAGGAGTACGCGGGGGTGCACGTGGCGACGGCCACTGTACGCACGCGCCGCGCGGGCTACGCGATCGTCGAGGAGGCGCGCCGGCGCGGGGTTGAGGCGATCGTGCTGGGGGCCGAGGAGCCCTCCTCGATCCGCGGCGGGGCGCGACTGGGGGGGCGCGGCGGGCCGCTCGAGAACTTCGTTGGCGACGTGACCAAGTACGTCGTGAGCAAGGCGAGCTGTCGCGTGATCGTCACCGCCCCGGCGGCCCGCGACGAGAGCAAAGAGCGCCGGATGACGCTCGCTGCGGCAAGCCCTTGAGCGCATGCGGGCGAACTTCCGGCCATGTGCAGAAGATCGTCGCCGTGCATGGTCTAATCTCCGCGTTTATGGCCTCGAGCGCCCCACCGGCATCCCCTCCTCGGGAGAGGTTCTCATGTTCGTGCTGATCGTTGGCGCCGGCCGTGTGGGTTCGGCGGTCGCGAAGTCCGCGATTGTGGCCGGGCACGAAGTGTCGGTGCTCGACGAGGACCCGCTCTCGCATGAGCGGCTCGACGCGGGTCAGAGCAAGAGCTGGGAGGACTCCGGCGGTCAGTTCACGGTCGGGACAGCGCTCGAGACCGACGCGCTGATCCAGGCCGGGATCGAACGGGCCGAAGTGTTCATCGCCTCGACCGACGGCGACAACACGAACCTGATCATCGCCCAGATCGCGCAGAAGCGCTTTGGCGTCGAGCGGGTGATCGTGCGCGTGATGGATCCGGCGCGTGCCGGTTGGTACGGCGAGCAGGGTCTGCATACCATCTCCCCGACCCAGCACGCGATCGAGATGTTCGAGCGCGCGCTGCAAGTCCAACCGGCATAGGACGAGGATATGTACGCGATCATTGTCGGTGCCGGCAAGGTAGGGCGCAGCCTCGCGCGAGAGCTGATCGAGAAGGGGCACGAGGTCACCGTGATCGAGTCCTCGCGCCCGCGTTA
This sequence comes from uncultured Solirubrobacterales bacterium, assembly GCA_963778065.1. Taxonomy (GTDB): domain Bacteria; phylum Actinomycetota; class Thermoleophilia; order Solirubrobacterales; family Solirubrobacteraceae; genus Palsa-744. The sequence goes on along the minus strand of CAVZSU010000002.1, from coordinate 181,429 downwards.
CCTGGCGATCGAGGAGGAGTTCGAGCACGCCGCCCAGTACGGCGACGCGACCGAGCTGTGGGTGCTCGAGCGCTCCGGCATCCAACGCGCCGACCTGGTTGTCGCGGTGACCGGCGACGACGAGGACAACATGCTCGTCTGTCAGGTGGCCAAGGAGAAGTATCTGTGCGACAGGATCATCGCGCGCGTGAACAACCCTCGCAACCACGACCACTTCCGGCTGCTGGGGATCCAGCCGGCCGTCTCGGCGACCGACCTGATTTTGCGGCTGATCGAGCACGAGGTCCCGCGCTATGGCCTCGTGCACCTGCTGGCGCTCGAAGAGGAGCGTTTGGAGATTATCGAGCTCGAGGTGAGCGACGACGCCCCGACGGTCGGTGAGCGGGTCGCGGACATCGCCCTGCCGGAGGGCAGCCTGATCATCTCGGTGCTGCGCGGAGGGACCGGGTTCGTGCCGAAGCCCGACACGACGATCGAGGCCGGCGACGAGGTGCTGCTGGTGCTCGACCAGGGCCTCGAGGAGGCGATCACCGCCTACTTCGCGCCGAACGGGCAGTCGCTTGAGATCTGAGGCTCGCGCGATCGCGGGGCTTGTGGAGAGACACAGGTCTACGTGGAGCGTGAGCCCCCGCGGCTGTGGCCGGCGAGCGGGACGGGAGGCGATGATCCTCATTTACTATCCTTCTCGGCGAGTCGCTGATCCGGGATAGTCCAATTGGCAGTGACGCCCGGTTCTGGTCCGGGAGATTGGGGTTCGAGTCCCTGTCCCGGAGTAGGAGGAAACGGCTTTGACAAGCCAAATGCAGCGGCAAAGCCCGTCGCTCGTGGCAAAACTCGTGGCAAAACTGATTTCAAGGTTCACGCCGCGAGCCGCAGCGGCGGGGAGTCTGTGAGCTGCGCGAGGTAGGCGTCCGTGGCTGCGCGCGCCTCGTCCAACCCGCCGGGCATCAGGTGGCCGTAGGTATCGAAGGTCATGGCGATGGTGCTATGCCCCATGATGAGGCTCAGCGCCTTGGGGTTCACGCCAGCGGCGATGAGCAGCGAAGCGCAGGTGTGCCTCGCCTCGTGCAGCGTGATCGGCGCTAGCGCGCTCTCGCGCGCCTTGACGTGGAGCATCTTCGGCCCAGCATCCGGGTAATCGGGGTTAGGCACTTCGCGCCATCCCCACGCTGCTAGCGCGTTCCGGCGCATCGTTTCCGGGTTGAACGGGGTTGTCGCCGTCCGGCCGAACACGAGCGCGTTGCCCGTGCGGCCTGTGCGCGCCTTGTGGGCGACCAGCTCTGCGGCGAGGGGGTCGAGGATCGGCACCCTGCGTTTGCCTGCGGCGCTCTTGGTCTCCTGCTCACCCTCGATTGCATCCCAGCCGCGCAAGACGTGGATTACCCGTGCGTCAAGGTCTACGCGGCTCCAGCGCAACGCGCGAAGTTCGCCACGCCGCAGGCCAGCGTAGAACGCGGTCGCCCACAGCGCTCGCTCATCCTCAGCCACGGAGGCGATGAGCGTTGCGGCCTCGGCCGGGCTTGCGATGCGGTCACGCTTGCCGTCCGGGCGACGTAGCTCCAGTCCCTTCGTTGGATTGATCGTCACGCCTTCGTCGCGGCGGATTGCGCGCCTGTAGATCGCCCGTAGCGGGTCGAGCGTGTTCTGCACCGTGCTCGCGCCGAGTCCTTCTGCGGTCAGCCGGTCGGCCAGCTCCTGCACATCCGCGCGCCGCACATCGGAGAGCCGCTTATGGCCGAGCGCGGACAGCACGCGCTTGTCGAGGCCGACACGATAGCCGCGCAGCGTCGCCGGCTTGTACCGGCCGCCAGAAGCAGTCGGGATTGAGCCATCCTTTGCGCCGGCCATGAAGGAGTCGGCGGCCTCCCCCACGGTCGTCGCCGTGGGCGCGCGCAACTCGCCGCGTTCGACGGCCGCCTCGGCGTCGCGCTTCCAGCGCTTCGCGGCCTCTTTCGCCCCTTGTCCGCGGAACAACTTGCGTATGCGCTTCCTGTCTCGCTTGCTTGAGACGGTTGCGGAGCACTTGCCACCCTTGCATCGGCGGCCGTGGCGCTGTTCGAGTCCCGTTGAGCGTGGCATTAGGCATCGCCTCCTTTGTCGTCCATCGCGGGCTCCTTTCGGTCTGAGGGCGATCAGAGCAGAACTGGCAGGCGATCTCAAGAGGCCGACGCGACCGTGGACGGCCGGGATCAGTCACAGCACCTTCTCCGCGTTCCGGTCGAGCCATGCCTGCAACTCCGAGACGGGGATCAGCTTACGCCGGCCTATACGCACGACCCGCAGTTCGGGCTCGATGCTCTTGTGAAACAAATCCCAGCCGACGCCGAGCGATTCGCACGCTTCGTTGATTGTGAGCGCCGTTCGTGGTGGTGCGCATCGAGCGGGAATGGTCAAGCTGCCTTCCGCGTCCGAGCGGCCTTTGCTTCGGCTGCTGCCTGCTCGGGCTTGCGGAACACGAGCACGTCCTCGTGCGCGACGACTTGTGTGCGGTCGCCTTTCGCGCGGCGGCGGCGGACGTGGAGCGTCTGAGGGGGACACCCACACGTCGGCGGCGCGATTCCATTCGCGGGTGAAGGGATCGCCGCTGACGCCGCCGGCAATCTCTACGTCGTAGACAACAACGCCGATCACGTCGAGGAGTTCTCACCAAACGGCGCGTACAAAGCCACCTTCGCAGCTCCCGGAAGCGGCGAAGGACAACTCACACACCCCGGCGGAGACGCGATCGACGCCGCTGGCGACCTGTACATAACCGACACAGGCAACAACAGGATCGAGAAGTGGGCCAGCAACAACCAAGCCGTCCACGACACCCAAACCATCTACTACACACCCAAAACAGAAGCAACAGTAGTAGCCTGCCAGAACCACCCCGAATGGGCCGGCCTACCATGTCAGACGCAGACCGCTGCTCAACCAGAAACCAGCGGTCTGCCAAACCTACCCGTCACGAACATCACCTACAATATGTGGGATGAGGCCGAAACAATCACCGAAACATTCGGCTCGACCACAAGAACCAGAAAAAACACGTTCGACAACGCAGGACGGGGACTCACGACCGAAGAGACCTCCACGGTAGACAAAGCTTTCCCGAAGGTCACAGACGAATACAACAAAGAAACCGGCGCTCTAGAAAAGGAAAGCACGACCACAGAAGGCAAAACAAAGACGATCACGAGCATCCTTAATACCCTCGGTCAGCTCAAGAGCTACACCGACGCCGACGGCGTCACCACTGCGTACAAGTACGATGTGGACGGACGCCCCGAAGAAGTAAGCGACAGCAAGGGCTACCAGATCTATGCCTACGACCCCGCTACGGGCCTGCTAACCAAACTCCTCGACTCGGCTGCAGGTACGTTCACGGCGAGCTATGATGTCGAGGGAAAGATGCTCACCGAGGGCTTCCCCAACGGAATGAACGCGGACTACACGATAAGCCCGACCGGGCAAGACATCAAGATCGAATACATAAAGACCACGCACTGCACAAGCGGCTGTACGTGGTTCAGCGACGCCGTCGTACCGTCGATCCACGGCGAAACGCTGGTCCAAGCAAGCACCCTCTCAAGCGAGGCCTATACCTACGACAACGCCGACAGGCTCATCCAGACCCAGGAAACACCCGCCGGCAAAGGATGCGTCACACGCATCTACTCATACGACGAAGAATCCAATCGCAGAAGCCTCACCACCCGTGAACCAGGATCGAAAGGCGAATGCGCCACCGAAGGCGGAACCGTCGAACGACACATCTACGACCCCGCAAACCGGCTCATCGACAGCGGCGTAAGCTACGAAGCCCTCGGCAACACTACGAACCTCCCCGCTTCTGATGCCGGCGGTGGTAAAGAACTCACCAGTAGCTATTACGTCGATGGTCAGGTCGCGAGCCAAACACAAAACGGCGAGACGATTAGCTACGGCTACGACCCCGCCGGGCGGACACGCGAAACCGTCTCCAGCGGCAAAACCGCGGCCACCGTCGTCAACCACTATGACGGACCCGGCAACGCTCTTGCCTGGACCAGTGAAAGTACCGAAAAATGGACACGCAACATTCCCGGTATCGGCGGCGAAGTTGCAGCAATCCAAAGCAACGCAGGCACGCCTGTGCTGCAGCTGCACGACCTCCAAGGCAATATCGTCGCTACGGCGGCTCTCAGCGAAACAGAAACCAAACTCCTCTCGACCTACGACAGCACCGAATTCGGTGTACCGACTACGAGTAATCCGCCTAAGTATTCCTGGCTCGGTGCGGACGGCGTCGCCAGCGAACCGTCAGGCGATATCACGCAAGACGGCAACACCTACATACCCCTCACGGGCCTCCCACTACAAACAGAAGGCATTGAGCTACCCCTACCCCCAAAGTTCGACGAAGGAACATTCGAAAAACCAAACGCCGAAGGGGCCACGTATGCCGAAATTTCCTCAGCCCTATCTGTGGCCGAAAACGTAGCAGCAAAACAGGCAGTGGGGGGCCCAAGGGCTCTTGAAGCATCTGAAGAATTCGGCAGCGAATGCTCCGGTATGGGGGCATGCGAGAGTTCGTCTCTAACCTGTGGTCTCCATCTTAAATTCGGTGAACCGTATGGTAACGAACTCTGGGCCGTGGGAAGGTTCAGTTGCAGTCAGACCGTTGCGCATTTCGAACTCGAGGTATGTGTACTTGTCGAAGACAATGGCCAGTTTGGAAATGTTGCTTGCAATGGAAGTGAAACCGGCAGGTGGTGGAAAAATATTCGTGAAGCGCAAGGACATGTTAAAACCTTTTGCGCGACTGGTCTTGTATATAAGGCGTGGGTTTGGGGCCGGGTTTATGACAACGGTGCACGGAATGGATCGTCCCACGGTAAAGAGACAGGTACAGTGACATGCACTGGACAAGGGAGCGTTGATGCGGCAGCAGAAATCCTCGAATATATCTTCACCTAGTACCAGTATGCCTAAGCTAAGATCTCTACGCTACCATGACGTTGCGGATGTGCCCTCATTTGGTGTCGCTGTAGGTATCGCGGTTATTTGCCTGCTGACCACGGCGTCCTGCTCTCAGTCTGCGAGCGGATCATCCCAGGCCGGTACGCAGAGCGTCAAGCAAATGGTTGACCATGCCAGAGTTCTGCTCTTACCTCCCATGAAAGGAGGAGAGGGAGGATGGTGTGTGACGTTGGACGCTGGCGAATGTCCGACGCTAAGCTCTCCAACAGCTTTAGCTCCTATAGTGGCGGAAGATTGGAGTGGCGGTGGCCCGTCTGTGGACGTGGGTATTGTACTAACTACCAATCAGGTTATGGCTGTTTCAGTGAACGACGGCCCAGCGGTACCGACGCATACCGAGCAGGCGTTGCCCGATGGTTTGCGTACAGCCGTTGTCAAGCTTTCTGGTGGGCCACTTCGGCAGGTACCAGGTATACCCGGCGGAGTGCATAATCTGCCTTTGCGCTCACTTCGCTTTACTCCGCTGGACGGAAGAAATAAGCCGATCTCGCAGATTGGGCATCCAAGTGCGCCACTCGTATTTAATGTGGCAGGTCAACGGTGGTCACAGCAGGCCAGTCCTCCGCAAGGCATCTGCGAGATGAGTGCGGACCACCTTGGCGGGCTGGTGTTCCAGGGAGGATTTGTTGTGAGCAGCAGCAACTTTCATAGAGTATTGGTCGGCGAACCTTTGCTTTCCTGTGTAAGCGCGTCGTTTACCCTAGAACGTTGGCCGCTTATCGCTAGTGTACTGCTCGATGCTGCACACCCTGGCTCATTGCCGCCTTTGTTGCCGGCGATGCAACCCCTTCCAGGACATCCGGGCATCTTTCAGGGTCCAGGAGTAGAAGGGGAAACAATCGCTCGACGCCTACCCAGAGCGTGGCTCGTTGTTGCCAAAGGCCAAGGACTTAGCCAGCGCTTGACTTTGCTCGAACATTTGCGCGCGACTATTCATCTATGAGGTGGGTAGTGCGCGTTTGATTTTCCTACGCATAGTCTATTGAGTCGAGCGAGGATTAAGGAGCTAGAAGCGTTGAGCGAAACATCAGATATGATCGCGGCCCAGGCCGCCTGCAATCTAGGTAACCGTTCTCGGGAGCGAGGGAAACCTTCGAGGCTGCCGTTGCCTCTTACGAACGAGCTGATGTGCTTGGTCATGCAGAGGCTGCGTTCCACGTCGGGAATCTGCTGTAATCAACAGGACGAGTTTGATCGAGCTGAGGCTGCTTATGCTCGTGCTGATGAGCGTGGTAATGGGGCCGGCTCTGTCAACTAGGGGATCTGCTGCAGCGCCGAGGCGAGCTTGAGGCTGCCGAGATCGCCTACGCGCGCGCCGAGAAGCGCGGTTTCGTGGAGGGAGCATTCAAATCTTGGAAACCTCCTCCGAGACAGAGACGAGACGGCGGATGCCGCGGCAGCGTATCAACGAGCAGAGAGCGCTGGTCATCCCCGAGCTGCCTTCAGCCCGGGGAACTTGCTCCGCAAGAAGGGCGATCTCGATAGTGCCGAAGCCGCCTATATGCGAGCAGAGAAGATGGGTGACTCGACGCTACCGTCAATCTAGGGATTCTGCTCAAAGAGCGAGGGGAGATCAACAAGGCAGAGGCTGCCCGCGGACGAGCTTGGCAGCGCCGCAGGATCCCTCAATCTAGGCAACCTCTTGCGAGCACGCGGCGATGTTAATGGTCGTGTCTCATGAGCCGGGGGATTTGAAGTTGCGGGCGTAGCCTCCGCTTTGTCCTGGAAGACGAAGCTAATGGAGGTACGCCCGCATGGAGAAGGTAGCCCCGAGCGAGAGGTTTCGCTGCGAACTGGATGAGGTGCTGGCCGGTGTGGCCGGCGAGGATGATCCGATTGAGGTGGTCGGTCGGCTGGGAGCGCGGCTGATCTTGCAGCAGGCGCTGGAGGACGAGGTCACGGAGTTCCTCGGTCGCCGGCGGTATGAGCGTGCTGGCAAGACCGTCAGTCACCGCAACGGACACGAACAACGGACGGTCAAGACGACCAGCGGGGCAATGAATCTGGAGCGCCCGCGGGTTCGTAACGCGAGCAAGCTGGGGTTCGAGAGCAGGGTGCTCGGCAAGGGCGTCACGCGAACGCACGCCTTGGAGTCGTTGGTGATCAGCGGTTTTTTGCGGGGTCTGTCCACGAGGGATGTGGAGGCTGCTTTGGAGGAAGTCTTCGAGGAGCCGATCGCGTCCAAGAGCACGGTGTCCCGGATCTGTGAGGACACCCGGGAGCGATACCGCCAGTGGTGTCGGCGGCGCCTGGAGCAGCACGACATCGTGTATTGCTTCTTGGATGCGATCTATCTGAAGCTGCACCCCGACGACACGCCGGCGGAGGGCGTCCTTGTTTGCTGGGGCGTGACGCTGGAGGGCCGCAAGGTCCTCCTCGGGTTGGCTCTGGGAAGCCGTGAGAGCTACGAGGCGTGGCTCGCCTTCGGCCGGGACATGATCGCCCGCGGCCTCAGGACGCCGGCGCTCGTGATCGCTGACGGGGCACCCGGGATCTGGAAGGCGACGCGGGAGCTCTGGCCCGGGGCGCTGGAGCAGCGCTGCACCGTCCACGCGCTCAGGAACGTCACCGCAAAGCTGCCCGAGCGCCACCACCAAGAGGTCAAGGCGCGCTGGTGGAAAGCATTCGACGACGCCCGCTCCCCGGCCGAGGCCACACGGGATTTGCAGGGCATCATCGCCGACTACAAGACGGCTTACCCCTCGGCGATGGCCGTCATCGAAACGGACCTGCCCGGGCTCATCACCCACCTACAGTTCCCGTCCGAACACCGCAAGCGGATCAGGACCACGAATCTCCTCGAGCGAACGTTCGTGGAGGTCCGCCGACGAACCAAGGTGATCGGCCGGTTCCCCGGCGAGACATCCGCCCTCTCCCTCATCTGGGCCGTGCTGGAGCTCTCATCACGAGGCTGGCGCGGCGTGAAGATGAGCCCCAAAACCGTCGCCGAGATCGAGCGCCTACGCCGCCAACTCCGCGACACCACGACGACCCCGCCAGCAACGACAAACACCGAGGAGGTGATCGCCGCATAACATCCCTATCAAGCGGAGCTACCCCCGAACGAATTCACCCGGGAAATGAGACGCGACCATGTTAATGGCGCGCATCCGCATATAAACGCGCCGAGGAGCGCAGTCGCTGAGAGCTGGCTTCCGGCATGCAGTGCCCTCTTCCTGAGTGTCCCGAGCGGCTTCTCGCGCGAAACCTCTCGCGAGGGGCGCAAGACGACCCGATCAGACAATGAGCAGTAACGCCCCGCTCGGCCCGTCAGCACTACGACCCCGCGGGCCTCGGGTGACCGTACGCCGAGCCACTTCTAGCGCGGATCTCGATGGGTGGTGCCGAACGCGGGTTCGAGTCCCGTCGCTCCCGCAATACGCACCCAATAGCATTGCGTAGCGGTTCCGCTAGAGCCGCTACGCGTTGAGACGGTAGTCCTGCCGCAGAGTTGTGCAGTTGTGCGAGTCGGTCTCCGGAGTGATTCCTTTGACAACCGCAGCAGCTCTTGTCCGCTGCGAGCATGGCGGCGACGGTTTCGGTCAGCGCGCGCTGATCGAGAGCCAGTCGCTCGCCTTGTCGTAGACGACGCGCAGGTCGAGGCGTCGAACAGCGCCCGTTTTGGTCGCGTTGTCGGCGGCCACGTAGCCGCTCGGCGATATGGCCCACGGACGGCATAGCCGGTCAGCGGGGAGCTGGCGGAAATGTCCCGTGCCAGCGAACGGGCACAGCACCAGGACATGGTGTCACCGCCCACGCGGCGTGACGGCTCGCGCGCGGGGGACGCCTGTGCTTGGCGACCCCCGCGTGCGGATCAGGCCGTTAGGCGCGCTCCACACGCGCCTGGGGCCGCGGCGGTGGTGGTTTCGGGCCGAGGACGGCTGCGAGCACGACTAGCTCGCACGCCGGCACCACGGGCGGCCCCGACGTGAGCACCTGCGATCGGATGAGCGCCACCGTGCAGGCGGCGAGCATGACGACCCACAGGACATCTCGGGCTTGTTGGAGCAGCGGTGTGATGCTTCGCTCCGCGTTGTGGTCCTGGGTCTCTCGACCCCTGTCCCGAGCCCCCGATCGGATGAGCGCCACCGTGCAGGCGGCGAGCGCGACGAGGCACAGGGTGGCTCGGGCGTCCAGAGGCAGCCGCACCCTGCGGCGCTCTGGGTCGTGGTGGACGTGGTTGGTCTTCAGCAAGTGGTTTCCCCTTCTTCTGCTGGGAAGTGGTTGGAGGCCGCTGCGGCGACGGATGGCGGGGCGTCCCAGCGGGGGCCACCGCGCGGTCGGCACGTGCCGCTCGCAGCATGGATTCGCGTGAGCGCAGGATTGAGCGCCTGCGTCGGGAGGTGAGCGTCGCACGGGGAAGGAGGTGTGTCCTGCCCGGCTCACCCTCGTGGCGGTCATTCGCCGCCAGGGAGTCGCGGATAGCCCCGCGAGGCGTCGAGTGGCGAGAGGCGCACGACCAGAGCAGGTCGCACCTCTCGGCGATTGGCGTCTGATGGCGCAGGCGTGCCCCTGCGGGGCAGAGGACGGCTGCGATGCCACATGGCTGTGCCTCCTTTCCTTGCGTGGTCTCCCTCAGCGCACCAGGCCCCGCGCCTGCGCTGGATGCGCAGCGGAGGGGTGGCGGCGATGAGAGAAGGCGCTGGGCCATCAGAACCAACCAGAATACAAAGTGCCGGGGATGGAAAACTTGCACGCTTTGGAGGTGGCTGAGGACAGGGCTGGCGCGCCTTCCGGATGTTCGCCGGAGTCCTCCCGCTGGTGAGTAGAGCCGTAGGCTCGCGGATGAGCCAGTCAAGCTCACGCAGATGGATGTACTACTTGCTGAGACGGTAGTCCCGGCGAAGCGTTGTGGAACGGTGCGAGTCGGTCCACCGGCACAGAGCTTTGATCATGGCAGACAGCGCTAAACAGTACGGGCTGGAATGTGCATGATTGGCTATGTCGAGTAGCCTGAGACTCGTGGCAAACTCGTGGCAGTCGGCCCCTGAAACAGCCGGATTCAACCGGACCCGGACCGACTAGCCGGTCCGCCATTCCCTCGCAGTGGAGCCATACTTGGCTCCACTGCTGGTGATCCGGCTGAGTCTCGACACGGTTCGAGTCCCTGTCCCGGAGTTCTGAGCCCGCGGTTTGCCTGGTGCCCTACGCTGCGGCTTGCGAGGCCCAGTCGCGATACAGCTCGAAGTAGCGTCCTTCGGCGGCGATCAGCTCGTCGTGGGTGCCCTGCTCGGCGATCTGACCGTGCTCGAGCACGACGATCCGCCCGGCTTGGCGGATCGTGGAGAGGCGGTGGGCGATCACGATCGAGGTGCGCCCGGCGAGCAGCCGGCGCAGACCGGCTTCGATGCGCCCCTCGGTGTGCAGGTCGACGTTGGAGGTCGCCTCGTCCAGGACGAGGATGCGCGGGTCGGCGATCAACGCGCGGGCGAAGGCGATCAGCTGGCGCTGACCGGCAGACAGCTGCGCGCCGCGCTCGCCGACCTCGGTGTCATAGCCGTGGTCGAGCTCTGCGATGAACTCCTCGGCGCCGACGGTGGCGGCCGCGGCGCGGATCTGCTCAGGAGCGGCGTCGGGCAGGCCGAAGGCGATGTTCTCACCGACGGTACCGGAGAACAGGAAGGCCTCCTGGGGGACGATCCCCATCTGCGAGCGCAGCGAGTGGCTTGAGACCTCGCGCAGGTCGTGCCCGTCGACGAGCACGCGCCCGCGGGTGGGATCGTAGAAGCGGGCGACGAGCTTGGCCATCGTCGACTTGCCGGCGCCGGTCGCGCCGACCAGCGCGACCGTCTGCCCGGCGGGGATTCGCAGGTCGACGTGGTCGAGCGCGAGGATCTCCCGTGGCTCGGAGAGAGCCCATCCGTTGCCGTTGGCCGTACGGTTCTCGCCCGTGGAGCCGTTCCTGGCGCTGGGGGCGGCATCCTCGGCGGAGGAGCTGTCTGCGTTGCTCGCGCCGTTTGCCTGAGCTGGCGCTGCCGGCTCAGCCGCGGCGCGTGGCACACGGCGGGGACGATAGGCGAAGGAGACGTCCTCGAAGGAGACATCCCCGCGGATCGGCCCCAGGGCGGGCGCGTCGGGACGGTCTTGCAGGTCAGGCTTGGTGTCGAGCAGCAGGAAGATCTTCTCCAGGGCGGCCATGCCTGACTGGTAGGTGGTGTAGAGCTGGGAGAGCTGCTGGATCGGTTCGAACAGGAAGGCGAGGGTGGCGACGAAGGCGACGATCGTGCCGAGCGAGAGCCGGCTGTCGATCGCCTGGTAGCCGCCGTAGAGCACGATCAGCGCGAGCGCGATACCGGAGAGCATTTCCACGGCGGGGAAGTAGGAGGCGTTCAGCCGCACGGTGACCATGTTGGCGTCCTGGTTGTCCGCGTTGAGCTCGGCGAAGCGCGCCTCGTGGACGGGCTCCTGGCCGAAGCTGCGCACGACGCGGATGCCGGAGAGGGTCTCCTGCAGGTAGGCGGTGAGTGAGCCGATCGTCTCGCGCGTACGCCGGAAGGCGCCGGCGGAGACGAGGCGAAACCAGATCGAGAGGCCGGCGACGAAGGGGACGATGCAGAAGGTGAGCAGCGCGAGCCTGACGTCGAGATAGAGCAGCACCCCGATCGCCCCGACCAGCGTGAGCCCGGATTGGAAGAGCGTGACGACCGAGTCGGTGACGAGGCTTTCCAGGGCCTCGACGTCGTTGGTCATGCGCGAGATCAAGACGCCTGCGGGGCGGCTCTCGAAGAAGCCGATCGGCTGGCTTTGCAGGTGGGTGAAGATGCGGATGCGCAGGTCGGCGAGCGCGCGCTGGCCGACCCAGCCGACGAGGTAGGTCTGGGCGTAGGTCATCAGCCAGACGAGCAGCGCCGAGCAGAGGAACGCGATCACGACCAGAATCAGAGCGTCCGTGTCATGCCGTTCGATGCCGCGATCGATCGCGAGCTTGGCGAGCAGCGGCGGTGCGAGCGAGGCCGCGGTGCCGAGCACGAGCGCGCTCAGCATCCCGGCGACGCGCAGGCGGTAGGGTCGCAGCAGCTCGAGCAGCGCGCGTAGGTTGCGTCCGCGGCTGCCACGACTCGCTCGCTCCCCGGTCCACTGCTGCCCGCCCCGGCCCATACCGGGACCGAGCCCGCGCCCGCCGCCGCGCCCGCCACCGCCGCCCATTCCGCCTGGAGGGCTCATCGTGGCGAGCTTGCGGCGAATCGGCGTGGGCAGGGAATCGGCTCGCAGGAAGGACCCGTCGAGCACCGGCCCATCGAGCAGCGTGAGACGGCGCGTCTCATATCGCCTCGCCGTGCGAGGACGCATTGATCACGAACGGGGTGGAGCCATCGTCCTGCGGGTCGGGGGACGCGCCCTGGGCGACGATCTCGCGGTAGAGCTCAGAGCCGACGAGCAACTGATCGTGGTCGCCCTGAGCGACGATCCGGCCGTGCTCGAGCACGACGATCTCATCGGCGAGGGCGATCGTGGAGAGGCGGTGGGCGATTACGAACGTCGTGCGCCCGGACATCGCCTCGGAGAGGGCGAGCTTGATCGACTGCTCGGTGGAGGCGTCGACCGAGGAGGTGGCGTCGTCGAGGATCAGCACGCGCGGGTTGGCGAGCAGCGCGCGCGCGATCGCAAGGCGCTGGCGCTGCCCGCCGGAGAGGGTCAGGCCGCGCTCGCCGACCTCGGTGTCATAGCCTTGGGGCAGACGTGAAATGAAGCCATGCGCCTGGGCGCGCCGGGCGGCCTGTTCGATCTCCGCGAGCGGCGCGCCGGGCCGGGCGTAAGCGATGTTCTCGGCGACGGAGGCGGAGAACAGGAAGGGATCGTCGCTGACGACCGCAACGGCGGAGCGCACCGAGCGCACGGGCAGCTCGCGCACGTCGACGCCGTCGAGCAGCACAGCGCCTGAGACCGGGTCATACAGCCGAGAGATCAGCGCGACGAGGCTGGTCTTGCCCGAGCCGGTGGCGCCGACGAGCGCGACGGTGCGCCCTGCGGGCACGTCGAGGTCGATTTCGGCCAGCACGATCCGCCCGCTGTGCGGCGCTTCGCGGTCGTCGTGCTGCTGGAGGGAGCCGCCGAGCTCGTCGTGGGGGTCCTCATAGCGGAGCGTCACGTCGCGCAGCTGCACGTGGCCATTGCCCGCCGGCAGCGGCCGTGGGTCCGGTGGGTCGGTAAGGTGGGGCTCGCGGTCGAGCACCTGGAAGATCCGCGCGCCGGAGGCGGTGGCGCGCTGGGCGAGGTTGAGGGTCACGCCGAGCGAGCGCATCGGCGTGATTAGCATGTTGAGGTAGAGGAAGAACTCGGTGAACTGGCCGATGGTGAGGTGGCTGTGGATGACCGACTCGCCGCCGAGCAGCAGGATCGCGGCGAGGCCGAGCTGGGGAAGGAAGCCGATCACGGGGTTGTAGGTCGCTTCCAGGCGGGTGGCGACCATCGCCTGGGAGAAGACGCGGTCGACGGTGTTGCGAAAGCGCGCCAGCTGGCGGCTCTCGCGCGCGAACGCCTTGACGACGCGCACGCCGGAGATGTTCTCCTCGGCGTCGGCGGTCAGTTCGCCGATGCGCTGCTGGGTCTCCTGGATCGCGGGACGCGCGCGGCGGCCGTAGCGATAGGAGATCGCGACGACGAACGGGACGGGCACGAGCGCGATCAGGCCCAGGCCGGGGTTGATCGCGATCATCACGATGCCGGCGAGCACGATCGTGAGGACCGACTGCAGGATGAAGACGAGACCATAGCCAAGGAAGAAGCGCACGGCCTGCAAATCGACGGTCGCGCGCGACATCAGCTGGCCGGTCTGCTGATGGTCGAAGAAGCCGAGCTCCAGGCGCTGCAGCCGGCCGTACATCTGCTCGCGCAAGTCGTATTCGACGCTCAGGGACATCCGACCGGCGATCATCCGTCGCCAGTACATGAGCCCCCAGCGCAGGAGCACCGCGCCGAGGATCACGAGCGCGAGCACGAGCAGCGTGTGGCGGTCGTGGGCGCGCTGGGCGAGCGCGTGGTCGCGAGTGGCGCGCGCGCCCTTGGTGACCGCTTCGACCGCGAGGCCGGTCAGGCGGGGCAGCGCGACGGTCATCACCATCGCGAAGCTCGCGAGCAGCCAGGAGATCGTCAGGCCTCTCCGGTAGGGGCGCAGGAAGCCAAGTAGTCGGTGGAAGATCTTCATAGTTGTTTAGTCAACGATTATCGCATGGAGCGGAGGTCACTACGCTGCGGCGATGCCCACACCGACCACTCCCCAGCCGAGGCGCGACCCGAGGGTCGGGCTGTGCGCGACGTGCAAGCACCGGCGAGAGGTGAAGAACACCCGCGGCTCGACGTTCTCGCTGTGTGAGCGATCGCGCGAAGATCCAGCTTATCCGCGCTATCCACGACTGCCGGTGCTCGACTGTCGCGGGTACGAGCCAAATCGGGGTTGAACGGTTTTTGATGGGGCCGGCACGGCCGGCCAGGCCGCATTTCTGCTGGAGGACACGGGCTTTGCGATGCGTAACGGGCGCGCGATGACCCGAGAGCCGATCACGGTGCGCGCTTCGGCTCGTGGCGACTCGCCAAAGATGTCTCGGCTCCGTCGATGGCTGCGCTCGCGTGTCAGGCGACGACGGCCTCCACCGGCTCCGGCTGGTTTTGCCTGACGGGCGCCTCGCCGGCGGATACGAAGTCGCGGCTGCGTACGAGCACGAAGGCCAGGAAGGCGCCGACGAGGGCGAGCGCGGCGGCGATGATCGCGATCGTCGTGAAGGCGCCGGTGAAACCCACTCGGTAGGAGTGTTCGAGCGCTGTGCGGGCGGCGAGCGGAAGCGATTTGGCAAAGTGGCTGACTTCGCCGGACTCGAGCAGCGTGGCCAGCCGGCCGTGGGCGCCGGATACGACCTGGCGAGCCTGTCCGCCGGCGATCAAGCTGGTGGTGGTGCCGCGGGTGACTGAGTGCTGGAAGACGGCGCCGAGGCCGGCGATGCCTGTGGCGATGCCTACCTGACGGAAGGTCGAGTTGATTCCGGAGGCCATCCCCGAGCGCTCGTGGGGGACGACCCCGATCGCGGTCGAGGCGAGCGGCGGGTTGACGAGGCCCACGCCGGCTCCGGCGATGATGAAACCCGGGATCAGCACCGTCCAGTGCGAGGCGGCGTCGACGGTGGTCATGGCCAGCAGGCCGATGCCGATCAGCACGAGACCGGAGCCCAGCAGCAGACGCACGGGGACGCGCACGCTCAGCCGTCCCGCGACGGGCGCCACGGCGAAGGACAGAAGGGTGGTGGGCAGAAAGCGCAGCCCCGCCTGGATGGGGCTGTAGTTGAGGACGTCCTGGATGTAGAGCGTCAGGTAGAGGAACATCGCGAAGAACGAGCCGGAGAGGGTGAAGGCGACGATGCTCGCGCCGGTGAAGGCGGGACGGCGAAAGAGCGAGAGGTCGAGCATCGGGCGGCTTTGCAGGTGCTCGACGACGACGAACGCCGCGATCAGGACGACAGCGGCGATCAGGAAGGCGACGATCTCGGTCGAGCCCCAGCCCTTTTCGTTGCCTTGGACGAGCGCGTAGACGAGCAGGAACAGCGAGCCGGAGAAGGTCAGCAGGCCCAGCCAGTCGACACCGGTGGCGTTGGGGTCGCGCGAGTCCTGCACCTTGGTGAGCGTGATCAGCACCGCGAGCACGCCGATCGGGATGTTGACGAAGAAGATCCACTTCCAGCCGATCCCGGAGGTGATGATCCCGCCGAGCACCGGCCCGACCGCGACCGCCGCGCCGGTGACCGCGCCGAACACCCCGAAGGCGGTCCCGCGCTCGCGGCCGTGGAACGCCTCGGCGATCAGGGCAAGCGCTGTGGAGAACATCATCGCGCCGCCGGTGCCTTGCACGGCGCGCGCGAGGTTCAGCATCAGGGGCGTGGTTGAGAGGCCGCAGACGGTCGAGGAGATCGTGAAGACGAACAGGCCGGCGATGAACACGCGCTTGCGCCCGATCAGGTCGGACACCGCTCCGGATGTGAGCAGGAAGGCGGCGAGCGTGAGCGCGTAGGCGTTTACGACCCATTGCAGGTCAGAGAAGGAGGAGTGCAGCGAGCGCTGGATGTCGGGCAGCGCGACGTTCACGACCGTGATGTCCAGCAGCAGCATGAAGATCGCGATCGAGACGGCGATCAGGGTCCACCACTTGCGCTCCACGACAACCTCCTAGCTCTTGCCTGCCGACTTCTGCTGCCCCCGCACTATATGAACCGATCGGGGCTTCCTCGTTGCTGAATACGACTGGCGGATCTCGTACGGGTCAGCTGACTCTCCCGGGACTCAGCGACTCAGCTCTGCAGATGGAGGGAGAGGAACGGCACGATCTCTCCCCACAGCGCGGCCGCGGCCGCCGGCCGGTAGGTGGGACGATAGTCGGCGAAGAAGGCGTGGCCGGCGTTCGCGTAGATGTCGACTTTGACCTCCTGGCCGCTGGCGCCGGCGCGCTTGCGCAGTTGCTCTCCCAAGGCGGGGGAGGGGTTTTGATCCTCCGCGCCGATCGCTGCCAGCAGCGGGCAGTTCAGCCGGTCGGCGAGCTCCAGAGGTGGCGTGGGGCGAGCGGGGGTCGAACGCTTTTCGGGTGTCGCCTCGTCGGCGAAGCCGCCCCAGCAGTCGACGGCTGCGTCGAGACGGTCACTCGCGCCGGCGAAGAGCAGCGTGTAGCGCCCGCCCATGCAGAAGCCGATGCAGCCGACCTTGCCGGTGGCGTCCGGGCGCGCGCGCAGGAAGTCGGCGGCGCCCTCGAGGTCGCCGAGCACGGTTTGATCGGCCATCGCGAACAGGCGCTTCATCATCTGCTCCCGGTCGTCCATCGGCGGCGGGCCGCCTTCGCGCGTGTACAGGTCCACGCCGAGCGCCACGTAGCCGAGGTTGGCGAAGCGGTTGGCTACGTCGCGGATGTGCTCGTTCAATCCCATCGCCTCATGGATCACGATCATCGCGGGATGGGAGCCGGGCGCGGCGGGACGGGCGAGATAGCCGTTCACCTGCGTGGAGTGCGCGCCTGTGAACGTGAGCTCCTCGCCGAGGATGCCGGTGGGGTCGGTCACAGCGCCGGGGACGCCCTCCGGACTCGGTCGAACCTGAACGATTGACACGTCTTGCTACCTCCTGGTTTGGGGAAGATGGTGCATGCGCGCTAGGGGTCGGCTCGGGGAGCGTGGGTGGTCAGGCGTGTGCAGGGCTATGACTCCTTCTCGGAGACGACCGGCGGTGGGGGCGGAGAGGCACCCTGGGCCGAAGCCGGGAGACACGCGCCTTCGGCGCGAATCCCCGTTCCGGCCAGTGTCAGCTCGCGGATCTTGCGGCGCACGCGCTTGCGCGTCTCGCAGAGCTCGTCCTCGAGCTTGGCCAGCTCGATGACCCGGTGGCGGACGAGATCGAGCTGCCGATCGAGGTGGCCGAGTGCCTCCGCGAGGAGCTCGCGACGGCGCTCGGGGTGGACGTCGTCGCGGCGCAGCTGGGCGCGCACCTCCGCGCGTGCCTCCTCGGCGGCGAGCAACGTTTTCAGCTCCTCCAGCGAGACGCCGAGCAGCTCCTTCAGGCGCATCACCTCGCGCAACCGCTCGACCTCGGCGTGCGTGTAGACCCGATGCTTGCCGGAAAGCCTGGTGGGAGCCTCGGCGAGCAGGCCGATCTCCTCGTAGTAGCGGATCGTGCGGGGGGTGGTGCCGACCAGGCGGGCGACGTCGCCGATGCGCAGATTCGCGGTCGTCGTCTCGGCGCTCATACGGCCGCCTTCCGGTGGTCCCGCCGGCGGTCGAGCTTGGTCTGGCGAGGATGGTCGGCGCCGGCGGTGGCGCGCGAGGCGCCGTTCGCCGGAGTCCCGTCTGTCCCTGTGAGCTTTCCCGCCGCGTTCGATCCTGCTGCATTATGTTCCGCCGCGTCAGTGGGGCTGGGTCTCAGAGCCTGCGCTTGCACGTGGCGGGGCCTCATCAGGCAGACCGCCGCGCCTACGAGCGAAGTCGCGGCGAGCACCCAGAGCGCGACGTGCATGTTGTCGATGAACGGCGCGAGCTTCTGCGCGGAGAGACCCTTTGCCAGGCCGGAGAAGACGGCGAACAGTGTGGACTTGGGGACCGCCGAGGTGACGATCGCGAGCACGAACGCGATCGAGAGCACCGCGCCGGTGTTCTGCAGCAGCGTGCGCGCGCCGGCGGCGATGCCGCGGCGATGGGGCGGGACGGTGCCCATCATCGCGGCCGTGTTGGGGCTGTTGAACATGCCCGATCCGACCCCGACGATCAGTAGCCACAGGGTGCTCTGCCAGTAGGGGGAGTGGACCTTGAGCGTCGTCATCGCGGCGAGGCCGGCGGCGCTCACGAGCATCCCCAGCGCGGCCAGGCCGCGGGAGCCATGGCGGTCGGCGTAGATGCCGGACAGGGGAGAGGAGACGAGCATGCCGAGCGCTAGCGGAATCAGCTTGATCCCGGCGGTGATCGGCGAGTCGCCCTGGGCGCCTTGGAAGTAGAAGACGAACAGGAACATCAGCGCGAAGCGCGCGAGCCCGTTGATGAACGCGGCCGCGGTGGCGGCGGCGAACAGGCGGTTTTTGAACAGCGACAGGTCGAGCATCGGCGCGCGCGAGCGGCTCTCGATCCAGACCCAGATCGGCAGCAGCACCGCGGCGGCAGCGAGGCCCGTGATCACGATCGTGTCGTCCCAGCCGCTCAGCCCGCCGCGCGAGACCCCAAGTACGAGGCCCGTGAGGCCGAGGATGAAGGTGACGTTGCCGAGCACGTCATACCCGCGCACCTGATCGGGTTTTGAGAGCTCGCGCAGGATCAGCGCGCCCCACAGGGCGCCGGCAAGCGCCAGGGGGACGTTGAACCAGAAGACCCAGTGCCATGAGATCGCCACCAGCGCGCCACCGAGCACCGGGCCGATCGCCAGGCCGATCGCGGCGACCATCGTATTGGTGCCCATCGCCAGGCCGAGCTCCTCCTTGGGGAAGGCGTCGGTGACGAGCGCGGCGGCGTTGGCGAACAGGAAGGCTGAGCCGATGCCCTGCAAGATGCGCCAGAGGATCAGCACGGTTGCTCCGGAGGAGAAGCCGGCGCCGAGCGAGGCGAGCGCGAACAGGACGAAGCCGCCGATGTAGGCGCGCTTGCGCCCGAACAGATCGCTCAGCCGGCCGGCCATCAGCACGAGCACGGTGGCGGCGATCAGGTAAGCGAGAATCACCCATACGAGCGCGAGCAGGGACGCGTGCAGCGAGCGCTCGAGGTCGGGCAGCGCGATGATCAGCGTGCCGGAGTTGGTCGCCGCGAGCAGCATGCCGAGGCTCGTGCAGGAGAGGGCCCACCACTTATAGCTCTCATGGCCGGCGGCAACCCCGAAGCGCGAGCTGCGTGTCGGGCTCGGGGGCGGCGGTGCGGTCGTGGGGGTCGGGCTCAAGTCGAAGGGCTCCTTACGATCCGACTAGGAATCTGACGTGAACGTAAGGATCAGTATAACAGCGCAGGATCCGGATTCCTTTCACGACCGGAAATCCCGCTTCGCGGGGCGCTCGTAAGGAAGTCCGGACGGCTTGGCTGAGGGGATTGGTTGGTGCTAGAACGTGTGCTTATGGCGAGCAGGGAGCAGAAGGTCGTCAAGTCGGATGAGGAGTGGCGCGAGCAGTTGACGCCCGCCCAGTACGAGGTGCTGCGCAAGGCCGGCACCGAGCCGCCGTTCTCGGGCGAGTACGTCTACAACAAGGACTCCGGCGACTACCGCTGCGCCGCCTGCTCGGCCGTGCTGTTCAGGGCCGGCACGAAGTTCGAATCGGGAACCGGCTGGCCGAGCTTCACCGAGCCGGCTGTCGCCGAGGCGGTCGAGCTGCGGCCGGACAACGGGCTGTTCATGCGCCGCACCGAGGTGATCTGCCGCACCTGCGGCGGCCACCTAGGCCACGTCTTCGACGACGGTCCCGGGCCGACCGGACAGCGCTACTGCATCAACTCGGCCGCGCTGTCGTTTCAGCCAGACCCGGACGGGCCACCCGCCGCGCAGTAGTCTCTCGCGACCGTGCTCATGATCATGCAGGATCAGGCCAAGCGGCTGTCCGAGCCGCTGCGCTGGGGAAAGCGCGAGCGCTACGTGGTTGCGGCGCTCTTGGCGTGCGTGGTGCTGGCGGTGATCGGCCTCGGCGCCTATGCGTTAAGCAGCGGCGCGCCCGCGCGGAAGGACTGCATCGAAGTGACGTTCGCCAGTACGTTGGGCGGCGCCACCGAGCACGCCTGCGGGGGGCGAGCCAGGACCGTGTGTACCACGCCAGGCGCGTTCAAGAGCGTCAGGGCGGAGCTGCGGGTGTCCTGCCGGCGCGCGGGCTTCCCGTTCGACTGACTCAAGAAGCCTCTTTTCAGGTGTGTCAAGGGCGTCTAGACAAATGTCGAAACCCCGGGGCGAAGTGTTGGCCACGATGGCCCTACCGGCATAAGGTGATGGCGGGTTTCATACCGGGACTGCGAATAGCAGGGTGCATTGGAGTGCGTACGGGTGCACTGGTCAAATCCACAACGGTAGGGAAACGGAGGCACATGACCTGGCTGGCATACCCAAGTTGGCTGAACGCAGGCGATAACGCGTGGCAGATGACGGCCGCGACGTTCGTCGGGCTGATGAGCTTGCCGGGCCTGGCGGTCCTGTACGGCGGCGTCATGCAGAAGCGCTGGTCGGTTAACAGCATGATGCTCACCTTTGTCGCGTTCTCACTCGTGCTCGTGGCCTGGTGTCTGTGGGCGTTCAAGATGGGTTTCGGAAGCCCGATCGGCCACGGCAAAGGGTTCTTCGACACCATGTGGGGTAGGTCGGGGACCGTGCTGTCGACCGGGGCCGAGGAGGGCCAGGCAGTCATCCCCTCGATCAGCTCGGGCCCCCCGTTCCACTTCCCCGAGGCCTCGCTCGTCTACTTCCAGTTCGTGTTCGCGGCGATCACCCCGATCCTGATGCTTGGCTCGGTTCTCGGTCGGATCAACTTCAAGGCGTGGATACCGTTCGTGCTGTTGTGGATAACGTTCGTCTACACGGTCAACGCGTTCCTGATCTGGGGTGGCGGCTACTTTGCGGCTCACGGCGCCCTCGACTACTCCGGTGGTTACGTGATCCATCTTGCGGCGGGCATCTCTGGATTCGTCGCGGCGGCGGTGATCGGGCCACGATTGCAGCGAGATCGCGAGGTCGACGCGCCCAACAACCTGCTGATGGTCGCGGCCGGCGCCGGCCTGCTGTGGCTCGGCTGGAACGGGTTCAATGGTGGAGACTCCTACTACGCCGGTGCGAACGCATCGGCCGCGGTGCTCAACACCAACCTGTGCACGGCGGTGGCGATGCTCGTGTGGATCGCTTGGGATTACATCTTCCGCGACAAGCCGTCTCTGATCGGCTCGGTAAACGGCATGATCACCGGCCTCGTGGCGATCACTCCTTCCGCCGGGTTCGTCAACGGCTTTGGCGCGATCGCCGTTGGTGTAATTGCATCGTCGATCGTGTGGATGTCGATCAGGTTCCTCAGTCGAGCGCCGGTGTTCAGACACGTCGACGACACGCTGGGGGTGATCTACACCCACGGGATCGCCGGGCTGATGGGCGGCTTGATGGTCGGGCTGTTCGCCGATCCGAAGCTGATCGAGTACATCGGGATCGGCGGCGCGTCCCCCCTGCCGGGTGTCTCGAGCGTGTTCAACGGCGGCAGCTGGACGCTGCTGCGCTGGCAGGCGGAGACCGCGGCCTGGGTGATCGTGTTTAGCGGTGTGGCCACGTTCATCCTGCTGAAGCTCGTCGGGATCTTCGTGCCGTTGCGCCTCTCCGACGAGGAGCTCGAGATCGGCGATCACGCGATCCACGGCAACGAGGTCTACCCCTCAGACGTGCCCACACTCGGCGGCCCGCACGCTCCTGCGTGGCCCGGCTCGAGCGCCGGGCAACCGGCGCTCGGAGGGGCCGCGTAGGCAGGGAAACCGTCTGGGCGCGCCGTCCCTCTGGGCGCGTCCGGCTGTCGGACAAACGAACGATCCGCGGCCCCGCTTCGGCGGGGTCGCGGTGTTTAACGGCTGGTGTCCGAAGATCTCCGCTCCCCACGTACGCCGCTCGGCAGGCCGCGGCGGCAAACCTGCGGGCGGCGCAATCGGGCGGTCATTCGTCCAGCGAGAGGCCCGGCCGCTGATCAATCAGGGCTCGTGAGTCAGGCCGACCGGGCAGCTCACGCCGGTGCCGCCCAGCCCGCAATAGCCGGTCGGGTGCTTGGCAAGGTACTGCTGATGGTAGTCCTCGGCGTAGTAGAACGGGCCTGCTGGAGCGATCTCGGTCGTGATCTCGCCGTGACCGGCTCGACTCAGTATCTGCTGGTAAATATCCCTCGAGGCCTCCGCTGTGACGCTCTGGGCCTCGTCGCGCCAGTAGATCGCCGAGCGGTACTGGGTGCCGACGTCGTTGCCCTGGCGCATCCCCTGGGTCGGGTCATGCCCCTCCCAGAACAGCTTCAGCATCGCCTCATAGCTCGTGGCGGCGGTGTCGAACGCGACGAGCACCGCCTCGGTGTGGCCGGTAGGCCCGGAGCACACCTCCTCATAGGTCGGGTTAGGTGTGATGCCGCCCGCGTAGCCGACCGCGGTCGTGTAGACGCCGCTCGCCTGCCAGAAGATCCGCTCGGCGCCCCAGAAGCAGCCCAAGCCGAACACCGCTGTGTCGACACCGGCCGGGAAGGGCTCGGCGAGCGGGGTACCGAGCACCTCGTGCTTGGTCGGCGGGGGCATCGCCTGCTCGCGGCCGGGGAGGGCGGCAGCCGGCTCGAACATCGCTGTCTTGTCGCGGCCGAAGAGACGCATCTTCTTGCCAGGCTAGCCGATCGATGTGGCCGTGACTCGAGCAAAGACACAGGTGGGTGAAACGGACAGCCGGGGGTGGAAGCGCGCGGCGGTCGGCGCTAGCGAGGCTCGAGCACGAACACGGCGATGTCGCGCTCGGTGCGCGTGGCGTAGTCGTCGAAGCCTTCGTACTCCCCGTTCATCTTCTGCCACAGCTCCGCGCGCTCCTCGCCCTCGGCGACCCGCGCACGCACGAGCCGGCGCTCGCCGCCGATTTGAATCTCGGCGTCGGGGTTCGCCTGCAGGTTGAGCGACCATGCGGGCGCGCGCACGTTGCCGGCGTTCGAGCCGATCACAACGACGCGCTCGCCGTCGCGGAGATACAGCACGGGCGCAGTGCGCGGCTGTCCGGAGCGCCGCCCGATCGAGGTCAGCAGCAGCACGGGCGCGCGACCGACCTTGTTCATCAGCCGCCCGCGTGTGAGGCGGTAGACCGGGACGTTCAGTTTGCCGATCGCGCGCAGCGTGCCGGCCGATATCGACATCGACAGGCGGGAGTACGCGTGGTCGCCGGGCACGATCGGAGTATGCCAGGCAGCCCAGGCAGCGGGATGCGAGTTTGAGCGCAGCGGGTTAGAATCCCCGGCGTCGCGCGGATGTAGCTCAGTTGGCTAGAGCGTCTGCTTGCCATGCAGAAGGTCGAGGGTTCGAGTCCCTTCATCCGCTTACACAAAACCCGCTGGAAACTGGCGGGTTTTTGTAAGCGTTCAGTTGTTCAGGGGGACATAACTCCACTCCGTCGAATCCATACCCGTGGAGCGCGCCGAGGCCGAGGCGATCTATGACGCGGGGCGTGAGGTCGTCGTTGAAGTCCTCTTGGCGATGGATCGCCGGATCCAGCAGCTCGAGGCGCGTGTCGCCCGCCAGGATGAGCGAATCGCCCAGCTCGAGCGCCGGCTGAATCGTTCCTCGCAGAACAGCTCCCAGCCACCGAGCGCAGATGGGCCGAGCGCTCCGCCGCGCGGCGGCAAGGACGCTTCTCCTCGCTTCCAGGGTGCTCAGCCTGGACACGAGGGCAAGGGCCGTCCGCTGTTGCCGACGTGGGCGCTTGACGAGGTGATCGAGCGCTGGCCCGAGCGCTGTCGTTGCGGGCACATGTTCGCCGCGACAGAGCGCGTGCCGGTCGGTGAACCGGGGCGCCATCAGGTCGAGGAGTTACCTGTCATCTCGGTCAAGGTCACCGAGCACCGCGCCCAGCGGGTCCGCTGCCCTGATTGCGGTGAGCACACGCGCGGGCAGCTGCCCGCGGACATCGCCCAGAGCGCCTTCGGCCCGCGTCTTCAGGCCGCGATTGCCACGCTCTCGGTGCGCAACCGCATCTCCCGCCGGGATGTGGTCGAGCTGTCAGAGCAGCTGTTCTCCTCGCGGATCTCGACCGGCACGGTGGAGGCGATCCTCACGCGCACCGGCGAGGCCCTCTCAGATCCACACGCCGAGCTGCTCGAGCGCCTGCGTGA
This sequence comes from uncultured Solirubrobacterales bacterium, assembly GCA_963778065.1. Classification (GTDB taxonomy): domain Bacteria; phylum Actinomycetota; class Thermoleophilia; order Solirubrobacterales; family Solirubrobacteraceae; genus Palsa-744. The sequence goes on along the minus strand of CAVZSU010000002.1, from coordinate 157,140 downwards.
AAGCCGCGCTGTGAACATGGATGAGACCGGCTGGCGGACCGCCGGAGAGCGTCGCGCGCTGTGGGGCGTCTTTGACGATCGCCATGCATACCTTCACGTCGCCGCCGATCGTCACGAGGACCACGCCAAGGATCTCCTGGCCGACACGCAGGCGATCGTCACCTCTGATCGCTGGTGGGCCTATTCGCACCTGCCATTGCAACGTCGCCAGCTCTGCTGGGCTCACCTGAAGCGGGACTTCGCCGCCCATTCAGAGGGCCTCGGTGTAGAGAGGGAGTTCGGCGAACGGGGTCTTGAGTTATGCGAGCGCGTCTTCTGGGCCTATGAGGTCTTCCAGCACACCGCAGATCGCAGCGCGCTGAAGCTCACCGTCCGCCGGCTGCAGCGCCAATACAAGCCGATCATCAAGGGCTACGCCGCGAAGAGAGCACGCAACCGTCACTGCCGCGGGATGGCCCGCAACCTACTGAAGGCCTGGCCGGCGCTATGGAGCTTTGCCAAGCACCCAGGCGTGCAGCCGACCAACAACCACGCCGAGCGCGCCCTGCGCTCAGCCGTCATCTACCGCAAGCTCTCGCTCGGCAGCCAGTCTGAAGCCGGGGAGCTGCGGACCGCCCGGCTGCTCTCCGCGCACACTACCTGCCGTCTTCAGCAGCGCTCGCTGTTCGCCTACCTCACCGAGGCGATCATCGCCCACGCCCGTGGGGACCCGGCGCCACTGCTCACCTGAGCGGGCCGGGACTGAACGCTTACGGGTTTTTGTTTGGGCGTAGGCAGAGGACAGAAACTTTGTCACGGGTTTTTGTCACGAAATTGGCTGGCAGGGACGGCCTCGAAGCCGTCCCACAACGGGATCGGAGGGCGATTCCTTGGCGATGTGTGCCAGCGGCGCGCATCTATAGAGCAACAACGAGGGCTTCCGTGCCCTCGCGGTCACCGGCCAGTAGGAGCTACCAGTCGCGGAACTCCGCCATCATTGGCAGATCAGCCGCGCCGGAGGCTGAATGTCCCAGGGAGCTAACGTTCCGCGCTCTTGCGCCTATTTGCAGACCTTGCACAACGGCCGACCATCCGTCCCGCTCTGCCAGTCCTGCGGGGTGATTTCCTTGCCGCGCGGGCATTCGTCGTCGTTGTGGTAGACGTTGCGCTCGCCCCCGGTCTCGGGGCGGGCAGTGTGGTACGGCGCTACTCGGGCCATATTGCTCTCGTTTCTCGTTCGGGCTGTCTGCGGACACAGGACGATTAGCTCGAACGTCAGTTCGTATGGTGATGGTCACATCGGACGTCATCCGCGCGGCCTGCGAAGATTGCCATGCGCTGCGCCTTCCAGCGCTTCGCCCCTGATGCTCTCGGCGGCCCGGGCGGACACCCGGGCCGCCACTTTCTCGGCCTACTTTCCCCTCGTGGTCGGAATGAGGGTTTCGACAAGGAGGGCAGTCTGAGCCCGGTGACAGCTTTCGCTGGGTGGAGGCCGGAGTTCGAGCGCGTGCCGCCGGTTCAACAACAAGAGGGAAGGCTCGAGCAAGGAGGAGGGTCGCGGTTGGGATCTGCTGAAAGGGCTTCGCGCGATCGCCAGCAGAAGGCAGCTCTACGGTTCTAGCCGGAGGAACGGGCAGAATCATCGTTCCGCATGACGAAACCTAGCGACACGTTATGGGCAATGGAGCCGCACACGAAGGGGAAGCACATCGTGCTGCGCTCGTATCTTGATGCGTGGCTGCCCATCATGAGCCACGGTGCGCGCTTCCGATCGGCGATGGGCAAAGGCCGGCTTGTGCTGGTTGATGGCTTCGCTGGCCCGGGCCGCTACAGCACGGGCGAGGATGGGTCGCCGCTCGTGATGCTCAAGGCGTTCCTGGAGCACACGCAGCGCCATCTCATTACCGCCGATCTGCTCTTTCTGTTCATCGAGGAGCGCCACGACCGGATCGAACGTCTGCGAGAGGAGGTGGCAGCCCTACATCTTCCTGCGCAGGTCGACGCGCATTTCGAGGAGGGGCGGTTTGAGGATGTCTTTACCGGTCTCCTCGACGACATTGAGTCCAGTGGCGCGCAGCTTGCCCCCACGTTCGCTTTCATCGATCCATTCGGATACACGGGTAACCCGATGGACCTTGCCGGCCGATTCCTAGCTTTCCAGCGGTGTGAGGCGCTGGTCTACATGCCGCTGCCGTTCGTCAACCGCTTCGTGGGGCGGGAGGGCCAGGAGCAAGCGCTGACGGCGCTCTTTGGCAGCGAGCGCTGGCGGGAGGCGCTCTCGTATCAAGGCGCAGCCCGCGTTCAATTTCTCCACGAGCTGTTTCAAGAGCAGTTGTGCTTCGGATCGTCGAGTAGGCTGGTTCGATCCTTCGAGATTCCGACTGCCGGAGGGAACGGCTATCGCCTCTACTTCACGACTGGCAACGAGAAAGGTCTCGAAAAGATGAAGGAGGCGATGTGGCGCGCCGATCCGCTCGGCGGCGAGCGCTACCAGGACACGACGGACGATCTCGTCCTGTTTGAGCCTGAGCCTGACACGAGTCATTTGCTGAACGCATTGAAGGCGCACTTCGGCGATCAGTCATTCAGCATTGAGGATGCTGAGCGCTTTACCCTGCTCAGCACGGCATATTTGCCCAAGGCTCATCTCAAGACGCGGACGCTGGCGCCCGCGGAGCGGGTCGACCGCCTCGAGGCGCTTTCGTCTCGTAAGCGCAAGGCTACCTACCCTGCGGGAACGCGGCTCCGATTCCGTTAGGCGACCGCGAGCGCGGGGCGATCTGGCATCTCGCTCCATGTACGGCCATCGAGTTCGCGCCCGCCGATCTTCGCTGTTCGGCCGCCCCACTGCTTGAAGAAGAAGGCGACCTGCTCCTCGCTGCAGCGGTCGCGAAGTTCGTGAACCCACTCGATCTTCATCTGACGATGACCAGGACCGGACTCGCCTCCAGCGATCAGCCAATGAATGTCGGCTAGGTCAAGCCCATGTAGGGGTCCCAGCAATGGCTCCGCGCTTATGAAGCGTACGGCGGCTGAAACTTCGCGCAGGTAATCGGCGCGGTGCACAAAGCGCTTGTTCTCGATGCTGACGCCAATCCATACGTTCTCCGGCCAGGGGAGGTCGGGTGCAAGTGCCGCTAGCCGCTCATGCCGCTTGGTCAGCACCTGGAACGTGTGCTGCTTTGCGCGGCGCATGACGTCGAATACCTGGGCTATGTATTCGTCGGGGATGCCCTCGTGAAAAAGGTCGCTCATCGAGTTGACGAAGATCATTCGCGATCGTGTCCAGCGCAACGGCTGCTCAAGACGGTCAGGCCATAGGCGCAGGTCGAAACCCTGCTCGTAGGGATGGCCGGGTATGCCACGCCATCGCTCAGCAAAGGTTTTGGCGTAGCAGTGCGCGCAGCCCGGCGACACCTGATGGCATCCCGTCACGGGATTCCATGTTGCCTCCGTCCACTCGATCCGACTGCGATCTGCCAAAGCCAATGTGTCTTCATCCTCCGTCGCGCAAGTCCTCTATATGCGAACACATGTTCGCAGATGGCGCGGATGGATCGCAACGGATCCCGAATGACGAACGACGCCACAGCCGCCACGACGTTGAGTTCACGCAGCCGTCAGTGCCTCGGAGAGCGCGTCGGGGCTTACGACGACGCGCTTGGGAACCGTGATGTTGATGGCGTGGTCGCGCTGAAGTAGCCACTTGACGTTGGTGATCGTGACGCCGATCACCTCGCCGCGGTCGTTGAAGCGCAGCACGTGGCCCTCGGCTGTCTCCTCGCTGTCGGCGGCGGACCGGCGCTCGCCGATGTGCAGGTAGAGGACGTCGCCACGGTCGTCGTAGGTGGCGTGGTCGAAGGTCAGGCTGCCAATCGTCACGGCGGCTATGCGTCTCGAGTCCATTGCGAAGAGCGTATTCGTCGCTCGCGAGGGCGTGGTAGCGGCGGCTCGACCGAAATTCGTTGGCCGGTCTCGGCTGCTCACGGTCATTAAGGGAGACAGGGACGAATCGGCCTCAACTCATCCGGGGGGATCACGTCCTGTTTCACGACAAGTCAATGGAGCGAGCAGATGACACGAACGAACAAGACCTCTGAACCGGCCGATGGCGCCGCGGTGTCGTTGAGTGAACCGCTGCTCGACTGCGAAGCGGCGGCGGCGCTGTTGAACGTGCGCGTCTCATGGGTCCGCGATGCCGCGCGGCTCGGGCATTTGCCGTGCCTGCGCGTGGGGCGTCACCTGCGATTCACGCGGGTGATGCTCGAAGGCTGGCTGGCCGGGCAGGTCGAGCGTCCGTCTCAGAGCGGACGGGCGTTTGTCAGGCCAATCGCGGGATCCGGTGGCAGGCCGCCCCAAGGTGCTCCAGGTGCGCGTCGACGCCGCACCCAGGCGGCACTTCTGGCAAGCCTGGCCGAGAACCCAACGAATAGGGAGGTTGACGATGAGCAGTAACGATCCACGTAGGCAGTTGCGGACGGGAGGCGATCGGGGTCGGGTGGATCGTCCGCCGGGTTGGGCGGACTCGTTGTTCGCGGGGCGTTCACGCGCGGATAAGGAAGCCGAGCAGGACGCGATGTTGCGCGTGCTGCTCGTGATCGGCGGTGTGGCGGCCGTCTTGCTCATGGGGCTGCACGCTGTGTTTACGGCGGTCGGCTTGCAGCTCGGGTGGTGGTCGGTGCCGGTATTCGTGCCGCTATTCGTGTGGACGATGATCGCGGCGGGTTTGCGTCGTTCCCTGCGGCCGGTCGAGCTTGACGGGCTGCGCTGGCGCCAGCGGCTGGCTGGGGGTGGGCTTTTGCTCGTGCTGCTGTGGGTGGTTTGGCCGTTGTGGGCCGGGCCGACGGCAGAGGCGTGGAAGGTGTCGCACGGGGGCCTTGGTCCCCTCGGGCCGCGCTACCCGCTCGGTGCGGTTCTCGGCGCCTCGCCGGTGGCGATGGGTCTCATCGCGTTCCTGGTGCTCGCGTTTGGGATGGTGATAACGCCCCGGGTACATGAGCGCGAGCCGAAGTGGCCGGTGCCGCCGCCTGGCCCTGAGCCACTGCGAGCGCCACTCGTTTCTCCCGAGCGCCGTCCTCGACATCCCCGCTGGCCATGATCGCGCTGCTGCTCATGCTTGCCAGTTTCGCCACGTGCGCGGCTGCTGGCTTGTGGGCGGTTCATGCGATCGGCGACGCTCCGCGTACGCGCAACGCCGATCCTGGTACGCCCGCGGTTGAGCCCGATGATCCTTGGCTCGCCCGATCCGAGCCTCCAATGGTGGGGAGGCATGTCTGGGCCGGGCAGACCGAAGATGGTGTGCTGCGCACCCCGGCCGATTGCGCGGCGATCGTTGTAGGCCCGCCGAAGGCGGGGAAGACGCGGAAGGTGATCGCGCCGACGCTTGCGTGCTGGGATGGGCCGGCGCTTGTCACCTCGACCAAGGGCGACATTCTGGCGAGCGCCGGCCATCGCGCGCGGCGGGGGCCGGTCGCGGTGTATGACCCGACGGGCTCGCTCGGGTGTCCGGAGGTGAGCGTCGGCTTCTCGCCGCTCTCGCGCTGTGAGACGTGGGACGGCGCGGTTGAGGTAGCCGCCGCGTTGCTCTCGCCGGCGTCGGCCGATGAGAGTGTTCGTCACGGTGAGCATTTCGCGATCGCGGCCCGCGCGTTGCTCGCGCCGTTGTTTCATGCGGCGGCGCTCTCGGGAGGCGGCGTCGATCGCGCGCGCCGCTGGCTGGGGCGCTCAGAGTTCTCCCAGCCCGCGGAGATCCTCCGTAAAGCGGAGGCGCATATCGCGCTTGAGGAGCTTTCCGGGGTCGCGGCGCAGGCCGTCGGGGATTATCGGACCTCGGTGCTCGGCACCGCGCAGGTCGCGCTCGCGTGGGCCTCGCGCGCTGCCGTGACAGCGTCCACCGACCCGGCGTTCACGCCGCAGATCGACCTCGGGGAGCTGATCGACCAGCAGGGCACCCTTTACGTCGTCTCTCCGTCGCGGATTCAGCAGGAGCTCGCGCCGTTGATCGCGGCGCTGCTCGACGGATTGTGCGCGCAGGCGATCGACCTGGCGATCACCTCGCCCTCCGGGCGTCTCGAGCGGCCGTTGCTGCTCGCGCTCGATGAGGTGGCGAACATCGCGCCGATCCGCTCGCTTTCCCGCCTGCTCAGCGAGGGTATCCAGCAGGGCATCGTCCCTGTCCTCGGGGTGCAGGATATGAGTCAGGCCCGCGCACGCTGGGGAGAGCACGAGACCGCGACGATGTGGTCAACGCCGGCGCTTCGACTCGTGCTCGCGGGAGTCGCCGACCCTTACACGGCGCAGCTCGTCTCGGACGCTTGCGGTGAGCAGCTCGTGTGGCGTCCCCAGGTCAGCGAGAACACCTCGACCTCCCAGCAGGTCGAGCGCAGCGGCAAGACCTACACCGGCGGTGACAGCCACTCCTACGCCCAGCAGCGCGAGCGCGCAGTCCAGCCCGCGGACCTCCGGGCGATGGCCGCCGGCAGGGCGCTCGCGCTGCCCCAGGGCAGAGAGCCGATCGGCGTCGACCTGTTCGCCGGCGCCCCCGGTCTCAGCGACTGCGACTGGCAAGCGCTCTGCAGCGCCGACCGCGAGCGGCTATGCAAGCCGGCCCATCGGTGAAACGTGCGACGGTGACGCGGGGGTCATCTGGATGGTGAGAGCACGCTCGCCACGAACTCTGCGGGCGGCATGACAGGGATGCCCTGGAAGGAGCCGAGTCCGAGCAGGTGATCGTCGCCGGAGACGATGTAGTCGGCGGCTCCCTCGACCGCGGCCTCGAGGACACGGTTGTCGCTCTCATCCTCAATGACGGCAAACACGCGGCTCGGCAGCACGACGACGCCGCTCTCTTCAACGAGATCGGCGAGCTGCGCCCCGCCTGTGATGATCTTTGCGAGCTTCGGATATCCAAGGACGCGACGCAACTCGGCGAGTAGGGGAGGACTGGTGACGAGCACAATCCGCCCGTTGAGTGCCGCATCGAGGATCGCGGCAGGCGCCCGGGCCACCCAAAACCGGACACGACGACGTTCGTGTCGAGGACAGCTCTCGCCGTCACTCGGCTGTCCGTGCCGCCGCGATCGCCTCATCGACAACGGATACGTCGAGGCCCGCATCGGCGACGCTCTGGCGAACCTGAGCCAGTCGTGCTCGCAATTCTTCTTGGGCTGCACGGCGGCTGGTCTCGATCAGCCGCTCGTACTCGGCTGGGCTGAGGAGAACCGCGACAGCCTCCCCTCGGCGCGTCAGCATGACCGCCTCGTCCTCGGCCGCGACCTCCTCGGCGAGCTGGCCCAACTTGGCCCGCGCCTTGTCAACTCCAATGGTTCGTTGCATACATACTTCCTATCGGCATACCGTAATGCAAACCTTACGCTAGACCGTAAGCTTTGTCAAAGGGTATCGAGCGGAGCGCAGCATCCCAAGGTGCTTGTCGATCCGGGCCACTGGGGATGCCTGCCAATCCCGATCGTCGACCTCAAGGCCCTATCTGGGCGGCTTGAGGCCCCTATGGGCACGAGTAAGCGCCAGGATACGGTTTCTCGCTGGTTATTCCGTAGGCGCCCCGGTAGCCTAACGACCATGCCCGCCTACGCACCTCACGCCACGCTCCAGCGTGTATCGGTCGCCAAGAAGCACGATATCAAGCATTGGGATGAGGGCCACTACCTCGAAAAACGGTCTGGCCGAACCATTGACGACCTTTGGCAACGTGCTATCGCAGACCGTTGGGCTTTGGCGAATGCGTTTCGTCGCAATGCAGATCGAATGATGACTCTCCAGCCTCCTCTCTACAGAGACGCGATTAGCAGGTACTACTACTCGATGTGAGGTTGTCCCGTAGCTCGTAGAAGTTTGTAGGTGGCGGTCCTTCCGCTCGTCCGGTCCCGTTGGGACTGTGGCGAGTGCGAAATCATCCACCGAGACGAAGGGACCGCCATGAAGACCGTAGAGCAGGAGCAGGTCGTGAGTGCTGCGCCGGGATTGCCGCCGAGTGTGCAGGATGCGTTGGGGGAGCTGGCCGGCGCGGCGAAGGACGGGCTGCTGGCGCTCAGCGTCGGTTTGGGGCTGGGCGTGCTGGGCGAGATGATGGAGGCCGAGCTTGATGAGGTCGTCGGCCCGAAGCACGCCAAGAACAGAGAGCGCACCGCGGTCCGCCACGGCCATGAGGACGGCGAGGTGACCTTGGGTGGGCGGCGTGTCGCTGTCCGGCGTCCGCGTGCCAGGACCGTTGATGGTGAGCAGGAGGTGCCGCTGGCGACGTATGAGTATTTCGCTGACCGTGACCCGTTGACGCGGGTCGTGCTCGAGCAGATGCTCGCCGGGGTCAGTACTCGCCGCTTCTCACGGACTCGTGAGCCCATTGGTGAGCAGGTCAGCGCCGGGGAGCGTTCGGCGTCGAAGTCCGCGGTCAGCCGCGAGTTCATCGGCCGCACCCGGGAGCACCTGGACGCGTTGATGAGTCGTGATCTCGCTGACGTGCGCCTGGCGGCGTTGATGGTCGACGGGATCGAGCTGAAGGGCCGCTGCGCAATTGTCGCACTCGGTGTCAGCACCGACGGGGTGAAGCTCCCGCTGGGATTGTGGGACGGCTCGACGGAGAACAAGACCGTCACCGCGCATCTCCTCGCCGACCTCGTTGCCCGGGGCCTGGATGTCGAGCAGGGCGTCCTCGTCGTCCTCGACGGGTCAAAGGCGCTGCGGGCGGCCGTCGATGAGGTCTTCGGCCCGGTACCGGTGCAGCGCTGTATCCGCCACAAGGAACGCAACGTCCTCGATCACCTCCCCGAGCGCGACCGTCCCGCTGTGAAGACACGCCTGCGGCGAGCGTGGGCCAGCGATAATCACGCACTCGCGCTGGATGGCCTGCAGGCCCTCGCTGGCGAGTTAGAGCACTCCCATCCCGGGGCGGCCGCGTCACTCGCCGAGGGCCTGGAGGAGACCCTGACACTCACACGTCTGGGGATCCGCGGACGGCTAAAGAAGACGCTGGCCTCGACGAACCCGATCGAGTCGATGATCGAGATCATCCGCCGTACCTCACGCAACGTAAAGCGCTGGCAGTCCGGCGATATGTGTCTGCGCTGGACCGCCGCGGGGATGCTCGAGGCCGAGACCCAGTTCCGCAAGGTCGTCGGCTACACCGACCTCGCAAAGCTCGCCCTCGCCGTCGAACACGACATCGCCACCCGACGCGCACCCATTCACACCACAGCCCAAGAGGCACCCACGACCGTCACCGTGTAACCATCACACCCCAGACCGCCACCAACTTCCACGGCGAACGGGACAACCTCCTCGATGTACCACGCGATGCGTTCGGTTGTCTTTTTCACGGAGAGAGGCGACGACTATGAGGAACATTCAACTCTACCTCGGCACACGCCGTCTGACCTCGATGAAGCCGAGCGTTGGCAAAACGCACTCAAGGACGCCCGCGAGCGCCGAAACGCAGCCGATTACGACGCCTACCCGAAGTCAGCATCGGCCTATAAGACGACCGCCCAAGACCTTCAGACCACTTCTTTGGCGCTTCTTGCCGTTACGCGCGACTATCTACGCAAAAAGGGATGCCAGCATCTATGAAAACTGGAGTGCCCTCCTCCGAGGCCGAGACACTCGTGCGGGACAACTTTGTTGAAAGCGGCATCGACTATCGGCTGTCGGTTCGAAGCTATCCCGAGGAGACCATTTTCGTCGTCACGGTACCTGCGGAAGACCTTTCAAGAGCCGCCGTTATCGGCAATGCACTGGACACAAAGCTAAGTAGCTTGGGTTACGACGGGTTCGTGACTGTCCGCAAGGCAACGAGCTCGGAAATACCGGCTGAGTCTAGCCACACTGCTGCCGGCGTCCACGATAATCGAGTTATAGATCTGATCAGCCTGATTGCCTCGCGCTCACGCACTTCCGAGATGCAGCCGAGTCTCACTTACGTACGTGATCTCGCCGGTAACGTCTCGCATGTAACAGCTCCACGCCACTATTTGATTTTCGGTCGCCGCGGCGCCGGGAAGACGGCATTGATGGTCGAGGCAAAACGAACCATCTCCAACGAAGGCGGTTTGAGCGTCTGGATGAATATCCAAACCATGCGTCACGAGGGAGCAGCACGCATTTACCTGCGTTTTGTTCAACTTCTCTTGGCTCAAATGCTTGCCTATTACAGGGATCAACCCGGTGTTCCGCGGATGGCGGCAAAAGCCGAGCAGCTTGACCAGCGCGTGACGAGCCTTCTCTCGGCGGACGAGGTTGCAGCAGTGACGGCTCAGCGTCTGATCCCAGACATTCAGAAATTGCTGCAGCGCTTTTTGAACACGAACGGCCTGCGCTTGTTTGTGTTTATCGACGATTTCTACTACTTGCCGCGGAATGAGCAGCCGCAGCTGCTCGACATGCTTCATGGATCAGTGCGGGACACCGACGCATGGCTAAAGATTGCTGCGATTCGACACTTGACTAGGTGGTATCAAACATCGCCGCCCCTCGGACTGCAGACTGGGCATGACGCGGGACACTTGGACCTTGATGTTTCGCTGCAGGAGCCAGCTCACGCAAAGGCTTTCTTGGAGGAAATTCTCGGGAACTATGCGCGGCACGTCGGAATTACACGCCTATCGGGTCTTTTCGCCTCGGGCTCACTAGATCGCTTGGTACTCGCTTCAGGTGCGGTTCCGCGTGATTATCTAACGCTCAGCGCCGCTGCGCTGACCCGGACCCGCACAAGAACGAAGTCAAGACTCGTCGGCACCCAAGACGTGAATCAAGCTGCAGGTGACGCCGCACAAGTCAAGGTACAAGAGCTCGAAGATGACCTCGCCGCCGAGCACGAGGGCGCGAGTCGTACCCTCGCAGCACTTGAGCGGCTGCGCGCATTCTGCTTGGAAAAGGAGTCATCCACGTATTTTCGAGCTGACTTCCGTGACAAGGAGAACAATCCATCTGCATACGGGTTGCTGACGAGTCTGTTGGAGGTACGTCTTACGCATCTGATTGATCCAAGTATCTCGGGTGGGCGTGCTGGAGAGCGTTTCGAGGTGTTTATGCTCGATTTGAGCCAGTTTTCCGGAGCGCGCCTTAAGCAGGCGATCCGGGTCCTCGATTTGGAAAAGGGCGTAATTGTCGCCAAGACGACGGGCCGAAAGGCGTCCACCCGCGTAGGTCGTACGCCGCGACAGGTCGTGAGTATTTATCGAGCTGGTCCAGTCCTGTCGCTCAGCGTCTTTCACAAGATGGACTCGTTGTTCTGACTTGGACGAGAACCACGCGTTCTGGCGATCGTCACCCACGCCGCCAATCGACAATCCACTCCGGGAACGCTGCGCTATGCAACCCACTCTGCCGGCGGCGGACCGCCCGCGAACCTCGCGGCGGTCGGATCGCTCGCCTGTGTGAGCTGGCGCTCGAGTAGCTCGAGGCGGTCGTGGAACAGCAGCTCCGCGCGGGGGTCGGGGTTCTGGCCCGTGTCCAGTTCCGAGCGCCATGCGCTGAGCGCTCCCAGGATCTCGATGAGTGCGCGGTCGGTGTACCAGTCGGCGATGAGTTTTGAGAAGAGTGGGGGATAGCGCTCGGCGAGCGCGCAGACCGCCGCCCACAGCTCACGTCGCCAACGCTCACGCTCGCCGGGCGGCTCGATCCACCCCGGCGATCCCGCATCCGACGCCTCGGCAGGTCTATGCGCGGCGGCGGGCGGGGACTCCCCGGAATTCTGCGCCTGGGTGCTGAGCAGCCCGTCGCGGACCATGCGCGCCGCTGTGCGGGCTACCGGCTCTCCGGCGGCCTGTGCACGACGTCCCAGCTCCGCGAGAGAGTGCTCGTCCAGCGTGATCGCGACGCGGCTCATAGCCCTGCGCTCATCCCCGAATCTCGCTGGATGCCCGTGTCGGGCGCGAGCTGGCGGGCGGTGGAGCGCCGTAGCTCCTCCCCAAGGTCCGGGCCGGGAGTGATCGCGCGGAACGCGAGGGACGGGAGTTGTGCGCGAGAGGCTCGCATCAGCTCGGCCAGCCTGCCGACTCGCTCAGCGTCCACGCCCTCGGTCCCTAAGTCCTCGCGTGCGACGTGCCAGTCGGTGCCCGCCTGCGCGCGGGACGCCTGCACGTAGGCGCCCTCCTGGCTCGTCTGCCAGCCCCCCGTCACGACGACGGCGCGCTCGACGGTCGCGCCTTGCTGGCGGTAAAGATGCTGCGCGTAGGAGAGACGCAGATTCTCAAGGTCCTCGCCGCTGACCGTCACCTCGCGCGCCCCGTCGGTCAAGACCCTCACGCGCTGTTGTTCGGGGTCCACGCCGATGACCTCGCCGCGTGTCCCGTTCTCCACGCGGCGCTCACCCTCGGGTCGGTGCTGCGCCACGAACGCAACGCGATCATTTTCACGCAGGCCATAGGCGACATTTGGAAGCTGCAACTCCGTATCGCCCAGCTCGCCGCGTTCGCCGCGTAGATGCTGCGCGCGCGCGTTCATCCTGTTGATCTCCGCGGTGGAGGCATCGGACATCAGCGCGACGTGGCGCACGCCGTCTCGCGCGGTCAGGTCGGCCCATTGCTTGACCGCTCCCTCAAGCGCCTGCTCGCGGGTGTCGCTGAAATGCAATTGTCCGCGGGCCTGGTAGTGCGCCATCGCCTGCTCGGCGCGACCAGCGCGCAGGTCCGCCCACGCGCGGCGCTCATCCGGGTCTGTCGTCCGGCGCACCTCGGAGAGGCGGCCCGTCGGGACGTTCTCGGAGAGTTCCTGAAACATGCCGCCCGCGCCGATCGCGGGGAGCTGCCGCGCGTCACCGATCACCACCAGCTTGCCCCCGGACTGCGCGACCACTTCGCTCAGCGCGTCCAGCCGGCGTGTGTCCGCCATCCCCGCCTCATCGAAATACACGGTTGTGGACTCGTCCAGGGTGAGGCTCCCGGTGCGCGCTTTGGCGACCAGCGAATCCAATGTCATCGTCCTTGCTTCCAAGGACGGGCTTTCCCGGCCCAGCCGCTCGGCCGTGTCGCCGGCGACCGCGACACCCAAGGGCTCCCGGCCCGCGTGCTGCTCCGCGCGCACGGCCGCATCGATCACGACGCCCTTACCCGCGCCGGCCTGCCCGACGAGCACCACAGCGCGCTCCGGGCCACCGAGCACCTCGAGCGCCTGCTGCTGCTCGGCGCTCAGCGAGCCGCCGATCCGCTCCGCAACTTCGCCCATCGCCGCCGTGCGAGCCTGATCGCTCACCCCGGCGCCGGTAGCGGCTGCCATCTCACTCATGCGTGCCTGTATCGCCAGCTCCATGCCCCTGATCTCGCGCGTCGTCATGCGCCCGTCCTGCAGCTCGATCACCTCACCGGAAGCGACCAGCTCGCGGGCGTGCTCAGAAACCCTGTCCGGTGCAAGCTCCCCGACGCCCTGCTCGAGCACGCTCGCGCGCAGTTCCCGCTCTGAGAACGTCGCGCCCTGTGCCGTCAAAGACCCCGTGACCCGCTCCCGCCAACCCGTCTCATCCGTACGCTGGACACCACCCCGGCGCTCTCCCTGCAGACCTTCCACATAGGCACGGTCGCCCTGCTGTCCGGCGACGCGCTCCTCCCATGTAGCTTGCAGCTCGGGGCGATTCTGCGGTGTCTTTGCCTGCCGGTTTTCCAGCTTCACGTTGCGCAACTCATCACGCTCAGGAGCGCGGCCGTAGCGCGCGCGGAACCGCTCGGCCGCCAGCCACACCTCACGTGACCGCCCACTCAACGCCTCCCTGACGCTCTCCGAGATCCCGGCGACCTCGAAGTAGCGCCGATCGCGCCCAGTGCCGGCGAGGACCTCATAACCCTGTCCCTGCAGCTCCTCGGCCAGCGCGCCACGGTAGAAGGCGCCCAGCTCCCGCGCCGCCCGAAACAACGGACGGCTTGCGACCGCCGCGAACTGCCCATCCCGTCGCACCACGCCCGTCACGACAACATGGCTGTGAAGCTGAGGGTCAGGCGCCGCGCCTCCAGCGACACCCCGCGCGGTCGTGTGACGAAACTCCGCCGCCAGCACATCGCGCGCAGGGGACAGCACCCGTCCGCCCGCACCTTCACGGACCACCGCTACCTCACCCCGCAGATGCGCAAGCGCCCGCGAGACGGCCCGACCATGCGCCAGCTCCACACCCGCACGCTGCTCCGCCGAGCCGAGAGCCCACACCGCCGAAACGGACTTCGGTGCGCTGAACGTCAAGTCGATGCCGCCCGCGCGCCGGCCGTCGGCGCCGGCGCGGCGAATGAACTCGCCGCTCGCGGGATGGCGACCCTCCATCAGCCGCACGAGCTGCTCAGCACGGACCGCCTCACCCGGCCGCAGACCGAGCCGCTCCCGCGTCTCATCCAGGACGTGCCACACCCCCTGAGCCTCCGTCGGCTCGCCAGAAGGGGAGAGGTAGTAGTCCCCGCGCGCCGGCGCGACCGTCCGCGACTCCAAGTACGCGCTATACGCCGCAGCCTGGCCCGCACCGATGCTCGCAGCCGTCATCATGGCCCGAAATGCTATCACCCCAAACTGTCACGCTCTGGCACAGTGCATCTAGTCTGTTTGGCTTTTGTGGTGTCGGGCAGGGGGCTGAGGTACGTGGCAAGCGCTGGCAGGTGTCGCGAAGCGGCGATGGCCGTCACCTTGGCAGGCAAGGGCACAGGAGCCAATGCTTTGCCCGCCGGAAGAACATGTCCGCTCGTGAGCAATGGGCGACGTAGGACATCGATCTCACGGTTACGAGACAGCACGAAGGGTTCGATTGGCTGGACAGACCGCTCAGCGACACTCAAGCGTCGTCTATGCGAATATCCGGTCTGGTTCCTGTGGGGTGCTCAACCTGGGATGGCGCGCTTGGATTGCATAGCGACGGTGCGACCGCGAGAGGCGGCGTGAATGACTGCGACTTCAATGATTCCGGCTTATGCGCGTGTCCCAAGATTGAGCTCATCTTTCACGCGGGCGAGGAGCCCCGGTCGATGAGCGTCGAGCTGCGTCATCTGCGCTATTTCATCGCGCTGGCCGAGGCGAAGAGCTTTGGTCGCGCGGCTGCTGCGCTCGGGATCGCCCAGCCCGCGCTGAGCCAGCAGATTCGCAAGCTGGAGTCCGAGATGGATACCGTGCTCTTTGTGCGTGGCAACGATGGATCCCATCTCACTGCGGCGGGCGTGGCGTTCCTGCCGGGAGCAAGGGCGAGCGTTGCTGACGCCGCTGATGCTGTATCGACCGCCAAGAGGGCAGGACGAGGCGAGAGCGGCTACCTCAACATCGGTTTTATCGGCTCCTCGGCAGACAGCTTGATCCCAGCCGCGCTTCGTCTCTTTACGAAAGAGCGCCCCGACGTGGAGATATCGCTCATCGAGACAGACCTTGCCCAGCTACTGGGATGCTTTGAGCGGGAGGAGCTTGACGTGGCTTTCATGCGCCGGCCTGTGGACGATCGGACCCTTCAGACCGAGCTAGTGGCGGTGGACGATGTCGTGGCCGTGCTTCCGGACGACCACCCACTCGCAGGTCGGGAATCGATCCCGCTCGCTGCGCTCGCAGAGGAGGCTTGGATTGTGCCTCCGGCGTCCGCTTCGAAGGCATACCGTGAGATGCTCCTCGCTGACTGCAGCCGCAGCGGCTTTGAGCCGATGATCGGCGTCGAGGCGGCGACACCCGAGGCCATCACAGTGCTCGTCGCCGCCGGAATTGGCGTGTCTATACTCCCGAAGGGATCCAGCTCGCTTCCCCGTGACGGTATATGCACGGTGCCGATTCAAGGCGAGGAGTCGGTCGTGGTCATGGCTTGGCGCGAGGATCGTCGGACTCCGGTTGCCAGCATCTTTATGAGCCTCACACGCCAGATCGCTCCCCTCAAACGCGCGCTGGCGATGACCCCGGATCGCTCGGATCGGCCTATATGAGTCGCCGTCTGAGTCGCCGTCGCATTTTCAGGTCATTCGTCGCCATTTTCGGCGCGACGGTGGGGTGTGCGATCCTCGCAAGCGGGTGCGGCGGCTCGGACGCGCAGGGAGCCGCGCATGCCACGGTACAGAGCGGGGGAGTCGAAACTGTGCTGGCGTCAGCCGAAGCGCTCCTGAGGAGCGATGAGCGTCTTCCTGCGAGCAGGCGTGTCGCACACCCCCCCTCTGCGGCCGGCACGCTGCTCGACCACCCGCGCGGCGAACCGTTCGCGCACGTGGTTGATCGCCACGTCTTCCTGCTTAGTCATGCCGCGCCAACGCTGCTGCTACACGCCTTCGTGCACAACGCGCCGCCATTCGCGCGCGTGCTCGCCAGCGGAAGCGTGAGAGGCAGACGAGGCTTCAGGTATTGGTGGGAGGAAATTGGCGTTCCAAGTGCAGACGGCGCGTCGGGTCCCCGACGCCTAAGCCTGGCGATTGCGCGCGCAGGCGGCGAGACGGTTGCCGCGCGAATCGACGCGCGGGTGGAGGTTCACCTACCGCACTCCGTGGTCTTCACGGTTCCAAACAGTGCGAGGTGGCTCACGGTTCAAGTCATCCAGGACGCTGCCCAGCGCGGGGAACGTCCACATATCGCACGGACTGTGCCCGTCGCCGACCCCGACCGAGTGGCGCGCGTAGCCGCGATCGTGAATTCACTTCCCGTCTACGAACCAACCCAGCCGGCGCCGAGTTGTCCTGCCGGCGGTGACTGGCCACTCCTAGTATTGACGTTCCGGAGCGGCCCCGCGGGGGCGATCGTCGCTTCGGTACGAGCATCTCCACAAAGCTGTACCGAAGCGGTGTCGCTCATGCTCCCCGGCAAACCGCCTTACGCTCTGACGGGCAGCAGGCGCCTGACCAGTGTCGTGGAACGAGAAACTGGCCACAGACTCAAGTTGCCCTGAGCGACGATAAGAACGACGTATGGGCGGATAAGCGCCCGGTACTTCCCGTCGAGCTTTCACAGATATACGGTTTCAGCCGTGAAACGTTCGCTTGCCGTTATTCTTGCCCTCGCCGCCCCCGGAGTGCTATTGGCGTTCAGCGGCGCCGCCCTCGCGGCGAGGTGTCCGTCTGGCAGCCCATACGCCTCCTCCGCCAATACGCTCAAGAACTGTGGCATGCACATATCCCCATTGCGGGCTATCAAGCCGCTGCCGGGGGGTGGCAAGGAATACACGTACGAAGAACCGACCGGCGCGCCGTTCTCGATGAATGTTCCGCCCACCTCGTTCGACGCTCGTCGTGCGTCCGCCAGTGAACTCGCGACCTACGGCATCCCGCCAGAACCTCCTTTCAGCTCGCCGGAACACGCGATCTGGGAGGAGATGATCTCC
Organism: uncultured Solirubrobacterales bacterium; assembly: GCA_963778065.1. Taxonomy (GTDB): domain Bacteria; phylum Actinomycetota; class Thermoleophilia; order Solirubrobacterales; family Solirubrobacteraceae; genus Palsa-744. The sequence continues at coordinate 139,904 of CAVZSU010000002.1, read as the reverse complement.
CAAGGCATAAAATTTGCCACCCCACCGCCGTTCATCGCCGAAGCGCCGTCGAGTTCGTCCTCGCCTGATGAGCCGGGAACGCCCGTCGCGGAACCTGATGGGCTGGGTGCGCCCGCCGTGGAAGAAGGCACAGACACGACCGAGCCGCTCGTCTCTCCGCCCTCCGGCTCCGCGAACTCGCAGTCGAAAATCTGGTCGGGGTACTTCGACTGGAACGGCAAAGGCACGTACACGCATGCTACGGGTTATTACATCGAGCCCAAATCCACCAGCTCGTGCGAAAAACCCCAGGTAACAGAGCCTTCCGCCTCGTATATCTGGGCGGGAATCGGGGGCTGGTACAACCAGGACCTCGGTCAGGATGGTACCTCACAGCACGAGGAAGGCCTGGGGGAAGACGAAGCCTGGTATGAGATCCTCCCGGCGCAAAAACACCCCAAAGGGCTGGGGATAAAAGCTATACCGGGCAAGTACGTGGAGGCCGACACGCACTACGAAAGCGGCGAATACAAATTCTACATGCACAACCTCGTTCCCGAAGGGGAAGCGGCGTATGGGCACGGCCCAGGACCAATCGATGCGAACGTCAACGATTTCATCATCGAGCGGCCAGGCAAAGACAATCTGCTCGACTTTGGGAACGTGACGTTCCAGGGTTTCACCAACAACAAGGCATTCGCCGAAAACAAAACCGAGCGCCTCCAGATGGAAAACCGTCTCGGTGAAGTCAACGCTGCGCCTGCTGGCGGGATCTCGAACAAGTACGAGTTCCTCGACGCCTACAAAGACTGTAATGGCCTCGGCGAAGAAGAAGGAGAAGGAGCCTCCGCCGAAGGGCCAACGCCTGTCGCCACAACCGAAGCGGCGTCCTCCGTATCTGAATCCGGCGCGACTCTTCACGCAAGCGTGAACCCAGAGGGATCCGACACTCACTACCACTTCGAATACGGAACGGAAGCCGAAAACTACAGTGCCTCAACACCCAACGTCGACGCCGGCGCAGGCACTACAACCCTTAAAGTCAGTTCCGTCATAACCGGCCTTCAGCCGGGCACGACATATCATTATCGTGTCATCGCCGACAGCGCCACGGGTACCGGGGCCGGCGCGGACACGACGTTCACGACGAGCGGTAAACCGCCGCCACCACCACCGACCGTAACCACCGAAGGGGCCAGCGGAATTGGGACCCAGACGGCGACTGTCGAAGGCGCCGTGAACCCCAACGGCCTGGATGCGCACTACTTCTTCGAATACGGCGCGAACGCCACGCTCCTCGAAAGCTTTGCACCCTCTCCGCCCGGCAATGATGCAGGATCCGGCACCTCGCCGGTCAAAGTCAGCGTTGGACTAACCAGTCTTGTGCCGTACACGACATATTTCTATCGGACGACCGCAAGTAACTCCACCGGTACGGCCTATGGGGCGGAAAAAGAATTCACAACTCTATACTCTCCACCGGTCTACTCGTCGGAGTTTGGCTCCGAAGGCTCCGCTTCATCGTTCGATGCGATCGACGCCAGCGGCGATGTGTGGGTCGTCGACTCTGGGAGCAACCATGTTGACGAGTTCACCGCGTCGGGCTCGCTGATCCGTACGATCGGTTCCGAGGGAACTGGTAATGGCCAGTTTAACTATCCAGTCGGGATCGGGATCAATCAGAGCGCGGGGGATGTGTACGTCGCCGACAGTAGTAATAATCGGATCGAGGAGTTCTCGGTTGCAGAAGGAAAATTCATCAGAGCGTTTGCCGCTATCGGTGGGCCACACGGAGTGGCAGTCGATTCCAGCGGCAACGTATGGGTAGTCGAGACTGGCTTCGATCGTATTGAAAAGTACTCTTCGACGGGCACTCTCCTTGCTGCCTACGGCTCAGCGGGATCTGGCAATGGCCAGTTCGCGAACCCGTTTGGAATTGCTGTTGGGGCGTCCAACCACGTGTATGTCGCTGATTTTGGTAACGACCGTGTTGAGGAGTTCTCCTCCGAAGGAGCTTACTTAGGAAAGTTTGGTTCAGTTGGCTCTGGTAACGGTCAGTTCGAGGATCCCTATGACGTTGCCAGTGATTCTCAGCCAGGACTTCCGGCGTCAGGTCTCATTTTCGTGGCCGATACGGTCAATCAGCGCGTTCAGGCGTTTACCTCGGCTGGGGTGTTCCTCGGGAAGTTTGGTTCAGCGGGCTCGGGGAACGGGCAGTTTTCCGGCCCTCAGGGCGTCGCGGTGAACTCCTCGGGAGATGTTTATGTCGTCGACGACGGGAATAGTCGTGTCGAGAAATGGATACCGGCTGGCTGAAGTGCTTGACGAGACGAAGAGGGAGAGGTCGAGCTTGCTGAGCGCAGTCTCGTCTCGCCGCTAACCTGTGCCGACACGAGCCAAGAAGCACTCGCCGCTGAGTCCGAGCCATTTGTCTAGTGGCGAATCGACCAGGACTGGCCGCTTCGTTTATGTCTTGTCCTCAGACTTGAAGGCTCCGGCGAGCAGTTGGGCTTCGTTGGCGCGGCTCTTGTGGTGCAGGTAGCGCATGGTCGTCTTGATGTCGGCGTGGCCCATCCATGCCCGGACCTGGACGATCGAGGCGCGGTTGATCGCCAGCGAGCCGAAGGTGTGGCGCAGGTCGTGGAAGCGCAGCGGGCGGATACCGGCCTCATCGCGTGCGGAGATGTAGCGGCGCCGCAGGGCGGAGGCATCGACGTGTCCGCCGTCCTCGCTCACGAGGACCAGATCGGCACGCCCGGCGTGGTGGCCGCGGTCGTGTAGCCCTTTCAGCAGCTCGGCGACCTCCTGCACCATCGGCACGGTGCGGGCCTTTCGCGACTTGGTACGCCCGCGCCGCTTGCGGGTGTAGCCCTCGAAGACGCGGATCGCTTGGTTCTCGAAGTCCACCTCGCCCCAGCGCAGCGCCAGCAGCTCCCCACGGCGAAGGCCCGTGAACGCCGCCGTCTGAAAGAGCACCGCGTCCTGCTCGTCCTGGACCCTGCGGGCCTGTAGCTCGCCGTCCGTCAGTTTGCGCTTGGCTTCCTTGTGGTGACTGCCATCGGCGGTGGTCGTGGCGAGCTTCCTGACTTCCTCGGGTGTGTAGAACTCGAAGCGCGCGGCGTCGTAGGGCTCGCGCAGCTTGCGCACCCCGGCGGCTGGGTTCTCGTGGAGGTTGTGGTGTTCGCGGGCGCGCTCGAAGACCGCGTGCAGCACCGCCTGGATCTTGTTCGCGTTGCGCCGCGAGAGCCCCTTCTCGCTGACCAGGTCGTTACGCCAGCGCTCGATCCGAGTGGGGGAGACCGACTCCACGCGCAGCTCCCCGAACTCCGGGAGCAGATGGCAGTTCAGCACCGAGCGGTAGTCGATCTCGGTGTTGTGCGACCAGTCGCGCTCGAGCGTCCCGGCCGCAAGCCACTCCTCGGCGAGCGCCTCGAACCTCAGGCCCGTTCGGCCCTGCTCGGTCGCGCCGCGCCGCGCGTCGGTGAGGATCGCCGCGAGCGCGGCCCTGGCCTCCCGCTCGCGGAAGTATCCGGGGTCCGGCGGCCCCTTGTGCGGCCAGGCGGGCCCGAGGCGCCGGCGGTGCTGTCCGGTGTGATCACGCCAGCGCGCATACCAAGTGCTCACACGCTTGCCCTCGTAACACTCCACCACGCCGCTGACCGACGCAGCCATCGGATTCGGTCTCACGGCCGCGGGCATCGCGCCCTCCTTCTCGAAGCCCTACCTTGGATATGCAGCTTGAGAAGCCTACCCCTTCAGCCGGACAGATTGTCACGAACTTTGTCACAGAACAGTCCCAAATAGCCCGAACCTACTTGACCTAAAACCCAGCATCTATGGGGATATAGACTGTACCCGGCATGGTCAACTCCAATTGCCATGCAGAAGGTCGAGGGTTCGAGTCCCTTCATCCGCTTCATCCGCTTCGTTCACCCGCTTCGTTTTTGGGGAACGTGTAGTGCGCTAGACTACATCCAACTACATGAGTCGTCAGCCGACCCAGAAGCCCTTCTCGATCCGCATGAGCCCAAGGACGCTCGCTCGTCTCGGCTTGGGCGCGCAGCGCCGCGGTGAGGCCAAGGCACGGACGGCAGAGCGACTGATCGACGAGGGCCTGCGTATGGAGGATCACCCTGGGATCGTGTTCAAGGACGGTCCCACCGGACGCCGCGCGGCGCTCGCCTTCGGTCCTGATGTGTGGGAGGTCGTGAAAGTCGTCAAGGAATTTGGGTCCACTGGCGAGCAGGCGATCGCGGGCGCCGCCGCGTGGGGCAACCTCTCATATGCACAGGTCAACGTAGCCCTCAGGTACTACGGCGACTTCCCGGAGGAGGTGGACACGCGGATTGCCTTCAATCGCGAAGAGACTGAGCGACAATACGCCGCGTGGAAGCGCACGCAAGACGCCCTCGCCTGAGCCGTGAAGCTCATACTCGACGAGATGTACACGCACACGATTGTCAAGCAGCTCCGCGCTCGCGGACACGATGCCGGCGCGGTGGTCGAGCGCGTTGAGCTTCGCGCACTCACGGATACGGATCTGTTCGCATTGGCCCAGACCGAGCAGCGCATGGTCGTCACAGAGAACATTCCCGACTTCAGCGGCATCGCCGACGATTACGATCAGCGCGGCCAGGTCCATCACGGTCTCGTGCTTGCCGATCCTAGTCGCTATCCCCGCGGAAGTCCGGGAACCATAGGGCGCATGGTCACCGAGCTCGACCAACTGCTGGAGAAGCACCCCGAGACGACACCAGCCAGCTTGCGCTATTGGCTTTGAACTCAGCTTGCGCTATTGGCTTTGAACTCAGCTTGCGCGCTCTGGGTTGAAGCCACTACTGCTCTTGGGCCAGCCCGAAGGGGGTTCCCCCGGAGTCCTTGCAGACCGCCCCCTGCTTCCCAGGGTAGACAACGCTTCCACCGAGCGCCCTGTACGGTGCATACTAACGTGGCTTCACAGACGACTCGTAGACGAGCATCGCCTCGCTTTGTCAGGCTTTGTTTGCGAAAGTAGTAGAGCGGACCCGGTGTACTCATCGCCTGCCCCGCGAAGCGTCCGTCACCGCGAGGCGCAGCCCCCCGCGGATCTCGCCGTAGCCGGAGGCGGCCATCGCGGGGACGATCTCGCTCGTGAGCAGTCCCTGCTCGCCGGTCAGCCCGTCGAAGATCGGGAACAGTCTTGCCATTCGCGCGGGCGTGTCGATCGCGATCGTCGTCACCGGCACGTGCCGACGCACAGAGAGGAGTCGGTCGCCGTGGGGGGTGTGCTCGCCGTGAAAGCCCCAGATACCGCGCAGCGAGGTGACGCCCGCGGCGCCGGCTTCGCGCAGGCGTCTGACGAGCTCGACGTGTAACGCCGCCGCCCCGTGGCGGGCGGCCTCGGAGTTTATGACTGTCAGCTTCTGCCACAGCTCGAGCCCGTGCTCGTCGTTCTCCGCCAGTTCGTGCGGCATGGCGATTGTCTTGCCGTCGCGCTTGCACACGCGCACCCGCTCTACCGTCAGCAGGGGGTCTGCCAGCACGCCTTGGAGCTGTGCCACGGCCCGCGCGATCGGATCTGACGCGCCGATTGCGACGATCGTGGCGGGCACTCGCTCGTTGCGAGCGAAAAAGCGCGCCCGGCGGCGCTCGCCGTGGTGTGTGCCATCGACGCCAAGTAGCACCGTCGCGCCCGCGACGCCCTGGGCGTGGAGCATGTCGCAGACCTCGGCGAACGCCGCCCGGCCCGCCGCGCGCTCGTGGCGGCCTAGATACACCGTCAGCTTGATCGCCTCCCGCCCGGTCTCCGCGATCCTCGCAACCGCCGCCTCGGCGCTTTGCGTGTCAACCCACCTCCGCGCGCGCTCGAGCGTCACGAGCCCCCGGCGCTGGATTTCCCGCACGGGGCCAAGCAGACGCTCGATACGCTCGGGTGTGTCGAGCGCGATCGTGACCACCGGCAGGTCTTCTGACAGTGTCAGCAGCCGGTCGGTGCGCAGGTGGTGCTCGAGCCCGAACCCTTCCATACCACGCAACAGCATGCTGCTCTGAATTTCGTGCTCCTCGAACAGGTCGAGCAGCGCGTCCGCGACCAGCCGCCCGTCCGTGCGGTCGCGCTCGCCGAAGTAAGTCGTGAGCTTCAGACTCTCCTCGCCCGATGGTTTCGCGTCTGCCTCTGCGGGTGGGCTCACAACCAACCGCCGATCGCGCGCCCGAGCGCCGCGGCGCCAAGTCCGAGGACGACGCTCGCGAGCACGTTCACGGCCGCATCCCTGCCGCGACCGTCCTCGCTGAGCCTGTGCGTCTCGAGCATCCATGTCGAGAACGTCGTATACGAGCCGATCGCTGCTGAGCCGACCAGCACCATCGCGTTGCCGGTGAGGGCGATGCCGGTGAGGAGCCCGAGCAGCAGGGCGCCGCTCACGTTGACCGCGAGCGTTCCCACCGGCAGGCCGCTTGCGACGCGCGCGGAGATCCAGCCGTCGAGCAGGAAGCGGCCCAGCGCGCCGACGCCGCCGAGGATCGCCACGCCGATCCACACCGCTGCGCTCATGCGAGCGTCCGGACCCGGCGCACGAGCGCGGAGGCGACATGCACCGTCAGATAGCCGCCGACCACGCTGGCCGCGATGTAACCGGCGGCGAGGGCGTCGTGGTTGGCGTCGAGCATCTGCAGCATCTCCACCTGCACGGTCGAGAACGTTGTCAGCGCGCCGCACAGCCCGGTTCCCAGCAACGGGCGACGCAAAGTCGAGACCGGCAATCGCTCCTGCAAACGGGTGACGAAATAGCCGAGCATGAACGCGCCCATGAGGTTGATCGCGAAGATCGCCCACGGCCAGGTTCCGGTCGCGGACTGAAACGCCCGGCTGAGCCCGACGCGGGCCAGCGCGCCGATCGCGCCGCCCGCGGCGATCGCCACGAGCTCCAACCGATCGATTCTCAGATGTCGCGCCGTCCGGCTCTCGATTCGCTCGGCGCGCGTGCTCATAGTCCAAGGCTCAGCCTACTTGGCACCCCTGACAGCCAGGGCGTCTCTGGGCACGTAGCGTCCGCCGTCGCCGCGCGCGAGCAGGCCCCTCAGCTCGAGCTCGCTCAGCGCCATCAGGACCTCTCCGTCATCTTCGTCTCCGCCCGCCAGGCTGTCGGGTGTGTCGCGCCCGGCGCCAACCTGCTCGAGCACCGCCCTCAGTCGGGGCTCGAGCTTCTCCTGCGCTCGCTGCGTCGTGACTCGCGGCCGAGCCCGCGCGTTGGGCTGCGTCGGGCTCTCCCGTCGGGCCGCGTCCTTCCGCTGCATCGGGATCTCTCGTTGCGCCGGTATCTCTCGCTGCGCGGCTTGCGTCTGCGTCGAGGTTTCCCACCCATACAGCAGCTCGAGTGCGTCTTCCGGGCATCTCACCATCTGGGCGCCCGCGATCAGCAGCGCATGCGTTCCCCGCGACACCGGCGAGGTCACCCGCCCCGGGACAGCGGCAACCGCCCGTCCGAGCGTCTGCGCCAGCTGCGCGCTCAGCAGATCGCCGGGGTCTTCGTCGGCCTCGACCACGATCGTCAGCGCCGCCAGTTGCGCGAGGGTCTGGGCGCGCGCCGTGTAGGACCAGCGCCGCACCCGGCTTCCGCACGGCAGCTCCGCCACCGCGCAGCCGACCGTCGTCACGCGCGCGTAGAGCGTGCGTCGTCGCGCCGGGCACGCCGTGTCGAGCCCACCGGGCAGGACCGCCACGCTCCCGCGCTCGACTTCCAACACCCCCGCGTGCGCGGCGGCCGCGATCCCGTCGTCGAGCCCGCTCGCCACCGTCACGCCGCTTGCGGCCAGGCCCCGCGCGATGCTCTTGGCCATCTCCATGCCGTAGTCCGTCGCCCGTTTACTGCCTACGATCGCCACAACCGATGCGTCGGTCAACTCGCTGAGCCTCGTCACGCCGCCCGCCACGCGCAGCATCTTCGGCGTCTCCCCGTCTCGCAGTGCGCGCGGATAGGCGCACTGGTGGCGACACACTCGCTCCACGCCATCGACCGACTCGACCTCCTTGCCGGGGTCGAACTGGGCGTAGCGCGCTTTCAGTTCCTCCCGGCGCGTGCCGCCGACGGCTCGCAGCAGATCCTCATCTCCTAGCGCGAGCAGCTCGATCAGCCGTGCGGGGTCTTTGGATCGGTAATCCAGCCGCGAGTTCAGCCAGGCGAGCAGCCGGCTGCGGCGCAGGCAGTCGCAGCACGCGCCCGGTGGCGCGGTCGTGTCGTGCTGGGAAGTCGCACCCGGCGCTACCGCCGTTGCTGCGTCGGGCGCCGGCGGTGTCGTCGTGTCGCGCTGTGGGGGCGCTTCGATCGTGTCTCGCGTGGTGGTCATGCCGCCCGGCTCCCGTGCTGCAAACCGTCCTGCGGGCGCAGCGCCAGCGCGGCGCCGACGTCCCGGCCCCGCACCCGGTCGCTGGCGCCCAGGTCGGCGATCGTCCTCGCCACCCGCAGCACGCGGTGTAGCGCGCGCGCGCTCAACAGTCCCTGCTCGCGTGCGCCGCGCAGCATCTCCTCGCCTTTCTGCTCGAGCTTCGCATAGCGTTGCAGCATGCGTACGTTCATCTGCGCGTTCACCATCGCCCCGTCTTCTTCCAGCCGGGCCGCCTGGCGTTCGCGCGCTTCGCTCACGCGCTCGCGCGCCCGCTCGGAGCTCGTCAGCGGCTGTGCGCTCAGGTCGTGCACATCGTCGCGCTCGAGGTTCACGAGCAGGTCGATACGATCGAGCAGCGGGCCGCTCAGCTTGCGCCGGTGGCGGGCGAGCTCGGTTTCGGTGCATCTGCACCGCTGCTCCTTGCCCGCATAGCCGCACGGACAGGGATTTGTGGCGGCCACCAGCATGAACCGTGCCGGGTACACCGCCGAATGGCGCGCTCTGACGATCGCCACGCGCCCGTCCTCGAGCGGCTGGCGCAGCGCCTCGAGCGTCGGGCGCGCGAACTCCGACAGCTCATCCAGGAACAGCACGCCGTTGTGAGCCAGCACGACCTCGCCGATCCAGCCCCTGCGTGCGCCCCCGATCAGGCCCGCCGTCGTGATCGAATGGTGCGGCGCGCGAAACGGGCGGCTGCCGGCCAGCTCGCCCTCGAGTCCGCCCGCGATGCTGTGGATGCGCGTCACCTCGATCGCCTCCGCGCGAGTGAGCGACGGTAGGATCGAGGCAATCCGCTGCGCCAGCATCGTCTTGCCGGTCCCCGGCGGCCCGCTCAGCAGGGAGTTGTGGCCACCGGCCGCCGCGATCACGAGCGCTTTCACCGCGTGATGCTGGCCGCGCACTTCGCTCAGGTCCGAGTCGACTGCGCTCGCCGTGCGCGCGTCCGTCTCCGCGGATGGGGGCGACTCCGGCAGCAGGTCCGCGGGCTCGCCGCGTAGCACGCGCACCGCGCTCGTCAATCGTTCGGCGACGAGCACCTCGATCCCCTCCACGAGCTGCGCCTCGCGCGCTCGCGCCCCGGCGAGGACGAGCGCCGGAAAGTCGTCCTGCGCGGCCCCTTGCGCGACCGCGAGCGTGCCATTGCCGGGACGCACGTCTCCATCGAGCGACAGCTCGCCATAGAGCACATGGCTGTCGAGACGCTCGCGCGGGATCTGCTCACTGGCGGCCAGCACCGCGCACGCGAGCGCGAGGTCGAGCGCCGGGCCGGCCTTCGGCACGTCGCCGGGGGCGAGGTTCGCGACGATCCGCTTGGCGGGGAACTCGTACCCCGAGTTGATGATCGCCGCCTGCACGCGCTCGCGCGCCTCGCGCACCGCCGCGTCCGCCAAGCCCACGATCGCGAACGCGGGCAGCCCCGGCCGGATGTCCACCTCGACCGTGACGTGGCGGGTGTTAAGCCCCTCGATGGTGAACGTATGCGCTCGTGCAAGCATGGTCTTGGCTCGCCTTTCGTCTCGTCATATGACTGAAGAGGAAAAGCTAGGCCGCGCTTGGGACGGTATTAACCATCGTCGCCGTTCATGCGCGCAGACTCGCATGTGGATGTATGCCCGAACGCCGCACATGACACTCCATGCGCGGCGCCCCACGCGGGGCGAAAGCCCCGCCTTTAAACGCTTCTACAGCTCCCGAATGTCTACAGCCCGGCGGGGTGGCGTACGACGTAGCCGGCGGTCGAGGTCATCGAGTCAGACCACCTGTTGCCGGACTCCTGCAGCGCGACCGTGTCGTAGCGCCGTCCGTCGATCGTCATCCACGCGTGTTCGGCGTCGGCGTAGATCGTTATGTACTTGCCCGGGCCGGCTTCGCCGTAGGACTCAAGGCCACTCGAGTCCTCGGGCGCGCTCAGCAGGCCGCCGCCGTGCAGTGCGTAGGAGACCGAGCCCGAGCAGTCGTACCCGGCCGACTGGAACGACCCGTGCCCGCCGCCGAACACGTACGGCCTCGTCGCGATTTCGTTCGCGGCCGCGACCACGCGCGCGACGACGCCTTCGCCTTCGCCGCCGCCCGCGGTGCTGCTCGAGCCGCCGCCGCTGCCGCCATCCGTCGCTGCTTCACCGGAGCCGCTCTGCGCGACCGCCGACGGGGGCGGGGTGAGCGTGCTCTCGCCGCTCACGCCGAGCAGGCCCCACGTCGAGGGTCCGACGACGCCGTCGACGGTCAGCCCGTGGCGCGCCTGCAGCCGACGGATCGCGGCCTCGGTCGCCGGGCCGAAGTCGCCATCCGGCGTCAGGTGCAGCGCCGCCTGCAAGCGCGATACCGCGCTGCCGCCGCCCGGTGCGGCTTCGCCCGCAGGCGTGGTGCTCGCGGGAGCCGCGTCATCGGAGGCATTCTCAGCGGAGGCGCCCGTCGCCGACGATGCTTCGGCGGGGACGTTTGCGTCAGTCGTGTGGGCGGGCGAGGGGGCCGCAAGCGCGGAGGGGGGAGGGGTGAGCGTTTCCTCGCCGCTCACGCCGATCTCGTTCCAAGTCGCGGGCCCGACGACGCCGTCGACGGTCAGCCCGTGTCGGGCCTGCAGCCGACGGATCGCGGCCTCGGTCGCCGGGCCGAAGTCGCCATCCGGCGCCAGATGCAGGGCGGCTTGCAAGCGCTCTACCGCGTTGCCGGCGCCCTGTGTTTGAGCCGAGCCGTTTTCGCTCGATCCGTTTTCGCGCGATCCGCTTTCGCTCGTCGAAGCGGACGAGACGTCCGCGGCGTCGCTGCGCACGCCCACGTCGCTCTGGACGCCCACGTCGCTCTGCAGGCTCGCTACAGAGGCCGTCAGCGGGGTGCCGCGCAGGGCGGCGCTCGTCAGTGAGCCGACGATGCCGTCGACCGTCAATCCCTTGCTCGCCTGAAAGCGGCGCACCGCTTCTTCGGTTTCCGGGCCGAACACGCCGTCGACTTTGACCCCGCCGAGCGCGCGCTGCAGCAGTTCGACCTGCCTGCCTTCGGCGCCCGAGCTGAGCACGATCGTGTTTTCGCTCGTCGTCGGCGGCCCCGCGGCGGTGGAGACGGGGGGCGAGCTCGCGGCGGCGAGGGTCGCGGTCGGTCCCGCACTCAGCGCGACGAGGGCGCCCAGCGAGAGGCGTCTGGCGCGCGTGCCGGCCGGCACGAAGCGCAGCTCGGCGGCGCGACGTCGCGCGCGCGAGCGGCCCAACGACAGCTCCCACGCCTCGCGGTCGGCGAGGTCGCGCACTGAGAGTGGCTCACGGCGGCCGAGCAGGTCCCGGTCGAGCGCGACCCGATCGCTTGCATCGCGCGTGCGCGCGAGCGAGGAAATGGAATCGAAAGCGTTGCGATCGGCAATCTTGCGAGCCGCCCCGTCGGCGCGCGTCTGGCCACCGGCTTTGCGCCGCGCGCGCGCGCGGCGGGCGCGGGAGCGGGCGAGGGAGGCGTCCCAGGGGTCGACAACGGCAAGGTCACGCGGGAATCCCGGCATGGGCGAAGGCGTCCTTTCTGCTGTTTTTGCTTGGCGCCTACGGGGTTAGCTGTCGGGCTCGCGTGACTTTCGTCACGCTACGCCACACTGGTGGCGATTCGCCCCCGCAGCCTTTTGATCGGCTGCATTGGGTCCCCCGCTCCCTCACCCCAGGGGGCGAAGGATTCGGCACGAACGCCGAGCAAGCTAACAGGTCCCGCTGCAAGATGCATCACAAGGGAAGGTTTGCAACGTTTCTTGCCGACGCGCGCCGCGCGGCGCGCTGATAAGTTCGCTGGGATGCGCCGTCAAGGTCTCGACTTCCGGGTGCTGCTCGCGCTGGTCGTGCTCGTGGTGATCGCGGGCGGCGTCGCGCTGATCGCGATCGGCGGTAACCCGCCGGCGTCGAGCGCGCAGGCCAAGCAGGCGGATTATCGCGCCGAGGGGCTGCTCTCGCCCGTGACCGCCGCTCCGCCGCTTGAGCTGCGCAACTACCTCGGCCGGCCGGTCAACATCGACTCCTATCGCGGCAAGGCCGTGCTCGTGACGTTCCTGTACACGAACTGCCCCGACGTCTGCCCGTTGATCGCGTCCAACCTCCGCGTCGCGCAGAACCTGATGGGGCCGAAGGTGTCCTCCAAAGCACAGATCATCGCCGTGTCGGTCGACCCGCGCGGGGACACGCCGAAGGCGGTCGCGGCGTTTCTCGCGCGCCACGGCATGACGGGGCGGATGCAGTATCTGATCGGCTCGGCGCACGAACTCGCGCGCGTGTGGCAAGCGTGGGGAGTGGGCTCTGAACGCGACGCCTCCCAGCCCCAGTTCATCAACCACACGGGACTCATCTACGGGATCACCGCCTCGGGGAAGCGCACGACCGTGTACGCGTCGAGCTTTCAGCCCACGGACATCGCTCACGACGTGCCGATCCTTGCCTCCCGCTGAGCGCGCGTGCGCGATGTCACGCCCTGACTCACGCCGACGACGAGCTGGGAGCGGTGGCTATCGCCGATGCGCACCCGCTGGACTTCACGCTGAGCGCCAGCTTAAATGACCGAGTTTCGTGGTTGCATAGAGCGGTCTCAGGCTCCGTAGATCTTCACCGGGGTGCCCGGGCCGATACGTGCAGCCAGCCAGACGATGCTCGAGGTGGACAGTCGGACGCAGCCGTGCGATTCCGCCGCTCCCAGGGTTCCTCCGAGCTCGTTGCGTCCGTGGATTCCGATCTGGCCGGGGCCGCCTTCGAATTCCTGCAACACGTTCGAGCGTGCGCTGAGCGCCAGTGCATACGGGCCGCCCGCCTGGCCGGCTTCCATCTGCATGGTCTCCTCGACGAAGAACCGGCCGACGGGCGTGGGCGTCGAGGGCTTGCCCACGACCGCTTGAAACGTTCTCACGGTGAGCCCGTCACGGTAGACCCGCACGCGCCGCGCTGCGAGGTCGACGAGGATGCGCCAGCCTGTCGTGAGCATGTGGGTGTCCTGCCGGGCGATCCAGCCGGTCGACCCGTCGGGCCGACCCGGGAGCATTACCTGCAGCCACGGCACTCCGCCGCGCCCGGTCGAGCGGCCGATCACGGGCAGCGTGGTCTGCTCGCCCGTGATCGGCCTGGTCGCTGGCACGAGCGCGATCTGCGGCGAACTCGCTGCGGGTGCGCGGTGTGCAGCGTGCGCGGTCCCCAGGACCGCGAGCTCTTGAGTCGCCTGCACGCGCGCCGGGATGCCGGCGTACCCCGACGAGCCGGCGGCGCGCGCCGAGCCGGCCGTGAGGCCGAGCAGACACGTTGCCACCAGCCCTACACTCAGCCGGTGAATGAGCCCCTCCGATGCGGGAGCGCCGGCCGCGCGGGCGAGCGCGGCTTGGCCGCCTTGTGCGCGCGGTGGCGCTGATGGCGTTTGTGATGCTTCGCTGTGCTTTTCGATGCGATCGGCCGGGAAGGGATGACGGCGGCATTTGGACTCGAAACGAGTGCTCCCGCGCCCGTCGTCGTCCCGGCAGTGGTGGTCACCGCGGCGCCGGTGTTCGTGCTTGCTCCTGTGCCGGTTGTCGCTCCTGTGCCGGTTGTTGCTCCCGCGCCTGTTGTCGCTACTTCGAGCGCGGTCGTTTCTTCCGGGGTGGTCGTTTCCGTGCCGCCACCGCTTCCGCCGGCGCTGGAGGCGCAGCTGGAGTTCGTGATCGTGTTGTCTTCGAGAGTGACTGCGGCGGTCTGCGCGAGTAGCCTGCCGTGGATTGTGGCGGCCGTGTTCGCTGTGATCGAGTCCGAGGCCATGATTGTGCCGACGAACTGCGTGCCGCTGCCCAGCGTCGCGGAGGAGCCGACCTGCCAGAAGACATTGCACGCCTGTGCTCCGCCAACCAGCGAGACGGCGGTGTTCGACCCCGTGGTCAGCGTGGTCGGAATCTGGAAGATGAACACCGCGTTTGAGTTGCCTTCGGCGTTGAGCGTGACGCTGCCCGATGACAGCAGCAACGAGCTGCCGGCCGTGTAGACGCCCGGCGAGAACTCCTGACCTGCGAGCTGTGTCCCGGCCGAGCCGTTGCTCGGACGAGAGGCGGCTTCGTTGTAAGCGGTCGTGAGCGAGCTCTTGGCTTCGCTCGCCACTTCATCGTCAATATGAGTCTGGCCGAGCACGTGCGGTGCGCCGGTCACCGACGAGCCGGGAGCAAGGCCCAGGTCGCCGAACATCGTCGTTGGACCGGTGTTCGTGACCGTCGAGCCGGCCAGCACCGAGAATGGGGCAGCGGTTCCCAAGCCAATCGTCGCGGTGGCGCCCAGAGCGCTGCTCGCGAAGACGAGCGTAGACAGTGATCCGAGCAGGACCAGCCCGATTCGAAACGTTCTTTGGCTGGGCCGAAGGACAGCATGCCGGCTTGCTACGAGGAAGTCGCCTGCAGGCGACGACTGCTTCTTTGGGACGCCAACATTCATAGGCGTCTCCTGACTGCGGCCTAGAGCGCCGCGATAGAAGGGGAATGGCTCCCCGGTCTCTTCGACCTGTTGTGTAACCGACCGTTTGCTACCTCAGCGTGAGCCTGATCCGAGCAAGCGGACGCATGTCGAGCGGGATTTGAGCCAGCGCTCGACATGTTGCGGCTGCTCGCGGCAGAGCGAGCGTCAGCTGTGTCGCGTGCCACGCCTGGATCGAGGACGTCCCAACGGCGTGGCGGCCCGGCGCCGGGGTGAGCGCTCCGGCTGAGAAGGCTCCGGTTGTGCCGCGGGCGCGCACGGCGTGGGCGGTACGGGCGGCGCGGCGAGCTCGCGGCGAGAGGAGACTCCGAGCTTGCGATAGATGTTGCGCGCGTGGGTGCGGACCGTCTCGACGCCCACGTGCAGCGCGAGCGCGATCTGCGCGTTGGAGTGTCCCTGGCGAAGCAGCGGCAGCACTTCGGACTCGCGCCTGCTAAGCAGCCCTACACCCGCAGTCAGATCGCCGCCAGGGCCAGCCGGCGCAGATGAAATCACCTGCAGTCCGCGCGAGGCGAGATGGATCGCGTTGATCACGTCCCGTGACTGGATGTTCCTGCCGAGACAGGCGCTTGCCCCGAATGCAAGCATCTGCGCGCACTCGGCGGGCGCGGGATCACCTCCGAGCAGAACCAGGTGAGTGGCCGGGTAGCGGACGCTGAGCTCACGAACCTCCGCCGGCTTCTCCATGGCGCCGACGTCGAGGATTGCCACATCCGGACGGTGCGCGCGCAGCACCACACCGATGCGCCTTTGCTCCACGTCTGCGGCGACGATCGCGAGGCTCGGATCGCTCTCGACCAGCTTGTGCAGCCCTCCGGCGAAGAGATCGTCGAAACGGGCGAGGACTACAGTGATGGGGGTGGGTGGCGTCATTGGCGGCGCCCAGGCGTGGCCCGCGCGATGTATGTATCGGCAGGCAGGACCCCGGGGGTGAGTCCCCTCTAACCCGTCGCTCCCCGCGTCTCCCCCCAAGATCACCCGCTTGGGAGGAAGAGCTAGGCGGCCACCGGCCTCAGCATGTAGGACATGGCTCGTCTGCTCATCTCGCTCGTCCTCGCAGCGATGCTGCTCCTGCCCGCCTCGGCTGGCGCGCGCGGCGATCGCTCTCGGCACCCTCACGTCTCGAGCACGACGACAGATCCCGTGGCGCTCGCGGTGCGCCTCGCCGAGCAGTACTGGCACGGCGTTCCGGCATGCGGCGCGCCGACGATCGTTACGAGTCGCGGTCAACTTCCCGCCTCCGACTACGAAACCGTGACGAGCCCCGAACCGGCGAGCTCCGTGGTCGAGATGTGGACCGAAGTGCAGGACTGCACGATCACGATCAATGCTTCCCTATGGCCGGGCTGGCGTCAGGATGACGAATCGTTCCAGTGGTTCTGCGATGCGATGACACACGAGCTTGGACACCTGTTCGGGCATCTCGACGCTGGACAGACGAACCCCGCGTCGATCGCCTACCCGTTCCTCGACGCTTCCAGCCCCAACTTCAATGCTGTTCCTGAGTGTCGAGCGGTCACGCTGCAATACGGTTCAAAGCAGATTCGCGACGAAAAAGTGCTCCACCGCCGTTGATCTACCCCGCGGAGGCGGCGATACGATGGCTTCGACATGGACCACTTTCTTTTCGGCGCTGCCACTGCGATCCATCCCAGACCACCTCTGCTCTTCTCGCCGTTCCATGCTCGTCTCGCTCATCACCCTCCCTCGCGAGGGGTCACACCCCACCACTATTTTCGCGTCCTGGGATTCCGCTTTCACCCCCATCTGCGCCCGCAGGGTCCCGCCCTGGACTACGTGGCGCTGTTCCTTTTCGCAGTGCTCAGCGGCGTTGGAGTCAACGGCTTCGGGGAGGTGACGCTCCTCGGCGCCGGCGTGTACGTCGCCAACCACAAACTGCCGATCGAACCCGTGCTCTTCATCGCCTGGCTGGGAGCGATGTCAGGTGGCATCATTGGCTGGGTGATTGGCCGGCATGCGGGACGTCGCCTCCTGACCGCGCCCGGCCCCCTACTCCGGTCTCGCACCAAAATGCTGGAGCACAGCGAGGCTGTCTACTACCTGCATCCCGCTCTCGCGATCGTACTGACACCCTCGTGGGCGGCGGGGATCGAGAAGGTGCGCTGGCGCCAGTACCTCCCGCTCAACGCCGTGTCTGCTCTGCTCTGGGCTTTGCCGCTCGGCTTGGGCGCATACTTTCTCGGCTCGCGCATCACAACAGAATTCTCAAACGAGATCGGCTGGGTAGTCGCCGCTGTCGTAATTCTCTTCGTCGTCTATCAGGCGGTGCAGCGCTTGTTGCGCGCTTCGCCTCGCCCTCGTTAGCTACCGGCCCCGACTTTGGGTGACCTTCACGTTGCTTGCCGCCGTGCACCACGCGCACGACCTGGCGCGAGCGCTCGGTCTTCCCGGGCGCTTCGTCGAGCGCCTGCGCGAGCGACTCGCTCGCGCCTACATCCCGGCGATCGTGATCGTCGAGTCCGTCGCGGGGGCCGGCCTCTATGCCCTCTCCTCGGTCCTCGAGCAGCACGCAGCCAGTAAAGAGCACCCTGACCGGTCGCTGCGGCTCAACTTGCTCCTGGTGCTCGCCCAGCGGCCTCTTTGGCTGCTGGGCATGGCGGCCGGCGTTGCCGGCTACGCGATGCAGTTCCTTGCGCTGCGCAAGGGCTCGCTCGCGCTCGTGCAGCCGGTCTTCGTGACTGGCCTCGTCATGGCGCTCGTCGGGAGCGCGCTCGCGCAGCATCGCAAGCTCTCGCGATACGAATGGTTGGCGAACGCGCAGATCCTTGGCGGCGTCGCGTTGTACATTGCCGCCGCTCAGCCCGGCCCGGGCCATCCGCGTGGCTCGGCGATCGGCTGGATTCTCCTCGCCGTTGTCTCGACCACGGCGGTGGCGGCGCTGATCGCGCTCAGCCACTCCTCGCCACGGCGCCGGTCGCTCGCGCTTGGCGCCGCCACCGGAATCGTGCTCGCGACGACCTCGGCGGTCACCGAGCGGACAAGCCACCGGCTCGGGATCTCGCTGGGGCATACGCTCGACGACTGGTCGCCCTACGTGTTGGTTGTAGTGAGCATCGTTGGCCTCGTACTCAACCAGAGCGCGTTTCAGGCCGGCGATTTGAGGTGGTCGCTCCCCGCGATCACGGTGCTCGAGCCACTCGTGGCGATCCTCATCGGCCAGACCCTCTTCCACGAGCACGTGGCGAGGAGTGCTCTGCATGTGACCGGCCAGATCTTCGGACTCGCGTCGATGGTGCTCGGTGTGCTCATCCTCGCGAGAAGCCCGGCACTTGGCCCCCCGGCGTCCGCGCGGGAGGGCCCCGGCGCTGTCAATCTGTAGATCGACGGCACGACCGAAGCGACGGCATCGGGAGCCAGCTGGTGAAATCGAGATCTCTCGCGATCGCTATCGAAGCGCATGGCTCAGATCACGACCAAGCCGTTGGCCACCGCGATGAGTTTCGGCGGAGCCGGTGGTCTCAGCGTGTATATCCAATCCAAGGAGGACGTCATGCCCAGCACCAAGACTCGCGTCAGCAAGATCAACACGGTCGTCATCCCTGTATCCGATCAGGACCGTGCGATCGACTTCTACGTCGATAAGCTCGGCCTCGAGAAGCGCTCCGATATCCCTTTTGGCAACGGCTACCGCTGGGTCGAAGTCGCGCCGGGCGATGCGGAGACGACGATCGCTCTCGCCCCGCCGCCCGCCGGCGAGCCTGCCGGCAGCCGCGAGACGGGCATCGGCCTGTACACCGATGACATCGACGCCTATCACGCCGAGCTGAAAGCCGCGGGCGTGGACGTCGACGCCGAGATCAGCCGCATGGGAGACCCGGTGCCGCCGTTGTTCTGGCTGCGCGATCCGGAGGGCAACAGCCTGATGGTCGTCGGCTGAATCGCGGCCATCGACCGGCCTCGGGCTCCGGTTCGCCGTGAGCCCGAGGCGCGGCAGGGCCGTCAGCGGGCCGGACCGCCGACTTGGCAGCCAATCACGTCCAGAACAAAGGCGTCGTACTGGCAATCGCCCCGGGCAAAGATCGGCCCGCGGCCAGTGGATCGTTGTAACCGAAGAGAAGACGGCCGGCACCGGACCCTACGCCGGCCTGCCACCAACGCTGCACGTGACATTCGCCCGCACCGAGCGCCTGAACCACGGCTGGGTCATGTCCGGGCTGGACACCAAGAACGTAATCAGACGAAGCTAACCATGCAGGCACACGACACGCACACCGACCGGCCGTGGCAGCAACGCTGGAAGCGGCCCGTAACGAGCACGATTTCGACGGCTGGCTCGCCGGCGTCCTCGCACGCACAGCCGCCGAGCTCAGGAGCATCGACGCGTTGGCAGTTAGACGGCCAGGCTCATGGGAGGACGGCCTGGTGCAACGCCTCGTCAAGGGCACCATCGGCCGGGACGACGAGTATTCGAGCGACTTTGAACGCCATTGCACATCGCGTGAGGGAGTCCAGGCATATCACGATTTAGTGTGTGGAGATGCCGAGACGAGACATCGAGTTCAAAGTACGCGATCCTGACCCGCGGCTTCGATCAGTTTGTACGTGCCGCTTGTCGCACCTGTAATGGTTTTACATTCACCTTCTTCGGTACAGATCTGCCATTGATGAACGCCGGCGACTACGAGCCGGTGCTCGCCGGTTACGCCTCTGATGCAGTCCTGCACTTCAACGAGGGACCACACCGCTGGGCTGGCGAACATCGCGGCAAGCCCGCGATCGCAAGCTTCCTGAAGGACTGCTGGCTTACACGGCCACGCCGATGGCTGCGACCTGACTCATCGAGTACCCATGCTGTGCGCACCAGTCTTCGACGAAGCGCGCCTTGTCGTGCTCGTCGAAGTAGCGGCTGACCACTCCGGAGAGAACCCCGTCGGGTGTCTGCATCTCGGTGCCGCTAACCGCCGCGAAGCCGTAGCGCTCTCTCAGCATCTCTGCCGCAAAGCTCCATGTGATTGTACCCAGCAGAAGGCTGACCTGGGCGCCGGCGAGCGCCTGCAAGGTCTCGGCCATCCCGTCAATCCACGATCCCTCCTCGAGAATACGCCATGCCTCGGCCACACTCTTGCCCGCAAGCCATCCCGCAGAGGTGTGGGCCCCACGCTGTTGGAGATCTAGTGAGCATGGAACGCGCGCTCAGCTCTGTGGCCTCGCCCTCTCGCCCGAGCCACCGCGCGAGGAGAAGAGACACGGTCGTGCCGCGCAGCAGCGTTCCATCGAGGTCGAAAACGACGACTGGAAAAATGCTCATCGCGTAGGCGAGCGGACGGAAACTCGACCCCGGCATCGAGCGGAATCTCGATCGAGAAATACCCGTGGTCAGGATCGCGAACATGCTCCAGGGAAGCAGGTCTGGTCCTCGGCGTTGAGGTCGGCGGCCACCAGCGCTTCGGGCGCCAAGCGCGGCTCTACGAGGCGAAGGACCGGCAAGTAGAGGTCGTTGCGGCCATCCAGGAACAGCAAATCGACCGGCTCGGCGAGATCTATGAGTGTCTCCAGGGCATCACCGGCCCGCAGCTCGACAAGGGATCGGGCCACCGCCACATCACCACCATCGAACGTTACCTGCACTACGCCCCCGATCCCGACGCGGCGGCGAAGCTGACCGCGCTTTGGGGAGGCGCAGATAGCGACGAGACCAACGTGGTTCCGCTGCGCCGAGCCGCCTGACAGCGCCAAGGGGGGCAGAAAGAGGGCGAGCCGGCTTCGCCCCTCTTTTTGTGCGGTTCCCGCTCCGATTAAGGGGAGCCTATGGGGAGCCTGTCTAGGCGTCCTCGGCTCAGGCGCCTCAAACCGAAAACCAGCCGATTTGGAGGCTGTTTGCATAGCTAGATAGAGGCGACGACCGGAATCGAACCGGTGTAGACGGCTTTGCAGGCCGCTGCGTAGCCACTCCGCCACGTCGCCGTGAAGCCCTCCTAGGCTATCGGTCTGCCGCCGTCAGCAGGGGTGGCCCCGAGCGAACGGTAGTGGCGCCCCCGGAGAAGCCGGCGTCTGCGATCGGGAATCCGTTGGGGTTGGTGTCCCGGGCAAGACCGAGATCGTGCCCTGACCAGTTGCGAGACTCGGCGTTTCTTGAGGGCAGGCCGGCCCTTTCAGTCCGTCTCGGCGTGCGCCAAGCGCCGACGTCAGTGGCTTTTGTCAAGGCCGGTTGAAAAGTAGGCCAGTTTTGCCGGGCTTGAACCCACCCCGGCGCCCACAGCTTTCACGTTGATACGCTTGGCTTCGACTTCGACCCTAGGGCGATTAGCTCAGTTGGGAGAGCGCCGCCTCGACAAGGCGGAGGTCATTGGTTCGAGCCCAATATCGCCCATTGAAGTGCCGAGTACAGCAAACGTCCGCAACCGCGGACGTTTTGCGTTTGGGCGTTTAGGAGGGCGTTCCCGGCCACCGTTGTCCGACCTCAATTTTGCGCTCGGCGCACATCGGCTACCTCATCGAGCACTACACCGACCGCGCCGTCATCTGGACCAAGACCGCCGAGCACATCATCACCAAAGCCCCCATACAAGCCACACTTCAGGAATACTGCACTAGGCTGCCTGGCGACCTATGACCGAACTGAGCCAGGCTGGTTTTGACGGAGGCTCTGATCTGCGGTGTCGTCCGCGGGGAAGGAGAGCCTTCCGTTATGGCAAGAGTGGGGAAGTACCCAGAGGAGCTGTTGGATCGTGGCACACGCCTTGTGTTCGAGTCCGGCCGCCCGGTCGCCCACGTCGCGCGCGACCTGGGCATTGATTCTGAGACGCTGCGCAAATACGTCCGGCGCACCGAAGCCGATGGGGGCAAGCGCAAGGACCTCCTGACCAGCCAGGAGCGCGAGGAGATCAAGCAGCTACGCCGCGAGGTTGCGCACTTGCGTCGGGCGAACGAGATCCTCAAGGCGGCGAGCGTGTTTTTCGCCGGCGAGCTCGACCCGAACCGGCCGAAGTGAGCGCGTTCGTTAAGGAGCATCGCGAGCGCTTCGGGGTCGAGCCGATCTGCCACACCCTGGGCGTGTCGGTGTCCGCCTACTACGAGCGCGCCTCGGGCCGCCGGTCCGATCGTCAGGTCGAGGACGAGCGGCTTGGTCGGAAGATCCGCGAGCTGCACGAGGCCAACTACTGCGCCTATGGCTACCGGCGGACCTGGAAGGCGCTGCTGCGCGCTGGCGAGAACGTCGGCCGTGATCGTGTGCGGCGGCTGATGCGCCAGAACGCCATCCAGGGAGCCAAGCGGCGCGGCAAGCCGTGGCGCACCACCAAGCCCGATCCGAAGGCCACACGGCCGTGTGATCTCGTTCAGCGCGACTTCACGGCATCCCGGCCAGATGAGAAGTGGTTCGCGGACTTCACCTACCTGCGCTGCTGGGAGGGACTGGTGTTCTTCAGCTTCGTGATCGACGCCTACAGCCGGCGGATCGTGGGCTGGCAGTTCGCGTCGCACATGCGCACCACGCTGGTCCTTGACGCGCTACGGATGGCGCTACATCAACGCCAGCCCGGCGCGGAGGTCGCGCTCATTCAACACACCGATGCCGGGAGTCAGTACACATCGATTGACTACACCCAGACGCTGCACGATCACGGTGTGCTGGCGTCGATCGGCACCGTCGGCGACGCCTACGACAACGCCGTTGCTGAGAGCTTCGTCGACAGCTTCAAGACTGAGCTCATCGCCGACCGCACCTGGGCGACCCGCAGCCAGCTCGAGCTCGCCGTCGTCGAGTACGTCGCGTGGTTCAACAACGAGCGTCTACACGAAGCGCTCGATGACCGGCCACCACGAGAAGTCGAGGAACTCTACGCTGCGAAAGAACAGGCAACTATCCCCATCAAATAAAGATAGGGAACCAACAAACCCGCCTCCGTCGAATCCAGCCCGGCTCAAACATGCCTCGCATCCGATGTTCGCCCGCATCTATGCAAGGGTCGCGGAGATGAGCGAGCGTCGTGGTGGCGCCGAGCATCGCCGCAAGCTGCTCAGCGGCCTGCAGGGCCGAGTGGTGGAGGTGGGCGCCGGTAGCGGTGCGAACTTCCCGCACTACCCGACTTCGGTCAACGAAGTCATCGCGGTAGAGCCTGAGCCCTACCTGTGTGAGCGTGCCGAGCACGCAGCTCGGGAGACGTCCATCTCGGTCTCTGTCGCGCACGGTCTCGCCGATCGTCTTCCCGGTGAGGCGGAGTCATTCGATGCAGGGGTTGTAGCGCTCGTGCTCTGCACTGTGCCCGATCCGCAGTCAGCGCTCGCGGAGCTCTACCGTGTGATCCGTCCCGGTGGCGAGCTGCGCTTCTACGAGCACGTGCTTGCCCATTCCAGATGGGAGGCTCGCTTTCAGCGGTTCTCCGATGCTACGTTCTGGCCCCACCTCGCGGGCGGTTGTCACCTGGCGCGCGACACGACAGCTGCGATCGAGCGGGCGGGGTTTCAGATCGAGACATTCGAGCGCTTCCGCTACAGCCCCGCACCGTTCCTGCCGTCCGACCCGCATGTGCTCGGTGTCGCACGCCGCGCCTGACCTAACGGTTATCGCGAGCACGACCGGGCTATCGTCGTCGAGGACCGGCGTGGCTTCCGATGCGGGGTCCGGCGCTCGTGGTATTGGTCCCTACCGTGCCCGAGTGGATGATTCGAAGCGCTACCCATCCTCGTCCTCGATTGGCTCGCCGATCGCCGCGAAGAACGCCAGGTGCAGGCGCTGGGTCGGGGACGCCACGTGCTCGAAGTTCGCGAACACGCCGCCTGGTTCGAGCAAGTCGAAGACCTCGCCGTAGAGCGAGCGCTTGCGCTCGTGCTCGAGATGGTGGATGGCGAACGACGAGATCACCGCGTCGAAGTGTCCGAGCTCCGGTAGCGGCTCGGCGAGGTTGTGCTGGACGAGCTCGACGCGCTCATCGTCGGCGAAGCGCTCGCGTGCCGCGCTGAGCATGACCTCGGAGAAATCAAGGCCGACGCCAACGATCTCGGGACGATCGCGGTGGAGAAGCGCGAGCAGGCGACCGTCCCCCGTCCCGATGTCGAGGACGCGACGAGCGTCGTCATGGACATGCTCCAGAAGGACACTCTCCCCCTCCGTGCGGTGCGGGAACCCATCCACCCGGTCGAGATAGTTCAGGACACGCTCGGGGTCTCTCCACTCGCTCACCGAAGGACCGGCCATCAAGACATTATGAGCGTAGGACGTTGTCTCCCGTGGTTTCCGCTCGTAGCAGGACGATGCTCGTAACGGTGATCCAGGCGAACAGCATGGCGGGGATCGCGATGATGACTCCTCCCTCGAGCGAGAAGAAACCGTTTGGGACCACCAGGGAGGCCAGTAGCACGATGTGCGCCAGCGCGGCCGCGGCGGCAATCCATCCTGTCCAGGCAGGCAGGCGGCTGTCCCTGAGTACCTGTGCCGCGTATGAGCTAAGCGCCAGCGCGGTTGGGATTCCGGACATCGCGAGCAGCCCGAATCCGAGGTCGTAGAGCAGCCGTGGATCAGGTGCGTTGGGCGCACGATAGAAGAGCACGAAGGCGACCGTGAAGCCGGCGAGAAGCAGCGTGACGAAGCTGACGAGCCCAACCAGAAAGCACACCGAAAGGACGCTCACGCTGCCGGTCGACTCCCGCAGCCACACCCAGACGCCGACACCGAAAGCCAGCCAGAGTCCCACCGCGACCGTACTGAGGACCATCGCGAGGAGCAACGCCGAGCGATGCGCGTCGACGTAGCCCGCGATCTCGCTCGTGCTCGCGCCTGTCCCTGGAAACGTCTGCATTTCATCGACGATTGCGCCAGCGATCCCAAGCGCGATACTCACCAGGCCCGCAAGGCCAGCAAGCTTGATCGCTCCGTAAGTGGCGCTCCCGGTCCGCTCGTCTGTCGTGATCGTCATGCGCCTACCTCCGTTTTGATTGGACGCTCATGGTTCCAGGACAAGGTCGTGCCGTCGATTACCTGAGAGGTAATCGACGGACGAACGCGTCGGGACTAGAGTCGGCCTCAGATGCAGACCATCAGCTCCCAGTCACGGGTCGGGCCGCTATTGCGTGAGTGGCGCAAACGGCGGCGGCGCACCCAGCTCGAAGTGGCGCTCGACGCGGGGGTCTCGGCGCGACATCTGAGCTTCGTCGAGACGGGCCGCTCGACGCCGAGCGCCGAGATGGTGCTGCTGCTCGCCGAGCAGCTCGAAGTCCCCGTACGGGAGCGCAACCAGCTGCTGCTCGCCGCCGGCCATGCCCCGGCGATCCCCGAGCACTCGATTGCAGATCCTGAGCTCGCGCCGGTGCGCGAGGCGCTCGATCTGATCCTCACCGGCCATGACCCCTACCCGGCGGTCGTGGTCGACCGCGGCTGGAACCTGGTCGCCGCCAACTCCGCTATGGCCCGGATGGCCACGTGGGTCGACCCGGCGCTGCTGGAGCCTACGGTCAACGTGATGCGCGTCGGCCTGCACCCTCGTGGGTTGGCGCGCTGGACCTTGAACCTGGGCGAGGTGCGGGCGTATTTCCTCGGGCGGCTGGCGCGTCAAGTCGCGATCACCGGTGACGCGAATCTCGCCGCGTTGTTGGAGGAGGTCACGGGCTACCCAGCACCCGAACATGAGCATGATCCCGCCAGTGATACGGCCGCGAGTCACATCGTCACGCCCCTCATGCGGATGCGCTCCCCCGACGGGGATGAGCTGTCGTTCTTCGCCACGGTCGCCACCTTCGGCACCGCGACGGAGGTGACGACCTCCGAGCTGTCGATCGAGCTCACGTTCCCCGCCGACGCGGCGACCGCCGAGACGATGCGAAACCTGCTCGTGAAAGGCGCACACGATGAACGCGTCGCGAACTGACCTGGGCCAGGCAAGCCGGCTGCCGGGCTCCCATCTGCTGGGTCTCGGGCACTTCGAGGCATGGCGTCGGCGCGTGATCGTGCTGCTGATCTTCACCTCAGTGCTGCTGGTGGCATATTGGGTCGCCTGGTCCATTGACCGCGGCATCGTCGCAAGCAGTCACACCGCCCAGTACATCGCCTTCGAGCAGTCCTTCCCGCTCGCGGATGGGTGGCTGCTCACAGCGGCTCTGATCGCGGCACTCCAACTCTCGCGGCGCCGGCCGAGCGCCCTCCTGTGGCTTTTGGTGCTCGGCGGAGCGGGCGTCTACCTATGCGCGATGGACGTGCTCTACGACCTACAGCAGGGCATCTATTCCAACGGTCACGGCGGCGCAATCGAGCTCGCGATCAACATCGTCACCGCGGTGTTGAGCACCGGACTCCTGGCGTCGGCCTGGGACTTCCGGAACGAGCTGCTCACGGCCTCGACTGACAGCTAGCTTGGATGTTCGGTGTTGCGAGACAGACAGTCTCGGTCACTCCGTCGGCTTGCGTCCACGGAACACCGCAGACCCGCGCTCGGGCTCGATCACCACATCTGCGATTCCGGCTTCGTGGAGCCAGTCGCGAAGATCGTCGCGGCGTGGTGGCGTGGGATTGCCGCGACGGCGCTCAAGCTCAAAGAGTGCCTGCTGTCGCCGACTTGCCTCGGCGAGAAACGTGGTGCCGACCAGCTCGCCACCCGGCTTCAAGCAGCGCGCAAGCTCTCCCACAGCGGACTTTGGGTCCTCGAGCATGTGAAGGCCGCTGTAGCAGACCACGAGATCCGCCTCACCATCTGGGAACGGCAGGTTGCGCATGTCCGCGACGGTGAACTCAACCTGGTTCAGAGAAAGTCTCTTTGCGCGCCGCTCGGCACGCGCCAGCATCCTCTCGGACACGTCCACCGCGATGTAGCGCACGTCTTGGTCGGGTCGCAGGGCGCGCAGCGCGACACCACCCCCGCATGGCACGTCGAGAATCCTCGCTCCGTTCTGCGCTCGGCGTATCGCGTCCATGCTCGTGTACAACACCGACGCGTCGATCCCCCACACCACACGACCAATCAAACGCATCAGCCAGTCACGCTCGATGTAGAAGTCATACACCGCGCCAAACGGCCCGACACACACGTTCGGTGGGCTCGGCGCTCCGGTCATGCGCGTGTCACAAGCCATCCTCGTGACGAGCCGCGAGCGGCTCCAACACGACAACCTCACCCTCAAGGCGTCTGGCTAATCCGCCCCACGTCATGGCCGGGAGGCTATAACGCGGACCTGACTGCCTGCTCGCCACCTGGCTAGGATCAGGCCGTGAAGTGTGCGAGATTGAGTTTATGAGTACCGCATCCGCATATGACCGCATCGGGGTCGGCTACCGGGGGGCACGCGGGACGGACCCCGTACTCGCGAGTCGCATATGGGCGGCGCTCGGTGACGCTCGCACAGTCCTGAATGTGGGGGCCGGCACCGGTTCCTACGAGCCTCCGGATCGGTGGGTGCTGGCAGTCGAGCCCTCACAGGTGATGATTGCCCAGCGCCCGGCGGATGCGGCACCGGTCATCCAGGCGACAGCCGAAGATCTGCCGCTTGCCGATCAGACCGTCGACGCCGCGATGGCGATCCTGACTGTGCATCACTGGCCGAATGTCGAGGCTGGGCTGCGTGAGCTCACCAGGGTCGCCAGACACAGGATCGTGATCGTGACTGTGGATGGTTCGGTGATCGCCCAGCAATGGGTCGTGCGGGACTACCTGCCTGAGCTACTCGATCAGCACACTGGTTTCCCGGCGATCGACCGCCTGTGTGAGCTGCTGCCGAACGCCAGATCAGAGGTACTCCCCGTCCCGCGGGATTGTCAGGATGGATTCATGGCGGCATGGTGGGCGCGCCCCGAGGCGCTTCTCGATCCGGCGATACGTGCCGCTACATCTACGTGGCGTGACCTACCCGAGCCGGTCGTTGATCGCGCCCTCACGCGGTTGCGCGAGGATCTTGACAGGGGAGAGTGGCAACGGCGCTACAGCGTCATCCTCGCACAGGAGAAGTTGGACGTAGGGCTACGTTTGATTATCGCTGGCCGTTGAGGCTGGCCACAGCGGCGGTGCTGCCGACAGGTGAAGGTCTCAGCCGACGCACGACCATATGTCGGCGCTGCGGCAAGTTGAGCCGTTTGCTTCGCTCGGGCAGCACATCCACCTCGTTGCACAGTTCTCTCCCTAAACCCGGCCAGAAGTTGGCAAGGCGCGAGACTCAACCAGGCGTGGCGCTCACGCAGAGAAGCTGCTCTGCATAGTCGAGAGCGACGTGCAGTTAAACCACCCCTTGGATTGCGTTTCAGCTGGGTCATGGGCTGAGGCAGCTGGGCGTGTGTCGCTTGACGAACTCTCTCTTGGCCTCGGTGTATGCCTCGCGGTCATCCCTGTAGCGCCCGACGAGCGCCCGCTTCAGCGTCGCGTATTCACTCGCAAGGACAGGGTCGGTCCGCAGGCGATCACGAAAGAGAAGACGCCGCTTGAGCTCTCCCGGCTCGTCTACGAGGTGCAGGTGGTGGGTGCGATAGGCGGCTGTCGGGTAGCACAGGAACCGACGGTGGGTGAGTGTCGCGTTGAACGCTGCCGGGTACTGATAGCCGCCGCGCTGCACCAGCGCTGCAATCGGGGCATCGAGGTCGTCCACGAGCGCGATCATGTCGATCACCGGCTTGGCCGCTAGGCCCGGGACGGCGGTCGAGCCAAAATGGTGCAACTGCACCGCGGCGGGCAGCAGGGGAGCGAGTCGCTCATGCTCGACCGCGTAGGCGGCCGGCCACGCGGGGTCGTTCTCGACGATCTCAACTGGAGCGTTACGCCGGCCGTCGCGCGCCAGATCTTCCAGTGCCGCACTGCGGGGATCGATCTGTGGCATCTCGTTCTCAGTCTCTCATCGTCACTGGCAAGCGTGGCGCGACACCCACGAGAACTACGACTCCCCGGGCTTTGGGCAGCGTGTGTGCTCGTGCGGAGCTGACAATCAGCTACTCGCCGAGCTGTGCAAGTGCGGCCTCCGCCTGGCGGGCGATGTCCTTGGGTCGGCGTGCTTCCTCGTAGAGCAGGAAGTGGACGATGAGTCCGTCGCAGATCGTAATGATTGCGCCTGCTCGCGCGTCGGCGTCTGGCTGTCCCGTTGCGGCGAGGTTTGCCGCGAGTGCTGTACGGAACTCTTGTTGGTTTGCCGCGAGGGTTGCCCGGAGCTCGGCATCGCGGGGGGCAAGGGTCACGGCTTCGAGCCATGCGTGAACCATCGGTGCGTTCTCTGAGAGGGCGGTGCTGAACAGGGCCATGCCCTCACTCAGACGCTCCTCTGGCGTTCGAGCGTCGCTGCTGGCGGCTGCGATCAGCGGCGCGAGCCACCGCCGCCAGTTTGCTGAGATCGCGGCGAGCAGAAGTCCTCGGGTGGAGCCGTAGTGGTAGCCGATCGAGCGGAGGTTGGCGCCGGCCTCCGAGGCGATGTCTCGGGCTGTCGTGGCCGCGTAGCCCCGGCGTTGCAGGCAGACGACGGCTGCCTCGAGCAGGCGGTCCTTAACGGGTTTTCCAGGCACGTGGTATACAGATGTTTACATGCTTGCGTTCGACAGGGAGGGCTCCGGAGCCCCGCTCATGCTCTTGCATGGGACGAACAGCTCACGCAGCATATGGAAGCCACTACTGCCTCACTTGTCCAGCCAGCGGGAGGTCTACAGCGTGGATCTGCCCGCCCACGGGCAGTCATCACCAAGCTCCTTCACACCGCCTGAATGGGCGAAGGAGGTCGCCGTGCTCCTGGACCATCTCGGGCTGGAGCACGTCGCGGTTGTCGGCCATTCATCCGGGGGATGGACTGCGCTTGAACTCGCCAAGCTCGGACGCGCCAGTGGAGTCTTGGCGCTCACCCCGGCGGGACTGTGGCGGAAGCATTCTCCGCCGATCACCGACGCCATCCTGGTCGTCAACTGGCGCCTCGGCCAGATCCTCGGCGAGAGGATCGTGACCAAGCCATTGCGCACTCGCATGGGACGCCGGATGTCGCTACGACAGATCTCCGCACAACCCGCGGATGTCCCCGCCGAGGACGCCGCGGCGATGGTCAAGACGGTGCTCGCGTCCAAGCGCTTCCCCGAACACTTCAGGCAAACCCGCAGACTGCGATTCCTGGACGGGCAGCAGATCCCCAGCGACATTCCCGTACACATTATCTGGGGGGACAAGGACCGG
Source organism: uncultured Solirubrobacterales bacterium (assembly GCA_963778065.1). Classification (GTDB taxonomy): domain Bacteria; phylum Actinomycetota; class Thermoleophilia; order Solirubrobacterales; family Solirubrobacteraceae; genus Palsa-744. Next base: position 110,056 of record CAVZSU010000002.1, on the reverse strand, counting down.
ATCGCCCGCGCTCGAACATCACGCCACACCGACCAGCTCCCCACACACGCGACCGTCGAAACCTGGCCCAACTGCGGCCACATGCTCATGTGGGACGCCCCACAACGAGTCATCGACCGCGACCCTGGCATTGCCGACCGTCGTGATCACTACGCGCCGCAAGTAGTCCGCTGCTGTCGTGATCCGGGTCATTCCGTAGGCTGCGACACGATGCCAGGATCTGCTGTTGAGCTTGCGCGTCGTATCTACGAGCGCTCGCGTCTGACCGGAGAGTTCCGTCTGCGCTCGGGCGCCGTGAGCGATGAGTATTTCGACAAGTACCTGTTCGAGTCAGATCCACGGCTGTTGCGTGAGATCGCCGAGGCGCTGGTCGTGCTGCTGCCTGATGGTGTCGATGCGCTTGCCGGGTTGGAGCTTGGCGGTGTGCCGCTGGCAACGGTCGTCTCGCAGGTGTCGGGGCTACCAACGTTGTTCGTGCGCAAGCAGCGCAAGACCTACGGGACTTGCCGGCTCGCGGAGGGCGGGGAGATTGACGGTCGACACCTTGTAGTCATCGAGGACGTCATCACCTCTGGCGGCCAGGTCATCGAGTCCTGCCGCGCTCTGCGTGAGCATGGCGCGCAGATCACGACGGTGTTGTCTGTGATCGACCGCGAGGCGGGCGGGAGGGAGAACCTTGCGCGTGAGGGTCTTCGAGCTGCGCTCGCTGTTCACGATGAGCCAGCTTCGAGACGCCGCGTCTATCGACGTGCTCGGTTGCACAGACTGCTCCCTGTTCGACCTGATCGAGGCCGTGCGAGCGCTCCCTTATGGCCGTCCGAGCGACCGCACGGTCGAGGGGATGTTGCGCGAGCGCCGCGGCACCTGCTCCACCAAGCACCTGTTCCTTGCCCAAGCGCTCCAGGAGCGCTTCCCCGAGACAGAACCGCTGATCGTCCACCGCGTATACACGCTGGATCGCGTACGAGCTCGTGAGCTGTTCGGCGCCGAGGCCGCCGAGATCGTTCCAGCGAGCGGGCTAATCGACGTCCACCGCTACCTCACGATCACGCTGAAGGGTCAGCGAATCGAGATCGACGCGACCTTCGCTGGTCCTGCCTGGGATGGTCGATCCTCGCTGCCGCTCGCATGCGGGCCGGGGCGCGACTACCCAGTGGGCGAAGATCCGGACGCGGAGAAGCGGGCGCTTGAGGCACGGCATTGCGACCCAGCCATTCGCGAGCCGTTCATCGGGGCGCTGGCGTCCATAGAGCGGCTGCAGCGGTAGCTACGCCTGCCGCTGAAAACACGAGGCCACCGGACAAGTCATCGTCCATTTGTCCCCGGTCCCGGGCCTCGATCAGCGCGGAGATCATGTCGGAGGCGTCGATCGCCAATGCGGCCAGTGCGGCTGGCGTCTCAATCTGCCGCCAGCGTCGGCTGGTGAGGCCCAACGCCGCTACGGCTACCTGGTGCGCGCCGAAACCGCGAACGAACAATCGAGCCTCCGGGTGCTCTGCGGTATCGGCCGTTAGTCGGAGCTTGGCCATCCGCGATGGAGTGAGCAGCGCGCCCACGCCGTAACTCACACGGAACAGGCTGTTGAGGAACATCAGGCTACGTTTCGACACGTTCGCCGGAGCCTAACTGAGGGGGAGACCAAACGGTGTGGCATGCGTCTTGTCCAGAGCGCCAATGTAGGGTGTTGGCGATGGCGGCAGGGAACAAGTACGGACGATGAGCGTCGAAGTCCGCCCCGTCTGCACCCGGCGCGAGCTGAGTACGTTTATCAAGCTCCCCTGGCAGATTTATCGCAATGAGCCCAAGTGGGTCGCGCCGCTCCTTATGGACTTGAAGAAGCGCCTCGATCAGGACAAGAACCCGTTTTTCAAGCACGCGCAGGCGCAGTATTTCCTCGCCTATCGCGACGCGCAGCCGGTGGGACGCGTCAGCGCGCACATCGATCAGAACTTCAACGAGTTTCAGGACAACGAGTGGGGCCTGTTCGGGTGGTTCGAGTGCGAGGACGACCCCGAGGCGGCGCGCGCGCTGCTGGACGCCGCCGCGGACTGGCTGCGCGAGCGCGGCCGGGACCGCATGGTCGGCCCGATGGACTTCACGACCAACGACGAGATCGGCGTGCTGATCTCCGGCCACGAGCACCGGCCGATCATCCTCTGTCCCTGGCACCACCCCTACTACCAGCGCCTACTGGAGCAGGACGCCGGCATGGAGAAGGCGATGGACCTCTACATGTGGAGCCTTGATGTCACCGGACGCGAGCACGTCCACCCGGCAATCTGGCAGGCCGCCGACCGCCTCGAGTCCGAACACGGGATCGTCTGTCGCAACTTCCGTAAGCGCGACCTGCAACAGGAGGTCACGCAGTTCCTTGAGGTCTACAACGCCTCGTGGGAGCGCAACTGGGGCTTCGTGCCACTCACCGAGGAGGAGGTCCGCCACTACGCCAAAGACCTCAAACCCGTCCTCGATGAGAACTGGGCGATGGTCGCCGAACACAAGGACACCGGCGAGGTCGTCGGCGCCGCACTGACACTCCCGGACTTCAATCAGGTCTTGGCGAACCTCAACGGACGGCTACTGCCCTTCGGCTGGCTCACCGCGCTGCGCGCGAAAAAGAGCATCGACGCGGTGCGCGTGTTCGCACTCGGCGTCAAGCCCGCCTACCAGCACACCGGCGTCGCCGCGCGCTTCTACCAAATGCACTTCGACGCCGCCGAGCGCACCCCGCAAAAGGGCGGCGAGATGGGCTGGATACTAGAGACCAACACACCGATGAACCGCGCGATGGAAGGCATGGGCGGCGAGATAAAGCGCCGATACCGGGTATACGAGCGGTTGCTATAGGAGCTGCGGGCGCCGCTGGCGCGCCCGCGCCCTGTCCCCGGCGCGCGGATCAGTCGCGGAGCTGAGCGAATGGCGACTTCCAAAGCTGGAGCTCAATGCTGAGATGCCTTTGCGCGATCCGGGCTGGCGCGTAGAAGCTCGTCGCTGTAGCTGAACGCCACGATTCGATCGGGAGCGATGGCGAGCGCGTCCTGCAACTGACCTGCGCGATGATGCTCGGCACTCAGATCGGAGGCTGGGTCTGCCACCGCCTCGATCTCGATGAAGCTCCCCAGCCCACGAACCTCATCGAGGTGGATGCGAACGCCCTGCCAGAGCAAAAGCCGCCGGGACTTCTCCACGACGACGAGCACGCCGAGTGCATCGCTGAGGGCGTCCTTTAGCCCGGTGGGGTCGTCGACCGGCACGAGCCGGTAGCGACTCTCACGCGCCTCCGTCTCGTTAGCGCGCTCATAGGAGATGAGCTGAGCGATAGCGCCCTCCTCGCGCAGCTTCAGCCTGCCGTGGGGAACCCGAAAATAGGTGTCGGTCTGATACAGCCAGCCCTCGTCACTTGCGCCAATCTCAAGGGATACCTGAAGCGAGCGATCCGGGTCGGGGTCGCTCGCCTTCAGCTCGATGTTCCGTCGCGGCGCCTCCACACGCCCGATTGTGACGGGCGTCGCGGCGGGCGCCTGCTTGGGTACGCAGATTGATGCGGCGCATGACAGGTGTCGCCTATGCTTGCAGCCATGCCTGAGCCTGCAAGCGAGGTCACGGAGGAACAGGTCAACCAACCGGCGGCTGGTTTCACTCCCACGCTGCTGGTTGAGCGATTCTTGGACCTGCTCCAGACGAAGGACATCGAGGGAGCGACGGAGCTCCTGGCGATAGACGTGGAGTACGCGAACGTTGGGCTTCCCACCGTGCATGGGCGTAAGCGTGTCCGCTGGGTCCTTCGGGCCGCGCTCGGCTGGGCTGGCGCCGGGTTCGAGGTTTACGTGCATACGATCTCGGCGAACGGATCATCGGTTTTGACGGAGCGAACGGATGTCCTGAAGTTCGGCCGGCTGCGCCTACAGTTTTGGGTCTGCGGGCGTTTCGACGTTCACGACGGACAAATCGTGCTCTGGCGGGACTACTTCGACCAGGCGAATATCATGGCTGCGACCCTCCGCGGCCTGCTCGGCACGGTCTTTCCCGCGGTGCGCGCCAAGCCACCCTCAACGGCCTGAGCCAGCAACCGTGCCGGTGCTGCCCGGTTGCTGCTGGCATGTTTGATCAGTGGGCTGGTGGTGAGGACTGGACCATCTCAGCGACGATCTGCTCGGCGGCGCGGCGGTCCAGCTGCATGTCGAGGCGCAGGAGCTTCCACACGAGCAGGTCCGTCGCGACGACGATCGCGGCCAGGCGTCGTGCTCGCGCGCGACCCCGCAGGCCGTGCAGAAGCGGCTGGAACGTTCTTGCCACCCAGTCGCGGTGGTAGGCGCGGCCGGCGTCGGTGATCCGGCGGACGGCCGGTATCCGCTCCTCCTCGGAGAGCATCCGCAGGACCGTGATGCCGTTGGCCTCATAGCGGTCGAAGAGGATCTCGATCGCCTCACGCACGTCTCCCACGGGCGCTTCGTCGCGTCGCGCCATCTCCTCGCGGCCCCACCGCATCGCCACGGTGGTGAACAGTTGCTCCTTTGAGCCGAAGTTCGTGTGCAGCGTCTGCACGGTGACCTCCGCCTCGGCGGCGATCTCGCTCAGCCGAACGTCCTCGTAGGGACGTGTCGCGAAGTACCGCCATGCGGCGGCGAGCAGGCGCTCGCGGGTCGCCGCGGCTCCATCGGCGCGAGCCGACATTCGATACGGGCGCGTGTGCAGTGAGGGTGCCGACACTTTCATTTGATATTGCGTAAAGTTCAATCTTAGCGTGCGCGTCTTCCAGACACTAATGGCGTTCAGCGGCAACGCGCCGCCGCAGCTCGCCGTCACGCGCCGGCTTGTCGAGCGCGGCCACGAGGTGCGAGTGCTCGCGCACCGCGCCGCACGGGAGCGGATCGAGGCTACCGGCGCAGAGTTCGTCGAGTTCCGGCGGTCGCAACCGGACTTCGACATCACGTACCGCGAGACCGACTCGCTGCGCGACTGGGAGGCGCGTACCCGCTTCGGCGCGGGGATGCGATCGCTCAGGAACGCCCTGTTCGCGTTCGTCGGCAACGTCGGCCGCGAGTGCGCCGACCTCCTCGACAGCCGGTCCGCGGATGTGATGGTGTTCGACTGGATGCTCGCTGGCGCCGCCATTGCCGCCGAGCGCGCTGGCCTGCCCGCGGTCGAGCTCGTGCACTGCCCCTATCCGCTGCCCGTCGCCGGCGTGCCGCCGCTGTTCACCGGCCTGCGACCCCCGGATGGCTCGCTCGGCGCCGCCCGTGACCGCCTCCTAAACCACCTCGCCGTTCGCGTGTACGACATGGGCCTGCCCGCTCTCAACAGAGCGCGCGCAGAGCACGGGCTCGCGCCGCTAGAGCATTGGCAAGAACAGCTGCTCCGCGCTCAGGCGATCTGCGTGATGACCGCGCCCGAGCTCGATTTCTCCAGCCGCGGCGAGCTTCCGGCGAACGTGCACTACGTGGGGCCTGCGTTCGAGCCCTACCCGCACGAGTGGGAGTCGCCGTGGCCGGAGACGAACACCGATCCGCTCGTGCTGATCAGCTTCAGCACCAGCTACATGAACCAGCGGACGCTCGTGCAGCGCGTGCTCGACGCCGTGGGCGAACTGCCGGTCCGGGCGCTGCTGACCGCAGGGCCAGCGCTTGAGATCGGCCAGCTACAGATTCCCGCGAACACACGTGCGGTCGCGTTCATACCACACCGCACCGTACTGCCACACGCCGCGCTCGTCGTGACGCACGCGGGCTGGCAGACCATCAACGCGGCCCTCGCGGACGGTGCGCCTCTTGTCTGTGTTCCCGACGGGCGCGACCAGCCCGACAACGCCGCTCGTGTCGTCGCCGCCGGCGCGGGCCTGCGGGTCGGTAAGAAGGCCTCGCCCCAAAAGCTCCGCAGGGTGATCGCACAAGCGCTTGGAGATCCCGCGCTCAAGCGGGGGGCGAAGGCGATGGCCGAGGCTCTGGGACGCAGCGATGGCGCGGTCACGGTCGCCGAAGCGGTCGAGCAGCTCGGCATGCCTGAGCACATCGTCGCGCCGAGATAGAGATGACCGGGCCACGACGGCGAGATACGCTCGCGGGCACCTGTGACTACGACGCGGTGATCGTCGGCGCGAGCCTTGCCGGCTGCACTGCGGCGATCCTGCTCGCCAGGGCGGGCGCATCAGTGGCGCTCGTCGAGCAGCGGCTGGACGCGGCGGCGTTCAAGCGCATCTGCAGCCACTTCATCCAATCCTCCGCCGTGCCCACCCTCCAGCGTCTGGATCTACGGGCAGCAATTGAAGAGGCCGGGGGACTGCGCGCCCACGCACGTATCTGGACTCGCTGGGGCTGGATCGAACCATGCGCTGAGAGCATGGTGCCCAGCGGCGTCAATCTCCGCCGCGAGGTGCTCGACCCGATGATCCGCCGCAAGGCGGCTGAAACAGCGGGCGTGGAGCTGATCCTGGGCCACGCCGCGCACGCGCTGATCCGCGATGGTAACGAGATCCGTGGCGTGGAGGTGCGCGAGCGGGGCGGCGACTCCAGAGCACTGCGTGCGCGTGTGGTCATCGGCGCTGACGGCCGCGACTCACGAGTGGCGAAGCTGGCCGGGGTACGCACGCGCACGATCGATCACGGCCGCTTCTTCTACGCCGCGTACTTCGAGGGGCCCTCCCCAGTGGGCGCCCCCGACGGCTCCGCCTGGTTTCTGGACCCGGATTGGGCCGCCGCCTTCCCCACCGACAACGGGCTGACGCTCTACGCCGCGATGCCGACCAAGAAGCGCCGGGACGAGTTCCGCCGTGACCCCATCGCGGCCCTCGTCTCCTACATAGTCGCCCTGCCCGACGCGCCGCCGATCCTCGCCTCGCGCATGGTCGGGCGAGCGGTTGGCAAGATCGACATGCCCAACGTGATCCACGCACCCATCGCCCCGGGCCTGGCGCTTGTGGGCGACGCCGCGCTGGCAACCGATCCGCTGTGGGGCGTCGGCTGCGGCTGGGCGCTGCAATCTGGCGAATGGCTCGCCGACAGCGTCGCCCCCGCTCTACTCGGAGACGAGCCACTCCAGCGCGGCCTACAGCGCTATCGCCGCTGTCACTCCCGGGCGCTTGACGGCCACGCGGCGATGATCCACGACTACACCACAGGCCGGAAGTTCAACCTCCTCGAACGGATGCTGTTCGCCTCCGCGGCCCGCGACGAGCGTCTGAAGCTGACCTTCACGGCGATGGCTACCCGCAACATTGCGCCGGCACGAGCGCTGGCCGCATCGTTGCCACGAGTCGCGATGGTCAGCACACGCGAGTCGATCGCACGTTGCGTCGGCGGCCGGTCCCGTCGCCCAAGGTAACGTTGACAGGCTTCGATCGAGACTCGCTGGACTTGTTGCACTCGTCTAGTGCTTGGCCTGCTCGTCGGTCAGACGTAGCCGACATGGCGTGACCGGCGTGGATCGAACGCGGCGCTGCTTGGCGCACACCTGGCGCACATCTCGACGGGAAACGGCGGGAAAGCTGGGGTAGGTGCCGGAATCCAGAAGGGCCTATTTTGCAGGTGTTTCCTGCCTTTTCATGCCCTGCGTTACCCGCTCATTCCCACCCTCAACCGCCTCGACAAGGCGGAGGTCATTGGTTCGAGCCCAATATCGCCCATTGAAGTGCCGAGTACAGCAAACGTCCGCAACCGCGGACGTTTTGCGTTTGGGCGTTTAGGAGGGCGTTTCGGCCACCGTTGTCCGACCTCAATTTTGCGCTCGGCGCACATCGGCTACCTCATCGAGCACTACACCGACCGCGCCGTCATCTGGACCAAGACCGCCGAGCACATCATCACCAAAGCCACCATACAAGCCACACTTCAGGAATACTGCACTAGGCTGCCTGGCGACCTATGACCGAACATGCCTCGCATCCGATGTTCGCCCGCATCTATGCAAGGGTCGCGGAGATGAGCGAGCGTCGTGGTGGCGCCGAGCATCGCCGCAAGCTGCTCAGCGGCCTGCAGGGCCGAGTGGTGGAGGTGGGCGCCGGTAGCGGTGCGAACTTCCCGCACTACCCGACTTCGGTCAACGAAGTCATCGCGGTAGAGCCTGAGCCCTACCTGTGTGAGCGTGCCGAGCACGCAGCTCGGGAGACGTCCATCTCGGTCTCTGTCGCGCACGGTCTCGCCGATCGTCTTCCCGGTGAGGCGGAGTCATTCGATGCAGGGGTTGTAGCGCTCGTGCTCTGCACTGTGCCCGATCCGCAGTCAGCGCTCGCGGAGCTCTACCGTGTGATCCGTCCCGGTGGCGAGCTGCGCTTCTACGAGCACGTGCTTGCCCATTCCAGATGGGAGGCTCGCTTTCAGCGGTTCTCCGATGCTACGTTCTGGCCCCACCTCGCGGGCGGTTGTCACCTGGCGCGCGACACGACAGCTGCGATCGAGCGGGCGGGGTTTCAGATCGAGACATTCGAGCGCTTCCGCTACAGCCCCGCACCGTTCCTGCCGTCCGACCCGCATGTGCTCGGTGTCGCACGCCGCGCCTGACCTAACGGTTATCGCGAGCACGACCGGGCTATCGTCGTCGAGGACCGGCGTGGCTTCCGATGCGGGGTCCGGCGCTCGTGGTATTGGTCCCTACCGTGCCTGAGTGGATGATTCGAAGCGCTACCCAGCAGGACATCGAGCCGGTGCTGTCCCTGTGGGACGCGGCCGGTAGTCTGCCGAGCGTCACCGACACGCGCGAGGGGCTGATGCGCCTGGTGGCGACCGACAGGGAGGCGCTGCTCATCGCATCGGCCGGCGGATCGGTTGTTGGATCGCTGATTGCCGCTTGGGACGGGTGGCGGGGCAGCTTCTATCGGCTGGCCGTTCATCCGGATCAACGGAGGCAAGGACTCGCTACCGACCTCTTGCGGGAGGGCGAACGGTGCCTGCGGGCACGGGGCGCGGATAGGCTCACCGCGATCGTTGTCGAGGATGAGGTGGGCGCTATGGGTTTCTGGCAGGCCGCTGGCTACACGAGGCAACGTAACGTACGCGGTTTGTACGCCAGTGACGAGGGGAAGCGTTCAAGCTTCCTGACAAGGCCCTCGCTGTCACATTCGAGCATGATTGCCTCGGTGATCCTGCCGCGCAGAGGACGATGCTCGTAACGGTGATCCAGGCGAACAGCATGGCGGGGATCACGATGATGACCCTCCCTCGAGCGAGAAGAAACCGCTTGGGATCACAAGGGAGGCCAAGCTCCCACCATGAACGCGTCGCGAACTGATCTGGGCCAGGCAAGCCGGCTGCCGGGCTCCCATCTGCTGGGTCTCGGGCACTTCGAGGCTTGGCGTCGGCGCGTGATCGTGCTGCTGATCTTCACCTCAGTGCTGGTGGTGGCATATTGGGTCCCATGGTCCACTGACCGCGTCTCGGTGTCACTCCGCCCGCTTGCGTCCACCGAACACCGCAAACCCGCGCTCGGGCTCGATCGCCACATCTGCGATTCCGGCTTCGTGGAGCCAGTCGCGAAGATCGTCGCGGCGTGGTGGCGTGGGATTGCCGCGACGGCGCTCAAGCTCAAAGAGTGCCTGCTGCCGCCGGCTTGCCTCAGCGAGAAACGTGGTGCCGACCATTTCGCCACCGGGCCTCAAGCAGCGCGCAAGCTCTCCCACGGCGGGCTTTGGGTCCTCGAGCATGTGAAGGCCGCTGTAGCAGACAACTAGATCCGCCTCACCGTCTGGAAATGGCAGGTTGCGCATGTCTGCGACGGTGAACTCAACCTGGTTCAGAGAGCGTCTCTTTGCGCGCCGCTCGGCACGTGCCAGCATCTTCTCGGACACGTCCACGGCGATGTAGCGCACGTCTTGGTCGGGTCGAAGGGCGCGCAGCGCGACACCGCCCCCGCACGGCACGTCGAGAATCCTCGCTCCGTTCGGCGCTCGGCGTATCGCGTCCATGCTCGTGTACAACACCGACGCGTCGATCCCCCACACCACACGACCAATCAAACGCATCAGCCAGTCACGCTCGATGTAGAAGTCATACACCGCGCCAAACGGCCCGGCACACACGTTCGGTGGGCTCGGCGCTCCGGTCATGCGCGTCTCGCAGCGACGCGCTGTTCAAGGTTGATGCGGACTGTGGGCCATTCCTCGTCGGTGATGCTGTAGAAGGCAGAATCGCGTACACCGACATCCTCGATGATCATGTGCCGGCGGAAGATCCCCTCGAACTTTGCGGGGAGCTTTTCGAGCGCTGAGGGGGAGCGCTCGTTGCGGCTGTCGGTCTTGAACTCCACGCGCATGCAGCCGAGCCGCTCGAAGGCGTGCCCGAGCATCAGCAGCTTTCGCCTCGATGTTCGCTCCAGTGCCCAGGCCAACGGTTCGAGCCAGGTTCCACCGATCTCAAGACCTCGGTGCTCCCGGCGCAGCGCGTGGTAGCCGGTACTACCGATCGGCCGTCCAGTGGGACGATCCAGAGTTGCAAACGCGCACTCCTCACCCGCTTCGCCCGCCTCGAGAGTGCTCTGAAACCATGCCTGGAAGCGCTCTGGGCTCTTGCCTCTGGGGTAAGTCCACGTCCACATCTCCGGATGCTGCGACGCGACCCACAAGCCATCCTCGTGACGAGCCGCGAGCGGCTTCAACACGACAACCTCACCTTCAAGGCGTCTGGCCAATCCGTCCCACGTCATGGCCGGGAGGCTATAACGCGGATCTGTCTACCTGCCCGCCCGTAGAATCAGGCCGTGAAGCGTGCGAGGTTGAGTTTATGAGTACCGCATCCAGATATGACCGCATCGGGGTCGGCTACCGGGGCACACGGGGCACCGACCCTATACTCGCAGCGCTCGGTTGCACAGACTGCTCCCTGTTCGACCTGATCGAGGCCGTGCGAGCGCTCCCTTATGGCCGTCCGAGCGACCGCACGGTCGAGGGGATGTTGCGCGAGCGCCGCGGCACCTGCTCCACCAAGCACCTGTTCCTTGCCCAAGCGCTCCAGGAGCGCTTCCCCGAGACAGAACCGCTGATCGTCCACCGCGTATACACGCTGGATCGTGAACAGGCTCGTGGGCTGTTCGGCGCCACGGCCGCCGAGATCGTCCCGGCGAGCGGGCTGATCGACGTCCACCGCTACCTCACGATCACGCTGAAGAGTCAGCGAATCGAGATCGACGCGACCTTCGCTGGTCCTGTCTGGGATGGTCGATCCTCGCTGCCGCTCGCATGCGGGCCGGGGCGCGACTACCCAGCGGGCGAAGATCCGGACGCGGAGAAGCGGGCGCTTGAGGCACGGCATTGCGACCCAGCCATTCGCGAGCCGTTCATCGCGGCGCTGGCGTCCATAGGACGGCTGCAGCCGTAGCCACGCCTGCCGCTGAAAACACTAGGCCACCGCACAGATCGTCGTCCATTTGTCCCCGGTCGCGGGCCTCGATCAGCGTGGAAATCATGTCGGATGCGTCGATCGTCAACGCGGCCAATGCGGCTGGCATATCAATCTGCCGCCAGCGTCGGCTGGCGCTGGGCTTCGTGCACTCACTGAGGAGGTCCGCCACTACCGCCACTACGCCAAAGACCTCAAACCCTAGCGACGAACCGCTCCACACACATCTACCCTCGTCGTCCACGCGAGCACCGCCACGGGGTTCGGGTGGGCCGCTATAAGAGCAGATGATCGACGGCTTGCACCAGCTCGCGGGGAGGGTCGTGCTCGCCGCCGAGCGCCCGCTGCATCCACGCGACGTCGTGCCACGCGTCGAGCTTCCAGCCGATCCGCCGGTAGACGCCGACCGGCTCGAAGCCCATCGCTCGGTGCAGGCCCGCGCTCGCCTCGTTCGGCAGCGTCATGCCCGCGACCGCCATCAGGTAGCCCCGCGCCGCGAGCCGCTTGAACAGCGCCTCGTACAGCGCGCGACCCGAGCCGGTGCGTCGCCGGCCCTGCTCGACGTAGACGCTGACCTCGCACGAGAAGCGGTAGGCCGCTCGCTTCTGGTGCGGCCCACCGTAGGCGTAGCCGACAAGCCGGTCGCCGTCTTCGAGTACGACCCACGCGTGCGTGCGCGTCGCCGCCGCGATGCGTTCGGCCATCTGCGCGGGCGTCGGTGGCTCGCCCTCGAAGCTGACGGCCGTCTCGCGCACGTACGGCGCGTAGATCGCCGCGCACGCCGGCGCGTCGTCCTCGCTCGCATCTCTCACCTTCGCACCGGACACGTTCGGTCATAGCATACGCGGGCGCGTGCGAGGCGTTCGTCTCTGCAGCCGGCGCCCCACCGCGTCTGGACCTATGTTCCTGTTCGGTGCCGGCATAGACAGGTGCGATCTACTCGGCGTTGCCCGGCTGGCACGATCAAGCTCGCGCCACTACCCACTCACAACCGGACGCGGCCGAGGGCAGCGAGAGCTGTTCCCGCCCGGCGCGCTGTTCTCGGCTTACGACGTTCCTCCCCCAAGCCCGACCCCGCACTCTTTCGGCACGCTGCGGCAGCGATGGGCGTGCAGCCGTGCATTCAGCGCGTCGTAGGTCGCATGTGTCGACTTTGGTCCGTAGATTCTCACTCGTGCTTTTCAATTCAACGATCGTCTCGCACCATCGCAAGCGTGCCCTAATCCTGCTCGGGATCGCCACCGTAGCGTTCACGGTGATCCTCGAACTGATCGACCCCTCACACGTCTCGCGCGGGCCGACGATCCTCAACTTCGAGTTCGCCGCCAGCCAATCGCACGCGGCGCAGATCATGGCTGAATGGGGAGCAAAAGGCCGCAGCGCGGCGCACCTCTCGCTGTTGCTCGACTACGGCTACATGCTCTCCTACGGCCTGTTCTTCGCGCTCGCCGGCTTCGCCGTCCGCGACACTGCGCGAGCACGCGGCTGGACGCGCCTTGCCGCCATCGGCGTCGTCGTCCCATTATTCGCGCTCGTCGCCGCGATGTTCGACGCGACCGAAAACGTCGCCCTCCTACTCACACTTGCCGGCAACGGTGGGAGCTTCGCTCCACCGTTCGCGGCCGTCTGCTCGGCCGTCAAGTTCACGCTCATCAGCATCGCCATCATCTACGCGCTCTGTGGTCTCACGCTTCGCCTCAGAGTCCGCCTCCTGCAGCCGAGCTAATCCATGAAGCGGGCGCTGCTGTTAGATCTCGACGACACGCTCTTGGTCGAGGAGCCGGCGGCGCCTGACCCCCGCTATCTAGCGGGCCCGTCCGCTTAGCGCATGATGCCTGTGTGGCCGAGGGAGTAGACGCCGGGCTGGGGCCACACGCATAGGCCGTGGGGTCCTTCCCCAACCGGGATGCGGGCGCGCAGCCGCCCGGTGTGTGTGTCGATCGCGTATACCTCGGCGTTGTATCGTCCGCTCAGCCAGAGCGTGTTCCCGTCCGCGGAGACACCGCCCATATCGGGGCTCGCGGGCAGCGGAATCTGCCACGTCGCGACGACGCGGCTGGTCCTGAAGCTGACGGAGGAGATCGTCCCGGCGATGCGGTTGGAGACGTACATCACGCTCGCGTCGCGGCTGGGGTAGAGGCCGTGGGCGCCGGCGCCGGTGTGCAGGAAACCGGTCACGCGGAACGTCTCCGGGTCGATCTCCCAGAGACCTCCGCTCGCCTGGTCGGCGGTGTAGAGGGTGCGCCCGTCGGGGGAGAGCTTGACGTCCTGTGGGCTCGCGAGTTCTTTGGGAAGCACGAGCGTGTGGATCACTCGCAGGCTGTGCAGGTCGACCTCGATCATGCGCCCGGAGAACTCGCAGCTCGCAAACGCGTAGCGGCCATCGGCGGAGAAGTCCATATGGTCCACGCCGCGGCACGTCGGCACCGGCAGCGAATCGATCAGGCGCATCGTGTGCGGGTCGCGGAAGTCGAGGCGTTGCAGGCGCTCGGCGACGACGATCGCGTAGCGGCCATCCGGGGTGAAGTACAGGTTGTAGGGATCCTCGACGGGGATCGGGGTCCCGGGAATCCCCGTACGCGGGTCGATCGGCGTCAGGCTGTTACCGAGATCGTTATCGACGTACAGCGTCCTCAGGTCATACGACGGGGTCACATGCTGGGGAAGCGCGCCCGTTTCAAACGTTCTGATGACCTTCAGCGTTCGCTGACTGATCACGGTAACCGTGTTGCTCAGACTGTTTGGCACGTACACAAGCGCCGGGTCCTGACGCACCACAGGGGACAGGTCACCCGGCGCGTCGGCGCTGTAGATGTTCTCGGTCGCCGCGCTCGGATACTCGCCGCGGGCGGAGAAGCTCGTCGAGCGCCCGGTCGAGGAGTGCGTCGTCTGGTTCGCCGAGCCACAACCCGCCGCGAGCAGGCCGAGGAGCAGAAAGATCCTGGCGAGCCTGAGCACCGAGGCAACCTACCGTAAGCGCGCACGCGGAAACGGGCATAGAGCGGCACGTGAGAAAACACTCACCCAGGCCCGCGAATCTTCCCGGGCGCAGCGGGATCGGCTACGCTCGCGCGCATCCGCCGGCCCGCTGTGACAACCATACTCGTGCTCTGCCTCGCAGTTGCCGGGTGCGGCGGCAGTACGACCACGACCGCGGGACATCCCGCCGCCCATGTCTCGCAGAGCCGTGCGGTCAAGCCGCTTGCCGTGAGCCTTGTCTACCGTCCGCTGTTCTCGCTGCCCGCGCCCGTCCAGGACCCCGCGATCGCGGGGCTCGGCGGCAGCCGCTTCGTCTTGCTCGGAGGTCTCGACGCCGCCGACAGCTCGACCGCGGGGGTGCTCGTCGCCAATCTGCGCGGACCGCTTCGCAACGCGTCGCTGCCCGGCGCACAACACGACGCGCAGGCAGCCACGCTCGCGGGCCAGGTTTACGTCTTCGGCGGCGGCGAGTTCAGCCAGTACGACCACATCCTGCGCTTCGATCTCGAGACAGACACGGTCAGCGCGGCCGGCATGCTGCCCACACCGGCATCCGACGTAGCCGTCACACAGACGGGCGGGACCGCGTACATCATCGGCGGCTTCGACGGGACCAACTGGCTCGACACGATCCTCGCCTGGCGAGCAGGAACCCCGGCACGGGTAGTCGCCCGTCTGCCGGTGCCACTGCGCTATGCCGCCGTCGCGGCCGCCAACGGCGAGATTCTGATCATCGGCGGCACCACGCCAACCGGCACGAGCGACGCGATCTACCGCTTCGATCCCTCCACCGGAAAGGTGCTTCAGATCGGCCGGCTTGCACAGCCGATCACCCACGCCGGAGCCGCGACGCTCGGCTCGAGCGTGTATCTCGTCGGTGGCCGCGGTGAAAACCTCGACTCACAAACCGACCGTGTGTGGTCGATCGACCCGTCCACTGGCTCCGTCCACGTCGCCGGCCTGTTGCCGCGAGCACTATCGGACGCCGGGGTGCTCTCGGTCGGCAAGACGATCCTCGTCGCGGGCGGACGCACCTCGGAAGGCACGCAGGCGGCCGTCGGCGAGCTAGTGCCCGCCGGCTGAGCGCTCTCTACCAGACACGTACTCGACGATCGCCGCGAGTTGCGCCGCGCTGAGCGGACGGCGAACAGGCATCTCGCGCGCAAACTCGAGCAAATCCCGGCGGCTGAAGCGATAGCCGAGCAGGTCACCGCCCTGGCGGCGCAGTGACTCGCTACCGATCAGCGAATGGCACGCGCGGCAATCCTCGGCGAACAACGTCTTCCCGCTCGCTGGGCGCGGGCCGCTCGTGCTGCCACAGCTCAACAACGCCACAGACGCCGCAAGAACTGCGAAGGTAAATCCTCGACGCATCCGCGTAGCGTATGCAGAGGCGCCCACACCCGCCGGTCACGCACCGAGCGCCGGGATCTGCTCGCGCGTACGCTAGCCTGCGCGCGCCTAATTCCGGACGGGTGTGTCTAATGGATGCGGCACGCTCAGGGAGGAAGACGCGGCGCGAGGACCGCCGCCACTCAAAGTTCTATGAGATCTCGGGCAACCTCGGTTGGGACCGTGGATAAGCGAAATCGCATCGAGTTATCCTCGACGCGACCGCCATCGCTCGAGCAGGATCGAGAGAGTGCAGACGGCTAGCACCAGCAGTGCGCCGACCGCTACGATCGCCACGCCCGGCGCTAGCAGAAACGCGACTACCGCGATCGCCAGCCCGAGACCAACGTCTACACGAAAGAGGTAACGATGTCTGCTCGCTTGGCGGCGGCGGGCGTGCAGGTAGGACATGTCCTTCGGTGGTTTGGCGGTGCTCACTGTTTCAGGCGGCGGAACAGGGGACGGGGAAGCATGCGCACGGCGAGCATCAGCCAGCGTAGAGCGGATGGCGTCCACACGGTGTGAGAGCGGTGGTCAAGTCCGTTCACGACATCGAGCGCAAGCGCCTGCGGAGTGGTGGACAGCGGCGCGGGTGCTAGGCCCCGTGTCATTCGTGTGTCGACGAAGCCGGGGCGAACGACGAGCATGCGCACTCCCTGATCGCGCAGGTCGTCGCCGAGACCCTGGGCGAGGGCATCGAGCCCGGCCTTGGAGGCTCCGTAGACGACGTTCGCCCGTCGTGGCCGCTCGGCCGCCACCGAGGAGAGCACAACGATCGTACCTGCGCCCTGCTTGCGCAAGCGCTGGGCACTGTGGATCAGCAGCGAGCCGGCTCCCACGAGGTTGACTTGGAGCACCTCGAGTGCCCCGGCGGTGTCGTCGGGTAGGCCGCCGCGCTCGCCGAGGACACCCACGGCGAGGATCACGATGTCGGCGCCCCCGAGCTCGTCGAATGCCTCGCCGATGACCTGCTCGTGACGGTCGAGGTCACAGGCGTCGAGCTCGAACGTCAGTGCCCGCTCACAGCCGGCGCCGGTGAGATCCGCGGCTGCTCGGCCCAGGGTGTCGGGGTCGCGGCCCACCAGCGCCACTTCGCGCGGGTCGCGGCGTTGTAACTCTCCTACGATCGCCAGGGCGATCTCCGAGGTGCCTCCCAGAATCAGGACACGCCTGCCGGCCGAGCCGGCGTTCGCGCCGTTCACGGCGCGGGCTCGCATAGTCCCAGGCGCCGTGCGAGGTCCGAGCGGAGGATCCCCTCGGGGTCGACTCTCGCCCTCTGGGCTTGGAAGCGGTCCAGTTCGGGGTACATGACGTGCATCATCTCGCGTCGTAGCCGGGCGTCCTTCGTCAGGTAGACGCGGCCGCCAGAGCCGGCGACGACCTCGTCCAACTCGTCCAGTGCCGCCCGTAGCCCGGCGGCGCCGGCGGGTAGGTCGGCCGCGAGCGTCCAGCCTTCGAGCGGAAAGGAGAGCGGGCCGCCGAACGCGGCGCCGAAGCGCTTGAACACGGCGAGATACACGGGCAGCCGGCGCGTGCGCATCAGCTCGAAGCAGCGCTCGAGCGCCGCCTCTTGACCGGAGGGAATCACGAACTGGTACTGGATCAGACCAGCTGGGCCATACAGCCGATTCCACCCCCCGAGGGCGTCGAGGGGAAAGAAGTACGGCGCCATCGCCAGCGGGCGCCCGCGCTCGCGACGGGGTGTGGCGCGCCAGCGCAGCGCATTGAACGCGCGCATGCTCGCCGGACGCATCAGGGCGGCGGGAAAGCCGCGTGGAACCTCGAACGCCGGCCGTCGCGAGAGTGCCTCGGGATACGCGTTGCGCGCCGCTCGTCGTCCGCGGGCAGTCGAGGTGGCGCCGTTGCTCTCGAGCGGGTCGGCCCGGCTGAGGATCGCGCGGCCCATCTTCGATCCGGCGGCGAGCAGGTCGATCCATGCCACCGAGTAGCGGTGGCTCTCTGGTCCGCTCATCAGCTCGAGCGTCTGCTCCAGGCCGTCGGTGCGGTCCACGTCGGTCGCCACAGACGGGGTCTCGAGGAGCTCTGCGCGGAGCGTCGCCTCCACTATGACACCCGTGAGACCCATCCCTCCGAGCGTCGCGTAGAACAGCTCGGGATCGGTCTCGGGCGAGACACCCTCGATGAGACCGCCGGCGGGTGTGCACAGGGAGATCGCCGCCACATGCCTGGCCAGGCCCCCGTCCCGGTGGTGATTCTTGCCGTGGACGTCGCTCGCGATCGCGCCCGCGAGCGTCACGTGCCGGGTCCCGGGCACGACGGGCAGCGTGAGCCCGTGGACAGCGAGGGCAACCATCAGCTGGGCCACCGTGGCGCCGGCCTGCGCGGTTATCAGGCCGCGCTCGGCGTCGATCGAGACGATCCGGTCCAGGCCGGTCATGTCGAGCACGTTCCCGCGGCTGTTCTGAGCGGCGTCGCCATAGCTGCGGGCGGCGCCCCTGGCGATCACGCCGGCCCCGGGTCGCACTTGTGACGCGAGTGCTTCGAGGACGTCCTGCACATCACGCGGCTGAAGAACTCGGGAGCGGCTGCGCGTCGTGCCCCCCCAACCGCACAGTGAGCGCTCGATGCCGACGAGCGGGGGGCGCGCCGTCAGTTCAGCGACTGACATAGACACCACCGAGAAACAGGAAGGCCCATGCGAAGCTCAGCGCTAGCAGCGTTCGGTCGCGCAGGATCAACTCCTCCGGCGCCTGGCCGGCGCCGGCGCCAATCAGGCTCGCGTAACGACCCAGCCACAACACCAGCGGGGCTGTCGACAGCCCGTACCAGAGGACATGGGACGGTCGTGTGAACGCCCACCCGGTGTAGGCGCCCACGGCCACGGTGGCTGCCACGAGGAGCGTTAGGCGAAGCTGATCGAGCGAGTAGCGGCGCAGCGTCGCCCGTGCCGGCAACGCGGCGTCGTGCTCGCGCAGCTCGGCGTAGCGCTTGGCCGTGACCAGGAAGATCGCGCAGGACCCCGTCACGATCACGAAATACCGCGACAGGTAGATGTCCGTGGCCACGCCACCCGCGATCGCGCGCAGCACAAAGCCGGAGGCGATCACCAGGATGTCCAGGACGACCACGCGCCGTAACCACAGCGAATAGCTCATCGTCAAAGCGAGGTAGCCGAAGGCGACCGCCCCCAGCCCCGGTGCGATCGCAGTCGCGGAAGCGATACTGACGAGCGCCAGTACCGCGGCGAAGAGGAGCGCCGCACGAGGCGAGAGCTCGCCGGCAGCCACCGGCCGTGAGCGCTTGCGTGGATGCAGGCGGTCCTGCTCGCGATCGCGTACGTCGTTGAGGAGATAGGTCGCGCTCGACAGCAGGCACAGCACGAGGAGCGCCCCCACGACCTGCGCCGCGACGAGCGGCTCGTCGATCACCCCGGCGGCGCAGGGGGCCGCGAGCACGAGCAGGTTCTTGCTCCACTGGCGCGGACGGCACGCCCGCAGCAGCGTCCGGGCCGAGGGTCGGGTTGCGGGACGCAGCTGGATCGGCGCCTGCTCGTCGGCCTCCAACTCGCTCGCAATGAACGGGGCTCGAGTCTTCTCGATGCTTTCTATCGCTTGAAGTGAATTAATCTTTAGATCTCCGACCAGGGTCAAGGCTGACGTAACGGCGCGATTGCACTGTCCTCATACGGTTCTACATGAGTACTGCATCTCCGGCTCTTTTTCACTGTCGTAGGATTAGATCTTTCTTAGTGAGAGTGCTCTAATTTTTTGGGCGATCAACGGGTGGCCGGACCCGGAGCGCATAGGGTTTGGGCATGGAACTCGGTAGCGTCACATGCCTCCCTTCTGCCCTGCGGGAGAACCATCCGTCCGAGTGTTCTGGAAGAGAAGCTCTGCGACGGATGCGACGGATCGCGCTCGCCGCCGCGCTCCTCGCACTCCTCCCCGCTGCGTACTCCTATGTGCAAACGATCGTCGAACCGTCCAACTCGAGTATCGGCGTTCGCTCGGTGGAGTGGCTGCGCGAACATGGAGCGGCTGGGCTCGTCTCGCAGATCGAGTCGACCTACTATTCGCTCACAGCTCCCAGCAAGGGTGGCGCCACGCTGCGAACGCTGCCCCAAGTCGGCTACGGAGCCGCCGCTGCGGCGCGGGCGCAACGAATGCCGGCGCAGCGGCGGCTCGCCGCGAGCTATCGCCCCCCGCGGGTCGCTCCGCTGCTGCATCCGGCACTCCCGGGCGAGGGGGTCTGGCTGGCCACCCGTCCCGGATGGGGGAAGGGTGCCCCGCTGCTGATCACCACGCTGCGCGACCAACCTGAATATCCACGCGTCGTGGCGGGTCTGGCGTGGATCGATACCAAGCGCACGACGGTGACCCTCAACCCCGGCCGCCAGGAGCCCTCCGTGTCGATCCCGCGCGGCTCGATGGACGTGCCCCAAGCACGGCGGGGCAAGCTGCTGGCGACGTTCAACAGCGGCTTCAAACTCTCAGACTCCCACGGCGGGTTTGTCCTAAACGGCCACACCTACGCCACGATGCAAGACGGGCAGGCCACGATCGTGGGCTATAGCGACGGCCGTGTGGACGTGATCGACTGGCGGTACGGTCCGCGCGCACCCAGCTCGGTCTCCTTCGCCCGCCAGAATCTTCCGTTGCTCGTCAACCGAGGACGACCCAGCCCCAATCTCGAAAGCAGCGAATGGGGCGCGACGGTCGGCAACGCGGTTCTGGTGTGGCGCTCAGCAATCGGCGTCGACCGGTTTGGCAACCTGATCTACGCCGCCGGGGAAGATCAGAGCGTACGCAGTCTGGCCGACACGCTCGCCCATGCCGGCGCCGTTCGGGCGATGGAGCTCGACATCAACTCCTACTGGGTGAGCTTCATCACCTACGGTGCGCCCGGCGCGAGCGCGCCCGTGAATCTGCTCTCCGGCATGGAACGCCCCGCGACTCGGTATCTCACGCCCGACGACCGGGACTTCTTCGCTGTCTACTCCCGCTAGCGCCCTACTTCCGGGGCGTCGGCGATTTGGTCAGATACAGTCCCCGCGCTACGCGGGGCACATCAAAGTCACTATGCGGCGCTCAGTCCCGGACGGTAAGCGTTCCACCCGGCGCCCCGAGGTGTTAATGATATGCGTTTAGCCAGGGGGTAAACTGGGGTATGTAGAGGATGGCAAGTGCTGTCCCGGTGACGAGCGCTGCGGAGAGAGACAGGATTCGTCCGGCACGGCCGGTTCCATAGCCGTTCAGCCCGGGCTGGATTTCGTGCTTCGTGTTCAGCGCTCGGGGCAGGTCGGATAGGTGACCGAGTACGTGGATCGCAGTGACGGCGATCCACACGAAGAAGCTTGCCTTATGGAGCAGGAGCAGCGATCCGCGGGAGCTCGGTCCCACGAGCAGCAGAGCGACACCGCTGGCGAACACCGCTACCGTCGAGGCGACGACGATCGGGGCGAGCAGGCGCAGGGTGGCCGGCGGCGCGCCCTTGCGCCGGTAGCGAGGGTTTGCGGTGTAGTAGCGGACGAATCGGTAGCCGGTGCTCGCCATCTTCAACGCAACGGGCGGAATCAGCAAGAGCCCGAGGAACATATGCTCACTCAGGAGCGGCCTGATCCTGAGGATCGTTACGCCCAGGGCTGCGAGCAGGACCAGGAGGAGCGCCCCGGTCGCCGCGGTGAGTTGCTCGTTGCCGCTCGTCCCACCGGCGGTCAGACGCCTGGGCCAAGCGGGAGGCGATGCTGAGGCTGGGCGGGATGCGGGGGTCTCTGTGAGGGTGAGACTCCGCTCGCGCCTTATGCCCGTTCTTGTCTGATCATCGACTGCCATTGGGGTGATTCTTTGGGCTTCTGCTAAGGGCCCGATAATCGAGTGATGAGAGATTTCATGTATTTGCCATCAGCCGCACAGGCTCCTTATCAGCCTGCGGTGAGAACCTCTCAGACTGAGAAGGGTGCTGTGGCGTCCGGCTTGCCGAGCGCGCGCCATCCTCGGCGCGTCGTGATGGTCGCCAGCACGCCGGCGATGACCATCACGATCGATTGCTGGATCAGTGAGACGCTGACGCTGGTGGCTTGGAGGGGTCCATTCGGTTCGCCGGCCAGCGCGGATGCGTCGACTGAGAGAGCGATCGTGTAGATCGCTGTGGCGATCGCGATCGCGACCATCGCCGCGGTGACGAGTGCGCCGCAGGCGAATGCTCTCAGCAGCCAGCCGCGTGGGACCGGCATTGCAAACAACGCTCTGCGCGAAGCGAGGACGCAGACCGCGCCGCAGGCCAGGCCGGCCAGTCCCCAGGCGATGAACGCGATGCCGCCCGCCGAATTGGTGTGATGAGCAGAGTGCGAGCTAGAAAGCAACTCCATGAGCCTGGTCAGGCCCACAAAGAGCAGCACGGCAAACGGGGGCAGGCTTACCAGCCGCCGCAAGCGCGGTTCGCTGCGCGCACGGCGCAGCGCGAGCAAGCTCAGCGGTAGGCCACCGGCCAGGACGGCGAGCGAGCCCCCGACCGCCAAGATCTGCACGGCGAGGTGAGCGCCGCCGAGCAGCGTGTGGGCGCTACCGGCGACTTCGAACGGATGATCCTCGGTCGTCTTGTAGAAACCAAAGCCCGCGGCGGCGAATACCACCCAACAGGCCAGCACACCACTCATGCTCGCACGCAAGCGATACTGAGGATCGACGACATCGGCAAGACCTGCGGCCGGGCGCAGATGGGCAGCCAACGCACCGCGCAACAGGTCGAGCACCGTCAGAGCCCCAGGTGGTGACTCCTCGAGCAGGGCTCGCATCTCCTCGCCGTAACGGCGCCGGAACGCCAGCGGGTAGAGCTCAAGCGCCATCCCGGCCAAGCGCCTCCTCATCGCGACACCTCCGCCAGCCGCAGCCGATCCAGGCCGCTGCGAGCCAAGCGCTGAAGCGCTTGCAACTGCTCTGAAAGCGCGGCACTCCCGGCCCCGGTCAACCGATACGGCCGCCGGCGATCCTCGGCCGGCAATGCCTCGATCAGGCCGTTTCCCTCAAGCCGCGCGAGCGCCCCGTAGAGCGTCCCGGGCCCGAGCCGCACACCGGCGAGCTGCTCGACATCCTGGGTGATGGCATAGCCGTGCTTCGGGCCCTCGGCCAGGCTGGTAAGCAGGAGCAGCCCGGGGTCTGTAGATCGTCCACTGGTATATCGCATAACGTATTATAAGCACATCGGGAGTTGTGCGCCGCCGTCATCGAGGGTGGTTCGTGCGCCTAAACGGCGGAGCCGGCGTGTGAAGCGTGGAAATCCGCTTCCAGCAAGCCTTCGACCACGAGCGCCGGTGTCGGTTCGCCCATGTAGAAGCCCTGTGCCAAGGTGCAACCCATTGCCTGGATGGTCGTCATGTGCTCGTGCGTGTCGATGCCCTTGGCGATTACCGTCAGCGCCAGGTCTCCTGCGAAGCGCAGGATCGCCTCGAGCAGCCAGCTGCGGTAGTCCTGGTCCTCCGAGGCGGCGAGCGAGCTTCTGTCTACCTTCAGGAAGTCGATCGGCATCTGCTGCAGGTCGGAGCGGTAGGCGTACCCGCTGCCGAAATCATCGATCGCGATGCGCACTCCAAGTTGTTTGATCTCCCGGCAGCGCTCCGTTGCCGCCGCCACGTCGAGCAGCACGGTGCTCTCGTCGATCTCTAGCGTGAGCAGTGACGGCTCGAGTCCGGACTGCTGAAGCGCGCGCCGGACGTCCGTGATGAACCCGTCTCGATTCAGCTGATTGGTAGAGACCTGCACCGAGATCGAGGCATGATGGCCCGCCACGTTCCACTCCGCGGCTCGGCGGCACGCCTCTTCGAGCGCCCAGCGCCCGATCGGTACGATCAGCCCGGTCTCCTCGGCCAGCGGAACGAACTCGGCGGCCTCAAGGACGCCCCGCGCGGGGTGGCGCCAGCGGATCAGGGCCTCGAGACCGACGACCTGCCGCGTGCCCAGATCGTAGATCGGCTGGTAGAGCTGGAAGAGCTGATCGTCCAGCAGCGCGGCGTTCAGTTCCGCTTCGAGCGCACCCTGACCCTCGATGACCGAGCGCATGTTCGCGTTGAAGAGCGTATAGCGGTCCTTGCCCGCCGCCTTGCCGGCGTGCAGGGCCAGTTGCGCGTCGCGCAGCAGGTCCTCGGGGTGGGCGTACTGTCCGAAAGCGAGGCCGATGCTCGCGGTCAGGAGGAAGCTCGGGCCGAAGTCGTCCAGGTCGATCGGCTTGTGCAGCGCTTCGATCACGCGCCGCGCGAGCGCGTCGAGCCGCGCGCCGTGCGCCGCCGCCTCGACGAGCACAACGAACTCGTCTCCGTCGAGCCGTCCGACCGTGTCGCCGGCGCGCACGACTTCCTCTACGCGTTGGGCGACGATCTTCAACAGCTGATCGCCGCACGCCCGCCCGAGCTTGTCGTTGACGTCTTTGAACCAGTCGATGTCGATCACCAGGGCGCCCGCCAGCATTCCCGGCTGGCGGCGCGTCCGCGCGACCAGGCGCTCGGCGAGGTCGAGGGCGAGAGCGCGGTTGGGCAGCCCGGTCAGGGAGTCGTAGAGCTGCTCGTTTGACAGCTCGCTCTCAGCCGCCGGCGGCTCCGCCCGCCGGCGTGCGCCGCCGAGCAGGAACACAAGCACGCCGAGCATCGCACTCAGCAGGATCCCGCCGAGCAACATCATCAGCGCGTTGCCGTCCGCCGACACGCTCGAGTCGGCGCGCGCTCCGAAGATCGTCGCCGTCCAGCCGTTGGGCAGGGCGACGCTCGCGCTCTGCGCCCCCGCCTGCGGGCGCCCGCCGGTCGCTGTCAAGGTTGCGAAGCCCGCCCGGTAGCGCAGGCTCACCCCGTTCTGCGGATAGGCGTGCAGGGCCGTGCGCGCGAGCGCGCCGGGAAAGATCAGCTCGCTCAACCACCCGACGAACGCCGCTCTGCGGCCTGCGATGGTGGTCGGCGGCTGACCTCCCCGATAGACGGGCGTCTGCACTCGCACCACCTGCACACGCCTGCCCGACACGGGCGTGGTGATCGTCGCGGGCTGCTCGACGCTGCGCGCCGTGTCTCGCGAGGAGACCAGCGAAGGTGTCAGCGCGCAGTAGTCGAGGCCCGTCGGCGGGGAGTCGGCGCGGCTGCGCGCGAGCTGTGCGCCGACGAGACAGTAGTAGGGACGCGTGCCCGCCGGAACGATCCGCAGAGCGCCGCTGCCGGCCTTGGTCGATCCCGCCGTCGCCGGTTTCACCGCGACGCCGGTCGCTTTTGCGGCGAACGCCGCCATCTGCGGCGCGCGCACTTGGGTCACGAGACCGAGCGCGTCGAGCTCGGGATAGTGGCGCAGCATCCGTGCCCATTTCGCCCACTTGGCGAATTCTGCGGGTGAGGCTTTAGGGCTGCCGGCGTAAAAGGTGCTCGCGCTGACCGTGAGGTCTTCCTCGCGCTGCACCGACGCCTTCAAGCTCGCGGCGATTCCCGCCGCGGTCTGGCTGGACGCCTGGCGCGCCTTGCCCGCGTCGCTGCTAGCCACCGCGCGCGCTCCCAGCACCGAGCCAGCCGTGCCCGCGGCGACGCACAGCAGGGCGGCCGCCGCCCACACTCCAGTGCGACCGCGCGAGGCGCACTTTACACGCTTGGGCGCGGCCTGGGAGAGGCCGGGAGAGGTCCTCGCAGATCGAGGCGTGCCGCCGGTGGGGTTCTCAGCCAGGGCAGCGGACGGCTGCGGGCTCACGCCCGGCTGCTGCGGGCTCGGGCTATTCGCCACATCCCCGTTTGCGCTGTGCGCAGGGTCGGTTGGCTCGGGGGCGGGCAGAGGGGTTGCGCTATTTGACATGGCGATCCGATCCGATTCCGAAGGGCGTACGCGCTTCCCGGCCGTGATCGAGCTCGCACGCCGATGTCTCTCTGAATCGCCTCCCGAGTTGGACGAATAGCTGGGATCTGATGGCCATCTTGCACGACGGCCGTCAGATCCTGTCGTCAAGCCTTCTCGAAGCGGCCGGCGCCCGCAGCTGCGTTCGTTCCACGGCCTCGCCGAGCGCTCCGAGGCTGATGTCGAGCGCGAGCGCGATCCGCCTCACGTTGGTCCACGTGGGGTTCGCCTGGCCGCGCTCGATGCGTGCAAGCGCGGCCACGGTGAGACCGGCGCGGTGCGCCAGATCCTCTTGCGTGTCCCCGCGCTCAGAGCGCAAATGACGCAATACGGCCGCCAGGGCTGGGTCCGCATGGCCGGGCGCCGACATAGTTAGAAACATCGCAGGCTGCCAGCAGGCAAATCCAGTCACCCAACTGCTGGTAGTCTGCTGCTGTCTCGCCATCCCCACAGACGGCGAGGACAGGTCGGCGCCGGTGGCCTCTGGCCCCGGCGCTGACTGCTTCGAGACCGGATGGAGGCTCGGCCGGGTCCGGATGCTCGGTGAGGATGGCCGGAGGCTTCTAGGATTGCCGCTGTGGCGAGCATTCAGGTGACCCACTTCACCGACCCCGGCTGTCCCTGGGCCTACTCGGCGAGCCCGGCGCTGGCGGTGCTGCGCTGGCGCTACGGCGCGCAGCTCGACTGGCGCCTGGTCACGATCGGGCTGGCAGAGGACGGGCAGAAGTATGTCGAGCGCGGCTACTCGCCGATCCGCATGGCCGTCGGCAACCTGCGCTTTCGCCGCTTTGGCATGCCGTTCCTGGCCGAGCCCCGCGCCCGCATCCCCGCGACCGCGCGCGCCTGCCGGGCGATCGTCGCCACGCGCCTGCTCGACCCCGGGCGCGAGCACGACGTGCTGCGCGCGCTGCAACTCGGCTGGTTTACGACGACGCTTGTGCTCGACGAGGACGGCGACATCGCACGCGCGCTGCAGCGTGTCGAGGGGCTGGACGTCGCGGCGGTCGTGGCGGCGCTCGAGGAGGAGCGCACGATCGCCGCCTACGAGGCGGACAAGCAGGAGACGCGCCAGGCCGAGGGCGGCCCGACGCACTTCCAAGGCAAGGCGCGCCAGACCGACGGGCCGGTGCGCTATTCGGCTCCGTCGCTCGTCTTTCAGAACGGCGCCGGCCTGCGCCTCGAGGCGGGAGGCTTTCAGAAGGTCGAGGCCTACGACGTGCTGATCGCGAACCTCGATCCCACGCTCGCGCGCGAGCAGCCGCCCGAGGACCCGCTCGCGGCGCTCCGCCGCTTCCCCGGCGGCCTCGTCACGCAGGAGGTCGCGGCGATCATGGCGCACAACAACGAGCAGCCCGATCGCTCCGCCGCCGAGAGCGCGCTCGTGGCGCTGCTCGGCGGCGGCAGCGTGCGCCGCACGCCGCTCGGCGACGACGCGCTCTGGCGGATCGCCTGAGCTCGCTCTCCGGCCGCACCGGCGGTCTGGAGCCTCCTACCGGCTGATTCGAAGCCCCCCCGCAACGGGCCGCTCCGCAGAGGTCGCGCTCCTAAGTAGCCGCCCCGCGGGGCCGTCCCCGTCGCGCGGGAGTGGCGGCGGGTAGCCTGCAACGCTCAGATGGGACTCACCGTGACACTCCCCGACGGTAATGCCCTCGAGCTCGAGGACGGCGCCACAGGCCTCGACGCCGCCGCGGCGATCGGCCCGGGCCTTGCGCGCGCCGCGCTCGCGATCGAAGTGGGCCGAGTCGACGGCGCCGCGGGATCACAGCTGCGCGACCTTTCGCGCCCACTCGCCGACGGCGATCAGATCGCGATCCTCACCCAAAAAAGCGGGCCTCGGGCCCTCGAGCTGATTCGCCACGACGCCGCGCACGTGCTCGCCGCCGCGGTGATGGAGCTGTATGAGGGCGTGAAGATCTCGATCGGGCCACCGATCGCAGACGGCTTCTACTACGACTTCGAGTTCCCCGCCGGGGTCTCCATCTCCGAGGAGGACTTCCCGCAGATCGAAGAGCGCATGCGCGCGCACGTCAAGACCGCCGAGGCGTTCGAACGACAGGACGTCTCCCCGGCCGAAGCGCGGGAGCGGTTCGTGGGGGAGGGGCAGGACTACAAGGTCGAGCTGATCGACGACCTCGTGCAAGCGGCACGCGCGAGCACGCCAGGGGGGTTGGAGACGGTCTCGCTGTACACGAACGGCCCGTTCACCGACCTCTGTCGCGGCCCGCACGCGCCGAGCACGAAGGCGATCGGCGCGTTCAAGCTGCAGTCGGTCGCGGGCGCCTACTGGCGCGGGGATTCGACCCGCACGATGCTCACGCGGATCTACGGCACCGCGTTCTTCGACAAAGCGGCCCTCGCCGAGCACCTCGAGCGACTCGAGCAGGCCAAGGCGCGCGACCACCGCAAGCTCGGGCGCGAGCTCGACCTGTTCACGTTCTCTGAGGTCTCACCCGGTGCCGCCTTCTGGCTGCCGGCGGGCACGACCGTCTGGAACAAGCTCGTGGCCGTCTCGCGCGAGATGGGCTCAGAGCGCGGCTACACCGAGGTCAAGACCCCGCAGATCTTCGACTCCGAGCTGTGGAAGACGTCGGGGCACTGGGGCAAGTACCGCGAGAACATGTTCGTCGTCGAGGTCGAGGAGCGCCAGATGGCGGTCAAGCCGATGAACTGCCCCGGTCACGCACACCTGTTCGCCACCCGCCGCCACTCCTACCGCGACCTGCCGGTCCGCTACTCAGAGCCCGGCCTGCTGCACCGCAACGAGGCCTCCGGCGTGCTGCACGGGCTGCTGCGCGTGCGCCACTTCGCCCAGGACGACGCCCACATCTTCTGCACCCCCGAGCAGGTCCAGCAGGAGCTCAAAGGCTGCCTGGAGATGGCGTTCGCCACCTACGCGCTGTTCGACTTCGACGTCAGCCTCGAGCTCTCGACACGGCCGGATGTGCGCAGCGGCAGCGAGGAGATCTGGGACCTCGGCGAGGGCGAACTGGCGAAGGCGCTCGCGGCCGAGGGCCTTCAGTACGAGCTGAACCCCGGCGACGGCGCGTTCTACGGCCCGAAGATCGACATGCACATGACCGACTCGCTCGGGCGCTCCTGGCAGTTGGGCACCGTGCAGATCGACTACTCGATGCCTGAGCGCTTCGAGCTGACCTACACGGGCGCCGACAATCAGGAGCACCGTCCCGTGATGATCCACCGCGCGCTGTTCGGCTCCTATGAGCGCTTCATCGGGATCATGCTCGAGCACTACGCCGGCGAGCTGCCTTTGTGGCTGGCCCCGCTGCAGGCGATCGTGCTGCCGGTCTCAGACCGCTTCAACGTCTACGGCGCCTCGGTCAGAGACAGCCTGCGGGAGGATGGCATCCGCGTCGAGCTCGATGAGCGCGGCGAGTCGGTCGCCCGCAAGATCCGCGAGGCCGAGCTGCGCAAAATCCCTTACATGCTCATCGTCGGCGAGCGTGAGCAGCAGGACGGCGCCGTGTCCGTGCGCGAGCACCGCGGCGGCGACGGCGGCCCCGCCCCGACGGCCGATTTTGCCGAACAGTTGCGCGAGCAGATATACTCGGCGACCTTGAAGCAGCCCCGCAAATCCTCAGAGCGCCACGCATAGCATTCACTTGACGCGTGGCTTGACAAGCTAGTGCCGGTTCCCCGCAGGTTCGACCGGCGCCCGCCTGAGCGGGACACGACCAGGATCAACGAGCGCATCCGCGTTCCCGAGGTCCGGTTGATCGACGACGAGGGCAACCAGATCGGCGTATTGAAGACGCCCGACGCCCTGGTCTTCGCCCAGGAGCGCGACCTCGATCTCGTCGAGGTCGCCCCCGAGGCGCGCCCGCCGGTGTGCCGCGTGCTCGACTACTCCAAGTACAAGTACGAGCAGGCCCAGAAGATCAAGCAGGCCAAGAAGCACCAGCAGCAGATCACCGTCCGCGAGATCAAGTTCCGTCCGAAGATCGCCCAGCACGACTACGACACGAAGAAGCACCACGTCGAGCGGTTTTTGCGCCACAAGGACAAGGTCAAGGTCACGATCATGTTCCGCGGGCGCGAGGTAACCCATCCCGAGCGCGGCACCGCGATCCTCGACCGTCTCGCCGAAGAGCTCTCAGAGCTCGGCGTCGTCGAGCAGCGTCCGATGCAGGAAGGGCGCAACATGACGATGATGATGGCGCCCTCCAAAGCGGTGCTGAGCGGCAAGGTCGACGGCGAGCCTACGCACGAGGAGAGCCACCACACCGGCGCCCACGTCGGCGACGTCGCCTCGAGCGCGATCACCGAGTCGCCCGCGCACGACGGCGCGGCCTCCACCGAGGCCGAGACACCGTCCGCGAACGGGACTGCCGCGGCGGCCGAGACGGCGCCCGCGGAGGCCGTTGACGCCTCGCCCGCCGAGGCCGAGACCTCGCCCGCGGAGGGGGTTGATGCCTCCGTCACGGAGGCCGAAGTCGCGCCCGCGGAGGGCGCGGACGCCTCCGCCGACAGCGCCGTGTCATAATCAGCGGCTCGCATGCCCAAGATGAAGACACATTCCGGCGCGAAGAAGCGCTTCAAAGTTACCGGCACCGGCAAGGTGCGCGGCCGCCATCCCTTCACGAGCCACATCCTCGAGAAGAAGTCGCCGAAAAAGAAGCGCGCGCTCGGCGGGCCGAAGATCGTGCACGAGCACGACGCGCCGCGGATCAAGCGGATGCTGGGAGTCGGCAAATGACGCGTGTCAAGCGCTCTGTGCACGCGCGCAAGAAGCGCCGCGCGACGCTCGAGTTGACGAAGGGCTTTCGCGGCGAGGCGCACTCGAACTACAAGCGCGCCAAGGAGGCCTTGCTGAAGGCCGACGCCTACGCCTATCGCGATCGGCGCAACCGCAAGCGCGACTTTCGCAGGCTGTGGATCACGCGCATCAATGCCGCTGCAAGGATCAACGGGATGAGCTACTCGCAGCTGATGCACGGCCTGAAGCTGGCCGGCGTCGAGCTCGACCGCAAGGTGCTTGCCGACATCGCCGTGCGCGACGCCGACACGTTCCGACGTTTCGCCGAGGTCGCCCGCGAGGCCGCTGAAGCTGCCCCGTCGGTCACCTCCTCCGACTCCGCCCGCGAGGCGTCGGCTGCGTAAGCGCCGTCCCATCGCAGACCTCCCGGGCGTCGCTCCTGCAAAGGACGGCGCCTTTTTTGTACCCGTGACAGTGAAAAAACGTCCCAAGCAACGAGGAACATCCAGAGAACAGTTATGACGTCGATCGAATCTCCCCACAACCCCCGTCTGAAGGGGCTGCGCCGGCTGCAGACCAAGCGCGAGCGCGCGCGCAGCGGACGGTTCCTGGCCGAGGGCGAGGACCTGATCGTGGCCGCCGAGCGGGCGGGACGGCCGCTGCTCGAGGGCTACCGGCTGGCGGGCTCGCCGCTGGGGGGAGATGATTTTTTTGATGTCGAGCGCTCCGCGCTCGCGGGCGTCTCGACGCTCGGCTCGTCCACGCGCGCGATCGGGGTATACGAGCAGCGGTGGACACGGGCGCCCGAAGGACCGCTGTGCGTGTACCTGCACGGTGTTGCAGACCCGGGGAACGTCGGCACGGTGCTGCGCTCCGCGCATGCGTTCGGCGCCTCCTGTGTCGCGCTCGGACCAGGCTGCGCCGATCCCCATTCGCCCAAGGCGGTGCGCGCGAGCATGGGCGCGATCTTCGCCGTCGCGCTCGCGCGCGTCGAGGCCGTCGAGGAGCTGCCGGGCGAGCGCATCGCGCTCGTGGCCGACGCGCGCGAGCCGCTGCGCGGGTTTGAAGACAGGGCGCCCGCCGAGGGAGTCACGCTGCTGGTCGGCGCCGAGCGTGAAGGACTGCCCGCGGAGGTTGTGCTCGCGTGCGCGCGAAGTGCGCGCATACCGATCGCCTCGGAGTCGCTGAACGCGGCGATGGCGGCGACCGTCGCGCTCTATGAGATGACGCGTATGACGCGTGGTGTGAGCGACGCCCCCTCGTCATCTAGGGTCCGGGCGTCATGATCGAACGGATCGAGCAGCTGCGGACCCAGGCGAGCGCCGAGATCGCCGCGGCGGACACGAGCGCCGCGCTCGAGGAGCTACGCGTGCGCTACCTCGGCCGCAAGGCGGAGCTGCCGCAGATGCTGCGCTCCGTCGCCGACCTCGAGCCCGCCCAGCGAGGAGTGGTGGGCAAGGGGGCCAATGATGCCCGCCAGGCGCTCGAGTCGCAGCTCGAGGCGCGCGCCGGCGTGCTGAGCGCCCATGAGCTCGAGGGTCGCATTGAGGCGGACGCGGTCGACGTGACGCTGCCGGGCGCGCCGCCGCAGCCGATCGGCTCCCTGCACGTGCTGAGCTCGACCAGACGCGAGCTCGAAGACATCTTCCTGGGGCTGGGTTTCACCGTGATGGAGGGGCCAGAGGTCGAGAGCGTGCACTACAACTTCGACGCGCTCAACCACAGCTCGACCCACCCCGCGCGCGCGCGGACAGACACTTTTTACGTCTCCGCCGAGGAGGTCCTGCGCACCCACACCTCGCCGATGCAGGTGCGCGCGATGGAGGCGCACCCGCCGCCGCTGTACGTCGTGATCCCCGGCCGTGTCTACCGGCCCGACTCCGATGCCACGCACACGCCACAGTTTCACCAGATCGAGGGGCTCGCTGTCGACGAGGACATCACGCTCGCCGACCTGAAGGGCACGCTGCTGATGTTCGCGCGTGCGGTCTTCGGCGACACGCGAGAGGTGCGGCTGCGCCCGCACTTCTTCCCGTTCACCGAGCCGAGCGTCGAGGTCGACGTGTCGTGCTTTAACTGCGACGGCAAGGGCCATCTGAAGGACGGCTCGCGCTGCTACCTGTGCAAGGGCGAGGGCTGGCTCGAGGTGCTGGGCGCCGGCGAGGTCGACCCGAACGTCTACTCCTACGTGCCCACCACCGAGGCGAACGCGCCGGGGTATGACCCCGAGAAGGTGCAGGGCTTCGCCTGGGGCCTCGGGGTCGAGCGGATCGCGATGCTCAAGCACGGCATCCCCGATCTGCGGCTGTACTACGAAAACGATCTTAGGTTCTTGGAGCAGTTCCGATGAGGGTGCCGCTGCCATGGCTGCGCGAGTACTGCGATCCCGATCTGGACGTGCAGCAGATCGAGGAGCGGCTGACGATGACCGGCACGAAGGTCGAGGCGATTCATCGCCATGGGGTGCCCGCGGCCGCGGGCTTCGTGGTGGGACGGGTGCTGGAGGCAGTGCAACATCCCGACGCCGATCGGCTGAAGGTGTGCAAAGTCGACGTCGGGACCGCGAACGGCTCAGACCCCGGCGGCCCGGCGACGATCGTCTGCGGTGCGCCGAACGTCGCCGCCGGGCAGACCGTCGCGGTGGCACTGCCGGGCGCGACGATGCCCGACGGGACGAAGCTGAAGCAGGCGAAGTTGCGCGGGGTGGCTTCCGCGGGGATGATCCTCGCCGAGCAGGAGCTTCACATCGGGCCGGGAGGGGAGGGGATCCTCGTGCTCGACGAGACGGCAGGACTCTCAGGCGGCGAGCCCGCGCCCGGCACGCCGCTGCAGGACGTGCTGCCAATCGCGATCGAGGTGCTCGAGCTCGAGGTCACGCCCAACCGGCCCGACTGCCTCGGCGTGTACGGCGTCGCGCGCGAGCTGCACGCGGCCACGGGCGCGCCGCTCACACCGGCCCCGTGGAGCGAGGATCCCGGGTCGGCGGGGCCCGTGGCCGGCGCCGAGGTGCTGGTGCAGTGCCCCGAGCTGTGTCGGCGCTTCACCGCGCGCGTGTTCTCCGACGTGAGAATCGCGTCGTCGCCGCTGTGGCTGAAGGCGCGGCTGATGGCCGCCGGCATGCGCCCGATCAACAACGTCGTCGACATCACCAACTACGCGATGCTGCTGACCGGGCAGCCGCTGCACGCCTTCGACCTCGACCGCGTGGCGGGGGGCGGGCACACAGGCCCGAAGGGGCCGGGTCAGCCCGGAGGGCTGGGTCGCCTGACGGTGCGGCGCGCAAACGACGGCGAGCGAGTGCAGACGCTCGACGGGCAGACGCGCGAGCTCGACTCGGAGACGGTCGTGATCGACGACGAGGAAGGTCCCACCTCGATCGCGGGGCTGATGGGCGGCGCGCGCTCGGAGGTGCAGCCCGACACGACGCGCGTGCTGCTCGAGGTCGCGACCTGGAGCGGCCCGAACATCCATCGCAGCTCCTGGCGGCTGGGGCTGCGCAGCGAGGCCTCGATGCGCTTCGAGAAGGGGTTGCAACCGGAGCAGTGCATGCACGCCCAGACGGTGGCCAGCCGGCTGCTGATCGAGCTGTGCGGCGCAAGCCTCGCACCGGGCACGATCGACGAGGGCTGGACGGCCGCCCCGCTGCGGCAGATCAGGTTGCGCGAGGCGAAGGTCGAGGCGATCCTCGGCCGGCGCATCGCGCTCGCGCGACAGGCGGAGATCCTCGAGGCGTTGGACTTCGGCACGGCAGAGGTCGCCGACGCCGCGGAGCCAAAGCGGAGCGGCCTGGACGTGACGGTGCCCGCGCTGCGCCGCGACGACGTCACGCGCGAGGTCGACCTGATCGAGGAGGTCGCGCGGATCGACGGCCTCGACCGCCTGCCCGCGACCCTGCCTGCCCGCCGCGGCGCCGCGGGCCAGCTCACCCACGCACAGCGGGTCCGCCGCGCCGCCGAGGACGCGCTCGTCGGGCGGGGATTGCACG
The DNA here is from genome assembly GCA_963778065.1 of uncultured Solirubrobacterales bacterium. Taxonomy (GTDB): domain Bacteria; phylum Actinomycetota; class Thermoleophilia; order Solirubrobacterales; family Solirubrobacteraceae; genus Palsa-744. The sequence goes on along the minus strand of CAVZSU010000002.1, from coordinate 75,856 downwards.
AGGTCGTCGGTTGGAGCTTCACCGACCCGGGGTTGCTCGACCGGCTGCGCCTGCCGGACGATCACCCGCTGCGGCGCGTCGTTACGATCGAGAACCCGCTGTCGGAGGCGCAGTCGACGATGCGCCCGACGCTGCTCGGCTCGCTGCTCGACGCCGCACGCCACAACGTCGCCCGCAATGGCCCCGACGTGGCAATCTTCGAGTCGGGGACCGTGTATCGGGCCTCGCCGGACGGTCGCCTGGCGGACGAGCACCACGAGCTCGGAGCCCTCCTGAGCGGTTCGCTCGCGGGCCGCTCCTGGCGCGGGGAGCGCGGTGAGGCGGACTTCTTCGCCGCCAAGGCGCTGCTCGGCGCGCTGCTCGACAAGCTCCACGTCGACTGGTCGGTGCAGGCGCGAAGCTGGCCGTTTCTGCATCCCGGCCGCTCCGCCGCCGTGCTTGCGGGCACGGAGACGCTCGGGTTCCTCGGCGAGGTCCATCCGCTGGTCGCATCCGCGTGGGATCTCCCCCATTCGGGGACACCCTCCGGGGCGCAGGCAGGCGGCCGCACCGCCGCGTTCGCGGTCGATCTCGGCAAGGTCGCGGCGGCCTCGCCGCCGGTGATCGCCTTTCAGGACTTCGCCGCGGTCCCGTCGCTGCGCCGCGACCTCGCGGTGACGCTCCCCGAGACAGTCTCTGCCGAGGAGGTGCTCGCGCGCGTGCGCGACGCAAGCGGAAAGATGCTCAAGGACGCGAGCGTGTTCGACGTCTACACCGGCGAGCAGGTCGGCGCAGACAGGCGCTCGCTGGCGCTGGCGCTGTCGTTCCGGGCCACGGAGAAGACGCTCACAGACGACGACATCGCGCCCGTGCGCGAGCGGATCGTCGCGGCGCTGGCCGAGTTGGGAGGTGAGCTGCGTGGCTGACGTCTTCTCTGCTGGACAGCATTTTGCGCCGGGCGCGCCACGGGCGATCGTGGCCGGGGCGACGGGCTTCGCGGGCGCGCTGGCGGCCCACCTGCTGTGGCGCCACCCCGGTTTCGAGCTGGTGGCCGCCACCGGCCGCTCGGAGGTGGGCAGACGGTTGGACGACCTCTATCCGCGCTACCGCGTCCCACTCGAGATCGAGTCCCTCGACGTCGATCGGCTGGAGCGGATCGACGCGGCGATCGTCGCCTACCCGCACAGGGCCGCGGCGCCCACGGTGGGCGCGCTGCGCGAGCACGGCGCGCGCGTCGTCGACCTGAGCGCCGACTTCCGGCTCGGCGATCTGGCCACATACGAGCAGTGGTACGGCGAGCACCCGCGCCCCGACCTGCTGGACGAGGCGGTGTACGGGCTGACCGAGCTTCACCGCGAGCAGATCGCCGGCGCGAACATCCTCGCCAACCCCGGCTGCTACCCGACGGCATCGGTGCTCGCGCTCGCGCCGCTCGCCCGCGCAGGGTTGCTCGCCGACGTCGTGATCGACGCCAAGCAGGGGATCTCCGGCGCGGGGCGAGCGTTTGACGAGACCACCCATCTGTCGATGGCTGGCGAGAACATCCTTCCCTACAAGGTCGCCTCCCACCGGCACACCCCCGAGATCGAGGAGCAGCTCGGCCTGCTGATCGGTTCGGCGAGCGCTGCCGGATCGGATGCGCCGGTGCCGAGCGATTTGAAGGTCCAGTTCCAAGCGCACCTGGTGCCACTCGACCAAGGCGAGCTGGCCAGCTGCTACGTGACGCCGACTCGCGCGGTGTCCGGCGAGGAGCTCGACGAGCTTTTCACCTCTGCCTATGCGAACGAGCCGTTCGTCGAGGTCGCCCAAGCGCCGAGCGGGACGCGGGCGGTGCGCGACACCAACTTCTGCCGAATCTTCGCCGCCGCCGACCCGCATACCGGCAAGCTGGTCGTGCTGTCCGCGATCGACAACCTGTGGAAGGGCACCTCCTCGCAGGCAATCCAGAACTTGAACGTGATGTTCGGCTTACCCGAGACGCAAGGAATCGCATGAGCGCGGGCAAAGACTTCGGCGATCGGAAGGCCGCTGGCCCGCCGCGGCCGTTCTTCCATTCGCGCTGGGTGCCCGCGCCCGCGCACGTGCGCGACCTCGGCCCGGGCGCCGGGCTGCCGGCCGGCTTTCGGGCGGCCGGTGTCGCCTGCGGGATCAAGACTTCGGGCAATACCGACCTCGGGCTGCTCGTCTGTGACGCGGAGCGGCCGGTGAGCGCCGCGCGCTTCACCGCCACCGGTACGCCCGCCGCGCCGGTGCTCGTCAGCCGGGAGCGCTGCGATCTGCACGCGCTGCGCGCCGTGCTCGCCAACTCGGGCTGCGCGAACGCCGCGACCGGGGGCCGCGGCCTCGACGACGCCGCCAAGACCCAGGGGGCCGCGGCGATCGCGGTCGGAGTCAAGGAGGAGGAGGTCGCGCTCGCATCGACCGGCGGGATCAGTCACCACCTTCCGGTGGAGAAGATGCTGAAAGGCATCCTCGACGCCCGCGCGCAGCTGAGCGCGACTGGCGAAGGGCAGTTCCAGCAGGCGATCCAGACCACAGACGCCTCCGAGAAGCGCGCGGCGCTCGAGGTCGAGCTGCCCGGGGGCACGGTGCGGCTGAGCGCCCAGTGCAAGGGCGCCGGGATGATCTCGCCGAACTTCGCCACGATGCTGTGCTTCGTCGAGACCGATGCAGCGCTCCAGCCCGAGACGGCCGACCTGCTGCTCGGCGTCTGTGTAAAGCGCTCGTTCGACCGCTGCTCGGTGGACGGGCAGCTGTCCACGAACGACACTGCGATCCTGATGTGCTCCGGCGCGAGTGGGGTCGCGATCGCGCCGCAGAGCGAGGACGAGCTGCGCTTCGGGGAGGCGCTCGACGCCCTGCTGCGCCAGCTCGCGATCATGATGGTCGCCGACGGCGAGGGCGCCGCCCGGATCGCGCGCGTGGTCGTGCGCGGCGGGCACCTGGCGAGCGCCGAGGCGGCGGCGCGGGGGGTCGCCAACTCGCCGCTGGTGAAGGCGGCGCTGCACAGCGGCGACCCCAACTGGGGTCGTATTCCCCAAGCGGTCGGCGGCGCGCTGATCGGCACGGCGCCGCTCGCAGTGGACATCTCACTCGAGGGCATCCAGGTGTGCGTGGCGGGCGCGGCGATCCCCTACGACGAGCAGGCGCTGGCGCGCGCGCTGCAGGCAAACGAGGTCGAATACGAGATCGACCTCCCGGGCGAGGGCGCCGAGACCGAGGTCTTCTTCTCCGACCTCTCGCACGAGTACGTCACGATCAATGCCGATTATTCAACATGAACACGCATGGCTGCGCTGGATCGGCGTCCTTACCGGTTGTCGATCAGATGCGATCGACTAATCGGACAGCACGCGTGCTGGACGATCGGAGATCCCGTTGATCTCCGATCGGTCGCCACGCTCCTTGCGTCCTTGCCCAGCTTGTCCTGCGTATCCATGTCGGCGCAGTGAACTAGGAGGTGATCGTCATACGTGACGTAGGCACACTGCTCGAGGCGCTCCCCTACATCAGGGAGTTTCACTCGAAGACCGTCGTCATCAAGTACGGCGGCGCCGCGATGGAGGACCCCGCGCTGCGCGAGGAGTTCGCGCGCGACGTCGTGCTGCTCAAGTACGTGGGGCTGAACCCGATCGTCGTGCACGGCGGAGGGCCTGAGATCACCGCCTACATGGAGCGCCTCGGCCTGCCGGTCGAGTTCGTCGGCGGCCTGCGCGTCTCTGACGAGAGCACGGTCGAGGTGGCGAAGATGGTGCTGGTGGGCAAGGTCAACAAGGAGATAGTCCTGCGCCTGAACCGCCACGGCCAGCCCGCGGTCGGGCTGTGCGGTGACGACGGCTCGCTGTTCCGCGTCGCGCGGCGCACCGCGCCGGACGGCGAGGACATCGGCTTCGTGGGGCGCATCGAGCGCGTGAACGTCGACGTGATCGAGCACATCGCAAGCGACTACATCCCGGTCATCGCCTCCGTCGGCGCCGACCGCGACGGGCACTCCTATAACGTCAACGCCGACGAGGCCGCGGGCGCTGTCGCGGGCGCGCTGGGCGCCTACAAGGTGATCTTCCTCACCGACGTGCCCGGCTGGCTCGCGGACCCCACCGACCCCCAGAGCCTGATCGGGCAGGCCACCGCCGAGCACGTCCAGGAGCGGCTGGAACAGCTTGCGGGGGGGATGCGCCCGAAGCTTGCGGCCTGCGTCGATGCGATCCAGCAGGGCGTGAGCGCCGCGCACATCCTCGACGGGCGGATCGCTCACTCGCTGCTGCTCGAGCTGTTCACCGACGCAGGCATCGGCACCAAGATCGAAGCCTCCGCATGAGCCTCTCGGAGCTCCAGGAGCTCGAGCGCTCAAGCGTGATTTCCTCCTACGCGCGCTTTCCGGTCGAGTTCGTGCGCGGCGAAGGGGCGCGGCTGTGGGATGCGGAGGGCAAGGAGTACCTCGACTTCCTGTGCGGGATATCGGTGGCGAACCTCGGCCACTGCCATCCGCGGGTGGTCGCGGCGGTGCGCGAGCAGGTCGGCACGCTGATGCATGCGAGCAACCTGTTCTACACCGAGCCGGCGATGCGACTGGCGGAGCGCCTGTCGCGCACGGGTCTGGGCGGCAAGGTGTTCTTCTGCAACTCCGGTGCGGAGGCCAACGAGGCGGCGATCAAGCTCGTTCGCAAGGCCAAGCACGAAGGCGACGTGGTGGTCGTGCAGGGGGCGTTTCACGGGCGTACCTACGGTGCCCTGTCGGCCACGCCGCAGGAGTCAAAGCAGGCGCCGTTCGCGCCGCTCGTGCCCGGGTTCAGAGCTGTCGCGTCCGACCCCGACGCGCTCACGGCGGCGGTCGACGAGCGCACGGCCGCCGTGCTGCTCGAGCCGATCCAGGGGGAGACGGGGGTGAACGTCCTCTCCGATGATCTGCTCCGGGCGGCGCGGGCAGCCTGCGACGAGCGCGGAGCGGCGCTCGTGTTCGACGAAGTCCAGTGCGGCATGGGTCGCACCGGCACGCTGTGGGCGTATGAGCAGACCGGCGTGCGGCCCGACGCGATCACGGTCGCAAAGGCGCTCGGCGGCGGCCTGCCGATCGGCGCGCTGATCACCGGCGAGCGGTTGGCCGACGTGCTGCAGCCGGGCGATCACGGCTCCACGTTCGCGGGCGGCCCCGTGGTCGCAGCCGCAGCACTGGCGGCGCTCAAGGTGACCGACGAGCCCGCCCTGCTCGCACACGTGCGCGAGCTCGGCGAGCGGCTCGAAGCCGAGCTCGAAGGGCTGCCCCACGTCGTGTCCGTCCGCGGACGGGGTTTGATGCTCGCCTGTGAGCTGGACATTGCGGCCCCCGCGGTCGTACGCCGCGCGCTGCTCGAGCAGCGCCTGATCGTCAACGCAACGGGTCCCACCACGGTGCGGCTGCTGCCGCCGCTCACGATCGGCTCCGCCGAGATCGACGAGGCGATCGCACGACTGGCTTCGGCGCTGAACGCCCGCGGCGAGGGATAGGGTTCGCCGTCATGTCCATGGACTCCCTCGACGCCTTTCCCCCGCGCACCGCCTCCTACGAGGCCGATCCGGCCGAGGTTCAGCGTGTGCTGCTGCTCTACTCGGGCGGCCTCGATACGAGCGTGATGCTGAAGTGGATTCAGGATCGTTACGAAGCGGAGGTCGTATGCCTGACCGTCAACCTGGGCCAGCCCGGGGAGGACTACGGCGCGATCGAAGGCAAGGCGATGGGGCTCGGGGCGCTCGCCTGCCACGTGGTCGACGCCCGCGAGCAATTCGCCCGCGAGTACGTTGCGCCCGCGATCAAGGCCAATGCGCTCTACGGCGGCGGCTACCCGCTGTTCACCGCGCTCGGGCGGCCCTTGATCGCAAAGCTCGCGGTCGAGCACGCGCGGCTCGCGGGCTGTGACACGATCGCCCACGGTTGTACCGGCAAGGGCAACGACCAGGTCCGGATCGAGGCGACCGTCGCGACGCTCGCCCCCGAGCTGAAGGTGATCGCGCCGGTGCGCTCGTGGCGGATGGGGCGTGAGGAGGAGATCGCCTACGCGCGAGAGCATGAAATCCCGATCAAGTCTCAGCAGGGATCCAAGTCGGAGGCTCCCTACTCGATCGACGACAACCTTTGGGGTCGCTCCTCGGAGGGACGCTGGATCGAGGATCTCGACCATGCACCCGAGGAGGACGTCTTCCAGCTCGTCACCCCTCCCGAACGGGCGCCGGATGAGCCCGAGGTCGTGGAGGTCGAGTTCGAGCAAGGACTCCCGGTCGCGCTCAACGGCGAGCGCTTGGGACTGGTCGAGCTGATTGAACGCGCGGGCGCGATCGGCGCCCTCCACGGCGTCGGGATCGTCGACCACATCGAGGATCGGATCGTCGGGCTGAAGGTGCGCGACATCTATGAGGTACCCGCCGCGGCGATCCTGCTGGCGGCACATCAGGAGCTCGAGAAGCTCGTATGCACAATCCACCAGAACCAGCTCAAGGGCGAGCTGGACCGCCGCTGGGCCTATCTGGTGTATGCCGGGCTGTGGTGGGAGCCGCTGCGCTCGGACCTCGACGCCTACATGGACGCCGTCAACACCCAGGTGACAGGAAGGATCGCCGTCAAGCTCTACAAGGGCCACGCCCGCGTCGTCACGCGCTCCTCTCCGAACGCCGTCTACGACGCGAGCCTGGCCTCGTTCGCGCAGTCCGGCGGGCTGTTCTCGCAGAGCGCCTCGCCCGGGTTCATCGAGCTGTGGTCGCTGCAGTCGCGGATGGCCTGGCGGCTGCGCAACGGCTGACCGAGCCGAGGTGTCGAGCGCGAGCACGAGAGTGGGATTGCGAACTGCGAGGTATGGGTAGCATGTGGCGATGAGCGACAGCGGCTATCGAGTGCTCGGCTACGCCGTGTGGCACGGTGGAAAGTGGTACCTGCGCCGGCGCCTGCCCTCCGCCCGCGTCCTGTCCGCGGGCGCGGCCACGGCCGCCTCGGCGGTCGCTGCGGCAGTGCTGCTCGCGCGTCGCAACTCCGGTTGAGTCGCAACTTCGGCTGAGATAAATCGACCGGCGGGCGGTCCGCCACGCGCTGCGGGCCCTGTGTGACATTAAGCGCAGAACGTCCGGTCCGCCACGTACGGTGGCGTGATCGTGACGGCAGAGGGACAAGAAATCTCAAGCGGAGAGCCCGGCGGCGCTGCTGACGGGGGCGGCCGCCGAACAGAGGGCGATCTACTGGCTGAGCGCCGCGCCCGCCGCGCCGCCGAGTCCGGCGAGGCATCGCTGCAACGGCGGGCGGAAACAGCCGAAGCCACGGTGCGGACGCTCGAGACCCACGTGGCGAGCCTGCAGCTGCGCTTGGAGGAGGCCGAAGAGGAGCGCCGGCGCGTGGGCGCGCTGCTCGCCTCCGAGCAGGCCGCTCTCGCCGAGCGCGAGCACGAGCTGCGCCGCGCCAAGCAGCGTGAGTACGCCGAGCAGCAGCTGCGTGTCGAAGCCGAGGACCGGCGCAGCGGCTCAGATCGCGAGAGTCGCGCCGAGATCGAGCGACTGAACCGCCGCCTGAGCTCGAGCGAGCGCGAGGCGCGTGAGCTGGCCACGCGCCTGGAGAGCGTGCAGCGGGAGCTGGCCGAGACCGAGCAGGGGGTGGCGGCCGAGCGGGCGACGGGGCGCCGCGCCGAGCGCGAGCTCAAGGAGCGCCTCACCGATCTCGAGCGCCGGGCGATCGAGATCCGCCGGGGCCTGGACTCCGAGCGTGCCGCGCGCGAGCGGGCCGAGCGCCTGCTCGCGAAGATGCGCGACGGCCACTACCGGGTGCGGGAGATCGTGGCGGAGCTCAGGGGAGTGGTCATGCAGCTGATCGATACCGCGCCGAGGCCGAGCGCCGCTCCGTCTGCGCCGGCAAGGCTCGCCCCGGCGGTGAGCGAGCCTGCCGCGGAGGTTAAGATGCACGCGGGTGAGGAGGCTGAGCGCCGCGAGGAGATGGCCGCTGCGTTGGCAGCGGCCGTGCAGCGGCTGCGCGCCCGCGCGGACGAGCCGCCCCTGGAGCCCCCTCGACGGCGACCGCCGCACAAGCACAGCATGTCCTTGATCGCGCGCTTGCGTGCAGCCCGCAAACTGCGACGCGAACGCCGATCGACCGCGCCGTGACGCCTACCATGCAACTCCGATGACCTCCGCCTGCGCCCATCTGCACGTCCATTCGGAGTACTCGCTGCTCGACGGCGCGTGCAAGATCGACGCGCTCGCGGCGCGCGCGGCAGCCTTCGGCCAGCCGGCGCTTGGGCTGACCGACCACGGTGTGATGAACGGCGCGGTCGAGCTCTACAAGGCCTGCTCCAAGCACGGCGTCAAGCCGATCATCGGCTGTGAGATCTACTTCGTCGACGACCACACCGCCACGGGACAGGCCAAGACCGAGCGCAACCACCTGACGCTGCTCGCCGCCGACGATGCGGGCTATCGTAGTCTCGTCAAGCTCTCCTCAGCCGGCTTTCTGGAAGGCCTGAACCGGGGCAAGCCGACCGTCGACCTCGCCCAGATCGAGCGCCATTCGGAGGGTGTGATCGCGCTCACGGGGTGCCTGGCTTCTCGCTTCTGCCAACGCCTGCTCGAGGATCGGCACGCGGACGCCCGCGCGCACGTCGAGGACCTGCTGGGGGTGTTTGGGGCAGAGAACGTCTACTTCGAGGTGCAGAAGAACGGGCTGGCCGCCCAGGAGAAGTGCAACGAGGGGATCGTCCGTGTCGCCGGCGAGGTCGGCGGCAGGCTGGTGGGCACGGGCGACGTGCACTACCTGCGCCGCGAGGATTACGACCATCACACGGCGCTGTTGTGCGTGCAGACGAAGAGCACGCTCGCTGCGCCGAAGATGACGTTCGACACCAACGAGTTCTATCTGCGCGACAACGGTGAGATGACCGCCGCGTTCGCCGAGTGGCCCGATGCGATCGCGAACACACTCGAGATCGCCGAGCGCTGCTCGGTCGAGCTCGAGCTCGGCAAGCAGCTGATCCCGCGCTATCAGACCCCCGATGGAAGCGGCGAGCGCGAGTACCTGCGCGCGCGTGTGCTGGAGGGCCTTGTGCTGCGCTACGGCGATCCGCCCCCCGCGCAGGCGCTCGAGCGGATGGAGATGGAGCTCGGCGTGATCGACCGGATGGGCTTTAACGCCTACTTCCTGATCGTCTGGGACTTCGTCAAGTTCGCCAAGGAGAACGGGATCGCGGTCGGTCCGGGCCGTGGCTCGGCGGCCGGCTCGATCGTCGCCTACTGCCTGGCGATCACCGACATTGATCCGCTGCGCTACGACCTGCTGTTCGAGCGCTTTTTGAACCCCGAGCGGGTTTCGATGCCGGACATCGACATCGACTTTTCGGTGCGCGGACGCGAGCGCGTGATGAAGTACGTGACGGAGAAGTACGGGCGCGAGTCGGTCGCGCAGATCGTCACCTTCGGCAAGATGTTCCCGCGCGCCGCCACCCGCGACGCGGCGCGCGTGCTGGGCCTGGACTATGGCGCCGGCGATCGCCTCGCGAAGCTGATCCCGGACCCGGTCATGGGCCGCTCGCCCTCCTTCGAGGACTGCATGAAGGCCGGCCAGCCGCTGCGCAAGGCGTGCGACGAGGATCCGACGGCGCAGAGGATCGTCGAGGTCGCACAGGGTCTCGAGGGGATCGTGCGCAACTCCTCGATCCATGCCGCCGCGGTCGTGATCGCCGATCGGCCGCTGACCGACATCGTGCCGTTGCAGCTGGCGGACGCCGGGACCGACGAGAACGGCGAGCGCGCGTTTCGCACGGTCACGCAGTTTTCGATGAAGCCGATCGAGGAGATTGGCATCCTGAAGATGGACTTCCTCGGGTTGCGCAACCTCGACGTGATCGAGGACGCGCTCGACATCATCGAGCGCTCCAGCGGCGAACGTCCCGACATGACCACGCTCCCGCTCGACGATGTGCGAACGTATGAGATGCTCGCGCGGGGCGACTCGATCGGGGTGTTCCAGTTCGAGTCGGAGGGCATGCGCGAGGCGCTCAAGAAGGTGCGCCCCGACGAGTTCAACGACCTCGTCGCGCTCAACGCGCTATACCGCCCCGGGGCGCTGGACCAGATCCCGGTGTACGCCAAGGGCAAGCACAGCCCGCAGTCGATCTCCTATCCCGACGAGCGCCTGCGCCACATCCTCGAGTCCTCCAACGGCGTGATCCTCTATCAGGAGCAGGCGATGCAGATCTCCAAGGAGCTCGCGGGCTTCTCGGGAGCCAAGGCGGACGACCTGCGCAAGGCGATCGGCAAGAAGAACCGCCAGGCGATGGCGGCGCTGAAGCCCGAGTTCGTCGAGGGCTGCCGCGCATCCGGCACGAAGCTCGAGGTGATCGAGTTCTTGTGGAACACGAACGAAAAGTCGGCCGACTACTCGTTCAACAAGAGCCATGCCGCGTGCTACGGCCTGATCGCCTACCGCACCGCATGGCTGAAGGCGAACTACACGGCCGAGTACATGGCTGCGTTGATCTCCTCGGTGATGTCGACGAAGGACAAGGTCCCGTTCTTCGTCGCGCGCTGCGAGGAGATGGGCATCGAGATCCTGCCCCCGGACGTCAACCTTTCAGATCACGAGTTCACCGTCGTCGATTGCAACATCCGCTTTGGGCTGGACGCCGTCAAGGGCGTCGGCTACCAGGCGGTCGAGGCGATCAAGCAAGCCCGCGAAGAGGGCGGCTCTTTCACCTCGCTATGGGACTTCTGTGAGCGCGTGGACAGCCGCACGGTCAACAAGAAGGCGATCGAGGCGCTGATCAAGTGCGGCGCGCTCGGCTCGACCGGGGCGAGCCGCAAGGGCATGCTCTCCGTCCTTGAGCAGGCGCAGGGAGCCGGTCAAAAGATCCAGCAGGACGCGCTCATCGGGCAGGGCTCGATCTTTGACCTGGAGCCGCCGGCTGGTACCCCCGACGAAGGGAGGCATGGCGCCGGCCCGATCGGCCTCGACGCGCGCGCGACGCTCGCAGCCGGGCTCGCGCGACCGATTCACCCCGCGATCCCCACGGACGAGTTCGAGCAAGCGGAGCTGCTGGCCGTCGAGAAGGAGGCGATCGGGCTGTTCATCTCCGCTCATCCGCTGAAGCCGCTGCGCGACGCGCTGCGTGTGCGTGTGGACTGCCCGCTCGCCGCGCTCGCGGATCGCCGCGACAAGGACTGGGTGACGGTCGGCGGCATCATCGTCGAGGCCAAGCGCATCCGCACCCGCAACGGCGATCACATGATGTTCGCGACGCTCGACGACCTCGAGGGGGCGGTTGAGATGCTCGTGTTCGGCAAGGCGCTCACCGAGCACGAGGCGGCGCTCGCGGTCGACGAGGTGGTGCTCGTGAAGGGACGAGTCGATCACAAGGAAGCCGGCAAGACGTGTCTGGTGGTGCAAACGGTGGAGTCCTTCGCTCCCTCCGCAGAGGAGATCGAGCGGGCCCGAACACAGGCTGAGACGGCCACGAAGACGGCCACGATGCTCGCCCAGCCCGTGTGCCTGCGCGTACACGCCTCGGCGCTGACCGATGGCGCGCTGGAGGATCTCAAGCAGGCGATCGAGGACTTCCCGGGGCCCGCCGAAGTGCTGCTGGATGTCGACACGAGCGACGGCACCCGCCGGCTGCGCCTCGGCGAGGGCTACCGCGTGCAGCATACGCCAACGCTGCTGGCGGAGCTGGAACACGCCCTGACGGTCGTGGGCGCTTCGCAGGGCGGCGTCCTCGCCGGCTCGCGTGCCGAAGCCGGGTGACACTCACCTTCGACCGAAGCGGGGAGACACTCGCCTCCGGCTCGCATCCCCCGTTCGGCCAGCATCCCCGTTTCGGCCGGCACGCCACGCCGGCTGCGTCCTTGGCTTGCTCGGCCCACGACCGTCAGGCGCCCTGACGGCCGTGGGCGCTTCGCAGGGCGGCGTCCTCGCCGGCTCGCGTGCGTAGCACGCCACGCCGGCTGCGTCCTTGCCCTGCTCGGCCCTCGACCGTCAGGCGCGTTGTGTCCTTTACGTGGGTTTTGACTTGCCCTTTTTCGGCTTCGCGCGCTTTTTCAGGCCCTGCTCGCGCAGCTTTACGGCTAGCGCGATCTCCTCGGCGGTAGGGCCGCTGCGATTTATGCCGGGCGTCTCGAGCACGCAGGGTAGGTCCTCGAACGCGGGAGCGGACAGGAACGCGGCGCAGCCGTCCGGGCCGATCTCTCCCTCGCCGACGTTGGCGTGGCGGTCGCGGTTTGAGCCGAGGGCGGTCTGAGAGTCGTTGAGGTGCAGCGAGCCGATGCGCTCGAGACCGACCTTCTCCTCGATCTCGGCCGTCAGTGCATCCATGGCCGCGACGTTGCGGACATCATAGCCGGAGGCGAACAGGTGGCAGGAGTCAAAGCACAGCCCGAGGCGCTTGCCGCCGCCTGAGGCCTCGAGCAGCGCCGCGAGCTCATCGATCGAGCGGCCGAGGGTGCCGCCGGTCCCGGCGGTGTTCTCCAAGTGAAGCGGGCACTCTTCGCTCTCTGCGAGTGCCTCGCGGATCGTCTCCCCGGCGCGGGCGATCGCGCTCGGCACATCCCCCGTCTTGGCGGAGCCTGGGTGCAGAACGACGCCGCTCGCGCCGATCTCCTGCCCGACACGCAGCGAGTAAGTCAACGAGGCGAGGGATTTCGCGCGGATATCGGGATCGTCGCTTGCACAGTTGAGCAGGTATACGGCATGGATCACGACCGCTTCGATCGGGCTGTGGGCCATCGCCTGCTTGAACGCCGCGACGTCCTGCTCGGGGTAGGTCGAGGGTTTCCACGTGCGTGGCGACTGGTTGAAGATCTGGATCGCGCGGCAGCCAATCTCTGAGCCCCGCTCGATCGCTTTGGGCAACCCGCCCGCGGGCGAGACGTGCGCTCCGATTAGCATGGCGGCGATCTTATGATGTCCGCCGCCTCGCCAACGCCTGCCGCTGCGTCCAGCGTCCTCACCGTGGAGGCGCGAGATCCGGCTCCCAGGACGGTCCGTGCGACGAGCGGGGCTTGCCGATGAGGGTCAGGTTCGCGCCCTCGCCCACGGGCGCGCTGCACATCGGCGGAGCGCGCACGGCGCTGTTCAACTGGCTGCTGGCCCGCCACGGCGCAGGAAAGATGGTGCTGCGCGTCGAGGACACCGATCGCGAGCGCTCGACGCCCGAGAATGTGGAGCAGATCCTCGACGCATTGCGCTGGCTCGAGCTCGACTGGGACGAAGGACCCGTCTTTCAGTCAGCGCGCGCCGAGCGCCACCGCGAGGTGCTGCAGGCGCTGCTGCAGAGCGGTCATGCCTACCGCTCGGGCGCCACGGCAGAGGACGTGAAGGCCTACAAGCAGCGTCACGGGGCCGATCGTGGCTATCGCGGCGAGGCGGAGAGCGACAGCGGCGCTGAGGGAGTGGCGGTGCGCCTGCGCGTGCCAGACGACGGCGTCACGGTCGTGCACGACGCGATCCGCGGCGAGACGCGCTTTGAGAACGCGCATCTCGACGACCCCGTGATCGCGCGCGCGGACGGATCGGTGCTCTACAACTTCGCGGTCGCGATCGACGATTTGGACGCGCATATCACGCACGTGGTACGTGGCGAGGACCATCTGTCGAACACGCCCAAGCAGTTGCTCGTGCTCGACGCCGCGAAATCCGCCGGGCTCGCCGCCCAAGCCCAATCTCCGCCCGTGTATGCGCATCTGCCGCTGCTGCACGGGCCGGACGGCAAGAAGCTGTCAAAGCGCCACGGCGCGGCCTCGGTAGGAGAGCTGCGCGAGGCGGGCTATCTGCCTGAGGCTGTCCGCAACTACCTCGCCCTGCTCGGCTGGGGAGCAGGCGACGAGGAGACGATTCTATCTACACAGGAGCTCGTCGAGCGCTTCACGCTCGAGCGCGTGAGCCACAATCCGGCGCGGTTCGACGAGGTCAAGCTGAAGTGGCTGAACGGCGTCTACATCCGTGCCCTCCCCGCGGCAGAGCTTACGCGACGCGTGGGGGACTACCTGCGCGAGAACGGCCATGCGACCGGCAGCAAGGACGCAAGGCTCGGACGCGCAGTGGAGATCAGCCAGGAGAAGATCCACACGCTCGCAGACTTCTGGCCGCTGACGGGCCCGCTGCTCGACGAGCCCGTCGCCGATCCCAAGGCGCAAGAGCGCTGGCTGGGATCCGAGGGCCGAGCGATGCTGGGCGACGCGCGCACTGCGCTCGCGGCAGCGGAGAGCTTTGACGAGGAAAGCGTGGGCAAGGCGCTCGAAGGGGTGCTCGCCCAGCTCCGGGTCAAGCCGCGCGAGGTCTATCAGCCCCTGCGGGTGGCAATCTGCGGCACCACGGTCTCCCCAGGCATCTTCGAGAGCGTTGCGCTGCTCGGTCGCGAAGAGGCGTTGCGGCGCATCGATCGCGCGCTGGCGGGTACGCCGGGCGCCTGAGCGGCGTCACGGCGTCCGCTCGAGCGCGCGTCTCCTCGCGGCGCCGATCCGTCGCCGCGGCGCCGGCCCGCCTCGCCCCGCGGCGGCGGGTCTGAGCGCTGGTTCACTCGCGGGAGAGACGGAAAGCAGGCAAATTGGCGCTCAACCGTTGTGCGACAGATGCCGATAGGTCCCCGACGGACAGCCACCGATCGTGGTGGCGGGCAACCCGAAGGCAGCTATCGCAACGATGCAGGCAACAGCTTCCAAGCCAAAGCGGCGCACAACCGAGGCGAGCCGCTCCGCCGAGCTCGCACGCCGCCCAGGCGAATCAGCGCCCGCGCCCGCGCCGGCGGAGCGCCACCAGAACGAGGGCCACGGCCGCCGCCTGACGCTGGCGTTCGAGGCGCTCGAGGCGTTTCCCGCCCTGGCGGAGTCGCGCAATCGCCTGCTTGCCGTCATCTCCAAGGATCACGTGGCGACGGCTGACATCGTCACCGCGGTCGAGTCCGATGTCGCGCTGATCATCGCCGTGCTGCGGCTCGCAAACCAGGCGCAGGGGGGACGCGGGCGGGTTGACACGGTCGTGACGGCCGTGGAGCTGCTGAGCGCGCAGACCGTGCACGCGCTCGCCGGTAGGGTGCGCACGTTTGACTTCTTCGAGCGTTCGAGCGTGTGGGACGCCGCTCCGGAGCGCTTTCGGCTGCACGCGCTGGCCACGCAGCACGCCGCAGATCGGATCGCGGCCGAGGTCGGCTACGAGCATCGCGACCGCCTGACGGTGACAAGCCTGTTGCACGACATCGGCAAGCTCGTGCTGCTGCACGCCTATCCCGGCTATCCCTCCCAAGTGCATCGCGGCGCGAAAACTCCGGAGGAGCGCATCCATCAGGAGCGCCGCGAGCTGGGCGTCGACCATGCCCTCGTGGGTGGGGTTCTCGCCCGCCGCTGGGGACTGCCCGCCACGGTCGCCACGGCGATCGAGCGCCACCATAATCCTGACGACGAGGGCGAGGCCGCATTTATCCGCCTCGCGGACATGCTCGCCCACTACGAGCAGGGCGCATCGGTGTCGCCTACCGAGATGCTGCAGAGCGCGCGTGTCGTCGGCCTCGGGCCCGAAGAGCTGCGCAGGGTCATGTATGAGCTGCCCACCGCTTCGAGCCAGCGCCAGCGCCACGTCGACCCGTGCCCGCTGTCCGGCCGCGAGCTCGGCGTGCTGCAGCGGCTGGCCGAGGGTAAGGTTTACAAGCAGATTGCCCACGAGCTGACGCTGTCGACCAGCACTGTGCGCACGCACCTGCACAACATCTACGGCAAGCTCGGCGCGGTCGACCGCGCGCAAGCGGTGTTGATCGCCACCGAGCGCGGTTGGCTCTGAGACGGTCAGTGGCCGGCGCGGCCTCTGCGTCCTTACCGATTGTCGATCAGATGCGATCGACTAATCGGCCAGCTCGCGTGCGTAGCACGCCACGCTCCCTGCGTCCTTGATCCGCTTGGCCACTGACCGTCTCAGTGGCTAGTTGCGTAGCATCGGGTCTGTGGTAATCCGGCGATGATCTCGATTACGAGCAAGTCTCCATATGCGCTGCTCGCGCTCGCCGAGCTGGGGCGCAGCGGGGGTGCGGAGCCGGTGCCGATCGGTGAGTTGGCTCGCCGGCGCGAGGTGCCGGTGCAGTTTCTCGAGCAGCTGTTCGCGGTGCTCAGACGCGCGGGCGTGATCAGCTCCCAGCGCGGTGTCAAGGGTGGGTATCGGTTTGCGCGCGAGCCCGCCGAGGTGACGGTGCTCGAGGTTGTCGAGCTGCTCGACGGCCCGCTCGGACGGGACGCCGAGGGCGTGTTCGCCGATGCCGCCGTGGCCGCACGTAAGGTGCTCGCGGGCATGACGATCGCCGACGTGATCGAGCGCGAGACGCGCGAGGCCGGGGCGAGCATGTACCACATATAGGATCCCTATCCGGTAGCACGCACGTCTCATGCGGCCGGTAGCGTTCGCGCGCCTCGACCCTTCGGCGCCCGTCATCAGCTGCATGGCTCTACCCCGCCACACGCGCACCCGCCCACTATGCTCGTGGACGGTATGTCCCAAATCCCGATCAACATTGCCGAGCTTGTCGGGGGGACGCCGCTCGTGGGGCTCCCGCGGATGCTGGAGGGCACTCGAGCGGCCGGTGGCGGCGTCGAGCTGTACGCCAAGCTCGAGGCGCGCAACCCTGGCGGCAGCGTGAAGGACCGGATCGGAGTGGCGATGATCGAGGCGGCCGAGGCCGAGGGCAGGATCGAGCCGGGGCGCACGACGATCGTCGAGGCGACCTCCGGCAACACCGGGATCGCGCTCGCGTTCGTGTGTGCGGCCAAGGGCTATGACCTCGTGCTGACCCTACCGCAGGGCATGAGCCGTGAGCGCGAGAGCCTGCTGCGACTGTACGGCGCGCGCGTGGACGTGACGGAGTCGCTCGGAGGGATGACCGAGGCGGTGCAGGCCGCGCGCGAGCTGGCACGCCGCGAGGACGTGTTCCTGCCCGACCAGTTCTCCAACCCCGCCAATCCCGAGATCCACCGGCGCACGACCGGCCCGGAGATCGAGCGCGCGCTCGACGGCAAGGTCGACGTGCTTGTCGCCGGGGTTGGCACCGGCGGGACGATCACCGGCGTGGGCGAGCATCTGCGCGAGCATGTCAACCCGAAGCTGCGGGTCGTGGCGGTCGAGCCGCGCGGCTCGGCCGTCCTCTCAGGCGGGCCGCCCGGGCCACACCGGATTCAGGGCATTGGCGCCGGGTTCGTGCCGCCCGTTCTCAACCGCGAGCTGCTCGACGAGGTGATCGCGGTGTCGGACGACGACGCGATCCACACGGCCTGGAGCTGCGCCCGGCGGGTGGGGCTGCTCGCCGGGATCTCCGGCGGCGCGGCGCTGTGGGCGGCGCTGCAGCTCGCGGCGCGCCCGGAGTCACGCGGCAAGCGGATCGTGGTGATCATGCCCGACTCGGGCGAGCGCTACGTCTCCCAGGCCTTCTTTGCACCGTAGATCTTTTGAGGGGCGCCCCTCGCGGGGCGCGGGCGGGGTCGCGTGGCGGGTATCCGCCGGGTGCCCGGATGACCGCTGGTTAGTGGCCGCTACGCTGTTGGCATGGCCGGATTTGAGACCTTCGCGCGGGTGGCGAAGGAGGTGCGCCGCGACGTGCTCGCCGCGCGCGATCGCGATCCCGCGGCGCGCGGGGTCGGCCAGGCCGAGATCCTCGCGACCTGGCCGGGAATCCACGCGCTGCTGGCTTATCGCGTCGCGCACGCGCTGGCCGGAGCCGGGGTACCGTTGCTGCCGCGCACGATCTCGATGCTCACGCGCGCCTTCACCGGGATCGAGATCCATCCCTCGGCGCGCATCGGCCAGGGGCTGTTCATCGATCACGGCGCCGGTGTGGTGATCGGTGAGACGGCCGACATCGGAGACGACGTGACGCTCTATCAGGGCGTCACTCTTGGAGGCACAGGGTTCGCCACCGGCAAGCGCCATCCGACCGTGCAGGACAACGTCACGATCGGCTCCGGCGCGAAGCTGCTCGGCCCGATCACGATCGGCCACGGCGCGAAGATCGGCGCGAACAGCGTCGTCATCACCGATGTGCCGCCGAACTCGACGGTCGTCGGCAACCCCGGCCATCCCGTGCGTGTCGACGGCCGCCGTGTCGAGGGGCCGGACGCCGACTGGATCCACCTGCCCGACCCGATCGCCGAGGCGATCCAGGGACTCGCGAGCAGGATCGGCGCACTGGAACGGTCGGTCAGCCGGCTGTTAGACGAGGAGCCGGAGCCGATGGCCGAGGTCACGCCGCTGCGGCCTGTGAAGGGACCGAACCCCGCCGGCGGTTGACACGACGGTGCCTCGTCACCACCGGCGGCGTCCTTCCCCCGTCACGACGCGTCCTTGCCAGGAACGACGATCACCGCCGCCTCGGCGCAATTTCTCGCCCGAACTCGCATCTATGCTGAGGGCTGATGCCTGATAACCCTCACGCCGAGCGCGTCGCAGAGCTGTTGCAGGGGTTGAACGAGCCCCAGCGCGAGGCGGTCACCCACGGTGAGGGTCCGCTGCTGATCCTCGCGGGCGCCGGCAGCGGCAAGACGCGCGTGCTCACGCACAGGATCGCGTTCCTGATCTACACCGACCAGGCTCGCGCGGGCGAGCTGCTGGCGATCACGTTCACGAACAAGGCGGCCAAGGAGATGCGCGGGCGGGTCGAGCGGCTGCTCGGCCGCGACGTGCGCGGGATGTGGCTGATGACCTTTCACGCGGCGTGCGCGCGCATGCTGCGCGTCGAGGCGCCGCGCCTGGGCTATACGCGCCAGTTCACGATCTACGATCAGGCGGACGCGCGGCGGCTGACCAAGCGCTGCATGGACGCGGTCGGCGTCGACCCAAAGCGCTTCACCCCGGCCGCGATCCACAACCAGATCTCGGCCGCGAAGAACAAGCTGCTCGACGCAGAGACCTACGGGCAGTCGGTCGGCTCGCAGTTCGAGGAGATGGTGGGGGAGGTGTACTCGCTCTACGAGCGCGACCTGCACCGCATGAACGCGATGGACTTCGACGACCTGCTGTTTCGCACCGTCAACCTGCTGGAGCTGTTCGAGGAGGTGCGCGAGCGCTATGCGGCCGCGTTCAAGCACGTGCTGGTCGACGAGTACCAGGACACCAACCACGCCCAGTACCGCTTCCTGCAGCTGCTCGTCGGCGGCGGTCCGCCGCCCGCACGGGGCGGACCGCAGGCGGGAGATCGGCCGACCTACGCCGGCCCGATCGGGCATCGCAACCTGGCGGTGGTGGGGGATGACGCCCAGTCGATCTACAGCTTCCGCCAAGCCGACATCCGCAACATCCTCGATTTTCAACAGGACTTCCCCGATGCGCGGGTGGTCAAGCTCGAGCAGAACTACCGCTCGACCGAGACGATCCTGGCCGCCGCCAACGCGGTGATCGCCAACAACCGCGGCGGGATCGCCAAGCGATTGTGGAGCGAGCTCGGGCAGGGCGAGCAGATCAAGGTGCGCGAGCTCGAGGACGAGCACTCCGAGGCTCGCTATGTCGTCGGGGAGATCCAGCGGCTGGTCGACGAGGGCGCCTCCCGCACGGAGATCGCGGTGCTGTATCGCACGAACGCGATGTCGCGGGTGATCGAGGACACGCTCGTGCGGCGGGAGATCGCCTATCAGGTGATCGGGGGCACGAAGTTCTACGAGCGCGCCGAGATCAAGGACGCGATCGCCTACCTGGCGTGGATCGCCAACCCGTTTGACGTCGTGAGCTTCACCCGCGTCGTCAACTCGCCGCGGCGGGGCATCGGGCAGACCTCGCTGTCGCGCATCGTCGCGCACTCCGCAAGCGTCGGCGTCTCGGTCTGGGAGGCCGCGTCGCGACCGGAGGAGATTCCCGGGCTGGGCGCCGCCGCGATCAAGGCGCTCAGGCGGTTCATGGACACGATGGAGGAGCTGCGCGTGCTCGCCGGAGTGCTCTCCGACGATGAGCAAGCGGCGCTGGCTGCCGCGACCCCTGAGGAGGCACCCGCGCAGGATGATCCGTCGCGTCGCGTGACACAGGCGGTTCCGGTGGGCGACCTGCTGGAGGCGATGCTGTCGCAGACGGGCTACGTCGAGGCGCTCGAGGCCGAGCGCTCGATCGAGGCGCAGGGCCGGATCGAGAACCTCGAGCAGCTGGTCGAGGTGGGGCGCGAGTTCGACGCCTCGGCCGTGGCCGGGGAGGACACGCTGAACGTGTTCCTGCAGCAGATCGCGCTCGTCGCCGACGCCGACGCGCGGACCGACGACGAGGGCCTGGTGACGCTGATGACGCTGCACAACGCCAAGGGCCTCGAGTACCCGATCGTCTTCATCGCCGGCTGCGAGGACGGCGTGTTCCCGCACTCGCGCGCGCTCGACGAGGGCGGCTTGGAGGAGGAGCGGCGGTTGTTCTACGTCGGCGTGACGCGCGCGATGCGCAATCTCTACCTCACCTCCGCACGCCGGCGCGCGGTGTTCGGCGCGCAGACCTATGGCCTGCGCAGCCGCTTCCTGGATGAGATCCCGGGCGATCTGCTCGACGAAGTGCAGGCGCGCGTGCTGCGCCCCGCCGGCGGCGGTATCCCCGCCGGCGTCTCAGTCGGTGCGGGCGGCGGGCGCGGGGGCGGGATCGCCACTGGCGTGGACACTCGCGCGGCGGGCGGCTGGGCTGAGCGCTCGGGCAACGGCGCGCACGCGCGCGAGGCGGCGCTCGGCGGGCAGCCGTTCCGCCTCGGCGAGGACGTCGTCCACGCCGCTTTCGGCGACGGGGTCGTCACCGCCGTCGAGGCCGACGGGGTGATCGTCGTGCGCTTCGCCGACGACGGCTCGGAGCGCAAGTTGATGGCGGAGTACGCGCCCGTCAGCCGGCGCTGAGGCGGCGCTCTCGCAGCTCCGCTGTGCGAGGTCCCGAGCTCGTGCGCGGTGTGGCTCCCGTTCGCGTGGCCACAGACCCCGTCGATGATCGTCCACTGGCGCACCGGCCTTGTTCCGGCGTCGCCAACCCGTAGCATCCCGCCCGTGAGCGCGACGATCATCGACGGCAAAGCGCTCGCCGCGCGCGTGCGTGGCGAGGTCGCCGAGGGGGTCGCGACGTTCGTCGCCCGACACGAGCGTGCTCCCGGGCTCGCGACCGTGCTCGTCGGTGATGACCCGGCCTCGGCGGTGTATGTCGGCAACAAGCAGCGCGCGTGCGCGGAGATCGGCATGGCCCCGTTCGATGTACGGCTGCCGGCGGACGCGTCCTTCGCGCAGGTGCAGCAGGCGCTGGCGCAGCTGAACGGCGACGAGGCGGTGAGCGGGGTGCTGCTACAGCTGCCGGTGCCCGCGCACCTCGACGGGCCGACGCTCACGGCGATGGTCGATCCGGCGAAGGACGTGGACGGGCTGAGCGCGATCAACGTGGGCCGGCTGTCGCTCGGTCAGCCGGGGCTGCGCCCGTGCACCCCGCAGGGCATCATGCTGCTGCTGGCCGATGTCAACGCGCGGCTGGAAGGGGCCGAGGCGGTCGTGCTCGGCCGCTCAAACCTGCTCGGCAAGCCGATGGCGCAGCTGCTGCTGGCGGAGAACGCGACCGTCACGATCTGCCACTCACGCACGGCGAGCCTCGCCTCGGTGTGCGCCCGCGCGGACGTCCTGATCGCCGCAGTCGGGCAGCCCCGCCTCGTAACCCGCGAGTTCGTCAAGCCCGGCGCGGTCGTGATCGACGTCGGCATGAACCGTCTCACGCCGGAGCAGGCCCGCAACAAGAGCGGGCTGGTCGGCGACGTCGACTTCGAGGCGGTGTCCGAGGTCGCCTCCGCGATCACGCCCGTGCCCGGCGGGGTGGGCCCGACAACGGTCGCGCTGTTGCTGCGCAACACGTTGCAGGCGGCGAGCGCCCAGGCGGGAGAGAGGTAGGTGGAGTGGATGACTCATGACGTCGAGCTGGTGGGCTGCAGCAAGCTTGCGGTCGCGGCGGCCGGGCGGCACGGCGCGGCTGGGTGGCACGGCGCGGCTGGGCGGAGGGCGTCGCAATGAGCCTGCGGCGGCTGCGCAGCGGCGAGCTGATCGCACTGGCCGGTGCGATCGTGCTGATCGTCGCGTTCACGCGCCCATGGTATGAAAGCCCGATCGGACTGCTCGACGCGTGGGACACGTTCGGACCGGCGGTCGTACTGCTGCTCGCCGCCGTGTGCGCGGCGCTCGCGCTGGTCGTGAGCACCGTGACCGAGCGCTCCACCGCCCTGCCCGTCTCCACCGCGGTGTGGTGCGTCTTCTTCGGGCTGATCGCGCTCGTGGCCGCGATCGTGCGCGTGCTCGAGCGCCCCGACCACGCCACCTCGCTGTGCGCCGGTGCGTGGCTTGGGCTGGCGGGCGCCGTCCTGATCCTCGCGGGCGCGTGGCAGTCGCTGCGCGACGAACGCCCGTCGCTTTATACGCCGGCTGAACCGGAACCGCGGCGGCCGTCGACGCCGTCGACGTGAGGCCGGCGCCGGTACAGTCGGACGCCGATGCGTCCGGACGTCAAGCGGTCGCTGGATCGATGGGGCGCGATGGCGCCAGACGCGCCCATGAACCTGGCGATAGGCCCGTAGAATGCCACCAATGATCGACCGCGACGAGGTGTTGCACGTGGCGCGTCTCGCGCGTCTGCGGCTGGCTGAGGACGAGATCGAGCCGCTGGCGCGTGAGCTGTCGGCCGTGCTCGACCACATCGCCAAGATCTCAGAGCTTGATCTCGACGGCATACCGCCGACATCGCACGTGGTCGAGGTCTCCGGCGCGCTGCGCGCCGACGAGCCGCGCGAGTCGCTGCCGCGCGAGGTCGCGCTTGCGCAGGCGCCGGCAGTCTCTGCGGACGGGTTTTCGGTTCCAAGTCCCCAGGCATGAGCGCCACGGATATCATTGGGCTGTCGGCTGCGGCTGCAGCCAGGGAGATAGCCGCGGGCTCGCTGTTGGCCGAGGAGCTGTTCGAGGCCTATCGCGCGCGCGCCGCGGCCGATCGGGCCGCCGGCGGGGACGGCTTGAACTGCTTCATCTGGGTGGCGCCGCACGGGCCCGCGCGTGGGGGGGAGTCCGGGCCGCTCGGCGGGGTCCCGCTGGCGGTCAAGGACCTGTTCTGCACCGAGGGCGTGCCCAGCCAGTCGGGGTCGCGCATCCTCGAGGGCTACCTGCCGCCGTACACCGCCACCGCGGTCTCCCGCCTCACTGACGCCGGCGCGAGGCTGCTCGCGAAGACCAACCAGGACGAGTTCGCGATGGGCTCCTCCAACGAGAACTCCGCCTACGGGCCCGTCCTCAACCCGTGGGGTCGTGCCCGCGTGCCCGGCGGCTCCTCCGGTGGCAGCGCGGCGGCGGTCGCGGCGGGGCTCGCGCCGTGGGCGCTCGGGACCGACACCGGCGGCTCGATCCGCCAGCCCGCGGCGCTGTGCGGGATCGTCGGCCTGAAACCGACGTACGGCGCGGTCTCGCGCTACGGCATGATCGCGTTCGCCTCCTCGCTGGACCAGGCCGGTCCGCTGACGCGCGACGTGACCGATGCCGCGCTGCTGCTGCACTACATGGTCGGGCGCGATCCCTGCGATGCGACCTCGCTCAGCTTTCCGGAGGAGATCGCCCTGCCGAACGCCGAGCGCCTTGACGGAATCCGGCTCGGGGTCCCAGCAGAGTTGACGCGTGGGTCCTTCGATGCGGAGAGCGCGGACGGAGGGGGGAGCGCGGACGGGGGGATCGAAGCGGGCGTGCTCGCGGCTTTCCAAGCGACGCTCGCGCGCGCGGAAGAGCTCGGCGCGTCCGTGCGGGAGATCGCGCTGCCGCACGCCCCGCACGCGCTGTCGGCCTACTACGTGCTCGCGCCCGCCGAGGCCTCCTCGAACCTCGCGCGCTTCGACGGCGTGCGCTACGGCCTGCGCGCCGAGGGCGCTTCAGACCTGCTCGACATGTACACGCGTACCCGCCACGACGGCTTCGGCGCGGAGGTCAAGCGGCGGATCATGCTCGGCACCTACGCGCTCTCCTCCGGCTACTACGACGCCTACTACGGGCGCGCGCAGCGCGTACGTACGAAGATCTCTCAAGACTTCGCCTCTGCGTTCGCCGGCGTCGACTTCGTGCTCACGCCCACGTCTCCCTCGGTCGCGTTCAAGCTCGGCGAGAAGACGGGCGATCCCCTCGCGATGTACCTGAGCGACTACTGCACCGTGCCGATGTCGCTCGCCGGCATCCCCGCGATCTCGATCCCCTGCGGCCTCAGCGACGGTTTGCCCGTCGGCCTGCAGATCGCCGGTCCCGCGTTCAGCGAGAATCGCCTGCTCGACACAGCTCACGCGCTCGAGCAGGCGATCGGCTTTGACGGAAGCGCCGCGCGTGTGTGAGACACAGCTCACCTCGCCCGCGCGGGGCCTCGGCTTCGATGGAGTCCCGGCCCGTGTCTGAGGAACTACGAACCCCTCCAGAGCCGCTCGGCGGCTCCACTCAAAATAACTCTTCCTATGAGCCGGTAATCGGCCTGGAGATCCACGTCCAGCTACGGACCGCCACGAAGATGTTCTGCGGTTGTGAGCTGTCGTTCGGCGAGCCTCCCAACACGCGCACCTGTCCCGTCTGCCTCGGGCTGCCCGGCTCGCTGCCGGTCGCGAACGCGCGCGCGGTTCACTACGGGCTGACGATCGGCCTCGCGCTCGAGTCACAGCTCGCGCCACGCTCGATCTTTCACCGTAAGAACTACTTCTACCCCGACCTTCCCAAGGGCTATCAGATCTCCCAGTACGACGAGCCGCTGTGCCTCGGCGGCCGGCTCGGGGAAGTGCGAATTCACCGCGTGCACCTCGAGGAGGACGCCGCCAAGCTGATCCATGTCGGCGCGAGCGGGCGCATCCACGGCTCGGATGAGAGCGTCGTCGACTTCAACCGCGGCGGTACCCCGCTCGCGGAGATCGTCACCGAGCCGGACCTGCGCACCCCCGAGCAGGTGAGCGACTGGCTGAAGCTCCTGCGCACCACCCTGCGCCGGCTCGGCGTGAGCGACGTGAACATGGAGGAGGGCTCGCTGCGCTGCGACGCGAACATCTCTTTGCGTCCTGTCGGCGCGAGTGAACTGGGTGTGAAGACCGAGCTGAAGAACATGAACTCGTTCCGCTTCATCGAGCGCGGCATCCGCGCCGAGATCGCGCGCCAGGAGAAGATCCTGCGCGAGGGCGGCAAGGTGATCCAGGAGACGCTTCACTTCGACCCCGCCTCGGGCGCGATCACCTCGTTGCGCTCCAAGGAGGAGGCGCACGACTACCGCTACTTCCCCGAGCCCGACCTCGTGCCTGTGGCGATCGACGAGCAGATGATCGCGGCCGCCCGCGCGGCCCTGCCCGAGCTGCCGGCGGCGCTCGCCGAGCGCTTGCAGCGCGAGCACGATCTGACCTTCGAGAGCGCGCAGACGCTCGCGTTCAAGTCCGAGCTCGGCGACTACTTCGAGGCGGCGCTCGCCGCCGCGGTCGACCCGCCGCCGCCCGCGCAGGCGCTCGCCAACTGGCTCACCTCAGACCTGCTCTCGCGTCTGAGCGACGGCGAGAACCCCGCGTCGAGCCACGTCGAGCCGCGCGCGCTCGCGACGCTCGTTTCCCTCGTCGCGGCCAAGCGCGTGAACGTCGGCGCCGCACGCCAAGTGCTCGACCGGCTCGTGGCCGACGGGGGAGACCCGCTCGAGATCGTCGAACGCGAGGGCCTCGCCGCAATGGACGGCGGCGACGGGGAGCTATCCGCGATCGTCGCGGCCGCGCTCGCGGCCAACGAGGACGCGGCCGAGCGCGTGCGCGGGGGCAGCCCCAAGGCGATCGGCCCGATCGTCGGCCACGTCATGCGCGCGACCAAAGGCCGCGCCGACGGTACCGAGGTCGCACGGCTGATCAACGAGCAGCTCGGGGTCTGAGCCCACGTCCGAGTAGGTGACCCAGCGAAACTCAGGCGTTCCGCCCGGCCTATTCGTCGAGGAAGTCGTCGAAGTGGTGGATGAACACAGCGATGCAGCCCGCGACGCAGATCAGCACGATCGCCCATAGGGGCGCGCCGAGCAGGAGGGCGCCCACCGCGACAATGGCCATCACCCAGGAGATGGCGAAGTCGTAGCGATCGTAGAGGTCGAATGCCGTCATGAGGCAATTTTAGCGATGAAGACAAAGAACGTCAAGAAACCGAGCGGTATACCGACTAGAAACCCGATTCCCAGCCAGCGATTGATCCGCCTCGACAGGGCGTCCGGCCGGCCGGGGATGAACACGGCGACGGCCGCCGGCAGCCCGGAGCAGAAGACGGTGCAGCCGCCCAGCACCGCCACCCAAGCGAGCAGGCCGTCAACGACGGACGTTCCCAGCGAGGGATCGGTCTCGCAAAGGATGCGGATCGTGGCCGAGGTCGACATGCCAACCACAGTAAGCCGCGCTTGGGATGGTTTTTTGGATCTGGCTGTGGCAAGCACCGGTTCCGATAGGCTGTAGGCCTATGAACGAGTCTGCGAAGTCATCACGATCGTTGGGCCAGACGGTCATCGCGGGGCTGATCCTGCTCGTGGCGGCATGGTTCTTGTTGCACTTCGTGATCCACCTCGTCGTGTTCGTCGCGACGATCGTCGCGGTCGTGCTCGCGATCATCGCCCTGATCTGGGCAGTGCGCGTCCTGCTGTAAGGGGTTGGCGATGGCCTACGTCGTCATCGCCTTCTGCTTCGGTCTCGCCGGCGGGATCGTCGGCAAGCTGAAGGGCTCCTCGTTCCTGCTGTGGTTCTTGATCTCGGGGCTCGTGCCGTTCTTTGGCCTGCTCGCGGCGGTCGCCTACCGCTTCGAGCGCGACGAGCTTCGTCGCCAGTGCCCGAACTGCGGGCGCACTACAAAGATCTACGACGCGCTGTGCACGCGCTGCGGCACCGAGCTTGAGTATCCCGATGTGGCGGTGGCGCCGGAATCGTGGCAGCGCACGCCGTCACCCGCTCCCTGATCCCTCACACGAGCCGCCGAATCGCCGCGCGTGGAGCGCTCGTGGAGTGAGGCGGCCCTAAACCGATTTCGGCCGCCCTAATCCGATCGGTGGCATACGCTGTCGGGGAGATGAGCATCCAGGTCAAGACCGCCGCCCCGGCTGACGACTCGCTGATCGCGCGGCTGATCCATCGCGCCGGCTACAAGGACGAGCCGGACTTCATCCTGCGCGTCGTACAGCCTGCGCTGGTGGGGCTGATCGACGGCACCGTCTCCTCGCTCGCGCCGATCTTCGCCGCGGCGATCGCCTCGAGCTCGCACACCGCGCTGCTCGTCGGCTTCTCCACCGCGCTCGGCGCCGGCGTGAGCATGGGCTGGTCGGAGGCGCTGTCGGACACCGGCGAGCAAACCGGCCGCGGCTCGGCGGTCGTGCGCGGCGCGATCACCGGTGGGATGACGACGCTCGGCGGGATCTTCCACACGCTGCCGTTCTTCATCTCAGACGTCCACAAGGCGCTGCTCGTCGCCGGCGCCGTCGTCGCGGTCGAGCTGTTCGTGATCGCCTGGATCCGAAACCGCTTCCTGGAAGTCTCGATGCGCTCCTCGCTGCTCGTCGTGACCGTCGGCGGCCTGATCGTCTTGGCCATCGGCGTCGCCATCGGAAGCTCCTAGCGATCGCTGGCACGGCGCCCAGGCGGCGTCCTCAGTCGCTCGCCTGCGAAGCAGGCCACGCGAATTGCCTGTACCCGTCAGGGTGCGTTCTGGCCTGGCTTGACCATCGGCCGCTACTAAGAGTCGGCGTTAAACCCGCTGATACACTGGGATTTCCGCGCCGGCGCGGAGAAACTGAGCCCTGCGAGCGAACGGAAAGGAGGTCGGTGATGGAGATACGCGCGGTCGACGCCGTGATGGAGTGCCTGAAGGCGGAGGGCGTCGACGTCGTCTTCGGGCTGCCCGGCGGTGCCAACCTGCCGACCTACGACGCGTTCGTCAACGGCGGCGTTCGCCACATCCTCGTCCGCCACGAGGCCGGCGGCGGGCACGCCGCGCAGGGATACGCCAAGGCGACCGGCAAGGTCGGCGTGGCGTTCGCCACAAGCGGGCCGGGCGCGACAAACCTGATCACGCCGATCACCGACGCGATGATGGACTCCGTGCCGGTCGTGTTCATCACCGGCCAGGTGCGCACCGAGCTGCTCGGTACCGACGGGTTTCAGGAGGCCGACACGATCGGGATCACGATGCCGGTCGTCAAGCACTCGTTCATGATCCAGCACCCCCAGGAGATTCCCAGAGCGATCCACGAGGCGTTTCACATCGCTCGCACGGGACGCCCCGGACCGGTGCTTGTCGACATCCCGCAAGACCTGTCCCGCGCCGAGATCACATACGAGCCGGTGACCGACGTGCGCCTGCCCGGCTACCAGCCGACGGTCGAGGGCAACCAGAAGCAGATCCGCCAGGCCGCCAAAGCGCTCGCCGCCGCGCAGCGCCCCGTCATCTACGCCGGTGGCGGCGTCGTCAACGCGAACGGCTCGCAGGAGCTCGTCGAGTTCGCGACCTCCGACCGCTTCCCGGTCACGTGCACGCTGATGGGCCTCGGCGCGTTCCCGGCTCGGACGGACGGGGATCCTCATCCCCAGTGGCTCGGCATGCTCGGCATGCACGGCACCCGCGCCGCGAACTACGCGATGGACGAGGCCGACCTGATCTGCGCGGTGGGTGCGCGCTTCGACGATCGCATCACCGGCAAGCTGTCCGAGTTCGCCCCGCGCGCGAAGTTCATCCACATCGACGTCGACCCGGCGGAGATATCGAAGAACGTGCCCGCGCACATCCCGATCGTCGGCGACGCAAAGCACGTGCTGGCAAAGCTCGCGATCGAGTACCGCGCGCTCAAAGCCGACCCCGCGCGGCTTGGCGCCTGGTGGGAGCGGATCGAGGGCTGGCGCAAGAAGTACCCGCTCGCCTACGAGGACTCCGCCGACGAGGAGATCAAGCCGCAGTACATGATCCAGGCGCTGTACGAGGCGACCGGGGGAGAGGCGATCGTCACGAGCGACGTCGGCCAGCACCAGATGTGGGCGGCGCAGTACTACGACTTCCCGGCGCCGCGCCGCTGGATCAACTCCGGCGGTCTCGGCACGATGGGCTTTGGCCTGCCCGCGGCGATGGGCGCCGCTGTGGGCTGCCCCGAGCAGGTCGTCTGCTGCATCGCGGGCGACGGCTCGGTGCAGATGAACGCGCAGGAGCTCGCCACGTGTGCGGCGAACAAGATCCCGATCAAGGTGTTCATCATGAACAACGGCTACCTCGGCATGGTCCGCCAGTGGCAGGAGCTGTTCTGGGACGGCAAATACAGCCATGTCGAGACGGGCGAGTTCCCCGACTTCGTCAAGCTCGCCGAGGCCTACGGCGCGACGGGAATGCGCTTTGAGAGCAAGTCGACGCTCGTGCAGGACATGAAGCGCGCGATCGCAACCGACGGCCCCGTGGTTGTCGACGTAAGGGTCACGCGCGAGGAGAACACCTACCCGATGATCCCTGCAGGCCAGGCCGCGCGCGAGATGGTCGGATGATCGAGCGCCACGAGGGCGACCGCCCAAATCAGACGAGCCGGCTGGACGCCGGCTCGAGGTGAGCGCTATGGGAGAGCCGGGCACCAAGGCGCCACTCAGCCTGCAGGAGCTCGAGGCGGCGACGAACTTCCGCACGGGCCGCAAGCACGTGCTGTCGATCCTCGTAGAAAACAAGTCCGGCGTGCTCACCCGCATCGCCGGGCTGTTCGCGCGCCGCGGCTTCAACATCGACACGCTCACGGTCGGCCCGACCGACGACGCGCAGATCTCGCGCGTGACGCTCACCGTCGACGGGGCGCTGCACCCGATCGACCAGGTGACCAAGCAGCTGCACAAGCTGATCAACGTGCTGAAGATCCGCGACCTCGAGCCGGCGGACACGGTCGCGCGCGAGCTCGCGCTGTTCAAGGTCTCAGCCGACGGCACGCAGCGTGGCGAGCTGATGCAGATCGCCGAGATCTTCCGCGGCAAGGTCGTCGACGTGACAAAGCGCGCGGTGATCGTCGAGATCACCGGCACGACCGAGAAGGTCGAGGCGTTCGAGGGCATGGTCAGACCGTTCGGCCTGATCGAGATGATGCGCACCGGGGAGATAGCAATCTCACGCGGGCGCACCGAGACCTAGGCCGCGTGCGTCCCGGAGCGCGTTTTTCGGGGGAGACACGTGAGCCTGTCCCTGCGTACAGCCCTGCAGGCACCGGTCACCACAGCACGTCTTTCTCGCTCGAGGACGAGGATCGTGAGCAACTCCGGGCGCGCCTGGGTCTGGCGCTGCGCAGAGCGAGACGCAGCGGTCGCTCGACGCTCGCGACGAGCACGCTTCGAGCTGTCCCGCGAGACCGACCCGAGCGCGGTCGTCTGCGCTTCGCGGCGCGCTGGCGAGCCGTGGTTCGCGTTCGAGCAGCCCGACCGTGACCAGGCCGCGCTCGCAGTGCTCGGCGTGGCGATCGAGCTGAGCGCGACCGGGAGAGAGCGCTTCGCAAGCGTGGCCGATCGCTGGCGCGCGCTCGCGGCCACAGCGGTGAGTGACGACCGCGCGGAGATCGACCGGCGGGGGGGAGGCGGCCCGGTCGCGGTCGGCGGCTTCGCGTTCGCGTCTGACGGCGGCGGCTCGCACGCGTGGGCCGGGTTCGAGCCCGCGTCGATGATCGTGCCCGAGGTCGCGATCAGGCGCTTTGCGCGGAGACCCGCGCGCGGGCGCAGCGGAGGCGAGGCGCAGTACGAGGTACAGATGACGCTCGCGGCGCTGATGGCGCCGGATGACACCGTCGAGGAGCGGATAGCGCGGCTGGAGCGGCGCCTGGGCGAGCTGCGCGAGGAGCCGCTGCCGCTGCTTGATCCAGCGCCTACCGTTCGCGCGCAGGTGGCGAGCGCGATGCCGCCCGAGCACTACGAGGCAGCCGTCGCGCGCGCGCGCGCGCTGATCGGCGAAGGCAAGCTCGAGAAGATCGTGCTCGCACGCGAGGTCCAGGCGCACGCCGCCCAAGCGCACGACCCGGCGGCCGTACTCGGCGTGCTGCGCGACGCGTTCCCCAGCTGCTTCTGCTTCTGCGTCGGGCGTGGCGAGGCGACGCTCGTCGCCGCCAGTCCCGAGCTGCTCGTGCGCAGAGAAGGCCACCGCGTGAGCACGCTCGCGCTCGCCGGCTCCACGCGGCGCAGCGCAGACCCGGCGGTCGACGACCATCTCGGCGAGCAGTTGTTACGCGACGGGAGCTATCGCGAGGAGCACGCGATCGTCGCGCGGCGGATCGAGCGGATCCTGCGCCCCCACTCGGTGTGGGTGGCGGCTGCGCCCGAGCCCGAGCTCGTACGGATCGCCAACATCCAGCACCTCGCGACCCCGATCAGGGCGCAGCTCGCGGCGCCGATCGAGGCGCTCGAGCTGGCCGGGCTGATGCACCCGACCCCCGCGGTCGGCGGCGAGCCGCGCGAGGAGGCGATCCCACTGATCCCCGCGCTCGAGGGCCTGGACCGCGGTTGGTACGCGGGCCCGGTCGGCTGGACCGACGCGACCGGCGACGGCGAGTTCTGCGTCGCCCTGCGCTGTGCGCTTTTGCGCGGCCCCGTAGCGAGCTGCTACGCGGGCAACGGCATCGTGCGCGGCTCAGACCCCGCAGCCGAGCTCGCCGAGACGGAGATCAAGCTGCAGGCATTGCTGCCCTTGCTCGCCGGCTGACGCGGTATATGCGACCGCCGGACGCCACGGGAGGTGCCGATCGCCGGCCGGTGATACGGTGCGTGCGTGATCATCTCCACGATGAACGATCTGCCGGGCTATGAGATCGAGGAGGTCATGGGCGAGGTATTCGGGCTGACCGTGCGCGCGCGCAACCTCGGCTCGCAGATCGGCGCCGGGCTGAAGTCGCTCGTCGGCGGCGAGCTCAAGGGCATGACCAAGATGCTCGCCGCGGGCCGCGAGCACGCGACCGAACGGCTGGTCGAGGAGGCGGGGGCGAAGGGCGCCAACGCGGTGATCGCGTTCCGCTTCGACACCTCCGAGCTCGGTTCCACCTGGACCGAGATCTGCGCGTACGGCACGGCCGTGCGCGCGCGCAAGCTCTCGTAGTTCAGGCTTCCGAGGCGCGACAGGAAGTTCAGGCTTCCGAGGCGCGACAGGAAGTGCGGAGTGCTTTGGCATGCGGCACGCGAGCAGGCTCACGCCAGCGCGCGTGCGACGGCGGCCCAGGCGGCGCGGTGCAGCGCCACGTTCGCACCGCGCTCGCTGCGCACGTGAATCAGCCCCGCGCCGGCGTCCGCCGCGAGCATCCGCTCGCACGCGGCGCGCAGGTCGTGCAGAGATCCCACGTGAGCGTAGGCGAGGCCGTACAGTTCCGCCGCGGCCGCGAAGTCGAGGCCGGTAGGGGTCGCGATGTGGCGCGTATAGAGGTCCACGCTCGCAGCGTCGGTGTCAACGCTCGCATTGTCGGCCTCAACGCTTACCCGGTCCGCTGCGCCGGTGCGCCCGTCGACGGTCACGCGCGCCATCTGCGTCTGCGCGACCGGCAGGAAGTCGAAGATGCCGCCGCCGCAGTTGTCGAGCAGCACGATCGTCAGCGCCAGCTCGAGCCGGCTCGCCGCCAACAGCCCGCCGAGGTCGTGCGCCAGCGCGACGTCGCCGATCAACAGCACGACCGGCCGCGGCACCTCGCAGCGCTCGACCGCCGCCTGCGCCGCGTGCGCCGCCACGCCGAAGGCCGTCGAGACGGTGCCGTCGATGCCGTTGGCGCCACGGTTGCAGAGCACGCGCGGCGGGTCCGCCCGTGCCGGCCAGAACGTCTCGATGTCGCGTACCGGCATCGAAGAGGCGACGAGGAGTGTCGCGCCCGCCGGCAGCCCCACGCCTAGCTCCGCGGCCACGCGCGGCTCGGACAGCTCGTCGCCGAGCGTGCCCAGCAATGCCTGTGCCGCACGCTCGTCCGCACTGCGCCAGCTCGCCAGCCATTCCGGGTCGGCCGGCGGCGCTGTCAGCCATGTCAGCGTCGCCGCCGGCGCGAGCGCGAGCGAGTCGCTCAGCACCGACGCGGGGTCCTGCCAGGCGCTCTCCGGATCGAGTGCCACCTGACGCACGTCCCCCAGGCCAGCGAGCCACGTGCGCAGCGGCTTCGACACCGGCAGGTCGCCCACGCGCAGCACCAGATCCGGGCGCTGCGAGGCCGCGAACGCCTCGTCGCGCAGTAGCGCGTCGTAATGGGCGACCGCCGCCGCGCCGCGCCGCGCCCCGGACAGCGGGTCCGCGAGCAGCGGCCAGCCCGCCGCCTCGCAGAACGTCGCTGCGGCCGTTGCCAGCTCGGTGTCGCGCTCGTAGCGCCCGGCCACGACAACGCCGCGCCGGGATTCCTCCACGAGCTCGCGCAGCCATGACTCGTCCTCAATGTCGACGCCCGCGTCGGGGACGGTCGCGGGCGCGCGTCGAACATATGGTCGATGCTCGGGCCGGCCCGTGTCATCGGCCGGCAATGGCTCGTCGCTCACGAGCGGCTCGCGCAACGGAAAGTTCAGGTGCACAACCCCTGGACGCCCCTCGAGCGCCGTCCAGTAAGCGCGGCACGCGAGCGTTCGCATCCAGCGCAACCGCTCCTCGCTCGCGTCGTGCGTACCCACCTCGAAGAACCACTTCGCCGCGACGCCATACAGCTTCAGCTGGTCGATCGCCTGTCCCGCGCCGTTCTCGCGCAGCTCCGGCGGCCGGTCCGCAGTCAGCAGCAGCAGCGGCACGCGCGCCTCGTGCGCCTCGACCGCCGCCGGCAGCAGCTCGGCAGCGGCTGTACCCGAGGTGCAGGCGACGGCGACCGGCAATCCCGAGGCCTTCGCCAGCCCAAGCGCGAAGAACCCGGCGCAGCGCTCGTCCACGTGCGAGTAGCAGCGCAACCGCTGCTCGCGCGCGAGCGTGAGCACGAGCGGCGCGCAGCGCGACCCCGGTGAGGTGCACGCCGCCTGCATGCCGCAGCGCGCGAGCTCGTCGACGAACGCTCGCAGCAGCAGATAGGTGTCGGTGGTGGAGCTCATGGGGGCGGAAGCGCCGAACGGCGTGTGAACGTAAGCGTCAGAGGAGGTGCGAGCAGGAATGCCAGACGGCGGCGTGAGCGGGAGTGCCAGAGGGCTTGTGAGGGGGCGTGTGGGAAGGAGCGGAGCATAGGATGGCGGGGTGCCAGAGGACGTCGTTCTGCTGCACGGCTTCGGCGGCACCCACCGCGCGTGGGACGGCGTGGTGGGTCAGCTGTCGCCGGAACGCTACCGGCCGCTTGGGTTGGACCTGCCCGGCCATGGCGTATACGCCGATGTGGAGCCCCCGATCACGTTCGCCGGCTGCGTCGATCATGTGCTCGCTCGCACGTCCGCGCGCTTCGTCCTGTGTGGCTACTCGCTTGGTGGGCGTGTCGCGATGCACGTCGCCCTGGCCGCTCGAGAGCGCGTGACGCGTCTCGTGCTCGTCTCGAGCACCGCAGGAATCGATGACGCGGCCGAGCGCGCCGGGCGCAGCGCCGCCGACCACCGCCTAGCCGACGAACTCGAAAGCGTTCCCTTCGAGGACTTCATCGAGCGCTGGCGCACCCAGCCGCTGTTCGCCGACGAGCCGCCCAAGGTCGGTGAGCTGGCGCGGGAGGACCAGCGGCGCAACCGTCCCGCCGCGCTCGCGGCTGTTCTGCGCGGGATCGGCAGCGGCGAGATGACCCCTCTGTGGCGCAGGCTCGGGGAGTTGGCCATGCCGGTCACTGTCCTGGTGGGCGATCGCGACGAGAAGTTCCAAGCGCTGGGGCGGCGGATGGTCGATCAACTGCCCGATGGGGAGCTGATCGTCGTCCCAGGCGGTCATCCCCTGCCGCTGGAGAACCCTGCAGCCGTGGCGCTGGCGTTGGGCTGACACGCGCGGCCCTATACGGCATTCTGCGTGCCAGTCGCGACCGGTTGACAGACATCGGCAAGCACTCCTCAGAAAAACGTCCCAAGCGCGGCTTATGTTTTGTAAATGGATCTTTCATCTGCATGACAAGCGTCTGCCAATCGCTGCGGATTTCGTTGCGGCACCGACAAACAGGCCGGTAGAATGAGCCAATGGCAACTCAACTCGACCAAACCGCTTCATCGCTTCCGCTCTACCGGCTCGACGTGGGGACGTATAGCAAAATGGCGGATGCCGGCGCTCTCGACGGCTTGGATGTCGAGTTGCTGGAGGGGTTGCTCATCGACAGGCATTCCCATCGCGAAGACGCGATTCACCGGCTCGACGTGGGTACGTTCGAACGTATGGTCGCCTCCGGTGCGCTGGAGGGCCAACGGGTCGAACTGCTCGAAGGGCTGCTGGTCGCGGTGAGCCCTCAAGGCCCAGAGCATGCGGAGGCGATCAGGCGCTTGATCCGTCACCTTACGTCCGCGGCCGCGGACGCATGGTTGGACGTGCAGTTGCCCCTGGAAGCCGATTCGGGTTCGTTGCCCGAGCCCGACCTGGCGCTCGTGGAGCGCCAGCACCCTGCCAACCGGCACCCGCGCTCAGCGTTGCTCGTGATCGAGGTCGCGGTGAGCTCGCACATGAAGGACCGGCACACGAAGGCCAACATGTATGCGTGGGTTCCGGTCCCTACCTACTGGCTCGTAGACGTGCCCGGTGAAGCTGTCGAGGTTCGCACCGATCCAGGCCCGGACGGATATCGCCATTGTGAGATTTACACCGCGGGCATGTCTGTTCCCTCTCCCCATCAGGGAGTCGCCGATCTCGACGTCGGCGCGCTGTTCGGCGGAATCGACGACTGACCTTCGGCAATCCTCCGAGCGGCGCCGAGGCCGCGGAGGACGAGGCTGCCCCGTGCTCAGAGCTGGTTGACCCCTAGACCTGGGACGCTTGGCACAGCGATCTTCCCCAGCTTTGCCGGCGGCGGAGTCTCGATCCCCTCGAACATCCCAAGCGTCGCCAGGCCGCAGGGGGGGACGGGTCCACGCGAGGCCAACGCGGCCGCCGCGTGCAGCGCGGCCGCGATGCCGAGCGGGCCATCGTACGTTGACGCCAGATACGCCTCCGCGCCCGATGCGCGTACGAGCGTCGCGGCCGCGATCAGGCCCGAGATGCCGCCGCAGCGAGAGATCTTCAAGCACACGGCGTCGGCCACGCCCGCGCCGAGCGCGCCGTGCTCCGCCGCCGTCTCGTCGATCGCCACGCGCGTGCTCACGCGCTCGCGCACCTCCCTTACGGCTTTGAGCCCGTGCGTCGGCTCCTCCACCAGCTCGAGCCCCGCCGGGGCCAGCGCGTCGATCGCTCGTACCGCCTCCTCCACACTCCACGCGCCGTTCGCATCCAGTCTTAGGGCGACCTCCGGGCCCATCGCCGCGCGCGCGGCGGCCACCCGTCCTCCGTCGTCGCCAACTCCCACCTTGACCTTCACGCACGTGAACCCCTCACGAGAGGCCTGTAATGCCTGCTGCGCAACACCCGCGCGGTCGAGTGCCGTCAGCGTCGCGTTCACCTCTACCGCGTTCGCCGGATCGTCCGTCAACAACGCAGCCACGGGCTTGCCGGCTCGCTTGCCGGCCCGATCCCACAGCGCCAAGTCCACCGCGGCGAGCGCCTGCGGCAGATCGTCCACGCGCCTGCATGCGTCGATCATCTGCGCTCCGTTCATGGGGTCTCGCCACGCGGCCAGCACCGGCTCATAGCCCGCCAACGCCCGCTCCACCCGCTCGATGCTCACGCCGTCATACGCCTCCAGAGGCGCGGCCTCGCCGTGGCCGTCGATCCCATCTCCATCGGTCAACGACACCGCCAGCAACTCGCGCTCTGTCACGGTGCCGTAGGCGGTCTCGAGCGGCACCTTCAAGCGCAGCTTGCATCGCTCAACCCTCAGCTTCACACCGTGCTCCCCTCACGTGCTGCCAACAGGTGCGGTGACCGGCGCCGCTACGGCTGTCGGGGAACCGATCGGAGATCGACGGGATCTCCGATCGGCCGGCACACGTGTCTCCCAAAAATCTGGCGTTTCTCGTCTCGCTCACATCCCGATCCCACCACTCGCCAGGATCCCGGCGGCATACAGCAGGCAGAACACGAGTTGCAGCGCGCCCGTCTTCGCCAGCGCGCCGTTCAGCGCCGGACCGTCCGTCCGTGTCCGCACGGTCCGCACGAGCCCGACCGCCAGCGGGATCGCCGCCCAGCAGAGCAAGAGCCATGCGGTCATCGACCCGAACGCCCACGGCAGCGGCGCCGTCACGAACGCGCCGGCGATCATCGCCGTGTACAGCCCGCGGGTCCTCGCGCGTCCCAGCCTGACCGCCAGCGTGCGCTTGCCCGCACGCCGGTCGGTCTCCAGGTCGCGCACGTTGTTGACCACCAGGATCGCGCTCGCCAGCAGGCCAACCGGGACCGCGCATGCGAACGCCTGCCACGGCAGTTCCTGCACCTGCACGAAATACGAGCCCGCGACAGCCACGATCCCGAAGAACAGGAACACGAACACCTCGCCCAACCCCTCATACCCGTACGGTCGCGGCCCGCCCGTGTACAGCACGCCGGCCAGGATCGACGCCCCGCCGACCGCGATCAGCTCCGGCCCCGCCACCGCGACCAGATACGCCCCGCATGCCACCGCCAACCCGAACGACACGTACGTCGCGATCAGCACCTGGCGCGGCGGCACGAGGCCGCCCGCGGTCACCCGCACCGGCCCCAGCCGATCCTCCGTGTCCGCGCCCCGCCGCGCGTCGGAGTAGTCGTTCGACAGGTTCGTCCCGACCTGGATGAACACCGCGCCGAGCAGCGCCGCGACGAACGCGAGCGGCCGGAAGTGCCCTGCGCCTAGCGCCAGCGACGTACCCACCAGCACCGGCGCCACCGCCGCCGGCAGGGTGCGTACGCGCGCCGCCATCACCCAGATGCGGACAGCGCTCGCCGTCCCCGTCGTGGCCGCGCGCGCGGACGGGGAGCCCGTCGGCGTCGTCGTCGTCATCGGCTCGCCGGCGCGCTTGTCATGCCCGTATCGCGCATCTCGCTACGCGCGCCTGGGGAAGCGCGAGAAGTCGGGTTTGCGCTTCTCCCTGTACGCGTCCCTGCCCTCCTGCGCCTCCTCGCTGCCGTAGAACAGCAGGTTCGCGTCGTGTGCCAGCTGCTGAATCCCGCTCAACCCGTCCTCGGCCGCGTTGAAGCTCGCCTTCAACAGTCGCAGTGAGAACGGCGACAGCGCGAGCATCTCCTTGCACCAGGCCACCGTCTCCTCCTCGAGCCGCTCGAGTCCCACGACCGTGTTCACCATCCCCATCTCCCTCGCCTCCTCAGCCGAGTACTGCCGGCACAGGAACCAGATCTCCTTCGCCTTCTTCGGCCCCACCACGTTTGCCAGCAGCCCGGCGCCGAAGCCGCCGTCGAACGAGCCCACCTTCGGGCCGACCTGTCCGAAACGCGCATTGTCCGCCGCGATCGTCAGGTCGCAGACCAGGTGCAGCACGTGCCCGCCCCCGATCGCATAGCCCGCGACCATCGCCACCACCGGCTTCGGCAGCCGGCGGATCTGCACGTGCAGATCGGTCACATGAAACCGTCCCACGCCGGCCTTGCCTGCGGCGTCCTCGTGCAGGTAGCCGGAGTCGCCGCGCACGCGCTGATCGCCCCCCGAGCAGAACGCCTCACTGCCCTCGCCCGTCAGCACGATCACGCCGATCTCGGTGTCCTCGCGCGCGTCCTCCAACGCCCTTGAGATCTCCACGATCGTTCGCGGACGGAACGCGTTTCTGACCTCCGGGCGGGCGATCGTGATCTTCGCGATCCCGCTGTCCGCGCCGGTTGACTTCTCATAGCGCACATCGGTGTAGGGCTCGCTCGCGGGATCCGCGGCGGCGATCCAGGTGGTTGTCATGGCGCGAAGGCTAGCTGTAGCTAGCCTGTGGGCCATGCTGGTCGAGGGATGGCTCACCCGCGCCGCGTCCGCCCACCCGGCGCGCATCGCGCTCGAGACCCCCGACGGAAGTTGCTCCTACGCCGAGCTGCACGCCGCCGCGCTTCTTGGCGCAGGCGAGCTGCGCGCTCGGGGCGCGCACACCGGCGAGCGCGTCGCGATCGCCTTGCCCCCAGGGCTCGCCTTCGCCCAAGCGCTCCACGCCTGCCTGCTGCTCGGCGCGGTCGCCGTGCCCGTCGACCTGCGCCTCGCGCCGGCCGAGCGCGCGCGGATCGCCGGCGGCGCCACGGTCCTGGTGGAGGAGTCCCTGCCGGCGCCGCCGTCCACCGGAGCCGGTGGACCGGTCCTCGCGCGCAACGACGTACGGGACGGCGGTCCGTTGCCTGCGCCCGGCGATCCCGTGGACGAGGAGACGCGGGAGGGAGCAGAGGAGGCACGGGACGGGAGTGAAGTCGTGAGGCACGACCTGGATGCGGTCGCCGCCGTCATCCACACCTCCGGCACGACCTCCGCGCCCCGACCGGTCGAGCTCACCTACGGCAACTTCCTCTGGAGCGCGCTCGGGTCGGCCGTCGCGCTCGGCCTCGATCCACGCGAGCGCTGGCTGTGCACGCTGCCCGTCTCCCACGTCGGCGGCCTATCGATCCTCGTCCGCTCGACCATCTACGCCACCACCGCGATCGTTCACGAGCGCTTCCACACCGATCGCGTACTCGATGCTTTGCACGCGCGCGACATCACGCTTGTCAGCCTCGTCGCCACAACCCTCGCCCGCCTGCTCGACGCCGGTCTCGCGCGGCCGCCCGCCCTGCGCTGTGCGCTCACCGGCGGCGGCCCCGTGCCCGAGGCGCTGCTCACGCGGGCGCGCGACGCGGGCGTTCCGGTGAGCTTGACCTACGGGTTGACCGAGGCCTGCTCGCAGGTCACGACCACTCCCGTTGCCATGACCGGCCGCCGGGGAGCGACCGCCGGGCCGCCCCTTTTCTGCACGCGTGTGCGAATCGCAGGCGATGGGGAGATCCTCATCGCCGGACCGACCGTCGCGAGCGCGGGAGCCGACCGCGATGGATGGCTGCACACCGGCGACCTCGGCACGCTCGACGAGCAGAACCGTCTGACCGTCACCGGGCGCAAGGCGGACACGATCGTCAGCGGCGGCGAGAACGTCGCGCCCGCCGAGGTCGAGGCCGTGCTCGAGGCGCATCCCGATGTGCTCGAGGCTGCCGTTCTCGGCCGACCCGACAAGCGCTGGGGCGAGGCGGTCACGGCGATCGTCCTTGCGCGCCCGGGACGGACGCTCGACGGAGATGCGCTGCGCGCCCACTGCGCGCGTCTGCTCGCCTCCTACAAGGTGCCAAAGCACGTGACGCTCACCAGCGAGCCGTTGCCGCGCACGCCGTCGGGCAAGCTGCTGCGCCGGGAGCTCTCGTGAGTCGGACTACGCCCGACGGCGATCGCTCCGTCGGCACGCCGTCCGCGCCGGGCTTCGACGCGAACGAGCATCGCGACACGAGCTTGCAAAGCTGGGAAGAGGCTGCCGCCGGATGGGTCCGCCGGGCGGAGCTGCTGCGCGAGCTGGGCGCGCCCGTCTCGCACTGGCTGA
The DNA here is from genome assembly GCA_963778065.1 of uncultured Solirubrobacterales bacterium. Taxonomy (GTDB): domain Bacteria; phylum Actinomycetota; class Thermoleophilia; order Solirubrobacterales; family Solirubrobacteraceae; genus Palsa-744. The sequence goes on along the minus strand of CAVZSU010000002.1, from coordinate 35,447 downwards.
TCGATGCGGTCATGCCACAGCCGGGCCAGCGCGTGCTCGAGCTCGCCGCCGGCCTCGGCGAGACGGGCATGCTGGCCGCCGAGCTGGTCGCCCCGATGGGCGGCGCAGTCATCTCAGACCAGGCCGAGACGATGCTCGCGGGCGCCCGCGCACGCGCCGTCTCGCTGGGGCTGAGCAACGTCGAGTTCCAGGTGCTGAACGCCGAATGGATCGACCTGCCGGTCGCGAGCGTCGACGTGGTGCTCTGCCGCTGGGGCTACATGCTGATGGCCGACCCCGCCGTGGCGCTCTCTGAGACGCGCCGCGTGCTGCGCCCCGGCGGCCGCGTCGCGCTGGCCGTGTGGGACACGATCGAGCACAACCCCTGGGCACTGCTGCCCGCGCGCGAGCTGGCCGAGCGTGGGCTCGCCGCTCCACCGAGTCCCGATGCGCCGGGTCCGTTCGCGCTCGCGAGCTCTCGCCGACTCACCGCGCTGCTCGACTCCGCCGGCTTCGCCGAAGCGCGTATCGAGACACTCGACCTGTGCCGCCGGCACCCCAACTTCGAGGAGCTGTGGGACTCCACGCTTGACTTGTCGCGCTCCTTCCACGACGCCGTGCTCGCGCGTCCCGCGCCGGAGATCGAGGAGATCCGCGCGTCGCTCGCCGCGCGCTTTGCTCCCTACACAGCCGCCGATGGCTCGCTCGAGATCCCCGGTCGCACCTTCGTCGCGGTCGCCGGCGCGTAATCGCGCACCGATGCCGGCGGCGCGCGGAGGGAGAGGTCAGGTGTTTTCAGCGCCCGTGAGCGCCGAGTGGGATAGCCTGCGCGGTCCATGATCTATGACGACGACGCAGACCTAACGCTTCTCGACGGCAAGACCGTCGCCATCATCGGCTACGGCTCGCAAGGCCACGCCCACGCGCTCAACCTCAAGGACTCCGGCGTCGAAGTCGTCGTCGGCCTGCGCGAGGACTCCGCCTCCGTGGCCAAAGCGCGCGAGCAGGGCCTGGAGGTGCTGCCCGTGGTCGAGGCCGCGAGCCGCGGCGACCTCGTGATGATCCTGCTGCCCGACGAGCTTCACCACGACGTCTGGGAGGCCGAGATCCGCGACGGCATCGCCGCGGGCAACATGATCCTGTTCGGGCACGGCTTCTCGATCCACTACAAAGAGATCGATCCGCCGCCCGGCGTCGACGTCGGCATGGTCGCACCCAAGGGCCCCGGCCACCTCGTCCGCCGCCAGTTCACCGAAGGCTCGGGCGTCCCCGGACTGATCGCCGTCGAGCAGGACGCCACCGGCAATGCCCGTGCGCTCGCGCTGGCCTACGCCAAGGGCATCGGCTGCACGCGCGGCGGCGTGATCGAGACTACCTTCAAGGACGAGACCGAGACCGACCTGTTCGGCGAGCAGGCCGTCCTCTGCGGCGGCGCCTCCGAGCTCGTCCAGGCCGGCTTTCAGACGCTCGTCGAGGCCGGCTATGACCCGGAGATGGCCTACTTCGAGTGCCTGCACGAGCTCAAGCTGATCGCCGACCTGATGTACGAGAAGGGCCTTGCCGGGATGCGCTACTCGATCTCCAACACCGCCGAGTACGGCGACTACACGCGCGGCAGTCGCGTGATCACCGAGGAGACCCGCGCCGCGATGCGCCAGATCCTCAAGGAGATCCAGTCCGGCGACTTCGCGCGCGAGTGGATCGCCGAGAACCGCGCCGGGCAGGAGAGCTTCAAGCGCATGCGCGCCGAGCAGGCCGATTCCCAGGTCGAGCACGTCGGCTCAGAGCTGCGCTCGCACATGGATTGGATCAAGCCCTCTTTCTGAGCCGGCGCCTCCGTTCGCTACACTCGCCTTCGTCGTCGCGACTGGCGCTCGGGTGGAGTCCACCACCGGGAAGTGACGACCATCCACCGCCGCGCGCCTGGGCACCCTCAGATCATCGATATCCCTCGAGGTCCGACAGCGAGGAGCCCCACATGCCGCAGACCACAGCAGAGACACGACTTGTCATTCCCGCCGAGCTGAAGCCCGGCGACGGGCGCTTTGGCTGCGGGCCCTCGAAGGTCCGTCCAGAGGCGCTTGCACGTCTCGTCGCCGCCGGCGCGGACGTGATGGGCACCTCGCATCGACAGAAGCCGGTGAGGGGGCTCGTCGGCGAGATTCGCGCCGGGCTGGGAGATCTGTTCTCCCTCCCCGACGGCTATGAGGTCGCGCTCGGCAACGGCGGCGCCACCGCTTTCTGGGACGGGGCCGCGTTCGGGCTCGTCAAGGATCGTTCGCTGCATCTGACCTTCGGCGAGTTCTCGCAGAAGTTCGCCACGGTGACCGCCGGGGCGCCGTTCTTGCAGGACCCGATCAAGGTGGCCGCGGACGCCGGAGACGCTCCCGACCCGGCCGGGGTGGGCTCGACCGCCGCGGAGGGAGGAGCGGACCTGATCGGCTGGGCGCACAACGAGACCTCGACCGGCGTCATGACGCCGATCGTCCGCCCGGCCGGCGCGGGCGGGGCGCTCATTGCGATCGACGCCACCTCGGGCGCCGGCGGGCTGCCCGTCGAGGTCTCCAACACCGACGCCTACTATTTCGCCCCCCAGAAGTGCTTCGCCGGCGACGGCGGCCTGTGGGTCGCGCTGCTGAGCCCCGCGGCGCAGGAGCGGATCGAGGAGCTGCACGCCTCCGAGCGCTGGATCCCCGAGTTCCTCTCGCTGCACACCGCGCTCGAGAACTCGCGCAAAGACCAGACTTACAACACGCCCGCCGTCGCCACCCTGTTCCTGCTGGCCGATCAGATCCGCTGGATGCTCGACGGCGGAGGCCTGCCGTGGTGCGTCTCGCGCACGAGCGCCTCATCCGAGCACCTCTACGACTGGGCCGAGCGCACCGAGTACACAACGCCGTTCGTGGCCGATCCCGCCAAGCGCTCGCTCGTCGTCGGCACGATCGACTTCGCCGAGTCCGTCGACGCCAAGGCGGTTGCCGCCACGCTGCGCGCCAACGGGATCGTCGACGTCGAGCCCTACCGCAAGCTGGGGCGCAACCAGCTGCGCATCGGCATGTTCCCCGCGATCGATCCTGCCGACGTGCAGGCGCTGACGGCGTGCATCGATTGGACCGTCGAGAGGTTGGCGGCATGAGCGCCGCGACGCCTGACGCAGGCGCGCGCGCGAAGGTGCTCGTCAAGGAGAAGATCGGCGATTCCGGGATCGCGCTGTTGCGCGAGCACTTCGACGTCGACCTCGGCATCGACTGGAGCGAGGAGCAGCTCGCAGAGCGCATCGGCGAGTACGACGGCATCGTGATCCGCTCGGCGACGAAGCTTACGGCCGAGCTGATCGAGCGCGCGACCAACCTGCGCGCGATCGGCCGCGCCGGCGTCGGCGTCGACAACGTCGATGTGCCCGCGGCCACCAGACGTGGGATCGTCGTCGCCAACGCGCCCGAGTCGAACGTCGTGACCGCGGCCGAGCACACGATGGCGTTGCTGCTCGCGCTCGCGCGCAACGTGCCGCAGGCGTACGCCTCGCTGATTGCGGGCAAATGGGATCGCTCTAAGTTCTCCGGCGTCGAGCTGTACGAGAAGACGCTCGGCATCCTCGGCTTCGGGCGCATCGGCCAGCTCGTCGCCGCGCGCGCGCGCGGCTTCGGCATGCGCGTGCTCGCCTTCGACCCGTTCGTCAGCGCCGAGCGCTATCGCGAGCTGGGCGTCGAGAAGGCCGGCGGCGTAGAGGACCTCTACGCGCAGTCGGACTTCATCACGGTCCACCTGCCGAAGACGCCCGAGACAGAAGGCTTCATCGACGCGGACGCGTTCGCGAAGATGCGCGACGGGGTGCGTCTGCTCAACGTCGCGCGCGGCGGCCTGATCGACGAGCAGGCGCTCAAGGACGCGCTCGACTCCGGCAAGGCCGCGGGCGCGGCGATCGACGTGTTCAAGAGCGAGCCGATGACCGAGCACCCGCTGTTCGCCTATCCCAACGTCGTCGTCACCCCGCACCTCGGCGCCTCCACCGCCGAGGCGACCGACCGCGCCGGCTACCAGAGCGCCGAGCAGGTCGTCGCGGCGCTGACCGGCGGGGTCGTCTCGACCGCGGTGAACATCCCGGCGATCGCCGCCGAGGACATGGCGACGCTCGGGCCGTTCCTGCCGCTCGCGACCCAGCTCGGACGCCTTGCGATGGAGCTCGCCGAGGGCAGCTCTGTCGAGCGCATCGAGGCTGCGTTTCTCGGGCGGATCGCCGACTTCGACACGCGCCTGCTCGGCCTCGCCGTGATCGTGGGGGCGCTGCAAGGCCGCACCGAGGAGCAGGTCAACCTCGTCAACGCGCCGACTATGGCCCAGCAGCGCGGGATCGTCTTCGAGGAGAAGGGGGTCTCAGCGGCGCAGGACTTCAACGAGCTGATCCGCGTGACCGTGATCGCCGGCGGTGAGCGCGTGGCGGTCGCCGGCACCGGCATCGGCCCCAACGGCGTGCCCCACCTCGTCGAGGTCCAGGGCCGGCGCCTGACGATCGAGCTCGAGCCCTACGTCACGATCTTCCGCTACCAGGATCTCCCCGGCATGATCGGCCGCGTCGGCACGATCTTCGGCGCCCACGGCATCAACATCTCCTCCGCCGCCGTCGGACACACCCCCGACGGCCACGGCGACGGGGACGACAAGCGTCTGGCGGCGATGGTCGTTACGACCGACGCGCCCGTGCCGGACGGCGTCCTCCAGGAGATTCTTGCCTCGGACGGGTTCGTCAACGGCTGGTCGGTCAACCTCGGCTGAGGCGGCCGATGGCCTTCACGGAGCGGCGTCCTACGAGCGGCCCGTGAGCGCCCACCGTCCCGATCCTCTAGCCTCGGCTGACACAGCAAGCGAGCGAGGCGGGGGAGAGACATGAAGGCAGTCGTCATCACGAAGCATGGCGGACCGAGCGTGCTTCAGGTTGAGGAGCGCCCCGATCCGACGCTCGGCCCGGGCGAGGTGCGCATCGACGTCGCCGCCGCCGGCATCAACTTCGCCGACGTGATGGCGCGCATGGGCCTGTACGCGGACGCGCCGAAGACGCCGTGCGTCGTCGGCTATGAGGTCGCCGGCACGATCACCGAGGTGGGCGAGGACGTGCAGGGTCTGAGCCATGGCCAGCGGGTTCTCGCGGGCACGAAATTCGGCGGCTACGCCTCGCAGGTCTGTGTCCTTGCCGGCGACGTCGTGCCGCTTCCGGACGCGCTCAGCTTCGAGCAGGGAGCCGCGATCCCCGTCAACTACGCGACCGCCTGGGCCGGCCTGATCGGCTACGGGAGCCTGCAGGCCGGCGAGCGCGTGCTCGTGCATTCGGCGGGTGGCGGCGTCGGCATCGCCGCGACGCAGATCGCCAAGCACGCGGGCGCCGAGGTTTACGGCACGGCCTCGCCCGGCAAGCACGCCCGCATCCTCGAGCTGGGGGTGGACCACGCGCTCGACTACACCAAGCCGGGCTGGGAGCAAGGCCTGCCGCAGTTCGACGTGATCCTCGACGCGGTCGGCGGCAAGAGCTTTCGCAGGAGCTACTCCCAGCTGCGCGCCGGTGGGCGCCTGGTGGCCTTCGGCGCGTCCTCGGTCGTCTCGGGAGAGCGCAAAAACGTGGTCACGGCGCTGCGCGCGGTCGCGCGCATGCCGCGCTTCAACATGATCAAGCAGATGTCCGAATCGAAGGCCGTGATCGGGCTGAACATGCTCTCCCTGTGGAAGGACCGCGGCACGCTCGCGCCGTGGATCACCCCGTTGCGAGAGCTGCTCGACGACGGCACCGTCGCGCCGGTCGTAGCCGGCGCGTTCTCCTTCGCCGAGGCTGGCGCCGCGCAGAACATGATCACCGAGCGGCGCAACGTTGGCAAGGTCGTTCTGACGCCGTAAGGTGTCTGACCCTGCGCCGTTTTGCGTCTTACAGCGCGGGTGCTACCCTGCGCTGCAGATGTCGTTTCAGTTCTCGCTTCTTCGCATTCTCCTGCTCCCCCCTCGGGGGGAATAGCGCGTGGCGGCCGCGTAGCCGCATACCCAGCAGAGAGGAACGGCAAGCGAGACAGAGAAGGAGCACGACGACATGAGCACATCATCTGCAGGTGAACGCAGCGACGCGAATCGCGTCCTGATCTTCGACACGACCCTGCGCGACGGCGAGCAGTCGCCCGGGATCTCCCTGAACAAGCAGGAGAAGCTGGAGATCGCCCACCAGCTCGCGCGGCTCGGCGTGGACGTGATCGAGGCGGGATTTCCGATCACCTCGCCAGGCGATTTCGAGTCTGTGGAGGCGATCGCCCGCCAGGTCGAAGGTCCGGTGATCTGCGGTCTGGCGCGCACTTCAAAGCAGGACATCGACGCGGCCTGGAACGCGGTCAAGGACTCCGAGCGTCCGCGCATTCACACGTTCATCGCTACCAGCGACGTTCACATCGAGCGCAAGCTGCAGACCACGCGCGAGGACGTCAAGGGGCAGGTGCGCGCAGCGGTGGCGCAGGCGCGCGCGTACACCGACGACGTCGAGTTCTCCCCCGAGGACGGCTCGCGCTCGGATGTGCAGTACATGGCCGAGGTGATCCAGATCGCGCTCGAGGAGGGCGCCACGACGATCAACGTGCCGGACACCGTCGGCTACACGATGCCGGAGGAGTACGCGGCGATGTTCACCGAGCTCTACCGGCTGGTGGCGGGCCTCGCGGACGTGACGGTCTCGGTGCACTGCCACGACGACCTCGGCATCGCGGTCGCCAACTCGCTGGCGGGCCTGCAAGCCGGCTGCCGCCAGGTCGAGTGCGCGATCAACGGCATCGGCGAGCGCGCCGGCAACGCCTCGCTCGAGGAGATCGTGATGCTGCTGCACACGCGCGAGCCGAGCCTCGGCCTGTGGACGGGGATCGAGACGACCGAGATCGCGCGCACGAGCCGGCTGGTCTCGCGCCTGACCGGCTATCAGGTGCAGCCGAACAAGGCGATCGTCGGGCGCAACGCGTTCGCGCACGAGGCCGGCATCCACCAGGACGGCGTGCTCAAGGAGCGCACCACCTACGAGATCATGGACGCCACGACCGTCGGCCTGCGCTCCAACTCGCTCGTGCTCGGCAAGCACTCCGGCCGCCACGCGCTCGGCAAAGCCCTGGAGGAGATGGGCTTTCAGGTCGACGGCCAGGTGCTGAACACGGCGTTCAAGCGCTTCAAGGAGATCGCCGACCGCAAGAAGCAGGTGACCGCGATGGACCTCGAGGCGCTCGTCACCGACGAGCTGCGCAGCGAGGACGTCGGCGGTTACGCGCTCGACTGGTTCGAGGTCGAGGCGTCCTCGCGCCGCCCGCCGCACGCGCGCGTGTCAATCACGCTGCCGGACGGCTCATCGTCCGAGGGCGCGTTCACGGGCGACGGCCCGATCGACGCCGTGTTCCAAGCGATCGACGCGGCCGCGGGCGTCGGCGCAAAGCTCAGCGATTTCACGATCGGCGCCGTCACCGAGGGCCAGGACGCGCTCGGCGAGGTGTCCGTCGTCGTCGAGGTCGACGGCGTCACGGGCGCGGGCCAGGGTGTCTCGACAGACATCATCGATGCGGCCGCGCGCGCGTATGTGCGCGCGCTGTCGGTCGCCGTCGCGCGCTCGCGCGCGACGGACGCGATCGGTCTGCCGGAGACAGCCCCTGGTTAAGTCAGGCGAAGAAGTCGGCGAGCGCGACCTGCCAGCCGGGCACGGCGTCGCTCAGGTCGATCTCCCCGCCGATGATCTCGCGCACGTCGCCGCCCGCACGGTACACGGTCGCCGAGCACGAACGAGGGTGGAGGACCAGCACCGCGATCGCGCCCGCCTCTAGCCAGTCCAGCGCCTTCGCGCGGATGTAGGGCCGGCTGTCTTCGGGCGAGACGACCTCGATCGCCAGATCCGGCGCTCCGCCGGGCCAGAAGCCCTGCGTGGGACCGGCCGCATTGGCGCGGGCGTGCGAGACGAACGCGGCGTCCGGTGCGCGCACGGTGTCGGGGTCGCGCGCCAGGATGAATCCCGTCTCCGCGCCGAGAGACTGTCCAAGCCCAGCTGTGCGCACATGAGTGCTCAACAGCCAGCTGGCGGTTGCAGCTACACGACCGTGCTCGTAGCCGGCGGCACACATCACCCGCAGATGCCCTTCGACGAGCTCGTAGCGCTTGCCCTCGCCGCTGGGTAGGTTGAGCAATTCCTCGGCACTGACGGTTGCAGGTGCATCCGTGCTCATGCCAAGAAGGCTAGCGCTACGCGTTGCGAAACGCGCGCCGGCCGCTGAATGTTGTCTACATCGGTGATGGATCGGTCTTGCATGGATTCAGTGTGTCGACCGCTTGGGACATTTTTCTTGTTCCATGGTCACTGTCTGTGATAACGTACGCTCGTATGACAGCTGTCAAGGATCGGCCGAAGCGCGCGCAGCGTCGCGCGAGCAGCGATGCAGGATCCGTTGCCGCGGGCACGGCCTCCGTGATGTCGCCGCTCGAGCAGCTCGATCCCGCCGTCATCGGCGCGCGCGTGAAAGCGCTGCGTGAGTCCTCCGGCCTGTCGTTGCGCGACCTCACCGAGCGCAGCGGCGTCAGCGCGCCGATGCTCTCCCAAGTCGAGCGCGGCGAGACTAGCCCCACGCTGACCGTCGCCGCGCGCATCGCCGGGGGGCTCGACCTGCGGCTCTCACAGCTCCTGCGCCTGGACGAGGCTGGAGCCGTCACGATCGTCCGGGCCGCCAACCGCACGCGCGGAGGCAACAAGCGGCGCGGGCACAGCTTCGAGGTGCTCACCTCCTCCCAGCCTGGCCAACGCGCCGAGCTCTCGCGCCACACACTCGCTGCCGGCGGTGCCACCGGCGCGGTCGACGATCCGCCGATACACGAGCCCGGCAGCCGCGAGACCGCGCTCGTCGAGCACGGCTCGGTCGTGCTCGTCTGCGACGGGCAACGTTACGAGTTGAGCGACGGCGATTGTGTGACCTTCGATGCCGATCTTCCCCACCACTTCGAGAACCCCACCACCGAGCAGGCCGTCTTCCTGGCGGTCGTCTCCGCGGGACTCAGGAGAAGCTAGATGGCTGCCATCCACCTACCCCGCCAGACCCCGATAGGGGTCCCCATAAAAATCAGATCCACAACCCACGAGCACGAGGACCGATGACCATGCCCAAGACGCTGTTCGAGAAGATCTGGGAGTCCCACGAGGTGGCCGACGGCCTCATCTACATCGATCTGCACCTCGTGCACGAGGTCACCAGTCCACAAGCCTTCGACGGGCTGCGCCTCGCCGGGCGTCCCGTGCGCCGGCCCGATCGCACGCTCGCCACCGCCGACCACAACACGCCGACCGACGGCACGCCCGTCGCCGCGCGCATCAAAGACGAGCTCTCCCGCGTGCAGGTCGAAACGCTCGAGCACAACTGCGCCGAGTTCGGCGTCCCCGTCTACTCGCTCGGCTCAGACCGTCAAGGCATCGTGCACGTGATCGGTCCCGAGCTCGGCGTCACCCAGCCGGGCATGACGATTGTCTGCGGCGACTCCCACACCTCAACCCACGGCGCCTTCGGCGCGCTCGCCTTCGGCATCGGCACCTCCGAGGTCGAGCACGTGCTCGCCACCCAATGCATGGTCCAGTCCAAACCGCGCTCGATGCGCATCCGCTACGAGGGTGAGCTCGGCTTCGGCGTGACCGCCAAGGACCTGATCCTCGGCACGCTCGGCCGGCTAGGCGTCGGCGGGCTCACCGGCCACGCCGTCGAGTATGCCGGCCCCGCGATCGAGGCGCTCTCGATGGAGGGGCGTATGACCGTCTGCAACATGACGATCGAGGGTGGTGGCCGCGCGGGCATGATCGCACCCGACGAGACCACCTTCGCGTGGTTTCGCGATCCCGAGCGGGAAGGCCGCCCGCGTCCCGGCGCGCCCCGGGGCGCCGAGCTCGACGAGGCGATCGCGCGCTGGCGTGAGCTGGCCACCGAGGACGGCGCCGAGTTCGACACCGATCTGGTGATTGACGCCTCCGCCATCTCTCCCCAGGTCACCTGGGGCACCAACCCTGGCATGGTTCGCGCCGTCACCGAGCACGTGCCGGCACCCGAGGAGCTCGACAGTCCCGCCGACCGCGAGGCGACCGAACGCGCGCTCGCCTATATGGGGCTCGAGGCCGGTACGCCGATCGATCAGATCGCCGTCGACCGCGTGTTCATCGGCTCGTGCACCAACTCGCGCATCGGCGACCTGCGCGCCGCCGCTCAGGTCGTCGCCGGCAAGAAGGTCGCGTCGTCGGTGAGCGCGATGGTTGTCCCCGGCTCCCAACAGGTCAAGAAACAGGCCGAGGCCGAGGGGCTCGACGAGGTCTTCCGCTCAGCCGGCTTCGACTGGCGCGTCGCCGGCTGCTCGATGTGCCTCGGCATGAACCCCGACATCCTTCAGCCCGGCGAGCGCTGCGCGTCCACGTCAAACCGCAACTTCGAGGGCCGTCAAGGCCGCGGTGGACGCACTCACCTGGTCTCCCCGCAGATGGCCGCCGCCGCGGCGATCGAGGGCCATTTCGTCGACATCAGGAATTGGAGCTGACCATGGACCCCATCAAAGTGATCGCCGGCAAGGTAAGCCACCTCGACCGCGCCGACGTCGACACCGACCAGATCATGCCCAAGCAGTTCCTCAAGCGCGTCGAGCGCTCGGGCTTCGGGCAGTTCCTGTTCTACGACTGGGCCAAGGAGCCCGGCTGGGACCTGCCCGCCAACCCGATCCTCCTCGCCGGCGAGAACTTCGGCTGCGGCTCCTCGCGCGAGCACGCCCCCTGGGGCCTTCAGGACTATGGCTTCCGCGCGATCGTCGCGCCCTCGTTCGCCGACATCTTCTACTCCAACTGCACCAAGATCGGGCTGCTCCCCGTCGTGCTCGCCGCGGAGGACTGCCACTCGCTCGCGCGCGCGGGCGAGGGCGAGATCGATCTCGAAGCGCAGGAGGTGCGCTTCGCCGGCGAGCAGGTTCCCTTCGCGATCGACCACGAGATCCGCCACCGCCTGCTCGGCGGGCTCGACGACATCGCGCTCACGCTCCAGCAGGACAGCGCGATCGCCGGATATGAGAGCGCACGCGAGGAGCGTGAGCCGCCGATTCCCGTGACGACCTCGTTGTGAGCGCTGTGACTTGTGAGCTGCGCGCTCGTGTGGTTGCACGCCCGTGCACGGGACTGCCCTGCTAGCGTCGCGCGCCCATGACCCACCACATCGTTACCCTCCCCGGCGACGGGATCGGCCCTGAGATCATGGCGCCGGCGCTTCAGCTCTTGTCGCGCTTCGGCGACTTCGAGTTCGAGGAGTACCCCTTCGGCGGCGCCTCGATCGATGCTCACGGCGTCGCGCTAACCGACGAGGTGCTCGATGCCTGCCGGCGCGCTGACGCCGTCCTGCTCGCAGCCGTCGGCGGGCCGAAGTGGGACACGACCGATCCCCACAAGCCGCGCCCCGAGCAGGGGCTGCTCGGCCTGCGCAAGGGCCTCGGGCTGTTCGCCAACCTACGGCCGGTCAAGCCGCTGCCCGCTCTGTATGAAGCCTCCCCGCTGCGCCGCGAGCGGATCGAAGGCACCGACCTGCTCGTCGTGCGCGAGCTCACCGGTGGTATCTACTTCGGCGAGAAGACCCGCACACCCACCTCCGCCTCCGACGTCTGCGCCTACACCGTCGAGGAGATCGAGCGGATCGCGCGCACGGCCTTCCGCGCCGCGCGCGCGAAGGTGTCGAGCGTCGACAAGGCCAACGTGCTCGAGACCTCTCGGCTCTGGCGTGAGGTGGTGATGGATGTGCACGCGCGCGAGTTCCCCCACATCCAGCTCGAGCACGTGCTCGTCGACAACGCCGCGATGCAGCTCGTCTCCGCGCCGCGCCACTTCGACACGATCCTCACCGAGAACATGTTCGGAGACATCCTCTCCGACGAGGCAGCGATGATCACCGGCTCGATCGGCATGCTCCCGAGCGCCTCGCTCAGCGGCGACGGTCCCGGCATGTTCGAGCCCGTGCACGGCTCCGCGCCGGACATCGCCGGGCAGGGGACCGCCAACCCCTTGGCGATGTTCCTCTCCGCGGCGATGCTCCTTCGCCATGGGCTGTCCTTGGCAAGCGAGGCCACGGCTGTAGAATCGGCCGTTGAACGCGCGCTCGCCGGCGGCCTGCGCACGCCCGATCTCGGCGGCGACGCCGGTACGGAGCAGGCTACAAGGGCAGTGCTCGACAATCTCGAATAGGAGCGTTAGTGAAAGTGGAGCCCACCGACCTCATCTGGATGAACGGAGATTTCGTCGCCTGGGAGGACGCTCGGGTCCACGTCCTGACGCACGGCCTGCACTACGGCACCGGCGTGTTCGAGGGCGTTCGCTGCTACGACACCGTGCTCGGTCCCGCCGTGTTCCGCAACGCCGAGCACGTCGAGCGGTTGCGCCGCTCCGCCGAGCTGTTCTACATGGAGCTGCCGTTCTCTGATGAGCAGCTGCGCGACGCCACACGCGAGCTCGTCGCGCGCAACGGCCTGCGCTCCTGCTACATCCGCCCGCTCGCCTACCGCGGCTACGGCTCGATGGGCCTGAACCCGTTAGAGGCCCCGGTTGACGTGACGATCGCCTGCTGGGAGTGGGGCACCTACCTCGGTGAAGAGGGCATGCGCAACGGCGTGCGCGCGATGACCTCCTCCTGGCGACGCATCAGCCCCGACTCGCTGATCCCGCACGCGAAGGCATCCGGCCAGTATCTGAACAACGTGCTCGCCAAGGTCGAGTCGGTCAAGGCCGGCTACGAAGAGGCGATCCTGCTCGACGACCACGGCCACGTCTGCGAGGGCACCGGCGAGAACATCTACATCGTCCGCGACGGCGAGATCGCGACCCCTGGGCAGCACAACTCGATCCTCGACGGCATCACCCGCCGCTCGGTCATCCAGATCGCCCAAGACCTCGGCTACAAGGTGCTCGAGCGCAACGTCGCCCGCGCCGAGATGTACCTCGCCGACGAGGTCTTCATGTCCGGCACCGCCGCCGAGCTCGTGCCCGTGCGCGAGGTCGACAACCACCGCGTCGGCACCGGCAGGCCGGGCGAGATAACGCGCGTGCTGCAGGCCGCCTTCGACGACGCCATCCACGGACGCTCCGAGCGCTACCGCGAGTGGCTCGACGTCGTCGACGCCACCGATCTTGAGACGCCCGCGGGCGAGGCGCCGGCATCGATTGGCGGCTAGCGGTTCGATGGCCAAGCCAGGCAAGGACGCAGGGAGCGTGGTGTGCGCTAGCACACGAGCGACCGAGGACGCCGCATGGCGCCGGCCAGCGGAGCGCTAGTGGCCGACATACAGCTATACGACGCTACCCTGCGCGACGGCATGGGCGGCGGCGGCATGAGCCTCACCGCCGCGGAGAAGCTGCGCGTCGTCCACGCTTTGGACAACCTGGGCGTCCACATGATCGAGGCCGGCTTTCCCTCGTCCAATCCGAAGGAACTCGAGCTGTTCCGGCTGCTCGCTGGCGAGACCCTCCACAGCGCGGAGATCGTCGCGTTCGGCATGACCCGCCGCCGCGACATCGCCGCCGCCGAGGATGAGGGGCTGCGCGTGCTCGCTGACTCCTTCGCCCCCGTCTGCACGCTCGTCGGCAAGGCCTCGATCCTGCACGTCGAGAAGGTCACCCGCGTCTCGCGCAAGGAGAACCTCGCGATGATCTCGGACTCCGTCGCGTTCTTGCGCGCGCAGGGCAAGCGCGTCCTGTTCGACGCCGAGCACTTCTTCGACGGCTTCACCCTCGACCCCGGCTACGCCCTCGACTGCCTGCGCGCCGCCGCCGAGGCCGGCGCCGAGCGCGTCGTCCTGTGCGACACCAACGGCGGCTCGCTCCCGCCGCAGATCCGCCTGGCCATCTCCGTCGTGCGCGAAGCGCTCGGTACTGGTGCGCTGCTCGGCATCCACTGCCACGACGACTCCGGCTGCGCCGTCGCCAACACCCTGTCAGCCGTGGAAGCCGGCGCCACCCAGGTGCAAGGGAGCGTCAACGGCATCGGCGAGCGCACCGGCAACGCCAACCTGATCACGATCGTCGCCGACCTCCAACTGAAGATGGGCTTCGACCTGTTGGCGCCCGAGCGCCTTTCGCGCCTGACCGAGACCGCCCATTTCGTAGACGAGCTACTCAACCGCTCCCCCAATTCCGCTCAGCCCTACGTCGGCAAGCACGCCTTCGCGCACAAGGCCGGTATGCACGCCGCCGGCGTGCGTGCGGACTCGCAGACGTTCGAGCACATCGACCCCGCGCTTGTCGGCAACCGCGCCGACGTGCTGATCTCAGAGCTCTCCGGGCGCGCCACGATCTCCGAGAAGGCCGCTCAGGCGGGCCTTGCGGCCGACGACGCCTTCGCCCAGCGTGTCGTCGAGCGCGTCAAGGAGCTCGAGCACTCGGGCTTCCAGTTCGAGGCGGCCGACGGGTCCTTCGAGCTCCTGATGCGCAAGGAGGCCGGCTCGTATGAGCCGCTGTTCCGCCTGGAGTCCTGGCGCGTGCTCGTCGAGCAGCGCGCCGACGGCAAGGTCGCGACCGAGGCCACGATCAAGATCTGGCTCGACGGCGAGCGCTTCGTGCGCACCGCCGAGGGCAACGGTCCCGTGCACGCGCTCGACGCTGCTCTGCGCGACGCGATCGGCGAGATTCATCCCCACCTGCGCGACATCGAGCTCGTCAACTTCAAGGTCCGCATTCTTGATGAGACCAAGGGCACGGGGGCGGTCACTCGCGTTTTGATCGATGCCTCCGATGGGCAGGACGCGTGGGGGTCGATCGGGGTCTCTGAGAACCTGATCGCGGCCTCCTGGGACGCGCTTGTCGACTCGCTCGAGTATGGGATGCAGGGTGGTCGGCGGCCCTCGTCGGGAGCGACGATCCGCTCGACCGGCAGGGTGTAGTGCAGGGTTCTGACGCTGTGCCGGGCATCGGCTCGGTCGAGTGGATGTCGTCCCCTCGAGGACCGATCGTCGGGAGCCCTGGTGGCGCAGACGTTGACAGCCCGATACCTCTTGCTCGGCCTGTTTTAGGGGAGGCGGAGGAGACGGCCGTGTTGGAGGTGCTGCGGTCCGGGCAGCTTTCGCTTGGGCCGCTTGTGCCTGAGTTCGAGCGGGGGTTTGCTGCTCGGGTGCGAGCGCCTCTTGGGTGCGCGGTCTCGAGTGGCACTGCCGGGCTGCACCTGGCGTTGCGGGCTGTTGGGGTGGGGGAGGGGGATGAGGTTGTTACGAGTCCCTTTTCATTTGTCGCCTCTGCGAACGTTGCCCTTTACGAGCGGGCTCGGCCTGTATTTGCCGACATCGATCCCGTCACGCTCAATCTCGATCCCGATGCTGCCGCGGCTGCTGTGACCCAGCGCACCCGCGCGCTCTTGCCCGTGCACATCTTTGGCTATCCCGCTGATATGCCCGCGTTTGAGAAGCTGGCCGAGAAGCGTGGGCTGGCGATCGTCGAGGATGCCTGCGAGGCGCTTGGGGCTGTGCATTCGGACGGAACGCCTGTCGGTGGGCGCGGGCATCCCGCTGTCTTCGGGTTCTATGCCAACAAGCAGCTCACGACCGGCGAGGGGGGGATGGTCACGGTTGGCGATCCTCTGCTCAAGGAGCGGATCGACTCTGAGCGCAATCAGGGGCGCGCTCCGGACATGGGGTGGCTTGATCACGATCGGCTTGGCTTCAATTACCGGCTTTCGGACATCGCCTGTGCGCTTGGGCTTGCTCAGCTGGAGCGGCTTGATGGGATGCTCTCTGCTCGTGCGCGCGTGGCTGAGCGCTACCGGGAAGCGCTTGCCGGGGTCGAAGGCCTCGAGCTGCCCTGTCTCGACCGGGGTGGCGACGTGCGTGGGTGGTTCGTGTTCGTCGTTCAGCTTCCTCGTGGGGTCGAGCGCGACGGGACCATTCGCGCGCTTGCCGAGCTTGGGGTACAGAGCAAGCCGTATCTGCCGGCCATCCATCTGATGAGCTTCTATCGCGAGCGCTTCGGGCACCGCGAAGGGGAGTTCCCCGTGTGCGAGGACGTTGCCGCGCGCTCACTTGCGCTGCCGTTCTTCCCAGAGATGAGCGAGTCGCAGGTCGCGCGCGTGGCTGAGGCGCTGCGCGCGGTCCTGCGCCGCTAGCCTCAGATCCCTCGGCCAAGCAGGTCGGCGACTTCGGAACGGCCAGACTTTGTTGGCCGGTCCGAATGTCCCGATCCTGCGCTGCTCATAGACTGCTGTCTCGTGTCCCGCTTCCATGAGTCCCAGCACCCCGACTTCCGGCGCCTGAACTCCTCGATCGAGTTCGACCGGCGGCTGTGGCCGCAGGACATCGCGCAGTCGCGCGCGCACGCTTCGATGCTCGCGGCGCGAGGGATCGTCTCGGTCGAGGATCGCGACACGCTGCTGGCCGGCCTCGATGCTGTCGAGCTCGAGCTGCTCGAGGAGCGCTTTCCCTTTCGGGAGGACGACGAGGACATCCACATGGCGATCGAGCGGCGGCTGACCGAGCTGGCGGGGGCGGTCGGCGGCAAGCTGCACACCGCCCGCTCGCGCAACGACCAGGTCGTGACCGACCTTGCGATGTTCACGCGCGAGCGCGCTGCTCAGGCGCAGGTCGCGATCGGGAAGCTGATGGGCGTCGTGCTCGCTCGCGCCGAAGAGCACCTCGACTGGCCGCTGCCCGGCTACACCCACCTGCAGCGCGCCCAGCCCGTGTACCTGTCCCATCATCTGCTCGCCTACTTCTGGATGCTCTCCCGCGACCGCTCCCGGTTTGCCTTCGCCGAGCACGAGGCCGGGCGGCTGCCGCTCGGCTCCGGGGCGCTCGCCGGGGTCAACTTCGACACCGACCGCGACCAGGTCGCGCGTGAGCTCGGTTTCCGCGAGGTCTCACACAACTCGATCGACGCGGTCTCCGGGCGCGACTTCATCCTCGACTACCTCGCGGCGGCGGCCACCTGCGCGACGCACCTCTCGCGGCTCGGCTCAGAGCTCGTGCTGTGGTCGAGCGAGGAGTTCTCCTTCTGTGAGCTGCCCGACGCGTGGTCGTCGGGCTCCTCGATCATGCCCCAGAAGAAGAATCCCGACGCGGCCGAGCTGCTGCGGGCAAAGGCGCCGCGTGTGGTGGGGCATCTTGCCGCCCTGCACGGAGTGATCCACGCGCTGCCCCTGACTTACAACAAGGACCTGCAGGAGGACAAGGAGCACCTGTTCGACGCCTGCGACACGCTCGAGCTCTCACTTGCCGCTGCCCGCGGGATGCTTGCGGGCGTGCGCTTCTCGCGCGAGCGAATGGCAGCCGCCGCCTCGGATGAGCTGCTCGCGGCGACCGACATCGCCGACCTGCTCGTCGCGCGCTGCGGGATGCCCTTCCGCGAAGCCCACGGCGTCGTCGCCGGGCTCGTGCGCACGGCGCTCGACAGCGGGCGGGCGCTCTCCGAGCTGACTATCGAGGAGCTGTCCGCGCACAGCGCCGAGCTGGTCGCGCACAGCGAGCTTTACTACGAGGCGCTCCGGCAGGGCTCGTGGCTCGAGTCGAAGATCTCCGAGGGGGGGACCTCGACGGCGCGGGTCAAGGAGCAGATCGAGCTGGCACGCACGACGCTCGGTGCAGACGCTTCGGCCTGACTTCTATGCGCGCCCGGTCCTCGACGTCGCCCGCGAGTTGATCGGCTGCATCGTCGAGCATCGCCCCGCCGGCCGACCACCGGCCAGCGGCGTGATCGTCGAGACCGAGGCCTACCACGACTCCGAGCCGGCCTGCCACGCGTTCGTCGGCCTGACGCCGCGTACGCGCACGCTGTTCGGGCCGCCCGGCTACGCCTATGTCTATCGCTCCTACGGGATCCACGCGCTGCTGAACGCGGTGTGCGAGCCCGAGGGCGTCGGCGCCGCGGTGCTGATCCGCGCGCTCGAGCCGCTCACGGGTGTCGAGGCGATGCGGGCTCGGCGCTCGAGCGGAGCTGACGGTGCGATGCGAGAGGAGGATCTCTGCTCGGGCCCCGGCAAGCTCACACAGGCGCTCGGGATCGAGCTGTCGGAGAACGGCGGTGATCTCCACGACGGCCCGGTCCGCATCCTCCCGCCTGCCGCGACGTGGTCTGAGCCTGACGTGATCGTGGGCACGCGGATCGGGATCACGAAGGCGGTTGAGCTGCCGTGGCGCTTTTGTGCGGCGGGGAACCGCAATGTTTCCCGTCCACGGCCGGAGTGCTCAGGCTGAGAATGTGACCAAATCGCGCCGAGTTTGAGTCAAATCTGCACATGCGCCTGGTTCGATGAGGGTCGCTCATACGGTGGTGTAAAGACAACACCGAAAGGGGTAAATATGGGACTCAAGAGCAAGACGCGGAAGGCCGGAAAACGTGACGGACAGGCGCCGAAGATCAAGTTCGGCCGGCTCTACCGCGACGACCTGACGGGCTTCGAAGGTCGCTGCGCGGGCTTCACCTCATACATCTCGGGGTGCGACCAGGTGCTCCTCGTACCGAGGGTGGACAAGGACGGCAAGCATCAGTACGGCCACTGGTTCGACGACGACAGGCTGATCGATGTCGAGCTCGAACAGAAGGTGGAGCGCACAAGCACGCGCGGCGGACCCCAGCAGGCGCCGTCTCGGGTGAGTTAGACAGAGCGTTATCCCCCCGGACTGACCCCGCCCGTCGGCGAAGGCGATGAAGGTGTCGCCGGAGCCGGCGAGGACGGGGCGCTCGGCGATTCCGGCGTTGGGCGTGCGGGTGTTGGCGATGGGGTGTGTTCGGGTTCGGCGCCCGCTTTGGGCGGAGCGCCGGTCGCGGCTTCGCCGCCCTCCCCGGGAGCAGCTGATTTCCCGCTTTCCTTACCAGCTTCCTTGCCTGCGCCGTTCGCCGGCGCGCCTCCCGGAGTCGGTGTCGTGCTCGGGGTCGCCGGCGCGGCGGCTTCCGTTTCCCCTGTGCTCGAGGTCCCGGCGCTGCTCCCGTTCACTGAGCCCTTGGGATGCACCGCGTGTTCTGCCCGCGCTCTTTCGACCTGCAGCGCCGAGACCATGAAGTCGTGCCAGATGAGCGCCGGAAAGGTGCCCCCGAGCACCGGCCCACCCTCGAAATCGGTTGTCATCGGGACCAGACTGTTCGGATAGCCGACCCAGACGGCGACCGTATACTTGTGATTCCAGCCGACGAACCAGGCGTCGCCGTAGTTTGAGGTCGTGCCCGTCTTGCCCGCGGCAAATTCGCCGAGGGCAGCGACTTTCGCGGTGCCGTACTCGAGCACGGTCTCAAGCACCGAGGTCTCCGTAGCGGCGACTTCGGGGGGGATGATCCGCTTGGTCTCAACCATGTTCGTATCGTGCCGCGCGCCGTCGGGCAAAGGCTGGCTGCCCGCTTCGACTTCCTGGATTCCGACGGGCGCGTCGTATTTTGCCATCGTGCCGCTGACCCGCTCGCCGCCATGAGCGATCGTCTCGTATGCGTGCGCCATGTCCAGTGGAGTGACGCCGACGCTGAGGCCGCCGATCGTCATCGCGGGGTTCGTCGAGATCGGGGTTGTGACGCCCATTGCGTGTGCGAGCCGTGCGATCCGTTCGGTGCCGACCTTCAGCCCGACTTCGGCGTAGATCGAGTTGTCGGAGTAGGCGGTCGCGTTGGTCAGCGTGTTCGAGCCGGTATAAGCGCCTTCGTCGTTGTGCACGACGAACTTTTCCGGGCCGCGCGGGCTCCGGACGACGAACACCTTCTCCTTGGAGGTCCAGACCGAGTCCGGCGAGATCCCATCCTCGAGCGCCGCCGCCAGGTCGAACGCCTTGAACGAGGAGCCGGGCTGGCGCTCGCCCTCGGTCGCGAGATTGAACGGGCTTTCGTCGTAGTTGCGCCCACCGACCATCGCGCGGACCTCCCCGGTCGAGTTTTCGATCGCCACGAGTGAGGCGGAGGGATCGCCCGAGTAGGCGAGGTAGCCGTTGATCGCCTGTTCGGCGGCGTGCTGCAGT
This sequence comes from uncultured Solirubrobacterales bacterium, assembly GCA_963778065.1. Taxonomy (GTDB): domain Bacteria; phylum Actinomycetota; class Thermoleophilia; order Solirubrobacterales; family Solirubrobacteraceae; genus Palsa-744. Next base: position 15,515 of record CAVZSU010000002.1, on the reverse strand, counting down.
TCGAGGTCGAGTGTGGTCTTGATCCGCAGCCCGCCGCCGAAGGCTCGCGGCGCGCCGTAGCGTTCGATCACCTGCTGCTGCACCCAGCTCGTAAAATAGCCGGCGTCCACACCTTCGATCGTCTGCTCCTCCGGCGCCTGCACCTGTGCCGGCACCGGCAGAGGCTGCTTGAGGCTTTCTTCATATAACGGCCTCGTCAGGTAGCCCTGGTTGAGCATCTGACGTAGGACCACGTCACGGCGTTCCCTCGCCGCTTGAGGATGGTTCGCGGGGTCATACGCCGTGGGGTCCTGGATGATGCCGGCGAGCAGCGCCGCCTCCCAGGGCTGGAGCTGCTGCAGGCACAGCGGGTGGTTGGGGGTCCCACAGTCAACGTGGCCGCTCTCGTGCCCGAAATAGGTCTGGGCGGCGGCCTCGATCCCGTAGGCTCCGTTGCCGAAGTAGATCGTGTTGAGGTAGGCCGTGATGATCTTCTCCTTCGACCACTTGTGCGATAGCTGGTAGGCGAGCGCGGCCTCGCGGAGCTTCTCGAAGATCGTGCGGTGCGACTGGGCCTGGAGGGCATTCTTGATGAACTGCTGCTCGATCGTCGAGGCGCCCTGCAAGGTGCCTTTGTGCTCGACGTCCTGGACGAACGCCCGCGCGATTCCGCGGATGTCGACGCCGCTGTTGGTCTGAAAGCGCTTGTCCTCGATCGAGATCACCGCCTCCTTGACGAGCGGCGGAATCTGCGACGGCGTGACGATCACGCGGTTCTGCTGGCTGAGTACGCCGATCGGGTGGCCGAGGTCGTCGTACAGGTAAGAGCTCTGCTCATCCCTGAACTGCGAGAAGCGGGTCAACGAGGGCAGGTCGGACGCGACGGCGACGAACATGCCGAAGACGAACGAGATCAGGCCGAGCAGCAGCACGGCGAAGAGAATCAGCAGGAAGCGCAGCCTCTTCAGGCGCGGCCGGCCGCGGCGGGGCAGTGCGGCGGACTCCACAGAAGCCAAGACTCTACCAGCGCGGGATGCGACGTTTCCCTAAGGCGGCTGGAGAAGGCCGCCTTAGGGAAGTCCATCCCGCTTAGCTGATTTGAAAGACGTTCTAAGGCCTGATCGCCGTGCAATAGCATTGCCCTCGATGCCCGGAGCCATCGACGCGATCGCCGAGGAAGCGGCTGCCCTCGAGCGCCATGTCCTCGACAGCCTGCCCGCGGGGGCGCTCGCTGCGAAGCTTCAGACCGCGCACACGGAGGGCCGGCAGCTGCGGGTCAAGCTGGGGATCGATCCGACCGCGCCCGACATCCATCTTGGGCACGCGGTCGTACTCGGCAAGCTGCGCGAGTTCCAGGACGCCGGACACCTGGTCGTTCTGATCGTCGGCGACTACACCGCGCTCGTGGGAGATCCTTCCGGACGATCGAGCCTGCGCCCGATGCTATCCGGGGAGGAGATCGCGGCGAATGCGAAGACCTTCCAAGAGCAAGCGTCGCGGATCCTCGATCCCGACCCCGAGCGACTCGAGGTGAGGCGCAACGGCGAGTGGCTGGACATGGCCCTGACCGAGCTGCTCGCACTGGTGCGTACGACGACCGTCGCGCAGCTGCTCGAGCGCGACGACTTCGCCAAACGCTGGTCGGCCAGGGAACCGATCTCGGTGCTCGAGCTGCTCTATCCACTGCTGCAGGGCTACGACTCAGTGGCGGTGCGGGCGGACGTCGAGCTCGGGGGGACCGACCAGAAGTTCAACCTGCTGCTGGGGCGCGACATGCAGCGCCACTACGGCCAGCCGGAACAGGCGATTTTGACGATGCCGATTCTGGTCGGCACCGACGGGCGCCAGAAGATGTCCAAGTCGCTCGGCAACCAGATTGGGGTCATGGACGAGCCCGGAGAGATGTATGGCAAGACGCTGAGCATTCCCGACGAGGCGATGGCCGAGTACCGTCGACTGCTGCCGCTGCACCAGACCCGATCCGAGGAGCTGCAGCCGCGGGACGCCAAGCGTATGCTCGCGCGGGAGATCGTCGCCTGGCTGTACTCCGATGCAGACGCACAGGAGGCCGAGCGCGAGTTCGACCGGGTGCACATCGAGCACGCGACGCCCGAGCGAGTCGAGGAGGCGCGCTTCAGCGCCGGCGCGGACGGCACCGTGCATCTGCCCGGTGTAATCGCCGACGCGTTCGGCGTCTCCCGCTCGGAGGCGCGCCGCCTGATCGAACAAGGCGCCGCCACGCTGGGCGAGGAGCCGCTGGCCAAGGACGAGCACGACGTCCCGGCAGAGCGCGCCGACGGGCAGGTGCTGAAAGTCGGCAAGCGCCGCTTCAGACGCCTGCGCGCCGCATGAGGAGCAAGCCTTGCGAGGTCCCGCGGCGCGATCTACTATGCTTCGCGGCATAGCGGCTTCGGTCGTGGGTCGAGCGGCGGGCAACGTGCCTGTCCTTGCCCGGCTGTGAGCGCTATACTTCTCGGTCGGCCCTTAGAGCGCCCTTGGGCGTAGGGTCGGAGCGGTCTTCTCGGAGGGCATCGTCCTTCCGGGACGTAATCGGCGGTCTTTGAAAACTCAACAGCATGCGCATCTACGATCGATTCTCGATCGTGGTGTGCGTCCAGGTTCGACCTGCCGCCGAACGGCGCCTCGTGCGCCGGCCGATCTTCGATCGGTCGGGGGCAGACAAGAGTCAAGTAGGAGCAGTACCCCGTCATGGTTCGAGACCACGGTGTATAGGTCTCGTGCAGTTCCATGACAGCTTTTCGTGAAGTTCTTCACGGAGAGTTTGATCCTGGCTCAGGACGAACGCTGGCGGCGTGCTTAACACATGCAAGTGGAGCGACGAACCAGGGCTTGCCCTGGGGCAGAGCCGCGAACGGGTGAGTAACACGTGGGTTACCTGCCTCGATGACCGGGACAACCCGAGGAAACTCGGGCTAATACCGGATGTGCCCGCAAGGGGAAAGGAAGCTTCGGCCTCCGCATCGAGATGGGCCCGCGGCCCATTAGCTTGTTGGTGAGGTAACGGCTCACCAAGGCTTCGATGGGTAGCTGGTCTGAGAGGACGATCAGCCACACTGGGACTGAGACACGGCCCAGACTCCTACGGGAGGCAGCAGTGGGGAATCTTGCGCAATGCGCGAAAGCGTGACGCAGCAACGCCGCGTGGGGGAAGAAGGCTTTCGGGTTGTAAACCCCTTTCAGTTGGGACGAAGCTTCTCCGGTGAATAGCCGGACGGAGTGACGGTACCTTCACAAGAAGCACCGGCTAACTACGTGCCAGCAGCCGCGGTAATACGTAGGGTGCAAGCGTTGTCCGGAATTATTGGGCGTAAAGAGCGTGTAGGCGGCCCCATTAGTCCGCTGTGAAAGTCCAGGGCTCAACCCTGGAATGCCGGTGGATACTGTGGGGCTAGAGTCCGGAAGGGGCGAGTGGAATTCCTGGTGTAGCGGTGAAATGCGCAGATATCAGGAGGAACACCAATGGCGAAGGCAGCTCGCTGGGACGTGACTGACGCTGAGACGCGAAAGCGTGGGGAGCAAACAGGATTAGATACCCTGGTAGTCCACGCTGTAAACGATGACAACTAGATGTGGGGGGTGTCGACTCCCCCCGTGTCGAAGCTAACGCATTAAGTTGTCCGCCTGGGGAGTACGGCCGCAAGGCTAAAACTCAAAGGAATTGACGGGGGCCCGCACAAGCAGCGGAGCATGTGGTTTAATTCGACGCGACGCGAAGAACCTTACCTGGGCTTGACATGTGAGTGACCGGTGTGGAAACACACCCTCCCTTCGGGGCACTTTCACAGGTGGTGCATGGCTGTCGTCAGCTCGTGTCGTGAGATGTTGGGTTAAGTCCCGCAACGAGCGCAACCCCCGTCGCATGTTGCCAGCATTCAGTTGGGGACTCATGCGAGACTGCCGGTGACAAACCGGAGGAAGGTGGGGATGACGTCAAGTCCTCATGCCCCTTATGTTCAGGGCTACACACGTGCTACATTGGCGCATACAGAGGGCTGCGATACCGCGAGGTGGAGCGAATCCCTTAAAGTGCGTCTCGGTTCGGATTGCAGGCTGAAATTCGCCTGCATGAAGGCGGAGTTGCTAGTAATCGCGGATCAGCATTGCCGCGGTGAATACGTTCCCGGGCCTTGTACACACCGCCCGTCACACCACGGGAGTGAGCAACACCCGAAGCCGGTGGCCTAACCCGCAAGGGAGGGAGCCGTCGAAGGTGGGGCTCGTGACTGGGGTGAAGTCGTAAGCAAGTTGCGACCCGTGTCGGTGACGACACGTGAAAAACTCGGCTGTATGCTGGAAACTCCGAGTATCCCATTGCTACTCGTTGTTCTGGTCGGAGCAGTTTTCCGTCCGGTGCAACAGTGAAAATGCAGGGGTGCGGACAATCAGCAGGGAAGTCGTGTCGACGCCTAACCTGGCGAAGGCATTGACCCCTCAGAGACTACACGCCGAGCTCCTGGCGACAAGCGCTTCAGGTGCTTGGAGCTATCTGTTCGGAGCATTACATGACGCGACGATCAGTTCATGTCACAAAACTGTTCGATTTGGACAGATAGACGTGGAATGGCTGGATGTTCTTCGCTTGCTTTTGAAGGAGCGAGGACAAAATGCATGAATGTATCGCGAGGGCAGTACTCGTAAGTTTTGGGTGCTAGAGACGTCGGCAAAGTGGCTGGCGGATCAGCCCTCATTCTCTACATCGGAAGAACGTCGTGCATATGCGCGAGGTTACTTCGACGCGGAGGGTGGCATTCCCAGGAATGTCGCCGCGAGATTTTACATTCAGTTCGTTCAGAAGGACCGAACAGATATCGTCAACCTGCGGACCATCCTCGAAGAAGAGGGGATTGTCTGTGGGAAGTTGCATCGGCCGAGCCGCGCCACGGACCATCCGGTCTGGCGGTTCTATGTTGTAGCTGCCTCGCAGCGGGAGTTCGTGTCCCGGGTGGGGTCTTGGCATCCAAGGAAGCGCGGTCTGTTGGAAGCCCGCTTTGTTTCAGCGACCAGGATGAAGATATAGTCCACGCCTCATGGCGACATGAGGAACCACGTGAACAAGGTAGCCGTAGCGGAAGCTGCGGCTGGATCACCTCCTTTCTAGGGAGCACATAACAGTGCCCCGACCACTGCCGGCCGTCCGGCCTCGAGCTCCTTGTGGGCGCGAAGGACCGGGAGGTGTCGAGCGGTCGGGCCTAGCATGTCGACCGAACCTGGCTGGATGACCGTTGTCGCGGATCTCCCTTCTCTACTTGGGGAGCCGAGTGGCCTCGGTCGCAAAACGACCCCAGCATGCTGTTGAGTTTTGAGAGACCGGCGTCCGCTGGTCATCGCGAGGACACGTCCTGAAATGGCGTGACCGACATGACGCGGAGACCAACCGGCGTAAAGCCTCTCCACGGTCCTTGAAAACTGCACAGAAGCCACAATTCAGCCGCCATCGATAAGCGGCGGCTGATAACGGGTATCACCGGGCCCTGCAAGATCGAAGCGCTCCACCCGTGCTGCGCAAGCAGTGCAAGGAGCGTCAGATCGTGTTGGGCCAGATCACCGTCAAGATAGTAAGGGCGCATGGTGGATGCCTTGGCACCAAGAGTCGATGAAGGGCGTGAACGGCTGCGATAAGCCACGGTTAGGCGCTTAATAGCCTTTGACCCGTGGATTCCCGAATGGGGAAACCCAGCGCTGGTAATGCGGCGTTATCCCTGCCTGAACACATAGGGCAGGCGAAGACAAGCGGGGGAAGTGAAACATCTCAGTACCCCGAGGAAAGAAAATCAAAAGAGACTCCCTGAGTAGTGGCGAGCGAAAGGGGATCAGCCCAAACCTGGCAGGTGTAAGCGGACATGCGTTGTCTGTCAGGGGTTGTAGGGCGTCTGTTCCGAGTCGTGTCCGGCTCGGCAGGAGTTACAAAATCATGTGGTAGTCGAAGCGTGTGGAACCACGCACCATAGAGGGCAATCGTCCCGTAGACGAAACTGCATGATCTTCTGTCAGACGCTCCTGAGTAAGTCCGCGCCCGTGAAACGCGGACTGAACCTGGGGGGACCACCCTCCAAGGCTAAGTACTCCTTGGTGACCGATAGCGGACTAGTACCGTGAGGGAAAGGTGAAAAGTACCCCGGAAGGGGAGTGAAATAGTACCTGAAACCGCGCGCCTACAAGCGGTGGGAGCACCTTCGTGGTGTGACCGCGTGCTTTTTGCATAACGAGCCGGCGAGTTACTCGTCTGCGGCAAGGTTAAGCGATGAGCGGAGCCGTAGCGAAAGCGAGTCCTAACAGGGCGACATAGTCGTAGGCGGTATACCCGAAACTGAGCGAGCTACCCATGGGCAGGCTGAAGCGGGGGTAAGACCTCGTGGAGGGCCGAACCGACCTAGGTTGAAAACTGGGCGGATGACCTGTGGGTCGGAGTGAAAGGCTAATCAAGCTCAGTGATATCTGGTTCTCTCCGAAATATATTTAGGTATAGCCTCGGATAAATTACGTGGTGGCCGTAGAGCACTGTTTGGACTAGGGGCCCTACCAGGTTACCGACTTCAGGCAAACTCCGAAGACCATCACGTCTACTCCGGGAGTCAGTTGCTGGGGGATAAACTTCAGCGTCGAAAGGGAAACAGCCCAGACCGCCAGCTAAGGTCCCTAAGTACTAGCTAAGTGGGAAACGATGTTCGAGTGCATAGACAACCAGGAGGTTGGCTTAGAGGCAGCCATCCTTGAAAGAGTGCGTAACAGCTCACTGGTCAAGTGTTCGAGCGCGGACAATGTAACGGGGCTCAAGCTAGTCACCGAAGCTGCGGGTGCGTGAGACCTTCGGGTCGATCGCGCGGTAGGAGAGCGTTCCCATGCCAGTAAAGCGGCGGCGTAAGCCAGCCGTGGAGGCGTGGGAAGTGAGAATGCCGGCATAAGTAACGAAAGAGGGGTGAGAATCCCCTCCACCGATTGCCCAAGGATTCCTGAGTAAAGTTCGTCTGCTCAGGGTTAGTCGGGACCTAAGGCGAGGCCGAAAGGCGTAGTCGATGGCCAACAGGTTGATATTCCTGTACCACGTCGCTTCCGTTTGACCGATGGGGGGACGAGGAAGGCTAAGGGAACCCAGGCGATGGTTGTCCTGGGGTAAGCATGTAGGGGTGGCCCATGATAAATGCGGGGCCGCATAACCTGAGGTGCGATGCCAGCTGGCTTTAAGCCGGCGAGTCCCTGACGCCATACCTCCAAGAAAAGCCTCTAGGGAGGAAGCGCGTGCCCGTACCAAAACCGACACAGGTGGGCAAGTAGAGAATACTAAGGTGATCGAGATAACCCTCGTTAAGGAACTCGGCAAAATAGCCCCGTAACTTCGGGATAAGGGGCGCCCCAGTAGGGTGAAGCTCCTCGCAAGAGCGAGTGGAGCCCGAGGGGGCCGCAGTGAATAGGCTGAAGCGACTGTTTACCAAAAACACAGGTCTCTGCTAAGTCGAAAGACGACGTATAGGGGCTGACGCCTGCCCGGTGCCGGAAGGTTACGTGGAGTTGTCAGGACTTCGGTTCGAAGCAGCGAAGCTAAGCCCCGGTAAACGGCGGCCGTAACTATAACGGTCCTAAGGTAGATCGCTGCCCTCCGCATAGGTAACTATGCGGTGAGCATCTGGCCATATGCTGGAACGTCTGTGTATCCCACGCTACGATTCCGTCCGCAGTGGGCGGTATCGTGACAATGTGTTGGGTGCAGAAAATCAGCAGGAAAGGCTGATTCAGACCGGCTGGGTTATTGGTTTTGTAGACGGAGAGGGCTGCTTCTCCATCGGCTTTGTTCGGCAGTATGACCGAGCAGGTCGAAAAGGCTACAAAACCGGCTATCAGGTGGCTCATGAGTTTGCCGTGACGCAGGGCGCAAAGAGCGCTTCGTGTCTCGATGAGCTCGTGGACTTCTTCGGAGTGGGAAGCATCATCGCCAACAAGCGATATGACAACCACAAGGAGCACCTGTATCGCTACGTGGTGCGTCGGCGGAAGGACTTGATCGAGACGATCATCCCTTTCTTTCTGGCGTATCCCATGCATTCATCTAAGCAGCGGGACTTTGAGAAGTTTGCCCGCTGTGTTGAGATGATCGATGCTGGTGTTCATCGAACCCATCAGGGTTTGGCGGATATCGCGGAGATCACTCAGACGATGAATCGTCAAAAGCCCAGGCAGGAGCTGATCAGAATCCTCAGAGACCATACGCCAGAGGTCCAGGACACTGGATCATGAGATGGTCCCATCTGCATGGCGACATGCAGGGAAGGCGTGGTGCACAAGAGGACGCGCCCTCCGCCCTGTTCAAAGTGAGCAGAGTAAGACATTAAGCGAAATTCCTTGTCGGGTAAGTTCCGACCTGCACGAATGGCGTAACGACTTCAGCACTGTCTCAACGAGGGGCTCGGTGAAATTGCAGTCTCGGTGAAGATGCCGAGTACCCGCGGCTAGACGGAAAGACCCCGTGAACCTTTACTACAACTTGGTATTGGAATTCGGTGCATCTCGCTCAGGATAGGTGGGAGGCTTTGAAGCGCCGGTTGCGGCCGGCGTGGAGCCAACCTTTAGATACCACCCTTGGTGTATTGGGTTTCTAACAGCATTCCGTGAATCCGGGTGCTGGACAGTTCCAGGCGGGTAGTTTGACTGGGGCGGTCGCCTCCTAAAATGTAACGGAGGCGCACAAAGGTTCCCTCAGTACGGTTGGAAATCGTACGTAGAGCGTAAAGGTAGTAAGGGAGCTTGACTGCGAGACTGACAAGTCGAGCAGGTGCGAAAGCAGGTCTTAGTGATCCGGCGGTAGCAAGTGGAAGTGCCGTCGCTCAACGGATAAAAGGTACTCCGGGGATAACAGGCTTATCGGGCCCAAGAGTCCACATCGACGGCCCGGTTTGGCACCTCGATGTCGGCTCGTCGCATCCTGGGGGTGGAGTTGCTCCCAAGGGTTGGGCTGTTCGCCCATTAAAGCGGTACGCGAGCTGGGTTCAGAACGTCGTGAGACAGTTCGGTCCCTATCTGCCGTGGGCGTTGGAGAATTGAGAGGATTTGTCCCTAGTACGAGAGGACCGGGATGAACGCACCTCTGGTGTATCTGTTGTCCTGCCAAGGGCATAGCAGGCTAGCTACGTGTGGATCGGATAACCGCTGAAAGCATCTAAGCGGGAAGCCGGCCTCAAGATGAGTTCTCCCATCCCCTAGAGGGAGTAAGACCCCTGGTAGACCACCAGGTTGATAGGCCGGATCTAGAAGGACGGTAACGTTCGAAGGAGACCGGTACTAATGGGTCGAGGGCTTGACGGATTTTTTGATCCTCGTAAGAACCTGTCTCAAAACGGGCGGTGCGGTCGGGACGTTCATGGACCAAGCTGGGCGTTATGGGACGGTGAAGCGCGTGCTGGTTGCACGTGCGAGCCGTCGCATGGCGATCCAGCGCCGTGTCCAGGGACGTTTCCGGGCGTGCCGAATGTTTTGAGACAGGTTCCCAAGAGAGTGATACTCGTTGTGGCACTGTGCAGTTTTGAAGGACCTGGAGGGCGGTCTCTCGCCTTTTTCCGGTGGCCTTGGCGAGGGGGAAACACCTCTTCCCATTCCGAACAGAGCAGTTAAGCCCCTCAGCGCCGATGGTACTTGGCCCGCAAGGGCCTGGGAGAGTAGGACGCCGCCGGTTTTTACTAGACACGCGAGCCGCCCACCGGGCGGCTCGCGGTCGTTGTGCCCGTCATGACGAAGGGGCTGCGCTGCGTCGAAGAAGCGGCTACATGACCGAGAAGCTGAAGGGTCATGCCCGCCTAGCGCGGACCCTAAGATGCCTGCGGCACGTCTCGCTGTCCCTCCCGCCGCGCCGGCCGGCGCTGATGCGACCGCGCCGGCCGGGCCACGGGGGAGAGACAGACATGAGAGCGCGAGGGGAGCTGACCTGGACGGCGACGTGCCGGCCGGTCCACGAGCATCCGTGCTCGTCGCGCCGCTCGATGCGGATGATCTACCTCACCCAGCTCGTCCTGGCCGACCTCCCAGTCGACCTCGTAGTCGTCCTCGAGCAGCAGGAACGAGCGGATGAGGCCAAGCGCACCGAGCGCACGCCGCTGGACCTTCGATGTTCGTCTTTGGGGGAACATGTGTTCGTAAGATAGGACGCCTGGCGGACGGCGCCGAGGCGAACGTCTGTACGCATCACTTGTCCAGGGTAAGTTTGGCTCTACAAGTGCGATCCCCGCATGATCATCGTGCAAGGGAAGTTGCAGGATAGGACCGGTGGTGCCCTGCGATGAGGAGAGTTCGTAGTGGCTCCGCGGTGGGCTAGGATGGGCTCCGTCGTGGTCTCGGAGCGGGCTCCGCGAGATCGATCGAGGCGCGATGCAGGGCCCGGGCCAGTCGGCTCGAACTTATGGGTCAGATGGCTGTTACGCTTGCCAGGCGTCAATCCGGTGGGCCGATCGTGGGCCGCAGGCGGCGCCCACAGCTCATGGAGAAGTTCATCATCGAAGGCGGCGTCCCGCTGTCCGGCACGATGGTTCCGGCGGGGAACAAGAACGGCGCGCTGCCGATCCTCGCCGCGGCCGTCCTCACCGAGGATGAGGTGATCGTGCGCAACGTGCCGCGCATACGCGATGTCGAGGCGATGCTCGACATTCTCGGTGCGATCGGTGTCCGGATCAGCTGGCGTGCTCCCAACGAAGTGGCATTGTGCGCCGCGGACGTGCACGAGGTTGAGATCGAGCGCGAGCTGGCCGAGCAGATTCGCGCCTCGTTCCTCCTGGCAGGCCCGCTGCTCGCGCGCTTTCGCCGGGCGGTGATGCCACCGCCCGGAGGCGATGTGATCGGGCGCCGCCGCTTGGACCCCCACCTCGACGCTTTTCGCGCGATGGGCGCGATCGCCGAGTGCGGAGGAGAGATCGTGCTCACCGCCCCGCGCGGCTTGCGCTCGACCGACGTGTTCATGGACGAGCCATCGGTGATGGCCACCGAGAACGCGCTGATGGCCGCCGCGCTGACGCCGGGAACGACGGTGATCGGCAACGCCGCGTGCGAGCCGCACGTGCAGGATCTCGCGCGCATGCTCGTGAAGATGGGCGCCGACATCCAAGGCATCGGGTCGAACCTGATCACCGTCAACGGCGCTGAGCGGTTGCACGGCTGCGAGCACGACGTCGCACCCGACCACATCGAGATCGGAAGCTTCATGGCGCTCGCGGGCGTCACCGGGGGAGAGCTTCGCATCAAGGACACGGTCCCGGGAGATCTGCGCATGATCCGGCTCGTGTTCGAGCGCGTCGGGCTGCACACCGAGCTCGACGGCGACGACGTGATCGTGCCGGGAGGGCAGAAGCTCGTGGCGCAGGCGGACGTGGGCGAGTACAAGAGCAAGGTCCAGGACGGACCCTGGCCTGCGTTCCCGGCGGATCTCACCTCGATCGCCGTTGCCTTGGCGACCCAGGCGGAGGGGTCGATTCTCGTGCACGAGTGGATGTTCGAGAACCGGCTGATCTTCACCGACAAGCTGATCCTGATGGGTGCTGACATCGTGATGTGCGACCCGCATCGTGCGATCGTCACGGGGCCGCGCAGACTGCGAGGTGAGCGCGTGGAGTCCCCGGACATCCGCGCCGGCATGGCGATGCTCTTGGCGGCCCTCTGTGCGGAGGGCCGCAGCGAGATCGGCAACATCCGCCAGATCGACCGTGGATATGAGCGCATCGACGAGCGCTTGCGAGAGCTCGGCGCACGCATCGAGCGCGTCGCCACGGAGCCCGTCCACGCCTGATGGGGTCCTGAGCGCGCCGGCCCGTGAGGCGTCGGGCGCGGCTCGATGAGTCGCGCCCACGCGAACCATCGCCCGAGTCCGCTTCAATGGTCATCCGATGATCCATCCAATCCCCAGCGGCACGCGCGACGTGCTTCCCGACGAGACGCGCGAGGTGCGCGCGATCACCGACACCCTGCGCGGCGTGTTCGAGCGCCACTCCTACGGAGAGGTCTACACGCCCGCGCTCGAGTACGAGGCGGTGCTCGCGCGTGCGGACATGGCCGAAGCCCAGCCGGCATATCGCGTGTTCGACGAGTCTGGAGCCGTGCTCGTGCTGCGCTCGGACATGACCGTGCCGATCGCTCGTGTCGTCGCCACCCGCTACGTCTCGAGCGAGCCGCCGCTGCGCTTCTGCTATTTCGCGCACTGCTATCGAGGCGTCCGCCCCCAGCGGGGACAGCCGCGAGAGCTGCTGCAGGCCGGCATCGAGCTGATCGGCTCGCCCGCCCCCGAGGGCACGGCGGAGGCGCTCGCCGTGCTCTGTCACGCGCTCGACGCGACCGGTCTGAAGGACTACAGGATCGGCCTCGGCGACGCGTCGCTGTTCCCGGCGCTGATGGGCACCCTGCGCGTGCCGGAGGATGCGCGTGCCGGTCTGCTCGAGGCGCTCGTGCGCCGCGACTTCGTCGAGCTCGACGGCAGGCTCGCCGACTCCGGCCTCACGGGCGAGGCGGCCGAGATCCTGCTGAGCGTGCCCCAACGCCGTGGCGGACCGGAGGTGCTCACCGACGCACCCGCTCAGGCGGTCGAGGCCGTGATGGGCATGCGCCGCGTGTTCGAGCTGCTGGAGGACGATGTCGCCGAGCGGGTCATCTTTGACCTTGGCCTGGTGCGCAACATCGGCTACTACACCGGCGCGGTGTTCGAGGTGTACGACCCCGCGCTCGGCGCTCCGATCGGCGGCGGCGGGCGCTACGACGACCTGCTCGGGCGCTATGGACGCCAGTTGCCCGCGGTCGGCTTTGCGCTCGGCGTCGATCGTCTGCACATCGCGCTTGCGGGCGAGGAGCGCGGGACGGGCGCGCTGCTCGTAACGGCGGCGAGCAACGGCGCGCCCGCGGACACGGCCGGGGAGCCGCTTTCGTGAGCGCGACGAGCGAGCTCACGATCGCCGTACCCCGCGGTGCGCTGTTCGAGGACACCGTCGATCTGCTCGCCGGGCTCGGGCGCGACGTCGAGGAGCTCCGCTCCAACGACCGCAAGCTCCTGTTCGCCGATATCGGCGTGATCACGATGCGCCCCTCCGACGTCCCCACCTACGTCGAGGCGGGCGCGGCGGACCTGGGCGTCACCGGCAAGGACGTCCTGCTCGAGCAGGCCGCCCGCGGGTCAGGCAATCCCACCTACCTCGAGGGCGGCCGCGAGGTGTACGAGCTGCTCGATCTCGGCTATGGCCGCTGCACGATGGTGCTGGCCAGCAAGGCCGGACCCGACCCGGCGCACGAGGCGCTCAGACGCCTGGGGGTGATGCGCGTGGCGACCAAGTACCCGCGGATCGCCGCGCGCCACCTCGAGGAGACCGGCAGGCAGGCGGAGATCGTCGAGGTGAAAGGCTCGGTCGAGCTCGCCCCGCTGACCGGCATGGTCGAGGCGATCGTCGACCTCACCGCGACCGGTACCACGCTGCGCGAGAACGACCTGGTCGTGCGCGAGGAGATCGTGCTCTGCACGGCCAGGCTGATCGCCAACCCTGTCTCGCACAAGCTGAAGGCGAGGCAGATCGACGATCTGCTGAGACAGCTGCGCGGCCTCCCCGCCGCCGGCGTCACCTGAGATGGTCATCCCGCGCGTGAGTGTGAGAGATAAATGAGGATCGAGCGGCTGGATAAAGAGGAGTGCGAGCGCTTGGGAGGTCCGGACGGCGTGGCTGCTCGCCTCCGCGCGCTCGTGCCGGACGGCGACTCGGTCGCCGCGGTCGTACGCGAGATCGTGGACACGGTGCGCTTCGGGGGGGATGAGGCCGTGCTCGAGTACACGCGCCTGCACGACACCGCCGGCAGCGAGCCCCGACCGCTGCTTGTGCCCGCCGAGGAGCTCGACGCGGCGATCAAGGCGCTGCCGCTCGAGCTGGTGGCGGGGCTGCAGGTCGCGATCGCCAACGTCGCGCTCGTGGCGCAGGCGGGCGTGAGCGAGGACGCCTCGGTGGAGCTGGCGCAGGGACAGCGGGTCACGCTGCGCGAGGTGCCGGTGCAGAGCGCCGCGGTCTACGTGCCCGGCGGCCGTGCGCCCTATCCGAGCACGGTCGTGATGGGCGTCGTGACCGCGCGTGCGGCGGGCGTGCTCGATGTGGCCGTATGCGCGCCGCCGGGGCCGGACGGGCAGATCGACCCGGCGATCCTCGGCACCTGCAGGCTGTGCGGGGTCGAGCGCGTGTACCGCATGGGCGGCGCGCAGGCGATCGCGGCGCTCGCCTACGGCACCGACACGGTGAAGCGCGTGGACGTGGTGGTAGGCCCGGGCAATCTGTATGTGCAGGAGGCCAAGCACCAGCTCGCGACCACCGTCGGGATCGACGGGTTCGCGGGTCCGAGCGATCTGCTGGTCGCGCTCGGAAGGGAGGCCGGCGCGCACGAGTTGAGCTTTGCGGCGCTCGACATGCTCGCGCAGGCCGAGCACGGCGAGGGCAGCCTGGTAGTCGCGGTCTGCATAGGCGAGCAGATGGCCGAGGATCTCGCGACGGAGCTCGAACGGCTGGTCGTCGAGCGTCCGACCGTTGCCGAGGCGGCGTTCGCGCTCGTCGAGGTCGCGAGCGCGCGCGAGGCGGTGACGCTCGCGAACGCGTTCGCGCCCGAGCACCTGCAGCTGATCGGCGCCGAGATGGAGGCGCTCGCCGCCACGATCCGCTCCGCCGGCTGCGTGTTCGTGGGCGTCTTCAGCGCAACAGCGTTTGGCGACTACGTGGCGGGCTCAAACCACGTGCTGCCCACCGCCGGTGCGGCGCGCTTCGCCTCGACGCTCTCGCCGCGACACTTTCGCCGCCGGATGAGCGAGGTGCGAATCGGCGAGGATGCGGCGCGCAAGCTCGCGGCCGCCGGCGCGCCGATCGCGCACGCCGAGGGCTTCGAGGTCCACGCCGAGTCGATGCGGGCCCGCATACGAGAGAATGAGGACCGATGAGTCGCACAGCCACAATCGAGCGCAAGACCGGCGAGACCGATGTGCGCCTGACGCTGGGCCTGGACGGCGCCGGCGCGGGCACGCGCGAGACCGGCGTGGGCTTTCTCGACCACATGCTCGACCTGCTCGCGCGGCACGGGCGGCTGGATCTCGACGTGAAGGTCGAGGGCGATCTGCAGACCGGCGCGCACCACACCGCCGAGGACACCGCGATCGTGCTCGGCCAAGCGCTCGACCGGGCATTGGGCGATCGCGCAGGCATCACCCGCTACGGCGCGGCGACCGTGCCGATGGACGAGGCCCGCGCAAGCTGCGCGATCGACATCTCCGGGCGTCCTTTCACACTTTTTGATGGGTGCCTGCCGGCCGGCGCCACGGGAGGCTTCGAGCACGAGCTGACGGAGGAGTTCTTTCGCGCGCTGGCGAATGCAGCGAAGCTTACGCTGCACTTACGAGTCGAAGCGGGCACGAACGCGCACCACATGATCGAGGCGGCGTTCAAGGCGTTCGCACGGGCGCTGCGCGAGGCGGTGAGCATCGACCCGCGCGAGAGCGGCGTGCCGAGCACGAAGGGCACACTGACGGCATGACGGAGGCG
>CAVZSU010000001.1:0-726012 GCA_963778065.1 uncultured Solirubrobacterales bacterium | reverse complement strand
GGTCAACAGGCGCATTGATCGCTGGCGTTGGCATGCTGTGCTGGCGATGGGGGTCGGCGTCCTGATCGGACGCTCGGGTTCTGGTTCGGAGGTCAGGAGCGTGGGCAGCCCGACTGTCCAGGTGGTGACGGCGCCCGCCGCCGCGGGCGCGGCGACGTCAAGTGCCGAACCTGAGACTCAGGCGAGCACCGCCGGGCCGCCGGGATCCAAGGGCGCAAGTGGCGCCTCTGCCGCGAAATCCACCGGTGTGGCTGTGAAGAAGAACCCTCCGGCGCCGGCAAAAACGGTGAAGGTTGGGTCTCCCGGCAAGGGAGCCGGGTATCAAAAAGGTCACTTCACCGGCAACTTCTTCGGCGAATGACAAGCGACGCGTTCACGACGATCGAGACGCCGGCGGAGCTTCCCGCGCCGGTCGACCTTGCGCAGCGCCAGAAGGAGCTGACGGCGCATCTGGCCGAGTTGCAGTGGGACCTCGGCGGTCTCGTGTACGAGATGGCGACTCGTAACCACATTCGGGTCGACGTGCTCGTGCGCCGCGCGGCCGTGCTGCAGGAGGTCGATGGCGAGCTTGGCGAGATCGTGCGCATCATGCGCCTGCAGGAAACGGGCGCGGCCGGTCGGTGCGTCTCGTGCAACGCGCCGCACAGCAGTGGCGCCGCGTACTGCTGGCAATGCGGCCAGCCGCTGCTCGAGCACGTCCCCAGTCACGCGATCGGCGTCTAGCCTTCTTCTAGCGATCGGCGTCTAGCAGCGAATCGCACCTTCGCGTCTAGCGAATCAGCGAATTGCACCTTCGCGTCTAGCAGCGAATCGCACCTTCAAGCAGGGCGCGGGAGTCATCCCCGAAGTGCTCGTCCCTCAGTGGGAATCGCACCTCTGCAATGGGCGTACGTCTCCACGGGCACGCCGGCGGCGGGGTGAACGCCATTGCTCGGACTTATCCCTGTTGGCTCGGACTTATCCCCACTGCTTGGCCTTATCCGAAACGACCGGTCACGTAATCGCTGGTGCGAGGATCCCGCGGGCGGGTGAAGATCACGTTCGTGTCGTCGTGCTCGACAAGCACGCCGGCCACGCCCTGCGAGCTCTCACCGAGGCTGAAGAACGCCGTCCGGTCGGCGATGCGCGCGGCCTGTTGCATGTTGTGGGTGACGATCGCGATCGTGTAGCGGTGCTTGAGCGTCAGCATCAGCTCCTCGATCGAGCTGGTCGCCACCGGGTCAAGTGCCGAGGCCGGCTCGTCCAGCAGCAGCACATCCGGCTCGATCGCGATCGCGCGAGCGATGCACAGGCGTTGCTGCTGTCCGCCCGACAGGCCGAGAGCGCTCCGGTGCAGCCTGTCCTTGACCTCCTCCCACAACGCAGCGCTGCGCAGCGCGCGCTCGACGCGCTCGTCGAGTTGCGCCTTCAGCTTCAGGTTGCGCGGCGCCCAGGCGACGTTGTCGTAGATCGACTTTGGAAACGGGTTGGGTCGCTGAAAGACCATTCCGATGCGCCGGCGGACCTCGACCGGGTCGACGCGGCTGCCGTAGACATCGTGGCCGTAGTAGAGAATCTCCCCGCCGATCTCAAAGCCGGGCACCGAATCGTTCATGCGGTTGAGGCTGCGCAGGAACGTGCTCTTACCGCAGCCTGAGGGACCGATGATCGCGGTGATCAGGTTCCGCCGGATCTGCATTGTGACGTCGGTGAGCACGCGGTTGCCGCCATAGGAGACCGACACGTCCTGCACGTCGAAGACGGCTTGGCGTGCGGCTTTGCCGGGGGTCGCGCCGTCAGGTGTGAACGAGGGCGCAAGGGCGCCGCCGTTTTCCGGCGAAGCCACATCCCGTGGCACGAGCGGAGCGGTCTGGATTCGCACTCGGCTCCGAGGCGCCTGTTTGACAGGGTCGGCGGTCTCAGTCATCACGAGTCCTTTCATCGCACCGGCATGGCCCCGCGATTTGACAGCATTCTGGCGGCGAGGCTGACCAGGAGTATGAAGAGCAGAAGCACGAGCCCCGCTCCCCACGATGGGCGAACCCGTACGGATCGGCCGCCTCGGACGCGTTGAAGATGTACACGGGGATGTTGGGGAGAGCCTGGCCGAAGACGCGCAGCGACACCGTGCTGCTGAAAATCGAGCACGTGAAGATCAGCGGTGCGGTCTCGCCCGACGCGCGCGCGACGGCCAGCACCGTGGCGGTCAGGATTCCCCCGCGCGCGGTCGGCAGGATGACGCCGCGCGCGGTACGCCAACGGCTCACGCCAAGCGCGTCGGCCGCTTCGCGCAGGTCGCTCGGCACGCGCAGCAGCACCTCCTGGGTGGCGCGCGCGATCAATGGCAGCATGATGATCGCAAGCGCGATGGCGCCGGCAAAGCCGCTCTGATAGTTACCTACCACGAGCAGCCCGAAGACGAAAAGGCCCACGACGATCGTGGGCAGCCCGTTCAAGAGGTCGAGGGCGAGCCTGATCGGACGGCCTGTCTTCGGCCTGGCGAACTCCGTCAGGTAGAGCGCGATCAGAATGCCCACGGGCATCGCGATCACGGTCGCCATCGCCATCAGCAAGGCGGTGCCGACGATCTCAGGTGCGATCCCGCCGCCGGGAGTGTCGGGCAGTGCGGGTGGGCTCTTGATGAAGAAGTCGATGCTCAGGGCGTCCGCGCCACGTGCGGCCACGGAGTAGACGACGACGGCCAGCATCATCACTGCCAGCAGCGCCGAGGCCGTGTGGCCGGTTTCGACCAGGCGGCTGACCAGCTGGCGGCGGCGCAGGCGGCCCGAGGCGGTCAGCGACCTCGACGGATCTGACCGATTGCTCATCGCGCGGAAGCCGAGCCCACGGTGAAGCGACGAACGATGATCTGTGCCGCCAGGTTTGCCAGCAGCCCGATCACCAGCAGCAGCACGCCCAGGTAAAACAGCGAAGCGACCTGCAGCTTCGTCGTGGCTCCCTGGTACTGGTTGGCGATGCGGCTCGCCAGCGTATCGCCGGTCCGAAACAGCGAAGCGTGGATGGCATTGCCGGCGCCGACCACCTGAGTGACGGCGATCGCCTCGCCCAGCGCGCGGCCCAGCCCCAGGAACGTCGCGGCCACCAAGCCCGAGCCGGTCGCAGGAAGCACGACGCCGCGCACCACCTCCCAGCGCGTCGCGCCCAACGCCGTCGCTCCATCTCGCAGCTCCGGTGGAATGGTCAGGAACAGGTCGCGGCTGATCGACGCGACGATCGGGACCACCATGATCGTCAAGATCAGGCTGGCGTTGAACAGTCCGGTGCCGGTGGTCTGCGCCGGCCCGAAGATCGGCAGGCCGCCGAACGCGCTGTGGAGAAAAGGCTCGAGGCGCCTCTGCAGGAACGGCGCCAGCACGACGATGCCCCAGAACCCGAGAATGACGCTGGGGATCGCCGCCAGCATCTCGACCAGCGGCCCGATCACGCCGCTCACGCGTCGCGGGGCGACGGTGCTCAGGTACAGGCCGATCGAGATCCCGAGCGGGACCGCCAGCACCAGCGCGCCAAGCGAGGTGGCGGCGGTGCCGTACAGCAGCGACGCCGCGCCGAAGACGTTGAAGTTGGGCTTCCATTCGCTGTGGGTGAGAAAGCCCAGGCCGAACCTCGTCATGGCCTGGCTCGCGCCGCTGGTCAGTTGATAGGCGATCACAGCGATCACCGTGACTCCCAGAAGCGATGCGAGCGCGCAAAGACCGTAAAGGAGGCCGTCCCCGAGCCGATCGAGCGAACGTGCTCGTGCGCGACGATTTGAGGCCGAGGGCGCGTGCGAGCCGACCTTGGCGAGTTGGGGAGTTGCTGGTTTGAGAGTTGCTGGTTTGACGCCGACGCCCATACAGGCGAGGAGCTTAACGCCGAGATGTCATGCGACGTTCATGGTTCACAACATCTACACATCTCATTTTTACAATTTTTACACGTTGTACTCCGATGTTCACACCTTCCCTTCGAATATGTTCACAAGATTGCCACAGCCGGGA
Source organism: uncultured Solirubrobacterales bacterium (assembly GCA_963778065.1). Taxonomy (GTDB): domain Bacteria; phylum Actinomycetota; class Thermoleophilia; order Solirubrobacterales; family Solirubrobacteraceae; genus Palsa-744. The sequence goes on along the minus strand of CAVZSU010000001.1, from coordinate 722,035 downwards.
TAAACGCATGGTGGATGCTCTGCGCGACGATAACGCGATACTGAACCCAGGAGGACATTTGACACGCGCAAGACACCGAAAGATCGCCCTCGCGGCCGTTATAGCCTGCTTGGCGACGGGCATCATCTCCAATGGTGCCGTAGCGGCCGGTTCGCTCACCGGTGCGGGCTCGACGTTGGTTGCCCCGCTGGAGGCGTACTGGGCGCAGGAATTTCAGCATCTGTACGGCGACACAGTCACCTACGCGGCTGTCGGCTCAGGGGCGGGAATCTCTCAGGTGTCCGCCCGGACCGTTGACTTCGGGGCCTCGGACGCGCCACTGACGACCACGCAGGCGAGCGGATGTAACGGATGCGTCCAGATCCCCTGGGCGCTGACGGCCACGGGAGTCGCATTTCATCTCGAAGGCATTCGCAAGCTCGACCTCACGGGACCGATCGTCGCGGAAATCTTCCTCGGGAAGATCACGAGTTGGAACGATCCGGCGATTGCCAAGATAAACAAGGGAATCAGCCTTCCCAACCTGAAGATCACACCCGTGTTTCGCAGCGATGGGTCCGGAGATACCTACGCGTTTACAGACTACCTGTCGCGGGTGAGCCTGACGTGGAAGAGCCAGGTCGGCAACGCCACGGCGGTCAGCTTTCCCACTGGTGTGGGCGGTAAGGGCAATGACGGCGTCACCGCCGTGGTGTCCTCGACGAACGGCGCGATCGGCTATATCTCGGCTTCATACATCATCGCGCACAAACTCGGTGCCGCGGCTCTGCAGAATGCCGCGGGTAACTACGAGTACCCGAACCTCGTGAACATCGAAGAGGCGGCGAAGTCGGTCAAGCAGGTGCCGGCGAGCAACGAAATGCACATCGTCGACCCGCCAAAGAAGTACAGGATCGCCTACCCGCTGTCGACGTTCACCTATGCGATCGTGCCGACGGCCGCGCCGCAGCGAGGGCTCTTGGCAAGTTGGATCTACTACGCGATGACGGCGGGGCAGAAGTTCGGAGCGGCGCTTGACTTCGCGCCGATCCCGAAGGTGGTGCTGAACGCCGGCCTGAAGACTGTGAAGCTGTTGCAGCAGTAGTAACGGTTGACGGATGGTCGAGTCACGGGTCGGTGGCGTGCGACGGGCGCGCCACCGACCCGCGGTCTGAAGTCCGCACCAAGGTCGACCGGCCTGGCGGTCGTGGGCGAACACGTTCGAGCCCTCACAAGCGGTGGGCGAACACGTTCGAGCCGTATCAAGCGGTGGGGGCAACTTCGTGTCGACGGCGCGCTGGACGTCGAGCTCGAGACTTGCGAGCGGCGGGCTCAATAAGCTCTCGCCCCGATGACGGTGATCATGGCTTCGGCCATCAGCTACTTCCAGGCGATCGTGCTCGGGTTCTTGCAGGGCGTGACCGAGCTGTTCCCGATCTCGAGCCTCGGGCACACGGTGCTGTTCCCGACGCTGTTCGGCTGGAACGAGCTCGTCAAGGCGCAGTCGCAGTCGGAGTCGTTCTGGCTGGCGTTCGTCGTGATGCTGCACGTCGGCAGTGCGCTCGGCCTGCTGTTCTACTACCGGCGCGACTGGGTGGAGATCGTCGGGGCGTTCTTTCACACCTTGAGCACACGGCGGATTGAGACGAGCACCGAGCGCCTGGCGTGGCTGATCATCGTGGCGAGCATTCCCGCGGGGATCATCGGGCTCGCGCTTGAGCACCAGCTGCGCACGCTGACGGCAAAGCCCGAAGTGGCGGCGGTCTTCTTGATCGTCAACGGGTTCGTCTTGCTCGCAGCCGAGCGGTTTCGCCGCCGGGCCGAGGTGCGCGAACTGGCCATCCGCGAGGGCGCGAAGCCGGACGGTGCGCGCGAGCTCGACACGCTCGAGTATCGCGAGGCGTTCGTCGTCGGTGTAGCCCAGTCGACGGCGCTCGTGGCCGGGATCAGCCGTGGGGGGGTGACGATGGGCACAGGGCTCGCGCGCGGTCTCGATCACAGCGACTCGGCGCGCTTCGCGTTCCTGCTGGCAACACCGATCATCCTCGCCGCGGGCATCGTCAAGCTGCCCGACCTCTTCGGCCACCTCGGTAACGGGATTCGCGGGCAGGCGCTCGTGGCGTGCGTGGCCGCGGGCGTAACGGCCGTCTTCACCGTGCGTTTCCTGGTCGGGTACTTCAAAACGAAGACGCTCACACCGTTCGCGATCTATTGCCTGCTGTTCGGGGTGGCAATGGTCGTCTACACCCAGACATAGAGCGCGTCCGATAGAACGTCCGGGCGGCCACTTGCGAGGTGCGCCGGGGCGTTTCGCCATCATTGGAGGGCGATGCCCAAGCCGAAGACCCCGCAGAAGATGTTCGAGACGCGCAGCCATGCCTGGCAAGAGGTCGGCCTGCTGCGCCAGATCAGCCCGCGCGTGGTCAAGCGCGCGCGCCTGGAGGCGCTCGTACTGCTGCCGCTGTTCGTGGCGATCGTGGTGCTGTACGACAACCGCGTCTCCCTGCTCGGCACGGCGGCCACGCACGGCCATCCCGCGATATCGCTTGAAGAACCGCTCGAAGCGTTTGTGCGCGTGGTCACGGTGCTCGCGCTGATGATCCTCGGCTGGGCGATCGCGCGCGATATCGGCCGCGGCCTCGGGCCACCGCTGTTCCGGCGGTTGGAGCCGGCCACCGCCGGCACCGTCGGGTTTCTGATCCGCCTGACAACGGTCGTCGTGGCGCTCCTCGTCGCACTGCGGGTGGCCGGCATCGAAGCGCGCACGCTCGCGCTCGGCGGCGCGTTCACCGCGGTGATCTTCGGGCTCGCCGCGCAGCAGACGCTCGGCAACCTGATCGCGGGCACGGTCCTGCTCAGCGCGCGACCGTTCCGCGTGGGCGAGCGCGTGCGCCTGCAGGGCGGCCCGCTCGCCGGCCAGCTCGAGGGGACGGTCAGCTCGCTGGGGCTGCTATACACGACGTTCGCGACGGGCGATGACTCGATCATGGTGCCGAACAGCGTCGTGCTGAACGTCGCAGTGCTGCCGATCAGGGAGCCCGAGGCGGTCAACCTGCGCGCGCGGCTGCGGCCAGGGATGACGCCGAGCGACCTGCAAGAGCTGCTTGAGAAGTCATTGCAGACGCCGCTGCGCGACGCGCCCCGGATCACGCTCGAGGAGCTCGACGGGGACGAGGTCGTCGTGCGCATCGCGGCGACCCCGCGGGTGGCGAGCGAAGGGAGGCATCTGGCGAGCGAGCTGCTCAGCATCGTCTCTCGCGAGACGCGCTCCGGGACCGAGACGCGAACACCGTAGGCCCGTCAGAGCCTCGGCCGCAGCGGCTCGAGCCAGCCCGGACTTCCGGCGCTCGTCGGCAGTCTTCGCTGCTACCCTCCCTCCTGAGGATCGGGCGCGAGCGCGTAGCGCAGGAACAGGTGGGAGTCGTTCTCCAAGGCCCCCATCAGCCTCAGCTGGAGGGGGGGATCGAGGTCGAGCCCGGCGAGGATCCGCAGCGCCTCGCCGGCGACCGGGTCGCCTCCCGCCAGCAGCGGCGCGACGCAGAGAAACAGCTCGTCCACCAGTCCAGCGGCGAGCAGCTGGGCGTTCAGGTGCGGCCCGCCCTCGCACAGCAGCGTGCGCACCGCGAAGCGCTCGTGTAGCTCGGCGAGCGCCGCCGGCAGATCCAGTAGTCCTTCGTCGGAAGAGCGTATGTAGTCGACGTGGGCCGCGTGCTCGGTGAGGCTCGCCGCCGACGGCGTCAGGATCGCCACCCGCGCGGCAGGGTCGGCGAGCAGCGGCAGGTCACTGGGCAGCTCAAGGCGGCCCGAGACGATACAGGCGAGCGGCTCTGCGCCGAGGCCGCGAGCGACGCGCGAGCGACGGCGTGCCTCGTCGGGAATGATCCGGCCGTAGCGCTCGGCACGCACGGTGCCCGCCCCGGCCATCACCGCGTCGGCGACGCCGCGCAGCCCGTGGAAGAGCTCGTGGTCGGCGCGGTTGCCGAGCGGCCCGGAGCGCCCGCCGATGCTCGCGCGGCCGTCGGCGGTGCTGACCATGTTCAGGGCCAGGTATGGGCGGGCCGCCGGCCCGGCTGCCTGTCCCGTCACCGGCTCATTTGTAGGCCCACTCGCCGGCTCGTCCCCGAGCCGCTTCACCGGCGCGCGCGTCGCCAGGTCGGCGACGATCTCCTCGACGGTGAGCGGATCGCCGGGAGGCAGCAGACGCCTCAGAACGAGCGGCGCGCGCTCTGTCTCCTGCCGGCTCGTGTCTGCGCGCGCGTCCACGAGAGCACCTTAACCGCCCAGAGGTCGGCAGCGGCTGGATGCAGGCACGGTCGCAGCGGACGGATCGGACATGCGTGCAGCGAGAACATCTCGACAACACGACGCCGCTGGGACCTGCTACGGTCGTGAGCGTCTGGCCGGCACAAAAGACCGGCGAAAGCAGTGCAAGCGCTCGCAGGTCGAAGCTCTAAGCAGCATCCTCCGCGTCGCAGCACGAACATACCGTGGAGGAGTACCCACATGCCTACTGGCACAGTAAAGTGGTTCAGCGACGACAAGGGGTTTGGTTTCATCACCCCCGATGACGGCGACAAGGACCTGTTCGTCCATCACACCGGCATCAACGGCGAGGGCTATCGCTCGTTGCAGGAGGGTTCGAAGGTTTCCTACGACCCGGAGCAGGGCGACAAGGGCCCCAAGGCCGTAAACGTCCAGTCGATCTAGCACTGCGCGCGCGAGGTCTCGAGTAGACCTCGCGAACGATGGAGTCGACTTTTCGAGAGCCCGTCCTCAGGCGGGCTCTCGTATTAAACGAGCGAGCGGCCGCACGGGGGCCAAAGCGCCGGCGTGGACAGCCGGCTGGGACGCAAGGCTCGGCGCGCTCGCGCTGGTCACGATCGTCGCCTGCAGCGCGCTCGTGCTGGTCGCGGCGGCGGATCGGCCGAGCCTGCTCTCGGCGACGACGCACGGCGGCTATTTCCCGCATTGGATGGCCGGTCCGCTGGGCGGCCTGTGGCCGGGGCTGACGCGCAACGGAACCGCGTTGAAGTGGCTGTTCTCGGGGTCGATCGCCGTCATGTACGGGGCCTACCTGCTGGGGCTGCGCTACGTCCCCAGGCTGCAGGCCCGCTGGGTGATCGGGGCGATCGCCGTCGTGCATGCGATCTTCTTCCTCGCCCCGCCGCTGGCGCTGACGGACATCTTCAACTACGTCAACTACGGGCGCATGGAGGTCGTGCACCACCTCAACCCCTACACGACGATCCCAATCCTCGAGCCGCATTCGGACCCGAGCTACTACCTCAGCAACTGGCACCAACTGCTCAGCCCCTACGGGCCGCTGTTCACGCTCCTGACGTTCGCGGTGGTACCGCTCGGCGTGGCCGCCTCGTTCTGGGCGCTGAAGGGCGTCCTCGCGCTCACGAGCCTGGGGACGATCCTGCTCGTGTGGCAGTGCGCGCGGCTCTTGGGCCGCGACCCGGTCGCGGCGATCGTGCTCGTAGGTCTGAACCCGATCGTGCTGGTGTGGGGGCTGGGGGGCGATCACAACGATTTCCTGATGGTCTTCTTCATCATGCTCGGCTTCTATCTGCTGCTGCTCGCGCAGGCGCGGACGTCGGGGGGGCGGAAGGCGGGGGGGAGCTCCTCTGTCGTGCCCGCCGCTCAGCTCGAGCGGCCCGCTGCCACCGAACCCGTTCCGCAGGCCACCGAACCCGTTCCGCAGGCCACCGAACCCGTTCCGCAGGCCACCGAACCCGTTCCGCAGGCCACCGAACCCGTTCCGCAGGCCACCGAACCCGTTCCGCAGGCCACCGAGCCTGTCCCGCAGGTCGCCGAGGGTGTGGCTGCGCCCCCGGCCGAGCGGCTGCGCCCCACCGCGCACTTGCGAGGCTGGCTGTGGCCGCCGTTCTCCTGCGAGATCGGCGTGGGGGCGGCGCTCATCACGGCGACCGCGATCAAGGCCTCCGGCGGGGTCCTGATCCCGGTCGTGCTGGTCGGCCTGCTCAGAACGCCCCGCCGTCTGTGCCAGGTGCTGATCGGCATGGCGCTCGCCGCCGCGATCATCGGGGCCGTCAGCCTGATCGCCTTCGGCCTGCACATTCCCGACCTCAGTACCCAGGGCCGGCTGGTGACCAATGAGAGCATCCCCAACCTGATCGGTCTCGCGATCGGGGCTGGCGGTGAGAGCGAAACGCTGCGCAAGCTGATGAGCGCAGTGCTGGTGGCAGCCGTCCTCTATTGCTGCTGGCTGGCCCGCGGCTTGCGTGACTCCGCCGCCGACCCCGGCGGCGATTCGCCTCTGCGTGGGGTCGATCGACTGCTGACGGCGTCCGGTTGGGCGAGCGTGGCGCTGCTCGTGACGCTCAGCTGGGTTCTGCCCTGGTACATCCTGTGGGCACTGCCCCTGGCAGCGCTGTCGAGCTCGCGCAGGCTGCGCACGACAGCGCTCGTGCTGGGGGTCTATCTGATCGTGGCGTGGGCGCCTGCGTCGGGATTGCTGTGGAGCGCGATCGGCTTCAATCCGGCCAAGACACCCCTCGGGCGGCTGCACCAACGCTACGTCAAGGAGCTCCTGAATTAGCGCGACGCAGGATCCGGCAGCTTTTTTACGGCCGAACGACCGCTTCGCGGTCGGCCGTAAAAAAGTTTGCCGAACCTGCTTGGCTGATGTGGTGGGGCTATGCGTCTTCGGGCGGGCGGCGCTCTCGCTTGCGCGTGGCATCACGGCGCTTGGCTTGCAGACGGCGCTCCCGCGAGGCTGCCGTGGGGCGGGTCGGGCGGCGTTTGCGGGGCACCGCGAGCGCTCGCTCCAACCGCTCGCTCAGTCGTGCCAGGGCCAGCTCGCGGTTACGGGTCTGCGAGCGGGCGTCCTGCGCTACTGCCGTTACGCGCTCGCCCGCTCGCGCGAGCAACCGCTCGCGCTGTGACTCGCTCAGCGCCGTCGACGCGCGCACGTCGAAGCTCGCTTCCACGCGCGAGGCGGTCACGTTCGCGTGCTGTCCCCCTGGACCGGAGGAGCGGCTCGTGCGTAGCACGATCTCGGCCAGGGGGATCGCAAGCTCGCGCCCGACTCGCAATCGCCGCTCGTTTCCGCCCCCGGCACTGTCCTCAGCGTCGTCCATTCTCGGTCCCTTCACGCGCGGTCCGCGTACCCACGACCAGTCCCGCCCCGTCAGGCGCGATCCCTCGCGTCGAGCCCGTCGTACGGTCGGCTCGACGCGAGACTCTCTCGGCCTATTGTGACTGCTCGCCCGCTGAGCCGGAGAGGTCGTGGATCGCTTTGACCCGCTGCTCCTCGCCCTCGGGCACCTGGCCGTCGCGACCGACGTAGCCGCCCTTGCCACCGGCGCACAGGTACACGGCATCGGTGTCGCCGGTGTTGCGGACCTTGCGCACCGTCGCCGCGTCCACGCGCGCGAACGAGCCCTCTCGCAGCTGCTCGACCGAGCCGTCGCCGAACACCATCTCGATCGTGCCGCGGTGCACGAAGTACAGCTCCTCCTGGGTGTCGTGGTAGTGCGAGCCGCTTTCGATGCCCGGCGGCATCACGATTGCGTTGACGCCGAACGCGGTCACGTCGAGACCCTTGCGCACCTTGCGAAAGCCCGGCCCGTCGCCGAGGTCGTCGAGGTTGGCGACGGCGTAGCCCTCGCCCCTGCTCACATTCGGGTACTCGGTCGAAGCCTCCATCACACGCGTCTCCTTTTTTCAGTGGTCCGCCACGTAACCGCCCTCCGGCGAGAGCGGCCGGTTCTCCTCCGCCCATCGTCGCAGGCCGCCGCTCATCGAGTAGGCCTCGTAGCCCGCGGCGCGAAAAGCCTGCGCGGCCATCTCCGAGCGCCCGCCGACGCGGCAGTAGAAGATGACCGGCCGCTCACGCTCGACCGTGTCCGCCTGCGCTGTGAGCTCCACCAGCGCGATGTGGCGCGTGCCCGCGATGTGGCCGGCCTCACGCTCGTATCCCTCGCGCACGTCGATCACCTGCGGGGCGGGCTGCTCCGCCAGCCAGTCCGCGAGCCGTCCCGGGTCGACCTCGATACCGGTGGAGGCCTGTGCCGGCTCCTCGCTCGCTGCGCTCATCGAACCAGCGTAGCCGGCGCCGACGCGGGCAGACGTAGGCACTGCGGCGGCAGCCCAGCAACGTTCCGGCGCATGAGCCTCGCGATACCGGAAGGGGGGAACCTCGTGACGGTCTGCTCAGCGAAGCGAGCCGGCTCGGATCTACTATTCAGTAGAACCGGCGGTCTCTTCTGCTCAGTAAACCGGTGGTTCTTCGTATGGGTCGCGCTCGACCACTCGCTCGCGCATGACGCGGCCACGACGGGGGCTCCATGCGAGCATGTAAAAGATCGATAGCACGAGCCCCGCAATCCCGACGATCATCAGGATCAGGCCCACTGTCGGGAGCGAGATCCCCGACGTGCTCGCTGTGACCGCATAACGCAGGATCGCGCCGAGCGCGATCAGAAATATGGAGGTTCCAAGTGGCATGACATGCGCTTTACCCGATCTGTGAAACCCCAAACCCCTGGTCTAGCGGATCAGCGCCTGGGCGGCGAAATCAACCAGCGCAGCCGTCTGGCGCAGCGCCGTCTTGAGGTTGGCTCCGCTGACATCGAAGAGGCCGTAGTGAGCCTCGTCCTTGAGGGCCAGCAACCGGCGAAGTGCGTTGGCTGCGTCCGCGCCGCTGGGCTCGACCTGCTCGACGAGCTCGATTGCCGACCGGTGATCTTGGCCTCGCGAGCGACGCCCGAGTGCCTTGCAGCACGCCGCGTCAGATGCAGCGATGCCGGCCAGCACCGCCAGTGCGACTGCTGCGCTGCTGTATTCCTGGTCGTCGCCTTCGCCGGCGACCAGCTCTGCCACTTCGAGAAACTTGCGGGCGTGGGCGAGTCGTGTTTTGGCGTCCTGATCGGTACACGTCTGTGTTCGTATAACCGGTCTTGACGTCATCACCTGCCCCCCAGCAGTGCCGAAAGCTCCGGGCCGCTGACCGTGATCGCGTCTGTACGCAGTTCTTTGACAATTGGCCGGTCTTCGTCGAGAAGAAGCTCAATCTCCCCGACGGCTGTCTCGGCAATGCTCGCTCGATTTCCTGTCCATCGTTCGACGCGTTCGGCAAGGTCATCGAGCTGTTTTCGCCATCGAAGATCGTCCTCTGGGATCGTGTCTGGCCGGAGGACGAACAGGTCGATGTCGCTCTGGGTGGCGCCGTCCCCCCGTGCCATCGATCCGAAGATCGAAACGCTGACTGCCTCTGCCTCCCAAGCGTCCACGAGGTTATGGATGCGGCGCAGCAGTTCGACCCGCATGTTCGCGAGACTTTCGACGGCGGGGGTCGCCAAGTGCTCGCGGTTCAACGTGAACAAAAACGCACGCCCGGCCTCCTGGCGTTTGACGAGCCCGTGCTCGATAAGCCTGTTGAGTACATCCGCTACGCCCCGGTGAGAGGTTCTTCCGGTCAGGCGAGCGACCTCGCGCCCGGTAAGCGGGCGAGTAGTGCCTGCGAGGATCGATAGAACCTCGCCATCGAGCGTAGGGCTGACCGCAGCATATGGTCGGGAAACGTCCATTTAACTGGCTACTATAGTACCCATATGGCTATAAAACAACCCATGTGGCTCCCAGGCCGCCCGCTGAATTCAGGTTCTCGGCATCCGTCGAGCTTTGAGCAAGGGGCCCGCCACGGTCCTCTCAGGGATATCGGCCACGAGCGGTGACGGTGTCGCGATGCGGATGCCGTGATCAATAAGATCCCCGCAATGCAAGCCGTCGGCGACGCCTACACCATTCCCCAGGAAAACCTCGACTTCTGCGCGACGATCGGACAGATCGCGCGTGAGAAGATCGCGCCGCGCTCGGGCGAGATCGACGAGCGGGCTGAATACCCGTGGGACATTCGCAAGGTGCTCTCAGAGCAGGACATCCTCGGGCTGCCGTTTCCGACCGAGTACGGCGGCACCGGCACCGGGACGCTGATGCTGAACATGGCGGTCGAGGAGATCGCCAAGGTCGACGCCGCCTGCGCGCTGATCCTGATGGTGCAGGAGCTCGGCACTTTGCCGATCCAGCTGTTCGGCTCCGCCGAGCTGAAGGAGCGCTTCCTGCCGAAGTGCGCCTCCGGCGAGTGGTCTCCCGCGTTCGCCCTCTCCGAGCCCGAGGCCGGCTCGGACCCCGCCGGGATGCAGACGAATGCCGTGCTGGACGCTGGAAGCGGTGGCGATGAATGGGTGATCAACGGCACCAAGAACTGGATCTCCAACCTTGGGATCGCCGACTTCTACATCACCTTCGCCGTCACCGACCGCGAGTCCAAGCGGATCACCGCGTTCGTGGTCGAGGCCGACCGGCCCGGGTTCTCCGTCGGCAAGCTCGAGCACAAGCTCGGCATCCGCGCCTCGCCCACCGGCCAGCCGATCTTCGAGGACGTGCGCGTGCCGCAGGCGAACGTGATCGGCGAGGTCGGCCGCGGCCTGCGGGTCGCGCTCGGCACGCTCGAGCGCACCCGCCTCGGCGCCGCCGCGCAGGCCGTCGGGATCGCCCAGGGCGCGACCGACTACGCCGTCGCCTACGCGCGCGAGCGCCGCCAGTTCGGCCAGGCGATCAACGAGTTCCAGGCGATTCAGTTCAAGCTCGCCGACATGGAAACACGCACCGCCGCCGCGCGCGAGCTGCTCTACAAGGCGTGCGCGATGGCCGATCAGGGACATCCCCAGCGGGCGAAGTACTCCTCGATGGCCAAGGTCTTCTGCTCGGACACCGCGATGGCCGTCACCGTCGAGGCCGTCCAGGTCTTGGGTGGCTACGGTTATGTCAAGGAGTACCCGGTCGAGCGGATGATGAGAGACGCCAAGATAACCCAGATCTACGAGGGCACGAACGAGATCCAGCGGCTCGTGATCGCCCGCACGCTCAAGTAGCAGAGCGCCTGCCAATGCGCTCGCCGTCTCCGCCCAGCGCTCCCGGCCAGTCGAAACGTGTAGGTATCGCGGCGCTCCTCGCCCTGTCAGCCGGACTCGTCGTGCTCGTCGTCGGGCAGGGCTTCTCCTCGATCGGCGCGGTCCGCGCGCTCGAGGACGTCGCGCTCGGCGTGATCGCCGCGGCGCTGCTGATGGGCGGCGCGGCGTTCGTCGCCGTGCGCCTCGCGGGCTGGCGCGACCCCGAGTCCGAGGCCGAGTTCGAAGAGGTCGTGCGCCACTCCGAGCAGCTCGCGCGCGAAGGGCTCGCCGTCGATCCCGGGGAAGAGGAGTTCATGGAGCTCGATCCGCTCAACGACGACGACTTCGAAGAGCTCGTCCGCGACGCGCTCGACGAGCTCCCCGACCTGTTGCGCAACGCGCTCTCCCACGTCGCCGTCGTGATCTCAAACGGGGGCCGCCGCCGCGGCGCCTACGGCCTCTATCAGGGCGGTCAGTCCCGCCGCGACGACACCCACGACCGGATCGTCATCTTCCGCGACACCTTGCGTCGCGACTACGGTCACGATCCCGACCTGCTGCGCGAGCAGGTCACGCGCACCGTGCGCCACGAGCTCGCCCACCACGTCGGGTTCGACGAGCTGGGAGTAAGTCGCCTCGATCTCTGATTTGGTGTCCGTGAACGGCGAGTGCTGCGGCCTCCCCGGTAACTCGCACGCGTGCGTAGCACGCCGCGCGAACTGCCTGTGTCCGTCAGTGTGCGTCCTTGCATCGCCTGGTCCACGAACGCCAAATCAAGCGTGTTTCCATAGGATTTGCGTTTCCCGCCCCGGCGGCACCCAACCAAGGAGAAGAGCCTTACATGCCTGAAGCAGTGATAGTCGACGCCATTCGCACGCCGATCGGGCGGGCGGTCAAGGGGTCGCTCAAATCCGTTCGCGCCGACGATCTTGCCGCGGTCCCCCTGCGTGAGCTGATCGCGCGCAACCCCCAGGTCGAGCAGGCCTCGATCGGCGACGTGATGATGGGCTGCGGCTACGGTGAGGGCGAGTCCGGCTACAACATCGGCCGCATCGCCCTGCTTTTGGCCGGCATCGACCACCGCGTGCCCGGCTGCACCGTCAACCGCTTCTGCGCCTCCTCCCTGCAGACGACGCGCATGGCCTTCCACGCGATCAAGGCCGGCGAGGGCGACACCTACATCGCCGCCGGCGTCGAGGCCGTCAGCCGCGTCGGGCGTGGCAGCCAGTTCGAGTTCAACCCCGCAGTCGACGGCTCCGAGGGCTCGATCTGCAACGTCTACATCCCGATGGGCATGACCGCCGAGAACGTCGCCGACGAGCGCAACGTCAGCCGCGAGGCCCAAGACGAGTGGGCCTTGATCTCTCAGACCCGCGCCGTCGCCGCGGTCGAGTCCGGGCACTTCGACAAGGAGATCGTCCCCGTCACCGTCCCCGCCCACAAAGAGACCGACAAGGAGGGCAACGAGATCGACGTTCCCGAGACGGTCGTCACCAAGGACGACGGTCCCCGGCCCGGCACGACGATCGAGGCGCTCGCCTCGCTCAAGCCCGTCTTCAAGCCGGACGGGAGTGTCACCGCGGGCAACGCCTGTCCGCTCAACGACGGCGCCGCCGCTCTGCTCGTGATGTCGCAGGAGAAGGCCTCAGAGCTCGGGCTCAAGCCCCGCGCGCGCATCGTCGCCTCGACCGTCGCCGCGATCCGCCCCGAGGTTATGGGGCTCGGCCCGATCCCCGCGATCCAGGCGCTCCTGAAGAACACCTCCATGTCGATGAGCGACATCGACGTGGTCGAGATCAACGAGGCGTTCGCCGCGCAGATCGTGCCTTGCAAAGAGGACCTGAACATTCCCGACGAGAAGCTCAATCCCTTTGGCGGCGCGATCGCCCTCGGACATCCGTTCGGGATGACCGGCGCGCGGATCATGACCACGCTGCTCAACGATCTGGAGACGCTCGACGGGACCTTTGGCATCGAGTCTATGTGCGTCGCCGGTGGGATGGGCATGGCGATGCTGGTCGAACGGCTCGGTTAAGAAACACGCTGAGCAGGGCGGCACGTTTGCATCTTTTCCGGCTGTATCGGCCGGAAAGAGCAAAGTCCGCCCCGCTCTGCTGCGGGTGATTTTGCGAAGAGTCGCCCCTGCTCAGCGCGGTGGCATCCGCAGCGCGCCGTCGAGCCGGATCGTCTCGCCGTTTAGCATCCGGTTCTCGACTATGTGACAAGCCAGCTGCGCGTACTCCGGCGGCTGGCCGAGGCGTGGGGGGTAGGGGACTCCCGCGCCGAGCTTCTGGCGGGCCTCCTCCGGCAGGGCGGCGAGCAGCGGCGTGTCGAACAGGCCCGGGGCGATCGTGTTGACGCGGATTCCGTACTGCGCGAGGTCGCGCGCGGCCGGCAGCGTCATGCCGACAACGCCGCCCTTCGATGCGGAGTAGGCGATTTGGCCGATCTGGCCGTCGTAGGCGGCGATCGAGGCGGTTGTCACGCACACGCCGCGCTCGCCGTCCTCAGCCGGCTCGTTGGCGATCATTGCGGCCGCGGCGAAGCGCAGCACGTTGAACGTCCCGATCAGGTTGATCTGCACGATCGTCTCGAACGGGAGTAGCGGGTGAGGACCCTTCGAGCCTGCGACCTTCTGCGCCCAGCCTGTACCTGCGCAGCACACGGCGATACGCAGGGGGCCGTCGCTCGCGGCCGCCTTCTGCACGGCCTCCTCGACCTGGCTCTCCTCGCGCACGTCGCACGCGACGAACTCCGCCCCGAGCTCGCTCGCGAGCGCCTGGCCTTTCTCGGCGTTCACATCGGCGATTGTCACCACCGCGCCCCGCTCGTGTAGCGCGCGAACGGTCGCCTCGCCGAGCCCTGAGGCCCCGCCGACGACGATTGTTGCGCTGTTCTCGATCCGCATCGCCGGAAGCCTATTGCTATTCCCCACGACTGTCTCGTTTCGACCGGAGTGTCGGATAAGGGGATGTGGTCACCCGCATCGAGAACGGCAGTGTTACGCCGGTATGAGCGGCGCTTACGAGCGCGTGTTTGACGGCAGGGCTCTTATGTATGTTGCATACAAGATCGGCCGGCACGGCCCCGACGTAATGGACTATTCGGTGGTGCTGGTCGTCGAAGTTGATGGTCGCAAGGAGACGGTGCGCGTGTATGACGGCGCTCATGGCAAGAACGAGTTGCATCGATACGCCCGCGAGGGCGGTAAGCAGGTCGCCGAGATATTCCATCGCGGTAATCTGGGAGAGGGAATGCGCGACGCGATCAAAGGGATCGTCAATGGCTACCAGGAGATGATTGACGGATGGCACAGGACATGAGCACGACCGAGAAGAAGGGCGATTCCCCCGCGGGGCGGGTGATGAGCGAAGCGATCGAGCTGGACATCGAAGGGCGCTCGCGCTATCCCAAAAGAGCCTCTTTCATCGATGCCGATGCGCCTTATGTAGGTTGGGCGATCCGCCAGGCTGTCGACCACGACATGGCGATCGTGCTCGTGGAGGCGGACGGCAGCACGTTGACCCTGCGCGAGAGCCCTGGCAGGGCCAGGGTCAGCCGCTCGATCCGCCGACTGCTACGCGCGAGAGTGTCAGCGCGAATAGCTCGTCCGGGTCTGTAAACCAGCGCACGAGCTCAAGCCCTGCTGCGGACAGATCGCCCTCCAGCCGCTCCGGCGTGAACTTCGCGCTGATCTCCGTGCGCACTTCCTCACCGGCGTCGAAATGCACGGGCAGATCCAGCGCGCGCACGAGCGTCGTGTGCTCGCGGCGCGAGCGCAAGCGCATCTCGATCCACTCGTGCTCTGTATCGAACAGGGCGATGTGGTCGAAGTCCTCAGGGTCGAAGTCGGCGTCGAGCTCGCGGTTCAGCACGCTCAGCACGTTGCGGTTGAATTCCGCCGTGACGCCCTGCTCGTCGTCGTAGGCGGCCTCCAGCACGCCCGGGTCCTTGACGAGATCGGTCCCCATCAGCAGATAGTCCTCCGGACCGAGCAGGCGGCCGATCGAGCGCAAAAAGCGGCGGCGGCTGCCGGGCTGGAAGTTGCCGACGGTGCCGCCCAGGAACGCGACGATCCGCGGGCCGATCGCCTCCGGGACGCCGTCGAGATGGCGCTCGAAGTCGCCGATCACCCCGTGCACACGCAGGCCGGGGTACTCCTCGGTGAGCGTCTCGGCGCAGTCGCGCACCATGCTCTCGGTAACGTCGACCGGCACGTAGCGCTTCAGCGTGCCGGCCGCATACAGCGCGTCCAGCAGCACGCGCGTCTTCGCGGCCGTGCCCGAGCCGAGCTCGACCAGCTCGACCGCGTTCGTGCTCGCCGCCAGCTCCGTCGCGGTCTGCTCGAGGATCGCGCGCTCCGCGCGCGTGGGGTAGTACTCGGGCAGCTCGCAGATCCGGTCGAACAGCTCGGCGCCGCGCGCATCGTAGAAATGCTTCGGCGGCAGTTCCTTAAACGGCCGCGTCAACCCGTCGAGCACGTCCTCCGCGAGCGAGCGTTCCTGGCTGCCGTCCAGATGGGAGTCGATCCGGATCGTCTCCGCGGGGTTTGCGATCGGCTCCATCAGGCTATTACGGCTTCCTCGATCGCTTGTGCGCCGGGCGCGTCTCGGCGGCTCGTCCTGCTTCCCGGTCGCATCATGCCGCGGCGCTGTCCCGTGCCAGACGCACTCCCGCGAAGATCTGCCGGCGCACGGGCAGATCCCAGTTGCGAAACGTCAGGCTCGCCACGCGTGGATGGGTGGCCCACGAGCCGCCGCGCAGCACCCGGTACTCCTCGCCGAAGAACACCTCGGAGTACTCGCGATATGGGTGGGCGGTGAAACCGGGGTAGCCGTGAAAGGCGCTGCTCGTCCACTCCCACACGCGGCCGACTCCCGCCGGTGTCTCCTGCTTCCAGGCCGCCGCCCGCTCCCACTCGGCCTCGGTGGGCAACCGCGCGTCGTGCGCTCTGGCGAAGGCGTCAGCCTCGAACCAGGAGACGTGGCAGGCGGGCGCCTCTCCATGGCCCGCCCCAATCTGCGGGTGATGGGCGATGTCGTACTCCTGCTTCCAAGCCCAGCCCTCGTCCGACCACCACTCGCGCCGCTCATAGCCGCCGCCCTCGCTGAAGCGCATCCAGCTCGCGTTGCTCACCGGCCGGCGCGCGACCTGGAAGGCGGGGAGGTCGACCGTGTGACGCGGGCGCTCGTTGTCGTAGGCGAAGCCCTGCTCGTCCGCGCCGATCGCGAACGGGCCCGCGGACAGCTCGATCCACTGCGGCCCGCCGTCGGCCGAGTCGAGCAACGGCTCGTCACGCCTGACCATGTCGGCGGCGGGCAGCAGCCCGGCGATCGCCATCGTCTGGCGCATCGTCTCCGAGTGCTGCAGCTCGTGGCGGATCACCATCTCGCAGATCGTCCCGTCGCCCAGCCCATCCCTTGCGAGCGCCTTGCTCGTGCGCGCGCGCACCGCTGCCATGTAGTCGCGTGCCGCGGCCGGCCCCAGCGCCTCGATTTCGCCGCGCACCGCGCGCGGCGTCTCGAACGCGTCGTACAGCTCGGCCAGATCGGGCCGCAGCAGCTCCAGTCCCGCGTGGCGCTTGGCCAGCCACAGATCCTCGTAGGCGGCGATATGGCCGAGGTCCCACACGAGCGGGCTCATGATCGGCGAGTGCACACGTTCCAGGGCGCCGTCGCCGATGTCCGCGACCAGCTCGAGCGTGCCTGCGCGCGCTTCGTCCAATGCGGTGAGCGCCCGCTCGATGGGGGGCGCCGCCCGCGCGTGCGCGGCGCCGGACTGTGCGTCCTCGAGGGTAGATGTTCTCGGCATGGCTTTTCGGGCTGCTCACGCGAACGGACTGCTCACTGTAGAGGCAGAACGTTACCTGTCCCGACCGTTCCCGTGTCACCTGCAGTTCGATCAGCTCGCATTCGCGCTGTCTCTCTGGTCGGCCTGGGCAACGCTGAGCTCGGTGTCTCGACTCGGCGCGCTACCCCAAGCCCGCGGGCGGTGAAGCCGCGTCGTCGACGATCGCCGTCAGCCGTCCCCGCCTCAGCAGGCTCGCGGGGACATGAGGGCTCGGCTCGCCCAGCATCGCGCTGATCGCGTCCGCCTTGCTCGCGCCACTCGCAAGCAGCGTGCAGCGCCGCGCGGCGCGCAGTACCGCGAGGCTCAACGTGATTCGCTCCGGCGGCGGCTTTGGCGAATCGCGCACTCCCAGGCAGACCGCCTGTTCGCCCGCATCGAGCGTGGGTGCGCCTGGAAACAGCGAGGCTACGTGCCCGTCCGGGCCGATGCCCAAGACGACCACGTCGAGCACCGGCGGGCTGGGTGGACGGCGATCTCCGCCGGCCACGCGCTCCGCCAGCGCCTGCGCGTAGCGCTCGGCTCCCTCCTCCGGGCCGAGCTCGCCCTCCATCCGGTGCACCCGCTCTGCCGGGATCGAGGCCGGCCCGAGCAGCGTCTCGGCCGCCATCCTGTAGTTGCTCTGCTCATCCTCCGGCCCGACGCAACGCTCGTCGGCGAACCACACCTCGATCCCCTCCCAGCCGGGCAGCGCTTCGACGAGCAACTCGTACGTGCGCGCCGGGGTCGTGCCGCCGCTGAGCGCCAGATGGGCGACACCGCGCTGCTCGCGTGCACTTTCCAGCTCGCGCGCGATCTCCGCGGCCGCGCGGACCGCGACCGCCTCCGCATCCCGCAGCGTGGTCAAACGCGTCACGCTCGGTCTCCGCAGGGCGGTGCAATCGCCCGATCGTCCTTGCCGCCCCCGGTGAACGCGCGCATCACGAGTCGCTCTCGGGCAGCATCCGCGCGGCCCCCCGCAGCGCCGGCGTGTAGGTGGGGTCGCGCAGCAGCGCTTGGCGGATGCCCTCACCGAGGATGCCCTTCTCCCCGCGTGAAGCGCCAGGAATCGTCCACGCATGCTCGTGTCCTCCTGCGTCGCGCTCCTGCGCGTGCAACCCTCCCGGTCCGCGGTCCAAGCGCAGCAGCCGCCGGCCGTCGGCCGTCTGCAGCGTGAGACCCTCCAAGCCCCGCACCTGCAGCTCGCGTGCACCCTGCAACCGCAGCGTGACCTCCTTCTCGCCGACCGTCCGCGCTACCCCGCGCAGGCCGTCGTCGTGCGCTGTCAGCGGGCTGAGCTCCCAGCCGAGCCGCGAGCCCAGCCAGCCGGCGAACAGCATCGCCGCGACCGTCGAATCACGGTGGTGGCGAATCGTGAGGCTCTCGATCGCCTGCAGTTCCGCGCGCAGCCGGGGCGGGTCGAAGCTCGCCGCCACCCGCTCGCGCCACGGTGTCGAGCGCAGCCATGCGAGGTCCACGACATAGGCCTGCCCGCTCAACGTGCAGGCGCGATCGATCGCCTCGCGCGGGTCGGGCTCGTCGACCGAGTCGATCAGCACGGCCTGCGTCAGCCCCATCAGCCCGTCGAGCAGGTCGTAGTGCCCGTGCGGCGACCACAACAGCGTCGGCAGGTCGGTGATCACCAGCGGGTCTGTGATCGTGAACAGGTCATCGAGGTGGCGATCGCCGATCTCCACGATCACAGTTTCGCGCAGGAGCGCGACTTCGCCGTCTGTGGGCTTGCCTATGGAGGCGAT
The DNA here is from genome assembly GCA_963778065.1 of uncultured Solirubrobacterales bacterium. GTDB lineage: Bacteria > Actinomycetota > Thermoleophilia > Solirubrobacterales > Solirubrobacteraceae > Palsa-744. The sequence continues at coordinate 703,551 of CAVZSU010000001.1, read as the reverse complement.
CGTCACGCGCGCGTCCAGCCGTTCGCGACGCGGCTCGTATGACAGGACGAGCGTGCGCGAGGCGTGGTAGCGGCCGACGCCGCGCAAACGGTTGGCGATCTCCCCGCTCCATTCCTGGTCGACGAACGCGATCATGTTCAGCACCCGCGCCGGCACGAAGTCGGCGTTTTCGCTGTGGCGCTCGACCAGCAGCTCACGCAGCGCTGCTTCGATCGCGTCGGGCGTCGTGCCTTCCTCGCTCCACGTCGCGTCGCTCGTGCTCCGCGTCGCCGCTGTCATCAGATCTCGCCCGGGGTCGTGCCCCGCTCGGTGAACGCCGCGTTGCTCACGGTCTGCGTCGCCGTCGCCTGCTCGACCGTCGCCTGCTCGACCGTCATCAGATCGCGCGCCAGCGATGGCCCTCAAGCAGGAGGCGCTCTGCCTCCTTCGGACCCTGCGAGCCGGCCTCGTACTGCGGAAGCGGCCCCGGCGTCTGTGCCCACTCGCCGACGATCGGGTCGCAGATCTGCCACTGCGCCTCGACCTCGTCGTTGCGCGTGAACAGCGTCGCGTCGCCGCGCATCGCGTCGGTGATCAGGCGCTCGTAGGCCTCCGGCGACTGCGACAGGAAGGCCGTCCCGTACAGGAACTCCATGCTCACCGGGCGGATGATCATGCGCGTACCGGGGATCTTCGCGCCCAGTCGCAGCGACACGCCCTCGTTGGGCTGGATCGTGAGGATCAGCTGGTTTGGCTGTACCCCCAGCGAGCCGTCGTGGCTGAAGGCGAGATGGGGGACAGGCTTCAACGTCACCGCGATCTCTGTGATCTTGCGTGCGAGGCGCTTGCCCGTGCGCAGGTAGAACGGCACGCCCGCCCAGCGCCAGTTGTCGACCTCCAGCCGCAGCGCCGCGTAGGTCTCGGTCGTCGAGTCCTCCGCCACGCCCTCCTCTTCCGGATAGCCCGCCACCGCTTCGCCGCCCGCGTGCCCGGCCGCGTACTGCGCGCGCACCGACATCTCCGGAATCTCGACCGCCGTGGGCGCCGGGATCGCCTGCAGCACCTTGACCTTCTCGTTGCGCACCTCTTCCGCGGTGAAGCTCACCGGCGGCTCCATCGCGACGTGGCAGAGCAGCTGCAGCATGTGGTTTTGGATCAGATCGCGCAGTGCTCCCGCGTGGTCGTAGTAGCCGGCGCGCGTGCCGATGCCGAGATCCTCCGCCGCGGTGATCTGCACCGAGTCGATGTAGTTACGGTTCCACAGCGGCTCGAACATGCCGTTCGCGAAGCGGAACGCCATCATGTTCTGCACGGTCTCCTTGCCGAGGTAGTGGTCGATGCGAAACACCTGCGACTCCTCGAAGATCGACAGCACGTCGCGGTTCAGCTGGCGCGCCTCCGCAAGCGTCGTCCCGAACGGCTTCTCGATGATCACCCGCACCTCCGCGCCCTCGTGGCTTGCGAGCTCGCTCTTGCCGAGCGCCTCGACGATCACGGGAAAGAACGTCGGCGCGGTCGACAGATAGAAGGCGCGGTTCAGCTTCTGGCCCGCGTGCTCCTCGAAACCGTCGAGCACCTTGTCCAGCTCCGCGTACACCGAGGCGTCGTCGAACACCCCCGGCACGTACTTGACGTGCTTGAGCAGCCCCTTCAACACGTCCTCGTCGGGCTTGCGCCGCGAGAACCTGCGGATCGCCTGCTCGCACTCCTCGCGGTAATCCTCGTGCTCTTTTTCTTTGCGCGACACCCCCACCAGATGGAAGCGCTCCGGCAGCGCCCCGTCGTGGGCGAGGTTGTACAGCGCCGGCAGCAGTTTGCGCTTGGCCAGGTCGCCGGTCGCCCCGAAGATCACGAGCGTCGTCGGCGCCACCGGCAAGCGCTCGAGCCCGGCGACCAGCGGGTTCTCGGGCTCGACCCGCGCCGTCGGCTGGCCGGCGACGGCCGCCACTAACGACTCCCGCTCTTCGTCGGGCGCGCGCTCGTCGTGGCCGTCTTCTTTGCCCCCTTGCCGGCGCCGGGCCCGGGCGCGCTCTTGACCGCGTGGCCGCCGAACTGGTTGCGCAGCGCCGCGAGCACGCGGTCGGCGAAGTCGCCGTTGCCGCGCGAGCGCAGCCGCGCATACAGCGACGCGGTGATCACCGGCGTCGGCACGTCGCGCGCGGTCGCATCGGCGATCGTCCAGCGGCCCTCGCCCGAGTCCTCGGTGAAGCCCTCGATCGCCTCCAGCCCGTTACCGTCCGCCTCGAAGGCTCTTGCCGCCAGTTCGCACAGCCACGAGCGCACGACCGATCCCTGCCCCCACAGGTGCGCGATCTTCGCGTTGTCGAGTTCGTACTCGCACTTGTCGAACAGGTCAAAACCCTCGGCATACGCCTGCATCAGCCCGTACTCGACGCCGTTGTGCACCATCTTCACGTAGTGCCCCGCGCCCGTCCCGCCGAATCGCAGCCAGCCGCGCGGCCCGATCGCGTCGAGGCTCTGCGCGTTCGTCTCCGGCGCGAGCACGTCGAGGATCGCCGCCAGCTGCTTGACAGCTTTCGGCGGCCCGCCGACCATCATGCAGTAGCCGACCTCCAACCCCCACACGCCGCCTGACACGCCGACATCGACGTAGTCGATGCCCTGACCCTTCAGTTCCTTGGCCCGCCGCTTGTCGTCGGTCCACTTCGAGTTGCCGCCGTCGACGATCGTGTCGCCGCGCTCCAGCAGCTTCGCGAGCTTCTCCACCGTCTCCTGCGTCGGATCGCCCGCCGGCACCATGATCCACACGATCCTCGGCGCCTGCAGCTGCTTGACGAGCGCTTTGAGCGAGTCGGCGCCGGACGCGCCGTTCTTCACCGCCTGCCTGACGGCCTGCTCGTCGAAGTCGAACGCCACCACCTCGTGCTCTGAGTCGCGGCGGATCCGATGCACCATGTTGCCGCCCATCCTGCCCAGCCCGACGAACCCGATCTGTGTCATATGGTCACCTCGATCCGGCGTCCGGCCGGTTCACTTGATGGGAATGGTCGCCCTCCGGGCGCCCTTGGCCGGACCTGACGGCCCTCTTGATTCTTGCGGTCAGTGCGCGCAGCGCGCCGGGGTCATCGCCCCGCAGGCGCACGCGCTCGGCGGGGAGCCCGAGCTCGCGCAACGTGTTCAAATCGCCGATCGCCTCGGCGTTCTTCAGCGTGGTAAAGCCATACGGCGCGCCCGGTATCTCCACGTCCGCCCGCCCGTCGTGCAGCAGCTGCAAGAACCGCCCCGTCCTCGGGCCGCCCTTGTGGAACTGGCCGGTCGAGTGCAGAAACCGCGGCCCGTACCCGAACGTCGTCGTTGCCCTCGTCGCCGCGCGGATCGCCTCGCGCAGCTCGGCCGCCGCCGCGTCGAACTCCGCCGTCGGCTGGACATAGCCCATCAGCGCGACGTAGTGGGGAGGTGTCGCATCGGCGAGCAGCGCGCGCAGTGCCTCCTCGTCCGCGTCGAGCGCCTGCTCGAGCTCGTGGCTCTGCTCGTACTCCGCCAGCACATCCTTGGTCGCATCCTTCGCCTGCTGCACGTTCGGCTGGTCGAACGGGTTGATCGCAAGGCCCCAGCCCGCGACCGCCACGGCCAGCTCGGCGAGCAGGAACACGCGCCCCAGGTCGGCCGGGCCGTGCGTGGGAATCGTGATCAGCGGATGCCCCGCCTCGGACAGCGCCCGCACGCGCTCCTCCTGCGCCGGATCGGGCGCGTCCGCGTCGGGCAGATAGGCGAACACGCGATCCTCGCCATACACGCCGGGCTCGCCCAGCGGCTCTTCGGCGACGGGCAAGATCCCCGTCCCGTGCTTGCCTGTCGACTCCGCCACCAGCTGCTCCAGCCACAGCCCCAACCCCGGCAGCGACTCCGAGATCGCGAACGTCAGCTTGTCGCGGCCACTCTGCGCGAGCGCGCTCAACGCGGCGCCCAGCCATACCCCCGCCCGGTTCCCGTCGATCGTCGTCCGCCACGCCCCGGCCGAGCCGCTCAGCAGCGCGCGCACGTCCACCCCCATCAGCGCGCCCGGCACGATCCCGAACGGCGACAGCGCCGAATAGCGCCCGCCGATGTTCGGATCGCCGTCGAACGTATGCCTGAACCCGTGCTCTTGCGCGAGCGCGGCGAGGCCCGAGCCGGGATCGGTGATCGCGACGAAGTTCCCCCCGTCATTCACCAGCGACCAGAAATGCGCGAACAGCGACAGCGGCTCGATCGTGCCCCCCGACTTCGACGACACGACAAACAGCGTGCTCCCCGGGTCGATTCGCCCGCCGACCGACCTCACCGTCGCCGCGTCGGTCGAGTCCAGCACGTGCAGCTTCGGATGGCCCGGCTGGGAGCCAAACGAGCGGCGCAGCACCTCCGGCGCGAGCGAGGAGCCGCCCATCCCGAGCAGCACCACGTCCCGCATCCCGTCCGCACGCACCTTCGCCGCGAACGCCTCGAGCGCATCCGCCTCCCCGAGCATCCGCTCGGCGATATCGAGCCAACCCAGCCGGTTCGCGATCTCCGGTGTCCCCGCCGGCCCCCACAGGGTCGCGTCCCCGTCCCGCAGCCGTTCCTCCACCCGCGCGTGCGTTGCCCTCGCGAGCTTGTCCGCCACCGCCGGGCGCAACGCCTGCGGGATGCGAGCCTCGGCTGTGAATCCTGGTGGGTCGCTCACGCCACGATCGTAGTGACCGCGGCGCTGTTGTGACGGAACCTATAGTTTCTCCCGCGCTTATCCCCCTTTGCGCGTCCCGCGCGCGCTGAAGCCGGCGACACCGCGATCGGTACGGTGGACACGCCGGATTGCTTCCCATAAAAAAACTTGTGAGCCCCGACCCCACACATCAGCGGCCCGACCGCAACCTTGCCCTCGAGCTCGTCCGCGTCACCGAGGCCGCCGCGCTCGCCGCCGCGCCGCTCGTCGGCCTCGGCGACAAGGAGGCGGCCGACCAGGCCGCGGTCGACGGCATGCGCTACATGCTCCACTCCGTCCCCATGGACGGCCTTGTCGTGATCGGCGAGGGCGAGAAGGACGAGGCGCCGATGCTCTACAACGGCGAGCAGATCGGCGACGGCTCCCCGCCGCAGGTCGACATCGCCGTCGACCCGCTCGAGGGCACCACGCTCGCCGCCCACGGCATGCCGAGCGCGCTCGCCGTGATCGCGCTGTCCGCGCGCGGCACGATGTTCGACCCCGGCCCCTGCGTCTACATGGAGAAGATGGCCGGCTCCCCCGAGATCTCAGACCTGCTCGACCTCGACCGCCCGCTCGGCGAGACCGTCGAGTTGATCGCCGAGCGCAAGGGTTCTCCCGTCGGTGACGTGATGGCGGTCGTGCTCGACCGGCCCCGCCACCACGACGGGATCGCCGCGATCCGCGCCGCCGGCGCGCGCGTGCGCCTGATCGCCCACGGCGACGTCTCCGCCACGCTACTCGCCGTCACCGAGCGCTCCCCCGTCGACCTTCTCTGGGGGATCGGCGGCACGCCCGAGGGCGTCATCTCCGCCGCCGCCGTCAAGTGCCTCGGCGGGCAGATCCTCGGCCGGCTGTGGCCGCGCGAGGACACCGAGCGCAAGGCTGCGCTCGACGCCGGCTATGACCTGCGGCGCGTGCTCGACCGCGACGACCTCGTCGCCGGCGAGGACGTGTTCTTCTCCGCCACCGGCATCACCGACGGGGACGTCCTCCAAGGCGTGCGCTACCCGTCCGCCGGCGGCGCCACCACCGAGTCTTTGGTCACGCGCTCGCGCTCGGGCACGATCCGCCGGATTCGCGCAACGCACGACCGCGCGAAGCTCGCGGCGCTGCGCGGGTAGGGGGGTGGGCGCGGGGCCGAGCCCGTCGCCCCGCTTTGTCGGCCCATCGTCCGCGTCGGCTGTTGGAGTCTGTTGCGCACCTCCGGCGCGCGACTATAAAGCGCCGGACGGAGCAGTATGGGAGGAAGAGTAATGTCCGCGTTCCCGGGTAAACTACCAGAGACAGGCGAACATACGTTCGATAGGAGCAGTGCGATGGATCGTGAAATGCAGGCTTCGCTTCTCGCGCTATGCGCGCTTGATCACGTGAACTGGCATGTGATCGCGCGTGAAGCACAGCAGCCTGTCGGCCTCGAACGGCTCCTCCAAGGACAACTCACCGAGACGTCTAAGCAGGCCCAGGAGACACAGAAGCTGATCGTCGGCGCAGGCGATGATCTGGCTGAGCAGAGGCTGCACGCGGTCGAAGAGATTAGCCGCGCTGAGGACGCGGGAGCAAAGCTCGTGACGGTGCTCGACGACGACTACCCAGCGAATCTTCGGGTTATCTACAACCTGCCGCCGTTCCTTTTCTACCGCGGACGTCTAGAGCGCGACGATGCCCGCTCGGTTGCCGTGGTAGGCACGCGTCACGCCTCGGCCGACGGTATCGATAGGGCACGGCGTATGGCCAGTCTGCTCGCAGAGCACGATGTAACTGTTCTGTCGGGGCTAGCACGAGGTATCGATACCGCCGCGCACGAGGAAACGCTTGCGCAAGGAGGACGGACGATCGCGGTACTGGGCACCGGCATCCTCCGCTGCTACCCCAAGGAGAACGCTGAGCTTGCTGAGCGCATCGTGCAGTCCGGCGCACTCGTGTCTCAGTTCTGGCCCAGCCAGCCGCCCACGACCTACAACTTTCCTCGTCGTAACGTGGTGACCTCAGGCATGAGCCAAGGCACGGTGGTGATCGAGGCGAGCCAAACCTCTGGAGCCAAGATGCAGGCTCGGCTAGCGCTCGAGCACGGCAAGCGTGTGTTCCTGGTCAGCCGTCTCGTTACCTCCCAGCCATGGGCGCAGAAGTACGTCGAAGATCGTGGCGCGATCGAGATTCGCTCGGTCGAGGACGTACTCGCACGACTCCGCTCGCCCACCGCGGTGGAGCGGCTCTCGGCCGGGCGACAGCAGCTCGCACTCGAGCTCGCGTGAACCGAAGTGAGCAGTCGCCCCCAGCCCGCTGGGTTCGGTAACTGCGCCAGGTGCCCGTACCGCGTCAGTGGGCCCGCCCAGATCTGTTTCGACTGCGCCAAAAGCTCGTTCGAGCGGCTCGCCAAGGATCGCTGTGAACTCTGCGAGCTTGCGCTAAAGGACGACGGATCGTGCGGCAATCCCCTCTGTAATTGGGGCGAAGACAGCCGCTTCTTCAAATGGGTCTGGGCGATCTCAATGCGAACGGGACCACTCAGGGGTGCCATCGACAGGTACAAGGTCGATGAAAAGCGCGCGTGGGCGGCCATCTTTGGTCGGGTGCTGCTCGGGTACCTCAACGCACACGACGCTGTGTTCCGTAGCTATGACCTCATCATTCCCAGTCCGACTTGGATCGGGGATGGAGGGCGGAAATTCGATCACACGGGGCTGGTGATCGAGCAGGCGATCCTCGAGGACGATGGCACTTGGCCGCTTCGCGTCGGGGTGGTCGAGAAGAGGGCAGCAACTACCCCGTTTCGTGGAAAGACATGGAAAAAGCGCCACGAGATCGCTGAATACGAGCTGCGCCCCGCACTGATCATTCCCGAGCCCGAGCTGGTTCATGGTAAGCGCGTCCTTATCTATGACGACGTGTACACGGAGGGTCTTACGCTTCGCGCAGTCGCCAGCGCCCTACGCGATGCTGGTGCCGTCGAGGTCTCCGAGATCGTTCTCGCGCGCCAGCCCTATGGAGGGAGCGCTTGAGATGGGCGCGGCTCTGTGCGCCGCATCGCGTTTGGGGCTGCGGCTATTTTTTCTTGCGCATGTCCCTCTCGATTTCGTGACCTACCCAGCCACTAACTCCAGCCCCAAATGCGGCGCCGACTGGGCCGCCAATTAGCGCGCCTACAACTCCTCCGACAGCGCCGCCGAGGCCGGCACCGACGATCTTGGGCTCCTGACGGGTCCCATTTCGCGTCGGTTGTGACGATGTCTCATGGAGCAGCGACCGTAGGCCGTAGCGGAGCGAAATGCCGCCGGCGCCGCTCGTGTGTGGAGATCAGGCGGCTCCGTTCTTGGCGCGTCTGACGCCGTGGCGGAAGCGCCAGGATGCTGCTCGGGTGTCGATGACGTGCACTCGGTGGGCCGGCGCGCGTTGCGCTCGGATATGACTTCGTAGAACGCTCAGTCAGAGCGTAGCTCGCTCAACCGTCCCACGCGAGATTCCGCGAGGTCCAGCCGGGCGAGCGAGCGCAGGAAGCGGTTTGTGATGATCACGTGGATGCGCGACTGCGTGGCGCTGTAGATCCGGCGGCTGATCCCCGAGGCGATCGACGGGTAGAAGTTGGCGACCTCGACCTCAACGTGCAGCCTCGCGCGCGCATGCGCCGTGTTCTCGGTATGCGCCGTGTCCGCGCCAGACACGGCGTCCGCATCAGACGCGTCCTCGACAGGCGCGGCGAACGATGCTGCGTCCTCATCGACCGGCTCGCGGACGACCTCGATCTGAAGGTACCCGCCGCCGTCGCGACCCAGCTTGGAGACGAGCAGACCCCGGGCGATGCGCCAGCGCACGAGCCCGCGCGAGGCGCTCATCTCGTATTCCGGTGCATGGAACGTGAGCAGCTTCAGCGGTCGGCCGATCAACACGATCGAACGCTCTCCCTCCGTGTAGCGCACGCGGATAAGCCCCAGCGTCACCCGCGAGAGAAAGCGCCAGTATGTGCGCGCCAGGCGCTCCAAGTAAACCGGCGCCCAGATCTGTCTGAGCGCCTCCGGCTCCAGGAACAGATCCGCCCCCTGCACCGAGCGCACCGCGCCCGTGGCGCGATCTTCGGAGGTGTCGTCCTCGAGGTTGGCGATCGTGGCGGCGACCCTCATCCCCCCAGGTTATCTGCGCAAAACAACGACCGATCGCCAAACACGCTTTCCGAACCCGTGGCCATCGTCCTGATCCTCTGATATTCAATGACCATGGCCGACGATACCCTGGAAGCGGTGGTGGCGGAGCGCCTGACACGTGCCGCGCGTGCGGCGCACGACCTGTGCGATGTGCTCTGGGAAGCGCTCCACCAGGAGCTCTCCAATCGTTCGCTGAACGGTCCCCACGCGCAGCGTGTCGCCGATCTCTCCGAGCGCGTCGCGGACGTCTCGGCGACCGTGATGGCGCTGGTGCGCTACGCCAAGCCGGACGAGCCCCTCCAGGACGACTCCCGGGCGGTTGAGCCGTCCGAGCCAGCAGCGGTGCCTCCGGCGGCTCCTCCGGCGGTCGCTCCGGCGGTACCTCCGGAGGTCGCTCCGCGAGCGCCTGCCATGCCTGGGCGGGGGGCGATGCCCTCGGCGGCCCCCCAGCGATCGGAGATCGTGATCGTGGACGAGCGCGCCGAGGAGGAGTCCGAGCGGATCGTCGCCGTCGAGCGGCCCGCAGGCGTCGAGCGGCCCGTAGGCGTCGAGCGGCCCGTAGGCGTCGAGCGGCCCGTAGGCGATCCGCGCACCCGGCCGGCGATCACGCACGATCAGCCGTCCCCCGTGGGAGAGCCGCCACCTCGCGGCCGTCCGCTGCCTTGGGATGATCCGCCGCGCGAAGAGATGCGTGTGACGCGACGCGCCGCCGGCCGGCCCCCGGCAGACAGGCCCGCCTGAGCAGGCCCGCCTGAGCGCCGGCTCATCGACTTGCGCTGATCAGGGATTTTGGCGTGGACTCTCAGCTCGCCGCCCCGCACCGGCTGCGCCGTCAGGGATTCGTGGCGTGGACCGTCAGCCCGCCGCCGCGCCGCCGGTCGCGGGCTCCGCGAGTGACGGCGCGGGCGCGCCTAGCGTAGGACTGTTGGGCGCGCTGCCGACGACCCGCGTGCCGATGCGCACGGTGTCTTCGATGCCCAAGGCTTCAGCTGCCCCGGCTGTCAGATCCCAGCTGGCGCCGCCGATACTGCTGTACGGACCGCGATCGAGCACCGGCACGGTCAGCGTGCGGCCCTTGTAGCTGACCTTCACGAGCGTTCCGCAGGGCAGCGTGCGGTTGGCGACCCCGATCACTCCCGGCGTCAACGTCTGCCCGCAGGCAGTCGTCTGTCCGTAGAAGCCAGGTCCGAACCACGTGGCGATCCCAGTTGTGTGGACCTTCGCCCCCGCCGGAGCCGATGGTGTGGCGCCGGGCGAGCTCGTCGGGGCGCTCGACCCGCCGGAGGAGGATTCGGTAGCCGCGAGCGCGCTGCCGGTGGGCGCCATCGCGCAGGCGACCCCGACAATCAGGGCGAGCAGGACCGTTGGTTTATGGCAATCGATTCGCATCGTCTTCGGCGCCTACGGGGTCAGCTGACGGGCTCGCGCGGCACGTGAAGTGCGGCGCTACGGCCCTACACGGGCCGATTCGCCCCCGCGGATCGAGATCGGACTCGCTCCGCAATTGGGTCCCCCGCCCTCAGCGACCTGGGTCGCTGAAGCTCGGCGTGCGCCGCAGTATAACCCCTCAGCCCGGCGGCAGCCGCGCAAAGAGATCTTTGAGCAGGCGCACGCCGCCGGCGGCCCCCGCTTTGGCCAGCTCGCCCGCCAGCTCAGCCGCGGAGGAGACGAGCTCGGCGGCGCCCGGCGGCTGCACCGAGCCGCTCGCGATCTCGCCCTCGGACTCGAAGCCCTGTCTTGGCACCGTCTCCTCTCGGCGGCCGCTCGCGCGCGCGGCACGTCTGGGCTGGGACGCCTTGGACACCTTGGCCTCCCTCGACGCCTGGGACACGTGGGACCCCTCGGACGCCTTGGACCCCTGTGGCCCCTGGGACGCCTTGGGCCCCTGGGACGCCTTGGGCCCCTTGGACACCTGGGGCCCCTGGGACGCCTTGCGCCCCTTGGACACCGCTTTCGCGGGTGCGGTGCGCTCGCTCGCGCGCTTGCCCGACGAGGCCAGAGTCGGAACCGACGTTTTCGCCGGGGACTCGCTCGACGTTTTCGCCGGGCTCTTCCTCGCCGCTTTCGCCGCCGTGCCCGTGACCAACGCCTGCGCGCTCACCGCGTGGCGTGCCGCCGTTCGCCGCGCGCTCGAGCGCTGCGGGCGCGTGCGTGGCAGGTTGGCCAGCACCCCCCTCTCGGAGTTGGACCCTTTCGCTCGGCCGCTGTCTTTGGACTGCTCGCTCACGCGCACATCATTGCAATCTCGCCAAACTGCTTGATCTACGTAGGCGAGGCGTTAGCATGGGTCCCTGGAAGCTACGTTTCAGTTGTAACGTTGGGCAGGCTCCGGCCGTATGTCCAGCGGAGTAGTTGTCCTCAGCCAGAATTCGGCCGGGCCCCCACAGTGGCCCCCGGGTTTTCGATCGACGGAAGAAACGGAAACAGATGTCAGTAGTCGAGCTTCAGGAGCTGGATGAGGTGAAGGGCCTGCTGGCTAAAGGCCAGCAGGTGGGCGTGCTCTCCTACACGGAGATCACCAAGGCGCTGTCCGAGATAGACCTGGACGAGTCCGACGTCGAGGAGCTGCACGGGTTCCTGGAGAAATCGGAGATCGAGCTCGTCGAGGACATCGATCCGGCGACGGCCGCGTCCTCGCAGGTCGAGCGCGCGCCCGACAAGCGTGGACGGCGCAAAGCCAAAACCGCGCTCGACCTCAAGCCGGACATGACGACCGACTCGCTGCAGCTGTTCCTCAAGGACATCGGCAAGGTCCGCCTGCTGACCGCCCAGGAGGAGGTCGACCTCGCCAAGCGGATCGAGCGCGGCGACCTCGACGCCAAGCAGAAGATGGTCGAGTCGAACCTGCGCCTCGTCGTCTCGATCGCCAAGAACTACCGCAACCAGGGTCTGCCGTTCCTCGACCTGATCCAGGAGGGCACGCTCGGCCTCGTGCGCGCCGCCGAGAAGTTCGACTACCGCAAGGGCTTCAAGTTCTCCACCTACGCCACCTGGTGGATCCGCCAGGCGATCGCCCGCGCGCTCGCCGACAAGGCGCGCACGATCCGCATCCCCGTGCACGTCGTGGAGAAGCTCAACAAGATCGGCCGCGCCGAGCGCAAGCTCGTGACCGAGCTCGGCCGCGAGCCCACCGCCGAGGAGATCGCCGACGTGACCGGGATCGAGCCGGAGGAGGTCGACTCGATCAAGCGCTCCGCCCAGGCCCCCGTCTCGCTCGAGAAGCCCGTCGGCGACGAGGAGGAGTCCGAGTTCGGCCAGTTCATCGCCGACGAGCGCGCCGAGTCCCCCTACGAGCGCGCCGCCGAGATCCTCACCAAGGAGGCGCTGCGCGAGGCGCTCGAGAACCTCTCCTACCGCGAACGGCGCGTGCTCGAGCTGCGCTACGGCCTCGGCGGCGAGCACCCGCGCACGCTCGACGAGGTCGGGCGCACGTTCAACGTCACCCGCGAGCGCATCCGCCAGATCGAGAACCAGTCCTTGAAGAAGCTCCAGTCGCTGGCCGAGGCGCAGAAGCTGCGCGACGTGGCGTAGGCCGCGCGGGCGGGCGCTCCGCCCCCGTCCCGGGTGCAGTTCCCGTCTACGGCTCCGTCGACAGCTAAAGCCGCTTAGGGCTCCTGCCGATTGGATGGGCATGTTCGACGTCAAGGCTGCCCTGCGCGAGCTTGTGGAGCGCGAGGGCTCGGACCTTCATTTGAAGGTGGGGTCGAAGCCGCTGTACCGCGTGCATGGCCACCTTGCGGCCGATGAGGACGCCGAGGTTCTGAGCGCGCAGGACACCGACGGCGCGATGCGCGAGCTGCTCACCGACGCGAGCAAGCTCGAGGAATTCGCGACCGAGCACGAGGTCGATTTCTCGTTTGAAATCCCCGGCGTCGCGCGCTACCGCATCAACGCCTTCCAGCAGCGCGGAGTGATCTCGATGGCGTGCCGCGCGATTCCGCACAAGATCAGCACGATCGAAGAGCTCTCGCTGCCCGAAGTCGTCAGGGAATTGGCCGAGGAGGAGCGCGGGATCGTGCTGCTCACCGGGACCACCGGCTCGGGCAAGTCGACGACGCTTGCGGCGATGATCGACCACATGAACTACACGATGCACAAGCACATCGTCACAATCGAGGATCCGATCGAGTTCGTGCACGAGGACAAAAGCTCCGTGATCAACCAGCGCGAGGTCGGCATGGACACGGCCTCGTTCAAGCGCGCGCTGCGCCGCGTGCTGCGCCAGGATCCCGATGTGATCCTGGTCGGGGAGATGCGCGACGAGGAGACGGTGCAGACGGCGCTGTCCGCGGCCGAGACCGGCCACCTCGTGCTCTCGACGATCCACACGGTCGACGCGACCGAGTCGATCAACCGCATGCTCGACTTCTTCCCGCCCCACCAGCACAGCCAGGCACGCTCGATGATCGCCGGCACGGTCAAGGGCGTGATCTCCCAGCGCCTCGTCCCGGGCGCCGACGGCGGGCGCGTGGCGGTCTGCGAGATCCTGCGCATGACCGGCCGCGTGCGCGACATGATCATCGACCCGACCCAGACCGGCAAGCTCGTGGAGGTGATCTCCTCGGGCGCCTATTACGGCATGCAGACCTTCGACCAGGCGCTGTTCGGACACGTCAAGGCCGGGCGGGTGACCTTCGAGGATGCGATGCGCGTGGCCTCCAGCCCCGCCGACTTCAAGCTGCTGATGCAGGCCGACGGCAAACGCGGGACGACGATGGAGGACGTGGCCGCCGCCGAGGCGCGCCGCGACACCGGCTCAGACCCCGCGAACGACGCGCGGCCGTCCGCTGCGCCTCTCACCGTCGCGTAGCGCTTCGCGCGCCGCGCTCCGTTGCTCCTACGGCGCGCATTTCGAACAGCACGACGCTCGAGATCCCACTCACGTTCTCAACGTCTCGCCGCCGGTCCCTGCTCGCTTCATCCGGTCGGTGCACCGTTACTTCAGTTGGTAAAGTAAAGGTTGAAATGGCCGTCGATGAGACATGTCCGGTATGCAAGACCGCTGAGATCGTCTGCGGCAAGTGGACGCTATTGCTCGTGCGCGACCTCGCCGCGGGCACCTCGCGCTTCTGCGAGCTCGAACGCTCGCTCGCCGGCATCAGCCCGCGCACGCTCTCATTGCGCCTGCGCGCACTCGAGGAGCAGGAGATCGTCGAGCGCCACACCTTCCCCGAGGTGCCACCGCGGGTCGAGTACGCGCTGACCGAGAAGGGCCGCGCGCTGCTGCCGATCATCGACGACATGCGCGCCTACGGCGAAGACTGGCTCGGCGAGGAGTGCGCCGAGCTGATCTCGCCCGACGCTCTCGCCGTCGCGTAGGAGGCGTTTTCAGGACGACGCGCTCGGCGGTCCGCGCTCGATCGCGGGTCGGCGCGGCTTGGCACGGCGCGCCACGGCCGACGGGGCCCCGGCGTGCAAGACCACCTGCGCCGAGCAGGAGCGGGGCGCGCGAGCGCGAAGTGAGGACGCCATGCGTTCACTCAAGCTCGAGACGGCGCTCACGGCGCTCGTCGAGGAGGCGGCAGGCCACCTGCACGGTGAGGTGGCCGCCGGCGCAGAGGTACCGTTCGAGCTCGCCTCCCAGGCAGGGCACAGAGGGCAGCCGTCGCTCTACTGCTACCGCGCGCTGACCGGCGCGTTCATCGACGAGCGCCAGAGCGATCTGGAACGACTGCCGAGCCACGCCGAGGCGGCCGCGCTGCTGGCGGCCTTCGACGGGCTCGACCGCTATCTGGCAGGCGCCGGTGTCGACGTCGGACGAACGCAGCGGCGCGCCCGCGTGCGCGCCGCGATCGGGATCCTGCTGGAAGACGTCTTCGCCGAGCAGACCGACTTCGAGCTCCACCCCGAGCGTTTGCGTGCCGCACTCGACCGGCTCGAACAGTCGGCGTTTCAGAGCACCAGCGAGGTGATGCTCGTCGCGACGCTGCACGGGTTGACGATCGCCTCGCCCGAGCTCCAGCTGACCCACGGGCTGACGATCGCCCACCCCGGCGCGCTGCGCGGCGCCCCCGAGGGCGCCCTCGCGACGGATGGGGAGGAGGCGGGGGAGCACCTGCTCGTGGTCCTCGCCGTCGAGCACGCAGACCCGCGGGAGGCGATCGCCGGAGGACGTGAGGTCTTGAGGGACCTGTTGCGCGCGCTGCGGCTGTTCGGCGACGGTCGCGTCACGCTCGGGGCGCTGGCCTGGGCGCGGGCCGGCGCGAGCGCGTGGAACCCGATCGCGCTTGGCGCGGGCGGCCGCCCGCATGGGATGCTCGTCGTGACGGCCGAGCAGGAGGACGAGCTACGCGCGTTCTGCAATCTCGTCTCGCGCCGCGCCCCGCACGGCAACGAGCTGGCCTGGTCCCTACGGCGCTTCGAGCTGGGCTGTGAGCGCGAGAGCGCGTTTGAAGCCTTGAGCGATCACCTCCTGGCGCTGCGGGCGCTGCTGGAGCCCGAGGGCCCGTCGAGCGGCCTGCTGGCCGGGCGGCTGGCGGCGCTCTGCGCGACTCCGGAGCAGCGGGCCGAGCTGACCGAGCGCACGGTGCAAGCTGTCGCGCTCGAGCGCACCGCGATCGCGGGCAGGCCGCTCGAACGCGCGCGGGATCGAGACCTGGCAAGAGAGATCTCAGACCACCTGCGGGCGCTGCTCAGAGACGTGATCTGTGGCCACCTCACACCCGATCTGGTCGGTCTCGCCGACGAGCTGCTGAGCACGAGCATCCTCGAGGCTGAAAGCGAGCCGGGGCAGATGGGATGCGATGCGGGGCACGTCGACCGTGAGCCGGGGCTCGGTGAGAGCGAGCCGGGGCTTGCCGGGAGCGAGCCGACCGCGCAGTCAGAGGAGATGGCTCGCCACGCGGGCGAGCCCGGCGAGATCCTGGACGTCCTGGTCTAGGTGGGGCACCAGCAGCGGGTGGGGCTCGCGCAGCTCGCGTGAAAGTCGCTTCACCGTGGCGCGGTCGCGCTGAACCAGGATGTCGAAGTCCGCCAGGTTGTGAGCTACGCGTGCGGCCAGCCCAGCGCCCAGCTCGGGGGCCAGCAGCGCCCTGACATCCTCCACGGAGTGCCCGTCCAGACCGTCGTCGTGCATCCGATTGACGATCGTCGCGTCGTGTGCCATCCCCGCCGCCGCCAGCTTGTCGCCGAGGAACACCGCCTCGCGCGCCGGCTCCGGCTCGGGTGAGGTGACGATCACGAAGCTCGTCTCGCGATCGCGCAGCAGCGCCGCGACGCCGCGCGTGCGCTCGCCGAAATCGTCGATCACACCCGTGAGCGAGCGGAAGAACAGCGACAGGTCGCCGAGCATGTCAACACCTGTGACGCGCGCGAAGATCGCGAAGATCAGACCGGTCGAGCGGCCGAACAGGCGCGCCGTCAGCCCGCCGGGCGCCAGGAACACTTTCAGCGCCCGCCCTTCCAGAAAGCCAAGCAGGCGCGTGGGTGCCTCGAGGAAGTCGAGCGCGTTGCGCGACGGCGGCGTGTCGAGCACGATCGTGTCGAAGTCGCGCTCGTGGCGCAGCTCATACAGCTTCGAGATCGCGCTCAGCTCCTGCGATCCCGCCACCGCGGTCGACAGCTCGCGGTAGATCGGGTTCGCGAGGATCTCCTCGCGCGCGCGCTCGTCCGGCGCAAGCCGCACGATGATCTCGTCGAACGTGCCCTTCGCGTCGAGCATCATCGCCCACAGCTCGCCCTTCATCGCGACGCCCTGCGCGGTGAGCAGCTCCGCGTCGATCCGGTGTGGCTCGCCCGAGAGCTCGCTCAGCCCGAGCGCGCCCGCCAGCCGTTCGGCCGGGTCGATCGTGACCACCGCGACCTTCTGTCCGCGCGCGGCGAGTCCGAGCGCGAGCGCCGCCGATGTGGTGGTCTTGCCGACGCCACCCGCGCCGAGACAGATCACCACACGCTTGCCCTTCAGCCGCTTGGCGAGGAGCGGCTCGGACCGCTCGCGCGCGCCCGACCCGCGGCGCCGCGACTGGCTTTTGCCGGTGGCCATCCCGGGATCGTAGTTCCCATGCCGGAATCCGACGTGCCTTGCCGGGAATTCCGATGCAGGAATCGCCGATCGCTGTGCGAATACCCACCGGACGGCTTTCCATCAACGAGTATCGGAGCCCCCCGTGCAAGGAAAGGCCAAGGTCATCGCGTTCGCCAATCAAAAGGGCGGCGTGGCCAAGACAACCACGACCCTCAACCTGGCCGCCGCCTTCGCGGAGGAGGGCCACAGGGTGCTGTGCGTCGACATGGATCCCCAGGGCAACCTGACGATGTCGCAGGGGATCGATCCGGACACGCTCGAGCAGTCGATGTACGACGTGCTCGTCCACAAGGTCTCGATCCGCGAAGTGATCCGCAAGCGCGAGATCGACATCGCCTGCGCCTCGATCGACCTGGCCGGCGCCGAGATCGCGATGTCGACGATGATCGGCCGCGAGCGCTCGCTCGAGAAGGCCTTTGCGCCGATCCTCGAGGACTACGACTTCATCTGCATCGACACCCCACCGAGCCTCGGATTGCTGACGATCAACGCGCTCACGGCGGCCGACAAGGTGATCGTCCCCGTGCAGTGCGAGTATCTGTCGATGCGCGGTCTGATCCAGCTGCAGAACACGCTCGCGATGATCCGCGAGAACCTCAATCCGGGCGTCGACATCGAGGGTATCCTGCCGACGTTGGTCGACTCGCGCACGATCCACGCCAAGGAGGCGATCGAGATCCTCGAGGAGAACTTCGGCGATCGCGTGTTCGCCTCGCGCATCCGCAAGACGGTGCGCTTCGCCGAGGCGCCCGTGAAGGGGATGTCGGTGCTCAAGTACGAGCCCGACGGGGTCGCCGCGCAGTCCTACCGCCAGCTCGCCCAAGAGGTGCTTGCCAACGGCAGGGAGCAGGAGGTGCTTGTACATGACGGGTCCTAACAAGCGCGCCTCGATGCGGGAAGGCCCGCTGGCGGCGCTGTTCCGCAAGACCGAAGATGGCGAGGAGATAACCGAGCCGGAGTTGCCCCACCCGGCTTTGAAGGCCTCCTCCGAGGCCATGCCAGAGCCGGAGGAGGCCTCCCCACGCGTGCCCACGCCGCGCGAGCGGCTGCGCCACGCCTTCTCCTCGGAGATCCCCGAGAACGTGATGGACCGCGCGCCGGCGCGGGCCGTGATGGACGACTACGCTCGCGACCATCCGACCACGAGCGGCCAGTCCGGACCTGTCGGACAGCCCGTGATCCGCGTTGTCGGCATTGGCGGCGCGGGCGTCAACGCGGTCAACCGCATGGTCGAGGCGGAGGTCGAGGGCGTCGAGTTCCTCGCCGTCAACACCGACGTGCAGTCGCTGCAGCAGTCCACCGCCGACATCACGCTCCACATCGGCGCCGAGGTCACGCGCGGTCTTGGCTCGGGCTCAGATGCGAACGTCGGGCGCCAGGCGGCGATGGAGGATTACGACCGCATCAAGGCGATCCTCAAGGGCTCGGACATGATCTTCATCGCAGCCGGCGCGGGCGGCGGCACCGGTACCGGCGCTGCTCCTGTGATCGCGCGGATCTCCCGCGAAATTGGCGCGCTCACGGTGGGAATCGTGACCAAGCCGTTCGGCTTTGAGGGCTCGCGCCGCTCGAGCCAGGCCGAGCACGGTGTGAGCGCGCTGGGCGAAGAGGTCGACACGCTGATCGTCGTGCCCAACAACCGGCTGCTGGCGGTGCTCGACAAGCAGACCGCGATGGTCGAGGCGTTCCGCGTCGCCGACGACGTGCTGCGCCAGGGCGTGCAGGGCATCTCCGACCTCGTCACCCTGCCCGGGCTGATCAACCTCGACTTCGCCGACGTGCGCACGATCATGTCCCAAGCCGGCGCCGCGCTGCTAGGAATCGGCATGGGCGTGGGCGAGAACCGCGCCACGGAGGCCGCGCAGCAGGCCGTCGCCTCGCCGCTGCTCGAGACCTCGATGACCGGCGCGCGCTCGATCCTGCTGTCGATCACCGGCGGCGAGAACCTGTCGCTGTGGGAGGTCAACGAGGCCGCCAAGGCGGTCTCGGAGGCGGCGCACCCCGACGCCAACATCATCTTCGGCGCGATGGTCGACGAGAAGCTCGACGACCAGGTGTGGGTCACGGTCGTCGCGACCGGCTATGGCGAGGATGGCCGGCGCAAAAGCGCCGAGCGCCTGCTCGAGCCGCAGGCCGGCGAGGTGCGCGTCAAGCGCGCGGCCGCCGCCCGCCGCGACCGATCGGAGATCGGCCAACGCCGCGGCGGCCTGTCGGTCGACGAACTGGAAGTACCCGAGTTCATGCCCCGCTGAGGAGGCCGTCAGCGCTTTGCATACCTGCGTCCTTACCGATCGTAGATCGATGGGATCTCCGATCGGCCAGCACATGTGCGAAGCACATTTCGATCCCTGCGTCCTTGGTCTGCTCGACTGACGACCTCCTCAGAGGCGTTGTGCTTGGGCGACGCGCTCAGCGTCATATGGAGGGCTGTGGTATCGCTCTGTAATGGGCGCATCTGAAAAGGGAGTGGTTGCCGCCGGGCACCCGCTGACGGCCGAGGCCGGCGCGCGCGTGCTGCGCGAAGGCGGCAACGCGGTTGACGCGGCGGTGGCGGCGATGTTGACGTCGTTCGTCGCCGAGCCGCTGCTGACGGGGCTGGGCGCCGGTGGCTACATGCTGGTGGCAGGCGCCGGGGAGGCGCCGGTGCTGCTCGACTTCTTCGTGCAGGCGCCCACGCGCGCGGGCGACGGCTCCGAGACGGAGCTGCACGCGATCGACGTGTCGTTCGGGGACGCCGCCCAGGTATTCCACATCGGCCCGGCCTCCTGTGGCGTGTACGGCACGCCTGCGGGCGTGTGCGACGCCGTGGCGCGCCGGGGCACGGTACCGCTCGCCGACCTGGCGGCGCCCGCCGCACAGCTCGCGCGCGACGGCGTCGTGCTGAACTCGGGCCAGGCCTACATCGCGAAGATCCTCGCGGAGCTCCTCACCTCCACGCCCGAGTGCGCCGCGTTGTGGGCGCCCGCGGGGCATGTGCTGCGCGAGGGCGAGCGGCTGCGCAACCCCGAGCTGAGCGACGCGCTCGACCGCCTGGGCGCCGAGGGCGCCGAGCCGTTCTACCGGGGGGACATCGCCGCGGCGGCATGTGACTGGCTGAGGGCCCACGGCGGCTCGCTCACGCGCGAGGACCTCGCCGATTATCACGCGATCGAGCGCGAGCCGGTGAGGATCGGCTATCGCGACCGGCAGATCCTCACCAATCCGCCGCCGTCGGCGGGCGGAACGCTGCTCGCCTACGCGCTTGCGCTGCTCGACCGCGGCCCTGCACCGCCCACGCTGCGCGGCGTAGTGCAGGCGATGGCCGCGGCCCAATCAGAGCGCACGCCTCAGTTCCTCAGCGGGCTTGCCGAGGAGGGATTCGCCGACCGCTTCCTCGCCGGCCATCTGGGCGCGACCACGCACATCTCCGTGCTCGACGGCGCCGGGTGCGCGTGCAGCGTGACATGCAGCAACGGCGAGGGCTCCGGCGTGGTCGTGCCTCACACCGGGATGCACCTGAACAACATGATGGGCGAGCAGGATCTCAACCCGCTCGGCTTCCATCGCCATCCTGCCGGCCGGCGGATGCCGAGCATGATGGCCCCGACGGTCGTGATGCGCGGAGAGGACGTTGAGTTGGTGCTGGGCAGCGCGGGCTCCAACCGCATCCGCTCGGCGCTGCTGCAGACGATTGTGGGTGTCGTTGACCACGACCTGAGCGTGTGTGAGGCGGTCGACGCTCCGCGCGTGCACTTCGAGGACGGCGTCCTCTACACCGAGCCGGGGATCGCTCTTGCGGAGCTGAACGACCTGGATAGCGCGGGTGAAGAGATGCGTTTCGTGCCCTTCGGCTCGCGCAACCTTTTCTTCGGCGGAGTCCAGGCGGTGCAACGCTGTCCGGGGGGGAGGCCGGCCGGTGCGGGCGACCCGCGTCGTGGTGGCGTTGCGGTCAGCGTATGAGACGGCCTTCTATGACGGCGATCGGCGCGCTTGTCTCGGTGGCGCTGCTCGCCGGCTGCGGCGCAGGGGTCACCGCCCCCGACCTGTTCGTCGTCCAGCGCACCGGCTCCGGCCTGGATGCTCGGTTGACGCTGCTCGTGAACGAAGAAGGCGGAGTGCGTTGCAATGGCTCAAAGATGCTGAAGCTGAGCGATTCGCAGATCGTGCAGGCGCGGGCGATTCAGGAAGACCTGCACGAAGCGGCCTCCAGCCGGCTGTCGCTGGCGCCGCAGCCCGGCTCGGTGCTCAGCTACTACGTGCGCGACGAAAACGGCACCGTGCGCTTCAGCGACAACTCGGCTCGCCAGCCGGCCGTCTTGCGCCGGCTTCAGCTGTTCGTGCTGCAGGTCGCCCAGCAGGTCTGCCACCTGGCCGAGTAGCCGCAGCCATCGTTGGGCCGCGCGAGCTCCGGAGGGTGCCCGCAGGGCAAGCCCCTTTACAGCACTTCGCGGAGGCCCTGCTACGGCTTGCGCGCGGCGATCATCAGGTTGTAGAAGATCGCCGCCGGCAGGCGCGACTCGAGCACCCGGCGGTCGACCTCCTGCAGGGCGAGGTAGCCGCGGTAGGCGTACTGGCGCCAGCCCCACGGCACGTCGTTTGGCTCGGCCGTGGCCTCCAGCGTGCGATTGGTCCAGCCGAACCAGTTGGCGAGCAGCTCCTCGCCGATCACGCGCACGTCGGCGAACCCCGCGTCGTTGGCGGCACGAGACAGCTCGGCCGGGGCGAAGGCGTGGACGTCGACGACTCCCTCGAGCGCCGCGTCCGGAGCGCCTCCCTCGGCGGACGGGGCGGGGCGCGCGCCGATCGCGCGGCGCCACAGCGGCGCCAACGCGCCGGCGAGACGCTTGGGCACGTTTGCGAGACGATCGCCGTAGCGGGACGGCTCGCCGGCGAACAGCACCGTGCCGCCGGGGACGAGCACGCGCTCGAACTCGGTGAACGCACGCGGCAGGTCGGGGATGTGGTGGAGCACGGCATGGCCGAGCACGAGGTCGAAGCTACCGTCCGCGAACGGCAGCCGCTCGGCGTCGGCCGGCTCGGTTCGCACCTCGAGCCCGAGGCGCCGCGCGTTGTCTTGCAGCGTCGCGAGCATACCCGGGGAGATGTCGCTGCAAGTGGCCTCGTCGATCAGGCCGGCGCGGAGCAGGTTGAGCGTAAAATATCCGGTGCCGGCGCCGATCTCGAGCGCGCTCGAGTAGCGCCCCGGCTCTCGCCCGAGCGCCTTGCGCACCTTCGCGATCACCTGGCCGTGGCCGAGCTCGCCGAAGTCGATGCCCCACTTGGCGTCGTAATGATCGGCCGCGACGTCGTGATAGCGCGTGTTGACGTCGCGGATCTCCTCGGGGCTCAGAACGGGCGGCACAGGGCGGCACCATATACTCGCGCGCCGTGTCCGTGTCTCTCTACGAGCAGCGCGATCAGCCGGCCGGCGTGCCGCCGCTCGCGCTGACGGGTGAGCGCACGCTGCCGGACGTGCCTGAGGAGAACTACTGGTTTCGCCGTCATCTTGCCGTGTATGAGTGGATCGCGGCGCAGGTCGGCGGGATGCGCGTGATCGACATGGCTTGCGGCGAGGGCTACGGCTCGGATGTGCTCGCCGCCGCGGCCGCGAGCGTCGTCGGGGTCGATGCCAATCCCGAGGCCCACGAGCACGCCCGGTTGCGCTATCCCCGGGCGAACCTGCGCTTTGTCCGCGAGCTGGTGGAGAGCTTCGCCGAGCGATCGGACGCGGTGGTGTTCCTGCAGACGATCGAGCACCTGCAGGATCCCGGCGCGGCGCTCGAGCACTTTCGCTCGCTTGTCGGAGGCGCCCAGGCGCAGGTGCGGGGAACGGTTTTCCTGTCGACCCCCAACGTGCTCACGCTCGCCCCCAAGGGCGCGCCGCGCTCGGACAACCCATGGCATGTGCACGAGTACCGTGCGGAGGAGTTCGAGCGGCTGTGCCGCGCGCACTTCGCCTCGGTGCGGATGTACGGGCTGTTTCACGCGCGCAAGCTCCGCGTCCACGAGCTCGCGCTGCGGCTTGGCTGGGATGCCGTCCATACTCGTCTGGGCTTGACGAAAAAGTTCTACGAGCGCTTCACACCCGCGATCGCCGCCTCGGATTTCGTGCTGCGCCCGGGCGGGCAGGCCGATCTTGATCGCGCCCTGGATTTCGTCGCGGTCTGCCGGCCGTGAATCGCGGCGCGCTGGCGATCGTCCTGCATACGCACATGCCCTACGTCGAGGGCTTCGGCACGTGGCCGTTCGGTGAGGAGTGGCTGTGGGAGGCGATCGCGTGCTGCTACCTGCCGCTGCTCGACCTGCTCGACCGCGATGTTCCGCTCACGCTGTCGCTCACGCCGGTGCTGGGCGACCAGCTGCAGGCGCCGCGCGTGGCCGAGCGGTTCGCGGTGTTCGTGGATGAGGTGCGCCGATACACCCACGACGAGGACATCGTCGGGTTGCGGTCCGGGGGACACGAGACGCTTGCATGCGAGCTGGAGCGCGCATGGGGCGACTATGCGCGCGCGCTTGCGCGGCTGCGCGAGCGCAGCGACGATCTGCTCGGCGCGTTCGCGCCCCACGCGCAGTGGACCTCCTCGGCGACCCACGCGGTGCTGCCGCTGCTGGCAACCGACGCCGGGGTGCGCCTGCAGGTGCGCGCAGGGGTAGACGCCCACCGCGCGCGGTTCGACCAGGATGGCTGGCGAGGAGGCTTCTGGCTGCCCGAGTGCGCCCATGCTCCGTGGCTCGAGCCGGCGCTGGTGGCAGCCGGCGCTCGCGCCACCTGCGTCGAGCTGACCGGGCGCTATGGCCTTGGCGCGAGCGAGCACCTGCGCCCGTTCGTGAGCGCGTCGGGGCTCGTGCTCGTGCCGATCGACCGCGCGACGATGTCGCTGGTGTGGAGTGACGGCGGCTATCCCGCCGGCGGCGCCTACCGCGACTATCACCATCACACCGTCCATCACCACAATCCGTGGGCCAACGACGGTAGTGAGTACGACCACGCGCGCGCGTCGACGCTCGCGCGCAAGCACGCCTCCGACTTCGTAGCGCGCACGATCGTGCGTCTGCGCGACGGCGCCGCGGACATGCCCGGCGGGGGGCTCGTGGTCTGTGCGCTCGACACCGAGCTGCTCGGCCACTGGTGGTATGAGGGTCTCACCTGGCTCGAGGCGGTGGTCGAGGAGTGCGCGCGGCAGGGCCTCGAGCTGGTGCGACTGGACGACGCGCTCGAGCGAGTCGAGCCGGCCCCGGTGCGCGGCGGCGAGGGCTGGGGGCCGAGCACCTGGGGGGAAAACGGCGATCTGTCGACCTGGTCGGGTCCAGCGGTCGCCGACATCGCGTTCGCCGCGCGCGCGGCCGAGTTGCGCGTTGTTGCCGCGAGTGTCCGTGGACACGCCGGCCGTGGGAACGGCTCGAATGTGCGCACGGCGGCGGTGCGCGAGCTGCTGGCGCTGCAGGCGAGCGACTGGGCCTTCATGGTTTCGCGCGGGCTCGCCGTGCCATACGCGCGCAAGCGGTTCGCCGGGCACCATGAGGGGGTCGGCCGCGCGCTTGCCGCCGGCGCGGGGGCGGACCCGGGGGGCTTGCGCAACCTCGCCGGACACGCCGACCCGAGGCTGCTGCTGGCGCCGTGAGGACATCGCCAGGCCCCGTATGTCCCGATTTATCGAACTGGGAGCTTGTTTTGACTTCGTTGATAAAGATCTGTTAGCGTCTCGCGTCGAGTGTTCCTTAGCGTTCCTTAATATTCGTAGAAATTACAAGTCCGATGCGCCTTCCCACACATGGAGAGTGAGATGAACAAACATCTACCGATGTTCCGCCACCGCAGCGCCGCGCCCGATGATCGCGCCACCCCACGCACCCGCCCGGTGAGGAGCTGCCCGAGCGGCACCGCCCGCCGGACGCTGGCCGTGCTGATCGGATGCTTCGCACTGCTTGCGGTGGCTCCCGTCGCTGCACAGGCCGCCACCGCTTCGATCACGGGCACGGTGACCAGCGCCAAAAGCGGAGCCGACCTGGAAGGGATAGAGGTCACCGCGACGAGCGTCGGAGGCGGAGGATCGGGGTCGGCGATCACCCTGGGGAACGGCACCTACACGATTTCTAATCTTTCTGCGGGCGAATATCAGGTCGGATTCAACGACCCGCATCAGGTATTCCTCAGCCAGAGCACTACGACGGTCCTCGAAGAAGGCAAAAGCAAGCTGCTCAACGCCGAAATGAAAGTGGGCGGCTCGATCTCGGGGACCGTGACAAGCGCTGCCACCGGGAAAGGGCTTGGGGGCATAGGGGTTCGTGTGTACGAAGAGAACGGGCTTGACACAGGACTACATGAGACGACCACCGAACCCGACGGCGCCTACACGGTGACGGATCTTCCACCGGGCAGCTACGTGATCGAATTTTCTACGTTTGAAACCCAGTACCTTTCCCAGAGCGTGTCGACGACTCTTGCGGAAGGCGAAGCGAAGAACGTCGGCATCGCACTGAAGGAAGGCGGCAAGATCTCCGGCAGGGTGACCGACGCCGTGACCCACAACGGGTTGGGCAAAATCAACGTTTTTGCGTCCAGTTCGCATGGAGGAGGGTTCGCTTCCACGAACTCGAACGGCGAATACACCGTGACCGGGCTGCCGAGCGGCTCTTATAAGGTGTCTTTCTCGTGGGAATACTCCGAAGCCGAAGAAAAAGCATGCGAACACAAACCCCTGTACACATCTCAATGTCCACCTAAATACATCACGCAGTACTTCAACAATCAGCCGACGGAAGCGGCCGCCGACACGGTAGGGGCCACCGAAGGAAGCACCACCTCGGGGATCAACGCGGCAATGGTGCCTTCGGCGCCGGTCAACACGGTGGCGCCGGTCGTATCGGGGACACCCGCCGTCGGGTCCTTGCTGTCGTGTGCAAACGGGTCATGGACGGGCGAAAACGTGCTCACGCTGTCGACGGGGTGGCCGTTTACGACGCCGTTTACGTATCAGTGGCTGCGCGACGGCAGCGCGGTCACGGGAGCCACGTCGAACGCCTATCTCGTGCAGGCGGTCGACCTCGGGCATGGGCTGGTGTGTGAAGTCACGGCGACCAACGCCGCCGGGCATGCGAGCGCCAAGAGCAACTCGCTCGCGGTCCCGCTGCCTGTGCCGGTGATCACCGTGTCGAGCGCCAAGCTCGCGGTGTCCGGCGGCGCGGCGCGGGTACCGATCGCCTGCGCGCCCGCCGCGGCCTGCACGGGGGCGATCGAACTGACGGGGCAGATTACGGTCAAGGGCCACGGCAGGGGCAAGCACAGGACCAAGTCGAAAAAGAGGACGGTGGTGCTCGGCAAGGTCTCCTACTCGCTCGCGGCGGGCAAGAGCGCGACGCTCGTCGTGCGCCTCGCGGGAGCGGGCAAGAGCGCGCTCGGCAAGGCCAGGGGCCATCGCCTGGCGGCCAAGCTGCTCGCAACGGTTGCCGGCGGAGCTTCGGTGCTGAAGCCGGTGGTGCTGAGCGAGGCGAAGCCTAAGGGCAAGCACAGAAGGTAGTAAAGAGAGCCGGCCGCGATCGACCTGACGGATCGGTCGATCGCGGCGCGAGCGGTCGATGCGCTCGGACCCATAGTCCAGCGCATCGGCCCTGGCCTCCCTTCCGGCGCGGCGTCCTGTCACGCCCAACGCGCCGACCGGGGCGCCCCAGGCATGCCGGTCGATGCGCTGAGGCTCACTCCCAGCGCATCGATCGGGGCGCCTCGCGCATGCGGATCACGCGTGCCGGGGAGCCCGCGACGACGGCGTTGGCGGGGACGTCCTTGGTGATCACCGCGCTGGTGCCGACGATGCTGTTGTCGCCGATGCTCACGCCGCGCAGCACGCACGCGCCGTAGCCCATCCAGACGTTGTGCCCGACGCGCACGTCGCGCTTGTAGATCCCCTGCAGGCGCACCGGCCGCTCGACCTCGACGGCGCCGTGGTCGAAGTCGATCAGCATCACGCGGTCGGCGACGATGCACTCGCGCCCGATCGAGACGTGCTGGAAGGCGGAGATCGTGCACTCTTGGCCCATCACGGTCTTTGCGCCGATGCAGACTTCGCCCTCGTGCACGCGGATCTTCGTGCCGTGCCCCAGCCACGCCCAGCGGCCGAGGCGCAGCGTCGCGCCACGTCCGATCTCGAGCTGCACGCCGGGGCAGACGAAACAGATGCCGTCGGTCTCAAGACGCTTGCCGTGGCGCAGCTTCAACCACGCCCAGCGGGCGCCCAGCAGCGCGTAGTGGCGGTTGAGCATGTTGTTCGCGCGCATCCACCGCCACGTGCGCAGCGCTTCTCGGGGTCGTCTCACGAGCGCGCATCCTAGATACTTCCGTAGTGCCTCCGACCCTCGCCCAGCGGCTGCTCGACGGCGACCGGCGCGCGCTCGCGCGCGCGATCACGCTCGTGGAGGACGACTTGCCGGAGGGATGGGAGCTCGTGAAAGAGGTCTACCCCCATACCGGCAAGGCAGCGGTGTTCGGCTTCACCGGTCCGCCGGGGGTGGGCAAGTCGACGCTGATCGGCGCGCTGACGAAAGCTCGGCGCGAAGCCGGCCGGACGGTCGGGGTGCTCTCGATCGACCCGTCCTCGCCGTTCACGCACGGCGCGCTGCTCGGCGACCGGATCCGCCTGAGCGAGCATTTTCTCGATCGCGGGGTGTTCATCCGCTCGATGGCCAACCGCGGCGCGCTCGGCGGCCTTTCAGAGGCCGCGCTGCAGGCGGCGCTGCTGCTCGACGCGGCCGGGCGCGACGACGTGTTCGTCGAGACCGTCGGCGTGGGGCAGGCGGAGATCGACATCATCGACCACGCCGACACGATCGTGCTCGTGCTGATGCCGGGCTCGGGCGACTCGATCCAGGCGCTGAAGGCCGGCGTGATGGAGATCCCCGACGTGATCGTGATCAACAAGGCCGACCATCCGCTGACCGACACGATGGTGCGCGAGATCCGCGGCGTGCTGTCGCTGGCCAACCTCGACCGCTCCGCCGAGGAGGTTCGTGGCAGCTGGAGGGTGCCGATCGTGAAGACCGAGGCGAGCAACGGCAGGGGCGTGGCGGAGCTGGTGGAGCGGCTGGAGGAGCACCGCGCCCACATCCTCGCCGCGGGCCAGCTCGCCGAGCGGCGCAGTCGCAACCTGCGCAACGAGGTTCTCGCGATCGCCGCAGCCCGCATGCGCCGGCGGTTGGAGGAGGACCTGCTCGGAGACGAGCAGTTTCAACGCCTGCTCGAGCAGGTGGTGGAGCGGCGCCTGGACCCGGCGAGCGCGGCGACCGAGCTGCTGGAGCGCGCGGTGGGGGACGGTGGTGGCGGCGCGAGGAGCGAGGAAGCTCCCAATGTCGCGACGTCGCCACCACGCAAACGCAGCGCGTTGGGGTAAGGTCAGGGCGCGCGATGGACTATCTCGACTGGGTGGAGCGGAGCTGGGGGCTGCTGGGCCGCGTGGCGCAGGGTCATACCGCGCTGTATCGCGCTTTTTGATAGGCGCTCTCAGGGCCGCGTGTACTGGCTCGGGGTCGTCCTGAACAGCTCGTGGACCTCGATTAGGTGGCACTTCGGGTCGCCGCCGGCCTCACGTGCGAGCTTGCGGTCGAAGCCCGAGCGTGAGAACAGATAGATATCGGGCTCGTGCGAGTCGGGGTCGTCGGCGGGCTTGGGCAGGAGCGAGACCAGGTGGCCGGCAAGACGACGCAGCTGCGTCTTCTCGTCGCTTCTCATGACCCCGACGGTCCACTTGCACGAGCCCAACGCCAGCACCGAGTGCTCGTGGTCGACGGCGACAACGTCCAGCTCGCGCTGGACGTTGCGTGGGCCACTGCCGGTGTTCTTCTTGACGTTCCCCCACCACCAACCTACATTCGCCGCGCCGATCTGGTCACGTAGCCAGCTCTGGCAGACCTGCTCGAACGCGGGCTTTGAGACAAACGCGTCGAGCCCGGGCAGAACCAACCCGTTGAGGTGATCTTTGGCGCCCGCGCGACGGTGCAGGCGGCTCTCGTAGGGGTGGACGAAGGTGAACCAGAAGCGCAGGAATGGATCGTCGATCGCGAAGCGGACCGTTCTTGTGCGGTCCGGATTGACGACTGTGACGGGATGGACGCGCCGTACCAAGCCCATCTCCATCAGACGCTCCAACAGTTGGCCCGTCGCGCCGTCGCTGCGCCTAACGCGAGCGGCGATCTCGTTGCGCCTGGTGCGACCCGCGGCGATTGCGCGCAGGATCGAGAAGTAGACTCCGTCCTCGCGCAGATCCGAATGCTGACCGAACAGGAATCGGGGCTCCTGACGCAGCAGCCCGTCGGGCGCGAGGATGTGACGTTCGATGTTCTTGCCTATTGTCGCTGCGGCGTCCAGCGCCTCCAGGTAGTAAGGGATGCCGCCAAACACGGCATACGCGCGGATCAGATCGGTCGGTGTCCACTTCGGCAGAAAGTGCCGCAGCTCCGTGAATGGAAACGGCTGCAGGTGCAGCGAGCCGGTGCGTCGGCCGTAGGTGGTCGCGCCGTAGCCGACGATCTCGCGGTCGAAGAACGACACGTCGCTGCCTGAGAGGATCAGGAACAGGTTGGGGTTATCGCGGTGCTCGCGCCAGAAGCGATTGATCAGCGAGCCGATCGCGGGTGTCTCGCGGGCCACGAACTGGAACTCGTCGAGCGCGACGAGCAACGGCCCGCTGTGGAGCTCTTCGCCGATGGCGGCGAAAAACGCTTGCCAGCTCGAGAGCGGTTGCGCGGCGAGCAACTCTCGTCCGCTCGTCTGGGTCAGCGCCCTCGAGAGATCGTCCAAGTGGTCGCGCTCGGTCCCGGCGCTCGCTTCGAAGTAGACGCAGCGCTTTCCTTCGGCGAACCGCAGGATCAGCTCGGACTTGCCGACGCGGCGGCGGCCGTAGATCACGACATACTCGGCTTTGGCAGAGCGCCACCGTTGCTCGAGGGCCTTTAGCTCGTCTGTGCGATTATAAAACCTCATCCACAACAATGATAGCTATAACTATGATAGTTACAACTGCCTTTCCAAGCTCATCGTTCTGTCGATCTCTTCCGCCTGCGCTTGTATGACCGACGGTCCGGCGCGTCGCGCGAGTCGCCCTACGCCCCCAACGCGCGGGCGATCACCATCTGCTGGATCTCGTCGGTGCCCTCACCGATCGTGAGGATCTTCGCGTCGCGGTAGAAGCGGCAGACGGGGTACTCCTCGATGAAGCCGTACCCGCCGTGGATCTGGACGGCCTCCTCGGCGCAGCGCACGGCCAGGCGCCCGGTCTTGAGCTTGGCTTGGGCGGCGGTCAAAGTGAAGTTGCGTTTGGCGTCCTTCTCGCGCGCGGCCTTGTACACGAGCAGCCGTGCGGCCGCGATCTCGGTCGACATGTCGGCGAGCTTGCCCTGGATCGCCTGGAACTTGGAGATCGGCTTGCCGAACGCCTTGCGCTCTTTGGCGTATTTCAGCGCCTCGTCGAGCGCGCCCTGCGCGAGGCCGACGCCCATCGCGGCGACGCCGATGCGGCCGATGTCGAGGATGTGCAAAAACTGCTTGAACCCCTGCCCGCGCGGGCCGAGCAGGTTCTCCTGCGGCACGCGGCAGTCGCTGAACGTCAGCGGGCGCGTGTCTGACGCGTTCCAGCCCATCTTGCGGTAAGGCTCGCCCTGCTCGTAGCCGGGGGTGCCGTTGGGCACGATCAGGTTCGAGATCTCCTTCTCGCCCCCCTCGGCGGAGGTCTCGCCGGTGACGGCGGTGATGCAGACCATCCCGGAGATGTCCGTGCCGGCATTGGTGATGAACTGCTTGGAGCCGTTCACCACCCATTCGCCGTCCTCTAAGCGCGCGCGCGTGCGCGTGTTGCCGGCGTCCGAGCCGGCCTCGGGCTCGGTCAGGCCGAACGCGCCGAGCCGCTCGCCCGAGCACAGCCGCGGCAGCCACTCGCGCTTCTGCTCCTCTGAGCCGAACAGGTAGACGGGCTGGGTGCCGAGCGAGGTGTGCGCGCACAGCGTGATCGCGACCGAGCTGTCGATCCGCGTGAGTTCCTCGACCGCGAGCGCGTAGGCGAGCGTGTCACCGCCGCCGCCGCCGTACTCCTCGGGGAAGGGGATCCCCATCAGGTTGAGCTTGCCCAGCTGCCGGACGATCTCATACGGAAACGACTTCGTCCGGTCGAGCTCCTCCGCGACCGGCGCGACCTCGCCCTCGGCGAACTCGCGCACCGTGCGGCGGATCAGCTCATGGTCGGGCGAGAGGTCGAAGTCCACGCGCGGCCATTCTCCCAGACGCGCGGGTGCAAGGGGGGAAGGAAAGGTCTTTAAGGAGACGGCCGCAGGCCGTCTGTTCGGCGTTCGTTGCCCAGATCTAGGCTGGGTGGCCCGCCCCGGCTGTCGCCGTGGCGGGTATGGGGGAGGGCGCTTGCAGTCGTGCGAGGACCGCCGCCCAGGCCGCGCCGCACGGGTCGAGGTGAGCGCGGTGGCGGCCGGCCGGACCCTCGATCTCAACTAGCTCGATCTCATCGCCGGCCGCGCGTGCGGCTTCGGCATAGCTGCGGGCGATCTCGATCGAGACGGTCTCGTCGCGCGTGCCGTGGACGAGCAGCGCGGGGATCTCGAGCGCCAGCAGGCGCATCGGGTCGCCGGCGGCGTAGCGCTCGGGAACCTCCTCGGGAGAGCCGCCCATCAGGGCTCGGGCGGCGCCGCCATGCCAGTGGCGATAGGCGAGCCCGAGATCGGCCACGCCGGCCTGTGAGATCACGCGCACCGGGCGTACGCGCGGCGCGCCGCCGAGAACGGCAACTGCATCCGCGGGCAGGAGGCCTACGCGCTGTAGGCGCGGGCGGGAGGCCTACGCGCTGTAGGCGCGGGCGGGAGGCCTACCCGCTGTAGGCGCGGGCGAGCTCAACGAGTAGGCGCACGCCATAGCCGGATGCGCCCTTGCCGACGTAGGCGCGGCCGAGATCCCAGGCGGAGCCCGCGATGTCGAGGTGCGCCCAGGGCGTGTCGCCGACGAAGTTCTGAAGGAACGAGGCACCCATAATCGTGCCCGCCTTGCGCGCTTCGGGCGCGTTGTCAAGATCGCCGTACTTGCCTGCGACCAGCTCGTCGTACTCAGGGTGCAGCGGCAGTCGCCAGACGATCTCGCCGGTGCGATCGCCCGCGGCGGCGACGTGCTCGGCGAGCTCCTCGTCGTTGCTCATCAGCCCCGCGTAGGTCGAGCCGAGCGCGATGATCACCGCGCCGGTGAGCGTGGCGAGGTCGACGATCCGCTCGGCGCCGAGCGAAACGGCGTGGCAGAGACAGTCGGCCAGCACGAGCCGACCCTCGGCGTCGGTGTTGTTGACCTCGATCGTCTTGCCGTTGGAGGCGGTCACGATGTCACCGGGCTTGATCGAGCGTCCGCTGGGCAGGTTCTCGGTCGCGCCCACGACGGCGATCAGCTTGACCGCGAGTCCCAGCTGCGCGATCGCCGCGACCGCCTCGATGACGGCGGCGCCGCCGGACATGTCGAACTTCATCTCCGCCATTTTCGCGCCGGGCTTCAGCGAGATGCCGCCGCTGTCGAAAGTGACGGCCTTGCCGACGAAACCGAGCACCGGGCCGGTCGCCTGCGGGTGCTCGTAGCGAAGCGTGATCAACGCCGGCTCCTCCTCGGAGCCCTGGGCGACGGCGGCGAACGCGCCCATGCCGCGGCCGACGATGCCCGCGCGACCCTCCACCTCGACCGAGAGGCCGTCGATCCCGTTCGCGAGCGTCTGCGCGTACTCGCCGAGCACGGTCGGCGTGAGGTCGTTGCCGGGGCGGTTCTGCAGGTCGCGCGCTGCGTTGACCGCGCGCGCGGTCAACGCGGCCTGTGTGACGGTGTCTGTCAGGTCTGCTGTCGGCGAGGAGACGATCACACGCTCGAGGCTCGTCGCTTGGCCATCGGACTCACCGGATGGCGCGGACTTGTGCCGATCGAAGCGGTAGTCGGCGAGGATCGTTCCCTCCACGAGCGCCGCCGCGACCTGCGGATCGCCGTCCCCGGGCAGCTCCCAGCAGAGCGTCTTCGCGGACAGCTCGCGGGTGCGATCGCGCGCGATGGCGGCCGCGACGCGAGCGCGCTCGGGCGTGAAGTCCTTGGGCTTGCCGAGCCCGACTAGGAGCCAGCGCTTGCCGGCGGCATGGGTCAGGCCGAGCGCCTTGAACGAGCGGCGCGCCTCCCCTGAGGCGAGCAGCTCGGCCACTTCCGGCGGCGTCGCCGGCGATCCCTCCTTACCGCCGTCGTCGAACACTCCCACGGCGACCGTATCCGCATCGGTCGCGCCCGCAGCCTGCGTGGTGGAGGAGACCTGCATGGTCGCGCAGGATACCGGCCTCGCTGTGCACGCGTCCGGAAGTTCTGTGGGGAATTGGTGCGTGGATGGGCGTGGCTGACGTCGCACGGTGTTCGCGGGCGTGCTGGTGGCACGTTGGCGGACGGCGGGTGGCGTCAGGCGCGTCCAGGCGCGTGCCAAAACACGCAGAACTTCCGGACGCGTGCACTAGCATTGCCGGCAGTTCCTTGTTTCCCCGAACTCAGGAGAGCCCTGTTCTCATGCCCAAGACCGTGATCCTCGGCGCCGCGCGCACCCCCATCGGCAAGATGGGCGGCGGCCTGTCAACGCTTGATGCCACCGAGCTGGGCGGTGTCGCGATCGAGGCCGCGCTGCAGCGCTCAGGCGTCGAGCCCGAGCAGGTCGAGCACGTCGTGATGGGGCAGGTGCTGCAGGCCGGTCAGGGTCAGATCCCCTCGCGCCAGGCACAGATCAAGGGCGGCATCCCCAAGGAGGTCTCCTCGGAGACGGTCAACAAGGTCTGCGCCTCCGGTCTGCGCGCGTCGGTGATCCTCGACCAGGCGATCCGCGCGGGTGACGTGAACATCGGCGTCGGCGGTGGCATGGAGTCGATGTCGCAGGCTCCCTACCTGCTCCCGGGCGCGCGCTTCGGTTTCCGCATGGGCGACGTCAAAGCGCTCGATGCGATGGTCCATGACGGCCTGACCAACCCGTTCTCGGGTAAGCAGATGTTCGTCGAGGCCACCGAGGTGGGCGACGAGCTCGAGATGACGCGCGCCGATCTCGACCGCTGGGCGCTGCGCTCGCACGAGCTCGCGCTGAAGGCGACCGACGAGGGCCGCCTGCCGGAGGAGATCGTGGCGGTGACCGTCAAGGGCAGGAAGGGAGACACCGTCGTCGAGGTCGACGAGGCCCCGCGCAGGGACACGACGCTCGAGAAGCTCGCCGCGTTGCCAGGGCTGGTCGGCAAGGAGGGCTCGCACACCGCCGGCAACTCGCCGGGCGTCAACGACGCGGCCGGCGCGCTAGTGCTCTCTTCCGAGGAGTGGGCTACCGCCAACGGCAAGGAGGCGCTGGCCGAGATCGTCGCTCACGCGCAGTCCGCCAACGACTTCGCCTACCTGGCGACCACGCCCGCCAATGCCGCCAAGAAGGCGCTGGAGAAAGCCGGCCTGCAGCCCGGCGACATCGACGTGTGGGAGATCAACGAGGCGTTCGCCTCGGTCACGCTCAACTCGATCCGCATGCTTGGCATCGACGAGGACCGGGTCAACGTCAACGGCGGCGCGGTCGCGCTCGGCCATCCGATCGGCGCCTCGGGCGCGCGTATCCTCGGCTCGCTCGTGTTCGAGCTGCGCCGCCGCGGCGGCGGCTACGGCTGCGCGGCGATCTGCTCGGGCGGGGGGCAGGGCGACGCGGTAATCCTCAAGGTCTGAGACGGCCGTGAGCGCTTCGCCATACTGCGTCCTCCCTCGCTCGCCTGCTGGCCGGTTCGGGGATGCGAGCGCGAAGCGCTCGTGTCTCCCGGTTCGGCAGGCCACGCTCGCTGCGTCCTTGTCTGGCTCGACTCACGACCGTCTCATCTAGCGGTGACTGGCGACGGCGCAGGGCCGTTGCGCGCGGCGGCGTTCTTCGACCTGGACAAGACCCTGATGGCGGGATCTTCAGGGATCTTCTTCGCCCGGGCCGCGTATGAGACGGGGATGATCTCGCGCAGCCGTCTGGTGCGGGACGTGTATGAAAACCTGCGCTTTCGCCTGCGCGGCTCGACCGACGATCGCGCCGACGCGGTGCGCAAGCGCGTGGGCGAGATGATCGCGGGGGTGCGCGTGCGCGACCTGCAGCGGCTCTCTCCGCGGGTGCTCGCCGGGGTGCTGCCACGGCTTTACCCGCAGATGCTCGCGCGCGCCTACGAGCATCAGGACGAAGGTCGGCTCGTATACATCCTGACGGCTGCCTCCCAGGAGATGGCCGACCTGCTCGCGCACGTGCTCGCCTTCGACGGCGGCCTCGGCTCGCGCTCTGAGATCGTCGACGGCCGCTATACCGGTCGCGCGGCGGGGCCGTTCAACTACCGCGAGGGCAAGGTGATCTCGATGCGCGAGGTGGCCGCGCGCGAGCAGATCGACCTGGCGGCTTCCTACGCCTATTCGGACTCCGAGTCCGACCTGCCGATGCTGCGCGCGGTGGGGCATCCGGTGGTCGTCAACCCCGACCAGGATCTCGCTCGGATCGCGGCGCACGAGGGCTGGGAGGTGCTGCGCCTGGACCATCTCGGCGCGCGCCTGAAGATGCTCGCCGCGGTCGGCGCCGCGGCCGCGCTGGGCGGGCTGGGGACCGTCGTCAGAGAGCACGTGGGAGCGCGAGCGGACCCGAGGGCTCTACAATTCCGCGCGTCTCGCCCGACACGTCCCGGCCCGATTCGCCGGCGCGCACGGCGCTAGACCACAGGCTCGATGTCCTCTTCAACCGCCCACAGCAAGATTCGCGTCGTCGTGGCCAAGCCCGGCCTCGACGGTCACGACCGCGGCGCGAAGATCATCGCGCGGGCGCTGCGCGACGCGGGGATGGAGGTGATCTACACCGGTTTGCACCAGACGCCGGAGCAGATCGTCGAGACGGTGATCCAGGAGGACGCCGACGCGGTCGGCCTGTCGATCCTGTCGGGCGCTCACATGACGCTCGTGCCGCGCGTGGTGGCGCTGCTGCACGAGCAGGGCGTCGACGACGTGGTCGTCACGGTCGGCGGGACGATCCCCGCCGAAGACATCCCCGAGCTGAAGCAGCTGGGTGTGGCCGAGGTGTTCACGCCCGGCGCGCCGACGCAGGCGATCGTCGACTTCATCCGTGCATCTGTGCAGGGATAATGTACTGAACCCGCAGCGTAGAGCCAACTGAACCCGCAGCTTAGAGCCAACTTTCGCCCGATTGACTTGTCAGTCAACAAAACGGGTAGGATGTCCCTCAACAGACCCCAAGGAGTTGCCTGAGAATGAAGATATGCGTCCTGGTGAAGGAGGTTCCGGACGCCGCCGTCGAAAAGAGGATCGACTCTTCGACGGGGCGTATGGACCGCAGCGGGGAGAAGAACCTCAACCCGTATGACACGCACGCCATCGAGGCTGCGATGCAGATCAAAGAGGGCGGCGCCGTGCCGGTCGAGGAGATCGTCGCCGTGACGATGGGCCCCGACAGCGCCGTGCGCGCCCTGCACAAGGCGGTCTCGCTCGGCGCCGACCGCTCGGTCCACCTCTCCGACCCGGCCGTGGCCGGCTCCGACGTGGCGGCGACCGGCTACGCCCTGGCAAAGACGCTGCAGCGCGAGAGCCCCGACCTGGTGCTGCTCGGACAGCAGTCAGACGACGGCGAGTGCTACACGATCGGCGCGGTCGTGGCCGAGCACCTGGGCATGCCGTCGCTTACGCAGGTGATCAAGATGGACGTCGAGGCGGCCGGGGGTGGGGGGCGGGATCCGGATCCCTGCGCTGCGAGCGCCAGGCCGAGTACGGCTATGACACCGTCCAGGTCAAGCTGCCGGCCGTGATCTCGGTCGGCGACGCGATCAACGAGCCGCGCTACCCGTCGCTGAAGGCGATCATGGGCGCCAAGAAGAAGCCGCTCGACACGGTGACCGCGGGCGACGTGCAGATCGACGAGGCGTTGGTCGGCGGCGAGAACTCCGCCGCCCGGTGGGTCGCGGCCAAGGCGCCCCCGGCGAAGGCGGCCGGGCAGATCATCGAGGACGAGGACACCAACGAGACGGTCGAGCAGATCGTGGCCTGGCTCGACGAGAGGAAGCTTCTGTAATGGGGGAGGGCAGGCCCTCCCCCATGAACCCCTCCCATTTTTGAAGGAGCAGTTGATCTAGATATGGCAAACATCCTCGTTTACGCGCTGCATTACGACGGCGCGATCAACAAGAACTCGCTCGGCGCCGTCTCCGAGGGCGCAAAGCTCGCGGCCGAGCTCGGCGGCGAGGCGCACGCGATCCTGCTCGGCGAGAACGTGCCGCGGGAGCTCGCGGCCTCGCTTGGCAACTACGGCGCCAAGAAGGTGCTCGTCGCCGAGGGTCCCGAGGGCCTCGCGCAGCCGCTGGTCGACGCGATGGCCAAGGCGATCGCAGACGGTGGCTACAAGTACGCGCTGTTCGGTGGCGGTCTGCTTGGCTTTGAGATCGGCGCCGGCCTCGCCGCGCGGCTGGGGGCGGGTGTGGTCATGGAGGTCACGAACGTGCGCGCCGAGAACGGCGAGCTGATCGCCGAGCGCCCGATCCTCGGCGACTCGTCGATCTCCGAAGTCAAATACCGCTCCGACGTGGGGATCGTGATCGGGCGCCTCAACGCCTTCGAGATCAGGGAGACGGGCGGCGGCGATGCCCCCGTCGAGCAGCTCAGCTTCGAGCTGAGCCCGCAGGCGCGGCAGGCGACGATGCTCACGCGCGGCGAACAGCGCGGCGCCGACGTCGACATCGAGGGCGCCGACATCCTGATCGCCGGCGGTCGCGGTCTCGGCAAGGCCGAGGGCTTTCAGCTGGCCGAAGACCTGGCCGGCGCGTTCGGCGGCAACAGCGCCGTCGCCGCCACCCGCGCGGTGGTCGACGCCGGCTGGTACCCGTACGCGGCGCAGATCGGCCAGACCGGAAAGACGGTCGCGCCGAAGCTGTACCTCGCCGCGGGCATCTCCGGCGCGATCCAGCACAAGGTCGGGATGCAGGCTTCAGAGAATATCGTCGCGATCAACAAGGACGCCAATGCGCCGATCTTCGAATTCTCAGATCTCGGCATCGTCGGCGACCTGAACAAGATCCTGCCGAAGCTCACCGAGGCAGTGAAGGCGAAGAAGAGCAGCTGAGGAACCGGTAGACGGAGCGGATGCGCGAGCGCGAACCAAATTAGGAGCGTGAAGCGAAATGTCATCTCATAACGGCTCTCACAACGGCAAGGTCTCACCGGCGGCCTACCCGCCGCCGGTCGACTCCCAGAAGGAGTTCGTCAAGCGCGGCCTCGACGCCGAGGACGAGCTGATCGAGGTCGGTGTGGCGATCGTCGGCGGCGGCACTGCGGGCCTGGCCTGCGCCAACCGCCTGCTGCAGCTGCTGGGCGACGATCCGGAGATGATGGAGCGCCTCGGCGAAGTGCCGGTCGCGGTGATCGAGAAGGCGAAGACCTGCGGCGGGCACAATCTGTCCGGCGCGGTCATGCGCCCGGGCGCGCTGCAGGAGCTGTTCCCCGACATCACCCGCGAGCAGTGGCGCGAGGAGGGCTTCGCGTTCGGCGAGGTCAAGAAGGAGTCGGTGTACATGCTCACCGGACCGAAAACCAAGCTCCCGGTCCCGATTCCGGCGGTGCCGAACTTCAAAAACCACGGCAACGAGGTCGTCTCGGTCTCCGCGCTCGCGCGCTTCCAGCAGCGCCAGGCCGAGGAGGGCGGCGCCTATGTCCTGACCGAGACCTCGGCGACGCAGCTGATCGTGCAGGACGGCCATGTGCTCGGCGTGCGCTCCGGCGACAAGGGCCGCGGCAAGGATGGCGAGCCCCTCGGAAACTTCGAGCCCGGCACCGACATCAAGGCGCGGGCAACCGTGCTCGCCGAGGGCTGCTGGGGGCACCTCACCGGCGCCGCGATCAAAGAGTTCGACCTCGCCGAGAACCGCGAGCCGCAGGTCTGGGAGCTCGGTGTGAAGGAGGTGTGGAAGGTCAAGCAGCCGCTCGACCGGGTGATCCACACGTTCGTGCAGCCGTGGCCGCTGAAGGTCGCCGCCAAGTACGGGCAGCTCGGCGGCACCTGGATCTACCCGATGAAGGACGAGAAGACGGGCGAGGACATGGTCTCGATCGGGTTCGTCGTCGACCTGAACTATCGCGACGCGACGACCTCGGCGCACGACCTGCTGCAGACGTTCAAGACGCATCCGCTCGTCAAAGACATCCTCGAGGGCGGCGAGCGGGTCGCCTGGGGCGCCAAGGCGCTCCCCGGCGGCGGCTACTGGTCGATGCCGAAGCTGTCGATGCCGGGCGCGGTGATCGTCGGCGACGGCGGCGGGATGGTCGACACGGCGGCGCTGAAGGGCGTCCACCACTGCATCAAGTCGGGGATGCTGGCGGCCGAGTCGATCTACGCGGCGCTTAAGCGCGGCTCAAGCGACCTGTCCGACTACGAGGAGGCGGTCGAGCACTCCACGATCGGCAAAGAGCTCTACCAGGTGCGCAACACGCGCCAGGCGTTCCAGAAGGGCTTCCTGCTCGGCAGCCTGCTGGCGGGCCCCTCGATCATGTCCAAGGGCAAGGTTCCGCCCGGCCGGCAGGAGTGGCACCGCGACGACGCCGAGCCGATGTTCGTCGGCGACACGAAGGACCGCTACCCGAAGCCCGACGGCAAATACACCTTCGACAAGCTCTCCTCGGTGTTCATCACCGGCAACGCCACCCGCGACGACGCGCCGAACCACATCCGTGTGCAGAAGCACGTCCCGCGCGAGATCGCCGAGACGTGGCGGTGGATGTGCCCGGCCGGGGTGTATGAGATCCCCGAGGACGCGCCCGCGACCGGTGACGTGGACGTGATCGTCAACTACACCAACTGCGTGCAGTGCGGGGCGATCACCGCCAAGGGCGGACGCCTGACCACACCA
The DNA here is from genome assembly GCA_963778065.1 of uncultured Solirubrobacterales bacterium. Taxonomy (GTDB): domain Bacteria; phylum Actinomycetota; class Thermoleophilia; order Solirubrobacterales; family Solirubrobacteraceae; genus Palsa-744. Next base: position 663,827 of record CAVZSU010000001.1, on the reverse strand, counting down.
GAGGGGGGCGACGGCCCCCTGTATCAAATTCTCTGAGCCGAGCCGGGGCGAAACATGCGCTGATAGCGCGTGTTAGAGGGTTGTGATGAAGATGGCATACCTCAGAGCAGTTTCTCCGCGCCGGCCCGCAACGGTCAGGCGCGCCGCCGTGTCGGCGGGCTGCGCGCTGACGCTCATGTGTCTGGCGCAGGCGCCCGTGGCACTGGGGGGGACCGCCGCCGCCGGGGACGGTGGCCAGACGGGGTCGCTCGGCACGGGGGGGAACGTGCCGAGCGCCTCGGCGCTGCTCGAACAGTGCGCCACGAGCGGCGAGGAGGGAGAACGCGCGGCCACGTTCTCCGGCGAAATGACCGCGATGGCCGGCGCCGCGCACATGGAGATGCGGATCGACCTGCAGGAGCGGCTGTCCGGCGAAACCGGCTTTCACCTAGTCACAGCGCCGGGGCTGGGTGTGTGGCGCGTGTCGAATCAGGGAGTGATGATCTACAAATACGTAAAGCAGGTCACCGACCTGTCCTTCCCCGCGGTTTATCGCGCCGTTGTGCGCTTCCATTGGCTGAACGCCAAAGGCCGCGTGGTGCGGCGCACGGAGCTGCTCACACCGGTCTGCGCGCAGCCGGCGCAGCCCGTTCTCTCGACGCCGCCGACGCCGGGCACGACCTCCGCGCGCGGCGTCGTCTCGAGGCCTCCCACGTCGCGACTCGCCGCCGGCTGAAAGGCGCCCCGCCGTGACCGCGTGCGCGCACCTCACCGCACCGCACCGCACCGCGCCGCACCACGCCGCGGCCGCCGGGCACGCGTGGCCGCGTGTACTAGAATCGACGAGCGATGAAGGCGAAGATCCATCCTCATTACGTAGCGGCGCACGTGCGCTGCACCTGCGGCAACGAGTTCGTCACGCGCGCGACGCGCGAGGAGCTGCACGTCGAGGTCTGCTCCAACTGCCACCCGTTCTACACGGGCCGCCAGAAGCTGATGGACACCGGCGGGCGCGTCGAGCGCTTCCAGCGTAGGGTGGCCAAGGGCCGCCTGCACTCCGCGCAGACCCGGGCCTCCAAGTAGCCTGATGCACTCGCTCCTGGCCGCCGGTTCACCGCCGACGCCAGCGGAGCCGGCGGAGAGAGAGACGCGCTCGCCCGGCTTGCAGCTCGATCCGGTGGACCGCGTGACGACCGCTGCGGTCGAAGGCAACGGCGACGGCGCCGGTGAACTGAACGCGCAGCGCGACGCGCCCGTAGGGGGGCAGGCGGTGCTCGAGGGCGTGATGATGCGTGGCGTCTCCAACTGGGCGGTGGCGGTGCGCAAGCCCACAGCCGAGCAGCTCGACGAGGGCGAGCGCTCTCCCGAGGAGGCGGCGCTGGGCGAGATCGAGGTGAGCACCTTCCCGCTGACCTCGGCGCTCAGCCGCCACCGCTGGCTGCGCCTGCCGATCGTGCGGGGAGTGGTCGCGCTGGGCGGGTCGTTGATGATCGGCTTTCGCGCCCTGGAGATCTCCGCGAACGCGCAGCTGCCCGCCGAGGAGCCGGGTGGGGGCGAGATCGAGGCGGGCGCAGGTGCGAACGGGGCAGGTGCGAACGGGGCAGGTGCGAACGGGGCAGGCGCGATCGAGGCAGGCGCGGCCGAGGCAGGCGCGGCCGAGGCAGGCCGCGGGGAGAAGCAGGAGGGGCAGGAGATCCCTCGTGGGGTATGGGCCGGGACGGTCGTCGTGGCGATGGTGTTCGCGATCGTCCTGTTCTTCCTGATCCCCGTCGGGCTCACAAGCCTGATCAAGGGCCAGCTGGGCTCCTCGGTGCTGTTCTGGCTGGTCGAGGGCGTGGTGCGAACGGCGATCTTCCTCGGCTACATGTTGCTGCTGTCGCGCTTGCGCGATCTGCGGCGCGTGTTCGAGTATCACGGCGCCGAGCACAAGACGATCTCCTGTTTCGAGGCCGGCCTGCCGCTGACGCCCGCCAACTGCAAGCGCTTCTCGCGTTTGCATCCGCGCTGTGGTACGAGCTTCCTGCTGGTGGTGATGATCGTCGCGATCTTCGTGTTCGCGCCGATCGGGCTGCCCGCGTGGTACTGGCTGGTGGCGACCCGCATCCTCGGCGTGCCGGTGATCGCGGGGATCTCCTTCGAGCTGATCAAGTTCGCCGGGCGCAACCGCAGCCGGCAGTGGGTGCAGGTGGTGATGTGGCCTGGGTTGAAGCTGCAGCTGCTGACCACCCGCGAGCCGGACCTGGATCAGCTCGCGGTCGCGATCGCGGCGCTCGAGGCGGTGCTCGCGCTGGAGAAGCCGGGCGACCTTTCTGCTGCGGACCTGATGGGCGTCGAGGTAGTGGCCTAGCCAGAGAAGCTGAGCTCCGGCCAGGCCACGAACGACGCGCCGCTTAGACTGCTGGGCGCGATGATCGAAGACCTCGTAGAGCAGATCGAGACCAGCTTCGCCGAGCTCGGCGAGCAGCTGACCGACCCGCGGGTGATCGGCGACAGGGAGCGTTACGCCGAGGTCGGCAGGGCCTACAGCCGGCTCGAGTCGGCGGCCAAGCTCGGCGTGGAGTGGCGCCACGCGCGCGACGACGCGGCGGGCGCCGAAGAACTGCTGTCGGAGAGCGGCGAGGACTCCGAGCTGCGCGAGCTGCTGAGCAGCGCGCGCGCGCGGATCGAGGAGCTCGAGGAGGAGATCCGCCTGGCGATGGTCGAGAGCGACCCGAACGACGAGAAGGGCGTGATCGTCGAAATCCAGGGCGGCGCGGGCGGCGACGAGGCAGGGCTGTGGGCCGGGGATCTATACAGGATGCTGAGCAAGTACGCAGAGCGCCGTGGCTGGCAGGCCGAGCCGATGGACGTCGGCGAGGGCAAGTTCACGTTCGCGGTGAAGGGCGACGGCGCGTACTCGGTGTTCAAGTTCGAGGGCGGCACCCACCGCGTCCAGCGGGTGCCGCAGACCGAGTCACAGGGACGGGTGCACACCTCGACCGCGACCGTGGCGGTGCTGCCGGAGGCCGAGGAGGTCGATGTGCAGATCGATCCGAGCGACCTGCAGATCGACGTCTACCGCTCCTCCGGCCCGGGCGGGCAGTCGGTCAACACGACCGACTCGGCCGTGCGCATCACGCACAACCCGTCCGGGATCGTGGTCTCGATGCAGGACGAGAAGTCCCAGCTGCAGAACCGCGAGAAGGCGCTGCGCGTGCTGCGCGCGCGGATCTACGAGCGGGCGCTGGCCGAGCAGCAGGCCGAGCTGGCCGCCGACCGCCGCTCGCAGGTCGGCACGGGCGACCGGGCGGAGAAGATCCGCACCTACAACTACGGCGAGCGGCGCGTGACCGACCACCGGATCAAGCTGACCGTGCACAACCTCGACCAGGTGCTCGAAGGGGAGCTCGACGAACTCACCGCCGCGCTGCAGGCGGATGAGAAGCGCCGGCGGTTGGAGGCGCACTCAGCGGGCGCCGCCAGACCGGCGGCGTGACCCGCTCGGGCGTTGTGACCCGCTCGGGCGTTGTGAGCGGAGCGGGTGGCGTGACCGGCGAGGCGGCGTGATCGGCGCGGGCGTCTCCGCGCGCGACGCGCTCGACGGAGCGATCACGGCGATCGCCGCGGCCGGGTGCGAAACGCCGCGGCTCGACGCCGAAGTGCTGCTCGCGCACGTGCTCGGGGTCGAGCGCGGGCGGCTGCTGATCGATCGCGAGCTGACGGTGCAGGGAGAGGCGGTGCGCGCGTTTCAGAACGCGGTACGCCGCCGCTCGGTCGAACGCGAGCCGGTCGCCTATATCGTGGGGAGCCGCGGTTTTCGCCGGCTCGATCTGGAGGTTGATCCGCGCGTGCTCGTGCCGCGTCCCGAGACCGAGTTGCTGGTCGAGGTCGGGTTGACTTTGCCGTGCGAAGCGAGTGTGCTCGACGTGGGCACCGGCAGCGGCGCGGTGGCGCTGGCGTTGAAGCACGAGCGTCCCGACCTCGAGCTGACCGGCAGCGACGTGAGCGCGGCGGCGCTTGACGTAGCCCGATCCAACGCACTACGCCTCGGGCTGGAGGTCCGCTGGCTGCAGGCCGACCTGCTCGCAGGGATGGAGGATGGGTTCGACGCTGTGCTCTCCAACCCGCCCTATGTCGCCGAGCCCGAGCGCGCCCGGCTCGCGCCCGAGATCCTTCGCCACGAGCCCCCCGCGGCACTGTTCGCCGGGGAGGATGGGCTGGCGGCGATCCGGGCACTACTCGTACAGCTGGCCGACCGCGCGCGCGTGGGCATCGTCGCGATCGAGGTCGGCGCCGGCCAGGCACAGATAGTGGAGGAGCTGATGCGCGCGGCCGGTTTCGCGGAGGTGCACTCAGAGCGCGACCTCGCCGGAATCGAGCGCGTGGTGGTGGGGGAACGCTTGTCGGGACACGACGAGTCGGGACGGCGCGAGCCGGTGGCCCGTGCGTCGGGGCAGCAGGAGTTGGTAACCGGTGCGTCGGGACGGCGCGCGTCGTGAGCTCGACATCCGTGTCGCTCGGTGCGCCTGACGCCCGCCGGCTGGAGGAGTGCCTGGCGAGCGGCGGTGTCGCGGTGTTTCCCGCGGATACCGTCTACGGGCTCTGCTGCGACCCCGACGACGAGCGCGCCGTGCGGCGCCTGTACGAGCTGAAGGGCCGCCCGGCCGAGCGCCCGGCCGCGGTCATGTTCTTTGCGCTCGAACCGGCGCTGAGCACTCTGAGCGAGCTGCGCGACGCAGAGCGCGTGGCTGTGAAGGCACTGCTGCCGGGCCCGGTCACGCTGCTGCTGCCCAACCCCTGCCTGCGCTTCGGCCCGGCTTGCGGTCCCGATCCGGCGACGCTTGGCCTGCGCGTGCCGCGCTTGCCCGACCGTCTGGTGGTGCTGCGCGCGGTCGGTAGACCGGCGATGCAGTCGAGCGCAAACCTCTCCGGCGCCCCTGACGCACGGCGGCTTATGGACGTACCGGAGAGCATTCGAGCCGGCGCCGATCTCGTGCTCGACGGCGGCGAGCTGCCGGGGACGCCCTCGACGGTGGTCGATCTGCGCGACTATCAGCAGACCGGCGAGTGGCGTGTACTGCGCGAGGGAGCGCTCGACATGGGCGCCATAGATAGCGCTATATCATAGGTTGCAATTTATCCGGGCGGCGGAGGAAGATGTGCTGCTCGTCACCGCAGCCGACCTGTTCGCTTGAAATCGGCCGGCTCACGGGCGGCGTCAGGTGCGATCACGGCTCCCCGGCCGCAGCCCGTGAGGGCGCTTTGAGGTTGCTGCTTCGTCCTCTTTCGTGGGGTTTGTGGTTTGGGCTTGCAAAAGACAAACGGGTTGTGTATAAATATGGTTGTAGGGGTGCTCCTGGATGGGGCACGGAAAATAGACTGGGTTTGGGTCGATCTTCCAGGTTGACTTGAGCGCTCGTTGTAAGGGATGTAAGGGGAGAGGGACCAGGTCGGATGAAGAGGGGTTGTGTTCGCGTGAGTCCGTATGGGACAGGTGTGATGGGGGTGGTTGCGCGCCGTGATGGTGTCGTAGCTAGATGCGTCAGCGTCGCTGACACATCTCTCTCTCTCTCTCTCTCTCTCTCTGCTCCGGGTTTATTAGGCGCTGAGCCTAGTTTTGGCGCTGTTTCTGGCGCTGTTCTCGATCTTCTAGCCGGTAGTCGCCGCGCCCGTGAGCGCGGCTTTGGTCGTTTCCGTCCCGTCGCCGTGTTGGTCGCGGGGGGTCGGTCGTGATGGGCGCCCTCGCCGCGACGGGTCGTGTGCGGGCGCGCACCGGCGTCATGGGCCCGCAGGGCGGCGGTGTGTATGTGTCGGCGTTGCAGCGCGCGCGCTTGCTAGATGCGACGGTGAGCCTCGTCGCCGAGCTCGGGGTGCGCCAGTTGACGGTGCGGCGCGTGACCGCGCGGGCGGGGATGTCGAGCAAGACGTTCTATGACCTGTTCGCCGATCGCGAAGAGTGTCTGTTGGCGGCGTTCGACCAGGCGGTCGAGCGGATCGCGGAGGTCGTCGTTCCCGCGTATGGGGCGGAGGACGACTGGGTCGCGGGCATGCGCGGGGGTCTCGGCGCATTGTTGGGCATGTTGGATGGTGAGCGCGCGTCGGGGCGGTTCGTGTTTGTCGATGTCTTGGCGTGCGGTCCGCGGGTGCTTGAGCGTCGCGCACGGCTGTTGGAGGACCTGGCTCGCGTGATCGACGCCGATGCGGGCGAGAACGCCGAGCGGGTGTTGCCTCCATTGACCGCGGAGGGTGTCTTGGGCGCCGTGTGTGGCGTGATCCACGCTCGCTTGTTGGAGTCGAGGCCTGGGCCGCTCGTGGGTTTGTTGAACCCGCTGATGGCCACGATCGTGCTGCCATATCGTGGGCCGGCGGCCGCGACACGACAGCTTCATATCAGCCAGGCGGATCCGCGACTTAGACCGGCCGATAAGTCCCGCGTCAGCGGGCCGGCCGGGCGAACGTCCGGAGTTCGCCAGTTCCGTCCGACGTTGCGCACGTTCACGGTCCTGTCCGTGATCGGGGAGCAGGCGGGGTTGAACAACCGCGAGGTGGCAGACCGAGCCGGCGTCTCCGACCAGGGCCAGATCTCGCGCTTGTTGTGGCGTTTGGAAGACCAGGGCCTCGTGCAGAACACCGGCGGTCGCGAACAGGGCACCCCGAAGGCATGGTCGCTAACCCCACTTGGGGAGCAGGCGCTGCACGCGGGCCGCCCCTCCGAGACCTCTGTGGCGATGAGCGCGTGATGGCGCCAAAGGTCCGCACCGGAGACGGCCGCGCTACCCGTGCCGCGGCGACGGCAGGCGTTTCCCCGCGCCGCCGGGGTGCGACCGCAAGCAACAGGCCCTCTGCGCGCGGTCCTGTCTCCCAGATGCAGCGCGCGCGCCTGATCGGTGCTGCGGTCCCGGTGGCGGACGAGCTCGGCTGGTCCGGTGTGACGGTCGCGGATATCGCGGCCCGCGCACGGGTGTCACGCCGCACGTTCTACGACCTCTTCGCTAACCGCGAGGACTGCCTGCTCGCGATGCTCGACGACACCGTCGCACGTGTCGAGCAGGACCTCGCACAGGCAGGCTTGAATGACGGCGCTGCCTGGGTTGAGCGTGTCCGCGCGGGCCTGTGGAGGATCCTATGCTTCCTCGATCAGGACCCGATGCTCGCGCGGGTGTGCGTGGTGCAGAGCGCGCGTGGCACCCGGCGCGTGCTGGAGGCCCGCGAGATGCTGCTGGCACGCTTGGCGAGCGTGATCGACGAGGGCCGCGTACAGACCGCGCGTGGAGCGCAGACACCTCGCTTGACAGGGGAGGGTCTCACCGGCGCCGCGCTCGCGATCGTCTACAAGCGGTTGTTGAACGGCGAGGAGGCACCGCTCACCGATCTGCATGGGGAGCTGATGGGGATGATCGTGCTGCCCTATCTCGGCGTTGCGGCGGCCGGCAGGGAGCGCAAACGTCCCGCACCGCGCTCAACCACGCCCGTCGATGACGGGCCGCCAGTGTCGGGGAGGGCACGCGCGGAGGACCCGTTGCGTGAGCTACCGATGCGCTTGACGTACAGGACCGCGCGGGTCCTGCAGACGGCAGCGCGACATCCGGGGACGAGCAATCGTCTGATCGGGGAAGGCGCTGGTCTGACAGACCAGGGTCAGGTCTCAAAGCTCTTGGCGCGTTTGCAGCGTCTCGGTCTTCTCGCGAACACGGGTAAGGGCCAGGCCCGTGGTGAGGCGAACGCGTGGCAGCTCACGCCGCTCGGTGAGCGCGTGACAGAGCAGCTCAGTCTGAACACTCACAACAGGGAGGTAGCGTCGTGATGCGCCTGAAGAACATCGATACCGGGGCACGCATACGCACGCTCGTGACCGTAGTTGCCTCGGCGCTGCTGGCGGCGGTGGGCGCGACGCCCGCGCTCGCGCTGACGAACCCCGAACGCGCGTATGAGATGGTCAGCCCGGTCTTCAAGGGCGGCTACGCCGCCAGGGAGATCGTGGGTGTCGCGCCGAATGGGGAAAGCGTGGACTACCAGTCGAACGGTGGGGCGTTCGCGGGCGATGGCTCCGACCTGGGCCTGTTGGATTACCAGGCGACCCGTACGGGGTCCGAATGGTCCTCGGCTGCGCTGAGCCCACCGGCGTCGCTGGCGCCTTTCACGGGTCTCGTCGGTATCTCGCCGTCGCTTGACGCCTCGCTGTGGACATTCAGCTTGGGTATTCCCAATACTCAGTCGAGCGAACAAGCGACCGAACTGCAGTTCGACGAGGAGCAGGACGGCGGGTTTCATCCTGTCGGACCGGTCCTAAAAGCACAAAACGGCGAATTTTTTGATCCCTTTATCCTCGGGAGCAGTAACGATTTGTGTCATACGGTGCTCGAAGAAGTCCCGGCGCTGTTGCCGGCTGCGGTTGGGGCGGGGGCTAACCAGCTTTACGACGTTGATGCGGGTTGTCATGGTGGCTCGCCGGCACTGCGTTTGGTGGCGCTGAACAATGCCGGTGGCCTGCTGTCGCCCAATTGCAGGCCGGTGTCCGGTGGTGCAGCCTCCAATTATCCGTCCAATGCGTTCTCTGCGGATGGAAGCACCATCTTCTTTTCGGCTGCTGTAGGCCCGACATGTTCCAATCGCGGGCAATTGTTCGCGCGTGTAGGAGGGGCGAGGACGCTTGAAGTGTCCAAGCCGTTCGCCGAAGCGTGCAGCGAAGTGCCCTGTCCAGGGGCGGCGACGCGCGGTGGCGCTGTCTTTCGCGGAGCTTCGGAAGATGGCTCGCGGGTGTTCTTCGAAACCGTCGCTCCGCTCGATCCGGCGAGCGATCAGGATGCGAAGAACGATCTGTACATGGCCACGATCGGCTGTCCCGGCGAAGCATCCGGTTGCGAAGCGGGGCAGCGTGCCGTCACCTCGCTCGTGCAGGTCTCGCACGATCCAAACCCCGGTGAAGCCGCGGAACTCCAGGGTGTCGTGTCGATCGCGCCCGACGGCTCGCACGTGTATTTCGTCGCGCACGGCGTTCTGAGCGGTCAGGGTCCCGCGGTCGAAGGGGCGCAGTCGTCACCGGTCGCGGGCGCGGACAACCTGTACGGGTATGAGCGCGACGCGCGCTATCCGGCGGGGCGGACGGTGTTCATCGGCGAGATCTGCTCGGGGCCGGGCGTGTCGGGTGGCGTGCCCGATTCGCGCTGTCCCGACGACCTCGAAGGCACGGGAAGGGTAGAAAACGAGCGGAACGATCTGCCGTTGCTTGGCTTCAGAGGGCCGGTGCAGGTGGCTGGGAGCGAAGGCGGGGTGTTGGTGTTCTCGACGTATGCGCAGCTGATCGACCGGGGTCCCGAAGCCGACACGGACGATGCGCAGGACGTGTACCGCTTCGATATGGGGTCCGGCGCGCTGCGGCGGGTCTCGCTCGGCGAAGGCGGAGCCGACGCGAACGGAAACCATCTGGACGAAACGATCGTCGAAGGTCTTGGTGATGCGGATGCGCGGATCAAGCCGTTGGTTACGCAAAGGGTACCTAATGAAGAACGTTCGGGTGTGAGGCGAGCGGTGAGCGAAGACGGTTCGCGGATCGTGTTCAGCACCGCCGACCCGCTCTCTCCTGCGGCGATCAACGGCCTGCCGGATATCTATGAATGGCATGATGGTGCGGTCTCGTTGGTTTCCTCGGGCACGTCGGTCGAACCGGATGAAGAAGCGGTGATCACGCCGTCGGGGCGGGATGTGTTCTTCGTCACCTCGCAGGGTCTCGTGCCGCAGGACACCGACGGCGCGCCGGATGTCTACGACGCCCGGATCGGCGGCGGCTTTCCCGTGCCGGCGAGCGAACCGGAACGCTGCCGCGGCGACGCGTGCCAGGGCCCATTGACGAACCCCGCACCGCTGCTGGTGCCGGGCAGCGTCTCCCAGGCGCCGGGTGAAAACGTGTCGGCGCCGGTATCGACTTCCCGGGGCGCGAAGGTCAAGCCGGCGGCGAAGCCGAAGAAGTGCCGCAAGGGTTATGTGAAGAAGCGGGCGCGATGTGTCAAGGCGAAGGTGAAACGCCGGGCGAGGACCCGAGCGAAGAAGAGTCAAAGGGGGGTGCGGTAATGTCGTTTTCAAGCTGTGTGCCCGTCAGGGTCAGAGGTTTCGTGCTCGCGGTGGTCGGACTGCTGCTGCTATTCGTGCCGGCCGTTGCGGTGGCCGCTGAAGAACAGAAGCCGTTCGGGATCAAGAGCTTCAGTGTGCAGACGACCGTGCCGCGTGAAGTCCCAGAAACCGTCGATATCCCAGGAGTGTTAGATGAATCCGGGTTTCGTGTCGTCAACGAACCGTACTTGTTCACTCAGGCCGGTGGTCATCCCGTCGCGCTCACGACGACGATCGTGTTCGACAGCGAAAACAACCGCGCGAATGTTCAGCCGACGCAGGATCCGAAGGATGTCGTCGTGGATCTGCCGCCTGGTTTGATCGGTGATCCGCAGGCGGTGCCGCAGTGTGCGCTGTCGAATGTGACGGCACGGAACGTGGGGTGTCCGGCCGATACGCAGGTAGGGACGATCCAGATCGTGGATGACGGTGGCAACAGGGTGCTTGGGCAGATCTACAACGTTACGCCCGAAGCGGGTCAGTCGGCGGAGTTCGTGCTCGTGATCAAGGGAGCGAGCCTGCAGCTGACGGCGCACCTGATTCATAACGAACACGGGTATGGCATCACGGTTGTGGACAACAACATCATCGGTGTCGGGCTGCTCGAAGCGCAGGTGACGTTCTGGGGTGTGCCGGCGGAAGCGCGGTATGACTGGTTGCGCGGGATGCAATGTATATCCCCTACTCATAATTCGCCTGAATGCCAGCACGGCAAATATGGTCAGCCGGGTGGTGAAGTGTCGGGTGTCGTGCCGGTGCCGTTCTTGTCGATGCCGACGGATTGTAGTGCGGGTCCGGAGGCGGCGTTGATCGATGCGGATTCGTGGGAGCATCCGGGTCGTGTCGTGGAAGGTCGTTATGAAAACTATGTGAGCGCGCCGCCATGGGTGATGCCCGCGGTGACGGGGTGTGATGCGTTGAAGTTCGCGCCGGAAATCGAAGTGCATCCCGATTCGCTGTTGGCGGATTCGCCGGTCGGCTTGGGTTTTGAATTGAAGGTGCCGCAGACTTCGCAGCCCGGTGTGCCGGCGACGCCGCATGTGCGTGATGCGGCGGTGACGTTGCCGTTGGGGATGTCGGTCTCGCCGGGCGTGGTCGATGGGATCCAGGCGTGCAACGCGTCGGGTCCGGAAGGGATCGACTTCACGGGTCCGGAATCCGAACAGGTCGCGCTGAATGAGGAATTGCAGCTCGCGCCGGGTCACTGCCCGAACGCGTCGACCGTCGGCGAAGCCGAAGCGGAAACGCCATTGCTCGCGAGCCCCGTCAAGGGCCACGTGTATCTCGCAAGGCCGGGTTGCGGTGGCGTCGGGCAGGCGGCGTGCACCGAACAGGACGCGTTGGACGGCAACCTCTACAAACTGTATTTGGAACTCGGTGGCACGGGCGCGTTAGGGAACGCGGGTGTGAACATCAAGGTCGAAGGCCGTGTGGAGGTCGATCCCGCGACGGGGCAGATCACGACGGTGTTTGACCAGAACCCGCAGACGCCGTTCAGCGACCTGAAGCTCCGGTTGAACGGCGGTCCGCGTGCGTCGCTCGATAACCCCGCCAGCTGCGGTCCGGCGCTCACGACGTCGGATTTGATGCCGTGGAGCGCACCGGGCGTGACCCCGGAAGGCGTGTTCGTGCCGGGGCTGGGTGATGCGACGCCGCTCTCCTCGTTTGTCGTCGCGGGCTGTGAGGGGAACCCGCCGGGCCTTGCGCCTGGGTTTGTCGCGGGTACGGTCACGCCGCAGGCGGGACGGTTCAGCTCGTTCACGATGAACCTCTCCCGTGAAGACCGCGAACAGTACCTGAAGGGCATCCAACTCCACACCCCCCCGGGGCTGTTGGGGATGCTCTCGACGGTACCGTTGTGCGCCAGTGGGGAAGCGGAAGCGGGGACGTGTCCGGAAGCGTCGAAGATCGGCACGACCCGCGTCGCGACGGGGGCGGGCTCGCACCCGTTTGAAATCGAAGGCGAGGTGTATCTGACCGGGCCGTATGAGGGTGCGCCGTTCGGGTTGAGCATCGTCACGCACGCGGTCGCCGGCCCGTTCAACCTGGGTCTGGTGATCGTGCGGGCGCGGATCGCTGTCGACCCGCAGGACTCGACGTTGACGGTCACGACCGATGAAACGGGTCCGCACGCGCTGCCGCAGATCGTGTTCGGTGTCCCCTTGCGCTTGAAACGCGTGACGGTCGACATCGACCGTCCGGGATTCATGTTCAACCCGACCGACTGCGCGTCCCAGCAGATCACCGCAAGGATCTCCGGCAGCCAGGGCGCTACCACGACCGTCGCGAGCCCGTTCGCGGTCGCGGCGTGCAAGAGCCTCGAGTTCAAACCGAAATTCGCGGTCTCCACGAGCGGACGTACGAGCAAAGCGAACGGTGCGAGCCTCGACGCGAGGCTCTCCTATCCCGCGGGGTCGGTTGGTGTGGAGGCGAACATCGCGCGGGTCAAGGTCGATCTCCCCAAGCAGCTGCCCTCGCGGTTGACGACGCTACAGAAAGCGTGCACCGCCGCGCAGTTCGAAGCGAACCCCGCCGGGTGCCCACAGGCGTCGATCGTAGGTGTCGTGAAGGCGAGCACGCCGCTGCTGCCCGTCCAGCTGACCGGGCCGGTGTACTTCGTCTCCCACGGGGGGGAAGCGTTCCCCAGCCTGATCGTCGTGTTGCAGGGCGAGGGCGTACGCGTCGACCTGACCGGGTCGACGTTCATCAGCAGGGCCGGGATCACCAGCTCGACGTTCAAGACCGTCCCCGACGTCCCCGTCTCCACGTTTGAGATCTATCTCCCCGAGGGCCGCTACTCCGCGCTCGCCGCGAACGGCCACCTGTGTGGGAGCACGCTCTCGATGCCGACAGCGTTCGTCGCACAGAACGGCGCCGAAATCCACGAGACCACAAAGATCGCGGTCACGGGCTGCCCGAAGGCGAGGAAGGCACAGAAGAGAAAGCGAAAGAGGACCACGGCGAAGAAGGCCAATAGCGCCCGCGACGGGAGGACACACCGATGAGCACCAAGCACACCAAACACATCCTCCCGCTGCTCGCGAGCATTCTCGTGCTCGCGGGCATGTCCAGCGCGGCGGTGGCCAACGCCGCGCCCGTCGCGAGCAAGTTCGTGCTCTCGAGCTATTTCGGGTGGAAGGTCAACCAGACGACGGGCGGGACTGTGTGTACGGTCGCGTCCGGGGACAAATGCACAGAATTCGAAACCGAACCGGGGCGTGGGGTGTTCGAGGCTGAACCAAGCAGCGAACCGGGCGGGTTCGAAGCCCCTAAGAGCGTTGCGGTCGACAACTATTCCGCGAGCTCCGACTACGGGGACGTATACGTCGCCGACAGTGGTAACAATCGTGTGCAGGTCCTCACCCCGTCGGGCGCGTTTGTGAGCATGTTCGGGTGGGAAGTCAACAGGACGAAGGTCGAAGAAGCCGAAAAAGGCGCGCGCGTCACCCAGGCCGAAAAGAACCTCTGCACCGCCGCATCGACAGACGCATGCAAGGCCGGCATCCGCGGAGACTCTCCAGGCCAGATGAATGATCCGTTCAGTATCGCGAGCGACGCCGCCAACGGCAATGTGTATCTCGCAGAAGAAAGTGAAGGCGGAGGTTTTCGTGTGCAGGAGTTCACGGCCGCGGGAACGTGGGTACTGGAGCTCGGCAGGGAAGTCAACGCGACCGGCAACGTCTGCACCGCGCAGGAAGTCGAAACAAAAGGCGTGCAATGCGCCGGTCCCGCACCGACCCCGAGCGGCAGCAGCGAACGCGGCGCCTTCAAGCTTCATCTGGGAGGCAATGTGCTTGCCGTCGGCGGCCCCGAAGACCTGTTGTACGTCGGCGATGAACACCGTGTGCAGGAGTTCAGGGCCGACGGCGAATGGAAGGGAGAAATCTCGCTCACGTCGATATCCGCGGAACCGGAGAGCGATGTCGTGGCGCTCGTGGTCGACGAAAGCGGTGATGTGTTCCTCGCTTACGGTATCGGCGTCCCGCCCTCTGATGGGGGCCCATATACAGGCCCTACTAATGTGGTGCGCGAGTTCAACCCGAGCGGCGCGCAGACTTCGACATTTGAAGTCTCGTCGCGGGAACCGAATCCCATATCGCTTAATATTAACGGGCTCGCGCTGGACCTGTACGGCCGGCTCGGTGTGCTTGCAGAAGAAAAAATACACGACACGCGTCCGATTGATGAAGAAGAGTATGGAGAGGGGGCGCTTTACACCACCTCAGGTGTGAAGATCAGCGAATTCGGGCCGCCGTCGGGCAAGATGGTTGACTACCCTTCGGGCTTGGTGTTCTCGGCATCCTCGGATGCCCTGTATGCCGGCTCAACTAGCACTGTCGGGGTTGTGGCGATGTATTCCCCGGCGGTGTTCCCCGAACCGGTGACGTGCGCCGCGAGCGAAGTCACGGCGACGAGCGCGACGTTGTGCGGCGAGCTGAACCCGAACGGGTCGAAGGCGCGCGGGTTCTTCGCCTACGGCCCCCCGGGCGGTTCGCGCACCCCCGTCGCATTTGAAGGCGAAGGGACGGCGCTGGAACCTGTTACGTGGCATCTGGGCGGCCTGGAACCGAACCAGACCTATGAGTATGGGATGGTCGCCGAAGCGGAAGTTGCCGGTAAACAGGAAACCCGTGAAGGAGCGCAGCTGTCGTTCCATACGCCCACCCCGCCGCCGGAAATCGCGGGTGCGCCGCAGACGACGGGGCTGCGCGCCCAGTCGGCCGTGTTGCAGGGCGTTGTCGACCCGGAGCACGCGTTGGCGCACTACCATTTCGAATACGCAAGGTGCGCGCGAGAAGGGCAGAGCTTCGCACAGTGCGGTGAGGCGCAGGCCGCGCCTGTGTTGGAATCGAGCCAGCCCGGCGCGGTCGGGGTCGCCCAGGAAGTCGGCGATCTGACGCCGGGAACACCGTACGTGTTCAGGCTGGTCGCGGATAACGCCTTCGAACGCGAAGGCGCGCCTGAAGGCGGGCAGAGCGTCGGCGAGGAAGGGCATTTCCTGACGCCGGCGTTGGCGGCCCCGTCGGCGCAGACGGGTGGTGTGAGCGCGGTCGGTGTGACGAGCGCTTTGGTGTCGGGCACGGTCGACCCGGACGGGCAGTCCGCGACATACGTGTTCGAGCTCGGTGTCTATGCGGGCTCCGCGACGCAGTACGGTGTCGTGGCCTCGGGTTCTGCGGGGAGCGCCGCGGGCCCTGTCGGTGAGGCGTTCGCGCTCGCGGGTTTGCAGCCGGGCACGACGTATGCCGTTCGGATCGTGATCCGCAGCGCCTACGCGGGCGCGGCGGGGGAACAGGCGGGTGAAGCGGTGCTGTTCACCACGCAGGGTGTTCCCGCGGAGCTGACAGCGCCGTCGTCGCTTCCGCTGCTCGCGGTCCCCGCGATCGCGTTCCCGACACAGACGACGGGAGCGACGAGCGTCAAGCAGACGGCACGTAGGTGTAAGCGGGGCAAGAAGCGCAGCCGTGGGAAGTGCGTGGCGGCGAAGGTGAAGAGGAAGAAAGCGAAGAGGACGAGTCGTTCTCGCAACGCCAACCGTAGATCCTAAGGAGAGAACCCGATGTTTTCGATGATGAGACGCAGGTTGCATCCGAGCCCGAGCATGGCGATCGCTTTCGTGGCTCTCGTCTTCGCGCTGACCGGCGCATCCTTCGCGGCCGGCACCAACGGCGGCAACGGCGCTCACGGTACGACCGCGACCGCGGCGAAGTCCAAGGCCAAGGCGAAGGGCAAGGCGGGTCCGCGTGGCCCCGCCGGCCCGCAGGGCAAGACCGGCCCCGCCGGCGCCACCGGACCAGCCGGCCCGACCGGTCCGACGGGCGCCGCTGGAGCCCAGGGACCGCAGGGCGGATCCGGACCGCAGGGGCCGGCAGGGGCCAAAGGCGAAACGGGCGAAGCAGGCCCCAAAGGCGAATCCGGCGCCCCGGGAGCCAAGGGCGAACCGTGGTCGCCCAACAGCCAGTTGCCCTCCGGCGCGACCGAGACCGGCAGCTGGGCCGCGGAAATTGGCGAAAACCAGTCGCGCTCTGTATCGCTGTCCTTTCCCATTCAGCTCGCCGGTGAACTGGAAGCAGCGGACGTGCACATAGCGCCCAATGCTGCTTGTCCGGGCAGCGCCAAAGAACCGAAGGCCACGCCCGGCAACCTCTGCGTCTATGTCGGCTTCAACTCCGGGAGCAAGGCTAAAGCGGAGGCCATCTTCAATCCCGCAGCGGACTCCATCACGCCGGGCGCGGCGACCGGGGGCGCTGTGCTGCTCGTCTACAGCCCGGAATCGGAAGCTCGTGCTTACGGAACGTGGGCGGTGACGGCGAAATAGCCCACGGAAGTCAAACGGCGTACAGACTCACATCGATACGAATTACCCGCCGCGCTTGCCGTGGCGGGTATTTCAGTTAAACGCTCACGGCTATATGTGACACACCTTGACCCAGGGGCGACTTACTCATAGTATCGGTGTGTCACAGGTTTCACTGTGACACAATTACGACACAGGAGATGAATATGCGAATAAGGTTCGTTGGATCTATCCTGCTCGCGCTGGTGGTCGGAGCGTTCTCGGCCGCCAGTGCCTCAGCCCACACGTGGGAATTCGAAGGCCGCCCGATAACCGGCAGCCCCGTTGCCGCCGAAGCTTACAAGAACAAAGTGGTGCTCTACGTTCCCGAAAAAAGTGGAGAAGACACCTGCACCCTCACCGTGAAAGGTACCGTGGGACCCGGGGCCGCCGGTACAATCACCAGCATCACCGGTCCAAGCGGCGAAAAAGCGGCTCCCTGCAGCGTCGTGGGGCGCGGAGAGACCCTGTGCGAAGGCACCGCACACTGGGAAGCGGTTAACCTGCCGTGGGCTACCGAACTGACCACGATCAACGGGAAACTGAAGCAGACGATCAAGAACGGCGGCAAAGGCACGCCCGGCTGGTCGCTGAAATGCGGCGGTATCTTCGGTGAACAGACCGAAGCCTGTGGTGGCACGACGAACACCGGGATGGTGAACAACTTGCCAGAAGGCAAGGTCGAAGCGATCTTCAACGGAGAATCTCCGACGCTTCCGTGCGCTGGCAACAAGCCTCTTCAGTTCCCCTCCGGGGTCCTGAAGATCGCCGCAACCAAAGTCGGCGGCACGCTGAAAGCGACATGACGGCCGCCTCGGGCGGCCGCTCTCGCTGAGCAAGCCCAACGGGCTGTGGCTGGGGAAGCGCCCCGGCCACAGCCCGCGAGGGCGCCCTCGTCCCACTGTTGAGTCTGGGCGATAACGTCCCGAGCGCTACGCTCGCATTTCAGGAGGATTTGCTGCTCGTCGCCGCAGCCGACCTGTTCGCTTGAAATCGGTGAACGGCCACGGGCGCCTCAGACCACGCGGGAATTCAACGCCGCCTCAAGGCGAGCTCATCCCTGTTAGCCTCGTAACGGCTGCCGCGACTGGCGCCCTGAGGTGGAAGCGACCACCGGGAAGCGGTCAGCGAACCCGCCGCGCGCCTGGGCACCATAGTCCTCCCCAGTCCTCGTCCAAGGAGAGCGTGAGATGCCCGAGCTGAGCCCCGACTACTTCAACCGCCCGCTCGCCGAGGTGGATCCCGAGGTCGCCGACGCGCTGCGCGGCGAGCTGGCACGCCAGCAGGACACGCTGGAGATGATCGCTTCAGAGAACTTCGTGCCGCGCGCGGTGCTCGAATGCCAGGGGTCGGTGCTCACGAACAAGTACGCCGAGGGCTATCCCGGCCGCCGCTACTATGGCGGCTGCGAGTGGGTGGACGTCTCCGAGCAGCTCGCGATCGACCGCGCCAAGGCGCTGTTCGGGGCCGAGCACGCGAACGTGCAGCCGCACTCCGGCGCGCAGGCCAACACCGCCGTCTACCACGCGCTGCTTACGCCGGGCGACACGATCATGGGGCTGTCGCTGGCCCACGGCGGCCACTTGACGCACGGCATGAAGATCAACGTCTCCGGCCGGCTGTACGACATCGCCGCGTATGAGGTCGACCGCGAGAGCAGCCTGATCGACATGGACGAGGTCGCTCAGATCGCGCGCGAGCGCCGTCCAAAGCTTCTGCTTGCCGGCTGGTCTGCCTATCCGCGCCGGCTCGACCTCGCGCGCTTTCGCGAGATCGCCGACGAGGTCGGCGCGCTGCTGATGGTCGACATGGCGCACTTCGCCGGATTGGTCGCGGCCGGGTTGCACCCCAACCCGATCGAGCACGGCGCCGACGTGGTGACGACGACCACCCACAAGACGTTGGGGGGCCCGCGCGCCGGGATCGTCCTGTGCAAGGAGGAGTACGCCAAGAGGATCGACTCGGCCGTCTTTCCAGGCCAGCAGGGTGGCCCGCTCGAGCACGTGATCGCGGCCAAGGCGGTGGCGCTGAGGATCGCCGCGAGCGAGCTGTTCGCCGAGCGCCAGCGGCGCACCGTCGCGGGCGCCCAGGCGCTCGCGCGCGAGCTGCTGCGCGCCGGCCACGGCGTCAACGTGCTCACCGGCGGGACCGACGTGCATCTGGTGCTGGTCGACCTGCGCGAGGCTCAGCCCGAGCTGAGCGGCAGGCAGGCGGAGGACCGTCTGCACGAGATCGGCATCACGGTCAATCGCAACGCAGTGCCGTTCGACCCGCGCCCGCCGATGGAGGCCTCCGGCCTGCGGATCGGGACGCCCGCGCTCGCGACGCGAGGTCTGCAGGCGGAGGACTTCGCCGAGGTCGGCAGGATCCTCGCGAGCGCGCTGACGCCCGAGTACGAGGCCCGTGCGGGCGAGCTGACCGAGCGCGTGAACGCGATCGTCGCGCGCTACCCGCTGTACGAGGGCCTCGCCGCAGCCACGGCTGTTTAGCGCCCGCCGCAACACTTCGCCGTGTGAGGAGGTGCTCTGAGGTCGCCTGCGCGCGCTCGTGACTCGTACGACCCCCCTCCCTGCGATGCTGTCGATGTCGATGCGTAACCCAACCGAGCTCGACGCGCTTTATGCCTTGCTGTCCGCCGCGGCGGTGACCGCGCTGCTGACCCCGGTCACGATGCGGATCGCGCGGACAATCGGGGCGATCGACGAGCCGCGCGAGCGGGGGCTGTCCGACCGCCCCACGCCCCTGCTCGGCGGCCTTGCGATCTTCGCCGGCGTGCTCGTCGCGGGTCTGATCTGGCTGCCGGGTGGGTATGGCGCCGGGGCCACTCACGAGCCCCAGCTGTGGTCGGGCGTGCTGATCGCCGCCGGGCTGATCACGCTGGTGGGCGCGCTCGATGACCGCTTCGACCTCCCGCCCGCGGTGAAGCTGCTCGGACAGCTGTTCGCGGCGGTGATCGTCGTGCATTTCGGCGTGGCGGTGAAGGCGATCACGCTGCCGTTCGCCGGCAAACTGGCGTTCCCGAACGCGGGCGTTACAAACGCCGGCCCGGTGCTGACCGTGATCGGGATCGTGGCGATGATGAACGTCGTCAACTTCTCCGACGGCGTCGACGGCCTGGCGGCCGGGGTCTGCGCGATCCTCGCGGCGGCGCTCGCGGTGATCGCGTTCGACCTGCACCGCGGTCAGCCGGGCGTGCTCGCGGCGCTCACGGCGGGCGCCGCGCTCGGCTTCCTGATCTACAACTTCCCGCCTGCGTCGAGCTTCATGGGCGACTGCGGGGCGAACCTGCTGGGGCTGCTGATGGGCGTGATCACGGTCGAGGCGGCGGTCAAGACGACGGCCGTGGTGTCGTTCGTGCTGCCGCTGATCCTGCTGACGATGCCGTTCCTCGACACGACGTTCGTGGTGCTCAAGCGGCTCAAGTACCGCCAGCCGATCTACCGGCCCGACAGCGAGCACTTCCACCATCGCATGGCGCGGATCGGCTTCTCCAGCCGGCGCACGATCGCCTATCTGTACGCATGGACGCTGATGCTCGCCGGGCTCGCGCTCGCGTTGCGGTTCGTCCCTTACAGCGACCACAAAGGCCATCTGCACACCGGCTGGACGCTTGTGATGCTCGCCCTCGGCCTGCTCGTCGCGGCCGCGAGCGTCTATCTGGTGTACGTGCTCGAGATCCTCAAGTTCAGGCGCCTGGACGCGATGCGCTTGCGCCGGCTGCGCCCGGATGCCTCGCCTGGCGAGATCGAGCGCCACGTGGAGCGAGACTTCGAGACCGGCGAGTTTCAGACGATCGCCGCGCCCGGTAGCGCCGGCGCCTCACGCGAGCGCGCCGCCTCTTCCGGGTCGGACGGTGGGCCGGCGCCGTCTGCGCGAAATACCTCAGCGACCGAGGGCGCCGACGTGTCCGTGACGGGGAGCGGTGTGGACCGCGGGCGCGCTGAGCAGCGGGCCGGCGAGCGGCAGGTGGATCAGGATCGCGTAGGCGCAGACGAGCAGCGTGGCTCCGCGCAGGCGCCGATCGCCGCAGACGGCGGCTAGCGGCAGCGGCCAAACGGCGTACCACGGCAGCAGCCAGGCCGTGGACAGCAGCAGCGCGAGCGTGCTCCAGCCGGCCGCCACCCGCCAGTCGGTGGCGCCGCGCGCGGTGCGCCATAGCGCGTAGCCGAGCACGAGCAGGAAGGCGGCGATGAAGCAGTGCCGCCACCAGAGCGGGGTGCCGTGCAGCCCGAACAGGCGCGCGGTCTCGGCGGGGATGCTGTGGGTGGCGATCAGCTGCTGCTGTTCGCCGACGGCGTCGAGGAAGCCCAGCGC
The DNA here is from genome assembly GCA_963778065.1 of uncultured Solirubrobacterales bacterium. GTDB lineage: Bacteria > Actinomycetota > Thermoleophilia > Solirubrobacterales > Solirubrobacteraceae > Palsa-744. The sequence continues at coordinate 643,111 of CAVZSU010000001.1, read as the reverse complement.
GTGCGATCCGAAGCCGATCAGCCCGACGATCGCCATCAGCGCGAGGCCGAGGGCGCCGGCGGCGGCGACGCGCGCGCGCTCGCGCCGGCTCGCGGGGGCCAGCACGAGGAACGGCAGCACGATCCCGGCCGTCACCTTGACGCCCACTCCCGCGGCCAGCGCCAGCGCGCCGGCGCGCCGGCGCTGAGCTGCGCCGGTCTCGCCCGGGGCGCGCGCAGCGGCGCCGGCCTGCGCAGGGGTGTCCCGAGCCGTGAGGGCGGTCCCCGCGGTCAGCGCGAGCGCCCCGCCGAGGAACGCGAGCACGAGCGTGTCGTTGTGAGCGCCGCCGACCGTCAGCTCGAGCATCACGGGGTTCAGCCCGAGGAATGCCGCGGCGAAGCGCCGCGAGTGCCCGGCCGCGCCGGCCGCGCGCGCGGTGAGCGCCACCGCGAAGAGGCTCCCGGCGACCGCGACTGCCTTCAGCGCCCACAGCCCGCCCGCGAGCCCGAGCGGCGCGGTGGCGTAGCTTGCGAGCGTGAACAGCGGACCGTAGGGCGAGTTTTGAAACGGCCAGCCGATGAACGGGTAGATCGGGTCGGTGGGCGCTTGGAAGGCGACGTGCGTGTAGGGGTCGAGTCCGTGCAGGACGCCCATGCGCGCGAACGCGAGATAGCCGAACACGTCTTGGGAGATCAGCGGCGGCCCGAGCAGCAGCAGCACGTTCGCGGCGAGGATCACCGCCGCGAGCACGCGCCACGGGAGTGCGCGCGCGCCGGCGAGCACCAGCAGATAGCTCGCGCACATGATCAGCGTGAGCGTTTGAAAGCCGCCGGAGGAGATGCCGAGGCCGAGACCTTCGAACGGACCGGCCATCCAGCCGGGCCAGCCGCCGCTGCGGCCGGGGACGAGCTGTGTCGGGCCGCTCGCGGCGCCCGCCGCGATCAAGAACACGCTCGCCAGCACGCCCGCCAGCCCGAGCAGGCCGAGCGCGCGCAGGGGAGCCTGCGATCGCTCGCCGGCGGCGGGTCGCGCGCGCCGCGCGCGACCCGCGCTCTCGGGCGCAGCATCGGGCTCGGGGGGATCGCCGGCGCGGGGAGATGCGGGGGTGGTGGCGTGTATGCGGCCATTGTTACGTCTAGTCGACCTGCAAGTGTTTGGCACGCCAGCTACCCTGTGATAGTCCTCGCGTCCGGCTCGAGGCTTGTATCTGTGGGCGCGCATCGAGGCGAACGCCCTCCGTGTAGGCGAGATTTCCCCCTTGTGCGACGACTGAGCCGCTACCGCAAACCCACCTCAGACCGGGCTCCGGGGCCGCGTCGCGTCCTGATCCTGTCCGCCGACGTGGGCGAGGGCCACGCCGCCGCCGCGCGGGCGCTCGCCGAGCAGATCGAGGGCTCGCCGGAGCAGGCTGAGGTCACGATCATCGACGGGCTCGCCGCGATGGGACGTCTGCTGCGTCCGGTGGTCGAGGACGGCTATCGCGTGCAGCTGCGCTTCATGCCGTGGACCTACACGCTCATCTACTGGCTGCTCGAGCACGTGGCGCCGATCCGCTGGTCCACGCGCCGCACGCTGTGGCTGCTCGGCTCGCGCCCGCTGGCGCGGTGCATCGCCGAGCACGATCCCGACGTGATCGTGTCCACCTATCCGGCCGTCACAGTTGTGCTGGCCCGTCTGCGCCGCACCAAAATGGTGAACTGCCCCACGGTGGCGACGATCACCGACCTCACCGGCCTGTTCTTCTGGGCCCAGCCCGGGATCGACATGCACCTCGTGGTGTATGGCCAGTCGCTGTCCTCGGTCGAGCGGATCGCCGGAGAGGGCAGCGTGCGACTCGTGCGCCCGCTGATATCGGCCGACTTCCTCGGCCCCCGCTGCCCGCTGCAGGCTCGTCGCGCGCTCGGCCTGCCCGAGCAGGGTCGCATGGTGGTCGTCTCCGGCGGCGGGTGGGGAGTGGGGGATATCGAGGGCGCTGTCAGTGAGCTCGCAAAGATGGAAGAGGTCAGCTCCATCGTCTGTCTGGCGGGGCGCAACGAGCAGCTGGAGAGCAAGCTGAGGAGCGCGTTCGTGCGGGAGCCGCGTGTGTCGGTGTACGGGTTCACCGACAAGATGCCCCAGCTGCTCGCGGCCGCCGACGTGCTCGTGCATTCCACCGGTGGCGTCACCTGCCTGGAGGCGAAGGCCGCGGGCACGCCGGTCGTCTCCTACGGGCTACCCGTCGGTCACGCGCGCCTGAACACGCGCGCGATGGCGACGCTCGAGCTGCTGCGGCTGGCCAACGACGTCGAGGAGCTGCGCGAGCACGTGCGGGCGAGCTTTGCCGAGGCCGGCGGGACCGCCTCCGCGGGAGCGCCCGCGGAGGGCTCGCTGCAAGAGCTGCTGGTGAGCGACGGCCGCAGGCCGCGGACACGGCCGGACGGCCGGCCGGCGGTCGGGCTGACGACGGTCGCGACACACGCCGAGGCGCCCGAAGAGTCCGCCGCGGTCGACCTGGTGCTCGGCGCGTCGCGACGCGTGCGCTCGATCCCCCTGTGGCGGCTGCGGTTGGTTGCGTTCGCCACCCCCTTCGTGCTGCTGCTGAGCGTCGGCGCTTGGACGATGTCCACCGACGAGGTCACGGCCCTGGCGAGCGCGCTGCTGCGGGTCCATCCGCTCACCCACATCAAGACCGACCAGCCCGACGTGGGCCTGATCGTGCGCGCGCCCGCGAACGAGGTGACGCTCGTGGCGGCGGAGCTCGCCGGCCGGGGGATTCACGCCTCGTTCACCGACGACGGCGTCGTGCCCTCGCGCGCGACGATCGTCAAGCTGCACTCCCTCCACGACGAGCTGCTGCCCGAAGTCGGGCCCGGCAAGGCGCTGCTGCGCTGGGTACGCACCCGCGGCAAGCTGCGCTCACAGGCGCACGCCTTGGGCCTGCGTCACCACTTCTACTTTCTGCAGCCCAGCACCGGGCTGACGGTCGGTCAGCTGGTGCTTGCGCGCACGGCCGGAGCGACCCCCGTGCAGGGCGCGCAGCGTCTGAGCGCTCCGGGAGCTTTGCCTCAGCGCGGCACGCGAGCCGGCGAAGTGCTGGTGGTGGCGATCGACGGATCATCCGTCTCGGTGGCCGGCCTGGAGCGGGTCGTCTTCTGGCTCGGATCGGATCGGCTCGGCGTCGAGCCGCTGGCGTGGCTCAACCGCTCACCCTCCGTCGACGGGGCGCCGACGTCGAAGAGGTCGGTCAGCAGCGGCGAGCGGGCAAGCAGGGCCGCGCCGAGGACCAGCAGCGCGAGCGAGCAGCTCAGGGGCACGCCCCCGAGCGGGGTGGCGCCGAAGCTCTCGCCCAGCAGCAGCGGCGCGAGCACGACCGGGACGATCGTCTGAGTCACGAACACGACCGGCGCCACCTGGATCGCCGGCCGCGACTGCAGGGCGCTCGCCTCGCTGAGCAGTCCGACGGCCGAGGCGATCGCCGTGCCCGCTCCCCAGGCGGCCGCGGCGAGGAGGTGCCCCTGGGCGAGGTCGTCGGAGGCGAGCTTGGTCGCGACCCCGCTCCAGGCGAAGCTGAGACCGGCGCCGATCATCGTCACCGACGCGGGCGAGCGGTGGATCGCGCGCAGCAGATAGGGCAGCAGGCTCGCGACCGCCAGGACGCTCAGCACGATCGCGATCGTCAGTTCCTCGGAGGTGTGCGAGTCGCTGCGCGGGGGGGCCGTGAGCCCCGCGCCGATCACGCCGATCACGATCGCGCCCATCGCGAGGTACTCGTAGCGCCCGGCGTGCTCGCCGAGCATCCGCTGCGCGACGAACATCAGCACGAGCAGGCCGGCGGCGAGCGCGGGCTGGACGACCACCAGCGGCGCCAGCAGCAGGGCGAGGACCTGCAGCGGCCAGCCGAGGATCGACAGCCCCGTGCCGGCGAGCCAGCGAGCGCGCCTGAGCAGACCCCAGACGAGCGCCACGCGCAGATGCTCCTCGTGGGGCGCCTCCCGGGCGTCGAGCGCCTGGAGCGCGATCCCTAGGCTGTAAAGGGCCGAGGCGCCCACGGCCGCCGCTATTCCCAGCATAAGATCGACCATGTCCAAGCACGATCATCGCACTCGCGAGCCCGCCGCCACGGGCGCGATCGTGCTGGGCGGGCTCGGTTCCATCGCCATCGCGGGCCACCTGCTGCCCGCGCTCAGCCTCTACTGGCCGGCGCTGCGCCGCCGGCTGGATGTGGAGTGCGCCACGGCGGGCGGGCGCGGGTACGCGCTCACTTTCGACGACGGCCCCCATCCGCGGGGAACCCCGGCGGTGCTCGAAGATCCTGGCCGCCGCCGGGGCGTGCGCGACGTTCTTCCTGGTGGGCGAGCAGGTCCGGCGCAGTCCCGGTCTGGCGCGGGAGATCCTCGCCGCCGGGCACCAGGTCGGCCTGCATTGCGACCGGCATCGCAACCTGCTGCGCCTCGCGCCGTGGCAGGCGCGCGCGGACATCGCGCGGGCGCGGGACACGATCGAGGGGGCCACCGGTCGCGCGATCGAACTCTACCGGCCTCCCTACGGCGCGCTGAGCGCACCGGCGCTGTGCATCGCGCGCGCACACGGCTGGCGCACGCTGTTGTGGAGTCAGTGGGGCAAGGACTGGCAGGCCAAGGCCACGCCCGAGTCGATCGCGGCGCGCGTGACCGGCGGTGCGGCCGAGGGCTCGGTGCTGCTGCTGCACGACGCCGACGACTACTCGGCGCCCGGTTCGTGGCGGCGCACCGTCGCGGCGCTTCCCCGCGTGCTCGACACGCTCGCCGAGCGCGGGTTGCGGCCCACAAGGCTCTGACAGCCAACGAGCGGCCTCTGCTCTCCGTGCCGGCGGATAGCATCAAGGGCTTGTCCAGCACGATTTCGATCGACACGAGCGACCCCGTCACGGCGGGGATCGGCGCCGGAACGGGCCTCGCTCCCGCCGCCGGGCCGGCTCCGATCGGCGCTCACGCGCGGCCACGAACGCGAACGCGCTGGTGGATCGAGGCGGGCGTGATCGTGTGGCTGTGCTGGGTGTATGACGCGATCACGAACCTCGCCCCGCTGCGCCTGCACACCGCGCTCGCCCATGCGGTCGACATCCTGCGAGTGGAGCGCTCGCTGCACCTCGATCCCGAGCACGCGCTCGACCACTGGCTCGCGGGCCACCACACGCTCGGGCTGCTCCTGTCCGACTACTACGACAACGCGCACTTCCTCGTCACGCTCGGGCTGCTGGGCTGGCTGTGGTGGCGGCGAGCGGATCTGTATCGGCCGCTGCGCAACTCACTCGTGCTCGTCAACGTGCTCGCGTTCGCCATCTTCTGGCTCTACCCCGTCGCCCCGCCGCGGATGCTGGGCGGCTTCACCGACGTCGTGGCCTCGACGCGCGCGTTCGGCTCCTGGCACACCGGCGCGCTGGCCTCGCACGCCAACCAGCTGGCGGCGATGCCCTCGCTGCACATCGCCTGGGCGGCGTGGTGCGCGCTCGCGCTGTGGCGCATCTCCAGACGGGGATGGGTCCGCGCGGTGGCGCTGCTCTATCCGTGCATGACCACGCTGGCGGTGCTCGCGACCGGCAATCATTTCCTCTTCGACGTCCTCGGCGGGCTGGTGGCGATCGCGGCGGCCGTCGCACTGACGGAGGTCTGCATGGGGACCGCGACGCGGCGGAGCGATCGGGGCAAGGGCGCGCCGCGATCGCTGCCCGCAAAATCGGGCCTTCCCGCGTACCGGCTGTCACAAACTTGTTACGAAGTCCCTGATCAGGTAGACTGACCGGGCTAACGCAGAGGGGAAGGAGCGCTCACAGCAGGCCCTTGCCGGGTCCGTCACACGGTGACGCGCGGACTTTCTCCGCTGTAGGGTGGCCACGCTATGCAAGATTTCGATTCCAACGATGATTTCATCCGCCTGACGGGCGCCGGTCGGGACGATATCCCCGAGCCCGTAGAGGTAGACCCGGTCAGGCCCGAGCCGCCGGTCGTGCGACGCGCCCGTATGCACGCCGAAGGCCACTACAAGGCAAGCGGTGGCAGGCCCACGCGAGGCCTCGGCGTGACCATGATCGCGCGGCGCAGGCACGCAACTCGGCGCGCGTGCCCCTACGGCCGGCGAGTGCCGGTGCTGGCGACCCAGCGGTGCAACCGCCGGCGCCTGTGGACCAAGTGCCACGGACTGCCCCCCGGATCTTCACGCTGACGTGACCCTCCTCCGCTACCTCGACCTGTTGCTGGTCGTCCTAGCCCTGCCCGTGTTCCTGGCCGCCGGCCTGCCCCTGGCCGGCTGGGGGGTGGGCGCGGGCGCCTGGTGCGTGCAGCGCGGACTGCAGCTGTACACGAACCGCCGCGCGCGCGCGGCGGATGATCCGCGCACCGTCGTCGGCGTGCTCGCGGGCTCGATGATCGCCCGCGGCTGGCTCGTCGCGATCGCGATCTTCCTGGTGGGATTGAACGACAACCACGCGGGGCTGGCCGCGGCGGTGCTGGTGATCGCGCTTTTCACGGTCTACTTCACCGCCGGCATGATCGTGCGCCCGTTCGACCTCTCCCGGCGCGAGGCGCCCTCGACCGGCGGTGCGTCCTCGTGATCGGCACGACACAGACGGTCAATCACTGGCGAGGTGTCCGCATGAGCCGAGCGGCGAAGATCGACTCCCGGGGTGTCGACCGGTGAGCCGGCGCGCGAAGGTCCTTCTCGGCATCGGGCTGTTCACGCTGCTGGTCGTCGCGCTCGGCGTGATCTTCGGCTCGCACGGGATGAACACCGGGTATCAGCCGCAGAACGAGTTCAAACTCGACGACTGGGTCAAGCTGAAGGTCGGCCCGATCGACATGTCGATCAACAAGGCCGTGCTGTACCTGTTCATGGCGGCGGTGCTGACGGTCGGCACGATGGTCTATATCGCGCGGCGCATGACCGAGAAGCCGAACAAAGTGCAGACGGCGGTCGAGGTCATCTACGGGCTGATGCGCGAGAACATCGCCGGCCCCGACAACATCGACCGCAAGCTGGCGGTCAAGTGGTTCCCGTTCATCGGAGCGCTGTTCCTGTTCATCTGGTACTCGAACCTGCTCGGGTACATCCCGCTGCCGGTCAACACCGAGGAGACGTTCAACGTGTTCGGCGCGCACATCCCCGCGTTTCAGATCTACGCGGCGACGGCCAACATCTCGGTCACGCTGATGTTGACGCTGCTCGTGTGGTTCAGCTATCACGTCGAGGGCGTGCGCGCAAAGGGCCTCCCCGGGTATGTCAAGGGGTGGCTGCCCGGCGGCCTTGACAACGTGCCGGTCAAGGTGGTGCTGATCCCGTTGATCTTCTCCATCGAGGTGATCTCGCAGTTCGTACGCATCATCTCGCTGTCGGTGCGGCTGTTCGCCAACATCCTCGCCGGGCACCTGCTGATCCTGTTCATGGGCGGGGGCCTCGTGATCCTGCTCGGCCTGGCCGCGCTGGGCGCGTTCACGGTGCCGCTTGCGGCCGGGTTCTTCCTGTTTGAGATCGTCCTGATAGCAACGCTTCAGGCGTTCATCTTTGCCACCCTCACAGCCATCTACCTCGGCGGCGCGGTCGCCAGGTCCCACTGAGTCCCACTGACCCACGACAAGGAGCATTTGTGCATTCCCTCATCGCAGCAGCAACCGGCCAGGCCGAAATGGCCAAGTCGATCAAGGCCATCGCCCTCGGCGTGGGGGCCGGCCTGGGAACGATCGGGCCCGGCATCGGCGTCGGCTACATCTTCGGCAAGGTGATCGAAGCGGTCACCCGCCAGCCCGAGATGCGTGACGAGATCACCTCGATCCAGTGGCTGGGCTTCGCGCTGACCGAGGCGATCGTGTTCTACGCGTTCATCTTCGGCTTGATCGCGTTCTTCCTCGGTTAGATGAACGTGTCTATACACACTCACGCCGAGCGGAGAAATCGTTATCGGGGAAGAAATCGGTGCCGATAATGGCGGCGATCGTGGGCGCGTCGAGCAGCGGCAACTTCCTGGTCGCGCCCAACCTGGGCGTGATGATCTGGACGCTGATCGCGTTCGTGATCGCGATGTACGTGCTGTCGAAGCTCGCGTTTCCGCGCATCTCAGAGGCGCTCGACAAGCGCCAGAAAGCGATCGACGACTCGATCGACTCGGCGCAGCGCACGCGTGAGGAAGCCGAGCAGATCCTGGCGGAGTATCGCGAGCGGTTGAAGGAGGCGCGCGCCCAGTCGGAGGAGATCGTCGAGCGTGCGCGCGAGACCGCCAAGGCGCAGGAGCGCGAGGGCAAAGAGCACGCTCAGGAGCTGGTCTCCGAGGGGACCAGACGCGCGCAGCGCGAAATCGAGGCAGCCACGAAGCAGGCGCTCGGGGAGATCCGCAAGGAGGTCGCCGACCTGACGATCATGGCCACCGAGAAGGTAACGCGAAAGACGCTCGACGACGCAGACCAGAAGCGCCTGGTCGAGGAGGCGCTCGGCGAGCTCGACTTCTCCGGCATCTCCTCCGGGGCGGCCGGCAACTGATGGAGGAGCTCGCCCGGGTATACGGCCGCGCGCTGTTCGAGGTCGGCCAGGAGCTTGGCAGGCTCGACGAGCTGCGCGAGCAGCTTGGCCAGTTCGCCGACGCGCTGAACGGCAGTCACGAGCTGCAGGTGTTCTTCTTCTCGCCGTATTTCTCGAGCACGGAGAAGCAAGGTGCGCTCGCCGATCTGCTGGAGGGGGCCGACGAGAGCTTTTTGAACTTCCTGAAGGTACTGATCGAAAACCACCGCATGCCCGTGATCTTCCGCATCCGCTCCGAGTACCAGCGCCTGTGGGAGCAGGAGAATCGCATGCTCTCCGTCGAGATCACGAGCGCGATCGCGCTCGACGAGCAGACCACCGAGCAGCTCGGCCGCACGATCGGCGAGCGGGCCGCGCGCAAGGTCACACTGGCCGCGCGCGTGGACCCGGACATTCTCGGCGGGATCATCCTGAGGGTCGGCAACTCGATCCTCGACGCCTCAATCCGAAACCGTTTGGACCGGCTGCGCACGCAAGTGGGGGGAGGGGTGAGGTAATTCCTCCCCACGCCCCCCCAAGCCCCCTTCCATTTTTTTTGAAAAAAAGAGCTGAGGACAGAGATGCAAATCAATCCCGATGAGATAACCAGCATTTTGAAGAGTCGTATCGAGGGACTCGACGCCGGCTCGGCCGAGCTGACGGAGGTGGGGACGGTGTTGTCGGTGGCTGACGGTATCGCGCGGCTGCACGGTTTGGAGAACTGCATGTCGTTTGAGATGCTCGAGCTGCCGCATGGGGTTACCGGCCTTGCGCTGAACCTCGAGTCCGACAACGTCGGCGCGGTGTTGTTTGGCGAGTGGGAGCGCATCTCCGAGGGCGACACGGTCAAACGCACCGGGCGGCTGCTGGAGATCCCCGTCGGCGAGGAGCTGCTCGGGCGGATCGTCGACCCGCTCGGCCGCCCGCTCGACGGCAAGGGCGAGATCGGCGCCTCGCAGTCTCGCCCGGCCGAGTTCAAGGCGCCCGGCGTGGTGCAGCGCCAGCCGGTGACCGAACCGATGCAGATCGGGTTGAAGGCGATCGACGCGATGATCCCGATCGGGCGCGGACAGCGCGAGCTGATCATCGGCGACCGCCAGACCGGCAAGACCGCGATCGCGATCGACGCGATCATCAACAACAAGGACACGGGCGTCGTCTGCGTGTACGTGGCGATCGGCCAGCGCATGGCGACTGTTGTGGCGCTCGCGCAGACGCTCGAGGACCATGGGGCGATGGAGAACACGATCATCGTCGCCGCGCCGGCGGACGAGGCCGCGCCGATCAAGTTCATGGCGCCATACGCCGGCTGCGCGATGGCCGAGCACTTTCTCTACGACGGCAAGCACGCGCTGTGCGTGTACGACGACCTCACCAAGCACGCCTACGCCTACCGGCAGATGTCGCTGCTCTTGCGCCGCCCGCCGGGTCGCGAGGCCTATCCGGGCGACGTCTTCTACCTGCATTCGCGGCTGCTCGAGCGTGCCGTCAAGCTGAACGACGATCTTGGCGGCGGCTCGCTGACGGCGCTGCCGGTGATCGAGACGCAGGCGGGCGACGTGAGCGCGTACATCCCCACAAACGTGATCTCGATCACCGACGGGCAGATCTTCCTCGAGCCGAAGCTGTTCAACTCGGGCGTGCGCCCCGCGATCAACGTCGGGATCTCGGTCTCGCGCGTCGGCGGCAACGCGCAGATCGGGCCGATGAAGAAGGTCGCCGGGCGAATCAAGCTCGAGCTCTCCCAGTACCGCGACCTGGAGGCGTTCGCCCAGTTCGGCTCAGACCTCGACGCGGACACGCAGAAGACGCTCGCGCGCGGCGAGCGGCTGGTCAAGACGCTCAACCAGGGAGAGCGCGAACCGCTGGCGGTCGAGGATCAGACGATCCAGATCTACGCCGCCACGAACGGCTTTCTCGACCGCCTGCACGTCGAACGGGTCGCTGAGTTCCTGCGCGGGCTGACCGAGCGCGCGCACGCCCAGCACGGCGAGCTGCGCGCGAAGATCGCGGGCGGCGACTGGTCGAAGGAGACCCAGCAGGAGGTCCACGACGCGGTCGAGTCGTTCGCGAGCGACTTCGGCTACGACCTCGACGAGGAGGGCCTGGAGCTGGAAGAGGCCCAGGCGGCGTAGATGGCGATTTTTATGGGAGACACGTGTGCGCGCGGCATGGAACAGCGCTTGCGGCGCCGGTCGCCACAGCTGTTGGCATTGCACGAATCCATCGATCCCGGCAAGCGATAGCAGCCAACGACCATGGCCAGTCAGCGAGACGTCAAGAACCGGATCTCTTCGGTCAAGAACATCCAGAAGATTACCCGCGCGATGGAGATGGTCGCCGCCGCGCGGCTGCGCCGCGCCGAGCAGCGGATCGCCGCGCTGCGGCCCTATGCGGAGGCGATCCGGCGGATGACCCGCCAGGCCGCCGCGGCCGCCGGCGCCGAGGTCACGCGCCTGACGCTATTGAGCGAGCACGAGTCCACGACGAACGTCGGGCTGCTGCTCGTCACGGGCGACCGCGGGCTCGCGGGCGGGTTCAACTCACAGATCGTGCGCGCCGGGGTCAAAGCCGCGAGCGAGCTCGGCGAGGAAGGCCTGCACAGCGTGTGGTACGCGACCGGGCGGCGTGGAGTCTCCTCGCTGAGCTTTCGCGGCCGCGAGCTGAGCGGCAGCTATACAGGCTTCGCCGACCGTCCCGCCTATGCCGACGCGCGCGGTATCGCCGAGGATCTGATCACCGCCTACATCGACGGGCGGGTCGATCGCGTGGAGATCCTCTACAACTCCTACGTCTCGCCGCTGACCCAGACAGTGACGCGCGAGACGCTGCTGCCGCTGTCGCAGGCGACGCTCACCGCGAGCGCGGACGACAGCTCCGAGAAGGATGGGGATGGCGAGCGGAGGGACACCGGAGACAGGAGCGCCGGCGGGGCAGGCAGCTCTGGCGGGGCAGGGGGCTCTGCAGGGCCAGGCAGCTCTCGCGGCGCCGAGAGCGGCGGTCCCCACCCGTTGGTCGAGTACGAGCCGGGCCCGGAGGAGATCCTCGAGCGGCTGGTGCCGGACTATGTCGAGGTCTCCATCTACAGAGCGCTCGTCGAGTCGGCGGCCGGGTTCTTCGGCGCGCAGATGACCGCGATGCGCAGCGCTTCGGAGAACGCCGGGGAGATCATCACCGATCTGACCCTGCAGATGAACCGCGCGCGCCAGGCGGAGATCACGCAGGAGATCATGGAGGTAGTCGCAGGCGCAGAGGGTCTTTCCTAGTGATTCGTATTGCTAGGAAACCGATCTTCGAAAAGCCCGCTCCGGCTCGGCCGGGCGGCGAGCGGGGTTGCGAGCGCAATCGTCGCGGGAACAGCGAACCCCACCCGGCGGAGCCCCTCCGGGGCGGAGCCCATCAAAAACTTCAACAGAGATAAAGAGGAGAATCGAAGGCACATGCCACCCAGCACCGTCACAGACCCCACCAGCCAGGACGCCCAGAGCGGATCGAGCACCCGCAACACAGGGCGCATCGAGGAGATCCAGGGCGTCGTGATCGAGGCCGTCTTCTCCGAGCGGCTGCCCGAGATCAACCACGCGATCACCGTCGCCCGCCCGGCGGCGGCCGCCGAGGAGGAGGCGCCCGGCGTCAGCTCCGGCGCGGGCGAGGGCGTGCTCGTGTGCGAGGTCCAGCAGCACCTCGGCGACGACCGCGTGCGCGCGGTTGCAATGGACACGACCGACGGTCTCGCGCGCGGCGCGGAGGTGGTCGACACCGGCGCGCCGATCACGGTGCCCGTCGGGGAGGTCACGCTGGGACGGATCTTCAACGTGCTCGGCGAGACGATCGACCTTGGCGATGAGCTGCCCGCCGACACCGAGCGCCGCGGCATCCACCAGGAGGCGCCGCGCGCCGAGGACCTGACCCCGACGACTGAGATGTTCGAGACCGGGATCAAGGTCATCGACCTGCTCGCGCCCTACGCCAAGGGCGGCAAGGTCGGGCTGTTCGGCGGCGCCGGTGTCGGCAAGACCGTGCTGATCCAGGAGCTGATCCACAACCTCGCCAAGGAGCACGGCGGGCTCTCGGCCTTCTGCGGCGTCGGCGAGCGCTCGCGCGAGGGCAACGACCTGTGGCTGGAGATGAAGGAGTCGGGCGTGCTCGACAAGACGATGCTCGTCTTCGGGCAGATGAACGAGCCGCCCGGCGCGCGCATGCGCGTCGCGCTCTCAGGCCTGACGATGGCCGAGCACTTCCGCGACCAGGGCCAGGACGTGCTGCTGTTCATCGACAACATCTTCCGCTTCGTCCAAGCCGGCTCGGAGGTCTCGGCGCTGCTCGGGCGGATGCCCTCCCAGGTCGGCTACCAGCCGACGCTCGAGACGGAGATGGGTCAGCTGCAGGAGCGCATCACCTCGACCAAGACCGGTTCGGTCACCTCGATCCAGGCGATCTACGTGCCCGCCGACGACTACACCGACCCGGCGCCGGCGTCCGTCTTCGCCCACCTCAACGCGACCACGGCGCTGTCGCGGTCGATCTCCGAAAAAGGCATCTACCCGGCGGTCGACCCGCTCGACTCGACCTCGACGATCCTCAAGGCGGACATCCTCGGCGAGGACCACTTCCGCGTCGCCAACCGCGTCAAGGAGATCTTGCAGCGCTACAAGGAGCTGCAGGACATCATCGCGATCCTCGGCATCGACGAGCTCTCAGACGAGGACAAGCTCACCGTCCAGCGCGCGCGCAAGATCGAGCGCTTCCTCTCACAGCCGTTCTTCGTCGCCGAACAGTTCACCGGCACCCCCGGCGCCTACGTGCCGATCTCAGAGACGATCCGCGGCTTCGAGGAGATCATCGAAGGCAAGCACGACGAGGTCCCCGAGAGCGCCTTCTTCTTGAAGGGAACCATCGAGCAGGTCGTAGAGGCGGCGCAGAAGTAGATGGCGCGCACGAAGTTCCCGGTCGAAATCCTCACCCCCGAGGGCGAGGTGTTCAGCGAGGAGGTGGAGATGCTCTCCACGCGCACCTCCGTGGGCTCGATCGCGGTGCTCGCCAACCACGAGCCGCTGCTGGCGATGCTCGAACCCACGGAGCTGCGGCTGTATCGCTCCGAGCAGGAGATCGTGCGCTTCGCCCAGGCCGAGGGGTACCTGCAGTTCGGCGAAAACCGCGCGCTCGTGCTGGTCGAGGAGGCGATCGCGCCGGAGCGGCTCGACCGTGCAACGATCGAGGCCAGGCTGTCCGACGCGCGTCAAGGGGCCGAGCGCGCTGAGGACGGCAGTGAGGAGAAGGCCCGCGCCCAGCGCGACCTACGCCGCTACGAGGCGTTCCTGGCGGTCGGTCAGTAGCGCGAGGGCTCTTGACGCCTGGATGTATCTGCGTCGATGGGCGCTTCTCCACTCCCGGCGAGGCGGTCGTCTCCGCGCTCGACACCGGGTTTCTGCTAGGAGACGGACTGTTCGAGTCGCTGCGCGCGCGCGGTGGCGTCCCCTACTTACTCGATCGCCACCTCGCGCGGCTGTACTCCGCGGCGGCGAGGATCGAGCTCACGGGCCTGCCGCCGGCGGCGGCGCTCGAGCAGCAGGTGCTCGCGACACTCGACCGCGCCGCGCTCGCCGACGCCTACCTGCGCATCACCGTCACCCGCGGCCCGGGCGGCGCAGGGCTGCTTGCTTCCGCGGGTTCTCCCACGGTCGTCGTCGCCGCGTTGCCGATGCCCTCGCGCGCGCGCGCGGACGAGCCCATCGCGGTGGCACTGCTCGAGCGGCGCGCCGAGGAGCGGGCCGCGGCCAAGAGCACGAGCTGGCAGAAAGCGGTCCTCGACCGGCGGCTCGTCGCGCGGCGGGAGGCCGAGGAGGGCATCTACGTGGCCGCCGACGGGCACGTGCTCGAGGGTGTCTCCTCGAACGTGTTCGCGCTCGTCGGCGAGCGGCTGCTGACGCCGCCCGCGCGCGACTGCCTGCCCGGCATCACCCGCGGGCGGCTGCTCGAGCTCGCGCCGTCCCTCGGCGTGCCCGCATCGGAGGCCAGGATCGAGCTGGAGGAGTTGCTGGGCGCGGGGGAGGTGTTCGTCACCAACGCGGTCCAAGGGCTCCGCTCGGTCGCCACGATCGCCGGCACGGCGCTCGGCGGCCGGGACAGCTCCTCGGGGGTCTTTGCCGCATTGCGCCGTAGCTATGAGCAGGATCCTCGCGCCGCGGCAACTCCCGTCCCCGCCCCTTCCGGCTAGCCTTCCTGCCTCCAATGTCCTCTGCGCGCGAACCCGTCGGAGTGATCGGCACCGGCTACGTCGGTCTCGTGACCGCGGCCGGCTTCGCCGAGCTGGGCAGCGAGGTGTGGTGCGTCGACATCGACGCCGCGAAGATCGAGCGGCTGCGCCGCGGCGAGGTCCCGATCTACGAGCCGGGCCTCGAGGAGCTGCTCGAGCGCAACGAGGAGCGCCTGCACTTCTCCACCGACCTCGCCCCGGCGCTCGAGCGCGCGCGTTTGCTCCTCGTCGCGGTCGGCACCCCGCCGACCTACTCCGGCGATGCCGACCTCTCCGCCGTGCACGCCGTTGTGGATGCGATCCCGCCCTCCGACGATCACGCGCTGGTGATGAAGTCGACGGTCCCCTGCGGCACGGGCGCCTCGATCCAGCGCGTGTTCGGCGAGCAGGGCAAGGGCGGTTTGCGCTACGTCTCCTGTCCGGAGTTCCTCAAGGAGGGCTCCGCCGTAGCCGACTTCCTGCACCCCGACCGCGTCGTCGTCGGCGATGTCGGCGATTGGGCCGGCGACGCCGTCGTCGAGCTGTACGCGCCCCTGCGGGCGCCGCTCGTGCGCACCGACATCGCGAGCGCGGAGATGGTCAAGCTCGCCTCCAACGCCTTCCTCGCGACGAAGATCTCGTTCATCAACGAGATCGCCAACGTCTGCGAGGAGACCGGCGCCGACGTCGTCGAGGTCGCGCGCGGTATGGGTCTCGACGACCGCATCGGCCCGAAGTTCCTGCAGGCGGGTATCGGCTTCGGGGGTTCCTGTTTTCCGAAGGACGTGGATGCTTTGAAGCAGCTCGCCGGCAACTCCGGCTACCACTTCCAGCTGCTCACGGCCGTGATCGAGGTCAACGAGCTGCAGAAGCGTCGCGTGATCGGCAAGCTGCACAAGCACCTCGGGCCCCTCGTCGGCAAGCGCGTCGCGCTGCTCGGGCTGGCGTTCAAGCCGAACACCGACGACATGCGCGAGGCGTCCTCGCTCGTGCTCTCCGCGCGCCTGAACGCCGACGGGGCGATCGTCAGCGCGTATGACCCGGTCGCCGAGGAGCAGGCTCGCAAGCTGGTCTCGCACATCGAGTTCGCCGACTCGCCGCTCGGCGCGGTCGCGGGCGCCGACGCGGTCGTGCTGGTCACCGAGTGGCCCGAGTTCCTCGAGCTCGACTGGAAGCTGATCGCCGCGGAGATGGGCGGCACGCTCGTGATCGACGGGCGCAACGCGCTGTCGCCGCAGGCCGTGCGCGCGGCCGGCCTGGTCTACGAGGGGATCGGTCGCGGCCCTGGGGGCGACGTGAGCCAGGCTCGATCCCAAGCGCCGCTCGGCAGGGAGCTCGTGTGATGGAGATTGGGATCTTGTCGCGATCGGAGATCGGGGTGGCGCGGCGATGCAGGCGGTGATCCTCGTCGGCGGCGAGGGTACGCGGCTGCGGCCGCTGACCTCGACCGTGCCCAAGCCGGTCGTGCCGCTGGTCGACAGGCCGTTCATCTCGTTCATGCTCGAGTGGCTGCTCAGCCACGGGATCGACGACGTGATCATGTCGTGCGGGTTTCTCGCGACGAGCGTGCGCAACGTGCTCGGCGACGGCTCGAGCGTCGGGATTCGCCTGCGCTTCGTCGAGGAGCCCGATCCGCGCGGCACCGCGGGCGCGCTGAAGTTCGCCGAGTCGCTGCTCGACGAGCGCTTTCTGATGCTCAACGGCGACGTGCTCACCGACCTCGACTTGACCGCGCAGATCGCCCAGCACGAGTGCACCGGCGCGGTGGCGACGCTCGCGCTCGTGCCGGTTCCCGACCCCACCGCCTACGGCCTCGTGCACCTGCACGAGGATCATTCCGTGCGTGACTTCGTCGAGAAGCCGAGCTCCGACCGGATCGACACGAACCTGATCAGCGCCGGCGCCTACGTGCTGCAGCGCGAGATCCTCGACCTGGTGCCGGCGAAGCGCAACGTCTCGATCGAGCGCGAGGTCTGGCCGCGGCTGATCGGCGAGGGGCTGTACGGATTCCCTGCCGAGAGCTACTGGCTGGACATCGGCACCCCCGAGCGCTACCTGCAGGGCACGTTCGACATCATCGAGGGCAACGTTCACACGGCGGTGCGCGAGCGGCTCGGCGCCGACTGGCTGGCGATCGACCCGGGCGCCGACGTGCAGGGACGGGTGGTTCCCCCGGCGGTGATCGAGCGCGGCGTGCGCGTCGCCGCCGGCGCTCACGTCGGCTCGCTGGTCGTGCTCGGCGAAGACGTTTCGATCGGCGCGGGCAGCTCGGTCGAGCGCGCCGTGATCTTGAAGGGCGCGGAGATCGGCGAGGGCTGCGCGCTGCGCGACTGCATCGTGGCCGCGGGCTGCCGCGTCGGCGCGCGCACCCAGATCGGCGGCGGCGCGGTGCTAGGCGAGGGCGTGACGGTGGGGGCGGACAACGCG
The DNA here is from genome assembly GCA_963778065.1 of uncultured Solirubrobacterales bacterium. Classification (GTDB taxonomy): domain Bacteria; phylum Actinomycetota; class Thermoleophilia; order Solirubrobacterales; family Solirubrobacteraceae; genus Palsa-744. Next base: position 625,968 of record CAVZSU010000001.1, on the reverse strand, counting down.
ATCGACCGCGGGGCGCGTATCTTCCCTGGTGTCGCGCTGCCCGATGGCGCGATCAAGTTCTAACCGACAGGAGGCGAGCAGATGAGCGAAGGTCGCGCCACCGCGATCCCCACCACTGAGGATGCGCTCTCGCGCGAGGCGATCGCCGCTGTCGACGTGTCCGGCCAGCTGAACGACGTGCTGTCGCTGCCCGATCACCTGCGCGACGCGCTGTGGCGGGTGGAGTCGGCGATCATGGAGGACTGGGACACCTCCGCCGGGCTGGTCGTCGCGGGGATGGGCGGCTCGGCGATCGGCGGCGCGCTGGCGCGCGCCGCGCTCGGCGATCACGCTTCGCGCCCGATCTTCGTCACCCGCGCCTACGGGCTGCCGTCGTGGACGACGCCGGACACGATGGTGCTGTGCGCGAGCTACTCGGGCAACACCGAGGAGACGCTCGCCTGCTACGAGTCGGCGGGCGCACTCGGCGCCCGCCGCACGGTCGTCACGACCGGCGGACGCCTGGCCGAGATGGCGCGCGCCGACGGCGTGCCCGTGATCCCGCTTCCGGGCGGCTTTCAGCCGCGCGCCGCGGTCGCATACATGACCGTCGCCGCGCTCGAGGTCGCCGCGCTATGCGGCGCCGGGCCGCGGTTGACCTCGGAGATCGACGTCGCCGCCTCCCACACCGAGCAACTGGTCGCTGAGTGGGGCCCGGACGCGCCGGAGGACTCGCTCGCGAAGGAGCTCGCCCGCGGACTGCTCGGCACCACGCCGGTGATCGCCGGCGCCGGCCTGACCGCCCCGATCGCCTACCGGTGGAAGACGCAGATCAACGAGAACTCAAAGCAGCCCGCGTTCGCGCACGAGCTGCCCGAGCTCGACCACAACGAGATCGTGGGCTGGGAGGGCGCAAACGACGTGGGGCGCTTCTCGGCGCTGTTCCTCGACGACTCCGACGCCCATCCCCGCGTGAAGGCGCGGATGGAGGAGACCGAGCGCCTGATCGCTCCCAGCGCCGCCGCGAGTTTCCGCCTGGAGACGCGCGGGCAGACGACGATCGAGCGCGTGACCTCGCTCGTGCTGCTCGGCGATCTCGTCTCGATCTACCTCGCCGCGCTGCGCGGTGTCGATCCCGGCCCGGTGAAGGTGATCGACGAATTGAAGGCGGCGCTCGCTCAGCGTTAGCCCGCTCGGTTGTTGTGATACGGTCGGGCTCTCGGTCGAGGAGCGCTGCGACGGGCTCTGATCCGCCACGCTCGACCGGCCTTTGCAGCAAGGGCGCTCATCTGACCGGACAGGAGGATCAGTCATGTCCGCAATGACCCCCACCGCAGTCGTCACAGACATCGCTTTCAAGGTCGCCGACCTCTCGCTCGCCGAGTTCGGCCGCAAGGAGATCACGCTCGCCGAGCACGAGATGCCCGGCCTGATGTCGATTCGCCGCGAGTATGCAGACGCGCAGCCGCTTGCCGGCGCGCGGATCATGGGCTCGCTGCACATGACGATCCAGACGGCTGTGCTGATCGAGACGCTGACCGCGCTCGGCGCCGAGGTGCGCTGGTGCAGCTGCAACATCTTCTCCACCCAGGACCATGCCGCCGCGGCCGTGGCGGTCGGGCCTGACGGCACGCCCGAGGATCCGCGTGGGGTGCCCGTGTTCGCGTGGAAGGGCGAGACGCTCGAGGAGTACTGGTGGTGCACCGAACAGGCGATCCGCTGGCCGGGCGAGGACGGGCCGAACATGATCTTGGACGACGGCGGCGATGCGACGCTGCTCGTGCACAAGGGCACCGAGTACGAGCGCGCGGGCGCCGTGCCTGACCCGGCGAGCGCGGACTCCGAGGAGCTCGGCGTGATTCTCTCGCTGCTGACTCGCTCACTGGCCGAGGACCCGCAGCGCTGGACGAAGCTCGGCCAGAGCGTCAAAGGCGTGACCGAGGAGACGACCACCGGCGTGCACCGCCTCTACCAGATGGTCGAGAGCGGCGAGCTGCTGTTCGCGGCGATCAACGTCAACGACTCGGTCACGAAGTCGAAGTTCGACAATCTCTACGGCTGTCGCCACTCGCTGATCGACGGCATCAACCGCGCGACCGACGTGATGATCGGCGGCAAGGTCGCGGTCGTGTGCGGCTTCGGCGACGTCGGCAAGGGCTGCGCCGAATCGCTGCGCGGTCAGGGCGCGCGTGTGGTGATCACCGAGATCGACCCGATCTGCGCGCTGCAGGCGGCGATGCAGGGCTATGAGGTGAAGACCCTCGCGGAAGTGATCGCGAGCGCCGACATCTTCATCACGACGACCGGCAACAAGGACATCATCACCGCCGCCGACATGGCGAAGATGAAGCACCAGGCGATCGTCGGCAACATCGGCCACTTCGACAACGAGATCGACATCGCGGGCCTCACGCGGGTCGCGGGGATCGAGCGCGTGAACATCAAGCCCCAGGTCGACAAGTGGGTCTTCCCGGACGGCCACGCGATCATCATGCTGTCCGAGGGGCGCCTGCTGAACCTCGGCAACGCGACCGGCCATCCGAGCTTTGTGATGTCCAACTCGTTCACCAACCAGACGATCGCCCAGATCGAGCTGTTTACGAAGAACGACGACTACGACAAGCGCGTCTACGTGCTGCCCAAGCACCTCGACGAGAAGGTCGCGCGGCTGCACCTCGACGCGCTCGGCGTGAAGCTGACGAAGCTGACCGACGAGCAGGCGGCCTACATCGGCGTGCCCGTGGGCGGTCCGTATAAGGCCGACCACTACAGATACTAATGATGCTCACGTCGCGTTCAGGAGGGTCGCTGATCAAGCGAGGCAAGAACGCACCCTGTCGGGTACAGGCAGTTCGCGTGGCGTGCTTCGCACGCGAGCGACCGAGGACGCAGCGTCGCGCCGGTCAGCGGCCCTCCTGATGAAGGCGATGGTGCTGGCTGCCGGTCTCGGCACGCGCTTGCGACCGCTGACGTATGAGATCTCCAAGCCGATGGTGCCGGTGCTCGACCGGCCGGTGATGGAGCACATCCTCGACCTGCTCGACCGGCACGGGATCGAGCAGACGATCGCCAACCTGCACTACTTCCCGGAGATGATCCGCGAGCATTTCGGCGAGCGGATCTCCTACCGCTTCGAGCAGGAGCTGCTCGGGACCGCGGGCGGGGTGCGGGGGTGCGCGGACTTCTTCGGCGGCGAGCCGTTCCTCGTGATCTCGGGCGACGCGCTCACCGACATCGACCTGACGGCGCTCGCGGCGCGCCATCGGGAAACGGGGGGGATCGCCACGCTCGCGGTCAAGAAGGTGGCGGACACGCGCGAGTTCGGCGTCGTCCTGCACGACCGCGACGGGCGGATCACGGGCTTTCAGGAGAAGCCTCGTCCCGAGGAGGCGCTGTCGGATCTCGGCAACTGCGGCATCTACGTGTTCGACCCGGAGATCTTCGACTACTTTCCGGAGCGGCCGTTCGTCGATTGGGCCAAAGACGTGTTCCCGGCGCTGCTCGAGCACGGCGTGCCGTTCCACATCCACGAGGTGCGCGAGTACTGGAATGACGTCGGCTCGCTGAGCGAGCTGCGCCAGGGCACGTTCGACGCGCTGCGCGGGGAGCTGCGCCTGGGGATCGAGGGCGATGAGCTCAGCCCGGGGGTGATCGTGGCGGGCGGATCCTCGCCGTTACGCGCTGACACGCAGACCGAAGGGCCGGTGTGGATCGGGCGCGACGTGCGCATCGGCGAGGGCGTCCGCCTGATGGGGCCGCTGGTGCTGGGCGACCGCGCGCAGCTCGGCGACCGTGCGCAGCTGCGTGGCTCGATCCTCTTTCCCGGCACCGAAGTCGCGGCCGAGTCGATCCTGATCGGCGCGATCTCCGGACACGCCGGCATCCTGCAGAGCCTGCGCCGGCGTTCTTAACGCGAAGAGGCCCGCCGGCAGCGAGCCCCTTCACGGAAAGTGAGACTTATGACAGTCGTCATAGTAGCAGACATCTGTCTTCGACGTGCGGACCGTTCGACTCGGGATTGTCTTGAGGCAGGTCCTGGGGGCCCCAAGGATCCTCACGCGATTTCGTAGCGCTCGCGGCGCTGCTGCTCGCGCTCGGACTCCGACAGCGCGCGCACGAACAGCAGCACGAGCGCCGTGCCCATCACGATCGACTGCTCGACCGCCATGATCAGCCCGGCGATCGACTGGTCGTCGTGCGCGGAGATGGACCACACGCGCGCGTGATGGACGTAGTAGGGGTAGAGCGCGGTGGGCGCGAACGCGAGACCCATGCCGAGCGCGCCGACGAGGAGCTTGGTCGAGGCCATGTACACGACGGGCCCCATCCCGCCGAGGCGCAGCCGCGCGCGGATCGGCGAGAGCAGGTGCCACCAGTAGAGCGAGCCGGCGAGCACGAAGCCCACGTGCTCGAGCACGTGCACCTCGGGGTGGGTGACCGCGTAGTCGTAGGCGGCGGGGATGTGCCAGAGCCAGATCACGACGATGTAGGAGACGACCGCGAACGCGGGGTGCGCGATCAGCCCGACGCGGTGCTCGAGGTCGCGCACGACGCGCGTGACCGGCCGCAGGATGACCTTCGTGAAGGCGAGGATCGCGAGGATCGGCACGAGGTCCAGCAGCAGCATGTGCTGGATCATGTGCATGAAGAACAGCTGGTCGGCGAGCGCGTCGATCGGCGAGACGAGCGCGATCAGCCCGATCGCCACCGCGGCGAGAAAGCAGCACAGCCGCCATACCGGCGCCTCGTGCTTGCGCCGCGGCGAGGGCGCCGAGCGCACGCGATACCAGCGCCGCACGTAGGCGCCGGCCACGATCGCGGCGCTGATCAGCACGCCGGGGCTGAGCGTCCAGGACAGGTTGGCGCTCGCGGCCAGAAGGGTGCTCATGGCGGCGGGCTCACGGCCGGCGGGGGCTCATCGGGGAGGAGTGCTCACGTCTGGCGATGATTGTCCCACCATTCTGCGGGTAAACCTCGGTGGACATCCGCCTGGCGGCGGCGTAGCATCGAAGAGGCAGCGACATACAGAGAGCCGACCAAGGGAGCCTGTGATGCAGATCGACATCAAGGGTCGCAATGTTCCGGTCACCGCCGAGATCCGCGAGCACGCGGAACGCCGGCTGGACAAGGTCGCGCGGCAGGTCTCAGACCTCGCCCGCCTGGAGATCGAGATCTTCAAGGAGCCCAATCCACGGGTGGCCGACTGCCAGGTGGCTGAGGCGACGCTGTATCTGAAGGGCGTGACGCTGCGCGCGCACGACTCCTCGCGCGAGATGCTGCACTCGCTGAACCTCGTCGTCGACGAGCTCTCACGCCAGGTCAAGCGCCACCGCGACAAACGCCGCCACCGCCGCGAGGCGCGCATCGCGGCGACCCAGCTGAGGTCGGCCGGACCGGCCTTGTAGGCGCTAATCTGGGGGACGTGTCCCCTTCCCTGCTCGATCGCGCGCTGAACGTCGGCGAGGCGAAGAAGTACAAGACCTACCAGAAGCGCGTCGCGCTGATCGGCGCGTTCGAGGGTGAGCTGGAGCACGACTCCGATACGGAGCTGCGCGAGCGGATGGACGCGCTGCGCGCCCGCGCGCGCGAGGGGGAGCCGCTGGACGCGCTGCTGGCGGAGTGCTTTGCGATCGTGCGCGAGACCGGCAAGCGCAAGATGGGGATGCGCCACTTCGACGTGCAGTTGATCGGCGCGATGGCGCTGCACGACGGGCAGATCGCGGAGATGAAGACCGGCGAGGGCAAGACGCTGACGGCGACGCTCGCGGTCGTGCTCAACTCGCTCGCCGTCAGAGACACGGAGACCGGCGAGCGCAGGGGCGTGCATCTGGTGACCGTCAACGACTACCTGGCCAAGCGCGACGCGGAATGGATGTCGCCGATCTACGACGCGCTGGGCGTCACGGTCGGGGTGCTACAGAACATGCAGGCCTACGAGGAGAAGCAGCACGCCTATTCCTGCGACGTCGTATACGGGACGAACTCGGAGCTCGGCTTCGACTACCTGCGCGACAACATGGCAAAGGACCTCTCCGAAAAGGTCCAGCGCGGGCACTGCTTCGCGATCGTGGACGAGGTCGACAACATCCTGATCGACGAGGCGCGCACGCCGCTGATCATCTCCGGCGCGCCCGAACAGGCCGCCGATCTGTACGTGAAGTTTGCGCGCCTGGCGCCGAAGATGGTCGCGGGCAAGACCCCCGAAGGGATGGACCCGCGCTCCAAGAAGCAGTTCATGGCTGACTTCGACTTTGAGATCGAGGAGAAGCAGAAGACGGTCGCGATCTCAGAGCTTGGCGTCGCCAAGGCCGAGCGCTTCCTCGGGATCGACCACCTGTACAGGGCCGAGAACGGGCACCTCGTCAACCACCTGATCCAGTCGTTGCGAGCCGAGTCGCTGTACAAGCGCGACGTCGACTACGCGGTGATCGACGGCGAGGTGAAGATCATCGACGAGTTCACGGGGCGGATCCTCGACGGACGGCGCTGGTCGGAGGGGCTGCACCAGGCGATCGAGGCCAAGGAGGGAGTGTCGGTCCAGGAGGAGAATCAGACGCTCGCGACGATCACCTATCAGAACTACTTCCGGCTGTACGACAAGCTGAGCGGGATGACCGGCACGGCGCTGACGGAGGCGACCGAGTTCATGAAGATCTACGAGCTGCCGGTCGTGCAGGTGCCGACGAACATGGAGATGGTTCGCGAGGACCGCAACGATCAGGTTTACAAGACCAAAGAGGGCAAGTGGAACGCGGTCGTCAAGGAGATCGTCGCGCGCCACGAGAACGGCCAGCCGGTGCTGGTGGGGACGATCTCGGTCGAGGTCTCAGAGCTATTGGGCGAGCGGTTGAAGCAGCGCGGGATCGCGCATACGGTGCTGAACGCCAAGCCCGAGCACGCCGCGCGCGAGGCCGAGACGGTCGCCGAGGCAGGCCAGCCGGGCGCTGTGACGATCGCGACGAACATGGCCGGCCGCGGCGTCGACATCAAGCTGGGGGGCAACCCCGAGCACCTCGCCGGCCTGCAGCTCGCCAGGGAGGGGCTCGAGCGCGCCAAGGACGAGGAGGCGTATGAGCGCCGGCTGGGAGAGATCCTGCCCGAGCTCGAGCGCAAGGTGGCGGAGAACCGCGAGCGCGTGATGGCGGCCGGAGGGCTGTTCATCTGCGGCACCGAGCGCCACGAGTCGCGCCGAATCGACAACCAGCTGCGCGGCCGCTCCGGCCGCCAGGGCGACCCCGGGGAGAGCCGCTTCTTCCTATCTGCGGAGGACGATCTCGTGCGGCTGTTCGCGGGCGATCGCATCTACAAGATCCTCGACAAACTCGGCGGCGTCGACGAGGAGGGCAACGAGGAGCCGATCGAGGCGGGGATGCTCTCCAAACAGATCGAGAAAGCGCAGAAGAAGGTCGAGGAACAGAACTTCCTGATCCGCAAACGCGTGCTCGAGTACGACGACGTGATGAACGAGCAGCGCCGCGTGATCTACGCCTACCGCGACGAGGTGCTCGAGGGCAAGTCGATCGGCGAGGAGGCGCGCCAGGAGGTAGCGAACGTGCTCGAGCGCACGATCGACCAGTACACGCCGGGCGACTTCATGGAGGACTGGGACCTCGACGGGCTGTTCACCGCGCTCGGGCAGTTCTTCCCGCTCGACTTGCAAAACAGCGATTTGAACCCGGAGACGATCGACCGCGGCTCGCTGACGGAGCGCATCACGGAGATCGCGATCGAGCGCTACAACGCGCGCGAGACAGAGCTCGGCGAGGAGCTGATGGGCGCGCTTGAGCGGTTCCTGCTGCTGCAGATCATCGACGAGCGCTGGCGCGAGCATCTATACGACATGGACTATCTGCGCGAGGGCATCCACTTGCGCGGCTTCGCCCAGATCGACCCGCTGGTCGCGTACAAGAACGAAGCTTTCAACCTGTTCGGCGACCTGATGAACAGCGTGTGGGCGGACTACGCGCGGATGATCTTCAACGTGCAGGTCAACGTCGAGGGCCATCAGAACGGTGGGGGCGCAGGGGGCCCGATGCCCGCCTTCGCCGCCGCGGGCAGCTCGACCCGCGCCGGGCGCGTCTCATACTCCGGCGGGCGCAGCGCCGCGGGCGCCGGCGCGGTCGCGGCGGCCGCCCAGGCGGCCGGCCTCGGCCCGGAGGGCGCGGCGCAGGCGGCCTTCGGCGAGAACAACGGCCGCCAGGAAGGCGAAGCGCTGCCGGTCGTCGAGCAGCGCGTGGTCGACGACGAGCACCAGGTCGGGCGCAACGACCCGTGCTGGTGCGGGAGTGGCAAGAAGTTCAAGAAGTGTCACGGCGCGTAGGACGGCCGTGGACACGGCGCGGGGCGTTGTCCTTACCGATCGGAGATCACCGGGATCTCCGATCGGCCAGCACGCGTGCACAGCACGCCACGCTCCCTGCGTCCTAGCCCCGCTTGATCCACGACCGTCCTACAGGTTTGTTGCCTGATAGCGTGGGCTCATGGCCACAGACGCCCCGGCAGAGTCCATTCCGCAGCGCTTATCCGCGATTCGTGAGCAACTGACGCTCCTCGCGGATTATCTTTGACCCGGCTGGGTTGAGGGAGCGTGTCGCGGCGCTCGAGGGGGAGATGGGGGCGGAGGGGTTCTGGGATGACTCGGAGCGCGCCGCGGCCGTGTCCTCGGAGCACGCGCGCGCGAGCAGGCGTTTGGAGACGTTCGCGACGCTCGAGAGTGATGTGGAGGACCTCGACGGGCTCGTCGAGATGGCCGCCGAGGAGGAGTCGCTGCAAGAAGAGGTCGACGAGCAGATCGCCTCGGTCGAGGCGCGGCTGGCCGAGCTCGAGGAGCAGCGGTTGTTCTCGGGGCGCTACGACGGAGGCGACGCGCTCGTGAGCGTGAACGCGGGGGCGGGGGGGACCGACGCGCAGGACTGGGCGGAGATGGTGCTGCGGATGGAGATGCGCTGGGCCGAGCGGCGCGGCTTCGCCACCGAGCTGCTGGAGGCGAGCGCGGGCGAGGAAGCGGGGATCAAGTCGTCGACGTTCAAAGTGAGCGGGGAGAACGCCTACGGCCTGTTCGGCGCCGAGCGGGGCGTGCACCGGCTGGTCAGGCTGTCGCCGTTTGACTCCGCGCACCGCCGCCAGACGAGCTTTGCGGGAGTCGAGGTCGCGCCGGTGGTGAAGGACACGGGCGAGGTCGAGATCGTCGAGGACGACCTGCAGGTCGACACCTATCGCGCGAGCGGGGCGGGCGGACAGCACGTCAACAAGACCGACTCCGCCGTGCGCATCACGCACCGGCCGAGCGGGATCGTCGTGCAATGTCAGAACGAGCGCTCGCAGTCCTCCAACCGCGCGACCGCGATGGCGATGCTGCGCGCGAAGCTGCTCGAGCGGATCGAGCGCGAACGCCAGGCGGAGATCGCGCGCGAGAAGGGCGAGGCGCAGGACGTCAACTTCGGCTCGCAGATCCGCTCTTACGTGCTGCACCCGTACACCCTCGTGAAGGACCACCGCACCGATCACGAGATGGGCGACGTGAATCGCGTTCTGGACGGTGATCTGGATGGGTTCGTGCGTTCGTACCTGCTGTCCGCGGCGTCGGCGGGCGGATAGCGGTGAACGGTCTCACTACGGTAGTGAACAACGGCGTGGGCTCAAGCGGGCGGCGCTCACGCAGGCGGGGCTCGAGTGGGCGAGGCTCACGCGGACCGGCCCGAAGCGGGCTGGGCCCACGTCCCGGCGAACAGGCGATAGCGATTCGATGAGCAGTTACGACCTGACGGAGCTGATAAGTCACGCGCTGGCTGAGGACGTGGGCAGCGGCGATGTGACGACCGACGCGACCGTCTCACCGGAGGCGCGCGCGAAGGCGGGGATCGTGCAGAAGGCACCGGGGGCGATCTACGGGCTCGACGCGGCGGAGGCGGTCTTCATGCGGCTCGATCCCGATGCGCGGAGTGAGCGGCTGGTCGAGGAGGGCGTGTGGCGTGAGGGTGGCCCCGTGCTCGTGGTCGAGGGCAGGGCGCGCGCATTGCTGACGGGTGAGCGGACGGTGCTGAACCTGCTCGCGCACCTGTCGGGCGTGGCGACGATGTCAGCGCGCGCCGCGCATGTGGTGGAGGGAACCGGTGCGAAGGTGCTCGATACGCGCAAGACGACCCCGGGGATGCGCGCGCTCGAGAAGGCGGCGGTCGCGGCCGGCGGCGCGAGCAACCACCGCGCGGGGCTGTACGACGCGATTTTGATCAAGGAGAACCACATCGCCGCCGCGGGCGGGATCGCGCAGGCCGTCGCACGCGCGCGCGAGGCGGCGCCGGGGCTAAGGACGACGCTCGAGGTCGAGGTGTGCAACGAGCAGGAGATCGACGAGGCACTCGCCGCCGGCGCGCCAAGGCTGCTGCTGGACAACATGGACGATGCGCAGTTGCGCGCCGCCGTCGCCCAGGTTGCAGGCCGCGCGGAACTGGAGGCAAGCGGCGGCGTGACCCTTCAGACGCTCAGGGAGACGGCGGAGACCGGGGTAGACTGGGTGTCGATGGGCGCGCTGACACACTCCGCGCCCGCCCTGGATTTGTCCCTGATCCTGGAGGTTCTGCCATGAGGCCCGTCACCGATCGAATTGCGACCCGCGGGTGGACGGCGCAAGGGGTGGCGCCGGGCCTGCAAACGGCCACCGCTCGACCGTCGGATGGGCGGGTCGCATGGAGGACAGGACGATGAACTTGCCGATGGCCCCCACGCTGCCGATGGCCCCCACGCCGGGGGCGCCCCCGACGCTCTCGCCGGAGGAGATCGCGCGGATGCAGGCGGAGGTGCGCGCGCTCGCGGCCGAGCGCGGGGCGGTGATCCTCGCCCACAACTACCAGCTGCCCGAGGTGCAGGAGGTGGCAGACTACGTCGGCGACTCGCTCGGCCTCTCGCGCCAGGCGGCCGCGGCCGACGGCGAGACGATCGTGTTCTGCGGCGTGCACTTCATGGCCGAGACCGCCTCGATTCTGTGCCCGGGAAAGACGGTGCTGATCCCCGACCTCGACGCGGGCTGCTCGCTCGCCGACTCGATCGACTTCGCGCAGCTGGCAGGCTGGCGCGCGCAGTATCCGGACGGGGTCGTCGTGATGTACGTGAACACGACCGCCGAGGTCAAGGCGCTGACCGACTACTGCTGCACGTCGGCGAACGCGGTCGACGTCGTGCGCCACATCTATGCGACGCACGGTGACGACACCGAGATCCTGTTCGGCCCCGACATGTGGCTCGGCGCCTATGTCGAGAAGGAGCTCGGCAGGCGCATGCACGTGTGGGACGGCGAGTGCCACGTCCACGCCGGCATCCGCCCGGCGGACATCGAGGCCACGCGCGCCGCCCACCCGGGCGCCGACTTCCTGATCCATCCCGAGTGCGGGTGCTCGACGAGCGTGATGGAGTACGTCGCCGCGGGCGACATCGCGAGCGAGGGCGTGCACATGCTCTCGACCGGCGGGATGCTCAAGTACGCCGAGGCGACCGAAGCCGACGGCGGCCCCGACCAGGTGGTGGTCGCCACCGAGGTCGGCATGCTCCACCCGCTGCGCATGGCCGCGCCGAGCACCGAGTTCATCCCCGCGAACGCGGAGGCGAGCTGCCAGTACATGAAGATGATCACCCTGCCGAAGGTGCGCGACGCGCTGCGGGACAACAAGTTCGAGGTGCGCGTGCCGGAGGAGATCGCCGTGAAGGCGAGGGTGCCGATCGATCGGATGGTCGCGCTGGGATAGGATTTAGCGAATCCGCTATCTAGTCCTTGAATTGTTAGCGTAAGTGCTATGGTATGTTCATGGCTGGCATCCACGATCGCGTCGCCGGCGACCTAATCGCACAGATTCGGCGCGTCTCCAATCTGAGTCAGGCCGAGCTCGCGCGTCGCTCGGGTCTTCAGTCCTCGGTATTGAGCGCTTATGAGCACGGTCGTCGCCAGCCATCGGTCGCGGCACTCGCGCGAATCGCGCGGGCGGCTGGATTGGAGCCGACGATCTCGCCGCTTTCCGACGCCGACGCACTCGAGCGGTCGGGCAAGATCCTGCCCCAAGTGCTCGATCTCGCCGATCACATGCCCTCGAAGCCGCGCGGAGAGCTGACTTACCCGCCGCTGATCCGGTTGGCGTCGTGATCGGAGGAGTCGCCGACCGCATGCTCGCCGTCCACGATGCTCTCAGGGTGGCCGGATTCCCGCACGCGATTGGCGGCGCGATCGCGCTCGGATACTGCACGTTCGAGGCGCGCGGTACACAAGACGTGGACGTCAACGTCTTCGTCTCGACGAGCCGCACGCGGGACGTCCTGGCCGCACTGCCGGAGGGAGTCACGGTGACGGGAAGGGACCTCGAAGTCGCCGAACGCGATGGGCAGGTGCGCCTGAGGTGGGACGCGACACCGATCGACCTGTTCTTCAGTGTGCTGCCTTTTCACGACGAGGTGGAGCGCAACATCCGTCACGTCAGCTTCGGCGACCGCACGATCCCGGTCCTGGACTGCACGGGTCTGACGGTCTTCAAGGCGATGTCCGCCCGCCCTCGTGACTGGGTCGATATCGAAGCGATGGTCGAGGCGCGCTCGTTTGACGTCGATGAGGCGATCCGTTGGATCCGCGAGATGGTCGGAGATGATGAGCGTGTGGAGAAGCTGGCCGCGCTGTGGGGCGGCCGTATCTCCCAGGGGGAGCCCCCGCCCCTGTGGCCGCCGACAGGCACGACACGAGACGAGTCCGGCTAGAACTCGTCTGCCGTGTGGGGGCCTACGCAGGCTATGGCCAGGTTGTCGGCCACGCCTTTGGCGACCTCGCGGACCTCGTCGTAGGTGACCGCGTCGAGGGCTGAGATCGCCGCGTCCGGGTCGATGTCCTCGTCGAAGACGATGCTCTGGTTGGCGGCGTAGCGGGCTACCGCGTTCGTGTTCTCGAAGGCGAGCACGCGGCGGCCGGCGGCGTAGGCGCGGGCGCGCTGGACCTCCTCCTCGGTCGGGCCGTCGTCGCGCAGCTCGCCGACGATCTCGCGCATGCGCGTGTACGCCTCCACGCACTTGCCGGACTCGAGGCCCGAGCCCAGCTGCAGGATCGGCACGTCGGCGAACGCGTGGTCGACCGCATAGACCGAATAGCACAGCCCCCGTTTCTCGCGGATCTCGTCGAACAGCCGCGAGCCCATCGAGCCGCCCAAGAGGGTCGAGTAGATCGATAGCGCCGCCCGTTCGCGCACGTCCTTCACCGTGATCTCGGGGCGGTAGATCATGCGCAGGTGCGACTGGTTCGTGTCGCGCTGCTCGACCAGCGTCTCCGGCGCGAACTCCGGCGCCGGCACGTACGGGTCGGGGGCGGACAGCGCGGGGAAGCGGGCGAAGCGCTCGTTCAGCTCCTGCTCGTCCGGCAGGTGGTCGAGGTTGCCGACCAGGAACGCGCCCCCGCGTGCACCCGCCCAGCGACGTTCGCGGAACGCGACGATCCCCTCGCGCGTGAAGCTCCTCAAGTTCTCCTCTGGGCCTAGCACCGTGCGGCCCAGCGGGTGCTCGCCGAACGCCGCCTTGTCGATCAGGTACTCCGCGACCGTCGAGGGCTGGTCGTAGGCGCGGTTGATCTCCTGGATCACCACGCCCCGCTCGCGGTCGAGCTCCTCCGCGTCGAGGTGCGGGCGCCCCACGAAGTCGCTCAGCAGATCGATCGCCTGTGGCGCGGACTCCGCGCGGACCGTGATGTGGAAGGCCACCAGGTCGTGGCTCGTGTACGCGTTCAGCACGCCCCCCAGCCGCTCGGCCGTCTCGTTCACGTCGCGGTAGTGCGGGTACTTCTCACCGCCCTTGAACACGAGATGCTCGAGAAAATGAGCCATCCCGTTCTCCTCTTGCCGCTCGTTCCTGGCGCCCGCGTCGAACGCGACCAGCGCGGTCAGCGCGTGCGTGCCGGGGAGCCCTATCCGGTGCACCGGCAGGCCGTTCGCGGGGATCGTGGTCGTCTCAATGCTCGCCATTGGCGCTCACGATAGCCAGCGGCGCGGGGCGAGACCGACGCGTGCGGGCCATGGCAACGCGGTGGCGGACTGCAAATCCCCTTGCATGCAGGCAATTTCCCGCCCCGAGAGCCAGGGTGCCGCTAGCGTCCCCGGCCGATGTCACCGACTGAGACGATCGCCCGGCGAGCTCGCGCCGTCGCCCCGCCCGTTCGCGCTGTGCACGGCGTCGCGCCCGCGCAGGCATCCCGTCCCGTCGCGCCCGCGCAGGCTCCGCGTCCCGTCGCGCCCGCGCAGGCTCCGCGTCCCGCCGCGCCCGCGCAGGCATCCCGTCCCGTCGCGCCCGCGCAGGCATCCCGTCCCGCCGCGCCCGCGTGCGATACGGTCGTCGAGTTTCGCGGGGTCTCCAAGCTCTACGGCCCCGGCGGTGTCGGGCTCGAGCGCGCGACCTTCGCGATCGGCCGCCAGGAGATGGTCTTCCTCGTCGGTGCCACCGGCTCGGGCAAGTCGACGATCATGCGCCTGCTGATCAAGGAGCTCGAGCCGACCGAAGGCAGGATCCTCGTCGCCGGGCGCGCCCTGGCCGAGATCGAGCGCAAGAAGGTCCCCTACTACCGCCGCAACGTCGGCGTCGTCTTCCAGGACTTCAAGCTGCTGCCGACCCGCACCGTCTACGACAACATCGCCTACGCCCTGCAGGTCACCGGCGCATCGCGCAAGCAGATCCGCACCCAGCTGCCCGACATATTGCGCCTCACCGGCCTCTCCACGAAGCTCCACAACTACCCCCACCAGCTCTCCGGCGGCGAGCAGCAGCGCGTCGCCGTCGCCCGCGCGTTCGCGGGCCACCCGCCGCTCTTGCTCGCCGACGAGCCCACCGGCAACCTCGACCCCGACACCTCGATCGGGATCATGCAGCTGCTCTACCGCATCAACCGCGCCGGCACCACGCTGATCGTCGCCTCGCACGACAACGCGATGGTCGACCGCATGCGCCGCCGCGTGATCGAGCTGCGCCGCGGGCGGATCGTGCGCGACGAGGCCTCCGGCCTGTACGGCGCGCGCGAAGAGAGCACCGACGAGCTCGGTGCGCGCTTGAAATACGAAACGACATGAAGCCTGGGTTTTTCCTCAAAGAGGCCGTGAGATCGATGCGGCGCAACGCTGTGCCGTCCTTCGCCGCGCTCGCCTCCGTGCTCGTCACGACACTTGTGATCGGCGTGTTCATCCCCGTCGTCGAGGCGACCAACGGGGCGGCTGACGACGTGCGCGGGCGCGTGCTCGTCGACGTCGACCTGACGACCGGCGCGAGCGCCGCCGAAGTCGCGCGCGTGCGCTCCGAGCTCGTGCGCGCACCGCACGTCAAGAGCGTCCAGTTCGTCTCCAAGCAGACGGGCTACGAACAGGAGCGCAAGCTCAACCCCCAGGCCTTCCAGCTGATCGGCTATAACCCGCTGCCGGACATCTTCCGGATCACGCCCCAGAACCCCTCCGACTCCGCAGCGATCCGCGCAGAGCTCGACCAGTCGAGCCCTTCGCCCGCGCGTCTCGTGACCGACCCGGCGATCGCGGCCGTGCAGAACCGTCAGGCCCAGACCGACCAGATCCTCTCCGCTACGCGCATCGTCAAGATCACGATGGCGCTGCTCGCCGGCCTGCTCGTGTTCGCCTCGATCCTGCTGATC
Organism: uncultured Solirubrobacterales bacterium; assembly: GCA_963778065.1. Classification (GTDB taxonomy): domain Bacteria; phylum Actinomycetota; class Thermoleophilia; order Solirubrobacterales; family Solirubrobacteraceae; genus Palsa-744. Next base: position 610,346 of record CAVZSU010000001.1, on the reverse strand, counting down.
TCAAACACGATCCGCCTGTCCCTGTTCTCGCGCCGGCGCGAGGTCGAGGTGATGAAGCTGGTCGGCGCGACCGACTGGTTCATCCGCTGGCCGTTCGTGCTCGAGGGGCTGTTCCTCGGTGCGCTCGGCGGCGCCGCCGCGATCGGCCTGCTCGCACTTGCCAAGATCACACTCGTCGATCCGCTCACGAACACCGTCAAGCTGATCTCCCAGCCCGACATGATCGCCTTCCCGCTGCTCGTCGCGATCCTGATGGCCTGCGCGATCGCCGTCTCCGCCGCCGGATCGGGGCTGTCGCTGCGGCGCTTCTTGCGGGTCTGAGACGGCCGTGGACACGGCGCGTGGCGGCGTCCTCGGTCGCTCGCGTGCGTCGCACGCCACGCTTCCTGCGTCCTGGCCACGCTTGATCCACGACCGTCTCAGAGGCTGGGTTCCTCAACTAGGCTTGCCTCGTTATGTCTCCGTCGAAACGCCCGCCGCTGGTTGCCGTGCTTGCGGCGCTGCTTCCGATTCTGCTTGTGCTCGGCATCTGGCTCGGCGGGCATCCGCAGGACCTGCCCGGGTTCGCGCGCAGCGCCTTCGTCGCCAATCACTCGACGCTTGTCGTCGACGAAGCGATCGACCGGGTCGCGAGCGAATACTACCGGCCGATCTCCAAGAGCCGGCTGTCCGGCGCGTCGATCTCGGGCATCGTCGCGAGCCTCGGCGACCGCTTCTCGCACTACCTCTCGCCACACGAATTCCACGAATTCGAGGCGCCGCCGAGCTTCACGGGGATCGGCGTCGTCGTCGGCCCCGATCCGCGCGGGCTGCTGATCGCGCGCGTGTTCGACTCTTCCCCGGCGGCACGTGCCAACCTGCGGGCGGGCGATCTGATCGAAGGCGCGGGCGGACACAGGCTCGCCGGGCTCTCCGCCGAAGCGGCGACCGCGCTGATCAAGGGACTGCCCGGCACCGACGTCACGCTGCGCGTACGCGAGCATCGCTCAGGCCACACGCTCACGCGCACGCTCACGATCACCCGCGCGGTCGTCTCCGAGCCCGTCGTCGCCTCCGAGACGCGCATCGTTCACGGCGTCAAGCTCGGCGTCGTCGCGCTCGCAACGTTCAGCCCCGGCGCGCACGGCGAAGTGCGCACGGCCGTCGAACGCGAGCTGCACGCCGCCCACGCACGCGGGCTCGTGCTCGACCTGCGCGCCAATGGCGGCGGCCTCGTCGAGGAGGCGCGTTTGATCGCATCCATCTTCATTCCCAAAGGCGCGATCGTCACGACCCGCGGGCGCGCGCAGCCGACGAACGTCCTCACCGCCGCGGGCGATGCGATCTCCCCGTCGATCCCGCTCGTCGTGCTCGTCGACTCGAACACCGCCTCCGCCTCTGAGATCGTTACCGCCGCGTTGCAAGACCACCATCGCGCGACGGTCGTCGGCACCCACACGTTCGGCAAGGGTGTCTTCCAAGAGGAGGCGCCGCTCTCCAACGGTGGCGCGCTCGACATCACCGTCGGCGAGTACTTCACCCCCGACGGGCGCAACCTCGGCGGCGGCGGCGTCAAGCAGGGCGCGGGAGTCATCCCCGAAGTGCTCGTCCCTCACGGCGTCGACACCGAACACGGCCTGTCCGTCGCGCTCGCCACGCTCGCCGCGAAAGTCTAGTGTCCCGATTCAAAAATTCGGTGGCGTTTCCCGGCGTCTGGACGCGCCTGACGTCCGCCGCCATCGGCCCATGCGCTACCGGCACACCGCCCGATACCGTCGAACGTCAGATCACGCCCATCCATCCGGAAAACACTGACCGAATTTTTGAATCGAGACACTAGTGAGCAGCCCGACGTCCGCCGGCTCGATGGTGGCGGTGATCGAGAAACGGGGCAAGTTCTGGGCTGCGGAGCCGCACTTTCCCGCGCCGCGCACAGACGGCGACCGGCGTGGGTCTCGCGGCCCTCGACGGATCGCGCTCTCCTCCAACCGCGTGGCCGACCCAGCCGGCGGGACGGCGCGAAGCGGCGATCTGGTGCTCGTGCAGGTCGCGGGGCGGGGTGGCGGCGCGCGGGCGAGCATCGCGCGCGTGCTCGGCCGCCCGGATGTCGCGCGCGACGCGATCGAGGCGCTGATGCTCGATCGCGGACTGGCTCGCGTGTTCGATCATGCCGTCGAGCGCGAGGCGCGTACAGCCCGTGACCGCGTCCGCGAGCGCGCGCGCGCCGAAGTCGCCGACGGGCGCAGGCGCGACCTGCGCGAGCTTGCGACGTTCACGATCGACCCGGCCTCCGCACGCGACTTCGACGACGCGATCTCCGCCGAGCCCATGGAGGACGGCGGTACGCGCGTGTGGGTGCACATCGCCGATGTCGCCGCGCACGTGGGCACCGACTCGCTCGTCGATGCGCAGGCGCGCGCGCGTGGCACGAGCGTGTACGTGCCGGGCGCGGTCGAGCCGATGCTGCCCGAGGCGCTGTCCAACGATGCCTGCTCGCTCGTGCCCGGCGCCGACCGCCCGGCGGTCACCGTCGAGCTGGAGCTGCACGGCGCGACGGTTGTCAAGGCGGCGTTTCATCGTTCGCTGATCCGCTCCGACGAGCGCCTGAGCTACGAGCGCGTCGATGCGATCTTCGCCGGTCGCGACCGCGCCGCCGAACCGTGGGCCGCGCCGCTGCAGGCCGCGCGCGCGGTCGCCACGGCGCTTGGCGAGGCCCGGCTCGCGCACGGGGGCGCGCTCACGCTCGACGCGGCTGAGCCGGAGTTCGTGCTCGACGCAGACGGACACGTCAGCGAGGTGCTGATGCGCACGCAGACCGAGTCCCACCGCCTGATCGAGCAGCTGATGATCGCCGCTAACGAAGCCGTCGCGCGGTTCCTCTCAGAGCGTTCCACGCCGTGCCTGTATCGCGTGCACGAGCGCCCCGCGCCCGAGCGCGTCGCACGCCTGGTCGAGCAGCTGGCGACACTCGAAGTTCCGACGCCACCCGTGCCCGAGAACATGTCGCCGTCACAGGCGGCCGAGCTGATGGGGGAGATCTCCCGTCGCGTCGAGCGCCACATCCGCGCGCGCGCCGCGAAAGCGAGCTCAGGCGATCTGTCGATCGGGCCCTCCGGCGGGCGGGCGGCGCTGACCTCGCTCGTGCTGCGCACGCTCCAGCAGGCCTACTACTCGCCTCGCAACGTCGGCCACGCCGGTCTGGGCTCCACTCACTACTGCCACTTCACCTCGCCGATCCGCCGCTACCCGGACCTCGTCTGTCACCGCGCGCTGCTGTCCGCCGTCGGTGGCCGTGAGCACGCCCACCGCGCCGGTGAGCTCGCCGAGCTGGGGGTGTGGACCTCCGACCGTGAGCGCTTCGCGATGACCGTCGAGCGCGACGCCGACGACGTGGCCCGCTGCTTCGCGCTGGAGCAGGGGTTGTACGAGGCCGGCTGGGAGCAGACGTTTCGCGGCGAGGTCGTCGGGCTGATCTCCGCCGGTGCGTTCGTCGCGTTCGGCCCCGACCTCGGCGGGCGCGCGCCCGGTGCGGGAGGGAGCGCGTCTGGGGAGGCGGTGTCTGGGGAGGCGGTGTCTGGGGAGGCGGCGTCTGGGGAATGCGCAGCCGAGCTCCACGCCGCGCTGCCCGTCTACGAGGGCATGCTGCCCGTACGGAGCATGTCGGGCCCCGAAGGTCGCGAGTGGTGGGAGCTCAACGAGCAAAACACGGTCCTCCGCGGTGAGCGCACAGGCGCGACGTTGCGCCTCGGCGATCCGATCGAAGTGCGCGTCGCGCGCGTGGACACGATCCGCGGCCGCGTGGATCTCGTGCCCGCGCCGTAACGGTCACTGCGAACCCCCTCCAGCGGAGCCCGACAGGGCGGAGCCCCATCCAAGTCAACAGCTCCCTTCGCGCGCGACGCACTAGGCTCGGTCGATGGCCAAGGGCAAGGGCAAGCGCAAGATCGGCGCGGGTGACGTCGCGTCGAACCGCTACGCCTCCCATCGCTACGAGCTGATCGAGCGGCTCGAGTGCGGCATCGTGCTCGAGGGCACCGAGGTCAAGGCGCTGCGCGAGTCCGGCGCCCAGCTGAAGGACGGCTACGCCGCCGTCGGCGACGGCGAGCTGTTCCTGCACTCGATCCACATCCCTCCCTACGCGCCCGCCTCGCGCGAGAACCACGACCCCGAGCGCGTGCGCAAGCTGCTGCTGCACCGGCGCGAGCTCGACCGCATTGCTGCGCGCGCGTCCGAGCGCGGGCTGACGCTCGTGCCCACCCGCATCTACTTCTCCGGCGCCCACGCCAAGGTCGAGATCGCGCTCGCGCGCGGCAAGGACCTCTACGACAAGCGCCAGTCGCTGCGCGAGAAGGACACGCGGCGCGACATCGAACGCGGCGTCCGCGAAGCCCGTCGGGACGGCCGCTGACCGAAGCCGGGAGACACTCGCCTTCGTCGGCTCGCATCCCCGCTTCGGCCAGCGCGAAGGGGGCGTCCTTACCGATTGTCGATCGATGCGATCGACTAATCGGCCAGCACGCGTGCGTAGCACGCTACGTGAACTGCCTGTGCCCGTCAGGGTGGGTCGTCCTGGCCTCGCTTGCCCCTCGACCGCGCCGACGAGTTGAATCAGATTCGGGTGAAGTCGTGGCCTTCACTGAAGAGGATGTGCGTCTCATACATCCCGAACGCGAGCGCCGCGATCAGCCCGATGTAGACCGCGCCGACGATCAGCCGGTGGCGGGGCGCCACGCGGTAGTAGGCGGCCTGCTCGAGCGAGCGCGTTTTGCGCTGCCGCCAGCGGCGCCACGTCTCCATACCGCCGAACAGCACGATGATCAGCAGGATCGGGTTGGGGAACACGAACACCATCGCGATCAGCCCACCGAACCCGACGAACCACATCCACGGGGCCATCGCCGCCATCGCGCGCCCGCCGTCGAGCGGCACCACCGGCAGCAGGTTGAACAGGTTGATCAGGAACCCCACGTACGCCAGCGCGAGCAGCAGCGAGCTGCCGGTCAGCGCGCCAACCACCGCCACGGCCGCCGCCGCGAGGCTGCCGAGGATCGGTCCGGCGAGCCCCACGCGCGCCTCCGCGAGCGCGTTCTCGCCGAGCGACTTCGCCGTGATCAGCGCACCGAGAAACGGAATGAACATCGGCGCGCTCGCCTTGATCCCCTCGCGGCGCAGCGCGATCACGTGGCCCATCTCGTGGATGAACAGCAGCACGACGAACCCCGCCGCGAACGTCCACCCCCAGAACAGGGAGTACGCGGCGACCGACACCAGCGCGGTGCCCGCCGTGGTCAGCAGCTTGAAGTTTGGCAGCGCGACAAACAGCGCCTTGATCGCCGCGCCGAACTTCGCCAGTAGCGCGAGCAGGCCGGCGAACGCGCTGCCGATCCGCTTGCGCAGGGAGCGAGCCGGCCCGCTCGTGCGCGCCCGGCCCGGTTCGCCGAACGGGTTCTCGCCCGGGTGCGCCGTCGGTACGGCCGGCGACATGAGCGGGGTCCCGGGCAAGGCCGGCGGTGTTACCGCCCGCGGGGGCGGCAGAGAAAGGTCGCCGCTATCCATACATCCATTGTGGCAGCACCCTTAAGCGTTGTCTAAGCCTGCTCCCGCGGCCATACCGCGGTGCTGGTGGAGGCGGGGCTTGATGGCCCCCAAAATCATGGCGGGTCATATCCTGTCCTCATCGTGATGAACAAACCTCCCGCGCGCATTCCGCCGGTCGCCGGAGTTCTTCGTGGCGTGCTTTTGGCCCTGATCATGGGTGCGACCGCGGCCGTGCCGGCGCATGCGCAAGCGCCGACGTCGACACCGGCGCAGACGTATGCCACGATCACGCCGTCGATCTCCCCCGACCGGTTGCGCGCCAAGGCGTCTTTGACCTTGACGATCCGCTACACGACGAGCACGATCGGCGTGTTCGGCGTGCCTCCTCCCGTGTTGCGGACGGCCGTGCGGCTGCCCGCCGGCCTCGACCTCGACATCCCCGACCTGCGCAGCTGCTCGGCCTCGCGCCTGCGCTTGCGTGGCCCGGACGCCTGCCCGGCGCAGGCGCAGATCGGCCACGGGCGTGCGCTGATCGAAACGCACGTCGGGACCGTGAACCTCCCCGAGGAAATCTCCCTGAGCGCCTTCCTCGGTCCGCTGCAGGGCGGCCGGCAGGTGCTGGACATCCTCGGGCAGGGATACTCGCCGTTCGACGAGCGTCTGGTGTTCACTGGAGCTGTGCTGTTCGTCGCGGCGCCCTATGGCGAAGAGCTCGTGTTGTCGATTCCCCCGATCCCCACGCTGCGCTTCGAGCCCGACGCCTCGATCGTCACCTTCACGCTCACGATCGGCGCACATGGGCGCGCGGCGCGCCACGCGAACACGCTGCTCGTGCCCTCCGCCTGTCCGGCGGGCGGCTTCCCGTTCGCGGCCGAATTCACCTACGCCGACGGCACCACCGGCAGCGCGCTCGCGAGGGCCGCCTGCCCGTCGAGGTAGTCCGCGTTTTTTTTCGGAACGTGCGGGGAGTTGTCTCTCGGGAGGTTGCAATCGCTCGAGGCCGGAGCTACTTTGAATCCAGACGCGGAACCGAGCCGCAAAGAGCGAGGCCACTGAGGTGTGAGGCCGCGCCACCCGCAAAGGAAGGCCTTCGGGCCGGACCGAGCAGGTTCCTCAAGCGGCCCGGAACCGCGTCGCTTTCGTTCTCCGCCAGGCGCCGGCTTCGTTGGCGCGCGCGAACGGCTACATCGCCGCTCGCAGGGCCGAGTCCCACATCGTCGCTCGAAAGACTTCCCACACGCGCGCGTGAGAACGTCGAGCCGGCCTCGGCTACACTGGGCAGTAGCGAACACTCTCGGGGACGACAGGCTTCGACGCGGTCGGCTCGTGAGGGTGGTGGCGAGTCGAGGTCCCGGGCGGCCTCGTAAAACACCCGGGGAAACCATAAGTGCGGACTCTCACGAGTACGCCCTCGCTGCCTAGCAAACACTAGGCGAGTGAGGTCTCGGGCCCCGCTTGCCTGCGGCGGGGAAGGCCGGGATCAGAAAGCAGGCTCACCCGGCAAGGTCCGCCTTCGCCGAGCCGGGAACATCTAAGGAGGCTGGTCCCTCACAACCCCGCCGGCGAGGCGAGCGAGGGACGAGATCAGAGCGCCGGCTACGCTCGTAGAAGCCATTCCCACGCGATCGCGGACGCGGGTTCGATTCCCGCCGTCTCCACTGTGAGGTCTTAGTGTCTAAAGTCTAAAATCGTGGGAACCGATAAATCCGTGGAAACCGTTGACAGAAGATAGGCTGAGAGTAGGGTTCCTAGCGATGGCAAAGTTCCTGACTACTTCCGAAATCGCGCGGATGTACAGCTTGGCGGACAGCACTATCCGCCATTACCGTGCCTCTGGACGACTCGTCCCCAGCCGCAAGACCCCGGGGGGCCACGCCCGATATGCCGTCGTCGATGTGGTGTCGGTGCTCGGCGAGCCTGGTACGGGTCCTGCTGATGCGATGGGCTCTAGCCGGGACGCTCGGGTCATCGGGATGGAGCGCGAGCGTTTCGTGCCCGCCGGTCAGCATGATCTGCGCTCCTCGGCTCCCTGGGGGGTGCTCTCGCCTGAGGTGGCAGCCCTAGGTCGGCGTGAGGCTCAAGACGCGTTCGTCTTGCGGGACGCAGGGCTCCCCCGATGGGGCGGTCGTTTGCTCAGGGCTCGTAGCGGCGTCGCGGCGTGAGCCGCCTCGACGAGCAAGGGCGTCAACGCGCCGAGGAGATCGCGGGCTCGCTCTGGCAGGGTGATCTGCTTGCGACACCAGTCGCCGTCACCCTCGAGGCGCCGGAGAGCAGTTTGCTCGAGGGCGCGGATGAGCTCGAACCGGTCGATGGTGCCGGCGTGTGGGCGCCTGCCCCCCTTGAGATTGCGTCGGGCTGGACCGTAATCGTCACCCAGACGTGCGACGTTGTGAGGGGCCTCGAGCAGGTCGAACACCTGCAGGTCATGCCGGTGGTGGCGCTTTCCGAGCAGGAGTGGAACGAGGCTTTGAATGGACGTCGTGGGACGCTGTTCTCGCTGCCCAGTGCCGACGGCCTCAATATCGAGTTTCCCGCCGTCGATTGCGCGATCTGCTTTCCGGTTGCGAAGGCTGCGCTCGCCCATGGGGAGGTCAAGACGCTCTCCACGCCCCTCGATCCGGCCTCACGCATCCTGCTCTCGCACTGGCTGATGCGTCGCGTCGGCCGCCACGCTTTCCCGGACGAGCTCGAGCGGCACGTGCTGGCCCCGCTCCGTGAGAAGCTCGCCAAAAGCATGGGGAAGACCTCACAGGCCGGGTTTCTCGCCGATGCACTGCTTGGCGTCTGGAGCTCGACTGAGCGGGCAGCGGGCGTGACGATCTACTTCATCGTGGATCAGAACCTCCTTCGCAGGCGGGGAGTCGACATCGACGCCGACAAGGCAGTCGAGGAACTTATGAAGCCCGTGCACAAGGCGCTCGGATCAGCCGGACTCTCCGTCCAAGTGACCGCTACGGTGCGGACCCTTGATGCGGTCTCCGCCTATGACCTCATTGTGAGTCACCGTCAGGTCGATCTGGACCCGCTGCCTACAGGCAGCTTTGCGGCCCACGACACGATCGCCGCGCTACATGCCGCGCAGGCCGCCGCCGGTCCGACTTGAGGCCGGGACCGCCGCATTCGTCGGTGCGAGCGGGCTTGGCCCATCAGACGGTGGCCTGGAACCAATGATTGCTAAGCGCGCACCCGCATTACAGGAATGGCAGGCTCCGCGGTGCACTGCGCGTGTTCGTCGATCTCAATCCGCTCGCACGATCGCTGCCTCTCCCTCGAAGACAGCGCGAGCCCACTGCTCGGGGTTGCGGTCGTCGGCCGCGGCGCGCGGGGCTACGAAGCAGTCGTCGTAGTCGTAGTGGTATCCGGCCAGGCTGCTCCCCATCTGCACGTGGCAGGCTAACTGCTTGTTGGGCGTGCGCGCGCATCCGCTGTCTCGCCTACGCCCTCGAGCAGCCTTCCTATTCAACGAGATAGTTGCTAAACTACTCGGATGAACAAGATGCAGACGGACGAACTCAGCATCACGTTTGCGGCGCTCGCAGACCCCACGCGTCGCGCGATCCTCGCGCGTTTGGCACAGGACGGCGAGGTCACCGTCAACGAGTTGGCGGAGCCGTTTCCGGTCAGCGTGCAGGCCGTGTCCAAGCACCTGAAGGTGCTCGAGCAGGCAGGGCTGATCACGCGCGGACGCACGGCGCAACTACGTCCGTCGCGGCTCGAAAGCGCGCCGCTGCGCGACGTGGACGACTGGCTGGAGCGATACCGCCAGATCTGGGACGGACGTTTGGATCGCCTCGAGCGACACCTCAAGGACATACAAGGAAAGGTGGATGATGACGATGACGACGAGTGAGCAGTACGAGATGGCCGAGCGCACGATCGCGTTCGAACGCGAGCTCGACGCGCCGCGCGAGCTGGTGTGGTGGGTGTGGACCGATCCAGACGAGGTGGCCAAGTGGTGGGGGCCGGAGCACTTCACGACGCCCCGCGAGAAAATCGAGTTCGACCTGCGCACCGGCGGCGTCTGCCGGATGACGATGGTCGGGCCCGACGGGGTCGAGTACATAAACAACGGGTACTTCGGAGTCGTCGAGCCACCCGAGCGGCTGTCGTTCGCGCAGGAGACCACCGACAACCCGATGATCGAGTCGGGCGAGACAACAGTCGAGCTCGTCGACCTCGGGGCGGACCGCACGAAGCTCGTCATCACATCCCGCATGATCTGCGCCGAGGAGCTAATCCCGATGGCTCAGGCCGGTTGGACCAGTCAGCTCGACAAGCTCGAGTCCTTGCTCGCGAGCTGAAGCCAAACATTCAAGGAGCCTCTCGAAGTGTTCAAGGCTCTACCCTGACTACCAATGGCGTACACGACTCTCGCAGGAAGGCAGCAGCTGCTCGACTCCGTCGGCGGGGCGATCGACGAGCTCGCCTTCGCGCTGGCCTCGCTGGGGGAGGCGTATGAGCACTTGGACGAACACGCCGGCGAGCGGCTCGAAGAGGGGCTGTTCCGCCCGGTGCGCACGGCCTATGGACGGGCTCAGCGCGTGTACTGCGCGTTCGCTGAACGCTCCAACCTGCCGGGTAGGACCTTCGAGCCGCGGACTCCCGGCGCTCCGTCGGGCGGGGCGAAGGGCTTCCTCGACAGCGCGATCGAAGCGGTTGAGAAGGCGGACGGTGAGCTCGCAACCCTGCAGGACTCGATGCTGCCGGTCGAAGTTGGAGACGCGGAGCTGCGGGCTGGGATCGCAGAGGTGCGCGAGCATCTCGGCGGCCTGCGCGGGCAGGTGCGCGAGCTCGTGCGCGTGCTGGGGCGCTAGTAGTCCTATTCGAGCATTCGATTGCGTTGCCGGCGCACCCCCGGCACCGGGGACCCCGGCGCTGAGCTGAGCGTAGGGCCGAAGGCAGCCGGGCCGCAAGCCGCCGGGCCGGGGGCGATGGGCCGGGGGCGATGGGCCGGCGGGCGCTCACTCCCGCCGGCCCTATGCCTCCCTGTCCATCCTCTCCGGATGGCATCCACGCCGGCCGTGGTGGTGGGGCTCTGTTATTTCCCTCTTAAGCCCTATCTCATGCGCGGGTCGACGAACACGTCGTCGATTCGCGATGACCCGCTGAGCGCAGTGAAACGCAGCGCCATCTGCGCGGTGCCGTTGGAGGAAAGCGCGCCGGCGATGGCCGCGCCGGTGGGCATCGCGGCGGAGGGCTGCCAGGCGCCGCTCGGCGCCACCGTGCCCACGGTCACCGCGATCAGACCGAATGGGGTTGGATAGACCACGGCGACGCTGATGCTCGACGGTACGCCTTCGCCGCGCACGAAGAACCTGAATGTCGGGTCGCTCGCGCTCACACACGTGAACGGCGACTGTGCGGCGGCGCCGGAGGTCGGCAGTGCAAGCGAGTAGTTGCCCACCGTTCCGGTTACGCCATATGTCTCGCTACCCACTGCCTGCGCCGCGCCGCGCGAAAGCGTCCAGCCGGACAGCGAGCCCTCGAAATCGCCGCCCGCGAGGAGCTGGTAGGAGTTCGAGTCACCCCATTTCAGGAACGGCCGGCTCTGCGCCGAGGCGGGACAGGTGGAGGTACTCGATGTGCTCGTAGAAGACGACGCTTGCTGCGCGGAGCTCGGGGCAGCGGGCGCCTTCGACGCCGTGCTCGTGGCGGGAGCGGTCTGTGGCGTGCTGCTCGTCGCGGGAGCGTCTGGCGCGGCGCTCGTAGACGTCTTCGACGTCGGCGGCTGCGGCGTCGTGCTCGTGGCAGCCGCCTGTGCCGCCGTGATGGGCAGCGCGGCGACGACGAGGCAAGCGATCAGGCTTCCAGCGAGCGCCAATGGGCGGCGTGGCGTTCTCGCGATTTGGACTCGAAACGGGTTTGAGAACACAATAGGCCTCCGTGCGTGGTGTTCGCGCTGGCGGCCGAGCTATCTCGCGTTCGAGACCTCTGGCTTTGCGTCCCCGCCTCACGACGGGTTTGCCTTTTTCAGTTTGGTTATCCGACGGACGCCAGCATGCAGCACGAAGCACCTTTAGGGAAGGGCTTTGGACGATCGTTGTAGCGATCGGCGCTTTCACCCCTCAGTAATTCCGATAGCAGAAATTTATCTCGCTGTAATGAGGAGATCGACTGCGATCGCCGTTCGTGGGTGTAGCCGAGGCATGCGGATGACGATATGCGTAGGAGGTTATGTCTGCTCACGCTCTCATCGAATCCGAGCGCGTGCGCGCTTCGTTCGCCGGCCGGACCCAACGTATGGTCGCCGCCGAGCGTCGCGGCGAGACGCTCGTGGGCGCCGGCTTTCTCGCTGCGGCTGTTGCGCTCGCGTTGCTGGGCGGTCAGGACCGTGGCCTGTCGCTGCCGCTGGTGGCGCTGTATGTGGTGAGCGTGGCGGTTGCCGGTCACGTGCGCTTCGACATCGGCGCGGGCTTCACCGTCCCGACCCAGGCGGTGTTCGTGCCGATGCTGTTCGCCTTGCCGACAGCGTTCGTGCCGCTGCTGGTGGCGCTGGCGCTTGCACTTGGCATGGCGCCGGCGATCCTCAGGGGGCGCGTGCCCGCCAGTCGCATGCTGACCGTGCCGGGCAACACCTGGTTTGCTCTCGGGCCGGCGCTCGTCCTGCTGCTTGCGCGCGATCATCATCCCGACGGCCGCTGGCCCATCCTGCTGCTGGCGCTGGGCGCTCAGTTCGCGTGCGACTTCACCGCCAACGCGGCGCGCGAGCGCCTGCGCGACGGCCTCACGCTGCGCGAGCTGGCCGAGGAGGTGCGTCAGGTTTACCTGATCGACTTGGCGCTTGCGCCGCTGGGTCTCGCGATCGCGCTCACGGCGGTCACGCATCGCTGGGCCGTGCTGCTGATCGCACCGCTGTTCGCCGTTCTGAGGTGGTTCTCCCAGGAGCGCCACGCTCGCTTGGAGCAGCTGGTCGAGCTCAACGACGCCTATCGTGGCACGGCGCTCGTCCTGGGCGATGTCGTGGAGGCCGACGATGCCTATACGGGCGAGCACTGCAAGGGCGTCGTGCGCCTGGCGCTCGACGTCGCCGAGGAGTTGGGGCTGGACGCCGAGGAGCGGCGCAACGTGGAGTTCGCGGCGCTGCTGCACGACGTCGGCAAGATCGCCGTGCCGAAGGAGATCGTCAACAAGCCCGGCAAGCTCGACGAGCGTGAGTGGGCGATCATCAAGACCCACACGCTCGAAGGCCAGAAAATGCTCGAACGGGTCGGCGGCTTCATGCGCGAGGTCGGTGAGATCGTGCGCTCTCACCACGAGCGCTGGGACGGGGGCGGCTACCCGGATGGGCTGCGCGGCACGGATATCCCGCTCGAAGCGAGGATCGTCTCGGCCTGTGACGCGTTCAACGCGATGACGACCACCCGCTCCTACCGGCGCGCTATGCCGCTCGCGGCCGCGATCGCCGAGCTGCACGACAACGCCGGGGCGCAGTTCGATCCGCGGGTCGTCGAGGTGCTCGTCCGGCTGGTGGCGCCGGGCGAGCCGGGTGGCTGAGAGCCTTACGAGAGCGCTGGGCGTGGCAGCACCGGACGGGGCAGCGTTGGGCGGGTAGTGCTTCTTGATCGGCCCGTCGAGCCCTACTCCTCGCGTGGCACGTATGGCATCAGCTCGCGGCGGGCGATCGACAGCTTGTGAACCTCGTCGGGCCCGTCGGCGAGGCGCAGCGTGCGCAGGTGGGCGTAGGCCCACGCGAGCGTCGTGTCATCCGAGACGCCGCCGCCGCCATGAACCTGAATCGCGCGGTCGATTACCTTCAGGGCGATGTTTGGAGCGGCAACCTTGATCGCGGCGATCTCCATGCGCGCGTGGCGGTTGCCGACCGTGTCCATCAGCCAGGCCGCCTTGAGTGTCAACAGGCGCGCCATCTCGATCTCGATCCGAGACTCCGCGATCCAGTCCTGGATGTTGCCGCGCATCGCGATCGGCTGACCGAAGGTGACGCGCGAGACGGCACGGGCGCACATCGCCTCCAGGGCGCGCTCGGCGGCGCCGATCGCGCGCATGCAATGGTGGATGCGACCGGGGCCGAGACGGGCCTGGGCGATCATGAAGCCGTCGCCCTCGTTGCCAATCAGGTTGGTTGCGGGCACGCGCGCGTCTGAGAACTCGATTTCGGCGTGACCCTCCTGATCCTGGTAGCCGAACACCCGCAGCCCGCGCACGATCTCCACGCCCGGAGTGTCGAGCGGCACGAGGATCATGCTCTGCTGCTTGTAGCGCGAGCCCTCGGTCGTGGTCTTGCCCATCACGATCATGATGCGCGCGTGGGGGTGCAGAGCGCCGGAGGTCCACCACTTGCGGCCGTTGAGCACATACTCCTCGCCGTCGCGAGTGATGCTGAGCTCGATGTTGGTCGCGTCGGAGGAGGCGATGTCGGGCTCGGTCATCGCGAAGGAAGAGCGGATCTCGCCGTCGAGCAGCGGCGTGAGCCAGCGCTCCTTCTGTCCGTCGGTCGCGAAATGGAACAGCACCTCCATGTTGCCGGTGTCGGGCGCCGAGCAGTTGCAGGCCTCTGAAGCGATGTGGGAGCGCCCGAGGATCTCTGCCAGCGGCGCGTAATCGCTGTTGGAGAGTCCGGCCCCGTGGGTGGCGTCGGGCAGGAACATGTTCCATAGCCCCGCCTCGCGCGCACGTCCCTTGAGCTCCTCCATGATCGGCGGCTGGAAGTGGGGGTCGCCGGAGTCGTGCAGCTGGCGCTCGTAGACGGCCTCCGCAGGATGGATGTGCGTATCCATGAAAGCTGTGAGGCGCTCCTTGAACTCCGCGCAGCGCTCGCTTGGTTGAAAGTCCATCGATTCTCCTCGCTTGTGGCATCGGCGTTGGAAGCCCGGGGTCCGTAGGATCATCGCCGATGACGCAAGCGGGAGCAGGCAGCGACGACGCACGCGCGAGCTATCGCGCCGCGGGGGTGGACTACGACACGCTCGACGCGGGCAAGCGACTGGCGATGACCGCGGCGCTCTCGACGTCCTCGCTGCTGGCGGCGAGAGGCGGCAATGCGCTCGACACCTCGCGTGGCGAGCCGGCGTTCGTGTTCGAGCTCGGCGGGCGGGCGTTCGCGTTCGTCGTCGAGGGGCTCGGCACGAAGTCGATGATCGCCCGGCACGTGCTCGAACAGCAGGGGATCGATCGCTTCGGCGACGTCGCCTACGACACGGTCGCGGCGATCTTGAACGACCTCTGCTGCGTCGGGGCGCTGCCGCTCGTGGTTAACGCCTATTTCGCGACCGGCGCCTCCGAGTGGTATCGAGAAGGTGGGCGCGCCGCGTCGCTGGTGGAAGGCTGGCGCCGGGCGTGCGCCGATGCGGGCTGCACGTGGGGCGGCGGGGAGTCGCCGTCGCTGCCGGGCTTGCTCGGCGAGCGCGATATCGAGCTGGCGGGCGCCGCGGTCGGTGCGGTGCCGGTGGGCCGCGCGCCGGTCCTGGGGGGAGAGCTGGGAGCGGGCGATGAGATCGTGCTGGTGGCCTCGAGCGGCCTGCATGCCAATGGCGCTTCGCTGGCCAGGCTCGTGGCTGGGCGCCTGACTAATGGCTATGCGACCGTGTTGCCGAGCGGAGCGACGCTGGGAGCGGCGTTGCTGGAGCCATCTGTCATGTATGTGCCGCTCGTCGCGGCGCTGCTAGAGCGCGACCTGGCGCTCACCTACCTGAGTCATGTGACCGGCCACGGCCTGCTCAAGCTGATGCGCCCGGCCAAGCCGCTCACCTACCGCATCGATGAGCTGCCTGAGGTGCCCGAGGTGCTGAGTTTCCTGGTGGGGGAGGCGGAGCTCGGCCGGCACGCGGCGTATTCGACATTCAATATGGGCTCGGGCTACGCCGTCTACTGCGAGCGGGGCGCCGGCGCGACGATCGTAGAGATCGCCTCAGAGCTGGGATTCGCCGCGCTCCTCGCAGGGCGTGTCGAGGAGGGCCCGAGGCAGGTGATTCTCGAGCCGCTCGGCGTGCGCTTTGCCGGAGAGGAACTCGAGTTGTCGGCCGGCTGATGCTCGGCCAGAGTAATGATTCGCGGTGTTCGATCAATCCTAACCCTATTGCTAAACCTGATGGTTCGGAATGTGGGAAGAATTCCGTTGTCAGCGGGCTGTTTTTGGCCTGGCTGGATGGCCGGCTTACGGGGCGAGATTGGCTGCAAGCGGGCGCCCGCGCGCGTGTTCGAACTTGAACCCATCGGCCGAGACGGATAAGGTTGGGCTGGAAATCGCCACTGTTCCCCGGCGTGGGTCGTCGGGGATCTCAAGTCGCCGGACCGGTATGGATCCGGAGCTACCCGGATCGAGGCGGACCTGTCCATCAACAGAGGAGAGAATCTGATGCGCAGAGCATCCACCTGCCTGGCCTTGCTAGGCCTTGCCGTCCTGGGTCTACCGGCCGTCGCGTCGGCAGCCCCGACGGTCACGCTGATCGCCAAAGCCGTTCCCATCCCAGGCTTCCCCGGCACGGGCAACATCCTCGGCGCCGGCACCGCCATTGAATTCAAAGCCTCGATCAAGGGCACCGAATCGACCGGGGGCGTTCCTTCCCAGATCACGGGAGTGACCGTCTATGCGCCCGCGGGTACTAAGGTCAACCAGGCCGGGTTCGTCACGTGCCCTCCGGCCACGCTTGAAAACATCGGTCCGAGCGGCTGCCCGAAGAAGTCGCAGGCGAGCCCGATTGGCAGCGCGGGGGTCGTCGACCCGATCGGCGGCGAACTCGTCAAAGAGAACGCCACTGTGCAGGCGTTCTTCGCTCCCGGTGGTGGGCTGCAGTTCTACGCCAACGCCGCTTCGCCGATCTCGGCTCAGCTGCTCGTCGCCAAGGGGAACTACAGCGCGGCCAGCGCTCCCTACGGCTTGAAGTTCACGAGCACTGTCCAGATCGTCGACTCGGTGCCGGGCGCGCCGCCGGTATCGACCGAATCGATCAACCTCAAGGTTGGCGCCGCGTTCAAGAAGGGTAAGAAGACGATCTCCTACTTCACCGTGCCGAAGAAGTGCCCGAAGGGCGGCTTCCCGCTGAAGACGGAAATCACCTTCGCCACAGGCGAAACGTCCTCTGCCGAATTCAAGGCGCCGTGTCCCAAGAAGTAGCTGACAGCGGCGAGCTCATGCCCTCGAGGGCATGAGCTTGACCGGAGCGAAAGCGCGACGGGCGGCCCCGAGGTATGGGTGGGGTCGCCCGCCTCGCTGTTGAACTGCACAAGGAAGGTTCGGGTTGAGGACGCAGCAGACCGGAGGCTGGAGGAGAGGGGCGACCTGGATGGCCGGCGCCGTGAGTGCGATCGCGCTGATCACGGTCGTGCTGCTCGCGATCTCGGCCGGCGGCTCGGGCGGCGGCTATACCATCCACGCGATCTTCGACGACGCCGGCAACATCATTCCCGGCGAGAACGTCAAGGTCGACGGTGTCAACGTCGGGAAGGTGACGGCGGTCGCACCCACGCCCCGGGCGCAGGCCGCGGTCACGATCGTGATCGAAAACCCCGGTTTCCAGGACTTTCGAGCTGATGCCAGCTGCACGATCCGCCCCCAGGCGCTGATCGGCGAGAAGTTCGTCGACTGCCTGCCCACCCAGCCGCGGGTCGAAGGCACACCGTTGCCGCCCCCGCTGAAGACCATCCCCCGGGGACAGGAAGGCGCGGGCGAGCGGCTGCTGCCGGTGACCAACACCCACAGCCCGGTCGACGTGGACCTGTTGCAGGACATCACGCGGCGGCCCGAGGCCGAACGTCTGACGATCATCATCAACGAGCTCGGCGCGGGATTGGCCGGGCGGGGAAGCGATCTGAACGAAGTCGTCCGCCGCGCCAACCCGGCCCTGCAGGAATTGGGCAAGGTTCTCGGGATCCTCGCCGGCGAGAACCACGTGCTCGCGAAACTCGCTGTCGACTCCGATAAGGCCCTGGCCCCGTTCGCCGCGGTCCGCAACCGCGTCGCCGACTTCGTCGCTCAGGCCGGTACGGTGTCACAGGCAACCGCCGAGCACAGCGCGGCGCTCAAGCGCAACCTGGCGGACTTCCCCGCCTTCCTGCGGCAACTCGGACCGGCGATGGAACGTCTCGGGCGCTTCGCCGAACAGACGGCGCCGGCCTTCAAAGATCTCGGCATCGCGGCGCCGGGTCTCAACAAGGCGTTCACCCATCTGGGAGCGTTCTCGGACAGCTCGACCAAGTTCTTCACGACCTTCGGCAAGACCGCACGGTCCTCCGGACCGGCGATCGCGGCGTCCCGTCCGCTGCTCAAACGCGTACAGGCGCTGGGCAGCGCCGGCAAGCCTTTCGCGGGCAGCCTCGCCGAACTGCTCTCCAGCCTGCGCGCCACCGGTGGCTTGGAGCGCTTTCTGGATTTCGTGTTCCTCGGCTCGGGGTCGTTGAACGGCTATGACTCGCTCGGCCACTTCCTGCGCGGCGAGGGGGTCGGCAAGACATGCCTGACCTACGTGATCGTCCCGGCCCCCGGATGCAGCGCCAAGCTCTTCAGCACCGGGGGCTCGGAAGCGAAGGCCGCAGCCGTCGGCAAGCCCAATCCCGCCACCACCAGCCTGGTGATGGCGCGCACGCTCGCGGTCCTCGACGGTTCCACGCCGGCGCAGGCGCTGGCCAAATATCCGGGCTCTGCGCCGAGCGCCGGTGAAATCACCGGTACCGGCGTCCCCGGTGGGACGTCAGGGGCCGCGGGTGCGCCGGCGCAAAGCGCCAATCCGGTGGGAGGCTCGAGCGCCGGCACCACCTACTACACGCCCTCGGACGAAGGGGCCGAAGCGAGTGGGATGCTGCTCAACTACCTGCTCGGCAACTGAGATGACTGCTCTGCGACTACACCTACCCGTCCGCCTCCTGCTTCCCGCGACGAGCGCATTGGCACTGGCACTGGCGCCCGTGTCGAGCCTGGCGGCGGAACCGGCCGCCGCTCCCCCTGCGAGCCAGGGCCCAACCGAAACCGCGACGACATCGACGCCCGCGCCCGAAGCTCCGTCGACGGCGCCGACCGCCCCCACGAGCGAAACGACGCAGACGACGACCTCGCCGACAACACCGACACCACCCACCTCGCCGGACTCCGAAACCACGACGACGGAGATCCCCCAGGTGCAGTCTCAACAGGCGCAGGGAAGCACGGCAGGCGCGCCCACAGGTAACCGCCACGCGCACGCGAAGCGAGCGAGCGGATCGAGTGGAGGCGCGAACGGGAGCTCCGGTGGAGGCAACGAAAAAGCGGAATCGACCGAAGGGCCCTCTTCGTCGCGCGCACACGGCAAGCAGACCGCGCCGGCGCCGTCCACGCTTACCCCGCCGCTGCCACTCGGGCTCGGATCCTCGATCGCAGGAGTGCCGGGCTTCTTCATCGAAAGCTTTCGCATCCCACCGTTTCTACTGCCGATCTATCAAGCGGCGGGAACCGCCTACGGGATTCCCTGGCAGGTGCTGGCGGCGATCAACGAGGTGGAGACCGACTACGGGCGCGACCTGAGCGTTTCGAGCGCCGGGGCGGAGGGGTGGATGCAGTTTCTGCCCGCCGAGTGGGAACAGTATGGGGTGGACGCAAACGGGGATGGGTTCAAGGACCCGTACAACCCCGCCGACGCGATCTTCGCGGCTGCCCGCTACCTGCGGGCGGCCGGGGGCGATCAGAACATCAGGGCGGCGGTCTTCTCCTACAACCACTCCGAGGCGTATGTCGACTCGGTGATGCTGCGCGCCCAGCTGCTCGGTGGAACCCCGCCGGAACTGCTCGGCGCGATCACGGGGCTGACCGAGGCTCGCTTCCCGGTCCACGCGCAGTCGCACTTCAGCGACGGCTTCGCGACGGCGCCCGCGAGCGGTGGCGGTGGAGCGGCACAGGGCGCGCCGGAGACGCTTATCGGAACGACTATCTACACGCAGGTGGGGGCGCCCGTGATCGCGACCCAGGACGGCGAAATCGTGCAGATCGGCGATTCGCCCTCGCTCGGGCGGTTCGTCTCGCTGCGCGACGCTTTTGGCAACACGTATGTGTATGCGCAGCTGGGGAGCGTCGCTGCGTTGTATCCGGTGCTTGCACCGCATGAGCACACGCGGGTGAGCACCCGCATAGGGCAGCCCGGCGGAGCAAGCGAACCGGCTCCGAGCGGTCCGGCGACGGCCGGTGCGCAGCCGCGCTCGCCGCTGTCCGAAGGAGCTGCCGTGTCGGGCTTCGCGCTGGGTGCGCCCGCCTCGCTGGAACCCGCTCCGAGCATCCCGGCGCCCGTGCCGCCGGCCATTACGGCGCGGAAGGTCGTCTCGCCGCGGCTGGGACGGCCGGGCGCAGTCAGGGTGTTCAGGGCCGGGCGCGACGATGTCTATCTGCATCCGCTGCGCGCCGGCGTGCAGGTCCTCGCCGGCACGATCCTCGGTCACGTCGGCGCCCCCGACCCGTCCGCCGCGGCGGCCGAGGACGCGCAGCCGCACATGTTCTTCCAGATCCGCCCGGCCGGGGTGGGCGCGCCGCTGATCGATCCCAAGCCGATCCTCGACGGATGGGTGGCGCTGGAAAACACCTCGATCTTCAGAGCCAAAGGCGAGAACCCGTTCCTTGCGACCTCGCCGACGGTGGGCCAGGTGCTGCTGGAGTCACAGGCCCAGCTCGAGCCGCAGGTGTTGCACGCCTCGGGCATCCATCTCGGTCGGTGTGGAAAAGCGGACGTGCAGACCGGACGGGTCGAGAGGCGACTGCTGGCAACGCTCGAGTTCCTGGCGGTCTCGGGGCTCGAGCCCACGGTGTCAGGTCTGAAATGCGCCGGCTCGGCGCCGGCGGCGGAAGGCAACGCGCTCGCGAGCTCGAGCGGCGACGCGGTGGACATCGTCGCGGTCAACGGGATTCCGATCGCAGGCCATCAGGGGCCGGGCTCGATCGCGGACACCACGGTGCGTAAGCTCCTGACATTGCAGGGCGCCTCGCGGCCGCGGCGAATCGTGAGCTTGATGAGCTATCCGGGCGCGAGCGGCGCGTTGGTCGAGCCGTCCGCTCGCGCGGATATCCGCATCTCCTTCAGCTCCTTGCCGGCTGCGGGCCCTGCGCACACCGCCGGAACCCTGGGCCAGACGCTCGCGCCGAACGAGTGGATCAAGCTGATCGCGCGCCTGGGTGAGATCCCCGATCCCACGGTCGCGGGCCGACCGTCGGCCGCGGCGATACCGGATACCCCGAGCACGTCCTCCACCGGCGGAAGGGAAACCGGTGGCGGTCGCTAGTCCTCCCGGCCCTCCGGCGGCTGCGCCCCCTCCCCGGCCGGTGGGCGCTCGCGCGCGCCGGCCGGTCACGCCCAGGCTGATTGCCGCGGGCGCGCTCGCGATCGTCGTGCTGATCGTCGCCTATGTCGTGTTCGCCGGCGGAGGGGGAGACAACTACCAGCTCGTGTTCGCCGAAGCCGACCAGCTCGTGCTGGGGGACCAGGTCCAGGTCGGCGGCGTGCCGGTGGGGACGATCACGAACATCGTCTTGACCTCCGACTTCAAAGCGCGGGTCACGATCCACGTCGACTCGCCGCTGGCGCCGCTACACGAAGGCACCATCGCCCAGATCAGGGTGCCGTCGCTGGCGAGCGTGGCAAACCGCTACGTCGCGCTCACGCCGGGTCCGAATAATCGTCCCACGCTCAGCGCCGGCGCGACGCTGCCGACGAGCGCCACCGAAGGAGCGGTGGACCTCGACCAGCTGTTCAACACGCTCAACTCGAAGACGCGCAAGGGGCTCCAGGAGGTGCTGCAGGGCTCGGCCGAACAGTATGCGGGGACGGGCAAGGACCTGGGCCTGTCGGCCGAATATTTCGCTCCGTCGTTTGCGGCCACCGACCACATCTTTGCCGAGCTCGTCCGCGACCAGCCCACCTTTACGAGCTTCCTCGTGGAAACCGCGAAGGCCACCAGCACGATTGGCGCGCGCAGCGTTCAGCTCACGGACCTGGTCGAAAACGCGGACAAGACGTTTCAGGCGATCGGCTCCCAGCAGACGAGCTTCGGCGCCGCGCTGCGCGAACTGCCCGTCGCCCTGCGCCAGAGTAACCGGACGTTCGTGAACCTGCCGCCAACGCTGAGCGCGCTCAAACAGCTGTTCGACGTATCCAAGCCCAACACCAAGACGCTCGCGCTGTTCTTCGAACGGCTGCATCCGTTGGTGAGCAACGCGACACCGGTGGTCGGCAACCTCGCGACGGCTTTCAACCGGCCCGGCCCAGACAACGATTTCACCGATGCCATCCGCGCTCTGCCGGCGCTCGCACAGACGCTGTCGACAGGCTCCCCGGCCGGTGTCACGGCGCTCAAGGAATCGGTGGGAATCACCTCGTTCTTCGGGCCCTACTCGCCCGAGCTCGAGGGCCTGGCGCGCGACTTCGGCCAGACGACCGCCTACTACGACGCCAACGGCCACTACGCGCGCATCAACCCGGTCGTCGCCGACTTCAAGGTCGGAGCGAAAAACGAGCTCACACCCGCGAGCCCGCAGCAGGGGCTGGAAGGTCTGAAGACCGGTCAGCTGCGCCGCTGCCCGGGCGCGGCGACGCAGCCGGCGGCGGACGGGTCTTCGCCGTTCACCGATAACGAAATACTCAGCTGCGACCCATCGGAGACGCCATGAACACGCATGGCTGCGCTGGATTGGCGTCCTTACCGATTGTCGATCAGATGCGATCGACTAATCGGCCAGCACGCGTGCGTAGCACGCCACGCTCCCTGCGTCCTTGCCCAGCTTGCCCTGCGTGCTCATGGGAGCGAGTGTCATGAATCGCCGCCGTGGATCCCTGGCATCCAGCCCGCTGCTGATCGGCGCGGTCACGACGCTGATCGTGGTCGTGGCGGTGTTCTTGTCCTACAACGCAAACAACGGGCTGCCGTTCGTGCCGACGTACAACCTGAAAGTGGCGCTGCCGGAGGCATCGGGGTTGCAGAAAGCAAACCAGGTGCGGATCGCCGGCTCGCGCGTCGGGATCATCAGCACGCTGGGGCTCCACCAGGACCCAAAGACCGGGCGCGTAACGGCGATCGCAAACCTGAAGCTCGAAAAGAGCGTCGAGCCGTTGCCGGTGGACACGAAAGCGGTCGTGCAGTCGGTCTCGGCGATCGGTCTGAAGTATCTCGAACTGGAAAAGGGCTCTTCGCGAAAGATGCTGAAGGCGGGCGCGACGATCCCCGTGAGCCAGACGCGCGAACCGGTGGATATCGATGAATTCTTCAACATGTTCGACGAAAAGACCAGGACCGCGAACCAGCAGAACCTGAACAATTTCGGCGACGGCCTGGCCGGGCGGGGGCTGGGACTCAACCAGACGATCTCGACGCTGCGACCGCTGGTCAATCACGCGGTCCCCGTGTTGCACAACCTCGCCTCGCCGCAGACGGGGCTGCGCGAGCTGTTCGTCGCGCTCGACCGCGCCGCGTCGCAGACCGCGCCGGTGGCCGAAGCCAACGCCGAGGGCTTCAGCGATCTGGACACCTTCTTCACGGCGTTCGCGAGCGTCGCGCCGTCGCTCGAACAGGCGATCGTCGGCGGCCCGCCGGCGCTCGAAGAAGCGACTCACTCGTTCATCACCACGGCGGCTTTCGTGAACAAGAGCGCGGAGTTCATGCATCTGCTGCGCCCGAGCGCGAGCGGGTTGACCACCTCCGCGGAGCCGCTTGGCAATGCGATCACCGTCGGCGCCGTCAACCTGAGTGCCGCGACCGCGCTGAACACGCGCCTGGCTTCGGCGGCGCAGGCGCTGCAGGGCTTTGCCCAGAACCCGGTCGTCGACCTCGGCCTGGAAGACCTCACCCAGACGGCGAGCATCGGCACCCCGATCCTCGCCGGGCTCGCCCCTGAGCAGGCCAAGTGCAACTACCTGACGCTGGCGCTGCGCAACTTCGCGAGCCTTCTGTCGGAGAACGTCGGCGTCGGCACACTGGCGCGCGCGTCGGTCGTGCTCTCTCCGGACGGGCCCAACAACGAGGGCTACCCTTCCTCGGCCCCGGCCAACGGCCCGTCGGTCGACCACCCGTTCCACAGCAGCGCGATCATCGATGACGACCATCTGCACGTCAATCCCTATCCCAACGTCTCCGGTCCCGGCCAGCCGGCGGGCGAGTGCGAAGCGGCCAACGAGACCTACCTGCCCGGCAAAGCCGTGATCGGCAACGTGCCCGGCGCCACCGGCAACAACCACGAAGTGACCAGCCGCAACGAAAGCCTGTTCGGAGCGCCCTACTCAAGCGCGACGCTGAAGGCGCTGGGCTTGACGAAACCCACCCCGGCGAAGCCCCCCCCGGGGAAGGGCAAGTCCAGGCAGACGGCGAAGAAAAAGAAGAAGGGGAAGAAGCGGTGAGCCGAGTGCGCCTGTGGCGCCGCCATCAGGAAGTGCCGGTCGTCGAACTGCTGCAGCGGGCAAACCCGGTTCGCTTCGGGGCCGTACTGCTCGTGATCGTGGCGATCGCCGTGTTCTTCGGGTTCACCAAGCACATCCCGTTCAAACACGGCTTTCGCCTGAAAGCGGCGTTTGCCTCCGCGCTCAACGTCCATCCCAAGTCGCCGGTGCGCATCGCGGGCGTCAACGTCGGCAAGGTCAGCGCGGTCGAACGCTTTGGCGACACCGGTCTGATGACGATGGAAATCGAATCGGGCGGGCTGCCGATCCATTCCGATGCGACCGTGAAGATCCGGCCGCGAACCTTCCTGGAAGGCAACTGGTTCGTCGAACTGCAGCCCGGCAGCCCCTCCGCGAAGACGCTCTCCTCGGGGGCGACGCTGCCGATCACGCAGACCTCCGACCCGGTGCAGCTCGACCAGGTGCTGGACGCGCTGAACACCGATACGCGCGCCAACCTGCAGAACTTCTTGATCGGCTTCGGGGACGGTCTGACGCGTAAGCCGGACGCGGCTGAAAACGCCGAACAGGAACCGGAAGTTCGGGGGCTGACAGGTGCGCAGGCGTTCAACCAGGTCTACCACCGCGCGCCCTCGGCCCTGCGTGGCGGGGGGATCGTCGCCCAGGCGACGAGCGGCTCCGAAGCGCACGATCTATCCAAGCTGATCGCGAGCATCGGCAAAGTGTCGGCGGCGCTGAACGTGCACGAGCAGCAACTGAGCGAATTGATCCCCAACTTCAGCGCGTTCTTCCACTCGTTCGCGGCCCAAGCGCCGAGCTTGAGCGCCGCGGTCGCGCGACTGCCGGGGGGGCTGCGCTCGCTCAATCGCGGGCTGAGCGCGCTCGACGCGGCCCTTCCGCCGACGCGGGAATTCGCCCTGGACATCATTCCGGGGGTCAAGCAGACGCCCGCCACGGTCGCCGCCGGGCTGCCGTGGATCGAACAGGTGAACGCATCGTTCGCGCCGACCGAGATCGGAGGGGTGGCCAGCGCCCTGTCCTCCGCCTCGCCGTCGCTGTCGCGCCTGTTCAGCGAACAGCCTGCGTTCTTCCATCAGCAGGAACTGTTCAGTAAGTGCCTGACCAACGTCTTTTATCCCGCCGCCAACACGAAGATCCAGGACGGGGTGAGCACGGCGGGCGTCGAAGACTACAAGGAGTTCTGGTACGCGCTGACGGGCCTGGCCAGCGCCGGTCAAAGCTTTGACGGAAACGGCACGATGTTCCACACCTTGATCGGCAGCGGCGGGCGGATCGTGCGATCGGCGCCGGCGTCGATCCAGGGGACCAAACTGCAGGGCCTGCCGCTGCTTGCCCACGCGACGCTGACCCCGCAGGGCACGAGCCCGGCGTTCCCGGCGGAAGAGCCGCCGTATGAGCCGCTCGTGCCCTGCTACACGCAGAAGCTGCCCGAATTCAACGGCCCGCTCGCATCGGGCCCGGCGGACGGGGCTCCCTGATGGCGCCTGAGACACCCACAGGCAGCCACGAAGGCGGGCTCAGCGTTCGCGATCAGATCGAGCGGTATCGGACGGCGTTTATCGCGGTCGTGACGATGGTGCTGCTCGCGGCGGTGACCGGCGGGTACATCTTGGCGCACGAGAACCTCAAGCTGCCGAGCTGGTTCCCGGTGCTGGGCAAAAACTATTTCATGCTGAAGGCCGACTTTCAGACCGCTCAGGCGGTGACGCCGGGACAGGGTCAGGCGGTGACGATCGCCGGCGCGAAGATCGGGGAAATCGCGAGTGTCAGCTTGGAAAACGGGGTCGCGGTGGTGACGATGAAAGTGACGCCGAAATACGCGCTGATCTACAAAAACGCGACGTTGCTGCTACGGCCGAAGACGCAGTTGAAGGACATGACGGTGGAGGTCAACCCCGGCACACGGTCGGCCGGGCGGCTGCGCAGCGGCGAAACGATCCCGCTGTCACAGACCGCGCCGGATGAGAACTTCGAAGAGTTCCTCTCGGCGCTGGACGCCGAAACGCGCGACTACCTGCGGGAGCTGCTGGCGGGGGCGGGCGAAGGGTTCAAGAACAACGGCAAGGCGCTGTCGGCCACGCTCAAGCGCTTTGACCCGCTCGCGCGCGACGCGAGCGAGATCGGCCAGGCGCTCACGGTCCGCCAGGCGAATATTGCGCGGGCGATCCACAACTTCCGGCTGCTCGTGGAAGCGCTCGGAGGCAAGGACAAGCAGCTGACGGAGTTCGTGGACTCCGCGAACGAGGTGTTTAAAACGTTCGGCGAAGAGGATCAGAACGTGCAGAAGACCGTGCAGCTGCTGCCCGGCGCCTTGGACAAGACCAAGAGGGGGTTGGGCAAGTTCGCCGTCGCCGCGGACGTGCTCGGCCCGACGCTGAAGGAGCTGCGCCCGTTCGCGAGCGCGCTGGGGCCCGCGCAGGAACGGACGCAGCCGTTCTTCAGGAAGACGACGCCGATCTTCAAGAGCGAGATCCGGCCGTTCGCGCGCCAGATCCTGCCGGTCATCGACGAAATCCAGCCGAGCACCAGTCAGCTGAGCGAAGCGCTGCCGAAGCTCGCCACGAGCTTCTCGGTGCTCAACGAACTGTTCAACGAGTTTGCCTACAACCCTGGCGCCAAGCAGGCGGGCTTCCTGTTCTTCGTGGACTGGGGCGCGCACGATCTGAACAGCACGGTGAGCTCAGCCGACGCCCATGGCGTGCTGCCGCGCACCCTGGTCTACTTCAACTGCGAAGTCGCCCCGCTGCTGAAAGCGGCCGGTGAAGTCAACCCGACGGTGAACCTGCTCGTCGGTCTGATCAACCCGCCGTCCAGGGCGACGTGTCAGAGCGCGGGCGTGCCGACCAGCGCCGCGACGAGCGAGCGCGGCCGTCTGCGGCTGCCGGCGGGCGGTCACGGTGGCGTATTCTCCGGGCTGAGCGCGCGCGTATTCGGCGAGCGCCTGCAAGCCGGCTTGGACGCTCGAGAAGCTCGCACTCACACCGCCGCCGGAGGCGCCAAGCCGGTCTCACGCGCCAAACAGACCAACGCGCACGGAGCGGGACACTAGCGATGCAGAAGCGAGCGCCCACGCTGGGCAACATCCTCGTGATCATCCTGTTCGTGTTGAGCTGCTTCGGGCTGCTGATGTTCCTGTGGGAGTCGTTCGGGGGCCCGCTGCCGCTGAAGCCGAAGGGCTATCGCATGACGGTTGCCTTCCCGCGCGCGCTCGCGCTGGCCGAACAGTCCGACGTGCGGATCTCGGGCGTGGATGTCGGCCATGTGATCTCGGTGAAGCTCGGCAAGGAAGGCCTCACACGCGCGACGCTTGAAATCGAAGGTCGCTACGCGCCGCTACGGGCGAACATGCACGCGATCCTGCGCCAGAAGACGCTGCTGGGGGAGACCTACGTGCAGCTGATCCCCGAGGGCAGGAGCGGGCCGTTCCTGCGCGACGAGGGCCAGCTGGCGGACAGCAACGTCGAACCGTCGGTGACGCTCGACGACATCCTCTCGACGTTCGATCCCAAGACGAGACGCGCTTTCGAGGTGTGGCAGCAGTCCGTGGCGGAAGGGATCAACGGGCGCGGGGAATACATCAACGCCGACTTCGCCGAGCTCGAACCGTTCAGTGAGCACGCCGACCAGCTGCTGAGCATCCTCGCATCCCAGGAAGGCGCGACCAGAGCGGTGGTGCACAACACCGGGCTGATCTTCAATGCGCTGGCAGGGCGCGATCACGAGCTCGAAGGGCTGATCGTCAACAGCGAGCACACCTTCCACGCGGCGGCCGCGAACAGCCAGGCGTTCGCCAACGCGTTCCGCGTGCTGCCGGCGGTCGAGCGCAACTCGCGGAAGGCGTTGAAAGAACTCGACAATCTCGCCGGCGACGCCGTGCCGGTGCTCGACCAGTTCCGCCCGATCGAGCGCCAGCTCAGCGGCCTGGTTGGAGCCGTCAAGCCGTTTGCGCCGCCGTTCAACCGCTTTCTCACCTCGCTCGGGCCGTTGACGCAGGCCGCCAAGCAGGGGCTGCCGGATGTCAAGACCGAGCTCGACCTCACGGTGCCGTTGCTGGAAAACGTAAGGCCCGTGCTGCATAACTTCGATCCGTTTCTGCAATTCACGGGCGAGTACGTGCCTGAGGCGCAGGCCCTGTTCGCCAACCTCACCGCCGCCAGCCAGGCCCATACGCTCAACAGCAACACCGCCAACCAGGGCCCCCAGCAGCACTATCTGCGCACGATGCTGGTGCTGAGCCCGGAGAGCCTTGCGATCTATCCGCAGCGGATCGGCACCGACCGATCGAACCCCTACTTCCAGCCGGGGGCGTTCAGCGCTCTCGGGAACGGTGGGCTGAAAGTGTTCGGCGACAGCGCGTGCTCGAACCCGGTGCCCTCGGTGAAGGGTCCGGGGAACGAAACGATCTCCGAAAACCTGATCGAACAGATCGTCCAGTTCCACGTCGCCAATGCGCCGGAAAGCGGCAACTCGGTGCCCGCGCCCGCGTGCAACCAGCAGGGCCCGTTCACGTTCAACGGGAAGACCAGCCAGTATCCGCAGGTGACATACAACCCGTCCGCGGCGGCGCCATACAGCGGGAAATAGGAAGCGCCTCTCGCCTGGGCGTCTTCCCCGCCACGCTTCGGCGTGGCCGGAACGCGCCGACGGAGCACCGCTTGTTATTGAGACAGGCGCTTATGCCGCCGCGGACAGCCCGGCGGCGCTCAGCGCGCGATGGTGGCCGAGGTAGGGCAGAAGGGTGAAGTAGAGGAGGTCGGGGAGCAGCGCGGGAAGCTCGTCGGTGTGGCCTTCGAGCACGCGTCGGTGGACGATCGCGGCGATGCCGCCGACCACGGCTTCGGAGGTGAGGGGAGACAGGTGCTCGGCGCCGGGAGCCAGTGCGAGCCCTTCTTCGAGGGTCGGGACGAAGCTCGCGAGGACGCAGCGCAGGCGAGCGATGGCGGCCTCGCCGGCGCTGAGGCTCTCGACCGCGACGAGGCGCGCCTCGTCGGGATGGGCGGCGAGCCCGCGCAGCAGCGTTTGCAGGCCGAGCCGGATCCGCTCCGGCCAGGGCAGCGGCCGGGCGGCGCGCTCGAGCACGGCGCGCGCGTGCCGGCTGATCAGCTCGTCGAACGCTTGCAGGAAGCAGTCCTGCTTGTCTTCGAAATGCTCGTCGAAGACCGGCGCGGGCACTCCGGCTGCGTAAAGGACACGCTCCAGGGTGGTGCGGTCATAGCCGCGCTGGGCGACGGTGGCGACCAGGGCGTCGAGGATGCGACGCCGGGGATCGGCGTGGCGAGCCTTCATGGACGGCTCCGCCGCCGCGACGGCAAGGTGCCTGCGGGTACGGTCTGACATGCTGCGTCTCCTCCCTCCCTGCCCGGCCCCGAGCCACCCCCGAGCTATAAACTGATTCTGACGCAATATCGTAGACTTGCCGGCAGTGGGTTGTCAAGTGTGCCTTTGAGGAGTCCGCCGGGCCGGTCACGAGCCCGCGCCGAGCCGGCCGCCTGGCGAGTGGTGCGCGCGAGCGGGAGCCGGCCGCCGCGGCCTGCGGTTGATGGCGGCAGCGCGGGCGATTAGTATGGGCGGGTGGAGACCG
Source organism: uncultured Solirubrobacterales bacterium (assembly GCA_963778065.1). Lineage (GTDB taxonomy): Bacteria > Actinomycetota > Thermoleophilia > Solirubrobacterales > Solirubrobacteraceae > Palsa-744. Next base: position 580,934 of record CAVZSU010000001.1, on the reverse strand, counting down.
ACGGAATGCCACGGGACTCGGAGGGGGGATCGCTCGACCCGCGGGGCGGGCCGGCGCTCGGGCAGCCGGAGGAGCTGTTTCAGTATCACTCGAGCGAGCTGGACCTGGCCAATCCGGCCGAGGGCAACTGGTCGATCCACTGCCGCGACGTGCACAAGCGGCTGGGCGGAGTGCCGGTGTTGAACGGGCTGAACGTGTCGATTCCGGACGAGACGATCACGGTCGTGCTCGGTCCTTCGGGGACGGGCAAGAGCGTGCTGATCAAGCATCTGATCGGGCTGATGTTTCCGGACTCGGGCGACATCGTCGTGCACGGGGACTCGGTGCCGAGCTTGACGATGCCAAAGCTGCTGGAACTACGGCGCAAAGTCGGCGTGCTGTTCCAGGACGGCGCGCTGTTCGGGTCGATGACGGTGTTCGACAACGTCGCATTCCCGCTGCGCCAGCACACCGACTTCGCCGAGACGAAGATCGCGAAGATCGTGTCCGAGCGCCTGGCCGACGTGGGGCTGGCGGAGGCGATGGACGATATGCCCAACCAGCTCTCCGGCGGCATGCGCAAGCGCGCAGGGTTCGCGCGCGCGCTCGTGATGGAGCCGGACATCGTGATCTTCGACGAGCCCGACTCGGGGCTCGACCCGGTGCGCACGGCGCTGCTGTGCGATCTGATCCAGGAGATGCACCAGCTGCACGGGGGCACGTACATCGTCGTCACCCACAACATCGCCTCGGCGCGGCAGATCGGCGAGTACATCGCGCTGCTGTGGCGCGGGCGGATCGTGGAGGCGGGCGACGCCGAGCGGATGTTCTCCTCGGACAACGCATTCGTGCGCCAGTTCCTCAACGGGTCGGCCGAGGGCCCGTTGACGATGGACTGAGAGAGCGCGCGCGTGCGGGCGCTTTTTCTGGGAAGCACGTAGGCGCGTGTCTGCGTCCAGCGTGGCAGGCGCCGGCTACCGCAGCGGTTGGCGCTAGTGATCTGTAGATCGGGCGGCGTGGCCTGCCGCCTGGTGGCCAGGCGTCCAAGGATTGAGCACTGGACGTAGTCCTGACCATATGCGAACATGTGTTCGTATATGGTCGTATGCGTTCATCTGCCGCGGTTCGAGCTGGTCGTGGCTGCCGGCGGCCCGCAGGCGCTCGCGGGCCGGTCGCTTGCGATCGCGCCGGTGGTCGGGGGCGCTCAGCGTGTGGGGGAGGTGTCGGGGGCCGCGGAGGCGTTTGGGGTCAGACCGGGGATGGCGCTGGGCGAGGCGCTCGCGCGCTGTCCCGAGCTCGGCCTGATCGCGGCCGACCCGCTGGCGGTGGGGCAGGCGTGGGAGCAGACGGCGCGCGCGCTGGAAGGGATCGGCGCGGCGGTCGAGCTCGAGCGCGCCGGGCTGGCCTACTTCGAGACGGACGGCCTGCACGGGGTGTATGGCGGCGCGCGCGAGACGATCGCGGCCGCGCGAGAGGCCGCTCGCTCCTCGGGCGGGCGCGTCGCGCGGGTGGGCGCCGGGCCGACGCGCTTGTGTGCGCTGGCCGCGGCGCTCGCGGCGCGCTCGCGGCGTGTGCTCGTCGTGGAGGAGCGCGAGTCCGGGCGCTATCTCGCCGCGCAGCCGGTGAGCCTGCTGGGCTTTCGCGCGGAGACCGCCGCGCTGGTGGAGGGGCTGAGCCGGCTCGGGGTGCGCACGCTGGGAGAGCTGGGAGCGCTCGGACGCGACGCGTTGGCCGACCGTTTCGGGGCGGCGGGCGTGCTCGCCCACCGGCTCGCCGCGGGGGAGGAGGAGCCGCTGCGCACGCGCCGGGCGGAGGAGCGGCTGGAGGAGGAGATGGAGCTGTGGGAGGCGAGCTCCGGAGCGGCGCTCGAGCGCGTGCTGGGCGTGCTCGTGGAGCGGCTGCTGGCGCGGGCCGAGCGGCGCGGGCGCACGTTGGGGGCGGTGACGCTGTCCGCGGTGCTCGTGGACGGCGGTGGCACGTGGTGCGAGCGGGTCGTGTTTCGCCAAGCGATCGCGGACGCCAGGCGCATCTGCCTGGCGCTGTCGCTGCGCCTGGGGCTGCTGCCGGCGCCCGCGCAGGCGCTGCGGTTGGCGGTCGAGCGGTTCGGGCCGCCGGGCGGCGCACAGGGTGCGCTGCTGGGTGAGGAGGACGCGGCGCGGCGCGAACGGTTGCGCGAGGCCATCGGGCAGATGCGCGCGCTGGCCGGGCGCGACGCCGCGTTGCGCGCGCTGTGCGTGGACCCCGAGTCGCGAGTGCCCGAGCGGCGGGTCGTGCTGAGCACGTTCACGGGATGAGCGCGATGGCGGGAGCGAGTGGTATGGGCTTGAAGGGGCGATCGCGTGTGAGTAGAGCGCGTGCGGTGGAGGGCGGAAACGAGAGCGCAACGGCTGGGATGAGCGGATGAGCGGATGAGCGGCCCGCGCGCGCTCAACCTGCCACGTCCTGTGCGCGTGCGCGCGCGCGGCGATGGCGTGCCGGTGCGGATCGACGGCGAGGCGATCGAGCAGGTGCGGGAGTCGTGGCTGGTTGAGGACCGCTGGTGGACCGCCCGGCCGCTGCGGCGGCGCTACTGGGAGGTGGTGAGCGTCAGGGGGCGCAACCTGGTCGTCTTTCACGATCTGCAAGAGGACGCGGGCGGGCCTCCGGGTGGCTGGTTCAGCCAGGCGGTGTGAGAGCGGTGTAGAAAGATGGGAGGAACGCCGCCATACGCAGAGCTGCACTGCCACTCGGCCTACTCGTTCCTGGATGGCGTGTCGCTGCCGGAGGAGCTCGCGCAGCGCGCGGGCGAGCTGGGGTACGGCGCGCTGGCGCTGACCGACCACAACTCCGTGTCGGGGTCGATGGAGCTGGCACAGGTCGCCGCGGCGTGTGGGATACGCGCGATCCACGGCGCCGAGATCGACGTGGTCGTGGACAGTGGGGGGGACAGGGTCGGCGCTGGGCGCAGACATGACGCCGAGCGCAGACATGGCGCCGGGCGTGAGGGCGGCGCCGATCGGGCCAGGGAGGCCGGGGGCCCCACCGAGGGCGCTCGTCGCCATCTGACCCTGCTCGTGCGTGACGCGCGCGGCTGGAGGAACCTCTGCCGGATCGTCACGCTCGCCCACCGGCACACCCGCGCGGGCGGGAGCCGGCGCGCGCTCGCCGAGCCGGCGGTTGCGATCGAGGCCGTGATGGCGCATGGAGAGGGACTCGTGTGCCTGACAGGCTGCGCCGCGCGCGGGGTGCGCGAGGAGGCGACCGCGCGGCGGCTGCTCGACGCGTTCGGGCCGCAGGGGCTGCGCGTCGAGCTGCAGCGCCCGTATGGACGGGACGATCGCGCGCGCAACCGCATGCTCGCGGCGCTGGCGCGGCGGCTGGGGGTGGCGTGCGTGGCGAGCGGCGACGTGCACGCCCATGCGCGCGAGCGAGCGGAGCTGCAGGACGCGTTCGTGGCGCTGCGCCATCACACCACGCTCGACGCGTCAGAGCCGATCAGGCGCGGCAACCACAGCCACGTGATGAGCGCGCCGCGGGCGATGGCCAACCGTTTTATCGACCATCCCGAGGCGGTGCGCGAGACGTTGAGCCTCGCGGAGGAGCTGCGCTTCGACTTGAGCGAGGACCTCGGCTACAGCTATCCGGGGGCGGAGGACGAGAGCGCGCTGGGGCGCCTGGCCGAACTGTGCCGCGTGCGGCTGGACGAGCGCTACGGGCCGGGGGCGCCCCCTTGCCACGCAGCACCGGCGGTCAGCCGTGGACCGGCCGGCCGCGGCCACGTTCGCGCACGGGGGGCCGCCTACGAGGAGGCCCGTGCGCGTCTTGAGCAGGAGCTGAGGGTGATCGAGCGGCTCGGGCTGGCGGGCTTCTTTTTGCTCCACCACGAGATGCTCGAGCTCGCGCGCGAGGTCGCCGCGGAGGTACGTGGCCCGGACACGGCACGCGCGCTGCTCGCGCCGGGGCGCGGGCGCGGCTCCTCGGTGTCCTCGATCGTCTGCTACCTGACCGGGCTCTCGCACATCGACCCGATCGCCAACAGGCTGCTGCTGGGGCGTTTTCTGCACGAGGAGCTGAGCGATCTGCCGGACATCGATTTGGACTTCCCGCGCGACATTCGCGAGGTGCTGATCCCGCGCGTGCACGAGCGCTACGGGACAGAGCACGCGGCGCTGGTGGCGGCCTTCCCGACGTTCCGCGCGCGGGGAGCGATCCGCGAGCTCGGCAAGGTGCTGGGTCTGCCGCCGGGGGAGATCGAGCGGGTGGCGCGCGGGGCGGAGAGCTGGCGGGGAGGGGCCGAGCACGACATCGCCGCCGCTGCGGACGGGCCCGCGGCAGATGTCCCCGCTGGGAGCCGTCCCGTGGACGCCCGCGATGGGGGTCACTCTGCCGCCGGCCTGCCGCGGGATGGATCAGTTAGGGGCGTGCCCGCCCGCTCGGAGCGCTGGCGCTGGCTTCAGCGGCTGGTGGACGAGGCATACGGGCTGCCCCGCCATCTTTCCCAGCACCCGGGCGGGATGGTCGTCTCGACACGGCCGCTGATCGACTGCTGCCCGGTCGCGCCGGCGGCGATGGAGGGCAGGCAGATGGTGCAGTGGGACAAGGACTCCTGCGCGGACGCGGGCTTCTTGAAGATCGACCTGCTGGGGCTTGGCATGCTCTCGGCGGTCGAGCGCTGCGTGGAGCTGATCGCCCGCGCGCGGGGCGAGCGCGTCGACCTGTCACGGATCCCGTTCGACGACCGCGAGACGTTCGCGGCGATCCGGACGGCCGACACGGTTGGCGTGTTTCAGATCGAGAGCCGCGCGCAGATGCAGTCGCTGCGGCGCACGCAGCCGGAAAGCCTCGACGATCTGACGGTGCAGGTCGCGATCGTCCGTCCCGGGCCGATCCAGGGCGGCGCGATCAACCCCTATATCGAGCGCCGCGCGCGCCTGCGCGAGGACCCCGGGTATCAGATTCCTTACGAGCACCCTTCGCTCGAGCCGGTGCTGGAGGGGACGCTCGGCACGATCATCTTCCAGGACCAGGTGATGGAGGTGGCGGAGGCGTTCGCCGGCTTCTCCGCGGGCGAGGCCGACGGGCTGCGCCGGGCGATGAGCCGCAAGCGCTCGCAGGAGCTGATGGAAGGCCACCGCGAGCGGTTCGTGAGCGGCGGTGAACGCCACGCGGGCGCCGACCGCCAGACGGCCGAGCGCGTGTGGGAGATGGTGTCCGGGTTCGCGGGCTTCGGCTTTCCGAAGGCCCACAGCGCCGCGTTCGGCTTGCTCGCCTACCAGTCGACGTGGTTGCGTGTGCACTACGGACCGGAGTTCTTGTGCGCGCTGCTGAACGAGCAGCCGATGGGCTTCTACGCGCCCGACACGCTCGTGCATGAGGCGGAGCGCCGGCGGATCGCCGTGCTGGGGCTGGATGTGAACGAGTCGGCGGTGGAGTGCACGGTGCAGAGCATCCCCGCGGAGGCGCCCTCCCCGACCGGTGCCGGCGACGCGGACAGGGAGGTGAAGACGGCGTCGCGAAAGGTGAGCGCGAGGTTGCGCGAGGGGCCTGCGCTGGGTGTGCGGCTCGGCTTGGGCTACGTCAAGGGGGTGGTCGCCGAGGAGGTGCGGGCGCTGGTCGCAGAGCGCGAGCGGGGCGGACGGTTTCGCACCCTCGGCGAGCTCGCCGCGCGGGTGGGGGCAGGACGGTCGACGCTCGAGCAGCTCGCCTGGTCGGGCGCGTGCGACGGTCTCGTCGAACCGGACGCGCGCGCCGTGAGCGGCGAGCGCGCGCGGGGTGGACGATCGCACGCGAACAGACGCCGGGCGCTGTGGCAGTTGGGGCTGGCCGCGCCGGGCAGGGCGGTCGGCGCCGGACCCGGGGCAGGAGCCGGCGCCGGCGCCGGAGTCCAGCTCGCGCTCCCGCTGGAGCTGCCGGAGGCACCGGCACTGCGACCCCTCAGCCGCTGGCAGGGGGTGATCGCCGACTATGAGACGAGCGGCGTGACGGTCGGCGAGCACGCGCTGGCGGTGCTGCGCAAGCGGCTGACCGCTGTAGAGCTCGTCACGAGCGCCGAGCTCGTCCGGCTGCCCTCGGGCCGCGCGGTGACGGTGGCCGGGCTGGTCATCGCCCGCCAGCGGCCGGGCACCGCGAAGGGGACGATGTTCCTGCTGTTCGAGGACGAGCTCGGGACGATCAACCTGATCGTCGGCAGGGCGGTGTACGAGCGCTATCGCCAGCTGGCGCGCGCCGAGCCGCTGCTGCTCGCCCGCGGCCGCCTGGAGCGCTCGCCGGAGGGCGTGGTCAACGTGATCGTGCACGAGCTCGAGCCGCTCGAGCGCTATCTGCCTGGCGGAATCGAGGCGGCCGAGGAGTCCGCCGCGCGGGCGCGCGTGCACAGCCTCGCCGAGCGCCGCACCGCACAGGCCATCGATGAGGAAGGGGAGGAGAGCGCCGCCGAGGTCGGCGCCGGTATGCGCGCGGCCGCCCCGCCTGTGCAGAGCTTCGCGATGGGACGGCGGCGGTAGATACACAGATTCGAGCCACGATCGAGAAAACCGTCCCAAGCCGTGAGCATCCTGTTCTGGTGTGGATGAGAACGAGCAGATCGTCGGCGAGACGCGTGACCCCGAAGGGAGACGCGTTGTGCTGCTCGCGCGCATCTGGCATGGCAAGATCCTTTATACGCATAGCGAGGTCAAGACTTTTCTCGAGGAGGTATTGCAGACGGTTGCCACGCCCGACCACATCGTGTACGACATACGTCCCGGCCGGATACGGTATTTCGCAAGGAATCTCGGTCCCAGCAAATGGCTGCGGGTAGTCGTAAGCTATGGAGAGATCCCGGCACTGATCATCACCGCACATGGACATCGAAAGGATCCACCGCAATGGAGCGCATAAGCTTGAAGATGGGCCAGGTGGTCTTTGATTATGCCAATTACGATGAGGAGTTTGACATTCTGTACTTGCGGGTGGGCGGACCTGAGCCAAGCGAGGCCGAGGACACACCGGAGGGTCATTCGATTCACTATGCGATGGGCACCGATAGGATCGTCGGCTTGACGATTATGGGTCCTCGCTACATCCTCGAGCGCGAGGACAAGCTCGTAGTCACTTTTCCTGAAATAGTCGAGACGCGTAGCGCCGAGGACATGGCCGGCCTGTTCGTCGCGGCCTGAGGAGCTCCTGAGCGTTCAGGAAGACGAAGAGGTGAAGGTAAGCAGCTGATGGTCAAGGTCGCGCAGGGTTAGCCGGCCGTCCTCGTCGCGTGCGGGGGGCGGGCCGGCGGCCGTGTTGGACAGCCTGCGCTCGAGCGCATCGAGGGACTGCGCGCCGGCGAGCTCGAAGACGACGTGGCGCAGGCCCGGGGCGCTGTCGGGGACGGGTTGGCCGCCGTGGCTGTGCCAGGAGTTCAGGCCCACGTGATGGTGGTAGCCACCGGCGGAGAGGAAGGCGGCGGAGGGGAGCTGCGCCTGCTCTTCGAAGCCGAGCGCATCGCGGTAGAAGGTGACGGCGCGGGGTACGTCGGAGACCTGCATGTGCACGTGACCGATGCCGGTTCCGATCGCCGCCATCGGCGTGTCCTCCGCCGCGGTCTGGGCCAGCAGCAGGTCCTCGATGTCCAGCGGCAACGTGACCATCTTCACGCCGCGCCCGCCGGGCGGCCGCTCCCATCGAGTGCGGGGCCGGTCAGCGTACAGCTCGATGCCCAAGCCGTCGGGATCGCTCAGGTACAGTGCCTCGGAGACACCGTGGTCGGCGGCGCCGTCGATCGGCCAGTGGTTGTGAGCCACGCGTCGCAGGGCGCCGGCGAGCGCCGCGCGCGAGGGAGACAGCCAGGCGACGTGGAACAGGCCGGTGCTCCCTCGGGGGATCGAAGTGGGATCGGCGAGCTGGACGAGCGCGAGGGCCGGGCGCTTTGGATCGGTCCCGAGCAGCGCCCGCTGCCCGTCGTGAGAGATGAGCGGCAGCCCGAGCATGCGCGTGTAGAAGTCCGCGCTGCGCGACAGGTCGGAGACCGCGAGCTGGACGGAGGCGATGCGCAGGGCCGGGTCGATCGGAGCGGGCTCGCTGGCCATCAGGCTCCCGAGGCTACTACCCGATCGCGTCTGGCCCGGTGGCCGGCGCGAGGAAAAGATTCCGGCTCCCACTCTCAGCGGGTAATTCCCCACCGAACTTCCGGCCGCGTGCACTAAGCTCGGGCGCAATGAACTTCCGCAAACTGGGCTCAAGCGACATCGAGGTCTCCGAGATCAGCCTCGGCTCGTGGCTTACGTACTCCGGCGGCGTCGAGCGCGAGCGCGCCGAGGCGTGCGTGAAGGCGGCGTTCGAGGCGGGGATCAACTTCATCGACACGGCCAACGTGTACGGGCAGGGCGCCGCCGAGACGCTGCTCGGCGAGGTGCTCTGCGGGTATGAGCGCTCTTCGTATGTGCTCGCGACGAAGGTGTACTTCGAAATGTCGAAGACCGACAGGGGCCTGTCGGCGGCGCAGATCCACAAGCAGATCGACGCCTCGCTGAAGCGCTTGCAGACCGACTACGTCGACCTGTACCAGTGTCACCGCTACGACGAGCACACGCCGCTTGAGGAGACGATGGGCGCGCTCGCGGAAGTCGTGCAGGCGGGCAAGGCGCGGCACATCGGCTTCAGCGAGTGGCCGGTCGAGAAGATCGACGAGTCGCTCGCGCTGCCCGACGTTCCCCGCTGGGTCTCGAGCCAGCCCCAGTACTCGATCCTGTGGCGCGGGCCCGAGGCGGAGGTGATCCCGCTGTGCGAACGCGAGCAGATCTCCCAGATCGTGTGGTCGCCGCTCGCGCAGGGCGTGCTCACCGGCAAGTACCGCCCGGGCGAGCCGCCGCCGGCCGATTCGCGCGCGGCGAGCGAGAGCATGAACGACTTCATCGGCTGGCTCGTGACGGAGCCGGTGCTCGAGGCGGTACAGCGCTTGCAGCCGGTGGCGGAGCAGGCCGACCTGACGATGGTCCAGCTCGCGCTCGCCTGGGTGCTGCGCCAGCCGAACGTGGCCTCGGCGATCGTCGGCGCCAGCCGGCCCGAGCAGGTGCACGCCAACGCGTCGGCCTCCGGGATAACGCTCAGTGACGACACCCTGAACGCCGTGGACGACGCGCTGGGCGACCTGCTGGCGCGCTGAGCCGAGCGTTCGCGCTGTCTGAGTGTTTGAACTCGGCTTGGGGCGATTCTCGGCTCGTGGCAGACTCTCGGCTCAGGTCAAGCTCTCGGCCGGCAGCAGGGGCCCGATGCCGAGCCGCCTTCAGCGCGGCTGTACGACGAGCGTCTGAAACGCTCGCCCGACCGGACCGGACTCGTCATGCAGCACGCTCTCGCTCAGGCCCGTACCGCCCTCGTGCAGCACTGTGCGCGCGTCCAACCCGATCCACTCCCCTCGCGGATGGCGCTGCAGGTGGATTGTGAGGTCGGCGTTGATGAACAGGTATCTGTCGAACGGCAACGCGGCGCTGACGCCGTTGCCGAAGTCGGCGGTCGCGACCAGGCGCGCCGCCGTGCAGCGCGCCAGGGTCCCACGGACCGCGCGCGTGCTCGGTCGGCTCATAGCTCCCGTCCGCGCATGGCGTGAAGATGCTGTCGGCCATCGCCCGTGGCATCCTATTGCCGGTCGTCCCAAGGAAGAAGGCGAAAGGAGTTCAGGACGGGTAGCGGCGTCGTAGGAATGCCGCGCAGTGGGGCATTGTGAAGTCCACTTGTCCGCGGCGTGGGGCGTAGATTATGGAGCTGCGAAGTAGTTCCTCACGTGTGCGGGTGAGCGAGCTCGGGGGGCTGTTGAGGATCGTCGCGATTGCTGTGGTGGATTGGGCCCCGTCGCCGAGCGTGGCCATCGCGCTTACGTATTCTCGTTCCCGGTTGTTGAGGCGCTTCATCCGCGCTTCGAAGAAGTTCTGGTCCAGCCAGTCCTCGACGACGGCCTGTGCGTCAAGCGTGTGCTCGAGTGTTATGCGGGCGGAGTCGCTTCCTGGCCAGGCCTTGCGTCCGTAGGCGTGGATGAAGTATGGGTAGCCCTCGGTGTAGTTGAGTACGTGCTCAACAGCCGCGCGATTCCACTCGACTCCTTGTTCGCGCGCCGGCAGGATCAGTGCGTCGCGGGCGGCGTCGTGGGGAAGCGCGCCGATTGTGGGATACACGAACATCCGCTCGGCGTAGGACTTGGCGTCTGCGGTCAGCTCCGGAATCAGTGGCAGACCGGCGCCGACGAACGCGACGGGCAGGCCCTTTTGCTTTGCCCGGTGCAGACCCATGATCAGCGCCTCGTAGTCCTCCCGGGAGAGGTTCTGCAGCTCGTCCAGGATCAGGGCGAAGCCACGACCGGACTCTTCGGCGGCTTCGCCGATGGCGACGAATAGGTCACGCAGATCGTCCGCCAGATCACCTGAGTCGGCCTCTCCGTGCACCGCGTCGACGTCGAGCGTAAAGCTGACATCGCCGACCGTGATCTGGAAGGACTTCAACACAGAGAGGGCTCGCTTCATGTGGGCCCCAGCGCGCTTCTTTGCGCTCATTCGCAGCAGGGCCCGCCTCACTGCTCGGCTCACGACCGTCGCGATCGATGACGTGCTTCCGATCTCGTTGGTTTCGCCCGGCCAACCGGCCTCCACGCACATGTTCTCGAACTCCAAGAGCAGCACGGTCTTGCCTACGCCGCGCAGGCCGGTGATCAGGGCGTGGTTCTCGGTGCCGCCGCTGGAGAGTTGAGTGATGATGCTGCGCAGGTGTGCGAGCTCGACGTCTCTGCCCGTCAGTGCGGGTGGACGCACCCCGGAATCCGGGGTGTAGGGGTTGTGGGTATTGGCGGCGCGAACCATCTATGTGCAAATATACAGCTCTATGCGAAAGTCTGCATATAGACACATAGAAGCGCATACTCTCGTTCCCTCGGGCCGATGAGCAGTCTGCAAGAGAGTAGTTGACGGTTGGGGGCTTGACGGCTGGTTCCATATGTGCTTATCTAAAAGCAAGCGGTGCTTTCGTTGGTTGGGGTGCCGGGTATAGATCGGGTTTGGGTTGGTCCTTTGGGTTGACTTCAAGCGCTTTGCAGGGGATGTAAGGGGAGAGGGCCGGATCGTGATGATGAGGGGTTGTGTTCGCGTGAGTCCGTATGGGACAGATGTGGTGGGGGTCGTTGCGTGCCCGGAGGGTGCCGTAGCTAGATGCGTCAGCGTCGCTGACACATCTCTCTCTCTCTCTCTCTCTCTCTGCTCCGTCTAGCGCCGCTTCTCTAGCCGCCGGCCGGTTTCGGCGGCTCCCCTGTTTGGGGGCCTCTTCGCGGGGTGGGTGCTGTTATGCCCGTTGAGCCTCGTGTCGGGCAGGTCGGGGTCGCGCGTGGTGGTGCTCGTGCTGGTGGGCGTGGCCGTGGCGGGGGTGTGGGCCGGGGGGCTGCTCGTGATGGAGAGGTTGCACGGATGCAGCGTGCGCGTCTGACGGGCGCCGCGGTCACTGTGGCTGACGAGTTGGGCTGGTCGGGTGTGACGGTTGCGGACGTCGCCTCGCGGGCAAGGGTGTCGCGGCGCACGTTCTATGACCTGTTCTCTAATCGTGAGGACTGTCTGCTTGCGATGCTCACGGACACGGTTGGGTGTGTCGAGCGCGAGCTCGCGCGAGTAAATCTGAAGGATGCGTCGTGGGTTGAGCGTGTCCGTGCGGGTTTGTGGACGGTCTTGTGTTTTCTTGATCGTGATCGGGTGCTGGCGCGGGTGTGTGTGGTTCAGAGCGCGCGCGGGTCGCGGAGGGTGTTGGAGGCCAGGGAGGAGATCCTCGCCCGTCTCGCACGCTCGATCGACGAGGGTCGCTCGCACAATGCGCGTGCTGGGCAGGCGCCCCCGCTTACGGCCGAGGGTTTGGCTGGGGCGGCGCTTGCGATCGTGTACAAGCGTTTGTTGAGCGGTGACGGAGCGCCGCTTACCGCTCTGCACGGGGAGTTGATGGGGATGATCGTGCTGCCGTATCTCGGTGTGGCGGCGGCGGGCAGGGAGCGCAAGCGCCGCGTGCCGCTGCTGTCGCTGCCGGAGCCGGCGGCGACAGGTGTAGCGCCGCGGGTTGCTGATCGGCCTCGGGAGGACCCGTTGGGTGAGGTCCCGATGCGTTTGACCTATAGGACCGCGCGGGTGTTGCAGACCACGGCGGAGCGTCCTGGCATGAGTAACCGTTTGATCGGGGAGGGCGCGGGTCTCTCAGACCAGGGCCAGGTCTCAAAGCTCCTGGCGCGCCTACAACGCCTCGGTCTGCTCGCCAACACGGGCGAGGGCCCGGCGCGTGGGGAGGCTAACGCGTGGCGGCTCACGCCGTTGGGTGAGCGTGTCACAGAGCAGCTAAGTCTCAGTACTCATACCAAGGAGGTAGTGTCGTGATGCGCCTGAAGAACACCGATCTCGGGGCGCTCACGAGCACCCTCGCGGGCCTCTGTGTCCTCGTCGTTGCGGCGCTAACTGCCGGGCCGGCTTTCGCGTTGAACCCTGAACGTCACTATGAGATGGTCAGCCCGCCCTACAAGGCCGGCTATCCAGTCGGGGGCTTGGGCATCGCGGGGGCGCTGGCTGCGCCCAGTGGGGAAAGCGTCGTGTTCGAGTCGCTTGGCTCCTTCGCCGGCACGGACTCGACCGGTCTTGAATACCCGTATTTGGCACACCGCGGGCCCACGGGCTGGGAAACGACGCCTATCGATACGCCCGCTGCGCTCGCACCCGAAGGCGGCCTTTCGGACTTCTCGGCCAATCTGGAATCCTCGATTAGTGAGTCCAAACTTGGTGCTAGCGCCCAGGCAGCCAACCATGGCGTTAACCCCGGATTTGAGTTCTTTTGGCATCAGCTCGATACGCTGGATGCTCCCGCCAACTGGGAAGGCCAGGCCTTCAAAACTTTCGAAGAGAAGTCCCTCCTCAGCCCGATCGAGTACGTGGCAGGAAGCGCGGACCTGTGTCACCTGGTGATCAACTCGGAGGGGCAAACGCTATTGCCTGGCGCGGCGAACACTAAGGAACAACTCTATGAACTCTCCCGGGGGTGTAACGGTGAAACACCGGGGCTGCGTGTCCTCGGCGTCGACAATACCGTACCTGCCAAAGTGATCGCCACGCCTACATGCGAAGCCTTCCTCGGAGCTGACGAGAAAAACGGAGTGGGTAGAAGCAGCGCGTTTAACGCCGTTTCGGCCGATGGTAGCGAGGTCTTCTTCGGGACCCATGTCGGCCCCGGGGAAGAATGTAGGGCCGCGACGCAGTTGTTCGTGCGTCTGAGTGGTGCGAGGACGGTAGAAGTCTCAAAGCCGCTCGGTGAAGCGTGCAGTGAAGTGCCGTGTCCGGGGGCGGCGACGCGTCCATTCGCGGCCTTCGAAGGTGCCTCGGAAGACGGCTCTAAGGTGTTCTTTACGACGGCGGCGCCGCTGGGTGTCGAAGACAGGGATGCGGGAAATGATCTGTACATGGCTGAGATCGGCTGCCCTGCCGGTGAGGAAGGTTGTGTGGCCGCTCAGCGGGCGGTGACATCGCTCGTGCAGGTTTCGCATTCGACTGAGGCGGGGGAAGCGGCGGAAATGCAGGGGGTGGTGAGTGTCGCCCCGGATGGTTCGCGGGTGTATTTCGTCGCGCATGGTGTGCTTCGTCCAGGAGCAAATGCGCGAGGTTTGGTGCCGTCGAAGGGTGCGGAGAATCTTTATGTGTATGACAGTGTCACGGGCCAGTTGGCGTTTGTGGCGGATCTCTGTTCGGGGCCGGGTCTATCCGGGACGGTGGAAGACGCTCGTTGTCCCTCGATTCTTGAAGAAGAAGTTCGGGGCGTTAATGACGATCCGTTGTGGGCCGGAACAGCGGACGTTCTGGAAGCGCAGGTTAATGTTTGTGGTCGTCCTAGTGCGAGTGAATGTGTCGGCGAACGTGAAACGGGACGCTTTTTGGTGTTTTCAACCTATGGGCAGTTGCTCCCGGGCGACACTGACAATGCTAGGGATGTTTATCGTTATGACGCGGTGACTGGTGCTCTCGCTCGGGTCTCCATCGGCGAAGAAGGCGCCGACGCGAACGGTAATCGAGACGACAGCCCCGTCGAACCGTTACCGCCTGGAGGAATCACAAGGTTCGCCGACGCGTCGATCGCGGGGGCGGACCCCCAGGTAACGCCGGTTGAGGATATTCACCGGTTGGGTAGTCGTGCGGTTAGCGAAGATGGCTCGCGAATCGTGTTTACGACTGCCGAGCCGCTTTCTCCGGGTGCCAGCAACGGTCTTCCGGATATATACGAATGGCATAAGGAACCCGCTTGGGGTGAAGGTCGCGTTTCGTTGATCTCCAGCGGTAGCTCGCTCACGCCCGATGCGGCCCCGGTGATCACGCCAAGCGGCAGGGATGTCTTCTTCATGACTTCCCAGGGTCTGGTGTCAGGGGATATCGATGGTGAGAACGACATCTACGACGCGCGACTCGGCGGTGGGTTTCCAACGCCGTCCGCTGAACCGCTGGAATGCTCTGAGGAAGGTTGTCGGGGACCGTTGACGAACCCTGTGCCGCTGCTGGTCCCTGGAAGTGTCTCGCAGGCGCCTGGTGAAAACCTGTCCGCGCCGGTTGTGGAACCGGTCAAAGCGAAAGCAAAGGCGAAGGCGAAGGTCAAGAAGAAGGGTAGAAAGAAAGTTGCGCGCAAGCGCGCGAGAAATAGGCGGTCGTCGGGGAGGAAGAGGTCATGAAGCTGAAATGTTGTGGCGTGCTGTTGGTGTGTCTCGTGTTTGCGTTGATTGCCACTCAGGGTGCTGCCGCGAGTGAAGAGAAGCCGTTTGGCGTCACGAAGTTCACGATGCAGACGACCGCTCCGACGAAGCTCATACCGGCTGGCGAACCCGGGCAGGGAGAATTTCAGATGGTCAACGAACCGGAAGGTTTCACGCAGGCCTCCGGTCACCCGTGGGCTTTGACGACGACGATCGAACTCACCAGCGAACCGCTCGTCGAACCTCCAGGTTCCGGTTACAAACCGATCCCCCGTCAGGTCCCGACCCAGGATCCCAAGGATATCGTGGTGAGCTTGCCTGCGGGGCTGTTGGGCGATCCGGTTGCGGTGCCGCGCTGCTCGCTGGTGCAGCTTGAGGTTGGTACGGAATACTGTCCTGACGCGACGCAGATCGGGGTATTTAGGTTGCGCTGGGCGTATAGCGGGACCGAAGTTGTTGGCCCGATCGTGAATGTGACTCCTGAAGCGGGGCAGTCGGCCGAGTTCGTGCTCGAGGACGAAGCGCATACCACGTTTCTGGAGACCGCCCATCTGGTTCGTACCCCGGCGGGGTACGGCTTCACGGTCATCAGCAACAACATCCCAGCCTTTGGTATCTCGGCTGTGGAAGAGACTTTCTGGGGTGTGCCGGCCGACCCGAGCCACGACGCGATGCGGGGGCGCTTCTGTGGCAACCTCGACACAGAAGGAAGTCACAATCTGAGATGTCAGGGTGGGGGTGTGCCTAGCGGTGAAGCGCCGGTGCCGTTCTTGACGATGCCGAGTGATTGCGCTGCTGGTCCGGAGGCGGCGAGTGTGCGCGCCGATTCGTGGCAGCAGCCTGGGCATGTGGGTCCGAACCAGTCCTATGAAGGGTATGCCGACGCAGAAACACGAATCCCGGCGGTCACTGCTTGCGATCTGTTGTCTTTTGCTCCGCAGATCGCGGTGCAGCCGAGCACGCCGCTTGCGGATGAGCCGGTCGAACTTGGTGTTAATGTGCGGGTGCCTCAGCCGGAGACGCCGCACGCTGCTGGGACGCCGCATTTGCGTGATGCTGTGGTGACGTTGCCTGAGGGTATGTCGATCAGTCCCGGGATTGTGGATGGTATTCAGGCGTGTAATGTTTCGGGTTCGGAAGGGATCAATATCACTGGTCTTGAATCTGAACTGCCGGGGTTGAGTGGGGAATTGCAATTGGCGGCGGGTCATTGTCCGGCGGCGTCTGAGATTGGTAGCGCGGAAGCGGTTACGCCTGTGTTGGCGAGCCCGGTTAAGGGTCATGTGTATCTTGCGCGGCCGGGGTGCGGTGGTTCGGGGCAGTTGGCGTGTACGGATGAGGATGCGCTCGATGGCAATCTTTACCAGGTGTATTTGGAATTGGGGGGTGAGGGTGCGCTTTCGTCGGCTGGGATCGAGATTAAGGTTCCTGGGTTTGTGGAGGCTAATCCGGCGACGGGGCAGCTTACGACGAGGTTCTTGGAAGATCCGCAGACGCCTTTCAGCGAACTGAAGATCCAGTTGGATGGTGGTCCGCGTGCAGCGATCGATAATCCCGCAGCGTGCGGTACGGCAGTCAGCACGGCCGATTTTACGCCGTGGAGCGCGCCTGGTATTACCCCTGAAGGTCTGGCTGTGCCGGGCACCCCTGACGGGGTGTCCTCTTCCTTCTTCGGTGTTGAGGGTTGCGCTAGCCCACCGGGATTCTCACCGGGGTTCAGTGCGGGTACTGTATCTCCGCAGGCGGGCGCGTTCAGTAGCTTCACGATGAACTTGACGCGCCAGGACCGCGAACAGTTCGTGAAGGGCATCCAGGTCCATACGCCCCCGGGCCTCCTAGGAATGCTCTCGAGCGTCCCTTTGTGTGGGGAACCGCAGGCTGACGCCGGGACGTGCCCGGAATCCTCGAAGATCGGCACCACCAGGGTAGCGTCCGGTGCCGGGTCGCACCCGTTTGAAATCGAAGGCAGCGTCTACCTCACCGAGGGCTATGACGGTGCCCCTTTCGGCCTGAGCATCGTAACGAACGCTGTAGCGGGACCGTTCAACCTGGGACTGGTGGTCGTGCGGGCGAGGATCGCGGTGAATCCTACGGATAGCTCGCTGACGATCACGACCGACGAAACGGGCCCGTATGCGATCCCGCAGATCATCTTCGGTGTCCCGTTGCGCCTGAAACAGGTCACGGTCAACATCAACCGTCCAAGCTTCATGTTCAATCCCACGAACTGTGGTGCGCAGAAGATCACGGCTGTAGTCTCCGGGTCACAGGACGCAAAAGCCGAAGTCTCGAGCCCGTTCGCGGCCGCGAGCTGCAAGAGCCTCGCGTTCAAACCATCGTTCACCGTCACGACGAGTGGGCGTACGAGCAAAGCCGATGGTGCGAGCCTCGACGCGAAGGTGTCCTATCCGGCAGGGTCGGTCGGTAGCGAGGCGAACATCGCGCTAGTCAAAGTCGAACTGCCGAAGCAGCTCCCGTCCCGTCTTACGACATTGCAGAAAGCGTGTACCGCACAGACCTTTGAAGCGAACCCCGCTGACTGCCCGTCAGCGTCGATCGTAGGGATCGTCAGGGCAAGCACACCACTACTACCGGTAGGCCTCTCAGGCCCCGTGTACTTCGTCTCGCACGGTGGGGAAGCGTTCCCCAGCCTGATCGTGGTGTTGCAGGGCGACGGTGTCAGGGTCGATTTGACGGGTGCGACGTTCATCAGCAAAGCGGGGATCACCTCGAGCACGTTCAAGACCGTCCCCGATGTGCCGGTCAGCACGTTTGAGCTCTACCTCCCCGAGGGCCCCTACTCCGCGCTCGCAGCGAACGGGAACTTCTGCTCACTAACGAAGACCACAAGCGTGAAGCGCAAGATCACCCAGCGTATTAAGGGCCGCACGGTCCACAAGACCGTCACGACACGAACGACAGTACCGGCGAGCCTGATCATGCCGACAGAAATGGTCGCCCAGAACGGCGCCGTGCTGAAGCAGTCCACAAAGATCGCAATCACAGGGTGCGCCGCGAGCAAGACCAAGACAAAAGCCAAACCCAAGACGAAGAAGAGGGCTAAAGCGAAAAAGGCGCACGCCGCCGGGAATGGGAGGGCACGCTCATGAGTACCACGCACAAACAGACTGCGTTCCTGCTCGCTGCGATCACGACAGTCCTCATATTGGTTCTCGGTAGTGCCGATGCGCAGGCCGCGCCCCCGCCGCCGATCAAACTGGTGCCCGCGAGCCATTTCGGGTTTGAAGTGAACGCAACGACCGGCGGGAATGTGTGCACGGTCGTATCGGGGAACGCGTGCCAGGCCGGTAAGGAAAGCAGCGAAGCCGCCGCGGCGCCCGGCGGGTTCGCCTATCCTGAGGGTGTCGCTGTCGATGATTTTCAAACGGCCTCGTCAAACCCGCACTATGGTGATGTGTATGTCGCGGACACAAACAACCATCGCGTGCAGGAGCTCTCCGCGACAGGTGTGTTCGTCAGCATGTTTGGTGGAGAAGTCAACAAGACCGAGGATGAAACGCCGGGGGCTACCCTGGCGCAGAAGGATGTCTGTACCGCTAAATCTCACGATGTGTGCAAGGCCGGCGTGGAAGGATCGGCCGCGGGACAGTTCGAACCTTACAGTCTTGCTGTGGATCAGAGTACGGGCAACGTGTACGTGCAGGATACTGCTAACGCGCGTGTGCAGGAGTTCACCGCTGCCGGGGAATTCGTGCTGATGTTCGGCAAGGACGTCAACCCAACGACCGGCGGGGATGTCTGTACCGAGACCGAAATCCAGGCTGGCACGAAATGTAAGGCCGGTGAACGCGGCGTGCAGGGCGCAAGCGAACCAGGCGCGTTCGACTTCCCAAGCTCCGGAGACCTGCTCGCCGTCGGCGGTCCCGAACACCTCCTCTACGTCGGCGACGAAAGCCGCGTGCAGGAGTTCAAAGCAAACGGCAGCTACGTAAACGAAATCTCGCTGGTGTCGATCAACCCGGAACCGGAACAGAGTGTCCGCGCGCTCGCGGCCGACGAAGCCGGCGACGTGTACCTCGTCTACCCAACACCGCCGTCGAGTGCAAACGAATACAACACGGAATATAACGTGCTACGCAAGTTCGGCCCGCACGGCGAAGAACTCTACAACAAGCTACTGGCGCCCCCAGCTTGCAGCGGTGAAACGAAACAGGTACTCGGTGAAACGAAACAGGTACTCGAAGTCAGCGCGATCGCACTCGACTTCTCAGGACATCTCGCCGTGACGGCCGGGATTGTAGGCCGGCCCGCAGTCTGCATTAAGCCGTTTGCCTCTCTCTATGATGCCGCCACGGGCAGCCCTCTATCCGAAATTCCGGTCGCGAGCGCCAGTCATTCTCGCGACATCACCTTCAGCGCGCAGGGCGAGTTCTATGCCGTCCAGGAACGAGAGCAGGAAGTCGTGGCCTCCGAATCTCGCGATGTCGCCGAACTTCTGACGCTTTCCCAGAGTTGCGCAACCGGTACCGACCAGGAATCCGACGCCACGTTCGCATGCACGCTCAACGGCGAAGCAAACCCAGAGGGGATCTCCGAAACAGAAGTCTGGTTTCAACTGGAAAACGTCGGTTCTCAGGACCACGAGACGGCCCGCCAGCCGGTAACGGGCAGCACGCCGATGGCGGTACCCGCCGTGCTTGCGGGGCTGGAGCCAAACGAAACGTTCCAGTACTACCTCGCAGGCTACGACCACAACATTCAGCCCCCCGAAACCCCATTCAAAGGCCAAACCCTTTCGTTTACCACTCCCCTCGTAGCGCCACGAATTCTCGGCAGCAGCGCGTCGTTCGTAACCTCCTCCTCCGCAGTCCTGTTCGCCGAGCTGAACCCCGAGCACGCCAACACCCGCTACGAGTTCCAATACGGACCATGCGAAAACCTCGACAACTGCCCTGCCAAAACAACCACCACCACCCTCGAATCGAGCACCTACGGCGAGACCGGGACCACACAGGAAGCCACCGGACTGCAGCCCAACACCCAATACCACTACCGTCTGCTCGCCAGCAACGAACAGGAAACCGCAGGACATAAAGAAGGCGGCGAAGTCACCGGCCCCGAAAACACCTTCACCACCGGCCTCCCACCAAGCGTCCAAGCAGCCACCGGCGGCCCCAGCGCCATCACGGCGACCAGCGCCACGATCTCCGGCACCATCAACCCCGACGGAAAACCCGCAACATACAGCTTCGAACTCGGCGTCTACACCGGCGGGAGCACGCAGTACGGAATCGTGTACTCAGCCTCAACAAGCGCGGAAACGACGCCCATCGGCGAGTCGCTCGGCCTTTCAGGTCTACAGCCCGGCACGACCTACGCCTACCGGATCTCGATCCACAGCGGCTATGGCACCGCCGAAGGCCAGCCCGTGACGTTCACGACCGAAGGGCTACCCGCGGTCCTCGCCTCGCCCGCGCCGCTGCCAATGCTCGCCACCCCGAACGTCGCCTTCCCGAGCTCCATCACGACAAAACCCGCGAGCAAAACGAAGAAAGCCAAAGCCAAGGCCAAGAAAACAAAACACAAGAAGCAAAAGAAAAAGAAGCAGAGACCCCGCAAACACGCCCGGAAGTAGCGTGGGGCCGCCGGCGTGCCCCCCGATCAGCCGGTCGGGAGCTGCGCCACGAACTGCGCCAACTTGCCCGGGTCGCGCAGCGGCGCGCCGTGACCGAAGCACGCCAGCGCCGGTTCGAGCGCGGCTAGCCGGCGCGCCGACTCGTGGTTGCGGGCGACGTCGGGCGTGAACATGTCCGGGGGCGTGTTCAGGCCGGGGATGCCGGTCAGGAAGTTCATGTTGCCGAGCACGTCGCCGACGATCAGCACACGGTCTGACTCGCGCCAGAAGGAGACGTGCCCGACCGAGTGTCCCGGCGTCTCGAGCACCGTGAAGCCCGCGACCTCGTCGCCCTCGTGCAGCGCGCGCGCGACCGGGTGCGGCGGCCCGGTCCAGAAGCGTTCCTGCACGAGGTTGAGCAGACGTGGCGCTTTCGGGTTTTTGATCGCGCCCGGCGTCTCCATCGCGGGGATGTCCGCCTGCCCGCACCACAGCGGGATGTTCAGCCGCTCGCAGATCGCGTGGCTCGAGCCCTGGTGGTCGGAGTGGGCGTGGGTGAGCGCGTGCGCCGTCACACCCTGGTCTGAGATCTGGCGCATGATCCGCTTCTCGCCCTGCCTCGTCGCCGCGTCGATCAGCACGCAACCGGGTTGGCCCTCCTCTCCGAGCAGATAGACGTTGATCGCGTTTTTCGGCCATCCGTCGAGCATCCGCACACCGTCGGCAAGCTGTTTCATCTGAGGCGTCCTCTTCCGCTTGGAATCGATCCGGTTCGGTGGATAAGCCTATCGACGCTGCTCCCGTACCCCCGGCCGAGGCGCGCCGCCCCAGCGCACTATCCGCGGCGCTGCTCCCACGAGAACCCGCGCACGGCGAGATACAGCCCGAACACGCCCCACAGCCCGATCACGGCGAGCGCGTCGAGGTGGCCGCCGAGGCCGGATCCGGTCACGATCGCTCCGGACAGCCCGTCGATCAGGGGCTTCAGCGGCAGCGCTTCGGCGATCGAGCGCAAGAAGCCCGGCGCGCTGTGCGAGTCGAAGACGTAGAACGAGACGAACACGACCGGCAGGAACACCGCGTTGACGTAGGCGGCGGTCGACTCGAAGTTGGGGATCGCGTGCGCGAACGCGACGCCGAGCGCGGCAAAGCAGACGACGCCGACGACCACGAACACGATCAGCTCGCCCCAGTCCTGTGGCCAGCCGATCCCGAAGAGCACGCGACCAGCGAGCACGACGATCGCAATCTGCAGCGCCGTGTTCGTGACCGCGTTGGCGGCGACGCCGCCGAAGTAGGAGATGCTCGGCAGCGGCGTGCCGCGGATGCGCTTCAGCACGCCGCGCTCGCGCAGGAACACGATGTTGTAGGCGAGCGCGGTGAACGTCGTCGACATCACGCTCATCCCCGCGATCGCCGGCACGAGCTTGTTCAGGTTGTGCTGGCTCCCGCTGAGGATCGCCCCGCCCGCGGCGAGAAACAGCAATGGCAGCGCGAAGTTGAAGAACGCCGCGCTCGGGTTGCGCCAGAACATGCGCCGCTCGAGGCGGTACTGGCGCCAGGTCAACGCGAGCGCGTCAGGCACCGCCGCTCCCCTCGCGCATCGCCGTCGGCTTGCGCCCGCCCGATCGATCCTCGGCCGGGGCGGCGGCCACGTCAGCGGTCAGCTCCAAATAGACGTCCTCGAGCGTGGGTCGCCCGACGCTCAGCTCCTCCAGCCGCTCGCCGCGCGCGAGCGCCTGCTCGGTCAGCTCGTGCAGCAGGCCCGTTGGGTCGTCGGTCTGGCGCTCGACCAGCTCGCCGCCCGTGTCGCGGTAGGCGACGCGGTAGTGCGACGCGCCGACCCCGAGCTCGCGCGGCGGCCCGATCGCAAGGACGCGCCCGTCCTTGACGATCGCCACGCGATCGGCCAGCTCCTGCGCCTCGTCGAGGTAATGGGTCGTCAGCAGGATCGTCTTGCCCAGGTCCCGCAGCCCGCGGATCGTCTCCCAGGCGGCGTGCCGCGCGGCCGGGTCGAAGCCGGTCGTGGGCTCGTCGAGAAAGATCAGCTCCGGGTCGCCTACGAGCGCGAGCGCGAAGTCGAGTCGCCGCAGCTGCCCGCCGGAGAGCTTGCGGCTGCGCACGTCCGCCTGCTCCTGCAGGCCGGCGAGCCCCAACACCTCCTCGACGTCGCGCGGGCGCGGGTAGAAGCTCGCCCAGTGGCGCAGCGCCTCGCGCGGGGTGATGTGGCCGTAGATGCCGCCGCTCTGCAGCACGACCCCGATCCGCCGGCGCAGCTCGAGCGCGCGGTCCGCCGGGTCGTACCCGAGCACCGATACCTCGCCGTCGCTGCGCGCGCGATAGCCCTCGAGGATCTCCACGGTGGTCGTCTTGCCCGCGCCGTTCGGCCCCAGCAGGCCAAACACCTCGCCGCGCCTGACCTCGATGTCGATCCCGCGCACCGCCTCGTACTCGCCGTAGCGCTTGCGCAAGTCGTGCACCTCGATCGCTGGGCTGGCGTCTACCAGTGCACGCCCCTGGTCAGCGTCGCCATCGCGATCTGCTCGAACGAGGCTTTCTCCTCGACGTCGGCCTGGCCCTTCGACGCGGCGGAGTCCGGGAACACGCGGTAGGCGAGGTGCAAGAGCCGATCAACCGCTTTGGGGGAGAGCGCGTAGGCGACCTCGCCGAACGTGCCCAACCGCGTGCCCATGTGCTTCGGACGCGAGCGCAGCGCCTCGCAGATCATCTCGCCCGCATCCTCCGGCGTGATCGCCGGGAACGCGTCGTACATCTTCGTCGGCGCGATCATCGGCGTGCGCACGAGCGGCATGTGGATCGTCGTGAACGTCACCCCGTCGCCGATCACCTCCGAGGCGACCACGCGCGTGAACGCGTCGAGCGCGGCCTTCGACGCGACGTAGGCGGAGAAGCGCGGCGGGCTCGTCTGCACGCCGATCGAGGAGATGTTCACGATGTGCCCCGACCCGCGCTCGCGCATGTGCGGAAGCAGCCCGATGATCAGCTTGACCGCGCCGAAGTAGTTGAGCTGCATCGTCCGTTCGAAGTCGTGAAAACGGTCGTAGCTGAGCGC
This sequence comes from uncultured Solirubrobacterales bacterium, assembly GCA_963778065.1. Taxonomy (GTDB): domain Bacteria; phylum Actinomycetota; class Thermoleophilia; order Solirubrobacterales; family Solirubrobacteraceae; genus Palsa-744. Next base: position 557,624 of record CAVZSU010000001.1, on the reverse strand, counting down.
GATCGAGCGGCGGATCGAGCGGCCGGCGTTGTTGATCAGCGCGTCGACGTTGCGATGATCGGCCAGCACCCGCTCGAGCAACCGCTCGACCGACTCCATGTCGGAGATGTCGGCGGCGTACACGTACGCGGTGCCGCCCGCGGCGACGATCTCCGCGCGCACCTCCTCGAGCTTCTCCACGTTGCGCGCCACCAGCAGCGGCACCCCGCCCGCGGCGGCGATTTTCAGCGCGGCCGCGTGCCCGATCCCCGAGGAGGCGCCCGTGATCATCACGTGCTTGCCTCCCAACTCCTCCTTCAGCGTGCGTCCCCGCGCGAGGCCGGGGTCCATCTCGCGCTCCCAGTAGTCCCACAGCCTCCCCGCGTAGTCGTGCAGCGGCGGCGGCTGCTCGAGCGCCGAGCCCCGCAGTGCGCGCTCGGCCTCGCGCGTGTCAAAGCGCGGCTTCAGCTCCACGTGCGCGAGCACCTCCTCCGGGATTCCCAGCTCGCGCAGCGTGAGGTTGCGCATCTGGCGCCACGGCGGCAGGGCCAGCGCCAGGCTCAAGGGCCACTTCGGCAGCGCGTTTGTCAACCGCTTGTCGATGCTCACCGCAAAGCGCGGCGCGTGCGCCGCCGCGGCGAACTCGTTGAACAGCTCATCCACCCGCTGCCCGCGCGGATCGGTCAGGTGAAAGGCGCGGTTGTCCAGGTCGGGCTCGTGGGCGATGTGGTCGAGCGCGGCCGCCACCCAGTCGACCGGCACGACGTTCGTCTTTCCGAGGTCGATCCCGACGAGCGGCAGCCACTCGGGGAACAGGCCGCGCGCGCGCTGGATCGCCTTGAAGAAGTAATAAGGCCCGTCGACCTTGTCCATCTCGCCCGTCTTCGAATCGCCGACCACGACGGCCGGGCGGTACACGCGCCAGGGGACGTACGGCTGCTCGCGCACGATCCGCTCGGACTCGAACTTGGTGCGGTGATACGGCGAGGGCAGCTTCTGGCCCTCGTCGAACATCTCCTCCTCGAAGGTGCCCTTGTACTCGCCGGCGACGGCGATCGAGGAGACGTGGTGCAGGTGACCGACGTCGAGCGCCCGCGCGAGCTCGACCGCGTGCGTCGTGCCGCCGACGTTCACCGCCGTGTTGCGCTCGGCCGGCGCGGTCATGTCATAGACCGCGGCGAGGTGAAAGAAGTGGGCGATCTTGCCGCGCAGCTCGGTCACCTGCTCCTGCTCGACCCCCAGCAGCGGGCGGCGCAAATCGCCGATCACCGGCTCGATCCGTTTCGCCGCCGACGGGCCGGTCACCACCGTCCAGCGCTCGACCAGGTCGTCGAGCCGCCTGAGCGAGCTCTCGCGCACGAGCACGTACACCTTGTCCTGGCGCTTCTCCAGCAGCCGCTCCATCAGATGCCGTCCGATGAATCCCGTCGCTCCTGTCACGAAATAGGCCATTGCGACCCCCGAGAATATAGGGATGGGCGAGTTTGCGGGGAATGCGTCGCCGCCGGCGGCGATACATCTCCCCGTCGGCGGCGCTGCGCCATGCAGCCGGCGCTCCTACGCCGCTCGAAACGTGTCTCAGGCGCCCGCGTCAGGCTCCCGCGCCGGCGCCGCCGCGGCCCTCGCCCGCGGCGAAGCGCGCCGCGCCGCGCGCGCCGTCGGCGAACACCTCCGGCCCGGCTTTGGCCTCGAGCGCGAGCCCGTCGGCGAGCGTCATCCCCAACCCCTCGATCGCTGCGCGGCGGTCGGCGAGCATCGTCGCCTGGGGAAAGCTCGCGAGCCCCTCCGCGAGCGCCAGCGCCCGCTCGAGGTGCGCGCCAGGCGGGACGACCTCCGTGAGAAGGCCGATCGAGAGCGCCTCGGCCGCGTCGATCATGCGCCCGGTCAGAATCAGGTCGAGCGCGCGGCCGAGACCGACGATCCGCGGCAGCCGCTGCGTACCGCCGTCGATCAGCGGCACGCCCCAGCGTCGCTCGGGATAGCCGAACGTCGAGCCCTCGGTCGCGATCCGCAAGTCGCACCACAGCGCGAGCTCGAGGCCGCCGGCAAGTGCGAACCCGGAGATCGCCGCGATCGCCGGCTTCGACGGCGTCAACCGCGTGAAGCCCATCGGGCCCTCCGGGGCCATCAGCCGGCCGGCGAACGTCTCGGTCGCCTTCAGGTCCGCGCCCGCGCAAAAGGAGAGGCCGCCCGCGCCGATGAGCACGAGCACGCGCGCGTCGTCGTCCCCCTCGAAGCGCACGTACGCGTCGTGCAGGGCTGCCGCGGTAGGTCCGTCCACGGCGTTGCGCCGCTCCTGGCGGTCGATCGTGATCAGCGCGGCTGCGCCGCGGCGCTCGTAGCTGACGGGCGGTCTCGGCGCGGATATCTCCGGCTCGGCGCTCGTCGTCTCGGCGGTCATGTCGGGCTCGCTCATCCGCCCCTCATCGTCTAGCCGCGAAGCCGGTTCTACCAGCCGCCGCGCGATTGGGCGGCGCTGCCCATCAGCGACTTGTGCGCCGCCTTGCGCGCTTCCTTGCGCTTGTCCAGAGCGCGCTGGAGCATGCTCATCGCGAACACGAACGTCGGGAAGAACACGATCAGGATGAAGCCGGCGTCTGTCACCACTTTGTCGTTCGTCGCTCCATAGAATCCGCGCCCGTCGTTGTACGCGGCGGCCGTCGGCGCGAACACGAGCGACACGAGCAGCGCGAGCGAGAGCAGGCGGAACGAGATCAGGCGAGTCATCTCGCGGATCGTATCGAAGCGGCGGGCGGGCTCGCCTGGCGAGCAGCGGTCGCGCCGAGGCCCAGGCGCACGGCGTCCTCTCGCCGGCCGAGTCGAGCGGATCGTGCCGGGCGCCTACCATCAGCAGCCGATGGCCGTACTGATCGCATCAGACCTGCACAAGGACATGGCCGGGCAGCCGCTGCTGCGCGGCGTGTCGTTCAAGCTCGAGCGCCGCGAACGGATGACGATCGCCGGGCGCAACGGCGCGGGCAAGACGACGCTGCTGCGGATGCTCGCGGGGGAGACCTCGATCGACCGCGGTGGGCTGAGCCTCGCCAAGGACGCGCGCATCGCCCTGCACGACCAGCGCCCACCGCGCGAGCGCAAGGTATCGCTGCGCGACTACGTGCTCTCCGGCTGCGCCGAGGAGCTGCGGATCGAGGCGCAGCTGGCGAAGCTCGAGGGCGAGATGACGGTGGAGGGCGCGGCCAACGAGGCGCTGCTCGATCGCTACGCCCGCGCGCAGGCGCTGCTCGAGGCGCGCGGCGGCTATCTGTGGCGCGATCGGGCCACCGGGATGGCGCGCGGGCTGGGGTTCGTCGACGGCGACCTCGACCGCCCGCTCGACACCTTCTCCGGCGGCCAGCTCACGCGCGCCTCGCTCGCCCGCGCGCTCGCCACCGGCGCGGACGTGCTGCTGCTGGACGAGCCCACCAACCATCTCGACATCGAGTCGCTCGAGTGGCTCGAGCAGACGCTCACCGGGTTGGACGCGGCGATCGTGCTGGTCGCGCACGATCGCTGGTTCCTCGAGGCCGTCGGCACCGCCGTGCTCGAGCTCGAGGCCGGGAAATCGCGCTTCTTCGCGGGCACCTGGCACAACTGGCGCCGCGAGCAAGCCGCCCGCGAGCTCTCGCTCGGCCGCGCGATCGACAAGCAGCAGGCCGAGATCGAGCGCATGGAGCGGTTCATCGAGCGCTTCCGCGCCAAGGCCACGAAGGCGCGCCAGGCGCAGTCGCGCGTGAAGGCGCTCGCCAAGATCGAGCGGATCGAGCGCGATCCGCGCGATGAAAAGAGCCTCGAGTTCGCGTTCGCCGCACCCGAGCGCTCGGGACGCGTGAGCTTCGAGCTGCTCGACGGCCGGATCGAGATCGGCGACCCGCCGATCACATTGCTCGAGCACTCAGAACTGTGGCTCGAGCGCGGCGAGCACGTCTCGCTTGTGGGTCCGAACGGGACGGGCAAGACGACGCTGATCGAGACGCTCGCCGGGCGCCGCCCGCTCGCCGCCGGGAAGCTGAGCGTCGGTCACAACGTGCAGGTCGGCTACCTCTCCCAGCACGCTGAGGAGCTCGGCGCGGGCGGGTCGCGCACCCAGACGGTCGTCGAGGCGGTCCAGCGCGACACGGGCCTGAACCAGGGTCGCGCGCGCGCGCTGCTCGGGCGGTTTCTGTTCTCCGGCGAGGACGCCGACAAGCCGCTCGATGGCCTCTCCGGCGGCGAGCGCCGGCGGCTGTCGCTGGCGGTGCTCGTCAACTCGGGCGCGAACGTGCTGATCCTCGACGAGCCCACCAACCATCTCGACATCGAGAGCCGCGAGGCGCTCGAGGACGCGCTGCGCTCGTTCGCAGGAGCGATCCTGCTCGTCTCCCACGATCGCGCGCTGCTCGACGCGGTCGGCACGCGCACCGTCGCGGTCGAGGAGCGCGCGCTGCACAGCTACGTCGGCGGCTGGCCCGAGTACGTGCGCATCCGCGACGAGCGCCGCGCCGCGGCCGGCGGCAAGGGGTCGCAACCGGGTGGGGCGGTTCGGCCGGCCGAGGCGATCAACTCCGTTTCAAGTTCAGGTTCAGGCTCTGCCCGCGCGCGCGCGAACGGGACGCAAACGCACGCAGCCGGAGGCGGCGGCGAGGAGGCGGGCGCGAAGACCGGCGCGGCAGCTAACGGGGCGGGCGCCGCCAAGGGGCGCAAAGCGAAGGCGAAGGGACCGTCGAAGAACCGCCTGACCGCGCAGCAGCAGGCCGAGCAGGCGGTCGAGCGGGCCGAGGCGGCGATGCGCGCGCTCGAGGACGAGCTGGCCGACCCGGCGGCGTGGGCCACGCAGTACGAGTCGGCCAAGTCCGAGGCCCGCCACACCGCCGCGCGCCGCGCTGTCGAGGAGGCTTACACGCGCTTGGAGGCGCTTGTCGACTGAGGGGATTTGATCCCGCGGGACGAGGGCGGTGCGGCGCGAGTCCGCTCGGCCATCGTCGTCCGGCTCAGCGCGGCCAGTCGATTTGGTCTGTCAGCTCGTTTGGGCCGAGGTCGATCAGGCCGCTGCGCTCGATTGGGCGATACTCGCTCCCGTCGAGTCCTAGCCAGTCGACGGTGTGCTTCTGCGGGTCGACGATCAGCACCTCGTCGACGTGGTGGGCGGCGTAGAAAGGGAGCTTCTCCCAGCTCTCGTCGCCGGGGGAGACGATCTCGATGACGAGCGCGGCCGTGGCATACCACGTGACGAGCGGAGGAGCGCGGTGCAAGCCGCCGTCGGGCACGCGGAAGTCATGTTCGTCCTCGCCGAGGTTGAACTGTCCGCCTGCGTGCAGACCGGCCCGCTCCGCGAGTGGCTTGAGCAATTGGGCGAGCTGCCATTCGACCGTGCTGTGCGGGCCGGAGGGGGCGGGGACCATGTGCAGGTCACCCTCCCAAATCTCGTCGAGGCGATCAAGACCGGAGCGGCGGCGGCGCTCGAGCAGCTCGTCGAGCCCTGCCGTGGGGGGGTCCAGCACCACTGCGCGCATGTACCAAGCGTAGCGTGAGCCGTCCGTGATCGGAGGCTAATCTCTTTATATGAGCGACAGCCTGAAGACCGTGCGCAACGTCGCGATCGTCGCGCTGATCGCCGCCGCGGTCTACTTCCTGCCCGGCGGCGGACGCGCGGCGAGCACGTTCGAAGCGCTGCTGCTGGTCGTGTTCGGTTTCGGGATCGCCTATCTCGCGATGCGCCTGTACCGCGAACATCGCGTCGCCCTGTACAGCCTCGGCGACCGCCACCGTGCGCTGCTCTACGGCGCGCTGGCGATCGCGGTGATCGCGCTGACGGCCCGCGCGCGCATGTGGCAGACAGGTTTCGGCGAGCTCGTGTGGTTCGCGCTCGCCGGCTTCGTCCTCTACAGCGCACTCGCGGTGTATCGCCGCTGGCGCACGTACTGAGCGGCGCCGCGGACTTGTAGGGAGCAGCAGCCTGCCTGCGCTCACCTCCCGCCCTTCACAGCTGTCGCGCCTCCTATCCTCGAACGGTGGCCACCACCGACACAGAGACGGGCATTAAAGACGCGCGCGCGTCCATCGCCGAGCAACGCAAAGGGTTGCCGGACCAGCCCGGCGTGTACCTGTTCCGCGACGGCAAAGGGCGCGTGGTGTACGTCGGCAAGGCCAAGTCGGTGCGCAAGCGCGTGGCCTCGCACTTCGCCAAAGCGCAGGTGCCAAGCAGTCCCGGACACGCGGAGATGGTCGCGAGCGTCGAGCACATCGAGTGCGTGGTCGTCGCCTCCGAGGCCGAGGCGCTGCTCGCGGAGCAGAGCTTCATCAAGCAGTACCGGCCGCGCTTCAACATCAGATTGCGCGACGACAAGTCCTATCCGTTCATCGCGATCTCGCTCGACGAGCCATTTCCACGGGTGTACTTCACGCGCGAGCGCCACCGCCCCGGACGGGCCTATTTCGGCCCGTATTCGAACGCCAAGCGCGTGCGCGCGACGCTCGAGGTGCTGGCGAAGGTGTTCATGTTCCGCTCGTGCACCGGCGCCGAGCCCGGACGGCGCAGCGGCAGCCCGTGCCTGGACTACTACATCAAGCGCTGCGAGGCCCCATGCGTGGGATACGTCTCCAAGGAGGACTACCGCAAGAGCATCGACGGGGTGAAAGACTTCCTGTCGGGGCGGTTCGTCGCGATCGAGCGCGACCTCGACGCGCGCATGCGCGCGGCGGCCGCCAGGGAGGAGTTCGAGCAGGCGACGCTCGAGCGCAACCGCCTGCGCGCGGTGCACTCGCTGCTCGAGCGCCGGCGCGTGGCGAACGAGTCGGTCGGCACGTTCGACGCCGTCGCGGTCGCAGTCGACGGCCGCGAGGCCAACGCGCAGGTGTTCCAGGTGCGCGACGGCGTGCTGTCTGATCGTCAGTCGTTCTACTTGTCGAACGAGACCGAGCGCGACGTGGCCGAAGTGGGGGAGGAGTTCATGCTGCAGTACTACGGCGGGCACATGTCGATCCCGGCGCTGCTCGTGGTCCAGCGCGAGCTCGACGGGCGCGAGGCGCTCGCGGACGCGCTCGCTCGCCGGCGCGAGGGGCCGGTCGAGCTGCGCGCGGCCGAGCGCGGCGAGAAGCGGAGGATCCTCGAGCTGGCCGAGCGCAACGCGCGCCTCGCGCTCGACCAGGAGCGGCTGCGCTCCGAGCGCCGCCGCCAGGGGCGGGTGGAGGCGCTCGAGGGGCTGCAGCGGGCGCTCGGCCTCGACGCGCCGCCGATCAGGATCGAGTGCTTCGACATCTCCCACCTCGGCGGCACCCAGACGGTCGCCTCGATGGTCGTGTTCGAGGGGGGCGCGCCGAAGAAGTCCGACTACCGCCGCTTCAAGATCCACACGCTCGCCGAGGGCGAGTCCGACGATTTCGCCGCGATCGCCGAGGTGCTGAGCCGGCGCTTCGCGCGCTGGGAGCAGACCGACATCTCGCCTCACGACCCCGCTTATGACGCGAGCTTCGCGACGCTGCCCAACGTCGTCGTGATCGATGGCGGCAAGGGCCAGCTCGCCGCCGGCCTCGGGCCGTTGCGCGGCTTTCGCGACCGCGGCGTGGCGGTCGTGGCGCTGGCGAAGCGGATCGAGGAGGTGTTCCTCCCGGGGCAAGCCGCGCCGCTCGTGCTCGCCCACTCGACGCCCGAGCTACAGCTGCTGCAGCGCGTGCGCGACGAGGCCCACCGCTTCGCAATCACCCACCACCGCACGCGTCGCGACCGGGCGATGACGAGCTCGCTGCTCGACGAGCTCCCGGGCGTCGGTCCCGCGCGCAAGCGCTCGCTGCTCGCGCACTTCGGCTCGCCGGAGGCGATCGTGGCGGCCTCCAGCGAGGAGCTGCAGGCCGCGCCGGGGCTGCCGGCCAAGGTCGCGCGGGAGATTCACGCCCGTCTGCACCGCGCCGGCTGAGAAACGCTTCGTCGTCAAGTGACGCGGCTGTCCGGCGGGCTCGCCACAATGAAGCAGATGGCCGTCATCAGGCCCCTGCGCCCCTTGAGACCGGCGAGCAAGCCGGTCGTGGAGTCGCGCCTGCAGGATCTCGTCGTGATCACAGGGTTCTCCGGGGCGGGCAAGTCGACGGCGATGAACGTGTTCGAGGACGCGGGCTACTTCTGCGTCGACAACCTCCCGCCCGAGATGATCCGCTCGCTGGTCGAGCTGTTCGTGCACCAGGGATCGAAGGTCGAGCGCGCGGCGGTCGTCTCAGACGTGCGCGGCGGCGTCTACTTCGAGGCGCTGCGCGCGGTCGTCGACGACCTCGACGCGCTTGGGATCACCCATCACGTGCTGTTTCTCGACGCCGCCGAGCAGACGCTCGTGACCCGCTACAAGGAGACCCGCCGGCGCCATCCGCTCGCGCCCGAGGGCAGCGTGGCGGCGGGCGTGGCGTCCGAGCGGGCGCTGCTCGAGCCGCTGCGCAGCCGCGCGGACATGGTGATCGACACGACGGGCATGTCGGCGGCGATGCTACGCGGGAAGATCGCCGACGAGTTTCTGCCGCGCAAGACCGCGGGCCGCCTCGCGCTGACGTTCATGAGCTTCGGCTTCAAGCACGGTCCCCCGCGCGAGGAGGATCTCGCGTTCGACGTGCGCTTCCTGCCCAACCCCCATTACGAGCCGGAGCTGCGCGAGCTGACCGGGCGTGACGAGGAGGTGGTCGAGTACGTGGCGCGCGACGGGCGCCTGGACGAGCTGTACGTGCGGCTGCACGCGCTGCTCGACTTCCTGCTGCCGCAGTACGTCGCCGAGGGCAAGGCCCATCTCGTGATCGCAATCGGCTGCACCGGCGGGCGCCACCGCTCGGTCGCGATCGCCGAGCACCTCGCCGCGCGCTATCGAGAGCATGAGGACCTCGACGTGGCGGTGGCGCACCGCGACATCGACAAGCGCCCAGGGGGCTCCTGAGGGTCTGTCTCGACAGGGTCCCGCGTGCGGGACGCAGCCGTGGCCTTGGCGAGGCGGCTGCCGCCTGCGCCAGGCGCGAAAGGCCTGCTGAGGCCCCTCGCTGCTAGCCTTTCCGGTGCACGCCGGGCGATGGAGCCGTTCTCCAGAGGCCCGGCATCGTTCGTTTTCGCTGCCAAGGAGGCTGTGCATGGCCGTTGTACGCGTGGGAATCAACGGATTCGGCCGCATCGGCCGGAACGTGTTCCGCGCCGCCCAAGCTCGGGCGGATGAGCTGGGGGGAGAGATCGAGTGGGTCGCGGTCAACGACCTGACCGACTCCGAGACGCTCGCGCACCTGCTGAAGTACGATTCGATCCTGGGTCCGTATCCGGGCGCCGTCAAAGTCCGTGAGGGCGCGATCGAGGTCGCGTCCCCAGGGGGCACTCTCGCTGCGGGAGGACGGGCGGGCGGACAGGAGCTGAAGGTGCTCGCCGAGCGCGACCCGGGAGCGCTGCCGTGGGGAGAGCTGGGGGTGGACGTGGTGATCGAGTCGACCGGGCTGTTCACCGACCGCGACAGCGCCGCCACGCATCTGGCGCAGGGCGCGAAGAAGGTGATCATCTCGGCGCCCGCTACGAGCCCGGACGCGACGGTCGTATTGGGGGTGAACTTCGACGAGGTGTACGACCGCGACAAGCACGAGGTGATCTCGAACGCGTCGTGCACGACGAACTGCCTGGCGCCGGTGGCCAAGGTCGTCAACGACACGGTCGGGATCGAGCACGGGCTGATGACGACGATCCACGCCTACACCGCCGATCAGCGGCTGCAGGACCTGCCACACAAAGACCTGCGCCGCGCGCGGGCGGCGGCGATCAACCTGATCCCCGCCTCGACCGGCGCGGCGAAGGCGATCGGGCTGGTGATCCCGGAGCTGCAGGGCAAGCTGCACGGCTTCGCGGTGCGCGCGCCCGTGCCGACGGGGTCGGTCGTCGACCTGACCGTCGAGTGCGCGCGCGAGACGACCGTCGAGGAGATCAACGGGGCGCTGCACGCGGCCGCGGACAGCGGGCCGCTAAAGGGGATCATGCAGTACACCGAGGATCCGATCGTCTCAAGCGACATCGTGCAGTCGCAGTACTCCTCGATCGTCGACTCCAAACTGACGGCGGTGGTGGACGGCACGATGCTGAAGGTGGTGGCCTGGTACGACAACGAGTGGGGCTACTCCAACCGCCTCGTCGACTTGGTGCAGAGAGTCCTGTGAGGAGCATCGACGAGCTGGACGTGCGGGGCAAGCGGGTGCTCGTGCGCGTCGACTTCAACGTGCCGCTGGACACGGACGTGGATGGGGCACCGGCGGCCGGCGGCGTTCCGCTGGTGAGCGACGACACGCGGATCGCCGCGGCGCTTGCGACGATCGAAGAGCTACGCGCGCGCGGGGCGCGGCTGGTGCTGGTCTCACACCTGGGCAGGCCGCAGGGGAAGCGCGTACCGGAGCTGTCGCTGGCGCCGGTGGCCGATCGCCTGCGCGAGCTGACGGGCGCGAAGGTGACGCTCGCGCCGGCGGTTGTGGGCGAGCAGGTGACGGCGCTGGCCGACGAGCTGGAAGACGGCGACATTTTGGTGCTTGAGAACGTGCGGTTCGAGCCGGGCGAGACGAGCAACGACCCCGAGCTCGCGCAGGAGCTGGCGGCGCTCGCGGATCTCTACGTGGACGACGCGTTCGGCGTGGCGCATCGCGCACATGCGAGCAACGAGGGCATCACGCACCTGCTCCCGAGCGCGGCCGGGCGGCTGCTGGAACGCGAGGTCAAGACGCTCACCGGGATCCTCGAGCATCCGCGGCACCCGCTGGTGGCGATCGTGGGCGGCTCGAAGGTGGCGGACAAGATCAAGGTGATCGAGCGCTTCCTGGCGGTCGCCGACGTGGTGATGATCGGCGGCGCGATGTGCTTCCCGTTCCTGTGCGCGCAGGGGCACGCGGTGGGCAAGTCGTTATGCGACGAAGAGGATGTGGAGCATGCGCGCAGCGCGCTGGCGCGAGCCAGCGACACGCACGACCCGCAGGCCGGCCGGGCACGATTGTTGGTGCCGAACGATCTCGTGATCGGTAAGCGTCTGGCGGCCGACGCGGAGCACCGCGTACTCGACGGGGTCGAGGTGCCGGAGAGCTGGATGGGCCTGGACATCGGCCCGAAGACGGTGGAGCGCTATGCAAGCGTGATCGCGAGCGCCGGTACGGTCTTCTGGAACGGGCCGATGGGCGCGTTTGAGCTCGAGCCGTTCGCGGCGGGCACGCGCGCCGTAGCCGAAGCGGTGGCGAGCGCGAAGGGCCTGACGGTGGTCGGGGGCGGCGACTCGGCGGCGGCGCTCGCGCAGTTCGGGCTCGAGCATGCGGTCGACCACCTGTCGACCGGCGGCGGCGCGACGCTGGAGCTCCTCGAGGGCCGTGAGCTGCCGGGTGTGCTGGCGCTGAACGGCGCGGGGGTGGCGTCGTGACGGCCGGCGCGCCCGCCCGCGTGCCGCTGATCGCGGGGAACTGGAAGATGCACAAGACGAAGGCGCAGGCGGAGGAGTACATCCAGGCGCTGCTGCCGCGGGTGTCGGCGGTCGACGGCGCGGACGTGGCGATCTGCGTGCCGTTCACGGCGCTCGAGGCGATGGTCGACAGCGCAAGGGGCTCGCGCGTGGAGGTGTATGCGCAGAACGTGCACCAGGAGCCGCAGGGGGCGTTCACGGGCGAGGTGTCGGCGGCGATGCTCGACGAGCTCGACGTGCGCGGGGTCGTGCTCGGGCACTCCGAGCGCAGGCAGCTGTTCGGCGAGACCGACAAGGCGCTCGCGCAGAAGGTCCCGGCGGCGCTGGCGGCGGGCCTGACGCCGATCCTGTGCGTGGGCGAGACCGAGGAGGAGCGCGACAACGACGACACCGACCGCAAGCTGCGCCAGCAGGTGCGCGACGATCTGGCGGGGATCGCCGACGAGCAGCTCGCGGACATGGTGATCGCCTATGAGCCGATCTGGGCGATCGGCACCGGCAAAGTCGCGACGGGCGAGCAGGCGCAGGAGGCGATCGCGTTCATCAGGGCGCTCGTCGGCGACCGTGACAAGCAGGCGGCGGAGGGCGTGCGGATTCTGTACGGGGGGTCGGTCAAGCCGGAGAACGCGGCCGAGCTGTTGGCGCTGCCCGACGTAGACGGCGCGCTCGTCGGCGGGGCCTCCCTCGAGGCGGAGTCATTCGCGCAGATAGTCGCCGCCGCAGCATGAGCGCGCATGGCTGCGCTGGATCGGCGTCCTCACCGATTGTCGATCAGATGCGATCGACGAATCGGCCAGCTCGCGTGCGAAGCACGCCACGCTCGCGTCCTCGCCCAGCTTGCCCTGCTTGCCCATGCTGGTTCGATTGAGATCTGGACGGTTCGACGTAGTGGACAGTGTGTGCCTGATCGTGCTCGACGGCTGGGGGCTGGCCGAGCCCGGCCCGGGCAACGCCGTTTCGCTGGCGCGTACGCCCGTGTTCGACGAGCTGTGGGCGAAGCATCCCCATACGACGCTGACCGCGTGCGGGCGCGCGGTGGGCTTGCCGGAGGGGCAGATGGGCAACTCGGAGGTCGGGCATCTGAACCTCGGTGCGGGCGCGGTGGTACGCCAGGATCTGGTGCGGATCGACGACGCGATCGCCGATGGGACGCTCGCGCAGAGCGCGGTCCTGCGCGCGGCCTTCTCGGGCGCGGGCGCGCCCGGCGGTGCCGGCGCGGGCATGGGTGGCGCGGGCGTGGGCGGCGACGCCGGGCGGGTGCACCTGCTGGGGCTCGTGTCCGACGGCGGCGTGCACTCCTCGCTCGCCCACCTGCGCGCGCTTGTGGCGATCGCGCGCGAGCAGGGCGTCGAGGACCTGGTCGTGCACGCGTTTACCGACGGCCGCGACGCGTTGCCGCACGCCGGCGCGGGATATCTGGCCGAGCTCGACGCGACCGACGGTATGCGCGTGGGGTCGGTGGTCGGTCGCTACTGGGCGATGGATCGCGACCGCCGCTGGGAGCGAGTGCAGAGGGCGTATGACATGCTCGTGCACGGCCGCGCGCCGTCGGCGAGCGGTGCCGACCCGGCGAGCACCCGGTTGCACCACGCGGACAGCGGCGAGCAGGCGCTGCGAGACGCGTACGCGCGCGGTGAGACCGACGAGTTCGTCGAGCCGACGCTTGTCGGCGCGGAGGCGAAGATCCGCCCGGGGGACAGCGTGGTCGCGTTCAACTTCAGGCCCGACCGGATGCGCGAGCTGACACGCGCGCTGGCCGAGCCCGGGTTCGCGGACGTCGACCGCAAGGGAGCGCCGGCGGTGGAGCGGTATGCGACGTTCACCGAGTACGAGGAGGACTGGCCCTATCCGGTGGTGTTCGCGCCCGAGCATCCGCCGACGACGCTGTCGGTCGTGCTCGCCGCGGCCGGGGCGACGCAGCTGCACGTGGCGGAGACGGAGAAGTATCCGCATGTGACGTACTTCTTCAACGGCGGCGAGGAGACGCCGTTGCACGGCGAGCGGCGCGAGCTGGTGGCCTCGCCGCGGGACGTGCCGACGTACGACCACAAGCCGCAGATGAGCGCGCACGAGGCGGCGGCGGCGTTCGTCGGCGCCTGGCGCGAAGACGGGCACGTGCCGCGCTTCGGGATCATCAACTTCGCGAACGCCGACATGGTCGGACACACCGGCGTGATCCCCGCGGCGGTCGCGGCGATCGAGACCGTCGACGAGTGCCTCGGCGAGGTTGTGGCGGCCGTGCACGAGCGCGGCGGCGTGTGCGTGGTGACGGCAGACCACGGCAACGCCGACCACATGCTCGAGCCCGACGGGAGCCCGAACACGACCCACTCGATGAACCCCGTGCCGCTGATCGTCACCCGCGCCGGCCTGGCGTTGCGCGCGCGCGGAGGCATCCTCGCGGATGTCGCGCCGACCGTGCTCGAGCTGCTGGGGATCGCGCAGCCGCCGGCGATGACCGGGCGATCGTTGATCGGGAGCGACTAAATTTATGAACGGCCTACCGGCCGCGGGGTTCGCGTGGCAGAGAGAGGGTGGACGAGTGGGTTCAGCGGTGCGAGTGAAAGACGGGGCGGGCGGACTGGGGGGAAGGCTGTCGCGGCGGCTGCTCGCGGGGTTCTTCATCGGCGGCGGGGTGAACCACTTCGCGATGCCCGGCCCTTATCGCCAGATCGTGCCGCCGCGGCTGCGCGGGCAGGCCGGGCTACTGGTGCAGGTCAGCGGCGTGGCCGAGGTCGCGGGCGGGCTGGGAGTGCTGCCGCCGGCGACGCGCCGTTGCTCGGGGCTGTGGCTGATCGCGCTGCTGGCGGCCGTGTTTCCAGCGAACCTGCACATGGCGCGCGCGCCGGAGGAGTTTCCGAAGATCCCGCGCTGGGCGCTGTACGGGCGTCTGGCGCTGCAGCCGCTGATGATGTGGTGGGCGTGGCGGGCGACGCGGCGGTAGCGCGCATGGACCACGAATTTGGCTCCCACGCTGCTATGTTCGATTGAGACTGCTTTTAGGTTCAGACCGTTATGTCGACCGCGACCGCCGTCAAGATCTCCGCCTCTGAGAACGAGGCTCTCAGCGAGGGAGAGGTGCGCGCCTGGCGCGGTCTGCTGCGGGCGCACGCCTGCCTGGCGAAGCGGTTGGACGCCACGCTCGAGCAGGCGCACGGGCTGCCGATGACCTCATATGAGGTGCTGCAGCATCTGAAGGACGCGAGCGGAGGACGGATGCGCATGTGCGACCTGGCCGAGCAGGCGCAGCTCTCGCGCAGCGGGCTGACGCGGCTGGTCGATAGGTTGGAGCGCGAGGAGCTGCTCGAGCGCTGCTCCTGCAAACACGACGCGCGCGGGTCCTACGCCTGCCTGACGCAGAGCGGGCGCGAACGGCTGGAAGCGGCGCGCGGTACGCACTTGGCGGTCGTCAGAGAGCATTTCTTTTCGCGCTTCTCCGAGGAAGAGCTGTCTTCGCTCGCGGATATGTGGGAGCGCATCGCGCCCTGCAGCAGCACCTGTTGAGCTGAGCGGCTATTGCTATTGCTGCTGCTGCTCGCGGCGATGGCGGCGGCGTATTAAGAACGCGCCGACGATTGCGATTACGACCGCGGCGAGACCGTAGTAGCCGAAGGCCTGGATCGCGTTGCCGGCTGAATGGCCGATGAAGTAGGCGATCAATCCGACGGCCGTGGCCCAGACGATCCCGCCGAGGGCGTTCCAGAGGACGAACGAGTGCCACGGCATATGGGTCGCGCCCGCCAGCCAGGATGCCCACACGCGCAGGCCGAGCACGAACCGGCCGAAGAACACGGCCTTGGGGCCGTGGCGGTCGAAGAACGACTCGCCCGTCGCGAGCGCCTCGCGGCGCTGGCGCTGGAAGCGGCCGGGCCGTTCGAGCAGCCAGCGGCCGCCCTTGCGCCCGATCATGTAGCCGATGTTGTCGCCGACGATCGCCGCGACGGCCGCGATCGGGATCACGAGCTCGATCTGCAGCTTGCCGAGGCTCGCGAGCACGGCGGCCGCGATCAGCCCCGTCTCACCCGGGATCGGCACGCCGCTCGACTCGGCCATGACGACGAGGAACAGCAGCGGGTAGCCGGAGACTTCGACGAGGTGGGTGACGTTGACGAGGGACGCGAGCATGGGGAGTCCGCCTTAGGATGCCGTACTAATGGCCGCGTTCACGATCGAGGGCCGCGACGGCGCCTCGAACGCCCGCGCGGGAGTGCTGAGAACAGCGCACGGCGAGGTGCGCACGCCGGCGTTCGTGCCGCTTGCGACGAAGGCTACGGTCAAGGGGCTGCTGCCGGGCGAGGTGGCGGCGCTCGGCTATGAGATGGTGCTCGGCAACACGTTCCACCTGCTGCTGAACCCCGGCCCCGAGCTGATCGAGCGCTTCGGTGGGGTCGCTCGGTTCATGCGCTGGGACGGTCCCGTGATCACCGACTCGGGCGGGTTTCAGGTCTTCTCGATGGGGCATGGCACGGTCGCGGAGGAGATCAAGGGCCGCGCGCGTGGAGGCACGAGCGATGGCGCCGGCGCGATCCTCGAGATCGGCGAGGAGGGCGTGCGCTTTCGTTCGTATGTAGACGGGAGAGAGCGTTTCCTCTCACCTGAGGGCTCGATGGCGACACAGGCGGCGCTCGGCTCGGACATCGCGCTCGTGTTCGACGAGTGCACGCCGTTTCACGTCGAGCGCGAGTACACGCAGCGCTCGACCGAGCGTACGCACCGCTGGCTGACACGCTGCCTGGACTGGCACGAAGAGCACGGGCCGGGGGAGCAGCTCGTGTACGGGATCGTGCAGGGCGGCGTGTACGAGGACATGCGGCGCGAATCGGCGCAGGCGGTCGCGGCAAGCGGGTGCGGCGGGATCGCGATCGGCGGCTCGCTGGGAGCGGAGAAGGCGCAGATGTACGGGGTGGTGGGATGGGCGATGGACGAGCTGGGAGACGAGCACGAGTACATGCCGCGACACCTTCTGGGGATCGGCGAGGTGGACGACCTGATCAGGGGGGTGGAGCTGGGAATCGACACGTTCGACTGCGCGATGCCGACACGCCTCGGCAGGCACGGCACGGCGCTCGTGCCCGACCCGGAGAGCCGCTGGCGGGTCGATTTGAAGAAGGCCCGCTGGCGCGAGGCGGAGGAGCCGCTGCTCGAGGGCTGCGAGTGCCCGGCCTGCGCGGGCGGCTACTCGCGCGCATATCTCAGCTATCTGGCGCGCGCCGGCGAGCTGACCGGAGCGCGGCTGCTGACGCTGCACAACCTCGCTTTCCTCGCGCGGCTGATGAAAGATCTGCGGGCGGGAATCCTGGGCGGGGACTTGGAAAGCGTGGCAGGGAGATGGCGTGCCGGAGAATTTCGTCCCAAGCGATCCGTACTTTGAACCGTGGCCTTCCGGTGTGGTGTAAGGGCAGCACGGGTAACCGTCAATTGCCAGGTGCCGGTTCGAGTCCGGCCGCCGGAGCCATGTATTGAAGGCGACGGCTAGGGCTGCTAGCTTGCTGGACACTTGACGGGTGCCCAGCCCGAAAGGGCAGTTGTCTTACCGAGGGGCCCGCGTAAGCGGGCCTTTCGCCTTTTAATGAGCTACTCTGGGTAAACAATTGACGGTTACCCAGGCAAAGGTCCGCGAGAGCGGGCCTTTCGCCTTTTAACGCGTTCTATTTGGTGTTTTCCGAGACGAGCTGTTTGAGCGCGGAGGACGTCCGCTGGACGTCGTTGTAGACGACGTTGCGCAACACGACCTTCGTGGGCGCCGGCGCGGTGGCGAGGACCACGGCGACGATCGCCACGGCGAGCGCGAGCAGCGCGAACAGCGCCATGAACAGACGCCTTCCGCGCCCGCGCCGTCGCGGCGCGTACGGGCCGGCCTGGGCGACGGGCGGCGGCTCGCGCCGGGCCGGCCCGGGACGGGGCCGGCGAGGGGTGACGGTCGTGGGCGCCGCGCCGCCGGAGGCGCTGCCGCCGCCGCGTCCGCGCGTGGCGAGCAGGCTCGTCGCCGCGGTGGCGGGTGCCGCGCGCGTGGTGGAGGGACGCTCGCCGGGGGCGATGCCGTGCGCGCCGTCGGTCAGCGCGCGTCCCATTTCGCGCGCCGTCTGATAGCGGTCGCGGGGGTCGAGCGCGAGCGCGAGCGCGATCGCGTCGGCCAGCGCGGGGGAGACGGCGGCGACGAGCGTGTCGAGCGTCGGCGGCTCCTCCTGCTGCTGCTTGAGCGCGAGCTCGGTCAGCGAGGTCGCCTCGTAAGGGAGGCGACCCGACAGCAGCTGGTAGGCGACGACGCCGAGCGCATACAGGTCCGCTCGGGGGCCGGCCTCCTCGCCGCGGGCCTGCTCGGGCGCGAGGTAGGCGGCGGTGCCGAGGACCGAGCCGACCTGGGTGATGGAGGACTGCTCGGTGGCCTTGGCGATGCCGAAGTCCGCGAGCTTGACCTCGCCTTCGCGCGCGCGCAGCAGGTTGCCCGGCTTGACGTCGCGGTGCACCACGCCGTGGCGGTGCGCGTAGTGGAGTCCCTCGCACGCCTGCTCGATGATCGAGATGCCCTCGTCGATCTCGACCCAGCCGTCGTCGCGCAGGATCTCCGCGCAGGACTGGCCCTCGATGTACTCCATCACGATGAAGTGCCGCCCGGTGCGCTCGTCCAGGCCGGAGTCGAAGATCTGCACGATGTTGGGGTGCACGAGCCGGGCGGCGGCCTGCGCCTCGCGCTGGAAGCGCGACACGAACGTGGGATCGTCGGCGAGGTGCTCGGCCAGCAGCTTGACCGCGACCTGGCGCTCCAGACGCAGGTCGAGGGCGAGGTGGACGGTGGACATGCCGCCGAAGCCGAGCCTGCCCTCGAGGCGATAGCGCCCTGCTATGTCTCCCACGCTCATCGGCAGCCTGCGGTCGCGATCGAGGGAACGCCGCAAAGCCGATGCCACGTGTATTCAACGGTCGCCGGCCGTCTCATTTGCCGCCTTCCGGGCCCTTGCCGTCGCCGTTGCCGTTTTCGTGGCCGTTGCCGTCTTCGTGGCCGTTGCCCTGGCCGGTGGGGTTGCCCGCACCATTGTTCGCGCCCGCGCTTTCGCCGGCGCCCGTGCCGCCCTGCGGACCACCCGCGCCAGGCGAGACTTCGGGCGTCGGCGCGGGCGTGCCGCCGCCGGGGCTCGAGGGCGTGGGAGTCGTGGGGGTCGTGATCGTGGGTGTGGTCTGCGTGGAGGTCGTCTGCGTGACCGTGGGCGTGGAGACCGTCGGTGTGCCGGCGGTGGTACCCGGTGGAGAGGCGCTTGTCGTGGTCGTCTGGGCGAGCGGCTGCGCGCACAGCGAGAGAGCGCGCGAGCGCAGGTTGGAGATGCCCCGCTGCAGCGTGCTGCGCAAACCGGCGTCGACGGAGCTGGGCAGCGCGGCGAAGTCCTGCTCGGTCTTGCGGATCGCTTCGGCGGTCGCGGTGCAGCTCCCGTCGCCGTTCTCGGCCGCCTGGGCGACGGCTTCGAAGTCGCTCTGCAGCGGCCCCGCGTCGCCGGTGGGGATCAGGCCCTTGCCAGAGCCGGCGCAGGAGACGAGCAGCGCGGCGGCGAGCCCGAGCAGCCCGGCGCAGGCGAGGCGCAGCAGGGCCGTGAGGCGCTTGCGGCGAGGGCCCATGAGGGGGCGGGAACGGCCGGGAGCGGGTGACATGGTGTCGCGCACGGTCACTGACCGTACTCCAGGCGCTCGGCGAGCGAATCCGGGAGTCGTGCAGCCCGGATCGCCGCGGCGGCGCCGGCCACGTCGTAGTCGGTGCGCTGAAAGGACACGGTCGCCGCGGCAAGATCCAAGAGCAGCCATGAGGCGCGCGGATCGCCGTCGCGCGGCTGGCCGATCGAGCCGGGGTTGAGCAGCCATTCTCCGTTTGCGATATCGAGCCGGGCGCCGCCGCGCCGTGGCTCACCGGTGGCGAGCTCGCCCTCGGTGCGCACGAACGAGAGCGCCACGTGGGAGTGGCCGATCAGGCAGATGCGATGAGGCTGCTCGTCCAGGCACAGCTCGGCGAGCAGCGCTGAGAGCACGTACTCCCACACGGGATCGCGGGGGCTTCCATGGTAGAGGCCCAGCGACCCTCCCGTTGAGCCCTCCTCCCCCTGGGGGCGCAGGGTCGCGAGGAAGGCGAGGTTCTCGGGCGCGATCATCTCCCGGGTCCACTGCGCGGCGAGGCTCGCGCCCCGGGAGAAATCCTCGAGCGAGATCTCGCCCGTGACCGCGAGGTCGTGGTTGCCCGCCAGGCACACCGCGGCATGCTCGCGCGCGAGCTCGACGCAGGCGTCGGGCTCGGCGCCGTAGCCGACGAGGTCGCCGAGGCACCACAGCTCGGCCGCGTCGCTGGCGGCGACCGCTTCGAGCGTCGCCTCGAAAGCGTGCCGGTTGCTATGGATGTCGGAGATGACCGCGACCTTCATGGACGGCCGATGGCACTTCGCGGGGCGGGGTCCTTACCGATTGTCGATGAGATGCCATCGACTAATCGGCCAGCTCGCCTACCGAAGCCGGGAGACACTCGCTTCGCTCGCATCCCCGTTTCGGCCAGCAGGCCACGCTCCCTGCGTCCTTGCCCCGCTCGACCCTCGACCGTCCATGTGGTTGGATGTCTCGACTCAGGCAAGGTCTTCCTACTCTCCGGCGTCCTCACCCGCCTCCGCACCGCCGTACTCGGGCAAGTTCTTGATGCCCTCGCGGGTGCGCCACTTGGAGTAGTTGTCCTCCATCGCGTCGATCAGCTCGCGCATGAAGCGTGGGGAGAGGTTCACGCGGGAGACGACGACGCCCGGCACCTCCTCGGACTCGACCTCGTGGTCGACTCGCGCGAAGGTGACGGTGAACTCGTAGTCGGAGTGGCTGACGTTCGCGAAGTTCGCGTATACGCCCCCCATGATCTCGGGGGAGAGATGAATGTTTATGTGGCGCTCGGCGCCTGAGTCTTGGTCGTTCACGCAGCTAGTATCGCAAGCGGTGAGCAAGATCGACGCAAAAGCTCCTTCCGGGCCGCTCGACGGGCTGCGCGAAGCCGTGCTCGCGGCCGCCGAGGAGCTCGCCGGGCGGTCGTCGGACGGCGGCCGGCGCAGCCACCGGAGCGGGTCGATCGCGCTCGAGCGTCCACCGCGCGCCGACTTCGGCGACTACTCGACAAACGCCGCGCTGCTGCTCGCGCCCGGTCTTGCAGCCGCGCCGCAAGAGATCGCCGAGCGACTGGGAGCGGCGCTGCAGGCGCGGCTCGGCGTGAGCCTCGAGCGCTTCGAGGTGGCTGGCCCGGGCTTCCTCAACCTGTTTCTCGAGGATTCATGGTTCGTGGAGGCGCTCGCCGACGTGCTCGCCGCGGCGGACTCCTACGGCGCGGGGGGAGTCGAGACGCCAGAGCACATCCTGATCGAGTTCGTCTCGGCCAACCCCACCGGGCCGATGCACGTCGGCCATGCCCGCAACGCCGCCTACGGCGACGCGCTGGCGCGCCTGCTTGCCTTTTACGGCCACCGGGTCGAGCGCGAGTTCTACGTCAACGACGCCGGCTCGCAGGTGCGCAAGCTCGGCGAATCGGTGCTGGCGCTCGCGCGTGGCGAAGAGGTGGCGCAGGACGGCTACCGGGGCGACTATGTCGCGCGGCTCGTGCAGCTGGCGAAGACCGACTCGATCGACCCGGCCGAGCTGGGTCGCGCCGCGGTGAGCGTGATGGTGGGCGAGATGCAGGCCTCGCTCGCCGCGTTCGCCGTGCATGGATTCGATCGCTGGGCGTACGAGAGCGCTCTGCACGAGGGGGCTCCCAGCCGGGTGGCGCACGCCCTGGCGATTCTCGAGCAGCAGGGGCACACCTACCGCAGCGAGGGGGCGCTATGGCTGCGAACCACCGACTACGGCGACGACAAGGATCGCGTGCTGGTGCGCTCGAGCGGCGAGCACACCTATTTCGCTTCGGACATCGCCTACCACCAGGACAAGCGCGAGCGCGGCTTCGACCGGCAGATCGACGTGTGGGGCGCCGACCATCACGGCTATGTGGCGCGGATGAAGGCCGCGTACGCAGCGCTCGGCGGCGATCCGGATCAGCTCGAGCTGCTGATCATGCAGCTCGTCCACCTGGTGCGCCGCGGCGAGCGCGCGCAGATGTCAAAGCGCGCCGGCGAGTTCGTGACGCTCGACGAGCTGCTCGAGGAGATCGGCGTCGACGCGACGCGCTGGTATTTGCTGGCGCGCTCGCACGACACGACGGTCGACCTCGACCTCGACCTCGCGCGCGAGCAGTCCAGCGAGAACCCGGTGTACTACGTGCAGTACGCGCACGCGCGGATCGCCTCGGTGCTCGCCAGGGCGGGGGAGGAGCGCGTACGGGCGGCGCTGGCCGAGATGGAGGGCGCAGGTCCGCCGGTCGCCGTCGCGGCGTTGGATGGGGACGATGAGCCGAGTGACAGCGACGCGCGGGGCGCGGGCGACGCGCCGTACGGGGCCGAGACGGCGGATGGGATCACGCGGCTCGACCCGGCCGAACGCGCGCTGATCAAGCAGCTGCTGGCCTTCCCCGCAGAGGTCGCGGAGGGAGCCGAGCGGCGCGCTCCGCATCGGATCGCGGCCTACGCGCTCGAGCTGGCGCAGAGTTTCACCGCGTTCTACCGCGACTGCCATGTGCTCGGCGTCGAGCCTGAAGCGGTCGAGTCGCTGCGCATCGCGCTGTGCGTGGCGAGCCGGCGCACGATCGCGCGCTGCCTCGATTTGCTCGGGGTGAGCGCACCGGAGGAGATGTAGGGCAGTCTCGACGCCCGCTCTCAGCGCGCTCACGGCCGTCCCGCAAGACGGTCTGGCACCGGCCCCGCCCTCAGAGTCGAGTCTCTGGAATAGGCCCTCAGTCAAATCGCGCGAGATCGGCCTCCAGGCGGGCCGCATCGCCGGGGGCGAGCGCCGGGGCGGGTGTATCGTCTCGCTCGGCCTGCCGCGCGCGCGTGTGGCCACGCCAGCGGGGCAGGAGCACGGCCAGGGTCGTGAGCAGCGCGAGCAACACGGCGAGCGGCACGAGATAGACCGTAAGGTCGAAGCCATGCGCCCGCGGAAGGCCGAGCACCGTCGGCCCGTACTGGCCGACGAGGGCGCTCTTGACCTGCGCTTCGTTCTCGCCCTGATCGATCAAGTCCCGGATGAACGCCCGCTCGCGATCGGCTTGCGGGGATTGGGCCACGTTGAGCGGGATTTTGCAGGTGACGCACATCACCTGGCGCTCGATCGCCGGCAGCGACGTGCGCGCGACGGCGGCCGCGGCGCTCGTGACGGGATAGGCGATGGCGGTGGCCAGCAGAAGCGCGGCGAGCAGCCGTCGCGGGCGGCGTCTCGACGGGGACGGGCCCCCCACGAGAGTGCGGCGCGCGGTGAGACGCCTCAGGGTGAGACGCCTCACGAGCTCTCCGCGAGCGCGATCGCGCGGTTCAGGAACGCCTGATCGATCTCACCGCGGGAGATCGCTACGACGTGGCCGTGGCGGTCGATCACGAAGCTCTCCGGGAGCTGGTCGGTGCCGTAGGAGTGCGCAAAAATGCCGGTGTTGTCGCGCAGGTTGGGATAGGTGAGACGGTAGCGGCGCACGAAGCCGAGCGAGTCGGGCGAGGCGTCGAGGTAGGTGACGCCGAGCACGGTCGCGTCGTGGCGTTCGAGGCCGCTCTGCGCGCGCTCGAGCAACGGCGCCTCGACCTGGCAAGGTTCGCACCAGGAAGCCCAGAAGTTCAGCACGACGACCTTGCCGCGAAACGCGGCGAGCGTGGCGTGGGCGGCGCTGCTGCCGGACAGCACCGGAAGCGAGCGCGTCTCATCGGGCGCCCGCGGGCGCTTGCCTTCGTCGACGCGCTCGTCGAGCGTGCGGCTCGCGGACTGCGCGGAGATTCCGTAGATCAGCAGCCCGATCAGGCAGGCGCCCGCGAGCGAGGCGAGGATCGGCAGGATGCGGCTCCTCATGGTGTTCAAGGGTAGACGCAGCGCGTAATATCCGTGCCAGCGCGGCGGTAGCTCAGTTGGTAGAGCGCGAGCTTCCCAAGCTCGAGGTCGCGGGTTCGACCCCCGTCCGCCGCTTACCGTCCGCCGCTTACCGTCCGCCGCTTACTTCATGACCGATTATTTCGACAGTAATCGCCCTTACGGCGTTATTTCGTCATGGCGACGGAGATGGCGCGGCTTATGACGACGTTTTCGGTGGACGAGCAGGCCCTGGGAGCGAGTTCAGTCCATGCCAGGCGCCAGTTCGAGTCCCACCTGGGGCAGCGAGCTGCGAACCCGGCGGTCGAACGTGGCGAGCGTGGCGGACCGGGCTTGCGCGGTGGCAAGCGCGAAACCATCCGCGAGACTGATGTTCAGGCCGCGATGGCGCGCAGCGTCGATCGCGATTGCGGGCGTGGGAGCAATCAACTCGATGTCCAACGTGGCCAAGGCATCCACGGCGACTTGCAGGGCGCCGTCCTCTTCGGCCGGCCTGACAAGCGTCTCGGCGAAGTTGATGAGCGACAGCAGCAGCGGCGTGCTGGCCGCACGCATACCCATGAGCACCCGGGCCGCATCGGCATGGTGTGCGTCCCGGCGGTCAAGCGCCGCGATGACGACATCGGTATCGAGTACGCACCCGCTCACGCCCGCTCCTCGGAGCGCAGCCGCTTCAGGTAGCCGGGCTCGTACAGGCCGTCAAACACACCGAGGACGGCATCGGTGTCTTTGCCGATTCGGCGCACCACGATGCGATCGATACCCTCGGCTTCGATTGCGACCTCATCGCCGCCTTTCAGGCCGGCGCGCTGCAGGGTCTCGACCGGGAGGGTGATCTGGTGCTTGCTTGATATCCGCGGCATTCCTTTACTGTAGCGTAAAGGGCAGCCTGAAGGAGCCTGTCTGGCGACTGACGCGCTCCTGGGGCGCGCTGATGCGCTCCTGGGTTCGTGCTGACCGCCCAAAAATCAGATCTTCCTGGGTGAAGCCCGACAACTAAACTGCCCGCGCAGATGGCGAACGCCGAGGACATGCTCGAGGGGGCGAACGCTCGATGAGGCGCAACGGCTGGCGCGTGATCGTCGCCTACAGCCTGGTGTGCGCGGGAACGCAAGTGCTGTGGCTGACGTATGCGGCGATCACGACCGAGACGGCGCGACATTACGGGGTGTCGGTCGCCGCCGCGGGCTGGCTGGCGGAGATCTTCCCGCTGCTGTATGTGGCGCTGGCGATCCCCGCGGGAATCCTGCTCGACCGCTGGTTTCGCCCGGTGCTGGCGGCCGGCGGAGCGCTGGTAGCGCTCGGTGGCTTCCTACGTCTCGGCGGTGACACGTTTGCCTGGGCGATGGCCGGACAGGTGGCCGTCGCGGTCGCGCAGCCGGTCGTGTTGAGCGCGGTCAGCAAGCTCGCGGGCGAGTACCTGCCTGTCGACCGGCGGGCGGACGGGATCGCGGTCGGCTCCGCCGGCAGCTTCGTCGGGATGGTGCTCGCGCTGCTGCTCGGCCCCATCCTGGGGGGTCACGGGCACCTCGAGCGGCTGCTCGCGGTCGAGGCGGTGCTCGTCGCCCTCCCCGTCGTGGCGCTCGCGCTCACGCTGCGCCGCCCCGGGGAGGAGAGCGAAGAGCATGCAGCGATCGCCGGCAACGCCGCGCGGGCATTGTGGGCGCTGCCGGCGATGCGCACGCTTTGCGGCCTGGTATTCGTCGGCTTTGGCATCTTCGTGGCGCTCGCCACGTGGCTGCAGACGCTGCTGCAGCCGTCCGGGGTCTCGGAAACCGCGGCCGGCGCGCTGCTGGTCGGGATGGTGATCGCGGGCGTGCTCGGCTGTGCGGTGCTGCCGCCGCTCGTCGCCCGTCGCAAAGCCGAACGGAGCTTCATGCGCAGCGTGGTGCTCGTAGGCTGCTTTGGCTGTGTCGGCCTCGGCGTAGTCCCATGGCTCGGCGGGCGTGCGGCTGTGCTCGTGGTCATGGGCGTGTTCCTGCTGCCCGCCCTCCCGGTGATCCTCACGGCCACCGAGCGCCTGGCGGGCGCGGCCGCCGGCACGGCGGGGGCGATCGTGTGGATGGCCGGCAACCTCGGCGGCTTGGTTGTTGCGCTAATGGCGCAGATTCTGGTTCACAACCCGCTGGCGGCGTTCCTCGCGATGGGCGCGGTATCGCTGCTCGGGTTGCCGCTCGTCGCTCGCCTGACCTCGCCGAGCGGTGAGGATCTCGCGGGACGGCCGTCGCCCGTGACCGTCGGCTGACAGCAGAAGGGCGAAGGACGACGGGGATGTGCGACGTGCGAATGTAGGCGCGTCTGCCCGGCTGCGATGCGCGGGCCTGCCGATGTTCAGGTCGGCGGCGTGACCGACCCGTGCGCGGCGCCTCAAGCCAGCGGGGTGACCGACCCGTGCGCGGCGCGTCAAGCCAGCGGCGTGACCGACCCGTGCGCGACGACGGTCACGCGTGTGCCGACGGGCAGCGCCCGCTCGCCTTGCACGCGCGCGAGCAGCGTGTCGTTCATGCCGCTGGACTCGTCGGGGCGGATGTGCAGGAGCGCGTCGTGGCCGTAGTAGCGGCACCGCTCCACGGTGCCGGTGCAACCCGCCTGCATCGTGACTCCGCCGATGTTGTGCTGCGCGCCGGCATCCTCCGCGCCCGCGGTGGCCTCGCGGGGCAGCACTTCGAGCTGCTCCGGGCGCACGAGCACGATCCCGCCCGCCGCCGGTCGGGACGCGGAGGCGAGTCGCAGCTGCAGCTCGCCCAGGGGAGTGCGGGCGGTCTCGCCGACGAACGCTGCGTCGATCATGTTCGCCGCCCCCAGAAAGCGCGCCAAGCGGGCGTCGGCGGGGAGCTCGTACAGCTCCGCGGGGGTTCCCTGCTGGACGATCACACCGTCGCGCAAGACCGCGACGGTGTCGGCCAGCGAGAGCGCCTCCTCCTGGTCGTGCGTGACCAGCACCGTCGTCACACCCTGCTCGCGCAGCAGGGTGCGGACCTCCTCGCGCACGCGCGTGCGCAGCGATGCGTCAAGCGAGGAGAACGGCTCGTCCAGGAGCAGCACCTGCGGCCGGCAGGCGAGCGCGCGCGCGAGCGCGACGCGCTGCTGCTCTCCACCGGAGAGCTCGTGTGGCAGGCGCCGTGCGAGCGGCGCGATCCCGACCAGCTCGAGCAGCTCGCCCACCGTCTCGCCACGGCGCTCGCGGCGCGTGAGCCCGAAGCCGACGTTCGCCTCCACGCTCAGATGCGGAAACAGCGCGCCCTCCTGGGGAACGTAGCCGATGGAGCGCTTCTCCGGGGCGATATAGGTGTGCCCGTCGTCGAGCGTCCGCGGACCGAGCGACACGCGGCCGCGCTCGGCCCGCTCGAACCCTGAGATCACCCGCAGCAGCGTCGTCTTCCCGCACCCTGACAGGCCGAGCACGGCGGTGAGCGAGCCCGCCCGGACCTCGAGGTCGAGGCCCCGCAGCACGGGCGCGCCGGCGTAGCCCTTCCACAGGCCGGCCACCGTCAGCTCGCTCGTCGGGCCGCCCGCGCGCGCGCGTGTGTGGCTGCTCGTCGAGCCGTTCCCCGGTGCACGAGTGTGGCCGCTCATCGGCCCGCTCCCCCGCGCGCGAGCGTGGTCATGCGGCGGCTGAGCAGATAGACCGGGAGGGCGGAGATCGCCACCATCAGCGCGGCGTATGGCGCCGCTGCGCCATAGGAGAAGTCGGTCGTGTAGGCCCAGAACTGGGTCGCCAGCGTGTTCACCCCGGTCGGGTGCAGCAGCAGCGTCGCGGTCAGCTCGGTCGTGGCTGAGATGAACACCAGGGCGAACGCAGCCCCGAGCCCCGGTGCGAGCAGCGGCATGGTCACCCGCCACCAGATCGCCGCCGGTCCGCGCCCCAGCGAGCGGCCGACCTCCTCCAGGCGCGCCGGCGCCTGCGTCATCGCCGAGCGAACGCCGACGACGGCGAGCGGCAGGAACAGGATCGCGTAGGCCACGATCAGCTCGAGCGTGCTCTGGTAGAGGGAGAACGCGTAGCGCACGGAGAACGCGACGAGCCCGAGCGCGATCACGAGGCCCGGGAGCGCCTGCGGCAGGTAGGCGAGCCGCTCGATCAGCACCGTGAGCCGGTTGCGCCGGCGGATCGCAAGCGCGGTGACCGGCACCGCGAGCATCGTCGAAATGGCGGCTGCGGCCGCGCTGAACTCCGCCGTGTGGGCCGCATCGGCGAGGATCGACGCGGACGGCAGCGTGGTGGAGCCGCCGCGGAGCATCCAATATACGAGCGAGCCGATCGGTACGCCCAAGGCCAGCACGCTCAGCGCGGCGAGTCCCGTGAGCGCCGGCGCCGTCCAGCGCCCGAGCGCCACTCGCGGCGCCACGCGTCGCGCGCCTCCTCCCGAGCGCCACCCCCGGCCACGGCCGGCCAGCACGAGCTCGCCGCCGAGCGCCGCGACGCTCAGCAGGACCAGCACGAGCGACAGGGCGCACGCCGCGGCGGTGTCGAAGCCGAGCTTGAACTCGGTGAAGATCGCGACGGTAAATGTTTTGTACTGGACGATTTCAAACGCGCCGTACTCGGCCAGCAGGCCGAGCGTCACGAGCAGGCAGCCGCCGAGCGCCGCCGGCCAGACCTGGCGCAGCGTCACCCTGAAGAACGTCTGCCACGGGCTCAAGCCGAGGCTGCGCGCGACCTCCTCGAGCGCCGGGTCGATCCCGCTCAGGGCTGCCGACACCGGTAGGTAGACGAGCGGGTAGAGCGACAGCGTCATGACCATCACGGCCGCGAGATACCCGTGCAGGCCGGGCTCGAGCGAGACCCAGCCGAAGCCCACGACGAAGTCCGGGATGCCGAGCGGGAGCACGAGCGCGACCGCCCACACCCGCCGGGCGGGCAGCGTGGTGCGC
The DNA here is from genome assembly GCA_963778065.1 of uncultured Solirubrobacterales bacterium. Taxonomy (GTDB): domain Bacteria; phylum Actinomycetota; class Thermoleophilia; order Solirubrobacterales; family Solirubrobacteraceae; genus Palsa-744. The sequence continues at coordinate 529,422 of CAVZSU010000001.1, read as the reverse complement.
TGCACGCACCACGCCGCCGCCACGCCGAGCACGGCGCACAGGGCGGTGCAGAGCACGGCCAAGCGTACGCTGTTCCACAACAGCACTGCCACCGTGTGGCGGAAGAGCAGGCGCTCGAACGTGGGCCAGCCGGACTGCTGAGCCTGGACGAGCAGGAACATGAGCGGCAGCAGCACCAGCCCGACGGCGATCGCCGCGCCGGTAATGCTCACCAGCGGCCAGCGCCGCCGCCCGGACCAGGTGCGCGCGAGGCCCGCGGCGGGCGAGTCGATCGGTGCGAACGCACTCACGAAGATGCCTCTCTCGCCTACAGCAGGCCGAGCTTCTGCTCCATCGCGAGCGCCACGCCGCCGTCCCCGAGCTCGGCCGGCGTCAGCGACACGGGATGGATGTCGATGAACGGCCTCAGCCCGACCGCGGGGGGCACGCCGGGGCGCAGCGGGTACTCATAGCTATGGCTGTGCGCGACCGTCTCCTGGCCTGCGTGGCTGACGAGGAAGGCGAGGAACGCCTGCGCCTCGGCTCGATGGGCGCTCGACTTCAGCACGGCCGCACCGGACACGTCGAGGAGATCGCCCGGGTCGCCCGGTGCGTAGTAGTGCAGGGCGGAGTGCATCCCGCCGGCGCCGACCTCGGCGCGCAGGCGGTACCAGTAGTAATGGTTGATCGGCCCGAGTGCGCTCTCGCCGTTGTTGACCTGGCTGACGACGGTCTCGTTGTCGGGATAGACCTTGGCGTTGGCCTGCAGTCCCTTCAGCCAGCGTTCGGCGGTCGCCGCGCCGTCGAGCTTGACGATCGATGTGATCAGCGGCTGGAAGTCGGTCTCCGAGGGGGCAAAGCCCAGCTTGCCTTTCCACTTCGGCTCGGCGAGCGCGAGGATCGAGGCGGGCAGTTCCGCGGGCTTGAGCAGCGAGGTGTTGTAGACGAGCGCCGACACGCGCGCCGAGACACCGACCCAGTCGCCCTGAGCGGAGTCATACCGCGCGGGAACCGCCGCCAGGGTGGAGACGGCGACGGGGGCGAGCAACCCCTTCTCGCGCAGGTCTTCGAGCACGGGGGTGTTCTCGGTGTAGAAGACGTCGGCGGGGCTCCTCGCGCCCTCCTGCAGGATCTGATTGCCGAGTTCTGCCTCGTCGCCGGAGCGAACTTCGACCTTGATCCCCGTCTGGCGCTCGAACGCGGCGACGAGCGCGGCCGTGGTCTGTTCGTGCTGGCCGTTGTACAGCGTGATCGTCCTGGCGCTGTGCGACGAGCCGCCGCAGGCCGTTAGCAGCGTGATGGCCGCGAGCAGGAACGGGGCGAGGATGGGGAGCTTGCCGTGGCGCATAGAGAGACGAAATCCGAGCTGGCGGGTCGGGATAGGAACGTAGCATAGGAGTTAGGGTTGCCTAAGAGGCTGTCTCAAAACCGTGAGTGGGGTCGGGGCGTTCGTGGACCAAGGTGGGCGTCGTGGGGCGGTGAAGCGCGTGCTGGTTGCACGTGCGAGCCGTCACGTGGCGATCCAGCGCAGTGTCCACGGGCGCATCCGGGCGTGCTCACGGTCTTGAGACAGCCTCAAATTCCAGACCTGCAACCTGCCCGCCGCCGAATGCGTGAGAATCCCGCGCTATGCATGTGACCGCCAAGGCCGACTACGCCGTGCGAGCAGTCGTCGAGCTGGCCGGCAGCAGCCAGGACGCCCCGCGCAAGGTGGACGAGGTCGCCCAGGCTCAGGGGATTCCGGTGTCGTTCCTCGAGAACATCCTCACGCAGCTGCGCTCCTCGGGGATGGTGCGCAGCCAGCGCGGTCCCGAGGGCGGCTACTGGCTGGCCCAGCCGCCCGAGGAGATCAACCTGGCCCAGATCATCCGCGCGGTCGAGGGCCCGCTCGTGGGAGTGCGCGGGCAGCGTCCGGAGGAGATCGAATACATCGGCTCGGCCGAATCGCTGCAACAGGTGTGGGTAGCGCTGCGCGCGAACCTGCGCAAAGTGCTCGAGCACGTGACCGTCGCCGACGTCGCCGCGGGCAAGCTACCCAAGGAGATCGTCGCGCTCACGAAGCGAGAGGAAGCCTGGGAAACTCGTTAGGGGGCCATGCCGCATGCGGCATGGCCGGCAGGGTCACATGTGACCCTGCCTCGGGGCCGCACATGTGCGGCCCCGCCGTTGGCGCATGCGCCAACGGTTGACCCGCCGCATGCGGCGGGTCTCGGGGGCGTGCATGCACGCCCCCGGCCGATCGAAGATCGGCCTCCACTCAGACCAGCGTCGATCCTCTGCTACGGCGCGAACACGCGCGGGGCGGGCAGGCGCACCGAGAGGATCTGGCCTTCGGCGAGCTCGAGCTGCTGTGCGCTCTCGCGCGTGACCTGCGCCCAGATGTCGCGACCGTCGGGCAGTGTCAGCTCGACGCGGACCTCGAAGCCGAGGTGCACGACGCGCCGCACGAGCGCCTCGCTCGTGGTCCCGTCCGCCTCGGGCACGATCTGGATGTCGTGCGGGCGCACGAACGCGTCGCCGAGGCGGTTGACCGGGCCGATGAACGACATCACGAACTCGTTGCGCGGGCTCTCATACAGCTCGCGCGGCGTCCCCGCCTGCTCGATCCTGCCTTTGTTCATCACGACGATCTGCTCGGCGACCTCCATCGCCTCCTCCTGGTCGTGCGTGACGAAGATCGTCGTCACGTGGATCTCCTCGTGCAACCGGCGCAGCCATTCGCGCAGCTCGCCACGTACCTGGGCGTCGAGCGCGCCGAAGGGCTCGTCGAGCAGCAGCACTTTGGGCTGCACCGCGAGCGCGCGCGCAAGCGCCATGCGCTGCAGTTGCCCGCCGGAGAGCTGCGCGGGGTAGCGCTCGGCCAGGCCTTCGAGTCGCACGAGCCCGAGCAGCTCGGCCACGCGCGCCTGGATCTCCGCCTTCGGACGCTTGCGCACGGTCAGGCCGAACGCGACGTTGTCGTGCACGGTCATGTGCTTGAACGGCGCGTAGTGCTGAAAGACGAAGCCGACGTCGCGCGTGCGCGCGGGCGTGCCCGTGACCTCGCGCTCGTCGATCACGACCTCGCCGCTGTCCGGCGTCTCCAGGCCGGCGATGATCCGCAGCAGCGTCGACTTGCCGCTCCCGCTCGGCCCGAGCAGCGCCGTCAGCGCGCCGTCGTTCACGCGGATGCAGACGTCGTCCAGCGCGACGAACTCGCCGAAGCGCTTGCCCACGTTGCGGACCTCGATCGCCATGTTACGCGGAGTCCTTTCTCGATGACAGGTTGCTCGGACTCAATAACAAGCTGAACTCCCCTATAGCCGTCGTTATACGGGCTCTAAAGAGCACAACACAACTCCCGGCCTCGCCAATCATGGCTATACGGCCGTCCTTCCGCTCCGGCGACGGGTCAGCAGGTTCATCGCCAGCAGCGTTCCCAACGCCAGCAGCGCGAGCACGACCGCAGCGGTGTAGGCGCCGGCCGTGTCGAAGTTCTCAAAACGGTCCTGCACGTACAGCGGCAGCGTCTGCGTCTGGCCCTCGATCCGCCCCGAGACGATCGAGACCGCACCGAACTCGCCGAGCGCGCGCGCGGTCGTGAGCACGACGCCGTAGACGACCCCCCAGCGGATCGCGGGCAGGGTCACCCGCCAGAAGGTCTGCCACGCGCCCGCGCCGAGCGTGGCCGCGGCCTGCTCTGAGTCGGTGCCCAGCTCGCGCAGCACCGGCATCGTCTCGCGCGCGACGAACGGCAGTGATACGACCGCGGTGGCGATCACCATGCCCGGCACGGAGAAGATCACCTGGATGCCGTGCGCCGCCAGCCAATTGCCGAACCAGCCGGTTTTCCCATACACGAGCACGAGCGCCAGTCCTACGACCACGGGCGAGATCGCAAACGGCAGGTCGATCAGCATTCCCAGCAGTGCTCTCCCCCGGAAACGGCCGCGCTCGAGCAGCAGCGCCATGCCGATGCCGAACACCGTGTTCAGCGGCACGGCGATCGCCACGATCTCGATCGACAGCCAGAACGCGCGCATCGCGTTCGGTGTAGTGATCGCGTCCCAAACGGGGGCAAGGCCGTGTTCGAAGGTCCTGTAAAAGATCATCGCCACCGGCGCTCCCAGCAGCAGCGCCAGGTAGCCGAGCGCCACGACCCGTACGCTCAACCTCGTCGTCCGTAAGGGGGTCAGGCTGAGCGCGGCGCGCGCGCCGGCGGTGGAGGCGCTAGCGGACATATCCGCACCTCAAGTCGGAGCTCTGCGCCCCTAGGACGGTCGCTGGGCAAGTGAGGCACGGACGCAGGGAGCGTCGCGTGCTGTGCACGCGAGCGACCGAGGACACAGCCTCGCGCCGCCTACCGACCGCCCTAGCGGACATGCTTCGATCTCCAGCGCGATACCAGCGCGAGCGCGCCCAGCACGAGCAGCGCGGCGAGCAGCAGCACGACCGACACGGCCGCCGCGGCCGGGAGGTTTTCGTTTGATATCTGCCCGAACACGTACACCGAGCCGACCTCCGTCTTGAACGGTAGCTCGCCTGTAATCAGCACGAGCGAGCCGTACTCGCCGACGGCCCGCGCAAAGCTGAGCGCGACCCCGGAGACGATCGCGGGCGTCAGGCTCGGCAGCACGATCAGGCGCAGCACCGTGAACGGGCGCGCGCCCAGCGACGCCGCGGCCTCCTCCATCGAGGTGTCGAGCTCGTGCAGCACCGGTTGCACCGATCTGACGACGAACGGCAGCGTCACGAACAGCAGCGCGAGCGCGACCGACGCGCGCGTGAACGCCACGTCGATGCCGACCGGGCTGCCCTTCCCGTAGAGCGCCAGTAGCACCACCCCGGCGACGATCGTCGGCAGCGCGAACGGCAGGTCGATCAGCGCATTGACAATCCGCTTGCCGGGGAACTCGTCGCGCACGAGCACCCACGCGATCAGCGTGCCGAAGATCGCGTTGACGAACACGACGATCACCGACACGATGAGCGTCAGCTTGATCGCGGCGAGCGCCTCCGGGTTTGACACCTCGCGCCAGAACGCGCCCGTGCCGCCGCTGGCGGACTTAGCCAGCAGGGCGGCCACGGGCAGCAGCACGAGCGCCGACAGGTAGATCCCGAGCAGCCCCTTGCCGAGCGCGCCGCCCGCCCCGGCGATGCCCTGCGGGCGCCGTGCTCCACCGCTCCCTCGCCACCGGCCCGGCTCGGCCGCGAACGTCTCCGGCGGCAGTCCTCCGCCGGAGCCGAGCGCACCCGCCGGGAGCGGTGTCCCGCCCGCGGGCGCCGGGATCGGGGCTTTATTTGGCAGTTGACACTCCCAGCGACTCCTCGATCCTGCTGACGATCCCCGTTTCCGGTTCGAAGAACTGCTTCGTCACGGCCTTCCACCCGCCGAGCGTTTCGATCGTGAACAGACCCGCCGGCGTCGGGAACTCGCCTGGTGCGGCGACCCCGGGAACGACCGGCCGGTAGCCATCCGCCGCCCAGATCTTCTGGGCCGCCGGCGAGAGCAGATAGCTGACGAACCTCTGCGCCTCGGTTGCGCTCGCGCCCGTACCGACCACGGCGATCGGATTCTGGATCAGGATCGTGTCCTTCGGGATCACGTATTCGATCGGCGCACCCTTCTTCTCGTCGGCGATCGCCTCGTCCTCGTAGTCGATCAGCGCGTCGCCACGCCCGGAGAGGAACGTCTGCAGCGCGTTGCGCGCCGAGCTGTCCTGGCTGACCACGTTGTGAAACAGCGCCTTCAAATATTCCTGCGCCTGGGCCGGGGTCTTGCCTTCCTTCAGTTGCGCCCCGTAGGCGGCCATCACGTTCCAGCGCGCGCTCCCGCTGGTGAACGGGTTCGGCGTCAACACGCCCACGCCCGGCTTGACGAGGTCAGACCAGCCGGTGATGTGCTTGGGGTTGCCCTTGCGCACGATGATCACGGCGACCGAGTTCGTGACGAAGCCGTGCGTCGCATTCCGGTTCCAGCTCGACGACACGAGCCCCGCCTTGACGAGCTTTTCCACGTCCGGTTGCAGCGAGAGGTTCACGATGTCGGCGTGCAGCCCGTTGGCGACCGCGCGGCTCTGTTCGCCCGACGGCCCGAACGACTTGCTGAACGTGATGTTCTTGCCTTCATGTGTCGCCTCGAAGGCGGGGATCAGCTTTTCGAACGCCGCCTCCGGGGTCGAGTAGGCGACGAGCGCCAGCTGCTTGCCGGAGCTGGAGGAGGAGCCGCCGCAGGCGGCGAGCCCGAGCGCGGCGGCGATCAGGGCAACGGTTACGGCAAGGGTGCGTTTAGAACGCCTTTCAAAAAGAGCGGTGCGGTGGGGCGTTTCTGGACCAAGCTGGGCGTCGCGGGGCGGTGAAGGGCGTGCTGGTGGCACGTTCGAGCCGTCACGCGGCGATCCAGCGCCGTGTCCAGGGACGCATCCGGCGTGCCGCTCTTTTTGAAAGGCGTTCTTAGGCATGGTCACTTTCTGCGTCGAGAACATTGACATGGTGTAGAAGCCAACACTATAAACCCAATCGGGATTCGCCTCAATAAAGCGGGCGAAGCGTGCGATCATTGGCGAAATCGCCCTATGTGGGCTACGCTTTGTCGTGACCTGCCCGAAAGGCCCGCCGCCCTGCCATGCGCGCGACGGGACGATCATCCAAAGGAGAGCCCGTTCGATGTCAGCCACGACGACACCCGTCGCCAGCACCGACGAGAAGACCGAGGCCGCGGAGGCCGCCGTCAACGCGATCACCAACTCAGCCAACCAGGAGGCGACCTTCTCGCTCGCGCTGAACCAGGACCAGAAGGACATCCGCGACTGGGTTCACGGGTTCGCCGCCGACGTGATGCGCCCCGCCGCGCACGAGTGGGACGAGCGGGAGAAGACTCCCTGGCCGATCATCCAGGAGGCAGCGAAGATCGGGCTGTACGGGTTCGAGGGGCTCGCCCAGTTCTTCGCCGACCCCACCGGGCTGACGCTGCCGATCGTCAACGAGGAGCTGTTCTGGGGCGACGCCGGCATCGGCATGTCGATCATGGGCACCGCGCTCGCGGTCGCCGCGATCTTCGGCCAGGGCTCGGGCGAGCAGATCGGCGAGTGGATCCCCCGCTGCTTCGGCACCCCGGACGATCTCAAGGTCGCCGCGTTCTGCGCGTCTGAGCCGAACGCCGGCTCGGACGTCTCCAACGTGCGCACCCGCGCGAAGTTCGACGAGGCTGCTAACGAGTGGGTCATCAACGGCCAGAAGGCGTGGGCCACGAACGGCGGCATCTCCGACGTGCACGTCGTGATCGCCACCGTAGACCCCGAGCTGGGCTCGAAAGGTCACGCCGCGTTCGTCGTGCCGATGAGCGAGGCCAAGGGCATCTCCCAGGGCGCCAAGGTGTCAAAGCACGGTCTGCGCGCGTCGCACACCGCCGACGTGTACCTCGACGACTGCCGCGTCCCCGCCGGCTACGTGCTGGGCGGCAAGGACAAGCTCGACGAACGCCTCGCCCGTGTGCGCGAGGGCAAGAAAGGCAAGTCCCAGGCCGCGATGCAGACGTTCGAGTCCTCGCGCCCCACCGTCGGCTCCCAGGCGCTCGGGATCGCCCGTGCCGCGTATGAGTACGCGCTCGACTACGCCAAGGAGCGCGAGCAGTTCGGCAAGAAGATCATCGAGAACCAGGCGATCGCGTTCACGCTCGCGCGGATGAAGCTGGAGATCGACGCCTCGCGCCTGCTCGTCTGGCGCGCCTCCTGGATGGGCCGCAACCAGGTCCCGTTCGAGAACGCCGAGGGCTCGATGTCGAAGCTCAAGGCGGGCGAGGTCGCCGTGTGGGTGACCGAGCGCGCGATCCAGATCCTCGGCGGCAACGGCTACACCCGCGAGTACCCCGTCGAGCGCTGGCACCGCGACGCCAAGATCTACGACATCTTCGAGGGCACCGCGGAGATCCAGCAGCTCGTGATCGCGCGGGCGATCTCGGGGATGCACATCAGATAGCTCCGGGACTGGGTTTTCGCGGTGGCGTTGGTCGTCAGGGTTTACGGCCCCTGCGTCCTCCAAAGCTTCCCACATGACGGATGGGAGATTATCGACGGCGTTTCGGAGACGGGGAGTACCCGGCGGGGCGTACACTCACGCCTGCGATACAAGAAAGGGGCGGTTAATGAACCACGCATACGTATGTAGATACCCGCGGACTTTGGTGTCGCGGGTCGTCGCGAAGCCTCGATCGCACGGCTCTGATGTACGCTGGGTTCCTCGCTTGCTCGCCTTGGACGACTTCGAGGTGTGGCGCCCGCGTCTGACAAGGTTGCTCATCCTCACATCAGCCCTGCTGGCGGCGTACTGGGGCCTGTGGTTTACCGACCGTGGCGTGGTCGCCAGCGATCACACGTCCGGGTATGTCGGGTTCGAGCAGTCCTTTCCCCTTGCCGATGGTTGGCTGGGAGGCGCGGCGCTGCTGGCAGCGCTCCAGCTGTGGCGGCGACGCTCAAGCGCGCTGATGTGGCTGATGGTGGTCGGTGGGGCCGGGATGTATCTCTGCGCGATGGACGTCCTCTACGACCTGCAACACGGCATCTACGGCAAGCCTAACGGGGGCAGCACCGAGCTCGCGATCAATGTCGCCACCGCAGCGCTCAGCATCGGGGTTATCCGCTTTGGGTGGCGGTTTCGCGAGCAACTGCTCTGAACTTGAGACGGAGCTGGGTCTCTCCGTGGCTCGCCCATGCCGGTGGTCAAGAGCTTCAGCGCCCAGAAGATCCTTGTGATCTCGGGCACCTTGGCATCGCTTGGCGAGTTGAGGATGGCCGGCAAGCGCTACCAGGCCTGCGCGGCGCTGCAATGCGGGCACTGCACGGTCGTCGAGACCGGCGCGAGGAACACATAGCCGCACATGCACGTGTAGGAGGCCCGGTCGATCGGGCCTCCCGCCTCGCGTACGCGTTGGGCCGCGGGGTCCGACGATGATGGCCTGGGCGTGACGAGCGTCACCTCGCGGATGGGCGGCGCCTCCAGCGCAGGGGCAACTGGCGCCTCGTGCATAGTGCGGCGGCGGCGGCGCGAGTGGCGCCGCTCGGCGAAGGGACGCTGGGGGAGGGAGATGATCGCTCTCATGACTCTCTACCCGTAAAGACTCGGCTCACGCCTCAAGGTTTCGCTCTGGGCACACAATTTCCTGGCCGAATAGCCCGGTTTGCCACCGCCACGCGCGGCGATACGCCGGGAAAGGCGAGAACGATTGTCCGCTGGGACTCTGCGTCGCTTGCGGCACGAGCAGCCAGGCGGTTTGAGATACTGGGGGCGATGAACCCCGCGCGTAAGCGAACGGTCCGTCTGGTGGTGGCATTGAGCGCGGCTGTGGTGCTCGCGAGCGCGCTGATCTACACCAGCTTCAGCGCCGCCAGCCCGGCTCTCAGCCCCAGCCAGCTTCTCCGCGAGGCCCAGCCGGGCCGCAGCTACCTGCTGACCGGCACGGTCGTCGCCAAATCGGTGCATCGCGAAGGGGCGGTGCTGAGCTTCAGCGTCGAGGATCGCGCGGGCGGCACGGCCATCCCGCTGGCCTATACCGGCACCGTGCCCGACCCGTTCCGCGAAGGGCGTGAGGTGATCGTGACCGTCGAGGAGCAGAGCGGGCGGTTCGTCGGCGAACGCAACTCGCTGATCACGAAGTGCCCGTCGAAGTACAAGACGGCCCCGCCCAGCGAGAAGCAGACCTCCTGAGTGCCCGCTCTCGCAGCGCATCCCACCCACAAGAGCGGTAGACGCTGATGGCCGGCCTCGGGCGCGCCTGCCTGCTCTTGGCGCTGGCCGTCTGCGTATACGGGATCGGCGCGTCGCTGTATGGCGTGCGCACTGGTCACGTGGAGCTGTCGGAGTCCGGGCGCCGCGCGGTATATGCGCTCGCGGGCATCCTCACGGTGGCGTTCGCCGTGCTCGAGATCGCGTTCCTGCGCAACGACTTTACGTTCAACACGGTGGCTGACACCTCGAGCCGAACCACGCCGACGTTCTACCGCGCCGCCGCAGTGTGGTCCTCGCAGGAAGGCTCGCTGCTGCTATGGGCGTGGCTTTTGTCGCTGTGGTCGAGCCTCGCCCTGTTCCTCACGCGCAAGCGGATGCGCGACATCGCCTCCTATGCGACCGCGATCCTGCTCGGCTTCGGCGGCTTCTTCGTCGCGCTGATGGTGTTCTACGCGAACCCGTTCGACACGACCAGCCCGGCTCCGGCCGAAGGCGCCGGCCTCGATCCGCTGCTGCGCTTTCCGACGATGATGATCCACCCCCCGATGCTGTACTCGGGCTACACGCTGTGCACGATCCCGCTCGCCTTCGGCATGGGGGCGCTGCTGGCGCGCCGGGTGGACGCCGACTGGATCAGGGCGGTGCGGCGCTTCGCGTTCGCCGCCTGGCTGTTCCTCGGCATCGGCATCCTGCTGGGCGCCCGCTGGTCCTACTCGGAGCTCGGCTGGGGCGGCTACTGGGGCTGGGACGCGGTCGAGAACGCGTCGCTGATGCCGTGGCTCACCGGCACCGCATTCCTGCACTCGCTGATGATCCAGGAGAAGCGGGGGATGCTGAAGGTGTGGAACGTCTCGCTCGTGCTTGCCACCGGCACGCTCGCGATCATGGGCACGTTCCTCGTGCGCAGCGGCGTGCTCAACTCGATCCATGCTTTCGGCGGCGCCACGCTCGGGGTGCCGTTCGTATGCCTGATCGCAGTGCTGATCGCCGGCTCCATCTACCTCGTGGTTTCACGCCGTGACATGCTGCGCTCCGAGCACCGCCTCGACTCGCTGCTCTCGCGCGAGTCGATCTTCCTCGCCAACAACCTCGTGCTGGTGGGGTTGTGCTTCGTGATCTCCTGGGGTACCTGGTTCCCGTTGATCTCCGAGGCGCTGACCGGCCAGGAAGCCTCGGTCGGGCCGCCGTGGTTCGACCGTTATACGGTGCCGCTCGCGCTGATCCTCGTGCTGCTGAGCGGGATCGGGCCCGTGATCGCCTGGCGGCGCGCGACGCTCTCAAACGCGCGCCGGAACTTCGTGGTCCCGCTCGTGGTCGCGCTGCTCACGCTGGTGGTGTTGCTGGGTGCGGGCATCGCAGAGAAGCCGTTCGCGATCGCGATGTTCTGCTGTGGCGCGTTCGTGTTCGGCTCGATCGGGCAGGAGTTCTTCCGCGGCGTGCGCGCGCGGCGGGCGATGGCGGGCGAGGCGGCTCCGGTCGCGCTGCTCGTGCTTGTGCGGCGCAACCGCCGGCGCTACGGCGGCTACATCGTGCACATCGGCATGGCCGTCCTGTTCATCGGCGTCGCCGCATCGTCGTCCTTCCAGCACGCATCCGAGCTCGGCCTCTCGCCGGGCCAGTCCTCACGCGTCGGCGCTTACACGCTCCGCTACGTGCGTCCCACCGCGACGATCACGCCGAAGTACGACGCTGCCCACACCGGCTCGACGCTCAGCCTCGGCGCAGTGCTGGACGTGACCAAGGGTGGGCACCACGTCGCGACGCTGTATCCGAGCGAGGGCTATTACTCCTCGGAGGAACCGGGCCAGGGGTCGGTCGGCAGCCTGATCGGAGGACAGCCGGTGAGCCACGTAGCGATGGACGCGGGCGTCACGCGCGACGTGTGGACGGCGATCGCGCCCGACATCGAAACGCCGGCGCTGCAGCGGATCGTCAAGATCGGCAACCGCACGCTGCCGCCGGAAGACGCCGACGTCGCGCTCGGCTATCTGGCGCGCGCCTACCTAAAGAGCCCGCCGCCGGCGCAATTTCATCTGATCGTCTCGCCGCTCGTGATGTGGATCTGGATCGGCGGCCTGATCGTCGGTGGCGGCGGCCTGATCGCGATCTGGCCGGCGCCGAGCGCCGTGCGCCGCCGCGTGGCGGCGCGCTCGCGCAGCCGTGCGGAGCACGGTCTCGCCCGCGCCTGAGCACCGGCGGGCGGGGCAATGGAAATCCTGATCGCGTTTCTGATCGTCGTGCTGCTAGTGGCGGTGGTCGCCGTGGTAAGCCAGCCGTTGCGCGCGGCACGCCGCGAGCCGGCCGACGCCTCGCAGGGGCGCGACGAGCTGGAGGCCGCCCGCGAGGCCAAGTACCGCGAGATTCGCGACGCCGAGCTCGACTACCGCACGGGCAAGCTCTCGCGCGCGGACTACGACGCGATCGATGGCGCGCTGCGAGCGGAGGCGGTTGAGATCCTCAACCGCCTCGCGGCACTGGAGGAGAAGCAGGCGACGGACGCCTAAAAGAGGCTCTGAGTCAGGCCCAGGGTCGCTTGAGGAGGATCACTGCGTTTACGATGAAAAGGATCGCGAAGAAGATCGTCCAGCGGTTGAGGTTGCGCTCCACCATCGATCCTCCCCCGAGCGGCCCCGTGCCGCTGCCGACGCCAAATGCGCCGGACAGGCCGGAGTCCTTGCCGGAGTGCATCAGCACCAGGAAGATAACGATCACGGCGATCGCGACCTGCAGCACGGAGAAGATCGTTTCCATCGGCGCCCAGGTTATCGCGTCGAGGCGACCGATGGACCGGCTTGGGTGAACCCTATGGACAGGCGACGGTGGCGGAAGCGCTTGTGGCGGAGCCGTCGGCGAACGCGAAGCTCGCGGCGAATGGGAACCCGCCGGCGGGACAGCTGCGCGGCACGCGGATGGAGCCGGCGGCGGCGTGGGCCTTGGGCTCGCGACCGGTCCCGCCCACCGTCACCGACACCGAGACGATCGACGCGTCCGGCTCGAGTACCAGCGTCGGAATCGGGGGGACCGACACCGTCAGCTTCACACCGTATGGCGCGCTCTCCGGCTGCAGCACAGCCGTGCTGATTACGCTCTGATACAGAGGGGTTTCGCCCTGGCCAAAGATCTCGAAGCTCTGCAGCCCCCGATGGCTGGGACCGCGAAACACGGTGACGTTGGCTTCCTCGGGGACAACGAGCGAGCCGGCGTACACGTCGGTCAGCGCATGGCCACGTCCGACTATCGATCCCGCCGGACAGCCCGCCGCGCCACGGCGCCGCAAGTGCGACTGCGGGCAGGTCGTACTGCCGCGCAGGTCGATCGTAATACCGGCCGGCAGGCGCAGGACCGCCTGGCGCAGAGGTGCCGGTACGCCTTCCGCGCCCCCGGAGAAGTCAGCAGCGAGGGTGAGGGCGGTGCTTGCGCCGAGGCGGTTCGGCTGAAACGAGGCGTGGATGGCAGCGCTGGTTTCCGGCGCGGCCAACGCCGCCGACGGCCCGGCATAGCCACAGAAGCAGGCTGCCAGCGCCGCCAGCGGAATCGCTGCGTGTCTCACTGCTACTTCTTCGGGCAGGGAAGCTTGACCGTGGTTTTGACCGTCGAGCCGTCCTCGAAGCTGATTTCCGAGATGCCCGGCCAGCCTCCACGGGGGCAGCTTTTCGGGGTGATGATGCCCTTCACGTGGACGAGCTTGCGCTTGCCGTGAACCTTCTTGAAGTAGGCGACGTTCCTGGCGCCAGCCGTGAAGAAGGCGCTGATCGCCGAGGCGTCGGAGGCTTCCGGGAGCACTTTGATCAGCGGTACTTCGAGGCTGAAGCCGAGCCCGTAGGGCTTGGCCCGCTCGATCACCGGCGCTTTGAACACGAGCTGGATCGAGACCGGCGTGGCGCCGTCGAGGTAGATCAGCAGCACGACGTGGCCAGGTCGGTTACTTTCGAGAAAGAAATCGACGGTGAATTTCTCGTGAATGATTTCTTTGGCCAGTTCGTATGCTCCTTCGCCGCCGCCGAACCCGCCCTTGGAGTCCGCCGGACAGCCTTCGGGGCCGAGGTTTTCGAGCTTGGCCGCGGTGCACGTGCCGGTGCCTTCGAGGTTCAGCGTCAGCCCGGCCGGGCCAAAAACGTTGATGTGGGTGATCGGCGAGGGTACCGGCAGGTTCGTCGAGCCGATGGTCGCGCTGCCGAAGACGTTCGTCGGCACGCCGAGCAGGTCCGGCGAGAATCCGGCCGAGGTCACCGTCACCGTCTCTTCCGCCTGCGCCGCCGTAGCACTGAACAGGCATACGCAACCAACCAGCGCCGCCAGAACGATTTGCGCCCGAATTCTGGACATCCTCATCGCCTCTCTCTCCACATCGTCGTCCTCTAAAGCCGTCGTATTCTCGCCGGCTCCCCTTAGTCTGTAAACCCTTGACAGAGAAGAATAGAGCGGTGTCGCAGGAAGGAGCTTTCCGCCCTTGCCGTTCGCGGGCTACCCGCTGTCGGCAGGAGGATCGTGAGCGCCCGCGAAAGGGTCCGGCGGCTATGCCAGTCTGCAAGCGCATCGATCCCCGGTTTGCGGGCGCGATTACGATTCCTTTACGGATTCGTGGTTCTCTGCCGATATGAATCTCGGTAGGCGTATCCCGCGATCGTGGGCTAGCTGCGCCGGCCACGACTATGGGACGACCGCCAGATGACCGATTTCAGCGCATGCCGGCGCTGAAAGATCCGCGCCGCCGGGCGTGGCGCGCGATGCTGTCCGCTCTCGCCGGCGGCAGCCTGACAGCCGTCAGCCTGGGCGGGCCTCTGACCGGTGCGGCGCTCGGCGCCGAAGCGCCCACCCCCTCGCCCAATCCGGGGGAAGGAGCGACGACAGCGCCAGTCACGGCGTCCACGCCCGCCGCGAGCGCCCCGGCGGTTCCGTCCCAGGGCGCTGTCGGGCAGACGACGGCGAGCATGCCCACGAGCACGCCCACAGGCACTCAGCCCGCGTCGCCCACCGCCCCGGGCTCCGGCTCCGGCTCGGGCTCGGGCTCGGGCAGAGCATCTACGGGGAGCGCCTCCTCTCCCGCTGGCGCACAGGCATCCACGCCCCCCGCGGAAGTCCCGACGGTCGTGTTGCAGCGCAAACAGCAGATCACGCCTGCCAAGCATGTGAGTCGCAATGTCTCGGCCACCGCTCCCGTCTCGCAGGCCGCCAGCCCTGCGACAGGTAAAGCGAACACGTCGAAGAGCGCAGCTCCGGCCGGACCGAGCAACGTCGCGCTGCCGCCACAGCTGGTGGCCGCGCAGGCGAAGGCGCTGGCGGCGGAGCTCGCGGGGTCGGCTGCCTCCGAGCAGGCGCTCGGCTTCTATCGCATACCACTGTTCCTGCTTCCGATCTATCAGGCGGCCGCCGTCCAGTACGGCGTTCCGTGGCAGATTCTCGCGGCGATCAACGAAATCGAGACCGACTACGGCAGCGACCAGTCGATCTCCACGGCGGGCGCCGTCGGGTGGATGCAGTTCATGCCTTCGACCTGGCTGCAGTACGGAGTAGACGCGTTGAACGCCGGCTACGCCGACCCGTACAACCCGGTGGACGCGATTTTCGCCGCCGCCCGCTACCTGCGCGCGGCCGGCGCGGAGAGCAACCTGCGCGGCGCGATCCTCGCCTACAACCACTCCGAAGAATATGCCGACTCCGTGCTTTTGCGGGCCAAGCTGATTGCTACCTATCCCAAGGCGGTGATCGCGGCGCTCACGGGCCTCGTCGATGCCCGTCCGCCGGTGACCGGCAAGCGGCTGGCCTGGGGGCCGCTGCTGTCCGCCGTACCGTCCTCGAGCGCGACCGCAAACACGGCCCCTGCCGCGGCGAGCAGCTCGGGCCCCACAACCGTTGCGAGTCCGCCGCCCTCCACAGCCGCATCGCCGTCCGCCGACTCCACCGCGGCGGGCTCACCGCCGGCCGCGGGCAATGCGCAGGTGCCAGGATCCACCGCGCCTCCCACGCCGGCCATCGCGGCAGCGCTCGCCACGGGCAAAGCCGGTATCGAAGCCGAAGCCCCTCAGTTCGTGGACCTCATGAGCGCGCCTAACGCCTCGGTCGTGGCGGTACAGGACGGTCGCATCGTCCAGCTCGGCCACTCTCGTAAGCTGGGCAGATACGTGGTTTTGCGCGACGTCTACGGCGACGTGTTCACCTATGCAGGGCTCGGCAGCATCGCTCCGACCTATCGACTGCCGAAGGCACCGGATGTCTCGGCGAAGGCGCCGGCGCCGACCGCTCCGGGACACGAACCAGCGCCGGCCCAGCCGGCGAGCGCCGGGCGCCAGCTGCCGTTGACGCTCCAGGTGAAGACGCCCGCCAAGCCGACGCCAGCCAAGCCGACACCCGCTGAAACGGCGGCTGTGGGCGGCGCTCAGGAAGCGACCGCGACCGGCGCCGAAACGGCGCCCGCGACCGGGGGCAAGGTGCGCCTATTCGCCTACCCGGGCAACCCCGACGCGCTCGCGGCCGCGCGCATAGCGCGGCGAAGCTCCTCGCGCGCGGGCCTGCACGCCGCCGGACCCGACGGGCCGCTGCCGCTGCGGCGCGGATCGGTCGTCGTTCAGGGCACGGTGCTCGGCCGCGTGCGTGTGCCGCTCGGAGCCAAAGACGGTCATCTGCGCTTTGCGATCCGCCCGGCCGGTGATACCCGCACGATCGATCCGCAGGCGATCCTCGAGAACTGGATGCAGCTCGACACCGCCCTGCACCCGCAGGGGGCCAAGGGCAACCCGAGCCTGTTGGGGGCGACCGCGAGCGCCGTCTTCCTGCTGTCCAAGAGCGATCTCGAGCGCGAGGTCCTGTCCGATCCCGGCATCGTCATGTCCGCCTGCTCGCGCCACGAAGTTGCCTCCGGTGCGATCGACAAGCGCGTGCTGGCGGTGCTCGGCTTCCTTTCGCGCAGCGGCCTGAAGCCGACTATCGCCGCGCTGCGCTGCGGCGACGGCGCCTACGCCGTCTCTGGTTATGTTTCCTCAGCCCGCCTTGGCGACGGGCTCGCGATCTCGCAGATCAACGGCGTCCCGATCGCCGGTCATCAGGGCGCCGGGTCGATCACCGACACCACGATCCGTACGCTGCTGACGCTGCAGGGCGAGTTCCTTCCCAGGCAGATCGTCAGTCTGATGCGCTATCCGCATGCGCCGAGCACGCTCGCGCGCCTCGACCACGGCGACTACATAGAGATCGTCTTCTCGCCCGCGCCCAAGCGAGGCGCCTCCGCAAAGGTGATCGCCACGAAGGCCAAGGGGGCCCATGCGGCGGCCGCCGGTCAGACGAGCCCGTCGCCGGTGGTCGTGAGCGGAGACCTGAGCGCCGCCCAATGGGACACGCTGATCACGCGCGTCGCCGCGCTGCCGGCGCCGGTCGTGAGGGTCAAGCCGAGCTCCTCGGCGATCCCCGATTCGACCAGCTCCACCATTCCCCAGGCCACCAGGAACAACGGCCCGGGGAGGGGTTAGCGGCAGGCTCAGCCGGCGGATTGGTCGGGCGGCGCTGCGCCGAGCGCTCCGTGGGCTCCAGCCGCTCCTGGGCGACCTGGTGCTCCGTTTGCAAAGCCGGCCCGCAGGTCGCTGCTGCACTTGGTCTCGGCCGTTTTGAACTGGGCGCTCGCGGTGGCGATTCCCTTGGTGTTGAAGATCGCGCCGCTACCGGATGCATTCGGCACCGGGATGTTCACGCCGTTTTCGCGCATGCACGTCGCGAACTTCGTGAGCGCCGCTCTGAACGCGGGGCTGTCGAAGCGTCGTCCCTCGCCGCCGGCGAATACGCGGCCGCCGCACCCCTTCAGCCCGCGGCTTCGTACCGCTCGCGCGTCACGCCCCTGGGCAGCTGCGGACCGGCTGCGCCGCCTCCGCCGAGAAGGCCGCCCTTTCCATTTGCGCGAGCAGCAGCTCACGCGGTGGCCCGAGCCTCGGCGCCGCGTGGCAGGCGGCGCCGCACGCACCATCTGCGATGATCCGCGCGGATGCCCAACTTCGGTGGGATCGACCTCGGCGGCACGAAGATCCAGACGGTGGTCGTCGATGACGACCACAACGTGCTCGGCTCCTCACGCCGCCCGACCCCTACGAGCGGCGGTCCCGAGGATGTCGCCAAGGAGATGGCGGCGGCGCTGCGCGACGCGGCCAAGGCGGCTGAGCTGGAGACCGCATCGCTCGCGGGGATCGGGGTCGGCTCGCCCGGCACGATCGAAGACGGGAACGTCACACGCGCGCGCAACCTGCCCGGCTGGGAAGGCATGTTCCGGCTGGCGTCAACCCTGAAGGACGCGCTCGGCGCCGACGTGAGGGTCGGCAACGACGTGCAGGTCGCGACCGACGCCGAGTTCAAGCTGGGCGCCGGGCGGGAGTACGACTCGTTGCTCGGCGTCTTCTGGGGCACCGGCGTCGGCGGCGGGATCGTGCTCGACGGCAAGCCCTGGACCGGGCGCGGCGGCGCCGGTGAGATCGGGCACATGGTCGTCGAGATCGACGGCGCGCGCTGCACATGCGGGCGACGGGGCTGCATGGAGGCCTACGCCGGCCGCGCTTCGATGGAAGCACACGCGCGTGAGCTGCACGAGCAAAAGGGGCGCAAGACCGATCTGTTCAAGCTGATGAAGGAGCGCGACCGCACGCGCGTGACGAGCGGGATCTGGGCGCGCGCGCTCGAGCGCGAGGACAAGCTCGCGATCCACGTCATCGACCGCGCCGTAAAAGCGCTCGGCGCGGGCATCGCCTCGGCCGTCAACCTGCTCGACGTCGAGGGCGTGATCGTCGGCGGGGGCCTCGGCGTGCGTCTCGGGCACCCCTACGCGAAGCGCATCGCCGAGGCGATGCAGCCGCATCTGTTTGCCGACTCTCGCCCGCCGCACGTGCACGTCGCCGCGCTCGGCGACCTCGGCGGGGCGATCGGCGCCGCGCTGCTGTGCGCTGAGCTATGACTTGGCCCACAGGTCTGATGACTCCACGGGTCCGGGCCGAGGCGTAACGTTATGAGCGCTGTGTCCCAACCCGTTGTGCACCTCTCGGCGGTCTTGCGCAGCCCGCTACTCGATCGCGCGGGCGAGCGGCTCGGGCGTATCGAAGATCTGATCGTGCGTCTCGCCGACGGCGGCTATCCGCCGGTAACGGGCCTGAAGGCGAGGATCGGGGGGCGGGAGCTGTTCGTACCGGCCGACAAGGTCGCAAAGCTCGAGCCCGGCGCGGTGCGCCTGGCCGGTGAGAGGCTGAGCCTCGGACGCTTCGAGCGGCGTGTGGGGGAGGTGCTGCTCGGCCAGGACGTGCTCGGGCGCAAGCTCGTCAACGTCGAGGCGGACCCGCCGCGGCTCGTTACGGCAAACGAGATCGAGCTGGCCTGCATCGAGGGTTGGTGGCGCGTGGTCGGCGTCGATCCCTCCGGGCGCGCCCAGCTGCGGCGGGCGCTACCGCGCCGTCTGCTCGGCGCGGTCGGCGATCGGCCGTTTCTGGACTGGAGCGACATGGAGCCGTTCGTCGGGCATGTGCCCAGCGCGCGATTGCGCTTCTCGCATCGCAAGCTCGCAAACCTGCACCCCGCGGAGATCGCCGACCTGGTCGAGGCGGCCTCGCACGAGGAGGGAGAGGAGATCATCGAGGCGGTCGGCCATGATCGCGAGCTCGAGGCGGACGTCTTCGAGGAGCTCGACGAGCATCACCAGCTCGAGTTCATCCGTGAGCGTCCCGATTCGCAGGTGGCCGCGGTGATCGCGCGCATGGCCAGCGACGATGCCGCCGACCTGATCGTGGAGATCGATCAGGATCGCCGCGGGCGCATTCTCGCGCTGGCGCCGGCGGCCCAGCGCCGCCAGATCGAAGCGCTGCTCGGTTACAACCCCTCCACGGCGGGGGGGCTGATGAGCCCCGACTTCATCAGCGTGGCGGCTGCAGACACGGTTGCGCGAGCGATTGAGAAGGTCAGGCGCAGCGATCTGGCGCCGGGGACGCTCACCACCGTGTATCTGCTCGACGACGAAGGCGGCCTGTCGGGCTCGGCGCTCGTCGTGACGCTGCTGCGCGCCGGCTCCGAGCAGAGCCTGGGTACGCTCGCCGAGCACGAGCCCGTGTCGGTGCGCACGGACGCTGATCTGCCCGAGGTGGCGCGCACGATGACGGACTACAACCTGGTGATGCTGCCGGTGCTCGACGAGGAGGAGCGCATGGTCGGCGTGGTCACCGTCGACGATGTGCTCGAGCTGACGCTGCCCACCGGCTGGCGACGGCGCTTCGGCGTCGTGCGCGACTGAGAGCCTGTCCGAGAACAGCCTCTGATCCTGTCTGCACGAACAGCCTCTGAGCCTGGCCGAGCGAACGGCCTCTGAGCCTGGCCGAGCGAACGGCCTCTGAGCCTGGCCGAGCGAACGGCCTCTGAGCCTGGCCGAGCGAACGGCTTTGAGCCTGTCAGCGCGAACGGCCTTTGAGTCTGGCTGAGCGAACGGCCTCGCGTGCGTGCGATGAGGTGCGCGCGAGTTGTAAAAGGCCTGCGTCGCTGCGGTCTATTGGGATTGCGGCGGTGCTAGGGTGAGACGCTCGACGAGGCCTTGGAGCGCGTAGAAAGGAGCTGGGCATGGAGCGAGAACAGCCGCGAAGTATCCAGCCGGCCGCGCGCCCGTCGGACCCGTTCCTCCTGCCTTAGTCGCTGTCCGGGATCGCGTCTGCGCCGCGCGCGCCGAGACGTGATGCGCAGTCCCGCGAGCAGCAGCGAAAGGAGGAAACCGAGATGGCCCAGGATCCGACGACGTTGACCGACGCTCCGCCGCGCAGTGACGGTGTGCCGCCCGTCCTCGATGAGGCTCATATCGGCGACATTCGCGGTGCGCTGGGGACGATCAGCATGCACGACAGCGGCGAGCGCCACGGCTGGCGCTCGCAGGCGATGGCGCTGCTGGCGATCATGGGGCCGGGGCTGATCGTGATGGTCGGCGACAACGATGCGGGCGGCGTCTCGACGTATGCACAGGCGGGGCAGAACTACGGCACGAGCCTGCTGTGGGTGCTGCTGCTGCTGATCCCGGTGCTGGTCGTCAACCAGGAGATGGTCATCCGCCTCGGCGCTGTCACGGGTGTCGGTCACGCGCGCCTGATCAACGAGCGCTTCGGTCGCTTCTGGGGCTGGTTCTCGGTGGGCGATCTGTTCATCCTCAACTTCCTGACGATCGTCACCGAGTTCATCGGCGTCAGCCTCGCGCTCGGCTATTTCGGGGTCAGCCGCTACGTGGCGGTGCCGCTCGCGGCGGTGGCGCTGGTGGGGATCACCTCGACGGGCAGCTTTCGCAGCTGGGAGCGCTTCATGTACGTGTTCATCGTCGCGAACTTTCTCGTGATCCCGCTGCTGCTGCTGGCCCATCCCCACGTGGGGGACATCGCGCAGCACACCGTCTCACCCGCCATCAAGGGTGGAGCGAGCTCGACGGCGGTGCTGCTGATCATCGCGATCGTCGGCACGACGGTGGCGCCCTGGCAACTGTTCTTCCAGCAGTCGAACATCATCGACAAGCGGATCACGCCTCGCTGGATCAACTACGAGCGCGCCGACACCGTGATCGGCGCGTTCGTCGTCGTGATCGGCGCGGGCGCCCTGATCTCCGTCACCGCCTTCGCGTTCGCCGGCACGCCGGACTTTGGCCACTTCTCCGACGCGGGCGCGGTGGCGAGCGAGCTCGGCCGTCACCTCGGCTCCACGGCCGGGATATTTTTCGCGATCGTCTTGCTCAACGCCTCGCTGATCGGCGCGGCGGCGGTGACGCTCGCCACGTCTTACGCCTTTGGCGATGTGTTCGGCGCCAAGCACTCGCTCAACCGCGGGCCGCTGGACGCGAAGGCGTTCTATGCGAGCTTCACGCTGATGGTGATGGCGGCGGCCGGCATCGTGCTGATCCCGCGCGCGCCGCTCGGGCTGATCACGACCTCGGTGCAGGCGCTCGCGGGGGTGCTGCTGCCGAGCGCGACGGTGTTCCTGCTGTTGCTGTGCAACGACCGCGAGGTGCTCGGCCCGTGGTCGAACCCGCCGTGGCTGAACGCGATCGCGAGCGTGATCATCGGCGCCCTGGTCGAGCTGTCGTTGATCCTGATGGCGAGCACGATGTTCCCCGGCATCGACGTGACGCATCTGTTCGTCGAGCTGACGCTGGTGTTTGCGGCGGCGCTGATCGCGGCGGCGATCTTTGCGGCGCGCACCCGGCGCGGTTCGGCGAACATCGAGGTCGAGAAGCTCTCCGAGGAGCGGCGCGCCGGCTGGACGATGCCCCCGCTCGCGCTGCTGGAGCGGCCTGTGTGGTCGCCGGGGCGCAAGACGGGCATGCTCGTGTTGCGTGGCTATCTGGTGGTGGCCGTGTTGCTCCTGCTCGTAAAGACCGTGCAGCTCGGGCATTGACTCGCGGGGCCGCCGAGCGTGGGCTGCGCTCACGGCGCGAGGCCTGGGCCGGCCACAGCGGGGGAGCTGACGGTGCGTTCTCAGTCCCCGGCGAGGCTCGTGGGTATCGGCCGCCCAGCCGGCGGCGGGTCCTCGAGCATCAGGCGCGGAATCGTCACGGGCTGCAGCCCTTTCTTGCGCAAGCCGGCGATGATGGCCGGCAGCGCGGCGATCGTCTCGGAGCGGTCGCCGCCCGCGTCGTGCATGAGGATGATCGCGCCGGGGCGCGCGCCCGCGAGCGCGCTCTGCACGATCGGGCGGACACCCGGGAGGGTGTAGTCGGAGGTGTCGGTAGACCATAGGACCATCAGCAGATGCAGCTTGCGCAGCTCGCGCAAGGTAGTAGCGTTGAAGGAGCCGTATGGAGGCCTGAACAGGCGCGGACGGGGACCGCCGAGCAGTTCGATACGGGCGATCTGTTCGAACAGCTCTTCGTGCTGGTTGTGAGCGGAGAGGGTGGCCATCGGAGGGTGCGTCTCGGTGTGGTCGCCGACCACGTCGCCGGAGCGCAGCTCTAGCCTGGTGCCGGCGGAAAAGTAGCGCTCCTCCTCGCCGATCGCGAAGAACGTGGCATGCACGTGCAGCTTGTTCAATACGCCCACGAGCTGCTGGGTGTAAGGGCCGGGGCCGTCGTCGAAGGTGAGCGCGACCTCGTTGCCGTGCGCGCCGCCCGAGGAGATCGCGGGCGTGTAGGACAGGACGTGGTCGATCGCGTTTTCTTCGGCTGTCTGTTCGTGCGCCCGTGTCGCCACCCGGCTCAGGGGGGAACGCCAGCACGGTGGGAGACGCCGCTCGCGCTCGCCCGTGCGGCGGGCCGGATCGAGCCGTGCGCGAAGATCGCCACGATCAGCACGACCAGGACGAGCGCTGCGCCCGCCCCGGCGGCGAAGCGGCGGCGGCGGATGCGCACCTGCTGCGAGCGAGGCGACGTGGGCATTGGCGGCGTCGGCACAGAAGCAGTCTATTTTGAATGGCATGCCGCCTTTCTGGCTGTCGATCGCCGTGCTGTCGCTCGTGCAGGGCGCGCTGGTGGCGGTCCCGGGCGCGCTGAGCGATCCCAGGCTCGCGCGAGTGCGCGGGCGCCGCTGGGCGGTGATCCCGCCGCTGTCGGTGATCGGTTTCGTTTTTGTCGCGCGCGCGACCGAACGGGCGAGCGCGCAGGGGCTGACGTATCTCGCGCTGTGCGCCGTACCGCCGCTGGCAGCGCTCGCGCTCGGCCGGCTCGTGTACGGCGCGCGCGCGCGCTGGGCGCTGCTCGTGCCGGCGCTGTTCGCGCTCGCCTGGATCGATCGGGGCGGCCTCGCGGGAGAGGGGGTCGCGCTCGCGCTGTCGGCGCTCAGCTGCGCGGCGCTCGGCGTGCTGCTCGCGGCGGTCACGCCGCCGCGGTGGTTAGCGGCGGGGATCGTCGCGATGGCGGCGGCGGACACGACGCTCGTCGTCGCGGAACTGCTGCAGCGGCCGAACAACGCGCTCAACGCGGCGCGGCCGGCGGCGGGGTTGCCACAGCTGCAGAGCGCGGTGTTCGGGACGGCGGTGATGGGCTACGGGGATCTGTTCGTCGCGGGTGCGCTCGGTGGCCTGCTGGCGCTGACGGTGCCGCGCGCGTCGCAGCGGGGCGCGGCCGTGCTCGTGGCGGCGCTCGCGCTGTGCTTCGACTTGCTGTTCTTCTTCGTGCACGAGCTGCCGGCGACCGTGCCGGTCGCGCTTACGCTGCTGATCTTCCTGGCTGCGCGTCGCCTGCGAGCGGCTCGTGCTCGGGAGCGAAGGGAAATTTCCCCATCCGCTCGGGACCGGGCTCGATCTCCGGGGGCGCGAGCTCCGAGCGCTGCTCTGGCGCCGCCTGCAGAGGCTCGCGCCGCGAGCGCCGGCCGGTCGGCGACGCAGGCTCGAGCTCGAGCTTCGCGGTGATCGGCCGGGCGCTGCGCTCGATCGCCTCGGGCGCTGCGACGGCGCGCTCGGAGGCGGCGCCGGCCTGCTCGATCTGACGCACCTGGGGGATCACGCGCCGGTCGAACGAGCCGACCGCTTCGTTATAGGCGCCGACGGCCGAGTCGAGCCGGCTGCCGACTTTGGCGAGCGGCTCGACGAAGCGGCCGAGGCGGCTGTGCAGCTCGCGTGCGGACTCGGCGATCTCGCGTGCGGACTGCGCGATCAGCTCCTGGCGCCACCCGTAGTGCACCGCCCACAGGAGCCCGATCAGGGTTGTAGGGGTGGCCATCAGCACCTGTTGCTGCACGCCGTACTCGATCAGCGCCGGGTCCTGGGCGAGCGCGGCCTGGTAGATGCCGTCGGACGGGACGAACATGATCACGAACTCGGGCGTTGAGTCGAATTGGCGCTGGTAGCCCTTGGCGGCTAGCTTGGCGATGTGCTCGCGCGTCTGGCGCGCGTGACGCGCGATGTGCAGCTCGCGTTCGTCCTCGCCTGAGGCCTCGAGCGCCGACAGGTAGGCGTCGAGCGGGACCTTGGAGTCGACCACGATCAGCTTCGCGCCGGGCAGGCGCACGAGCATGTCGGGTCGCAGCCGGCCATCTTCGGTGTCGATCGTGGACTGCTCGACGAAGTCGCAGTGGGAGACCATGCCGGCCATCTCGACGACGTTGCGCAGCTGGATCTCGCCCCACGAGCCGCGCGTGGAGGGGCGCTTCAGCGCGGAGACGAGCGCGCCGGTCTCCTGGCGCAGGGTGCCGACGCCGTCGTTCAGCTTGCGCACCATCTCGCCGAGCTCGCCCTGGGCCTGGCGGCGCTCGCGCTCGAGCCGTGAGATCTCGCTCTCCATCCGCCCGAGCTTCTCCTGCACGGGCTGTACGAGCCCCTTGAATTCCTCCGCGCGCCTGGCCATCTCGCCGGAGGCGCGCTCCTCCTCGATGCGGCGCTGGTCGGCGAGGCGTTGCGCGAGCGAGTCGCCGGTCTGTGCGAGCACGTCGACGGAGATCGCCTTCAGCTCGTCACGCATGCGCGCGCGATTGGGCCGCGCGAAGGCGAGCGCGCAGGCGCCGCCGAGGAGGATGCCGACGATCAGCAGGAGGATGCCCATGGCCTCGAAGATGACAGCCGCTTCGGACGGCGAGGGGAGGCTTCGATGGGGAGACCCGTGTGGGCGTGGCTGCGTCGACCCGTGTGGTGCCGGTCGGGCACACGCGGCGAAGCCGTAGGTCAGCTGTTGGCGGCAGGAGTGCCCACTTGACAAATGCGGCGAATTTGTAAATACTCTGGACAGGCAGTAGCTCAATGTCAAGAATTTGTGCAGATGTGGCGGATCGGTCGACGGCAAAGGAGCGAATGGCGATGGCGGCGAGTGGAGCAAGCGTGGGAGTGGCCGATCCGGCGGTCGCGGAGCGGCGGCCGGCGGGAACGGCACCGCGATGGCGCGATCGCAAGCGCTACCTGTGGCTGCTCGGGCTGATCGTGCCGACGCTGCCGTTCCTGGCGTGGGGCCTGGTCGAGGCGAGCGGCCTCGGCGTGTTCTGGTTCTACGGGCCGTTCCTCGTGTTCGCCATCTTTCCGCTGCTCGACCTGATCGTCGGCCTCGACGCGGCCAACCCGCCGGACGACGCGATCAAGTGGCTCGAGCAGGACCGCTACTACCGTTGGTGCACCTACCTTTACCTGCCGGTGCAGTACGCCGGGCTCGTGTTCGCCTGCTGGCAATGGTCGAGCGGCAAACTGTCGATCGTCGAGGACGTCGGCCTCGCGCTGACGGTGGCGATGGTCAGTGGTGTGGCGATCAACACCGCGCACGAGCTCGGCCACAAGCGTGCGAGCATCGAGCGCTGGCTGAGCAAGGTCGCGCTCGCGCAGAGCGGCTACGGACACTTCTTCATCGAGCACAACCGCGGCCACCACGTGCGCGTCGCCACGCCCGAGGACCCCGCCAGCTCGCGTTTGGGGGAGAGCTTCTGGGCGTTCTGGCCGCGCACGGTCGCAGGCTCTTTGCGCTCGGCGTGGGAGCTCGAGGGCGTGCGCCTCGATCGCCTTCAGTCCTCGCACTGGACCTACCGCAACGACATCCTCAACGCGTGGGCGATGAGCGTCGTGCTCCTCGGCGCGCTCACGGCCGTGTTCGGCCTCGTCGTGCTGCCGTTTCTGCTCCTGCAGGCGGTGCTTGGCTTCTCGCTGCTCGAGGTCGTCAACTACCTCGAGCACTACGGCCTGCTGCGCCGGCGCCGCGAGGACGGCCGCTTCGAGCGCACACGGCCCGAGCACAGCTGGAACTCGAACAACGTCGCCTCCAACGTGCTGCTCTACCACCTGCAGCGCCACTCCGATCATCACGCCAACCCGATCCGCCGCTATCAGGCGCTGCGCCACTACGAGGAGGCGCCGCAGCTGCCGACGGGCTACGCGGGCATGATCGTGCTCGCGGCGATCCCGCCGCTGTGGAAACGGACGATGGACCGTCGTGTGCTCGACCATTACGAGGGCGACGTCACGCGCGCGAACATCAGCCCCCGCGCGCGCAAGCGGATTCTCGCTCGCTACCGCTTCGGCGCGGGCACCAGGACCGCCGCCGCCCAGGCGTCGGCGAACCTGAGTGAGAAGGAGCGAGCGCAACCATGAGCCGGTTCGCCTGTCCCGTGTGCGGCTATGTCTATGACGAGCAGGAGGGCGCGCCACGCGAGGGCTTTCCCGCGGGCACGCCGTGGAGCGAGGTGCCCGACGACTGGGCCTGCCCGGACTGCGGCGTGCGCGACAAGGTCGACTTTGAGCCGGTCTCGCCGTGAATCCCACCGAGCACCCCATGGGCCGCGGCGCGGGTGCACGGCGCGATGCGTGGAGCGAGCGGCTCCGACGGCCTTGATGGCGACCGCGACGGTCCGACCGACCTATGCGCAGGCGACGAGGTCGCTCCTGCGCGAGCGGCTGCTCGACGCGGCTGACGAGCTGCTGCGCGAGCGCGCGTGGGCGAACATCAGCATGGCCGACATCGCCGGCGGCGCGGGGGTGAGCCGCCAGACGCTCTACAACGAGCTCGGCTCGCGCGAGGACTTCGCGCAGGCCTACATATTGCGCGAGAGCGACCGCTTCCTCGCCGCCGTCGAGCAGGCGGTGCGCGCCCATCTCGACGACCCTCACGCGGCGCTGGGCGCGGCCTTTGAAGTGTTCTTGCACGCGGCCGCCGAGAACCAGCTGATCCAGACGGTCCTCGCCGGCGACGGCAGCGACGGCCTGCTTGCGCTGTTCACCACTCACGGCGCGCCCGTGCTCGCGCTCGGGACCGAGCGCCTCGCGGCGATCCTGATCGACGGCTGGCCGCAGGTCGACGTCGCGGAGCTGCGCCTGCTCGCCGATGCGCTCGTGCGCCTGGCGATCAGCCACGCCGCCCTGTCCGCCGGCCCGCCCGAGCACGCCGCGGCAACTGTGTCGAAGATCCTCGGCCCGTACGTCGACAGCCTGCTCGCACAGGTGTCCTGTTGAGCAAAGCTGTGGGCGCAGCAGACTCCACGCTCGCAGTGAAGGCGCCCACGTGTTGGGGGCGTGCGCGGGACAACCGGCCCCGCGATCCTCGTGGTCCGTATATAATCACTCTGTCTTCAAGTCTCAAGAGGAGAGGGGTCGGTCATATGGGGTACGCATCTGGTGGAGATGGCGTAGTACAAGGGTCGGATCGGGCTTCGCGGCGCGGGCGTGCACGCGCGCTGCTTGCGATCGGGGCGGTGGCGTCGCTCGCAGGCGTTGTGGCCGTTGGCGCCGTCGGGGCCGGCGCCTCGAGCGCGGCCGGGCCGGTCGCGGGCGCGGCGCGGACACTGAGCCTGCATGAGAGCGGCCGTCTGCATTTGACTAGCCACAGCGGGTTGACACTCAACGAGCAGGGCTCGGCGACAGGCACGATCAGAGGGACGATCTATATCCATCTGGACGTCGCCTCGCAGACGCACGTGACGGCCGAAGTCAACATCTACCCATCGGGCGGGTCCCTCTCGGGGCATGGCTCGGCGAACTACGAAGTGGGAGGTTCCTACGCCTCGTTCTCGGGCACGCTGTCGATCTCGCGCGGCACGGGGACCTACTCGCACGCGCACGCGAGCAACCTGCGTTTCACGGGCTCGATCAAGCGCGTGAACGACGCTACTACGGTCGAGGTGAGCGGCCCGCTGTCGTACTAGCGGGGTTTCGATGCGCGTCATACAAAACAGCTCGCACGGGGCGCCGGCCGCGCCCCTATCGGCGATCGCGGTCTTGTCCCGGCGCGTGGCTATACCTCGTCGCGGCGTCGTGTCGCGTGTCCCTCGTCGCGGCGTCGTCTCGCGAGTCGGCGCCCGGCGGGCCGTAGCAGCACTGGGGGCAGCGCTTGCGTTGTGTGCCTGCGCGGCGACGCCCGCGGGGGCGGCGGAGACGGCGACGCTGCATACCTCGTTCACTCCGAACAGACTCGGGGCCAGTACGACGATCGGGTTCGAATTCGACATCGCCGGCGCCGAAGGCACGATGCCGCCCGCGCTGCAGAGTCTCAGCCTGCATCTCCCGCCCGGGATCGACTACCTGAGGACGACTCTGGGCCTCGCGATCTGCAACCCGGCGGCGCTCGCTGCGCAGGGGCCGGCCGGGTGCCCCCAAGACTCGCATCTGGGGTCCGGCAGCGCCTATGTGGAAGTGCCGTTCGGGCAGGGGGTGGGACACGAGATCCCGATGATCGAAGCGCTGCGAGGCCCGTCGCACGACGGCAACATGGTCGTGCTGTTCTACGCCAACGGCCAGGCGCCGGTATATGCGCAGCTCGTCTTTCAGGGCGAACTGGTTCAGGGCTCGCCGACGCTCGGCGGGAGCCTCGACACGGCGGTCCCGCTGATCCCGAGCGTGCCCGACGGGCCGCCGGTGTCGATCGTGCACGTGCAGGCGACGATCGGCCCGAGTGGCCTGATCTACACCGAACGCGTACACGGACGCACCGTGAGCTTTCACCCGCGCGGCGTCGAACTGCCCTCGACCTGCCCGCACGGCGGCTTTCCGTTCAGCGCGAGCTTCGTGTTCGTCGACGGCAGCACCACGACCGCGCAGAGCACGGTGGCGTGCCCTCCGCCGGTGCGGCGGCGGCGACGGAGGTAAGCCGTGCGCGGCGCGTGGGAGCGGGCGGCGCTCGCGGGCGTGTTCGCGGGCGCCGCCTTGCGCTACTGGCTGGCGGTGTTCCCGCGCGTGCGCCGTGAGCTGCGCAACCGCTGTGCACGCGCGCGCGAGGTGCCCGATCCCGTCCTGCGCGGGCTGGCGCTCGCGGCGCTCGAGAAGCGCGGCAACATCGAGGGCGCGTGTGCGTTCGCCACGTTCGTCTCGCGGCGGCGCCGTCGCTCGGCGGTACGCGCGCTCACGGCGTTTCAAGCCACCTACAACTACGTCGACATGCTCGCCGAGCAGCCCTGCGCCGAGCCGGTCTGCAACGGCCGCCGGCTGCACGAGGCGCTGCTCGTCGCGCTCGATCCGGCCGCCCCGCACCGCGACTACTACGAGCATCATCCCCGGCGCGACGATGGCGGCTACTTGCGGGAGCTCGTCGACAGCTGCCGCGAGGCGCTCGCCGCGCTGCCCTCCTACGCGGCGGTGGCCGAGCCGGCGCGCGCGGCGGCGGCGTCGATCGTCGCCTTTCAGAGCCTCAGCCTCGGCCGCGGCCCCGCCGAGCGCGACGCGTTCGTGCGCTGGGCGCGCGCACAGACGCCGCCCGACACGGGCCTTCAGTGGTGGGAGACGGCGTCGGCGCGGGGGTCGTCGCTCGGGGTGCACGCTTTGATCGCTGCCGCCGCCGATCGCGGCGTCCGCCCGGAGTTCGTAGTGTCGCTCACCGCGGCATACCTCACGTGGGCCGGTGCATTGCACTCGCTGCTCGATTCGCTCGTCGACGAGGGCGAGGACTCAGGCAGCGCGCAGTTCAGCTTCATCGGCTGCTACGTATCGCCACAGCAGGCGCGTGCGCGGATGGGCCGGCTCGCTGCGCGGTCTGCGAGCGAGTTGAGGAACCTGCCTCGCGGCCGCCTCCATCTCGTCCTGCTCGCCGGCATGGTTGCCTCCTATCTCTCGTTGCCGGAGGCCCGTGCGCCGCGCGCGCGCGCGGCGACTGACAGCGTGATCGCGAACACCGGCCCGCCGGTCGGCGCGGCGCTCCTCGTCTTTCGTGCCCGTCGCGCGATCGGGCGGGTACTCGCGCTCGCGCTCGCGCCGTGGCGATCGCGGGGAGCGCATGACGCGCCGGCGCCGCCGATCGCAGAGCCGGCCGTCCCGGCCCTGTCGCTGCCCGTCGGTGGACGCAAAGGAGGGGCCGATGCTGGAGCTGCGTGAGCTCGTCAAGCACTACCCGGCCGTCGGCGGCGAGCCCGTGCGGGCGGTCGACGGCGTCTCGCTGTCGGTCTCGCCGGGGGAGATGGTCGCGCTCTACGGGCCGTCGGGATCGGGTAAGACGACGCTGTTGTTGATGGTCGCAGCGCTGCTCGAGCCGACCTCGGGCGCCGTGCTCGTCAACGGCCGCGACGTCTCCTCGCTCACCGAGCAGGAGGCCTCGCGCTACCGGCTCTCCGAGCTCGGTTTCGTGCGTCAGAACTTCGACCTGCTACCGGGCGTGAGCGCGATCGACAACGCCGTGCTGAAGCTCTTGAAGAGCGTCCGCTGGCGCGAGGCGCACCGGCGCGTCAGCCCGCTGCTCGAGCGCCTCGGGCTGGGCGAGCGCCTGGCGCACCGCGCGGAGATGCTCTCGATGGGCGAGCGCCAGCGCGTGATGATCGCGCGGGCGCTCTCGACCGAGCCGCAGCTGCTGCTCGCCGACGAGCCGACCGGCAGCCTCGACTCGCAACGCTCGAGCGAAGTGCTCGAGCTGCTGCGCGAGCTCTGCCGCGAGCGCGGGGTCGCGATCGTGCTCGTCAGCCACGATCCCCTTGCCGCGGGCTATGCCGACCGCGTGCTCGCGCTGCGCGACGGCAAGCTGATCGACTACGACCCCATGCAGGGGCTCGCCGCGGTCAGCGTGACGTGAGAGCGCCTCCCCGCCGTCGGGGGACCGCGGTGAGCATCTCGACCAACGTTCTTCTTCACGCCGCCGGAGCGTCGCGGTGAGGTTCGCGAACATCCTGCACCTCTACCGCGTGCGCCTGCGCGCGCGCGGCCTGCAGGAGTGCTTTGCGATCGTCGGCATCGCCGCGGGCGTCGCCCTTCTGTTCGCCTCCCAGGTCGCAAGCCAGTCGCTGTCGAGCTCGGTCGGCGCGCTGAACAAGGGAATCGTCGGGCGCGCGACGCTCCAACTCTCCACGCGCGAGGCGCAAGGGTTCTCCGCGACGATGCTCGCGCAGGTGCGCCACATCGCCGGCGTGCGTGTCGCCGCGCCGCTGTTGGAAGTGAACGCGAACGCGATCGGCCCCCACGGGCGCGAGTCGGTGCAGCTCGTCGGCGCCGACTCGAGCCTGTCTGAGCTCGGCGGCTCGCTCGTGCGCCGCGCCGCGTTGACGCCGTTCGCGGGACTCGGTGCGGTCGTGCTCCCCGCGCCGGTCGCCACGAAGCTCGGCGTGAAGAAGTTCGGGCAGATGATGACCTTCCAGACCGGGGGCGCCGAGAGCGAAGCGGCGCTCTACGCGCAGCTGCACTCAAACCAGATCGGTCCCCTGATCGACAGCCCGGTCGCGATCGCCCCGCTCGAATACGCCCAGGAACTGAGCGGGCTCACAAGCCGCATCAGCCGCATCCTCGTCGAGCCCGCGCCCGGCGGCGAAGTCGCGGTCCGCGCGGCGCTCGTGCGTCTCGCCGCGGGCCGGCTGAACGTCGAGAGCTCCTCCTACGACGAGCAGCTGTTCACGAAGGCCGCCGCCGCCACCAACCAGTCGACCGCGCTGTTCGCCGTGATCAGCGCGCTCGTCGGCTTCCTGTTCGCGTTCAACGCGATGCTCCTCACCGTCCCCCAGCGCCGGCGGTTGATCGCCGACCTGCGCCGCGACGGATACACCCCCGGCGCCGTGATCGCGGTGCTGCTCTTCGACGCCGTGATCCTCGGCGCGATCGCCTCCGCGCTCGGGCTGCTGCTCGGCGATGAGCTCTCGATCCACCTGTTCCACGCGACCCCCGGCTATCTCGCCTCCGCGTTCGCCGTCGGCTCGGCGCGCGTCGTCGGCTGGCAGAGCTTCGCGATCGCCGTCGGCGGCGGCATGCTCGCGGCCTGTGTCGCCGTGCTCAGCCCTCTGCGCGACATCCTCTCGCGCAACCCACTCGCCGCGATCGCCGAAAAGGGCGAAGGCGGGGGCACGCTGACCGCGGGGCTCGCCGTCGCCGGTCTCGCCTGTCTCGCGGTGACGGTCGCGATCCTGCTGGCCGCGCCGCAGGACGCCGTCGTCGGAATGGTCACGCTGATCGCGGCGCTGCTACTCCTGCTGCCCCTACCGCTGACCGCCGTGCTCGAGCTCGTCAAGCGGGTCGCCCCTTCGATCGTGAGCGCGGTGCCGCACATCGCGGTGATGGAGCTCCGCTCCGGCCGCGCCCGCGCGGTCGCGATCGCCGCGACCGGCGCGGTCGCGGTGTTCGGCTCCGTCTCGATCCAGGGCGCCCACGGCGACCTGCTGCACGGCCTCGAAAACGCGGCCCGCGACGCGAACGCCTACACCGGCGTGTGGGTCGCCCCCGCGGGCGAATACAACCTGCTGACAACCGCGCCGTTCCCCACGCGCGCGACGCAGTCGAAGCTCGAACATCTGCCGGGCGTGCGCGCCGTGCGGATCTACCGGGGCGGCCTGCTCGACTACGGCACGCGGCGAGTGTGGGTGATCGCGCCGCCCGCCGAAGCCGTCCCCCTCGTGCCGCCGACACAGCTCGTCGAAGGTTCGCTCGCGCGCGCGAGCGAACGCGTACGCGGGGGCGGCTGGGTTGTCGTCTCCCAGGCGCTGGCCGGCGAAAACCACCTCCACATCGGCCAATCCTTCACGCTGCCCGCCCCCGAACCGATCGTCGTACGCGTCGCCGCGCTGTCCACGAACATCGGCTGGGCGCCGGGTGCGATCGTGATGAACGCAAACGACTTCGCGCGCGCGTGGGGGAGTCTCCAGGCAAGCGCCTACAACGTGCTGCTTGCGCCCGGCGTCAGTCAGGGGCAGGGTGCTCGCGAGCTCCGCGCGGCGCTCGGCCCGCGCACCGGCCTCGCGGTCCAGACCGCCGCCGCGCGCGCCGCCCAGCAGGACTCGCTCAGCCGCCAGGGCCTCACGCGCCTGACCCAGATCGCGACGCTGATTCTGACCGCCGCGATCCTCGCGATGGCCGCGGCGATGGGCGCGATGATCTGGCAGCGCCGCCCGCGCCTGGCCAAGCTCAAGCTCGAGGGCTTCCCCCCGAGCGAACTGTGGCAGACGATCATGCTCGAGTCGCTGATCCTGCTCGGCGTCGGCTGCGCGAGCGGCGCGCTGCTCGGCCTGCTCGGCCAGCAGCTGCTCGACCGCGCGCTCTCGCACACGATCAACTACCCCGTCGTCCCCTCCCTCGGCCTGCTCGGCGCGCTCGTCAGCTTCGCGCTCGTCACCGCCGCGGCCGTCGCGATCGTCGCGCTTCCGGGGCGCTTCGCGGCCAAAGTCCCGGCCGCGGTCGCTCTGCAGGACGGATAATGCCGCCCACGCGCTCCGGGCTTCCCCGCCCTCGGTGACAGGCCGCCGGAAGGCGGCTACTCCAAACGTTCCAACCCCCGTGGACACAGCCCGGCTATGCCGTCCGCCGCGCGCCGAGCGTCTCATACCGCCCGGCGATCTGCTCGAGCACGCCCAGCATCGCCGGCGCCGCCGGGACCAGGCGCGCGCCGGCGGGCGCGGCGGCGAGGACCTGGCGCACGGGCGGGCCGGGGGAGAGGGCGCGGATCGCGATCTCCTCGCGCACGACCGACAGCGCGAGCTCGGGGATCAGCGCGACGCCGACCCCGGCCGCTACGAGGCCCTGCACGGTCTGGTAGTCGTCGCTCTCAAACGACACGTTTGGCTCGAACCCCGCCGCGTGGCAGGAGCGCACCACGTGGCGCGCACACGGGCTCGCCTGCGATGTCTGCACCCACGCTTCGTCCTTCAAGTCCTCCAGTCGCAGCTGCCTCTTCTGCGCCAGCCGGTGCTCCCGCGGCAGCGCCAGATACATCGGGTCCTCGAGCAGCTCCACCCGCGTCGTGCCCTCGCCCAGCTCCGTCTCGCCTTCGAACTCGAACAGCAGCGCCAAATCGAGCTCGCCCGCGCGCAGCCGCGGCGCGATCTCCTCGGGCTCGCCCTCGCTCAGCGTCAGCTCGACATCCGGGTAGGACGCGCGGAACGTGGCGATCGCGAACGGCATCAGCGTCGCTCCGGCCGTCGGGAACGACGCCATCCGCAGCCTGCCTCCGCGCAGCCCGGCGATCTCCGCGAGCGACGCCTCGGCCGTCTCCACCCGCGCGAGGATGCCTTCGGCGTGCCCCAGCAGCATCTGCCCGGCGGCGGTCAGGCTGACCCCGCGCGCGTGTCGCTGCAGCAGCGCCATCCCCGCTTCCGCCTCGAGCGCAGCGATCTGCTGGGAGACCGCCGACTGGGTATAGGACAGCTCCTCGGCCGCCGCCGAGAACGAGCCCCTGTAGGCGACCTCCTTCAAGACCCTCAACCGAGCCACGTTGAGCATAAGTAAAACTTATAGCAGTAATCATTAAGATCACTGGTGCTAATGGCATGAGAGTGTCACTATCGGGGAGAAGTCAAAATTTGACCAGTCAACGGCTCGCGCTCGAGCGGGCCATCCCCAAGGAGCAGAGCCCATGCCCTCCACCAAGATCATCGTTTCCTACGACGGCACCGCCAACGAGGACGACGCGGTCGCGCTCGCCGGACTGTTCGCCCGCGCCGGCGCCGAGGTATCGCTCGGCTACGTTCGCCACACCGACGAGGCCGTCAGCGACGAGGAGGCACAGGTTGTGCTCGACCGCGGCGAGGCGCTCTTCACCGGCAAGTTCGCCTCGAGTCACGCGATCACCGATCGCTCCACCCCTCAGGGGCTGCGCGCCCTGGCCGAGCAGATCGGGGCCTCTGCGATCGTGTTCTGCTCGGACTCGCACACCGCCCCCGGCCACATCACGATCGGCAACTCGGCCCAGCGCCTGCTCGAGGGAGGCCCCGTCGCGGTCGCGATCGCGCCCGCGGGATACGCCGACGGCGCCCACGCGGCCGCACAGCGGATCGTCGCGGTCGGCGAGGCCGGCGGCGACGGCAGCGCGCAGAGCACCGCAAGCGCGCTCGCCTCAGCGCTCGGCGCTCAGGTCGTGCCCGTCGCCGACGACCAGGCCGACCTGCTCGTGATCGACTCGCGCCCCGACGCCACCCCGGGCCGCGTCTCGCTCAGCTCCTCCGCCGCGCGCCTGATCGAGCTCGCCACCTGCCCGGTGGTGGTCGTCCCCGCCGGCACAGCACTCTCCTTCGAGCTCGCCCAGGCCGGCGCTGTCGCCTGAGCACAGGCAGTGAGGGCAAGGCCGTCTAACGGACGGTGTTGCCCTTCGTCCAACGGACGGTCTTACTTCCGGAGGTCATACCCCCGGAGGGATACTCCGGGGGGATCAGCTGTGCTTCTCGATCAGCTTTAGGCTCTCAACCGGAACGGTGACCAAGTCCAGGGTTTCGCCGCTGCCGCCCACGATCTCGACTTCCTTGACGTCGCCGTAGTCGCTGACGACGGCGCCGATGGTGCCGGTGGGCCAGTTGCCGACTCCGTCGACCTTCTTGATCGGCCGTTCGAAGGCGACGACGTCGACTTCCCCGATTGCTTGTTGCTCTACGGTCGCCATACCTTCTCCAGTTTAAGGTTTCGGGATAGCCGTTACAAGTCGCGGTGGGGCGCCCGCCTCCTCGAACGCCCAGACTGTCCTGACGTTGACGACGCGGTCGGCCTTCGCGTCGATTCCTCTGACCTGAATGTCGACGACGCCCTTGATCCCGTAGGGCGGGTTCTCGCGGACCTCACGGACGGGCGTGTCGAGAATAC
Organism: uncultured Solirubrobacterales bacterium; assembly: GCA_963778065.1. Lineage (GTDB taxonomy): Bacteria > Actinomycetota > Thermoleophilia > Solirubrobacterales > Solirubrobacteraceae > Palsa-744. Next base: position 493,407 of record CAVZSU010000001.1, on the reverse strand, counting down.
GAGTCATGATCTGCGCTTCGAGATAGTCGATCGCCTCGATCGTGATCCCGAGGATCAGCTCGAACCCGCGGGCCTTGGGGGAACCGACCTTGTTCGTGGTGTCCAGCGAGTAAGTCTCGAGCTTGTAGCGCACTCCGAAAGCCTCCGCAGCACGCGGCAGCAGCTCGCCCACGACCGGGTGTGCCGGTAGGTCCTCGTCTGGGTTCGCGCCTGGCATCTGCCTTCCCTTCCGACGCCACCTTGCAAACGCGACAGGTCGGTTCAAAGACTTTCTCCGCCCACCCACGAAGCCGCTGAGCCACGGGCCCACAGCTCAATGACCAGCCCACGCCCGTAAGCCGGTGAATTGTGCTCGTCTAACGGGCCCTGTTGCCCTTCGCTCGCGCGCGCACGTAGCGTGCGAGCGCGATGAGGAAGTCCAGCCCGCTGCCCACCAGATGGCCCACCGGGCCGGTCCACAGCCACGTCTCCGCACGCGTGGGCACGCGCGCGGGCGATACGCGTCGCAAGCGGGGCTTCACGGTCGATAACGGTATCGTGAGGCTCGTGCCTGCCGCCGCCGTGGAGACGACCGTCACCGAGCTCGCGGACTCGCGCGTGCGCCTGTACGTGCAGGTCCCGCCCGCCGAGCTCGACTCTCATCTCGAGCGCAAGGCGCGCCAGCTCGGCCGTGAGCTGAAGCTGCCCGGCTTTCGCAAAGGCAAGGTGCCCGCGCCGCTCGTGATCCAGCGCGTCGGCCGCGAGGTCGTGCTCGAGGAGGCCGTACGCGACACGATCTCCGCCTGGTACGCGCAGGCGATCGAGACGACCGGCATCGTCCCCGTCGGCGACCCACAGATCGGGCGCTTCGACCTGCCGCCCCAAGGCGCGCCGCTCGAGCTCTCGATCGAGGTCGGCGTGCTACCCAAAGCCGAGCTCGGCCCCTACGAGGGCCTGGAGATCCCCCGCCGCGAACCGGAGGTGCAGGACGCGCAGATCGATCACGAGATCGACGCGATGCGCGAGCGCCTTGCCCGTCTCGAGACCGCCGAGCGTGCGGCCGCTGTCGGCGACTTCGTGGTGATCGACTACGTCGGCTCGATCGACAGCACGCCGTTTCCGGGCGGCGAGGGCCGCGACCAGCTCGTCGAGCTCGGCGGCGGCAACTTGATCCCCGGCTTCGAGGAGGGGCTGCTCGGCGCGAGCGCGGGCGAGACGCACACGGTCGAGCTGACGTTCCCCGACGACTACGGCGCCGCCGAGCTGGCCGGGCAAGCGGCGACGTTCGAGATCGCCGTCAAGGAGGTCAAGCTCAAGCAGCTGCCCGACGTCGACGACGACCTCGCGATCGACGCCGGCTTCGACGATCTGGCAGAGCTGCGCGCGGACATCCGCGGCCGCCTGCTCGAGGTCGAGCAGGGCAAGATCGAGGGCGAGTTCCTGCAAGCCGCGCTCGATGCGGCCGTCGCCGGCGCGCAGATCGCGCTCACTCCGGAGCTTGTCAAAGCGCGCGCGCGTGAGATGTGGGAGCGGATGCTGCATTCCCTCTCCCACCGCGGGATCTCGCGCGAGGCCTACCTGCAGATCGCTGCCCGCGAGGAGCAGGAGATCCTCACCGAGATGGAGGGTGACGCAGAGCAGGCGCTGCGCCGCGAGGCGGTCGTCACCGCCGTTGTCGCCGCCGAGCAGATCGAGCCGAGCGAGCAGGAGCTGCTCGCGGCGATTACCCCCACAGCCGAGCGGGAGGGTGTTGCCCCGGAGAAGCTGCTCGCGGACCTGCGCGCCGCCGGGCGCCTGGAGGACGTGCGCGAGGACCTCGCCGCGCGCAAGGCCGTCGAGCTGATCGCGGCCCGCTCCACCCCGACTGCGCCGGAGCAGGCCCACCCTGACGGGTACAGGCAGGCTGGCGAGCAGTTGTGGACGCCCGAGCAGGCGCACCCAACGGCGAGCGGCGCGGCGGTTCCCGCGGAGGCTCCCGCGGCGGCCCCCGGCAAGCTGTGGACTCCCGGAGATTGAGCGGGGCGAGCCGGTGCACGCACTAGGATCGCCTGACAGCCCTCTAAAGGAATTCAGCCCGCGAAGCGAAACCAAAGCGAGACTATGAGCCCACTTGTTCCAATGGTCGTCGAGCAGACCTCGCGCGGCGAGCGCGCGTTCGACATCTACAGTCGCCTGCTCAACGAGCGGATCATCTTTCTCGGCACGCCCGTCGACGATCAGATCGCCAATCTGATCGTCGCCCAGCTGCTGCACCTGGAGTCCGAGGATCCCGAGAAGGACATCTCGATCTACATCAACTCCCCCGGCGGCTCGGTCTATGCGGGCCTTGCGATCTACGACACGATGCAGTTCGTCAAGCCCGCCGTGCAGACGATTTGCGTCGGCATCGCGATGTCGATGGGCGCGCTGCTCCTGGCCGGCGGCGCGGAGGGCAAGCGCATGGCGTTGCCGAACGCGAAGATCCTGATCCACCAGGTCTCCTCGAGCTTTCAAGGCCAGGCGACCGACATCGAGATCCACGCAAAGGAGATCATCGACGTGCGCCGGCGCCTCGATGAGATCATCGCCAAGCACACGCACAAAAAGCTCGAGGCCGTGCGCAAAGACACAGAGCGCGACTACTTCATGAGCTCCGAAGAGGCCAAGGCGTACGGCATCATCGACAGGGTTATCTCGGAGCACTAGGCAGCATGGCCCGGCCGACAGACTCAAACGAGCAGCTGCTGTGCAGCTTTTGCGGCAAGTCTCAGCGCCAGGTCAAGAAGCTGATCGCCGGGCCCGGCGTCTACATCTGCGACGAGTGCATCGACCTGTGCAACGAGATCATCGACGAGGAGCTCTCCGCTCCGCCCACGTTCGATCTCGAGAACCTGCCCAAGCCGCGCGAGATCTACGACGTGCTCGACGAGTATGTCGTCGGGCAGGACCCCTCCAAGCGCACCCTGTCGGTCGCCGTCTACAACCACTACAAGCGCGTGCAGATGATGATGTCCGGCGACTCCGACATCGAGCTGCAGAAGTCCAACATCCTGCTGCTCGGCCCGACCGGCTGCGGCAAGACGCTGCTCGCCCAGACGCTTGCGCGGATCCTCAACGTGCCGTTCGCGATCGCCGATGCGACCGCGCTGACCGAGGCCGGCTACGTTGGCGAGGACGTCGAGAACATCCTGCTCAAGCTGATCCAGGCCGCCGACTACGACGTCAAGAAGGCCGAGACGGGGATCATCTACATCGACGAGGTCGACAAGATCGCGCGCAAGGCCGACAACCCGTCGATCACGCGCGACGTCTCCGGCGAGGGCGTCCAGCAGGCGCTGCTGAAGATCCTCGAGGGCACCCAGGCCTCGGTGCCCCCGCAGGGAGGGCGCAAGCACCCCCACCAGGAGTTCCTCACGATCGACACGACCAACGTGCTGTTCATCTGCGGCGGCGCGTTCGCGAACCTCGACCAGGTGATCGAGCGGCGCATCGGCCACAAAGGGGTCGGCTTCGCCGCCGCGATCGAGGCCAAGGCGACGCGCGACCAGGGCGAAGTGTTCGAGCACTGCCTGCCCGAGGATCTGATCGAGTACGGGCTGATCCCCGAGTTCATCGGACGCCTGCCGGTCGTGAGCGCCGTGCATCAGCTCACGCGTGATGATCTCGTCTCGATCTTGACCGAGCCGCGCAATGCGCTCGTCAAGCAGTTCCAGCGCTTCTTCTCCTTCGACGGCATCGAGCTTGTCTTCTCCGAGGACTCGCTCACGGCTGTCGCCGAGAAGGGTCTCGTGCGCGAAACGGGCGCGCGCGGGCTGCGCTCGATCATCGAGGAGATCCTGCTCGAGGTCCAGTTCGAGCTGCCCTCGCGTCGCGACGTCAAGAAGTGCGTCGTCACCAAGGAGACCGTCGAGAAGGGGCTCACGCCGACGCTCGTCACCGAAGCGGCGCCCGAAGAGGTCGACGACGCCTCACCGCGCGAGCAGTCGGCCTAGCCGCCCGCTACCATCGCCTCATGGCCAAGCGCAAGACGCAAAGCTCCAAGTCGAAGACCGCCCGTGTGAAGGTGCTCCCGTGGGCGGCGCTCCTGCAGGTCGGCTTCGCCGTCGCCCGGCGCTGGCGCGCGCTCTCCGAGCGCGATCGCACGCGCCTGACGGAGCTCGTGCGTGAGTCGCGCGGGCGCCTCGGCAACCTCAGCTCCGGCGAGCGGCGGGAGCTGCGCAAGCTCGCGCGCAAGCTCGACCTTCGGGGCATGGGCGAGGAGCTGCGGGGGCTGCTTCGCGCCAAGCGGCGCGGCAAGTGGGGCAAGCGCAGTTGATGGCCTGGCGGTTGATGGCCTGCCTCACGCGCGCGAGCGCGACCGCCTTTCGAAGCAGATAACCGCACATGGCCGAGGACCTCGACAAGCTCTCCACGCACGAGCTGCACGACCGCGCGATCCACCGCGCCGAGAAGCACCTCGACGTGCGGTTCCTGTGGTCGCTGCTCGAGATGATTCCCGCGGCCGAGACGATCAGCGGCGACGAGGGCGAGGCCGACTTCGACATCGAACATGCCCACGGGCTGATCTCAGACGCGGTGCACAGCGGCGACGGCAAGCTCGGCGAGGCGCTGCGGCCCGTGTTCGTCGACTACCTGCGCAAGCACCCCGACGACGCGTAGGCGCCTAAAGATGTCTCGAGCAGTGTGGAGCTCAGCCCAGGCCGAATCTCATCTGCGCTCGCTCGAGCTGTTCGGCATGCGCTTCGGCCTGGACCGCATGCGCCGGATGATGACCGTGCTCGGCGCTCCCCAGGAACGCTTCGGCGCGATCCACGTCGTCGGCACCAACGGCAAGACCTCGACGACGCGCATGACCGCCGCGATCCTCGAGCGCCACGGTCTGTGCACCGGCGCCTACACCTCACCCCACCTGACCTCCTACACCGAGCGCGTACAGGTCTCAGAGCGCGACATCGAGACCGACGCCTTCGCCGCCGCCGTCGCGCGCGCCGCGTGGGCGGCCGAGCGTGTGAACCGGACGCTCGCGGCGGACGACCACGTCACCCAGTTCGAGCTGCTCACCGCCGCCGCGCTGTGGGCGATGGCCGAGCAGGGGGTGGAGGTCGCCGTGGTCGAGGCGGGCCTCGGCGGCCGCTACGACGCCACGAACGTGCTCGCCTCGCGCGTAAGCGTGCTGACGAACGTCGGCCTAGAGCACACACGCTGGCTGGGGCCGACGGTGCGTGACATCGCCGCGGAGAAGCTCGCGGTACTGCGCCCCCGCACCACCCTCGCGCTCGGCTCAGAGCTCGACGAGCAGGCGCTCGCCGTCGCCACGCGCGTCGCGCATGAGCGCGAGGCACGGATCGTGTGGGCCGCAGACGTATCCGCGCGGGCGGCTGCGCGGCAGAGCGCACCGGCGGGCGCCGCTCCGGAGCCGCTGCGTGCGAAAGGAGCCTTTCAGCAGCGCAACTTCGCGCTCGCGCGCGTGGCTGCCGAGGCCTATCTGTGCAGCGTCGGAAACGAACTGAGCGAGCGCGCGGTGCGCGACGCGGGAGCGACGGTCGAGGTGCCCGGGCGATTGCAGATCATCGGCGAGAGCCCGTTGACCGTGCTCGACAGCGCCCACAACCCGGATGCGGTCGCGGCGCTCGTGCAGGCGCTACCGGAGATCTTGGCCGGGCGGCGGCTCGGGCTCGTGCTCGGCGTGCTCGAGGACAAGGACGCAGCCTCCATGCTTGCGGCACTGCTGCCGCTGTGCGAGCGGGCGTGGTTCACCGCGCCGCCCTCCAGCCGCGCGCTCTCGCCCGCGGCGCTCGAGTCGCTCGCCCGCCAGCTCGGCTTTGCGGCGGTCCACCGCGAGCCTCGCCCGTGCCTGGCGCTCGAGCAGGCCCTGGCTTGGGCGCGCACCCTGGAGGGCGCCACCTGTTGCGCGGGGCAGACAGGCGAGCGCGGCGACGGCGCGGCCGTGCTCGCCACCGGCTCGGTCTATCTCGTCGGCGAGCTGCTCGCCGGGGAGCGGATCGCGGACGCTCCCGCTCGGTCGCAGGGGTCGAGTGGATGAACGACGAGGATGGCCCGTCCGTACTTACGATGATCGGCGCCGTGGCGCTGATCGTGGCGCTCGTGATCCTCGCGTTCTTCGCGGCCGGTTATGGATTCGGCCGGTTGTTTCTCTAAACTCAGCCGTCCGATGCCCGCTCTGAGCGAACCTTAGTCATGCTCCCTCTCGCCTACTTCGGCATCGAAAGCAGCGGCCTGAACCTGGTCATCGACTTGCTGATCCTGTTCGTCGCGGTCCTCTACCTGTCGCTGATCTACTGGACCTACGCCGACGCGCGCCGCCGGATCCTCGACCCGATGCTGGTCGGCTGCGCCACGGCGGCGTCGCTGTTCCCGTTCGTCGGCACGATCGTCTACTTGATCCTGCGCCCGCCCGAGTACCTGGAGGACGTGCGCGAGCGCGAGCTCGAGATGCAGGCGGCGGAGGCGCGGCTGCACGATCTCGACCAGGCGCTGTGCCCGCACTGCGACTATCGCATCGAGCGCGACTTCATCCGCTGCCCCAGCTGCCTGCGCAAGCTCAAGGAGCGCTGCGTCAGCTGCGCGCGCCCGCTCGACCAAGCATGGACGATCTGTCCATACTGCGAGACCGAGGTCCCAGGCGCCGTGCAGCCGCGTACGCGTCGTCGGCGCGCCTCTGCGCCCCTCGACAGCGAGGCGCTGCTCGCCGACGAGGAGCGCACCGCACGCCGCGCGCCCGCGCCCGCGCCCGCGAGCGGGGGCATGAGCGCGAGTGCCGAGGATGGTCGCGAGGAGGAGCTCAGCCGCCCGGTGGTCACGCCACGGACCGGGCGCGCGCGCCGCCCCCGCCCGACGTCCTGAGACCACGGCCTCCTGACTCGCTCGACCTCCTGACCAGCATGTCACGCTCTGCCCGCGCCATGCCCGCCGATCTCAATAACGCCGAAGCCAAAGGAACCCATGGAAAGAACGCTGATCCTCGTCAAGCCCGACGCCTTCGCCCGCGGGCTGAGCGGCGAGATAATCGCCCGCTTCGAGCGCAAGGGCCTTCAGATCGTCGCGCTGCGCCACATGACCGTCGACCGCGAGCTGGCCGAGCGCCACTACGCCGAGCACTCAGAGCGGCCGTTTTTCGGCGAGCTCGTCGAGTTCATCACCTCCGGTCCGATCCTCGCGCTGGTGCTCGAAGGGTCGAACGCCGTGAAGGCCGCCAGGCAGACGATCGGCGTGACCGATCCGCTGGAGGCCGCCACCGGCTCGATCCGCGGTGACTTCGCCATCGAGATGGGCGCCAACATGGTGCACGGATCGGACTCGCCCGAGTCAGCTGTTCGCGAGGCGGCGCTGTTCTTTCCGGAGCTCTAACCGGACCTGCTCCAGGCCTCGCTCGTCCAGGCCCGCTCGTTTGACGACGCCCCCGCTTGTCCTTGCCTCCAGCTCGCCGCAGCGACGGGCGATTCTTCGAGCGGTTGGGGGTCGCTTTCACGGTGCGCCCTGCCGACGTCGAGGAGCTCGATCGCGGTGACCCGGCGGACGTGGCGCGCGAGAACGCCATGCGCAAGGCACGCGCAGCGCGTGCTCGCGCGTCCGCCGCGCGGGAGGCGGTGCTGGGCTGCGACACGTTGGTGGCTTTCGGCCGACGGATCTACGGCAAGCCGGCCGGCGAGCGCGAGGCGCGCGCGGCGCTCGAAGCCTTGAGCGGCGCCACGCACGAGGTAGTGAGCGGACTCGCCCTACTACTGCCCGGCGAGGAGGAGCGCACGGCGGTCGCGCGCACGGCGGTGACGTTCCGCGAGCTCGATTGCGAGCTGCTCGAGTGGTACCTCGCCCGGGGCGAGTGGGACGGGCGGGCGGGCGGCTACGCGATCCAGGGCGCCGGCGCGGCGCTCGTGCGCGCGGTGCAGGGAGACTACGAGAACGTCGTCGGCCTGCCGCTCGCGAGCCTGCTCGACCTCTGGCCCGAGCTGCTTTTCGCCTGCAAATAAGCTCGCAGTCCTATCCGCCTGCGAGGGACGTTCGCTACACTGCGCGCGGGTAGTCCCCGGACATGCGAAGGGGGCCGAGCGTGTCGCTACGTGACGGCGCGAAACCTAGGCCGGGCGCCCTCTTCTCTCTCGCTATATATGGGCATCTTCAGCTATCTGACAGGATTCGGCGGCCGCGACATGGCGGTCGATCTGGGCACGGCCAACACGCTCGTGTACGTGCGGGGGCGGGGGATCGTGCTATCGGAGCCGAGCGTCGTCGCGATCGACTCACGTACCGGCGAAGTTCACGCGGTCGGGATCGAGGCGAAGCGCATGCTTGGCCGCACACCGGGAACGATTCAGGCGATCAGACCGTTGAAGGATGGGGTGATCGCGGATTTCGACGTGACCGAAGAGATGCTGCGCCACTTCATCCAAAAGGTCCATCAAAACCGCTGGGCCCACCCGCGCGTCGTCGTATGCGTGCCCTCGGGTGTGACCGGCGTCGAGAAGCGCGCGGTCGAGGACGCTTGCATGGCCGCCGGCGCCCGGCAGGCGTATCTGATCGAGGAGCCGATGGCCGCCGCGATCGGAGCGGGTTTGCCGGTGGGTGAGCCCACCGGCTCGATGGTTGTAGACATCGGCGGTGGGACCTCCGAGGTGGCCGTGATCTCACTCGGCGGGATCGTCGTCTCACAGTCGATTCGCGTCGGTGGTGACGAGATGGACGAGGCGATCATCAACTATGCCAAGAAGGAGTACAAGCTGCTGATCGGACAGCAGACCGCCGAGGAGCTGAAGCTCGAGATCGGCTCGGCCTGCCCGATGCAGGAGGAGCTGCAGGCGGAGATCCGTGGCCGTGACATGGTCGCCGGCCTGCCGAAGACCGTGGTGCTGACGAGCGAGGAGATCCGCCAAGCGCTCGAGGAGCCGCTCAGCCAGATCGTCGAAGCGGTCAAGGAGACGCTCGACCGGACGCCTCCGGAGCTGGCTTCAGACATCATGGACCGCGGCATCATGCTCGCCGGCGGCGGCGCGCTGCTGCAGGGGCTCGACGAGCGCCTGCGCGAGGAGACCCAGATGCCCGCGCACCTGGCCGAGTCCCCCCTGACCTGCGTCGCCGTCGGCTCGGGCCGCTCGCTCGAGGAGTTCGAGGCGATCCACCGCGCGAACCGAACGACGCGAAGCCGGCGCCGCCGGTGACCGAGATGGCCCGATGAACGAGATGGCCATCTCACCGGCGCATGAGGCATCGACCCCGCATGACGCGTACCCTGTGTTATGAACGCTTCGGAAGGCCCTGACTCGTGTATGACAAGACGGTCCGGCGTCGGCGTGCGGTGCTCGTGCTGCTCGTCGTGCTCTCCCTGCTGCTCCTGACCGCCTATTTCGGCGAGGCGCCCGGCGGCCGCCTGCACTCCGTGCAGCGTGGCTTCCTGACGGTCATCTCGCCGATTCAGGACGGCGCCAACAAGGCGCTAAAGCCGGTGCGCGACCTGTTTGGCTGGTTCGACGACACGCTGCACGCGAAAAGCCAGCGCGACGAGCTGCTCAAGCAGGTCGACAAACTGCGCCGCGAGGAGATCGCAGACGAAGGCGAAAAACGCTCTTATCACGAGCTGCTCGGCATGTTCCATCTCGACAACCGGCTGAGCATGGCGAGCTACCGTCCGGTGACCGCCACGGTGATCGGCAAATCGCCGAACATCTGGTACTCGACGGTCACGATCGACGAGGGCGAAGCGGCCGGTGTGCACGTCGAAGATCCGGTGATCAACGGGGAAGGTCTCGTGGGCAAGGTCACGCAGACGGCCTCCGATGGCGCCGAGGTCAGCCTGATCACCGACAGCACGATGGGCGTCTCGGCACGGATCGGCACGAGCAACGCGACCGGCATCGTACAGCCCAAGGTGGGCGACCCGAACGACCTGCTGCTCCAGTACCTGCCCGCCAACACGCCGGTCGACAAGAGTGAATACGTGGTCACCTCGGGCACCGTGTCGAGCCCGGACGACTCGCTCTATCCACCCGGTATCCCGATCGGGCAGGTGACCTCGGTGAACGAAGAAAGCGCCTACACGTCGGTCAACGTGCATCCGCTGGCAAACCTGCACAACCTCGACGTCGTGCAGGTGCTGACGGCAGGAGAGGGGACGCTGCCGTCGAATCTCAGCCGGCTGGCCGCCGCTTTGCCGGCTGGACAGAGCACCGGCGCGAGCGGCAACGCGGGTGAACAGCTGGCCTCGGCCACCGGCGCAGGCGCGGGCGGATGACGACGACGCTCTCGCCGGCGCTGCTCGGGCGGATCGCCGCGCTCCTCGTGGTTGCCGTGTTCTTTCAGATCGGAGTCGTCTCCGAGGTGCCGGTGTTCGGTGTGAACATCGACCTGTCGCCGCTGCTGGTGGCCTTCGTCGGGCTGCTGTGCGGCTCGACCGTGGGCGCGGCGACGGGCTTTGCGGTGGGCCTGCTCGTCGACCTGATGCTCGTGCAGACGCTGGGGGTGACCTCCCTGATCTTCACGATCATCGGCTACTGGAGCGGGCGGCTGCGCGAGCTGCGTGACCCGCAGGCGCCGGTCACACCGCTGCTCGTGGGCGCCGCCGCCGCGGCCGCCTCGCTGGTGGGCTACTCGCTGATGGAGTTCCTGCTTGGCGTCGACGCGCCCGTGAGCGTCGAGCTGCTGCGCCAGATCGTGCTCGGAGCGGTCGTCGACACGGTTGTCGCGGTGCCCGCTTGGATCATCGTGCGCCGCTGCCTGATCGGGAGCTTGCCCGACGATCCTCGCCGCCGCCGCCGCCGCGCGTACACGACGGGTGGGTTGAGCCCGCTCTCCCGCTCATGAGCGCGCTCGAGCGGGTTCGGCCGAGCTGGCCGACCTCGGACGATCGGTCGCGGACGCCGGTCTCGCCCCAGCTCGCGCTGCGTGTGGGCGCGCTGGGCGTGCTTGCGATGGTGATGTTCGCGATCATCTTCTTTCGCCTGTGGTACCTGCAGGTGCTCACAGGTGAACAGTACGTTCAGCAGGCGGACGCGAACAGCGTGCGCGACCTGCCGATCGCCGCACCGCGCGGTGAGATCCTCGACCGCGAAGGCAAGCCGATCGTGTCGAGCAGGATCACCAACGCCGTGCAGATCGTGCCGTCCGCGCTGCCGCCCGCGGGCGCGCCCCGGCTCGCGCTGTACCGGCGCGTGGGGGCGCTGCTGGGCATGAGCGCGCAGCATGTGGAGGCGCTGGTCGTAAAAGGGCGTACGGCGCTGCCATACGCGCCGGTGACGATCAAGACCGACGCCGGGCGCGGCGTGCTGACGGTGCTCGCCGAGCGCCAGAACGACTTCCCCGGGGTCGTCCAGCAGCCCGTCTCGATCCGTGCCTACCCCTACGGGGAAATGGCGGCGCAGGTGCTCGGCTACGTCGGGCAGGTCAACAAAGAAGAGCTCAAAAAACCGGCGTTTCGCGGCGTCAAGCAGAACACCGTCGTCGGGCAGGAAGGGCTTGAGTACTTCTACGACCACTATCTGCGCGGGGAACCGGGCGTGCAGCGCGTGCAGGTCAACGCGGCCGGCTACCCCGAGCCGACGCGTCTGCAGCCCCAACCTCCGAAGGCAGGCTACAGCCTTGGCACGACGCTCGACCTCGGGCTGCAGCGCGAGGGGGAAAGGGCGCTGCTGGAGGGCATCGAAAACGCCCGCGCGGGCGGCAAACCGGCGATCGCGGGGGCGTTCACGGCGCTCGACCCGCTCACCGGCGAAGTGCTCGCGATCGGCTCCTATCCGAGCTTCGACCCGAACAAGTTTGCCAAACCGCTCACGAATGGCGAATACGAAGCGCTCGAGGGCAAGGGCGGCGGTGAAGAAACGCCCTCGCGGTTGGTCAACAGGGCGGTCAACGGTGCCTACCCGACGGGCTCGACGTTCAAGCCGATCACCGCGATGGCGGCGCTCGAAGCGGGCGTGATCGACCCGAACGAGGCGCTCGGCGGGGGCTCGTGCATAGAAGCGATCGGAGGCGGTGGCGAGAAGTTCTGCAACTCCGGCCATAATGATTACGGCGCGGTTGGACTCGTCGAAGCGCTGAAGGTCTCATCAGACACCTACTTCTTCACCGTCGGCGAGCTCGCCAACAGCCACGGCGACGTGATCCAGAACAAGGCCCGCGAACTGGGGATCGGCGAGAAGACGGGGATCGACCTGCCGAGCGAGCTCACCGGCACGATCCCCAGCCGGCAGTGGCTCGTCAAGCAGAACCAGGCAGAAGCGCAGTGTACGCGTGAGCACCACGGCCGGCGCTGTCAGATCGTGGCCGAACCGGGCGAGCCGTGGACGGTGGGCTACAACATGGATCTCGCGGTCGGTCAGGGCAGCCTGCAGACCGACCCGCTACAGATGGCGGTGGCCTATTCGACGCTCGCCAACGCTTATTTGCATGGTGGCGAAGGGGTGCTCATCACGCCTCATCTCGGCCGCCAGATCGACGAATCAGGCGGCGGGCTCGTGCAGAGCCTGAGCCAGAACTTCCCGCCGAAGCGCCACGTGCACTTGAACTACTCCGACCTGAGCGATGTGATGGAAGGGATCCACGAGGCCGCCAGCCAGCCGGGCGGCACCTCCGCTGACGTGTGGGCGGGCTGGAACCAGGCGCGGGATCCCGTCTACGGCAAGACCGGCACGGCGGAACGGCAGGGCCATGTGGAACAGTCGTGGTACATGTGCTTCATCGACGACCCCAAGCGTCCGATCGTGATCGCGGTGACCGTCGAAGAAGGCGGCTTCGGCGCCGAAACCGCCGCGCCGATCGCGCGCCTGATCGCGTCCAAGTGGTTCGGCCGGCCGGAGAAGTTCGTGGCGGGAACCTCGAAAACGTTCTGAGCCCCGGCACGGTCATGTCCTCCTCGCTCGCCAGCACGATCAAGCCCGCCGCCGAAGAGCCGCCGGCTGCGCCCGGCACGCGCGCGCGACGAGGGCTGCCGTTCGACCCGCTGCTGACGCTCGCCGTGGTCGGTCTCGGGTTCGCTTCAGCGATGACGCTCGGCGCGGCCACGCGCGAAGCGATCGCGGGCAATCCGGGCTACTACGTCGATCGCCAGATCGCCTACCTGGCGATCGGCCTGATCCTGATGGCCGTGCTCGCGCGGATCGATTACGGGCGGCTGCGCCGGCTCAAGTACCCGATCTACGCGCTGCTGATTCTCAGCATCCTCGCCGTTCTCGGGGCAGGCCACGAAGCCAAAGGAGCCACGCGCGCGATCAGCCTGCCGTTCTTTTCGTTCCAGGCCTCCGAGCTCGGCAAGGTGCTGCTGATCGTGGCGCTCGCGGCGTTTATCGTCGACCGCGCGCGGCGGCTGCGCGAGCGCGACACGACCGTCCGCGTGATGCTCGCGGCGCTGGTGCCGGCGATGCTCGTGATCGTCCAGCCCGACCTCGGCTCGGGGATGGTTTACATGGTAATCGCGTTCGTGCTCCTGCTCGTGGCGGGGACGCCGTGGCAGCAGTTGGGCGGGCTGGTGGCGCTCGTGTGCGTGTCGGTCGCGATCGTGCTGGTGGCCGCGCCCGCGCTCGGCGTGCACGTGCTCAAGCCGTATCAGAGCGAACGGCTGACGGCGTTCCTGAACCCGTCTTCGAACTTCGCGGAAATCAAGGAAAAGGAATCGAAGACCGGCGAACCCGATCCCCGCTACCAGCTCGCCCAGTCGAAGATCGCAATCGGGTCGGGACAGAAGACCGGCCGGGGCTCGGCCGGCTCGACCGTGCTCACGGGCAACTACCTGCCCGAGGACGACACCGACTTCGTGTTCGCTGCCGTCGGCGAGCAGTACGGCTTCCTCGGGGCCGGGCTCGTGCTGTGCCTGTACGGGCTGTTGATCTGGAGGACCTTGCGAATCCTGGTGATGTCCAAGGACCTGTTCGGGTCGCTTCTCGCGGCCGGGGTAGCGGCTATGCTGATGTTTCAGGTCTTTGTAAACGTGGGCATGACCATAGGGATCATGCCCATCACCGGCGTCACGCTGCCGCTCATGAGCTATGGCGGCTCGTCGGTGATCACCACCCTTCTGGCCGTAGGCTTGCTGCAGTCAATCTACGTCCAGGCACGCGCCTCAGCGGCGCTGAAGGGCCGAGTGCCGATCTACTAGAAGACATATGACTATAAGACTGGACCAGAAAATTGAAAAAGCAAGTGCTCGTCAGCGTCGACCGCGCGGAGACGCGCGTGGCGCTTTTGGAGGCCGGCGGAACGCCCGCCGCCTCGCGTACCTCCTCCAACCGCCCTCGCAAGCGCGGCAGTGGCGCCCCTGACGCCGGCTATCGCATCGCCGAGCTCTACATCGAGCGCCGCGGCGGGAGATCGATAGTCGGCAACATCTACAAGGGCAAGGTCGACAACGTGCTGCCCGGCTTGGAGGCCGCGTTCGTCGACATCGGCCTCGAGAAGAACGGGTTTCTGCACGTCGATGAGATCGTGCTGCCGGGCGTCGAGGCGCCCAGGCGTGGGCGCGGCGGCGGCAGCGGTGGTGCTGCTCGCAACAAGATCTCAGACCTGTTGAGCCCCGGGCAGGAGATCGTCGTGCAGGTCGTCAAGGACCCGCTGAAGACCAAGGGCGCGCGCCTGTCGATGGAGCTGACGATCGCCGGGCGCTACATGGTCTACGCGCCCACCGGCGAGGGCATCGGCGTATCGCGCCGGTTGGAGGACTCCGAGCGCGAACGGCTGCGCCGCCAGACGGCCGGCCTCGTGCTCGACGGCGGCGGGGCGATCGTGCGCACCGCGGCCCACGGCGCCAAGCGCGAGGACTTCGAGCGGGAGCTGAAGTACCTGCACAAGCTGCATGAGGTGCTCGTCAAACGCGTCGAGGACACCGCCGCCCCGGATCTCGTCTTCCAGGAGGCCGACCTGTCGGTGCGCGTCGTGCGCGACATCTTCTCCGCGCACTTCGAGCGCGCGATCGTCGACGACGAGCAGCAGTACCACCGGCTGGTGTCGTTCTTCACGCGCACCGCCCCCGAGCTGGTCGAGCGGGTCGAGCTGTGGGAGCAGAAAGAGACCCCGCTGTTCGAGGCCTACGGCGTCGACAAGGCGATCAAGGGCGTGATGTCGCGGCGGGTCGACCTACCGAGCGGCGGCTACTTGATTATCGACTACGGTGAGGCGCTGACCGTGATCGACGTCAACTCCGGCTCGTTCATCGGCCGCGGCAAGGGTGCAGGTCTGGAGGACACGATCACGAAGACGAACTTGGAGGCCGCCGAGGAGGTCGTCAACCAGTTGCGGCTGCGTGACATCGGCGGGATCATCGTGATCGACTTCATCGACATGGCGCGCGCGCGCAATCGCGACGCGGTGATGAAGACCCTGAGAAAGACACTCGACGAGGACCGCACGAAGACGTTCACGGCCGAGATCTCAAAGCTCGGCCTGGTCGAGATGACCCGCCAGAACGTGACCGAGGGCGTGCGCGAGATCATGAGCCGCCCCTGCCCGACGTGCGAGGGCGAGGGAGTGATCCGCTCGGAGGAGACGATCGCGATCGAGTTCGAGCGCCGCCTGCGCGACGTGGCGGCCGAGAACCCCGACGTGGAGGCGTTTCTCGTGCAGATCAACTCGCGTGTGACGAGCGAGTTCACCGGGCACAGCTCGCGCGTGCTGCACGCGCTCGAGGCACAGACCGGCAAGTCGTTCCTGTTCGAGGGCTCCGAAGGGCTCGAGCTCGACCATTTCGCGATCACCTTCCTGGGCACGCGCGCGGAGGTCGAGGAGCGCGCGCTGCCGTTCCGCCAGGGCGATGAGGTGCTGGTCGAGATCGTCGAGCCGCACATGTACGACGTCGACGACGCGGTGGCGAAAATCGACGGCTACATCATCTCGATCGCCGGCGCCGCGCCGCACGTGGGCGAGAAGCGGATGGTGCGTGTCGACCAGGTCGGTCGCACCGCGGCGACGGCGCTGCTGCTGGACGAGTCGGGCGAGGTGGTCACGGCGCCGACGCGCCCGGCGGCTCCGCGCGGCGGGCGGCGCGGCGGCCGGCGCTCCGCGTCCAAACCGGCCGCATCCCGCTCCCGCGAGGCCGAGCCGACCGCTTCCGAGCCGCTTGAGTCTGAGCCGCCCCCGGCCGAGTCCGGTGCGCCCGAGCCGGCTGGACCCGAGCCCGCTGGACCTGAGCCCGCTGAGCCCGCGCCGGTCGCGGCTGAGCCGGGAGCGCCCGCGCCGGAGCCCGATCTGCCGGCCGGCGGTGAGGCGCCGGATCCGGCAGGGGAGACCCCTGAGGGCGAGGGAGATGACGTACAATCAAAACCTCGGCGTCGTGGCCGCAGGGGCGGGCGACGCCGTTCGGCTGCTAAAGCGCGGGCGAGCACCTCAGAGTAGAGAGAAGACGGCTGACGAATATGTACGCGATCGTGAAGACCGGCGGCAAGCAGTACCGCGTGGAGCGGGGCCAGAAGCTGCTCGTGGAGCGCCTCTCGGCGGACGAGGGCGCAGACGTGGCGCTCGAGCCGATCCTCTACCGCTCCGACGAGGCCGTGTTCGACGCCAAGGGCCTCGCCAAGGTGAAGGTCACGGCGAAGGTGATCGCGCACGAGCGCGGCGAGAAGCTGCGCGTGTTCAAGTTCAAGCCCAAGCGCGGATACAAGCGGCGCACCGGTCACCGCCAGGAGCTGACGCGCATCGAGGTCACGGAGATAAAGCATGGCTCATAAGAAGGGGCTCGGCTCCAGCCGCAACGGGCGCGAATCCAACGCCCAGCGACTCGGCGTGAAGACGTTCGCCGGCGAGACGGTCACCGGCGGGGAGATCATCGTGCGCCAGCGCGGCACCAAATTCAAGCCGGGCGCGGGCGTGGGGATCGGCAAGGACGACACGCTGTACGCGCGCGCGGCCGGCACGGTGCAATTCACCACCGGCCGGCGCGGGCGCGTCGTGAACGTGCTGCCCGACGGCGAGGATCAAGCGGCATGAAGCCCGCGCACATCTGATCGCGGCGGGGCTCGGCCGGGCCGGGCTGTCACGATGAGCTGATGCTGCACGATCGCGCGAGGATCTACGTCCAGGCCGGCGGCGGCGGCGACGGTTGCATGAGCTTTCGCCGCGAAGCGAAGGTGCCGCGCGGCGGGCCTGACGGCGGCGATGGGGGACGGGGGGGAGAGGTTGTTTTCGTGTGCGACGAGTCGCTGCGCGACCTGCAGGGCTTTCGCCGCAGGAGCCAGTACAAGGCAGGGCGCGGCGGGCACGGCGAGGGCGCGCTGCGCCACGGCGCCGCCGGCGAGACGCTGAGCATTCGCGTGCCGCCTGGGACCCAGATCCACGCCGCCGCGGGCGAGGAGGGGGGCGACCTGGAAGGTCGTAGCTGGGAGCTACTAGCCGACGGGCAGCGCGCCACGGTGGCGCGCGGTGGGAGTGGCGGCAAGGGGAACAAGCGCTTCACCACGCCGACCCGCCAGGCGCCGCGCTTCGCCGAGCGGGGGCTCGCGGGCGAGGAGGGGTGGCTCGAGCTGCGCTTGAAGCTGCTCGCGGACGTCGGTCTCGTGGGGCTTCCGAACGCCGGCAAGTCTTCGCTGCTGGCGCGGCTCACGCGCGCGACGCCGAAGGTCGCGGGCTACCCGTTCACGACGCTTTCGCCCGTGCTGGGGGTGCTCGAGAGCGACGATCGCCAGCTGGTCGTGGCCGACATCCCTGGGCTGATCGAGGGCGCAAGCGACGGCGCGGGGCTCGGGCATGATTTTCTGGCGCATGTGGAGCGCACGCGGATGCTCGTGCACGTGCTCGACATCGCGCCGGAGCTCACGGGAGAGGAGCAGGCGGATGCGGTTGCCAACCACATGACGATCGAGCGGGAGCTGGCGGCGCACGACGAGCGGCTCGCGCGGCTGCCGCGCGTGTTGGCCCTGTCCAAGGCGGATCTCGTCACCGGGGAGCGCGCAGGGGCGGTGCTGGCAGAGTGGCGGGAGCGACTCGGCGGCGAGGTTCCTGTAATCGTGACCTCGAGCGCCACGGGCGAGGGGATTGCCGAGCTGGCCGGGGAGCTGCTGCGTCGCGTGCCGGCGTTGAGCGCAGCCACCCCAGGAGCGGGCGCGAGCGAGGAGCGCGGCGGTGCCGAGCACGGCCGCATGGAGGCGCTCGGCGCGCGTGGGGCGGACGGCGAGGAGGAGCTGGCGGAGCACATGGTGTTTCGCCCGGCGGCCGGGTCGGGCTTTGCGGTGGAGCGCATGGGGCCGGGCTCGTTTGCGGTGAGGGGCAGGGGCGTAGAACGGTTGCTGGAACGCTTCGACGTGGAGAACGACGACGCGATGGCCTACCTGGAGGGACGGCTGAGGAAGATCGGGGTCGTGCGCGCGCTCGAGGCCGAGGGCTTTCAGCCGGGCGACGAGATCGAGATCGGCGGGGTGGTGCTCGAGCTCGATCCCTCTTGAGGCTGAGCGGACGATCGCCTCAGGCCAAATAAGCTGCGTGAGATGAGACGCGTGGTCATAAAGCTCGGCTCGAGCGTCGTCGCCGATGGCAACGGAGAGCCGCGGATGGACGTGCTCGCGCACGTGTGCGACGTGCTGGGCGAGCTGCATAGCGCCGGCGAGGAGACGATCGTCGTGACGAGCGGGGCGATCGCGCGGGGGATGCGCGTGATGGAGCTGGCTCAGCGGCCGCGCTCGATCGGCGAGCTGCAGGCGGCCAGCGCGGTGGGGCAGGGCAAGCTGTACAGGATCTACGACGAGCTCCTGCGAGAGCGGGGGGTGACGAGCGCGCAGGTGCTGCTGACGTTCTTCGACATGAGCGCGCGGACGCACTATCTGAACGCGCGCCAGACACTGACGACGCTCCTGGAGTGGCGCGTGCTGCCGGTGATCAACGAGAACGACACGACGGCGACGGATGAGATCTCCTTCGGCGACAACGACTTCCTGGCCGCGCAGGTGGCGGTGCTCGCGGGCGCCGACCTGCTCGTGCTGCTGACCGACATCGACGGCCTGTTCACGGCCGACCCGCGGCTGCGGCCCGAGGCGCGGCTGGTGAGCGAGGTCGGCGATTTCGCCGCGCTCGAGGACCTGGAGGTCGGGCATACAACCTCGCCGCTGGGGTCGGGGGGGATGCGCTCGAAGGTGGTCGCGGCCGACATGGCGACGGCGGCGGGGATCGAGACGGTGATCTGCAACGGGCTGCTCGAGGAGGCGCTGCGCAGTGTGCTCGCGGGCGATCGCGAGGGCACGCGCTTCGCCCCGCGCGAGGCTAGGTACAGCAGCTTCAAGCTGTGGCTGAAGTACGCCAAGCCTTCGCGCGGCACGCTCGCGATCGACCAGGGCGCCGCGCGGGCGGTGCGCGAGGGCTCGGCCAGCCTGCTGCCGGTGGGCGTGGTGGACGTGTCGGGCGACTTCGACGCGGGCGACGCGGTCGACATCGTCGTGCGGGCCGGCGGGGAGGAGTCGCCGACGGGGGTGATCGCGAAGGGGATCTGCAACTACTCCGCGCAGGAGCTGCGGCGGGTGATGGGCCTGAAGTCGGCGTCGGTGCGCGAGATCTTGCCGCGGGCGACCGAGGAGGCCGTGCACCGCGACTATCTGGTGCTCGACTGAGCGTGGTGCATGGCGCGCGTGCGCGTGCGCACGCGTAGGGATCTTTTTGGGAGACAACTGCGCGGATCTCCCGCATGCGAGTCGGTGTCGCCGGTCACCGGGCGGGTCGGACGAGCCCGGGCTTAGAGGCTGTCGTACCCTTTGGGCATGGCCACGACGAGCGTCTCTTCGGTAGCCGGCATCTGCCGCTCGGCCAAGCGCGCGGCGAAACAGCTCGCGCGCGTGGATACGGCGACGAAGGACGCGGCGCTCGAGGCGATCGCCGCGGCGCTGCAAGCGCGCGGCGAGGAGATCGGCGAGGCGAACGCGCGCGACATGAGCGCCGGGCGAGAGGCGGATATCGGCGACGCGCTGCTCGACCGCCTGCGGCTCGACGAGGGGCGGATCGCGGCGATCGCGGGCGCGGTGCGCCAGATCGCGGCGCTGGGCGATCCCGTGGGCGAGGTGATCGACGGGCACCGCCTCGCGAACGGGCTGGACGTGCGCAAGGTGCGCGTGCCGCTGGGCGTGATCGCGGTCGTGTATGAGGCGCGGCCGAACGTCACGATCGACGCCACTGCGCTGTGCTTGAAGTCGGGCAACGCGATCGTGCTGCGGGGCTCATCCTCGGCGGCGCACTCGAACGCCGTGCTCGCGCAGATCGCTTCAGAGGCCGCGGTCGGCGCCGGGCTGCCGGAGGGCTGCGTGAGCCTCGTGGCCGGTGGCGGCAGGGAGGAGCTGGCGGAGCTGGCCATCCAGGAGGGGAGCGTCGATTTGATCATCCCGCGCGGGGGCGAGGGACTGAAGGCGGCGCTGAAAGAGGTGGCGAGCGTGCCGGTGATCTACGCGGCCTCGGGCAACTGCCACGTGTATGTGGACGCGAGCGCCGACCTGGACCGGGCGGAGGCGATCGTGATCAACGCCAAGGTGCAGCGCCCCGGGGTATGCAACGCGGCGGAGACGCTGCTCGTGCACGCGGACGCCGCGGCCGAGTTCGTGCCGAGGATCGTGAATGCGCTGCGAGCGGCGCACGTGCGGGTGCGCGCGGACGAGCGCACGATCGCGCTGGCCGGAGCACAGGACGGTGCGCTCGAGCAGGCGAGCGAGGAGGATTGGGCGACCGAGTACCTGGCGCTGCGGATCGCCGTGCGGGTGGTCGACTCGACGGAGCAGGCGATCGAGCACATCGGTCGCTACGGCAGCGGCCATTCCGAGGCGATCGTGACCCGCGACACGGCGGCCGCGAGGGCGTTTCAGCTGGGGGTGGACGCGGCCTGCGTGTATGTGAACGCCTCGACGCGGTTCACCGACGGGGGCGAGTTCGGGATGGGGGCGGAGATCGGCAACTCGACGCAGAAGCTGCACGCGCGCGGGCCGATCGGGCTGCGCGAGCTGTGCACGTTCAAGTACCTCGTCGAGGGCGACGGGCACGTCCGCGGCTGATTTGTGGCGCGCGTGGGCATTCTCGGCGGGACGTTCAACCCGCCCCACGTCGGACACGTCGCGCTCGCGCGCTGCGCGCTGCGCGAGCTCCGAGTGGAGCGGGTGGTGCTGATGCCCGCGCGCGAAGCGCCGCACAAGCCCGCCGGCGAGGATCCGGGCCCGGAGCAGCGTCTGCGCATGTGTCGCCTGGCGGTCGCGGGCGTCGCGGGGTTGACGGCGTGTGCGCTCGAGGTGGAGCGCGCGGGGCCGTCGTATACGGTGGATACCTTGAGGGCCATGCACGCCAGTCACGAGGACACCGAGCTGACGTTCGTCGTGGGAGCCGACGCGGCGAGAACGCTGCCGAGCTGGCGCGAACCGGGAGAGCTGCTGAAGTTGGCCGCCCTCGCCGTGGCCGAGCGCGAGGGCGCCGGACGGGACGACGTGCTGAGGGCGGTGTCCGCGGCGCGATCGGCGTCGGCGTCAGCGGCGGCGGGAAGCCCGGAGGAGATGGGGGAGACCGACGTCAGCTTCCTGGAGATGGGGTCCGTGCCGGTCTCCTCTTCGCTTGTGCGCGAGCGCGTGGCGAGGGGCGAGCCGGTCGAGGAGCTGGTGGGGGAGGCGGTGGCGGAATACATCGCCGAGCACGGTCTGTACCGCGGTGGATCGAGGGCGGCGAGCCGGTGAGCCCCGAGGAGCTGCTCGAGCAGATCGTGCGCTACGCCGAGGACAAGAAGGCGCGGGATGTGATCGTGCTCGATCTGCGTGGCGTGCTCGGCTACACCGACTACTTCGTGCTCTGCACGGGCAACACGGCGCGGCAGACGAAGGCGATCCACGACGGGATCCTGGAGGGGCTGAAGCGCGAGCACGAGACGCTGCCGCGGAGGGTCGAGGGCGCGAGCAAGGCGGACTGGATCCTGATGGACTATCTCGACGTGGTGGTGCACGTCTTCACGCCGGAGACGCGCGAGTTCTACCGGCTGGAGCAGCTGTGGGGCGAGGCGCCCGCCCGCGCCGCCAGTAGCGGCGCATAGGCGTATGATCCGAAGGTCTTTAAGCTCAGCGGGCGAGCCGAACACGTCATCGCACTGATCGGCCACCGGGGGCGCCGGCCGTTACCGGCCGGCGCCAAGCCCGCTGAAACCAGGCGTGGCCACGCGGCGGGCCTGGATATCGAGACCGGTTGCGCCAAGATGATGGAGTGAGCGGCACAGGGTCCGGCGGTCGTACGCCGCGGATATCGGCGGTGATGCGCGAGGGCGAGCAGGTGACCCCGCTCGAGCTGTTCTTCGACCTCGTGTTCGTGCTCGCGCTGACGCAGTGCACGACGCTGATCGTGCGCACGCCGACGTGGGAGGGGATGCTCAAGGGGATGCTCGTGCTCGGCGTGCTGTGGTGGTCGTGGGTCGGGTACGCGTGGCTGACGAGCGTGCTCGACCCGGAGGAGGGGGCGGTGCGGTTGGTGATGTTCGCCGCGATGGCCGCGTTCCTCGTGGCGGCGCTGTGCGTGCCTGGCGCTTTCGGGGCGGAGGCACTGCTGTTCACGTGCACCTACGCGGTGGTGCGGACGGCGCACATCATGCTGTTCATGCTCGCGAGCCGCGAGGACGCCGCGCTGCGCACTTCGGTGATCGGGCTCGCCGCCAGTACCGCGATCGCCGTCGGCCTGCTGCTGCTCGCGGCGTTTACCTCCGGCGCGGTGCAGCTCGGGCTGTGGGGGGTAGCGCTCGTGCTCGACGCCGGTGGGCCGTTCCTGTTCGGCGCCGACGGCTGGAAGCTCGTGCCCGCCCATTTCGCCGAGCGCCACGGCGCGATCGTGATCATCGCGCTGGGCGAGTCGATCGTGGCGATCGGGGTTGGCGCGAAAGCCGTGATCGGCGCGGGCGTCGTCGTCGCAGCGGTGCTCGGGATCGTGGTTGCGGCGGCGCTGTGGTGGGTCTATTTCGACGTGACAGCGATCGTCGCGGGCAGGCGTCTGGAGAAAGCGGCGGAAGGGCGGGAGCGTAACGAGATCGCGCGCGACTCCTACTCCTATCTGCACTTCCCGATGGTCGCCGGCATCGGGCTGATCGCGGTCGGGATGAAGCTCACGATCGAGCATGTCGAGCACCCGTTGAAGCTGGTCGCGGCGATCGCGCTGCTGGGCGGCGCGGCACTCTACCTGCTCGCGCACGTCGCGTTTCGCCTGCGCAACATGCACACCTTCAGCCGGCGACGCACGGTATGTGCGCTCGTGCTGCTCGCGCTGCTGCCGGCGGGCGCGTCGCTGCCGGCGCTCGCGACGCTTGCGATCCTCGCCGCGGTGCTGGTTGCGCTGATTGCCTATGAGGCGCTGCGCTACGCGGAGGTGCGCGACCGCGTGCGCCATCAGCCCGCACGGTAGGGCCGCGGTATAACCTCAGCGCATCGCCACAACGTGCTCGTCACAGCACGGAGCCGGCAGCTGCGCCTACGAGAGAGGGCTGTGAGGGTGCACGCGTCCGGTTGCGGCGCTTTTCGGGAACGACGGTCGTGCAGCCCGGCGAGCTGGCGCCGCTGGGAGTGGAGGATTGCGAGGAAGCGGACGAGAGTCAGTTGTCGAGCGTCCGTTTCTGCGGATGAGGGGTCTCGCCGCGGGCGAGCATCGAGACGAATCGCTCGATGCGACGGGCCCGCGTGTCCGCGCGCTTGGCGCTGGCGATCCGCAGAAGCACCGCATAGCGGTTCTGGCTCGTGAGGATCTCGAACATGGCCTGCGCCGCGGGTTCGGCTTGCAATGCCGCCGCCAGGTCGTCCGGCATCTCGATGGTGGCCTGGCCGGCGTAGGCCGCATCCCAGCGACCATCGGCCTTGGCTCTTTCGACGGCAGCCACGCCCGCGGGCCGCATCCGGCCTTCGCTGTCCAGTCGCGCGACGAGGCCGACGTTGCGCGCCGACCACGAGCTCCGTGCTCGCCGAGGGGTGAAGCGCTGACGGTAGGTGCGCTCGTCCAGGCGCCGGACCTGACCGTCGATCCAGCCGTGGCAGAGCGCCTCCTCGAGCGCTTGATCGTAGGTGAGGCGGGTCGGCTCGGTGGTCCCCTTCTTGGCCAGGGTGAGCCACACTCCCGTGGATCGCTCGTCATGCTCGTCCAGCCAGGTTCGCCACGCGGCGGCATCGAGAACGGTCAGCGCTGGCAGCTCCTGGGCCATCGACACAGCCTGACAAGCCTAGCGGGGGAGAAAGGGCTGCGACCTGCTAGCAAGCTCTCCCCGGACGTGCTGAGCGCATCGACGAGTTCGTCCCGCCCGCCATCACGTCAATCCCTCCCGACGGCGGGTGGCAGAACCCGGCGCTCGGGCCCGCCACGCGTCGTCGGTGAGGTTCTTCGCACCCCTATGTCAGGAGATGCCTTTCGCGCGCATCGCCGCCTCGACCTCCGAGGCGTCCGCTTCCATGCCTTTTGCGTTCGGGTGCACGGAGAACGCGTCCGATTCGGGGAGCACCGGTTCGACGTAGCGAACGCTCAGCGACTTGCACGCGTCGTGGCCGATGCTCGGGGTGTAGGTGTCGACGTAGGTCGCGCTGTTGGACCCCGCCTCGCTGCTGAGCATCGAGTTCAGTTCCTTCTCGACGCCGTTGAGATAGGCCACGTCCCCGGTAGTGAGCGGCACGGTCGGCCAGCAGTTCCCGCTCTGGGGCAGGATGTCGGGGTAGCCGACCACGAACACCTTGGCTTGCGGTGAGAGCGCGTGGACCTGATGCAGCATCGCTCCGACCACGGGCCCGTCTTCGACGATCTCTTCGGCGAGTTTGTGGCCATAGGTGTCTTTGCACGGCGTTCCGAACGGGAACACCAGATCCTCTGCTCCGCAAGTGATCAGCGTGTTGAGGAACAGCCCTTTGTCGTTGCCACCGATCCCCACGGACACGACCTGCGTGGAGGGGCTCAGGGCGTCGAGCTGCGGCGGCTGATCGGGGTACTGGGATGTGGTCGTGAGGTTTTCGGTGGTTGCGCCGGAACAGCTGACATCTCTTAGCGACAGACTCAGTGCGAATGCCGCCAGGTGTGGGTAGTTACGGGCGGACTGCAGGCATTCAAGCGGCGCTCCCAGCGCCGGCGGCAGGATGAAGGGGCCGGAGGTGTAGGAGTCGCCCAGCGACACATAAGAGGGCGAGGCGCCGGCCAGCGACGGCGTCGCCGCGAAGGCCAGCAGAGCCGCGGCGAGCGCCGCGACGCACAATATCGGCCTGGCTCTGCGGGGAGCGACGGGGCCAATCTTCGAAGACAGCGAACGATGATGGGACATCGACCATCCTTTCTCCTCGATACGAGACATATATCCACGCTGAGTAGATATCCACTCAGCGTGGGCTATCCGCATCCTGCGGTCCAACCGGATGATGCCGAACTTACCGAATATCGAGAGCGAATGGAACCGCTGTTTCCAGGCCCGCGCGCGGCCTGGCGGGGCGTCAGGGACCGTCCGCGGCCGGCCGGCGCACGGTGCAGCCCGTGTCGGTGCAGGCGCGCCGGAGCCGGCCCGCGGAGATCGTCTGGATGAGTCCGGCGATCCAGCATGTGGGGCAGCCGCGTAGCGCGACCATCCCCGGCGGCGCGAGCAGGAGCGAGGCCGGGCCGATGCTCGGGATCAGCGCGACGGCCGAGCCGATCAGCCCGAACCCGATCGCGCCGCGCACGAGGTGGCGAGCGACGGAGGCACTGGCTAAGGCGCTGCGTTCATGGTCAATCATGCTTGAGGCCCCCGTCGGCGATCGGGGTGTTTGACGCTCTGAGTCCTGAGCGGAGCGTCTCACGTCCGCGGTGCAGGCGTGACTTCATCGCGGCGCGGCTGAGGTCCAGCGCCTGGGCCGTGGCTGCGCCCGACAGGCCGTGGATGTCGCGTAGGACGAGAACGGCGCGCTGCTCGGGAGGGAGCCTCGAGATGGAGTCGACGATCCGCTCGATCTCCAGGCGCGCCAGGGCGGCGTCTTCGGCGGAGGGCTCGGCCGTGGGGGAAGGGGCGGGTCGATGGAGCGTGACGCGGGTTCTGCGGATGCACTCATTGCGCACGATCTGGAACATCCACGATGCGAGGGCCGCGGTGGCGCGCAGCGTCCCGATCTTGCGGTACATGACGATGAGGGCCTCCTGCGCTGCGTCCTCCGCATCCTCTGGCGTGGCGCAGAGTGTGCGGGCGAAGCGCCGCACGTGCGCGTGCGAGCCGCTGAGCAGCGTCGTGATCGCGCGGATATCACCCTGCTGGGCTGCGCTGACGACCTGTTCGGTCGGCCAGGATCCATATGCGTGCGTATCAGTCACGAGAGCGAGCTCTCATGATGAAGAAGAGGCAGCCACAGACGACGACTGCCGCGGCGATGAGATAGACGGCGATGGTCACGATGCGTGTCCTCCCTGTTGAGATGGGCATCGCTCTATCGAGAGTCGATGCGTAGATAGGAGGCCTGCCGTCGTGGAAAGGATTCTTTTGATCGGTCAGGCTGCTCAACGGCCGGATCGAGCTGAGTGGACGGCACAGCGCGTCGCGCACCATAGTTGGACTCAACTGGTCCTACGTCACGGCGTAGACGATCTCAACCGAGCCCTCTCCGGACAAGGAGGACGGGTCGGCGAGTTGCGCAGGCCACCCGTCGGGTGTAGTCACATAGCCGTCGGCGCCTGATGCTCATGCGCGCGATGGTCTGCATTTGCCGGCTCTCCTCGAAGGTCGTCGGGTTGCGTTTATGCCCTGAGTTCTAGCGAGCCCGACGAGCTGTCATCGAAGGGGTCGGCTAAAGCGAACATGACCGTCACAGATCCGCGGCGCCCGCGGGGCTTGTGTCGAGCGCGTCGCTGAGCTCTCGGACTCGATGAACGATCTCGTCGCGCGTTGTGCGGATCTCTGCGAGCGGACGGTTCTTCGGGTCGGGTAGATCCCACTCGACATAGCGCTTGCCAGGGATGTATGGGCATCGATCGCCGCAGCCCATCGTCACCACCAGATCTGCCTGCTCGGCAAGCTCGCGGGTGAGCAGTTTGGGCCGGCGGTCGGACAGGTCGATGCCAAGCTCGCGCATGACCTCGACAACCTCCGGGTGGACGCGCTCGCCCGGCGTGGTGCCGGCGGACAGGGCGGTGTGCCGGCCGTTGGCTTCGCGTTCCAGCAGCGCGGCGCTCATCTGCGAGCGCCCGGCGTTGTGCAGGCAGACGAACAACACCGTCGCCATCAGGCTTCCTTGATGGTCGGAGGCGCATGCGCCATAACCGGGTGCTCACCACGCACGAACTGGTATGCGAACGCCCCGAGCGGAGCGCCACTGAGCGGTCCGGCGAGGTACACCCAGAAGTCCCGCCACTGGCCGGATACCAGCGCCGGAGCGAACGACCGGGCGGGGTTCATCGACGCTCCGGTGAGCGGCCCGCCGAGCAGCGCATCGAGTGCGATCGTCGCGCCGATCGCGAGCGCCGCGGGAGCGCCGACAGCGCGGGTGTCAGTGGCGACGCTGAGAATCACGAGCATGAGCAGGCCGCTCATAGTGGTCTCCAGGATCAGCGCGCGCCCGGCTGCGATGCTCGGCACGGTCGCGCCGAGGTCGGCCGGTTGTGCCGGCCAGATCACCCACAGCAGCAGCGCCGCGAGCGTAGCGCCCGTAAGCTGTCCCGCCACGTAGGTCAGCGCGTCGCGGCCGGGAAGATGACGAGTCAGGAAGAAGCTCAGCGTGACGGACGGGTTGAAGTGCGCGCCGGAGACGTGTCCGAGCGCGGCGATTCCGGCGAGGATCACGAGCCCGAACACGAGGCTGACGCCGACCGTTCCGAGCGCGCCGTGGGTGTGCGCGTTGGTGACGATCGCGCCGCAGCCGGCGAACACGAGCGCGAACGCGCCAAGCGCCTCGGCTGTAGCTCTGCGCAGCAGGTCCGGTGTCTGTGTCATCGCCGGCCGCGGGTGTCGCTCAGTCCAGCCACGCGCGTAGCTGCTCCCACAGGGTTTTCCCGTGGATGAAGTAATAGGTCCACAGTCCGCGCCGCTCGACGCCGAGCAAACCTGCCCCGGTGAGCACTTTCAGGTGCTTGGCGAGCGCTGCCTGCGAGATGCCGAACAGCGGCAGCAGCTCGCACTGGCAGACGGCCTCCGGTGACGCCTTGCGCAAAGCGTCCACGATTCGCAGCCTCGTCGGGTCGGCGAGCGCCTTGACAAGCACGGCTAGGTGCACGGCGTCCACGGCCGAGAGGTCCGGCTCTACCAACGGCGTCTGACAGCCTCCCGGCCGGCGCTCACGCTCGCTTATGACCGGCAACGGTGACGTCACCCTCACAGCATACCCAACCGCTCGGTTATGGATCGGTCAGCCGGCAATCAAGCCGGAGCCTCAGATCGAAGTCATCGATGTTGCGCGTGGCGAGCGTTGCCCGGCGCATGTCGCTGCATGGAGCTCTCATACGCCCGCAGGGCGCCTGGCTCGAGCGTCGCCTCGAGGATCAGCACGGTCGTGCACAGCAGGGCCCAGGCCTGGGCGATAAACGCCCACAGGCGCTCTTCGAGTCCCTGGTAGGGGGCGAACGAGTCATGTAGAAAGAACGTGACGATCCCCGCCGCCAGGATCACGACAGCGCCGCCCAGCACGAGTCGCCCGAGCCGGCTCGGCCAGGCGGAGCGGGCAAACGCGAAGCCAGTCAGCAGCAGCGCGACCTTGATGCCAAGGCTCAACCAGATATGCGCTTCGTAATGCCACGACCTCCCGTTCGTGGCTTCGTGTGACCTGCACGCCGCGCTCAGGATCGTCGAGCAGTCCATACGCAATGGCCCAACGAGAGTCGCACACACGCCGGCGAGCACGAAGAACAGCGGCATCGCCAGCGGCCACGGCCGGGTACGCAGCGACGGCATGACCGCGAGCGCGATCGCGATCCAGCCCAACCCCCAGATCGCCATGAAGGTTATGAAGATCCAGGGATTCGCGGCGCCTTCTCGGCCGAGTTCGCTGATGTATTGGCGAACGGCGGAGTAACGGGGTTCGACGGCGCCCGCCAGTACCCACCCGCCGAGGAACACGACCTGTACGAGGATCGCAGCCCACGCCAGCAGCCTCGTCCGGCGGCGCACCGCATCGGGCAGGAGCGGCCATCCTGCCGGTCTCAGCCAAAGTCCGATGCCTCGTAGCACGTTATGGAGCTAGTCGGGCTCGAACCGACGACCTCGACGCTGCCAGCGTCGCGCTCTCCCAGCTGAGCTATAGCCCCAAGCTTTGATTCTGGGCTCAGTTTACCCAAGCAGCTATATGGCGTCTGAGCGGGAGAACGCGAACGGACCTCCTCACCCCGGCGGGATGAACTCCGGCACGTCGAGGTCGTCTCCGGGGTCGTCGTCGCGTGGGCTGCGGGTCGTGAAGCGCAGGTCGTCCACGCGCTGGGGCGCGCCCGGACCGGCCTGGTCGAGCCGGGCGGTCATTCCGCCGTGGGCCAATCGCACGTCGCGCAGGATGCGCTCGGCGTTGTTGCGCAGCGAGACCGACAGCTCGCGCAGGTTGCGCGACAGCTCGGTGCCGTCGCGCAACACTTCGCGCGCGACGACGTGCGACTCGCTGACGATCGCGCGCGCGTCGTCGCGCGCCTTCGCGCGGATCTCCTTTGCCTGCTCGTGCGCCTCGGCGCGCAGGCGCTCGAGGTCCTCGCCGCCGGCGGCGAGCGCGCGTTCGGTCTGCTCTCGTGCCTGGGCGGCGATTCGGCTCGCCTCCTCGCGCGAGCTCGCCGTCAACCGAGTCGACTCCTCTTCCGCGGCGGCGCGCACCCGCTCGGCCTGCTCCTTCGCCACCGCGCGCACGCGCGCCCCCTCGTCCTCCACGGCGGCGCGCGCTTGCTCGACCTCCCGCTGGGCGTCTGCGAGCAGCTCGCTCGCCTGTTCACGCGCGCGGGCGAGCACCGTCGTCGCCTCCTCACGAGCGGCTGCCAGGTCGCTGTCGGCCTGCGCTCGGATGGAGCCGATGGCCGACAGGGCCTCGTTCCTCGCGCTCTCCGCCTGCGTGCGCGCCGCGAGCAGGATCTCGCCGGCCTCCTGCTCGGCTGCCAGTACGCGGTTCTCCGCCGCCCGGTCCGCCTCGGCGATCCGTTCGCGCGCGCGGGCCTCGGCCTGCTCGCGCAGCTCGGCCGCGGCCCGTTCGGCGGCCTCGACGATCCCGGTTACGCGACCGGGCGCGGTGCTCAGCCCATCGGGCACGTCAGCGCTGCCGTCGCCATGCGGTCCACCCTTCATTCGCCCATGGTAAACCGGGTCGCCAGCCACGGATGCGGTGGGCGCCAGATGTCCGGCCGGGCCCGAGCGATCCGACGCTGCGCGCACGAACCGAGGTCGCGTGAGCACGAACCGAGGTCGCGTGAGCACGAACCGACATGGCGTGACCCCGAACCGAGGTGCCGCGGATTGGTTGGCAGGAAACGTGGGAAATACGTCCTTGCGGACAGGAGTGGCTTGAGCGATGATCGACCGATGGACCGTCTCCAAATCGACCGCCACGCCACGCCACGGCAGATCGCGATCCTCGCCTATCCCGGCGTGCAGAGCCTCGACGTGACCGGTCCGCCCATCCGAGCGCCGCGTGAAGCCGGCAGACGATCGAGGACGGCTGGCGCGAGCGAGGCCGCGTGAACACACGAGGGCCGTGCAGGCACGCCGGCCGCACAAGCAGCACGACGAAGGAGACACGGACATGGATATCGCCATCCTGCTCTACGACCGGCTGACCGCCCTGGACGCGATCGGGCCCTATGAGGTGCTGAGCCGCCTGCCGGATGCGACGGTCACGTTCGTGGCCGAGCAGCCCGGTCCCAAGCGGACCGACACGGACAGGCTCGCGCTCGTGGCCGACGTCGCGCTCGCCGAGCTGGCCAAGCCCGACATCGTGCTCGTCCCCGGCGGCCCCGGCCAGAACGCGCTGATGGACGGCGGCCCTGTGCACGACTGGCTGCGCGCCGCGCACGAGACCTCGACATGGACGACGTCGGTCTGCACCGGCTCGCTGATCCTCGCCGCCGCCGGCTTGCTCGAGGGCAAGCGCGCGACCAGCCACTGGCTCGCGCTCGAGGAGCTGGGCCGGCTGGGTGCCGATGCGGTCGGCGGGCGGGTCGTGTTCGACGGGAAGATCGTCACGGCGGCAGGCGTCTCCGCCGGCATCGACATGGCGCTTGCGCTGGCGGCGCGCGTCGCCAACGAGCAGGTCGCGCAGGCGATCCAGCTCGGCATCGAGTACGACCCGCAGCCGCCGTTCGACGCCGGCTCGCCACAGACGGCGCCGGCGGAGGTCGTCGCGGCTTTGCGCGCCCGCGCGCGGTCCTTCTCCTGAGCGGGGCCGACGCCGAGACGCCCATCGGCCGGTGACGCTCGAGACCGTTCGGCGCCGCGATCGACGATCGGTTTCGCTCACGTTTCGCACCGTCCACACTGGCGAGGCGCGCGAGCAGACGGGCCGCGCGAGAGTTCCGTCCCAGGGTGAACGCTAACCTCCGCTCTCGATGTCCGAGAGCCGTTACGACCCCCAAGAGATCGAGCCCCGCTGGCAGGCGGTGTGGGCGCGCGAGCGCACTTGGGAGGTGACCAACGAGGGGACCGCGGTGTCCGCGCCCGGCGACGGCGATCGGGCGCAGAGCTCGTACGTGCTCGAGATGCTCCCCTACCCGAGCGGCGAGCCGCACATCGGCCACCTGAAGGTCTACTCGGTGGGCGATGCGATCGCGCACTACCACCGCCGGCTCGGCCGCCGCGTGCTGCACCCGATGGGCTACGACGCGTTCGGTCTGCCGGCCGAGAACCACGCGATCAAGACCGGCGTGCATCCGCGCGACTCGACGGCCGAGTCGATCGCGTCGTTCCAGCGCCAGTTCCGGCGCTGGGGCATCTCGATCGACTGGTCGCGTGAGCTGGCGACGTGTGAGCCGGAGTACTACCGCTGGACGCAATGGATCTTCCTCGAGCTGTTCCACGCCGGTCTCGCCTATCGCAAGGAGGCGGCGGTCAAGTGGTGCCCGCACGACCAGACCGTGCTCGCCAACGAGCAGGTCGACGCGGAGGGGCACTGCGAGCGCTGCGGCGCGCTGGTGGAGGTCAGACAGCTCGAGCAGTGGTTCTTGCGCATCACCGACTATGCCGAGCGGCTGTTGAGCGATCTCGAGGAGATCGCCTGGCCCGAGCATGTGAAGACGATGCAGCGCAACTGGATCGGGCGCAGCGAGGGGGCGGAGGTGACGTTCAGATGCGAAGACTTGGATCCCGCCCACCCGATCGACTACCCCGTGTTCACGACTAGGCCGGACACGCTGTTTGGGGCGACGTTCTTCGTGATGGCGCCCGAGCACCCCGACGTGGCGCGACTCGCGGAGGGCACTCCTTACGAA
This sequence comes from uncultured Solirubrobacterales bacterium, assembly GCA_963778065.1. Classification (GTDB taxonomy): domain Bacteria; phylum Actinomycetota; class Thermoleophilia; order Solirubrobacterales; family Solirubrobacteraceae; genus Palsa-744. The sequence goes on along the minus strand of CAVZSU010000001.1, from coordinate 461,178 downwards.
AGCGAGGTGCACGACTACGTAAACCACGCGTTGAACGAGTCCAATGAGGAGCGCGGCAACGCCGAGAAGGAGAAGACGGGCGTGCCGCTCGGCAGGACGGTGACGAACCCTGTGAACGGCGAGCAGATCCCGATGTATGTGGCCGATTACGTCCTGATGGAGTACGGCACCGGCGCGATCATGGCGGTGCCCGGGCACGACGAGCGCGACTACGCCTTCGCGCGCGCGTATGACTTGCCGATCCGGCGGGTGATCGAAGGCCCGGCAAGCGCCGCGCCGGAGGCCGACCCGAGCGCGGCCGAGACCACCGAGGAGGGCCTTCCATACCCTGGCGACGGTCTGCTCGTCAACTCGCATCCGGAGTTCGACGGCATGCCCAATCGCGAAGCCCTGAGCGCGATCGTCGCGTGGCTCGACCGCGAGGGGAAGGGTCACGCGTCGATCAACTACCGCCTGCGCGACTGGCTGGTGTCGAGACAGCGCTACTGGGGCTGCCCGATCCCGATCGTGTACTGCGAGCGCTGCGGGCTCGTGCCCGTAGCCGCGGAGGAGCTCCCCGTGCGGCTGCCCGACATCGAGGACTACACCCCGAAAGGTCGCTCGCCGCTCGCCGCCGCGGAGGACTGGGTGAACACGACCTGTCCGTCGTGTCGGGGGAGCGCGCGCAGGGAGACCGACACGATGGACACGTTTGTCGACTCCTCGTGGTACTTCCTGCGCTATTGCGACGCGCGCAACGAACAGGCCGCGTGGGATCCGGCGGCGCTGCGCGAGTGGATGCCGGTCGATCAGTACATCGGCGGGGTCGAGCACGCGATCTTGCACCTGCTGTACGCGCGCTTCTTCACCAAGGCGCTCGCCGACCTCGGCCACCTCGACTTCCAGGAGCCGTTCCAGGCGCTGTTCACGCAGGGGATGGTGACGAAGGACGGCGCGAAGATGAGCAAGTCGCGAGGCAACGTGGTCTCGCCGGCCGCGCTCGTCGAGCGCTACGGGGCGGACACCGCCCGCTGCTACATCCTGTTCATCGGCCCACCCGACCAGGACGCCGACTGGTCCGACGAGGGCATGGAGGGCGTCCATCGGTTCCTCAGCCGGCTCTGGCGATTGGTGGAGGAGACGGTGGAGCGCTCCAATGGCCGCTCTGATGTCTCCTCCAATACTGATATGGGGACTGAGCCGCATGCGGCTCAGTCGGCAGGGTCGCATGCGACCCTGCCTCGGACTGCACATGTGCAGTCCGGCGAGGCGGCGCATGCGCCGCCTCGAACAGCATCAGACCTGACGGGGGACGATCTGAAGCTGATGCGTAAGACGCATTGGGCGATCGAGAAGGTCAGCGGCGACCTGCGCAGGTTTGCGTTCAACACCGCGATCGCCGCGGTGATGGAGCTGCTGAACGAGTGCTCACGCCTGCGCGAGTCGGTCGCGGTGGGGACGCTGCGCTGCTCGCTCAGCACGGCGGCGTCGCTGCTGTTCCCGTTCGCGCCGCACGTCTGCGCGGACATGTACGAGCGGTTGACGGGCGCGCGCGTGTGGGAGGAGCCCTGGCCACAGGCCGACCCGGCGCTGCTCGAGAGCGAGACCTACGAGCTGGTCTGCCAGGTCAACGGCAAGCTGCGCGACCGCGTGCAGGCCGCCGCCGACGCGAGCGCGGAGGAGCTGAAGGCGCTGTGCAAGGAGGCGCCCAACGTACAGGCGCACATCGACGGGAAAGAGGTCGTCAAGGAGATAGTCGTGCCGGGCAAGCTGGTGAACCTGGTCGTCCGATAGGCGGCGCGCTACGGCGTCCTCACCGATCAGTCGATCAGATGCGATCGACTGATCGGCCAGCTCGCGTGCGAAGCACGCCACGCTCCTTGTGTCTCGAACGACTAGGGGTGAGGTCCTCGCCTGTGCATAGACTCGGACCAGATGCCCGAGCTGAAGCCCGCCTATCTGGTCCACGGCGACGATCACGGCGCGGTCGCCGAGCGTCGCGCGGGACTGCGCGCGTTGGCGGAAGGTGGGGAGGGGGACGCGTCGAGCGTCGAGCTGCTCGAGGGCGAGGCGGGGACGCCCGCGGGCGTGGCGCAGGCGCTCGCGGCGATGACGCTCGCGATCGGGCGGCGCGTGATCCTCGTGGAAGGGGTCGAGCGCTGGCGTCAGGACGAGGTCGAGAAGCACCTCGCGCCCGCGATGAGCACGATGGGGCCGGAAACGACGCTCGCGCTATTCGCGCGCGAGGAGGCCCGTGCGAAGGCGCCCGCCGCCGTTCACGAGGCGGTCAAGCGGGCCGGAGGCCAGGTCGTGACGCAGGCGACCGTCAAGCCGTGGGAGCTCGCCAAGTGGGCGCGCGAGCAGGGGGCTCGCGTGGGTGTCGCGCTCGACGCGGCCGCCGCGAAGGCGCTCATCGCCCAGGTCGGTGAGCGTCAGCAGCGCCTGCTGCGCGAGCTCGAGAAGCTCGCGCTCGAAGGGGCAGACTCCGCCTCGGACGGCGATGCCAGACGGGTGAGCGCGGAGGACATCGACAGCCGCGCCGCGCATTCGGCGGAGTGGCGCGCATACGCGCTCGCCGATGCGCTCGTCGCCGGCGACACGCGCGAGGCGACGCTGTCATATCTGCGATTGCGCGGGCAGGGCGAGCGCCTGTCCGGGCTTGTCTACCTGATGGCTCAGCGCCTGCGCGACGCGCTCGCGATCGCGCTGCGCCTGCAGGCGGGCGAGTCTGTCGGCGAGGTCAAGCGCGGGCTGCGCATGCCCGCGCGCGCCGCCGAGCGGTTCGTGGCCGACGTCGCTCGCACCGACTCCGACCGCTTACGCCGGGCGCTCGGCGCGCTGGCCGACCTCGAGCTCGACTCGCGCGGGGGAGCGCCGCTCAGCGCCGGCCGCTCATCGCTCGCCGGCCTGGACGAAGACACGCTCGCGCTGCGCGCGATCGAGACGATCACCGCTTAAACGACTTGTCTAGTCGGTCGCTGGGCAAGCGAGACAAGGACGCACCCTGACGGGTACAGGCAATTCGCGTGGCGTGCTTCGCACGCGTGCCGGCCGATCAGTCGATCGCATCTGATTTACGATCGGTAAGGACGCAGTATCGCGCTGGTCGAAACGGGGATGCGAGCCGAAGGCGAGTGTCTCCCGGCTTCGGTCAGCGGCCGGCTAGAAGGCGGGCGGCGCGGGACTTCTTATGCGCGCCGTTGTTGCGGTGCAGCGCGCCGCGCTTGACCGCCTTGTCGATCGTGCGGACCAGCTCGCGATGCTCGGTCTCGGCGGTCGCGGTATCGCCGCTGGCCATCGTGGCCTCGAGACGGCGGAAGTACGTCTTGATCGTCGATGTGTACAGCCGGTTCTCCAGGCGCTCGCGCTCGGTACGCAGGATCCGCTTCTTCTGTGAATGGATGTTGGCCATAGCTGTACGCCGCAAGCGCCGGTAAGGATCGGCGAGCGCGCCGCGGAGCGCCGTACTATAGCGGCCTTGTCCGCCTCCGCAGAAGCCGCCGCCGAGGAGCCGCCCGGCCCGGCGCCGCCGGGTGGCCGCGGCGTGGCGCGCAACACCGCGATCTTCTCGCTCGGCACAGGCATCTCGCGGATCGCGGGGCTGCTGCGCGAAATCATCTTCGCCAAATACTTCGGCACCAGCGGACGCGCCTCCGCGTACACGATCGCCTCGCTGGTGCCAAACCTGGTGGCGAACCTGTTCGCCCAGTCGGCGCTCTCGGCGGCCTTCGTGCCGGTATTCACCGAACTGCTCCAAAAGGGGCGGCGCCGAGAGGCGCTGGGGCTGGCCTCGACGTTATTCTGGATCGTGCTGATCGGGCTCGGCGCGATCACCGCCTTCTTCATCCTCGCCGCCGGCCTGATCATGCCGCTGTTCATCGGCCCCAAGTTCAGCCACGAGCTGAACCTGCTGACGGTGGGGCTCTCGCAAGTGCTGTTCCCGGTGATCCTACTGCTGGGTCTGAACGGCCTGCTCGTAGGGATCCTGCAGTCTTACGACCACTTCACGATCCCGGCGATCTCCCCGGCGGTGTGGAACATCGTGATCATCGTTCTGCTCGTCGTGCTCGCGCCGCACTTCAGCGGTACCGACGAGATCTACGCTTACGCGATCGGCATCCTGGCGGCCACGGGAGTGCAGCTGATGCTGGCGTTCGCCGCGCTCGCGCGCATCGATTTTCGGCTGAGCTTCAAGGTCGACTGGCACGATCCGCGCATCAAGCAGGTGTTCATGCTGATGATGCCGGTCACGATCGGCCTGGGGATCGTGAACCTCGACCAGGTGATCAACTCGGGTTTCGGCAGCCTCGTCTCCGAACAGGCGCCGCGCGCGATCGACAACGCGTTCCGCGTCTACATGCTGCCCCAGGGGATGTTCAGCGTGGCGGTCGCCACGGTGCTGTTTCCGACGCTCAGCCGCATGGCTGCGGCCCGAGACGCGGGCGCGATGCGCAGCACCGTGGGCAACGGCATGCGCCAGATCAACCTGCTGCTGATCCCGGCCGCGGCGTTCATGATCGTGCTGCCCACACCGATCGTGCGGCTGCTGTTCGAACGCGGACACTTCAACCATGAATCGACCCATCTGGTCTCGATCGCGCTGTTCTGGTTCGCCTTCAGCCTGCCATTCGGCGGCCTCAACCTGCTGCTCACCCGCACCTTCTTCGCGGTGCAGCGACCGTGGATCCCCACACGGCTGGCGGCGATGAACATCGTCGTGGACGTCATCGTCAGCGTCGGCCTCTACAAGCCGCTCGGCATCGCCGGGCTCGTGATCGGCACGGTCGTCGCCAACGCGCTGATGACGGCGCTTCAGCTGCACCGCCTGCGCGCGGGCCTCAACGGCCGCCTGGAGGGGGCCCAGACCACGATGATCACCGCGCGGATCGTTGTGGCATCGATGTTGCTGGCGGTCGTTGCCTGGGCTGTGTGGAAGCTGCTCGAGGAGCTGCTCGGCGGCTCACTGCCCGCCCAGATCGTGAGTGTCGGCGCGGCCGCTGCGGCCGGCGTGTACGTGTACGCGCGCGCGGTGCTGGCGATGCGCATCCCCGAGGCCCATCAGGTCAGCGGCCTGATTCGCGGGCTGGTCGGTTCGGGGACGCGAGCGTAGCGAGTGTCTACCGGTTCGGCCGGACGCGCCTGACGGCGTGCAGAGGCCGGGTGGGACCGAGGCCGACCCGACCGATCGGGAGTCCTAGGACTCCCGATCGGCCAGCGCCCGGACTGGAATCGCCGCTTACTACTTACGTCCCAGGACTCGTGTGTCTTGCCTGGGCGGCGTGACACTCCCGACACCTGGACAGGCCGCTTGGGGTGGGTGGGAACCCCTCCAAACGCGTAGCCGCGGTTGAGCCTCGAAGGCCCGTAGTCGAGTTGGCGATCCGCCGGACCGTTAACGCTAGCGGGTCTGACGGGCAAGGACCGCCGTTGAGGTGCCCGGCGTCGCGGGCCGAATGGAGGGGGCCTCTAATCTCTGTAGCCAGCCCATGGACCAAGCCCACATCCGCAACTTCTCGATCATCGCCCACATCGACCACGGCAAGTCGACGCTCGCCGACCGGATCCTCGAGCTGACGCACACTGTGGCTGCGCGGGAGATGCGCGCGCAGCTGCTCGATTCGATGGACCTCGAGCGCGAGCGCGGGATCACGATCAAGGCCCAGGCGGTGCGCGTGTTCTTCACGGCGCGCGACGGCGATACCTACCAGCTGCACCTGATCGACACGCCCGGGCACGTCGACTTCACATATGAGGTCTCGCGCTCGCTGGAGGCGTGCGAGGGCGCGCTGCTGGTGGTGGATGCCGCCCAGGGCGTGGAGGCGCAGACGGTCGCCAACACCTATCTCGCGGTCGAAGCCGGGCTCGAGCTGATCCCGTGCCTGAACAAGATCGACCTGCCCGGTGCAGAGCCCGAGCGGGTGGCCGGGGAAGTCAGCGACCTGATCGGCGAGCCGACCGAGGGCATCCTGCGGATCAGCGGCAAGACGGGCGCGGGGGTGGGGGAGGTGCTCGAGGAGCTGATCGCGCGCGTGCCGCCCCCCTCGGGCGACCCCGACGGGCCGCCGCGGGCGCTGATCTTCGACTCCGAGTTCGACCAGTACCGCGGCGTGATCGCCTACATCAGGGTGGTGGATGGCGTCTTTCGCAAGGGCGAGGCGATTCGCGCGATGGCGACCGGCACCGAGGCCGACATCGACGACATCGGCTTCTTCAGCCCGCAGATGATGCCCACCGACCAGCTTGCCGCGGGCGAGGTCGGCTACCTGATCACCGGCCTGAAGGACGTGACCTTGCTGCGTGTAGGCGACACGCTGACGACCCGCACGCGCGTGAGCGGGCCCGGCAGCAGAACGGGAATGACAGAGGCGACCGAGGCGCTGCCCGGCTATCGCGAGGTCAAGCCGATGGTGTTCTGCGGCCTGTTCCCGATCGACTCCGACGACTATCCCGATCTGCGCGACGCGCTCGAGAAGCTCGTGCTGAACGACGCTGCTCTCTCGTGGGAGCCAGAGACCTCCGACGCGCTCGGCTTCGGCTTCCGCTGCGGCTTTCTCGGCCTGCTGCACATGGACATCGTGCGCGAGCGTCTCGAGCGCGAGTACGACCTCGAGCTGCTCGCGACGATGCCGTCCGTGGAGTTCGATGTGACGCTCACAAACGGCGAGGAGCTCGAGGTGCACAACCCCTCGGACATGCCCGATCCCGGCACGATCGAGGAGATCTCAGAGCCGTTCATCACCGCGTCGATCATCGCCCCGAAAGAGTTCGTCGGCGCCGTCATGGAGCTCTGCCAGGAGCGCCGCGGCGTGCACTCAGGCATGCACTACCTCTCACCGGAGCGGGTGCAGATGAGCTACGAGCTGCCGCTCGCGGAAATCGTGCTCGACTTCTTCGACCAGCTGAAGTCGCGCACCAAAGGCTATGCCTCGCTCGACTACGAGCTGAGCGGCATGAATCCCTCCGATCTAGTCAAGCTCGACGTGCTGCTCGCGGGCGACACGGTCGACGCCCTGTCGATGGTCGTCCACCGCGACAAGGCTTACGAGATGGGGCGCACGCTGACCGAGAAGCTGCGCAAGCGGATTCCCCGCCAGCAGTACGACGTCCCGATCCAGGCGGCGATCGGCGCGCACGTGATCGCCCGCGAGACCGTCAAAGCCTTCCGCAAGGACGTGATCGCGGGCTGCTATGGCGGCGACATCACGCGCAAGAAAAAGCTGCTCGCCAAACAGAAGGAGGGCAAGAAGCGGATGAAGCAGGTCGGTCGTGTCGAGGTCCCGCAGGAGGCGTTCCTGGCGGTGCTCGAGCTGGGCGAGGATTAGGCGGAACCGCGGCGGGTCTCGACGAAACAGGTGGCTCCTATCGCGCGGCGACCGAACGCGTGGCGTCGCGCTTGCTCGGACTGAGGAAATGTCCCCTCCGCCCGTCGGGGTCGGATAAGGGGGTGTGCATTCCGAGACGCTCGCCGAGCATCACCGGCTGTACTTATTGGCGCGGGTCGTCGTCGCGCGTCACTACCGCCGCGAGCTGACGCTCGCCGAGGTAGCCGGGGCGCTGTCGAGCTCGCCCCGTCAGCTGCAGCGCGCCTACGCGCGGTTCGGCGAGCACACCTTCAAGGAGGATCTCTTCGCGCGACGCATGGCGGCAGCCGCCGAGCTGTTGATCGAGCAGCCGGCGATCCCGATACACCACGTCGCGCGCCTGGTGGGCTACCGGCAGGGCGCCCATTTCGCCCGTGCGTTTCGCCGCTGCTACGGGCTCTCACCGGCGCGCTTTCGCGAGCAGGGGCGTCGTCACAAGGAGACCTCGCGGCGTGCGGCCGCCGAGCGTGCGGTCGAGGACTCCGCCGCCGGCGAAGCGTCCCCGCGGGCCGGCGTCTCAGCGTGTCCGCGAGCGGCTCACACCGGCGAGTAGCGCGCCTGGGATGACCCGTTGCTCGGCAGCGAGCCGTGCGGTTCGGGCTCGGCCGCTTCGGCGCCGGGCAGCCACAGGCGCATCAGCGTCCCGCCGTTCGCAGCCGCCTCCGCGGTCACGCTCCCGCCGTGCTGTCCGGCGACCTGGCGCACGATCGCCAGGCCCAGTCCCGAGCCGGGACGCCCGCGGGCCTCCGCGCCGCGATAGAAGCGGTCAAAGACATGCGGCAGGTCCTCGGCCGGGATGCCCGGGCCGTGGTCGCGCACGGTCAGCTCCTTACCGTGCAGGCGGATCTCGACCGGCTCGCCGGACGGGCTGTACTTGATTGCGTTGTCGATCAGGTTGACCACGGCCCGCTCCAGCCTCGCAGGCAGGCCGGGGAGGATCGTCGGCTCGAGATCCAGCTCAAGCGACGTCGCGGGAGCGTTGCGTCGCACGCGCTCGACCACCTCGCCGACCACGAGATCAAGGCGCGTGTCCTCAGTATCGGCTCGCAGCTCCTCACCACGCGCGAGGTCGATCAGATCGTTCATCAGCAGCGTCAGCTCCTCGGTCTGCTCGACCACGTCGCTCAGCACCCGTTGCTGCTCGGCCGGCTCCATGTAGTGCGCTTGGCGCTGCAGGATCTCGATGTTCGTACGCAGGCTCGTCACCGGCGTGCGCAGCTCGTGCGAGGCGTCCGCCACCAGCTGGCGCTGCGCGTGCACGGACTCGTCGAGTGCGCCCATCGATTGCTCGAGCGCGTCGAGCATCGCGTTGAAGCTCATCGCCAGCCGCCCGAGCTCGTCCTCTCCGCTTACGGTCTCGATCCGCTCGCTCAGGTCCTGGGTCTCGGTGACATGCTCGGTAGCTTGGGTCAGACGCTTCAACGGCCATACGGCGGCGCCTGCGACCAACCGTCCGAGCAGCGCCGCGAGCGCGACCCCGCCGATGTCGAGCAGCGCCAGGATCAGGCGCAAGTGGCGCAGCAGGGTGTCGACTTCCGTCAGCTGCTGAGCGACCTGCACGGCTCGACCACCCGCGATGTGCTCGGCGAGGATGCGCATGTGGATGCCGTTCACGCGCGCGTCCCTGAAGTAGCGCCCGCTCTTGCCCGACGCCAGCTCCCGGGTGCGTGCGTCGACCGGCAACGTCACGTTCGCGGAGGAACGGAACAGAACATGGCCATGGGCATCGACCAGTTGCTGATAGCCGCGCACCTGGCCCGGTCGTGGCGGCAGATTATCCAGCGGGCTCGAGCCCTGCGCGGAGGCGGCGCTCCGGGGCGGCGCCTGGTCGGAGTCCTGGCTTTTGATCAGGTTCGCCAGGGCGCTGCGCGAGTGGCGCGCGGGGCTGTGCGCAACGAAGCGCAGGCTGTCGGCGCGGTTGCTCAGCTGCGTATCGACCTGGCCGCGCAACTGATGGGAGGTCAGCAGGTAGGTGAGCACCGAGGCGAGCACCACGGCGATCGCGACAGCGGCCGCGGAGACGAGCGTGATGCGCCGGCGAAAGCTCACGAGCTGCCTCGCAGCACGTAGCCGACCCCGCGCACCGTGTGCAGCAGGCGCGGCTCCTCGCCCGACTCGGTCTTGCGGCGCAGATAGCCCATGTACACGCCCAGCGAATTGGATGTCGCGCCGAAGTCATAGCCCCAAACGTGCTCGAAGATCGCCGACCGGGTGAGCACCTGCCGGGGATGGCGCAGGAACATCTCGAGCAGCAGGAACTCGGTGCGCGTGAGCTGCAATATCCGTTCGCCGCGCCACGCCTCATGGGCGAGCAGGTCGAGCCGCAAGTCCTCGAAGCTCAGCGCCCCCTCCTGCTCGTCCTCCTCGCTCGCTCGGCGCAGCAGCGCGCGCACGCGCGCGAGCAGCTCGCGCAGCGCGAACGGCTTGACGAGATAGTCGTCGGCGCCCGCATCCAGCCCGGCGACGCGGTCGTCGACCTCTTCGCGCGCGGTCAGCATCAGCACGGGCGTTCTATCGCCGCCCTCGCGCAGGCGCCGGCATACCTCCAGACCGTCCACGTAAGGCATCGCGATGTCGAGGATCACCGCCTCGTATGCCGCGCTGCCGAGCCGCTCGAGCGCTTCGCGCCCGTCATCGGCCAGTGCCACCTCGTAGCGCTCGAGCGCGAGCGCGCGCGACAGCGCGCTCTGGACGGCTGGCTCGTCGTCGACGACAAGGATGCGTGGTAGTTGCTCGGTCACGGTCTATACGGACGCTCGCGCCGATTCGCCCGGCTTGCGATCGCTGTAGAACGGGAACGTCTCATGGTGAGGCTACCGTGGCCCATGCAGTACATGGGCCAACAACAGAAAGCGAAGCATGATGCGTATCACCATACGTCGCGGGGGCAGGGACAATCGTTTGGTACGCATGGCCGAAAGTTCGGTGTGTTTTGGCACGCGCCTGGACGCGCCTGACGCCACCCGGCGGTCGCCCACGTACCACCAGCACGCGGACGACCACCGCGCGACGTCAGCCACGCCCATCCGCGCACCAATTCCCCCCCGAACTTCCGGCCATGCGTACTGAGGAGCAGACCATGCCGGATCGGGCAGACGGGGCGCTCGCGGCGCAGTCGCGCACGCTGCGCAACAGCATCGTCAGCCTCGCCGTCTTCTTCGCGCTTGTCGCCGCGCTACTGCTCGGCGTGCCCGGCCTGGACTCGGCAGGTGATCGGATCGCCCATGCCAACACCGCCTGGGTCGCCGCCGGGATCATCCTGGAGCTGCTCTCGTGCGTGGGTTACGTGGTCCTGTTCGAGCTGGTATTCGGCCGGCTCGGGGCGGGCCTGGCCTCGCGTCTGTCGCTGTCAGAGCTCGCAGTCAACTCGGTCATCTCGGTCAGCGGCCTCGCGGGCATCGCGCTGGGAGCGTGGGTGCTGCGCAGCAAGGGCATATCGGTGGAGCGGATCGCCAAGCGTTCGGTCCTGATCTTCGTGCTCACGAGCGCCGTCAACGTCGGCGCGGTGATCTTGATCGGCGTGCCGATGTGGCTGGGGCTGTTGTCCGGATCGCACAATCCGCTTTTGACACTGCTGCCCGCCGCCGCCGCCCTGGCGAGCGTCGCGGGCACGATCTTGCTCGCGTCGTGGGCACGGCGCGCGGCGGCGCGCAGACCGTTTGAGCGCGGACGCACGGCGGTTGCCCTCACCGCGCTGAGCGGCGGCGTCAAAGACGCTCTGGAGCTGATTCGCAGACGCGACTGGCGTTTGCTGGGCGCGGTTGCATACTGGCTGTTCGACAACCTCGTCCTCTACGCCTGTCTCGCGGCGTTCGGCCACACTCCTTCCGTGTGGGTCGTGGCAATGGCCTACCTGGTCGGCATGCTCGCCAACTCGGTTCCGGTCCCTGGCGGCTTCCTCGCCGTCGAAGGTGGTCTCGTGGGGATGCTCCTGCTGTTCGGCGCGCGTCCCGCCTCGGCGGTGATCGCCGCGGTGGTGGTCTACCGCGCGATCTCCCTGTGGGTGCCTGCCGTGATCGGCTCGCTGGCGTTCCTCAGCCTGCGCCGCGAGATCGGCCGGCCGGTCGCCCCGGCGGCGCGCGGATAGGCAAGGCCGGCAAGGCCAGCTGCGGCGTCGCGGGTCGGACGAGTGGGCGTGGCTACGCAATAGGGTGCCGGATTGCTGTCACGTATGACCGTAACAGGCGCTCAGGCCGGTGGGTGGTGGACCGGTGGGTGGTGGACCGGTGGGTGGTGGACCGGTGGGTGGTGGACCGGTGGGTGGCGGACCGTTAGGCGAGGCTGTTCGCGAAGGCCATGGTCGCGTCGGCCTTTTGGCATACCCGCCCCGGCAGGCGTTCCATCACCCCTCTCACCTGCACATCCTGCGGTCCTGACAGGCCGGGACAGTAGACCGGCGGCGGGAGGTCGCCGATAACCGAGCCGGACGCGTTCAGCGGCAGCAGCTCCTGTGCTGCCGTCTGTGCGTGGAGGAACGTGTCGGCGAAGACGTCGATCGCCACCCGCCCGCTGTAGAGCTCGATTGAGCGGCCTTCGTCGTACACGGTGGCGGGCACCCCGCGCACGACGATGTTGCGCTGTGGCCCCAGTGCCGCGTTTGAGTGCAGCCGGTAGATCACAGTCGTGACCTGCAGCGGTAGCAGGCAGCTGCCTCCGCCGAAGACCCCTTTGCCGTGCACGCAATCGCCGTAGTACACAGAGTCGCCGACCGTGTTGATGTAGCCGTTCAGCCCGTCGGCCGCGGCCAGCGGCTGCCCGGCAAAGGTGGCGCCGGCCCAGTAGACCTTGTAGTAGGGGAACGTCTGCGCTTCGGCCAGCTCGTGCGCGGCGATCGGCTGTGGATGGCCGGTGCTCGCACACCCGCTCGCCACGATCGCGGCGCACAGCGCGGCCAGCACCGCCCCGCCATGCGCGAGGCGCCCTGTGCGCCGGCGGGCGGGCCCTTGCCCATCCATTGTTCTCTTCCTCGTCATCATCCGTCTGTGCCGTCGATTATCGACCGTCTGCGATCTAGTGTCCTGCGTCATAAATTCGCTGGTATTTCCCGGCGCCTACCGATTGAAGGTCTTATGGGACCTTCAATCGGCCAGCGCCTTACGCCCGCCGCCGCCGTCGGCCCATGTGCTACCGGCACACCGCCCGACACCGTCGAACGTCAGACACGCCCATCCAACCGGAAACACTGGCCGAATTTATGACGCAGGACACTAGAGCTACTTCGGGGGTCCTCGCCGGTTCCCACTCATACAGGCCCGTCGTTCGCTCGGCGGGTGTGCCGGGGTCCGGTGGGGTAGCACACCGGACCCCGGACGATCTTCTCACCGCGCGGCTGCCACTCGCGCCGCTGCTCGCCGCCGCGCTGCTCGCGATCTGGTTGATCGCCGAACCGCGTACGCCCGACCTTGCCGCGCAGGCGTATCGCGTCGGGCTGTTCGACCACGTCGGCTTCGCCCTCTGGGATGCGCGCTGGTACGCCGGCCACGATCTGCCCGGCTACAGCCTCCTGTTCCCGCCGCTCGCCTCGCTGCTCGGCCTGCGCCTGCTGGCGACGCTCTCTGCGCTCGCCTCCGCCGCGCTGTTCGAGCGTCTTGCGCTCTCAGTCTTCGGCTCCTCCGCACGCTGGGGCGCAGTCTGGTTCGCGCTCGCCGCCGTCGGCGACGTATGGATCGGGCGCGTCACCTTCGCTTTAGGCGTCGCCTTCGCGCTGGGCGCCGTGCTCGCACTGCGCCGCCGGCACGTTTTCTCGGCTGGCGTGCTCGCGGCGCTGTGTGCGGCCGGCAGCCCCGTCGCCGGGGTGCTGCTGGGGCTGGCCGGCGTCACCCATGCGCTGCACGCCCGCTCCCCGCGGTCTGCGCTCGTGCTCGCCGTGCCCGCCGCGCTCGTGGTGGCGCCCCTCGCCGTGCTCTTCCCCGAGGGCGGCTTTGAGCCCTATCCGTTCCTCTCCTTCGCCGCGAGCGTTCTCGTCGTGCTCGCCTTCCTGCTTACGCTCCCCTCGGCCCAGCCGCTGTTGCGGCTGGGGGGCCTCGTCTACCTGACGGCGTGCCTGCTCTGCCTGCTGATCAGCACGCCGATGGGCAGCAATATCGAGCGCTACGCCGTGCTGCTCGCCGGACCGCTACTGCTGTGCGCGCTGCTCGCCGGTGAAGGTCGCGAGCCGTTGCCCGTGCGTCCCTTCGCTTGCTCCTCCCCGGTGCTCTCTCGCGCGCGCGTCATTGCTCGTTCGGCGCCGGCGGCGGCCGTCGCGCTGTGCGCGATCGCGGTGTGGGTGGTGTGGGGCCCGGTGCGCGAGACGCTTGCCGTCGCCGGCAATCCCTCGACCGAAGCCTCCTACTACGCGCCCGTCAAACGCTTTCTCGCCGGGCTCGCCGCGCCGGTGCGGATAGAGGTGCCGCTGACCCGCTCGCACTGGGAGGCGGCTCTGCTCGCGCCGTCCGTGTCGCTCGCGCGCGGCTGGGAGAAGCAGCTCGAGGAGCGCTATGACCGGGTGCTGCTCACGCCGGGTCTGACCGCGGCCGCCTACGACCGCTGGCTGCACGAACAGGCGATCGCCTACATCGCGCTGCCCGACACCCCGCTCGACCCCTCATCCGCCCAGGAGGGACGTCTGATCCGCCACGGCCTGCCCTATCTGCGGGTGGTCTTCACGAGCGCCCACTGGCGGATCTACGCGGTGCGTGCGCCCGCTCCGCTCGCCGCCGGCCCCGGACGGCTGACCGTGCTCGGCCACGACTCGTTCACGCTGAACGCCTCCGCGTCCGGCAGCTTTCTCGTGCGCGTGCACTACACCTCCTACTTCACCCTCATCCGCGGGGCGGGCTGCGTGAAGCAGGCACCCGGCGGCTGGACGTCAGTGGTAGCTCACGCCCCGGGCACGCTCCTCGTCTCGGCGCGGTTCTCGCTAAGTGGCGCTTTCACGGGCGGGCGGGCGGCTTGCACCGGCCCGTAGAGAGGGTCGTGGACCAAGCAGGGATACGCACGCACCGAGGGAAGCATGCTGTGCGTACGAGCGAGGGAGGAGAAAGTCCGGCGCTGCGTCCACGACCCCTCTACCGGGGAGCGAAGGCGTATAAGGCTGTATAGCCCGTCAGGTAGATGTTCGTCCCGTCGCTGATCACCGGGTCGAACGCGCCCGTGTCCAGTTCGAAGGCGACCCGGCCGGTGGAGATGCCGAGGCCGTAGGTGCGGTGCTCGCCGAGGTCGGCAAAGTAGACATAACGCCCGACGATCGTCGCCGAGCCGGAGATGCGCCCGTGGGCGTCGTACTTCCAGCTGATCTGTCCCGAGCGGGCGTTGAGCGCGTAGAACGTGCCATCGTAGGAGCCGAGATAGATGGTGGGGCCGAGGCCGGGCGCGTTCGTTACAGCCGGCGACGCGTACACGTAGTCGCCGGTCTGCACCGCCCAGTCGAGCGCGCCAGTGGCGGCATCATACGCGTAGACGCGACCGTCGGTGTTGCCGAGGAACACGCGCCCGTAGACGACCGCGGCGGTCGAGTAGAACGTGCCGTTGCCGAGCAGCGCACCGCCGGAGCCGCTCACCCACAGCCGCCGTCCGGTCTGCTCGGAGATCGCCTGCACGTGCCCGGAGTAGTCGCCGAAATAGAGAGTCCCGCCAGAGAGGCTCGGGCTGGCCTTGACGGCTCCGGCCGCGCGGTAGGTCCAGAGGACGTGCCCGTTGTTCGCCCGCAGCGCATAGACCATGCCGCCCTGCGAGCCGAAGAACACGCGCCCGTCGTCCACCAGGGGAGAGGACTCGCTCGGGCTGGGCAGCGAGCGAAACCAGCGGATTGCGCCTGTAGCGGAGTTCAATGCGACGATGCGCCCCGGATGGCGTGGGTGGCCGGTCGAGAGGACGGTTGCGTAGAGCGTGTTCGAGGTGACGGCCGGGGTGGAGGCGGATAGTAGGCCGAGAGACTTGGTCCAGATGACCTGCCCGGTCTGCTTGTCGAGCGCGCTCAGCACCCCGTCGTCGGCGAGCTGAAAGATGCGGTTGCCGTAGATCACCGGCGGGAACTCGAGTAGCGCGTGGCTGTTCTGCACCCACAGGCGCTTGAACGGAGGGTGCACACGCGCGGGAGCGGGGAAGAAGCGCGTGTGGTTCTTCGTATATCCGTACAGCGGCCATGCAAAGCGTTCAGATCCTTTCTTAGGCAGCGTCGGCGCCGGCTGGGAAATGAACCGCGCGTGCGGGTGGTAGATGGAGCCGGTGCGCTGCCTCTCATACTCGTAGCCCGCGATCGCCACCGCTGCGATCGCGAGGATCGTTGTCGCGAGGGTGATCTGGACACGGCGGGAGCGGAGCAGCTCGCTGCGAGGGCGATCGCTCACGGCGCTCGCCCGCCGTCTCCGCTCATGTTCTCAGGCGGCGAGCTCGCCGCTGGATCGGGAAGCGGCCTTGGCCGGCGCCATGCGGCCATGCTCTTCGTCTTCGGTTTGTCCCAAATCGCCGAGGTTGCCGCTCGCCGCGGCTTCGCGAGCTCCTTGCGAGACACGCACGTCGGGAACGGCTCGCACGGGCGGGCGCGAGCGGTTGACGGTGCGCGCGAGCAGATGCACGACGCTGAGCGCGAACAGCCAGATGCACGCGATCGCCAGCGGCGGCAGCGTCAGCCCCGAGACGAGCGCCAGCACGTCATGGTTGCCGTTCAGCGACCAGTTCCACAGCAGGTAGTCGCCGGCGGCGAGCACGGACACGATGGCCAAGGGCCTGTGCGACACGGTTTGCACCCTAGCCGGCAGGGGGGACGGATACACGCGCGGGGACGCCCGGCGCGTGCAGCCGGCGGTTCGGAGCGTGTTGCTGTCCGCTCTGGGGCGTGCTGCCGGCCGGTCCGGACGCTGCCGGTGGGCCCGAAATGCGCTGCACGTCGGTTCGAAATACGCCGCCGGACGGCATCGGCACAGCCTGCCGGCGCCATATGATCGCCTGCGATGAGCCCGTCCATCCGCAGCTCCGAGATCTTCGCGCCGGGTATCTTGCGCGGCCGCACGGCGCTCGTCACGGGCGGTGGCACCGGGCTGGGCAAGGCTACCGCGCTCGAGCTCGCACGCTGCGGCGCATCCGTGACCGTCATCGGACGTCGCGCCGACGTGCTCGAGCAGGCGGTCGCGGAGATCCTTGAGATCGGGGGCGAGGCGGACTGGATCGTCGGCGATGTACGCGCGCGTGGCGACGCGCGGCGCCTGGTGGACGGCGTGCTCGAGCGTCGCGGCCGGTTGGACCTGCTGGTGAACAACGCCGGCGGGCAGTTCTTCAGTCCCGCCGAGCTAATCGCGGCCAAGGGCTGGCACGCGGTCTGGCGGCTGAACGTCGACGGCATGCTCAACATGGCCGAAGCGGCGTTCGAGCTTGCGTTCTCGCCTGCAGGCGAGCGCGTCGGTGGGGATGCACACGCCGGCGAGGACAGGAGTGTGGGCGCCGGCATGGGTGGGGCGGGTACGGGCGGGGGCCTGGATCGGGACGCACAGGACGGCGAGAGCGCGGGCGCGGGCGCGGATAGGGCGGGCGCCGGCGGAGGCACGATCGTGAACGTGACCCTCTCTCCCCATCACGGGATGCCGGGCATGGCGCACTCCGGCTCGGCTCGGGCCGCCGTAGAGGCGCTCACGCGAGAGCTCGCGTCACGCTGGGCCGGTTCCGGCGTGATCGTCACCGCGGTCGCGGCCGGTCATTTTGCGACGGATGCGCTCGAAAAGTACCCGGCGGCGCTGCGCGCGGGGATGGCACGCTCGGTTCCGCTCCAGCGTTTGGGCGAGGGCTCGGAGCATGCCTGGCTCGTGGCGCTGCTTGCTTCGTCCTTGGGAGCGGCGTTCAATGGTTCTACAGTCACGCTCGATGGGGCGCGCGACAACTGGTTCGGACCCTGGCCCCCGCCCGGGCTGGCCGGGGAGTCTGGGGAGGTGCCGGTGGAGACTCGGAAAGGGGCGCGGTCCGGGTAAGGGGTGCGGCTTTTTGGAAGCGGGGGACGAGGATCGAACTCGCATCATCGCCTTGGAAGGGCGAGGCTCTACCATTGAGCTACCCCCGCGCGCAGAGCCTGGTCGAAGCAAAGGTCTGCGAAGCACAGTTTGCACAAACTACGTCGCACGGGGATTTCGGTCTGCTGGGAACTGGTGTTCGTATTGCTCTTTCAGGTGCTGCGCAGCTCGGTGGTCCCCTAGAATCCAGGCAATCGCGGGGAGTGGCGCAGTCTGGTAGCGCACCCGGCTGGGGGCCGGGCGGTCGCAGGTTCAAATCCTGTCTCCCCGATAGATAGATTTGCTGGTGGGCGCTGGGCGCCTCTCAGGGCGCGGAGAGTGGCTTGGGATCAGAGATTCAGGGCAAAAGCGGGACCTTCGATGGGGCTGATTGCCGCGGGAGTATCTCGGGCATGACCGCCCACGATGCCGCCGGATGACACCCCCACCCCACCGCAGCTACTGCGGGCACTGTCTGAGAACGCCCGGATCGCCTCGATCACGGCCTCGAACGCGATCGAGAACGTCACCGTCGCAAAGGGCCGCGCCGAGCGGATCGCCGAGGGCAGCCCCCGTTTTCGCAACCGCAACGAGAAGGAGTTCGCCGGCTACCGAGACGCGAGCAGCGCGTCGCCGCTGTCGGTACCGACAGCGGCTCCAAGCAGGACCGCGTCCGCGAGCACATCCTGCGCCACTCACCCCTCGAATTCCGCACACGCGACATCCAGCGGGCCCTCCCGGGCATAAGTCCCGCGACAGTGCGACTTGTGCTCAACGAACTCCGAGACGCGGGTGAGATCGCGTCCGCCGGCAAGGATCCGGTGCACGATGGCACCGCAAGGGACGCTAGTGTCTCGATTCAAAAATTCGGTCAGTGTTTTCCGGATGGATGGGCGTGATCTGACGTTCGACGGTATCGGGCGGTGTGCCGGTAGCACATGGGCCGATGGCGGCGGACGTCAGGCGCCTCCAGACGCCGGGAAACGCCACCGAATTTTTGAATCGGGACGCTAGACCCGGCCTTCCGCACGCGCCCTTCGTGATCGCTTCAATGCCCGCGTGTCGGCGCCTGGCCTCGTCGTCGCGTCGGCGGCGTCATCATGAAGCAGTGCCACGCTCGAGAGCACGTGGGCTGCAAGCGCACGAGCATCTGCAATGGCCGCTCTTGGCACCCGCGTCGCGATTACGCGGCGGGTGGCTGGTCGATGCGCACCATATTGCCGGACGGGTCGCGCACCGCACAGTCGCGTGTGCCCCACGGCTGATCGGTGGGCTCCTGTACGATCTCCGCGTCCGAGGCTTGCAGCTTGGCGAAGGCGGCGTCGAGGTCGTCGGTATGAAAGTGAACGCCGTTCAGCGCGCCCTTGGCGAGCAGCGCGGCGAGCGCATCGCTGTCGGCGGGGCTGCCGTTCAGGTAGTTCGTAAGGACGATCGCGACGCCCGGCTGAGAGGCGGCGCCGACGGTGATCCAGCGGAAGTCTTCGCGAGCAACGTCGTTGCGCAGTTCGAGGCCGAGCGTGTCGCGGTAGAACGCCAGCGCGAGATCAGGGTCATGGACCAGGACGAAGCATGTGGAAAGAGTGAGGTTCATGTTCTTAACGCTAGCGAGCCGGCGACCCGCGCGTTTCTCAGATCCTGCTCGGCTTGCCTCCTGCTCGGCTCGCGGCTCGGGCGCGTGAGGTCCCTGGCGACGCAGCCCGGAACGCTCGCGAGCGCGCTGTGATTACGGGCTCGGTAGGCCGTCGGCGTCTCGCCCACCAGCTCGGTGAAGCGGGCGCTGAACGAGCCGAGCGAGGCGCAGCCGACAGCGATGCAGACCTCCGTCACCGACATGTCGTCGTGGCGCAGCAGCGCCTTCGCCCGCTCGATGCGCCGCGTCATCAGATACGCGTAAGGCGTCTCCCCGTACGTGGCGCGGAACTGCCGCGAGAAGTGGGCGCTCGACATCAGCGCGGCGCGGGCGAGCGTGACGACGGCGAGCGGCCGCGCGTACTCGCGGTCGATCAGATCGCGGGCGCGGCGCAGATGCGCGAGGTTGGCGAGCTCCTTCGGGGTCACGATGCGAGCGTAGCGGCGCATTCCCCGACACTGGTCCCGTGCAGGGCCCGGTGATTGGTCCTGGCGCCAAGTCCGAGAGTGCGCGAACCTGCTCGGCATGACGGTTCTGCTCGCGGGCGCCACCGGCACACTTGGGCGACACCTGCTCGCCGAGCTCGACCACCGCGCAGAGCCGGTGCGCGCGCTTGTTCGCAGCCCCGCTCGCACGGGGGCGCTGCCACGGACGCGCGCGGAGTTTGCAATCGCCGACCTGACCGATCCTGACGGGGATCTGGACGGCGCATGCCGGGGTGTGCGCACGGTGATCTCCGTCGCCGGACGGTCGTGCTCGACCCGCCGGCTGCCCGAGCGGGGTGGATTTCGCGCGGTCGACTTCGAGGGAAATCGCCGGCTGCTGCGAGCGGCGGTCAGGGGCGGGGTCGAACAGTTCATGTACGTTTCGATCCTCGGCGCACAGCGGCTGCGCGGCCTCGAATACGTCGACGCGCACGAGGAGTTCGCCGAGCTGCTGAAGGACAGTCCGATCCGCGGCACGGTCGTACGCGCCAACGGGTTCTTCGCCGCTTATCTGGAGCTGTTCGACCTTGTCACCTCGCCCGGCCCGGCGACGCTGATCGGAAGCGGAGCGGCGAAGGACAACCCGATTCATGAGGCCGATCTTGCGGTGGCGTGCTTGGATGCACTGGCCGGCGAGCAGCGGGAGATCGAGGTGGGCGGGCCGGAGACGTTGACCCGGCGCGAGGAGCTCGAGCTCGCTCGCGAGGCAGCGGGCAGCAGGTCGCGCATCGTGCGCGTCTCTCCCGGGCTGCTCAACGCCGGCGCCGCGATGATGCGGCCATTCGACGCGCGTCGCGCCGGAGTGATCAAGTTCGTGAGCGCGATCTGTGTCACGGACATGGTCGGTCCGCCCACCGGGCACCTCCGTCTGGGCGACTACCTGGACGCCGCGGCTGCAAGCGCTCAATCACGAGCAACAGCGCCGCGCGGGAAATGAGCCGCGCGAGGTGGCGGCGCGCGGTGACACGCGCTGCCCGCGCTGAGATAATCATCGCGCGATGAGCGAACCATGGAGCATCGAACGCGACGGGCCGCTGGTGGTGCTCACGCTTCGAGCACCCGCCCGTGAACCTGTTCGATCGCGCCGTGTTCGACGGCCTCGAGCAGGCCGTGGGCGAGCTTGAAGCCAACGCGCCGCGCGGCCTGCTGATCCAGGCGCGAGGCCGGGTCGTCAGCGGCGGGGTCGACGTGCACGAGTTCGACGGCCTCACCTCCGAGCAGGGCGCCGAGCTGTGGCGTGAGCTGCTGGCGGTGATTCACCGTGTGGAGGAGCTGCCCTATCCGACCGTGTTCGCCGCGCACGCCCTGTGTCTGACAGCGGCGTTCGAGCTGTCGCTCGGCTGCGATCTGCTGCTCGCCGCCGAGTCGGCGCGGTTTGGGCTGGTGGAGACGGTCGTGGGATTGACGCCCGCGATGGGCGGTACCCAGCGGCTGGCCGAGCGCGCCGGCCCGGCGCGCGCACGCGAGCTGGTGATGACCGGCGAGCTGTACGACGCGCGCACGCTCGAGCGCTGGAATGTCGTCAACCGCGTGCTCGACGACGACGGCTTCAGCGAGGCCGCGCACGAGTTCGCGCGGCGCCTGGCGGAGGGGCCGACGTGCGCGCATGCCGCCACCAAGCGGATTGTCCGTGCAGCGCTCTCGGGTGGCGCACGCGCCGCGGACGAGGTCGTGCCCGAGCAGGCAGGCGGGCTGTTCGAGACCGAGGATCTGCAGGGCGCCGTGCGCAGTTTCCTCGAAAGCGGACCGGGACACGCCGAGCACAGCGGCCGCTGACGCGGCCGCGCCACCTTCACGTAGAGACCCCCTCGAGCGCTACGGCCGCCGCCGGCGCGGGAGCGACGTAAACGCGAGAATATGCAGGTGAGGCGATTCGGACCGGCGCTTGCAGAGCGCGACTTTGCGCTGCTTTGGCTGGCGCTGATCGGCATGGGCACGAGCGTGCAGATGCTCGAGGTGGCGATCGGGTGGGAGGTGTACTCAAACCATCCCTCCGCGTTGAACCTCGGATGGATCGGTCTCGCGGAGTTCGTGCCGATGTTCCTGCTGGCATTGCCGGCGGGGCATCTCGCGGACC
This sequence comes from uncultured Solirubrobacterales bacterium, assembly GCA_963778065.1. GTDB lineage: Bacteria > Actinomycetota > Thermoleophilia > Solirubrobacterales > Solirubrobacteraceae > Palsa-744. The sequence continues at coordinate 439,690 of CAVZSU010000001.1, read as the reverse complement.
GGTTCCCGCGGCGGCTCGTGCTGGGGGTCTCGCTGCTGCTGAGCGCGGCGGTGGCTGTCGGCCTGGTCGTGGTCAGCTCTTCGGGAACGAGCAGCGTGGGGCCGTTCTTCGCGCTCGCGTTCGGCGCCGGGGTGGCGACCTCACTCGGAACGCCCGCGGCGCGCGCGCTGCCGCCGACGCTCGTTCCGCGGGAGCTGCTGAGCAGCGCGATGACGCTGCGCTCGATCGCGACGCAGGCGGCGCAGGTGGTGGGCCCCGCACTCGGCGGCCTGCTCTATCCGTTTGCGCCGGCGGTCGTCTACACCGTGGCGGCGGGCATGTGCCTCGCCGCCGCGGGGTGTGTCGCGGCGATGCGACACAGCCCGGCGGCGCACGTCGCCGCACCTGAGCGGCCGGTGCCGAGCATCGCGGGCGTGCTCGAGGGGATTCGCTTCGTCGGGCGCACCCAGATCCTGCTCGGCGCGATCCTACTCGACCTGTTCGCGGTGCTGTTCGGCGGCGCGGTAGCGCTGCTGCCGCTGTTTGCGCGCTCGATTCTGCGCGTCGGTCCGACCGGCCTCGGGGTGCTGCGCAGCGCACCGGCGATCGGCGCGCTGATCGGCGCGGCCATGCTCACGCGCCGGCCGCTGGGCAGGAGCGCCGGGCGCACGCTGCTGCTCGTCGTGGGCGCGTTTGGCGCGAGCATCGTCGTGTTCGGCCTGTCGCGCTCCTACCCACTCTCATTCGCCGCGCTCGCGGTCAGCGGGTTCGTCGACATGTTCAGCATGAACATCCGCGCCACCACCGTCGCGCTAGCCACGCCCGACCGGCTGCGCGGACGGGTGCTGGCGGTCGAGATGGTGTTCATCAGCGCTTCAAATCAGCTCGGCGCGTTCGAGTCCGGCCTCGCCGCGTTCCTGCTCGGGGCCGTCCCGGCCGTGGTCGCGGGCGGCGCGCTCACGATCGCGATCGCGATCGGCTGGAGCCGCCTGTTCCCCGCGCTCGCCGCGGTCGACCGGCTGGAGGACGTGCGACCTGGGGAGGTATCGCCGGCCGAGGTCCCCGCGTAGCCGAGAGGTGGAAGTGGGGGAGGCACGTGTGCGTGTGCCTTCGTCCAGCCCTGCCGGCGCCGGCGACCACAGCAGTCGGCTCTAGGAGGAGTTCCGACGCGGAGGCATGCCAAATGCGAAGGGTGTGCTCAGCTGGGCCAGCGACCGTGACGGTCGAAGTAGTCGCGCGCCGCTTCCTCGGTGTCGCGCTCGCGATCGCCCGCCGTGCCGAGACGGAACAGCCAGTTGAGGAAGTAGATCGCAAGCCCGGCGCTGACGATGCCGGCGCCGCCCTCGAGGTCGTTTTCGCTGCCGAGCGCCATCACGACCAGGCCGCCGATCACGACCGCCGCCGGCAGCACGTAGCGGATCGCGTTCAGCGGCCAGCTGCGAGTGGTAGCGGCGGGAGGCCCTAGCTCGGAAGAGTTGGCAGAGGCCCGAGGCCCGGCGTCGACCGAGCGCCGAGGCCCGGCGTCGACCGAGCGCCGAGGCCCGCCGTCGACCGAGCGCCGAGGCCCGGCGTCGACCGAGCGCGGAGGCCCGCCGTCGACCGAGCTGTCGCGTCTGGGGTCGACAGAGCTTCTGTGCTGGGGATCGACGGAGCGTGGGTTCACCAGACATTAGGTTCGCACGGTGCGGGCGCTTTGCCGGGTGAGCTCGCGCATGAGCGCCGCGACCGAGCGCTCGAGCTGCTCGATCGAGGCGCTGTCCACGCGCTCCACGCCGACCGTGCGATTCAGCCAGGCGTTGATCTCGCGGTGGCTGCGCCCGTCGCGCCGGTGCAGTTCGGCGACGAGGCGGCTGCGCTCCTGGCGCAGGTCTGAGCGACGCTCGAACCGCGCCCGCGGCACAGGCTCGGGCGGCGGTTGGCTCGTGCCTCGCGCGACGGGCGACGGCGGAGCGGCGGCGGGCGAGCCGAACAGCGTCATCTGCGGAGCGAACTCGGCGCTCAGCGGGACGAACTCGGCGGGCGCGGACGCCTCGCTCACGCGGCGCGCCTCGCGCGGCTCCTCCCAGTCCTCTTGCGCGTCCTCCGGGCGGCGCAGCACATGGCGCAGCTCCGTCTCGACCTCCGCCGCGTGAGCGCGCAGGGCGGGGTCGGCCGGCAGATACAGCCAGCTGGGGTCGGGCGCGCGGCCGGGGACGGTGCGCACGAAGCGTCCGACGATCTGGCGGAAGATCAGCGGCGTTTTTGCCGCTGTCGCATACACGCCGACGCGCAGCCTGGGGATGTCGACGCCCTCGGAGACCATGTTGACCGCGACGATCCACGGCTCGCGCGAGTCGCGAAAGACGCTCAGCTTGTGCGCAGCGCGCGTCTCCGTATGCAGCACGACCACGGGTGCGCGGCCGGTGACCTCGCCCAGCAGCTTGGCGATTCGCCGTGCGTGGGTCGCGTCGGCGGCGACCGCCAGCGCGCCCGCGTCGCGATGGCCCTCGGCGCGTAGCGCACGCAGCTTGGCGTCGGCCTCGCGCAGGATCCGTGGCAGCCCGTCCGGCAGCTCGGTCGAGATCGCGGTGCGGTAGCGACGGCCGGCCTCGCGCGTCGTGAGGACCGTCTCGAACGAGGACTCGAACGTGTCACCGTCGCTGCGCCAGGACAGCGTGCCGTCGAACGTTACAAACGCCACGGGACGGCAGATCCGATCGGCGACGGCTTCGGCGTAGGTGTAGGAGACGTCCGGCACCGCCAGCCCGCCGCCGTCGTAGCGCACGCCCGGGATCGGTGTGGCGTCGGAGCGAAACGGGGTGCCCGACAGCAGCAGCCAGCGCGGCGCGCAGGCGAACGCCTGCTGAAAGCCCGTGCCCCAAGCGAGCTCCTCGCCGAGGTGATGGGCCTCGTCGACGATCACGAGCGTGTCGCGTGCGACCTTCGCCGCCCACCCGCGCGGGTCGTTCGCCACGCGCGCATACGTCACGGCGACGCCGTCGAAATCACGCGACGAGCGTGGCCCACTCGCGTCGGGCTGCAGCTGCACGCCGAGCGTCGCCGCGGCGTCCGCCCACTGGCGGGTGAGGGGCGTCGTCGGACAGAGGACCACGACCCGGCTGACCGCGCTGCTCGCAAGCAGACCGCGCGCCAGCTCGAGCGCCGGGCGCGTCTTGCCCGCGCCTGGCGCCGCGGAGATCAGGAACGGGCCTCCGCGCCAGCCGGCGAGCTGCTCGAGCGCACGGTGCTGCCAGGCGCGCAGGGATGTGGAAGGTGAAGGAGTCAAAGAGCCCGGCATCCTGTGGCATGCGACGGACGGATCGTCCGTCGTCCCGGGGGCTGGGAAGAGCTGCGATCTGGAACGCTCGCCGGCACGGGCCTTGTCATCTCCCCTTGTCGTCATCTGCCTTGCCACCATCCACCCTGCCTACAGGTATCCCACTCCTCGCGCGCTCGGGCCGGCGAGACCATCCGCTCGCATCCCCCTCGCGCGCTAGCGTGAGACGCCGATGAAGCTCGTCTCCTCTCGCCCCAACGTCGAGCTGCGCCAGGGCGACACCGGTGAGGAGATGGTCGTGCTCGCGTTTCCCTACGACGCGCACATCGTCGCGCTTGTACGCACGATCCCGAATCGGCGCTTCGACTGGGACACGCGCGAGTGGTCGGCGCCGGCTGACGACTGGGCGGGAATGCACGTCGCCGAGGTGCTCGAGCGCTTCCCCGAGCTGACGACCGACGAGCGGGTGGACGCTTGGCTAGAGAGCATCGAGCGGCGATGGATCGGGCACGTTCGGACGACCAGCCACGACGGTCGCGGCTGGTGGGTGCTCGAGACGCGGGCGGGGACCGTGCCCGAGGCGCTACGCGCAGGCGCGGTCGAGCGCGACGGCGAGCTGCTCATAGCACTCACCGAGACCGCCGCCCGCGAGCTGCGCGGGCTGCGCTCCGCGCGCCTGGACGCCGCCGCCGAGCGCTGTCTTGCGATCGTCGAGCTCGGCGAGACGCCGCCCCCGGCCCGGCTCGTGCTCGCGCACGGCGTCGACGGCGAGCGGCTGCGGCTCGAGGTCGTCTGGGATCCGGAGGTCGGCGCCGCATTCGAACGGCTGCCGGGCGCGGCAGGCAGCCGCTCGGTCCCGCTCGATCCGTTTCTCGCCGAGCAGCTCGACGCGTTCATCGCGCGCCATCGCGTCCAGGTCTCCGGTCCAGCGGTGGAGCTGCTCGATGGGCTGCTCGCCCAGCAGCGCGAGGCCGCCGCGGCGATTCGCGCTTCGCGGGCCGACAGCGCCGAGCCGATCGCCGCGACCGCCGCCGTGCTCGGCGGCGAGCTGGCGCCGTTTCAGTGGGCCGGCGTGCGCTACGTGCTGCAGGCCCGGCGCACGTTTCTCGCCGACGAGCAAGGGCTCGGCAAGACCGTCGAGGCGCTCGCCGCGCTCGAGGCCGACGGCGCCTATCCGGCGATCGTGGTCTGCCCTGCAGCGATGAAGCTCGGCTGGCAGCGCGAGGCCGAGCGCTGGCTGGCGCACCGCAGCGTGGCGGTCGTCGAAGGTCGCTCGGCGGTGCCGCCGCGCGGCGATATCACGATCCTCAACTACGAGATCGTCGCCGCCCATCGCGAGGCTTTGGCCAGGCGCCGGCCGCGGGCGCTCGTGGTCGACGAGTCCCACTACTGCAAGAACCCTCAAGCCAAGCGCACGCACGCGGTGCGCCGCCTCGCGAACGCGGTTGTCACGGACGGCCTGCGCCTCGCGCTGACGGGGACCCCGGTGCTGAATCATGCCGACGAGCTGATCGCGCAGCTGCGTGTAATCGGGCGGCTCGAGGACTTCGGCTCGGGCGCGCGCTTCTCGCGCCAGTTCCGCGGCGAGCTGAGCGAGGAGCGGTTGCACTGGCATCTGCGCCGGCGCTGCTTCGTGCGCAGGCTGAAGTCCGAAGTTCTTCCCCAATTGCCCGCCAAGCGTCAGGTTGTCGTGCCGGTCGCGCTCAACAACGAGCGCGAGTACCGGCTGGCCGAGCACGACGTGATCGCCTGGCTGCGCACCCAGCCGCTGGACCTCTCAGAGCTCGACGCGCGGATCGCGGCGACGCTGCGGGCCAAGCGCCTCGCGCAGCTCGGCACGTTGCAGCGGCTGGCGGCGCGCGGCAAGCTCGCGGCGGCGCTGGCGTGGATCGAAGCCTTCCTCGCCTCCGGCGAGGCGCTCGTCGTGTTCGCGCGCCACGTCGAGGTACAGCAGGCGGTGCTCGCGCGCTTCCCTGCCGCCCTACACCTGCTGGGCGGTGACTCGCTTGCCGCTCGCGAGACGTCGATTGCGTCCTTTCAAGATCCCTCCGGTCCTGCGTTGATCGTCTGTGCCACGCGCGTGGCGGCCCAGGGCATCACGCTCACGCGCGCCTCGAACGTCGCCTTCCTCGAGCTCGAAGTGGACGCCCGCGATCCACGACCAGGCCGAGGATCGTTGTCACCGCATCGGCCAGCGCGATGCCGTCACCGCCTGGTACCTGCTCGCGGCGGAGACGATCGACGAGACGATGGCCCGCCTGATCCAGCGCAAGCGCGAGATCGTCGGCGCGGTCACCGACGGGCGCCGGGCGCAGAGCGACGGGATGGTCGAGTCGGTCGTGCGCGAGCTGCGCGACGGACGGCCATTTCAGCATCTGCGCGCCGTGCAAGGGGAGCCTCCGCCTGAGAAGCCTCGCTCACGACGTAAAGGAACGCGAGAGGCCCCTACCGGCGTCAGCCGTTAGCGGTACACGGCCGTCGCGTATCCCAAGACTGGCACCGGCGGCTGTGGTGGCCGGCGCCGACAGGAATCGACGAAGGAACGCGCCCGCGTGTCTCCCACTCAATGCAAGCCTTCTCTCTACGGCGTCAGCATGACCGGCAGCGTCTTCAGCTGGTTGAGGAACACCGACTCCACGACCGTCGGCGCGGCCGCCGGCTGCATTGAGGGAAAGCGCTTTAGCGTCTCTTCGAACAGGATTCGCAGCTCCAGCCGGGCAAGCGCGGTGCCAAGGCAGAAGTGCCGCCCGCCCGCACCGAACGCCTGATGCTCGGTCGTGCGGCGGATGTCGAAGCGGTCGGGATCCTCAAAACGCGTCTCGTCACGGTTTGAGGAGACGTACCACATCACTACCTTCTCGCCCTCTTTGATCTGCTTGCCGTGCAGCTCGGTATCGCACGTCGCGGTGCGGCGGAAATGGGCGAACGCGGGGAACATGCGCAACGACTCCTCGACCGCGCCGGGGATCAGGGAGGGGTCGTCAAGCAGCAGTTGCAGCTGGTCGGGGCTCTTCATCAGCGCGTGCATGCCGCTGCAATAGGTCGCCTTCGTCGAGTCGTTGCCGGCGGCGACGAGCAGGAAGAAGCCCATCACGATCTCGTGTTCCTCGAGCTTCTCCCCATCGATCTCGCCGTGCACGAGCACGCTCGTGAGGTCGTCGGTAGGGGCCTCCCTGCGCTCGGCGATCAGCCGCCGGCAGCGCTCGAAAATCTCCGCCACGCTCTTCTCGATGCCCTCCTCCACGCCAAGCGGGTTGAGGTCGGGGTCGCCCGCGGCGAGCGTCGAGTTCATCAGCCGCGCCCACACCTCGTCGTCCTCGGGTGGAATTCCCATGAAGCTGCCGATCACGCGCGAGACGACAGGTTGGGCGACGTCGTTGACCAGGTCACAGGTTTGTGACGTGTCGAGCCGGTCGAGCACGCCGACCGTGATCGCGCGGATCGCGTCCTCGTGGGCGGCGATCCGCTTCGGCGTAAAGCCCGCCTGGAACAGCGCCTTGACGCGATCGTGCTTGGGCGGGTCCATGCCGATGAACATCGCGCGCGCGAGCTCGATCGGAAAGCCGACGTTCGCCGCTGTCACCCCGCCGAGTTCGGACGAGAAGGTGCGCCAGTCGCGGCTCACCGCACGGACATCCTCGGCCGTCGTCACCGACCAGTAGCCGGCCTCCTCGGGAAACTCGGTGATGCTCTCCGTCCAGTGCACCGGACACTGACTGCGCAGCTGGGCGAACAGCTCGTTCGGCGTGCCGTCTTCCCAGTGCTCACGCTCGGTGACAAGAACGTTCTCGAGATCGCTGCCAACCGACGTCATCCAGACCTCCTGGCCGTTGCCCAAAAAACGGTGACTGGATGCTAGCGCCTGGACGGCTGGCTGGCCAGCCGGACAATCGTAAGAGGACTTGTAAGGCTGGTCAGCGCCCGCGGGTATGACAGACGGCCTGGCACAGGTCGCTCGGGGGGTGCGAATTTGATGACGCCCGGGCTCACGGTCTCCGTGCGCGGACCTGATAGACGGCCGTCAGGCCATCGTCGAAGCCGTGGCGCGCGGCGCGCAGATATAGGCGCCATACCCGCGTTCGCTCGGCGCCCGCGAGCTCCTCGGCGCGATCGAGATGCTCGTCCAGCCGCTGTGCCCAGTGGCGCAGGGTGGTGGAGTAATCCTCCCTGAAGCCCTCGACATGCTCGGTATGGAAGCCCGCGCGCTCAAACGCGAGCTGGACGCGTGAAAGTGGGGGCGTCTCGCCGTCGGGGAACACATAGCGCGTCGAGAACAGGTCTTCCAGCGGATCGTCGTCGGGGTCGAGCCCGGCGATCGCGTGGTTGAGCAACTGCCCGCCGGGGCGCAGCAGCTGAAACAGCGAGCGAGCGTAAAGGTCGAGGCGGCTCTCGCCGACGTGCTCGGACATGCCGATGCTGGCGATCGCGTCAAACGACTCGTGTGGCAGTTCGCGATAGTCCTGCACGCGGATCTCCACCTGCCCCTCGAGGCCCGCCGCGCGCACCCGCTCGCGCGCGAGCTCGGCCTGAGACGGAGAGAGCGTGATGCCGGTGACCGTCACGCCGTGGGCACGGGCGGCGTGGATCGCGAAGCTGCCCCACCCGCAGCCGACGTCGAGCAGCCGCATGCCGGGCTCCAGCCGGAGCTTGCCCGCCACGAGCTCTAGTTTCGCCTGCTGCGCCTCCTCAAGCGTTTGTGCGCCACGCGAGAAGATCGCGCAGCTGTAGGTCATCGTCTCGTCGAGGAACAGCGCAAAGAACTCGTTGCCGACGTCGTAGTGGTAGCGAATCGCCGCCGCGTCGCGCTTCGGGCTGTGGCGCTCGCCGCTCAGCAGCAGCTCGAGGCTCGGGCGTCGCGGCAGCCCGCCGGGCGCCGCCGCGAGCGCGAGCGCGAGCGCCAGGCGGGCGCGGTCGGGCGTGCCGATTGCCGGCGGCCGCCAGGTGTCGACGACGACGAAGGCCCTCTCCAGGTCGTCCACCGCCAAGGAGCCGTCGACGTAGGCGCGGCCGAGGCCCAGCGATCCGGGCGCTCGTATGAAGTGTGCGAGTGCCGAAGGCGCTCGTACGAAGAACGTCGGCGCGCCGTCCTCGACGGTCGCCGGGACCGTGACACCGTCCCAGAAGCGAATATGGAAAGGGCGCGAGGGGAGCAGGCGCCGCAGCTCGCGACCGAGGGGGCGGCTCACTTCGATCAATGCCACGATTCCTACGTTACCCAGCGAGTCTGCGCGAAGCATTCTCGAAGTCAAGAACGCCAGTCCTACGCTCATAGCAGGAGCGTCCCGCGGCCGATTCCGCGCCTCGAGGAGCTGAGCCGTTCCAAGCTGTGTGTATGGTCGTGACGACTGAAAACGGGGGGCCCGGCGCGCGTGGGCGATCGGAGGCCCCCACGAGAAGGAGTAGCTCTCATGCACACAGAGTCGAAGGAACCGCGGGCCATGACCGGCGCAAGGCTCGAACGGGCGATCGTCCTGCAACTGCTGCGCGACGACCGCGAGCAAGGGTGGTCGAGCCAGCAGCTGGCGGCCGAGCTGGATGCGCAGGCGCCTGCGTTCGAGCGGGCGCTCGAGGACCTCGAGCGAGACGGTGTTCTGCGCGTGGAGCAGGACGTGGTCCACGCCGCGCGCGCCACGTACCGCCTAGACGAGCTCGGGCTGCTCAGCGTCTGAGGACGGCACGGGTGGGCGACTTCGAGGCCTGGGCAGATAGGGTCCAGCGATGAGCAATCACGTGCTGCTCCTCTCCTGGGAGTACCCGCCGGTGATCGAGGGTGGGCTTGCCCGGCACGTGCGCAAGCTCGCCGAGGCGCTCGTCCGTCAGGGCGCCGTGGTGGACGTGCTGACACGCGGGATCGGCGAGTCGCTTGGTGCGGAGAGCCGTGGCGGGGTGACCGTGCACCGCGTGCGTGAGCCTGGCTGGCCTCGCGACCTCGACCGCTTCGTGGCGTGGGTCGAGCGGATGAACGAGGACATGCTCGCCGCGGGCGAGGCGCTGGCGGCGGCGCGCCCCTACGACCTCGTTCACGGCCACGACTGGCTCGTCGCGCACGCCTCGGCGGCGCTTGCCGACCGGCTCGGGGTACCGTACGTCACGACGATTCACGCGACCGAGCACGGACGCCACCAGGGGTGGGTGCAGGACGAGCCCCAAGCGCACATCCATTCCGTCGAGCGTTGGATGTCCGCGCGCGCGGACTCGGTGATCGTCTGCTCCTACTACATGCGCGGGCACGTCGCCGATATCTTCGACATTGACGAGCGGCGGGTGGCGGTGATCCCCAACGGGATCGACCCACGCGATCTACGTCCGGTCGGCGATTTGAAGGCGCTGCGCGCGGAGTTCGCCGCGCCGCACGAAAAGCTCGTGCTGCTGGTGGGGCGGCTCGTCTATGAGAAGGGTTTTCAGCTCGCGCTCGACGCGCTCCCCGGCGTGATCGAGCGGGTCGAGAACGTCCGCTTCCTGGTGGCCGGCAGCGGCACGCACGAGAGGGAACTGAAGGCGCAGGCACAGCGGCTCGGGCTGTCTGAGCATGGCGTCTTTCTCGGCTGGATCGGCGACGACGCGCTGCACTCGCTCTACCGCATCGCCGACCTGTGCGTGGTGCCGTCGATCTATGAGCCGTTCGGGCTCGTGGCGCTCGAGGCGATGGCCTCCGGCTGTCCGTGCATCGTCGCGGACACGGGCGGTCTGCGTGAGGTCGTGCCCTCCGGCGAGCGTGTCGGGCTGCGTTTCAACGGCGGCGACGCCGAGCATCTCGGTGTGATGATCGAGCGCCTGCTCGTCGACGGCGAGCTGCGCGACCGGCTCGTGGCGGAGGCCTCCGAGCACGTGCTGCGCTTCGACTGGGACGACATCGCGCAGCGCACGCGCACGATCTACAGTGAGCTGAGCACCTCGAGGCCGGGGAGCGGGTCGGTGCCAGGGAACGAGTCGACACCAAGGGACGAATCGACGCCGAGCGAGGACGAGGTCGGGAGGGCGGTGCGATGACGCAGGTCATGGGGTTGATGCAGGACGACTTTCCGTTGAGCCTGCACCACGTGCGCCGGCGCATGCGCTCTTGCCATCCGGGGGCCGAAGTCGTGACGCTGGGCTCCGCGGGCGCGGTCGAACGCGCCACCTTCGGCGAGGTCTCCGAGCGCGTCGACCGTCTCGCCCGTGCGCTCGGGCGGCTCGGCGTAGAGCCCGGTGACAGGGTGGCGACGTTCGCCTGGAACAACCAGCGCCACTTCGAGCTGTATTTCGCGATCCCGTGCGTGGGCGCCGTGCTGCACACGCTCAACATCCGCCTGTTCGAGGAGCAGCTCACCTATATCGTCAACCATGCCGAGGACAAGGCGATCTTCGTCGACGACTCGCTCGTGCCGCTGCTTGAGAAACTCGCGCCGAGCTTTGAGTCTGTCGCCCACTACATTGTCATGGGCGGCGGCGACACAGGCTCTCTACCGGACGCGCTGCGCTACGAGGAGCTGCTGCAAGACGCCGGTCCAGGCGAGTTCGACTACCCCGAGGTGGACGAGCGCCAGGCCGCGGCGCTCTGCTACACGAGCGGTACGACCGGCAACCCGAAGGGCGTGCTGTACTCGCACCGCTCGATCAGCCTGCACTCCACCGCCACGCTGATGAAGGACGCGATCGGCCTCTCGCGCGTCGATCGCGTACTGGCGGTCGTGCCGATGTTCCACGCCAACGCCTGGGGTCTTCCCTACGGCGCGGCGCTCGCCGGCTCCGACCTGATCCTGCCCGATCGCAACCTCGGGGCCGAGCCGCTCGCGCAGCTGATCGCGCAGGAGCGCCCGACGCTGATGGGGTGCGTGCCGACGATCTTCGCCGACCTCCTGCGCTACGCCGACGCGCACCCCGAGATCGACCTGTCCTCGCTGTCGAACGCCGCCTGCGGCGGCTCGGCGGTGCCGAAGCAGCTGATGAAGGACTTCGAAGAGCGCCACGGCGTGCGCATCTTCCAGGCGTGGGGGATGACCGAGACGAGCCCGATGGCCACGTACGCGCGCCCGCAGGAGACTGGCGAGCACGACGATGCCTACTGGGAGGATCGCGCCCGTCAGGGCAGGCCGCTGCCATGGGTGGAGCTGAGGCTGGTCGGAGACGGCGGCGAGGAGGTCGCCTGGGACGGAGAGTCCACCGGCGAGATCGAGGTGCGCGGGCCGTGGATCGCCTCCTCCTACTTCCACGACGAATCGGGCGAGCAGAAGTTCGACTCGGGCTGGCTGCGCACGGGGGACATCGCGGCGGTCGACGAGCGCGGTTTCGTGCAGATCACGGATCGAGCCAAGGACGTGATCAAGTCCGGCGGCGAGTGGATCTCCTCGGTGGAGCTCAAGAACGAGGTGATGGCCCACCCGGACGTGATCGAGGCGGCAGTGATCGCCAAGCCCGACGAGCGCTGGGCCGAGCGCCCGTTGTGCTGTGTTGTCCTTCGCGAGGGCGCCGCCACGAGCGCCGAGGAACTGGTCGAGCATTTGCGCGGGCGGGTCGCCAAATGGTGGCTGCCCGATGAGTTCGCGTTCGTCGCCGAGGTGCCAAAGACGAGCGTCGGCAAGTTCGACAAGAAGGTTCTACGTGGGCGCCTACAGGACGGCACGCTCGAACAGCGTGTGCGGGTGTCGTGAGTGCGCCGGTGAAGGCGTCTGGGCAGGGAGGCGGGTGTTGCCGGTGCTCCTCGCCCGGCCGCCCGCGCGTCGACACGCGATCCGGTGCGGCTGCATAGCGAGCTCAGTACCTGGTTTCGGCCGGTTGTGCTTACGACCGCACGATGCGTATAGGGTCGCCGAATGACTGCTCTGGTCGACTACGAGCTGCACGGTCGCACTTACGCCCGACATCGACGTCCGGATCCGCGCATCGCCGCGCGCGTTCATGAGGCGCTCGGCGATGCGCGAACCGTGCTGAACGTGGGCGCCGGCACGGGGTCCTACGAGCCGGTCGATCGGTGGGTGCTCGCGGTGGAGCCAAGCGCAACGATGCGCGCCCAACGCCCGGCCGGCGCCGCGCCCGCGATCGCCGCGCACGCGGAGTCGCTGCCGTTCGACGACGGCGCCGTGGACGCGGCGATGGCGTGCGTGACGATTCATCACTGGCGCCCTGTCGAGACCGGCCTGACCGAGTTGCGCCGAGTATCTCGCGGGCCGGTAGTGATCTTCACGTTCGAGCTCGACTCCCTGCCGGTGTGGCAGCAGGAGTTCCTCGCGGAGGGCCTCATGAAGGAGAGGCCGCGGTTCCCAGCCGCCGATCACGTCGCCGCCGTCCTCGGCGGGCGTACACGCGTGGAGCGAATCCCAACGCCCGGCGATTGTGCCGACGGTTTCTTCGAGGCGTTCTGGCGGCGCCCCGAGCAGCTGCTCGACCCGGCGGTGCGCGGCGCCCAGTCGATGTGGGCCCTGCTCGAGCCCGGGGTCGAGCGACGTATGGTCGAGCGGCTCGCTGCTGCGCTTGACAGCGGTGCGTGGGATGCGGCGCACGGGCATCTGCGCGGGCAGGAAAGCTTTGATGGGGCGCTGCGGCTGGTGGTCTCCGAACCTGCTTGAGGAAAATGCGGATGAGAGGACTCGAACCTCCACCTGGTCTCCCAGACACGGACCTGAACCGTGCGCGTCTACCAATTCCGCCACATCCGCGTGTCGGTGAGTGAGCGAAGATATCGCACCGCCGAAAGGCGGGCCGGGCTGCCGAAACGCCTACCTAAAGTTGTCTCGCCGGCGGTCGAGATCCAAGGCGGACTCGTCGCGAGCGCTTTGCTAGCCTCGACCCAGCCAATTGCGCGCCGCTATCGTCCAGGGGACTAGGACGCCGCCCTCTCATGGCGGAAACCCGGGTTCGAATCCCGGTAGCGGTACTTGCTTATGCCCCGTGTTTGCGGGGCATTTTGCGTTTTGAGCGCTGCTTGGGCCAGGATTTGGGCCAGTGCCGCGCCCTACGGTACGAGTATCGCGGCCGGCCAGCCGCTTTTGCATGCGTCTTTCCGTGATCGTCGCTTGAGTTGTGCGAGCGCGTGGGCGGATACATCGATGTTCCCGCGCCCGTGGGTTCGTGCGTGCTCGAGAAGGTGCTTCTCGTACCAGTCGGCATATGGCTTGCGTCCCGCGATCGCGTGCCGGCCAGCACCCGCAATCAAGTCGGCCATCTGAATGAAGGGATGATGGCGGCTGTCTTGCAGCGCCGATCCACCGACGAACCACGGTTTGCCTTTCCTTACGTACGGCGTGAGCCGCGGGAAATGGCTGTAGAAACGATGAGCGACGAGGTCATGTGCGCCGCGAAACGCGTAGTCCTCTCCGTCGATGACGGTCATCGGGAGTCTCGGACGTGGGCCGCTGCTCGTCTCCACGAGCAGCGCATACACCATCCAGAACCATAGGCGGTAGACGTCGACCGCATGGGCTGTCTGGAGCCCCACTGTTAGCACTCGAAGTTCCATGAAGCCGGCCGTGTGCTCGAGCGCGTCGCGATAGAGGCGACGGCCAGCGGCGCGCGCACTCATATGCACGCCGTTTCGACCCAAGACAGTCTGCGCGTGCAGCGAGGCGCCTTGTCCCTTCACAAGCTCGCGGCCCTTAAGCTCTGTTCGACCAGATCTATTGTCCAGACTCGCCGCAACGAAATCGCGCCATCGCCTCTCCGCGGATCGAAGCCAGCGCGCCGGGAGCAGAACGCCAGCCACCACCTGGAGACCGTCTTCTCCCGACTCGTCGAGGAATGCGACGTAGTCTTCGTTCTTTAAGCGGCCCATAGTAGGGGGAGATATTCTGCCATTCGGACTGCAAATGCATCGGACCGCCCAAAGGACGGTCCGATGGCGCTCAGCCCGCTACCCCTCTTCCGGGGGCCGGCCGAGCGATACTTGAAGCATAACGTTCATCGGTCGCTCTGCCTACCCCTTTGAATCAGGGGCCGCTTCAACGCCTCCAAGGCTTCTCCGAGCGCGATCTTCTCTGACGGGATCAATCCTTGATGATCCGTAGCTGTCGTTCGATCTCCGCCAGTTCGGGACTGTCGGGGTAAAGCTCGCTCGGCGCCCAGTCCATCACGTGCGCGTCGATCGCGAGCGTACGAGGCCCCCAATCACCCTCCCCGACTGCGAACTGGGCGTCTCGCTCGGCGTAGAGCCTGTGGCGCAGCTCCTCTCGTTCGACCGCCGCCGCTCGCTGCTCGTCGGTAGCACGGTCCCACGCCGACAGGCCATCAGCGCGGAGGAGTACAGGACGCACCCCGGCGCGCTGATGCCTCTTCCGCGCGGCGGCGGCGTCTCGGCGCCGCTGGGTGGCGCGCTCACTAGAGGCTGAGCCAGTTGGAGTTCGCCGCCTGGGATGTCGAGTTCTCGGTGCCTCGGTGCTGATCGCCAGGCGCGTAGCGCGGATTGCCTGACGTATTAGCTCTCGGGAGTAGTTGGTGGCTGCTGCGAGTCTCTTGTCTGGCGGATCGTCCGAGCTGGATGATGGCGTTGCGGGGAGCACCGCCAGCAATCGCAGATCGAGCGCCGCGGCCGCGAGTGCGACCCGGCCGCGCGGGACAGTCGGCGCACTCGTCTCGAGCAGGTGGCTGGGCGGTGCCGGCACGACACCGCCCCAGATGCGTTTTCTGGTCAACTCGGCAATGACCTCGCCGAGGCGCAGGAGCTCCAGCCGGCCGAACGCCCCGGCGATTTGGCTCTCGACGATCCCTGCCCGCCAGTCACGGTGCGCCAGAGTGCGCGCCTCGGCGATCCAGCGCACAGCCCGGATTAGGTTCGGGCGCGCGATCAAGTCGCGGCGAAGCTCGTGCGCCACCCACCACGGTGGCAGCGGCTGCAGTGCTCGTGGGGTATCTGCAACGGCGGGAATAGCCATAACAGATGTCCCACTCGGGACCGGGCACGATGCGGACATGTCAGAAACAGCGCTCACGGAGGCACAAGTGTCCCCTTTTGTTCGGATGCCGTCCCTGCTCACGCCACAGGAGGTAGCCGAGCTGCTGCGCGTAACGCCGAGAACCGTCAACCGCTACGCCGCCGACGGCCGGCTACGGCGGGTGAAGATCGGTCAGCGCCTGTCGCGCTACAGGCGCGAGGACGTGCTTGTGCTAATCGATCCCTCCTCAACGAGCAACGCCCCGCGGACACCGAGGCGTTGCAGAAGGTCGTTCAGGGCGACCATGATGCAGGCTACCAGCACCCCTAGACGCGCGACGATCACGCTGAAGGATGGGCGTGTCTATGTCGCTGATCGCGTGGAGCTTGCATCGGGGCAGGTCATGTTCACCGGCCGGCTTCGTATTCGCGATCTGAGCGGCGAGCGGTTCTATGCGACGCGAGAGCGCACGATCAGGCTTGCCGAGGTCAAGGCGATCGACTGGCACAAGGATCGGGCGCGGCGATGACGTCGACCTTGACCGCCGACCAAGTGCTCATGGCCTGCAGGGAGCTATCCCTCCGTTACGAGGCCGATCTGCGCCAACAAGATGGTCTGTGGCGTGCGGTGTGCCCTCTCTGTGTGCTCTACACCGATGGTCACCTCGAACTCGAAGTGCGCGAGTCCGCTCGCGATCGTCCTGCTCAGCTTTCATGCCGTCGCGGCTGTGATTCGGGCGAGATTGCCGATCACCTCGCGGCCGCGCTTTCGCCACAGGCGACCGCGGTATCGAGCGGACGTTCCATCGTCGCTGAGAGCTTCTCGAGCATCCGCACGGAGCGCACGCACTGGCTGTGGGCTGGGTCGCATCCCTCTTCGCGCTCCGACGTTGCTTGTCGGCCGTGAAAAACTCGAGAAGTCGATGCTGACCGTCGCGCTCGCCGCGGGCATCTCTCGCGGCACGCTCGCTGGCGATCTCCACGGTCAGCCATCAAGTGTGCTCATGCTGTCCTACGAGGACAGCGCGTCCAGCACCGTCAAGCCTCGCCTGCTGGCCGCTGGCGCCGATCCGGCGCGCATCTACCAGGCCTCGGCGGAACGCGAGGGCGTGCGCGATCTGGTGAGCCTGCCCGACGACGTAGACGCAATCGGCGCGATCGTCAGCGAGCACCAATGTCGACTCGTGATCGTCGATCCGTTCTCCGCGTCGCTCGGCGCGGAGATCAACTCCCACCGTGACCAGGACATTAGGCGCGCGATCGCTTCGCTCGCCCAGCTCGCCGAGAAGGAGAACGCCGCATTGTTGCTGGTCGCCCATTTCAACAAGGCCGCAACCGGCGATTCGCTAACTCGCGTCCTCGGCTCGCCGCGGACTGACAGCGGCAGCGCGCTCTGTGCTCGTGTTCGGCAAGGCTCCCGATGCCGAGGACAACTCGCCTGACCGTGTACTCGCCCACGCTGCGTGCAACCTCGCAGCCGAGGCGCCATCGCTCACCTGCCGCATCGAGCCGCGCGGGATCGACGACGAGGCCGGCATCATCGAAACGTCGCGCCTGACAATCGTGGGTGACTGTGACACGCACGCCGACGATCTGCTCTCTACCCGCAGTGAGGACGAGCGATCAGATCGCGAGATCGCCGCCGACTGGCTCGCAGATGAGCTGGCAGACGGAGCGTGGTGTAAGGCAGCCGAGATCAAGGCACGAGCGAAGTCCGCCGGGATCGCCGAGAGAACGCTTCAACGTGCGCGCGTTCACCTCGGCGTCGAGGATCGTAGGGAGGGTTTCCCGGCCGTCTCAGAGTGGCGCCTCATAGTTGTGCCAAACCTAGATGGCACGATTGGCACAACTGCAACTGGCACAACTGCGCAAGCCAGCATCGTAGAGCCAAAATGCACCCCTCCCGATATACGGTCGTGCCAGGTACAGAGTTTTGGCACGACTGATCTCGATCTGACACTCGGTGCACGTCATGTTCGACCAGCTAATGCTCTCACCGCTGATGTTGAGATGCCGTCGTGAGCGCCACTACAAAGCCACCAACACCAGCGCTCGCCTTGTCGATCGAGCAGGCGTGCGCCGCACTCGGGATCAGTTGGGATACCTGGAAGACCATCGAACCGGAAATCCGGCTTGTGCGCCTCGGTCGTCGGAAGTTGGTCCCAGTCACGGAGTTGCAGAAATGGCTCGACGATCGCGCTGAGGCTGTAGGTGGTGTCCTATGACCGATCTGATGTTCGGTCGCACGGCCACACTACCGTTCGTCGCCTCGACGGTGCGTGCGCGGGCTCTCAAGGCGTGGGGATGGAAACAGGTCGCCAACCCCGCGGGCAAGGACGACCCCGAAGCGAAGCTGGCGATGTTGTGGATCAAGGCGCGCGAGGATGCGATGACGCCGCTGACGCTGCACGAGGGGCGCCATTCGACGGCGAGCTATCTGGTGGCCGCTGGCGTCAACGATCTGGAGCTCGCGGACGTGATCGGGCACTCGGACCCGCGCACGACCAAGAGCATCTACACGCACTTGTTCGAGGGGTCGCGTGCGAAGATTGGCGCGCAATTGGACGCCTATCTGGAGGGCGCGGGCTGATGTTCGCTTGGGCCAGTCTTGGGCCAGTCGTGTCCCGATCTAGCCGGATTCAACCGGATTCAACCGGATTGGCGAGCAGCGCGTTTCGCTTGCGCTAGAGCCAGATTTGGCTCTAGCATTGGTGATCTGGCATAGCCGCTCACGCCTTTCGAATCCCGGTAGCGGTACTTGCTTGCGCTCCGCCCTTACAGGGGCGTTGCTGCTTTGCTCCGGATGTTGGCTGCTTCTCACAAGTTCACCGAACGTACATCACGCGTTCGTGCGGATTTCCTCGCGGTCGGGATCTCGCCTCCAGGTTAGGGGCAATCGCTCGAGCCCAGATAGCGGTACTGAGCCAGGGCATAGCCTCTAGAGGAGGCTCACTGCCTCTCATCGCGAGCGCTCGGCCGCGCGCTTGACGGCTGCGAGCATATGGTGGACCACGAGCACATGCCCGCCGGTGCCGATGATGAGCGCTCGGTAACTGCGTCCATGCAGACCAGGAAACCGGGCGCGCGTCTCGGCGCTCAAACGAGTGCGATCACTGTCGAGTTCCTGGATGTGGAAGCTGAGCGCATAACGCGAGAAGCGGTGCCTCCCCTCGAGTGACAGCTCTCGCCCCGGAATCGCCGCGCTCACATGGAATCCCGGCCTGGTTGCCCCCCGGGCGAGCGTATCCTCGTCGCTGCTCGACAGATCGGCGCAGCCCAGCACATGTGCGAACAGAGCCTTGCCGGTACCAGAGAAGCTGCGATCGACCACTCGGCTCAGGGCGATCCACACGCTCTCGGTGCCCGCCGCGACGATCACCGAGTGTTCATCAATGAACGGCAGGGGCGCCCCCATGGCCATGCGACTCGCTGCGGACATGTCAGGCGCTCCGGCCTTCGCCGTGTTCGCTCCTGCGGTCATCCGTAGAGGTCTCCTCCGTAGCCATGGCGAGACGTCCGAGGCCGCTCCAGCAGAAGTCGAGCGACCGCTCGACAAGCTCCTCGCGGGTGGCCGCGGGGTGCTCATACCACCATGCCGCCATGCCGTTGAGCGACATCTTCAGCATCTGCGCGAACATCTCGAGTCGCCGCTCGTGGGCCGCGTCTTCACGGCGAAAGTGCGGTACGGCGGCGTCGAGGAACATGATGATGCTCTGAGTGGCCCGTGCGTGGATACGCGTATGGATTGCGGCAATCTCCGGGTCGGCGGGAGGGTCACGGAAGATTATGCGCCAGGCGAACGGGTGGGCCTGGACGAACCCGAAAAAGGCGTTCAGCGCGGCCCTCATGCGCTGCTCCGGCTCGGTGCCGGAGCTCGCGAGAGCGCTTCCGACATATGCCAGAAGGGCGTCCGTCTGCTCTTCGAGGAGCGCGCCGTGCAGATCTTGCTTGGAAGAGAAATGATCGTAGATCACAGCGGCTGTGACACCGCCCGAGCGAGCGATCTCGGTCATCGAGGCGTCCGCGTAGCCGCGCTCGGCAAATACTCGCATCGCTCCTTGCAGAATCCGATTCCGCCGCTCACGCGCCGGCAGGCGGCGCCGCCCCGTCTCATGTCCCTCGCGCTGCCTTACAAAAGTGCCCATAAAAACCAAACGCTCATTTGGCTACGCAGCCTAGCATAACCAAATACTTGTTTGGTTACTGCCCGCCCCCCGGCCCCGTACCGCGTGTCTGGGAGCCGCTTATCAGCATTCGAACAAGCAGAAAAAAAGTAGGAGACGCGTCTCGACTTGTGCGCCTCGACCTATGAACCTCTTGTGTACGTCCGAGCGGCCCCGGCCCGCTCGAGCGTCAAGTCCCATCGGGCGCCGTATCCGCAGCAGGCGGGAACGATTTTTTCATAGTCGAACAGGACGATTAGGCAGGAAAAACATGGCTTCTATCGATCAGACTGGTAGGGGGATCCCGCAGTTGCGGCCCGGTCCGAATGGACTACCGCGCGGACAGGTTACGGAGATTCAGCGCAGCCGAATGCTCGCTGCGGCCGTGGAAGCAGTCGAGGAGGTGGGCTACGCGCGCATGACCGTTGCGCAGGTCATCGGTCGCGCCAAGGTCTCGCGCAAGACCTTCTACGACGTTTTCTCCGACCGAGAGGACTGCTTTCTGGCGGCCTTCGACCGAGCTATCGACCAGGCGAGCGTGCTTGCCCGAGATGTGTATGCGCACGAGCAGGGCTGGCGTGATGGCGTCCGCGCCGGCCTGATGAGATTGCTCATGTTCCTCGACGACGAGCCCGGTCTCGCAAGGCTCTGCGTGGTCGAGGCCCTCGGGGCCGGCACAAGGGTGCTGGAACGGCGGGCGCAGGTCCTGGAGGCGCTGGCCGGCGTCATCGACCAGGGACGCGCGGTCACCAACGCCGGCCGGGAACCTCCCGACGTCACCGCCGAAGGCGTCGTCGGGGCTGTCTTTGCCGTCCTCCATACACGCTTGCTCGAACAGGACGGTGAGCCGCTCACGAATCTGCTCAACCCGTTGATGAGCATGATCGTGCTCCCCTACCTTGGAACCAGGGCGGCAAATAAGGAACTGGGCAGGCCGAGATTGGACACCCGAAAGGACGGACGCGAGCCGGTGCGCACTCGGAGCAGAGATCCGCTCGAGGGCCTGCAAATGCGTCTGACCTACCGAACGGTACGCGTACTCATGGTCATCGCAGAGCATCCCGGCGCTAGCAATCGTGAGATCGCTGAAGGGTCGGGAATCGCCGATCAAGGCCAGATTTCAAAGCTCCTGACCCGCCTGGCGCGCTTGAAATTGGTCGAAAACACCGGCGAAGGCCAGGAGCACGGCGCCTCCAACGCGTGGCATCTTACCGAGCGCGGCATGCAGGTCGAGCGGGCCACCCGGCCGCGATAAACAGATCCTATGCAGCGATCAAGGCTTGTTTCCGCCCTGCAGGGCGATCGCCGCTTTGAGCGTGCCGGCGTTCGCGGCCAGGCCGCTCCTCAGCGCGACTTCGACCTCCAGGCGGCCTCTCGTCTTGCGCACCAGACGCTGCGCCACTGAGCTGAGATGGACGCTGACCTTGCCAGTACGGTGAGGTAGCAGCGAGAATGTCGCCTGGCCTAGCCACACGGAGTCCGAGCCCGGGCTATTGTGCAGGTGTGAGCGGAGCGTCAATGCTCCGTCGCAGAGAGTGGCTGAGTGGCAGAACGCGGCCACCTCGACGATCCCGTGGGAGTTCACGCCGTCGAGCTGGGGATAAGGCAGAGTTACCACCGCAAAGACTGGATGAGGCCGAGGCGGCTTGCGGTCGGAGACCCCCTTGGTCCCTCCAGGACAGAGAGGCGAGGCCTCCGCGCCGGTGGCGAGCGTGGCCTGGAGCATCAATTCCTCGCCGGAGTTCGCGGCGAAGCCGTCGTGATAGCTGGTTTCCCCGGGTGAGAAGGTCGCGCCGTTATTGACACCACCGTTGCGGATGAAAGAGTCCATGTCAGCACCGGGCGCCGAGCCGATGACCATGTAGGGAACTCCGGCCGGATACGGCGGCGGTCCTGTGGGGTTGGGAACGAACCCGCCCTCGTCGTTGAAGTCGACATAGTCGCCTCCCGTAACGCAGAAGTTCGTCGGCTGATAGGTGGTGATCGTGCTGCCGCTGGCGCCCTGACCACAGACAGGAATTTCGAATGACTGACTCGTCACGTTGACCTGGACGGCGCCGTCGGATTGGGGCTTGAGGTCTTGGAAGTGGATCTGCGTGAGCGGCGCCGGCCCGTTCGACTGTGCGCATCCCTCGAGGCTCACGCTGAGGACCTGCCCGGACGCCGGCGCGCTTGGGTCGGAGCCCGGCAGCCGGACGTTCCAGAGTGCAGTGTCGGCGCCATCGTGGGCGATGTGGAAGGTCGATCCCGGCAGGGCCACGTTGCTGCCGCTGTAGTTCAAGTCGTTGGCGGTGCTCTTAGTGGCGGGCACCGCGAGCGGGCTGCCGAATGTCATCGTTGCCGCGCTCGCGCCGGCCGCGGCGGTGATCAAGCCTGCGAACGCGGCGAGGAGCGACAGCGCGGCCATAAGGCGCAGGCGCTGAATAATGCCGGCCGTAACGATGGTGGGCCGTAGCTCTACGTCGGACATTTTCATCTGTGCTTGTCTCGCTATCCGCCGAGCAGAGCTTGAGGATGCATCACCGTCGTGGACTCAGATTCGAATTAGATTGCGGTTTGCCCCCCGCGCCGGAACATGGTGGCTCTCCGGCTCTCCGTCTTTGCGTCTCTCGGCCGTCAAGTCCTAGCAGGTCGGCCTACAGCCTGATCCAGCGATCGCACCGGCCCTGTCGCGAGTGATTGATTGGTGGGTGTCCCGCTCCTGGATCCGGGTCGGATGGTTAAGCACGGTGCTCCGCTTCTTGCTGTGGCGACTGCTTGGTCTATCGGCGGTGTTCGTGGGCGTCGCCCTGATCGCCTGGCTTTTGCACGGTGGTCCGGGCAAGGCCCTGCGGGGGGCACCGCCGGAAAGCGTTTTGGGCGGCGCGGCTTTATCCCTGACGAGCATGTTGAGCAGCGCGGTACGTGGGACCTGGCGTTGGGCACCAGCAATCAAGGGTGCGCCGGCAGCGGTGCCGCTGATCCTCCTGCTGAGTGTCACGGCGGCGACACTGTTGTTCGGCGCTTGGCGCCTCTATGCGCGACGCAAGCGGTGCTACGTGCGCCTGCGCGTCGAGGTCTACCGAACCGATCATTCGAGCGCCGAGGCCGTCGTGGCGATGTTCGAGGCCCTGCACAAACGCCTCCTGGTCCGCTGGTGGCGGCGTCTGCTGCAGGGCCAGCCGTCGCTCGCGCTGGAGGTACACCACGCCGCCGGCGCAAGTCTGGCGTACCAGATCGACGATGGCGCTCTGTTTCCGCTCTCGCCTGCTCAAGATCAGGGATCGACTGCATCGGCGGATCATCCGGCCTGCGCTCGCCAGCACTCCGCTTGGCTTGCGATCAGCTGTCCCGTGGGCTTCGAGGCGACCGTCGAGACCGCCTTGCGCAATGCCTATCCGAACTGTCGCCTGGTGGCGGATGATTGCGCTCTCGGTGTTCCTCCGGTCGTGCTGCGGCTAAAGAAGCAGGCTGGGTTCATCAAACGAGCGAAGCTGCTGGACCATTTCGAACACGAGCGTCAACCGCCGATGGATCGGCTGATGAACGTGATGGGCGCGTGCGGATCTCCTGCGTTTGTGCAGCTGTCGCTGGTTCCGGCGCCGGCGTTCTTCGAGCGATACGCCAAGCGGTTGTACAGGCGTCACGAGGCGCACCTGTCACGTGAGCGGCGGGAGCACTTGATCGTGCGCGACCGCTCGCTGGTCGACGACGCAGAGCTGCGCGGCGGCCTCGAGGTTCAGCACCGCCCGCTGTTCTTCACCGACCTGCGCGTGATCGCCCCCGATCGGGGGATCTGCGAGCGGATCGCATCCGAGCTGCGCGCCGAGAGCGCCGAGAACCGTCTCGTAGAGCGCGGCACCGCGATTCGCCATGGATGGTTTGGCGTCTACGACCGCCGTGTCCGCCTGGGAGAGGGCAATCCGATTCCGTCATTTCGCAAGGGCGTGTTCGCCTCGACCGAGCTGGCGGCCCTGTGGCAGCTGCCCTCGATCGACTACGTTAGCGTCCCGTTTGCGCGGACGGGGCTCCCGTTTGCCCCCGCCCCGCCGACGATCCTGCGACCCCAGGGGGAGGGGGAACGCTGCGAGACGCGCTCGGAGCGGTGACGATACACCCGGAGCTGCGTAAGCAAAACACGGCCGTGCCAGGTACGGTCGAGCAGGGCAAGTCGAGCTATCTAGTTGCGACCGTCGCCGAGGATCTGCGCAGGGAGCGCTGTGCCGTGATCGTGCTCGATCCCAAGGGAGACGCGGCGGAGGCGGCGGTGAGCCTCGTGCCGGTGCAGCGCACGTGCACGCTGCTCGACTTCTCTCATCCCACCTGTGGCTTCAACCCGCTTGCGGTCGATGCACCGGCGGATGTCATTGCCGACTATGTGGTTGCGGCGTTGAAGAACCTGTTCACAGATGCGGACGTCATATTGCGCACACCATGACCGCGAAGTCCCTCAAGCTCGACGCCTACATCCGCGTGTCGAAGGTCGCCGGCAGGGAGGGCGAGAGCTTCATCTCCCCGACGATCCAGCGCGAACGGATCGAGTCTTGGGCGCAGGCCCACGACTCGGCGCTGACCTGGCACGAGCCCGAGCTCGACGTGAGCGGCGGCACGATGAGCCGCCCGATCTTCGACGGAATCATGGAGCGCGTCCGCAGCGGCCAGAGCGATGGCGTGATCGTCGCCAAGCTCGATCGCTTCGCCCGCACGCTCGTCGGGGCATTGAGCACGCTCGAGGAGTTCGAGCGCCGCGGCGCGGTGCTCGTGAGCGTCGCCGACAACATCGACCTCTCGACCCCGATGGGAAAGGCGTTCCTCCGGATCCTGTTGGTCTTTGCCGAGCTTGAGCGCGACCGCATCAGCGAGTCATGGAAGACCGCCACATCCAACGCCGTAGCGCGCGGCATCCATATCGCCAAGTTCACGCCGACCGGCTACGACAAGGGCGCCGACAAGCGGCTCGTGCTCAACCTAGACGCCGTCGCGATCCATGAGGCCTTCGTCATGCGGGCGGCGCACAAGAGCCGCACAGAGATCGCCCGCAGACTCGACCAAACGGCGCCGCGGCCAAACGAAGGTCGCTGGACACCGCCGATGGTGGATCGCATCGTCAAAAACCGCGTCTATCTGGGAGAGGCGTATCGCGGCGAGACGGTCAACGCTGACGCCCACCCGGCGATCGTCTCCGCGGCCGAGTGGCAGGCCGCCAACATCGCTCCCGTCCGGGCAGCAGCGCGCGGCAAAAAACCGAACCTGCTCGGCGGGATCGTTCGCTGCGCGGGATGCCGCTACGTCCTCGCTCCCAACATGGCCGGCTGGGGCAACGGCAAGGCGAGCGTCCCGAACTATCGCTGCCGAACGGTCCACACGGCCGGTGTCTGTCAGGACCCCGCGAGTATCAACCGACGCAAGCTCGACGAGTACGTGGAGGCCGTCTGGCGCGAGCAGATGGCACAGGAGGCCCTGGCGGTCCAGCACGACTCAACGACGCTCCAAGCGGCCGAGGAGGACCTTTCGACGGCCGAAGAGGAGCTGGCGGCCTTCGCCGCCGACCTCACTGCGCGCCGAGTGCTCGGCAATGGCTATCACGCAGCTCTCGAAGCCCGCGCCGCGGCCGTCAACAAGTCTCAGTCAGAATTGCGGCAGGCGCTGGCGGCGACGCCGAGCGCCGAGGTCATCGAGAGCTACTCGGACCTGCCGATTGAAGACCGCAAGCGCATCCTCGGCAGCTCCATCGACGCGGTGATCGTCAACCGCGCGCACGCCCGAGTCCCGGTCGAGGACCGCGTCACGATCCTCTGGCGCGGCGAAGGGCCGGATGACCTGCCCCGCCGAGGACGAGACAATGGCCCGGTCTGCCCCTACACGCCCAAGCGGTAGAACCATCACGCCGGGATGCCGCTCCCGCGTGACATGAGCGAACGTGTCCAGCGCCGCGTCAATCGCAGCACGCGGCATCCGGGATGCGTTCGAGGTCGGCTCTGCGGGCTCCACTGCTTCCTACTCCGACATGGAGGAAGAGGGGGGACGGCCTCGCGCGGTGGCGATGAGCGTTTGCGCGCCAAGTTTGCCCAAAATCCTTGACTGCGTGCTGGGCTTGCGCGTAAGGTCGAGCCGTCCCTAAAAACGAGGTTGGCCCCCGCGCTGCGCTAACAGCCGGGGGCCGCGGCACCAGGAGGTACTAGCTCCCAATGCAGGACGAAACTATGCCCGATCCGGGCCGGATGTTCGATGAGGCGCAGCGATGCGTGCTGTGCGTGTTGCTCGCGTCGGCGGGCAGCGGTCTGTGTTCAATGGGAGAGCTGGCGCTCGCAGTGGGCGACACGCGGATGGCGGAGCTTGCGGTCGAAGATCTGCATTCAGCAGGTCTCGTGCATCTGCTGGAGGGGTTTGTGTTCGCGACTCGTGCGGCGGTGCGTTCGCACGAGCTGGATCTGGGTGGCGCGCCGAGGGGCTGAAGCGTTTGTAGAACAGTGGCCCCGGCACGGTTGGTGGCCGTGCCGGGGCCTACACGGAAAGAAAGGCGGTTTCTTCCCATGCAGGATCAGGATAAGCAGACTGGACAGCCCGGTGATGGTCCGTCGGGCGAGAGGTTGGTGACGATCCCGGCGGAGTTTGTAGAACGGCTGCGACAGGGTGCATTTGCGGCGATCGGAGCGGTCGCGCACGCGATCGACGGGGTCGCGTTCTCGGGCAAGCGCGGTGCGCACCCAGAGTGGTTTCGCGGTCCATCGGAGGATCTACGAGAGCTGTGCGGGTTGCTGGATGTGATCGGGTGGGAGGGTGCGGTGCCCGAGGTCGATGTGCGGCTCGATCCCGATGCGCTTCCGCGAGGGTTGTTGAAGGCGCTCCGCGCGGCGATGGACACCGCCGAGGCGGAGAAAGGGAGCCTGCGATGAGCCGGTCAGGGCAGATTGTCAGCCCAACGCGTGAAGATCTTGGCCGGGCGATCCGGAAGCTGCGCAAGGAGCGGCGGATGACGATCGAAGCGCTCGCGTTCGCCGCCCCGATGCACCCCACATACTTGTCGCAGATCGAGCGCGGCTTGGGAAACCCGACGTGGGAGAAGCTGCATGATCTCTCGCTGGCGCTCCGCGCTCCAGTCTCGACCATCGTGGGGGCGGCCCAGTATGAGGCCGAGGTCGCACAGGCAGTACGGGAGGCAAAGGCTCGCATCGAGGTCACGCGGCTGCACCAAAACAGACGAGATCGCGCGTGAGCCTCAGACCCCGACTGGAGGACCAAGAATGCTGATCATCACCATCCCTGGAGTGTTTTACGAGCCGTTGCGCGAGGGCGCCTACGCGCTCAGCCTCGATGTCGCGGAAGCAATCGAGCACGGGCAGAATCTGAACGTCTGTCGTGCACGCCTTGCAGGTATCTGCCGGCTGCTCGACGTGATTGGCTGGACGCGCGAGGACGCCGCGACCGACGTGGAGGTCGATCTCGGGGTCCATGCCGGAACGCTCCGGGCAGTGGTGGCGCTGATGCTGCCGCTGATGGACGGCCGAGACGAACCAGAGCGCTACGAGGCGCTGCGCGACTTCGCCGCAACAGAGCTGCCCGGCTCCACACGGCGGCTGGCGCTCTCCGCGGGGGTGGTCGGGCTACTGTGGAATGTGCTCGACATAGAGATCACCAGGGCAGCAGGTGATCTTCTAGACGCGTGCTCGACCGTGCCCCGCGGCGACCGCGTCGAGCCGCTCGCGCGGCTCGATAGCCTGCACGCACTCATGGACGAGGTCGGACGGACCGTGCCCGAGTGCCAGCAGAGGATGGAGATCGACCTCGCCATGCACGGGCCGCTGCTCCAGGACATGATGGAAGACGACCTCGAAACGCAGCGGTATCTCGCAAACACAGACGACGTAGGCCAGCGTAAGCGTGCGACCGCGACGGCAGTCTTGCTCCAAGGCTTCCTCGTCGAGCTAGCAGGGAGGAGATGACGATGGCCAAACGGATTGCAGCACGGATCTGGAGTCCGGCGGACGCCCCGTCCCCTTGGGCAGGGGCGCCTGGTTTGGTTCTTGACCTCGCACCCCCAACGTCAGGTGCACGAGGTCAAGAACCAAACCAGGGTGGGAGGGGGAATGAGAAGGGGGGAGGGTCAAAAATGAGGTGAGGAATAGGAAGAAGAAAGGAAGAACAAAAGAGAGGGGGAGGAATGACGGAAGATGGCACGCCGCGTCAGCGGATCGGCGAAAGCAAGGCAGAGAAGCGCGAAGCGGAGTCAGGTCCGCGGGGACTCAAGGTCAAGCAGGCGGCAGAGCGCTGGCAAGCGCTCGGGCAAGCGTGTCAATCACAGACGAGCCGATCGGTCCGCTCGCGTTCAGCCTCTTATAAACGCTCTCCGGTGGATCAGCAGGTGCCCGCGCATCTTCAGCGTGCCGAGCAGTGGCAGATCGGCTTTCGTGAAACAAAGTACGCCCTGCACTGACACATCAGCGTGGCCATTGCCCGCCAGCGCATGACGCACGGCGGCCACTTGGCGGTCCAGCCCATCAACGAGCTTGGTGCGGTTGCGTCCAGAGATCATCAGCCGCGCGGCCCCGAACAGCGGGTTCTCGACGCGCACCTTTCCCTCGATGTCCTTGGCATCGACAACGAACACACCTGTGGGAGTGATGACAAGATGATCGATGTTGCCATGCCCGCCGGGCATACGGCGGTCGTGCAGAACGATCGCTGGCCCCTCTTTCGTGCCTCGCTCGAGCGAAGCCGCCACCGCCTTCTCTCCCAGCTCCCCTCGCCTAAAAGCCGTCTCGTGTCGCGGTGTGCCTCTCAGCGCGAGCAATAGTCCACCGACCCGCGGATGGGCCTCGCGAGTACGGGACTCGCGGTTGCTTTTACGCCGCTGATGCTCTCGCGCGACGCTGGTTCCGGGTTGTCCACGATCAAACTCGATGCGCACTCCCGCGAGATTAGGCTCGGCCGTCGCTTCCTGGCAAGTCGCGCAGGTCACAGCGCGCGTCTTGGTATCCCACCATGCCTGAGCCCCCGCCGGCAAGGCTGAGCCGCACACGACGCATACATCGGGCCACCGTAACTTCAGCACCCGAGAGGCCATGCCCCCAGGTCGTCGCGCGGCGGCGCCGACTTGAGCAAAGTCCAATCTATCGGACGACGTTCCTTGCCGGCAACCGGCGCCCCTACCTCCCCTTGAAATTGGAGGGGGGGTCTCCAGGCCAGTTCGAGCGACATACCCGTGAGAAGGCATGTCATCAATCGCCAGGGAGGCGTCATGCAGACAGAGAAGGACGCGGAAATCGTCGGTTGGGTCGGCCGTCTGGGAGCGGCGGGAGCGGAGCACGTGATGGACCGCTTCGCGATGGGTCGCAGCTGGGCGTATGCCCGACTGAACCGGCTGGTCAGGGACGGTCTGCTGGAGCAGAGGATCTTGCTCTACCGGCAGCCCGGGCTGTACGTAGCGACCGCGGAGGGGCTGCGCTGGCGCGGCCTTGAGCGCCTGGGGATCTGCCGGATCAGCCCCGGCAGCTTCCAGCACGCCAAGGAGGTCGCATCAATGGCGGTCGCGCTGCACCGGCGCCTGCCGGACTGGAGGCTCATCAGCGAGCGCGAGATACGCATCGGGGAGAACGACACTGGCGAGCTGCTCGCGTCGGTCGCGCTGGGGGAGCTGCCGGGCGGCCGGCGGGCTCTCCACCGGCCAGATCTGGCGCTCATCTCCCCGGAGGGCATGACCGTCGCGATCGAGGTGGAGCTGTCGATCAAGGCACCGCGACGCCTTGAGGCGATCTGCCGCGGCTGGGCGCGAGCACGCCACGTCAGCAGCGTGTACTACCTCGCGCCGCCCGCGGTCGCCCGAGCAGTGCAGCGCGCCGTAGCCGAAACCCGCGCCGACGATCGCGTCGTGGTCCTGCCAATAGGCCAGCCGGACGCGCTGGGCGCGATCGACGGACTGGAGGCCGCAAATGTTTAACGACGCGATCCTCATTCTGCTCGCCATCTTTGCCGGTGGCCGCATCGTCGCCAGGATGCTCCGCCGCCAAGGCATGTTGTGGACCTGCGCGGCACCCGGACTGCTCGTCGGGTTCTTGCTCGCGCAGGTGATCTCACTGATCGGGTTTGCCGTGATGGGCGCGTCTCTCTATGCGTGCTCGCTCGGGAGGCGCTGGCACCGCATGGATCTCAACAACGGTGGCGATCATGCCACAATCGCCAGTGAACGCATCGGAGTCGGCGGGCTGCTCAAACGGCTTCAGCAGCAAAGGCAGATCGAGCGCAAGGGCTGGGTCGGCGGGGGTCAGCTTGTCGTCGGGAACGAGGGGCATGGGCTCCCAGTCTCAATCCCGGCAGGATACAGCTCGGGCTCGCACACGCTCATCGTCGGCGCGACCGGGTCGGGCAAGACGGTCAGCGAGGCATGGATCGCCGGCCGTCTCATCGACGCCGGATATGGCGCAATCGCAATCGATCCGAAGGGAGATTGCCTGCTGCACGACGAGCTGCGCGCAGCGGCCGCCAGAACAGACGTGCCGTTCCTGGAATGGACACCGGAGGGACCGCTCGCTTACAACCCATACGGTCACGGGAGCGATAGCGAGATCGCCGACAGGGCGCTCTCGGGTGAGGAGTTCACAGAGCCCCACTACCTACGCCAGGCACAGCGCTATCTCGGCCACGCGGTGCGTGTCATGCAGGCCGCCCGCATCAAGATCACGCCGGTCTCGCTGATGGCGCACATGGACCCTCGCCAGCTTGAGGTCAGCGCACGCAAGATCCCCGAGGCACAAGCCAAGGCGGCGCAGGACTATCTCGACTCATTGGAGGACCGTCAGAAGCGCGAGCTGTCCGGCGTTAGGGACCGCCTGTCGATCCTGGCCGAGTCCGATGTCCGCCAATGGCTGAACCCGGCACCCGGCGAGTCGGCGCTGGACCTGCAGAAAGCCATCCGCAAGCGGGCCGTCGTCTACTTCCGACTCGACTCCGACCGCCGTCCGCTGCTCTCAAAGATGCTCGCCGCCACGATCATCAGCGACCTGGTCACGCTCACGGCATGGATGCAGAGCCACCCACTGCCCACACTCGTCTTGGTCGATGAGTTCTCCGCGATCGCGGCTCAGCAGATATCGCGCCTGTTCGGACGCGGCCGTTCGGCCGCTATCAGCCTGCTCCTCGCCACCCAAGAGATGGCCGACATGCCGGCAACCGGAGATGGAGCGCTGCGAGAGCAGGTGCTCGGCAACGTCGAGGCGGTGATCGCACACCGCCAGAACGTGCCCGAGTCCGCCGAGCTGATCGCCGCGATCGCCGGCACCAAGCCCGTCTGGGTCACAACCCAACAGACCGAGCAGGCCGGTTTCGGCTCGGGAGAGAGCGGCAAGGGCTCACGGCGGCGCGGACACGAGTTCGCGATCCACCCCAGCACGATCAAGGACCTCTGGACCGGCGAAGCGGTCGTCATCACCCCCGGCTCAGGCCAGCAACCGGCCGTCACCCACATGCACCATCCAAACAAGGCGATGAGTCGCCTCGAAGCCAAGCGCCCGAAGTCATGAACGATGCACGAGGTCGAGAAAGGCGACATCGCTGGCGCCACTACGAAACGGCATCCGGGAACCGGCCGGTGCTGGACTTCATCCGTAAGGTCCCCGACGAAGACAAGGCGGCGATCCTCGCCGCGATGAACGAAGTTCGCCGCGACGGAACGCGAGCAGCACGCCACCTACGCGGCGAGCTGTTCGAGGTTCGCGCCGACGGCCACCAAGTGATCTACCGCGTCGTGTTCGCCCGCGAGGGCGGACAGGGCCAGGTGCTCCTGTCCCTGGTCGCTTTCAACAAGAAGACACAGAAGACGCCGCCTGAGCAGATCGAGCTGGCCCTGCGACGCCTACGCGACTGGCGATCCCGAGCCCGTAAGACGCCAACCAAGGGAGCTGCAGGGAACGATCAACGATAGCCTGATTGATATATCAGAGAAAGCATGATAGGGTCTCGGTCATGACCAGGGACGCCCGACACAACCAGACCCAGACAGAACCAGACGCGCTCGACGAGATGATCGGCGAGTTCACCGGCGCTAACCCAAACTTCCCCAACCTGCTGCTCGCAGCCGAACGCCGCCGGGCGCTGCTGCACACCCTCGCCGAGCAGCGCAAAGACCGCAACCTCTCCCAGACCCGCGTCGCAGCCGCAATGCGCACCTCCCAACCCACGCTCGCCCGGCTCGAGACAACTGCCGCGGACACCAAGCTTTCAACAATCGAGCGCTTCGCCAGTGCTCTCGGCTTCAGCGTTGAGTACCACCTCGTCCCCGCCAAGAAGTCCAAGCGCAGACTCGGCATCGTCGTCGAGAGCTGAGGAAACATCGACCTCGGGCGATCCGTCGCCTGCGCCAAGAACAACACCGGACCATCGAAACGCTTGCGCTCAACGTGCCGGTCTCGGCCATTTTGTGAACCGCCGAGAAGAGGCAGAGGTCGCGCGAGCCGTGCGTGAAGCGTGGGCGCTAATCGCTGCCGAGTGCGACTGAGCGTGTAGTCGCGCTCAGTGTCATTTCGACGTGCCCTCGTAGGGCGCAAGCAAGGTATCGAGATCCTGCCTGATCGCTTCGACCGAATCGTCCCGCTCCCCCTCGATGGCCATCGCGCAAAGGCCAAACGTGATGGCGAGTCCGAGGGCGACTCCGAGCAGACCGAAGTACGCGAATTCTTGCGTGGAAGTCTCGGGCGTGCCCAGAAATGGAATCAGTCCGAACGAGCCAGCAAGAACAGCACCCACGAGGAGGGTGCTTAGCGTGCTGAGTTTGCGGTCCCATCCACGACTACTCATCCGACTCAGGCGATTACGAAGCATGATCAGCTCGCGGTGTCGAATCCTCCGAACCTCGGCTATCGCCTTTGGATCTGGCTCCAACTGTGTGGCCGCCCCCGCTTGGACGTTCGCGGGCAGCTCGGGCTGCGAAGATGGGTTCTGAATGATCACCCGCTGGCCTCGGCAGGGCCATCGTCGCCGCTGTCGATCGGGGTCTCAATTGCTGGGGGCGGTTGACGGACTCCCGCGACCAAGGCGTTGATCGTCAGAAAGTAGCCGCAGTTGCTGCATGTGATGACCACCACGGGAATCCGTCCGCCGATTTGGTCCAAGTTCTCGATCTGACTGAGATTGTCCATCGGCGTCCAGAGGTTTGTCTTGCACACAGGGCATTCTCCATGTGCCCACGTCTCCGAGAGCCACCTCGTAAGTCGTTCTCGTTCCGGCCCGTCCACGCATGCAGCCTACGCGGATCACCACGCGAACGCGGTAAGACTGAATGGCGGTCCGGGTGACCGCCCGGACCGCCGCCAACGATTGGAGCACGCCAAAGGCGCGTGATCATCCTGTCAGGCGTCACGGACGCTCGCTGATTAGTTGACAGACGTTCGTCCGGTTCCCTTGACATGATGTCACACGATCCTTCGGGCATACCTTGCCTGTGACCGCAGGCGGCCCGAGAGAAGACTGGAGTACAAGCATGCCGAAAGTCCCTGCG
This sequence comes from uncultured Solirubrobacterales bacterium, assembly GCA_963778065.1. Lineage (GTDB taxonomy): Bacteria > Actinomycetota > Thermoleophilia > Solirubrobacterales > Solirubrobacteraceae > Palsa-744. The sequence goes on along the minus strand of CAVZSU010000001.1, from coordinate 406,982 downwards.
TTCCACTCGAAATTGCAGACCTCCGTCTACCACAACAACAGTGCGTGCACCGTTGGCGACAACATCGAGTCCTACAACGTCGTGGAAGGCACGGGCGGCCTTCGCCTTTGCGACGAGTGCGCCAGTCTCAACGCTCAGGGTAAGTAGTTCCCCTCTAGAACTCAGCTCCCAATCCGGCCCTGCCGGCTTGCCGTCTTGCAGGTGTCAGCAGCAATGCAGAGTCCGGAAAGGGAGGCCATGCTCTAGCGCCACGGCGAGTTCCCGGAAACCGTCTGGGAACTCGCCGTGAAAGCGCACGGCTGTCTGCGGGTAGCTGAGTCCCATACCCTCTCGCGTTGCTGCGCTCCCCGCACCGTGGAGTTCGGGTGCATGGCGAGCGCCAAGCGGACGCCATCGGTGCTCCGCTCAGACATCGCCGGAGCTGCTGACTCGATCTGGGCAATAAGGGGGCGGTACGTGTGTGATGCTCCATCAACGGGGCGCCTACCCGTGCGCTGCCGGCGGAGCGGGCGGACAGGTTCAGGTTGCGCCGAGGTCGGCGCCGTTACGTTCATCGAAGGCGGGTCTTCGGCCCTTTTCCTCAGAGGCCTCCGAGGCAAACCAGCACTAGAATGAGGTCCTCAGCAGCGCCTTTCGGTGGTCGCTAAATCACGTCGTCCGATGCGGACATCCGCGCGTCCTCCGACCGTTACCTGCGCAACGCGATCATTGCCGTGCTGGCCTACGACCACCGATCAACCTTGTGGGACGCGGCCCGGCTGCTGTCGGTGGGAGAGGAGGGATATGCCTACAGGAGCAGGGTGGGGGCGCGTTTGCGGGGGATGCCCGAGTTCAAGGAGATCTCCGACTTTTTCACCGCTGAGCTCACCGCTCAGCTGGCGGACGCTCGTGGCATGACGACCTCCAAGCTTGACGCGCCCGTCAACAAGCTCGCCCGTCTGCTCAACTCGCCGTCGATCAAGCGGGTGCTGCTCAACGGCTCGCTGCGAATCGATTTCGACCGCGTGATCGCCGGAGAAGAGGTGCTCGTGGTGAAGGGCGCGCTCGGTTCAATGGGGGCAGGAAACACGTCTGTGCTGATGCAACTGCTCGTCGGGATGTTGGATGCGTCGCTGGCGCGCCAGCAGGATCTGGTGCCCGTCGAGCGACGGGTCGCTGTGGCATTGAAGGTCGACGAGGCTCCGCTCGTGCTCAACCGTGGCTTCGCTGAGACGATGGCGTTGAAGCGCTCTGCGGGTCTCGAGACGGTCGCCTGCTGGCAGACGGACGCGCAATGGACCGATCATGAGGTGCGCGACCAGCTCGACGCGCTGTTCGCCCATCGCGTGTACTTCGCGACCGCCTCTGCGCGCGATGCTCGAAGAAGCGGTTCGCCTGACGATGGCCGAGCTCTCTGACACCATACGGCCGGACTTGGAGCATCTTTCGGCACTCGGTCGTCCCGACGCCCGGCTGCACTTGCCCAAGCACTATGCGATCGTCAGCTGGACCACGCCCGAGGGGCGTCAGTCGGCCTTTGTCGCCCAAACCATTCCGCTGCGCCTCGACCGAAAACGCCTCGCGTGCCATGCCGCCCGTCAATACGAGCGCGGCGGACGCCACCTCACCGACCTTCGTCAACCCCACTGGGCTCGCAACCAGGCGGCGCACGGCACGCTGGAGGGAGAGGCGCAGCGCTTGGGCTCGACGGCCCCCACCTCGCCCAACCTTTCTGCAAGACCCGTGCCGGCGACCCTGTCGGACAGCTACCGAGAGCTGATCGAGCTCGACGGGGCTCACAGCGTGCGTTGGGCAACGCGAGTCGAGTCTCCGTGCGCGCTTGAGCCCGACCTGCTCGACCTCGAGATACTCGCGCTCGTGGCCGGGCTGAGGCACGTGTTGAGCAGCCAGATCCACCGCCGTTTCAACCCGCAGCGCGCCGCCACGACAACTCAGCGCAGGCTCAAGCGCCTCTCCGACGCGGGGCTGCTGCAGCGCTTTCAGTTTCATCGTCGAGACGGAGGCGGGATACCCATGTGCTACGTGATCACGCCTGCGGGCCTGAGCCTTCTACACGTGAGCGACCTTCTGAAGGAACTCGGAGATGGCGATGTCGAGACGCTGCACCGTGCGGCGACAGCTTCTCCGGCGGCGCAGGAACGTCGGCTGCGTCAGGCGCGTGACGATGTGCACGCCGCCGGATGGGCGCTCGCTCTGGAGCGTGCACTGAACGGCGCCGCGTTGCGGCTGCGCGGTCCGGTCGAGTCGGTGCTTTCGCCGCCCATGCGTTCAAGCGCGGCCGGTCGCGCAGCGATCGGCCCGGCAGACCTTCTACTTCCAGGCGGGCGCGTTCCGCACGAGTTTCTGCGTACCGATGCATCGGGAGAGCGAGTGGAGGTGGAGTCCTTTGAGACCGTGCGCCCGGCGCTCACGATCGAGATTCCAGCGGGAGCCGGCAACGGAGATGACAGTCCCGGGAGCGGCGGGATCGACAACCGAGGCGGAATCCTCATGCGACCGGTTGCGGAGAGCCTTGACGTAATGGCCGAGCTGGACGATCGTCTACCGCGAGGCCGAGCAGCGGCCAAGCTCGAGCGCTACGACCACCTGATCGCCGGCTGGTCTGAGCACATCAACCGCTACGGGCGCCGACGGCAGGCGCTCACGATGGTCGTGTTCGTGTGCCGCGATCGCTCGCGAGCCCGCGAATTCGCCAAGCGAGCCGACGCCGTTCTCGTTGCCTGCCGCGCCTACGCCGGGGAGTATCCATTCGACTGGGATTACCCCGGCAGGGAACGGATTCTGTTCGTCTCAGAGCGCGACGCCCACGAGGGTTATCTGAGTGCGTATGGCGTTCCTCGATTGCCGCCCGCGGTGCGCGTAACCGTAGCGCACGGCGATCCCCGCGCAGGACGGGCGATTGCGGAGTCGAGAGAGCTCCTCCGGCTCGCCTCGCGAGCCGGCGAGTAGATCCCCGATCGGCGATAACTCCGCCGCGTGGCTTGAGACAGCGAGCGGTCCGTGCCGCGGCGTCGGCGCTTGCAGGGGCGGCGCGTTCACACCTGGCGCTCGCGCGCCCTTGCATTTGCCATGAAAAAGATGCCGCTGCCATCCCATGGGTGCAGTCACGGCCTCCCACAAAGGCGAGCGGTTGCAGTTCCCCTCGGCAGCAAAGAATGCCTGACTGCTGATGGCGATCACGTATTGGGCATTGCAGAGCCAAAATTGAGCCGCTTGGGGGGGGCAACGGCGATGGTATGCGCGCTTTTCAGCGTCGAAGCTTTGCGCTTCGTCTCCTCGGCGGCTACGCTCGCGCCTTCATCTCCTCTCCTGCCTCGGCCGTTTCGGCGTCTGCCGACCCATCACATAGCGCGCATCGCGAGCACGATCAGCCGCTCCGCCATGTGAGCTTGAGCGTTTGCGCGCCAACTTCTAGTTATCGCCCCTAGCGATCTCGAGATTTCCGAGAGACCCCTTAAGGGGCTCTCGGAGGGTCTGGCTGCATCGATCTCCGGCCATTTCCGTCGCTTGACGATCTTCCGATCGCCTCCTACAACCCGGTCCCCGCATCCGATTGCCGCCGCCGCGGCGTTTGCCAAATCCAGCTCAGATCCGGAGACAGCCATGACATCGACCATCTCTCCTCCATCACCCATCTCACCTCGAAGCACGCGACTTGAGCGTCTCACTCAAGTCGACCGAGACCGTGCAACCCATCCGCGCAGGCCCCTTGGTCGCTACACCGACCTGCTCGGTGCTCAGCGCGAGATCGTCGCTCTGCCGGGAGCGAGGGGGAGCGTGCTTGTCGTCGATCGCGATGCCGCGACACTGGGCGATCGCCGGCTCGTCGCCCATCTCGACGCGGACGAGCCGGTGGCGAACGCGATGCTGGTGTGCGAACGGTATCTGGAAGAGAGCCTCGGTGAGCGCCGTCGCTGCCGGCGCGTCCTGCCGGAGGACCTCGTGACGTCCCCCGCAGCAATGCGAGCGGAGATATATCGAGCACAGAACGGACGGCAGCTCGAGCCGGGAGGCAGCGAGACGCGCTGCTTGGATCGCCACGGTCGAGCGTATCGGCTCGAGCTCGTGCCGACCGGCATGTCGATCCCGGAGCTGCGCTGGCTTCGCCATCCGTGCCACGAGAGAGATGGGGCGCCTCGGCCTGTGAAAATGCGCGATGCAATCGCCTGCCTGGAGAGCTATGAGCCGGTACGCCGCCTGACGCTCGAAGCGCTCGCACGGTACCGAGATGATCCAGAGGTCTCGACAGTGGTGCTGAGCTCGGAGCTGGAGCTGATCCAGGAGAGCCCGATTGTGCTCAACCGCAGGCTCCGCCACGCGGTGCTTGCCGCGATCGCAAATCAGGGTCTGAGTCTGAGCGAGATAGCGATCCGTTGCGGCCGGGTCAAGCGTGACTCCAAAGGCAACGAAAGCGGCGAGACGAGCTGGCTGGCGCGCCGGTTGGGAATCCTTCCCGAGGGCGGCGCAGACAGGCGCACCCCGTGGATCCACAGCGACGTACTTGCACTGATCGCACGTCAGGGTCTGGGGATCAGTCCGCGCGAGGTAGAGCTCGGATGACTGTAGGACTCGGGCCGAGGCCGATCCTCGTGGTCGAGTCCGATCCGCAGCTCGGGCGAGCGCTCATAGAGCAACTGCATGCCGACGGCTACCACGCTGAGTTGGCGCGCAGCGCCGAGCAGGCCCGCACGCTCGCGGCTCGCAGCGACCCCAAGCTGGCGGTGCTCGGGAGTTTGGACTCACCGCGTGGCGCACTCGAGCTGCTGGAGGAGATACGCGCGGCAGATCGCCGATCTGTTCCCTGGGAGCAAGAGCTTCCCGCGATCGTCGTCGGCTCACGGGCGCGGGAGCTGGACATGCTCAGAGCCTTCGAGGCGGGAGCTGACGACTTCCTTGCCAGACCCGCAGGCTATCTGGAGCTGAGAGCACGCCTACGAGCGGTCCTGCGCCGCAGCGAAAATGTCGCAGCGCGCGAGGAAGCGCTGCGGGTGGGACCGCTTGCGATCGATCGGAGAGCCCATGCCGTGAGCCTGCACGGTTGTGACATCCAGCTGCGACGGCTGGAGTTCGATCTGCTCCTCAAGCTCGCCGACGAGCCACAACGCGTGTTCGCCAAGGACGAGCTGCTGCGCGTGGTATGGGGATATCGCGCGAACGGCTCGACCCGCACCGTCGACAGCCACGCCAGCCGCCTGCGCCGCAAGCTCGAACGAAGGAGCACGCGGCGCTGGGTGATCAACGTGTGGGGCGTCGGCTACCGACTCATCTGAGCCGGACGATCCCGCTGTAAGCGGTCGCGAACAGCCGGAGGCGGTCGTCGCTCGTCGCTGGTCAGATCTTGGCGGGCTCCGAGCGCCCGCCATGCAGCACACCACCGCGATGGCGGGCCTCCGGGTCCGCCATCGCTCGTTAACCACGGCCGGCTTCACCGGCCACTACCGAGCGGTCTCAGAGGTCGCTCGCAGAGAGGAGTGGCGTAATGCCTTCATCGATCCAAGCCCCCGAACCGGGGGCCGGTCCCTTCACTGGCGAATCGAGTCGCGATCCGCTGGGGCCATTGCAGCAGCTCGCTCACTGGCTGACGAGTACGACCGTACATGTCGCGCTCGGCCTTGCGATCGGCACGATCGTTGCACGGACGCTGCGCAGCAGGCATCTCCACTGGAGTTGGGCTGCCTGTGGGCTTGCGATTGGCTGGCTTCTCCGGGGACCGCTCGGCAGTTGGTCGCTGACGTTGGGTATCGCTGCGCTCGGCGCCGGGTCGTGCGGGCGTCGCTGGCATCGCGAAGATATCGACGCCGGCGCCGACTTGGCTGAGATCGCCAGGCGGCGATATGGGCCGTTGGATGCGCTGGGCGCACTCGTACGGCGACTCGCGCATCGCGAGGAATCGCTACGCACCCGCGGCTGGTTTCGCGGCGAGCAGTTGATCGTCGGTCGTGACGAGGACGGCCGTGACGTGCCGATCCAGCTCGGCGGTTCGAGCGGAGGCACGCACACGCTGGTGGTGGGCGCGGCCGGCTCGGGCAAGACGGTAACCCAGACGTGGATCGCGGTGCGGGCCATCGAGCACGGTATGGCCACGATCGTGATCGACCCGAAGGGCGACCGCGACATGTGTGAGGAGGTCCGTCGTGCGGCGCAGCGCGCAGGCAGGCGCTTCGTCGAATGGGCTCCGTCCGGTCCCTCCATATACAACCCCTATGCGCGGGGTGAAGAGACGGAGATCGCCGACAAGGTGCTGGCCGGCGAGCGCTTCACCGAGCCTCACTACCTGCGCCAGGCGCAGCGCTATCTCGGTCACGTCGTACGCGCTCTGCGCCACTCCGGACTGGAGGTCAGCCTCGAGAGGATCGTGTCCCATCTGGACCCGGACCGGCTGGAGCTGCTCGTGCGGAGCCTGCCGGAGCACGAGGCACAGAAGACGCAGGCCTACCTCGACTCGCTCACAGAACGTCAGCGAAGCGACCTCTCTGGTGTTCGCGACCGTTTGGCGACCCTTGCCGAGTCCGATGTCGGACGGTGGCTCGAGCCGCACGCAAACGTTCGGCAGTTCGACCTGCTCGAGGCGGTGAAAAGCAGAGCGGTGGTCTACTTCAACCTCGAGGCCGATCGCCGTCCGCTGCTGACGCAGATGCTGGGTGCGGCGATCGTGCAGGATCTGCAAACGACGGTTGCGGCCCTGCAAGGCCGGCCCGTGCCGTCGCTGGTGGTGATCGACGAGTTCTCGGCGATCGCTCCCGAACATGTCTCGCGACTGTTCGCCCGAGCGCGCGGGGCGGGCATGAGCCTACTGCTGGGTACGCAGGAGCTCTCCGACCTGCGTCTGCCAGGGCGGGAGGCGCTGCTCGAGCAGGTGATGGGCAACCTGTCCGTGCTGATCGCCCACCGTCAGGTGGTCCCTGGTTCGGCTGAGCTGATCGCGAGCCTCGCCGGCACGCGAGGCGCTTGGCGAACAGCTCGAGCCAGCGATGGTCGGAGCACCCGCACACGGATCCGCGAAGGAGTCCTCGACGCGAGCGAGGTCACAGGTCTCGCCCGAGGCTGGGCCGCGGTGATCGCGCTGTCCGACCATCACGGTCTGCGCCTCGCGCGCATCTTCTCCGTCAAGCACCAGCACTGACCCACACTATCCGGCCGTTCACCGCCGATCTGGAGCACCGCGATGGAACTCCGGCCGCTCACGACCTGCTCGCGCAGCCGGAGCTCGTCGCATCGCCTGTACCCCTCCCCGCGCCGTCTGAGACGCCCTTCGGCGTTTCACTGCGCGCCCCCCCGAGAGACCCGTTCGGGTCTCCATCAAAACTAAACCACAACCAAGGAGAGCTCAAATGACAGGCAAAACGTACACCAGCCGGGCACCTCAGCGGGCGGCGGCCTTGCAATGGGTTGCACGTATCGGCGCTGTCACAGACCAAGCGCTGGCCGTTCACAGTGCGACGACCGTCGCCTCGGCACGCGCGCGGCTGCTCGCGTCCGCGCGAGCAGGACTGATCGCGCGTCACCGTCCGCTCGCCGGCCAGCCGTCGTTGTATACGGTCACGCAGGCGGGAATGCGCGCCTGTGGCCTGCGCGGTCTCGATCCATGCCGCGTGAGTAGCTCAAATGCTTTGCATTTGATCGAATGCGCCAGGATTGCCGCTGCTTTGGAGCACTGCTACGCCGAGCACCGGGTGCTCGGCGAGCGGGAGCTGCGCCGTGAGGAGCGCGAATGCGGGCGGGCACTGGCCAGCGCCTGTCTTGGGGAGAGACTCGGCGGCGGCCGGCTGTTGCACCGGCCCGATCTCGTCCTGTGGCCCGAGCGATCCGAGCCCGAGCTGCCGGTAGCCGTGGAGGTCGAGCTCACGATCAAGGCACCCCGGCGCCTGCTCGAAATCTGCCGAGCCTGGGCACGCTGCCGCTGCGTCGCGGGCGTGCTCTACCTGGCACCGCCCGAGGTCGAGCGGGCGCTCTATCGTGCGGTCGAGCGAGCTCAGGCGGAGGAGCAGGTCGTTGTGATTCCGCTCGACGCGCTGCCGGCGTCGCACGGCAGCCCGTCACAGATCGACAGCTGAAATGACCTGCATCTGCGCGCATTTCGACGTCAGGGTCTGACGCGATCGAGAAAAACGTCCCAAGCGATCCGTAGCTTCTTTTCACGGGGGCTCAACCATCGATCAACGGAGATCATTCTCATGTCTCACTTCAGCATCAATCGCGTAGTTCTGGTTGGACGTCTCACTCGCGACCCCGAGCTGCGCGCTCTGCCCTCCGGGATCAACGTCTGCAGCCTGCGGGTGGCCTGCAACTCGAGTCGCCGCGATGCCGAGGGCGACTACATAGATAAGCCGAATTACTTCGACGTGAGCGTCTACGGTGGGGCGTCCGACAGCGTTGGACGTTTCATGCACAAGGGAAGTCGTGTCGCAATCGACGGCCGTCTGGAGTGGCGCGAGTGGGAGACCGCCGACCTGCAGAAGCGCCAAGCCGTGAGCGTCGTCGCTGACACCGTCCAGTTCCTCGACAGCCCCGGCGATCGCCGGGGCGGCCCGCTGCGGGAGGGCTCGAGCGGACACGGCGCCGAGGACGGCGACGGCGAGGAGGCTCGCGAGGATCGGGAGCTGGTTGGCGCCGGCGTGGGCGCTGAAGGCGATCTCGTCTTCTAGCGCGTCAGGCAACATTGCGGCGGGGGATCGTCCGACGGGTCCCCCGCTGCCATGCCTTTCAACTCGAGCTCTCCGCGATAGGCCACCGGGGCCTTTTTGTATTTAACGGTCGCCTACAGAAGGCACGTCCTATGAGCGACCACCCCGTAATTGTCGGTGGCGGTCTATCGACTGAATGACATGTCAACGACTCGCTCAGAGCTCTCCACTGCTCACGAGTCCGGGCTCCTGCCCACACCTGTGGGGGTGCCTGCGTAGACTGACGCGCCACACACTCAGCAGCAAGCTTCGGCCACAGCCCCTAAGGAGTCCAATCGGTGCCAGTCAACAGCAAAGCAGTCGGCAAGCGATATGAGCCCGTGCTCTACGCGGTCGGCCGCGAGAAGATCAAGGAGTACGCCCGTGCGGTGGGCGAGACCGACCCCGTTTATCTCGATGTCGAGGCCGCCCGGGCCGCCGGCTATGCGGACGTCGTCGCTCCGCCGATGTTCGCGGTCGTCTATTGCGCTCCCTCGGTCGGGCCCCCGATCTTCGATCCTGAGATCGAGCTCAACTTCGCGATGATGGTACATGGGGGCCAGGAGTTCGAGTGGGGCCCGCCCGTCGTCGCAGGCGACGAGATCACGACGGTGGCGAGCGTCAAGGACATCTCTGAGCGCGACGGTCGCGGGTACTACGTGTTCGAGTCGATCTCCACCAACCAGCGCGGTGAGCAGGTGTGCCGTGGAACGTGGACGAATATCGTCAGAGGAGTATGAGCATGGCCGATCTCCAGACAGGAGCCGAGATTCCCGAGTTGAGGATCACGCCCGACAAGTATCTCACCGTGCGCTATGCGGGCGCCTCCGGCGATTTCAACCCGATTCACATCGACGAGGAGTTCGCGCGCGCCGTTGGTCTGCCCGGGCGAATCCTGCACGGACTGTGGACGATGGCTCAGGTGGCTCGCGCCCAGACCGAGGCCGCCGGCGGACCGCAGCATCTGAGACGCCTGTCGGTGCAGTTTCGCGGCATGGGCGTGCCCGAGCAGGAGGTGCTCGTGAGCGGCACGGTGCGCGAGGCCATCGACGGTCGGGTGACGGTCGACACGATCGCCGAGCAGGAGGGTAAGCAGATCATCCGCAACGCCGAGGCCGAGCTGACGATCTGAGGGAGTGTCAAAGCGACGCGGCCGGCCGCTGAGCGGCCGGCCGGCGCGCGGCTCGTACAATCAGATCCATGTCTGGGGCCAACGCGACGAGAGTCATCACCACGCGGCAGGAGCGCATCCTGCGCAAGGTGGTGGACGACCATCTGCGCACCGGCCAACCGGTGGCTTCGCGCACGCTCGCCACCGACCCTGAGATCGACTGTGCGCCCTCGACGGTGCGCAACGAGCTGGCGCTGCTCGAGGAGCACGGCCTGCTCGCCCATCCGCACGTCTCCGCCGGACGCGTCCCCACCGAGGCCGGTCATCGCTATGTCGTCGATCGGATGCTCAGCTCGGGCTCCGGCCTGCCGGCGGAACGGCGACTCGAGCTGTCGCTGATTCGCAGTGAGGTTGAGGAGACGATGCGTGCGACGAGCGAGATGCTCTCCCAGATGACCAACCTGCTGGCGGTGGTTTCGGCGCCCTCGTTGAACACCGCCACGATCCGGCACGTCGAGGTGCTCGCGCTGCAGCCGCAGGTCGTGATGGTCGTGATCATCACCTCCACCGGCGGTGTTTCGAAGCTGCTGGCCACGTTTGACAGCGCGGTCGATCCGGGTCTGCTCACGTGGGCGGGCGAGTACTTGAACGAGCGTCTCGTCGGCCTGGGGCTGGGAGCGCGGATGCTCCACCAGCGGCTCGTCGATCCGAGCCTGTCGGCACTCGAGCTGCATTTCCTGCAGCGTTTCGCGCTTGCGCTCGGAGAGCTTTCGGCGGCGGAGGACGCGCTCTACGTGGAGGGCACCGCGCGGCTGTTCGCGGCCGGCCAGATCGAGGATGCGAACCAGGTGAACGAGCTGATGAGCCTGCTCGAGCGTCGCGTCGCGCTGCTGGGCGTGCTGCGCGCAGCGCTGGGCGAGTCCGGCGTATACGTGAGGATCGGGCGCGAGAACGAGATCCCCGCGATGCACTCGCTCGCGATGGTGGCGACCGGATACGGGCTGGCGCAGCGCAAGTTGGGCGCGGTCTCGGTGATCGGGCCGGTGCGCATGGATTACGCCAGCGCGATCGTCATGGTGCGCGAGGCGGCGCACGAGCTGTCGCGCTTCGTCGAGGACGCCTACGCCGGGTCATGAGTGCGACCCCCTCAATGCCACGCGATCCCTACGAGGTGCTGGGCGTCGAGCGCGACGCCTCCGAGCAGCAGATCAAAAAAGCGTTTCGTCGCCTGGCGCGCGAGCTGCATCCGGATGTCAACGCGCACGATCCCGACGCGGAGGAGAAGTTCAAGGAGGCCGCCGAGGCGAATGAGATCCTTTCCGACGCCGAACGGCGCGCCACCTACGATCGCTACGGCCACGAGGGACTGCGCTCGCGAGGCTATGCGCCCAACTTCGACGGGTTCGGCTCGATCGGGGACCTGTTCGACGCGTTCTTCGGGGGTGGTGCCTCCGGCGGAAGGGGCGGCCCAGCGCAGGGCGGCGATGTGGCGGTCGCGGTCGCGGTCGAGTTGCGACAGGCCGCCGAGGGCGCGAAGGTCGAGGTCTCGTTCGAGGCCGTCGAGCGTTGCGAGCACTGTCACGGCAACGGCGCCGAGCCCGGCACCCCGATCGAGACATGCGAGCGTTGCGCCGGGCACGGGCAGCTGCAGGCGGTGACCCGCACGCCCTTCGGGCAGATGGCGCGCACGATCGTCTGTGACGTTTGTCATGGCGACGGTCGTGTGCCCACACAGCCCTGCCGCCAGTGTCGTGGCCGGGGGCGCAAGGGGACTCGCCGCAAGCTCGAGGTCGAGGTGCCGGCGGGGATCTCCGACGGCCAGCGCATCCGTCTGTCCGGACAAGGACATGCCGGCGAGGCCGGCGCCGCCGCGGGCGATCTCTATGTTCTCGTGCGGGTCGAGCAGGACGAGCGGTTCGTGCGCGAGGGCGACGACCTGATCACGGTGCTCGACGTTCCCGCGCCGCTCGCAGCGTTGGGAGCGACGCTTGAGGTGAAGACGCTCGAGGGTGCCGCGCCGGTCGAGCTGGCCGCGGGAACGCAGCCTGGCGATGTACTCACGCTGAAGGGAAAAGGGATGCCCGGGCTCAGGCGCGGTCGACGGGGCGATCTGCGTGTCGTCGTCAACGTCGTGATCCCCCGCCGGTTGAACGACGAGCAGCGTGAGCTGCTCGAGCGTCTGCTCGCCACCCTCACCCCCGAGAACCTGCGCGGTGAGGAGTCGATGTTCGCGAAGCTGCGGCGGGCGCTGGGCAGCCAGGCCGCGTGAGCACGCACCACAACCAGGCCTCATGATCCGGCTCGCCATGCGCGTTCGCCGCGCGCAGGCCGAGCTCGTCCTTGCGGACCTGCTCGAGCTCGCCGGGAATGGCGTGGAAGAGACCGAGCTGGACGGCGAGATGGTCGAGTACGCCGTATATGGCTCGCCCGGCGAGCTGCCCGATCTGCCGGAGCTGCGCGTGGTGGCCGGCGAGGCGCTGGTCGAGGTCTTTAGCAGCGAGGTCGCCGATGATTGGGCCGAGCGCTGGAAGCGTTTTCATCGGCCCGTGCTGCTCGCCTCGCCGGCGCCCGCGCGCGTGCCGTCCTTGCATGTCCGCCCGCCGTGGGCGCCTGCCAGCGGCCACGCCGACGCGTGTGAGATCGTGATCGATCCCGGTCAGGCCTTCGGCACCGGCAGCCATGCGACGACTCGCTTGTGTCTGGAGCTGCTGCTCGAGCTCGCAGCCTTGCGCGGCACCGGTGGTGGACTGCTGGATGTCGGGACCGGATCGGGCGTGCTCGCGATCGCCGCCTCCCATCTCGGCTACTCGCCGGTGCTGGCGCTCGATCATGATCGGCTGAGCGTGGCTGCCGCAATCGAAAACGCCCACGTGAACGATGCCACCCTCGATGTGCGCCGGTTTGATCTGCGCCGCGATTCCCTTCGCGATGTAGTAAACGCGTCCTCGTTGCCCTCGCCACCGCCGCCGTGGTTGCCATCCCCGCCGACCGCCACGATCCTCGCCAACCTCTTGCGACCACTCCTGCTCGACCTGGTCGCGGCGATCGACGGTCCTCCTCGGGACCTGATCGCCAGCGGACTGCTTTGCCACGAGGTCGACGAGGTCACGCAGGCGTTCGCCGACCGTCTGGGCCTACGCGAGCAGGAGCGGCGGGAGAGCGGCGACTGGGCCGCCGCGTGGCTGACCGCTGCCTGAGTCGCGGTTCCCGCCGGGGCGACCGTCCGCTCCGGCCTGGCGATCGCTCAGCCCCGACCGGGGATCTCCGTCGCGGCGCGCACGATCGCGCGAAACACGAGGTCGATCGCCGGGCCGGTCCCGTTCTCCCCTTCCAGCAGCGTGCCGGCCGCGGTGAGCGCCGCCCCGATCGCTGCCAACGCGTCACCGACCTCGTCGGGCTCAGGGTCGCGACAGGCGGCGATCGCCATCGAGAGCATCGCCTGCGCCTGGCCGGTCACGCCCGCGAACAGGGCTGGGCCGACGAGGCTGCCGTAGCCGTACGCACGCGCAAGTCGTCCCGAGAGCGTAATCGACGGACCGCGACGCGGAGCGGTCACAGAGGGCAGCCCGTGACCGTCGAGGAGTGCGGCCATCGTGCCGCCGAGCAGACCTCTGACAGCCCCGTCGTCGAGTCCGGCCTGGGCAGCGACGCGCAGGGCCATGTACAGAGAGGTCGCCGGCAGGCCGTAGGGAGGGTCGGACGCGAACACGATCCGCTCGGCGGGCACGCGTGCGAACAGCTCGATCACGTCGATTGGGAAGAAGCAGGAGATGTCGTACAGCGCTCCAGGATGACCGGCCAGGCGGGAGGTGAGGATGCCCTGATCGCAGATTGCGCCGTGGGCGAGAATCAGTACGGCCCCCGGGTGACGCAATGCGAGATTGGTGAGCCCGTCGGCGAGCGGCGGCAGTCCGCGTCCGGCATGGATCAGGATCGGCACCTGCGCGGCTTCGGCAAGCGCGAAGACCTCGCGCATCTCCGGCCCGTCGAACACGAAGTCCTGTGCGCGCGGATGCAGCTTGATACCGCGCGCACCTGCTGCCAGGCAGCGCTCCGCCTCTACCAGCGGACCTTCCGCTGGATCCAGGCGGCAGAAGGGTATGAGCCGCTCGCCGCTTTCGCGAGCCCACGCAAGAACCCGATCGTTGGGCAGGCTGTACGCAGGCCGGCGTTCGGGGTCGTGTAGTGGAAACGCACACGCCCGGCGCGCCCCCGCGTCGTCGAGCAGTGCGATCAGCTGAGGCAGGGTGAGCGAGCGCCCGTCCTCGTCGAGGCCCAGGTGCGTGTGGGCGTCGAGCACTTCCGCGCCGGCCGGACGCAGACGCTGCGTTTCGGCCAGGAACGGCGCAAGGGCATCAGCGTAGACGTTCGAGCTCACAGGTCGCCACCCTATTCTGTCGCCTGGCTCGATGAAGGGAGATCCACGTTGTTAACGCAGATTCACGCTCGCTCGGCGTATCCTGGACGGGATGGCGGTCATCGAGCAGATCAAAGCTGACGTGAGGGACGCGATGCGCGCGGGTGAGAAGGAGCGGGTGGGCGCTCTGCGGCTCGTTCTCTCAGAGCTGCAGAAGGCAGCCAAGGAAGGCTCAGAGGACGAGCTCACGGTGTTGCGGCGCGAGCGCAAGCGGCGTCTCGAGGCCGCGAAGGCATATCGAGACGGGGGACGCGAGGATCTCGCTGCCGGCGAGGAGGCCGAGGGCGAGCTGATCGGCGCCTACCTTCCCGCGGAGCTGTCCGAGGAGGAGCTGAAGATGCTCGTCGAGCAGGCGGTGCGCGACAGCGGGGCCGAGTCGGCAAAGGACATGGGAATCGCCATGAAGCAGGCGATGGCAGCGGTCGACGGTCGCGCGGACGGCAAGCGTGTGTCCGATCGCGTGCGGGCTTCGCTGCAAGGATGAGGAAGCTCGTAGAGCTCTCCAATGAGGTTGCCGCCGAGCTGGCGGGCAGCCAGGACGCCGTGCTGCGCGCGATCGAGACGCACCTGGAATGCAAGGTGTTCCTGCGCGGCAATCTGCTCACGCTCGACGGCGATGAGGATGAGACGCGCTCCGGTGAGCTGATGGTGCGCGAGCTCTCAGAGCTGATCGCGCGCGGGCATCAGATCGGACCGGGTACGATCGCTGCGGTGACTGGAGCGTTGGATGCGCACGAGTCGCCGGTCGAGGTGCTGGAGGACGTGCTGTGGCGCCATCGCGGGCTGCGCGTAGCGCCGAAGACCGTCAACCAGAAGCGCTACGTCGATTCGATCCGTAATAGCACGATCACCTTCGGGGTGGGCCCGGCCGGTACCGGCAAGACGTTTCTCGCGGTCGCGATGGCCGCTGCCGCGCTCGCTCGGCACGAGGTCAACCGCATCATCCTCACCCGTCCGGCGGTGGAGGCCGGGGAGCGCCTGGGCTTCCTGCCTGGGGATCTGATGGCGAAGGTGGATCCCTATCTGCGCCCGCTGTTCGACGCGCTGCACGACATGCTCGATCCCGAGAAGGTCACTCAGCACATCGAGCGAGGGGTGATCGAGATCGCTCCCCTAGCGTTCATGCGCGGCAGGACGTTGAACGACTCGTTCGTGATCCTCGACGAGGCTCAGAACACGACGCCCGAGCAGATGAAGATGTTTCTGACGCGCCTGGGCTTCGGTTCGAGGATGGTGGTGACAGGCGACGTGACTCAGGTCGATCTTCCGCGTGAGCAGCAGTCGGGGCTGATCGTGGTCGGCGAGGTGCTCGGATCGGTCGAGGGGATCGAGTTCGTGCGCTTCGGTGGTGAGGACGTCGTCCGGCACAAGCTCGTGCAGCGCATCGTTGAGGCCTACGACGAGCATTCGCAACGAGAGGCACCGGAGCTGCGCCCGGCCGATCGCCGTCGCGCGTGAGGCGACTGGAGCGCGAGCGCAGCATTGTGATCGAGGTCGAGCTCTTCGGTGCCGGGGTCATTCCCCAGACGCTCAGCCTGGCCGAGGCGCAGCGTCTGTGCAACCTGACCGGCGCCGCTGTGGGAGTGCGCGACGGGCATGTTGCGATCGAGTTCGTAGACGCCGAGCGGATTGCTCAGCTCAACGCCGAGTATCGCGACAAGCAGGCGCCCACCGACGTGCTCTCCTTTCCGATCGACGGCGTCGAGGCGATCGGCGGGGCTCCGCGCGAGCTCGGAGACATAGTCATCTGCTCCGAGCACACCGCCGATGTGCGCGAGGCGATCGTCCACGGGGCCCTGCATCTGATGGGCATGGACCACGAGGTCGACGACGGCGAGATGCTCGCGCTCCAGGCCGACTTGCTCGCTCACGACGCCGGGTGACACGCAGCGGCTTCATCGCGCTGGCCGGCCGGCCCAACGTGGGCAAGTCGACGCTCGTCAATGCCGTCGTCGGGGAGAAGGTCGCGATCGTCTCCGATCGTCCGCAGACCACGCGCCGGGCGATCCGCGGCGTACGCACCGAGGATGGGTGCCAGATGGTGTTCGTCGACCTGCCGGGCGTGCAGCGCGAGCGCGACGCGTTGACTGCGCGCATGGCCGGGCGCGTGCAGCAGGAGTTGAAGGACGCTGACGCCGTGCTGCTGGTTCTCAACGGCGAGCAGGGGCTGGGACCGGGCGATCGTTTCATCGCCCGCACGCTTTCAGGTCTGGCAGTGCCGACGACGGTGGCGGTCAATAAGGCCGATCGTTTGAGCAGAGCGGCGACCGTCACGGTGCTGCAACAGGCCGCCGAGCTCGAGGTGGGCGACGCGGTGTTTCCCATTTCGGCGCGCACGGGAACGGGCCTGCACGCGCTCACAGGTCACCTGGCGGCGTTGATGCCGGAAGGCGAGTTCATGTTCGACGAGGGAGAGATCTCAGATCAGTCACAGGCGGTGCTGCTGGCCGAGCTGGTTCGCGAGGCGGTCATCGCGCGCACATTTCAGGAGGTCCCGCACGCGGTGGAGGTGATCGTCGAAGAGGTCGAGAAGCTTCGCCAGGGCTTGATGCGGGTACGGGCCTTGATCTGGGTCGAGAGCCAATCTCAGAAGGGGATTGTGGTCGGCGTGAAAGGGCGCATGGTCAAGGCGATCGGGATCGCCGCCCGGCGGGAGCTGGAGCGCGAGCTCGGCTGTCAGGTGCATCTCGATCTGTCCGTGCGCGTTCGGCGCGACTGGCGTGCCGATGCGGGCTCGCTCGACCGTCTTGGGATCATCTAGATCTAGAACCCTGGACTGTCGAGATTATTTGTGCAGGCGATAGAAAGAAGTCCCGATGGATGCGGAGAATCGTCTTGCTCGAGTTCCAGTTCATCTGATTCATTCCACTTTTAGGATGCGCTCGGCGGAGTTTTGGGGTACCGTCTGCGATGAGTCAGATCGGCTAGGAAAGGTGAGCATGTCGGCGAAGTACGCAGTCTTGGGACTGGTGATCGAGCGTCCCGGATATGGATATCAATTGGCGCAGCGTTTGGAGGAGCGCTTCGGCTCCTCAGGGTTCGCGCCGTCCGGAGTCTATTCAGCGCTCGATCAGCTCAGTCGCGAGGATTTCGTGCGCAGCGCCGGCGAGATGGGGGCCGGGCCGGCGCGCCGCGCCGCGCCGCGCACCATCTACGAGGCTACTCCCGGCGGGGTTGATCATTTCGAGGCCTGGATGCTCGGCTCCTCGCCGACTCCTCCTCTGCGCGACGACCTGCACATGAAGATCGCGCTGTGCCGGCCCCATAACCTTGCGCCGCTGATCGACGTTGTCTACGGCCAGGAACTCGCGTGTTTGGGGCGCCTGGCGGATCTCAAGCGGATCGCGGAGGCCGAGCCGGTGGATTTGCAAGAATGGCCGGGGCTGATGCGAATGCTCGCCAGGGATGCCGAGGTGGCGTTCTGGAATGCGCGGATCGAGTGGCTGCAGAACGCTCGAGAGCTGCTCGAGCGGATGGGCGAGGAGTCGAGGAGGACGCCCCTCGAAGGTCTGACTGTGAGCGGAAGCGATCGGATCGGCCTCAGGCTGCGGGCGCTCTGATGTCCGGCGGTCTGCTCTCGCTGGAAGCGGTAAGCAAGAGCTACTGGCGTGGCTCGACCGAGGTGCGGGTGCTGTCAGGGGCCTCGCTGGAGGTCAACACGGGCGAGTTCGTCGCGGTGTGGGGCAAGCGCGGCGCCGGCAAGACCACGCTGCTGCGGATCGCCGCTGGGCTGGAGGCGCCGAACAGCGGGATGATCCGCTTCGACGGCGAGGATCTGTCGACGCTCTCCGAGGGCGCTCACGCGCGGCTGATGCGTGAGCAGATCGGCTGGGTGCGTCGTGCGGGGCCCAGGAGTGAGTTGCGAATGCTCGACTATGTGGCGCTGCCGCTGCTGATCGAGCACGGTCAGCGACGCGCGCACGCACGGGCCAGCGACGCATTGCGACGAGTCGGTATGGCGCAATGCGCGGGGCAATGGTGGAACAGCCTGTCCGACGGGGAGCGAGCACTGGTAGCGATCGCACACGGGATCGTGCGCGCGCCGCGGCTGCTGCTCGTTGACGATCCCACGGCCAACCTCGGCGTACGCGAGCGCGAGGAGGTTATGGAGCTGTTGCGCGAGCTTGTCGAGGAGACGGGTCTGGCGGTGCTGATCACCGTCCCTGACATGCCGGCGGCGATGCGCTCCCACCAGCTTCGAGCGTTGAGCGGCGGCCGGCTGCTGGCTCCGCCGGTCTCGCCCGAATCGCTCGAGAGCACAGGCAACGTGATCGACTTTCCCGGCAGCGAGCGATCCGCATAGGGTGTCCTTTCAGCCGGCTGACAAGAGCTCCATACTTGCCGATGCGAGCCCGCGCGTGCTCGAGCTGCGAGACTTGGTCAAGCACTATCCGGTCCCGGCTGGCGACCCCGTGCGCGCGGTCGACGGCGTATCGCTGTCCGTCTCGGCGGGGGAGCTCGTCGCTCTGTACGGCCCGAGCGGATCGGGCAAGACGACGCTGTTGATGCTGATCGCCGCCCTGCTGCGTCCGGACGGCGGCGCGGTGCTCGTCAACGAGCGGGATGTCTCGACCCTCTCTGACACCGACGCCGCGCGCTACCGCATGCACGAGCTCGGCTTCGTGCGCCAGTCGCTGAACCTTATTCCTGGTGCCAGCGCGATCGACAACGCGGCGCTGAAGCTGATGGGAACCGACATCGGCTCACGCGCGGCGCGCCGGCAGGTCAAGCCGCTGCTGGACCGGCTGGGCTTGGAGAAACGGCTCTCCCACCGCGCCGAGCAGCTGTCGATGGGCGAGCGTCAGCGCGTGATGATCGCGCGGGCGCTCTCGACCGAGCCGAGGCTGGTGCTCGCGGACGAGCCCACCGGCAGCCTCGATACGCGGCGCAGCCGCGAGGTGCTCGATCTGTTCGCCGAGATCTGTCGCGAACGGCAGGTAGCGGTCGTGCTCGTGACACACGACCCGTATGCGGCTGCTTATGCTGACCGGGTGCACACCTTGCGCGACGGCAAGCTGGTGGCCCACGAGCCCGAGCAGGCATACATGCCGACTGCCACTGCCACATAGGCGAAGTGTCTCGAGGATGAGGCTGTCGAACATCGTTCGGCTCTATCGTGTGCGGCTGCGCAGCAGGATCGTGCAGGAGCTGTTCGCAGTCGTGGGGATCGCTGTTGGCGTGGCGTTGCTGTTCGCCTCGCAGGTCGCGAGCGCGAGCTTGGACGGTTCGGTTCAGCAGTTGACCAACGGAATCGTCGGACCCATGCGCTTCCAGCTCGTGAGTCGCGATCCGCAGGGCTTCGACGAGCAGATGTTGGTCAGCGTGCGTAACCTGCCCGGAGTACAAGCTGCGGCTCCGGCTCTGGACGAGCGCGTAAACCTGGTTGGCCCGTCAGGGCAGCAGTCGCTGGATCTGATTGGCGCCGACTCGCGGCTGACACATTTGGGAGGCCCGCTGGTCCGTCACTTTGCCGCCGGTGAACTCACCAGGCTGCATGCGCTGGCGTTGCCCTCGTCAGTTTCTCAGAGGATCGGCGTCTCAGCCCTTCAGTCAGTCGAGATTCAGATCGGCGCGCATGTGTCGCGCGCGCTTGTTCTCAGCGGTGCCCTGGTTGGAGATATAGGAGAACTAGCGCATAGCCCGGTCGCGATTGCGCCGCTGGCCTACGCACAGAAGCTGGCCGACATGACCGGACGTATAACCCGCATCTTCGTGGAGCCGCGTCGAGGTCGCGATCGCGAAGTGCGGGCTGGCCTCGCACGGCTTGCCGGCAGACATTTGAATGTCCGTCCCGCCGATTTCGAGGCGACGCTATTCCGCCAGGCCGCCGGTCCGACCGACCAGTCGACGGTTCTGTTCTCCGCGATATGCGCGCTCGTCGGCTTTCTGTTCGCGTTCAACGCGCTGCTCCTGACGGTGCCCCAGCGCCGCAACCTGATCGAAGATCTACGCATGGACGGGTACACCGGGCAGATGATCGTCAAGGTGCTCCTGTTCGACGCGCTTGCGCTTGGCGTGCTGGCATCGCTGGTGGGCCTGCTGCTGGGGAGTCTGCTCTCTGTTGCCTTCTTCGACGCGAATCCGGGCTATCTCTCGCTGGGCTTCCCGGTGGGCTCACAGCGGATCGTGACGTGGCAGAACGTCGCGATAGCGCTTATCGGGGGTCCGGCGGCTGCTTGCTTCGGTGTACTTGCACCCTTGCACAGGGAGGTTCGGTTGCCGCTCGCAGGTGCGCTCTCGCGGCCCACGCGCCAGGCTGTCAGAGCGCGGTGGAGCGTGTTGGTGGGCGTGGCTTGCCTGGCTCTGAGCACCGCGATTTTGCTTGCGACGCCGCAGGACGCGATCATCGGGATGGTCAGCCTGACCGTGGCGCTGCTGCTGCTACTGCCGGTGGCGCTGGCGACCGTGGTGGCCGGATTCGATTGGCTGCGAAGTCTCGGCACCGGTGTATCGCCCTACCTGGCTGTCATCGAGCTTAGGTCACGCTCAAACCGCGCCCGCTCGCTGGCGATCAGCGCGACCGGGGCGATCGCGGTGTTTGGCAGCGTCGCGATCCAAGGTGCTCACAGTAACCTGCAGCAGGGTCTCGACCGGCTGGTCCATCAGTTGAGCGCGGCCACCGAATTGTGGGTGATCCCGCCCGGCGCTCAGAACCTGCTTGGCACCACGCCGTTTCCGGGGATCGACACCTCGGGGATCGCGCGTCTGCAGGGAGTGGCGAGCATCGAGCCGTTCCGGGCGGGGCTGCTCGACTACGACGATCGTCGCGTGTGGGTGTTGGGACCGCCATCCAGCATTGCTCATCCAATTCCGCCGAGTCAGCTCGTGAGCGGCGATCTCGCCACCGCGACCGCGAAGCTCAGGGCCGGCGGCTGGGCAGTTGTCTCGCACGCGTTGGCAAGCGAGCACGGTCTCCATATCGGACAGCGGTTCACGCTGCCGGCGCCGGACCCGACGAGCTTCCGCGTGGCGGCGCTGAGCACCAACCTTGGCTGGCCACCGGGAGCTGTCATCGTCAATGCCACCGACTATGCGCATGCTTGGGGCAGCTCCGATCCAAGCGCCTATGCCGTGACGCTCACCCCCGGGGCACAGGCTGCATCGGTTGCGGGCGAGATAAGGAAGGCGCTCGGGCCCGAGTCAGGGCTCGGCGTGGAAACCGCCCACGGACGTGAGCTGCGCCAGCGCGCCGCCAGCCGGCAGGGGCTGGAGCGTCTGACGCAGATCTCGTGGTTGGTGTTGATCGCCGCCGTGCTGGCGATGGGTGCAGCGACTGGAGCGATGATCTGGCAGCGACGCCGGCAGTTGGCCGACATGAAGGTGGACGGCTTCAGAAGGGGCGAGTTGTGGCATGGGCTGCTGCTGGAGAGCGCGTTGTTGCTGGGAACGGGCTGTTCTATGGGTGCGATCTTTGGGATCTACGGCCAACTGCTGCTGAGTCACGCGCTGGCGACCGTCACGGGCTTTCCGGTCGTCTTCTCAGCCGGCGCGACGGTGGCGCTCAGCAGCTTCCTGCTGGTGACGGCTGTCGCGGTGGCGATCGTCGCCGTGCCGGGCTATTTCGCGGCCCGGGTGCATCCGGCGATCAGCCTGCAGGAATGAGAACGGCGTCGCCTTTGAGTCTCGATCGGCGCCTGGCTCGTCGCTCCCTGCCAACCGAGAGCTGATCAGCGTTTTCGAGCGGCTCGAGCTCGAGGAGACCACCCCATGGCGACGTGTCGATCGCAGGCAAAGGTTCGAAGCTTCGCAAAGCTCATCGAAGCTGACCGGTCCGCACTTTACTCTGCGGGCGAGTTCCAATTTCTGGAGAGATCCCCGATTCGATTCCACTCTGTTCCCGGCAGGTCATGGCCCTGTTGGCCGCGGCTACGCGCGAGTTGGTGTGGGGCAGGCGAGCGGTGTCGCGCGAGATCGGAAGCTGGCAGCGCCGGGCGGCTGCAATACCCGACGCGCCAATTCGCAAGGATGCGCTGGACGCGCTGGAGCGCAAGCGCACTCATGTGGAGGGCGCC
Organism: uncultured Solirubrobacterales bacterium; assembly: GCA_963778065.1. Lineage (GTDB taxonomy): Bacteria > Actinomycetota > Thermoleophilia > Solirubrobacterales > Solirubrobacteraceae > Palsa-744. The sequence continues at coordinate 384,779 of CAVZSU010000001.1, read as the reverse complement.
GCGCTGTTCTGGATACTGCCGATCCGTCGCGATCCGCGGCTGCTGCGTGTACTCGTCGCGTATGAGATAGCGCTGGAGTTTCTCGACAACGCGCACGAGCGTGTCTCGGGGGAGGTAAATGGTCTGCAGCTTCACCGTGCGCTGGTCGAGGCGCTGGATCCGCAGGCGTGGATCTCGGACTATTACCGTCACCATCCGTGGAAAGATGACGGCGGCTTTCTCCGCGCCCTGGTGGAGGCCTGTCAGAGAGGATGCTCCTCGCTCCCGTCCTACGGCCGTGTGCGCAGGCTCCTGCTGTTGGAGGCCGCGCGCTGCCGTTATGTCCAGAGCTTGAATCATGAGCTCGATCCCGTTCGTGGCGGCGCCGCTCTGAGAGCCTGGGCGGAGAGGGAGTTCGTCGGCGCGGGAGAGATGAGCTGGTGGGAGTTGACCGCCGCGGCGAGCAGCTCGATGGGCGTTCACGCCCTGTTGGCCCAGGCTGCCGACCCGGCGTGCAAAGAAGGTCATGCGCGGGAGATCGACGCGGCGTACATGCCGTGGGTTTGCGCGGCCAGCACGATGCTCGACAGTTATGTCGATCAGGCTGCGGACATGGCGGTTGCGGGGCATAGCTATGTCGCTCGCTATCCCAGCGCCGAGGTTGCGGTGCAGCGGATATGCGAGATCCTGAGGCGCTCCGCCCATGAGGTGCGTTGTCTGCCGGGCGGCGATCGGCACGCGGTAATCGCTGCGTGCATGGTCGCCATGTATCTGTCCAAGGACAGCGCTCGTGCGCCCGCGATGCGTCCGACAACCGATAGGCTGTTACGGGCGGGGGGCTCGCTCACGAGGCTGCTCCTGCCGGTTCTGCGGCTATGGCGCGTCGTCTACGCGCAGCGCTCTGCGTAGGATCGAAGCGGTGGGTTGCGAGTCATCGCAGACAGTTGTACTATATGAGGCGCCGAGTTGCTCTGAGTAGTCAGAACTGAATAGTCAGACTGACCTATGCAAGGATCGATACAGACGGCATGATGCGACTCACACGATGACCGAGGAGAACGGAACCGGAGTCTTGCCTGCACGACGAGAAAAAAAGCCGCGCGGCAAGTCGCGCTCGAAGGTGACCGGCGCGCCCGCCGGTGCGCCGCGCAAGGGACAGGGAGCCAAGCGGGCTGGTGAGTCTGCGACTCCGTTCATCGACGGCTCCGGCGCGCCGGCGGGAGAGAAGATCTCGATCGAGCTGTCCAAAGCTCAGGTCGATCAGGTCGTGCGCAACGCCGGCCAGGGGGGCACGATGTCGGTGCTGCTCTCGGCGCTTCGAGATCCCGACTGGACATTGGCGTTCGATTCCGACGATTGGGCCTACCCGGCTCAGATGGAGGATCGGCGCCTATCTCGCTCGCTGCTGTCGGGGCTGCTGGTGCTCTCGTGCTTCTCGCTCGACGGAGAGGACCTGGGAATCGCCGAACTCGCGCGGATGCTCAACATGAACACCAGCACAACCCATCGCTACGTGACGACCCTGCTGGCCGTCGGGCTGCTCGAGCGGGACTCCTCCTCACGCCGCTACAGGCTCGCCTCGCAGTAGGGCTACAGGCTCGCTTCGCAGTAGGGCTACAGGCTCGCCTCCCAGTAGGGCTACAGGCTCGCTTCGCAGTAGGGCTACAGGCTCGCCTCCCAGTAGGGCTACGCCGGTTAGGCTCGAACCGGCGATTGCTGAGACGTCCGCGCTCATCGTCGAGCTTGCGCTCAGAGCTTGCGCCCGAGCTGCTCGGCGATCTGGCGTACCGCCGGCAGGCCGAGCTCGGAGCTGAAGACGAAGGGCACACTCAGCGCCTCGATTCCTCGGCGGCGCAGGCGGGCGAGCTGATTGTGCTGAAAGCGGGACCGATCGTGCACCGCATGCGCAGCCACGGCGGCTGAACGCCGCACCGCGTCGGAGCCTGTGAGCACGGCGATTCGGCTCAGCTCCTCGTTGGTGAAGCGACGTGGCAGCACGCCGTTTACCACGACCGCGTCGAGAGCGCGACCGAGCTGCCGTCGCAGGTCGGCCTGCAGCTCGAGCGTCTCGGAGACAGCCATCTCGGTAGCGTGCGTCACCGCCAGATAGCTGCTGCGCTGTGGATCTTTCAGCAGCTCGTCCACGTGCTGCGCCTGTGCATGGATCGGACCGACGCGCGCGATCTCGCCGAAGGTCTGTGGCGAGTGCAGCATGCCGAGCGCGTGACCCGTCGCGGGGGCGTCGAGCACCACAAGGTCGTAAGCGGCCCCGCGTCCGCGCCGGCGCTCACCGCGGGTAAGCTCCCAGAGCTTGACCATGCTCACCAGCTCCTTGGCGCCGGGTGCCGCGGCCGCGAAATACTGGAAGGTGCCGCTTGAGGCGAGGATCCGCCCGGAGACACGCCCGCCGAGCGCCTGCAGCCACTCGAGCAACGCTCGGTCCGGGTCGATCGAGATGCTCCAGAGGCGCTCCTGCAGCTCGACCTCGATACCTGCCTCGCCGAGTGGCGTGAGCCCAAACAGCTCGCCGAGGCGACGCTGGTCCCCGACCTCGACGACGAGCGTGTGCAGGCCCCGCTGTGCGGCTAGCAGGCCGACGGCGGCGGCCACCGTGGTCTTGCCCACCCCTCCCTTTCCGGTGATCGTGAGGAGCTGGCGTTCGAGCGGCGAGGTTGTCATCCCGAAGGGGAGTCTGTCTAAAACCCGGCTTCGACGGGGGCCCACCTACAATCAGACGCTCTGATGAGCACGACGAACGACGAGCCCATAGACGAGCAGATCTCCTACGACGAGCGTGGACTGGTGACGTGCGTCGTGCAGGACTGGTCGAGCGGCGAGGTGCTGATGCTTGCTTATATGAACGCGCAGGCGCTGCAGCGCACGCGCGAGAGCGGCGAGTTGCATCTGTGGAGCCGCTCGCGAGCAGAGCCGTGGCAGAAGGGTGCGACGAGCGGCAACGTGCAGAAAGTCCGGGCGTTGCGGCTGGACTGCGACGGCGATGCGCTGCTTGCGCTCGTCGAGCCCGCCGGTCCCGCCTGCCATACGGGCGAGCGCACCTGCTTTCACCGTGGCGCCTTCGATCCGCTCGCGCCGCACGAGGTACTTCCTGCGCTGCAGCGCACGCTGAGCGCGCGCGCGGGCGAGCGTCCGGAAGGCTCATATACGGTTGAGCTGCTCGACGATCCGCGGCGGATCGGCGAGAAGGTAATGGAGGAGGCCGAGGAGGTCTCACGCGCAGCGCGCGAGGAGTCCGACCAGCGTGTGGACGAAGAGGCGGCTGATGTGCTCTATCACCTGCTCGTGCTGATGTGTAGCCGTGGACGCTTACTGACCGATGCAGAGCGGGTACTCGATGGCCGTCGTCGCTGACACCGATGCCGTGGCGGGGGCGCCGAGGCTCGAGCCGAGCCTGCGAGAGACCCGTGAACTGGCTCGCGGATACAACCTGATCCCCTTGCGCCACAGCTTTATCGAGGACTGCGAGACGCCTGTGTCGGCGTTTTTGAAGCTGCGTGCGCTTGCTCCGGGAGCCCCCGCGTTTCTGCTCGAGTCAGCCGAGCAGGGCCAGCGCGTGGGGCGCTGGTCGTTCATCGGCTTTCGCCCGCGCGCGGTGCTGCGCTGGTCGCTCGCCGACGGCGGCGATCCATATGCGCTTGCGGCCGAGCACGTCGCTCGCTTCGACCAGGCGCCGATACCCGGCGGGCCGCCGTTCCTAGGCGGCGCGGTGGGCTTTTTCGGCTATGACCTCGTACGGACGGTGGAGCCGCTGGGCGACCCTGGCCAAGATCCACTGGGGCTGCCGGACATGGCGCTGATGCTCTCCGATGTGCTCGTGGCGTTCGACCATCTCAAGCACACGGTCACGATCCTTGCCAACGTCGATCTGCAGGCCGAGCCGGATGTCGATCGAGCGTACGCGGCGGCGGCGAGTGCGATCGGAGAGGTGCGCTGCGCGCTCGCCGGACCGGTCCCGCGTGGCGAGCAGGCCGCGGTTGGCTCCCGGGAGATGGGGCGGTTTGAGTCGAATATGGACCGCACCCGCTTTGAAGCGATGGTGGAGAGGATCGTGGAGTACATCTACGCGGGCGACGCCTTCCAGGTGGTGCCGTCTCAGCGCTGGTCGGCCGCGGTGCCGGTGCAGGCGTTCTCGATCTACCGGGGCCTGCGCACCGTCAACCCGAGCCCGTACATGTACTTCCTCGACTTCGGCGACTTTCAGGTCGCGGGCGCCAGCCCGGAGCCTTTATTGACCGTCAACGGGCGCAACGTCAGCACCAAGCCGATCGCGGGGACCCGCCCGCGGGGAGCGAATCCGGAGGAGGATCGCCGCATCGCGGGTGAGCTGCTGGCCGACGAGAAGGAGCGTGCCGAGCATGTGATGCTCGTGGATCTGGGCCGCAACGATTTGGGACGGGTGTGCGAGTACGGCAGCGTGACGGTCGACGAGTTGATGGAGGTTGAGACCTACAGCCACGTGATGCACATCGTCTCCTCGGTGTCGGGTACGCTGCGCGACGGGGTCGGCGCGATGGATGCGCTGCGCTCGGTGCTGCCCGCGGGCACGCTGTCGGGCGCTCCGAAGGTGAGAGCGATGCAGATCATCGACGAGCTCGAGCCTGTCAAGCGCGGCGGGTACGGCGGCGCGATCGGCTATCTGAGCTATACGGGAGATCTCGATACGGCGATCCATATTCGCACGGTCGTCATCAAGGATGGCGTCGCCCACGTTCAGGCCGGCGGTGGCACCGTGGCGGACGCGAAGCCGGCCTACGAGTACGAGGAGTCGGTGGCCAAGGCACAGGCTGCGATGCGGGCCATCGAACTCGCATGCGACCAATCCGCGTGGCTATGAAGGTCCTTGTTCTCGACAACTACGACTCGTTTACGTACAACCTCGTGCAGTACCTCGGCGAGCTGGGAGCGCAGGTTCACACCGTGCGCAATGATCGCGCCACCGTGGAGGAGCTGCTCGCGGACAGCTATGACCGCTGTGTGGTCTCACCGGGGCCGTGCACGCCCGAGCAGGCGGGCATCACGCTCGAGGTCGTGCGACGGATGCCCGAAGCGGGGATACCGACGCTTGGGGTCTGCCTCGGTCATCAAGCGCTTGCGCAGGCGTTCGGAGGGCGGTGGAAGCTGCATGCGCCCGTGCACGGTAAGGCGACGCAAATCGAGCACGACGGGCGTACGATCTTTCGCGGTCTCTTCAGCCCACTCACGGTCGGGCGATACCACTCGCTGGTGGTGGACTCCGAGGAGCTGCCCGACTGTCTGGAGGAGTCCGCGCGCGGTGGCGGCGTGCTGATGGGGCTGCGCCACCGTGAGCTGCCGGCCGAGGGCGTGCAGTTCCATCCCGAGTCGGTATTGACCGAAGCGGGAATGCAGCTGGTGCGCAACTTCCTGGCAGGGGAGCAGGCCGAGGACACCGTCCTCGGCCTGCCGGCGGAGGCTGCGTAGATGTCCAACGCGATCCTTACACGCGCGATCGACGCGCTCGCCTCGCGTCGGGATCTGAGCGCCGACGAGGCTGCGGAGGTGCTCGCGGAGATCATGAGCGGCGAGGTCTCAGAGACGCAGATCGCGGGCTTTCTGATCGCGCTCAGGACGAAGGGCGAGACGGTGGACGAGCTCGCGGGTTTGGCACGCACGATGCGCTCGCTCGCCGCGCACGTGCAGACGGAGCGAGCGGATCTGATCGATACCTCCGGTACGGGCGGGGGGCGCAGCACGTTCAACGTCTCGACCACGGCCGCGCTGATCGCTGCCGGGGCGGGCTGTGCGGTCGCCAAGCACGGGAATCGCTCGGCCACGAGCAGGTCGGGTTCGGCCGACGTGCTGCAGGCGTTGGGTGCGCGCATCGACCTCGGCCCGGAGGGCGTCGCGGCCTGTATCGCGGAGGCGGGCTTCGGCTTCATGTTCGCCCCCGCCCACCATCAGGCGACCCGTTTCGTCGTGCCGGTGCGGCGAGACCTGGCGGTGCGCACGATCTTCAACCTGCTCGGACCGCTGACAAACCCGGCCGGCGCCCGCCGGCAGCTGATCGGGGTATCCGATCCGAGCTTTCTGGAGCGGATCGCGGGAGCGTTGGCTCGGCTGGGCGTCGATCGCGCGCTGGTCGTCTGCAGCGAGGACGGCCTCGACGAGATCTCGATCGAGGCGGCGACGAAAGTTGTGGAGGTCAACGGCGAGGAGATCAGCCGCTACACGCTTGTGCCGAGCGAGGTAGGGGTCGCGCCACTCGCAGACGAGTCGCGAGCGGGCCTTGCGGGAGGCACGCCGCAGGAGAACGCGGCCGTGACGCGCGCGATCCTCGGTGGAGAGAGCGGAGCGGACAGCGATCTGGCGGCGATCAACGGGGGCGCCGCGATCTATGCGGCCGGACGGGCTGACACGATCGCCGAAGGGGTGCAGGCGGCGCGCGCGGCACTCGCGGACGGCAGCGCCGCAGACGCGCTGGAGCGGTATGTCACGGCCAGCGAACGGCACGCGCCGCCGGCGCAGGTGACTGCGTGAGCGCGCACGCTCGCGCGAGCGCTCAATCGACGGTGCTCGAGCGCATCGTGGAAAGCACGCGCGAGGAGTTGGAGCGTCGCAAGCAGAGACTGCCGCTCGGCGTGCTCGCCGAGCAGGCATCCGGGGAGGCCGCGCACCGCCGCTTCTACGGTGCGCTGGCGACTGCTGGTATTGGGGTGATCGCCGAGTTCAAGCGCCGCTCGCCCTCGGCCGGAAGGCTGCGAGCGGATCCTGACTTGAAGGAGATGGTCAGCGCCTACGAGCGCGGAGGCGCGAGCGCCGTGTCGGTGCTGACAGAGGAACCCAACTTCGACGGTTCGCTGCAGGATCTCGAGCTTGCCCGGGACGCGTGCGCGCTGCCTGTGCTGCGAAAGGACTTCATCGTCGATTCCTACCAGCTGCACGAGGCGCGGGTGGCCGGCGCGGACGCGGTGCTGCTGATCGTGGCGGCGCTGGATGCACGGGAGCTCGCCAAGCTGTACGAACAGGCGCGCGCGTTGAAGCTGGACGTGCTGGTGGAGGTCCATAATCTGCAGGAGCTGCAGATCGCGTTGAGCGCCGGTGCGGACACGATCGGGATCAACAACCGCGATCTGCGCGATTTCAGCGTCGACGTCGAGCGGACATATCGGCTGATGTCGGCGATGCCCGCGGGGGTGACGGTGGTGTCGGAGTCGGGGATTGCGACAGCCGATCAGCTGGTGCGCCTGAAGGATGCCGGCGTGGAGGCGGTGCTGGTGGGGGAGTCGCTGATGCGCGCCCCCGACCCCGCGGCGGCGCTACGCGCCCTGCGCGGCGATCCGGGCGTGTGAGAATGCTCGCAAGCTCGCCGATCGGGCCGGCTCGATAGTTTTATGCGCAACGAGGCTTCGCTTTAGACCCCCTTCATAGCGATCGACCATTCTCTGCGCCGATGAAACGCATGTTCTTCATCCCTTTCCTAGCTGCCCTCTTCGGCGGAGGGATCGTCGTCGCCGTAATCGCTGCGGCCGGCGGCCTGAAAAGCTCCCAGAAGACGGTCACCACGATTCAGGCGGCGCCGCTGGCGCCGTCGAACGCGGCACAGCAGAGCACCGGCCTGACGCCGCACGCGATCTATGTGCGTGACGCGCCCGGCGTGGCGTTCGTGACTTCGACGGTCGTGCAGAAGACCGAATCGCCGTTCAACCTGTTCGGCGGCGGGGAAACCCAACGCCAGGGTCAGGACACCGGCTCGGGCATCGTGATCGACGGCGACGGCACGATCTTGACCAACTATCACGTGGTTGAGAACGCGATCAAGGTCACCGTGAGCTTTGAAAAAGGCAAGGCGGTCGAAGCCAAAGTGGTGGGCAAGGATCCTTCCAACGACCTCGCGGTGCTGCGCATCTCGACGGATGGCCTGACGTTGCACCCGCTCACGCTTGGCAACTCGAGTACCGTCCAGGTAGGCGATCCGGTGCTCGCGATCGGCAACCCGTTCGACCTCGAACGCACGCTCACGACAGGCGTGATATCCGCTCTGCAGCGCCAAATCACTGCGCCGAACGGATTCACGATCGACAATGTGCTGCAGACCGACGCGCCGATCAACCCCGGCAACTCGGGCGGTCCGCTGCTGAACGCGGCGGGGCAGGTGATCGGCATCAACTCGCAGATCGAGACTGGTGGCTCGGGCGACGGTAGCGTGGGGATCGGCTTCGCTGTGCCGATCGACACGGCCAAGAGCGAGATCTCACAGCTCGAGAAGGGCGGGACGGTCCGTGGCGCCTATCTCGGCCTGACCTCGTTGACGATCGACGGGTCGCTCTCGGCGCTCAACCTGCCGGTGAAAAGCGGAGCTCTCGTGCAGAGCGTGCAGAAGGGTACGGCGGCGGAAAAGGCCGGCATTCGCGGCGGCAATATCAGCGGCAGCACGGAAAGCGGTCAGGTCGCGGTCGGCGGCGACATCATCGTCTCGGTCGACGGGACCGCGGTCAACGGCTCTGAAGAACTGGCGAACGACGTCGAGGCGAAGAGGCCCGGCGAGACGATCACGATCGGTCTGCTGCGCGCCAACGGCCGCGGCGGCTACGAACACAAGACGGTGAGCGTCAAGCTCGGCGAACGGCCCAACTCGGTGCCGAACCCCAGTACCCCCGAAGGGTAGGGCCTCGCGCGGGGGTACCCCGCTACCGTTGGGGTATGTCCGCGACCGACCTGCTCTCATCTGAGCCCGGGAAGCCGTTGCCCGACGGGCTCGGTGCGCCGCGCGTGGACGAGGGCGGTCAGACGAAGGTGAAGATCTGCGGGATAACCAGCCTGCAAGACGCCGAGCTGGCGGTTGAGCTGGGCGCGTGGGCGGTGGGGCTGATCTTCTTTAAGGACAGTCCGCGCAGGTGCTCGGTGGAAGAGGCGCAGCGGATCGTCGCGGCGCTGCGCCGCAAGGTTGAGGTTTGCGGGGTGTTCGTGAACGCCGCGCTCGAGGATGTGGTCGAGACGAGCGAGGAGGTGGGGCTGAGCATGTTGCAGTTTCACGGAGACGAGGGTCCTTCGTTCTGTGCGGAGGCCGCGCGGCGCAACGGGGCAACCGTGATCAAGGCGGCACAGGTCTCTGGACCGGGCGACGTGCAGGATCTGGAGCGGTTTCACGTCGACTTCCATCTGCTCGACGCGCGCCCGCAAACGCTCGGCAAGCACCGGCTGAGGGGCGGTACGGGTGAGACCTTCGACTGGACGCTGCTGGCGCGGCGACGCTCGCGAACGCCGCTGATTCTCAGTGGAGGTCTGAACGCGGAGAACGTGCAGGAGGCGATCCTCACGGCGCAGCCGTTCGCTGTCGATACCGCGAGCGGCACCGAGCGCGCCCCGGGACGCAAGGACCCGGAAAAGCTGAAGGCGTTCTTCGCGGCGGTCGCACGGGCGCGAGCGCTGAGGACGCATGGTCAGCCAACGCCGGTCGGGTCGGTGGCGTGAGCGTGGACGTGCGCGGCACGAACACAGAGATCGAGCATCGCTTCGGCGAGTACGGCGGCCAGTTCGTGCCCGAGACGCTGATGCCGGCGCTGGCCGAGCTCGAGGCGGCATGGCGCAGCGCGCGTGTGGAGGAGGGATACCGGTCCGAGCTCAACAGCCTGCTGCGCGACTTCGGCGGGCGTCCGACGCCGCTGTATCGCGCTAGGAGGCTGTCGGAGCGGTTGCAGCGGCCGGTGTATCTAAAGCGTGAGGATTTGAACCACACCGGGTCGCACAAGCTGAACAACGCACTTGGCCAGGCGCTGCTGGCCAAGCGCATGGGCAAGCGGCGGATCATCGCCGAGACTGGCGCCGGCCAGCACGGCGTGGCGACCGCGACGGTGTGCGCGCTGCTGGGGCTTGAGTGCGTCGTGTACATGGGCGTGGAGGACACGCGCAGACAGCGGCCGAACGTACAGCGGATGGAGCTGCTGGGCGCCACGGTCGAGCCGGTCGACGCGGGGGCGAGGACGCTGAAGGAGGCGACCTCGGCCGCGATCCGCGACTGGGTGACGAACGTGCAGAGCACGCACTACGTGATCGGCTCGGTCGTCGGCCCGGCGCCGTATCCAGCCCTGGTGCGAGACCTGCAGCGGGTGATCGGCGACGAGGCTCGCGCGCAGATGCTCGCGCGCGAGGGACGGCTGCCGGCACGGGTGGTGGCGTGCGTGGGGGGAGGATCCAACGCGATGGGCACGTTCGCCGCGTTCATCGATGACGTACAGGTCGCACTGGTCGGGGTAGAGGCCGGTGGCGAGGGCGTGGAGACATCCAGGCACGGTGCGCCGCTGACGGTGGGCGGGCGCGCGGGCATCCTGCACGGTTCGCGCTCGGCGGTGATGCAGGATGAGGAGGGGCAGATCATCGAGGCGCATTCGATCTCCGCCGGCCTTGACTACCCCGGCGCCGGTCCCCAGCATGCGCATCTGCGTGACAGCGGTCGCGCTCGCTACGAGGCCGTCACCGACGCGGACGCGCTCGCGGCCTTTCGCGAGGTGGCGCGTCTGGAGGGGATCATCCCGGCGCTCGAGACTGCGCACGCGCTCGCGTGGGTGCTGGCCCAGTCCGAGGGCGAGCTTGACCTGGTGTGTCTGTCGGGCCGTGGCGATAAGGATCTCGCAGAGGTGCTGGGAGATGGATGAGGGGCTTTTTGATGGGATGCCCGGGGGCGCGCGCTTCGATCCAACCGTCCTGAAGCCGGCCACCACACCGCCGGCATTCCGAGCCGTGTCGACATGAGCACGAACGGGAAGGCAAGCGGCGTAGGGCGCCTCGCCGAGGCGTTCGCCGGGTCGGGCAAGCGCGCAGCGCTGATGCCGTACGTGATGGGAGGGTTTCCGACGCTCGCGGAGTCGGTGCGGATCGGCGAGGCGTGCGTGCAGGCCGGCGCGGACGTGATCGAGCTGGGCGTGCCCTACTCCGACCCGCTTGCAGATGGACCTGTGATCCACGCGGCGGGCATGCGTGCGCTGCAAGCCGGTGCGAGCATCGCCGGCGTGCTGGAGGTCGCGCGCGCGCTGTCGGGAAGCGTCCCGGTGGTGCTGATGTGCTACGCGAACATGGTGATGGCGCCGGGCGCGGATAAGTTCGTCGGGCGCTTGGCGCGGACGGGCGCTTGTGGGCTGATCGTGCCCGATCTGCCGCTCGGCGAGGCGCCGGAGGTCAGAGCGGCGTGTCAGGAGCACGGCCTCGCGCTCGTCGGACTGGTGGCGCCGACGACGACGCCAGAGCGGATGGCGGCGATCGGCGAGAGCACGCAGGGGTTCCTGTACACGGTCTCGGTGGTGGGCACGACCGGCGAGCGGGAGGCGCTGCAGGATCGCTTCGCCGGCATCGTTGCGCGCGCGCGCGCGAGCACGCGCGCGCCGGTGGCGCTCGGCTTCGGGATCAGCACCCAGGAGCAGGCATCCCAGGCGGCGGATGCGGGTGCCGACGGCGTGATCGTGGGCACCCGCCTGGTGCGCGCCGCCACCGAGACGGACGACCCGGCGGGCGCTGTCGGCGCGGTCGTCGGCGAACTGGCGAGGGCGTTGGCCAAGGCTCGTTCGTAATACACGTGGCCGGAGTTCGGTGCGTTTTTGGCACGCGCCGAGACGCGCCCTGAGGCCGTCCGGCGGTCGCTCACGTGCCACCAGCACGCGGACGACCGCCGTGCGAGCTCAGCCACGCCAATACACGCACCGATTCCCCACCCAACCTCCGGCCACGTGTACTAGGATCCCGCGGCAATGGGTTTGGTCCTTACAGTTACAGCGGGCCTCGTCGTCTGGATCGTTCTATGGGCGCTCGGGGCGAAGGGCTTCGACGCGTTCATGCTCGCCACCGCGATCATCCTGGTCGGCGCCTCGCTGAAGATCCTCTCCGGCTACCTGCCCGGCCGCCGCAGCTGACCGCCGGTGGGCGCGCGCTGGCTCTGGCCGGGCATCGCCGTCGCCGCCGCGCTGCTGTTGGCGGGCTGCGGAGGGGTGGGGGTCTCCTCGGGCGCATCGAGTGCGCTCGGCAACCAGCTGGCGATCTACTCGAGCCTGCCGTTGCAGGGACCTTCGGCCGGCGTATCTGAAGAAATCGTCAATGGCGAGAAGCTGGCGTTGGCCGACGCCGGCGGTCGTATCGGCCAGTTCAAGATCAGCTATGTGTCGCTGGACGACTCGAATCCCAAAAGCGGGCAGTGGGACCCGGGTGTGACTGCGACCGATGCAAAGACGGCGGCGCAGGACACCGGCACGATCGCCTATCTGGGAGAGTACAACTCGGCGGCAACCGCCATCTCACTGCCGCTGATCAACGCCGCGGGCATCGTTCAGGTCAGTCCGCAAAGTCCCTACGTAGGGTTGACCTCGGCGCTCGACGCCGGCCAAGACGAGCCCGAACGCTTCTATCCGAGCGGCAAACGCAACTTCGCCCGCCTGCAACCCGGTGATCCGGCTCAGGCCGAAGCGCAGGTCGAGCTGATGCGGACGCTGGGCGTAAAGAGACTCTACGTGCTGAACGACCAGGACCCGTTCGAGATTCCGCTCTCGCAGATCGTCGCCGGCGACGCCGAACATAGGGGCATCAAGGTCGCCGGCAACGACAGCCTGTCGACGACCCCGGGGGCCGTCTTCACCGGCGAGGTCGAAAAGATCATGGAAAGTGGGGCCGGTGCGGTGTTCTTCGCGGGGGGCCCGGGAGCGGGCACCGCGGCGCTGTGGAAGCAACTGCACAGGGTCGATCCGCGTCTGTGGCTGCTGGGCTTGAGTTCGCTGATCGGTGAAGAATTCACTTCGAAGCTCGGCACGGCGGCGAGCAGCACCTATCTGACGACGCCGCTTTTACCACTAAGCCTGTACCCGCCCTCGGCGCAGCGTGTGCTCGCCGGCTACCGCCGTCGGTTTGCGAGCGCCGGTGGGCCGTACGCGCTGTACGGGTACGAGGCGATGACCGTGGTGCTCGACGCGATCCGCGCGGCCGGCTCGCGCGGCAACGATCGTGAGGCTGTGATCGAAAAGCTGCTCGCCACGCACGAACGCGACTCGGTCATCGGCCTGTATTCGCTGGAAGCGGACGGCGAAACGACGCTGTCGAGTTATGGTGTGGATCGGGTGGCGAGCGATGGGCGGCCGGTGTTCTACCGGGTTCTGAACGTCCGTTGAGGGTTCGCCCTTTGGCGTGCATCCTTGAGGCCGTGACCTTTCTAGAGCTCCCGGCAGAAAGGGCGAGAAGTCAGCCGGTTCGCTGTAGCCCGGCGACGATCCGTGTGCGTTCGACCCCGCCGCCGAGATTTTGGCCGCCGCCGGCGAGCGTGGTGAGCGCGCGCAGATTGGGGAGCAGACCGGAGATAGACGGGTCTTCGCTCAGCCCTACGCCTTCGAGTAGGCCCAGGAGTTCGGGGAAGTCAACGGTGAGGCTCGGTTGGATCCCTTCGTGCAGATTGGCTGCGGCAGTGCTCAGGGTTGCGCTGCCGGAGAGCGTGCTTGCAGGGCGAAGCGCATCCTCTACGGAGGCTTCGCCGAGGCCGATCACGAACTCGCTCTGACCGTTTGCGGCGCGGCCGTTGGCGATGTCCAGTTCGACCGGCAGCCCGCTGACCCTCGCTGAGATTGCGGCGTCGGTACCCGCGATCGAGACCGGTTGCGCTGAGGAGTTTTCGCTTTTGTCGAGCATCGTGGCGAGCTTGGCGACGGCGGCGCGAGAGCTCGAGGGGTTGTGTGAGTCGATCACAATCGCGGCCCTGAGGTTGACCACCCCGGTGCCGCCTGCGAACAGGCCGGCCGGTCCCATCCAGCCCTGAAATGCCCGCTTGGCCTCGGCGCTGCTCGCCGATAGGAGGTTGAGCGGTGCGACGATGCCTTCGAGCACGCCCTTCACCGTGAAGCCCCCGGATGTCGTGCTTTCAGGTGGTCCTCCGGCGGAGGACTTTCCAAGCGAGAGCAGGCTGCCGAGGCTCTGCACGTCGGGACCGAGCGCGGTGCCGACTTCGCCAAGACCCACGGCCAGCCACGTTTCTCCCGGCAGTTCACTCAGCGTTCGCGCGCCGAGCGCTCCGGCCGAGAGAAGACCGCCGGTCTGGGTCGCCGAGCTCGAGGGGATCGTGTCTGCGTCGAGCGCGAGCGAGGCGGTGGAGGGTATGAGCGAGATGTCGGCCTCGCGCGTGCCGGCGAGCAGCGTCAACAGGCTCGATAGCCCGGAAGCGCTGTTGGACGGAGAGGCTCCACCTCCAGACGACGGTTCCGGCGAGCCCGACGCGCCGGTCTTGGTTGCGCTCGATGTGCCTGCTGCGCCTGCCGCGGCGCCCGGGTTTGAGTAGAGGTGGGCCAGCGCGCCTGAGGGGGCGACGGCGAGCAGCTTTGTGTAGCCGGCGGCGCGGGCGAGCGAGGCGCCGCCACGGCTCGCGTCGATCACGCCGTGCACTCCTGTTTCGCTGCCAATCGTGACGAGGTGATCGACGATCGCGAAGGCGGCGCCGGAGGAGGGCGCGCTGTAGTAGTCGACTCCTCGGTAGCTCGCTGTTTGCGCGCCGGCGTGCTTAGCTTGGGAAGCGATGAAAGCGCCGGCCTTGGTGACGTCCCTCGTGTCGAGCACGATCGCGCCCTGAGCGCCGCCATTCGTTCCGAACGGCCACGTGCTCGCCGTGGAGGAACTCCCCAGCAGACCCTGCTGCAGCAGGCTCAGCAGCTTGCCTGAAGAGGCAGTCGAGCTGAGGAAGATTCCGGCCTGGGCTCCGAGCCAGGGCGCTACGTCGCGGTCAAAGTCGAGCGTGGGCGAGCCGGGGGTCTGGAGTGCCGAGAGCAGGCGAAGGTAAGGATCGGTCTGGTGGGTGAGCGTGGCGGCGGTCGCGAGCGCATCGGTCTGCAGCTTGCCGTCGGGGCGCACGGTCGCGCCGAGGTAGAGCGGCGCCGAGGCTGGAACGAGGGATGCCGGGTCGGCGGAGGTGCCGCTGGTGTGAGTCGAGCCACAGCCCGCGAGTGCGGCTGCTGCCAGGAGCGGCAGGGAGATCGCGAGGCGGGGCCGGCGGTGGCGGGAAGGGTGCATGGACGGCGATCGTATGGGCAGTGCGCGCGTGAGCACAAGTGCCTGGCGATTTGCAAGGTGCTTTGCAGTTTCGTGCTCGTGCATCAAGGCTTGCACGGTAGCGGCCCTGGGGAGGGTCACACGGAAAGTTTAGGAAAATGACCTGTGAGCAGGCATTTTGGTCCTCGCCACAGGCATGGATAAGGGAAAGTGGGAGAAGATGTGCAATTGGGGTTGCGTTGTGGGGGAAAGTGGGGTAAGTTCGCGGACAGCGAGCCGGGGTGGAGGGGCTCCTCCCACTCCTCCACCTCGGCTCGGTAAACAACCTGGAGCCCCCCTTCCCAGTGGTCCCTTTCCGTGGCACGTTCGACCATACGCTCGACGCCAAGAACCGACTCACGGTGCCGGCTCGCTACCGCGCGGCGCTGGCGGAGGGTGTCGTGATGGCGATGCCGGTGGACCTGAAGCCGTGCGTGGGCGTATGGCGCCCGGAGGAGTACGAGCGCTATTCCCGGCGCGCCCTGGCCGAGCTGCCGCCGCTCTCCCCGCGACTGACCGAGCTCGAGCGCTTCTTCTATGGCAGCTCACAGGACGCGGAGCTCGACGCCGCCGGGCGGATCATGGTCCCCGGCTTCCTCGGTGAGCATGCGGGGTTGGCGAAGGACGTCGTGATCGTCGGGGTGGGGGATCGCCTCGAGTTGTGGGAGAAGAGCCGCTGGATCGAGCACCGGCCGACGCTGCTGAGCGGCGTTGCGGAAATCACCGCGCATGTCGATCACCCTGCTTGACATACGAGAGAGCCGCGGCGGCGGCCAGGATGGCCGCGCGCTCGAGCTCGCGCGCCGCCGCCGGATCCCGGAGACGGGCCGTGCACCGTCCGCCAGGCACGCCCCGCGGGGCGCCCCGGCCGGAAGTCCGGTCTCTGGCGGATCTCACACGCCGGTGCTCGCCCGCGAGCTGCTGGAGCTGCTCGACCCTCAGCCGGACCAAACCGCGATCGACTGTACCTTCGGCGACGGTGGACACGCACGCCTAGTGGCCGAGCGGCTGGGCGCCTCCGGGACGCTTGTCGCGATCGACCGAGACCCGCTGGCCGAGGAGCGTTTTGCGGCGCTCGCCGCGGAGGTGGCCTGCTCGGTGCGCTTCATCCGCGCGGGCTACGCCGAGGCGCTCGAGCTGCTCACAGATGAGGGGATGCGGGCAGACATCGCCTACTTCGACCTGGGTATGTCCTCGATGCAGGTCGATACGCGCGCGCGCGGGTTCTCCTACTCGTATGACGCGCCGCTCGATATGCGTATGGACCCATCGCAGCAGCTGAGCGCCCGCGAGCTCATTGCCGACTGGGACGAGCGCCGGCTGGCGCGCGCGCTGCGCGACTTCGGCGAGGAGCGCCATGCGAATGCGATCGCACGCGCGATCGTGCGGCGGCGCGCGCAGGCGCCGATCGAGACGACGACGGAGCTCGTGGACACGATCAGCTCTGCCCTGCCCGCCCCGGCCCGCTTTGCCGGTGGGCACCCAGCCAAGCGCTCCTTTCAAGCGCTGCGGATCGCGGTGAACGACGAGCTGGGACAGCTCGATCGCGCGCTCCCGCTCGCGTGGGGCCGGTTGCGCGAGGGGGGCGTGATGGCGGGCATCGCATTTCACTCGCTCGAGGACCGGCGCGTGAAGCGTTTTCTGGCGGAGCGGGCGCGTGGCTGTGTATGCCCGCCCGACCTGCCCATCTGCGTATGCGGTCGCGAGCCGCAGGCGGCCCTGATCGCGCGCCGCTCGATCGTACCGTCGGCGGCTGAGGTCGCGAGCAACCCGCGGGCCGCCTCGGCGCGACTGCGCGCCGCACGCAAGCTGCACGACGAGGAGGAAGGGGCCCGATGACACCTCCTCCGCCGGCAGCGGCGCCTGCGGTCGATCCGCGGCGCACTCTCGCCCCGCGCCGGGCGCCCCTGAGCGTCCCCCCACGACCGCGTCGCATCTCCGGTCCCGCCCGCCGACCGAGTCGAGCGCGGCCGAGCGACGGGCGCGGCACGGCGCGCACACCGCGGGAAGCCGGGCTCGTGCTCGGCCTGATCGAGGCGTTCGGGCGCGTGCCGCGCTCACGCCTGCTCGACCGGCTGATCCAGGGGCGCATCTCGATCGCGTTCGTCGCGTTTGCGCTGATCGGCATCGTGACGATGCAGCTCGGGCTGCTCAAGCTCAATGCCGGCATCGGGCGGGCGCTCGAGCACGAGGCGCTGCTGCAGCGTGAGAACGCCGCTCTGAGCATCGAGAACTCCGAACTGGCCGCCGGTGACCGGGTCGAGCTACAGGCAGGGCGCCTTGGCATGGGGCTGACCTCGCCGGGAGACCTGCGTTTCCTGACGCTCGGCAGCCGGTCGTTCGAGGCGCGTCGCGCGGCAGCAGCGCTGAGTGCTTCGGTTGCGTCTTCCCCGACCGCTCCGACCGCCGCTTCGCCCGCGGGCGCCACGAGGGGCGAAGGGGCCACAGGCGCAAGCGAAAGCGAAGCGCCCGCCGCCGCGAGTGGAGCGGCCGGCGGGGAAGCGTCCTCGACTACGGCCTCGCCGGCGGCGGTGTCCTCCGCGCCGTCCAGCTCGCAGAGCGGGACCGCCGGGGACACGTCAACCACTCAAGCTGCAAGCGCGGCCTCCTCGGCGCCGCCGGCAGGCGCCGGCGAAACGAGTGGGCCTGCTCCCGTAAGCGGCGTATCGGCGTCATCCTCGTCTGGCTCGTCTGGATCGTCCGGCGCCGCGGGCGAAGCAGCCGCGGCATCGCCCGCTTCGACCGGCGGCGGCGCCACCGCCCCCACGGGATAGGAGATCGGTGGCCGTCGTCCAGCATCGGATCGGGACGATCTTCGCGCTTTTCTTCCTGCTGCTGGTGCTCGCGGCCGGACGGGCCTTCTATCTCGGCGAGCTCCACGGCGGAGCGCTGCGCAAGGTCGCACGCAACCAGCAGCTGACTCATGAAACGATGCCTGCGCAGCGCGGTACGATCACCGACCGCAACGGTGTCGACCTTGCGGTCTCCGAGCCCGCACAGGAAATCTCGGCCGACCCCTACCTGCTCACCGATCCGCTGGGCGCGGCGCAGCGGCTGGCGCCGCTGCTCGGTCACTCCCAATCGCAGCTGCTGACAGAGCTGTCGCAGCGCAGCGGCTTTGTCTATCTCGACCGGGCGCTCCCGGCGAGCCAGGCCGAGGCGGTGCTCGCACTGAAAATCCCCGGGGTGACCGGTGTGCCGGTGATGCGCCGCGTGTATCCGCGCGGCACGCTGGCAGCACAGGTGTTGGGGGTGGCCGGAACCGAAGGTCACGGTCTGGGGCTTGAGTACTCTCGCAACTCGATCCTGAGCGGCCGGGCCGGCGAACGGCGAGTGGTGAGCGACGCGCTCGGTCAGCCCGTGTCGATCGCCGAAACCCATCCGGAGGTACCCGGCGCCTCGCTGACGCTGACGCTCGACGCCAACATCCAGCAGCGCACCGAAGACGTGCTGAGCGCGGTGGGCCGGGTGTTCGCTCCGAAAGACGCGACCGCGATCGTGATGGACCCTCGCAGCGGCGCGATCCTCGCGCTCGCCAATTGGCCGCAGGTGAACGCGAATGACCCCGGCGGCGCTCCCGCGGACGCACTCGAGGACCGAGCGGTCTCGTTCAACTACGAACCGGGCTCCACGTTCAAGGTGGTGGCCGTCTCCGACGCACTGCAGCGTGGCCTGATCACTCCCGAAACTCCTTTCGACATCCCCGACCAGATCCGGGTCGCCGACCGCACGATCCACGACGACACCGAACACCCCGAAGAAACGCTCACCACCGCGCAGATCCTTGCCCGCTCGAGCAACGTCGGGGCGATCAAGATCGGCGCGCTGGACGGCGCCGACAGCTTCAACGAATGGGTCCACCGCTACGGCTTTGGCGCGCCCACGGGAGTCGACCTGCCCGGTGAGGAACGGGGCCGTCCGCTGCCGTTGAGCGAATATTCGGGCTCCTCGATGGGCAACCTGCCGATCGGCCAGGGCGAGCTGGTCACGCCGATGCAGATGGCGAGCGCCTACGCGGCGATCGCCAACGGGGGAATCCTGCGCCCGCCGCACATCGTCGGCGAGGTGAACGGCCGTCCCCAGCCGGAGCCCGCCGGCCGGCGTGTGATCTCGACGACCACCGCGGCGGAGGTGCGCAAGATGCTCGAGGGCGTGCTCGGTCCTGGGGGCACCGCCAGCGAGGTCTCGATCCCGGGATATCAGCTCGCGGGCAAGACCGGCACGGCCAGCAAGATCGACCCTGCGACGGGCGAATACTCACAGAGCGCTTACGTAGCGTCGTTCATCGGCTTCGCCCCGGCTTCCAACCCGAAGCTGCTGTGCGCGGTGGTCGTCGACGAACCGCAGTCCGGCTCGATCTACGGCGGCACCGTCGCCGCGCCGGCGTTCGGGCAGATCATGAGCTTCGCGCTGCCCTACCTGCGCATCGCGCCTGAATAGGAGGCTCTTGGCAGGGCGAAATGCTCCGGACGGCGCCAACCCTAGTGTTCCGATTTCAAAAATTCGGTCAGTGTTTTCAGGATGGATGGTGTGATCTGACGTTTGACGGTATCGGCCAGTGTGCCGTTAGCACACGGGACGATGGTGGCGTAGGTCAGGCGCGCCAAGGCGCCGGGAAACGCCACCGAATTTTGAATCGGGACACTAGACTCAAAGGCGTGCCGGTGCCGGGGATCGACCAATGAGGCTCGGGGAGCTGACCGCCGCAGCGGCCGTCCGCGCGGGCGTGGCTCAGGACGTGCCCGACGAGGCCGAGATCTCGGCGCTCGCTTACGACAGCCGCAAGGTGCAGCCGGGGACGCTGTTCTTCTGCGTGCCGGGCTTTCGGAGCGACGGGCACGACTTCGCCGCGCAGGCGGTCGAGCGCGGCGCGGCGGCGCTAATGGTCGAGCGCCCGCTCGGCCTGGGTGTGGTGGAAGTCGTGGTCGGCTCCGTGCGCGCCGCGATGGGGCCGATCGCCGCGCGCTTCTATGGCGACCCGAGCTCCGAGCTGCGCGTCGTCGGGATTACGGGCACGAACGGCAAGACCACGACCGCCTTTATGGTGCGCGCTCTGCTGGAGGAGGGCGGGCAGCGGTGCGGGCTGATCGGCACGGTTAAATCGGTCGTTGGGGGGGTGGAGCATGAGGTGCTTCGCACCACGCCCGAGGCGATCGACTTGCAGGAGACCTTCCGAGCGATGCTCGACGGCGGTGATCGCGCGTGCGCGATGGAGGTCTCCTCGCACGCGCTCGAGCTCGGCCGTGCCGAGGGCATCCATTTCGCCGCCGCGATCTTCACCAACCTGACGCGCGATCATCTCGACTTTCACGACACGATGGAGGACTACTTCCAGGCCAAGCGGCGGCTGTTCGCCAACGATCCGGGCGTGAGCCTCGTCAACGTCGGCGACCCTTACGGGCGGCGGCTCGCGGATGAGATCGACGGCGCTGTGACCTTCGCTGTGGGGGGGCCGGCCGACTACAGCGCCACGCGGCTGCGCTGCGATCTCGCCGGCTGCCGTTTCACGCTGCGCACGCCGGTGGGCGAGCATGACGTCGCGCTGGCGCTCGCGGGCCGCTTCAACGTCGCCAACGCGCTGGGCGCCTTTGCGGCTGCGCACGCGCTTGGAGGCGACCACGACACGCTCATCGCGGCGCTCCAATCGCCCGTGCGCGTGCCAGGGCGCTTCGAGGCGGTGGACGAGGGCCAGGACTTCGCCGTGCTCGTCGACTACGCCCACACGCCCGATTCGCTGGAGAACGTGCTGCGGGCCGCGCGCGAGCTGCTCGATGGGGATAGGCGCGACAGCCGGATAGAGCGGGGACGTGTGGTGTGTGTGTTCGGCGCCGGCGGCGACCGCGACCGCGGCAAGCGCCCGTTGATGGGCGAGGTCGCGGCGCGCTTGGCCGGCGTGGTGTTTGTCACCTCGGACAACCCGCGCTCTGAGCAGCCGGAGCAGATCGTCGCCGAGATCATGGCCGGAGCGGTGCGGGCGGCGCGCCCGGAGGGCGCTCTTCCCTTGCAGGCGATCGTCGACCGCGCCGCAGCGATCGCTGCGGCGGTCGCGGCCGCCCGTCCCGGGGACGTGATCGTGATCGCGGGCAAGGGTCACGAGCAGGGGCAGGAGCTCGCCGGCGGGCACAAGCTGCCGTTCGACGACGTGACGGTTGCCCGGCAGGCGCTGCGCGTCCGTGGCGCACCCGCGAGCGCGGGCCGGCCGGCGGACAGGGCCGCGTGAGCCTCTCGAACCTGTATGTGTCGCGATGTCCTTCTGCGGGGGAGCCGGGACGTCCTTCTGCGGGGGAGCCGGGACGTCCTTCTGCGGGGGAGCCGGGACGTCCTTCTGCGGGGGAGCCGGGACGTCCTTCTGCGAAGGAACCGATCGCGTGAAAGATTGGGACGGGGCTCGCATCGCCCAAGCGGCCGGCGCTCGTGTGGAGGCCGAGTCCTCCGGGGCCGGCGCATCCTCCGGTCCAGCGCGCGCGACGATCGACTCGAGGCGCGCGTGCGCCGGCGACCTGTTCGTCGGGCTGCCCGGCGCGCGCGTGGACGGTGGCCGCTACGCCGAGCAGGCGCTCGCCGCGGGCGCGTGGGGTGTGCTGGTTACGCCCGAGCACGCGCACGCTCTTGCGCGATCGGGTACGCAGGGGTTGGTGCTCGCGCACCCCGACCCGCTCGCGGGTATGCAGGCGCTCGCGCGTGCGTGGCGGCGAAAGCTGGGGGCTGAAGGCGCGAAAGTCGTCGCGATCACCGGCTCGACCGGTAAGACCTCGACGAGGGACATCCTCGCGGCGCTGCTCGCCGGCCCGGCTGCGGCGGGCTCTGCTGCCAAGCACGGACAAGCAGGGGGGTTGCGTACGGTGGCGAGCCCGGAGAACTTCAACACCGAGATCGGCCTGCCCCTGGCCGTGCTCGCCGCGCCCGCCGGCACGGAGGCGCTTGTCCTGGAGATGGCGATGCGCGGACCGGGCCAGATCGCCGAGCTGACCGCAGTCGCCGAGCCCGACGTGGGCGTGATCGTGAACGTCGGGCCGGTGCACCTCGAGCTGCTCGGGTCGATCGAGGCGATCGCCGCAGCCAAGGCGGAGCTGATCGAGGGCCTCGCCGCCGGGAGGAGCGTGGTGGTGCCGGCCGCGGAGCCGCTGCTCGGCCCATATTTGCGCACAGACGTTCACGTGCTCACATTCGGGGACGGCGGCGACGTCGCGCTGATCGAGCGCCGCTCCGACGGCCGCGTACTGATCGCCCATGAAGGGGAGGAGATCGAGCTGTGGCCGTCGTTTGCGCAGGCGCACCACCTGCGCAACCTGCTCGCCGCGGTGGCCGCCGCACGCGCCCTCGGGATCACCCCGGCAGGTCGGGTGCAGGCGCGCTTCTCGGCGCTGCGCGGAGAGCGTTGGGAGCTCCCCGGGGGAGTGGTTCTGATCGACGACTGCTACAACGCCAACCCGATGTCCATGCGAGCCGCCATCGACGACCTTGCCGCGAGCGCGCCCGCGCGTCGCGTGGCGGTGCTTGGGGACATGCTCGAGCTCGGCCCCGATGAGCTGCGTTTTCATCGCGAGCTCGGCGAGCACGCTATGACCAGCGGGATCGACGTGCTTGTGACGGTCGGGCCGTTGGCTCGTGAGCTGCGCGCCACGTTCAGCGGAGAGGCGCACTCGGCGCCCGATGCCGTGGCCGCGGCAAGCTTGCTGGAAGGGCTGTTGCGCCAGGGTGACACGGTGCTCGTGAAGGGCTCTCGCGGTGTCGGCCTCGAGCGGGTGGCGGAGATCCTCGCCCCGGCTCGCCGTGCCGCCCCGGCGGCGGGGCCGGACTCCGAATGGCGCACCGTCCCCGAGCGCCGGCTCGTGGGGGAGCGCGCGGGCGAGAGCGAGCGCTCGGGCGAGAGCGCCGGGTCTCGCGGCGCGCGTGGGGGAGAGTGCTGATGGGCCGCATTCTCTTCGGAGGCACAGCGGCGCTTTTGATCTGCATCTTTTTGAGCCCCAAGTTCATCGAGTTCATGCGCGTGCGCGAGTTCGGCCAGCACATCCGCGAGGACGGGCCGGAGGGCCACCATCAGAAGGCGGGAACGCCGACGATGGGTGGGGTGATCATCTTCGCGGCGGTCGCGGTGCCGTTCCTGATCCTCACGAGCTACGAATGGCGCACGGTCGGGATCTTCGCCGCGGCGATCGCGTGCGCGCTGCTGGGCTTCGCGGACGACTACACGAAGCTCGTCAAGCGCCGCTCGCTCGGACTGCGAGCGCGCACCAAGCTGATCGTAACGATCGTGATCTCGCTCGGGCTGTGGTACATCGCCGAACGCCAGGCCCATCTGGCGCCGACGCTTCGTTTGCGGCTCGTCGACTACCAGATCGACCTCGGGCCGTTCTATCCGCTGCTGATCTACTTCGTCGTGGCTGGCACCACGAGCGCAGTCAACCTCACCGATGGCCTCGACGGGCTGGCGGCGGGCTGCGCGGCGATCGTGCTGCTCGCCTATATCGGGATCGCGTTCATCACCCAGGACTTCGACATGGCGATGCTCGCCGGCTGCCTCGTCGGAGCATGTATCGGCTTTCTGTGGTTCAACGCGTTCCCGGCGACGATCTTCATGGGCGACACCGGCTCGCTCGGTTTGGGCGGCGCGATCGCGGGTCTCGCGGTGATGACCAAGACCGAGGTCCTGCTGATCCTGCTCGCCGGGATTTTCGTGATCGAGGCGCTGTCGGTCGCGATCCAGGTGATCTCCTTTCAAACGACCCGCAAACGCGTGTTCCTGATGGCGCCGATCCACCACCATTTCGAGCTGCGAGCGTGGTCTGAGACGAAGATCATCCTGCGCTTCTGGATCGTCGCCGCGATCTGCTGTGCGATCGGCTTTACGATTTATCGCCAGAGCCAGCTCGGTTGACGTGAGGGGACGGCCGGCGCTCCCCGCAGGGCCCTACCTCGTGGTCGGTCTCGCGCGCTCGGGGGTGGCGGCAGCGCTCGCGCTGCGCGCGCGTGGGGAGGAGGTGATCGGTGTCGACCGCGAAACGCCCGCGGACCTCGACCGGTTGAGGGACACCGGGATGGAACTTTTTTTGGATGGAGAGGGGGTTGCGCTGCTCGATCACGTGCGCGCGGTCGTCAAGAGCCCGGGCGTGCCCGCCGAGGCTCCCGTGGTAGCGTCCGCGCGCGCCAAGGGCTTGCCGGTGTTGGGCGAGCTCGAGCTGGGCTGGCGGCTGCTTGCGAACGAATTCATCGCGGTGACCGGCACGAACGGCAAGACGACGACGGTCGAGTTGATCGGACACATCCACCGCGAGGCGGGTCTGCCGGTCGCGGTTGCCGGCAACGTGGGGGCGGCCGTTTCCGGGCTGGCCGCCGGCGGGTCGGGCGTGGCTCTGCCGATAAGGCAGGTGGGGGAGGGGACGAGGATCGTGTGTGAGGTGTCGTCGTTTCAGCTCGAAGACACGCTCGCATTCGCGCCCGAGGCGGCGATCCTGTTGAACCTCAGTCCCGACCATCTCGACCGGCACGGCACGCTCGACGCCTACCGCGCGGCGAAGCTAGAGATATTCGCGCGGCAAGACAACAAGGATGTCGCCGTCGCACCACTCGATCTAGGCGTCGAAGACCTCGGCGGCTGTGCGCGGCGCGTGTGCTTCGGCGAAGGTCCCGGCGCGGCGCTGTCGTTGAGCGCCGGAGAGCTGTGGTGGGAGGAGCGTCCCTTGCTGCGCGTCGAGGAGATACGCCTGCCGGGGGGGCACAACCTGCAGAACGCGATGGCCGCGGCGGCGGTGTGCCTGGCGCGCGGAATCGAGCCCGAAGCGGTACGCGCAGGCCTGCGCTCATTCGCCGGGGTCAAGCACCGGCTGGAGGAGGTCGCGCTGCGCGACGGCGTGCGCTGGGTGAACGACTCGAAGGCCACGAACGTGGCCAGCACGCTCGTCGCGCTCGCCGCGTTTGCGCCCGGCACGATTCACCTGATCCTCGGCGGGCAGGGCAAGGGGCAGGACTTCTCCCCGTTGCGCGGGCCGGTGGAGGAGCGCTGCAAGGCTGCCTACCTGGTCGGCGAAGACGCGCCGGTGATCGCTGCGGCGCTCGCTGGTGGGGCGACGCCTGTGTTTGAGCGCGGCGATCTGGAGCGGGCCGTCACGGCCGCGCGCGCGGCGGCGCGGGCCGGGGATGTGGTGCTGCTGTCGCCGGCCTGCGCGAGCTTCGATCAGTTCGCCGACTTCGAAGCCCGGGGGGAGCGGTTTCGCGAGCTGGTCGCGGGGTGAGCAGACCGCGTTTTCGGCTCATGAAGGCATCGCCGACGCGGCGTCGAAGAGGGAGGGAATGGCGTCAGCCGCACAGCGCGCATTCCTGGGCAGGGCCAAAGCCAAAAAGGCCGCTCGCGCCGGCGGCAAGGGGGCGCGGCGAGCGCAGCAGGTTCAGTCGCTCGAGCATCGCCTGCTGCTGACCGCGACCTTCTGCCTGCTCGCGTTCGGCGCGGTGATGGTCTACAGCGCCTCCTCGGCCAGCACGCTCTTGCAGGGTCACGGCAACGGCAGCGGCGAGCTCGTCAAGTACGTGATCTACGGTGGCATCGGTCTAGGGCTCATGCGCGTGCTCGCGCGCGATGGGGTCGCGCGCGTGCAGAGCATCACGGGGCCGCTGCTCGCCGTGTCGTTCGTGCTCGTGCTGGCTGTGCACATCCCCCACGTCGGCGTGAGCGTCAACGGCGCGCGGCGCTGGATCGGGCCGGGGATGTTCCAGTTCCAGCCGTCGGAGCTGATGAAGCTCGCGCTCGTGCTCTACGCCGCGACGCTGCTTGCCAAGCGTCCCCAGCGGGTGCACGACCTGCGCGAGCTCTGCAATCCGCTGCTCGTCGTCGTCGGCGGGGCGTGCCTGCTCGTGGTTACCCAGCCGGACCTCGGCACGGCGATGGTGATCGCGTTCACGACCGCCGCGCTGCTTGTCGCCGCGGGGGTCTCGCTGCGCAACCTTTCGATCGTGGCCGCTTCGGTGCTCGGGCTGGTCGTGCTTTACGCGCTTGCCAAACCGTATGCCCGCGCGCGGCTGACCTCGTTCATCGATCCCTGGGCGCACGCCTCGGGCAGCGGTTTTCAGGCGGTGCAGGGACAGATCGCGATCGGCTCCGGCGGGCTGTTCGGAGTCGGCCCGGGCCAGTCGGTACAGAAGATCTTCTACCTGCCCGAGGCGCCCACCGACTTCATCCTCGCCGTGATCGCCGAGGAGCTTGGCGTGGTCGGGGTGTCCGCGCTGTTGTTCCTCTACGGGCTGATCGCCTACGCCGGCCTGCGCGCGGCGAAGGGGGCGCGCAGCCTGCACAGCGCGCTGATCGCGGTCGGCGTGACCTCGCTGATCCTCTCCCAGGCGATCCTCAACGTGTTCGCGGTGCTCGGCCTTGCGCCGTTGACGGGGGTGCCGCTGCCGTTCGTCTCCTACGGGTCGAGCAGCCTGATCGTGATGCTCGCTGCGATGGGCCTGTTGCTGAACGTCGCCGCCGGGGGGACCGCACACGTGCGTGCGGTCCCGGTGGCACGCAAGCGCGCGGGCGACGCGCGGGGGCGCGAATCGAGAGGATTGACCGATGAGCGCGCCTCCCAGGAAGATCGCGATCGCCGCCGGCGGGACCGCGGGGCACGTGGTGCCCGCGCTCGCGGTGGCCGCCGCGCTGCGAGCTGAGCGCGTCGAGGTCGAGTTCTTCGGCGGCGAGCGCGCCGAGGCGCAGCTCGTGCCCGAGGCGGGCTTTTCGCTGCACACGCTCCCGGTCGAAGGCCTCAGCCGCTCTAATCCGTTGCTCGCGGCTCGTGCGCTGGCACGGGCGGCAGGCGCCTCCCTGCGGGCGCGCTCGCAGCTTGCGCGCCTGCGCCCGGACGCCGTGATGGGGGGCGGCGGCTATGTCGCCGGGCCGGTCGGCCTGGCCGCGCTCAGCCTGCGCATTCCGCTGGTTCTCACCGAGGCTGACAGCCATTTGGGTTTGACCAACAGGCTGCTGGCTCCGTTTGCGCGGCGCGTATGCCTGGCCTTTCCAATCGCCGGTCGCGACGGGCCCCGCTACCGGGTTACGGGCAGGCCGATCTCGGCTCCTGCGCAGGACCGCCGCGGCGCGCGCGAGCGCTTCGGGATCGGGCCGCAAGAGATCTGCGTGCTCGTCTTCGGCGGCTCGCTGGGTGCGCGCTCGATCAACCTGGCGGCGGTCGACGCGTTTGCGGATGCGGGTGTGCGAATACTGCATGTGTGTGGCGCCCGCGACTTTCCCGAGCTTGCTCGCCGCGAGCTGCGTGCCGGATATGACCTGCGCGAGTATTTGCCGCTCGGGGAGTTCCTCGAAGCGCTCGCCGCCGCCGACCTGGTGATCGCGCGCTCCGGGGGCTCGGTGTTCGAGATCGCTGCGCACGGCCTGCCGGCGGTCCTCGTGCCCTATCCGCACGCCGCGGGCGACCACCAGAGCGAGAACGCGCGCTGGATGGCCGATGCTGGCGCCGCAGTAGCGATCCCCGACGGGAAGCTGAGCGGGGAGCGCCTCGCGCACGAGGTCGCAACGCTGCTGGCCGACCGCGAGAGATTGGCGGCGATGGCCTCCGCGGCGAGCGGCCTCGCCCGCCCGCACGCCGCCGAAGAGGTCGCCGACGAGCTCTTGAAAGCGGCCGTATGAATGCGCAAAGCGACGGCGGGTTGGGCAGGGGGAACGTGCAAAGCGACGGCGGGTCGGGCAGGTCGGCGGCGTCGAGCGGCGCGGCGGAAGCGGGCAGGCGACCATGGAGCGGGCGGCGCCTGCACTTCGTCGGCGTCGGCGGCGCCGGGATGAGCGGCTACGCACGCGCGGCGCACGCGCTGGGGGCCCTCGTGACCGGCTCGGACACCGCGCTCTCTTCCTACGCGGAGCAGCTGCGCGCGGACGGCGTGCTCGACGTGCGAATCGGCCACGACGAGGCCAACGTGCCCGCGGGCGGAGATGACGTGGAGGTGGTCTACTCGAGCGCGGTGCCGGCCGATAACCCGGAACGTGTGGCGGCGCGCGCGCGTGGTCTGCGCGAGCGTTCACGGGCGGAGCTGCTCGGAGAGCTCACAGCGATGAAGCGTACGATCGCCGTGGCGGGCACGCACGGCAAGACGACGACAGCGTCGATGATCGTGCACGCGCTGCGCGCCGCCGGCCTGCAGCCGGGATGGCTTATCGGCGCGCCGATCGGTGGCGGGCTTGCGAACGCGCAGTGGGGGGAGGGTGAGTGGCTCGTGGTCGAGGCGGACGAGTCCGACCGCTCGATGCTGAGCCTGAATTTCGAGGTCGGGGTGTTGACGAACGTCGAGCTCGACCACCACGCGACGTTCTCCTCGCTGGCGGAGCTGCACGACACGTTTCGCGCCTTCCTCGCGCGCGCGCGTGCGGCGCTCGTCGTATGGGATCGGCCGGAGCTGCTCGAGCTGGCGGGGCCGGGGGTGTCCGCGGGTGTCGACGGGGGCGAGGAGGGGAGAGAGGTCGAGGAGAGGAGAGGGGGCGAGGAGGGGAGAGGGGTCGAGGAGAGGAGAGGGGTCGAGGTCGTCCCGTACGCTTTCGTCGAACCACGGCCAGGCAGGGACGACGACGGCGAGGGCGACGAGAACGGCGGGGGCGACGAGAACGGCGGGGGCGACGAGAACGGCCAGGGCGACGAGAACGGCGAGGGCGACGAGAACGGCGAGGGGAGCGAGAACGGCGAGGGCAGCGAGGGTGGCCAGAACGGCAAGGACGACGAGGGCGAGGGCAGCGAGAACGGCGAGGGCGATGGGTCGCGGATTGTCGCTCGCACGGAGATCCTCCAGCGTTTTTCCTGGCGAGGGCACGAGGTCACGCTGAGGATCCCGGGCGCGCACAACGCGCTGAATGCGACAGCCGCGCTCGAGGTCGCACGGCTCGCGGGCGCCGATGCGGAGCGTGCGATCGAGGGTCTCGCGAACTTCACCGGCGCCGGGCGGCGCTTCCAGCTGCTGGGGGAGACGGCGAGCGGCGCTGTCATCTACGACGATTACGCCCACCACCCGACTGAGGTCACGGCCACGCTGATAGCAGCGCGCACGCTCGATCACCGGCGTCTGGTGGCGGTGTTCCAGCCCCATCTCTACTCGCGCACCGCGCTGCTCGCGCGCGAGTTCGGTGCTGCGCTGGCGCTCGCCGACGTGGTCGCAGTGCTCGACGTCTACCCGGCGCGCGAGCGTGCCGCTGATCATCCCGGCGTGAGCGGGCTGCTGATCGCCGAGGCGGCCGCGGACGCGGCGCATGGCAAGCCGGTCTGCTGGCTGCCCGGGTTCGCCGAGGCCGAGACGGTCTTGAAGGGCGTGCTCGGCGAGGGCGATATATGTCTTGTCATGGGCGCGGGCGACATCGACGGGCTCGGGCGGCGATTGATGGGAGAGAAGCGGGATGTCTAAGGGAACACACGTACGTGGCTCTGCGTTGAGGGCTTCACCTGCAAGCGACCCGTCGATCGTGCAGCGCGACTTCCCGCTCGATCGCTCCTCGACGGTCCGCACCGGCGGCGAGGCCGAGTACTTCGCCCGTGCCGGCAGCAACTCTCAGCTGCGGGAGCTGCTTGCGTGGGCGCAGACGATCGACGCCGAGGTCTCGGTCGTCGGGTCCGGCTCGAACCTGCTGATCGCCGACGAGGGCGTACGCGGACTGGTGGTCAAGCTCGACCGCAAGCTCGCGCTGATCAAGCACGAGGGAGAGCGCATCGTCTGCGGCGGCGGCGCGCGCCTGCCGTCGGTCGCGGCGCGCGCGGCGCAGGCCGGCCTGTCCGGGATCGAGTTCGGCGTGAACATTCCCGGCACCGTCGGTGGCGCGGTGCGCATGAACGCGAACGCCTACGGTGGCGAGCTGGCAAAGGCGCTCGAGTGGGTGGAGATCGTCACCGCCGAGGGAATCGAGTGCCGCCGGTCCGCCGAGCTGGGGTTCGGCTACCGCCATTCGAGCCTCGGTCCCGGAGAGATCGTCGCGCGCGCGTCGTTCCTGCTCACCCCGGCGCGGACGGCCGACGTCAAGGCGACGCTCGCCGCGATGCGCGAGCGCCGCCACGCCGCTCAGCCTCAGGGGATCAAGACGTTCGGCTCGACGTTCAAGAACCCCGACGATCTCCGTGCTGAAGGCCGCTCCGCCGGTCTGCTGCTCGCCGAGGCGGGTTGCAACGGCCTGACCGTCGGCGGCGCCCGCTTCGCCGAGAAGCACGCGAACTTCATCGAGAACGCCGGCTCAGCCACGACAGCCGATGTGATCGCCGTGATGGCCGAGGGTCGCCGCCGCGTCAAGGAGCGCTTCGGGGTCGAGCTGGAGCCCGAGGTGCAGACGCTCGGCGAAGTGCTGTTCCCCTGGTAGGGGTTTGCGCAACGGGGTCGAAACCCCGTGAATGGAACGCTCCATCGCCGCTCGCTCCCCGGTCGGGCCGTTTGACCTCCTGTGGCGGCCGTTCGAAGCGCTCGCCGGCCTGGCGCGCAGCTCATTCCAGAGGATCTCCAACCACCGACGCCTGCGCATCTCGCTCGTTGCCCTGCTGATCGCACTGCCGTTGCTCGCCGGGGGCTGGCTGCTGTTGCGCAAGTCTTCGTTCGTCGCGGTCGAGCACGTCCGTGTGAGCGGCGTGCACGGAGCCGATGCGTCTGCGATCGAAGCGGCCTTGGCCGGTGCGGGCCAGCACATGAGCACCCTCGACCTGCACCCCGGCGCGCTGCGCGCGGCGGTAGCCTCGTTCCCGGTCGTGCGGTCGATCCGCGCGATCCCGAGCTTTCCTCACGGACTGCACATCGACGTGGTGGAGCAACTGCCCGTCGCTGCGGTCACGGTGGGGGGCGAGCGGACCGCGGTGGCGGCCGACGGCGTGGTGCTCGGCCCGACGCTGCTGTCAGGATCGTTGCCCACGCTGAGCGAAAACGCTTCGGAGGTGCCGACTGGCCGGCGCCTGCACGATACGACCCTGCGCGGCGTGTTGGCGGTGCTGGGGGACGCCCCCGCTCCGCTGGCCGGGGAGGTCAAGCGCGCATACACGGGCCCCGAGGGTTTGACAGTGGCGATGCGCAACGGTCTGCTCGTCTACTTCGGCGACGCTTCGTTGCCACACGCGAAGTGGCTTTCGCTGGTGCGCGTGCTCGCCGATCCGAGTTCGACGGGAGCCGCCTACATCGATGTGCGCCTGCCGGAACGCCCCGCCGCGGGGTTCGCCGACGGAGTGGCGCCGGGCACGGACGCCGCCGGTACAGAAGCGGGGAGCGTGTCCGATCCGAGCACCGCGGCGGAGCTCGCCGCCGGTCTCACGGCGGCGGTCGGCGGCGGGTCCTCGGGCACGTCTTCTACCACGACGACGCCCTCTCCCACAGGCACAGAAACGCCGAGCGGCGCCACCACCTCCGCGGAAACTTCGGCCGGCGCTCGCACCGAAGTAGCGCCGAGTGCGTCAAGCGAAACACAGCCGGCGAGGACCGCGGAAACTCCTTCCCCAACCGCCGCTCCCGGCGGCTGAGCGACGGCGGAGACAACACTCAACTTCCACCTTAGAATGAGTGCGGGCGCAGACCAATCCTCAGGTACCGGTCGAGAGTTTGGCGATCTGCAACGAATCTTGCGAGATTGGAGGGGGTCGTTGACAGGGCGAAGTTCCCTGCATAACGTGCTGATCCCCGGGTTTGGCGACGGTGTATGCTGCGAACCCTAAATTATTACTGAAGGCTTCGGACAGGACACTAATCATGGAGCGCGACGGAGTAGCGGGAAGCTATCTGGCGGTCATCAAGGTCGTGGGTGTCGGCGGCGGCGGCACGAACGCGGTCAGCCGCATGGTCGACGCGGGCCTGCGCGGCGTCGAGTTCATCGCGGCCAATACCGACGCACAGGCGCTCGCGATGTGCGACGCCGACATCAAGCTGAACATCGGCCACGAGTCGACCAAGGGCCTCGGCGCGGGCGCCAACCCCGACGTCGGCTTGGGCGCCGCCTCAGAGTCGCGCGATGACATCAAGGAGGCGTTGAAGGGCGCCGACATGGTGTTCGTGACCGCCGGCGAGGGCGGCGGCACCGGCACCGGCGCCGCGCCCGTGATCGCCGAGATCGCCAAGAACGAGATCGGCGCGCTGACCGTCGGCGTGGTCACGCGCCCGTTCGACTTCGAGGGCTCTCAGCGCGGCCGGCAGGCGACCGAGGGGATCGAGCGGCTGCGCGAGGTGGTGGACACGCTGATCGTGATCCCCAACGAGAAGCTGCTCGCGGTCGTCGAGCGGCGCACGTCGATGCTGGACGCGTTCCGCGAGGCCGACAACATCCTGCGCCAGGGCGTGCAGGGGATCACCGACCTGATCACGATCCCAGGTCTGATCAACCTCGACTTCGCCGACGTGCGCACGATCATGCACGACGCCGGCTCAGCCCTGATGGGGATCGGCACCGCCGGCGGCGAGAGTCGCTGCGCCGAGGCCGCCAAGGCGGCGATCTCCTCGCCGCTGCTGGAAGAGTCGGTCGACGGGGCGACGGGCATCCTGCTGAACATCACCGGCGGCAAGGACCTCGGCCTGTTCGAGGTCAACGACGCCGCGGAGATTATTCAGAACGCGGCCGACCCGAACGCGAACATCATTTTCGGCGCGGTGATCGACGAGAGCATGGGCGACGACGTGCGCGTGACCGTGATCGGCACCGGCTTTGACCATCGCCCGGGTCGCTCGGTGCGCCGCGGCAGCCGGGAACGCGGCCGCGACCGTGGTCCCCGCATCGACGACCGCCAACGCTCCTCGCTTGAGATCTCAGACGACGACATCGACGTTCCGCCGTTTTTGCGCTGAGCAGTCCTCAGGGTGGCACATGCTTCTAGAAAGAAGCTGATTAGGGTGGCAGGGCCGCATGCGGCCCTGCCCGGAGCCGCACATGTGCGGCTCCGCCGACCGGCACATGTGCCGGTCGGAGTGACGTGCCGCATGCGGCACGTCACGGGAGCGCGCATGCGCGCTCCCGCCTGGTGGCGCATGCGCCACCAGGAACAGCAGATAGACCCGTCTCGATAGACCCGGCTCGATAGCCTGCGGGCCGTGTCATCGAACCTTCGTCGCACCGCCCTGTACGACCGCCACGTCGCCGCCGGGGCGAAGCTCGTCGAGTTCGCCGGCTGGGAGATGCCCGTGCAGTACGAGGGCGTTCGCCAGGAGCACATGGCGGTGCGCGAGCGCGCGGGCGTGTTCGACGTCTCGCACATGGGCGAGATCGAAGTCGCGGGCCCGCAGGCGCTCGAGCTGCTGCAGCGCCTGCTCTCCAACGACGTCGCGCAGATTCCGATCGGGGGCGCGCAGTACAGCGTTATGTGCCGTAAGGACGGCGGCGTGCTCGACGACCTCTTCACCTATCGCCTGGAGAGCGACCGCTATCTGACCGTCACCAATGCCGCCAACCACCTGCGCGACTTCGATTGGTTCCGCGCGTGCGCGACGGACGGCTTTCCCGATGCGCAGGTGACCGATAAGATCGATGACTACGCGATGCTCGCGGTGCAAGGGCCGCTCGCGCGGGAGATCGTGCACGCGATCTCAGACGCTCCACCGCCGGCGCGGATGACGGTTGCGACCGGGCGACTGGCCGGGGCCGAGGTGCTCGTCTGCGGCACCGGCTACACCGGCGAGGACGGCGTCGAGCTGCTCTGCCGCCCGCGGGACGCCCCCGCGCTGTGGGACGAGCTGACGCGTCGCGGCGCGATGCCCGCCGGGCTGGCGGCGCGCGACACGCTGAGGCTGGAGGCGTGCTTTCACCTCTACGGCAACGACCTGTCGGTCGAACGCGGCCCGATCGAAGCGGGGCTCGGGTGGTGTTGCAAGGAGGACACCGGCTTCGTCGGCTCAGAGGCGGTGCGGCGCGTGCGCGCGAGCGGGCCCGCGGAGAAGCTCGTCGCGTTCGCCCTCGACGGCCCCGGGATCGCACGCCGGGGCAACCCCGTGATCGGCGGCGGAGAGGTGAGCAGCGGCACGCTTTCACCCTGCCTGGGGGTCGGCATCGGCATGGCCTACGTGCCGGCCGCGCAGGCCGCCATCGGGACACGCCTGCAGATCGACGTTCGTGGCAAGATGCGCCCCGCCGTCGTCAAGGAGAAGCCGCTCTACAAAAGGGCTTCGAGCCCTAACCACCCAGGAGGCTCGTGAATGGCTCAAGGCAACTACCCGCCGGACCTGCTGTACCACCCCGAGCACGACTGGGCCCGCGTCGACGAGGCCGATCCCACGATTGCCACGCTCGGCATCACCTGGTACGCGCAGGACGCGCTCGGAGAGGTTGTGTTCTTCGACCCTCCCGCGGTCGGGACCGCTCTGAGCAAGGACGAGCCCTACGCCGAGGTCGAGTCGGTCAAGGCGGTCTCCGACGTCGTCGCGCCGCTGTCCGGTGAGATCGTCGCGGTCAACGACACGCTCGCCGACACTCCGCAGGCGATCAACGAGGATCCCTATGGCGCGGGCTGGCTCGTGAAGGTGCGCCTTGCCGATCCCACCGAGCGCGACGCGCTGATGGATGTCGAGGCCTATACCGGCGGTCTCGGTGGCTAGGCTCAAGGCTTGACCAGTCTCATCTCGATCATCCCGCTGAATCTCGGCATGACCCTCGTCGCGATGCCGCCGGCCGGCACATGAGCCGCTACACCGCGGTCACTCCACGCGATCTCGAGCAGATGCTCGCCGCGATCGGCGTCGACTCCGTGCAGGAGATCTTCGACCGCCAGATCCCCGCCGCCGTTCGCCTCGGCCGCCCGCTCGACCTCCCGGACGGCCTGGGCGAGCAGGAGGTCTATACGCACCTGCGCGCGCTGGCCGCGCGCAACACGAGCGCCGAAGACGAGCTCAGCTTCCTCGGCGCGGGGATGTACGACCACTACGTGCCGGCGCTGATCGACATGCTGATGGCGCGCTCGGAGTTCCTCACCCCCTACACCCCCTATCAGCCCGAGATCTCACAGGGAGGGCTGCAGGTGATGTTCGAGTACCAGACCGCGATCTCCGAGCTGACCGCGCTACCGGTCTCCAATGCCTCGGTCTACGAGGGCCCGTCGGCGGTCGCGGCCGCGGGCTATCTCGCGAAGCTGCACAACGGCGGGCGGCGCTTCGTCGTGAGCGCCGGGCTGCACCCGCATTCGCTCGAGACGCTGCGTACCCAGGCCCACGGCTACGGGATGGACGTCGTCGAGGTCCCGCTGAGCACCGGCTCCGCCGGCGGTGCCCACGGTGTGACCGACCTCGATGCGTGGGCGCGGGCGATCGACGGCGAGTGCAGCGCGGCGATCTTCGCCCAGCCGAACTTCTACGGGGCCGTCGAGGACGCCGCGGCGCTGAGCGCCGCCGCCAAGGCGGGCGCCGGTGGAGCGAACGGCGGCACGCCCGCCGCCGCGAAGCCCCCGGGCGGCAACGCCAAGTCGGTTGCCGGCGGCGGTCCGGTTGTGATCGCGCAGGTCGACCCGATCACGCTTGGCATCCTCGCCCCGCCCGGCGAGTGCGGCGTCGACGTCGCCGTCGGCGAGGGCCAGCCGCTCGGCAACCGCCTCGACTTCGGCGGACCCTCCTTTGGCTTCTTCGCCGCGCGCGAGGAGTACCTGCGCCGGATGCCCGGCCGGATCGCGGGGGAGACGACCGACGTTGACGGCCGGCGCGGCTTCGTGCTGACCCTGCAGACGCGCGAGCAGCACATCCGCCGCGAGAAGGCGACCTCGAACATCTGCACCGCGCAGGCGCTGAACGCGCTCGCCGGCGTCGTCTACCTCGCCTGGCTCGGCCGCCGCGGGATCGTCGAGCTCGGCGAGCTACTGCTCTCTCGCACGCACTACGCGCGCGAGACGCTCTGCGCACTCGACGGCGTGGAGCCGTTGCACGCCCAACCGGTGATCCGCGAGTTTGCGCTGCGCCTCGACGCGGATGTGTCGCAGGTCAAGCGCCGCTGCGCCGCGCGGGGCGTCAATCCGGGCGTCGACCTGGAGAAGATCACGGGGCGCGAGGAGGACCGCGGCGGGTTGCTCGTGGCTATCACCGAGCAGCGCTCGCGGGCCGATATCGACCGTTTGGCCGAGGTTCTGGGAGCGGCGGTCGCGGCCGGGCCCGGCGGTGGCGGGGAGAACGAGGACCTCGACGTGTGCGAGGGCGCGAGGCACGGCGCCGGCGCAAGTGCCGGGCAGGCGGCGATCGCGTGAGCGAGATCGAGGAGAGCCGCCTGCACGCGGACCCGGGCATCGACACCCATCCGATGCACCAAGGCGACGGCGCCGACCCGCGCGCGGCCGTCTCGCCCGCCGGGCTGGGTGCGACGCCGATGCAGCGCGAACGTGCGCGCACGATCTTCGAGATGGGCGCCACGGGCCGATGCGCGTTTCAGTGCCCCGAGTTGGATGTGCCGCGGGTGGGCACCGAGGCGCTGCCCGAGCGCTTCCGCCGCAAGGAGCCGCCGCGTCTGCCGGAGGTCTCCGAGCCCGAGATCGTGCGCCATTACGTCGGCCTGTCGAAGCGGAACTTCGATCTCGACTCGGGCTTTTATCCGCTTGGGTCCTGCACGATGAAGCATAACCCGCGCCTGCACGAGCGCGTCGCCGCGCTCCCCGGCCACGCGCGACTTCACCCGCTGCAGGACCCGGAGAGGGCGCAGGGCGCGCTCGAGCTGATGTGGAACCTGCAGACTGCGCTCGCGGAGATCTCCGGCCTGCCGCATGTCTCGCTACAGCCCTCCGCCGGATCCCATGGCGAGCTCGCCGGCGTGCTGCTGACCCGCGCCTACCACGAGGCGCGGGGTGAGCAGCGCCACAAGGTGCTGACGCCGGACACCTCCCACGGAACGAACCCCGCGACTGTCACGATGGCGGGCCTCGAGGTCGTGAAGGTCGCGACCAACCCCGACGGCGGCGTCGACCTCGACGACCTGCGCGCGAAGACCGACTCCGACGTTGCCTGCCTGATGCTTACGAACCCGAACACGCTCGGGCTGTTCGACCGCAACATCGCGGAGATCGCGCAGATCGTGCACGGGGTGGGGGCGACGCTGTACTACGACGGCGCCAACCTGAACGCGGTGATGGGCCTCTCGCGGCCCGGCGACATGGGCTTTGACATCGTCCACTTCAACCTGCACAAGTCCTTCACCCAGCCCCACGGCGGCGGCGGCCCGGGCTCCGGCCCGATCGCGGTGTCGGAGCGGATCGCGCCGTTCCTGCCACGCCCGCTCGTCGTGCGTCGGGAGGATGCCACGACCGGGTCCCCGCCGGCGTTCGACCTCGAGTTCGACCGCGGGCGCTCGATCGGCCGCCTGCGCGGCTTTCAGGGCAACTACGGCTGCTTCGTGCGCGCCTACGCCTACATCTGCTCGCTCGGCGCCGACGGGCTGAAGGACGCCTCCGAGACGGCCGTGCTGAACGCCAACTACCTGCTGGCGCGGTTGCGGGAGCAAGGCGTCGCCGAGTATCTGCCGCTCGCCTACGGCGAGCTGTGCCTGCACGAGTTCGTCCTCTCGGGCGGCCCGATGAAGCGAGAGCTTGGGCTCAAGACGCTAGACCTCGCCAAGCGGCTGCTCGACTTCGGCTTTCACCCCCCGACCGTCTACTTCCCGCTGCTCGTCGAGGAGGCGCTGATGGTCGAGCCGACCGAGACCGAGACCAAGGAGACGCTCGACGCGTTCGCCGAGGCGATCGCAGAGATCCTGCGCGAGGCCGCCGCCGAGGGACCCGAGGTCGCGCAGAATGCCCCCTACACGACCCCGGTGCGCCGGCTCGACGAGGTCGCAGCGGCCAAGAACCCGGTCATTCGCCAGATGCTCTCCTGAGGAGAGGACCTCGGTGGAGTGCCCCCTCCGTTAGCCTGCCGCGGATGCGCATCTTCTCCGGCATCCAGCCGACCGGGCGCAAGCACCTGGGCAACTACATCGGCGCGATCACCCAGTACGTCGCCGGGCAGGAGCGCGGGGAGGCGATCTATTGCATCGTCGACCTGCATGCGTTGACGGTGGCCTACGACCCGGCCGAGCTGCGGGCCGGTCTGTACGACCTGCTCGCGGTGCTGCTCGCGGCGGGCCTCGACCCCGAGCGCTGCGTGCTGTTCCGCCAGTCAGACGTGCGCGAACACTCAGAGCTCACCTGGCTGCTGTCGAGCGTCACCTCCTACGGCGAGCTCTTGCGTATGACCCAGTTCAAGGACAAGGCCGGCTCGGCACGCGAGCTCGCCACCGCGGGGCTGTTCTTCTATCCGGTCCTGATGGCCTCCGACGTGCTCGCATACCGTGCCCAGGAGGTGCCGGTCGGCGACGACCAGCGCCAGCACGTCGAGCTGATGCGCGACGTCGCCCAGCGCTTCAACGCCCGCTTCGGCGACACGCTGGTCGTGCCCGAGCACCGGATTCCGGCGGTCGGCGCGCGGATCATGGACCTGCAGCACCCGCAGAACAAGATGTCGACCACGACCGGCTCGCTCGAGGGCACCGTCTACGTCACCGACGAGCCGGCGGCGATCGAGAAGAAGTTCAAGCGCGCGGTCACCGACTCCGGCAGCGAGGTGCGTCGCGGGGCCGGCAAGCCTGGCGTCACCAACCTGATCGAGATCTTCGCGGCCGTGCGCGGGCAGGCGCCGCAGGAGATCGAGGCGGAGCTCAAGGACGCGCGCTACGGCGAGCTGAAGAGCGCGGTCGCGAGCGCGGTGATCGATTATCTGGCGCCGGTGCGCGAGCGCTACGCCGACCTGCGCAGCGACGAGCGGAAGCTCGAGGCGATCCTCGCCGGCGGAGCCGAGCGCGCGCGGGCGATCGCCGGCGAGACGCTCGCGGACGTGCGCGAGCGCATGGGCGTGGGCGCGCCCCGCCCGGGTCGGTGAGCGCATGACCGCCTGGCGGGCGTGCGCGGCGTCGGGTCGGCGGCGGTCGTCGGAGCCAGCGGGTACGGTTGGGAGATGAGCCTCGCGACGCTCGAGCTGGACCTCGAGATCTTTAGCGGCCCGTTTGATCTGCTGCTGACGCTGATCCTGCGCGAAGAGGTCGACCTGCTCGAGCTGCAGCTGGCGGAAGTCGTGCTGGCCTACCTCGACCACCTGGAGGCGCGAGGCGAGCTGGATCTGGAGACGGCGACCGAGTTCATCGTGCTGATCGCCGCGCTGCTCGAGTTGAAGTCTCGGTTGATGCTCACTGGCGAGGAGGAGGAGGAGCTGCTCGACATCGAGCCTGAGGAGGCGGCGGAGGAGCTGCTGGCGCGGATGCTCGACGCCCGCCGCTACCGCGCGGCCGCCGCCCATCTCGGCGAGCTGCTCGAGCGCGAGCACGGGGTGCGCTTTCGCGCCGTGGCGCTGCCGGCCGGCCTGCGTCGCACGATCGTCCAGCCGCAGGAGGACCGATCGGGGATCGGCCAGCAGGATCCGGCGCTGCTGGGCGAGGCGATCGGCCGGCTGCTGCGTATGCCTCCCGAGATCAGCCTGCGGCATATGGCTGCGCCGCGAGTATCGGTCGGCGAGCGCCTCGCACACCTGCGCGGGCTGCTTAGGCGCGGGCGCTTCAGCTTCGAGGAGGCGGTGCGCGGCGCCGACCGGATGACGGTCGCGGTCACGCTGTTCGCGCTGCTCGAGCTGTACAAACGCGGCGAGGCTGACTGG
Source organism: uncultured Solirubrobacterales bacterium (assembly GCA_963778065.1). Taxonomy (GTDB): domain Bacteria; phylum Actinomycetota; class Thermoleophilia; order Solirubrobacterales; family Solirubrobacteraceae; genus Palsa-744. The sequence goes on along the minus strand of CAVZSU010000001.1, from coordinate 345,233 downwards.
GAGCAGGGGGAGAGCTTCGGCGAGATCGCTGTGCATGCCCGCGCGCAGGCGGCGCCGGTCGAAGGGGCGACCGTCGAGAGGATGGCCGAGTGAGCGAGACGGTCGAAGACGAGGACCCGATCCGCGAGGCGGCCGGAGAGGAGAGCCCGGTGAGCGAGCCGGCCGGAGAAGAGGGCTCGGTGAGTCAGTCCGTGGCGGGCGAGGCTCGCATCGCCCAGGCGACGGCAGAGGGTGGCCGCGGGGGCGAGCTTGCGGAGCTCATGCACACGATCGAGGCGCTCCTGTTCCTGGCGTCCGACCCGCTCAGCTTCAGGGAGCTGGCCGAAGCGACGCAGGCCGAGGACGATCTCCTGCAGGCCGCGATCGAGGCTCTCGCCGAGGAGTACGCGCCGGGGCGGCGGGGGATCGCCCTGCGCGAGCTGGGCGGAGGATGGACGCTCGCGAGCGACCCCCAGGCCGAGGACGCCGCTCGGCGGTTGTTCAGTAGCCGGCGTGTCGCCACGCTCACCCCGGCGCAGGCTGAGACGCTCGCGATCGTCGCCTACCTGCAGCCGATCTCGCGCCCGGAGATCACGCGCATCCGCGGTGTCAGCGCCGACTCGGCGACGGCGACGCTGCTCGACCGTGGGCTGATCGAGGAGGGAGGCCACTCGCAGTTCGGTGCGGTCGTCTACCGCACCGGCGTGCAGTTTCTGAAGCTGTTCGGGCTGCGCTCGCTCGAGGACCTACCCGACGTGGCCCGCTGGGATCCGACGCCGGAGGAGCAGGCTGAGCTTCGCGACCGGCTGTTGCGTGCGGGCGAGGCCCGAGCCGGGAACGGCCCTTAAGCGCTTCGCGCTGCGAGTTGGCCACACGCGGCGTCGATGTCGCGCCCGCGCGTGAGGCGTACGGTGGCGGGGATCCCGCGCGCTTCAAGCGTGGAGCGAAAGGCGGCGATCGACTCGCGCGAGGAGCCGCGATAGGGCGAGCCGGTCGGGTTGTAGGGGATCAGGTTCACCTTGAAGATCGGCGGCTCATCGCGCCTTCCCGCCAGCGCCCTGGCCAGCGCGAGCGCCTGCTCGTAGCGGTCGTTCACGCCTGCGAGCATCACGTACTCGACGAACACCCTGCGCCGCTTGCGCGCGTAGAACGCGTGGCAGGCTTCGATCACGTCGGCCAGCGGGTAGCGGTCGTTCACCGGCATCAGCTCCGAGCGCAGCGTCTCGTCGGCCGCGTGCAGCGAGAGCGCGAGCCGCAGCGGCATCTCCTGCTCGGTCAGCCGTTCGATCCCCGGGATCCAGCCCACCGTCGAGATCGCCGTGCGCCGGTGCGTGATGCCGACGTCCGGCAACCGCGCGCACGCGGCGAGCACGTTCTCGAGGTTCAGCATCGGCTCGCCCATGCCCATGAACACGCAATGGTCGATTCGCTCGATCCGGCGGAAGTGCAGCGCCTGGTCGACGATCTCCGAAGCCGTGAGATTGCGCGCGAACTTCATCTGCCCGGTGGCGCAGAACGTGCACGTCAGCGGGCAGCCGGACTGCGAGGAGACGCAGATCGAGCGCCGCCCGTCGCGATAGCGCATCAGCACCGCCTCCACCGACCGCCCGTCGGCGGTCGTGAACAGCGCCTTGACGGTGCCGTCGCTCGCGTGCCTCTCCTCCTCCACGGTCAGGCTCGAGAACGGCAGCTCGCGCTCGAGGACCGCGCGCAAGGGGGCGGGCAGGTTCGTCATCTCCGCGTAGCCGCTCGCGCCCTTCGCCGCCCACGCCCACACCTGTCGCGCGCGAAACGGGGGCTCGCCGCGCTCGGACAGGGTTTGGTCGAGGAGCTGTAGATCCATGATTGGAGGATGCGCGCCCTTGGCTGTTCAGCGTGGGACTACGCGGTGGCTGGGGCGCCTCCTATGGTTGCAGCAGATGGCCCGCTACGCACAGGACGGACCACTGGTCGAGAACGCAGCCAGATGCGCCTAGCCAAGTACCTCGCCCATTCAGGCGTCGCCTCGCGGCGCGCGGCCGAGACGCTGATCGCGGCCGGACGGGTAGTTGTCGACGGCGCGCGTGTCACCGACCCCGCGCGTGACGTGGACGAGGACAGCCTCGTCGCGGTCGACGGTCGCCCGCTCGGCGGACCCGAGCCGCGCGTCGTCTATGCGGTGCACAAGCCGGTCGGCGTCGTCTCGACCGCGCGCGACACGCATGGCCGCCCGACCGTGATCGCGCTGGTGCCCGCCGGCGGGCTGCGCCTATATCCGGTCGGCAGGCTCGACGCGGACTCGAGCGGGCTGATCCTGCTGACCAACGACGGCGAGCTCGCCAACCGCCTCACCCACCCGAGCTTCGAGATCCCCAAGACCTACCTGGCGCGGGTCGGCGGTGGCCCGATCGAGGACGGGGAGCTGCGCGCCCTGCGCCGCGGGGTGGAGCTCGAGGACGGTCCCACCGCCCCCGCGCGGGTGCGGCGTGTGGGGAAGGACGCGATCGAGCTGACGATCTACGAGGGCCGCAACCGCCAGGTGCGGCGCATGTGCGAGGCGGTCGGCCATCCCGTGCGCGAGCTGCGACGCACCGCCTTCGGGCCACTGCTCCTCGGCGGCCTTGCACCGGGCGCGCACCGGCGACTGGGGGCGGCCGAGGTCGAGCGCCTGCGAGCGCCATGAGCACTCCAGGCGCCGGAGTCGCAATGTGCCGCGGGGTCGCAGTGTGCTGCGGGGTCGCAGTGTGCTGCGGGGTCGCAGTGCTGCGAGCGCTCTGAGCACGCGAGGCGCGGGCCACAGTTGCTGCGAGCGCTTTGAGCAGGCGCCGGGGCCACAGTTGTTTCGAGTATCGCCCCTGCACGCGCGTGAAGCGGCGGGTCCTGACACAATCGTCCCATGCGCCTCTTCGCCCTGCGGGGCGCCATCAGCGTCGATCGCAACGACGCCCAGGACATCCTCGCCGCCACCACCGAGCTGATGCAGGCGATCATGGAGCGCAACGCACTCGTGCCCGAGCACGTCGTGAGCTGCATCTTCACTGCCACCAACGATCTCAACGCCGAGTTTCCCGCCGTGGCCGCGCGCGCGCTCGGATTCGACAGCGTGCCGCTGCTCTGCGCGCGCGAGATCGCCGTGCCGCGCTCGCTGCCGCGCGTGATCCGCGTGCTGATCCATTACCACGCCGATGACGAGCACACCGCCAAGCACGTCTATCTCGGCGACGCCGCCGCGCTGCGCGCCGACTTACAGGCGGCGCAATAGGTTGCCGCGCGCTGCGCGCCTGCTTAGGAGCGGGCGCAATGGGCCGGACGCTGTCGGCGCGCGGCGGGATGATCTGTAGACAACGAAGGATGGGCGCGGCGAACGGGAGTTGCACACGCCACAATAGGCGCATGGCGATCGAGTTCTCAGAGCGCATCGCGCGCATCCCGGTCTATCCCACCGCGGGCGCCTATGCGCAGGACGTGCCGCCGATCCGGCTCGCGAGCAACGAGTCGCCCTGCCCACCGCTGCCCGCGGTGCGTGAGGCGATCGAGCGCGAGCTGAGCACTCTCAACCGCTATCCGGACCCGTCCAACTCGCTGCTTCGCGCGCGCCTGAGCGATCGCTACGGCCTGCCGGCGGCGCGGATCGCGATCGGCAACGGCTCGTGCGACATCCTGCTCGCCGCCGGCGAGGCGCTGCTCGAGCCCGGCTCAGAGCTCGTCTACGCGTGGCCGTCGTTCTCGGTCTACCCCCATCTGTCGGCCGCCTCCGGCGCCCGCGCCGTGACCGTCCCGCTCGACGGCTCAGAACGCCACGACCTGCAGGCGATGCTCAGCGAGATCACCGTCGCCACGCGCCTCGTGATCGTCTGCAACCCGAACAACCCGACCTCCACCGCGCTGCCGTTGCCAGACATCGCCGCGTTCGTCGAGCAGGTTCCCCCCCACGTGTGCGTGATCCTCGACGAGGCCTACTGCGAGTTCAACCTGCTCGAGGACCCCGACAGCTCGATCGAGCTGCTCGACTCCCATCCAAACCTCGTGCTGCTGCGCACCTTCTCCAAGGTCTACGGCCTCTGCGGGCTGCGCGCCGGCTTCGCGCTGTGCGGCTCTGAAGCGCTGCCCCGCGCGGTCGACCAGGTCCGCCAGCCGTTCTTCTGCAACGCGCTCGCCCAGGCCGCCGCGATCGAGGCGCTCGCCCACCAGGACGCCGTCACCGAGCGTGTGACGCGCACCGTGGCCGAGCGCATCTCCGTCGAGGAGCGCCTACGTGCGCTCGGCCTCGTCCCGGCTGACTCGCAGGCGAACTTCTGCTGGTTTCACCTCGGCGAGCGCGACGAGGCCGAGGTCATGAACGCTCTGGCCGAGCGCGGCGTTCTCGTCCGCGGCGGCGCCGCGCTCGGCAGCCAAGCACCCGCGCTGCGCGTCACCTATGGGACCTCAGAAGAAAACGCGCGCTTTCTGAAGGCGCTTGCCGAGGTGCTGTAATCGAAACCGAAACCCAGAGCGGCGACACTGAGCGTTGAGGCCGGCGCAACAGCGCGCGATTCGGGGAGTGAGGTCAAGTTGTCTCCCATCCTCGACCCCACGCGGATTCTCTGCTACAACCCTCATAGACGACCATGACCGCTTCGGCCTGCACAATCTCCGCCCGCGCCTCCTGGCCGTCCTACGCCTACGCCTGGCGATTTATCTAGGCGCTTCGGCTCCTGCCCGTGCGTGAGCGGGCCGTGGCAGCCGCACCGGGTCTCCAGGAGACCGAGCGCCATCTTCTCGCGTGCTCAGCGCGCCCTCACGAATCCGCGGCACCCAATCGACATTTCCAGGCGCAGTAGTGAAAGGATGAGTAGATGATGATCGTCATGAAGGAGACCGCGACCGACGAGGAGGTCGAGTCGGTCGTCGCGAAGATCGAGCGGGCGGGCGCGCGCGCCCATCGCAGCACCGGCACGCGGGTGACCGTGATCGGCGCGATCGGCGACGTCGAGCAGGATGCGAACGTCGAGAGCCTCGGCCTCGAGGGACAGGCCGGCGTCGACCGCGTCGTTCCGATCCTCAAGCCGTACAAGCTCGCCTCGTTACAGTTCACCCACGGCGAGCGCACCGTCCTTGACATCGACGGGCGTAAGATCGGCGGCGAGCACTTCGCGCTGATCGCCGGTCCCTGCACGGTGGAGTCGCGCGAGCAGACGCTCGCGACCGCGCGCATCGTGCGGGATGCGGGCGCCGCGCTGTTCCGCGGCGGCGCCTATAAGCCGCGCACGTCCCCGTACGCGTTCCAGGGTCTCGGCCAGGAGGGGCTGAAACTGCTCGCCGAGGCGAAGGCCGAGACAGGCCTGCCGATCGTGACCGAGCTGATGGACATTCGCGACCTCGACACCGTTTTGGAGGTCGCCGACGTGATCCAGATCGGCGCCCGCAACATGCAGAACTACCCGCTCCTCGCCGAGATCGGCCGCTCGGGACGTCCGGCGCTGCTCAAGCGGGGACTGTCTGCACCGCTGGACGAGCTTTTGATGGCGGCCGAGTACATTCTCAAGGAAGGCAACCCCTCGGTGATGCTGTGCGAGCGCGGCATTCGTACGTTCGAGACCGACCATCGCCGCGTCACGCTCGACCTGATGGCCGTGCCGATCCTCAAGGAGCTCTCGCATCTACCCGTGATCGTCGATCCCAGCCACGCCGCGGGCCGGCGGGAGCTCGTGCTGCCGCTGTCGCTCGCCGCCGCCGCAGCCGGCGCGGACGGGATCATCGTCGAGACGCACCCCAACCCTGAGGAGGCTGTCTGCGACGGCCCCCAGGCGCTTCGTGCAGACGGATTCGCGGAGTATGCAAGCGTTGTGGAACAGGTGGCGGCGCTCGCGGGCAAGGCGCTCAGCGTCGCGTGAATGTTGTGTGATGGGTTCAATTTCCGCATGGCTCCAAGCGGGGCGTGGACCAAACTGGACGCGGACGCACCCTGACGGTCACAGGCAGTTCGCATGGTGTGCCGGCCGAAACGGGGATGCCGGCCGAACGGGGGATGCGAGCGCAAGCGAGTGTCTCTCCACTTCGGTAGCGAGTGTCTCCCGGCTTCGGTACACGAGTGACCGAGGACAAAGTCCCGCGCCGTGTCCACGCCCCGCGTAAAGGTCGCGCTCGTCGGGGTCGGGCTGATCGGCGGCTCGATCGGCCTCGCCGCACGGCGATGCGGCGGCGCGCAGGTGTGTGGATATGACCCCGATCCGCATGCGCGCTCGAGCGCGCTCGAGCTGGGCGCGATCGACACGCAGGCCGCCGATATCCAAAGCGCCGTGGCGGGCGCCGAGGTCGTGTTCGTGGCGGCGCCGGTAGGAGCGCTCGCGGCTGCCGTACGCGAGACGCTTGCGCACGCGGAAGCGGGCTGTGTCGTGAGCGACGTGGGCTCGACCAAGCGCACGATCGTGGACGTCGCGCTCGCCGACGAGCGCTTCGTCGGCGGGCACCCGCTGGCCGGTGCGGAGACCGCGGGAGTCGAGCACGCACGTGCGGATCTGTTCGACGGCGCGACCTGGTATCTGACTCCGGCGCAGGGCACCGCCGGGGTGTTATACGAGCGCCTGCACCGCCTGTTGCGAAGCTTCGGAGCGCAGCCCACCGCGATCGACGCCTCCACGCACGACCGCTTGATGGCGCATGTCTCGCACCTGCCGCACGTGCTCGCCAACCTGCTTGTGACCCAGGCGGCCGGCGCCCTCGACACCGACGAGCGTCTGCCCGCTGCCGGTCCTAGCTTTCGTGACGCCACGCGCGTGGCGGGGGCGAACAGCGCGATCTGGACGGACATCTACATGTCGAACCGCGACGCTCTACTCGGCGCCATCGACGAGCTTGCGGGCCGCCTGGACGAGGTGCGTGTCATGCTGCAGGGCAGCGACACGGCCGCGCTCACCGCGTGGAACGAGCGGGCGCGCGTCGACCGCGATGGGCTGCTCGGCGCCGGTCTCGCCGGAGCGATCGGCGGTGAGTCCCTGTTCGAGCTGCGTGCCGCCGTCCCCAACCGCCCGGGCGTGATCGCTGAGATCGCGCTCGCGTTGGGCCGCGCCGGGGTGAACATCCTCGACATGGCGCTTTCGCCCTCGGAAGATAACCGTCAGGGGACCGTCGCGCTGTGGATTCGCGACGCCGGTCAAGTCGAGCGCGCCCGCGAGCTGATCGCAGAGCTCGGCTTCCCCGTCGCGCGGGCCTGAGCCACTGCCCGTGGCTGAAGATTGCCCGTCGCTGGAAATTGTTCGTGGCTGGAGATTGGCCGTGTCCCGAGCCACGAGCGCGCGCCGCCTGAGCCACCAGCGCGCGCCGCCTGAGCCACCAGCGCGCACCGTCTGAGCCACCAGCGCGCACAGCGGCGTAGCAGGCGGGTGTGGCGGCGGCGAGCCCGAGTTACACGCCGGCGCTCAGCGCACGGCTTTCGATCTCAGACAGCTGTCTGTCTACGAGCTCGGTGCCCGTCTGTGGGTCGAGGAACGGGGCGAGGCAGAGATAGACGACGAGCGGGACGAAGCGGGGCAGCTCGCGGCCTTTGCCGCTGCGCAGCTGGCGATAGCCGATCTCGAATGTCGCCGCGGCGATCGCCTCCAGAGCGCCTCGCGGTGGGGAGCGGGCGTTCTGTTGGTAGCCCTCTTGAAGAAAGATCGTAAACGCGGTGCGACTGTCGTCGATGCGCTGCAAAGCCGAAGAGCCGACCGCGTGGGACTCGACGAAGCCCATGTGGGAGACGACGGGGTAGGAGGCCGTGAAATGGGTGCTTGCGCGCACCCCTTCCCAGATGCGCTCGGGCCAGGTGGCGCCGCTGAAGTAGGCGACGGCGGAGATGGCCATCATCTGCTGGACCCCCAGCTCGTGGACGGCGAGGAACGCCTGCTGCTTGTCGCGGAAATGTGCATAGAACACGCGTCCGTCGACGCCGGCGGTGGCGGTGATGTCCGCGATCCGCGTAGCGGAGTACCCCTTCTGCACGGCGATCTCGGCGGTGGCGAACAGGATCCGTTCACGCTGGTTGCGAGCGACCTCCGCGGCGGGTGCTCGTGGACGGCCCCGGGGCAGCGGCGATGGCGCCTCCAGGGACAGCTCGGAGACGTGTGGCGAGGAGGGGATCTCAGGTCCGGGCGTCAGTGTGCGCCAGCGATGCTCGCTGGAGGGCCGGCTGTAGCTCTCGAGCCAGCAGACCAGATCCTCGGAGAGCTCGTTGAGGTCGTGCTCGCCACGGCGCAGCAGCGGCGCGAGCAGCCAGTAGACGGCGCCGAGCACAGGTCTCGTGGGCAGGTCAGGGCTGGGCGCGTCCACCGCCGCTTGCGCCCTGGCCCGCTCGACGATCTGCTCGATTTGGGCGATCGTGCGATCGCGCTCGTCGAGCGCGCGGGGTCCGCCGGCCATGATCTCGTTCATCAGCACACGAGCTCCGGCGCGGTCTGAGCCGGCGAACTCGATCAGCGCCATGACGGCCCGCTGCGTCGCCTGCTCGGGGGGGCCGTACCTGACGGCGCCGCGCACCAGCTCGAGCAGGCGCGCGGCGACCTCGTGGTGGGCGGCGAGGAAACAGTCGTCCTTGCCGGTGAAGTAGTCGTAGAACGTGGGCCGCGAGACTCCGGCGTTGGCGATCACCTGCGAGACGTTGGCGCTGGCGTATCCGTCACGGTTGGCGGCTTCGATCATGCCGTTCAGAAGCCGTTCGCGCTGGGTGCTCTTTCGGTCATTTGCAGACATGGTGTTTATCGAGATTGGATCGCCCGTTCCGGCGAGAAGACCTCCTGGACGGTAGCCAAAAGGTCATTATCTCGCGGACTTTCGACAAGTTCTCCTGGCTGGATCGGTCTAGGCTAGAGCTTGTGAACGACAAGCCGCGACACTCTTCCCAAAAATAATTCCGCAGAAATAGTTTATACAGGACCGCGCGAGTTCCATGCAAATATTCACATAGATCTGCATATTCCTGAATTCATGCGATAAACTCTCCATTTTCTGCCGACGAACATGCTCGTGACGGTGGTACGTCTTGTATGATCTCTGCTGTTTATGAAAGCCCCATCTACACCAGCAGTCCGGAGATCTGACGAGCGATCTCTTTGGGCTGTGCGGACATAAGGGACGAAAATTGCGATCTGACAGACACGTTCCGCCCGTGATCAGCCGCGATTCGGAGTGGTCGGTGCCCTCTCTACGGGAGCCGCGCTACTCGCAGTCGCTCGAGCGAGGGCTCGCGATTCTCGGCTGCTTCACACCGGAGCGCCGGATCCTCGGCATCGCCGATATCGCCGACGAGCTGGGGATGAGCCGCTCGACCACGCATCGCTACGTGATCACGCTCGTCGCGCTCGGCTATCTCGAGCAGGGCGCCTCGCGCAAGTATCGTCTCGGGCTGGGCGTGACCAACCTGGGAATGGCGGCGCTGAACGCGACCGGGCTGCGCGAGCACGCCCATCCCTACGTCGAGGAACTGCGCCGGCGCGTCGCTTACAGCGTCAGCCTTGCCGTGCTGGACGGCGCCGAGATTGTCTACGTCGACTACGCTGCCGCCCGCCGCCGTGGCAAGTCAAAGCTCGACCTCGACCTCGGCGCCGGCTCTAAACTGCCCGCCTACTGCACCGCGATGGGCAAGGCGCTGCTCGCATATCTGCCCGAGAACGAGCAGCGTGAGCTGATCGCCGAAATGACGCTCACCAAGCGCGGACCCAACACGATCACGTCAAAGAAGGGCCTGCGAGCCGAGTTGGAGCATGTGCGCGAAGAAGGGTTCGCGGTCGACGAGGAAGAGCTGATCGCCGGCTGGCACGCGATCGCCGCGCCAATTCGCAACGAGTCCCGAGATGTCATCGCCGCGATCGACATGGTCGCGCCCACCGCCACGATCTCGCTCGAGGAATTCGTCGAGCATCTCGGCCCGCATCTCGTATCCACGGCAGATCGCATCGCCGCGCGGCTCGGCTACCGCCGCGACGACGAGATCTGACAGGTTCAAGGACCTGTCCCGGCAGGTCCTGGTCTCCGCGTACGCCGTCGCACCCGCGTCGGGTCGCGCTCCGGTCCCAGATCGGGGCGCGCTCCCGGTCATACTGCCCCCATGAATATGCGCTTCGAGCCCGCCCGCTCCGGGCTTTCCGGAAAGCTCACCGCGCCGGCCGACAAGTCGATCTCCCACCGTGCAGCCCTGCTCGGGGCGATGGCTTCAGAGCCGGTGCGGATCGAGAACTACCTGCACGCCGCGGACACCACCGCGACGCTCGATGCCGTGCGCGCGCTCGGCGCGCTGGTCGAGGTCCGCGAGCACGAGATCGTCGTGCGCGGCAGCGGTCTGCGCGAGGCGCGCGAGCCGGACGGCGCAATCGACGTGGGCAACGCCGGCACGCTCATGCGCCTGCTGCCGGGATGGCTCGCAACTCAAGAGGGCCGCGCCTTCACCCTCGACGGCGACGCCTCGATTCGCCGCCGCCCGGTCGACCGGATCGCCAAGCCGCTGCGGCTGATGGGCGCGGAGCTCCAGGCCACCGACCGCCGCTACCCGCCCTTCACGGTGCGGGGCGCACATCTGCGCGCGATCTCCTACGAGCTGCCGGTCGCAAGCGCCCAGGTCAAGTCCTGCGTGCTGCTGGCCGCGCTCGCCGCCGACGGCGTCACGACCCTCGGCGAGCCCGCCCGCAGCCGCGACCACACCGAGCGGATGCTCTTGCGCGCCGGGGTCGACGTCCATCGCAACGGCCGCCACGTGACCGTCGTCAACGCCGACGAGCTCGTGCTCGAGCGGGTGCGCGTGCCCGGCGATCCGAGCTCCGCGGCGTTCATGGTCGCGGCCGGGGTGCTCGTCCCGGGCTCGCGCCTGCTGATCGGCGACGTCGGCGTCAACTGGACTCGCACCGGCTTCCTGCGGATCGTGCGCCGCATGCGCGGGATCGTGCTCGGCGACCTCGAGGACGAGTCGGGCGAGCTCTCCCCGGAGGAGCCCGTCAGCGACCTCGATGTCGCCCACGGCGCTCTGGAGGGGACCGTGGTCGAGACCGAGGAGGTGCCGCTCGCGATCGACGAGCTGCCGCTGGTTGCGCTGCTCGGCTGCTTCGCGGAGGGTGAGACGATCGTGCGCGGAGCCCAGGAGCTGCGGGTCAAGGAGTCAGATCGCATCGCCGGCGTGGTCGAGGGCCTGCGTGGCCTCGGTGGCGACATCGAGGCAACCGAGGACGGCTTTGCCGTACGCGGTGGCGGCGGGCTACGCGGCGGCGTGATCGACGCCTGCGGGGACCACCGCCTGGCGATGTTGGGGGCGGTCGCCGGCCTGGCCTCGCGCGAGGGCGTGGAGGTACTGGGGATGGAGGCGGCCGCCGTGTCCTATCCCGGCTTCGTCGCCGATCTGACGGGACTGCTCGGATGAGGATGCGCGACGCGTTGTTGCGATGCTCATAGCGATCGACGGCCCCGCGGGCGCCGGCAAGTCGACGGTCGCGCGTGAGCTCGCGCGCAAGCTGCGCTTCGCCTACCTGGACAGCGGCGCGATGTATCGCTGCGTGGCGCTGCTGTCGCTGGAGTCGCCTCAGCAGGAGCTGGCCGTGCTAGCACGGGAGGCGACGATCGAGCTCTCGGGGACTCCGGCCGGCGAGCCGGGTCCGGTGTTCTTGAACGGGTGTGACGTGAGCGAGAAGATTCGCGCTGCGAAGGTCTCCGCGGCGGCCTCCCTGGCGGCCGCCGACCCGGAGGTGCGCAAGGTGCTCGTGGCCAAGCAGCGCGAAGCGATCTCCTACGGCCATTGGGTCGCCGAGGGGCGCGACATCGGCACCGTCGTCGCCCCAGACGCGGAGCTGAAGGTCTTTCTCACTGCCGACCCGCGCGAGCGTGCAAGCCGGCGGGCCGCCGAGCTCGGCGCCGAGGTGGAGATGGTGCTCGCCGAGCAGACGCTGCGCGATGAGCGTGACACCACACGCGCGCAAAGTCCCCTGCGAGCGGCTCCCGGTGCGGTGAAGCTCGACACGACCAATATGGGCGTCAAGGAAGTCGTGCACCAGATCGCCAAACTCGCACGTGACATCCTTGCTGCGACCGAACGGAGCTCTTAGCCCCGACGCGCGGGCCGGCCCGGTCATACTGGCCTAATGAAGGTTGCCGTCGTCGGCTATCCGAACGTGGGGAAGTCCTCGCTGATCAATCGCCTCACGGGCACCCGCGAGGCGGTCGTGCACGAACGCCCCGGCGTGACACGCGACCGCAAGGAGCTCGACTGCGAATGGAACGGACGCCAGTTCAAGCTGATCGACACCGGCGGCATGGATTTCGAGGACGAGGATCCGCTCGCCGGCTCAATCCGCGAGCAGGCCCGCGCGGGGCTGGCTGACGCTCAGGTAGCGGTGCTGGTGGTCGACGCCCGCGCCGGCGTGCGTCCCGGCGACGAGGAGCTGGCCGACCTGCTGCGCCGCTCGCCGCTGCCGGTGATCGTGGCGGCCAACAAGTGCGACGGCGTCTCAGAGCTGCCGCTCGCGAGCGAGTTCCACCGTCTCGGCCTGGGCGAGCCGCTGGCCGTCTCCGCGGCGCAGGGCCTCGGCTCGGGAGACCTGCTCGACCGCATCGTCGAGCGGCTTCCCGCCGGCGAGGAGCAGGCCGACGGGGACACCGTACGCCTGGCGGTCATCGGCCGCCCGAACGTCGGCAAGTCTTCCCTGGTCAACCGTTTCCTCGGCGAGGAGCGGGTGATCGTCTCAGAGCTTGCCGGCACTACGCGCGATGCGATCGACATGCCGCTGCTGGTAGGTGAGCGCAAGCTGACCCTCGTCGACACCGCCGGCATGCGCCGCCAGTCGAAGGTCGCAGACTCGGTCGAGTACTACACCGCCCTGCGCTCCCAGCGCGCCGCCGAGCGCGCGGACGTGGCGCTCGTGGTGTGCGACGCAGCCGACGGTGTCACCGCCCAGGATCTGCGCATCGCCGAACTGGCGATGAAGGCGGGGTGCGCGACGGCGATCGTGCTGAACAAGTGGGACGTCATCGGCGATGGAGCCCACCCGCACGCGGAAGCAGATCTCGATCACGAGCGCGCACGCGTCGCGCAAAAGCTGCGCTTGCGCCCGCGCGTGCTGACCGTCAGCGCCAAGACCGGTCGGCACGTCTCGCGCCTCTTGACCGAGGCGATCGCGCTCGGCGATCGCATGGCCGGGCGCATTCCCACCCCGGAGCTGAACCGTTTCCTCTCAGAGACGGTCCAGGCCCGCCAGCCGCCCATCGGCACGCGCCGTGGTTCCTCTCAACATCGTCTCAAGCTGATCTACATGGCCCAGATCGGCGAGCGCCCGCCGCACTTTGCGATCCAGGTCAACTCTCGCACGCGCGTCACCCGCGATTACGCCTACTTCGTCGAGAACCATCTGCGTGCCCGCTACGGCATGGATGGCGTGCCGTTGATCATCGACTTCGTCGAGCGCGGTCAGCGCGGATCGGAGCGCGCCGCGTAGACTCTCACGACTTTCACCGGACTGTCCCTCTCGAACGACGACCCTGGAGTGAGCCCGCAAGCCATGACCGAGCTTTCCGACAACGAGTTCCTGTTCACCTCCGAGTCCGTCACCGAGGGACATCCGGACAAGATCGCCGACCAGATCTCAGATGGCGTGCTCGACGCCGTCCTGACCGACGACCCTTACGGGCGCGTCGCGTGCGAGACGCTCGTCAACACCGGCCTGATCGTGGTGTCGGGCGAGATCTCGACCGACACCTACGTCGACATCCAGGAGATCGCGCGCGAGACGGTGCGAAAGATTGGCTACGACAACGCGACCTACGGCTTTGACTGCGACACCTGCGCCGTGATCAACGCGATCGACAAGCAGTCTCCCGACATCGCTCAGGGCGTCGATGCGGCGTATGAGACCCGCCACGACCCGGCTGACGAGGACGAGCTGGACGTCGCCGGCGCGGGCGACCAGGGTATGATGTTCGGCTACGCCTCAAACGAGACCGACGAGCTGATGCCGCTGCCGATCTCACTCGCGCACAAGCTCGCCAAGCGCCTCTCGGAGGTCCGCAAGGGCGAGGTCATTCCCTACCTGCGCCCCGACGGCAAGACCCAGGTGACGGTCCGCTATCAGGACGGGCGGCCCGTGGAGATCGAAAAGATCCTGATCTCAACGCAACACGCCGACGGCATCGACACGGAGTCCCTGATCAAGCCCGACCTGCTCGAGCACGTGCTGCGCCCGGTGCTTCCTTCAGAGCTGTACGACGAGAAGAAGCTCGCGCGCAACTTTCTCGTCAACCCCACCGGACGCTTCGTGATCGGCGGCCCGATGGGCGACTGCGGGCTCACCGGCCGCAAGATCATCGTCGACACCTACGGCGGCATGGCGCGCCACGGCGGCGGCGCGTTTTCCGGCAAGGACCCATCCAAGGTCGACCGCTCTGCTGCTTACGCGGCGCGATGGGTCGCCAAGAACATCGTCGCGGCCGGTCTGGCCGCTCGCGCCGAAGTGCAGGTCGCCTATGCGATCGGTGTCGCCCACCCCGTGTCGGTGATGGTCGAGACGTTCGGCACGGAGCAGGAGGGGCGCACCCGCGGCCAGATCGCGCGCGCGGTCGATGAGGTCTTCGACCTGCGTCCGGGTGCGTTTCGCGAGGAGCTCAAACTGCATCGCCCGATCTACCAGAAGACGGCCGCCTACGGCCACTTCGGCCGCGACGATCACGACTTCACGTGGGAGCGGACCGACAAGGCAGGCGCGCTGCGCGCTGCCGCCGGGCTCTGACCTAACGTCAGGGCGATGGGAGCGATCGCGCAGGTAGAGCCGATGACGAAGGCCCGTGCGCTGCGCGGGCCGTTCGACTACCGCCTGCCGGAGGAGCTGCGCGGCGGCGTCGTCGACGTCGGCTCGATGCTCGTCGTGCCGTTCGGGCGCCGCGAGGTGCTGGGCGTCGTCGTCGGCCTGGCCGAATCGAGCGAGGTCGCCGAGGAGAAGCTGCTTGCGCCGCTGCGCGCCCTGGAGCTCGGCGTGCCCGCGGAGCTGGTCGAGCTGGCCGAATGGATCGCCGCCGAGTATTGCTCGACGATCGCGCGTGCGCTGACGCTCGTGCTCCCCCCGGGGGCGGCTCGCCGGCTCAGCGGTCGCAAGCGCCGGGCGGTCGCCGCTCCGCGCCATCTCACCGTCGGCGCGCGCAGCCCGCATCCGCCCGCGCTGACGCCAGATCAGCAGGCGACGCTCGAGCCGCTGCTCGCGGCGCTCGCCGAGCGGCGCTCCCAGCAGCGGTTGCTGCACGGGGTGACCGGCTCCGGCAAGACCGAGGTGTACCTGCGTGCGTCCGCCGCGGCGCTCGAGCAGGGCCGTGGCGCGATCGTGCTGGTGCCCGAGATCTCGCTCACGCCGCAGATCGTGGGGCGCTTCATCGAACGCTTCGGCGAGACCGTCGCCGTGCTGCACTCGCGGCTCACCCCCGGACAGCGCTACGCCGAGTGGCGTCGACTGCGAGCCGGGCAGGCGCGCGTGTGCGTCGGCCCGCGCTCGGCCGTGTTCGCGCCGATCGACGATCTCGGCCTGATCGTCGTCGACGAGGAGCACGAGTCCTCCTACAAGCACGAAGGCGACCCGCGCTACGACGCGCGCGACGTTGCCGCGCGGCGCGCCGAGCGCTGTGGCGCGCTGCTGCTCGCGGGCAGCGCAACCCCCCGCCCGGAGAGCGTCCATCGCCTTAGCTCCCTCACGCTTCCACGGCGCGTAGACGGCCGGGCGATGCCCGCGGTGCAGGTGCTCGACATGCGCGGCGAGACGCAGGGCCTGCATCCGCTCACGGCCTCCGCGCTCGCCGACGTGCGCGCCACGCGCAGCAAGGCGATCGTGCTGCTCAACCGCCGCGGCTGGTCCAACTTCCTTTCCTGCCGCTCCTGCGGGCGCGTATGGAGCTGCCCGGAATGCGACGTCGCGCTCGTCCTGCACCGTGCCGGAGGTTACGTGGCGTGTCACCACTGTGGCCACCGCGAGCCCGCGCCGAGCCGCTGCGGCGAGTGCGCCTCGACCGCGGTGGGCCGTCACGGCGCCGGCACCGAGCGCCTGCAGCACGAGCTCGCCGGAATCCTCGACGATGGCGACTTTCCCGTGTTTCGCCTCGACGCCGACGTGATCGCCGACACCTCTGGCGCGACGGTCGCGGAGCGGAGCGTCGGGACGATCTTGCGCCGCTTCGAGTCGGCTCCGTGCGGGGCGCTGATCGGAACGCAGATGGTCGCCAAGGGCCACGACTTTCCCGGCGTGACGCTCGGGGTCGTGCTCGACGCGGACGCAACCCTGCGCTTTCCCGACTTCCGCGCCGAGGAGCGCACGTTCGCGCTGATCGCCCAGCTCGCCGGGCGCGTAGGGCGCGGGGGCGCCGGCCATGTGCTGGTGCAGACGATCGCTCCCGAAGCGCGTTCGATCGAGCACGCGGCGCGCCACGACAGCGACGGCTTCCTGATCGGCGAGCTGGAGCGCCGCCAGGCGCTCTCCTACCCGCCCTTCTCCCACCTGATCAGGATCGTCTGCTCCGCGCTCGAGGCGCCCCCCGCGCGGGGGGCGGCGAGCGCGATCCGTACGCTGCTGAGTGATGGTCCAGCGGCCGTCCTCGGGCCGGCCTCGTTGTTTCGCTTGCGCGGCCGCGAGCGGCAGGTTCTGGTCGTGAAGGGGACCGCGCGGCGGGAGGCTGTTGCGGCGGTGGGGGAGGCCGTGCAGCGTGTCGCGGCCGCCGTCGAGCATCGCGGGGTCAACTTCAGCGTCGACGTCGATCCGCAGTAGCGATCCGCGCGCTCGATCCTGCGCTCGCGCTAGCCATGCGCTCGCGCTACTAGACTCGGGTTTCATGGCCGCCGAGGAGACATTCGAAGAGCTTTCCGCGCCCGTGTCCGAGGACGCCGACGTCGAGGTCGAGCGCGAGGAGGATGCTCCGAGCGTCGCCGAGCTCGATCCCGAGACGCGCGCGCGGCGCGACGCGGCGCTACGTCATGTGCGCAAGCTCGGCGACCCGGTCCTGCGCGCGAGCGCGCTGCCGGTGGACCGCTTCGATGAGCGGTTGGCAGCGGAGATCGAGCGCATGGGGGAGCTGATGCACGACGCTCTCGGGGTCGGGCTGGCCGCCACCCAGATCGGGATCCTGCATCGCGTGCTCGTCTACCGCGCCTACGCCGAGGATCCCCTGACGGCGCTCGTCAACCCGGAGCTGGAGTGGGTCAGCGACGAGCTCGAAGTCCGCCGAGGAGGGCTGTCTCAGCCTGCCCGGCGTGCACGTCGAGGTCGAGCGTCCGGCGCGGGTGCGCGTGCGCGCGAAGGACGTCGCCGGCGAGGACCTCGAGATCGAGGCAGAGGGGCTGCCTGCGCGCGTGATCCAGCATGAGATCGACCATCTCAACGGTGTCCTGATCCTCGATCGCATCTCGCGTGAGGCGCGCAAGGAGGCGATGCGCGCGATGCGCGCAGCCCAGGAAGAGGACGCGAATCCGTCCGCCGGCGCCGGTCTGACGGTTGACGCAGATCGGCCCGCTGAAGCAGATCGGACGGCTGAAGCAGATCGGACGGTTGAAGCAGATCGGACGGCTGAAGCAGATCGGCCGACGGGCGCCGTTTAGCGGCGATCCGGCCCGGTGAGCGGATCTTGAGCACTGTCTTCCTCGGCACCTCCGAGTTCGCCGCGGCCGTCCTCGAGCACCTGGCGGCGGAGGACAGCCATCGTCCCGCGCTGGTAGTAACCCGTCCCGACCGGCCGAGCGGGCGCGGCCGGCGCCTGATCTCACCTCCGGTCGCCGCGGCCGCACGCAGGCTGGGAATTGCACTCGAGCAGCCCGAGAACGTCAACGACGAGCAGGCGCGCGTGCTGATCGCGCGCGCCGGCGCGGAGTCTGCCGCGGGAGGATCGGACGGGGCCGCGTCCGGGCGGGCTCGCCAGAGGATCGTCGTGTGCGCGTTCGGGGCGCTCATCCGTGAGCCGCTGCTGTCCGGGCACGAACTGCTGAACGTCCATCCGTCGCTGCTCCCGCGCTGGCGCGGGGCGGCGCCGATCGAGCGCGCGATCATTGCCGGCGACGCGCGCACGGGCG
This sequence comes from uncultured Solirubrobacterales bacterium, assembly GCA_963778065.1. GTDB lineage: Bacteria > Actinomycetota > Thermoleophilia > Solirubrobacterales > Solirubrobacteraceae > Palsa-744. Next base: position 327,256 of record CAVZSU010000001.1, on the reverse strand, counting down.
TGTCGATCATGCGCCTCACCGCGGGTCTCGACAGCGGGCCTGTCTGCCTCACCGGGGAGGAGCCGATCCTTGCAGACGACACCTACGGGTCGCTCGCGCCACGCCTGTCAAAGCTCGGGGGCGAGCTGCTCGTGCGTGCACTGCGGGAGCGGCCGCCGTTCGCCGAGCAGCCCTTGCAGGGCGTCACCTACGCCGAGAAGATCGGCGCCGAGGACCGCCTGCTGGACCCAACCAGGCCCGCCGTCGAGCTGGAGCGCCTCGTGCGCGCCCTGCATCCGCACATCGGCGCGCGCGTGACACTCCCGGATGGAACATTGCTCGGCGTGCACCGCGCCGCACTCGCGCCGGTGGAGGCGGCCACCGGCGAGGAGCGAGATCAACCTATCGGCCCCAATCGCGATACGGACGCGCTCGGTGTGACGGCGCGTGCGAATCGCCTGCTGCTCGATTGCGCCGCGGGCGTGCTTGAGCTGCTGGTCGTCCAGCCGCCTGGCGGGCGGGCGATGGACGCGGGCGCGTTTCTGCGTGGCCGCGGTCTGCCCGGCGAGCGATGAGACCGCGATGAGCGTCCGCGCGCATGCCCCCGACGGCGCTGGGGCGAAGATCGCGCCTGCCCGTGTATGCGCCTACGTCGTGCTGCGGCGCGTGTTCGAGCGCGGCGCCTACGCCGACCGGACGCTGCAGGCGGAGTCCAAGCAGCTCGACGCGCGCGATCGGGCGCTCGCGATGCGCTTGGCCTATGGCGCGGTGCAGCGCCGGCTGACGCTCGACCACCTGCTCGCGGGGTTCACCGAACGGCCCCCGGGCCAGCTGGACGCGCCCGTGCTCGCCGCGCTGCGGCTCGGGCTGTACGAGCTGCTCTATCTCCGCGGCGCCCCCGACCACGCCGTCGTCGCCGACGCGGTCGAGCTGGCAAAGACGCAGGGACGCTCCGGCCACGGCCTTGTCAACGCGGTCCTGCGCCGTGCGCAGCGCGAAGGGGCCGCGCTGCTCGATGCGCTGACCGACGACACACCGGAGCACGCCTCCGTGAAGCATTCCCATCCGGAGTGGATCGTGCGCCTGTGGTGGCGCGAGCTGGGGCCGGACGCGGCGCGCGCGCTGCTGGCGTTCGACAACGAGCCCGGCGAGGTCGCGCTGCGTGCGAACACGCTCGTCACAGACGCGCCCACGCTCGCCGCGCAGCTGCGGAGCGGGGACTCGCCGATCTCCACACATTTCGATCCGGAGATCCCCGAGGCGCTCGTGCTCGAGGGACAGTTCGACGTCCACGGCTCCGCGCTCTGGCGTGAAGGCGCGTTCCTCGCGCAGTCGCGCGCGGCGATGCTCGTTGCCCGCGCGCTTGCTCCCGAGCCCGGAGAGCGGGTGCTCGACCTGTGCGCCGCCCCGGGCGGCAAGAGCACCCACCTGGCCGCGCTGATGCAGGGGCGTGGGGAGGTGCTCGCCGTCGAGCGCAACCCAGCTCGCGCCGGTGCTCTCGCGCGCACCGCGCAGCGATTGCGTGCCGGCAACGTCCGCATCGAGGTCGCCGACGCGGCGCGCGCGCGCGCCGAGGGCGCTGTGTTCCACCGGGTGCTCGTCGACCCGCCGTGCTCCGGTCTCGGCACGCTGCAGGCGCGCGCGGACCTGCGCTGGCGCGTGACGCCGGAGACGATCGCGGAGATGGGGCGCACGCAGAGCGCGGTCCTCGACGCGGGCGCGCAAGCGCTCCGTCCGGGCGGCGTGCTGGTCTACTCTACGTGCACGATCTCCCCCGCAGAGAACGAGTCTCCGATCGCCGCCTTTCTGGACTCCCACCCGGACTTTGCCCTCGACGACCTCGCCGCCGAACTACCCGGCTTTGCACTTGCTTCCACGGCGAGCTCAGGGAGTAGATCCGGGCTCGTGCTGACCTTGCCCCATCGCGACCATACCGCCGGCTTCTTCATCGCTCGGCTGCGACGCCGGAGTTAAGCGGAGGCGGCGATGGCGGGCGAGCGCGACATCCCGGCGGCGAAGGCCCCCGTCGAGCTTGGGCCGAAGTGCCCGAGCTGTGGGGAGCCGTGGCTGCGCCCCACGAACCTGCCGGGGCGCTACCGCTGCGTCTACTGCCTGCACCGCTTCGAGCTGACGTCCGTCTGTCCCAACTGCGGCGAGCACTCGACGATCGTGCGCATGTCCTCCACGGCGATCCTCAAGTGCAACAACTGCGGCGACTCGATGCTCCAAGCCATATGAATGCGTCTGTGAGCGGGAGCAAGTGAGATGAGCGCGCGTGAGCTGTTGCAGGGCGTACGCGTGGCGCCGTCGATCCTGTCGGCCGACTTCGGCCGCCTGCGCGAGCAGGTCGGGGAGGTGCTCGACGCGGGCGCGCGTGTGATCCACGTCGACGTGATGGACGGCCACTTCGTCCCCGAGATCACGCTCGGTCCGGTCGTCGTCTCCGCGCTGTCCGAACAGGCGCGTGACGCGGGGGCGATGCTCGACGTGCATCTGATGATCGAGCGTCCCGAGCGCCACATCGCCGAGTTCGTCAAGGCGGGCGCCGACTCGATCACCTTCCACGCCGAGGCGACGCCCCACATGGCCTATACAGCGAGCCTCGTCCGCGACAGCGGCGCGTGCGTCGGCGTGGCGATCAACCCCGGCACCCCGGTCGGCGCGCTCGCCGAGATCGTCCACGCGGTCGATTTGATTTTGTGTATGACTGTCAACCCTGGCTGGGGAGGGCAAGCGTTCATCGAGCACTCGCTCGACAAGCTGCCGCGCATCCGCGCGATCCTCGGCTCTGGCGCGGCACTGCAGGTCGACGGAGGGGTCGACCCGGAGACGGCGCCCCGCTGCCGGCAGGCGGGCGCGAACGTGTTCGTGGCCGGCTCGGCGATCTTCGGCGTAAGTGACCCGGGTGAGGCCTACCGCGCGATCGCGCGCTCGGCGGAGGCGATCTGATCGCTACCCTGCGCCGACGTCGTTGCGAGGCGTCCGTGCGAGGAACAGCGCGAGGTTGGTCCAGCCCCCCTTGTCGGGTCGCGCGGCCAGCTCGGCGGCGATTGTCTCGAGGATCGCTCCGAACTCACCGTGATCGATGCCGACCACGATCGCGCAGCCCGCGTGCGCCCGTCCGGCCTCGGCCCAGCGGCGGATGATCACCGGGAAGTCCTTGACGTCGAAGGTGACCATGACCCGCTCTTCCGCCGCGGCGATCGTCAGCAGCTCCTCGTCGGTGAGACCGTCGAGCTGTCGCTCCTCATCGGCTGCGCGCACATCGTGGCCGGTCTTGCGTAGCGCCCGGGCGATACGCGGGCCCGAGATGTGGGCATCGAGGAACAGCCTCACAGAGCGTCTGGCGCCCGTTCAGGCATCGATGTTGCTGACGGCTATGAACGGGAACTCCTCTTCGAGCTGCTCGAGGGGCCGCCGGTTGTCCGCTATGGCCGCGTCAATCTCCTCAGGAAACATCTCGTAGTAGTCGAGCGCCAACCGGATCTGACGTTCGTTGGCGGAGCCGCCCGCGGCCATGCTCTCGATCGAGCCGATGTCACGGTGGGCATCGACGATCTGCCAGACATCGAGCGCCGTTCCGATCACCCATGGGCGTCGCTCCCAGTCCGCGCCCTTGAACGCGATCCCGGGAAACAGCCGCATCCGCAGCGCCTCTTCCGCGAGCGCCTCGACGATCGCGCCCTTGCTACGCCCTGTGCGCCGTGCCTCGCCGTCGACAAGCGTCTCCATCCGTCTGGACAGGCGCATGCTGAAGGGGGCGGACTTCGTGGCCATCGCCTCGCAAGCGTATCACGCAAATTACGCGGTGCTACAAGGACTTTTAATCGGCCTCTCTCATCACTTAGCACGGCGTTTTGAGCTTAGGACGCCGGACGTTGCTCTCCGGCCGGCCACCCCGCCGGTAGAGCAGGGCGAGCGTGCCTGCCAGCAGCGCTGCAGCGCCCCCGTAACCAAGCTCGGCGCGCAGCAACTGGTCGTTGACCGCCGGGGTGATCATCCAGGCGAGGAACACGACCGCTGCGAGACCCCAACAGGCGGCGGCGGCACGGGCGCGGTTACGGGCCAGGGCGGCCTGGTTGAGCGCGCCGGATACCAGGTGCAGCCCCATGCCGACGCCGATCAGGGCTAAGCCGAAGCGGTTGTATGCGTAGTGCTGGCCGAACAGGTGTCGCATCGCAAACGGCCCGATCGTGAGCAGGCCGACGGCGACCGCGGCCGCGAAAGCGGCGATCGACAATACGGTCAAACGAATCGCGCGACCGAACGCCTCCCGCCCCTGGGTCGCCTCCAGACCGGCCAGGTGCGGGAGCAGCGAGGTCTGGATCGCCTGGAACAGCTGCAGCGGCGCGCGTGCGATCAGCAGCACGTTGAACACGATTCCCGCGAGCGCGCGGTTGCTCGAGGTCGCGTCCACCGTCAGCACCGCGGCGTTGAGCAGCGTCTGCTCTGAGAGCATGATCCCCGAGACCCAGAACGCGAAGCCAGAGCCGTGGCGCAGCGACAGATCGTCATGGGCAGCGACCTCCTGTGCCCCCTCGGTGCCGGGCCCCGCCAGTGCGGCCTCCGCCTCGTCGACCGTGATCGGGCCGCCGATCTCCGCATCGCCGGGAGCACCGGGGTCGTGGCGGCGTTCGCCGCCGCGCCGCGCGAACGCGGCCGGCACGACCACCAGCGAGACGAACGGCGCGGCCGCGATCCCGAGCGCGACCGCCGTCTGCCCGCTCGTGATCCCGAGTGCGACCGCGATCGCGAAGCTGATGCGCGACACCGACTCCATCAGCACGAGGCCGCCGTACAGCGCGAAGTACTCGTGTCCGGCTAGCCAGCCGCGGGCGAAATAGCTCGCGGCGTATGCCAGCGTGCCGACGAGAAGCACGTCGTACAGCGCGCCGTAGTGGTCGAACACGTGGTTGACCAGCTCGTCGTGCAGCGCGAGCGTGACCGTCAAGAAGACGAGCGCCGAGCCGAGCTGGATCGTGATCGGCACGCGCAGCGGGTGCTCCGCGTGCCCGCGCGCGCGACGGTCGGCGATCGTGCGCGACAGCAGCTGTTCGATCGGCCGGTAAATCACGGAGATGATCACGAACATCACCGACCACAACAGGTCGATCCGCTTCGTCGGGACTTCGCCGAGCACGTGGCTCGCGATCGAGAAGTACGCGAACGTCAATGCCCCGGTCGAGGCTATCCCTATGGAAAGAATCCGCGCGCCGCTGCCGTAGCTACGCGTGGGTTGCTCAGAGCCGGACAAGCAGCATCGTCCAGGGGAACGGCGAGCGGACCTCCATGACTTGGCCGTGGCGCGAAAGCAGGCGCACGAACGAGCGTCTGGACCAGTGGTTCAGATGGCCCGGGGTGTTGCCGAGCTGCGGCCAATAGGCGCCGCGTGCCATGTTCAGCATCCGCCACAGCGGCTCGCGCGGGACCGACACGAGCAGGTGGCGCTCGGCGCAGCGCGCCATCTCGCTAACGGTGTGCGCCGGGTCGGGCACGTGCTCGAGCACCTCGATCGCGCTCGCCAGATCGAACTCGTTCTCCGCGAACGGCAGGTTCTCCGCTGCCATCGTGCGGTACTCGAGGTTTGGCGCTTGGCGCTCGGCCCAGCCGGCCTGGATCGACTCCTCCTCGAGGTCGATCCCCACCACGCGCGTGTCCGGGCCGAGGCGCTCGGCCCAGCGGTGCACGAGCACGCCCTCGCCGCAGCCGACGTCCAGCAGCGAACGCGGCTTGGCGCGCGCGAGCAGCTCGTCGAGCGACCGCTCGAACGTGGCCATCATGCGCCGCACCGCCGGGTTGGACGAGCCGTACTTGTCGTATGTGTTGCCGGTGACGATCCCCTCTTCGGAGACGGTCACGCCGCTCATGACGCCCCCATGGTTTGCGCGCCGCTCATGAAGCCGTCTCCTGGTTTTGCCGCTCGACCGGTCTCACAGCCGGACCGCCTCGCGTGCCTGCGTCTCGCTCGCCTCGCGTTGCGGGGGGTGCGATGCCGGCGGCGTGTTCGCTTCGTAGTGCGACGGCGCGACCCCGAGCTGCAGCTCGATCCGCCGCACCCGCTCGAACGTCTTCTGGGTCATCACCCGCTGCGCGGCGAGCAGATCGCCGATCACGCCGAGCGCCCACAGCACGACCGCGGCGATGAACAGCACCGCGCCGAGGATCAATGACTGCACATGACCCTTGCCGTTGCCCTCCGCGTAGGCGACCACGAACCTGATCCACACCCCGACCGCGGCGACTCCCATCAGCAGAGACAGGCTCCAGAACACGCGCAGCGGCTCGTACTGCGCGTAGATGCGAAAGATCGACAGCCCGTTGCGCCGCACGTAGGCACCCATCGAGGGGAACAGCCGCGACTCGCGCGTCTTCGGGTTGGTACGGATCGGAACGTGGTCGATCGCGACGAGCTGCTTGCCGGCCTGGATGATCGTCTTGAGCGTGTAGGTGAATTTCGACACGACCAGCATCTGGATCGCCGCCTCGCGGTTGTACGCGCGGAACCCCGACGTCGTGTCGGGCACGGTCGTCGAGGATGCCTGGCGCACGACCCACGAGCCGAGCCGCTGCAGCGCCTTCTTCAGCGGCGAGAAGTGCGCGATCTCCGAGACCTCGCGGTCGCCGACGACCATGTCGGCCTCGCCGGCGAGGATCGGCCGTACGAGCTTTGCGATGTCGGGGCCGTAGTACTGGTTGTCGGCGTCGGTGTTCACGATCACGTCCGCCCCGAGCTTCAGCGCCGTGTCGATCCCCGCCTGAAAGCCCGCGGCGAGGCCCTTGTTGTTCGTCAGCCGCACGAGATGGTCGACGCCGTGCGCGCGCGCGACCGCGACCGTCTCGTCGGTCGAGCCGTCGTCGATCACAAGCCACTCCACGATCTCGAAGCCCTCCACCTCGCGAGGCAGGTCCGCGAGGGTCGCCGGCAGCTGCTCGGCCTCGTTGAAACACGGTATCTGGATGATCAGCTTCACTGCGAGAAGCCTACCCCGTGCGCCCCGCGTACTCGCGCAGATAGGCTCTCAGGCCAAGTGGCCAGCGCGACGCTCAGAGGCACCCAGGGCGCCCCCGGCAGGATCCGGCGGTTGCGACCGTCATCCGCACGCTCGACCACATGGGCGAAGGTCGGCTTCGCGCTGCTCTGCGCCGGCGCGATCGTCGGCTACTTCGCCTTCCCCACCTACCCGACCTATGACTCGTTCTATGCGCTGCTGTGGGGTCGCGACCTGCTGCACCTGCACCTGCCCGACTTTCACGTCTATCGCGGTCCGACCGAGCATCCGCTGGCGATCGCCTTCGGCGTGCTCTGCTCGATCTTCGGCCAGGGCGGCGCGCGCCTGATGGTGCTCGGCTCGATCGCCTCGTTCGTGGCGGTCGTCGTCGGCGCCCACCGTCTCGGGCGCCTGTGCTTCGGCCCCGTCGTCGGGCTGGCCGCCGCGCTGCTCGTGCTCAGCCGCTTCTTCGTCGAGAACCTCGCCGCCCAAGGCTACCTCGACATCTCCTATGTCGCGCTGATCGTATGGGCGCTCGTGCTTGAGGTCGAACGACCCCGACGCGGCACGATCGTCTTTCTGACGCTGGCCGCCGCCGGGCTGCTGCGCCCCGACGCGTGGGTGCTGAGCGGCGTCTACTGGCTGTGGTGCGTCTGGCCCTCGCGCGTACAGGCCTCGGTCACGCGCGGGCGGCCTCGGGCCACGGATAGGCGGCCTCGGGCCACGCCCGAGCGACGCCGGACGACGACGAACCGCACGCGCCTGCGATACCTGGCGCTGGCGGCGATCGCGCCGGTCGTGTGGGTGCTCCTCGACGCGATTGTGACCGGCAACCCGTTGTACTCGCTGAGCTCGACCGCGGGCCTCGCGCAGGAACTCGAACGCACGCAGGGCTTCTCCAGCGTGCTCGCCTCCATATGGACCTACGGCGTGCGGATCGACAAGCTGCCTGTCGTCCTCGGCGGCCTGGTCGGGGTTCCGCTGGCGGTCTGGCTCGCGCCGCGGCGCGTGCCCATTCCGCTGTGCGCGCTCGTACTGCTCGTGCTCGTGTACGTCGCCGAGGGGGCGGTCGGCGCGTCGGTGATCGACCGCTATCTGATGGGCGGTGCGATCGTGCTGCTGCTGTTCTGTGCGGTCACCGTCGGCGGCTGGACGATGCTCGAGCCGGGCTCGAAGCTGCGCCGCGTGTGGATGGCCTGCGCGGCCGCGCTCGTGCTCTACGGCGGCTATACGGTGGCGACGACGCTCAGCCTCTCGAGCCTGCGCACGACGCTCGCCTACCACGAGGACTTCCACGAGGGCCTCGCCGCCGCGCTCGACAGCCCCGCGGTCAAGACGCAGCTGCGGCGCTGCCCGCTGCTGTCGCTGCCGAACAACAAGCTGATCCCCGACGCCCGCTGGATCCTCGACTCGGTCGGGCAGCACGACATTCTCGCCCGCTCCGAGGCCCGTGCCGACGTGGGCAAGGGATCACACACGCTCGAGGACCGCATATTGCATGGCAGCGTCGCCGTCTACCCGCTCGGCAGCGCCGTGTTCTTCGAGGCGATCGTCGACGTCGGCGACGACCCCCGCGACCAGATCCCGCTTACAGGCTTCCGCCGCGTCTACGCGAGCCGCTATTACGCGGTCTATGCCAACTGCTGAAGGCTTTTCGCGGATCGTCGCCGACCCGCGCCGCTGGGCGTGGCCGGGGCTCGCGGTCGTGCTGCTCGGCGGCCTGGGGCTGCGCCTGTGGGGCGTGAGGCAGGGATTGCCCTACGTATACAACGCCGACGAGGGCGACCATTTCGTCCCGCGCGCTGTGCACATGTTCGCCGCGCACAGCCTCAACCCGCACTACTTCGAAAACCCGCCTGCCTACACCTACCTGCTGCACTGGCTACTCGCCCTCTGGTACGGCGGCGGAGCGGCGGTGCTACGGGCCTACGAGCTACACCCCGCCGACGTTTACACGCTCGCCCGCGTGCTCGCCGCGTTGCTCGGAGTCGCGGCGCTGTGGCTGCTGTACGCGACCGGCGCGCGGCTCCTCGGCCGTGGGGCCGGCCTGCTCGCAGCGGCGATCGAGGCGGTCGCGTTCCTGCCCGTCTTCTACGCCCATCTCGCGCTCAACGACGTGCCGGCGCTCGCGCCGCTGACGCTGTCGCTGCTCGGCACCGCGGGCGTGCTCCGCAAAGGACGCATCCGCGACTATCTGATTGCGGGCATCGGACTGGGCCTTGCGTGTGCGAGCAAGTACACCGCGGGCATCGTGCTCATCCCGCTTGCGACCGCGGTCGTCCTGCGCTACCTGGACACGGACAGAGCGAAGCAACGGACGGTCGTGATCGGCCTGCTGCTCGCCGGCTTGACTGCGCTCGGCGCGTTCCTTGTGGCCAGCCCCTACTCGCTGCTCGACTACTCGAGCTTCCATTCCGGCCTTGTGCATCAGTCCACGCTGTCCAGCGAAGCGCAGGGCAAGCTCGGGGCGCCCAAAGAGGGCGGACTGCTCTATTACCTGTGGTCGTTCACCTGGGGTCTCGGCTGGCTGCCGTCGCTGGCCGGCGTCGCCGGGGCGCTGATCCTCTGGCGCGTCGAGCGCCGGCTCGCGTGGCTGCTCGTGCCCTGCACGCTGCTGTTCCTGGCGTTCATGGGTGTGCAGGGACGATATTTCGGGCGCTGGCTGCTGCCGATCTTCCCGATCGCGTGCCTGCTTGCGGCGCTGTTCCTGGTACGCCTGATCGGGGCTGTCATGGACCGGGGGGCTGTCATGGACCGGGGGGCTGCCACGGACCGGGGGGCTGCCACGGACCGGGCGCCACCGCCGGCGCTCGCGCGCAGCGTGATCGCTGCTGTGATCGTCGCTGCGACATTGGCGCAAGGGCTGCTTTACAGCGTCCATTCCGGGCTCGTCCTCTCACGCACGGACACGCGCACGCTGACCCGCGACTGGATGCTCGCGAATATCCCCAAAGGAGCGAAGATCGTCGTCGAGCCGGTGGCACCCGACGAATGGGCCCGAGAAGTCATGGACGGAACCTCGACCGCACGCAACCCCTATCGCTGGGCCAAGTACCCATCATTGTTCTCGCGCGTCTCGGCTACCGGCCGGCTCGAGCCCGAACCCCGCTCCGAGGCCGGGATCGAGAACTACGAGACCACACTCTGGCCTGTGCTGATCGACTACTACGAGGCCAACGACTACTGCTGGGTGGTCAGCGGGTCCACACAGTCCGCGCGCGCGTTCGCCGACCGATCGAAGCTCGGCCAGGGGGTCGTGCCGCACGCGATCGCCTACTATCGCGCGCTCGCCCACGTGGGCGAAGCGGTCTACCGGGCCTCGCCCTACGCGCCCGGCCAGGGCCCCGTCGGGTTCAACTTCGACTGGAGCTTCGACTACTACCCGCTCGCCTACGATCGCCCTGGCCCCGAGATGACCGTCTATCGGCTGCGCGGCGGCCGCTGCGCGCGCAAAACCCGGTCAGTCAGGCGCTAGCCGGCCGGCCGTGCGCTCGGGGTTATCCTGAATAGCCAATGCAGACCTGCACCGACACCGACAAGGCGCATCTAGCGCGCTCGATCGAGCTTGCGCAGAACGGTGCCGGCGCGGTCAGGCCCAACCCCGTGGTGGGCGCGGTCGTCGCACGTGGGGAGGAGGTGCTCGGAGAGGGATGGCACGAAGAGTTCGGAGCCGCCCACGCGGAGGTCAACGCGATCGAGGCGTGCGGCCTGGAGGACCTCAGCGGGGCCACGCTGTACGTCTCGCTCGAACCTTGCTGTCACGAGGGCAAGACGCCTCCGTGCACCGAAGCGATCCTGCAGGCGGGGATCGGACGGGTGGTCGTCGCCTCCGACGACCCCACCGATAAGGCTTCCGGACGCGGGCTTGGCATTTTGCGCGACGAGGGTGTGGAGGTGGTGATCGCCGAGGGTGAGCTCGCCGCCCGCGCGCGCCTGCTCAACCAGGCCTTTCGCAAGCACGCTCGCGTCGGTCGTCCGTGGGTGCTGTTCAAGTCCGCGATGACGCTCGACGGCAAGGTGGCGACGCGCACCGGGGACTCGAAGTGGATCAGCGGCGAGGACAGCCGCGAGCTGGCCCACCGCTGGCGCGCATCGGTCGACGCGGTGGTTGTCGGCATCGGCACGGCGCTGGCGGACGACCCGCAGCTGACGGCCCGTCCGGATGGCCTGCTCGTCGAGCTGCCACACCAGCCGCGACGCGTCGTGTTCGACACCCTCGCACGGCTGCCGCCCACCTCTCAGCTCGTAGCCGCCGCCGGGGAGATGCCGCTCAACGTCGTGGTATCGCGCGCCGCGGCGCGCGCCGACACGGACGCACTCGAGGCCGCCGGCGCGCAGGTGCTGGTGGCCACCGGCGAGAACGAGCCGGCGCGGGTGCGCTCGGCCCTCGATCAGCTCGGCGGGCTCGGCATCGCCTCGGTGCTGCTCGAGGGGGGCCCACACCTCGCGGGGGCGTTCCTCGACGCAGGAGAGATCGACGAGATTCGTCTGTTCCTGGCGCCGCTGTTGCTGGGGGGCAGCGCGGCGCGCGATCCGCTCGAGGGCAAGGGTGTCGAGCGCATCTCCGAGGCGCTGCGCGCGCTCACGTTCGACTGCGAGCCGATCGGCGAAGATCTGCTGATATCGGCACGATTGCGCGAGTGGTAGCTGATGGGCACGCATGCCGGCGCCGTACTGCGTCCTCGGTCACTCGCGTGCGAAGCACGCCTCGCGAACTGCCTGTGCCCGTCAGGGTGCGTCCTTGTCTGGCTTGGCCTGCGTGCCCATCAGCGGCGCGAGAACTGGAAGAGGCCATTGTGTTCACGGGGCTGATCGCCGACCTGGGTCGCGTGCGCGCGCTCGAGCGCGATGACGGGGGTGCAAGGCTCGAGATCGACACACGCCTGGCGCAGGAGCTCTCGACGGGCGACTCGATCGCCGTCGACGGCGTGTGCCTGACGGCGACCGAGGTGCGCGAGGGAGGCTTTGCCGCAGAGGCGATGGTGGAGACGCTTGCGCGCTCCTCGCTGGGTGCGCTCGGCGTCGGCGCGCACGTCAACCTCGAGCTGGCGCTGCGCGCGAGTGATCGGCTCGGCGGACATGTGGTGCAGGGTCATGTCGATGGCACGGGCGTCGTAGAGGAGATCCACGAGGAGGGCTTCGCGCGGGTCCTTGCGGTCGCGGTCGATCCGGGTCTGAAGCGCTACCTGGTCGAGAAGGGCTCGGTCGCGGTGCAGGGCGTCAGCCTCACCGTCAGCGCGCTGCGCGACGACGGTTTTGAGATCTCCCTGATACCTGAGACCCTTCAGCGCACGAGCCTCGGGAAGGTTGCCGTCGGGGATCGACTGAACCTGGAGATGGACATCCTCGCAAAGCACGTGGAGCGGCTGCTGCAGACCGAACGCGACCTGCACGAGAAGGAGGCGTCTGTATGAGCGAGACCGAGCCAAAGACGGTCACAAAGCCGTTCGCCACGATCGAGGAGGCGATCGAGGAGATCCGCCAGGGCAAGATGGTCGTCGTGTGCGACGACGAAGATCGCGAGAACGAGGGCGATCTGACGATGGCGGCACAGTTCGCCACGCCCGAGGCGATCAACTTCATGGCCAAGGAGGGGCGCGGGCTGATCTGCCTGTCGCTGAGCACCGAGCGCTGTGACGAGCTCGGGCTGGACCTGATGGCGGCCAAGAACGAGTCGGCTTTCGAGACGCCGTTCACGGTCTCGGTCGAGGCGCGCGAGGGCGTCACGACGGGCATCTCGGCGCACGATCGCGCGCACACGATCCAGGTGGCGATCGATCCGGAGAGCCGGCCGGTCGATCTGGTCCAGCCCGGCCACGTCTTCCCACTCAAGAGTCGCGCCGGGGGGGTGCTCGAGCGCGCCGGGCAGACCGAGGCCGCGGTCGACCTGGCACGGCTCGCCGGTCTGAACCCGGCGGGGGTGATCTGCGAGGTGATGAACGACGACGGCACGATGGCGCGCGTCGCCGACCTAGTCGACTACTGCGCTCGCCACGAGCTGCGGATGATCACGGTCGCCGACCTGATCGCCTACCGTCGCCGCCACGACAAGCTCGTCGAACGGGTCGTCTCCACCCGCCTGCCGACCGCGTTCGGTGACTTCACGGCGGTTGGATATCGCTCGTTGATCGACGACAAGCACCACGTGGCGCTCGTCAAGGGCGAGGTCGCCGGGCACGAGGACGTGCTCGTGCGGGTGCACTCGGAGTGCCTCACCGGCGATGTGTTCCACTCGCTGCGCTGCGATTGCGGCGAGCAGCTCGAATCGGCGCTCGCGATGATCGAGCACGAGGGCGAGGGGGTGCTGCTCTATCTGTCACAGGAGGGGCGCGGGATCGGGCTGCTGAACAAGCTGCGCGCCTACCGCCTGCAGGAGGACGGCCTCGACACGGTCGAAGCGAACGAGCGGCTGGGGCTGCCGGCCGACCTGCGCGACTACGGCATCGGCGCCCAGATCCTCGTCGACCTTGGTTTGAGCTCGATCCGGATCTTGACGAACAACCCGAAGAAGATCAGGGGGCTTGAGGGCTACGGGCTGTCGGTGAGCGCGCAGATCCCGATCGAGCACGCGCCGAACGCACACAACGAGTCCTACCTGCGCACGAAGGCCCAGCGCATGGGCCACACGCTGCACCACCAGGGGCTGAACCTCGACGAGGAGCTCTTACACGCCGAGCGTGAGCAGGATAGGGAGCTGGATCGATGAGCTACGCGATCGTCGTCGCGCGCTTCTACGAGGAGCTCGCCGAGCGTTTGGAGCGGGGCGCACGCGAGGCGTTCGCCGAGAACGGAGACCCGAAGGTGGACGTCTTCGACGTGCCCGGCGCGTTTGAGCTGCCGCTGGCGGCCAACTACGCTGCAAGCTCGGGTCGCTACGAAGGGGTTGCGTGTCTTGGAGCGGTCATCAGAGGCGAGACCGACCACTACGACTACGTGTGCGCCGAGACGGCGCGCGGTATCCAGCACGTAGCACTCGAAACCAGCGTGCCGTGTGCGTTTGGGGTGTTGACGTGCCACACGATGGAGCAGGCGCTCGCGCGGGCGGGTGGGGCGCCGCCAGGCGGCACAGGCAAGCGCGATCAGGGCCGGCATGCCGCCGAGGCGGTCGTGCGGATGGCAAAGCTACGCCGAGCGATCAACCCCGAGTGGCGCCCGGCGCCGGTGCTCTGACGGATCGGGCCGTTCATGGCGGTGCCGTTCGCGCTGAGCGGCTAGACTGGCGAGCCTCATGGCGAAGGTATGTCACAGCTGCGGGAAGGGGCCGGCGTTCGGCCAGAGCCGCAGCCACTCGATGGTCGCGACCAAGCGCCGTTTCGACCCGAACCTGCAGAAGGTCAAGATCGTGGTCGGCAAGGCTCCTAAGCGGGTGTACGTGTGCACACGCTGTCTGAAGGCCGGCAAGGTGACGAAGGCCCTCTGAAGAGCCGATTGCGTGCCCGCAAGGGGCTGCGGCCGAACGAGGTGATAGAGGTAGGGTCGTGACCGATACGAATCTGGTCCGCTTTCGCGCCGCAGTGGCGGGAGCGCTCGCGAACTTGGAAGCGCGCCGCGAGGAGGTCAACGAGCTCAACGTGTTCCCAGTCGCCGACGGGGATACGGGAGACAACATGGCGCTCACGCTGCGGGCCGTGCTGAGCGAGCTCGACCGGCTGCAGGGCAGCGACGGGGGGCGTACGATTGACGAGATCGGGCGCGAGGAGATCGTGCAGTCGGTGGCGCGCGCTGCGCTGCTGGGCGCGCGCGGCAACTCGGGCGTGATCCTCTCCCAGCTGATTCGCGGCGCCGCCGAGGAGCTCGTCTCACGACCCGGACAGTTGATCGACGCGACGCTGATCGGTGCGGCGCTCGCAAACGCCGCTGACCGTGCCTACTCCTCGGTGCGCGAGCCGGCCGAGGGGACGATTCTGACGGTCGCCCGGGAGATGGCCCACAAGATCATGACCGACGTCGCCCATAGTCCTGAGGGACTGCGCTTGGGTCCGACGACGGAGCCGCGGGCGCAGGACACCGCGATCGCGCAGGTGCTCGAGCGTGCGGTCATCGCCGGACAGGACTCCGTCAAGCGGGGCCCGGAGCTGCTGGCGGTGCTGCGCGAGGCCGGGGTGGTCGACGCGGGTGGTTACGGGCTGACGATCATCTTTGCGGGCGTCGTGGCGGCACTGCGTGGCGACGAGCCGCCGGAGCTCGACCATCACGCGCCGGCGCGGATCAGCCATCCCGAGCATCACTCGAGCACGTATCGGTTCTGCACGAATTTCGCGGTCACAGGCAGCGGTCTGGTGGCAGCCCGGTTCATCGTGCCGCTGGAGGAGCTCGGCGACTCGGTCTTGGTCGTGGGCGACTCGGCGACCTTGAAGGTGCACGTGCACACCGACGAGCCCGAGCGGGCGACGGCTGTGTTCGGGGGCGCCGGCGAGGTTTCGCGTTTGGACGTCGCCGACATGCGGCTGCAGGTCGCCGAACGGGACGCGCGCCTGCTGAACGCCACGGGGCCGCAGGACGGCCGTGAGCCTGGCGGGGAAGGCGCAGGCGAGGATCGGGCTTGGGCCCCGCCGCCGAAGCCGCTCGCCGGCGTGGTCTCAGCGGTCGGCGCGCAGGTGCGCTGCGGCGCCGTCGCGGTCGTCAGCGGGGCTGGGCTCGCCCAGCTGTTCGCCGAGCTGGGAGTGCATGCGATCGACGGGGGCGCGACTTCAAACCCCTCTACGTATGACCTGCTGGCGGGCATCCATGAGGTTCCGGCCGAGGAGGTGGTCGTGCTGGCGAACAGCACGAATGTGATCATGGCCGCCGAGCACGCGGCCGAGCTGTCCGACAAGCAGGTGCTGGTGGCGCCCACCACCAGCCAGCAGGCCGGCCTCGCAGCCGCGGTCGCGCTGTCGCCGGATCGTGCGGTGGAGGAGAACGCGCGCGCGCTTGCGGAAGCGTTGGCGCGACTACGTACGGGAGCCGTGGCCGAGGCCGCGCGCGACGATGTGCAGGGACGCTTCAAACGGGGAGAGGCGGTTGGCTTTGTCGATGAGGAGATGCTCGCCTGGGGCGATCCGAAAGAGACACTGCGAGCTGTGATGGCGGCGCTCGCGGGCGGGGGCGCGAACGGGGTCGGTAGAACCGACGGCCGAGAGGACGCTGTGGGGGGGTTCGGCGACGGCGGCGCGCGCCCGCGACCCGAGCTGATCAGCGTCATCGCCGGAGAGGGTGCGCCGATCGAGCTCGATGCGGTGGAGGAGATGGTTGGTGGCGAGGAGATCGAGCTGGAGCTGCGCTACGGCGGGCAGCCCGCCTACTGGTGGCTGCTCGCCGCCGAGTAGCGAGAACACCGACTGCGCTTGCGGGCCAACGTGCGTGCGACGACCGCCGCACGGTGCATGATGAGTCGTTCGAGATGTCGCCGCGTGCGTTCGCAAGTCAACTGGAGATAAGCCGCGAGGAGATGGTGAGCGCGCCCGTGCGCTGGCTGCGGCCGTCGCGTTTGATGACCCCGCTGGAGGTAAAGGGCGAGAAGCTCGCGAGCGGTTTGCGCACGCTGGGATTGCACACGGTCGGCGATCTGCTCGAGCACCTGCCGAGCGACAGCCGCCAGGCGCGGAGCGTCGCGGCGCTGCGCCCAGGAGAGCAGGCCACGGTGGCGGTTCAGGTGCGCGCGATCGGGGCGCGAGCGGTGCGCCGGCGAAACATGCGTCCGCTGGTGGAGGCGCGGGTGGCCGATGCCACCGGGACGATGCGGGCGACGTTCTTCAACCAGCCGTGGCTGGTGCAGCGCTACCCGCCCGGCACACATCTGCTGCTGCACGGCAAGGCCGATGAGCGCGGAGGCTTTCGCGTGTCCCACCATGCCGTCGGAGCTGGCGAGCCGGGCGGCAGCGAGGACGACCGCTCGGTGGAAGGCACGCTCGGAGAGGGCGTCGAGCACACGCTCGGTGGTTTCGACGGCGGCAGTGATGGTGGCAGTAGTACCGCCGCCGGTCCCGCCGGCAACGGGGGAGCAGGCAGCTCGGTCGCTCACTACCCCGCGGCAGAGGGCGTGAGCTCGACGCAGATCCTTACGTTGGTGGGGACTTGGAGGAACGCGCTGGGGGAGGTGCCCGAGGTGTTATCCGGGACGACGCGGGCGAGGGAGAAGCTCCCCACCAGGGCGAGTGCACTGGCGGCGATGCACTTTCCGCGCGACTCTGAAGACCCCGAGGCCGGACGGCAAAGGCTGGCGTTCGAGGAGCTGCTGCTGGCGCAGCTGGTGTTCCTGCGCCGGCGGGCGGCACGGACAGCAAGCACGGGCGCACACGTGCTCGACGAGGAGCCGGCGCTGAGCGCGCGCTGGCTGTCAGAGGGGCTGGCGTTCGCCTTGACGGGCGACCAGCGCCGGGCGATCGAGACGATCCGGGACGATTTGAGCAAGGGGCGGGCGATGCAGAGGCTGCTGATGGGAGAGGTCGGCAGCGGCAAGACGGTGGTCGCGCTGTATGCGATGCTGCGCGCCGTCGAGCACGGCGCGCAGGCGGCGCTGATGGCCCCGACAGAGACGCTCGCCGAGCAGCATTTCGCCACGCTGCAGCGACTGCTCGGCTCAGAGCCCGTGAGCGCAGCCCTACTGACCGGCTCGACCCCCGCGCGGCGGCGTGATGACATCCTCGGCAAGCTGCACAGCGGCGAGCTCTCGTTCGTGGTCGGCACGCACGCGTTGATCGAGCCGGACGTTCGCTTCGCGGCGCTGGCGGTGGCGGTCGTCGACGAGCAGCACCGCTTCGGCGTTCGTCAGCGCGCTGCGCTCGGCGCGCACGAGCAGGGCAGGCCACCGCACATGCTGCACATGACCGCGACACCGATCCCACGTACGCTCGCGCTGGCGCGCTACGGCGATCTGGACGTGAGCGCTCTGCACGAGCTTCCGCAAGGGCGCCGGCCGATCGCGACACGGGTCGTTGCGGGTGAGAGTGCGCGCGCCCGCGCGTACGACACGCTGCGCGCAGAGCTGCTGGCGGGGAGGCAGGCCTATGTCGTCTGTCCGCTGATCGAGGAGGCGGAGACGATCGCAGCGCCGGCGCAGAGGGGCTCCTCGCTCGCCGGGGGCGAGTCGGCGGGCGCGCATGTCCGCGAGGTTCTGGTCGGGCAGCGGGCAGCCACAGCCGAGCTCGAGCGCCTGCGCGAGGGCGAGCTGAAGGGCTATGAGCTGCAGCTGCTGCACGGCGGCATGCGCCCGCGCGAAAAGCAGGAGGCGATGGCGGCGTTCGCGTCGGGGAAGGCCGACGTGCTCGTCGCCACGACCGTGATCGAGGTCGGAATCGACGTGGCGAACGCGACCGTGATGCTGATCGAGAACGCCGAGCGTTTTGGGATCTCCCAGCTGCATCAGCTGCGCGGACGGGTCGGGCGGGGCGAGCATCGATCGTGCTGCCTTTTGATGGGCCCGCCCGGCTCTCCGCGGTTGCGTGCGCTGGCTGAGCACTCTGACGGCTTTCGGTTGGCGGAGATCGACCTCGGGCTGCGTAAAGAGGGGGAGCTGATCGGGCATCGCCAGTCGGGCTTCGGTCAGTTCCAGGTGGCGTCTCTGCCTGAGGATGAGCCGCTGCTCGAGCGCGCACGCGCGCTGGCGGAGACGATCATCGCCACGGACCCCCAGCTGAGCAGCCCCGAGCATGCGATCCTCGGCGACGCGCTGCTGCACAGGTTCGGCGCACAGACGGCGCTCGAGCCGATTCCCGCCTGAGGCGCGCGAGCGATCCGTCTGAGTCGAGTCGGGCCCGCACGAGCAGACTGCGCCGGGGGGCCGCGCGCGAGCAGGGCTGCGCCGGGGAGGGCGCGCGAGCAGGACTGCATCGGTGGGCGTTACGGTGGTTGTATGCGCGTAATCGCGGGACGCTTCGGCGGCAGGCGGCTGCAGGCACCGAAGGGCAGGGTCACTAGACCCACCTCCGATCGGGTGCGCGAGGCGTTGTTCTCGATGCTCGGAAACATCGAGGGGGCGGTCGTGCTCGACCTGTTCGCCGGCACCGGCGCGCTGGGGATCGAGGCGATCTCACGCGGGGCCGCAAGGGCGGTGTTCGTCGAGCGCGACGGGAGCGCGCTGGGTGCGCTGGAAGGCAACTTGGCGGAGCTCGGGGCGGAGGGCGAGGAGGCGGAGATCCGTCGTGGGGACGCTTTCGGTGCGCTGCGAAGAGCACGGGAGGGCAAAGAGACATACGATCTGGTGTTCATCGATCCTCCTTACAGGCAGGCTCGCGACTGGGAACCGGAGCTGTCGGCGATCCTGCCGTCGCTGTTGAGCCCCGACGCGCGCGTCGTGCTCGAGAGCGATCGGAGGGCTCCGATGGAGCTCGCACTGAAGATCGAGCAGGAGCGGCGCTATGGCAATACAAACATCACGATCCACCGGTACATATGACCGTCGATAAATCGATCGCGGTATGCCCGGGCTCCTACGACCCGGTTACGAACGGGCATCTGGATGTGATCCGGCGCGCCGCGGCGCTGTACGACGAGGTCGTGGTGGCCGTGGTTAATCGTTCCGTGCGCAAGGACGGCACGCTGTTCGGGATCGAGGAGCGACTCGGCTTCATCGAACGGGCGACCGAGGGACTGGCCGGTGTGCGCGCCGAGCCGTTCAACACACTTGTGGTCGACTTCGCCCGGCGCGTGGGGGCGAAGGCGATCGTCAAGGGTCTGCGGGCGATCTCGGACTTCGAGTATGAGTTGGAGATGCACCAGCTCAACCGCCGGCAGGATCCCGAGATAGAGTCGGTTTACCTGATGGCGAGCCAGCAGTACAGTTTTCTATCGTCGAGCGGCGTCAAGGAGCTCGCCACGTTTGGTGGGAGAATCGACGATCTTGTCCCCGAGGAGGTAGCCAGGCGCTTGCAGGAAGAGCTGAAGCGCTGACGAAAAAAGGCCTGCGACCATGGATGTTCTAGTTCTCATAGACAAGCTCGACGACTTGGTGCACAACGCCAAGCCTGTGCCCCTGACCGATCAGGTGAGAGTGGACAAGGAGGAGATCTACGACATCCTCGACCAGATGCGCGCCACGATCCCCGAGGAGATCAAGCAGGCACGGTGGATCGTGAAGGAGCGTCAGGAGATGCTCGCCGAGGCCAAGAAAGAGGCCGAGCGGATCATCAAGGACGCGCGCGAGCGCCAGGAGAAGCTGGTGGGCGAGGAGGAGGTCACCAAGCAGGCCGAGCGTGCCGCCGAGGACATCGTCGAGGACGCTCGTGCACGCGAGCGCGAGATCAGGCTCGGCGCCGAGGATTACGCCGATGAGATCCTCAACACGCTCGAGGTCAACCTGTCGAAGTTCATCGCGGCGGTGCAACGCGGGCGCGAGCGACTGCAAGGCAAGGACGAGCCGGCCGAAGTGAGCTAGCGCGCGCTGTTCGAGTAGGGTCCGCGCGTCGTGAACACGCGCGAAGTAAAGAACAACCTCTTCATCGCAAAGACGCTGCTCAGCACCGGCATGCTCAAGCCGGTGCGCCCGGACAGGGCGGCGCGCTCGCTGCTGGGTTTGCACCGCTGGGGGCCGACGCCGGCCGGCGCGTGCGCCTCCGCGGCCGCGCGCCATCCGGGGAGGGCGGCGATCGTCGACGAGCGGGGGATGTTGACGTACGCGGAGTTGCACAGGCGTTCGAACGCGCTCGCGCGAGGTCTCGCGAAGGCGGGCGTGGGCGAAGGGGATGGGGTCGCGATCATGTGTCGCAACCACCGGGGGTTCGTCGACGCGACGCTCGCGTGCTCGAAGCTCGGCGCCGGCTCGCTGTATCTGAACACGGCATTCGCGGGTCCGCAGATCGCCGATGTGATGCGCCGCGAGGAACCGGTCGCGCTGATCTATGACGAGGAGTTTGCAGAGCTCGTGAAGGAGGGGGGAGGGGCGCAGGCGGTTCGTCGCCTGGCACGATCCCGCTGCAGCGAGCCCGGCCGAGCCGCTGCTGGAGGAGCTGATCGCCGGTGAGAGCGACGCAGAGCTCGAGCCGCCGCTTGAGGCGGGAGGCATCGTGATCCTGACCTCCGGCACGACGGGCACGCCGAAGGGCGCGGGGCGCAATAGCCCGGACTCGCTGGAACCGGCGGCCGCGATGTTCTCAAAGATCCCGTTTAAGGCGCGCGAGTCGACGATGGTAGCGGCGCCGATGTTCCATTCGTGGGGGCTGATTCACTTCGTGCTGGGGCTGTCGCTGACGAGCACGCTCGTGCTGCGCCGGAAGTTCGACCCGGAGGAGACGGTGCGCGCGGTGGCGCAGCATCGGGCGAGCGCGCTGATCGTCGTGCCGGTGATGCTCCAGCGGATCATGGACCTCGGGCCGCGGACGCTCGCGCGCTATGACACAAGCGCGCTGCAGGTGATCGCCGTGAGCGGCTCGGTGCTGCCAGGTGATCTGGCGAGCAGGGCGATGGACGCGTTCGGAGAGGTGGTCTACAACCTGTATGGCTCCACCGAGGTCGCGTGGGCGACGATCGCGACGCCGGCGGATCTGCGTGCGGCGCCCGGGACCGCGGGTAGGCCGCCGCATGGCACGATTGTCAAGCTACTGGACGCGGACGGCCGCGAGGCGCCCCCGGGCGAGGGCGGGCGGATCTTCGTCGCCAACGGAATGGTGTTCGAGGGGTATACGGGCGGCGGTGGCAAGGAGATCATCGACGGCCTGCTGAGTACCGGCGACGTTGGACACTTCGATACCGACGGGAGGCTGTTCGTCGACGGACGCGACGACGAGATGATCGTGAGCGGCGGCGAGAACGTGTTCCCGCGCGAGGTCGAGGATCTGCTGGCCGACCACGCGCAGGTCGAGGAGGCCGCGGTGGTGGGGGTCGACGACGAGCGGTTCGGCCAGCGGCTGAAGGCGTTCGTGGTCGCGCGCGAGGGCGCCGACCTGGACGAGGAGGCGGTGCGGGCAGACGTTAAGGAGAACCTCGCGAGCTACAAGGTCCCGCGGGAAGTGGTGTTTCTGGATGAGCTGCCGCGCAATGCGACCGGCAAGGTGCTCAAGCGCGAGCTGCAAGCGGGCGAGTAAGAAGACGAGACCGCTCGCGGCGGCGTGCTCGTGGCCGGGTCCGTCCCGAGCGCGTGCGCGAAAGCGAGCGCTTGGCGCACAGGCCCATCCCCCCTGACGGCGTTCCTGGAAAAAAGACGGGGAGACCTTTCTAACCTGGGGAGTGCATGGCGGCCAAAGCAGACGAGTTCGACCTCGCCGCGATGCGGCTGAGCGCCGGTGCGGGACGGCGGTTGACGCTGGACATGGCGATCGAGCCGCTGACGCTGGGAAGCGAGACTTATACGGCCGAGCCGTCGCACGTGGCGGTGGAGCTGAACGTCTCGCGGATGACTGGCACGGGCTATGCGTTGCGTCTGCGTTTCGTCACGGCGCTGGAAGGTCCGTGCATGCGTTGTCTGCAGCCGGCCGCGCCGCTGATCGAGGTCGAGGCGCGGGAGGTGGATCGTCCCGGGGGCGGCGAGGAGCTGTCGAGCCCGTACGTGCGCGACGACGTGCTCGACCTGGCGGCGTGGACGCGCGATTCCCTTCGCGCTGGCTGTGCCGGCGAAGGTGATCTGCAAAGAGGACTGCGCGGGGCTATGCCCGGTGTGCGCGGCGGACTTGAACCTCGCCGGTCCGCAGCACCGCCACGAGCGCAAGCCCGATCCCCGCTGGGCGAAGCTGCGAGAGCATAAGCTCGAGTAGGGACCCTCGCGGCAGGTGTCTGATTGCGGATCGCCCCTGATTGCGGATCGCCCCTGAATCCGGATCGCCCCTGATTCCATCGCCCCCGACTCCCTGACCGCCTCGGACTTCGGGCCGATCGGTCCGGCTGGTAGCCTGTCCAGCCGATGGCGGTACCAAAGAAAAAGCAATCGCACAGTCGCACCGCGAAGCGCCGCGCGCAGCACAAGATCGAGGCGCCCAGCGTAAATGCCTGCCCCAAATGTCACAGCCCGCGCAGGCCGCACCGCGTGTGCCCCGTGTGCGGCTCCTACGCCGGCCGCGAAATCGTGGCTCAAGGCGTGCACGAGCACGAGCACGACTAGTGTCCCGAGTCAAAAATTCGGTGGCGTTTCCCGGCGTCTGAAAGCGCCTGCCCGCCACCATCGGCCCATGTGCTACCGGCACACTCCCCGATACCGTCGAACGTTAGATCACGCCCACCATCCGTAAACACTGACCGAATTTTTGAATCGGGACACGAGTAGACCGATGGCCGGTCAGCTGGCAGAAGGCGTGGCTCCGGCGCGGCTCGCGGCGGACGGGCGCGAGATCGTGGTCGCAGTCGACTGTAACGGCGCGGATCTCGGGCCGCGCGAGGTCGCGGCGGGAGCGGCGCTCGCCGCGAAGGCGGGCGTGAGGGTGCTGTTGTTCGGGCCCGAGACCGAGCTGCGCGCGGAGCTGGGAGACGGGCCGGTCGCAAAGATAGAGGTGGTGGACGCGCCCGTGTCGATCGCCAAGAGCCCAGATCCCGCGAGCGCCGCGCGGTCTACGCCGCAGGCGTCGATCGTCAAGGCCTGCCAGGCGGTCGCCGCAGACCGTGCGCAGGCGCTCGTGTGCGCGGGTGGCACGGGCGCCGCGCTCGCCGCGGGCCTGTTCAACGTGAAGCGAGCGCGCGGCGTGTATCGCCCCGCGCTCGCGATCCCGCTGCCCGTGCCGGGACATCCGGTGACGCTGCTGGATGTGGGTGCGAACGCGGAGGCGCGCCGTGAGCACCTCGTGCAGTTTGCGTTCATGGGCGCGGCGCTGGCGAGTACGGTGCTGGGCGTCGCGCGCCCGCGCGTCGGGCTGCTGTCCAACGGAGGGGAGGCCGCGCGCGGAAGCCAACTGGTGCTCGACGTGCACGCGGAGCTCGCCCGGATGGGGCCGGGGATGGACGGCGCGTTTGAGTTCGTCGGCAACGTGGAGGGCGGCGACGTGGTCGCTGGGACGGCGGACGTGATCGTGACGGATGGGTTCACGGGGAACATCGCGTTGAAGTTGATGGAGGGCGTGTCGCAGACGATCTTGCGAGCGGTGCGGGACGCGGTTATGTCATCGTCGCGGGCGAAGCTCGGCGGGGTGCTGCTGCGTGGCGCGCTGGGAGGGCTGCGCGAGGAGATCGATCCGGAGGAGCATGGCGGCGCCTATCTGCTCGGGCTGCGCCGTCTCGGCGTCGTCCCGCACGGGCGCTTCTTGAGCAGAGGGTTCGCACGGGCGATCGAACGAGCGGAGCGCGGCACGCGCGAGGACATCGTCGAGCGGACCCACCGTGAACTCGAGCGCGCGGGCGCGCTGCGCCAGACGCCAGTGTCCGCGCGGGCCGCTAGCCTGCCGCAGACACGATGACCACCGGTCGCGAGCAAGTTTTCAACCTGATCCAAGCCCATCTCGCGGACGAGCTGGACGTCGAGCCGAGCGTGATCGACGAGGCGACGAGGTTCAAGGAGGACCTCGAGGCCGACTCGCTCGACCTGTATACGTTGGTGCAGGAGCTTGAGGACACCTACGGCGTGCGTATGTCAGACGAACAGGCGGCACAGATCCTCACGGTGGGACAGGCGGTGGACTTCGTGCTGGCCAACGCCCCTGACGGGACCGCCGATGTCGAGTGATGAAACTGCTGGACGCGCTGCTGCAGGAACTGCCCGACGACTTGGAGCGCCAGGTGTTTACGCACGCGTCGTGGAGCGAGCGACGCAGCGACTCATACACGCGACTGGCGTTCCTCGGGGACAGCGTGCTTGCGCTGGCCGTGACTACCCACCTGTATCCGCGGTTGGAGGCGGAGCGGTTCGGGGCGGGGAGGCTCACGAAGATCCGTGCGCAGGCGGTGAGCGGCCCGAGCTGCCGGCAGGTGGCCGAGCGGCTGGGGGTGCCCGAGCGGTTGCGCGCGGCGGCGCCCGCGGGCGGCGAGGGGAGCGCGGCGGCGCTGGTGGAGACCGAGCGGGTGCTCGCGTCGGTGGTCGAGGCGGTGATCGGCGCGTGCTACCTGCACGCCGGCTACGAGCGCACCGCGGAGGCCGTGGTGGAGGCGTTCGGACCGGAGATCGGCGAGGCGCTGGAGAACCCTGTGGACTTCAAGTCGGCCCTGCAGGAGCTGCTGGCGCGGCGCGGCGCGGCCGTAGGCTACGAGATCGTGAGCGAGGACGGCCCGCCGCACGCGCGTACCTACACGATCCTCGCGCGGGTCGACGGCCGGGAGCTGGGGAGAGGGAGCGGCCGCAGCAAGAAGCACGCCGAGCAGGAGGCCGCACGGCGCGCGATCGACGAGCTGGAGAGTCAGTGAGGACGAGCTACCCATGCGGTTGAAGTCACTTACCTTGAAAGGCTTTAAGTCCTTTCCGGATCGCACCCATCTGGATTTCGGCGAGGGCGTGAGCGTCGTGGTCGGGCCCAACGGCTCGGGCAAGTCGAACGTCACCGACGCGGTGCTGTGGGCGATGGGCGAGCAGTCGCCGCTGGCGGTCAGGGGCCAGTCGATGCAGGATGTGATCTTCGGCGGTGGGCGTGGCGTGCAGGCGCGCAGCGCAGCCGAAGTGGAGATCGTGCTCGACAACTCCGACGCCACCGTGGATCTGCCGCTGAGCGAGATTTCGATCGTGCGGCGGCTGGATCGCGCCGGGGAGGGTGGATACAAGCTGAACGGGGCTCGCTGCCGGTTGGTGGACGTAATCGAGGTGCTGTCGGATACCGGGTTGGGCAAGGAGACACACTCGGTCATCTCGCAAGGGCGGGTCGAGCAGATCGTGACTTCAAAGCCCCGCGATCGCAGGCTGCTGATCGAGGAGGCGGCCGGTCTCGGCAAGCATCGCAAGCGCCGTCGACGTGCGCAGCTGAAGCTCGAGCGAACGCAGGAGAACCTCGACCGCGCGCTGGACGTCGAGCGTGAGGCGCGCACCCGCCTGCGCCCGCTCAAGCGCCAGGCTGAGGCGGCCGAGCTGCACGAGCGATTGGAGCGCCAAATGCTCGAAGCTCGTCTCGAGCTCGCGCGCGACGGGACACGCGCGCGACGAGCCGATTTGGCGGATGCCGAGGCCCGAGTGGGCGAGGCGCGCGATGCGCGTGCCCAGGTCGAGTCGCGCCTACAGGCAACGATCGACCGCCGCGGTCGCGCCGAGCGGGCCCTGGCAGAACGCGCCGAGCGCCACGACGCGCTCGCACGGCGTGTTTACGACGCGCGCGCCACGCGCGAGCGGCTCTCGCTCCGTATCGAGCAGGCGGTCGCGAGCGTCGAGGCGCTGGAGCGCCGCGGCGAGCGCATCGCGCTTGAGCTGCGCGCGCTGAGCGAGACCTCGGCGGCCGTCGAGGGCGACGGGTCGATGCACGAGGACGATCACATCGGCGCGCTGGAAGCGGAGCTGGCTGAGATCGAGAGCAGGCGCGAGCAGGAGATCGAGCGTGAGATCGAGGAGCTGCGCGCCGCAAGGGAGTTGCAGGGCGCACGCTTGGAAGAGCTCGAGGGCGAGGTCGCGGCCGCTAGGCAGGCGCGCGAGCGCGCCGATGCGGAGACCCGAACCGCGCGCGAGCGGCTGACGGTAGCCGAGCGCGAGGTGCAGGACACCCGTCGCGAGGGCGCGCGCGTTGGGGCCGAGCTGGCGGCTGCGAACCAGTTTCTACGCAGCCATGTGCGTGCCGGCGGCGCGCTGGAGGGTTCGCCCAAGGCCCTCAGCGAGGAGCTGCAGGTCGAGGACGGCTACGAGCTGGCGCTCGCGGCGGCGCTCGGTGGTCGTTTGGATGCCGCCTTGGTGGATGATGTGACAGGCGCGCAGGAGCTGCTGGACCGGTCCGGACCCGACGGCGGCACCGCGCTCCTGGCCGATCCGTCGCCGGGCGGCGCGAACCGCTCGACGGAGACTGCCCCGCACGATGGTCAGGCGCCGGCGGCGGGGGCGTTGAGGCTGCTGGATCTTCTGAGCGGGCCGCCGGCTGTGGTGAGGCTGGCCGAGCGGCTGCTGGCGGGCGCGTGGGTGGTCGAGCGCCTGGAGGACTTGCCGCGAGATTTCGCCGGTGTCGCGGTCACGCGGGAGGGACGCGTGTGGTTCGCTGCATGGGGCGAGGTGCGCCAGATGACAGAGGGTGGCTCAGAGCGCGTGCTTGCGCGGCGCAACGAACGCGATCGGCTGATCGCCGCCGCGGAGCTCGCCGTGCAGGCAGAGCACGCCGCGCGCGGGGCCGGCGAGCATGCTCTCGACGACGTGCGCGCCGCCGAGGAGACGCGTGGAGCGGCGGACGAGGCGCTGCGCGAGGTGGAACGTCGCCGCGCCGAGGCGGCCGAGGCGAGGCGGCGCGCGGAGTGGCTGATCGAGCAGCGCCGGGCGGCGCCCGAGCAGGGACCGCTCGCGGTGCGCAAGGGGGAGCTCGAAGGCGAGCTGGCGGCTGAGCGCCGCCAGGCGGAGCGGGTGGCGCGTGAACGGGCCGAGCAGCTGCAGCGCATCGCTCGCCTGCGGGCACAGCGCGACGGGGACGCGGTGCTTGCGCCGCGCGCCGAGCGATTGGTCGCAGCGCTGAAGAGCGCAGGCGATGTCGTGCAGGAGCGAGTGGGGGTGCTTGAGGAGCAGCTGGCCGAGGATCGCGCCGCCGGGGAGGAGATGGCAGCGGAGCTGCGCGCCTGCGCCGGCGAGGAGGCGGAGATCCAGACGCTGCTCCGGGCTGCAGGGGAGGCCGTGACCGGCACCGAGGTCGCTGCGCAGCGCTTGCGCGACCAGGCCGGCGAGGCCGAGCTCGAGCTGAAGAGCGTAATGGAGCGTCTGGGACTCACAGAACCCGAGGACGTGGAGATGCCGGAGCCACTGGAAGAGGAGCAGGCGAGCGCGCTGCGCGCTCGGGTGGAGCGGCTCGCGCGCCGCCGCGAGCAGCTCGGCCCGGTCAATCCACTGGCTCAAGAGGAGTACTCAGAGGCGGTCGCGCACGTCGAGGAGCTCGAGCGCCGGCGTACCGACCTGGAGACGGCGTTGCGCGAGCTGCGCTCGGTGATCCGCGAAACCGATCGCCAGATACAGGAGACGTTCCAGGAGACGTTTACCGCGGCGGCGCGCAACTTCGAGGAGCTCGTCGGCGACGTGTTCCCAGGCGGCACGGGGCGGCTGCGGCTGGTCACCGACGAGCAGGCGCCCCGTCCGGTGCTCGGCGGGCAGCCACTGCCCGATGGCACCGAGGCCGGCGAGTCCGACCGCGCCGCCGAGGCGGCCGCGGAGGCCGAGGCGGAGGCCGAGGAGCGCGAGGAAGGCGAGGATCTGCTGGGCGTGGAGATCGAGATCACGCCGGCCGGCAAGTCGACCAAGCGGCTGTCGCTGCTGTCGGGAGGCGAGAAGTCGATGACGGCGCTCGCGTTCCTGTTCGCGGTCTTCCTCGCCCGCCCGTGCCCTTTCTACATCCTCGACGAGGTCGAGGCCGCACTGGACGATCTCAACCTCGATCGCTTCCTTGCGCTGCTGCGCCGCTATGCGGACCGCGCCCAGTTCATCGTGATCACCCACCAGAAGCGCACGATGGAGGCGGCCGACTGGCTGTATGGGGTATCGATGGGCGGCGACGGCGTCTCGAAGGTGCTCTCGCGACGATTGCCAGCCGAGGAGGAGCAAAAGCAGCTTCCCGAGGTCGCGCAGGTCGCATAAGCACGCGCCACGGTCGGCGCAGCCGTCGACTCTCACCGGCCCGGCGTCAGGTGCCACCCTGCTCGGCGTCTGGCCCGCGACTCACACCTCATCCGGCGGCATGCAGGCCGCCAGGAATGCGCCGAGGAGATCCGCTGCTATCGTCGCGCGGCCCGTGGCCAGCGACTGGAGCGATCTGTTCATCACCGGGGAGAGCCCCACTGACGTCGGGGCGCCGGAGGTCCACGGCGAACGCCGTCGCGGAGGTTTCTTTAAACGCCTGCGCGAGAACATGTCAAAGACGCGCCAGGCGCTCGGCAGCGAGATCCAGGCGACGCTGTTCGGCCCGCTCGACGAGCAGACGTGGGAGCGGCTGGAGGAGGCGCTGATCGTGGCCGACGTCGGCGCGAGTACCACCGCGTCGGTGCTCGCCACGCTCGAGGACGAGGCGAGCGACGGGAGGATCGAGGGCGGTGAGGCCCTCAGCGAGCGGCTGATCGAGCTGCTGGCGCAGGCGGCGCGCGTGGGCGACGGGCGCATCGACCTGCGCGAGCAGCTGACGGTGATCATGGCGGTAGGGGTGAACGGGACCGGCAAGACCACGACGATCGGCAAGCTCGCGTGGCATCTGCAAAACGAGCTCGGCCGAACCGTGCTGCTGGGCGCCGCGGACACGTTCAGGGCGGCGGCGAGCGAGCAACTCGAAGGCTGGGCGCGGCGTGCGGGTGCTCGGTTCGTGACCGGGCCGGAGGGCTCCGATCCGGGGGCGGTCGCGTTCGAGGCGATCGCTGAGGCGCGTCGCGGCGGTGTCGACGTGGTGATCATCGACACCGCCGGACGGCTGCATACGCAGGACGACCTGATGGGCGAGCTGGGAAAGGTGCGGCGCGTGATCGCGCGACAGCTCGAGGGAGCGCCGCACGAGACGCTGCTCACGCTCGATGCCACTACCGGGCAGAACGGGCTGCGTCAGGCGAAGCTGTTCGCCGAGGTCGCGCAGGTCACTGGAGTGGTGCTGACCAAGCTCGACGGTACCGCACGCGGCGGGATCGCGCTTGCGATCGCGCGCGAGCTGGATTTGCCGGTGAAGCTGATCGGCGTCGGCGAGTCGGTCGAGGATCTGCGCCCGTTCGACGCGGACGACTTCGCGCGCGCGCTGATCTCGAACCGGGACACCGGAGGGGTAACCTGAAGATATGGACGTTTGGATCATCTGGTTGGTGGCGGCCTGCGTCCTCGGCATCGGGGAGATGCACCAGGGCGGCTTCTACCTCGCGCCGTTCGCGGTGGGTGCGGCGCTTGCCACGGTCGTAAGTCTGCTCGGCGTGGACCTGGGGCTGAGCGCGGTCGTGTTCGTGGCGTCCTCGGGCATCGTGTTCGGAACGCTGCGCCCGGTTGCGCGCCGCCACCGCCGGCTGCCGCCGTCGATCCGCACGGGCGCCGCCGCCCTCGTCGGTCGCCCCGCGGTCGTGCTCGAGCGGATCGCCAACGAGGAGGGGGTGGGCTGCGTGAAGATCGACGGCGGCGAGGTGTGGACCGCACGCAGCTACGACGAACACGAGGTGATCGACGCCGGCGAGCATGTGGAGGTCGTCGAGATACGCGGTGCCACAGCCCTCGTCATGCATTGATTGTGCGTACGCTGCTCATGCTCTGATCATCAGAGAAAGCTTCGAGAAAGGAAATCCGCCCAATGGTCGGTCTCATCGTCATCGCAGTGGTCGTCGTGTTCGCGTTGATCGTGGCAGCGCGCACGATCCGCGTCATTCCTCAGGCCAGGGCGGGGGTGGTCGAGCGGCTCGGCCGCTATAGCCGTACGCTCGAGCCGGGGCTGACGATCGTCACGCCGTTCATAGACCGGGTCAAGCCGCTGGTGGATCTGCGCGAGCAGGTCGTCAACTTCGCGCCGCAGTCGGTGATCACCGAAGACAACGTGGTCGTGGGGATCGAGACGGTTCTGTACTTCACGATCACCGATCCCCGCTCGGCTACATATGAAATCGCCAACCCGCTACAGGCGATCGAGCAGCTGACCGTGACGACGCTTCGCAACGTGATCGGCGGGTTGACGCTCGAGGCGACGCTGACGGCGCGCGAGAACGTGAACACGGAGCTTCGCGTGGTCTTGGACGAGGCGACCGGCAAGTGGGGAATCAGGATTAACCGGGTCGAGATCAAGTCGGTCGACCCGCCGGCCGACATCAGGACCGCGATGGAGAAGCAGATGCGCGCCGAGCGCGACCGCCGCGCGGCGATCCTGACGGCGGAAGGCGAAAAGCAGGCCCAGATCCTCACCGCCGAGGGCGCCAAGCAGGCGGCAGTGCTCACCGCCGAGGGAGCCCAGCAGGCAGCCATCCTGGACGCCGAGGGCGAGCGCCAGGCGGCGATCCTGCGCGCGCAGGGCGAAGCGAAGGCGATCGACACCGTCTTCACGGCGATCCACGAGGGCAAACCGAACAGGGAGCTGTTGAGCTACGAATACCTGCAGATGTTGCCTCAGTTGGCCGAAGGCGACTCGAACAAGGTCTTCGTCGTCCCATCGGAGTTCGCCGAGGCTTTCGGCGGTATTGGCGCGGCGCTCGCGAGAGGTGCCGGTACGGACAAGCCCGCGTCCTAGATGGTGCGAGCAAGACAGATAACCCTGAAATCCAAGGTGTAGAGCCAAATGTTCGACTCGCTCGCCGAGAAGCTGCAGGAGACGCTCGCCGGCGTGCGCCGGCATGGGACGTTGACCGAGCCGGACATCGACGCGGCAATGCGCGAGATCCGCCTGGCGCTGCTCGAGGCGGACGTCAACTTCAAGGTTGTCCGGCAGTTCACCTCTCAGCTGAAGGAGCGCTGTCTCGGGGCTGAGGTGATCGGCAAGCTGAACCCGGGCCAGCAGGTCGTGAAGATCGTCGGCGAGGAGCTGACGGCTTTGATGGGTGGCGCCTCGGCGGGGCTGAGCTTTTCGCCGCGCCCGCCGTCGGTGATCCTGATGGCCGGGCTGCAGGGCTCCGGTAAGACGACCGCGACGGCGAAGCTCGCGCGCTATCTGCGTGAGGAGCACTCCTCGAGCGTGGCGGTGGCGGCCTGCGACGTGTATCGCCCGGCGGCGGTCGAGCAGCTCGTGAAGGTCGGCGCGCAGGCGGGAGCGGAGGTATACGAGCAGGGGACCGACCGCGACCCGGTGGAGATCGCCGCGTGGGCGCTTGAGCGCGCGAAGGAGAACGGCAAGGACGTGCTGATCGTCGACACCAGCGGACGGCTGCACGTCGACGAGGAGCTGATGGCCGAGCTAGTACGGATCCGCGCCGCGGTCAAACCTCACAACGTGCTGCTGGTGGTCGATGCGATGACCGGCCAGGACGCTGTGAACGTCGCCGAGAAGTTCGCCGAGGCGGTGCAGTTCGACGGCGTGGTGATGAGCAAGCTCGACGGTGACGCCCGCGGCGGCGCCGCGCTGTCGGTGAAGGCGGTCACGGGCAAGCCGATCCTGTTCGCCTCGACGGGCGAGAAGCTCGAGCAGTTCGAGCGCTTCCACCCCGATCGCATGGCTCAGCGGATCCTCGGAATGGGCGACGTGATGAGCCTGATCGAGCAGGCCGAGCGCCAGTTCGACGAGAGCGAGGCGCTCGAGCTGGAGCGCAAGCTCAGGCGCAACGAGTTTGGGCTTGACGACTTCCTCGACCAGCTCAAGACGATCCGCAAAATGGGCCCGCTGAGCAGCCTGCTCGGGATGATCCCCGGGTTTGCCGGCCAGCAGCTCAAGGGTTTGAAGGTGGATGAGCGCGAGCTCGACCGGATCCAGGCGATCATCCTGTCGATGACCCCCGAAGAGCGTCACCGTCCGGAGCTGATCAAGGGCTCGCGCCGGTTGCGGATCGCGCGCGGCTCGGGCACGGACGTGCAGCAGGTCAACCGGCTGGTCAAGCAATTCTCACAGATGCGCAAGGTCATGCGCCAGGTGGGCCGCGGCAAGATGCCGGATGTCGGTGCGCTGATGCGAAGCGCGCGTTGAGCCGCGCCCCGGACGTGCGGTGCTGTCGAGGTATGCCCTAAGCTCTGCGCACATGAAAAAAGAGATGAGAGGGATTACGTGGCGGTAAGACTCAGGCTCACGCGAGTGGGTGGCAAGAAGGACCCGATGTGGCGCGTAGTCGTCGCTGATCAGCGCTCGCCGCGAGACGGGCGCGTGATCGAGACGATCGGCCACTACAACGCGCAGACCAACCCGTCGACGATCGCAATCGACGAGGATCGCGCACGCAGCTGGCTGGCGCGCGGGGCTCAACCGTCGGACACAGTGCGCAAGCTGCTGCGCATTCAGGGCATAGACACTCGGACCGGCTGACGCCAATCGCGTTGCGCCGAGATGCCTGCCGAAAGCCCAAAGCTGTTGCTCGAATACCTGGCCGAAGGGCTGGTTGACGATCCCGACGGGGTGTCGGTCGAGCAGTTCGAGCAGGACGGCGGTACGTTCGTGCTGGAGCTATGCGTGGCCGAGGGCGACTACGGCAAGGTGATCGGCCGGGGCGGGCGTACGGCGCATGCTTTGCGGACGGTCGTCAAAGCGGCCGCCGCGAGCGAGGGTGCTCGCGTGCTGCTCGACATCGTCGATTGACGGGGCGACGTGCCTCGTGTCCTGAGTCATAAATTCGCTGTCGCGTCCCGGCGCCTGGACGCGCCTGACGTCCGCCGCCATCGGCCCACGTGCTTCCCGCACACCGGCCGACATCGTCGAACCTCAGACACGCCCATCCATCCGGAAGGCACTGAGCGAATTTATGACTCAGGACGCTAGCGGGGACGTTCGTTGCGGAGCATCCTCGGCCGAGGATGGGGCCAAGGAGGACGTGTCCGAGCTGCAAGCCGGTCGCGTCGGTCGCGCGCACGGCCTCGACGGCAGCTTCTACGTGACGCGCGCACGTCCGCGCCTGCTCGAGCTCGGCACGGTCGTGAGGGTGGGGGATAGGACCGCCACGATCGTCCGTCGGGCCGGCACCGAGCAGCATCCGATCGTGCGCCTGGAGGGGATCGAGGATCGGGCCGCCGCAGAAGCGCTGCGCGGCATGTCGTTGGGCGTCGAGCGACCGAACGCGCCCACGCTCGCCGAGGGCGAATGGTGGGCGCACGAACTGGAGGGCTGCGAGGTCGTGGACGGCGAGCTGTGGGTCGGGAGCGTTAGCCGGATGATCGAGCTGCCAACGTGCGAGGTCCTTGAGGTGCGACGCACGGACGGTGGTGAGGTGCTGCTGGTGCCGATGGTTAGAGACGCTGTGCGCCGGGTCGATATCGCCAACCGACGCATCGAGGTCGATATGAGGTTTCTGGGTCAGGAGCGATAAATGGAGATAGACATTTTCACGCTGTTTCCCGAGTGGTTTGCGTGGTTTGCCTCACAACGCCACGTGAGCAACGTCCTGTCTGCGGGCTCGAGCCTCGACTACGTGAACATCCGCGATCACACGCCGCTTGGAGCTGGGCAGGTGGACGATACCCCGTTCGGTGGCGGCGCAGGGATGGTGTTGCGCGTGGATGTGCTCGACAGCGCTTTGCGCGCGCGCTACGGCACGGACCCGGCCGAGCTGCGCGAGCGCCGACGGGTGATCGCGCTGGCGCCGGGTGGGCGCCTGCTCGACGACGCGCTGGTCGACGAGCTGGCGGGGGAGCCGGCCCTGACGCTGCTGTGCGGGCGCTATGAGGGTCTTGACGAGCGGATCGTCGAGCATTACTGCAGCGATGTGATCTCGATCGGCCGCTACGTGCTGTCGGGCGGGGAGCCGGCGGCCATGGTCGTGTGCGACGCGGTGTTGCGCAAGCTTCCCGGAGCCCTCGGTCACGAGGATTCGGCGATCGAGGAGTCCTTCAGCGCTGCCCTCGATGGCAACCCGGAGTATCCGCACTACACGCGTCCCGCGGAGTATCGCGGTTGGCGTGTGCCTGGCGTTCTGCTCTCGGGTAACCACCGGCGGATCGGCGAATGGCGGCGAGAGCGCAGCCGCGAGCGGGGCGCCGAGAAGGAGCGGGGTGGCTCGGGCTGATCGTCCGCTACCATTGCTCCCCGCGCCATACGGGCATGTCCTTCGGGTGATGTGCCGGGGTGCTTTTTTCTTTCTGAACTATGAGCAGCGTCATCGAAACCATCGAGCGCGCGCAGCTGCGCCGCGTTCCCAACTTCGCCCCGGGCGATCGCGTAAAGGTGCACTTCCAGGTGATCGAGGGCACCCGCCGCCGCGTGCAGGTGTTCGAGGGCGTGGTGATCAAGCGCCAGGGGCACGGTGCGCGCGAGACGTTCACCGTGCGCAAGCAGTCTTTCGGTGTCGGCGTCGAGCGCATGTTTCCGGTGCACTCGCCCAAGATCGAGCGGATCGAGCTGGCCGCGCGAGGAGATGTGCGTCGCGCGAAGCTTTACTACCTGCGCGATCGCGTCGGCAAGCGCGCACGCGTGCGTGAGCGCCGCTACACGGGCCCGGAAGAGACCGTTCAACCGGGGCTGGTGCACGAGACGGCGGAGGCGACCGATGGGGATGGCGCGACCGCGGAGGAGACGGTGCTCGAGCGGGTGCAGCAAACGGAGGCGCCGGACGCGGCTGGAGATGGAGCTCCGGTCACGGACGGCAAGGGGGGCGGCGAGGAAGGTCCTGCAGAGGTAGACGGACCGGAGCGGGCAGGCGCGAACGGTGAGGGGGAGACCTCCCAGGATGTCGAGCCGCCGGCGATCGACGCCGATTCCCCGTCCTCCGAGGGTGGTGGCGCCGAGCAGAGCGTCCCCGCCAGCGATACGCCGGCGTGAGCCCCCCGACGGGTAAACGCGCGCCGGCGAACATGGTCGCCAACGCCGCGTTGACGGCTGAGTGCCATGAATCATAAATTCGGTGGCGTTTCCTGGCGCCTGGACATGGCTGCCGTCCGCCGCCGTCGGCCCATGTGCCACCGGCACATTGCCCGACACCGTCGAACGTCAGAGCATGCCCATTCATCCGGAAAACACTGACCAAATTATGACTCAGGGCACTAAGACTGGACAGACGCAATCCAAATCGACGGTCGGTGCGATCGTCGAGCTGATAATCATCATCGCCATCGCGCTCGGTCTCGCGTTCGGGATACAGGCCTTTATCGTCAAGCCGTACCGCATCCCCAGTGGCTCGATGGAGCCCACGCTGTCGATCGGTCAGCGCGTCCTGGTCAATCGCATCGGCACCGACTTCAGCGGTCCGCACATCGGTGAGGTCACGGTCTTTCATCCGCCGCGCGACGCTCAGCAAGACATCTGCGGGCCGTCCCCGCACGTGGTCAAGCTCGGCGGAGCCGCCTGCTCGGAGCCTGAGCTTCAGAAATCGAGCGTCAACTTCATCAAGCGCATCGTCGCCGGGCCGGGGGACGAAATCTACATAAAGGAAGGCCACGTCTGGCGTAAAGGTGTCCGTGACGCGCGCTTTGAACGGGAGAAAGACCCCTACATCCGCGAATGCGGTTCGAGCCCGGAGTGCAATTTTCCCGTGCCGATCAAGATTCCGGCCGGTCACTGGTTCATGATGGGGGACAATCGTGGCGAATCGGACGACAGCAGGTTCTGGGGGCCAGTCCCCACAGGGTGGATCATCGGCGGCGCCGTCGCTACCTATTGGCCACCCGATCGCATCGGATTCTTCTGACACCCCTGGTATTAGCGAAACGTCGCCGCCGGTTGCCCGGCAGGCGAGCTCCGGCTCCTCGGCTCGCGCCAGACGCCGCGTGCGGCGCGCCGGCAGCGGACGACGTCTGTTCGCCTTCGACCGCCGCCTCGGCGTCCCACTCATAGCCGGCGCCGACGAGGCTGGGCGCGGGTGTCTCGCCGGTCCGCTGGTCGCCGCGGGCGTGCTGTTCGACTACGACGCGCTCACCACCCGTGAGCTGCGCGCGCTGAGTGCGCTGAACGACTCAAAGCAGCATTCCGCGCAGGCGCGCGAGGAGCTGTATCCGCTCGTGCTCGGCAGCGCCACCCGCGTCGTGGTCGTGTCGCGCTGCGCGCGCGGAATCGACGAACGGGGACTGCACAAGACGAACCTCGCCGCGCTACGCGACGCGATTCGCGGTGTGACCAGGGGCATCGCCGGGGAGGTGCTGTGCCTTGTGGACGGCTTCTCCGTGCCTGAGTTCGAGCGACCCCAACGGGCGATCGTCGACGGTGATGCCACCAGTGCCGCGATCGCGGCGGCGTCGATCGTAGCCAAGGTCACGCGCGACCGCTACATGCGCCACGCCGACGCCGAACACCCCGGCTGGAGCTTCGCCGAGCACGTCGGCTACTCCACGCCCGTACACCGCGAAGCGATCCTCCGCCAGGGCGTCTCTCCCCTGCACCGGATGTCCTTCCAGTCGCTCGCCTACCAGCAGCTGGCGTTGTAGCTCTTTGGATCTGTAAAGAATCACCAAGCCCCCTCGATGTGGTCGAGGCGGACGAGCCTGCCGCCGGTGTCGAGGATCACGCCGATCGCGTCGAAGCGGATCGTGTGAGCGGTGGGGCGGATGTGCTTCTCCTCGCTCAGCCAGGCGACGGCGAGACGGCGCAGGCGGATGCGCTGACGGGGACGCAGCCATGTCAGTGGCTCCTGATCGGGGCGAACACGGACCGCATGGGTGCTTACGCGGCGCGTCTTAACCTCGGCGAACACGAGTGTGCGGGTGTCGAAGGCGATCAGGTCGATCTCGCCATAGCGCGTGCGTTCGTTGCGTCCCAGCAAGGAGAAACCGAGCCGCTCGAGGTGGGCTGCGGCCAGCTCCTCTCCGAGCCGGCCGAGCGTTCGCCGCGGGTCGACGCGTTTGGCGCTCGGCAGGGGGGTCATCGGGTCGGGAAGCATGTCGCTCACGCTAGATCGAAAGGTGTGACGCGCGGTGCGCATATGTGCCTATTCACGGTCATGTCTGAGAAAAGGCCGTAACTTCAGCCGTCATCGGCATGGCGAGGCACCGTTTGCCGATGACGCCGGTCAGGCGCGAGAGGGCTTGCTCGCGTAGCCTCTCGCTCTGTGCAAGACGCTCCCTCGAGCTCCACCCCACCGCCACCGGACGCCGGCGAGCCGATCCCGTCGCCCGGCGGCTCCGCACCCGCACACGGAGCGAGCGCACGGCCGCGCTCGCTCGACGGCGTCAGCAGCTTCATGGGCATGCGCTGGGACGATCCCCAGACCGCCAGACTGCAGATCCGCCCGGAGCTGATCAACAACGGCGGCCTGCTCTCCGGTGTGGTCACCTATGCGCTGGTCGACTACAGCATGGGTTCGGCGCTATGGGTGCAGACCAGCGAGGAGGAGCGAATCGCGACGATCAGCATCGCGATCAACTACATCCAGACCGCCACCAAAGGCGAGATCGTGTGCCGTACGGTGCTCGACCGTCGCAACCGCCGCACCGCGGTGCTGCGCAGCGAGGTGCGCCACGAGGACGGACGACTGCTGGTCACCGCGATCGGCAGCTATTCGATCTTCCCAGCGCCTCGCGACGGCACGCAAGCGCGCTGAGCAATGGCCGCCGCGGGCGCTTCGAGCGTGTCTCGCACGCCGCGCGTGTTGAGCATCGCCGGATCTGACTCGGGCGGTGGCGCGGGCATCCAGGCGGACCTGAAGGCGTTCGCGCGCTGCGGCGTGCATGGAATGTGCGCGGTGACGGCGATCACCGCGCAGAGCACCGTCGGCGTCACCGCGATCCAGCCGGTGTCCGCGGACGTCGTCCTCGCGCAGGTGCGTGCCGTCGTGGGAGACATCGGTGTGGACGCCGTCAAGGTGGGGATGCTGGGCACCGCCGAGGTCACGCTCGCCGTCGCGCGCGCGCTAGGAGAGCTGCCCGCCGGTACGCCCGTGGTCGTGGACCCGGTGATGGTCGCCGAGTCGGGTGCGCGTCTGCTCGAGGCAGACGCCGAGCGCGCGCTCGTCACGGAGATCCTCCCGCGTGCGAGCGTGCTCACTCCGAATCTGCCCGAGGCTCGTGCGCTTGCCGGCCGTTTCCAGGCAGACGCGCGAGAGGTCATCGGAGACGAGGCTCTTGCCAGGGTGGTGCTCGCCCTCGGCCCGCGGATCGTCGTGCTCACCGGGGGCCATCGCGCGCGCGCGACGGACCTTTTCCTGGACTCTGCAGGCGATGGGCAGATCGTCGAGATCCCGGGTGAGCGCCATCCCGACGGCACGGCTCACGGCTCGGGCTGCACCCATTCCGCCGTGCTCGCAGCACAGCTCGCGCTTGGCCGCAACCCGCTCCAGGCCGCGCGGATCGCTCGGGCGCTGACGGGTGAGGCTGTTGCGAACGGGCTGCTCGACATCGGCGCGGGCTCGGGCCCGGTTGATGTCATCGACCTCCGTCGCATGCGCCGGGCCTGAGCCACTCACTCGGCATCCGCCGGGCCTGAGCCACTCACTCGGATATGCGCCACTTGCCGTTTGCCATAATGGAGGACGATGCAGCTGTTGCGCTCGAAGCCCGTTCGTCGATGAAGCTCTTGCGTCTCAAGCCGGGTCATGGCGAGATCGTGCTCGCCGACGGCGATGTCGAGGTTCCCGAGCAGGAGCAAGAGCTGATCGAGACGTTTCGTCGCGAGCTGGACGCCGGCATGTGGGCCGCCGTTCCCACAGCGATGAGCGGCGGCCGCCGCGAGGCCGAGCTTGTGAAGAGCTTCGCCGAGGTGCCGCGCGATGCCGAGCGCGTGATTTTTTTCCCCCGCGCCGCCGGCGGCGCGGGGGGCTAGTCACACGATGGCCCTCGCGCTTGGCACCGCTGCGCTGGTATTCCTCGCGCTGCTCTGGGAGCTGACCCGACCGAGGCTTGGCCAGGCGCTTGCGCGGCTGCGGTCCCGCCGGCCGGGAGGAATGCGGGGAGCTGAGCCGAGCGGCTATGACCCGGGGCGCGAGCGCCGCGCCGAGCAGCGGGCACAAGCGCTGCTGCGCTCGTGTATCGAGGAGAACGATTGGGCGATGTATCGCGATCTCGGCTTTCTCCGTGTCTGGGGCGGCCTGGGCGATCGCGCGGACGGCGCGTCCTACGCCTACTTGATCTATCCGCACCGGCCGATCGTCGCTTACATCCCTCGGACGAGCGCCCTGCTGAGCGAGTACTGCGTCGCTTTCCCCGACCATTCCAAGCCTTACGGCAGTGCGCGGCTACCCGATTCCGACGACGTGCTCGCGAAGTGGATGGCGCTCACGGCCGACGAGCGTCGTCTGGTCGCCGAGGCGAACATGCACC
Organism: uncultured Solirubrobacterales bacterium; assembly: GCA_963778065.1. GTDB lineage: Bacteria > Actinomycetota > Thermoleophilia > Solirubrobacterales > Solirubrobacteraceae > Palsa-744. The sequence continues at coordinate 287,551 of CAVZSU010000001.1, read as the reverse complement.
TTCCCGGTCGTCAGATCGATCCCGGCAGAGTGCGCCGCGACTTGATTCGACTGGCGCGCTGGGAGCGCGAGCGGGCAGGTCGACAGCTCGATAGTGTGCGCGCCGCGTGAGCATCGAGCCCACCTTCGACATCAGACATCGCAGTCGAGCCCTCACGGAGGGGCCCGAGCGTGCGGCGGCGCGCTCCTATCTCCACGGGATCGGCTACTCCGCCGAGGACCTCGCAAAGCCGATCGTCGGCGTGGCGCACTCTTGGATCGAGACGATGCCGTGCAACTTCAATAACCGTGTGCTCGCCGCCAAGGTCAAGGAGGGCGTCCGTGCCGCCGGCGGCACGCCGATGGAGCTCAACACGATCGCGATCTCCGACGGGATCACGATGGGCACCGCCGGTATGCGTGCCTCGCTGGTCTCGCGCGAGCTGATCGCGGACTCGATCGAGCTCGTCGCCTCCGCCCACGCGTTTGATGCGCTCGTCACGATCTCCGGCTGCGACAAGACGATCCCGGGCACGGTGATGGCGCTCGCACGCCTGAACATCCCCGGGCTGATGCTCTACGGCGGCTCGATCAAGCCCGGCCACTACAAGGGCGCCGAGGTCACGATCCAGCAGGTGTTCGAGGCGGTCGGCCAGTTCGCCTCGGGCAAGATCTCAGAGCAGGAGCTGCACGAGCTCGAGGAGATCGCCTCGCCGGGGGCGGGCGCATGCGGAGGGCAGTTCACAGCCAACACGATGGCGATGGCCTTCGAGGCGCTGGGGATCTCTCCTGCGGGCTCGGCGATGGTGCCGGCCGAGGACGGCCGCAAGCTCGAGATCGCTGTGCAGGTGGGGGAACTGGTCATGGACGTGCTGCGCCGTGGCCAGCGTCCGAGCGACGTGATCACCAAGCCCGCGTTCGAAAACGCGATCGCGGCGGCCGCCACCAGTGGCGGCTCGACCAACGTCGTTCTGCACCTGCTGGCGGTCGCCCACGAAATGGGCGTGCCGCTGGGCATCGACGAGTTCGAGGCCGTTTCCGAGCGCACGCCGCTGCTGTGCGACCTGCAGCCCGGAGGGCGATACGTGGCCACCGATCTCTATGAGGCGGGCGGCGTGCCGCTCGTGCTCGCGCGGCTCAAGGAGGCCGGGCTTCTCAATGCTGACGCGCCCACCGTCACCGGCAGGACGATCGGCGAGCACGCCGACGAGGCCCTAGAGACAGACGGCCAGCCTGTCGTGCGGCCGCTTGCGAACCCGATCAAATCGACAGGCGGCTTTGCGATCCTGCGCGGGAATGTCGCGCCCGACGGCTGCGTGGTGAAGCTCTCCGGGCACGAGCGCCGTAAACATGTCGGGCCGGCGCGTGTGTTCGACGGCGAGGAGGCGGCGATGGCGGCGGTGCTCGCACACGAGCTGCGGGCCGGCGACGTGGTCGTGATCCGCGCCGAGGGGCCCGCCGGCGGTCCGGGCATGCGCGAGATGCTCGCCGTCACCGCCGCGATCGTCGGGGAGGGGCTCGGCGAGCAGGTCGCGCTGATCACCGACGGGCGCTTCTCCGGCGCCACGCACGGCTTTATGGTCGCCCACGTCGCGCCTGAGGCTGTCCGCGGTGGCCCGATCGCGGCGATCCGCGACGGCGAGGAGCTGACGATCGACGTGGACACGCGCCGGCTGGATGTGGCGCTCTCCGACGAGGAGATCGCGGCGCGCGTCAGCGCCTACAGCCGGCCCCCGCGCGCCGATGAGCATGTGGACGTCGCGATCCAGAAGTACGCGAAGCTGGTGGGTAGCGCCGCCGAAGGCGCCGTCGCGCGCTGAGCCGACTGTCACGGGCCTGCTGGAAGCGGCCGTAGAGGCTATGCGTGCAGGAAGTCCTCCAACAGCTCATTGAACGCCGCCGGGCGCTCGATCATCGCGATATGACCAGTATCGGCGAGGATGACCTTCTGTGCGTTGGGGATCAGCTCAGCGAAGACGTCGGCGTCGCGGACGGTGATGACACGGTCCCCGTCTCCCCACACGATCAAGGTCGGGCACGCTATCTCCGGAAGGCGCTCGTGGAAGTCGTAGTTGAGATTGGCCTGCAGCCCTTGGATGAAGCCGGGCTTGCCCGCTCCTCGCAGCAGCTCGGCGGCGATTGGGGCGGGCAGGCGGCCGGGATGGCGGGCGACTACGCTCAGCGTTGCCTCACGCAGCCGCGCGCGGCGGGTGACGGTGTCTGACTTTGACGCGATCCAAGCGGTGTAGGCCGCGACGATCCGCTCAAACCGTTGGAGCACCGGCACCGCACGCGCCCCGCCGCGGTTGCCGAACGTGGAGATGCCGGCCGCCGACACCAGCACGAGACGCTCGACGCGCTGGGGGAACGCGATCGCGAGCTCGGCCGCGACGAAGCCGCCCATCGAGTTGCCGACCACGGCGGCCGCGTCGATTTCGAGCGTGTCGAGCAGCCGGTCGAGCAGGCGGGCGTAGCCCGAGATCGTGATCTGCTCGGCGGGCATCGGCGAGTGGCCAAAGCCAGGAAGGTCGAGCGTTATCACGCGATGCTTTCCAAAGCTCCTAGACGTGCCCAGTTGGCGCGCATCTCCGTTTAGGCCGGCGAACACGGGCAGCTGCTCGAGCCAGTTCGTCCAGGACCCCGAGAGCCCGTGGAGGAAGACGAGCGGCGGCCCTTCGCCGAGCTCGATCACGTTGACGGGTTGACCGTCTAGTATCACCCAGCGCTGGTGCTCTCGCCAGTCGACGTCGAGCCAGGGGGATCGCCCCTGTGGTCCATAGACCGATTGATCGCCGGCAGGGCAGAGCGAGGGTGTGGTTGTGGCTGTGCGGTCCATCGCAGCTCAATCTACCCGAGGATCGCAGCAGACATGAGGATCGCCATCGACATCGACTCGACGTTGCACCACTACTGGGACGTCCTCTCGGAGGTCTCGGTGCGGCGCTTCGGGATCGAGCTGCCTTACGAGGAGCAGTTCACGTGGGGGATCACGCGCCTGCGCCCCGAGCAGCTCGAGCTGTGCATCGAGGAGAGCCACAGCGACGAGCGCATCCTCGCCGGGACTCCGTATCCAGGCGCCGTGCAGACGGTGCGCCGCTGGCATGCGACGGGCCATTTCGTGCACGTGACGAGCCATCGCGCGCTCGACCGCCACGCGGTCACCGCGGAGTGGCTCGAGCGGATCGGGCTGGCGTTCGACGATCTGCACTGCTCTTACGACAAGGTTTCGCGCTGTGCGGAGCTCGAGATCGACGTGCTGATCGACGACGGACCGCTGAACCTCGCGGCGGCGATCGAGCGCGGCATCCTCGCCGCGACGATCCGCCATCCTTGGAACGCTGACATCTGCGAGGAAGAGGACGTCCTTTGCGCGTGCGACTGGACCGAGCTGGAGCGCGAGCTGGCGCCGGTTCTCGCCGGTGTCCCGGCGCAGGACAGCAGGCAGGGCGCGGGGTCGGGGACGGCGAAGTAGACCCGCATGGACACGGTCCTCTGGGTGCGTGCGCTTGAACTGCTGCAAGAGGATTTGAAGCGCCGCGACGCGGCCGCGAGGACCAGGCGCGCGTACGCGAGCGATCTGTCCCAGTTCTCGCGCTGGGCGATCGCGCGGGGGCTGCGACCGGAGGACGTGAGCTCTAAGGATGTGCGCGCCTACGTCGCGGGCCTGTCCCAGCGCGACGCGGCGCCGAGCACGAGCGCACGCAAGCTGGCCGCGCTGCGCGCGCTGTTCGCCAGCCTGCGTGAGCATCGTCTGCTTGCGCAGAGCCCGGCCGACCTCGTGTCGGCGCCTCGGGCGGGATCTCATTTGCCGCGCGTGCTGAGCGCTCGCGACGCCGCGCGGCTGCTCGACTCCATTCCCGCGGGCGGTCCTTTAGAGCTGCGTGACCGTGCGCTGTTCGAGCTGGCTTACGCTTGCGGTCTGCGTGCGGAGGAGCTCGTGTCGCTGAAGACCGCCGACATCGATCACGACGGTGAGCAGCTGCGTGTAGAGGGCAAGGGGCGCAAGACGAGGTTCCTGCCGGTCGGCGAGATCGCGCTGGCAGCGGTGCGCAGCTATCTGGAGCGCGGTCGGGGAGGGCTTGCCAGGGGCGATGGCGAGGACGCGCTGTTCCTGTCGAAGACCGGCAGGGCGCTGGGCACGAGCGACGTGCGCAGGAGGCTGAGAACGTGGACTGCACGAGTCGGAATCGACGGCGGCTGCTCGCCACACGCGCTGAGACACAGCTTTGCTACGCACCTGCTGGACGGTGGCGCGGACCTGCGCTCCATTCAGGAGCTGCTCGGGCACGCGAGCGTCTCGACAACCCAGGTTTACACTCGGGTAGAGTCCGCCCGGCTCAGGAGCGCGTATATGCGCAGTCACCCTCGAGCCTGAAACGTAGGGGAAGAGGACGTACCCCGTTGGAGACGAACGTCAAACCGATCGAGCTGCGAGAACTCTGGCGGCGCTATAAGAACGACGGCGACAGCCGCGTGCGCGAGCGGCTGGTCGTCGCGTACTCGCCGCTGGTCAAGTATGTCGCCGGGCGCACCGCCGCGGGCTTGCCACCGCACGTCGAGGAGGCCGACCTGATCTCCTACGGGCTGGTCGGGTTGATCTCCGCGATCGAGCGGTTCGACCTGTCGCGTGAGATCAAGTTCGAGACCTACGCGATCATGCGGATCAAGGGAGCGATCATCGACGAGCTGCGCTCGATGGACTGGGTGCCGCGCAGCGTGCGGGCTCGTGCTCGCGAGGTCGAGCGGGCGAATGCCAAGCTCGAGAACTCGCTGCAACGGGCGCCGACCGACCAGGAGCTCGCCGATGAGCTTGGGCTCACCCTCGACGAGCTGAATGAGTCGCTGCTGGCGATCTCGCACTCCTCGATGGTCGCGCTGGACGAGCTGTGGAGTGTCTCGGACTCCAGTGGCGACCAGGTGTCGTTGATGGACACGATCGAGGACCCCCACGCCCCCGACCCATCCAGGGCGCTGGACGTCGGCGATCTGAAGGATCGCATCGCCGAGTCGATCGCCAAGCTGCCCGAGCGTGAGAAGCTCGTGATCGCGCTCTACTACTACGAGAACCTGACGCTGCGCGAGATCGGGGAGGTGCTCGGGGTGACCGAGTCGCGCGTCTCACAGCTGCACACCAAGGCGGTCCTGCGCTTACGCTCGCGGATGCAGGAGGAGTCGTTTGACGACTGATCCACTACTCTCCTGAGCTGATGTCCACCCGCACGATTGTCACCTCTCAGCCAGATGTCGCGTGCGACGTGTGCGAGCGCAGGCTGCTGCGGGGCGAGCAGCCGGACGTGTTCCTTGCAGGCGGCAGGCGGCGTACGGTCTGTGAGCTGTGCGCTCCGCGCGCGACCCACGAGGGTTGGCTGCGCGAGGCCGACCGCCATTCGGTGAGCCTGCCCGCGGCGCGCACTCGGCGTGGACGCAACCTCCTCGACCGGCTGCGTCAGCTGCGCGACTCGGCCGAGGATCAAGCGGCCCTGTCCGGGCGGCCCTCGCTGCAGGAGCCGCCCGTAGGGGACCCGTACGAGAGCGAGAGGCAGGCGTCTTACGACTTCCTCGCGCCGTCCATCGCCGCGGACGCGCAGCTCCCGATCGCGCCAGAGGCGCCGCTCACAGGCGGAGACTTGAAGGTCGAGCGCGCCCTTGCCGTGTTCAACGCCGGTGAGCATCCCCGGCGGGTGGCCGGTGTCGCGCGCTCCCTCGGTCCGCCCGAGGTGAGCGTCAGCCCTGTCGAGGAGTCGGGCGGGCGCGTCGCGATCGTGGTCGCATGGGAGCTCTGCTGGTATCGCTACGAGGTCGATCTCGGCGAGGAGGCGACAGGGGCGCGCGTGATCGCGCAGGGAACGGAGCTGGGCGAGCTGACGGAGCCCGACCGACTCGTGAACGCCACGGCCGACGAGTTGGGCGCGCTCTCGCCGGCTGTCGCGTAATAAGGTCTCGCAAAGACCCAGATCCGGCGTGCCCTTGCTAATCCGGGCACGGGGAGTAGGATTGACCCCACGATGATCTATTGCGTGGTGCCGAAGCCCCTTGCCGATCAGCTGTATCCGAAGCTGGTGGAGCACTACGAGCGCGAGGAGAACGTGACGGTGATCGTCGATCGCCGTGAGTTCGATCGCCGCGCCCGCAAAGGGCGCTCCTCGGCGGCCGCCGACCCGCGGGAGGGTCAGAGGCGTGTTGTTCGCGACCGTCGCAGGGCTCGCGTTCCGGGGGATCTTCCCCCGCTCGCCACCGGTGCGTAGCCATCGCCGGCTGCCGTCATTGAGTTGAAGATCTTCCTGGCGTCCTAACCGCTGTGGATACTACCCCGGCGATGTTGGACAAGGTGATTGTGCATGTCGACGGTGGCGCTCGCGGCAACCCCGGGCCGGCGGCGGCTGCCTGCGTGGTCACCGCGCCCGACGGCAAGCTGGTGGGCGAGCACTCGCAGCTGCTCGGGACGGCTACCAACAACGTGGCCGAGTATCGGGCGCTGCTGCTTGGGTTGGGGTATGCGCGCGAGCTGGGCGCGTCAGAGGTGGAGGTGGTGGGGGATTCGGAGCTGATCGCCAAGCAGGTGCGCGGGATCTATAAGGTCAAGCATGAGGCGATGCGTCCGTTGCACCGCGAGGCGCTGGCGGCGCTGGACGCGTTCGAGAAGTGGTCGATCAGAACGGTGCCGCGCGCGCAGAACGCGCATGCCGACGCCCTTGTGAACGCTGCCCTAGACCAGGCCGCTTCAGTGCAGCGGCTGGGCTGACTGGGCGAGGAAGATCATCTGCGGGTTGGAGAGTTCCTCGAGCAGCGTGTTCGTCAGCCAGTACAGCACTCGTCCGGAGCGCCAGCCGATGACGTGGATGTGGGCGCCGTCGTTGACAATCTCATAGACGCGACCGGCGATGGATTGAATGTGGGCGTGCGCGAACAATGGCGGGTTGAGCCAGTCCGAGCCCTCGAAGTCGTAGTAGCCGCCGAGCGAGTTCTGCTGCCACACGACGACATACGCATGGTGGGGATTGCCCTGCTGGTCTTTGAGCGTGTAGGGGCGCACCTCCTGCTGTTCCGCCGGGCCGGTTTGCAACGTCGGGAAGAGCACTGGGAACGGCACGGCGACGGCGGCTTTCACCGCTTCGCCCTCCTCCGCCGAGGAGGTGGGGAACAGGCCGAGCTCGCGTGGCGTGATCCCGGCGCTCGCGTGGTGTGATCGATGGTGGGAAGCGTGCGCGAGCTTGGGTGTCGTCGGTATGACCAGATGTTCGTGGCCGTGGATGAAATCCGCGAGCGTCGCCTGCGCGAGCTGCGGCGTCGTCGTCACGTAGGAGCCGCCGCCCGGCCCCTTGAAGTCCACGTTCGAGCTCTGAAATTTGACTTGACGCAGCGGCTTGCCCTGTGAGAAGGCGATCAGCTTCGCGAGTTCGATTAGCTCGCTCGCGGACGCGTGAAACGTCGTCGAGATCGCGCGCCCGACTGCTTTGGCGACAGTGTCGATCTGCCCGAGCTCGTTCGACGGGTCGATCTGCTCGCGCAGGTCGCGGATGAAGTCCTGCTGGCGCGCCACGCGCACGAAGTCCGAGTCGGTGTGGCGGTAGCGCACGTAGTCGAGCGCGTTTTCGTAGCACAGCTTCTGATAGCCCGGCTGCAGGTTGATCGACGTGTAGTCCGTTTCTCCGGAGCCGACGTTCTGGTTGTAGTAGCGATGGTCGACGTTCACATACGCGCAGCCGAGCGTGTCGACGACTTTGATGAAGCCGGAGAAGCTAACGTCGATGATGCCGTTCAGCTTCAGGCCGGGGAACACTTCGCGCTCGATCGTTTCGGCCGCCAGCACCATCCCCCCGCGGGTGCCGCCGAGCTTGTTGCCGATCGTGTACGCCGCGTTGATCTTTTCGCCGGGATAGCTTTCGCCGTTCTTCGGCGCGATATTGACCATCAGGTCGCGCGGGATCGACAGCACCGAGGTCTGTTCCTGTTCGGGGTCGAAGCGTACGAGCAGGATCGTGTCGGAGTGCGGCGGGTCTTCGCGATCGTAGGAGTCCTTCGACCCCACTCGCCGGTCTGAGCCGAGGATCAGGAAGGTCTCCGGCCCGCCGCTGTATTGCGCCGTGACGACGCCTTTCGGGGCGTCGATCTGGTTGAGCTTCGGAAAGACCTCGTCGGCGATCGTGGTGATCTTGTTCAGCGCGACCGTCGCGGTCGCGCTGCCGCTGAGCGCGACGATCAGCACGGCCGCGATCGCAAAGCGCTTCCACATGCGCCTGCCCAGCGCGGGCGGGCGCTCGTCGTCGGATGTCGCGGGATAGCCACTCATACGGTCACGGCAAGCGGACGCCGCCCCCCGGGGCACGCTCGTACGCCTAGGCTAGCGAGCTGGGCGGCGTGCCCGCGCCGGGTTGAAGGCTAACCTCGGTCGATGCTGAGCCCACGAAACCGCGAGCTGCTGGGGCTGGTTCCTTCGGCGCTGCTCGTCACGGCGGGCTTCACCGCGATCTTCATCCAGGCGCAGAACAACTCGCCGGGCGCCTCGACCAACCTTACGCTTAACCACGCGTCGAGCATTTCGCTGCTCTACGGCGCCCTGTTTCTCGGTCTGTGCCTCGCGGCGCATCTCGTGATTCGCTTCGCGCTGCCCGACGCCGACCCCTACCTGTTCCCGCTGGCGGCGGTGCTCGCGAGCGTCGGCATCGTGATGGTCTACCGGATCGAACCGACCCTCGCCCGCCAGCAGGCGCAGTGGATGGTGCTCGGGCTGGTGCTGTTCGCCGCGACGATCCTCGCACTACGCAAGCGCGGGGTGGGGGTGCTCGAGCGCTATCGCTACACGATCGCCGCGGTCGGCATCGGCATGACGGTGCTGCCGCGCTTGCCGGTGATCGGGGAGCAGGTCAACGGCGCCTACCTGGACATCCATGTCGGCAGCGTCTCCTTCCAGCCCTCGGAGCTCGCGAAGGTGGCGATCGTGATCTTCCTCGCCAGCTACCTGCGCGACAACCGCCAGATTCTCGTGACCGCCGGTCGGCGCTTCCTCGGGCTGACGATCCCGCCGATGAAGCAGTTCGGCCCGATGCTGATCGTGTGGGGCGCGGCGATGGCGACGCTTCTGCTCACACGCGAGCTCGGCACCTCGCTGATGTTCTACGGTGCGTTCCTCGCACTCCTGTACGTCGCTACGGGACGTTTTTCGTTCCCGCTGATCGGGCTCGTGCTGTTCGCGCTCGGCGCCTGGTTCGTCGCCGGGCACGTCAGCCACGTCCAGGCGCGTGTGCTCGCCTGGGAACACCCGTTCGAGCCGGCGCTCTACAACCAGGCGGTGGGCGGCAGCTACCAGCTTGCGCAGTCGCTGTTCGCGCAGGCCGACGGCGGCCTGCTCGGAACGGGCTTCGACCAGTCGCTGCTGCGGTATCCCGTCGAACTGTCCAACCATCAGATCGTGCACCGCTCGATCCTGCCGGTTCCGGAAAGCGACACGATCTACGCGGTGATCACCGACGAGCTGGGGCTTGTCGGCGCCGCCGGGCTGCTGCTCGTCTACCTGCTCCTCGTCGCCCGCGGGCTGAAGACGGCGATGCTCGCGAAGGACTCCTTCTCCAAGCTGCTCGCGACAGGCCTGTCGTTTGTCGTCGCGATGCAGGTGTTCGTGATCGTCGGCGGCGTCACGCGCGTGATCCCGCTCACAGGGGTGACGCTACCGCTGGTGGCCTACGGAGGGTCCTCGGTCGTCATGAATTTCGTGCTGCTCGCGCTGCTGCTGCTCGTCTCAGACCGGGCGCGGCGACCATATCGGCCTACTCGTAGGTCCACTCGTCCCGGCAGGTGAGCCCGGCATCTCGTCGAAGACCTCGCGGAGATGCTCACGTCCACGATCGCGCGCGCGACTCCACGCATGTTCCTGTGGGAGGCCGCGCCTCCCGCGCACAACCGCTACCGCGGGCTGGCCGATCCCCGATCGCCCCCCGGCGCCCTTTCCTCGCCCGCCGGTCTGCACCGGCGGCCGTGGCTGCAGCGACTGCGTCGCGCGCTGGTGGAGGATCTGTTCGTGCTGCATTATCAGCCGATCGTCTCGCTCGCCGACGGGCGCGTGTCTCATCACGAGGCGCTGCTGCGCCTGGCCGACGCTCCCGGCGGGGGGCTGATCGCTCCCGGCAGCTTCCTGCCCGCGGCCGAGCGCTACGGGCTGATCCGCGAGATCGACCGGATGGTGATCGACAAGGTCACGGCGCTGCTCGGTGATGGGCGCGGGCAGAGCACGATCGCCGTCAACCTCTCCGCGCTGTCGGTCACCGACGGGGGGATGCTTGCGCATATCGAGCGCCGCCTGGAGCTCTGCGGGGTCGATCCGGCGCGGCTCGTGATCGAGATCACCGAGACCGCCGCGATCTCCGACATGGAGCGCGCAAAGGGGTTCTGCACCGGTGCGCAGGCGCTCGGCTGCGCGGTCGCGCTCGACGACTTCGGCGCCGGTTTCGGCTCCTTTCAATATCTCAAGCACCTGCCGTTTCGCTATCTGAAGATCGACGGCGATTTCATCCGGGCGCTGCCCGACTCGCCGAACGACCAGCTTGTGGTCAAGGCACTCGTCGGCCTCGCCCGCGGTATGGGTCGTAGCACGATCGCCGAGTTCGTCGGCGACGGGGCGACACTGGCGCTGTTGCGCGACTACGGCGTGAACTACGCGCAGGGCTTTGAGGTCGGGCGCCCGCGCCCGGCGATGTCGCTCGCTGCGTAGCCCTGCGTCCGTAGTCCGCATCGATAGGGGCGCGCCGGGATGGGTCGAGAGAGTCGCGCAGGGCGGGGACTCACGGCGAAGCATGGCGGCCGTGCACGGCCGCGCCACCGGGCTCCTACTTCGGTTGCGGGAACTGCCGGCGCATCGCCGCGTCCCACGCGCGGTCGGTGAACAGGCGCCGGGTCGCGATCGTCAGCTTGGCCGACGGTGTGATCGTGATCCGCGCGGGCGGGCGACGCCGCTTCAGCGCGCGCTCGATCGTCTTCGCCACCCGGTCCGGGCCGCCGCCGAGCAGGCGCATCGGACCTTCGTAGGCCCCTTTTGTGACCGCACCCACGGTCGCGTTGAAATGCGCGTAAGGGTCGTCCCCGGCGGAGGTCTCGACGTCCGCCATGCTCGCCGTGGCGGCCTCGCCGAACTCGGTCGTGATCAGACCCGGCTCGAGCAGGACCACGTCGATGCCGAAGCCGCGCAGCTCGAAACGCAGCGCGTCCGAGATCGCCTCGAGCGCGTGCTTGGTCGCGTGGTAGTGGCCGCCGCCGGGGAACGACAGGCGTCCGCCCATCGAGCCGACGTTGACGATCTTGCCCCATTTTTGCGCGCGCATCTTTCCCAGCACGAGCTGCGTGAGGCGCACGAGCCCGAACACGTTCGTCTCGAACTGCCGTCTGACCGCCTCGAGCGGGACCGTCTCGATCGCGCCGCTCTGGCTGTAGCCGGCGTTGTTGATCAGCACGCCGACAGCGCTCTCGTTGTGCTCCACCTCCGCGACCGCCGCGCGCATCGACTCCTCGTCGGTCACGTCGAGCGCGAGCGTGCGGCAGCCCGCGTCCTTCAGATCGGCGATCGAGTCGGGCCTGCGCGCTGTGGCGTATACCGTCCAGCCGCTGTGCGCGAGCCGCAGCGCGCTCGCGCGTCCGATGCCTGAGGAGCAGCCGGTGATGAGCACCGCTTTCGAAGGGTTGGGCATGCGCGCAGCATACGGCCTGCACAAGGTTCTGACCCACCCCGCGGGGCCCTGCGGAGACCTGAAGAGCCGGCGGGATGCGCCACGTTGAAGGACAGACCGCGCCGGGGTGCGGCGGGGGGTCCCTATGGACGGCGGTGGGCTAAGGTGAGCGCGCGATGCGTGCCGTCACGTTTCAAGCCCCCGGCGAGGTCCTCGTCGCGGATGTTCCCGAGCCCGACCTGCTCGACGCGGGCGATGCGATCGTGCGGATCGACGCGACCGGCGTGTGTGGCTCCGACCTGCACATCTACCACGGCCGCGTGCAGATCGAACCGGGTTTCACGATCGGGCACGAGTACGTCGGCACGGTGATCGCCGCCGGCGACGGGGTCCACGACGTGGCCGTCGGCGAGCGTGTGCTCGGCTGCTTTCAAACCGCTTGCGGGCGCTGCTTCTTCTGCCGCCGCGGCTGGTTTCACAAGTGCGATGCCTCGCGCACGTTCGGTCACGGCGCGGCGCTCGGCTCGTTGCAGGGCACCCAGGCCGAGCAGGCGCTCGTCCCCAACGCCGACCTCGTCCTGCGCAAGCTGCCCGACGGCATGAGCGACGATGTCGCGCTGTTCGCGGGCGACGTGATGGGCACCGGCTATCACGCCGTCGTCGAGAGCGGCCTGCGTCCCGGGGACACGGCTGCGGTGCTCGGGCTCGGGCCGGTCGGGCTGTGCGCCGTGCAGGCCGCACGTGCGGCCGGAGCAGCGCGCGTGATCGCGGTCGACTCCGTCCCCGAGCGCCTCGCGATGGCGGAGTCGTTCGGCGCGCAGCCGGTCCACCTGAGCGAGGAGGACCCCCGGGCCGCCGCGCGCGCGGTCAGCGAAGGGCGCGGGGTGGACGTGTGCATCGACGCCGTCGGCCATCCGAAGGCGCTCGACCTCGCGCTACGCCTGACCCGCAAGTGCGGCACGGTGCAGGCGATCGGCGTCTACGCCGAGCGCTGCGAGGTGCACATGGGCCTGCTGTGGATCAAGGCGCTGAACCTCTGCTCCGGGCACGCCAACGTGATCGGCCACGTCGACAGCGTGCTCGCGATGATGTCTGCCGGCGTGCTCGATCCCACGCCGCTCGTGACCCACCACATGTCGCTCGACGATGCTGCGGAGGCCTACGCGATGTATGACCGCCGCGAGGCGCTCAAGATCGTGCTCCGTCCTTAGCGCGACGCGTGCCCGACAGGTATGCCGGCCTCATCCGGCGCCCTTTCTACGCAGAACAGCTCGGCTGGACGAACGCGGCGCTCGGCTCGCTAGCGCCGACAGCTGACCCACGGCTGGCGCCGCGTGTGCCCGACCGGCGCCGACAGCGCTGGTCGCAGTACCTCGCCTACGCGTCTCCCGCAAAACGCGCTTCTCGGCGAGGTAGGCTGCCTGCATGACTACCGCCATCGACACACTCCCCGACGCGCTCGGCGACTCCGCGCGCGCGTTCATTGCACAGCCACACCGACTGCTGATTGGCGCAGAGCGCCTAGAGGCGGCCGACGGGCGCACGTTCGCGACGCTCGACCCCGCCAGCGGGCGCGAGATCGCGCAGGTCGCGCACGCCGGCGCGCCCGACGTCGATCGTGCTGTCGCCGCTGCGCGCGCCGCGTTCACCGACGGTCCCTGGGCCACGATGGCCGCCTCCGCGCGCGAGCGGTTGATGGGGTCGCTGGCCGATGCGATCGACGCACACCAGGAGGAGCTTGCGGAGATCGAGTCGCTCGACAACGGCAAGCCCGTCAAGCTCGCCCAGTTCGTCGACGTGCGCGGCACCTCCGCGCACCTGCGCTACTTCGCCGGCTGGCCCACGAAGATCGAGGGCGCCGTGCTGCCGGTCATGGCCCCGAACATGCTCTGCTACACGCGCCGCGAAGCCGTCGGCGTGTGCGCGCAGATCGTCCCCTGGAACTTTCCTCTGCTGATGGCCGCGTGGAAGATCGCTCCCGCGCTCGCGGCCGGCTGCACGATCGTGCTGAAGCCCGCCGAGCAGACACCGCTGAGCGCGCTGCGCCTCGGCGAGCTCGCGCTCGAGGCCGGCTTCCCACCGGGCGTGCTCAACGTGCTGAGCGGCGACGGCGCGAGCGGCGCGGCGCTCGTCGAGCATCCCGACGTCGACAAGGTCGCGTTCACCGGCTCGACCGCGGTCGGCCGTGAGATCGGCGCGAAGACCGGCCGCGCGCTCAAGCACGTCACGCTCGAGCTGGGCGGCAAGTCGCCGAACATCATCCTTCCCGACGCCGACATCGAGGCGGCCGTGAAGGGGTCCTACCAGGCGATCTACTTCAACTCCGGGCAGGCTTGCAACGCCGGCTCGCGCCTGTTTGCGCCCGCCGAGCGCTACGACGAGGTGATGAGCGCGCTGGCCGAGCAGGCCGGCGCCGCGCGCCTGGGCCCGGGGCTCGACGCCCAGACTCAGCTTGGGCCGCTCGTCTCCGCCGAGCAGCGCGACCGCGTGCTCGGCTACATCGACTCCGGCCTGGCCGAGGGCGCGGAGCTGCTCGCGGGCGGTGAGACGGCGCTCGCCGACAGCGGCGGCTACTTCGTCGCGCCCACGCTGTTCAGCACGACCTCCGACGAGCTGCGCGTCTCGCGCGAGGAGATCTTCGGCCCCGTGCTGGTCGCTTCGCCGTATGACTCGCTCGAGGAGGTCGCCCGCCGCGCGAACGACGGCGATTACGGCCTCGCCGCGGGCGTGTGGACACGTGACGTCTCCTCCGCCCACCGTCTCGCCGCGCTGCTGCGCGCCGGCTCGGTCTACGTCAACCACTGGGGCGGATCCGATCCCGCCGCGCCGTTCGGCGGCTTCAAGGCGTCGGGGATCGGCCGCGAGCACGGCCACGACGGCCTCGACGCCTACCTGGAGACCAAGACCGTCTGGACGGCCTTGTGAGCCGGAGGTCCGAGGGGGCCTTGGTGCGCGGGAGGATCGTTGTCGTTGAGGAGCCCGTCGCGCGCGCGCGGACCGTCGCGGGCGAAGAGGCCTCGGGGCTCGCGGTCGGAACATCCGCCCCGTCGTGAGCGTCGCCGCGGCAAGTGAGTACGGGTCGCTGCGCCGTACGCGCTCGGCGGGCTGGGCGCCCGCGCTCGCCGGCCTATTCGGCCTGCTGATCGTCGCGGCCACCGCCGAGATCGTGCTCGACGGCGCGCTCGGGCACTCCACGCTGATTCCGCGCTCGCCGAACATCGCCGGATGGCTGACCACGCCCTTCGGGGGCGGTGCCCGCATCGGCGAGCGGTTGGGCTACCGCGTCTTTCTGATCGCGCTGATCGTCTTCGCCTGCGCCTACGCGGGCATCCTCGCGCTCGCGTGGACGCGTGGCGCGATCTCCAAACGGTGGGCGATCGTGCTCGTCGGCGCGCTGCACGCGCTGATCTTCGCCGGCCCGATCCTGCTCTCCACCGACGTGTTCTCCTACATCGCCTACGCGCGCATGGGCGTCGAGCACGGCATCAACCCGTACCTGCACGGGCCGCTTTCGATCGCCGGAGACCCGATCTACCACTATGTGGGACAGGACTGGAAGCACGTCGCGACCGCCTACGGCCCGCTGTACACGCTGATCTCCTACCCGCTGGCGCCGCTCGGCGTGAAGGGGGCGCTGTGGGGGATGAAGCTCGAGGCGCTGCTCGCGAGCGCAGGCACGCTCGCGCTCACCTGGCGTTGCGCGCGCGCGCGCGGCTTCGATCCCGTCCCGGCGCTGCTCGCGGTCGGCGCCAACCCGCTGTACATCGTCTACGGGCTCGGCGGCGCGCACAACGACCTGATCATGATGGGGCTGATGATGGCCGCGGTGAGCTTGACGCTCGCCGGACGATCTTCGATCGGCCGCGACGCGTCCGCCGCCGCGACGGTCGTCGCCGGCGCGCTCGTAAAGGCCACGGTCGCGGCGCTGCTGCCGTTCATGATCCTCTCCCGCCGCCGCCTCGCCCCGATCGCGGGCGCCATCGCCGCGCTCGTGCTCGGTGGACTGATCGGCTACGCCGTGTTCGGCATCCACGGCATCGACGTCGTCGCCGCGCTCAACCGCGACGCCGCGTTCGTCTCCACCGACAGCTTTCCGACCGAGATCGCCCACCTGTTCGGTAAGCCCGGCGTCTTTCCCGTCGACCACGATCTGCTCAAAGTCGCGCTGGTGGCGATCGTCCTGCACCTGCTGTGGCGCACCTGGCGCGGCTATGACTGGGTCGCGGCCTGCGGCTGGGCGCTGCTCGCGATCGCGGTCACGAGCACGTGGCTGCTCGCCTGGTACATCCTCTGGCCGCTACCGCTGGCGGTCGTCACGCGCGACCGTCGCCTGCTGATCGCGACGCTCGCGGTGCAAACGCTGTTCATCGTCCACCAGATGGCGCCGCTGTTGGCGCCGGTCTCATGAGCGAGCCTTCCACCACGGCCGAGCGGCGCGGCTTCGGCGCGGGCCTGCCCGCGTGGCTGCGCCCATTCGACGCGGAGCAGCCGGGCCTGGGCAGGACGCGTTTAATCGAGACGACGCTGCTGCTACTGGCACTCCTGCTGCTGGCGATCGCCACGGTCGACGACGTCGTGCTGCAGACCCACGTCAACCACCGCCTCGTAGCCGACCTGCGCACCTGGCGCTCTTACACCGGCCACGACTACCACAACGTCGCCCCCGAACAGGACATCTTCGGCCACACCACCCGCGATTTCGTCTGCGGCAACACCGTCCCGGGGCCGCCCAAAGAACGTGTCCAGATCTGTCTCGTGATGACGGGACCGGTTATCGACGGACGCCGCGCCGTGCACGCGGGCTGGTATTTGCCGCCGAAGAGCGAAGATCTGCTCCGCTACCGCTACGCCTGTTTCGGCTCAGCCGCGCGGCAGGGGCTATGCGGGGGGTGAGCGAGCGGGTTTCTGCTTCGTCCGCCGCCCCGGGACCGCGCGCGGGGGCACACACGCGTCCGGGCTCGGGCCGACATGGCTCGTTGCCCGCGTGGTGGCCGCTCGCGGCGCTGATCGTGCTCGCCGCGACGCTGCGCTTTTCGACGCTCGATCTGCAGAGCTTCTGGTACGACGAGGCGTTCACGCCCGTGCGCGTGCTGCGCCCGAGCCTCTGGAGCACCCTGCACGGAGTGGTCCACACCGAGAACACACCCCCGCTGTGGTACGTACTGGAGTGGGCCGTCTCGCGCGTGCTCGGTACCGGCGAGGTCGCGCTGCGCCTGCTCTCGGCGTTCGCCGGCGTCGCTACGGTGCCTGTCGGCTGGGCGATCGGACGTCAGCTCTCCGGCCGCCGTGCCACGGCGATCGCGGCGGCGGCGTTCGTGGCGGTCAACCCGCTGTTCGTCTGGTACTCCCAGGAGGCGCGCGCCTACGGGCTGTTCGTGCTGACGGCGGCTCTGGCGATGCTCTGCTTCCTTCGCGCGCGCGCCGAGCCCACACCGCGCCGCCCGGCGCTCTTTGCCGTGACGGCCTCGCTGGCGCTGCTGACCCACTACTTCGCGGTGTTCTTGCTGATCCCGATGATCGTGTGGCTGCTGCTGCCGTCGCTAAGCGGGCGATCACCGCGCGGCGAGGAGGCCACGCCCGCTCGCGGTGAGACCAGTATGGGCGGCGGGGCGCCAGGAAATGAGCCCGTCGGGACGGCGTCCCCCGCCGGTCGGCGGCCGACCCTGCTCGCGTGCGCCGCCGTCGCGGCCGTAGGTCTCGCGCTAGTCCCGCTCGCGCTCGCCCAGGGCGGCCACGGCTCGCAGTGGATCGGGGCGTGGGCGCTCTCGAGCCGGTTGCAGGCGATTCCGCAGTACTACCTCACGGGCTACTCCGGCGCATCGCTCGGGCACGGGATCGAGTTGCTCGTCGCGCTGCCGATCATCGCCGGCGTAGGGCTCGGCCTGTGGCGCGTGCTCGAGCCGCGCGAGGAGCGCGGCGCGCTCCTCGCGCTCGTGCTCGCCGCCTGCGGCGTCCTGCTTCCGCTCCTGCTCGTCGCGTTCGGCGCGGACTATCTCGCGCCGCGCAACCTCCTCGCGGCGATGGTCCCCGTCACCGCCCTGACGGCGGTCCTGCTCACCGGCGCCCGCGCGGGCCGCGCCGGGCCCGTGCTCGCGGGCGTCGTCGCTCTCGCCTTTTTCGCGATCTCGATCGACGTCGACCTCAGCCCGCGCCTGCAGCGCGGCGACTGGCGTGGGGTCGCGCATGTTCTTCGCGGGGGGGCTCGCGCGCGGGCGATCACGACCGTCGAGCTCGGGGCGGCGCCGCTCGAGTACTACCTCCCGCCGCTGCACAACCTGCCCCGCCGCACGTCGGTGACGGTCAGCGAGATCGACGAGACCGGCTACGCGCCGCTGCGCTCCTCGGCGGGCGGCGCGCCGGCCCCCGGCTTTCGCCTGCTATCACGCAGCGATATCAACGGTCTGATCGTCTACCGCTTCGTCTCTGCAACGCCGCGCTCGGTCTCCGAGGCGGTGCTGCGCCGTCATGTGATCACCGCTGCGCACCCGGAGGTGCTCGTACCCTCGGGTCTCCACATATCTTCCAGCGGGGAAAAGATCTAGTTTTCCGACTATGACCCAGTCGACCGTGGAGGCTCGCAGCGAAGCGAAGTTGGCGTTGGAGCGTGCGTGCGAGCATCTGCTCTCGCTGCAGGACGAGGCGGGATGGTGGCAGGGCGAGCTGCAGACCAATGTCACGATGGACGCCGAGGACATGTTCCTGCGCGAGTTCCTTCACATCAGACGCGCCGATCAGACCGAGCGCTCCGCCGCGTGGATTCGCTCCCAGCAGCGAGCCGACGGGACCTGGGCGAACTTCCACGGCGGTCCCGGCGAGCTGTCCACCACGATCGAGGCCTACTGGGCGCTGCGCCTCGCTGGCGATCCCCCCGCCGCAGAGCACATGCGCACCGCCGCAAGCTTCATCCGCGAAGCCGGCGGCGTGGAGCGAGCCCGCGTCTTCACGCACCTGTGGATGGCGCTGTTCGGTCTGTGGTCGTGGGAGCGCGTCCCCGCGCTCCCACCCGAGATCGTGCTGCTGCCGTCGCGGGCGCCGCTGAACGTCTACGACTTCGCCTGCTGGGCGCGCCAGACGATCGTCGCGCTGTCGGTCGTCAAAGCCCACCGTCCCGTTCGCGCGCTGCCATTCGACCTGAGCGAGCTGCGCGGTTCGGAGTCGCCCGGGTCGCTGCCGCCGTCGGGGACCGCCCCCTCGCGTATCGGCGCGTGGCTGACGCGACTCGACGGCATGCTGCGCGCATACGAGCGGCGCCCCTTGCGTCCGTTGCGCCGTCTGGCGCTCGCCCG
This sequence comes from uncultured Solirubrobacterales bacterium, assembly GCA_963778065.1. Classification (GTDB taxonomy): domain Bacteria; phylum Actinomycetota; class Thermoleophilia; order Solirubrobacterales; family Solirubrobacteraceae; genus Palsa-744. The sequence continues at coordinate 268,633 of CAVZSU010000001.1, read as the reverse complement.
TGCGGAGCGCTGGATAGTGAACCGCCAGGAGGACGACGGCTCCTGGGGAGGGATCCAGCCGCCGTGGGTCTACTCGATGATGGCGCTCTCCCTCTGCGGCTACCCGACCGAGCACCCCGTGATGCGACGGGGGCTGGAAGGCCTCGATCGCTTCATGGTCGAGGACGAGGACGACGCCCGCGGGGTGGGCGCGCCGGCTGGGCGCAGCCGCCGGCTGGAAGCGTGCCAGTCGCCTGTCTGGGATACCGCGCTCGCGGTGCTCGCGCTCGCAGACGCGGGTATCGACGATCGACATCCCGCGGTCGTGCGCGCGGCGGAGTGGCTGCTGGGCGAGGAGGTAACCGCCTACGGGGACTGGTCGGTCGCGCGACCGGGGCTCGCGCCGGGGGGCTGGGCGTTCGAGTTCGCAAACGTCAACTACCCCGACGTCGACGACACCGCCGAGGTCGTGCTCGCGCTGCAGCGCCTGGGCGTGACTGAGGCCACCCGGCGTTCGCCGATGCGCCACCAGCACGCAGGCGACCACCGTGCGGCGTCAGCCACGCCCATCCGCTCACCAGATTTCGCCCAACGGATCGATGGAGCGATCGCGCGGGCGCTGCGCTGGGTGCAGGGGATGCAGAGCGCAAATGGCGGCTGGGGCGCGTTCGACGCCGAGAACACCCGTGCGCTCGTGCGCGAGCTGCCGTTCCTCGACTTCGGCGAGGTGATCGACGAGCCGAGCGCCGACGTAACCGCCCACGCGCTCGAGATGCTCGCCGCGCTCGGTCTCGCGCACACCCCGCAGGCGCAGCGCGGCGTGCGCTGGCTGCTCGACCGCCAGGAGCCGGCCGGCTCGTGGTTCGGCCGCTGGGGCGTCAACCACGTCTACGGGACCGGCGCGGCCGTCCCCGCGCTCCTCGCGGCCGGGATCGAGCCCGGGGCCGAGTGCATCCGCCGCGCGGTCGTTTGGCTCGCGGCCCACCAGAACGAGGACGGCGGCTGGGGCGAGGACCCGCGCTCCTATGATGATCCCGCCTGGATCGGCCGTGGCCCGAGCACCGCCTCGCAGACCGCCTGGGCGCTGATCGCGCTGCAGGCGGCGGGTGAGGCGCGCGGCCCGGCCGCCCAGCGCGGCATTGGCTGGCTGCTCGAAACCCAGCGCGAGGACGGCACCTGGGATGAGCCGCAATACACCGGCACGGGCTTTCCGTCGGACTACTACATCAACTACCACCTCTATCGCCTCACCTTCCCGATCATGGCGCTCGGACGCTGCCTCGACGGGGAGCGGTGATGCTCGTCGCCGAGGCGCCGCTTGCCGGCCCCACCGCCGAGGAGGTGATGGCCCGCGCCGCGACCGAGAACTTCCCCGTCTCCAGCTGGCTGCTCCCCCGGCGCGCGCGCTCGCACCTGCTCGCCATCTACGGCTTCGCCCGCCTCGTCGATGAGTTGGGCGACGGTCCGGCGCCCGAACGGCCCAGCGATGCATCGGATGGGCCCAGCGATCCCACGGTCCACGCGCCCGCGACCCTCGAGCTCGCGAGCACCGCGCGGAGGGAGGAGCGCTTGGCGGCCCTGGATTTGGTCGAGCGCGACCTCGATCGCGCCTACGCCGGGCGAGCGGCCCATCCGCTGCTCGTGCGCTTGCAGCCGACGCTGCGCGAATGCGCCCTCCCGCGCGAGCCGTTCGTTCGCCTGATCGAGGCCAACCGGCTCGACCAGCGCGTCAGCCGCTATGAGACGTGGGCGCAGCTGCGCGCCTACTGCGCGCTGTCGGCCGACCCGGTCGGCGAGCTGGTGCTCGGTGTGCTCGGTCTGGCCACCCCCGCGCGGATCGCGCTGTCGAATGCGATCTGCACCGCACTGCAGCTCGCCGAGCACTGCCAGGACGTCGCCGAGGATTTCGCCCGTGGCCGCGTGTACCTGCCCGCCGAGGATCTCGCCCGCTTCGGCTGTGTCACCTCCGATCTGACTGTCGAGCATGCCGGCGGGCCGCTGCGGGCGGTGCTCGCCTTCGAGGTGGCTCGCGCGCGCGGGCTGCTCGACGCGGGCGCGCCGCTGATCGACGAGCTGCCCGGCGCCGGGGCACGGCTCGCCGTTGCCGCCTTTGCGGCGGGCGGACGGGCCGCGCTCGAGGCGATCGAGCGCGCCGGCTATGACGTGCTGCCGGGCCCGCCGCGCGCCGGCAAGAGACGCCGCGCGCTGGTCCTCGTGGCGACACTCGCGTGCCGGCGCGGACGGGTGTGGCCGTGAGCGGACCGAGCGCGGCTTCTGCGAGGATCGTCGCCGCCGACCCCCTGCGGACGGCCGCCGCGTACAGGCGCTGCGAGTCGATCACGCGCGCGCAGGCCGCCAACTTCTACTACGGCATTCGCCTGCTCCCGCTGCCCAGGCGCCGCGCGATGTGCGCGGTGTACGCGTTCGCGCGCCGTGTCGATGACATCGGGGACGGCTCGCTGCCGAGGGCGGAGAGGCTGCGCCGGCTCGAGGCGGAGGCGCAGGCGCTTTCCGGACTCGAAGCGAGCGGGCATCGGCCGGCCTTCGCCGCTGATCCGGTGCTTGTGGCGCTCGCCGACGCGCACGCGCGCTTTGCGCTTCCTAGGGGGGCTCTGGGTGAGCTGATCGAGGGGGTGCGGATGGATGTCGAGGGCGTGAGCTACGAGCGCTTCGAGGATCTGGTGCTCTACTGCCGTCGCGTTGCCGGTGCGATCGGGCGGGTGTGCCTGGCGATCTTTGACATGCGCAGCCATTCCCGTGCCGGCGAGCGCGATCCCGATCGGGTCGAAGCTGAAGGGCTCGCCGACGACCTTGGCGTGGCGCTGCAACTGACGAACATCTTGCGCGACGTGCGCGAGGATGCCGAGCACGGCAGGGTTTATCTACCGGCTGAAGACCTGCGGCGCTTTGGCCTGATCGCCGCAGGCGAAGAGGAGCGGGCGCCCGCGGTGATCGCCGGGCTCACGCACGGACAGAGTGGGGAGCTCGAGTGGCTGCAGGCCCTGATCCGCTTCGAGGCCGCTCGTGCCCAAGCGTGGTTTCATCGGGGGTTGGCGCTCGGCTCGACGTTGGATCGGCGCAGCGCCGCCTGCGTGCTGGCGATGGCCGGCATCTATCACAGGCTGCTCGACCGCATCGAGACCCACCCCGAGCAGGCGCTGCGCGAGCGCATCACGCTGCCCGCCAAAGAGAAGGCGTGGGTCGCAGCGCGTAGCGTGCTTGCCAGCGAGCGCAGATCGTTCGGCAAAGTCCTGGGCTGGCGCGCTTGAGAGGCTCCTCGGAGATGTCGGCGGCAGCGGTCTCCCGATGGGCGGTGAAGGGGGCCGCAGCGGTCTCCCGATGGGCGGTGAAGGGGCCGCACCGGTCGAGCTCCGGCGCCGATCTGCCATGCGCGGGCCCGTGAGCGCGTCTCGCGTCGTCGTGATTGGCGGCGGTCTGGCCGGTATCGCCGCGGCGCTCGACTGTGCGGCGGCCGGCGCCCGCGTGACTCTGGTCGAGGTTAGACGGAGGCTCGGCGGGGCGGCATACTCCTTCGCACGCGACGGCCTGCTCTTGGACAACGGCCAGCATGTCTTCCTGCGTTGCTGCCTCGCCTACCGCGCGCTGCTTCGACAGCTGGGCAGCGAGCAGCGCGTGGCTGTGCAGCGGCGCCTGGAGATCCCGGTGCTGAAGCCCGGTGCGCGGACCGCGAAGCTGCGCCGTGGGGGGCTGCCGGCGCCGCTGCACCTCGCTGGTGCGCTTGCGCGCTATCCCCACCTGACGCTCGCGCAACGTCTGGGCGCGGCGCGCGCGGCGCTCGCCTTGACGCGCCTGCAACCGGACGATCCGGTGCTCGACGAGAGGACTTTCGGCGCCTGGCTGGCCGAACACGGCCAGGACCCGCAGGCGGTCGCCGCGCTGTGGGATTTGGTCGCGCTGCCCACGCTGAACCTGCCGGCCGCGCAAGCTTCGCTTGCGCTCGGTGCGTTCGTCTTGCGCACGGGCCTGCTTTCCGGCGCCGCGGCGGGCGACATCGGCTTTCACACCGCGCCGCTCGGCGAGGCGATCGGTGAGCCCGCCGCGCGCACGCTGGCGCGGGCCGGCGTGGAGGTCAAGCTCGGCTGGCGGGCGCAAAGCCTCGTTCAGAGCGCCGGTGGCTTCGAGGTTCACGGTCAGGATGAAGGCCTGAGCGCGGAGGCGGCGATCGTCGCACTCCCCCACGCTCGCGCCGCCGCGCTGCTCGGCCCGCTGCTGCCTGAGCTCGCCGCGAAACTGGGCGGCCTGGGACACTCGCCGATCGTGAACCTGCACGTGGTCTACGACCGGCCGGTATGCGATCTGGGGTTCGCGGCCGGGGTGGGCACGCCGGTGCAGTATCTGTTCGATCGCACCGTGGTGTCAGGAGCCCCGTCCGGCTCTCAATACCTGGCGATCTCGCTGTCCGGCGCCGAGCGGGAGATGGGCATGAGCATTGACGCGCTGCGCGAGCGCTACCTGCCCGCGCTGCGCGAGCTGCTTCCTCGTGCGCGCGCGGCGAAGGTCGAAAGCTTCATGGCGACGCGCGAGCACGCCGCCACGTTTCGCGCCGCGCCCGGTGTGGCGGCGTTGCGTCCCGGCCCGCAGACCGCCGTCAAAGGGCTCGTGCTCGCCGGCGCGTGGACGGACACGGGTTGGCCGGCGACGCTCGAGGGCGCGGTGCTCAGCGGGCATGCCGCGGCGAGCACGGCGCTGCGAGCGCTATGAGCGACCTGCTGATCGCGGCGCCCCTGCGCATCGAGGCCGCGCTGATCTCCTCCGCGGCGCGTGGCGCCCGCGTGCGCAAGACCGGCATGGGTACCGGGCGTGCCCGGACCGCGGCGCGCGCGCTGGCGGGGGAGAGGGCGGAAGGAGTGCTCGTGCTCGGCTTCTGTGGCGGTCTCGACGCGACGTCCCTTCCCGGGGAAGTGATCGTCGCCGAGGAGGTCTATGCCGCGGACGACCAAGACCGGCCGGCGGAGCGGGTGTCGTGCACGCACACGGCAGAGCTCCTGGTGGCGCTCGCTGGCCGCGGGATGAAGGTGCGTAGCGGCAAGATCGCGTGCGTCTCGCGTCTGGCGCTGGGCGAGCAGCGGGTGCGTCTGCACGAGGGCGGGGCGATCGCCGTGGACATGGAGTCGGTGTGGCTCGCGCCGGGCGCCGCCGAGCGGCCGTTCGCGGTCGTGCGCGTCGTGCTCGACAGCCCCACCCACGAGCTGCTGCGCCCCCAGGCGGTCGTCGGCGCCGTGCGTGCCGCCAGGGCGCTGCGGAAGGTCGCGGCGGCCCTTCACGAGTGGACTCCGAAAGACGTTCTAAGGTAAGTGGAATGGCTGTACCGATGAGGCAGGGTGCGCGTATGGGCTGGTATCTGCTGCGCCAGCGGCTGGCCAAACGCGAGAAGTTCCCGCTGATCGTCGAGCTCGAGCCGCTGTTCCAGTGCAACCTCGCGTGCTCCGGCTGCGGCAAGATCCAGCACCCCGAGCACGAGCTGCGCCGGCGGATGGGCGTCGAGCGGGCGATCGGCGCGATCGAGGAGTGCGGTGCGCCGATGGTCTCGATCGCCGGCGGCGAGCCGCTGATCCATCCGGAGATCCACACGATCGCCGCCGAGCTCGTCAAACGCAAGAAGTTTGTCTACCTCTGCACAAACGCGCTGCTGCTGGAGAAGAAGCTCGATAAATTCAAGCCCAGTCCGTACTTCGCCTGGGCGGTGCACATGGATGGCCTGCGCGAGCGCCACGACGCCTCGGTCGAGCGCGAGGGCACCTTCGACAAGGCGGTCTCCGCGATCAGGGCCGCTCAGGCGGCAGGTTTTCGGGTGACCACCAATACGACGTTCTTCACGCACGACTCGGCCAAGACGGTCCGCGAAGTGCTCGACTTCCTCAACGACGATCTTGGCGTCGACGAAATGATGATCTCGCCCGCCTACGCCTATGAGAAAGCGCCGGACCAGGAGCACTTCTTGGGTGTGCAGCAGACGCGCGAACTATTCGGCGAGGCTTTTTCGGGCGGGCGGCGCAAACGGTGGCGCCTGAATCACAGCCCGCTGTTCCTCGACTTCCTCGAAGGCAAAGCCGAATTCGACTGCACCGCCTGGGGAATCCCCAGCTACTCGCTGTTCGGCTGGCAGCGCCCCTGCTACCTGATGGCCGACGGCTACACCGAGACCTACAAAGAGCTGATCGAGACGACCGACTGGGAGCAGTACGGTCGCGGCAGGGATCCGCGCTGTGAGAACTGCATGGCGCATTGCGGCTATGAGCCGACCGCAGTGCTGCAGACGACGCGCTCGCTGCGTCAGTCGCTGCGCGCGCTCGCGGGATAGGGAGCATGGCGCCGGTGGCGGCGTCGCCTCAGGGGGGCGGGCGGTCAGTTGGCGGCAGCTCGCCCTCCAGCTTCTCCAGGCTGATATCGCGCCAGGTCATCCCCTCGCGCAGCAGCGCCGGAACACCCAGCGCCAGGGCTGTGAGCACCTCGACAGCCTGCAGGATGATGCCGTAGGCCAGCCCCGGCCCGGCGCCCACGCCGTAGGCCGCCAGCACGACCAGACAGGCTGCCTGAAAGACGCCCACGTTCGACGGGGTAGCGGGCACGACTGCGCTGACGTTGACCGCCAGCAGAATCGCCGCGGCCGTCACCAGGCTCGCGTTTGCCCGAAGCCCGAGCGCCAGCATCACCATGTAACAGGCCAGCCATTGCAGCGTCCACGCCAGCAGCTGGCATAGGACCGCGCTCGCGCCGTAGCGCGGATGAGCGAACACGCGCAGTCCCCGTCGCGCCAGGTAGAGCGCGGCGGTGACGGCCTCCGCCGCGCGCGCGATCCGCTCCGAGCGTCCCCGGCGGCCGATCCTCAACAGGCTCGGGCCTGCGAGCACGAGCGCGCATACGAGCAGCGGCACGGCGATCGCGGCGGCGAGGCCGGACGGGTGGCCTTGCAGCAACGGCACGCTTGTGAACGTGACGCCAGCGAGGATCGCGAGCGCCAGGAGGTTGATCAGCGTCTGGGAGAACACGGTTCCGGCGACGATTGGCAGCAGCCGCTTGGCTGGGCCGTCGAGCCTGCGTGTCAGCACCAGCACGCGCGAGGGCTCGCCGATCCGGGCTGGGAACACCGCGGAGCCCATCACGCCGATCATCGTCGCGCGCGCGACCGCCGCAACGGGGATCGCCGTCTCGGGCAGTGCGGCCCGCAGTGCCTGCTGCCAGGAGATCGCGCGCAGCAGCAGTGACAACGACATCAGCACGAACGCCAGCGCCACCCAGCCGGGGTTCGCGGTGATCAGCGCATGGCCGACGCGGCTGAGGTCGAGGCGCGAGAGTGCAAACGCGAGCAGCCCCGCGAGCAGGATCGCCGCGGCGGCGAGGCCTGTGCGCCTGCCACCCCGCGATTGACGCCACGACGGCCGTTGATCTGCGCTCATCGCGTCCTGGGTCTATCAGAACGTGTGTGCCGAGCCGAGATTCCGCGGGGATGCCACGGCACCGCTATTAATTCCGCTGTATGAGAGGATCGGTGATCCGAACTCGGCTGTTATACGAAAGAACATCGTATAGGGCTGTCGGCCGGCCGATCGGACCTACAACAGAGTCATGGAATCAATACACGTGGGGAGAGAGCAATGAGCACACACCAGGACAGGGGCGACATCTCGATCAAGCTGTCGCCCATGCAGGTCGAGCAGGTAATGCGCGCAGCCAGTCAGGCCCCTAACGGGACCGTGTCGAACCTCCTGCTCGCGGCACTGGACCACGCCTATCCACCCCCCAACGGGAGCGGCCGGCGAGCCTACAACCTGCATCGTGCTGCCCAGGAGGCGCTCGCCGCCTCGCTCGGGGACCCGCAGCTTTCGCAGTCGCTTTTGCGCGGGCTGTCGGTCCTCTCCTGCTACGGCCCCGACCGGCCGTGGCGCCCGATCATCGAGCTGGCCACCCAGCTCGACATGTCCCCCTCCACGACCCATCGCTACGTAAAGACGCTCAAGGCGGTCGGTCTGTTGGAGCAGAACCCGACTACGAGGGAGTATCGCCCGGTTTCCCTCGACGAATAAATCCGGCGGTAGGATCGCGGCCTGAAAGGGACCAAAGGATGGGTGTCGCGGCGCAGCCGGCACTATGGTGCCGGCTGCGCCCAGCGGACTGGATCGGCGGCGTGCAGGAAAACCTCGGACCCCTCCACGCGAGCGGGCCTGAGAATAGAAGGCCTGCCCGTGCCGCAGTTCGTCCCGGGATTCGCGCTGCTCTGACGCAGGTCACCGGCGAGGCGTCGCTACCCACCGGCAGTCGGGCGAGGGCCCGTGTGACGGTGGATCATGGAGCGAGCAGCCGTTCAGCGGAACGTCATGAAGCTGTGGAGACAGTGGGCTATCCGGGGTCGAGACCGTAACCGTCCGCGGTGCAATCGACGATCGCCAGCACGAACCCGTCGTGGCCCTTCTGGCCGACTGTCTGGATCGCGGTCGCGCTGAGCCGCGGCTCGGCGGCGAGCATCTCGTAGAACCGGCGCACGCCGCGAATGTGCGGGTCGCCGCGTTCGGGGTCATAGGCGGCGGGATCGAGGATCGCGCCGTCGCGTACGACGTTGTCGACGACGATCAGCGTGCCGGGCCGCGACAGCTTAAGTGACCATTCGAGGTACCCCGGGTTGTTTGCCTTGTCGGCGTCGATGAACACCAGGTCGAACGGTCCGGCGCCTTCCTCGTGGAGTCGTGGCAGGCTCTCCAGCGCCGGCCCGACGCGCAGCTCGACGGCCTCGCCGCAGCCCGCCCGCTCGATGTTCGCACGGGCGACCTCTGCATACCTGGGCTCGGCCTCCAGCGTGACAAGACGCCCACCGGGGGGCAGCGCTCGTGCCAGCCAGATCGTGCTGTAGCCGCCAAGGGTGCCGAGCTCGAGGATCGTGCGTGCGTGCTGCACGCGCGCGAGTAGCTCCATCAGCTTCCCCTGGCTCGGCGTGACCGCGATCGGCGGCAGCCCGGCCTCGGCGCTCGCCCGCTGTGCCTGCTCGAGCGCCGCGTCCTGGGAGACGAGCAGGCCGGTGACGTAGTCGTCCACCGCCGTCCATCGCGCCTGGGGCTCGCTCTGTCCGCCGGTCGGGTCGCTCATTGCGGGCACGCTACTACACGCGTCCGGAAGTTCGGTAGGGCCCCAGGAGAAGATCGCGAGGCTTGGCGGGCAGGGGAGAGGAATCCGCGATAAGCGCCGCCGGCGCCTCCTTTGGAGGGACGGCCCCGCCGCTAGGCTTCCCACTCAGAAAACTTGACAGACTTACACTTAGATCCTATGATCGACCAAAGCCTACGATCATTTGGAGGTGTATTCAATGGCCCTTATTCGGTGGGAGCCGGCACGCGAGCTTCAGACGATCCAGCAAGAGATGAACCGGCTGTTCGGAGCTGCCTTCGACAGTGGTGGCGCCGGCAACGGCAACGACCCCCGGCGTTGGATTCCGGCCATGGACCTGGTCGAGAAGAACGACCATTTCGTTCTGCGCGCCGATCTCCCAGGAGTAGAGAAGGAGGACGTGAACATCGAGCTGCAGGACAATATGCTCACCATCTCCGGCGAGCGCAAGTCCGAGCATGAGGAGCGCAAGGACGGCTACTTTCGCATCGAGCGCGCCTCTGGGCGCTTCTCGCGCTCACTTACCCTGCCGGAAGGGATAGATCCGGAGGGGGTCCAGGCGCGCTTCAGGAACGGAGTGCTTGAGGTGGCTGTTCCCAAGCCCGAGGAGCGCAAGCCCAAGCGAGTCTCAATCGATGTCGACGACCAGGCACCGGTAATCGACAGCGGCGATTGAGGCTCCTGGCCGGCCGCGCCGATCCACTTTGGGGGCTGGATCGTCCAGCCCCCAAACACCTCCCAAGCAAGCTTATGCATTCCGCCATCGCCTCGAATAAGCCCGCGGGCGCATTTCGGCCGGACGGGCCTGTCGCAAGCGACAGAAGCAAGCAGCGTGAGCGGCTTCGGCCCGTTCATGTCGGCTGCTCGGCTGGGTGCAAAATTTGTGGACCACACCGGTGTCCTAGGCGGCCACGCTGGACGTTTGTTCGATGCGGCCCCGCGTGCTAAAGGCCCGCGGTGTCCGGCGCTAAAGCCTGCCTGCGTCCCGGCCGATATGGGGGGTGCGACTAGCTCCGCTTTCACGGGGCGCCGGGTCGCGAGTGGAAAAAAGGCACACCCGTCGCGAGGCGGGCTCGCAAAGCCAGGGGTCTCCCGTAGACCGCCCAGCCGCCCGGCAGATTCTGTGAAGCTAGAAAGGAGCTCGTCTCAGATGTCCCGTATTTTGCACATTAAGAAGAAGCGCCTTGCGCTCGGTGTCGGCGTCGTCATCCTGGCGATGACCGCGGCCGCGTTCGCCTATTGGACGAGCTCCGGGGAAGGCACTGGCGAAGTGAAAGCGAACTACGCCAGCGCCTCGTTCGAAGTCAGCAGTGCCGCGGTCGAAGGACTCTACCCCGGCGCCAACCCCGTGGTCACGGTAAAAGTCAAGGACAAAGACGCCAATCAGTCCGAGTACCTGACCAAGCTGGAAGCGGAAGTCGAAAAAACCTCTGCGGCGGAATGCAAAAAGGAATGGTTCGCTGTCACTCCCGCTTCGCAGGAACCGAAAGTCCTGATCGCGCACGGCGAAACAAAGGAATACACCGTGCATCTGGAAATGAAAGAAGAAGCCACGGTCAATCAGAACGCGTGCAAGGGCGCTTCGGTCACGCTCAAGTACAAAGCTTCCTAACCAGATTGGATTAGCGGACGAGCGCAGCAGCTACCCAAAGGCAGGGGCGACGGCCACGACCGGGCGTCGCCCCACCGACGGGGAGCCCTGATGAGACCGAACTGGCTCAGTAAGCGGCGGCAAATCGCGACCACGACCGTGATTGCGCTGAGCGTCATGGCGCTGGGCCTGCTTTGCGCCGGCGCGTTCGCGTACTGGTCAAACGCGGGCGAAGCCAGCGCGTCGGCGAGCCTGGCGACGCTTTCCGCGCCCACGATCTCGAGCGCCACAGCGGGCGCCGGGACGGTCGCACTCACGTGGTCGGCCGTCGCGGCACCCTCAAGCGGCACGGTTGAATACTACGTAACGCGTGACGGCGGAGCGCCCAGCAGCGGCTGTCCGAGCTCGAGCTCTCCCTCGACCGCGACGAGCTGCACTGACACGGGCGTAGCGATCGGCACGCACGAATATACGGTCACGGCGATGTGGCGCAGCTGGACGGCGACGAGCACAGCCAAATCGGTAAGTGTCACCTTCGGGCCGGTCACTCACTTTCAGGTCGGAGCCGCGAGCACCACGCCCACCGCCGGCGAAACCGACAACCTCACGATCACCGCGAAGGACGCGAGCAACAACACGGTCAGCACCTACGCGGGCTCGAAGACGCTCACCTTCAGCGAACCCGCGAGCTCGCCCAACGGAAAAGCGCCCAGCTACCCCGCGAGCGTCACGTTCACGGCGGGCGCGGGCACGGCCGCGATCAAACTGTACGACGCCCAGACGACAACGGTCAAAGCGAAGGAAGGCACGCTCGAAGGCACCTCGCCGAGCCTCACCGTAAAAGTCGCCGCGACCAAGAAAATGACTGTGCCGACGCCGGCAGAACAGGAAGCGGGCGTCGCGTTCAACGTGACGCTCACCGCCACCGACGAATACGCCAATATCACGACCTCCTACGCGGGGGCAAAGACGCTCACCTGGAGCGGCCCCTCCAACGCGCCCAGTGGGCAGGCGCCCGAATACCCGTCCACGGCGACGGCGGTCACGTTCATCGAAGGCGTGGGGACGGCCTCCGCACTCAAGCTCTACGACGCCCAGAGCCCGACGCTCAAAGTCAAAGAAGGCACGATCGAAGGCGCCTCGGCTGCCTTCACCGTCAAGGCGGCCGCCGCCGCCAGCTTCAGCCTGCCGGTGATCGCCGCACAGACCGCGGGCATCGCCTTCAACGAGACCATGACCGCCCTGGATGCTTGGCACAACATCGCGAAAAGCTACGTGGGCGTGAAGACGGTCACGTTCAGCGAACCCGCCAACGCGCCCAGCGGCCAGGCGCCCAGCTACCCGGCGACGGTCACGTTCGCGGCCGGCGCGGGCACGGCCTCGATCAAACTGTACGACGCCCAGAGCACTACGCTGAAAGCGACCGAAGGCACGATCGAAGGCGCGACGGGCTCGTTCACGGTCAAAGCGGCCGCGACTAAAAAGCTCACCGTGCCAACCCCGTCAGAACAGGAAGCGGGCGTCGCGTTCAGCGCGACGCTGACAGCCACCGACGAATGGGGCAACCTGACCACGAGCTACGCGGGCGCAAAGACGCTCACCTTCAGCGAACCCGCGAGCTCGCCCAGCGGCCAGGCGCCAGAATACCCGTCCACGGCGACGACGGTCACGTTCACCGAAGGCGTGGGCACCGCCACGGCGATCAAGCTCTACGACGCCCAGACCACGACGCTCAAAGTCAAAGAAGGCGCCGCGGTAGCGGGCGTCACAGGATCGTTCGCCGTCAAGGCAGCCGCCGCGGAACGCTTCGCCTGGGCTCACGCCGCGGTAACCGTCGGCAAAATCGAAGGGACCTGCCTCTTTGCCTGCACGACGAGCAGCATCACCAACAGCAAGAAGTTCACCGCTCACGCCGCCGTCACCGACAAATACGGGAACGTCGTGAGCAACCTCGGCGCCGCCAGCAAGGCGAAGGTCGAAAAGACCAGCGGCGAAGGCACGCTCACGAACGCGACCGGCCTCAGCATCCCCGCCTCGGGCCTCGCCGAATCGGCGACGTTCTTCGAATACACGAGCCCCGCGTCCGGGACGAGCGAAGCCGTACTGAAGCTCAAGGTAGAAGAAGGCGCTGCCTACACCGAAGCCGAAGCACACGTCAAATATTAGTCGGATCGCTTTTAGGGGCGTCGTAGTTGGTGGCGGCGTCGCGCGTCGCCCTTCGCAGCGGACGTCTCGCTCAACATCGCCGTGCCGCCGACGGCGATCTCAAACTGCCCATAGAGACCGGACGTCTGGTGAGTCGGGACGGAGTGTTCGAGGAGGCGTTCTGGCTGTGCGGCGCTCGAGTGTCAGTTCATGGTGCAGCAGGGATCCGAGCTACTCTGGCCGCTGGCTTGGGAGCGTGTCACAGGCGCGCGTATGGACCACCGGTCCTTCATTCCGCACGTTTTTTCCGGACAAGGAGTACGAAGACGTCCGTCCGCTTGCGGGTGGAAGCCTCGAGTTTCCCGTGCGCACAACTCGCCCACTACCAGCTCCGCCTCAGTCCTTGGAGGTCAGCTCGCGGAGGAAGCCAGGGAAGCGGCCGGCGCCGAAGTCGAAGTAACGCGCCCAGTCGGGGACGATGCTGATCCGCGCCATCCGGTCGTAGGTTTCGCGGCAGGCCTCTTCGAATGCGGCGAGGTCCTCGCCCTCCATCGACTTCGCCGCTGCCTCGAGGTACTCCGGCACCGGGCCGTCGACGACCTCGATCTCGGCCTCGCCGCGCAGCAGCACAGAGCGCGCCGGGCTCGGGGTGTCGATCGTCAGCGCCACCCGCGGCCGGGCACGGAGCGCCGCGATCTTCGGCGCGGTCGGGTGCGTGGCGAGGACCACCGCCTGGCCGGTCCAGAGGAAGCCGATCGGGATCACGCGCGGCGTGCCGTCGACTCCGTCGTAGGCGAGGCGGGCAAGCGTTGCCGTACGCAGGATCTCCTCCCCGGCGTCAAGCTCGGCTTTCAGTTGGACGGCATTTGTCTGGGTCAATTCGGTCTTCCTTGTCCGTCTGTAGGGGAGCTAATTCCGGCCTTCCACGCCCGCGCGACGCCCCCTGGGGAAATCAGTGGGGAAATTAAGATGCCCCGTCGGCACCCCCTGATACAGTCAAAATCGCTTGGTTAGTGGCATTGCGGCAATGCCGGAGGAGGGACTCGAACCCCCGACACGCGGATTATGATTCCGCTGCTCTAACCGACTGAGCTACTCCGGCGGGGTTGCGCAGTTTAGCCTTGTAAGCGATGCAGCCGCCGCTCATGCTTGCCGTGCCCAACGTCTCGGAGGGCCGTGACGAGCGGACGATCGCCGCTGTCGCCGCAGCGTTCGCCGGGGCTGATGGCCGGGTCCGTCCGGGTAGCTGTGCTTGCGGGGCTGGCCACGGCACCGGCACCGTGGCCGGCACCGGCACTGGCACCGGCCAGGGCGACGACCCTGATGCCCGTCCCGATCTGGTGACCGGCGAGGCGATGAGCGCCACTGCGCAGGTGCGCCTGCTCGACGTACATCGCGATGGCGACCACCACCGCTCGGTGTTCACGCTCGCCGGCGAGCCCGCCGCCCTGGTAGAGGCGCTGGTACGCGGCGCCCGCGCGGCGTCCGAGCGGATCGACGTGATCGGCACCGGTCCGCCGACGGGCCCCGAGGCCGCGGGTGGCGGTGAGAGCGCCAAGCGCGGCGAGCATCCCTACGTGGGCGCACTCGACGTCGCGCCGCTCGTCTACCTCGACGCTCGCGCTCGTGGCTTGGCGTGCGCGCATGCGCTGGTGGCGGCGGACAGGATCGGCGAGGAGCTCGGTATCCCGGTCTTCCTCTATGGCGAGCTCTCCGGCGGTCGCACCCGCGCGGAGCTGCGCCGCGGCGGGCCCGCCCGTCTGAGGGAGCGGATCGAGACGGGCGAGCTGCGCCCGGACTTCGGGCCCGCGCGGCTGCATCCGACGGCCGGAGCGACGCTGGTGGCGGCAAGAGAGCCGCTGGTTGCCTTCAACCTGCGGCTCGCCGTCCCGGCGACGGTCGCGGATGCGCGCGTGATCGCGGCGCTGATCCGCGAGGGTGGCGCCGAGGGGGTGTCCGGGGTGCGCGCGATCGGCGTGGCTTTGAACGGCGGTGTGGCGCAGGTTTCCACGAACGTCGAGCGCCCCTTGGAGGTGCCCCTGGCTCGCGTGATCGAAGCGGTCAGGAAGCACGCCGAGGTTGCGGACGTCGAGCTCGTCGGCCTCGCGCCACGGGCCGCGCTCGAGGGGTTTCCCGAGGACGTCTCGTTGCCCGGCTTCGATCCGGTACGCCACACGATCGAGAACGCGTTGGAATTCGCATCGGGATAGCCAATCTCGGGACGTGGACCCTTGTAGGCTTGTAGGCCGATGGCTCAGACCAAGCGCAAGCGCCAGACCAAGCACCGCGGCAATGCAGCCGGCGCCGTCGAGTCGCGCGGGCGCACAGGACGCAAGCCGACGGGAGTCGAGAAGGGTGGCAACGCCGCCGACGTGGCGCGGGCGAAGGAGAAGAAGCTCGACAAACGCGACCGCCCGCCCACGTGGCTAGGCGCGTTCTACCGTGCGATGGCGGCGACCGTCGTGCTCTTGCTTGTGAGCCTGTTCCTGATCAAGCAGTCCAACAAGGCGATCGGTCTTTTCCCGATCGTGCTCGTCGGCTACACGCTGGTCAGCTACTACACCGACCTGTGGATGTTCAGGCGCCGGCAGCGCAAAAAAGCTGAGGCCGGCGGCAACGGGAAGCCGGTGGCGCGATGAGCCTTGCGCAACGGCAACGGCGGTTCGCCCGCGGGGCGCGGCAGGGGAGCGAGCGGTGAGCGGTCTCGACGTGCGCGGATTCACCGTGGGGCCCGTGCAAGAGAACGCCTACATCGTACGGGCTCACGGCACGGCGACCCGGGCGGTCATGATCGATCCCGGCGAAGAGGCCGAGCGGCTGCTGCAGGCGGCACGGGCGCTGGGCGCCGAGATCGAGGCGATCCTGATCACCCATGGCCACTTCGACCACATCGGCGCGCTCGCGCCGGTGGCGCGGGCGACCGGTGCGCCCGTGTACTGCTCGGAGGCCGAACAGGTGATGCTGACGGACGTCATGCGCTGGGTACCGCCCGGGTTCGGGCCGTTTGAGAACTGCGTACCCGACCACACGCTCAGCGGCGGCGAGCGACTCAGCCTCGCAGGGCTCGACATCGAGGTGCTGTTCACGCCGGGCCACAGCATCGGCCATCTCACATACGCGATTGCGCCCGCCGCGCCCGGGGGCGATGGGGTGCAAGCCGTGGCGGGACAGGGGCAGCGGGCGCAGATGCGAGCGCTGCTGTCCGGCGACGTGCTGTTCGCCGGCTCGGTCGGTCGGGTCGATCTACCCGGTGGCGACTGGGCGACGCTTGAGCGCTCGATCGGCGAGCTGCTGCACCGATTTCCCGCGGAGACGACCGTGTACCCAGGTCATATGGGTGTCACGACGCTCGGGCGCGAGCGCGACACGAACCCGTTCCTCAGTGAGCTGCGCGTCTCCGTCCCCCGTGTGAGGAGCGCGCCGGAAACGAGCGCCACGGGCGCGGCGGCACCCGGAAGTTGAGCCCAGACCCCAAGTTCAAAGCTCCGCGCGGCACGTTCGACGTGCTCGGCGAGCAGGCCGCCGCGCGCACAGCGCTGCAGCGGAGCGCCCAGGCGATCTTGGAGGGCGCGGGATACGAGCGGATCGAGACGCCCGCGTTCGAGGCGACCGAGCTGTTCGCACGCGGGGTGGGCGAGTCGACGGACATCGTGCAGAAGGAGATGTTCACGTTCGAGGACGGCGGCGGCCGCTCGTTGACGCTGCGCCCGGAGGGCACGGCGCCGGTGTGCAGAGCATATGTCGAGCACGGCATGCACAAGCGCCGCCAGCCCGTGAAGCTGTGGTACCTGTCGAGCTTCTTCCGCCACGAGCGCGCCCAGGCGGGGCGCTACCGACAGTTCTGGCAGGTCGGTGCGGAGGCGCTCGGCTCCGACGACCCGGCGCTCGACGCCGAGTCGATCGTGCTGCTGAACGCGCTGCTCGCCGAGTCCGGGCTCAGAGCGGTGCGCCTGCGCCTGTCGAGCCTCGGCAGCAGCGAGAGTCGCAACGAGTATCGCGAGCGGCTGCAGGCATATCTGCGCGCGCACGAAGACAGCCTCTCCGCGGAGGTGGCAAGCCGGATCGAGTTGAACCCGCTGCGCGCCTTCGACTCCGACCACGAGGGCACGCGCCGCGCGATGAAAGACGCACCGCGATTGAGCGAGCATCTGAGCAAGGAGGACGCTGAGCACTTTGAGCAGGTGCGTGAGCTGTTGGACGTCGCCCATGTTCCGTATGAGCTCGACACAACGCTTGTCAGGGGCTTGGACTACTACACGCGCACGGTGTTCGAGTTCACCTCCGATGCGTTGGGGGCGCAGAGCGGCGTCGGTGGCGGCGGGCGCTACGACGGCCTGGTCGAGCAGCTTGGCGGTCCGGCGACGCCGGGGATCGGCTGGGCGGCGGGGGTCGAGCGGATCATTCTGGCGAGCGATCAGCCACCTGCTCACACCGAGGCGATCGAGCTGTTCGTGGCGCTGGCGGACCGGAGCTCGCGCACCGCCGCGTTCGCGCTCCTGGGCGAGGCGCGCTCGGCCGGGCTCGCGGCTCGGATGGAGCTGGCGGGAAGATCACTGAAAGGCCAGCTCGCCTACGCGAAGGCCCTCGGAGCCCGCTACGTCGCGATCGTCGCGCCACACGAGACGGTGCTGAAGGACATGCAGGCGGGCGAACAACAGACGATCGCCACGAACACGGCTACACACGCCGTTCTGCAGGGCCTGCGCAGCATCTGAGTCACTCGCTCTCGTCCAACGCGTTTTGCGCGGCTCAACTCGCGGGGCCAACTTGCCGAAAGAAGGGACAATGACCCGACTTTCTCGTCCTTACCAGATCGCCCTGCTAGCGCTGGGGCTGCTGGTGGTCGTGTGGTTCCTCGCCCTGCGCGGACACACGACCGCGAGCACCGGCGGCGCCGGTTCATCCCCGGCCGCCTCGACCCCTGCACCCACGGCCGCAAGCGAGGCGAAGGCGGCGGCCGCGCCGACGCACGTCTACACCGGTCCCGTACCGGGCCTCACGGGCTTGACGCGCGCGATCGCAAAGGCGCATGGGGCGGTCGCGAGCTCGCAGCAGAATGCCAAGCAGGTCGAAGCAGAGTCGGCCGAAGCATCCAGCGCCGCGCGAACGTCCAGTACGTCTACCTCCGGCGCGACTCTCGCCCAAACGGCAGGCTCGACTACGCACGCGCGTCCGTCGAAGGGCGCCGTCACGAAACATCCTGCCCGCGGTGAATCTCATACGGCCTCTCATGCGGCTGCACGAGCGACCCTCAGCAAGCCGAGCACGACCGGCGCGGCGTCCAAGACCCGCAGCTCCTCGCCGAACACGCAGGCGAGCGTGGAAGCCGAGTTGAAGCAGGGCAAGATCGTCACGATCCTCTTCTGGAACTCCAAGGCGGCGGTCGACCGGACGGTGCAGCACGAACTGCAGACGGTCGGCCACGCGCTCGGCGCGAAGATCGCGGTACGCGACGCCAACGCCGATCAGGTCGGCTCGTTCGGGTCGATCACGCGTACGATTCAGGTCGACGAGACGCCGACGATCTTGATCGTCGGCAAGGGCGGCCAGACAACCACGCTGACCGGGCTGACCGACGTCTTCTCGATCGAGCAGGCGATCGGCGAAGCGCAGGAGGCGAGCGTCAAGTAGTCGCAGGAGGCGAGCGTCAAGTAGTCGCAGGAGGCGAGCGTCAAGTAGTCGCAGGAGGCAAACGTCAAGTAGTCGCAGGAGGCGAACATCAGGTACTCGCGGGAGGCGGGCGCCGGGAACCCTAAACTCGACCGGGTGGGAAGCGTCGAAGCCTTGGTCGATCATCTGCAAGCCCCGCGCGGACGCGGACATACGCCCGCCGCCGCGTCCACCGGCGCCGCGGGCGGGGCCGCCTGCGGCGACCTGATCCGGATCTCGCTGGCGATCGACCCGGACAGTCCGTCGGGCACGATCGCAGATGCCGGCTTCGACGCGAGCGGCTGCGGCACGAGCATCGCCGCGGGGAGCGCCACGGTCGGTTTGCTGCGCGGCGCCCCGCTGCTGCAGGCCGCGCGGATCGGCGCCGATCGGATCGCATCCGAGCTGGGCGGGCTGAGCGCTGCCAAGCGTCACGCGGCCGAGCTCGCGAGCGACGCGCTGCACCGCGCGCTCGGCGCCGCCGTGCGCGAGCGTGCGAGGCTTGCCACGGTGCAGGGACGGACGCTTGTCGCGATGAGCGGCGGGGTCGACAGCGCGGTGGCGGCACTGCTGATCGCCGCGGAGGACGGCCTGGCGGAGGCGGTCGGAGTCACGCTCGAGCTGTGGTCGGACCCCGAGAACGACGGCGATCTCAGCTGCTGCTCGGCGCAGGCGGTGCGCGGGGCGCGCGAGCTTGCCCACAGTCTGGGTATGGCTCATCTCTCGATCGACCTGCGTGCCGAGTTCCGCGCGGGCGTGGTCGACCGCTGGCTCGCAGACCACGCCGCGGGCCTGACCCCGAACCCGTGCGTGCGCTGTAACGGGAACGTCCGTCTCGACGCGATGCTCGAGCTCGCCGGCAGGCTGGGATCGCCGACGCTTGCCACCGGTCACTACGCCCGCGTCTATGACGGGGCGCTGCTGCGCGTCGCCGCGGACGAGCACAAGGATCAGAGCTACGTGCTTGCCGCGCTCGCGCCCGCATCGCTCGCGCGTCTGCGCTTTCCTCTGGGTGGCATGCGCAAGCCCCAGGTGCGCGCACTGGCCGCCGAGGCAGGCCTGAAGGTGGCGCGCCGGCGCGACTCGCAAGATCTGTGCTTTCTGGCCGGCACCCGTCAGAAGGCGTTCCTGGAGCGCCACGGCTCTCTCGGCGCGCGACCCGGGCCGATTCTCGACAGGGACGGAACCGTGCTCGGCGAGCACGGCGGCGCCCACAGCTTTACCGTTGGACAGCGCCACGGGCTCGGGCTCGGCGGCGGCGCTCCGCTGTACGTGCTCGCGACCGACACGCGCCTGAACACCGTTACGGTCGGTCCCCGTGGGGAGCTCCTTGCGCGCGAGATCCCCGTGCGCGACGTGACGCTCCACCGCCACGGAGGCTGTGTCGACGGCGTGCGCGTACGTTCGCACGGGCGCACGTTCCCCTGCCGCCTGTCCTCGGCGCTCGACTCCGGGCGCCACGCGCGGGCGCAGGTCGAGCTGGCGGAGCCGGCCGAGCGCACGGCGCCAGGTCAGCTCGCGTGTCTGTACGCAGGCGAGCTGCTCGTCGGTCACGGGACCGTGAGCTGATGAGATCGCCTGCTCTCGGGGGGCGAATCGCCGGATGTGCCGGGCGGGGGCTGAGACAGCTTCCAAGACCCTAATATCAGCGCACGATGACCTCTGACGAGATCCGCGAGCGGTATCTGAGCTTCTTCGCAGAGCGTGGCCACACGCGCATACCGTCGGCGTCGCTCGTGCCCTCCGCGCACGACCCCTCCGCGTTGCTGACGGTCGCGGGCATGCACCCGTTGAAGCCCTATTTTCTCGGCCATGAAACACCACTCGCTTCGCGGC
The DNA here is from genome assembly GCA_963778065.1 of uncultured Solirubrobacterales bacterium. Lineage (GTDB taxonomy): Bacteria > Actinomycetota > Thermoleophilia > Solirubrobacterales > Solirubrobacteraceae > Palsa-744. The sequence continues at coordinate 248,316 of CAVZSU010000001.1, read as the reverse complement.
TGACCAGCTGCCAGAAGGTCTTTCGTACGGTCGACATCGACAACGTCGGCAACACCGCCCGGCACCTGACATTCTTCGAGATGCTCGGCAACTTCTCCTTCGGCGACTACTTCAAGCGCGAGGCGATCGCGTTCGCGTGGGAGCTCTCGCGCGAGGTGTTCGGATTTTCCGAGGATTCGATCTGGGTGACGGTCTTCGGCGGCGACGAGGGCCTCGGGCTCGGGCCCGACGAGGAGGCGATCGCCCTCTGGCGAGAAGCCGGCGTGCAGCGCGAGCGAATCGTCGAATGCCCGCGCTCTGAGAACTTCTGGCAGGCAGGCCCCAGCGGGCCGTGCGGGCCGTGCTCTGAGCTCTACGTCGACCGCGGCGTCGAGCACGGCTACGCCGAGGATTTGCCCGGGGGCGAGAACGAGCGTTTTCTCGAGTACTGGAACCTGGTGTTCATGCAATACGACCAGCGGCCGGGCGCCGCCGGGGAGAGCTCGTCCCTGAGGCCGCTGCCGGTCAACAACATCGACACCGGCCTCGGGCTGAATCGCATGGCGGCAATCCTGCAGGAGAAGGCTTCGGTGTTCGAGACCGATCAGTTCGCGCCGCTGATCGAGCTCGGGGAGGAGCTGTCGGGCCGGCGCTACGGCGAGTCGTTCGCGACCGACCGCTCGTTGCGCATCCTCGCCGACCACTCCCGTGCGACGGCATTCCTGATCGCCGACGGCGTGGTGCCGTCGAACGAGGACCGCGGATACGTGCTGCGCCGGGTGATGCGCCGTGCGATTCAGCAGGGTCTCGCCCTCGAGCTCGACCCCGGTTTCCTGCCGCGCTACGCCGAGCGGGTCACCGAGCTGATGGGCTGCGCCTACCCGGAGCTGGGCGAGCAGGCGGCCGCGATCGCCGAGTGGACGGCCGCCGAGGAGGAGGGTTTCGGGCGCACGCTCGCGCAGGGCATGATCACTCTGCGCCGCCACATCGAGCAGGCGCACACGGCCGGCCGCACGGCGGTGGCGGCCGAGGAGATGTTCCGCCTGCACGACACCTGCGGCTTTCCTTACGAGATGACCAGCGAGCTGCTCGGCGAGGAGGGGCTCACGATCGAGGGCGACTTCGAGCGTTTGATGGACGAGCAGCGCGCGCGCGGCCGGGCGAGCGCTCGCGGCGCCGGCCCCGGCGCCGGGGGCGAGCGGGCAGCGGCGAGCGCCTTCGCCGGCGAGAGCGGCTTTCAGACGCGTTTCACGGGATATGAGACCGAGAATCAACAGACGATGATTGGAGCTGTGCATCCCGTCGCGGTGAACGGCTCCGCCGTGCTCATCCCGGAGATCTCCGTCACGGGCGATTCCGGGCAGCTCGTGTCCGCGTCCAGCTGTAAGCGCTTCCTGGTCAAGCTCTCCGAGTCGCCGTTCTACGCTGCCGGGGGGGGCCAGGTCTCAGACGTGGGCACGATTGAATGCGCCGCCGGCGACTGCCGCGCGCGCGTGGAGGAGGTGTTTCGCCTCGGCGAGGATCAGGCGCTGGCGGTCGTCGTAGAAGAGGGATCGCTGCGGCCCGAGCAGCCGGTGATCGCGCGTGTGGACCGCGCACGCCGACACGCCGTCGAGTGCAACCACACCGCCACACACCTGCTGCACGCCGCGCTGCGCGAGCGTCTGGGAGACCATGTGCGCCAGGCCGGCTCCTATGTTGGTCCGGACAAGCTGCGCTTTGACTACAGCCACGGTCAGGCGTTGAGCGAGCAGGAGTTGCGCGACGTCGAGGATCGCGTCAACGAGTGGGTCGCGCGCAACGACTCCGTCCGTCCGATTACGACTACTCTTGACGAGGCCAAGCGCCTCGGCGCGATGGCGCTGTTCGGCGAGAAGTACGGCGAGGTGGTGCGGATGGTGCAGATCGGAGAGGGCGAGCACTCACGCGAGCTGTGTGGCGGCACGCACGTGCGCAGCACTGCCGAGATCGGGCCCTTCATAGTGGTCGGCGAGACCTCGAGCGGGGCGAACGTGCGGCGGATCGAGGCGCTCACAGGGCCTGCGGCCGTCGCGAGGCTGCGCGCGCACGACCGCCTGTTGGGAGAGGTCGCGACGGTACTACGCACACGTATCGAGGATGTGCCGCAGAAGGCGCGTGCGCGCGAGCAGGAGCGCAAGCAGCTGGAGAAAGCGCTCGAGGAGGGGGGGCGCGACGCGAGCGCCGCCGGCGGAGGTGGCTTGGACGTCCAAGAGCTCCTTGCCGGCATGGAGGAGATCGCGGGGGCGCAGGCGCTGCTGGCGACGGTGGACGTCCCCGGCGCCAAGGCGCTGCTGACTCTCGTCGACCGCTTGCGGGCGAAGCTTCCCGGCGCGGCGATCGTGCTCGGGACAGCCATCGATGGCCGGGTGTACTTGAGTGCCGGCATTCCGCCGGCACTCGTGCAGCGCGGCGTTCGCGCCGGGACCGTGGTGAAGGTCGCGGCGGAAGTCGTGGGCGGTGGGGGCGGGGGACGCGACACGCTGGCCCAGGCGGGGGGACGCGATCCGGAGAAGCTGCCGCAGGCGATCGCCGCGGCCCGAGCGGCGATCGCGGTAGCGCTTGAGAGCTGATGTGATGCCGCGAGCGACTTGGCATCAGGGAAACGAAGCGCCGATGAGGGTGCTGGCGCTCGACTACGGCAGCGCTCGCTGCGGCTGTGCGCTCAGCGATCCCTCGGGCACGATCGTCACGCCGATCGAGGCCATTTCGCGACCGGGCACCCGGCGCGGTCTCGACACGATCATCGAGCTCGTGCGCGAACGGGACGTCGAAAGGGTAGTGGTCGGGCTGCCGTTGTCGCTGCAAGGGGGAGACACCGCACAGACGCGCGAGACGCGCGAGTTTGCGCAGCGGCTGTCGCTGCGGCTCGGCGAAGAGGTGCCGGTGGAGATGCACGACGAGCGCTTCACTACACGGATCGCCGAGCGTATGGGGGGCACGTCGATCGCAAGCGAGGACTCGCGCGCCGCAGCGCATCTGCTGGAGGGCTGGCTGACGGCCCGATCGCGCTAGAACCTGTCTCAAGCCAGGTCGGTGCGGTCCGGGGTGTTCATGGACCAAGCTGGGCGTCACGGGCGGCGAAGCGCGTTCTGGTGGTTCGTGCGGGTGATCTGTGATGGCCGTCCCGTTGCGTTCAGCCCAAGCGCGAGGGACATCGGGCAGGCCGGATGTTTGAGACAGGTTCTCAAGTGGTTCGTTAGGGTCGTACACGTATGGCGGGCGAACGCACCGAAGAAGAACGCGAGCGCGCCCGCGAAGAACGTGCCCGCCGGCGCGCCGAACAGGCTGGCAGGCAGCCCGAGGCTGCAATCCCGCCCGAGGCTGCGACTCCGCCTGAGGCTGCGACTCCGCCTGAGGCTGCAATCCCGCCTGAGGCTGCAATCCCTCCCGAGGCTGCGACTCCGCCCGAGGCTGCAACCCCGCCCGAGGCTGCAACCCCGCCCGAGGCTCCGCCGGCGCTCGACCCCCCCGCCCCCGAGTCGAGTCACACCGAGGAGGCTTTCGGGACTCCAGTTGAGCCCGAGTCGCCGAACGTCGCTGAGTCGCCGATCCCGCCGCCTGCACCGCTGGAGGCGCCAAAACCGCTCTCCCCGCCGTCCCGGGGGAATCGAGACATGCTGCTGGAGCACCGCCGCCACCGGCTACGCGAGCACCGTGCTTCCGCTCGCAAACGAGAGCAGGGTGCGCGCAGGCTGACGCGCGCGCGTGCCTGCGCGCTGCTGGCGCTGGCTGTCGCGATCGTCGCGGTGTGGTTTTTGCTATCGCTGTTTCAGCCGTTCGCGGGCGCAGGACACGGCAAAGTCATCGTCGACATACCAAAGGGCTCGAGCTCGAGCGCGATTGGCTCGATCCTCGCCCGCGACGGGGTCGTCTCCTCCGGGTTCTTCTTCGAGCTGCGCGCGTCCTTGAGCGGCAAGCGGGGCGAGCTGAGCTCCGGGCGCTTCCAGCTCGAGCGCGACATGAGCTACTCCGCCGCGATCGCCGCGTTGAGTAAGGGGCCGCCCGCGGCGATCCTCGTAAAGGTGACGATTCCCGAGGGCTTCACGCGCCTGCAGGTCGCCCCCCTCGCCCGCGAAGACGATCTCACCGGCAGCTATCTGGCCGCGTCGACCCACTCCTCGCTGCTCAACCCCATGCATTACGGCGCTCCACGCTCCACGGCTGACCTCGAAGGCTTCCTCTTCCCCGCGACCTACGAAATGGCGGCCGGCGTCCCCGCCGGCCGCCTGGTCGGACAGCAGCTGCTCGCGTTCAAACAGCGCTTCGGCGTCGAGGACGTCCGTCGTGCGCACGAGTTGGGCGTAACGCCATACCAGCTGTTGACGGTCGCCTCGATGGTCGAGCGCGAGGCACGGACGGCGCACGACCGGCCGCTGATCGCGGCGGTCATCTACAACCGGCTGCGTGAAGGCATGCCGCTCGGCATCGACGCGACGATCTACTACGCGGTAGAGCTGCAGAAACAAATTCCCGTCTACGCCCAGGAACTGACCGAGGCGCAACTGCACATCGACTCGCCGTACAACACCCGCCTGCACAAAGGGCTGCCCCCGACCCCGATCGCAAATCCCGGCATGGCCTCGATCGAAGCGGCTGCCCATCCCGCGCACGTCCCCTACCTCTACTACGTGGCCGCCGCCGACGGCTGCGGTGAGCAGGCGTTTTCGAACACCTACACACAGTTCGAACGCGACGCCGCCGCCTATCAGGCGGCGGTCAAGCGCAACGGCGGACACCCACCGACCTGCAAACACACGTAATGGGCGGTTCTTCCGCTCCGCGATCACGTCTGGGCGTGCTCGGCTGGCCGGTCGCGCACAGCCGCTCGCCCGCGATCCACAACGCGGCGCTGGCCGCGCTCGGCATGGAGGGCTGGCGCTACCAGCTGCTGCCGGTGCCGCCGGAGCTCCTCGACGAGACGACCCGCGGGCTGGGAGCGGCCGGTTTCGCCGGCGCAAACGTGACGATTCCCCACAAGCAGGCGGTGCTCGCGCTGGCGAGCGAGGCGAGCGCGGCCGCAGTCGCGATCGGTGCGGCGAACACGCTCACGTTCGCTCCCGGCGGGGGGATCGCCGCGGAGAACACCGACGCTCCGGGGCTGATCGCCGCGCTCGCCTTGGAGCTGCGCGGGACCAGCGCGCTCGTGCTCGGAGCGGGCGGCTCCGCGCGTGCCGCCGTGTGGGCCCTGCGCGAGGCGGGCGCGCGCGAGATTTCGGTGTGGAATCGCACGCCCGAGCGTGCCGAGCGGCTCGCGCGCGAGCTCGGGGCGCGGCCAGTCCGCGCTCCCGTTCCGGCCGATCTGCTCGTCAACTGCACATCGGTGGGCTTGACTCCGTCGCCGGAGGCGATCCTCTCGCCGGGTGGGGCCCTGTCGCCGGGTGGGGCACCGTCGCCGGAGGCGCGCCCCGCGCAGGGTGGGGAACCGCTCCCGCCGGAGGCTTTAGGGCGCGTAGAACGGTCGGCCAGTGAGCGGGAGGAGCTCAACCTACTCGGGCTGACGTTCGATCAGGTCGGTAGCTATTCGTATGTCGCCGACATGGTCTACCGCCCCGGATCCACCCAGCTGCTCGCCGCCGCGGCAGAGCACGGTGCGCGCACGCTCGACGGCCTCGAGATCCTGCTCGCGCAGGGCGCGCTCAGCTTCGAGCTGTGGACTGGCCGCAAGCCGCCGCTCGAGGTCATGCGTGCGGCGCTTCGCGCCCCGAATAACTGAGATTCTCCTACGGCGCGGACGATGAGCGACGTACCTCAGCACACCGGTCCGGACCTGCACTCGATCTTTGGCATGGACGCCGAGCCTGAGGTCGAGCTGGAGGAGCGAGACGAGTTGCAAGAGCGCAGCCGTCTGGAGGAGGGGGGCGGTCTGGGCTTCCTCGCGCGTGCCGAGGCGGACGTCGAGATCGCGCGTGCCGAGGCGGACGTCGAGATCGAGAGCGCCGAGGCCGCCGTCGAGGTCGAAAGCGCCGAAGCGGAGGTCGAGATCGAGAGTGACGAGCACCGTAGGGAGATCGCGCCGCAGGGCGGCGAGTGGACGGGCGTCACGACTCCCTCGCGCCGCGGCTCCTCGCCGCGCTTTCTCACCGACGTGATCGCCGACATGGGCCTCGTCTCGCGCGCGGCGGTCGAGGACGCGCTGGAGGCCTCGCGCGGGTCCGGGCTGACGCCCGAGCGCGTGCTGCTCGACCGGGGCGCGCTCACCCATGACGGTCTCGCCCGCGCACTGGCGGAGCGCTATGGGCTCGACCATCTCGACCTCGGCGTGTTCTCGGTCGACATGGGCGCCGCGAACCTCGTCAGCACCACCGCCGCCAAGCGCTACCAGGCGGTGCCGGTCGCGTTCGCCGACAAGCGCACGCTGCTCGTCGCGATGGCCGACCCGTCGAACGTGCTTGCGGTCGATGACATCGCGATCATGACCGGCTATGAGGTGCGCGTCGCGGTCGCGCCCCCGGAGGACATCGCGACGCTGATTTCGCGCCTGGACCGCCTCGAGGATGTCGTCGGCGAGCCGGACGGCGCGGCTCATCTCGAGGAGCTCGAAGGCGGCGGCGAGGTCGTCGATCTGCACGAGACCGCCGAGGACGCGCCCGTCATCAAGCTCGTCAACCAGATCGTCGCCCAGGCCGTCGAGCAGGGCGCCTCCGACGTGCACCTGGCGCCCGACGGGCGCGAGCTGCGCGTGCGCTTCCGCGTCGACGGGGTGCTGCACGATGTCACCACCGTCCCGCGCCGGATGGCGGCCGGTGCGATCTCGCGCGTGAAGATCATGGCCGAGCTGAACATCGCCGAGCGGCGCCTGCCCCAGGACGGCCGCGTCGGGCTCGCGGTCGACGGGCGCCACGTCGACCTGCGCGTCGTCACGCTGCCGTCCGTCCACGGCGAGGCGGTTGTGATGCGCGTGCTCGACAAGGACTCGGTCGTGATGTCGCTCGACAAGCTCGGCATGGCCGAGATGGACCGTGAGCGCTTCGAGCGCGCCTGCCTGGAGACCCACGGCGCGGTGCTCGTCACGGGACCGACGGGCTCGGGGAAGTCGACCACGCTGTACGCGGCGCTGCAGAGCGTAAACACGCCGGAGAAGAACATCATCACGGTCGAGGACCCCGTCGAGTACGAAATCGACGGGCTCACCCAGCTGCAGGTCTCCGCCAAGTTCGGTCTTACATTCGCGGCGGGTCTGCGCTCGATGGTGCGCGCCGACCCCGACGTGATCATGGTCGGGGAGATCCGCGACCGCGAGACCGCGCAGATCGCGATCGAGTCCGCCCTCACCGGGCATCTCGTCCTCTCCACTCTGCACACCAACGACGCCCCCTCGGCGATCACCCGCCTGGTCGAGATGGGGATCGAGCCGTTCCTCGTGGCCTCGGCGCTCGACTGCGTCGTCGCTCAGCGCCTCGCGCGCATGCTCTGCCCGGCGTGCAAGCGCCGCACGATCCTTCCCGCCGAGGTGCTGCGCGAGAGCGGCTACAAGGCGCTCGTCGACCTCGAGGCCTACGAGCCCGCCGGCTGCCGGCGCTGCGCCGGCTCGGGCTACCGCGGGCGGCTTGGTCTGTATGAGGTGATGAGCGTCTCGCCGGAGATCCAGACGCTGGCGTTGCAGCGCGCGCCCGCCGAGGCGATCCGCGACGTCGCCGTCCGCGAGGGCATGCGCCGCCTGCGCGACGACGGTCTCGAGAAGGTCCGCCAGGGGCGCACCTCGATCGCCGAGATCTCGCGGGTGATCGGTAGTAGTTGATCGACGCGCCCAGGAGTCGATCCACGCGCTCCAGTCGCAAGACGTACCTTGCTCGGGATCGAAAACCCCCCGTGTGCGCGCACGCGCTTCGCTCGGGCGCCGGCTGGTGGTGTCTCGCGCGAGGGCTCGCCCGAAGTCGAACCTTCGTCCAGCCCTCACGATCGGCGAATGGCGGCGCTAATGGCGGACGGTCCAGCTGTCGATGGGGGGCCATGGACATCGATTTCGCCGAGCTGCTGATGGAGGTCGTCTCGCGCCGCGCCTCCGACCTGCACATGGCCTCGGGGGCGCACCCCACGATCCGCGTGCGCGGGCGGCTGACCCCGCTCGAGGACTATCCCAAGCTGTCCTCCACCGACACGCGCGAGATCGTCTACGCGATCCTCACCGGCGACCAGCGCCAACGCCTTGAGACCAACTGGCAGCTCGACTTCGCCTATTCGATTCCCGGTCACGCCCGCTTCCGCGTCAACGCCTACTACCAGCGCGGCGCGATCGGCGCGGCCTTTCGACTGATTCCCTACGGGCTGACCTCGATCGACGAGCTCGGCCTGCCGCCGACCGTGCACGAGTTCACGCGCCGCCCGCGCGGCTTCGTGCTCGTCACGGGCCCCACCGGCTCGGGCAAGTCCACCTCGCTGGCGGCGATGATCGACGAGATCAACCGCACGCGCGAGGAGCACATCATGACGATTGAGGACCCGATCGAGTTCCTGCACGCGCACAAGAAGTGCCTCGTCAACCAGCGCGAGCTGGGCTCCGATGCACAGAGCTTTGCCGACGCGCTGAAGGCCGCCCTGCGCCAGGACCCGGATGTGATCCTCGTCGGCGAGATGCGCGACCTGGAGACGATCTCGACCGCGCTGACCGCGGCGGAGACCGGCCACCTCGTGTTCGCCACGCTGCACACCCAGGACACCGCGCAGACGATCGACCGCATCATCGACGTGTTCCCCTCCCACCAGCAGGGCCAGGTCCGCGTGCAGCTGTCAGTCGCGCTGCAGGGGATCATGACCCAGCAGCTGCTGCCCTCCGCCGACGGCTCCGGGCGCGTCGTCGCGACCGAGGTGCTCGTCCCCAACCCCGCGATCCGCAATCTGATCCGCGAGGGCAAGACCCACCAGATCTACTCCGTCCTGCAGACCAGCTCAGCTGTCGGCATGCAGACGATGGACGCGTCGCTGGCGACGCTCGTGCGCGAAGGCCAGATCACCCAGAAGCTCGCCGAGGCGCGCTCGGCCACACCCGAGGAGCTCAGGCGCCTGCTCGGCGCCGGCACGCTCGCGGCCGCCTAGGGATTTGCGCGGATGAGCACGTATGTCTTCAAGACGATGGACCTCGCCGGCGTCAAGGCGCGCGGTGAGGTCGACGCCGACTCAAAGCAGGCCGTCTCAGACCAGCTGAAGGCGCGCGGGCTGATCGTGCTCGACATCGCCGACAAGCGCGCCTCGCGTGAGATCGAGCTCGGCTTCCTGAAGTCCGTCAAAGCCTCCGAGCTCGCGATCTTCGCGCGCCAGCTCTCGACGATGATCAACTCCGGGATGAGCATCCTGCGCTCGCTGTACGTGCTCGAGGAGCAGACCGAGAGCAAGTTCCTGAAGGAAACGATCGTCGCCGTGCGCAAGGACGTCGAGGCGGGCCTGCCGCTGAGCGACTCGATGGCGCGCCACCCCAAGGTCTTCAACCCGCTGTTCGTCGCGATGACGCAGGCGGGGGAGATGGGCGGTGTGCTCGAGGACGCGCTCGTGCGCGTCGCCAACCAGCTCGAGAAGGACGCCTCGCTGCGCCGTCAGGTTAAAATCGGCGATGGTCTATCCCGCGCTCGTCGTCACCTTCTCGGTTCTCGTGATGATGGCGCTCGTCGCCTTTCTCGTGCCCGTGTTCGAGAATGTCTTCAAGGAATTCGGCGGCGAACTGCCGAAGCTCACCCAGGTATCGGTGTTCCTCTCGCACATGGTCACCGGTTACTGGTGGGCGATGTTCGGCGGTACCGGGCTGTTCTTCTTCCTGTTCGTCAAGTGGAAGAAGTCCTCCTGGGGGAGGCCGCAGTGGGATCACTTCCGTCTGCACCTGCCCGTCAAGATCGGCACGATCGTCCAGCAGGTCGCGGTCGCGCGCTGGTCGCGCACGCTCGCCTCGCTCACCGCGGCCGGCGTGCCGCTCCTGCAGGCGCTCGAGATCACCGGACGCACAGGCGGCAATGTCGCCATCGAAGAGGCGATGGACGGAGTGATCGCCTCGGTCAAGCGCGGTGGCACGATCGCCGCGCCGCTCGCCAAGGCGCCGATCTTCCCGACGATGGTCTCGCACATGGTCGGCGTCGGTGAGGAAACCGGCGCCCTGGACTCGATGCTCGACAAGGTTGCCGAGTTCTACGAGGACCAGGTCGAGGCTTCGGTCAAGGCCCTCACCTCGATCCTCGAGCCCGTCATGATCGTCGTGATCGGCTCGATGGTGGGGTTCATCGTGATCTCGATGTACCTACCATTGTTCGAAGTATATAATCATATTGAATAAATTAGCGCTTTTAGGGTGTCGGTTGTACGCTGATCTTGCCCTTGCCGACTGACAGCGACAGGCGGCCGTCGAGCAGCTCTAGCAGCTCCGCTCCGACCAGCTCTCGGCGCCAGCCGCGCAAAGTACGGACGTTCGCCTCCTCGTCACCGGCACGGTGTGCCGCGACGATCGCCTGCAGGTCGGCTCGGGCGGCCAATAGCTCATACGCGAGGCCGGATTCGCGCGCACGCGCGCGAATCAGCGCCTCGGCGAGCGCGACCAGCGGTGCGTCGTCGGGCCGCGGTGCAGCCCCCCGCTCCTCCGCCGGAGCGGGATCGAGCGGGCGCTGGCGCCCGCTTCTGACCGCCTCGAGCAGATCTTCCGTGCGCCGCTGGCCGCCGGCGCCGACGCCACGGATCTGCTCGAGCTCGCGCTTGGAGGAGGGTTTGCGCTTGGCGATCTCCACGAGCGCGGCGTCGCTCAGCACGCTCTGCACGGGACGGTCGTGCCGCGATGCCGTCTGCTCGCGCCACTCCACCAGCGTGCGCGCGACCGGGCGCGAGGAGGGGCTCATCCCGCGGATGCGCGGCAGCCGCGCGAAGATCAGCTCGGGATCGCGCTCGTCGCTCGAGCGCTCAAGCGGCTCGCACTCCTCGCGCGCCCACTGCAACCGCCCCGACTCCTCCAGGCGGCGCTCGAGCTCGGCCGCGAGCTCGAGCAGGTGCACGACGTCCTCGCGCGCGTACTCGCGCTGCTCGGCCGACAGCGGTCGCGCGTCCCAGCGCGTGAAGCTCGCGCTCTTCTTCACCCGCAGGCCGAGCAGGTCGGCCAGCAGCGACTCATAGGAGCTCTGCGCCCCCAGCCCCGCGAAGCCGGCCGCGACCTGCGTGTCGAACACGTTCGCCACGTCCGTGTCGAAGCGCCGGCGTATGAGCGCCACGTCCTGGCGCCCGGCGTGCACCACCACCTGCACCGCGGGGTCGGCGAGCACCATCGCGAGCGGCGCCGCGTCGAGGTTCTCCGCGAGCGGATCGACGAGCTCGATTCGCTGCTCAGGTGCGTTCGTCGAGCCGCCGCCGACCGCCAGCTGCACGAGGCACAACAGCGTTCGATAGCGCCCCTCACCCATGAACTCTGTATCCAGCGCAATCCGCCCGCTCTCGCGCGCGGCCGCCGCCAGCTCGTGCAACGAGGTCTCGTTCACGGCTTGGCACCCGGCATCAGCCACAGCACCTTATGGCGGGTGAGACCGGCCTGCCGGGAGACGTCGGTCCCGTGCGCGCGGATCCACTTCGCTGGTTCAGAGCAGGCCGCGTTCACCTTCGACGCCACGCGGCCGCAGTAGGTGTTCAGGAAGGCGTAGCGCACTTCCCCTTTCGCGATCAGCCGCTTCAGCTTCGCCACGTCGGTGAACACGCGCGCTTCGTACGTCGTCAGAATAACGACCGGACGGGCATCCTGCACGATCAGCGAGCCGATCTGCGTCGCCGACTCGGCCGCCATCTGATAGCGCGCGCTGCCCTGATGGGTGAGCAGGAAGGAGCTCACGTCTCGCTGCTCTTCGCCGGGCAGGGCGCCGACATAGCCGGCGTCGCCGACGCGGTTTTCGATCGCCGTCACATCGACGCTGACCGGCAGCGCGAGCACGGCCAGCATGGTCATCGCGATCGTCGCCGCCGCGACCAGCGCGGCGCGGGTCGTTCCGTTCGCGCGCGGGCCGAGGCGCGCGAGTGCCGCGAACGCGAGCGCGCCAAGCGCACCGGCGAGCGCCATCCACCACACGTCCGGCCGCCCGTACAGCAGCCGCTCGACGTAATACACGGTCGCGGCGAGCGCCACCACCAGCGCGAGCAGCCGCGCGCGTCCCGCACCCGACGCCACCCACGCGACGCCGATCCCGAGCAGTGCGGCCACGGCCGGCATGAAGCCCTCCACGTAGCGCGGATGCAACCGCGCCATGTCGCTGAACAGGGCGATCCCCGTCGCCGTCCACACGAGCAGCCCCGCCGCCACCGCACGTCGCATACGCGCGCGAGCCAGGGCTTTATCCCCGAGTGGGGGAGCCCCCTCGACGGCGGCGTCCTTTTCGTTCCCCGCGTCCGGGCCGGTGCTCGCGCGGGCGCGACGCAAGTCGCCGCCGACGGCCGCTCCCAGCGCCGGGATGCCGAGCAGCAGCGCAACGAGCAGCTCGAGCCCCAGCCGCTCGCCCGACAGCGGCCCGATTCGCGCCAGCAGCCGCGTGGGGGAGGGCGGGACGATCGGGATGTGGTCACGCTCGGACTGCGTCGCCACGGGATAGCGCTTGCCGGGCTGATAGACGGTCTGCGGTTCGATCGACTTGCCCGCCAGCCGGTCGGTCCCGTTGAACACGAACGCGGCGTTCCACGCGCTGCCGTTCGTCGAGCCGATCGCGTACGGACGCTCGTGCGCGGGATACAGCAGCGTCGCGCTCAACCACGCCAGCGCGACGACCACGTACACCGCGCCGGCGCCGAACATCCGTAGCACGCGTCTTTGCCGGCTCGGTCCTCCGATGCCCAGGTAGGCGAGCAGCGCGAGCCCTGGCAGCGCGACGAGCGACTCGAGCAGCTTCACGTCGAAGGCGACCCCCAGCGCCGCCGCGCCCGCCAGCAGCCAGCCGTAGCCGCCGGTCTCGCACGCGCGCACGAGCAGCCACAGCGCGAGCACGATCAGCATCATCATCACACCGTCCATCGTGTCGCTGCGCGAGGTGATCACCTCGACCGGCAGCACCGCCAGCGCGAGCGCCGCGGCGAGTCCCGCGGGCGCGCTCCACATACGGCGCACGGCGGCGAACAGCAGCGGCACGGCCAGCGTGCCCGCGAGCGCCTCCGGCAGCTTCAGGACGGTCGCCGAGAAGCCGAGGAGCTTGACGCTCGCGACCTGCAGCCACAGGTCGACGGGCGGCTTGTCGATCGAGACGCTGCCGCCGGGCTCGAACGCCCCGAAGAAGAAGTTGTGCCACGAAAGCGTCATGCTGCGCACGGCCGCGTCGTAGAACGGATCGGGCGGCACCTGCGCGAGGTGGATCAGCCGCAGCACGGCTGCGCCCGCGGTGATCAGGGCGATCGCCGCCCCCTCGAGCGCGCGTGCAGTGCTCGGGCGGGAGTGTGCGAGGGGGGCTGTCATCGGCCCGGAAACGCTAGTACACGCCTCAACGCCCTCCCGTCCACATGTACTAGTCTGATCGCCTGATGGCTGACGACACGGACGAGAGCGAGGATCGGGCGGAGGCATCCCACGGGGGGCGGGAGTGTATGCCCTGCCGCGGAACGGGCCAGGTGATCTCGAACCTCGGCGGGAGCGCCTCGACGGTCAAGTGCCCCTGGTGCGGGGGCGGCGGGGTGCGCCTCACGGGCGTCGACGCCCAGGCACCGTGGCTCGAGCAGGCGGCCGCCTCGAAGTAGGCGCCGACGGAGGATCGTCCGCGGGCTGACGGTACCCCTTGCGAGCGCCTGTGTGCCGGGCATAGAGGCGCGCCCGTGTCATGCGTCCAGACATTTATGCAGCTGTTAAGGTCGCGCTCGCTTTAGTCGATGCAGGGGGCGTAATAGCCAGTACCTAGGTTCCCAGGCAACGCCCATCGGGTGTGTAGCAAAGCCGGCGGCCCTCGCATAGGGACGCATCGCCATTTGAGGCGAATACCGAGGCTGGCGCCCAAATCGGATCCTAGGAGGATTCAAATGTTGAATCGACTGCGCCAGCGCTCGGCAGATGAGGGTGGTTTTACCCTCATCGAGCTCTTGGTCGTCATCCTGATCATCGGCATTCTTGCCGCGATCGCCATTCCCTCGTTCCTGAACCAGAAGAGCAAGGCGTATGACGCTTCGGCGAAGGAGCTAGCACGTACCGCTGAGACCACCGCGGAGACGTATGCGACCGACCACGAAGGTGGTTACGTGGGCATTTCGATCGCTCAGCTGGAAAACTACGAATCGGGACTTAAGAAATGTCCTGCTTCAGGTCCGCCGACGTCTGAAGCCTGCCTGAAGACTGTTGCGGAAGTCGGGAGCGGGAAAGGTTATTCGGTCACAACGAAGGCCGTCAACTCTGGCGACGAATTTACTATCGAAAAGAACGCTAGTGGAGAAATTTCTCGCTCGTGTGCAAGTACGGAAGGCACCAAAAAGGGCTGCTCAGGAGCTGCGACCGGCAGCTGGTAACCCTCGCACCGACGCCACGCACTTCGTGCGACGTAAAGCAAGCGCAGAAGAGGCGGCCTTCGGGTCGCCTCTTCCGTGTCCGGGCTCAAGCGCCGTGTCGTCACGGCCGATCAGTCCTCTATGGAGGCCATCACATTCGCGGGAGTGCTCGGCGCGATCGTCGGCTCGTTCCTGAACGTCGTCGTCTACCGCCTGCCTCGCCACGAGTCGCTGATCGCGCCGCCCTCGCACTGCCCCAAGTGCGATACGCCGGTACGGCCCTACGACAACATCCCCGTGCTCTCCTGGCTGTTCCTGCGCGGGCACTGCCGCACGTGTGGCGAGTCGATCTCGATCCGCTACCCGCTCGTCGAGGCGCTCACCGGCGCGCTCTGCATCGGCGCGGTGCTCACCCACCACACGGCCTCTGGGATCGCGCTCTCCGTTGTTCTGATTCTGCTGCTCGTGCCCGCGGCGCTGATCGACGTCGAGCACCGCATCATCCCCAACAAGATCACCGCGCTCGGGGCCGTGCTGGCACTCGCGATCGGCCTCGCGCTCGATCCCTCAGGCGAGCCTGGAAGGCTGATCGCCGGCGCGTCCGCGGGTGGCTTCCTGCTGCTGGCGGCGCTCGCCTATCCGGGCGGCATGGGCATGGGCGACGTCAAGCTCGCCGCCGTGATGGGGCTGTTCCTCGGTGAGGCGGTGGCTCCGGCGATCCTGATCGCGCTGCTCACCGGCGTGGGACTCGGCGTCGTTGTGATCGCCCGCAAGGGCGCGCACGAGGGGCGCAAGACCGCGATGCCCTTCGGCCCGTTCCTCGCCCTCGGTGGCCTCGTAGCGGTGTTTGCCGGCGACGCGATCGTCGATCTCTACGTCAACCACTTCCTGCATTAAAGATCCCACCCTAAAGCGTCCCGTCCCGCACGCCGATACGCCACTGCGGGCATTCCGCCCCACACCCACTGATCGCATGCCCCCCTCACTGAACATGAACATCAACTTCGGCCGCCGCTCCGGCGCCGACGTCGTCGGGCTGGACATCCAGCCCGGGGTCGTCGCGGCCGTGCAGGCGCGCGTCAACGGCGCGATCGTGGCCGAGCGCGCAGCGATCCTGCCGCTCCCGTCGGACACGGTGCGCGAGGGCGAGGTCGTCGACGAAGGTGCGCTCGTCGAGACGCTGCGCGAGCTGTTCGGCGACAGCCGCCTCAGCAAGCGCGTGCGGCTGGGCGTCGCCAACCAGCGCACGGTGCTGCGCACGCTCGACCTGCCCCCCGTCACCGACCGCAAGGAGCTCGACGCGGCCGTGCGCTTCCAGGCGCAGGACCAGGTGCCGATGCCGCTGGGCAACGCGGTGCTCGACTATCACCCTCTCGGCGTCGTCGACACCGACGCCGGCCCGCGCCAGCGCGTCGTGCTCGTCGCCGCCCAGCGCGACATGGTCGAACGCCTCTTGTCGGCTGCGCGCCGCGCCGGCCTGCGTCCGGAGGGGATCGATCTCTCCGCCTTCGCCCTGATCCGCTCGCTTTACCGGGGTGACGAGGAGCACGCGGGGCGTGTCCTCTACCTGAACGTCGACGGGCTCACCAACCTCGCGATCGCCGAGGGGAGCGTCTGCCGCTTCACGCGCGTCGTCGGCGGCGGCCTCGAGGGGATGGCGGTCGAGCTGGCCGAGCGCCGCGGCATCGCCCTCGCCGAGGCGCGCGAGCTCCTGTTCGCGACCGACCTCGATGCGCTCGCGGACGAACGGCCCGACGCGGTCGTACCGGCCGACGACGCCTCGACCGGATCCGATCAGCCCGCGGCAAGCGAGACCGAGGGCGAGGCACACGAGGCAGCAGCGGTCGAGGAGCCCTTTGACCGTCCGGCCGTGCCCGCCGACGAGCTCGCGATGAGCTACGCCGAGGAGCTGTCCTCGATGGAGCAACCGCCCGCCGAGCGGGCGGTTGCGACGCCCACCAAGGCGGACGTGCGGGTCGTGCTCGACAACGGCATCCGCGAGATCGCCGGCGAGGTGCGCAACTCGCTCGACTTCCACCGCTCCCAGGACGGGGGCGGAGAGGTCACGCGGATCGTGCTCAGCGGCGCCGCGCTCGATCTTCCCGGCTTCGTCGCGGCCCTCCAGGGCCAGCTTGGCGTCGAAGTCCACGCAGAGAGCGTCTCCACGACCGACTCGGGGCTGCCCGACGACCTCTCCGCCCATCGTCTGGCGGTCGCCGCCGGGCTGGCCACGACCGAGGCGCCGCGATGAAGGCCGTCAACCTGATCCCCGCCGACCAGCGCAGCGGCGCGTCCGTCGGCGCCGGACGCTCCGAAGGCGCAGTCTATGCGGTGCTCGGCCTGCTCGCCGGCCTTGCGCTGTTCGCGTTCCTCTACGGCAAAGCCGACCATCAGATCTCGAGCGCCAAGGCGCGCGTCGCCACGCTCGAAGCGCAGGCGCGCCAGGCGCAGGCGCAGGCCGGCGAGCTCGCGCCCTACACGAGCTTCATCGCGCTGCGCGAACAGCGCGTTCAGGAGGTCTCACAGCTCGTCGACTCGCGCTTTGACTGGGCCCACTCCTTCCACGAGCTCGGGCGCGTGCTGCCGCCCGGCGCGACGATCTCCTCGTTGACGGGGACGATCGGCTCTGCGACCGCGACCGGCGGCGCAGCGGCGGCACCGGTCGCGAAAGCCACGGCCGTCACGCCGGCGGCGGCGAGCGCCTCGCCGAGCGCCGCGACGAGCGGCGCGTCGGTCGCCTCCGCGACGCCGCCCGGCAGCGTCCCGACCTTCACCCTCAGCGGCTGCGCGACGAGCCAGTCCGAGGTCGCGCTCACGCTCGACCGGCTGCGCCTGATCGACGGCGTCAGCGAAGTGACCCTGCAGAGCTCGACCAAGGGCAGCGGGGCCGGGAGCAGCGGCGGGGGATGCTCCGCCAAGGACCCGGTCTTCACCGTCCAGATCGCCTTCGCCCCGCTGCCGGCGACGCCGACAGCAGGGTCTTCTTCGACCGCGACGGCGGCGGCGACGTCCACGGGCGCCGGCGCGGCCGCCGCTCAGCCCACGACCTCGACTGGAGGCCCGCGATGACCGGCCGCGACCGTATCGTGATCATCGCCGTCGCGACGTTGGCGATCCTCGCCGCCGTGTGGCTGCTGGCGGTCTCTCCCGAGCGCGAACAGGCGTCCAAGCTCGACGCTCAGGTCAGCGCCGCGAGCGCCCAGCTCGCGAGCGCCGAAGGCCAGGTCGCGAGCGCGCGCGGCGCACAGTCGCGCTATGAGGCCGCCTACGCATCTGTCGTCAGCCTCGGCAAAGCCGTGCCCCCAAGCCGGGAAGTGCCGGCGCTGATCTACCAGCTCGACCAGGCCTCCAACCAGAAGGACGTCGAATTCGCCTCGATCACATCGGGGGGTGGCGGCTTCGAGCCTCTCGGCAACATCAGCGGGCGCTGCGGCCGGGGCCGGCTTCACCGCATTGCCGTTCACGTTTGTCTTCAACGGAACCTATCAGGACCTCTACCACCTCTTCCAGCAGCTCAACGACTACACCGTGCAAACCTCCTCGGGCGTGCAGGTCAGCGGGCGGCTGCTGACGATTCAGGGTGTCACCCTTTCACCTCAAACAAGCACGTCCGGCTCGGGCAAGGGATCGAGCCGCGAAGAGCTGAGCGGCACGATCACCGCGACCGCGTACGTGCTGCCCGCCGGGCAGGGGTTGACCGGCGGCGCGACCGCCACATCTCCCACGGGCGCGACCGCGCCGGTGTCATCGACTTCCGGAGCGGCGAGCTCCCCGACAGCTCCGGCGATCGCGAGGGTGAACCCATGAGCGAGCTCTTCAACTCCCTGAAGGCCGACTTGCTCGACCGGCGTCTGCTGCCGATCATGGCGCTCGTCGCGGTCGCGCTGCTCGCCGCCGTTGGCTACGCCGCACTCGGCGGCGGCGGTTCCTCGACCGCTACACCCACGGCCGCGGGCTCGCCCTCCCCGCAACCGTCCACGAAAGCGGGGAGCATCGCCGTGATCCCGGCGGCCACGGGAGCTCAGCAGCCCGTGGCCGAGACCACCGACGGCGTCTCCCATCAGCATGGCGGCCCCTCGCGCAACCCCTTCACCCCGCTTCCGGGCGCGACGACCGCGAGCACGTCGGCCTCCGCCGGCAACAAGAGCGCTGCCCCCTCCTCACCGAGTACGAGCGCCTCCTCGACGCCGAGCATCCCCGGCAAAAGCTCGGGCGGGACCTCGCCGGCCCCGACGAGCCCGGCGAAGCCTGCTCCCACCAAGCCGACTCCCGCAAAGCCGCAGGTGGCTTACCAGGTCGACGTGCTGTTCGGCGCCGGCCCGCTCGGGACCGTCCCGCCGACGATCCAGCTCACGCCGCTCAACGACCTCACCCGCCTGCAGCCGCTGACCAGCGCCGGCGGAGAAGCGCCGCTCGTGTTCGCGGGCGTCGCCGCCGCCGGCAAGAGCGCGATCTTCACGCTCGTGCGCGAAGTGATCCTGCACGGCCCCGCCGTCTGCGGCCCGAGCGCCTCGCAGTGCCAGACGGTCAGGCTGAGCCCCGGGCAGACCGAGGAACTCGAATACATCGTCCCCGGCGGGCAGTCGCTGCTCTACAAGCTCCAGCTCGTCTCGATCACCGCCGTCAAGGCCTCCGCCGCCAAGGCCGCGAGCCTGTTCCGCTCAGAGTCGAAGGTGGGGCGTGCACTGCTGCGCCGCGACGGCCTCTCGGCGCTGCCCGGGATGCGCTACGCGCAGGACAGGGGCGTCGTCGTGATCGGCGGATGGTCTGCCCTCGCCGCCCGTGCCGCCAGGGCTCGTGCAGCGCGCGCTCACGCCGCGCGCCAACGCTGAGCCGGGAGCGTTTGGCGCCGTGAGCGCCGACAGCTGACCCACGGCTTTGCCGTGTGTGCCCGACCGGCGCCTGCGGCAATCGACGCAGACGCGCGCCCACGGGTCTCCCCGATTGAGCGACCGGGTCCGGACGGCGGCTCCTACTGGCAAATAAGCTAGGTGGATGAGCCTCCGTCTGATCACCGCCGGCGAGTCGCACGGGCCCGGCCTCACCTGCATCGTCGAGGGCCTGCCCGCCGGCCTTGCGCTGCGTCCCGAGGATCTCAACGAGGACATGGCGCGCCGCCAGCTCGGCCACGGCCGCGGCGGGCGCATGAAGATCGAGCGCGACGCGGCCGAGGTCACCGCCGGCGTTCGCCACGGCCGCACGCTCGGCGGCCCGATCGCGCTGCAGGTCGCAAACCGCGACTACGCCAACTGGGAGGAGCGGATGAGCCCCTGGCCTGTATCGGACCACGCCCATCCCGTCGCCGAGGTCCACCTCCCGCGCCCCGGCCACGCAGACCTCGTCGGCACGCAGAAGTACAAGCAGACCGACGTGCGCAACATCCTCGAGCGCGCCTCCGCGCGCGAGACCGCCGCGCGCGTCGCCGGCGGCTCCCTCTGCAAGGCGTTCCTGCGCGCGCTCGGCGTCGAGGTCCGCTCGCACGTGATCCAGATCGCCTCCATCCACGCGCCTGCGCGGGCAGCACAGCTCACGCTTGCGGACTTCGCCACGGTCGACGGTTCGCCCGTGCGCTGTCTCGACGGGGCCGCAAGCAAGGCGATGGTCGCCGAGATCGACCGGCTGCGCAAGGCCAACGAGTCGCTCGGCGGCGTCTTCGAGGTGCAGGCCTTCGGCCTGCACCCCGGCCTCGGCTCGCACGTCTCCTGGGAGGAGCGCCTCGACGGGCGCTTGGCGATGGCGATCTGCTCGATCCAGGCGATCAAGGGCGTCTCGATCGGCGACGGCTTCGCGGTCGCGGGCGTGCCCGGATCGCAGGCCCACGACGAGATCTTCTACTCCGAGCAGCACGGCTATCAGCGCGAGACCAACCGCGCCGGGGGGTTGGAGGGCGGTATGACGAACGGCAGCCCGCTGATCGTGCGCGGCGCGATGAAGCCGCTGCCGACGCTGACCAAGCCGCTGCGCTCCGTCGATACCGAGACGCACGAGCCGGCGCAGGCGCTGCGCGAGCGGACCGACTCCTGCACCGTGCCCGCCGCCGGCGTCGTCGGCGAGGCGATGGTCGCGTTCGTGCTTGCCGACGCCTACCGGCTGAAGTTCGGCGGCGACCACATCGACGACGTCCTCGCCGCCGTCCGCGCCTACGAGGGGCGGATCGGATGGGGCCGTTGAGCGCCGGCCCTGCGCGCCGTGCGGAGGAAGAGGGCGAGTGACGTGGCGCTCGTCCTGATCGGCTTCATGGGCGCAGGCAAGTCCACGCTCGCCGGCCGCCTGGCCGCGCTGCGCGGGCGCGCGCCGATCGACGGCGACGTGCTGCTGGAGGAGCGCCTCGGGCGTTCGGTGGCCCACGAGTTCGAGCTTCACGGAGAGCAGGCGTTTCGCGCGGCCGAGGAGGAGGTCATATGCGGGCTGCTGGAGAGCGTCGAAGCCCGCGACGTGATCGCGCTCGGCGGCGGCAGCGTGCTCTCCGCGCCCGTGCGCTCGGCGCTTACAGGACACACGACCGCGCTGATCGAGGTCGCGCCGGAGGTCGCGTGGGAGCGCGTACACAGCGACGGTGGCGCCGAGCGTCCGCTGGCGCGCGACCGCGACGCCTTCGAAGCGCTGTATGCGCAGCGGCGCGGGATGTACGAAGAGGTCGCCGACGCGACGCTCCTGTGGGCCACCTCCGCCTCGGGCGACTATCCCGTGCTCGTCGGCCGCGGGCTGCTGCGCGACGCAGACCGCGCGTGCGCGGTCTGGCCGCTCGACTGGAACACGTCGCGCCCCTTCTGCATAACCGACGAGATCGTCTGGGGTCTGTATGGCGAGCGGCTGGGCGAGCCCGCCGGTACGTTCGCGATCGCGCCGGGCGAGTCGTACAAGACGCTCGCGAGCGCCGAGCTGGCATGGACGGCGATGGCAGAGGGGGGCGTCACCCGAGCCGATCACGTCGTCGCGCTCGGCGGCGGCGTCGTCGGCGATCTCGCCGGCTTTTGCGCCGCGACCTACCAGCGCGGCGTTCCCGTCGTACACCTGCCCACCACGCTCGTCGCCCAGGTTGACTCCGCCTACGGCGGCAAGACCGGCGTCGACCTGCCGGCAGCCAAGAACTACGTCGGCGCCTACCACCAGCCTGCGGGTGTGCTCGTCGACCCCGAGTTGCTCGACACGCTCGCCGCCGCGGAGTTCGCGGCCGGTTGGATTGAGGTGCTGAAGACAGCGCTGATCGCCGGCGGCGAGCTGTGGGAGCGCGTCTCCGGCGGCGCAGACGTGGACGAGCGCACGATCCTCGCGTGCGCGCGTACGAAGCTCGCGATCGTGGCCGAAGATGAGCGCGATGGGGGCGCCCGCCAGGCGCTGAACCTTGGGCACACCGTCGGCCACGCGATCGAGACCGTCACCCGCTACGCCCGCTACCGTCACGGCGAGGCGGTCGGTCTCGGGCTGCTCGCGGCGCTGCGCCTCTCCGGCCTGGACGATCTGCGCGCACACGTGCGCGAGCTGCTTAGCGCGCGCGACTTGCCAGTCTCGCTGGACCTCGGCGAGGTCGACGTCGGCGAGGTCGTCGTCGCGACCGCGCGCGACAAGAAGCGCGCGCGCGCCGATGCGCCCGTCCCGTTTGTGCTGCTCGACGCGCCCGGCGAGGTGCGCGTCGGCTGCGAGGTTCAGCCCGACGACCTGCGCGCCGCGATAGAAGAGTTGCTCCCATGAGCCCGCAGGGAGCCGATCGCACGGAACCTCTTATTGAGGTCATGCATGGTGTTAATCTCGATCAGCTCGGCCGCCGCGACCCGCTGCTCTACGGCACGCTCACGCTGACGGAGCTCGAGCGCCAGATCACAGACGACGCCCGCGAGCTGGGCCTGCAGACGCGCTTCTTCCACACCAACCACGAAGGCGCGTTCGTCGAGCGGCTGCACGCGCTCGCGGGACAGGCCGACGCGCTCCTCCTCAACCCCGGCTCCTGGACGCACTATGCGTGGGCGATCCGCGACGCCCTGGAGATCGCCGCGCTCCCGGCCCTCGAGATCCACCTCTCAGCCGTCGAGTCGCGCGAGCCGTGGCGGCGCGTGTCGGTCATTCGCGAGCTGTGCTTCGCGACAGTCTCGGGCCGCGGGCCCGACGGCTATCGCGACGCGCTCGCGCTGTTGCGTGAGCACCTCGCACAGGATCGGCCGTGAGCACCGAGCAGACCCACACAGATCGCCTCCACCGCCTGACGGACGACCTGAGCACGCGCGAGGTCGACGCGCTGCTCGTCGGCGCGCAGCTCGGCGTGCGCTACCTGACCGGCTTTACCGGCACCCACGCGCTCGCGCTGATCGCGGCCGAGCCGCCGGTTCCGCACCGGTTCTTCACCGACTTTCGCTACGCGACCCAGTCGGCCGAGCAGGTGCCCGAGACGTTCGAGCGCGAGATCGTCGTCGGTGAGCTATTCGAGGCGGCCGTCGCCTCGCTCGACGCGGCCGGAGGGCGCCTCGGCTTCGACGACGCGACCGTCACCGTCGCCCAGCACGCGCGGTTGCGCGAGCTGCTGGAGGACAGGTGGGAGCTCGTGCCATGCGCCGGCGCGGTCGAGCGGCTGCGCGCAGTCAAGGACACGAATGAGATCGCGCGGATCCGCGCGGCGAGCGAGCTCGCCGACGAGGCGCTGCGCACCGTCCTCGAGGGAGGGGTGGTGGGCCGGACCGAGCGCGACGTCGCGCTCGCGCTGGAGCTGCGCATGCGCCGTCTCGGCGCCGAGGCGGCGAGCTTCCCCTCGATCGTCGCGGCCGGCGCCCACGGCGCGCTGCCGCACGCCGAGCCCCGCGACGAGCCGATCCCCCGCGACGTGCTCGTCACGATCGACTGGGGCGCGCTGCACGAGGGCTACTGCTCGGACTGCACGCGCACGTATGCGACCGGCGAGGGGGTCTCAGATGAGGCTCGCCAGGTCTACGAGCTGGTGCTCGACGCCCAGCGGCAGGGTATCGCGGCCGTCAAAGCGGGCCTGAACGGCAAAGAGATCGACGCGGTCGCACGCGCGGTGATCGAGCAGGGCGGCCCCGGCGAGCGCTTCGGCCACGGGCTCGGCCATGGCGTCGGCATGGAGGTCCACGAGGGCCCGCGCCTGTCGCGCACCGCCGGCGAGGAGCCGCTGCAGGTGGGTAATGTCGTGACGGTCGAGCCGGGAGTCTACCTACCCGGCCGCTATGGGGTCCGCATTGAGGATCTGCTCGTCGTCACCGGGGAGGGGAGTGATTTTCTCACCGCGCTTCCCAAGGAGCTCACGGTCATCTCGTGAAGCTCTTCTGGATGTTGCCAGCGTGTGCTTAATGCGCGGGGGGTGCCAGGGCGAGGCTCTCGGCACGCACAGAAGCCCGCTCGGGCCGGTGAGAATGCACGGGAAGTTTTAGTCCAGTCCCCGGCGCGTACAGATGCAGCGAAAGCGCGGTCATAAGCGGGAGCGACCAGATGAGAAAGAAGGCCGCCTGGGCGTCCGCCGAGATGTGATGGAATGACAGCCACGCGTTGAACCACACAAGCATCGCACTCGAGAGCGCCAGCACGGGTGGGTGCTTGAAGGCTCCGGTCTCCCACACGAGCAATGTGATCACGAACGGGAGCGGGTAGTAGACGTTGTCCCACGTATCGAGCATGCACCGCAGCAGCAGCAACAGCGCGAGCAGCAGCAGCGGGTTCGCCGGCCACGCTTCCTTGACTCTGGGCGCCCCATTCGGCAGGCCGTCGGCGTTGCGGCGACGCTCTGCTCGCCACAGCCATCCGGTCAGGGGCAGCGCGACCCCGACCACGAGCGGATGGCTGATCGTGCCGATCCACGCCGGCGCCAGGCGGAAGTCGCGCTTGACCGCTCCGAGCAGGCGGGCCGCACGGGGACTGTGATGGCCGAGGAACCAGAAGATCTGCATTGGCTGAAAGATCGTGCTCGAAGTGGAGGCGGTTGCCCCAGCATTCGCAGTGAACCGGCCCGAGTCGGCGAGCATCAACGGGGCGAGCACGGCGGCGCCCGTGGTCCCGGCGACGGTTAGGCAGAGCAGCCTTCGCTTCGCCGGGAGCGCGACCAGCACCGGTCCCACCGCCAGTAGGGCCCACTCCTTGTTGGCGATCGCCAGGCCGAGCAGCAGCCCCGCCCCCAGCGGTCGGTCGCGGCCCGCGCACACCACGGCGGCCACGCACAGGCAGGCGCCGACCAGCTCCTCGGGATGGCCGAGTTCGAGCGCTTTCAGCGTGAGAGGGTTGGCCACGCACAGTCCCAACGCCACCGTTCGTGCGAACTTGGAGTGTCCCTGCGCACGCATGTGCGCGACGAGCCATACTCCTAACGCTGCCGCTACGAACAGACAGGGAACCGCCACCATCCGGTAGACGGCGAGCTGACCGCCGCCCCAGAGCCCGGGAATCAGCGCGAACGGCGCGCGCTCGACGAGTGAGCCGCCATAAGCGGGCGCGAGACGAAGGAAGCTGAGCACGTGTCCGTGCGCGACCGCCTCGAACGCTGGTCGCGCCTCGGTTTCGTAGTCGTTCCAGCCGAACCCGTACAGCGTCAGCCAGCCCATCGTCGCGCTGACGGCCCCCGCCAAGAGCGCGCACAGGGCATTCTCGCGTGCAAGTCGCCGCATGCCTACGCATCGGCCTTTGATGGCAGTTGCTTGAGCTGAGCCCCCGTTCTGATGCATCGTGAAGATGGGTGTTGATACCCATGGTGATCGCAGGTGCCCGCGCCGTTACCACTCGTGAACGGAAATCCCCCAGGAGGTAGTCCAGTGCTCAGCAATCCCATAAGGCGGCACCTGCAGAACCAGGAAGGCTTCACGCTGATCGAGCTCCTCGTCGTGATCCTGATTATCGGCATCCTCGCCGCGATCGCGATCCCCTCGTTCTTGAACCAGAAGAGCAAGGCGTACGACGCCTCGGCCAAGGAGCTCGCGCGCACCGCCGAGACCACGGCGGAGACGTATGCGACCGACCACGAAGGCGGCTACGGCAGCATTTCGATCGCCCAGCTGGAAAACTATGAATCGGACCTTAAGAAATGTCCCGCTTCAGGTCCCCCGCCCTCCGAAGCCTGTTTGAAGGCCGTGGCGGAAGGCTCGGGTGGTAAAGGCTACTCAGTCACAACGAAGGCCGTCAACTCCGGCGACGAATTTACGATCGAAAAGAACGCGACGACCGGAGCAATCTCCCGCACCTGCGCTAGTACCGAAGGCACCAAAAAAGGCTGCTCGGGCGCTACGAGCGGCAGCTGGTAAGTGCGCAGGTCCACCTCTTGGGGAAGTACATATTCGTGTTGAGCATCGCGCCCGCATCCGCTCGTCGGAGGGCGCGAGGCTTGGTACGAACACCATGCCACTATGCCTCGACGAGCCCGCGCCGGATCGCATACCGCGTCAGCTCGACCCGGTTGCGCATCCCGAGCTTCTCGAGCACATTCGCGCGGTGGCGCTCGACCGTCTTCTTGCTGAGCACGAGCAGCTCCGCGATCTCCTCGCTCGTCTGGCCTTCGGCGATCAGCTTCACGACCTCGAGCTCGCGCGGCGTCAGTGGATCTTCGGGCGGCGCCTCGCCGCGGCGCGCTCCCTCCAGGTAGTCGCGGATCAGGGCCGCGACCGCCGGCGGGTAGAGGAACGGCTCGCCGCGCATGCTCGCGCGGCAGGCCTCGACGAGGTCGCGGTTGGCGGCCGTCTTCAGCACGTAGCCCGACGCGCCGGCCTTCAAAGCCTCGAAGAAGTATTGCTCGTTCTCGTGCATGGATAGCATCAGGATGCGTAGCTCGGGGTTGCGGCGGTGCAGCTCGGCGGCGACCTGCAGCCCCGTCATCCGCGGCATCGAGACGTCGAGGACCGTCAGGTCCACATCTTCGGAGAGGCCCTTCTCCAAAGCCTCCGCGCCGTCTCCCGCCTCGGCCACGACGCTGATGTCGGGCTCGGCCTCGAGCACCATCCGCAGTCCGCTGCGCACGACCTCGTGGTCGTCGGCGAGCAGCACCCTGATCTTCAGCGGCGTCGTCACGCTCGATCGGCGCCTCTCGCTCGGATCGACATCATGTGCTCGCTTGATTCGACGGGACCGTCAGGCGGACCTCCACGCCTTTCTCCGGGGCGTTTGCGACCTCTAGATCCGCTTCGATCAAGATCGCCCGCTCGCGCATGCCCGCCAGACCGCCGGTCTGCCCGATCGGCGCCGAGGGCAGGCCGCCGCCATCGTCGATCACCTTGAGCACGACCGTGTCCGCCTCTCCTCGCCGGAGCGCGACCCGCACCTCCGTCGCCCCGGCGTGACGCAGCGCGTTGGTGAGCGCCTCCTGGGCGACGCGGTAGATCACCAGCTCGACCTCCGAGCTGAGGGGGGACAGGCCGCTTTCCAGCTCGCGCCGTACCGTCATCACCCCCTGCTGTTCCATCCGCAGGCAGAGTGAGATCAGCGCGTCGGTGAGCCCCAGGTCGTCGAGTGCCTCCGGGCGCAGCTCGCGGACGATTCGCCGTACGTCGCCGAGGCTGTGATGGATGGTCGCGACGATCTCCTGCAGCGGCGCCGCCTGCGAGGGTAAGTCGCCGGCGACTCGTTCGACCTGCAGGGCGACCGCGGTCAGCGTCTGGCCGACCTCGTCGTGCAGCTCGCGCGCGACCCGCAGCCGCTCTGCCTCCTGGGCCGCGAGCGCGCGGCGAGCGCTCTCGCGCCGCTCGGTCTCCACCCGGTCGAGCATTGTGTTGAGCGCGTTCGCCAGGGCGATCGTCTCGCTGCTCGCCCAGGTGCCGCCCGAGGCGCGCTGGCCCGGGCGCATCGGGTCGACGTCGCCCATCAGCGCCGCCAGCCGGCGCAGCGGCGAAAGCACGAGCGCGAGCAGCACCAGGTCGATCGCGAGCGTCGCCGCGAGCCCGACGATCAGGACGACCAGCTCGGTGAACCTGATGTGCTGGTGGATCGTCGCGGGGCTCACGATCAGGACGAACACCGCCGTGCCGAAGACGAGCGCGTTGACCGTGAATACCCGCCACAGGGTCGACACGGCGACCGGCCGGCGGCCGAACTGCGGGTGTGCGATCGTGCGCGGCGAGGATGGGCTTGGGAGCTTCATCGCCGCCCGATGCTCGCGGGCGCGTCGGACGGTGAGGGTCTCGGTCGGAGTTGCGGAGGCGCTCCAGCGCGATGTGGCCTCAGTGGCCGCAACCATACAACGCCGTCGAGCCGTGACCGCTCGACGGCGATGCGGGCGGCGGGGTGCAATGCGCGTGGATCCAAACGATCCGCGGATCGCTGCTCACCCGCGGGACGAGAAACGCGCGCACCTCTCCGGAGTCGATGTAGTGGCGTAGCCGAGCGAGGCTGGGGGACGGTATCCCGCCCTGGAACCCGCCGATCGGGAGGACCTCCCGGCCCGTCGCGAGAATGTAGGGAGCGGCCAAGATCGAGGAGTCGGCGGCCATCGCGATCGGGGTCCCGTAGGTCGAGGAGAGCTCTTCGACGACCTGCTCGTCGAGCGCTTTCGCGTGTGCCGCTCCCGCGCGTGACACCGTCGCCGACGACGGCTCATACGGCGCCGCGAACGGTCCCAGGCCACGGACGACCATCAGTGCGGAGGTGACGCCCGGGAGCAGCAGCGCGCTCGCGAGCACGAGCGCCACGGAACCGCTCGAGAGGCCGCTCACGGCGCCCTCCCTCCGCAAGGTTCCCGCGAGCGCCGCGACGGGCGCGAGCGCCGTGCAGATCGCCACCGGGACCAGCCAACCGGGGACATTCGATCCGCCGCGCAGCAGGTAGATCCCGTACGCAACCGACGCGAGCAGGGCAC
The DNA here is from genome assembly GCA_963778065.1 of uncultured Solirubrobacterales bacterium. Classification (GTDB taxonomy): domain Bacteria; phylum Actinomycetota; class Thermoleophilia; order Solirubrobacterales; family Solirubrobacteraceae; genus Palsa-744. Next base: position 220,148 of record CAVZSU010000001.1, on the reverse strand, counting down.
CCGCGAGGCACGCGCGCGTCGCTGCTCGCTCGCGCCGGCGCCACGCGACCTCGATCCCGATTCCGCACAGCGCGCCGATCGCCGGCGACAGCGCCGCCACGTAGTAGGAGTTGGGATATCCACCGGCGCTGAAGAACGCACCCAGCACGATCAGCCACAGGCCCCACAGCACGACGGCCGCCCGCAACGGGTCGCGGCGATCCGCCCGGCGGGAGATCGCGAGCACCGCGAGCGCGGCGATCAGCGCGGCCGGCAGCAGCCAGCCGTCGTCGCGCCCGAACGGCCCGCTCAGCAGTCGGCGCCAGCTCGGCGCGCTCGAGTGGATCGGGCCTGCGCTCGCCTGGGAGATATGCACGAGGAACGGCGCCGGCCGGCCCGCGCCCGCGAACACGCCGCTGCCGTGGCGCAGGCGGGCGATCCCGTTGTAGTCGAACGTCTGGCTGAACACCGAGTCGTTCTGCGTGCCGTCCACGTACGGGCGCTCGTGCGCGGGCACGAGCAAGACGACGGTCATCCAGCTGAGCGACACGACCGCCGTCACCGCTCCCGCCAAGGCGAGATGGGTGAGGCGGGTGCGCAGGCGCGGCGGGGCCGCGAGCAGATAGGCCCCCGCGAGCGCCGGCAACACCAGCCACGCGACCGTCATCTTTGCCTGGAACGCGAGCCCCACCCACACGCCCGCGAGCAGCAGCGCGCGCAGGCGGCCGCTGGTCAGCGCCGCCGATGTCGCGTCCGCCGCCAGCACGATCAGCAGGATCAGCAGGGAGTCCGCGACGTTGCCGCGGTTCAAGGCCACCGTTACCGGGCTCGCCGCGACGATGGCCGCCGCCACGATCCCCGCGACCGGGCCGGCGAGGCGGCGCACCGCGCGGTAGAGCACGAGGATGCTCAACAACCCCTCGAGAACCTGCGGCAGCACGATCGCCCAAGTGTGAAAGCCGAACACGCGCAGCGACAGCGCCTGCGGCCACAGCGCGCCCGGGAGCTTGTCGACGCTTACCGTTCCCGCCGGGTCGAACGCGCCGAAGAAGAAGTCGTGCCAGCTGCTCGACATGCTGCGCGCCGCGGCGCCGTAGAACGCCTCGAGCGCCGCGCCGCTCATGCCCCAGGCGTACGCCAGGGCCGCGATCGCCGCGATCGCCAGCAGCGCTGGGCGGGCCCAGGGTGGTTGGTCTCGGGGGGAGCGCCAGAAGCGTGTGGGCATCCTCGCGACGGTGCTTTGAAGCTGCGCGACCCTCCCCGTCCGCTCACCCATGCCGGCATCCTAGGGTGTCACCGATTCTCTGGCTAGTCCCGGTGCTTAGAATTGAGCAAAGGACTGCAGGTGCTCGGCCTCTGAGAAGTCGTCGAGCTGTGCCCATTCATACGTCTCCGCCAGGCAGATCGATCATCTCAAGCGAGGCGCTCGACCCAGCCGTCGGGTCTAGTGCGGCTTGGTCGAGTCGATGAACTCGATGAGCACGCTCAGGAAGCGCTCGGGCTCGTCGAGCTGGGGGAAGTGGCCTGAGCGGGGGAACACCTCCAGGCGGCTGTTGGGCATCCGTTCGTGGGTCGCGTATCCGTGGGAGACGGGGATGATCGAGTCGCGCTCGCCCCAGATCAGCAGGAACGGGAGATGCTCAGCCAGATAGAGCCGGTTTGAGGCATCGACCCGCTGGCCGCCGGGCTCGACGACCGACCGGAGCGTGTGGACGAAGGCGGCACGGGTGGCGCTGTCGGACAGCGTGGAGTGCCCGCGAGCGATCTCCCGCAGATCCGTTCCGAAGTTCAGACCCAGCCGGTTGAGCAGGCCGCCGGCCCGCGCACCGGCGTCGAGCAGGCGGGTTGCCGCGAGGAAGGGCAGCACGAGCTCTGAGCCGGGAAGCGTTGCGGCCCGAAGCAGCCAGCTGACGTCGCGGCCAAGGCCGCCGCTGTCGACCAGGACGAGCCGCTCGCAGCGCTCGGGGAACTGGTAGGAGAACTGCATCGCGATCCCTCCGCCGAGCGAATGCCCCACCAAGGTCGCCCGCTCGTGTCCTAGGGCGAGCAGCAGATCGCGCAGGCTGCTCGCGTGCGCGCCGAGTGAATAATCGCCTCTGGGCTTGGCCGACTGGCCATGACCGGCCAGGTCTGGAGCTATCACGGTAAAGCGGTCGGCGAGGTAGGGCATCACCCGCTCCCAGGTCGCCGAGCTGGACGTGATCCCATGCACCAGCATCAGGACAGGGCCGCTGCCCGCTTGACGGTAGGCCACGCTGTGACCGTGCAGGGTTGTGCGCCTGATGGGTTCGATCGCGTGGTCGATGTCGTGGGCCGGCAGGAGACTGATCATCCGGAACTGCGCCTTAGCCGTCTAGCCTATAACGTCAACCACATCCGACCACGCCCGACAAATCCGCTTTGTAAAGCCAAAGAGGATCTGATTAGCAGGCGTTTCGACTGACCCACTACGATCCATGCTTAGCTCATCAACTACCTTAAGAAACGCTGATTTGCAGGGAAAAACTTGATAACAACCAACCAGTTCAAAAACGGAAACCACATAGAGGTGGACGGGACGATCTTTAAGATCCTTCGAGTTCCAGCACGTCAAGCCCGGGAAGGGCGGGGCGTTCGTGCGCACGAAGCTGCGGCGGGCTGCGGACGGGAACGTGATCGACAGGACGTTCAGGGCGGGGGAGAAGTTCAGGCCGGTGAGGACGGAGTCGCGCAGGATGCAGTTTCTGTACGCGGACGGGACCGACGCCCATTTCATGGACACCGAGTCCTTCGAGCAGATCGCGGTCGCGGAGGGCACGGTGGAGGAGGCGCTGCGCTGGACGAAGCCGAGCAGCGAGGTCGACGTGCTGTTCATCGACGACGAGCCGGCCGACGTGCAACTGCCGAGCGGCGTCGATCTCGAGGTCGCACAGACCGATCCGGGGCTGCGCGGGGACTCGGTCTCGGGCGGGGGGACGAAGCCTGCGACGCTCGAGACGGGAGCGGTGATCCAGGTCCCGCTGTTCATCGAGCAGGGCCAGCTGATCCGCGTGGACACGCGCTCGGGCGAATACGTCGCGCGGGCGTAGAGGGCTCCGGCGATGCGGCGCTCCGAGCAACGGCGGGCGGCGGTGGTCGCGCTCTATCAGCACGATCTGACCGGCAGGGGGCTGGCGGAGACGCTCGGGGCGAACGCTTCGCTGTTCACGCGCGCGCTGGCGCACGCGGCGGCCGATCGCGAGGAGGAGCTCGACGAGGTCATCGACCGCCACGCGCACGGGTGGTCGGTGCAGCGGATCCAACCGCTGGAGCGGAGCATCATGCGGGTGGCGCTGATCGAGATGCTGCATCCGGATGCCGCGCCCGCCGAGGAGTCGATCCCGGCCGAGGGGGCGATCGAGGAGGCGGTGGAGAGCGCCAAGACGTTCTGCGGCGCGGACGCGCCCAAGTTCGTGAACGGGGTGCTGGGCGCAGTTTTGCGCGAGGTGCGAGAGAATTCCCCCGCAGGTCCCATGAGCCTCCCGCCGATCACATGAGCCTCCCGCCGATCACATGAGCCTCCCGCCGATCACATGAGCAGCGCCGAGCACCTGGACGATCTGATCGCGCGGCTGGAGCGAGCCGCCGAGCAGCTGCGCTCGGGCGAGCTCTCGGCCGATGCGGCGGCGACGATGGTCGAGGATTGCGCGGCGCTCGCCAACCAGGCGGCGGCCGAGCTGGAGCAGCTCGCGCGCGCCGAGGTCTCCGCCCCGGCGCCCGGCCAGGACACGTTGCTGTAGTGAGCGAACGCCGCCGCTGTTGTCGTCGTCATTGCCGGCTGTGAGCGTCGCCTATCCGGAGCACTTGCGCGAGCAGGTGGAGCGCTATCTGGAGGGGTTGCGCTTCTCGGAGGAGCCGTTGACGGAGGGGTTGGAGGAGGCGATGCGCCATTCGCTGCTCGCGGGCGGCAAGCGCATCCGCCCGGTGCTCGCGCTCGCGACCGCGCGCGCGGTCGGGATGGAGCCGCTGCAGGTGCTGCCGCTGGCGGGCGCGATCGAGCTGATCCATACGTACTCCCTGATCCATGACGACCTGCCGGCAATGGACGACGACGAGCTGCGGCGCGGGCAGCCGACGTGCCACGTGAAGTTCGGCGAGGACGTGGCGATCCTTGCCGGTGACGGGCTGTATGCGGAGGCATTTCGCCATCTGCTCACGAGCGCCGGCGCGGCGCCGGAGCGCGTGCTGGCGGCGGCAGCCGAGCTGGCGGCGGCGACGGGCGTGGGCGGGATGGTGGGGGGACAGTACGTGGATGTCAGCCCGCGGACGCCTTCCGGGCCCGCCGCCCTGCGACGGTTGCACGAGCTGAAGACGGGCCGTCTGATCGGGGCTTCGGTGCTGTGCGTACTACTGTTGGGCGGGATCGACGGACCTGCGACAATTGGCTTCCGTAGATTCGCCGCCGAGCTGGGCGTGCTGTTCCAGATCGTCGACGACATCCTCGACGTGACGGGTACAGACGATGCACTTGGAAAGCCGCGAGGCAGCGACGAGCGTCAAGGCAAGCGCACATACGTGAGCGAGTTTGGAATCGATCGAGCCAGGGATCTGGCGGCTGAGTCCCACCGGACGGTGCGGGAGGCGCTCCTCGTGGCCGGGGCGGGGAACGGCTCGCCGCACGCCACCGTCGAGCTCGAGCAGATCGCCGACTTCATCTACACGCGCACGTCATGAGCCTGCTCGAGCGGATAGACGGCCCCCAGGACCTGCGCGGCCTGTCCGAGGAGGAGCTGGCGAAGCTCGCGCAGGAGGTGCGCGAGCACATCATCGAGACCGTCGGTGAGATCGGCGGCCATTTCGGGGCGAACCTCGGCACGTGCGAGCTGGCGGTCGCGCTGCACTCGGTGGTCGACTCGCCGCGCGACAAGATCCTGTGGGACGTCGGGCATCAGGCGTATCCGCACAAGATCCTTACCGGCCGTCGCGAGGAGCTGAGCACGATCCGGCAGTACGGCGGCCTCGCGCCGTTCTGTGCGATTGGGGAGTCGCCGCACGACATCATGGGCGCGGGGCACGCGTCGACGTCGATCGGTTACGGGGTTGGGATCAAGGAGGGAATGCGCCACCTCGCGCGCGTGCGCGAAGAGCGAGCCGGGCAGGCCACGGGCCCCACGAGCTCGACCGGCCCCTCAGGCGCGGCGGGTGCGCCGGCGCCCAAGGGTGCGGCGAGGACGAGCGCGGGTACGGGGGCGGCTGAGGAGGTCAGGGACGGGAAGGTGATCGCGGTGATCGGCGACGGCGCGATGACCGGCGGGGTGGCGTTCGAGGCGATCGGCCAGGCGGGGGGGCTGGGCACGCCGCTGGTGGTGGTGCTGAACGACAACGGCATGTCGATCGCGCCGAACGTGGGGGCGCTGTCGCGGTATTTCAACCGGGTGAGGCTGAACCCGAAGCTGTGGCACGCGCGGGCCGGCGTGGAGGGCGGTCTGGCGCGCCTGCCGGGCGGGATCGGCTCGGCGTTCGAGCGGCTGGGGCCGCAGCTGAAGGAGTCGATCAAGGCGTTCTGGGCGCCGGGACTGTGGTGGGAGGAGCTCGACTGGGCGTATATGGGCGTGATCGACGGCCACGACGTAAAGGCGCTGCGCGAGGCGTTGCGCGAGGCGCTCGCGGCCGAACGGCCGGTGGTGGTGCATATCGCGACGGTCAAGGGCAAGGGGTTCGCGCCGGCTGAGGACGGCGGGCTGGAGGGCATGGAGAAGTGGCATGCGGCCAAGCCGAAGTCGATCTTAAACGGATCTCCCACGTCCCCCGCCCCGGCGCCGAGCGGCGGCGCGGTGGCGAAGCCCGTGAAGACGCCGGCGCCGCAGTACACGCAGGTGTTCGGCGAAGCGCTGGTGAGGGAATGCGAACGGGACGAGCGGGTGGTGGGGATCACCGCTGCGATGAACTCCGGTACCGGGCTGAGCATCCTGCAGAAGGCGATGCCGGAGCGATACTTCGACGTGGGGATCGCCGAGCAGCAGGCGATCCTGTTCGCGGCGGGCCTGGCGCTTCAGGGGGTCAAGCCGGTGGCGGCGATCTACTCGACGTTCTTGCAGCGCGCGTACGACCAGATCGTGCACGACGTGTGCCTGCAGAAGCTGAACGTGGTGTTCGCGATGGATCGCGCCGGGCTGGTGGGCGACGACGGGCCGACGCATCACGGGGCGTTCGACATCGCCTATCTGCGCTGCCTGCCGAACATCGTGCTGATGGCGCCGCGCGAGGAGGCGATGTTGACGCACATGCTGCGCACGGCGCTGGACTACGACGAGGGGCCGATCGCGCTGCGCTATCCGCGCGGAGCGGGGACGGGCGTCGAGCTGCCGAAGGAGCCGCGGGCGATCGCGATCGGGACGGGGGAGATCCTGCTCGCTCCCGACTCGCCCGGCACGCGCGAGGGGATCGGGCGCAGGGTGGCGCTGGTCGGCTACGGAAGCGGTGTCGGCAAGGCGCTCGAGGCCGCCGAGGAGCTGCGCGGCATGGAGATCGCGGTGACGGTCGCGGACGCGCGCTTCGCCAAGCCGATCGACGCAGGGCTGATGGCGCAGCTGGCGGCCGAGCACGACCTGCTGGTGACGGTCGAGGAGGGCGTGCTGGCGGGCGGGTTCGGCTCGGCGGTGTGGGAGACCCTGAACGAGACCGGCGCACGGATCCCGCGCATTCTGCGCGTGGGGTTGCCCGATCGTTACGTAACGCACGGAGCGCCGGCGCTGCTGCACGAGGAGGTCGGCTTCACCGGCCGGCAGATCGCCGAGCGCGTGCGGGCCGTGATCACCGCACGTGAGTCGACGCCGGTTGCATAGTTCTCGGTGCGTATGGTTTTTTAGAGCTGATGTTGTTCCGGGCGGCACATGTGCCGCCCGGCGGGGGCGTGCATGCACGCCCCCGAGGCAGGGCCGCATGCGGCCCTGCCGGCCACGTCGCATGCGACGTGGCCATACCATCGACCGCTTGAAGCGCCGGCCGAGCTTAAATGAAACGGCCCGCCGGGGAAGCGGGCCGTCTCGGGGAGGAGGGATGCTGCTGTGCTTCGGGTCGTTCACTATGTTGCCCGGAGTGGGAGAGCTTATGTGTGATGTTGATCACAGAGACAGGCCGTTTGTCTCACGCGGTGGGGTCAAGCTCGAGAACGCGCTTGTCTCATGCGGTCTGGAGGTGAGCGGCAGACGGGCGCTGGACGTGGGCGCTTCGACGGGCGGGTTCACGGACTGCCTGCTGCGGCGCGGCGCGGTGGGGGTGGTGGCGGTGGACGTCGGCTACGGGCAACTCGACTGGGGGTTGCGCAACGATCCGCGCGTGAGCGTGCTCGAGCGCACGAACGCGCGCGCGCTGAGGCCGGAGATGCTCCCGTACGTGCCGGACCTGGCGACGATCGACGTGTCGTTCATCTCGCTCGCGAAGGTCCTGCCCGCGGTGCTCGGGTGCATGGCGCGGGCCTATGACGTACTGGCGTTGGTCAAGCCACAGTTCGAGGTCGGCCGCGCGCTCGCGAGCAAGGGCCGCGGGGTCGTGCGCGACCCCGACGCTCGCCGTGGCGCGCTCGTGAGCGTGGGCCGGGCCGCGCTTCAGCTGGGAGCGAGCGTGCTCGGCTACCACTACTCGGGGCTGCCTGGCCCGAAGGGCAACCGCGAGACGTTCGTGTGGTTGGCCGAGGGGGGGCGTGGCGGCGCACAGGACAGCGAGGAGCTGGAGGCGATGGCCCGCGAGATCGAGCCGACTGAGGGAGAATGACGCGGGTATGAGAGAGATCACCCTCTTCACCCACCGCCGCCCGGACGACACGCGGGCGGCGCTCGAGCTTTTCGCGGCGCGCGCAGCCGAGGCGGGGGTAATGTTGCGGCTGGACGCGGAGGAGACGCGCAAGCACGGCGCTCGCACCGGGCCGGGGATCGAGGCGGACGCGCCGGTGAAGGACGGGGTAGAGCTATGCGCGGTGCTGGGCGGCGACGGGACGATCCTGCGCGCGCTGCAGCGCTATGCGAACACCGGCGTGCCGGTGTTTGCGATCAACTTCGGCGAGATCGGGTTTCTCGCGACGGTCGAGCCGGAGGACCTCGAGGACGGCGTGAGTCGCGCGTTGAGCGGGGACTTTGAGCTGTTGCGACTCCCGGCGATCGTGCTCGACACCTCGAACGGTACGCACACGGCGATCAACGACGTGGCGATCCACCGCAAGGTCGGCGAGCGCGTGGCCGAGCTCGCGTACGCGTTGGAGGGCGAGGTCGTGGGCAGCGTGCGCTGCGACGGGCTGGTGGTCTCCACTCCGGCGGGATCGACCGGCTACAACCTCGCCAACGGGGGTCCCGTGATGGCGTGGGGCGTGGAGGGGTTCGTGGTGTCGTTCATCGCGCCCCATTCGCTGACCGCGCGCGCGCTGGTGGTGGCGCCGGGCGACCGCCTGGAGATCCACAACCGCTCGCACGAGCCGCTCGACGTCGCCGTCGACGGCCGGCCCGTGGGCGAGATCCCGGCGGGCGAGACGATCCGCGCGCGGTTCGTCAACGACGTGGGGACGATCGCGCAGCTGCCGGGATCTTCGTTCTATCGCAGGCTGCGCGAGAAGTTCGGGCGGTTGGCGAGCTGAGAACCTGACTCGACAGCCGGCACGCCCGGATGCGTCCCTGGACAGGGCGCCGACCGATCGAAGATCGAAGGGGCTCCTCGATCCTCCAGCCACGCGACCGGGCCGCCGACCGAGATGGGCGACCACGCCGCGTGTATGTACTTTGCGACGGGCGCTCAAGCGACCTTGGCTGGACTGCGCTCGACGTGGCCGACGCCGTGGTGCATCGAGGTGATAAAGCTGTCGAGCTGCTCGCGCGAGAAGCGCCGCTGACCGCCTGGCGTCCGATAGCAGCTCACGTGACCGGCGTCGGTCCAGCGGCGGACCGTGGCGAGCGATACGCCGAGGTAGCGGGCAGCCTGGGAGCTCGTGAAGATCATCTGGCGGTCATTGGGTGGAGGGGTGGGGTTGAACGGCATGGTCGGGCCTCGGCGATCGGTTGCGATGGGTAGGGGCGATCCGGGGTCCAGTCGCGCGCGACGGTCTGCTCGCCTTGCGCCAAGGACCGGGATCGGATACTTGGCCTTCGTCAAGATGGCCTGAGAAGTTGAGCGGCGATGGGGTTTGTGGACCTTTGGGCAGAAGTCCACGGGTGATGTCGCGGCAAACCTCCTGACATTCGCAGACAGAAGGATGCAGAAAAGGGGTGCCATCGTCGGGACGAGACGTATCTCTCGACCGCGCTATCTACCTGCAATACCGCATTGGGCCTGGGATCTGGGGGCTTTCGCCGTGGCTCGACACGGCCAATGCAACCATTCATGCACAGGCCTGCGTCAAGCTGGACATTTCGTCCAATCTCGTTAGTATGGTGCGTGAACCTACGCAAACCTAGCGGTTGTCCTGTGGATGGAGACAGACGGGTTCCCGCTCGGCAACGGTCCCGCGGACCGGGAGATGGAGACACTATGAGTTGGTACCGCTAGAGTCGAAGCAGGGCCATTAAGTGGCCAAGTTTGAATGCGCCGCGTGGGCCGATCCTGGATCGGCGTGCGCGGCGCTTTTGCTTTAACGGGCGCTACGCCAACGTTTGCGAGAGGTTTTTGATCGACTCGAAGAGCCGACGTGTGGGCGAGCTAGCGAGGAGCGACTTGGGCGATCTTGCGCGCGCGACGCTCGAACGCGAGCTCGGTCTCGAAGTCGGCGTCGTCGCCATGGGCGAACGTTATGGGTCCCTCGCGCTCGAGCATTGCGATGAACCGCTCCACGAGCTCCGCGTCCAGCTGCCGGCCGGCGACCTTGCGCAGCTCGGCCATCGCGTCCTGAGGGGTCATCGGCGAGCGGTAGGTCTCGCGCGCGGTCATTGTGTCGTAGGTCGAGCAGATCGCGAGGATGCGCGACGCGAGCGGGATCTCGCCGCCGATCAGCCCCGCGGGATAGCCGCTGCCGTCGACGCGCTCGTGGTGGTAGAGGATCGCGTCGGCGACCGGCCCGTAGCCGTCGAGTCGCCCGACCAGGGTCGCGCCGTCCTGGGGGTGGCGGCGGATTACTGCCCAGTCCTCGTCGGAGAGCACCTCGGCGTGGAGGATGCGGTCGGGCAGCGCGAACTTGCCGATGTCGTGGAGCAGGCCGGCGGTGTGGATCAGGTCCTGCTCGGCGTCGCTGCAGCCGGCCTCGCGCGCGAGCGCACGGGAGTAGCGCGCGACCGCCGCGGCGTGGCGAGCCGTCATCCGGTCGCGCAGCGCAAGCGTCTCCACGAGCGTGGTGAGCACGCCGAGCTGCAGCGATGCGAGGTGCATCGAGCGAGCTTCCAACTGATCGGCGCGATCCTCGGAGCGCAGCAGCGCAATCATCAGGTACTGGAAGATCACGATCACGAGGATCGAGCCGAACAGCACGGGTAGGCCGAGGTTCGTGTAGGCGACGGCAAGCAGCGCCGCGAGCGCCCCGGTCGCGATCTGGCCCGGGAGCATCGGGACGAACAGGTCGCGCACTTGAGCCGGCAGCGAACGCCCTTCGGTGACGCGCACGTCCACTGCGACCATCGCGAAGTTGAGCGCGTTGGTGACCATGAACACCGCAAACACGACCAGCGCGAACGTGACGCTCTGCGTCAGTTGGTGGGTGCGGGGATCATGGACGTCCCCGACCAGTGAACTTACCATCAGGCCGCCTGTCAGCGTGAACACTGCGTGGGTGGAAAGGTTGCTCAACCAAAGCGCTGGAGAAAGCCTCCTCGTCGCAGACGTTAGGACCATCGCCGCGATACCGAGTAACACCGCTGGAGACGGTCCCAGCAGGCTCATCGCGAGCACAAACGGGATGAAGGCGGCCGACAGGTTCTGCCCGCGGATCGTGAGGTTGAGCTGCTGTCCCGCGAGCGCGAGCCCCAGCAGCAGCCCGACGAGTGGCAGCGGATGCCAGTCTTGGGTGCGAGAGGTCCACGCGGCCGCTCCGATCGCGAGCGCGAGCAGCATAGCCTCGGCGGTCCAGAAGAGACGTGTGGTGGTCTTGGTCGACAGCATGCGTGAGGGCTCGTAGTACTTAACGGCCGATATGACGTAGTCCTAAAGGTGATCTGCGAATTGCTCGGCGGCGTCGAGGATGTGGGTCGGCCGGCATGTGTCGAGTACGTGGCGGTGTTCCGTCGCTTGCGGCTCCACGCGAACGCGGTCTGTCGAGGTCTGCGGATAGGATCGGACTCTCGCGTGGTCGGGAATGACCGCGGCCGCATGTTCGGTGTAGGAGGGCAGAGTGGGACCCGGCGCAAGCTCGAAGACCATCGAGTCGATACGTGGCGGCGCGCGAGCGGCGCGCGACGACGTGCTGACAACCGTCAGAGCGCTGTCGGGCGGGGGACAGCTGCGCAGGCTGCTGCTCGCAGAAGGACAGTCGGCGCTCGGCGATGCCGCCGCCGAAGTGGCGCTGCTGCTGATCGCCTACGACCGCCTGCACTCGCCGTGGGCGCTGTCGGCGGTGCTGCTGGCCGACCGGGTGCCGCGGATGGTGCTGGCGCCGCTTGCGGGCGTGCTCGCCGACCGGATGTCGCGACGTGCCCTGCTGATCCTCGCCGACCTGCTGCGTGCCGTCGCGCTGGTGGGATTGGTGCTCATACCGTCGTTTGCCGTGACCGTGCTGCTCGCGGGGGTGCTCGGGTGCGGGACGGCGCTGTATCGGCCGGTGGCCGAAGCCTCGCTGCCGGCGCTCACCGGCGGCCGCCAGGGGGCGGCCGCCGCCGTCACGAGCCGCTGGACGATGATCACGCTCGGTGAAATGCTCGGGCTGCTGCTGGCCGCGGCGATGCTGCTCGCCTTTTCCCCCGAAGGGGTGCTGCTGCTCGACGCGGCGACGTTCGTCGTGTCGATCGCGGTGCTCGGCAGGACCACCACGCTGAATCGTCCCGAGGAGCTCGAGCGGACGCGAGAGGCGCCCGTCGGGGCTGTGAGAATGCTCCGCGAGGGGGCTCGCGCCACGCGCCGGATCCCCGGGATGCTCGTGCTGTTCGTGACCGTGCTGAGCGCGATTCTCGCCGGTGGCCTGATGAACGTGGGGGATCCGCTGCTCGCACGGAACGTGCTGCATTCCGGCAACTCGGGCTTCGCGGCGCTCAAGGTGGCAATCGGCGTGGGGCTGCTGCTCGGCACGGTCCTCTCGGGGCCGCGGGGGAACCCGGTGGAATCGATGCGGAGCAGCTATTTTCGCGCGCTCGGCATGGCGGCCGCCGGCATCGCGATCATGGCCGCCTCGCCGGATCTGCCGATCGCCCTGCTCGGATGCTCGATCCTCGGAGCTGGGAACGGGCTCGCGGTGGCGCGGCACCTGCAGCTGATCCAGCTCACTACTCCGGAGCGGCTGATCGGGCGGATCAACGGCTTGCTGAACGCCGCCGAGGCCGCCGCGTTTGTGACCGCGTTCGTCGTGGCGGGCGCGGCGGTCACGGTGCTCGGCGTGCGCGAGACGTTCGCGATCTCCGCCGGCGGGGTGCTGCTTGCGGCGGTAGTGGGCTACGTGCGAATGCGCAAGCTCGACCTGAGCGCTCCGCCCGCCCTCGCCGATCAGCCGCTGCCGAGTCCGGCGCTCGCGCCCGGCGATCGCGTCTCCAGCGGCTGAAGAGTATCTGGCCCAGCGCGTCAGACGCGCATCGCGACGCTGCGAGCGGCGACGCGCGTGACGACATGCCTGGAGGGGCTGTCCAGGATCATGACCGGCAGCGTGGGATGGCGCTGGGCGAGCATGTGCATCAGGGACTCGGCGGATATCTCGCCCACGTCGCCGGTCACGATCGCCATGCGGCTGCAGGGAGCGAGCTCGAGCGCGTCGCAGACCGAGTCGGTCTCCTCGAAGCCGATGTTCACCGGGAACGCCTTGGCCAGCTCGTCGAGGACCCTCGCACGACGGTGGGCATCCGGTCCGATGATCAGGACGCGCGTCGGGCCCTCGATGACACGCAGGCGCCGGGCGCGAGCGTTGCGGCTGTCGATTGGCTCGGCGCGCGCAGGTCCCTGGCCGTTCAGCAGTCCGAACGCGGGTCGCCGCGGGCGGGAGCGGCCCCCGGCCTGCTTGAGGGCCAGGCTCATCTGACACCGGCCCCCGACAGCGCCGGCCACGAGGTGTAGGCGGGCGCGCTCCGCTCGGGATCGAGGAGGGTGCGGTCGGTGCTGAGGTCCTGGCGCCGCTGGCGGCGACCGAGCGCGCTCAGAGCGGCGAAGCCCCCGGCCGTCAAAGTCAACCAGGTCAGCGCGATCATGAGGGCGAGCATGAGGACTCCTTCGGGGTCGGGGATGCGGGCTCGTGCGGCATAGACGACATGATGCGTCCTCACGGGCCGTTTGTCTGTAGAGCGAGTGGTGCAGATCGTGTCGTCCCAAAAGGGCAGATCTGTGTCGTCCTCCAGGCCGATCCTTGTAGTCCCATGGGGTCCTGCCGTCGCCGCGGCGGGAAATCCAAACGGGGCTGTCCCTGCGAGGCGCTACGGTGTGCGCCTGATGGAGGCTAGTGTCGTGAGTCATAAATTCGCTGGTGCTTGCCGGCGCAGGGACGCGCCTGACATCCGCCGCCGTCGACCATGTGCTACCGGCACATTTACCGAGACCGTCGAACGTCAGATCACGACCATCCATCCGGCAACCACTGAGCGAAATTTATGACTCACGACACTGGCGTCCCAGGGGTGGATCGACCGATCGAGGTGGTCATCGCCGACGATCACGGTGTCGTGCGCGACGGGATCCGCACAGTGCTCGAGCGCGAGGAGGGCGAGTTTCGCGTCGTCGCTGAAGCGGCCGATGTCCCCGCGACGGTACGGGCGGTGCGCGAGCACAAGCCCGACCTGCTGACGCTCGACCTGACGATGCCCGGGGGGTCGAGCCTCGCGGCGCTGCCGTCCTGCTTCGTCGCTCATCCGACGCTCGCGGTCGCGATCCTGACGATGCGCGAGGACCCCGAGTACGCCCGCCAGGCGCTCAGAGCGGGCGCGCGCAGCTACGTGCTGAAGGAGGCCGAGCCCGCCGAGCTCTTGCAGGCCTTTCGCCTGGCGGTTGCCGGCGGCAACTACCTGCACCCGCGGCTTGGCGCGCTGATGGCCACCGGCGAGGACGACCCCGCCGACGGAGTCGCGCTGTCAGAGCGCGAGCGCGAGGTCGTGCGGTTGATCGCCAACGGCTACACCAACCCGCAGATCGCAGAGCAGCTGCACGTCGCCGAGCGCACCGTCAAGACCTATCGCGCGCGGGCGATCGAGAAGCTCGGCTTCTCTTCGCGAGCGGAGATAACCGCCTACGCGCGGAGGTTGGGGCTCGTCGAGTAGCGTCTCCAGGCGCGCACCTGCCGCAGACCGGCAGCGGGTGCGCACGCACCGACGGCGAGCTCTCCTCAGCACACGCAACCCGCCGCACGAGCGCGAGCTACGCAGGCGCGGTGGGACGACCGGCCAGCGGCACCGACAGGCGCACCGCCGTCCCCTGTCCAGGGGCCGGGACCATTTCCAGCTCGCCGCCGACGAGCTCGGCGCGCTCGCGCATGCCGGACATGCCGAAGCCTCCCTCCAGCCCGTCGCCGCGCGGGCCCAGGCGCCCGCTGTCCGGAAGTCCCTTGCCGTCATCTGTCACGGATGCACGCACGACGCCGTCGCGCTCGGTGACGCTGACCATCGCCCTGGTCGCCTGCGCGTGGCGGCTGACGTTGGTGAGCGCCTCCTGGATGATGCGATAGATCGTGCTCTCGAGCTCCGGATCCAGACGGCGCTGCTCCGCCGCGGGGCCGAGGTCGATCTCGGTCTGCACATCCAGGCCGTCGATCGCCTGCGCACGCCGGGCGAGCGCCTGCAGGGCGGCCTCCAACCCGAGGTCGTCGAGCGCCGCCGGGCGAAGCTCGGTGATCAGATGGCGCAGGCCGTCGATCTCGCCGCCGAGCCCCTCGAGCACCGCGTCCACGGCCTCGCGCAGGGCCTGCTGGTCGTCCTGGTCGCGGGCGTTGGCCAGCTTCAGGCGCAACGCGCCGATGCCCTGCACCGTCTCGTCGTGGATCTCCCGTGCCCAGCGCGTGCGCTCGCGCTCGCGTGCCTCCATGCCGTAGCGCAGGCGTTCGATCTCGACCGAGCGCTCGGCGCGCAACCGCTGGGAGACGCTCGTCGCAAACGCGTTCAGCGCCTGCCGGTCAGGGTTGCGAAAGCCGCCGTCGCTGCGCAGCGCGATCACGAGGCCGCCGCCGTGACCCTCCATGTCGAGCGGCTCGACCAGCGCGGCGCGTGCGTCGATGCCGAGTTCGTGCAGCCATGCGGCCTCCTGGCCCCGCGGACGGTCGAGCGCCACCGGCTTGCCCGCGAGGTAGAGCGCGCCCAGCGCGCTGCCCTCGACCGGCATGATCCGCAGGCGCACAGTGCCCTCGCCGCTGGAGGCGGCGACGCGCAGCTCGCCGCGCTCCTCGATCACCATCAGCAGCGTCCCGGCGTCGAGCAGTGCGAGGCCACGATCGGCCATCAGGCGCAGCAGCCACAACTCTGATCCGGAAAGCACCGCGCGAGATTATGGACCTATCGCGCCGATCCCGTATATCTGGAGGCGTCGATCGTCCTTGCTATGAGCCGCTCAAGCCCGCGGGCACGCCGTTCTCGTGCCGCTCGCGTCGCGCAGCGGCGCGCGTGCGCGCCAGCAGGTCCTCGCCACTGGAGTCCTTGCGCCAGGCGGCGAGACCGACCGATACGCGCAACGGGCGCCGCCGCCCGTCGATTTCGACCTTGATCGCGCGCAGCCGCTCGAGCACGCGCCGGGCGACGATCTCCCCGCGCGGCCCGTCGGCGCCGGGTAGAAGGAGCAGTAGCTCGCCCGCGCTCGGCCTGCCGATCCGGTCGAAGCGCCGCAGCTCCCGTCGCAGCGCCGGACCGACATACGCGAGCGTCTGCTCGGGCAGCTCGCTGCCGTGCTCACGGGAGAGCTCCTCGAGGTTGTCGATCGCGACGAGCAGGCAGCTCAAGGCGGTGCCGTGGCGTTCGGCGCGGTTGATCTCCTCCTCCAAGCGCTCTTTCAGCTCGGGCGCGGACAGGCAGGGGGACTGGCCCGGAGAGGACGGGAGGGAGCGCGGGTGAGGGTCGCTGGCAGCCATGCCGTGTGGCGGACGAGTGGACGTGGAGCTGAAGATTGGTAAGGGGTCCATCCCTACGCGATATACACAGCCTACCTGCTCGAAGGGCGCGGATCGTCTTCGATCTATCGGTAGGGCCGCGCTAGAGCGCTTTGGTCTCGTTATCCGTCCCCGTGCGCTGCTACACCTGCCCCCATGCTTACAGAGCTGCGTGTCGAGAACCTGCTGCTGATCGAGCGCGCCGAGCTGCGGTTGGGCCCCCGGCTGAACGTGCTCACCGGCGAGACGGGGGCCGGCAAGACCGTGCTCGCCCACGCGCTCGACCTGCTGCTCGGTGGTCGCGCGCGGAGCGGGATCGTGCGCCCCGGAGCCGGCGAGGCCTATGTGGAGGGCGTCTTTGAGCTTTCCGGATGGATGCGGGCCGAGCTCGCGGAGCGCTTTCTCCCCGGTGGGGAAGAGGGCGCGGAGCAGGACGGGGAGATCGTCCTCGCGCGCCGCATCGCCGCCGACGGGCAGCGCACGCGCGCCTACGTCAACGGCCGCGCGGCGACCGTGGCGGAGCTGCGCGACATCGGCGCTCGGCTTGTCTGCTTCTACGGTCAGCACGAGCACCGCAAGCTGACGCTCGCGGCCGCTCAATTGCAGATCCTCGACGGTCTCTGCGGCGCGCGGCAAGCCGAGCGGCTACGCGCGTGCGCCGCGGCGTTCGCGGAGGTCAGGAGTCTGAGCGAGGAGCTCGAGCGCCTGACCGACCTCGCCACGGCGCGCGAGCGCGAGCTCGACCTGCTCGAGTTCGAGCTGGGAGAGATCGATGCACTCGCGCTCGACGAGCGCGAGTACGAGCAGCTGCTCGCCGCACGCGAGCGCTTGCGCCGGCTCGACGCGCTCCTCTCCGCGGCCGGAGCCGCCGCGGAAGCGCTCGCGTCCGAGGGCACGGTGGAAGTCCCCGGTGCCACACAGCTGATGGCAACGGCCGCTGCGCGCATCGACGCCCTGGCCGGCGTCGACGGGCGCTTGGACGCGCTCGCGGAGCGTATGCGCGCGCTCGTGGTCGAATCGGGGGATCTCGCTACCGAGCTGCGTAACTACGGCGAGGGCCTCGCGGGAGAGGAGATCTCACTCGAGGAGCTGGAAGCGCGCTTGGCCGCGATCGAGCGTCTCGCGCGTAAGCACGGTGGCAGCGTGCGAGGCGTGCTCGACTACGCCGCCACGGCTCGCACGCGACGCGAGGAGCTCGCAGGCGTCGAGGTGGCGCTCGCCCAGAGCGGGGAGCGGCTGCAGAAAGCCCAGAGGGCACTGCAGGAGCATGTGCTTGAGCTGCGCCAAGCGCGCGCGGCGACCGCGCCTGAGCTGGCGCGCGCGGTCGGAGCGCAACTCGCCTCGCTGCAGATGGGGGAGGCGACGTTCGAGGTGGTCCTCACCGAGCGAGAGCCGGGACCCGCCGGAGGGGACGGGGTCGAGTTCGTGATCGCGCCCAATCCGGGAGTGCCGGCCGGCCCGCTGCGCGAGATCGCCTCCGGCGGAGAGCTCTCGCGCGTGATGCTCGCGCTGATGAGCGTCGCCAACGCGTCAGCGACCGACGCCACGCTCGTGTTCGACGAGGTCGACGCGGGCATCGGCGGCCACACCGCCCGCGCCGTCGGAGAGCGCCTGCGCGAGCTGGGGGAGGGCAGGCAGGTGCTGTGCATCACCCACCTGCCCCAGATCGCCTCGCTGGGGGACCGTCATTTCACGATCGTCAAGGACACGGCCGCCGACCCCACGCTCGCAACGGTCGTCCAGCTCGACGAGCCCGAGGTCGTCACCGAGCTCGTGCGCATGCTCGGCGCCGAGGACGGAGACTCGACCGCCCGTCGCCACGCGCGAGACCTCCGCAAAGCCGCCTGAGACATCGCGGGGCGGCGTCGGTCGCTACTCTCGATTTGATGGCCGCACACCAGCGCAGCTCGCGGGAGTCGGACTCGAGCGGCGCACGCGCGCCCACATCTACGCCGATCCCTTTGCCCGGGGGTGAGATCGCGCCGTGGCGGACGGTCAGCGGGCCGGTGCGTCCCGGCCGGCGGACGAAGCTGCTCGTCAAGCATCTCCTAAGGGGAGATATCGCGTTGGTGGACCATCTGGACATCGATCGGGTCTCCGCCGAGGAGTTGATCGCCGCCGATGTCGGCGCGGTGTTGAACTGTCGTGCCTCCTCGAGTGGCTCCTATCCGAACCTCGGCCCGCAGCTGCTCGTCGAAGCGGGCATCCACCTGGTCGATCTGCCGGACGACTCGCTGTTCGGAATGCTTTCCGACGGCGAGCCGATCACCGTGCGCGACGGTGAGGTGCTGCGCAAGGGAGCGGTGTTGGCGCGCGGCGAGGTGCTCGACCTCGCGCGTGTGCTCGCCGACACGGAAGCCAGGCGCCGCGAGATCGGTGAGGCGCTGGAGCGGTTTGTGCACAACACGATCGAGCACATGCGTGAGGAGCGCGAGCTGCTGGCCGGGCGGATCGAGCTGCCGCGGTTCGTAACGGACTTTCGCGACCGCTCGACGCTCGTGGTTGTGCGCGGGGTAGGTCATCAGCGCGACCTGCGCGCGCTGCGGCCGTTCATCCGCGATCTGCGCCCGGTGATCGTCGCGGTCGATGGTGGCGCCGAGGCGGTGCTCGAGGCGGGGCTCGAACCGGACATGATCGTGGGCGATATGGACTCGGCCGGGGAGCAGGCGCTGCGCTGCGGCGCGGAGCTCGTCGTGCACTCCTATCCCGACGGTCACGCGCCCGGACGGCAACGCTTGGAGGAGCTGGGACTACCGTTCAAGCTCGTTCCGGCGCCGGGCACCAGCCAGGACGTCGCGCTGCTGATCGCGGCCGAGAAGGGCGCCCGTCTGATCGTCTCCGTCGGCTCCCAGTTCAACCTCGTCGAGTTTCTCGATCGCAACCGCAAAGGCATGTCCTCGACTTTCCTCACGCGGCTGCGCATCGGCGAGATCCTCGTCGATGCCAAGGGCGTCAGCCGCCTGTATCACCCTCGGCCAAGCTTGACGCCCCTGTTGGTCGTCGTGGCGGCCGGCCTGATTGCGATGGTCGCGGTCGTCTGGCTGACACCGGCGCTGCGCGACGTGGTCGATCTGCTGTGGCTGAAGCTCCAGCTGCTGGCCGAGGCCGGGCCGGTCGATCCGAGCTCCGCCGCCGCCGGCGGCTGACCTTCGCCCGTCACCTCCCGTTACCCGACCCGCTTAGTATCGCTCGCATGTTCGACTATCGCTATCACGCGCTCTCCCTGGCCGCGGTCCTGTTCGCGCTGGCGGTGGGCGTGCTGATCGGGGTGGCGATCGGCGACACGAACCTCGTCTCCTCGGCGAAGAACGGCATCGTGCACAATCTCGAATCGGAAGTCGGCGCGGCACAGCGCCAGGCCGGCCAGCTGCAGGGCAGGCTGAGCACCGAGGAAAGCTTCACGAACGACCTCTATCCCCTCGCCGTACACGGCCTGCTCGCCGGCCGCGGCGTCGGCCTCGTATTCCTCGGTGGCTCGTCCGATCGGGTGAACGGTCTCGTGCGGGGCGCGGTCACGCAGGCCGGGGGGACTCTCGCGACCGTCGTAGCAGTGCGCGAGCCGCTCGACCTGGCCGGCGTGGCGCGCGAGGCGAGCGGAACCCACTACGCGGGGCTCGCGAGCGATCCAGCGATCGTCCATAAGTTTGGCGGCCTCGCAGGGCGCCAGCTCGTCAGCGGCGGGGCGCTCGTGAGCAAGGAGCTGCTCAGCCGCGTGCGCGCCAGCCTGCTGAGCGCTTTCGACGGCGCGCTCGGCAAGCTCGAAGGGCTCGTCGTGGTGCGCGCTGACCCGAGCGGGATGACTGCCGAGGAGACCGAAGCGAGCGCCGCGTTCGAGACGGGCCTGATTGCGGGGGTGAATGCGGTCGGTGTACCCGCCGTCGGGGTCGAGCTGAGCAACGCCGAACCTTCGCAGATCCCATGGTTCAAGAGCCAGGGGATCTCCAGTGTCGACGATCTCGACACGCTTGCGGGCCAGGCCGCGTTGATCTACGCGCTGACGGGTCTACATGGTGCGTTTGGGGTCAAGCCGACCGCCGACTCACTGCTGCCGAGCGTCGTCGAAACCCAGGCGCAGCCGTGAGTGTTCCGACCCACGCGCTTGACGACCGGTGGGCGACTCGATCTGGCTCATCGACCGGCGGGCGGCTGTCGACTCGGCTCCCCGTCCGGGCCCGTCGCTAAGTTCCGAGCGTGCACGCCCTCCCATTCCTGCTCGCCCTGGTTTGTGCCGCGGTGCTGGCGCAGCCCACGTGGCGTCTGCTCGGCGAGGGAGGACACACGCGGCGCAACTACCGTGATCGCCCGCTGCCCTGTCCCGGCGGCGTGCTCGTCCTCGCCGCCGCGCTGCTCGCGCTCGTCCCGCTCCTGCTGATCGAACATCTCGCGCGGGTCACGGTTGTCTATCGCGGGTTGACACCGGTCGCGGCCTACGCTCTGGGAGTGGCCTGTCTCGGTCTGATCGACGACACGCTCGGTGGGGCACGGGTCGAGCGTGAGGCCCCTCGCGGCTGGCGCGGTCACGGCGCCGCGGTATTGCGCGGAGAGCTCTCGACGGGGATGTTGAAGGCGGCCGGATCGCTCGGCCTGGCGCTGCTGGTGACAGGCTTCGCCCACACGTCTACGGATCGTTGGCTTTTGGCCGCGGGCGTGCTCGTGCTCGCGACGAACGTCTTCAACCTGCTCGACCTGCGGCCGGGCCGCTCGATCAAGGCGCTGGTGCTCCTCGGCGCGGGCCTTACGATTGGCGCGGCCGACGCGCGCCCGCTGTGGATGCTGGGCCTGTTCGCGGCGCCGGCGCTCGTCGCCGGCGCCTACGACCTGCGTGAGCGCGCGATGCTCGGCGACACCGGCGCGAACCTGCTGGGGGCGCTGGCCGGTCTGTGGCTGGTGCTGACGCTGTCCGGGACCGGCCAGCTGGTGGCGCTGGCGGTGCTCGCCGCGATCACGATCTATGGCGAGTTTCACTCTATTTCCGAGTTCATCGAACGGACTCCGGGTTTGCGCGAACTAGACTCTTTGGGCAGGCCCCGATGACGCATCTCTCTGACCGCCACGTAGAAGGGTCCGCCAAGAAATATCTGGCGGACCGAGGCGCCCGTTCCGCGGCGTCATCTGCCACCCATGATGCTCGCCGTGCTACCAGCACGCCTGCGCTCATGTGCGGCGCCTGCCATCCACGACCCGACCACCTCGAACCACCAGCTATTCCATGACGAACCCTCAACCGCCCGGCAAGACCCGGTTCATCTTCGTGACCGGCGGTGTTGTGTCCTCGCTGGGCAAGGGCATCGCGGCGGCGTCGCTCGGACGTCTGCTGGTGTCGCGCGGCCTGACGGTGGGCCTGCAGAAGTTCGATCCCTACATCAACGTCGATCCCGGCACGATGTCGCCGTATCAGCACGGCGAGGTGTTCGTGACCGAGGATGGCGCCGAGACCGATTTGGATCTCGGCCATTACGAGCGTTTCACCGACGCCAACACCAGCCGGGCCTCGAACGTGACCGCGGGCGGGATCTATGACACGGTGATCCGCCGCGAGCGTCGCGGGGACTATCTCGGCGGCACGGTGCAGGTGGTGCCGCACATAACCGACGAGATCAAGCAGCGGGTGGCGCTGATCGCCGAGTCGGCAGACGTCGACTTCGTGATCACGGAGATCGGCGGTACGGTCGGCGACATCGAGTCGCTGCCGTTCCTCGAGGCGATCCGCCAGTTCCCCGTCGACGTGGGCCGGCGGCGCTGCCTGTTCATCCATCTGACGCTCGTCCCCTTCATCGGCCACGCCGGCGAGCTGAAGACCAAGCCGACGCAGCATTCGGTCAACGAGCTGCGGCGCATCGGGATCGCTCCGGACATGCTGATGTGCCGCTCGGAGGGCTCGCTTTCGCACGAGATACGCAAGAAGATCGCGCTGTTTGCGAGCCTGCCGGTCGAGGCGATCGTCTCCGCGTGCGACGTCGAGAACATCTACAAGGTGCCGCTAACCTTCCGCGAGCAGGGGGTCGACGACTTCATCCTCGAGCACTTCGCGATGGACGCGCCCGCGCCCGAGCTGTCGAGCTGGAAAGAGCCGATCGAGCGCGCCGAACGGGCTGGCCGATCTCCGATCGGTCGCGGCGTGAAGATCGCGCTGGTCGGCAAGTACGTGCAGCTCGAGGACGCCTACCTGTCGGTCTGCGAGGCGCTGCGCCACGCCGCCGCGCTGCAGGACGCCCGTGTGGAGATCGACTGGATCGACTCGGAGCAGCTGGAGGATCCGAGCACGGACGCGCCGGACCGGCTGGCCGCCGCCGACGGCATCCTGATTCCCGGCGGCTTCGGGGGGCGCGGAATCGAGGGTAAGATCGCCGCCGCCGGAATCGCGCGCGAGCAGCGCATCCCATATTTGGGCATCTGCCTCGGCATGCAAGTAGCTGTGGCCGAGCTGGCCCGCCGGCTGGCGGGCATGGAGGGAGCCAACTCGACCGAGTTCGACATCGAGACGCCCTATCCGGTCATCGATCTGCTGCCGGAGCAGAAGGAGGTCGCCGATCTCGGCGGCACGATGCGCCTGGGAGCCGATCCGATCAAGCTACACGCGGACACGCGGGCCCGGGAGATCTACGGGGAGGCGGTCATCTATGAGCGCCACCGCCACCGCTATGAGGTCAACAACCTCCTGCGCAAGCGTCTGCAGAGCGCCGGGCTGTGCATCTCCGGCACCTCGCCCGACGAGCGGCTGGTGGAGGTGATCGAGCTCGAGGACCATCCGTTCTTCGTCGCCTCGCAGTTCCACCCCGAGTTCAAGTCCAGGCCCGAGCGCCCGGCCCCACTGTTTCGCGACTTCATCGCTGCGGCGCTCGAGCAGGTCTCGGGGCGTGCGGATTCTGACTCGACGACGCTCGCGGGCCGCTCATGACGGACGAGCGCGCGTCCAGCTCACCGGTTCGGCTCCGCGTCGAGGCCGTCTTCCACGGGGTCGAGGAGCGTCACGCGCAGACGATTGCGGCTGAGCTGATCGATCGTGCGCAGGAGCTCGCCAACCGGCCCGATTGTCAGTGCGACGTAGATGTGAGCGTTGAGGAGACGGCAGGCAGCGACATCGAGCGCTTCCCACAGCCGACTCCTACGCATCCTCTCGCGCGATAGCTTCTAGTGTCCTGCGTCATAAATTCGCTGGTATTTCCCGACGCCTACCGATTGAAGGTCTAATGGGACCCTCAATCGGCCAGCGCCTGACGTCCGCCGCCGTCGGCCCATGTGCTGCCGGCACACCGCCCGACACCGTCGGACGTCAAACACCCCCATTCATCCGGCAAATACTGACCGAATTTATGATGCAGGACACTGGTCAATGATGCTGAAGCTTCGTCGTGCCATCGTTCTTGCGGCAGAGCTGCCCGGGAGTGGCGAGCAGGATCTCGTAATCGAGCTGCTCGACACCGGCGCGGACGGTGAGGTCTCCACCGGCGTGAATGGTGAGGTCAGGATCGACGAAAACGGCGATGGACGACCTCACAGCGCCGGCGCGCGGCGCGCCGCGCGCTGCGATGTGGCGCTGGTGGGTCGTGCCGAGGTGGGCGACGAGGTGATCGTCAACGTGCAGGCGCTCGACCTCGGACTTGGCTCCGGCGGGTTTGATGTCGTGCACGTCAACCTCACCCGAGGCCTTGTCGGGGAGGGTGCGCTGGGAGCGCACGTGATGAAGCTCAACTACACGAGCCTTCAGCACGCGGTCGATCCGGTAGAGGACGAGGGTTTGACGCTGCCCGTGGAGCGACCGGTCGCCGTGCTGGCGCTGCACGGCCAGCTTGCGGCGGTCGCCTGGGCGTTCGCGCAGGCGAGGCCCGGCGCGCGACTGGGCTACGTGCAGACCGCGGGCGGGGCGTTGCCCGGCGCCCACTCCCGCACGGTTCGTGCGTTGCGTGAGCGAGAGCTGCTGGCCGGCCACCTGACCGCCGGTCCCGCGTTCGGAGGCGAGGGCGAGGCGCTGACCACGGTCGGAGCTCTACATCACGGGCTGCAGACGCTCGGCTGGGACGCGGCCGTGTGCGGGCCCGGTCCGGGAATCGTCGGCTCGAGCTCGCCGCTCGGGCATGGCGGCATCGCGGCGCTCGACTCCGCTCACGCTGCGCTTGCGCTCGGCTGCCCGACGCTGCTTGTGGCGCGCATGTCCTCGGGTGACTCCCGCGCGCGCCATCGCGGCATCTCCCATCACACGCTGACGGTGCTCGACCTGCTGCTTGAGCCGGTCACGGTGGCTCTGCCGGCCGGGATGCGCTCTCCTGTCGGCGCCGACCTGCGCGCCGGTCTCGGCACGGTCTTCGGTGGGTCGCTGCCAAGCCGACCGGCGCTCGAACTCGACGTTGAGCGCCCCGTGCGCATCACCCGTCACGACTGGCGCCGGGCCCTTGTCGATCTCCCCGCCTACGCGGAGAGCGGCCTGTCTGCGGCGACGATGGGCCGCGGTCTGACCGAGGATCCGCTGTTCTTCGGCGCCGCGCTCGCGGGGGGTGGAGCGTTGGCGGAGCTCGTCGAGCAATGTGACCGAGATCGGCCGGTCGGGGTGAGCGAAGAGGGGTCGCGACGCAGCTAAGTCCTGCGTCGCGCCCGTCGAAGGTCCGGCGTTGTGCCTCGACGGCCTGAGTTGTGCCTGTCGAAGGTCCTGCGTTGTGCCTCGACGGCCTGAGTTGTGCCTGTCGAAGGTCCTGCGTTGTGCCTCGACGGCCTGAGTTGTGCCTGTCGAAGGTCCTGCGTTGTGCCTCGACGGCCTGAGTTGTGCCTGTCGACGGCCTGAGTTGTGCCCGTAAACGTCCTGAGTTGCGCCCGTCGAACCCGTGTGGCTGGGCGTGTCGAGGCGATCTCGTAGGTGGGAAGGGATTGAACGGAGGGTTGCACGGTCAAGGAGCCGCGGTCGCGGAGGCGAAGCTTCAACTATGAGCGCCGTGGCGAACGATTTGCATACTCCGCCGCGCGCGATCGAGCGACTGATCCTCGACTTCCTCGCGTACCTGGAGCTGGAGCGGGGGCTGTCGCGCAACACGTTGCAGGCCTATCGCTCCGACCTGTTGCAGTTCGCCGCGTACCTCGATCGTCATCGGCTCGACGTCCTGGATGCGTCCCACCGAGAGCTCGCGGCGTTTCTATCCGAGCTGGCCGCCGGCGGAGGTGAGCGGCCGCCCGTCGCGGCGGCGACGCTCGCGCGTAAGGTGGCCTGCCTGCGCTCCTTCTATCGGCATCTGCGCCGCGACGGGGCGATCGCCCACGATCCGACCGCCGAGCTGCGCGGGCCGCCAAAGACGGGGCGCCTGCCGCGCGTGCTCACACGCGAGGAGATCGCCCGGCTGTTGCGCGAGCCGAAGGGCTCAGAGCCCCGTTCACTGCGCGATCGCGCGCTGCTCGAGGTCATGTACGCATGTGGGCTGCGCGCCTCGGAGGCGGTCGTGCTCGAGCTGGGCGACGTAGATCTCGAGGAGGAGATGCTGCGTGCTCGCGGCAAGGGCTCCAAGGAACGGCTCGTGCCGATCGGCCGCCAGGCGGTCGCGGCGATGCGCGCCTACCGCGAGCGCGGACGCCCGGCGCTCGTCGGCATGCGTGTCGAGTCGCGGCTGTTCGTCAACCGCCGCGGCTCCGGCCTCACCCGCCAGGGTCTCTACAAGATCGTTCAAGGCCACGCGCGCGGGGCGGGGCTGCAGGAGAAGATGAGCCCTCATACTTTGCGCCACACGTTCGCCACCCATCTGCTCGCGGGCGGCTGCGACCTGCGTTCGCTGCAGGAGATGCTCGGCCACGCCGATCTCACGACCACCCAGATCTACACTCACCTCTCGGCCGAGCGGCTCAAGGACGCTTATTTCGGTGCGCATCCACGAGCGTCGCGCGATCGAGCCGAGCTGCTGCACCACAGACGGGTGGATCGGCCGGGAAGGGCTCCTGAGACCGATATGGCGCGATGAAAGCGGACGCGCAGCGGCGGGCGTTCGTGTTCGTGATCGATGCCTGCGGGGTGGGCGCGCTGCCCGACGCCGCTGAGTACGGCGACGAGGGCGCGAACACGCTTGCCCACGTCGCCGACGCGGTTGCAGGCCTCGATCTGCCCACGTTGGCCGCGCTCGGCCTGGGGTCGATCGTCGAGCTGAACGGTGTTCCTCCGGCGGTTGACCCGGCGATCTACGGACGCCTGTGTGCGCTCGGCCCCGGCAAGGACTCCACGGCGGGCCATTGGGAGCTGATGGGGGTTGTGCTGGAGCGGCCGCTGCCGACCTACCCGGACGGTTTTCCCCTCGCGGTGATCGCCCGGCTGGAAGCGGCCATGGGGAGAGAGATCCTCTGCAACCGGCCCTACAACGGGATCGCCGCGATCGAGGATTTCGGCGCCGAGCACCTGCGTACGGGCGCGCTGATCCTCTACACCTCCCAGGACTCAGTCTTGCAACTCGCCGCTCATGTCGAGCATGTACCGCCCGAGGAGCTGTATCGCGCATGTGAGGCGGCCCGTGGGGCGATGAGCGGCGAGGACGGGGTGGGACGCGTGATCGCGCGTCCGTTCACCGGGGCTCCGGGAGCGTTCGAGCGCACCGGGGGAAGGCGTGACTTCGCGCTCGAGCCGCCTGCGCGCAGCTATCTGCAGGAGCTCTGCGATACGGGCGTGGAAACGCACGGCGTCGGCAAGATCTCCGATCTTTTCGCCGGTGCCGGGATCGGCCGCTCCCATCCGGGCGCCACCAACGAGCGGGCGCTTGCAAGCGCCCGCACGCTGCTGGCAGAGCTCGACGGGGGCTTTGTGTTCATCAACTTGATCGAGACCGACCAGGTCTACGGCCATCGCAAGGACTTCACCGGCTTTCACCGCGCGCTGCAAGCAATCGATACGGAGCTGGGGGATTGGCTGTTGCGCCTGCGCGCCGGTGATCTGCTGATCGTGACGGCCGACCACGGCGTCGACTCCCACGCCGGCACCGACCACACGCGCGAGTACGCGCCGCTGCTTGCGGTCACCGGAGAGATGCTGCGCGCTCGCAGCACGGGAGGGCGCCTGGATGGCGTACGCCACGACGGGCCGCTGGCGGACGCCGGCGCGACCGTCCTGCGCTGGCTGACCGGCCGTGATGCGGAGGAGCTACCCGGAGATTGTTTCCTCGCGGCGCCGGAGCGCTCCGAAGACGCATCGGCATAAGGTCCGCGTGACGCGGGCACTACGCTGAGAAGCGATGCCGGAGCTGCCTGAGGTCGAGACGATTCGCCGCCAGCTCGCACCGCTGGTGGAAGGACGCCGTCTTGTCGGTATCGAGATCCTCGACGCTCGCTGGTCGCGACCGCTGGCTCCCCGGGAGCTCACCGACGCTCTGCTCGGACGTCGCATCGAGCGGCTGAGCCGGCGGGGCAAGTATCTGGTGTGGAGTTTCTCAGGCGACGTGCATCTGGCTCAGCACTTGCGTATGACCGGTGCGGTTCTCTGCGAGCCCGAGCCCGAGCCCGCACATGTGCGGGTGCGTCTGGAACTGCGACCCAAGCGCCGCTTGGTGATCGTCGACCCGCGCCGGTTCGGCACGGGCGAGCTGCTGGCCGGTTCGGGGATGGGAGCGAAGCGAGCGTCTCCCGGTTCGGCCGGCTCGCAGGCGCTCGAGGAGTTCTTTGCGGCGCGACTCGGGTTGGAGCCGCTGGAGGACGGCTTCACCGGCGAGCACATGCGTGCACTGGCGCGTGGGCGGACGGCGCCGATTAAGGCGTTTCTGCTCGACCAACGGAAGATCGCCGGCGTGGGGAATATCTATGCCGACGAGGCGCTGTTTCGCGCCGGCATCCATCCGCTGCGCCCCGCCGGACGGCTGTCGGCCGCGCAGCATGCTCGCCTGCGCGACACGGTAGTCGAAGCATTGAAGGCGGGCATCGATGCCCGGGGCGCCACGATCGACGACTTCCGCCACGTAGACGGCGTACGCGGGTCCTTTCAGGACCAGTTCCTCGTCCACCGGCGCGCCGGAGAGCCGTGCGGGGAGTGCGGGCGGACGATCGTAAAGATGGTCGTCGCCGGGCGGGGGACGTACGTGTGCGAGAGCTGCCAACCGCGACCGCGGCCGCGCACGCGGACTTGACAGAGAAGGCGAAGCGTGGCGCGCCATCGCGATGGTGCCGGCCGGGATGGATGGCAAGATCGCGCGGGGTCCGCGCCTGGCGGTCCTTCGGCGCCCGGCGTCCTTCCACGCCTTGCGGTCCTTCGGCGCCCGGCGGTCCTTCAGGCCGTGGGCCGATCTTTGATTCGTAGCTCGTCCAGCCGGCCACTGTCGGCGGCGGCCTGGACCTCGGTGAAGCCGCCGAGCAGCTTGCCGTCGACGATCACCTGGGGGAAGCTCATCATGCCGGTGCGCTCGACGAGCTCCATGCGCCCGGCGGGGTCCTTCGAGAGGTTGATCTCCTCGAACTCCACCCCGCGGGCCTTCAACAGGCCCTTTGCGCGCGCGCAGAACGAACACGGATCTGTCGTGTAAACGGTTACCTGACTCATTACTTCATAAAGTATAGCAATGGTTTGACGCCGTCGAGAAGCCTAGACTCGAGCGACGATGGCGGGGCCTGTGAAGACCGAGGCGGTGGTGCTGCGCTCGATGCGCTACGGCGAGGCCGACCGCATCCTGCACGTATATACCCCGAATCGCGGCCGCGTGAGCGCGATCGCGAAGGGTGTGCGCCGCGTGCGCAGCCGTTTTGGGGGACGTTTGGAGCCGTTCTTTCGCCTGCAGCTGGATTTGCACGAAGGCAAAGGCGAGCTGCTGACGGTAACGGGAGCGCAGACCGTCGCGGGCCATGCCCGTCTGCGCGGCGATGCCCGCGCGCTGGACGCCGCCGCGCGCGCGTGCGATGCGGTCGGTCGCCTGTTCGAGACGGGCGAGCCCCACCCGGGCGTGTTCAACCTGCTGTGCCGGTATCTGGCGCTGCTCGACGAGCAGCCGGCCGCTGGGGGCCGATCTCCGATCGGTCGCGCCGGGGCGCTGGCGTTCCGCCTGAAGCTGTTGCTCGCCGCGGGGCTCGCGCCGCAGCTCGGCGCGTGCGCATGCTGTGGGGAGCGCGAGCATCTCGTCGGCTTCTCCGGAGCTGGCGGCGGGGTGGTGTGCGGCGCGTGCGAGGCCGGTTCGTTCCCGCTGCACGAGGAGGCTCACGGCTTCATGACCGACGCGCTTGTCCGCCCGCTCGCGGAGGCGCCGCCGGCGCCTGATCCGGTGCTGGGACAGGTCGAGCGGGCGATCGCGGCGACGCTCGAGCATCACGCGCACCTGCGCCTGATGCCGGCCTTCGGGCGCTCGGGCTGATCCTGCGGGTGGCACCCGAGCCCAAAGGGGCGCACGAGCCGCACCGGCGGTCTGGTGCGCGCCCCGATCCCGGTATCGTGGTGCGCCATGGACGAGGGCTTGCCGATCGCATATGAGGTGCTCGACAAGGGTGTCGCCGTGCTCTCGTCAGACGGCGAGCAGGTCGGCACTGTGCATCACGTGGTGGCCGCCCCCGAGAAGGACATCTTCCACGGGGTCGTCATCACAACGCCCCAGCACGGCCGGCGGTTTGTCGAGGCGGCTGATGTCGCCTCGCTGCATGAACACGGGGTGGATCTACGGATCGACTCTGCCGCGGCCCAGGCCCTGCCCGAGCCGGGCGGCGGGGCGCCGGTGTACGACGAGGATCCCGGCGAGATGAAGGGCTGGCATCACTGGGCGCACAAGCTGGGTATGCGCGGCGACTGGCACCGCGAGCCCTGACTGCCCAAAACGTTCTGTCTCTGCGCGGGTGGCGAGGCAGGATTTTGTTCTCGATGATCCACCTGGCGCTTGAGCGAAGGGGGCGAGCGCCGTGGCCGGTGGCACAATCCTAGGATGAGCACCGCCACGGACGAGGACACCGTCGCAGCCGGCTTCGCCGCGCGCATAAGCGAGCTGGAGCAGGCGAGCCTCTCGCCGCCGGCGGCGCGCTCCTACCCCGCGCTGCGCGCGCGCAAGGAGGAGGACTGCGCGCTGCGCACGCCGTTTCAGCGCGACCGCGACCGGATCGTGCACTGCAAGGCGTTTCGCCGGCTGACGCACAAGACGCAGGTATTCGTCGCTCCGCGCGGCGACCACTACCGCACGCGGTTGACCCACACGCTGGAGGTGACGACGATCTCGCGCACGGTGGCGCGCGCGCTGCGCCTGAACGAGGACCTGGTCGAGGCGATCGGCCTGGGACACGACCTCGGCCATCCGCCGTTCGGGCACATCGGCGAGGAGGTGCTCGACAGCTGCCTGAAAGAGCGCTTCGGGCTCGACTTCCGCCACTACGAGCACTCGCTGCGCGTGGTCGACCACCTCGAGCCGGCCTCGTCGGGCGCCGGCCCGTTGGTAGGGGCGGGGCTCAACCTGACCGAGCAGGTGCGCGAGGGGATCGCCGGGCATTCCAGTCGTGCCCCGCTGCCGGCGACGCTGGAGGGGCGGATCGTGCGGGTGATCGACCGCGTGGCTTACATCAACCACGACATCGACGATGCCGTGCGCGCCGGGCTGCTGCACGAGCGGGACCTGCCGCGCGAGCCGATTGCGACGCTCGGGCATTCGGGCGCGGAGCGGATCGATGCGCTCGTGCATGACATGGTCGAGTACTCAGAGCGCGCCGGGGACATCGTCCAGGGCGGCGAGGCGGGCGCCGCGATGAACGAGCTGCGGGAGTTCATGTTCGACCGCGTGTATCTCGGCCCGGCGGTGCGCGCCGAGCACGCCAAGATCTCGAGCGTCGTGAAGCGGCTGTTCGAACACTACGCCGACCACCCAGAGCTGTTGCCTGTGGTGGTGCTTGGGAACACTCCCCGCGGCGAGCAGGAGATCGCCCGGAGCGTGACCGACTACTTGGCGGGCATGACCGACCGGTATTGCATCAGGGCTTACACGGAGCTGCAGGTGCCCCAGGCGTTCGCCCGCTGACGGCCATCGCTTGGTGAGAGTGGGTGCTTGGGCCTGGTGCAGGAGTACTGGCCTGGCGGCGCGGGAGTACTGGCCTGGGCCGCGGAGCGGCGGACCCGCCGGCGAGCGGACCGGCTAGCGTAGATCGACGATGGCCCTCTACACCAGCGCTTCCAAGGATCGCGTGCGCGACGCGGTCGACTTCGTCGAGCTCGTCTCTGCGCGCACCGACCTTCGCCGCGCCGGGCCGGCGCGTTATGAGGGACTGTGTCCGTTTCACGAGGAGCGGACCCCGTCGTTCGGGATCGACCCCGCGCAGAAGGTCTACTACTGTTTCGGATGCCAGGCTTCGGGCGACGTGTTCACGTTCGTGCAGGAGTCCGAGGGCGTCGACTTCAAAGGCGCGCTGGAGCTGCTGGCCGAACGCTGCGGGGTGGAGCTCGAGCGCGAGGAGGAGGACCCGCGCGAGGCGGAGCGGCGCAAACGCCGCGAGCGGCTGCTGGAGCTGCTGGGTCGCACCGCCGCCTACTACGAGCGCTGCCTGTGGGACTCCGAGGAGGCCGAGGGAGCGCGCGAGTACCTGCTGGGGCGGGGGCTCGGGGAGGAGATCCTGAAGGAGTTCCGTGTCGGGTATGCCCCGAGCGCGTGGGATCGGGTGCTCGGCGCCTCGCGCAGGGGCGGGTTCTCCGAGCAGGAGCTGTATGCGACGGGGCTGGCGCAGCGCTCCAAGGAGAACGGGCGCCCCTACGATCGCTTCCGCTCGCGGATCATGTTCCCGCTCGCCGACATCCGCGGGCGGGTGCTCGGGTTCGGCGCGCGCGCGATGCGCGAGGACCGATCGTCCGGGATCGGCCAGCGGCCGAAGTACCTGAACACCTCCGACAACGACGTCTACCACAAGGGGTTGCACCTGTATGGCTCCGACCTCGCGCGCGCACACGCCGCGCGCGCCGGCGAGGTGATCCTGTGCGAGGGCTACACAGACGTGATCGCACTGCACCAGGCGGGGCTGCGCAACGCGGTCGGCCTGATGGGCACGGCGCTCACCGCCGAGCAGGTCGGAGAGCTGGCGCGAATGGCCTCGACTGTGCTGCTCGCGCTCGACGCGGACAGCGCCGGGCAGGAGGCGATGCTGCGCGCGTCGAGCCTCGCCGCGAAACGTAAGCTCGAGCTGCGCGTCGTGCCGCTGCCCGCGGGCAAGGATCCGGCTGAGCTCGTGCAGCAGGGCGGGGCGGAGGCGATGAGCGCCGCGGTCAAGGAGTCGGCGCCGTTCGTGCGTTTCCGCGTCGAGCGCGTGCTCGCGGCCGGCGACCACGAGAACCCCGAGGGCCGCGACCGCATGATCGAGGAGCTGCGCCCGGTGTTCGCAACGCTGGCGCCGAGCGCGATGCGGATGGAGCTGACGAGGATCGTCTCCAGCCGGCTGGCGCTGACCGAGAGCCTCGCCGAGACGCTGCTCTCCGCCCGCGGTGGACGGGGTGCAGCACGCAACGGCCCATCGGGGGGAGACGGGGCGGCGAACGGATCCACCCGCGGCGCGGCCGGTGGCGGGCTGTCGCGACGCGAGCAAACGGAGCGGGCGTTCCTCGCGCTGTGCATCGCCGCGCCCGAGGAGGGCGCCGAGGCGCTCGCGAGCATCGACGTCGACGAGCACTTCGCCAGCGAGCTGCTGCGCCGCGCCGCGCGGCGCCTGCGCGAGGGAGACCTGCGTGAGCCGATGTCAGACGCCGACTCCGGGCAGGCAGGTGGTGGGCTGGACGGCGATCCGGAGCTGAAGGCGCTGCTCGCCGAGCTCGTTGTGGAAGCGGGACGCGAACAAGCCCACCCGGCGATGCTCGAGGTCCAGCGCCTACAGCTCGAGCTCGCCCGCGTGGACCGCTCGATCCAGCGTGCGCGCGGTCAGGAGAGCGGCGACATCAGCGAGCTGGCCCAGCGCCGCGCCGAGGTCAAGCACGAGTTCGACCGGGCGTATGGACGGGTACTGGAGGAGACGGGGGAGAGGTAGGGCTGGCGACCTTGCGCGCGGAGGACACCCGGCCGGGGCATCCTTCGATGGACGAGCGGGCCGAGAGCGCAGAAGTCACAGAGTTGGCACGAAATTGGCGCAG
The DNA here is from genome assembly GCA_963778065.1 of uncultured Solirubrobacterales bacterium. Taxonomy (GTDB): domain Bacteria; phylum Actinomycetota; class Thermoleophilia; order Solirubrobacterales; family Solirubrobacteraceae; genus Palsa-744. Next base: position 187,041 of record CAVZSU010000001.1, on the reverse strand, counting down.
AAAAGACCGTATTTTCGGGCTTTTTCGTCCGAATGTCCGAAGACAATACGGTGCATGGATCGGACCTCTTTGGAGCAGCTTTTAGGGCAGGGACTGTCGCTCGCGGAGATCGGCAGGCAGGTAGATCTGCACGAAGCGACCGTCAGCTATTGGGTCACGAAATATGGGCTGCGGGCGGCGAATCAGGGCAAGTACGCGGCGCGAGGACCGCTCGAGTGCGAGAAGCTTCAGCGAATGGTTGAGGCGGGCGCGTCGATCACCCAGATCGCGGAGGACGTAGGGCGCAGCAAGACGACGGTGCGACATTGGCTCCGGGAGTACGGATTGAGGACGCGACGCGCCGAATGGCGCCACAATGTGACCACGACGGGAGGGGTGCCGCCGGATGTCGTACAACGTGAATGCCCTCTCCATGGCTTGACGGACTTCAAGCGTCGATCTTCGAGTGGATACAGATGTCTCAAGTGCCGTTCAGAAGCGGTGGTGCGACGGCGACGAAAGGTCAAGCAGGTGCTGGTCGAGGAGGCCGGCGGGGTCTGTGCCCGGTGTGGCTACAGTCGTTGTATGGCAGCACTGGAGTTTCATCATCTCGTGCCATCTGAGAAGAGCTTCTCGCTGAGTCATCGTGGGGTGGCACGATCCTTGGAGAAGGCAAGAGCGGAGGCCAGCAAGTGCGTGCTGCTTTGCGCCAACTGCCATGCCGAGGTGGAGGCTGGGATGATTCAGGTCGCCTAGAATGTCGCCGATATCTGGATAGTCATCTATCCGGGGTAGCACGATCCGGGGTAGCTCAATCTGGCAGATGCGCTCGACTGTTAATCGAGAGGTTGTGGGTTCGAGTCCCACCCCCGGAGCTTGATCAAGCCGCCAAGCGCTCTACGAGCACGGCGGCGGCAATACCAGCATCGTGCCCGTTTGACCAAGCGGCCAGCTCGCGCGCGCTCGCCCGAACCGAGGGTTTCTCCAAAGCCCGTTCGACCGCAAGCCGAAGCACCCGCGGCGACGTGAACCGCCTCGGCACGCGCACGCCCGCGCCCGACCATGCGAGCCGGGCCGCGTTCTCGCTCATGTCGCCCACGGCCGGGCAGGCGACGACGGCACAGCCGCAGGAGAGCGCGCGGACGAGGGTGCCGTGCCCGGCGTGGCAGACGACGACGTCGCAGAGAGGCATAGTGCGCGCGTAGGAGACCCAGTCGACCACGCGCGCGTTCGCGGGCACCGGCAGGGGGTGGGAGGGGAGGCGACGGTTCCAGGTCGCGAGCACGCGCACCGGCGCGTCGGCGAGGCCGCGTAGGGCGGCGCGGAGGAGGGTGTGCTCGGCGTCCTGTGCCGTGGACGGCGCGATCAGCACGAGCGGCGCTTCGCGGCTGCCGCCACTAGCACGGCCGCCGTGACCGCTGTGGTCACCACGACCGCCGTTACCACGGTCGCCGTAGCCGCCGGATCCAGGGGGAGACGTCGGGAGCTCGACGTCGCGAGCCGGGGGCTCCCACATCAGCGGCCCGACGACGTGGACGTGGGCGGGCCAGGAGCGCGGGTACTCGAGCTGGGGGAACGTCGCTACCAGCGCCAGTTCGCGGGAGATGCCGCCGTGTACGTAGTCGAGCTCCGGCAGGCCCAGCCGTACGCGCGCCTGGTTGAGCTCTGTGCGGCCGAGCTCGAGACCGCGGTTGATCGGACTCTGCGCGCGGCGCCACATTGCCCGGCCGGCCGCGGTGCGCGGGTAGCGTGCGCCGAGCGAGTAGATCGGGAAGTGCGGCTCTCCGTGTGGGTACACGTGCGGGATCAGCGTCGCGCGGGGCACGTCGCACAGCTCGGCCGCGAGCGACGGGGCGAGCGTGAGGATGTCCGAGACCACGACCTCGGGCTTCAGCTCGCGCACGAGCGGGAGCGTGTCGCGTGTGGCGTGCACCACTGCCTCGTAGAAGTCGAGCGGCTCAGGGCCGGAGGGAAACACCTCATACTCGGGTGCCGCGGCGAAGGTCAGACCCTCGGCTTCGACGTGGGCCTGCCAGCGACCCCACGTCTGCAGCGTGACGTGGTGCCCGCGCGCCGCGAGCGCGCGACCGAGGGCGATCATCGGGAAAGCATGGCCCGGGTCGCCGAACGCGCCGAGCAGGATACGACGCACGACGGTGGTGCTAGGCGGCAAGCTCGGCCAAGAGGCGCAGCTGCTCGAAGACGCTCGGCGGCTGTGAATGCGATCGGGGTGACGCCGAGCGTGCCGACGCCCGCGTCGCGGTAGATCGCGAGGCGCTCGCGCACGACGTCGGGCGGGCCGCAGAGGGAGACGGAGTCGATCAGCTCGTCGGGGATCGCCGCCATCGCCTCCTCGCGCTTGCCTTCGAGGTAGAGATCCTGGATCTTTGCGGCCTCATCCTCGAAGCCGTAGCGGCAGACGAGCTGGTTGTAGAAGTTCTGCTTGCGCGAGCCCATGCCGCCGACGTAGAGCGCGATGAACGGCCGCATCCCGTCGCGCGCGGCCTGCAGGTCGTCGGTGACGAACACCTGCACGGTCGGCGCGATGTCGAAGTCGTCGAGCGATTTGCCTGAGCGCTCTGCGCCCTCCTGCAGCAGCGGGCGCAGCTCGGAGACATGCTCCGGTGAGAACAGCGTCGGAATCCACCCGTCGGCGATCTCGCCCGCGAGCGCCGTGTTCTTCGGGCCGATCGCCGCCAGGTAGATCGGCATGTGCGCCTGCACCGGCGCGATCGTCAGCTTCAGCGCCTTGCCCGGGCCGTCCGGCAGCGGCAGCTCGAGCGTCTCGCCGTGGAACTCGACCCGTTCGCGCGCGAGCGCCATGCGGATGACCGCCACGTACTCGCGCGTGCGCTGCAGCTGCTTGGCGAACCGCTGCCCGTGCCAGCCCTCGGCAACCTGCGGGCCGGAGGAGCCGATGCCGAGGATCATGCGCCCGTTCGACAGCTGGTCGATCGTGGCGGCCGTCATTGCCGTCATCGCCGCGGAGCGGCCGGGCATCTGAAAGATTCCCGAGCCGAGGCGAATCTTCGAGGTCTGACCGGCGAGCCAGCCGAGCACCGTCGCCGTGTCCGATCCGTACGCCTCCGCCGCCCACACCGAGTCATAGCCGAGCCGCTCGGCCTCCTGCACGATGTGCAGCTGCTCCTCTGAAGAGAGGCCGAGGCCCCAGTAGCCGATGTGCACGCCGAGCTTCATATCCGCCACCCTACACCGCGTCGCCGGGACGCTCGAAGATGATCTCCGGGATCAGGCATGCGGGGGAGGTGCGCAGCAGGTAGCGCACCGCCTCCGAGATGTCCTGCGGGCGGATCATCTGCTCGGCCGGCACGTGCGTCTTGGCGAACTCCGTCATCGGCGTGTCCACGAACGCCGGGCACAGTGCGGTCGACTTGATGCCGTGCGGGGCGAGTTCCTTGTTCATCGCCTCCGTCCAGCCCACCACGCCGTGCTTGGTGGCCGAGTAGATCGACAGCCAGCCCTGCCCGCGCTTGCCGGAGATCGACGACGTGTTGACGACGAGCGCGTTCTTGTGCTCGGCCGCCGCGGTTTGCAGCATCGCCAGGCACTCGCGATAGAAGATCACGATCGAGCGCAGGTTCACGGCGAGCTGCATGTCGAGGTGCTTGGTCTGGATCTCGCCCACCGACGCGCCCACGCCGACGCCCGCGTTGTTGACGAGCACGTCCAGCCGGCCGTACCGCTGCTCGTGCTCAGCCACGACCTTCTGGATCTCTCCCTCGTCGGCGAGACTCGCCGGGACGGCGTGCACGTCGAGCCCGTCGGCCGCGAGCCCGGCCACCGCAGCCTCGAGCTTCTCCGCCCGGCGCGCGGCCATCGTGACGCCGTAGCCCTCCTCGGCGAGCACCCTGGCAATGGCCAGCCCGATCCCGGACGAGGCCCCCGTGACGATCGCTGCGCGCTGTGCTGATGAAGACATCTGCCGCCCTTTCTCATGCTCGATATGCCGAATCCCGGTTCGCGCTACCGCCGCCGGTGAGGGCGACGAGTGTGAGCATTCCATATCCGTGCCTCCGGCTCCCCGTTTCGAGCCATTCCGTGCCTTGATTAGAACGCCCCCAATCCCAGCTCCCCGGCTGGTAGCGTTGCCCGATCGCGCTCGAGCCCGGTAGCTCGCGCACGAGACGGGCCCGTAGCTCAGTTGGTTAGAGCAGTCGACTCATAATCGATTGGTCCCAGGTTCGAGTCCTGGCGGGCCCAATGGCGGAATCGTCTTGCTTGAGCCAGGCCTGGGTTCGGTGAGTCGCGATGGCACGTTCGCCGGGAAGGAATCCCGTGCTGCCGGGGTCAATGGGGGCAGCGCGCGATGCGACTACGCGCTGGCCGCTGCCCTGAGCAGTCTTCCCCCGATCCCGAACGACAGGAGTAGTCCCAGTGCCTAGATCCTCAATCTTTGCTCTCATTGGTGTCACATTCGTCGCCGCCGGCTGTGGCAGCTCAAGCAGCACCGGTAGCTCGTCCAGCAGGAGCTCTGCGGCGAGCGCCGGCACGGCTGCTGAATCGGCACCGAGTTCTGGCCCGTTCCTGGCCAAGTTCACGAGCGTCAGCAAACTTGGCTCAACCGAAGCGGCCAACGGCGATGTAAACCCATACGGAATCGTGATCGTGCCGAGCACCGTCGGCAAGCTGCAGGCCGGAACCCTGTTGATCAGCAACTTCAACGCCAAGGAAAGTGCAAAGGAGCACGGGCAGGGCACCGGCACGGCGATCGTGCAGGTCTCGACGACCGGGAAGGTCTCGCTGTTTGCGACGATCGATGCCAAGACGCTCCCTGGCCCATGTCCGGGCGGCGTCGGGCTGACGACGGCGCTGAACATCCTGCCGGGCGGCTACGTCGTCGTGGGCAGCCTGCCAACGACCAACGGCAGGTCAGCTACCGCGAAGTACGGTTGCCTGATTGTGCTCGACAGCGAAGGTAAGACGGTCAAGACGATCGCCGCCAAGGACATCCAGGGTCCTTGGGACTCGACCGCGAAGAGCGAAGGCGCCAAGACGACGCTGTTCATCAGCAACGCGCTCAACGGTGGTGCCGCGAAGGGTATCCACAAGATCGACAACTCGACCGTGCTACGGATCGAACTGGAATCCGGTGCAAACCAGCCGCCGAAGGTGCTGAGTGAAACGGTGATCGCCGACGGCATCCCCTGGGTTAATTCAGCGGAAGCACTCGTCCTTGGCCCGACAGGACTCGCGCTCGCCTCCAACGGGACGCTGTTTGTGGCCTCGACCGAGGACAACAAGATCCTTGCGATCTCCGAAGCAATGACGCGCACCACCCCCGCCGCGAAAGGTGGCACCGTCCTCACCGAAGGCGGCCACCTCAAGGAACCGCTCGGCATGGTGCTCGCGCCGAACGGCAATATCATCACGAGCAACGGTGGCGACGGCAACATGGTCGAAACCACAACCGCGGGCCGGCAGGTGGCCGTGCAGGCCGCCGATGAGAAGACCGGTGCGGGCTCGCTGTTCGGTCTGGCCGTAGCCCCGGAAGGCAAAGGCATCTACTTCGTCGATGACGGCGAAAACACGCTGAACCTATTGCACTGACGATTCTGCGCTGACCTGACCTGACGGTTCCGGGCGCTGCCAACCTTCCGTTGGCGGCGCCGGAGCGCATCGCTCACAGGTATCGCCTAAAGGACGTTCCCGCCCCAAGGAACTGCCTGCTCGGGAGTTTTGCCATCGATGGCAGGCCCTCGACGCGAGGGCTACTTCACGGCGCCTCCCGAGGCGTTGATTGCGTACCACGTGCCGCCAAACTCTTTTACGCCGACGTAGGACGTCTGCCCCGGGCCGCTGTCGGCGCTATAGAGATAGAGGGGGTGACCGCCGTAGGTGACCTGACTGCCGCTGGTCCTCGACAGCAGCGAAGCCTTGACGCCTGGGCCGCTCGTGGGGCGGCTGCTTGCCTTCAGCGACGGCCACACTTCTGAGCATCCGCTGATCGCCGCACAGCTGTTCTTGTTGGCGTGATCCTTCGTGAACTCGTACAGCGTGTGGCCCGAGCTGCTGACGAGGATGCTGCCGAGATTCGTGTGGCGCAGCTGCACCGTGCCGGCACGGCTCGAGTGCGCGGACGAGGGGTTGCTCTGTGCACTGGCGATCGTTGCGGCGCTCGCCGCGCTTGTCAAGGCGATGGCGAAGATGACATAGGTTCGCTTCATGGTTCCTCCGAATGTGTTGGGGTGCTCTGGCGCGGAGCGTGCATCGCTGGTTGTCTGCCTGTCTATAGACGCCGCCACCCTCGCGAACCTTCCCATACGCGGGGAGGGTCCTCGATGCAGCCCCACTGCTTTTCTCCGCGCGAGATGTTCGGTCCGAGATTTGTTGGGAAGGATCGCGGCGCCCCGGAGTCCTGGGTGTTTAGAGCGTGCACCGGCTTCCTTCGCACGAGCACGTGGGACGGATGGCTACCCGATTGAGAGAGGCGGTCTGAGATTGTGAAGCTGCGTAAGCGATACCTACCCGTGGCGGCTGTGCTCGGAGCTGTCGTTGCGATTATGCCCGCGCTCGCCACCGGCACCTCCACACCGTCTGAAGTCAAGCTCGAAGTCGCCCAGAACTGCCACCTCCCCGACTGGCCCTGCTGGAACCCCAAGGGGAGCCCTGAAGGAAACGTGGGGTTCTATGAAGTCGCGCCTTTTACGATCGCCCAGGGTGGGACGATCTCATTCGAAGCGAATGATTCCAAAGCGCCCACCGACGTGATCTGGAAGAGCGTGGCGCCAAGCTGCACACCCGCAGCGCCGTCCACGCCGAAAACTCCCTGGAGTAGCACCTGCACCTTCGCCAACGCGGGTGACTACGAGTTTGAAAGCCAAGATCTGTTCAACGACGGGACCAGCAACTACACCAAGTACAAGGTGATCGTCGAAAAGCCCGGTGGCGGGGGCACGACCTCTACCACGACGACGACGACTATCCCAACGACGACTACTCCAACAACGACTACCCCCACGACAACCACCCCTACGACGACGATGCCGACCACTACCACACCGACGACACCAACGCCGCCGGCCACGACCTCCACCCAACCTTCCGGGGGCGGGACCTTCACGGCCACGACTCCCAGCTCGATCGAAACGCCTCCCCCGTCGGGAGGCGGCCCCGTCGCGACACTCGCGCCGGCGATCGCCCAGCACGGTGACGCCGTGCATGGCACGGTCCAGATCCCCGCCGCCGACAGTGGCGCGCGCCTGGAAGTCGAACTGCTCGCCCAAGGCGCCTCGCCGGCGAAGGTCAAGCGAGGAGGCAGCTCGCGGGTCGGGCGACTCGTCCGCTCCTCGGCGCCCGCCGGCACGGTGTCCTTCACGGTCTCGCTCGACGCTCAGGCCAAGCGCGTGCTACGCCATCATCACAAGCTGGCGCTGACCGTGAAGATCATGCTCACACCCAAGCACGGCGCGGCTGTGACCCTCAAGCGAAGCGTGGTCCTACGATGAGGCCGCGCACCGTTTTGAAACTACGCATGTTTGTGCTCTTCGCGCTCGCTGCGCTGATCGGGGCGATGGTGGTCGTGCTGTCCGCGCTCGCCGCTGCGCCATCGGAAGCGAAGCTCGAAGTCAACGAAAACTGCGAAGTAAACGTCTGGCCGTGCTGGACTACGGAAGGGTCAGCGGCGAAAGCGAAACCGACGAAATCTGTGACGATCGCGAGCGGGGGGACGGTCGCGTTCGTCGACCACGGTGAAAAAGCTGATATCGCATGGATGGGCACCGCTCCGACATGCGACCCGTCGGTCCCGGTCGACCCGACGCCGGCAAAGACGGGTTGGGAAGGCAAGTGCACCTTCCAAAACCCTGGGACCTACAAGTTCGTAAGCTCGACCCTCTTCAACGTGCCAGGAGTCGCTAACTACACCGAATACGAAATCGTCGTCGAAGGCGCCCCCACCGGCACGACCCCCACGACGACGACCACCCCCACGACACCGACGCCGACGACGCCGACCTCGCCCACGACGCCGAGCGAGTCCAGCCACGGCTCCGGCTCGCCTCTGGAAGGAGGAGCCGGGGCGCTCAAGCTCGCCGGCAGCCAACGCCGATCGACAGTTCATGGATCGATCAAGGTGTCCCAAGCCGGCTCTGGAGGACGGTTGGAAGTCGGCCTGTTTGCCGCCGGCGCCTCGCCGGCCAAGGCGAGGCACTCGCCTCAGCTAGGAGTTGGGCGGCTGGTACGCTCGTCGCTACCGGCGGGCAACGTGTCCTTCTCCGTGCCACTGAACGTTAAGGGCAAGGCTGCGCTACGTCGTCATCGGCGCCTGGCACTTACGGTGAAGATCACGCTCACGCCACAACACGGCGCGGCGGTGACGCTCACCCGCGGCGTCGTCGTACACACCTGAGCTGAGACGGCCTGGGATACAGGCAGACAGCGACTTTGTAGAATCTACTCGATGAGTCCCCACCTGACTGGCGGTTGCAACTGTGGCGCCGTTCGCTTCGAGATCGGCGAGCCGCTGTTCGGCGCGCGCTACTGCCACTGCACGCGATGCCAGCGGCGTACCGGTACGGCGGCGTCGGCCAACGCCACGATCGTGCCCGGCTCGTTTCGCGTCGTGAGCGGAGAGGCCGCACTGAAGTCCTGGAGACCAACCGACGGCCACGAGAAGTGGTTTTGCGGGGAGTGTGGCTCGGCGATTTTCACCCGCGACCCCACCGACCACGCCAAAACGGGGGTGCGACTGGGGGCCATCGATGGCGACCCGGGGGTGCGGCCCGAATTCCGTCAGTTCGTTGCCTACTCAGCGCCCTGGGAGGAAATCCCGAACGACGGGCTGCCGCGCTACCCGGAGCGCGCGCCCGCCTGAACAGAACACGCCAGATCGTGAGGACCATCCGGCAGACCGGCCAGGCTTGAGCCCCTCGCGACCGCGACGGCGTACCGGACCCGTCGAGAACGCGGTCACGGAGCTCCGCGCCCGGCGCGTCTGATCGAGAGTGCGAGCAGCCCGAGCACCGCGAGCGGCATGATCCACCAGGCCAAGACTCCCGCCGTGGCGAGAAGTGCGGTCACACCCAGCGCCAGCGCCACGCCGATCGCGGTACGCCAGTCATCGCCGACGATGAACTCCCAGATCGCGAACCCGAATGCCGGCGCCCCTGTCATATGTTCACCTTTGCCTGGTCGGTGGTTTCGACAGGCGTCGTCGAAGCTGCTCAGGGGCGCCGGGTGCGCGGTGCGGTGGACGATCTGCACCATCGCGACGGCCACTATCAGCACCCCGGGGATGATCGCCGGCAGAGTGCTCTCGCCGCCCGGCCAGCTCGCTCCGGCGCCCTCGGCGCCCCAGAACATGCCGAAGGAGCTCAGCATCACGCCGACCGCGAACTTCATCGTGTTCTCCGGCACTCTCTCCAGTGGAGCTCGTGCTGCGATGCCAGCAAGCACGACCAGGAGCACGGCGAGCCCGGCGGCGGCTGCTGCCAGCGGGACGCGGTTCTGGTTTGTGCCGAAGGTGAGCACGATGAAAGCGACCTCGAGTCCCTCCAACAGCACCCCTTTGAACGAGATCGTAAAGGCGTATCCGTCGAAACCGGAGGGCTTGGCGGCGGCGGCTGCGCGCGCGGCGGCGGCCTCTCTTTGATAGATCTGGCTCTCGTCGTGCTTGGCCTTCAATCCGGATGCCCGAAGGATCGCCTTGCGCAGCCACTGCAGACCGAAGATGAGCAGCAGGCCGCCGACGAGGACTCGCAGGAGGTCGATCGGCAGGGAGGTGACGGCCGGGCCTAGAGCGGCCACGATCACGGCGAGCGCCAGCGTCGCGGCGCCGGCGCCGCTCATCGCCGCCGACCAGCTACGGGTGGCGCCGACGGCAAGCACGATCGTCAGCGCCTCGACCGCCTCGACAGCGCAGGCGAGGAAAACCGACAGGGCGAGCCCTACCTCTGCGCCGCTCATATCTGTGATGCTCCCGGTGGAAGATTCAAGGTGTGCTTCGACCTCAGTCTGTAACCATTTGCGCTCCTGCCCAGCTGAATCTGGCTAGCCGACGCCTCCGCGTGGGCAGCTCAAGGAGCCTGCAGCGAGTGCGCAAAGCGCATCGTCAACGAGTACGGGGGCGCCAGATCCACACCGTCGGGGTTCGCCAGGTAGCCCGGCCGCGAACCCGCCTGATGGGTATGACCATATTGCCAGACTACGCGGTTGCTACGCGGATCGACCACGATCACCCGATCGTTGCGGTCGTCATTGGCCAGCACGTCACCGTTCGGCAGCGGTAATGCCAGCGACGGATGATCGAGCGAGCCGGCGCCGGTGGGTTCATAGCGCCACAGCAGCCGGCCGGTGCTCGTGAACGTCTCGATCGCGCCGGGACTGGTGTAGTCGACGGAGAGAAACACGCCGGGACTCACCTCGTTGGTATCGGACGGGTAGGTGAAGCCGGGTGGGTGGCCGTCGGTGACAGGCCTGCCGTTGCGGGTGAGCACATCGACCCAGTCTTCGTTGATCTCCGTGACCACGGTATCGCCATTGCTCATCGGAAACGCCCCGTTGGGGCTGCCGTAAGAAGCGCCGAGTGCGTGCGTGCAGTTGCCTGTTTCACCCAGCTGTCGAGTCAGGTGATGGGCTGGAGGACGGATGACGATCAAGCGGCAGTTCTTGATGTCGGCCGCGAGAATGTCGCCTCCAGGGGTGAGCATGGCATCGTCAGGGTTATGTAAAAGGCCCGGTTCTGATCCTGGAACTCCCGGATGCCCATAACGAAAGGTGATGTGCGGTTTGGTCACGTCGACGACGCTGATCACAAAATCGTCCTCTTGGGTTACAACGATTTCATGCCCGTCCGGAGAATAGAAAGCGTCGTCGGGCAACTCGAACGACTGACCCGGCGCCAGCTCTCCAGGTTCCGGGAAGCGCCATAGGATTTGACCGTTGGGGGCTACCTCCAGCAGCCGGTTGTTGTCACGGTCGGCGATCAACACCGGGCCCGGCAGCACGCCCGGGTCTGAGCCCGCGCGCAGGCTTGCGCCCGCTTGCTGGTTGCCCCCCGGCGCCGATTCGGGAGCCGGTGCCCCACCAGGAGCTCGTGCCTGGTCTTGAGCATGGACCGACGGGTCGCCGGCGGTGGAGCCTGCGACTCCTCGCACGAGCATGATCAGAGCCACCAAAGAGACCGCAATCACCGCGATCGCCGTGATCCTCCGGCGCGCGATCACGTCCTGGCGCGCGTCTTTCACGCGTGCGCGATGGTGGCAGGGAGCATGCTCGCCAGCATCGCCCGCGCAGCTAAAGCATGGATCAGCGGCTGATGAGGAACCGCTTAGAAGTTCACGTCAGAAGAAACGTGGGTCGAGATGGTCGGCCGGGCCGCGGTCATGTTCTTTCGGGAGCGGGTTTTCCTTGGGCGGGAGCGCTCGGGCTCTGGGCGACCGGAGCGATTTCGTCCAAGCGGTCGAGGATCGCCTTCAGGCCGCCCTGCGTGTGCAGATCGAGACGGTCGAGGATCGTCTCGGCGTCTTTGAACGTGTTTGCAGATCGCGCGTCCGCGGCCAAGCTCTGCACGTTCTGTCCAACCATGATTACCGACAAGAGGACGAGCTGCAGGAACGTCTGGGCGACCCAGGCGATGATTCCCTCGCCTCCCGGTTTGAGCGCTGGGCCCAGACCTATGAGGGCGATCACTGCGAACAGGTATGCGCACCACATCGTGCCGACGAGCCTGGTGATGAGCACCGCGAACTTCGCGTTGAAGCCATCGACCTCGCCCATCGCCTCCCGGATGACATGCGGGCTGGGGTGCAACGCTTTACCAAGATGATGCCCCGTCTTTACGGGACTACGCTCCGTCATCGATCCTCCTCGACGTTGAGGGTGGCACGCACCCGATCACTATGAGCGACGAGTGTATTCGCCGATCTCTGGGTTGGGCTCGTGTCGCCTCGCCCAAAGCGCAGAATCACGAGGGCCCGCGATGCCCGCGCCGTCACGTGTGGTTGCCGCGCGCATGCCCCTGCCCGCGCGGGCACGGTGATCGCGATCTACCGCCGCATGACCGTCAGCTGTATAGCCGGGGTGCCGGCGCCGCTGAGGAGGTCGTTGCCGGCCCATTGGGCGATGAAGTCGGTCGTGGCCTTGATCCCGGTGGCGGTCAGCGCGAACGTGCCGCTCGAGGCGACGGTGACGTTCTTGAAGGTCCACCTCCCGTCGGCGAACCACGAGATGACCACTGTTTCGCCGCCGATCGCCGGGTTGAGATGGCCGATCAGGCGGACCTGACGGCCCGCCTTCCTCAACCTTGCCGCGCTCAGCCTGTGCGATCCGGAGATGGCGAGCGTAAGCATCGACGGGGTGGCGTTCAGGCCGCCGTCGCTCGTCTCGAAGAGACTCGACGCTTCCTTGCCCTCGGCGTAGTCGACGGCGCCCGCGGCCGTAACCGAGCCGGGTGTGAACGGCAGGATCTCCGGAGTCCAAGTTGCACCCCCGTTCTCGGTCCGCTCGAGCACATCGCTCGCGCCGTCGAACTGGCCGAGCACGTATCCGCGAGCTGCGTTACTGAATGACAGCTGCACCAGCGAGTCCACGCCGGACACGTCGACCGATGGGATCGCCGTCCAGCTGCGACCACGATTACGGGTGAAGAACATGCGACCGGCGGAGACCTCATATCCGGTGCTGGGGCTGACGAACGCGATCGCGGCGACGGGATGCGCCGGCAATGGACGGGGAATCAACGTCCAGCTGCTGCCGTCGTCGGTGGACTCGAGCACCTCTTTGCCATAGGCGAGCACAGCTCCCCCGGCAAGCTGGCCGCCGCGCGAGAGGTCGAAGCTCGACAGCCTGGTCTTGATTGCATGGCCATGTCGATGACCTGTCACGACGCTCGCGTCCACCGGGCCGAAGCTCGCCCCCGCGTTCGTCGAACGCCGCACCCCGCCGGGGCCGATCAACAGCACCGTGGTCGCGTTGGGCGCCAGCAGCGCCACGGGTGCACTGCCGCCCGAGCTCAGGATCGACCAGCCGGCGCCTCCGTCGGCGGTGCGAAAGACGGTGCCGGCGCTGTTCACTGCATAGCCGACTTCGGTGCTCGGAAAGGCGACGTCCTCGAGGTTCGCCGCATCAGGCACTCGCAGCAGGCTCCAGCTTACGCCGCCGTCGGTCGTGGCGATGATCTGACCGGCGGACCACGGTGCGTAGGCATCAAGCGGGGACTGGCCGATCCGAACCAGCCCGAGCAGCTCGCTGCCCAGGTTGTGGGAGATCGGCGTGGGGAACGTCGCGCCGCCGTTGGAAGACAGCACGGTCGCGCCGCCTTCGCCCACGCCGACGGCATTGCCGGCCGTCGAGAAGGCCACGGACAGAAGGTTCTGCTTCGATGCCGACACGAGCGTGCCGGTCATCCCGCCATCGGTCGTGCGTACGAGCATGTTGGTGTTTCCCCCGCTTGCCGGCGCGGTCGCGATCAGGCAGTGCGTTTCGTCGCTGCAAGAGATCTGCGTCAGTGGCAGCGCTCCCGTGCCGGCCGGCAGCGCGAGTGGCAGCGTGGTCCAGGTGCTGCCGCCGTCGGTGCTGTGCAGCAGGGTGCTGTTGGCGCCGACCGCATAGGCGATCGTGGGCGTCACGAAGTCGATGTCCGACAGCGACGCTCCCGTGGCGGCGACCTGAGTCCAGGAGCCGGCGCCGTCGGTGCTCCGAAAGATCCTTCCGCCGCTCGGGCCGCTCGTGACGGCGAAGCCGGTCGTCGGCGAGACGAACCGCAGTTGGCCGGGGATCGCGCCGTTGAGCGGCACGGGCGTCTTCGCTTCTAGCGTCTGGCCGTCGTTGGTGGTCAGGAAGATCGTTCCGTCCTGCTGCTCGATGAAGCCGGTCCCGGCGCTGAGAAAAGAGAACGAGGCGACCTTCGTCGCACAGGCACGTTCGGATTCGTTCACCGGGAGGCGCTCGAAGCTCGCGCCGCCGTTGGTCGACTCGCGCACCGTGCAGCCGCCGGCGATGACGATCGTGGCGGGTTCGACCTCCTGCACCTGGGTGAGGTCGTTCGTCGTCCCGCTGGGGAGTCCGGCCCATGTATTGCCGCCGTCTTCGGAGCGCAGCACCGTGCCGAAGTCTCCGACGGCGAACCCGCGTGTGCCGGTGAAGACGACGTCGTTGAGCGTCTCTCCCTGTGGCGAAGGGTCGCTCCAGCTCCAGCCGGAGTGTCCGACCGATACGGGTGCGCCAAACCCCGCCGGCGCGCCGAGTCCCATTCCCAGCGCGCACACCACGCCGGCGACAGTCGAGCGCCTGTACTTTGCCTGCACGGTTCCCCCAGGTTCGTTTGTGTGAGGCGTGCCGCTCTCGGAGTCGATTTCACGCCTTGCTCTTGATCGCTAACAACGCAGACGGCGAAACGATGTGGAGTTTCCACGGTCGCCGTGCGGGGCCTGGGATGTCGAGCCGCGGCGGATCTCCCGCGCGAGCGCGTGTGCGATCTCGCCGTGACGTGGCACCTGGCGCGCGCACCCCCGAGCCCTCGGTGGTTTGCGCCGAGACGGCTTTTCCGATGTTTCAGCCGGCCGGCACGGGGAATACGCTCAACTCGTGCTCTCCGACCAGCGACTTGCCGTGATCGATCTCGGCTCCAACTCCTTTCGCCTGGTCGTCTTCGCCGCGGCGGCCGGCTGGTGGCGACGTATAGACGAGATCTACGAGCCGGTTCGCATCGGTGAGGGGCTCGCCGCGAGCGGCCGGCTGGGGGAGGAGCCGATCGGCCGGGCGCTGGCCACGCTTGACGTCTTCGACCACTTCTGCCGGGCCGCCGACCTCCATGGCGCGGCGCTCGACGCGGTGGCCACGAGCGCGATCCGCGACGCCGAGAACGCCGAGGACTTCCTCGCGCGAGCGCGTGCGCGCACGCGCCTGCCAATCCGCGTCCTCACTCGCGATGCCGAGGCCCGCTACGGCTATCTGGCCGCGGTCAACTCGACGACGCTGAGCGACGGCTGCGTGCTCGACCTCGGCGGAGGATCCCTGCAGCTGGTCAGCGTCGTCGGCCGGATCGCCCGCGAGGCGGACTCCTGGCCTCTCGGCGCGGTGCGCATGACCGAGCGCTTCCTGCCCGCCAACGGCCCGGCCAAGCGCCGGCAGATCGAGGAGCTGCGCGAGCACGTCGCCGGCGAGCTCGCGCGAGCTTCGTGGCTGCCGCGCGCCGGGGGCGCCCGCTGCGGCGCGCGACGCCTCGTCGGTATCGGTGGCACCGTGCGCAACCTCGCCGTCGCCGCCCAGCGCGCCGCCGGCCTGCCATCCAACGGGGTGCAGGGCATGGTCATCGAAGCGGACGCCCTGCGGGAGCTCGTGCAGCGGCTTGCGGCGCTGCCCGCCTCCGAGCGTGCCCGCGTTCCCGGCATCAAGCCCGTCCGCGCCGACCTGATTCTCGCCGGGGCGCTCGTCGTGCAGAGCGTGCTCGAGATCGGCGGCTTCGACGGCCTGGAGACCACCGAGGCGGGTCTGCGCGAGGGTGTCTTCTTCGAGCGGCTGCTCGCGGAGCGAGATCCGCCGCTCCTCGCCGACGTACGCCGTGCGAGCGTCCTGAACCTGGCGGCTCGCTACCATCGCGACGCTGTCCACACCGATCACGTCGCGGCGCTCGCGCTGGGGATGTTCACCGAGCTGGCCCGGCTCGGGCTGCACGACGGCGATTCCCGCGAGCGCGAGCTGTTGTGGGCCGCATGCATGCTGCACGATATCGGCATGTCCGTCGACTACGACGACCACCACAAGCATGGGCGCTATCTGATCCTCAACGGCGGGCTGCCCGGCTTCTCGCCGCTGGAGGTGGCGATCGTCGCGCAGGCGGTCCGCTACCACCGCAAGGGCATGCCCGAGCCCGGGCCGCTCGCCGCTCTGTTCGGCGCCGGCGACGCGGCCCGCCTCGACCGCTGCGCGGTGCTGCTGCGCCTGGCCGAGGGCCTCGAGCGCTCGCGCGACCAGCTCGTCCGCCGCACCAACCTCGCGTTGCGCGAGCAGGTCCTCGAGCTGCGCCTGATCGCCGACGGCGAGGCGGCGGTGCCGCGCTGGGCCGCGGGCCGGGAGCGAGATCTGTTCGCCCGTGCTTTTCACCGCGAGCTGTCCGTCGCCGCCTGAGGGCCGATGGCCTGCGCGAGGCGGCGTCCTACCGATCGGAGATCGATGGGATCTCCGATCGTCCGGCACGCCTGCGTAGCAGGCCACGCTCCCTCTGCGTCCTGCCTCGCTTGACCCTCGGCCCTCAGGTTTATGGGTTGCTCGGGGTGTCTAGGAAGTGGAGAGCGCGTGTTCGCGCCCTGCGCAGTCGAACAGCACGAGGCTGTCGGAGTAAGGCGGCGGGCCGCCCCAGGCCGACGGGGGCAGCTCGTGGCACGCGCGCTTGACCGCCACCGTCGCGCGGTTGCCCCCGCGCGTCGAGTACTCGCCGCCGAGCACCACATAGCGCGCTTCGCCCTTCGACACGAGTCGTGCAAGGCCCGCGCCGTCGAGCACCGGGTCGGTCCCGCCGTAGCCTCCCAGCGCGCCTGCGGGCAGGTCGAGCAGGATGAACGGAGCGGCCGTGTCCGAGGCGTCGGTCAGGATCGCCCAGCGTGAGCCGGGCCGGTTGGCGCGCACGTAGCTCAGCAGCGCGAGCACGACGCGCAGGTCACGACCGGCGACGCCCACTCCCCCCGCGCCGGCCGCCTGTTTCGGGCCGGCCGCCGGAAAGGTCCCCTCGACTGGCGCGAGCCAGGTGGTCGACGCATACGCCCCCGGCGCCACCAGCAGCAGGACGAGCGTGAAGACCATCGCCACGGGCGCGCCGCGGCGCACGGTCAGCAGCGCGATGGTGCCGAGCGCGCCACCGGCGATGAGCAACGGAATGAACCAGTGCATGTAGTGCTCGCGATGCAGCAGCACCACCTGCACTACCACCGTCGCCAAGACCGCGCACGGGATCCCCGGCAGACGCCAATCCCGGCGCCGGCCGCGCGCGAGGCGCACGAAGGCGACCGCGCCGGCGCCCGTCATCGCCGCCGCTCCCGGCGCGAGCGCAGAGGTGTAGTAAGGGTGGACGATGCCCTTCGACAGGCTCAGCACGGCCGCCTCTACCAGGAACCAGCCACCGAGCACGAGCGTCGCCGCGAGCCGCGGGTCGCGGCGGTCGGGTCCGGCCGCTCCGCGGGAGCTCCTCGTCGCGGATGCGCTCCTCGCTTCGGTCCCCATTGGGTCTGGCCCTACACCTGGAGCCATGTTCGAAGTCGCGCCGCGGATGGAGCCGCTCCCGCGGCGCGGGCGCCGAGACCTTGTGCGCGTCTCGCCGAGCATCAGCCCCACCACCGCCAGCAGCCCGAAGAACGCGAACGGCAGGATCCAGCCGCTCTGATCGCCGAGCCCGAGCCCGAACAGCCGCAAGGGGCCGACCGGTCCTCCGAACGGGATCGGCTCTCTTTCTCTGCCGTCGGGCAGCAACCGAGAGGGGGGACGGGGCTTGGCACGGACGGGGAGCCCGGTTCTGGCGTGGGTTCGCGCCCCCCGGTGAGGCGCGCGCCGGGCGGCCGAGGATGATGTCGAGGAGGGCAGCGCGCCCGTGCCGGCGGGGATGTGGCCGGGACCTCCGACCTGCCCTTGGACGCGCCCGAAGCCGTTGTATTCAAACGTCAGCCCAATCTCGGAGTTGTTGGTCGAGCTGCCCACATAGGGGCGCTTCGCGGCGGGCGCCAGATCGACGAACGCGATCCATGCTGCCGACACGGCAACCATCACCAGGCCCGCCACGAGCAGCTGAAGCACCCGGCGGTAGAAGAGCCCGGGCGCGCACACCACATAGCCGAGCGCGATCCCGGGAACGACCAGATAGGCCGCGAGCGTCTTCGTGTTGAACGCCAGTCCCACCAGCACTCCACACCAGACGAGCGTGCGCCAGCGTCCCGTCTCGATCGCCCGCAGCCCCGCGCCGCACGCGAGCAGCATCAGCAGGATCAGCAGTGGATCGACGCCGTTGTCGCGCGCGACTCCGACGAACGAAGGGAACACCGCGAGCGTCAGCGCCGCCGCGAGGCCCGCGGCCGCGCCAAAGGGGCGGCTCACCAGTAGATAGAGCAGCGCGACGGTGAGAACTCCCATGATCGCCTCCGGCAGCAGCAGGCTGAGCGGGGAGAAGCCGAACGCCTTGGCGCTTGCCACCTGCGCCCATAGGGCGAGCGGCGGCTTGTCGACGGTCACGAGGCCCCCCGGGTCAAACGAGGCGAAGACGAAATTGTGAAGCGAGCGCAGCATCGACTTCACACCGGCCGAGTAGAAGATGTTCGCGTAGCCGTTCTGCGCGAGCCTGTGCGTGTTCAGCACCGCCGACAGGGCGAGCACGCCGGCCAGCGCGAGAGGGTGCAATCGGATACGAGCGCCCAGCGCCGCGCCCGGGCGGACGGCTCCGGGAGCCGCCGACCCAAAGGTGGGGGACTCCGCGGCGGACGCGGTGATCTGATCGGCGGCGCTCACGGCTGGGTGGTGAATGCTTGGACTGAACGGATGGGGCGGACGGCGAGACGGGAACGAGAGGAACAGAGGCTATTTGATGGTGTGCACGGCTGCGACGGTCTGCTGGCAGGGGGGCGGCAGCGCTCCGGCGGCCATCGATGCCGCGCCCGCCCCGCGGGCAGCGCTCTCAAACGGCGTCAGGGCTGCTTCCGTCAGCGTCGCGTCGCTGACCGCGAAGCCGCCGACGCGCGCGGCCGGCTTCACGGGAACACCGGGCGCGGAGAAACTGACCGCGCTCGTGCCCGGCGGCAGGCTCAGCTGCGCTCGCAGCGCAAGTTTCGCGCTCGTCGGTGTCACCTGCTGCATCGCGCCGCCGGGATAGTGGACGAGCAGCTTGCTCGGCGCTTCCGCGCCGGCGCTCAGCTCCATGCTCAGCGTCGCGGTACGCGCGTGGTGAGACGGGTTGATCAGCTCGAGGCTTTCGCTGGTTTCACAAGCCGTGCGCAGCGGATACAGGGTCGCGAAGCGCAGCGCCTCCAGCTGCGCCACGGTATGGCGATGCGCCAGAGCCGACGCGAACGGACGCAGGTCGAAGAACAGCAGGTCGTGCGCCGGGCTGAGCAGCGGCCGGACGCCGAGCAGCTTTTCGAGCAGCGGCGCGAGCCGTTTGCGGAGCTTGCTCGCGTAACCGTGAGGATCGACCCACAGCCCTTGGAATCCATCATCCGCGGCGGCGGCGAGGGAAAGGTAGAGCGGCTTGGCCGCGAGCTGTCCCTGCCAGTCGCCGGTCCTGCCCTTCATCGCGCCGTAGCTCCAGCGCAGGGTCTTTGAGTGGATGTACCCGCGTCCCAGTTCGTAGGTTGTGTCGAACGTCGTATTGGGCGCCGAGATGCTCGTCGAGATCGATCCGTAGCCCTCGGGGAAAGGGACGTAAGGCAGCTCGACGATGGCGGCGCCGCGTGGCATGTGCGTTTCGATCTGCCGCACGAACGTCGCGTCGCTGCGCCACTCGCGCGCATCCTTTTCGTAGTTCGGCACGAAATATGAAGAGGTCTCGTCGAGCGCGCCGAGCACGAGCACGACCGCCAGCAGCGCGCCCGCGAGGACGCGCCCGCCGGTTCCCGCCCGTCTTCGCGCCAAGCGTCGTGCGCCCGCGTCGAGCAGTAGCGCGACCGTTAGCAGCGAGAAGAACGCGATAAAAAGCGACATCCGATTCCAGCCGCGGATGTCGCTTGTCACGAAAAACGCGAGCAGGCTCGAGACGCCGCCGATCGTAGCGACCGCAAACGACAGCGCCACCCCCAATGCAGCGGCGCGGTAGACAGCACGCACGGCGAACGCGCCCGCGACGCCAACGATCGAGACGAGCGCCAGCAGGCACAGCGACAGGAAGCCGAGCGAGCCGACCGTGCCGAGGTTCTCGAAGCACTGCTCGCAATATCCCGTCGCGGTAGCTTCGGTGTACCGCTGGTTGACGTCGGAGAAGAACGGCAGGCGATCTTCCTGCACCGGCAGCAGCAGGTTGCTGAGCCGTAGGCCGAACTGATCGCTCTGCAGCGGCGTGCGCGCGATCGCCGTGTTCTTTCCGTGCGCCGACTGGTAGCTGAGGCTCGGTGCGAGGTTGATCGCGAGCATCACCCCGATCGCAAGCGCGCAGAGCAGGCCCGAGATCACCGTGCGCCGCCCGCGGCGCGCGAATGCGCCCACCAGACTTCCACTGACCAGCAGCACAAGTGCGAACACCGCGTAGTACAGGCCGGCCGAGCCGATCACGAGGCAGATCGCGACCGTCAGCAATGACCTGGGCGAGATCCACCCCATCGCGCGCACGCCGCGAGCCGGCGCGCCGGGACTGCGCCGGAGGGATCTTGATCCTTCGGCCGTCCCTGCGGCACTGTGCTGGGCTTGTCGGGTTTCGCCGGCATCTTCCCGGGAGCGGCCTCGGCGCGCGAACAGCCCGGGCTCTTGCCACAGGCGCAGGAACAGCAGCGCGCCGAGCGGAACCGAGTAGTAGGCCGACAGCAGTACCTGCGACTCGGCGCGATAGAAGTGATAGGGCGCCAGCGCGAAGATCGTCGCGCAGACGATCGCGGCGCCGGTCGAGGCTCCGAGCGCGCGCAGCGCCAGATATGCGCTCACGGCGGTGAGTGGGAAGGTGAGCAGGAAGAACACGTTCAGCACCCACGCCGGGTTTGAGGAGAAGATCCCGAGCGTCTTGACCATCAGCAGGTTGAGGTTGTCCGCGCCCTGCGGGAAGTCGTACAGCTGCAGTCCAAACGGCGCGCCCAGGCTCGGGTTGTGCTGAAACCAGCCGTGGTCGAGGATCCCCTTGATCACGAGCAGGTAGAACTTCGTGTCGCCACCTCCCGCATAGCTCCACGGCAGCGACAGATGCGCCTCGCCGAGCCTTAGCACCCAGGCGGCGATCAGCAGGCTGAGCGCCGCGGCTGCCACAGCGCCGAGCAGCGCGCCGGCTGTGCGGCTCCTCCACGTTGCCGGTTCGATCATTCGGGCAGCGCCGCGAGCAGCCGTCGCAGGTCGTCCTCGTCGTTCCAAGCTCCGACCGAAGCGCGCAGCCACGGCCGGCCCGGGATGTCGCGCACGATCACGCCCTCGTCGGCCATGCGCTCGCGCTCGCCGGCGGGGTCCTCGCTCGCGAACGATACGAGCGTCGTCGCTCCGCGCGGCGCCACCTCGCGGCCGTGCTCGCTCAGCAGCTCGGCCAGGCGAGCGGTGAGCGCGCCCGCCCGTACGTACACCTCGTGCCAGCCGGCCCGTTCGAGCACTCGTATCGCTTCCAGCGCGCACGCGAGCGCCTCAGCGCTCAGCATCAGCGTGTCGAAGCGGCGCCCGTCCTCGTGCAGCTCCGCCGCGAGCCCCGCGTTCGGGTCGGAGAGGTTCGCGTATCCGCGCCTTGACACCTCCAGCCGTTCACGCAGAGCCGGGCTCACATACAGCATCCCGCTGCCGTCCGGCCCGCACAGCCACTTCTGCCCGGCGCCGGCGTATGCATCGCAGCCGAGCATGCGCACGTCGCAAGGGATCGCGCCAACGCCCTGCGCACCGTCGAGCAGCACCGTCACGTCGAGCTCCGCAAGCTCCGCCGGCGCGAGACGGCCGCTCACCCAGCCGACGTGCGAGCAGGCGACAAGCCGTGTTCTGCTCGTGTCCACCGCGCTCGCGATCTGCTCGAGCGGCGCTTCGCGGATCGAAACCCCGCGCAGCTCGCGCGCCGCCGCGAGCGTGCCCAGCAGCCCCGGATGCTCCTCGTCGCTCGTGAGGATCTCATCGCCCGGGCCGAGCGACAGGCCGGCGATCGTCTGCGCGAGCCCGTCGCTCGTGCAGGTCGTCAGCGCGATCTCGCTCGCCGCGCACCCGAGCAGGGCCGCGTAGGCCTCCCGCAGCTCGCTGGTGAGTTGCTTGCGGCGCTCGACATGGCTGTGTTGGCGCCCCTCCCGCGCCTGGCGTTCGAGCTCCTCGCGGGCGCCCGCGACGGCGCGCGCGGGCAGCGGCCCATCGGTGCCCGCGTTCAGATACGCCAGCCGCTCGAGGACGGGAAACTCGGCACGTAACCCAGAGAGGTCCACAAACCGCGAGAATACCCGCATGTCCAGCGCAGCTCAGCCGGGCCCGTTGTGGGAGCCGTCGGCGACAGACATCGAGCGCGCCGGGATGACACGCTTCATGCGCTTGGCGGGTGAGCGTCGCGGGCAAGTGTTCGCCGACTACGCGGAGCTGTGGCGCTGGTCGGTCGATGAGATCGAGGATTTCTGGGCCGCCATCTGGGAGTTCTGCGGCGTGCGCGCGTCGCGACCGTATGAGCAGGTGTTGAGCTCCCGCCGGATGCCGGGCGCGCGCTGGTTCGCCGGCGCTGAGCTCAACTACGCGGAGAACATGCTGCTGCGCGATCGCTGGCCGACCTCCGATCGGTCCGATGCGGTAGCGGTGCTGCACGCCTCCGAGCTGCGCGACCTGGACTCAATCACTTGGGGCGAACTCTCGGCGCGCGTGGCGGCGGCCGCCGCCGCTCTGCGTACGTTGGGCGTGCGGCGAGGCGACCGGGTGGTCGCCTACATGCCGAACATTCCCGAGACGCTGATTGCGTTCCTCGCCGTGGCGAGCATCGGCGCGATCTGGTCGAGCGCCGCGCCGGAGTTCGGCGCGCGCAGTGTGATCGACCGCTTCGCCCAGATCGAGCCGAAGGTGCTGCTGGCGGTCGACGGCTACCGCCATGGCGGCAAGGACTTCGATCGTACCGCCGTCGTCGCCTCGATCCTGCGAGAGCTGCCGACGGTGGAGCACGTCGTGCTGCTGTCGTATCTGTCCACCGGTGCCACCGGTGTCACCGGTGTCACCAGTATTGCCGGTGCCGCCGGTATTGCCGCCGACGCTGCCGGTACTGCTGAAGTCGCCGGCGCCGCCGCAACCGCCGAGGCGGACGAAGCGCAGGGCTCCGCCGCCGATGGCGCCCCGGCTTGGCTTACGTGGAATGAGCTGCTCGAGCTGGGCGCCGGCGTGGAGCTTCGCTTCGAGCAGGTGCCATTTGAACATCCTTTGTGGGTGCTCTACTCCTCCGGCACCACCGGCCTGCCGAAGGCGATCGTCCACGGCCACGGCGGCATCCTGCTGGAGCAGCTGAAGAAGAGCAACCTGCACCTCGACCTGCACAGCGGCGACCGCATGTTCTGGTTCACCACGACCGGCTGGATGATGTGGAACTTCCTGATCGGCTGCCTGCTCAGCGACGCGGCGATCGTGCTCTACGACGGCAGCCCCGCCCATCCGGACCTCGGCGTCCTGTGGAAGCTGGCCGAGCAGACCCGGATGACGTGCATGGGCGTCAGCGCCGGGCTGCTTGCGAGCTCGGAGAGGGGCGGCGTCGAGCCCGGTCGCGACTACGACCTGTCCGCCCTGCGCGCGATCGGCTCGACCGGATCACCGCTTGCGCCGGAGAGCTTTCACTGGGTCTACAAGCACGTCGGCTCAGATATCTGGCTGTTCTCGACGAGCGGTGGCACCGACGTCTGTACGGCGTTCGTCGGCGGCTGCCCGCTGCTCCCGGTCTACGAGGGCGAACTGCAGTGTCGCGCGCTCGGCTGCGCCGTCGAGGCGTGGGACGAGCACGGCAACCCCCTGATCGACGAGGTAGGCGAGCTCGTGCTCACCGAGCCGCTGCCGTCGATGCCGCTGTTCCTATGGGGAGACGGGGCACACGGCCCCGACGGCCGGGTCGGCGAGCGGCTGCACGAAAGCTACTTCTCGATGTACCCACACGTCTGGCGCCACGGCGACTGGATCCGGATAACGCCGCGCGGGGGCGCGGTCATCTACGGCCGCTCGGACTCCACCATCAACCGCCAGGGCGTGCGCATGGGCACGAGCGAGATCTACCGCGCGGCCGATGGGGTCCCGCAGGTGCTCGACGCGCTCGTCGTCGACATCCCCCGAGGGTCGAACGGGGAGGAGCTGTGGATGGTGCTGTTCGTCGTGCTCGAGCCCGGAGCGACGCTCGACGAGGAGCTGACGGCGCAGATCAAGCGGCGCATCCGTGAGGACTGCTCGCCGCGGCACGTCCCCAACGAGATCCGCCAGATCGAGATGGTGCCGCGCACGCTCTCCGGCAAGGTGCTCGAGGTGCCCGTCAAGCGCATCCTGATGGGCGCCTCCCCGCACGAGGCGGCGAGCGTCGACTCGCTCGCCGACCCTTCCTCGCTCGACTACTTCGTCGAGCTTGCCAAGACGCTATAGACCAAAGGCGGTGGCTCGTCCGGTGAGCGTTGAGGCCGGCGACATCAGCAAGCGTGCGGTGGACGCGCCGGATTGTCTCCCAAATTTATGCCTTTATTCTATGGGGCTGAAGACCAAGCGGTGCACGGACGCAGGGAGCGTGGCGTGCTACGCACGCGAGCGATCGAGGACAAAGCACCGCGCCGCGTCTACAGCCCCATAGAACGCCCGACGATCTCCTTCATGATCTCGTTGGCGCCGCCATAGATCCGTGTCACGCGCGCGTCGGCGTACGCGCGCGCGATCGGATACTCGAGCATGTAGCCGTAGCCGCCGTGCAGCTGCAGGCAGCGGTCGACCGTGCGGCCTTGCAGCTCCGTGCACCACCACTTCGCCATCGCCGCGTCCTCCGCGCTCAGCTCTCCCGCGTTCAGTGCCTCTATGCAGCGGTCGACGTACGCGCGCGCGATCTCTATTTCCGTGTGCAGCTCCGCGAGCGTGAAGCGTGCGCTTTGAAACGAGCCGATCGGCGCTCCGAACGCCTGGCGCTCGCGCACGTAGTCGAGCGTCCAGCCGAGCGCCGCCTCGGCCGCGGCCACCGCCGCGGCGGCAATCGACAACCGCTCCTGAGGCAGGTTCGAGACGAGGTAGCGAAAGCCCTCGCCCTCCTCGCCCAGCAGGTTCTCGACCGGCACGCGCAGCTCGGCGAACGACAGCTCGGCGGTGTCCTGCGCGTGCTGGCCGATCTTCTCGAGGTTGCGTCCCCGGGAGAAGCCGTCCATGCCACGCTCGACCACGAGCAGGCTGATGCCGCGGTGGCGCTCGGACGGATCGGTCTTGACCGCCACGATCACGAGGTCGGCGTTGATCCCGTTGGTGATGAACGTCTTCGTGCCGTCCACCACGTAGTGGTCGCCCTCGCGCCGCGCGCGCGTGGACATCGCCGCGAGGTCCGAGCCGATGGAGGGCTCGGTCATCGCGAGCGCCGTGATCAGCTCGCCCGCGGCGATCCCGCCGAGCCACCGCTCGCGCTGCTGCTCGTCGCAGTAGGTCAGGAAGTAGGGCAGGCAGATGTCGTTGTGCAGCGTGATCCCCAGCCCGAAGCTGCCGACGCCGGCGCGCTGGCACTCCTCGCCGACGATCGCGTTGAAGCGGAAGTCACTCGCGCCGGCGCCGCCGTAGCGCTCGGGCACGGCCATCCCGAGAAAGCCGCCTTTACCGGCCAGCGCGAACACCTTGCGCGGCACGATCCCCGCGCGCTCCCACTCGCCGTAGCGGCCCTCCTCGCCGAGCACCTCGCGCTCGAGGAACGTGCGAAAGCTCGCGCGGAAGTCTTCGTGCACGTCTTCGTAGAGCGTTCTCCTCATGCGGCCAGGGACACTACCGGCGTCGGCTCCGCCCGAAAGCCGGGCTTGGCCAGCAGCAGCTGCACGTCCTGGATCCGCCGCTCGCGAAAGCCTCCCTCGCAGTAGCACAGATACAGCTCCCACAGGCGGCGAAAGCGCTCGTCGTAGCCGAGGTCCGCGAGGCGCTCCGAGGCGTTCAGAAAGCGCTCGCGCCACAGTGCGAGGGTGGTGGCGTAGTGGGTGGTGATGTCTTCCAGATGCACCTGGCGCAGGTCAGTGACACGCGCCAGCTGGCGCGCGATCACCTCCAGCGACGGCAGGCATCCGCCGGGGAAGATGTAGGTGTTGATGAAGCTCTTGCCCGCCTTCTCCACCTGGTAGGCGCGATCGTCGATCACGATCGCCTGCAGCAGCATCGCGCCGTCGTTCCTCAGCAGCTCCGAGCAGCGCCGGAAGTAGGTCGGGAAGTTCTGCCAGCCGACGGCCTCGATCATCTCGATCGACACGAGCTTGTCGTAGCTGCCCGTAAGGGCGCGGTAGTCCTCGAGCAGCACCGTCACCCGGTCTTGCAGTCCCGCCGCGCGCACACGGGCGGTCGCGTAGGCGTGCTGCTCGCGCGAGATCGTCGTGGTCGTCACGCGACATCCGCAGCGCTCGGCGGCGTACACGGCAAAGCCGCCCCAGCCGGTCCCGATCTCGAGCACATGGTCGTCCGGACCCAGCTCGAGCTTCGCGCAGACCCGCGCGAGCTTTGCCAGTGACCCCGCTTCCAGGGTTGTCTCGGGCGAGTCGAAGATCGCGCACGAGTACATCATCGTCGGGTCGAGGAACAGCCCGAACAGCTCGTTGCCGAGGTCGTAGTGCGCGGCGATCTGCCGGCGCGAGCGGTCGATCGTGTTGCGCTTCAACCACCGCATCCAGCGCTGCAGCGGGATCAGCACGGGGGAGAGCACGCGACGCAGGTCGTCGAGCGCGCGCACGTTCCGCGCGGCCAGACGGGTCAGCCCGACGAGATCCGAGCTCTCCCACAGACCGTCCATGTATGACTCGCACAGCCCGACGCTCCCTCGCAGCAGATACCTATAGAAGCGGGGCGAGCGAACGTCGACCGTGATCCGCAGCGGGCGCGGTGGAGACATGTCACCGAACGTGAGGAGCTCGGAACCCTCGAGGATCGTGAGCTCGCCGTCGTGGATGTGCCCGAGCAGCCGCAGCACGAGCCGGCGTGCCAGGCGGTCGCGCCAGCTGGTCTTTGCACCGCCTCCGTGCGCGCGCATGTCCATGTCCGTCTCCAATACTCGGGTTCTCTTCAGCGGTCCGACCCGGGCTCTCTTCAGCGGTCCGATGGCGGAGCTCATGTCTGTAGCGCTCCCTTTTTAGGATGGGAAAAGTACGGGGCCCCGCGCAACTTCAGCCGCAGCGCGTGGGTGTAGATTCGCGCGAGGATCCGCGCGGTCAGGAATGGGTAGCGCAGGAGCGCTCCGCGCAGGGCGCTCGGGGTCAGCTTCCGGCGCTCGAGTGTGAGGGTCGCGTCGAACACGCGCTCCAGTGTGAGGGTCGCGTCGAACACGCGCTCCTGATACCCGTCCTCGGCACTCTTCTCACCCCGGGGCCTGCCGCCGGCGCGATGGGCCTCGATGTGCACGAGCAGCTCCTCACCGGGCTCTGTCAAACGCCAATCATAGGTGTGGTCCATGCCCATCAGGGGCGAGACGTGGAGCCGCTTGTCGAACTGCGCCCGCATCAGGTTGACGGTCCCGTGATCGGCGCAGTGATCGACTCCCATCACGTAGGAATGACGCTCGCCCCAAGGCGTGTTCGTCACATCGGCGACTACAGCCAACACTTGATTGGCGTCATTTGAAAAACAGTAATAAAAGCTGACAGGGTTGAAGGACTTGCCAAAATAACGCAAGTGTGTCAACAGGCGAATCGGACCGTCCGCTTTCACCCCGGTGCGCTCTTTCACCAGCTCGCGCACCGCCTCGGCCAAAGGCATGTCGGGATCGCCGAGATAGTCGGAGCGCCGAAACCAGGCAAGCGCCGGTCGGCGTGCCGACCATAGCCACGTCCCGTCGAAGCAGTAAGGCAGCTCCGCGAGGTCAACGTAGACCATGAACAGCGGGTAGCGAAACTCGTCCTGAACCGCGCCCATCCGCCGGTGGCGGACCGAGCCCTCATACAGGCAGCTATTCACAGTTTCACCCCGAACGGCTTGCACGCACGCAGCGCGCTGACCACGCCGTCCTCGTGAAAGCCCCATCCCCAGTAGGCGCCGCAGTAGTGCGTGCGCCCGGCCAGGGCGCTGATCGCGGCGTGCTGGGACTGGGCGGCGATGCCGCCCGGCGTGTAGACGGGGTGGGAGTAGGAGATCCGGCGGATGATCTTCGCCGGGTCGATCGCGGCGGTGTGATTCAACGTGACACAGAAGTCGCGGTCGGCCGTGAGGCGCTGCAGGTGGTTCATGTAATAGGTGACGGTGCTCTGCTCCCTGGGCTCGCGCAGGAGATGGAAGTTCCACGCGGCGCGCGCGGCGCGGCGGCGGGGGAGCAGCGTGCTGTCGGTGTGCAGCACCGCCTCGTTCTGCTGATATGGGATCGCACGCAAGATCTGCGCCTCGCGCGGGGTGGGGTCTGCCAGCAGCGCGAGCGCTTGGTCTGAGTGGGTGGCGAGGATCACGTGGTCGTAGCGCTCGGCCTCGTGGCCGGCGGCGAGGATCTCCACACCGTCTGTCAGCCGCGTGACCGAGCGCACCGGCATCTCGAGCCGAATGCGCGCGCGGAACGGCTCCGTCAACGCCTCGACGTAGCGCGCCGAGCCGCCCGTCACGGTGGACCAGCGGGGACGGTCGCGAAAGCCGAGCATGCCGTGGTTGGCGAAGAACTCGGCGATGAACCGCGCCGGCATCGAGAACGTCTGGCGGGGGTCGGCCGACCACACCGCCGAGACCTGAGGGACGATCAGCCGCTCGATAAATGCTCGCGAGAACGCGTGCCGCCGCAGGAAGTCGCGCAGCGACTCGCCCGTCTCCGCGCGCGTGAGCAGCCGCCGCAGCTCGCGGTTGAAGCGCAGCAGGTCTGAGATCATGCGCTGAAACCGCGGGCTCGCGAGGTTGCGCGGCTGGCAGAACAGCCCGCGGGGGGTGCCCGAGAACTCGAAGTCCTCATCCTCGCCCTTGACCGAAAAGCTCATGTGCGTCGCCTGGGTCGCCACCCCCAGCCGCCCAAGCAGACCGGTGAAGTTGGGGTAGGTGCGGTCGTTCATCACGATGAAGCCTGTATCCACATTGTGCGTCTCATGCTCGGTATCGATCCGGACCGTGTTCGTGTGCCCGCCGGCGTAGCCGTTCGCCTCGTACACCACGATCTCGTGCTCACGATGCAGCAGGTGGGCGGCAACGAGGCCGGATACGCCGGCGCCGACGATCGCGATCCTCATGACGCGCAGTCCCAGGAGACGTCGATGCTCGTCGCTCTGCTCGCCGTCGACCGCCTCCATGTCACGTCTTTCGTGGTGCTCATCGTGGCTATGTGCGCTCCCCGCAATGCGCCGGATCATCGCGACCCGCTCCGGCCGGGCAGGAGTGCGAGGCGATGACGTCGAACAGAGCGCCGATGAAACGCGCAGCCACCTCCACCACCGAGCGCCCACCGGTCAACGGCACGAGCGAGCACCAGAGCCTCTCCAAATACATCCAGGCGCGCTTTGAGGAGTGCTCGCGCTCGCAGAAGGACGTCGCCCAGTACATCGTCGACCATCTCGACGAGGCGGCCTTTCAAACCGCCGAGGAGCTCGCGCGGCGCGCGAACACCTCGAGCTCGACCGTCGTGCGCTTCTCCCAAGCGCTCGGGTTCGAGGGTTTCCCCGAGCTGCAGGCCGCGGCCCGTGAGGAATATCGCCGCGTGAACGCCAAGCAGCCGCCACCGGGCGTCACGGAAGCCTCCACGCCGCTGTTCTCGCTCGACCAGAACGAGTTCGAGACCGCCCTCTCCGCCGATCATCTGAACGTCGAGGAGACCGCGCGCAAGGTCTCCCGCAGCTCCGTCGACGCGCTGATCGAGGCGATCGTCTCGGCCGAGAAGGTGCTCGTCGCCGGGACCGACCAGATGGCCTTCTTCGCCAGCTATCTGCGCCACCTGCTGATGCTGCTCGACCTGCGCGTCGACGTCGTCGCGAGCCCCTCCCAGGAGGCGCTCAGCCGGCTCGGGCGGATCGACGAGCGAACGCTCGTGATCGGCCTCTCCGCCGGTCGCCCCCACCCGCTGGTGGTGCGCGCGATGAAGCTCGCCCGCCACCGCCGCGCGCGCACGGCCGCGGTCACCGACGCGACCCTCTCCGAGGTGGCCAAGCTGGCGCAGATCAAGCTCTACTACTCCTCCAACTCGCCCGCCTACGTGCGCTCGCACACAGCCCTGCTCAGCCTGATCCAGGCGCTCGCCTACGGCGTCTACGCCCAGGACTCGGCGCAGTACGACGACCGCATCAAGGCCTTCCGGCTGAAGTAGCGCTACGCAGATCATCCTCAACGGCTCGTCGCCGTCGAGGATGATTGCTCCGCTTAGTGATGGGATGACAGGGCCGCATGCGGCCCTGTCCGGGACCGTGCATGCACGGTCCCGCCAAACGGCGCATGCGCCGTTTGGAAGAGACGCGCCACATGTGGCGCGTCTTGGGGTCGCACATGTGCGACCCCACTGGCGGCGCATGCGCCGCCAGAACAGCATCATTTTCAAGCATGCCTCGCCGGTGAAGATAAACTGCGACCCATGCGTGACGAGGCGACATTTCGGGTCAAGGCCGGCCTGGCGGAGATGCTCAAGGGCGGGGTGATCATGGACGTCGTGACCCCCGAGCAGGCGAGCGTCGCCGAGGAGGCGGGCGCCGCCGCGGTGATGGCGCTCGAGCGCGTGCCCGCCGACATTCGCCGCGACGGCGGCGTGGCCAGGATGTCCGATCCGGAGATGATCGCGGGTATCCAGCGGGCCGTCTCCATCCCCGTGATGGCCAAGGCGCGCATCGGGCACTTCCTCGAGGCGCAGGTGCTGCAGGCGCTGGACGTCGACTACGTCGACGAGTCCGAGGTGTTGACGCCCGCGGATGAGAGCAACCACATCGACAAGTGGGCGTTCAAGGTGCCGTTCGTCTGCGGCGCCACCAACCTCGGCGAGGCGTTGCGGCGGATCGGCGAGGGCGCGGCGATGATCCGCTCCAAGGGCGAGGCCGGCACTGGCGACGTCGTCGAGGCGGTGCGCCACATGCGCCGCATCGTCGGCGACATCCGCCGGTTGGGGATGCTCGAGGAGGGTGAGCTCGCGACCGCCGCGAAGGAGCACGGCGCCTCGCTCGAGCTGGTCAGAGACGTGGCCCGCGACGGGCGCCTGCCGGTCGTGCTGTTCTGCGCCGGCGGCATCGCCACCCCGGCCGACGCTGCCCTGATGATGGCGCTGGGGGCCGAAGGGGTGTTTGTCGGGTCGGGCATCTTCAAGTCCGAGGATCCTCCGTCGCGCGCGCGCGCGATCGTCGAGGCCACGACGCACTGGCAGGACCCCGAGCGTGTCGCCCAGGCGTCACGCGGGCTGGGCATGGCGATGGCCAGCCTGGAGAGCTCAAAGCTCGAGGACGATCAGCTCCTCGCCTCACGCGGCTGGTAGGACGGTCGATGGCCGGCGCTGGGCGTTGTCCTTGGGCTCGACGTGGGCCCACCACGCCTTTGCCCTTGCGTCCTAGCCCAGCTCGGCCCTCGACCGTCCTACGATCGTTATGCCGCTGATCGGCGTACTCGCACTGCAGGGTGGGTTTCAAGCGCACGCGCGCATGCTGGAAGGGTTGGGAGCGGAGGTGCGCGAGGTGCGCACGCCCGCCGACATCGAGGGGTTGGAGGGGCTCGTGATCCCGGGGGGAGAGTCGACGACGATGACCTTGGGCATCGAGCGCGAGGGTCTGGCAGGGCCGTTGCGCGAACTGCTCGGCGATGGCTCCGCGGGCGATGGCGGAGGGAGCGGTGGGAGCAGCGGTGGGGGCGTACCGGTGCTGGGCTCGTGCGCGGGTCTGATCATGCTCGATCGGGACCATCTCGGGCTGATGGACATGCGCGCCCAACGCAACGCGTTCGGCCGTCAGGTGAGGAGCTTCGAGGCCGACGTCGAGGTGCGCGGCCTGCCCGGCGGGCCGGTGCGAGGCGTCTTCATCCGCGCGCCGTGGATCGCCGAGCACGGGCCTGACGTGGAGATCCTCGCCGAGGTCGAAGGGCACCCGGTCGCAGCTCGCCAGGGGCGGATGCTGGCGGTGGCGTTCCACGCCGAGCTGACCCACGACGAGCGCGTCCACAGGCTGTTCCTCGACAGCGTAGCCACGGGAGCTCGGACCATCTCCTAAGGCCTGTCCGTAGGTCGGCCCTACCGGGACAAGCCTCAAATTGGGGCACTCGCGCGGCACAGCCCGCGCCACAAAACCGGCCTCGTGTGCGGAAGAAGCTAGCCGGCAAGCGCCGGCTCGACGCCGTTGGGCTGCGGGGCGGGCAGCGCAGACGAAGCCGGCTCCGGGAAAGTCAGCTCGGCGCCGAGCGACGGCGGGGGCAGTTGCAGCGTGGGCTCTCCCAGCACGACCAGGATGCGGTCGATCGCGTCGCGGATCTCGCCGCCGAGCAGACCATCGTCGTCGAGCCTCTGCGCCTCGGCCCAGGACCACGTGCGCGACACGTGCATGCCCGGGCGCAGGTGCGCGAAGCGGCGGCCGAGCGCGTGCAGGAAGGGGTCCAAACGCTCGGCGTCGCCGGGCGAGGCGTAGCCGCGCTCGAGCAGCCACGGCCACAGCTCGGTGCGGATCGTCTGCCGGTGATGGGAGCCGACGTGCGACCAGTCCTCGCCCTGCCAGCGGCGCGCATACTCGAGCGCGTCGAGCCTGCAGCTGAGATAGACGCGGGTCCGCTTCGGCGCGTTGCGAAAGCCGAGCAGGGGCTGCGGCTCGACGCGCCAGCGCTCGTCTCCGGCGGCCAGCTCGCACAGTCGCTCTGCATGCCCGGCGGCGTAGAGATGCTCGGCCTGGGCCTTCAGCTCGCCCGGCCACAGGTGCAGCACGAGCTGCTCGTCGTCGATGTCGAGCGCGGCGCGCTGGATCGAGACGGCGCCGAGCGCGACGTCGAGCCGGACGTGCACGAGACCGACCCGCTCGGGCTGGATCCCGGTCGCCTCGCGCAGCAGCGAGCGCAATCTCCACTTGCGCCGCGTGGGGTCCTTGCCCGCGCGGCGCAGGCTGCCGAACGGGAGCAGCTGGCCGAAGTCCTGATGGGCGTAGGAGAGGATGTCCTGCACGAGCGCCTGCTCGGCGGGGGAGAGCACCCCGATCTCCGCCAGCCGCCACCACGACTCGAGCAGGTCGTGCCAGCGCAGCAGACAGGTGCGCCGCTTGGCGAAGTGAACCCCGCCGAGGTTTACCTCGGCGACGCGATGCCCGTTGCGCCTGGCCCAGCGCCGGCAGACCTTGCTCTCGATCAGCACGACCAGCTCGGGGTCGAAGCGCAGCACGCCGTCGAAGCGCTGCCCGCGGTCGGTATCGGTGACCTCTTCCTCGATCTCCTCGGGCTCGAAGTCGGGCGTCAAAAAGACGCTCACCAGCCGCCCGCGCTGCACCGCCTGGCCGGCGGCGGCGCCTTCCTCGGAGGGGTCGACGATGTGGGATGCCTGCAGATCGACCGCGCAGTCGGGCAGCTGGCTCTGGGAGCTCTCGCCGATCTCGCGCAGCAGCGTCTCGCGCGCGAGCGGCACGAGCCGCAGCACGATCATCGCGGCTCGCGTCAGCTGGTCCTCGTGGCCGCGCCCGAGGTCCCGGTAGGGTTCGAACACGTTCAGGTGTGGGTTCGAAATGATGCCCTCCACGACCTGTCAACCCTCCGTTCGTCCCCTTACCGGTCGCTGTCAATGATACGCCATAGACAGCGATTTGTCTAACTCTCAGGGAATCTACGGGACTGCGCGGTTTCCAACTTGCGGACTCGATTGCCTGGCAGCGGCCATCGCTCGCCGTATGAGGAGGACGAGCTCGAGCCGTATACGAACGGGGTGATAGTGCTCAGGCGTCGGAGAAGTGCACGACACCGTTTCGCTCCTCCTCTTTGATGCGCCCTTCGGCGTTCAGCAGGTCGACGTGCCCGAGCACCTCGGACAGCGTGAGGTAGGCCTGCGTGACCGCGACGTTGCCCCAGAGCTCGTGGGCGATCCCGTGCGCCGTGCGCGGCTCCTCGGCGACAAGGCGGTGGATCTTCTCGGCGCGGCGACGATGCAGCCGCAGACGCTCGTCGATCAGCGCCACATGGTTGGATATCGGCGCGCCGTGTCCGGGCAGCACGAGCTCTAGGTCGAGCGATCGCGTCTGCTCGAGCGAGGCGATGTAGTAGGGGAGAGATCGCGGCCGCGGGCCCGTGTACTCGCCGAGGGCGTCCAGCGGGCGCGCGAGCAGGGGATTGGAGGAGATATGTCCGATCAGATGATCCGCGGCCAGCATCAGCGAGCGGGATTCGTCGAGAAAGACGGTGTCCGAAGGACTGTGTCCGGGACGGTGCAACACGCGCAGCGTACGGTCGCGCAGCTCGAGCTCTGAGCCGTCGGCGAGCGGGCGGGTGACTCCCACCGGGGCGCCCCAGGCGCGGAAGCTCGCCGACACCGCCCGCAGCGCGGTGATCACGTCGGCCGAGACGCCGTGCAGCAGCATCATCCGCTTGGCGAAGATGTCGTCGTATTCGGCCTCCTCGCCGAACCGTGCGAGATATGGCGCGAGCCGGTCGAGGGCGGCCACCTCCGCACCCGAACGCTCGGCGAGCGTGGCGGCCAGACCGAAGTGGTCGATGTGCTGATGTGTGATCACCAGCAGCTCGATGTCCGCGATCGTGTGGCCGTGCTCGGCCAGCGCCCGCTCCAGCGCGTCGAGCGCCTTCTCTGAGTTGGGGCCCGAGTCGATCAGCGTGAGCGGAGAGTCCTCGATCAGATACGCGTTGACGCGCCCGACCTGAAACGGCGTGGGGATCGTCAAGCGGTGGATCCCCGCCGCGGCGGCCTCGACCAGCAGCTCCTCGGTGGGGTCGTTTTGATGATTCATCTGTATGTCCATCCATTCTGCTCGTGTCATACGAGCCCGGAATCAGCAGGTCCGGAACCTCCTCGCGGCCGACCGCGAAGGGACTTATGACCCGGACGAACGTCCGGATCCTGTGCGGATCAGCTCGAGGATCTCATCACGGCGGCGGACCATGTCCTCGGAGGAGACGAGCGACTCCAGGCATAGGCGCAGCAGTGGCTCGGTGTTCGAGGAGCGCACGTTGAAATGCCAGTCGGGGTAGTCGATCGAGATGCCGTCGAGACGCTCCTGGCGGGCGTCGGGAAAGTGCGCGGCGATCTCCTCCATCTTGGCCTCTGGGTCTGTGACCTCGGAGTTGACCTCTCCGGAGATGAAGTACTTCGCGTGGTATGGCGCGAGCAGCTCGGACATGCGCTTGCCCTGCGTGGAGAGCAGCTCGAGGATCAGCAGCGCGGGGAGCGTGCCCGAGTCCGCGCAGTAGAAGTCGCGGAAGTAATAGTGCCCGGAGACCTCGCCGCCGAACAGCGAGCCCTCGGCGCGCATGCGCGTCTTGAAGAACGCGTGCCCGACACGGTTGACGTAGGGAACGCCACCGGCGCGGGTAACCGTGTCGGGCACCGCGCGCGAGGCGCGCACGTCGTACAGGACGGCTTCACCGGGCGAGCCGTGCTTGGCCAGCAGCGACTCGGCAAGCAGCGCGGTGAGGAAATCCCCGTCGACGAACGCGCCGGTGTCGTCGATGAAGAAGCAGCGGTCTGCGTCTCCGTCCCACGCGATGCCGAGGTCGGCGCCGGTTTCGAGCACCTTCTCGATGATGAACTTACGATTCTCTTCCAGCAGCGGGTTGGGCTCGTGGTCGGGGAAGGCGCCGTCGGGCGTCCAGTAGGTCTCGATCAGCTCGAGGCCGAGGCGCTTCAGCAGCGGGCCGACCATCGGGCCCGCCATGCCGTTGCCGCCGTCGAGGACGACCTTGAGCGGACGGATCGCCTCGGGGTCGATGAAGCGCAGCGCCGCCGCTTGGAACTCCTCGTAGATGTCTATCTCCTCACACTTGCCACGCGCGCGCGCGTCGTCGTCGGTTTTGACGTCGCTTCCGGGTGCGTCATCGCCGTGTCCGCCGTCGCCGCCACCATCGCTTGAGCCACCGCCGCCACCATCGCTTGAGCCACCGCCGCCACCATCGCTTGAGCCACCGCCGCCACCATCGCTTGAGCCACCGCCGCCACCATCGCTTGAGCCACCATCGTCATCGTCGCGGTCGAGTCCGGCGTCGATCGTGCGGCGGATCTCCTCGATGCCGGTGTCGCCGGAGAGGGCGATCGCGCCCTCGCGGACGAGCTTGGCGCCGGTGTAGGCGGCGGGGTTGTGCGAGGCGGTGCACATCAAGCCGCCGTCGAGCGCGCGCGAGCCGACGAGGAAGTAGAGCATCTCCGAGCCCACCTGCCCGGCGTCGATCACGTGCGCGCCCTCGCGCAGCAGGCCCTCGCGGTAGCGCGCCGAGAGCTCGGGCGCGGTCAGGCGCATGTCACGGCCCAGCGCCACCCGCAGCTCCGAGACGGGCTTACCGGCCAGCCCGGCGAGCACGCGCGCGAAGGCGCGGCCGATCTGCTCGGCGACATCGCCGTCGATCTGCTCGCCATACAGGCCGCGGATGTCATACGCCTTGAAGATCTCTGGCGGGGGAGAGGTGGGCATGCGCCCGCATCCTAGAGACTGACGGGCCTCTCACCGGCGGCCATGTCGCCATAATGGCCGCGGATGAGCGCCGAAAGCCAGCCGCCCCACGTGGTGATCCTGTGCGGCGGCCGGGGGGCGCGGTTGCAGGAGCGCACCCAGGAGATCCCCAAGCCGCTCGTGGAGATCGGCGGGATGCCGATCGTCTGGCACGTGATCCAGCTGTACGTGGCTCATGGCTTTCGCCGCTTTCTGCTCGCCACCGGATACAGGGGGGAGCTGATCGCTCGGTTTGCCGCTGAGCAGGCGTGGCCGCAGGGGGTGAGCGTCGACTGTGTCGACACCGGCCTCGACACGCCGACCGGCGGGCGGATCAAGGCGCTCGCGCCGCGCCTGGAAGGCGGGCAGGTCTTCTGCGCCACCTATGCCGACGGCTTGGCGGACATCGACCTGCGAGCCCTGTCGAGCTTTCACGCCGCCCATGGCGCGCAGGCGACGATGACGGTCGTACGACCGGAGCTACAGTTCGGCGTGACCGAGCTCGACGGGGACGGCCGGGTGCGGGGGTTTCGCGAGAAGCCGCGCTCGGAGCACTGGATCAACGCCGGTTTCTTCTGCTTTCGGGCGGAGGTGCTCGGATATCTGAAGGACGACAGCGTGCTCGAGCGCGATCCGCTGCAGCGGCTGGCCGCGGCGGGCGAGCTGCGCGCCCACCGCCACGAGGGGTTCTGGGAGTGCATGGACACTTACAAGGATGCGGTCGCGCTCAACGATCTCTGGGCCTCGGGACACGCGCCGTGGCGCGTCCCCGCCGACAAGCGATCCGGCTCAAAACAGCGCCCCGGGGTCGCGGCTGGGGCGCAGGCGTCCGGCCCGCGGCGCAGAATCACTGAGCATGATCGTTCTCGGCATTGATCCCGGCCTGGCCAATACCGGCTACGGCGTGGTGGGCAATGACCGCACCTCGGCGCGCGGTGGTCGGCTGCTCGCCCTCGATGGCGGGGTGATCCAGACACGCGCCGGGGTCGCACAGGAGCGACGGTTGGCGGATATCTACACCGCGATCGACGCGCTCCTGGTCGAGCACGAGCCCGACGCGGTGGCGCTCGAGGAGCTCTATTTCGGTCAGAACGTGCGCACGGCGTTCGCCGTCGGCCAGGCTCGCGGCGCCGCGATGCTGGCGGCGGGGCAGCGAGGGGTGAAGTGCACGAGCTACACCCCGCAGAAGGTCAAGGGCGCGGTGTGCGGCAATGGGCGCGCGGATAAGGAGCAGGTGGCGAGCATGGTGCAGGCGCTGCTCGGTCTGGTCGATCTGCCCCGACCCGATCACGCCGCCGATGCGCTCGCGGTGGCGATCTGCCATGTCAACTGCGCTCCGCTGTCGCGCGCGCTCGCCGGAGCGCGAGCAGCCGGATGATCGCGCTACTGCGAGGCGAGGTTGCGGTTCGCCGCGCCGAGCATGTGACGGTGCTGTGCGGCGACGTCGGCTATCGGGTGGCGGTCTCGGCGGAGACGTTGCGTCATGTGCCCGCGGTGGGGGAGCGGGTGACGCTGCATGCGCATCTGATCGTGCGCGACGACGCGCTGTCGCTGTACGGATTTCACTCCGAGCAGGAGCGTGAGCTGTTCCTGATGCTGCTGTCGGTCCAGGCGGTCGGCCCGAAGGTGGCGCTCGCGGTGCTCTCAGGTGGCCATCCGCGCGAGCTGATGGCGGCGATCGCGGCCGGCGACGCCGTCCGCTTTCAGGCTGTGCCCGGCATCGGCAAGCGCACCGCGGAGCGGATCATCGTCGAGCTGCGCGAGAAGGTCGTCGTGACGAGCGACGGTCACGCGGGAGCGGGTGCGGCGATCGTGGTGAGTCGTGGCTCCGGGCCGCGTACGCTCGCGCGCGACGGCCTGATCGAGCTGGGATACGCGCCCGCCGAGGCGGAGGAGCTGTTGAGCGGGTCTGACGGCGAGAGCGCCGAGGAGCTGCTGGCACACGCGCTGCGCCTCGCCCGCGCCTCATCGTCATGACCGAGACGGCGCCACGCATCCAGACGCCGTACCTGGTCTCGGAGGATGAGCTCGACCGTTCGCTGCGGCCCCGGCGCCTGCAGGAGTTCGTCGGACAGGAGACGCTGCGCGAGCAGCTCGCCGTGGCGATCGAGGCATCGACTGCGCGTGGGGACGCGCTCGACCACCTGCTGCTGGCGGGGCCGCCGGGACTTGGCAAGACCTCGCTCGCGCAGATCGTTGCGGCCGAGCTGGAAGTGCCGTTCGTGCAAACCGCCGGCCCGGCGCTCGAGCGCAAGGGAGACATCGCGGCGTTCCTGACCGCGCTCGAGCCGCGGAGCGTGTTCTTCGTCGATGAGATCCACCGCCTGCCGCGCACCCTGGAGGAGACGTTCTATCCGGCGATGGAGGACCACCGCCTGCCGATCACGGTCGGGCAGGGTGCGGGGGCACGAGTGGTCACGCTCGAGCTGCCGCCATTCACGCTGGTCGGCGCGACCACGCGCACGGGGCTGCTGACGACCCCGCTGCGCGACCGTTTCGGCATCCAGGCGCGCTTGGAGCCCTACGCGGTGGAGGAGCTCGCGACGATCGTGCGCCGCTCCGCGGCGATCCTCGAGATCGGCTTGGAGGAAGACGGCGCGATCGCGATCGCGGCGCGCAGCCGGGGAACCCCGCGCGTGGCCAACCGGCTGCTCAAGCGCGTGCGCGATTTCGCCGAGGTGCGTATGGAGGGCGTCGTCACGGCGGCGGCCGCCCACGGAGCGCTCGAGCTGTTGGAGGTCGACGAGCGCGGTCTCGATCGTCTCGACAGAGAGATACTGCGCACGATCTGCGTCAAGTTCGACGGCGGGCCGGTTGGGCTCTCGACGCTCGCGGTGGCCGTCGGGGAGGAGCAGGACACGATCGAGGACGTGTATGAGCCCTATCTGCTGCAGGAGGGTCTGATCAAGCGCACCCCGCGAGGGCGCGCCGCGACCCCCGCGGCGTTCGTCCATCTCGGGCTCGACCCCCGGGCGCCGGAGGGGCAATCGCTGTTCTGAGAACCTGTTTGGAAAGGATCCACGCCCGCCCGTTTCGTTGCGGGCACGGTCCCGCCGACCCGCCGGCCGTCCCCTTCGCCGTTCCGCTTGCGTAGTCTGTAAATCACGTATGGCACACCCGTTCATCTGCCCCAACTGCGGCCACCGCACTTCCGAGCTTGACCGCAATCTCGGCTTCACGCGCCAGCGCAAGGGCTGCGCGAAGTGCGGGTTCGCGTTTCTGTTTGAACTCCTCGACGACTACTATCCGGCTCCGGACGCGGCCTTCTTCGTATGCGACGGCGAGGGGCGCGTGATTGGCTGCGGAAAGAACTCGTTCGCGTTCACGGGTCTCGAGGAGGAAGAGGTGATCGGCCAGCGTGTCGAGCAGGTGCTGGGCCTGAAGTTCGCAAACGGCGACGATCCGGTGGCCACGGTGCTGGAGTGGGGCGTCCGGGCGCTGGAGGTGCCGGTGGAGGTCAGCGGCGAACGGGACGTTGCCGCCAATGCGAAGGCGGACATGTTCCCTGCGTATGACGACGACGGCGGGCTGTTGCTCGTGCTGACCCCAGACAAGTAGGCTCACGGCCTATGAACGCCCATCAAAAAGATCGGCACGTCCGGAGTGGGTTCATGGACGCGGCGCTGGATCGCCACGTGACGGTTCGCACGTGCTACCAGCACGCGCTTCACCGTCCCGCGACGCCCAGCTTGATCCATGAACCCACCGAAGGCACCGCCTATTTTGATGGGCGTTCAATGGAGCTCCGATCATGATCGACCGTCGTCGCAACGCGCTGATCCTGCTGATCGTCCTCGGTCTGATCGCCGCGTCGGTCGCTGTGATCGCAACCAAGAAGACTCGCCTGGGGCTCGACCTGAAGGGCGGCGTCGAGCTCGTCTACCAGGGCAAGCCGACGGCCCAGTCGAAAGTGGACGCCGAATCGTTGGACCGCGCGATCAACATTATGCGCACGCGCGTCGACCAACTGGGCGTCGCCCAGCCGGAAATCCAGCGCTCGGGAGCCGATGAAATCGACGTGGCGCTGCCGGACGTGAGCAACGCCTCGCGCGCGCAGGACGAGGTCGGCCAGGTCGCGCAGCTGTACTTCTACGACTGGGAGCCGAACGTGATCGGGCCGGCAGGCACGCCGGCGCCGAGCGAACCGACGGTCACGGGCGGGGAGCGCGCCGGCGAAGCAACATACGGTCTGCCCGAGTACAAGGCCGTGCTGCGTGGGGCCAAACGCGCGCCGATCCTGCGCAAGAGCGACACGACGTGGTCGCACGGATGCACGTCGCAGCAGGTGGGAGGCTGTATCTACGGTAGCTGGTACCTGCTCGACACCGCCCACGAAAAGGTGCTGTGCAGCGGCGGCAAGCCGACTTGTCCGCCGGAGGAAACCGAACAGAACCTGTATGCGGACGGCTACAAACCGCCCGCGGGGGCCAAGGTCAAGGCAGTCCGCGTCAACCCCGGGACCGTGATCGTGCAGGCGCGACCGGTGGAAGACGAAAAAACAGGCAAGGTCACGAACCGGTCGCCCAACAGCTGGTTCGTGCTCAACGACAACCCGGTGCTGTCGGGCTCGGACGTGACGAACCCGACGCAGAGCTTCGACGAAGGCGCCGGGGGCACAGGCGCCCCGAACGTCACCTTCGGCTTCACCTCGCACGGCAAGGGCATCTTCGAACGGGTCACCAAGGAAATCGCCCATCGCGGCCAGGAAGCGCAGCTGCCGGGTGTGGCCAAGGAAGCTGCATTGCAGCACTTCGCCGTCGTGCTCGACGGCCAGCTGATCACGACGCCTTCGATCGACTTCACGAAGTACCCGGAAGGGATCGACTCCTCCAACGGCTCGGAGATATCGGGCGGCTTTACGATCACCTCGGCGCAGAACCTCGCCCAGGAGCTCCAGTCCGGCGCGCTGCCGATCAAGCTGGTGCTGATCTCCCGCTCGCAGGTGTCGGCGACGCTCGGCAAACAGGCGCTCAACCAGGGCCTGATCGCGGGCCTGGCCGGCTTTGCGGTGGTGTGCATGTTCCTGCTGCTGTTCTATCGCGTACTCGGGGCGATCGCCGTCGGCGGGCTGCTCATCTACGGAATCTATTACTTCGCGCTGATCAAGCTGATCCCGATCACGCTTACGCTACCGGGCATCGCCGGCCTGATCCTGACGATCGGCATCGCCGCGGACGCGAACATCGTGATCTTTGAGCGCGTCAAGGAGGAGATCCGCGGCGGTCGCTCGATCGTCTCTGGGATCGCCACGGGCTACCGACGGGGGTTCGCCGCGATCGTCGACGCCAACGTGGTCACGTTCATGACGGCGTTCATCCTGTTCGCGCTGGCGACCGCGGAAGTCAAGGGCTTTGCCTTTACGCTCGGTATCGGCACGCTGCTGACGCTGTTCACGGCCGTGCTGGCGACGCAGGCCGCGCTTGGCGCGATGGGACGCTCGCGGATGGTCTCCCACCCCGCGGCGCTCGGCGCCGCGGCGAGGCGTGGGAAGGGCTGGACGTTCGACTTCATGGGCGCTTCGAAGTGGTTCTTCTCGCTGTCGGGCTGCATCCTGCTGATCGGCGCGCTGGCGATCGGCGGAAAAGGGCTGAACTTTGGCATCGACTTCAAGTCCGGCACGCGCATCCAGACGGCGTTCATCAAGAACGTCAGCGAGAGCCAGGTGGCCGAAGTGATGAAGTCCGCCGGCTACGGCAACGCCGAGGTGCAGAAGTTCACGAACAAGAGCATCGGCGGAACGGGCTATCAGATCTCGACCAAGACGCTGGACCCGGAAAACGTCAAGAAGATCGAAGCCGCGATGAACACCAAGTTCGGCAACGGACCAAACGTGCCGGGCACGAAGGACTTCTCCTCGACCTCGATCGGACCGACGTTCGGCAAAACGGTCGCCAACAGCGCGGTGATCGCGATCATCGCCTCGCTGCTCGTGATCTCGGTCTACATCGCGCTCAGGTTCGAGTGGAAGTACGCGATCCCGGTGCTGATCGCGTTGATGCACGACCTGTTGATCACCGCTGGGGTGTATTCGCTGACGGGCCGCGAAGTGACGACGGCGACCGTCGCGGCGCTGCTCACGATCTTGGGATACTCGCTGTATGACACGATCATCGTGTTCGATCGTGTGAGAGAGAACGTGCCGCGTATGCCGCGCGCGGCGTTCTCTCAAATCGTCAACCGTTCGATGTCGGAGGTGTTGACCCGGTCCTTGGCGACAAGCTTCTGCACGCTGCTACCGGTGGCCGCGCTGCTGCTGTTCGGCGGGGAAACGCTCAAGGACTTCGCTTTCGCGCTGATGGTCGGTGTCGCCTCGGGAGCGTACTCGTCGATCTTCATCGCCTCACCGGTGCTGACCCATTGGAAGGAGCGCGAGGGCGCCTATCGCAACCGTCGCGCGCGGATCGTCGGCGAACTCGGTCAGGTGCCTGCATATGCGACAACGGCTACGGGTGCTCCGGCCGACGTCGAGCCGGAGCGGAAGCGCAGGCGCACGCGGCGCGGCAGCATCATCGCGCCGGAGGAGCCCGGAGCGCAGATCTCAAGAGAAGAGTTCCAGGAGCTCGTCCGCGATCTCGACATCGAGAACGGAAAGCCGGTCGCCCAGCGCTCCTCCGCGGCGGATCTGACGCCGGAGGACCTCGTGCTCAAGGATGCGCCGAAACGGCGCGAGAAGAGCAAACGCCCGCGCAACAAACGTCACGGGAGATCTCGCTGATGGGGATGCTCGGCTGGGTGATCATGGGCTTGGCGATCTGGCACTTCACGATCTTCCTGCCCGACCGCTTCTGGGGCGGGATCGTCGGCGCGTTCGTCGGCTCGCTCCTTGGCGCGATCGTCGTCGGGCTGATCATCTACGGGGTGAAGGTCTCCGCGCTGAAGGTCCCGGGACAGAAGGCAACCGACATCGGGGTCGTGCTGTACGCGGTCCCGGGCGCGCTGCTCGGCATCGC
Organism: uncultured Solirubrobacterales bacterium; assembly: GCA_963778065.1. Classification (GTDB taxonomy): domain Bacteria; phylum Actinomycetota; class Thermoleophilia; order Solirubrobacterales; family Solirubrobacteraceae; genus Palsa-744. The sequence goes on along the minus strand of CAVZSU010000001.1, from coordinate 143,831 downwards.
GCTGGTGTACTTCGAGGGGATCCGCCGCGAACAGCGCAGCTGAGAAAAGGATTAAATCAGCAAAAGCAGGTCCGGTTTTCCCTTCCGACCAAGAAGACTGCGGAGCGGTCTGGTCGGAAGCGAAGATCCGGATCCTGCGCGGTTCCGTCTAACCCGGGCCATAGGCTGGCCGGATGCAGACGTCCCGCTTCGAGATAGCCGCCTGTCCCGAGGTCGATGTCGAGCGGCTCAAGCACGAGCTGGGTGTGAGCCGCTCGCTCGCGCAGGTGCTCGTGCGCCGGGGGCTCGGCGCGCCGGAGAGGGCGCGCGCGTTTCTGGCGGCCGAGGAGGAGCATCCCCCGAGCGCGTTCGCCGGCATCGACACGGCGGTCGAGACGATTCGCGCGCACGTGGGGCGCGGCGAGCGGATCACGATCCACGGCGACTACGACGTCGACGGAGTGTGCTCGACAGCGATTCTCATACGCGCGCTGCGGAGGCTCGGAGCCGACGTCGACTGGTACCTGCCCGACCGCGCAAGCGACGGCTACGGGCTGAACGCGAGCACCGTCGCGCGGCTCGCGGCGCGGGGGACACGGCTGCTGGTCACGGTCGACTGCGCGATCACGGCGGTGTCGGAGATCGCGGCGGCGAAGGAGCTGGGCATGCAGGTAGTGGTCACCGACCACCATGCCCCGCGCGCGGACGGCGTGCTCCCGCAGGCGCCGATCGTGCACCCGGCGATCTGCGGCTATCCCTGCGCGGAGCTGTGCGCCACCACCGTCGCTTACAAGCTCGCGCAGGCGCTGTGGGAGGTCGAGGGTCGTGACGCGCGGGAGCTGGAGGGCGAGCTCGACCTGGTGGCGCTCGCGAGCATCGCCGACGTCATGCCGCTCACGGGAGAGAACCGCACGCTTGTCAGGCGCGGGCTGCGCGCGCTCGCAAGCACGGCGAAGCCAGGCCTGCGCGCGCTGATGGCGGTCGCGCGCGTAGAGCCCGGCAAGGTGAGCGAGCGCTCGGTGGGCTTTGCGCTGGCGCCGCGGATCAACGCGGCGGGGCGGTTGTACAGGGCCGACGCGGGCCTCGAGCTGATCCTTACAGAGGATCCCCTGCGCGCGGCGCAGATCGCCGAGGAGCTCGACCGGGCGAACAGCGAGCGCAGGCAGACCGAGATGCGCATCCGTTTCGAGGCCGAAGCCCAGGTCGCCGCATTGGGGGAGCACCCGGCGTATGTCCTAGCCGGCGAGGACTGGCACGCGGGAGTGATCGGGATCGTCGCCTCGCGTCTGGCCGAACGCCATCGCCGCCCGATCGTGCTGATCTCGCTCGCGGGAGAGACGGGGAAGGGATCGGGGCGCAGCGTCGAGGGCTTCGACCTGCTCGGAGGTCTTACGGCGTGTGCGGGATTGCTGTTGCACTACGGCGGCCATCGCGCCGCGGTGGGCCTCGAGATCGAGCGTGGCAGCGTAGAAGGGTTCGCGGCGGCGCTGTGTGCCCACGCCGAGGTGATGCTCGCGGGCAGAGACACGACTCCGGTCGAGCGCGTGGACGCGGTGGTGAGCGGCGCGGAGCTCGGGATGGGACTCGCCGAGGAGCTGCAGAGCCTGGCGCCGTTCGGTCGTGGCAATCCCGGAGTCTCACTGCTCGTGGCGGACGCGACCTTTACGGATGCGCAGCCGATGGGGGAAGGCAAGCACGTCCGCTTCAGTGTGGAGTCTGGCGATGCGCGCGCGCGAGCGGTTGCGTTCGGCGTCGGTGGACGGCTGCCCGTGGGGGAGGGCGAGCGTGTTGAAGCGACGTTCACGCTCGAGGTCAACGAGTGGCGGGGTGTTACCGAGCCACGTCTGATCCTGCGCCATGCGAGGCGCGCGCCGAGCCCGCTCGAGGAGCTCGAGCGGCTCGAGGAGGCCACGACCCTCGCGGAGTCCGGCGCCACTGTGGCCGTCGAGTCTCGCGACGAAGGCGCGGTCTCGTCTCGCGGCGAGACCTCGGAGGAGGAGCTCGTCCTCTTCGCTCTCTGAGCAGCGCGCCGGTGTTTCGAAGTGAAATCGCTTCAATCCGCGTGGGCGGTCCCCTACCCTATGAGGATGGCGATCGCAAGCAATCCGAAAAGTCACTCGCCCACCACCGAGGATCGGCGAGAGGGCAGCGCGCAGGCGCGGATGGATCTCTCAGAGCCGGAGCGGCGGCTGCTGGGCGACCTGTTCGCAATTGTCTCCGAGCACGCGGCGGACTCCGCGGTGGAGATCGAGCGCGGCCGAGTGCAGGACGCGTTCGTGTTTGCGTGCGAGCACCACGCCGCCCAGCGGCGCAAGTCGGGCGAGGACTTCATCGTGCATCCGGTCGGCGTGGCGCGTATCTGTGCGGGCATGCGGCTCGATACCGAGACGCTGTGCGCGGCGCTGCTGCACGACACGGTGGAGGACACGTCGGCCTCGATCGAGGAGGTGCGGGCGCGTTTCGGAGATGAGGTCGCCCAGATCGTCGACGGGGTGACGAAGCTGACGGGCATCACCTTCCAGTCGCGCGACGAGGCGCAGGCCGAGAACTATCGCAAGATGATGGTGGCGATGGCCACCGACGTGCGGGTCATCCTGATCAAGCTCGCCGACCGGCTGCACAACATGCGCACGATCGACGCGATGGGCAAGCAGAAGCAGATGGAGAAGGCGCGGGAGACGCTCGAGATCTACGCGCCGCTCGCTCATCGGCTGGGTATCCACGCGATCAAGTGGGAGCTCGAGGATCTGGCGTTCGCGACGCTTCACCCGCGCAAGTACCAGGAAATCAAGGGCCTGGTCGCCCAGCAGCGCGACGACCGCGAGCGATATGTGAGCGAGGCCGGCGAATATTTGGCGCGTGAGCTCGCAGAGCTCGGGATCAATGCGCAGATCGCAGGACGGGCCAAGCACTTCTATTCGATCTATTCGAAGATGACGAAGAAGGGTCGCGAGTTCAACGAGATTTACGACCTGACTGCGATGCGCGTGATCGTCGACTCGGTGAAGGACTGCTACGGCTCGGTCGGGGTGATCCATTCGCTGTGGAAGCCGCTGCCGGGACGGTTCAAGGACTTCATCGCGATGCCGAAGTTCAACATGTACCAGTCGCTGCACACGACGATCATCGGGCCCGAGGGCCGGCCGCTGGAGATCCAGATCCGCACGCAAGAGATGCATGAGATGGCGGAGTTCGGCGTGGCGGCCCACTGGGTTTACAAGCAGCTGCCGAACGCCGGCGGCGAGGGGCCCGACGGCCACTCGGCGGGGGAGGGAGAGGACACCAAGCTGAAGTGGCTGCGCTCGATGCTCGACTGGCAGAAGGAGCTGTCCGATCCGCAGGAGTTCATGGAGACGCTGCGCACCGACCTGTTCGAGGACGAGGTCTACGTGTTCACGCCCAAGGGCGAAGTCAAGTCGCTGGCGGCGGGCGCGACGCCGCTCGACTTCGCTTACGAGGTGCACACAGAGATCGGCCACCGCTGCGTGGGCGCGCGCGTGAACGGGAAGATCGTGCCATTGCACTACGAGCTGCGCTCGGGCGACATCGTCGAGATCCTCACCGCCAAGCGCGAGCGCGGTCCCTCGCGCGACTGGCTGGCGATGGTCAAGACGACGCGCGCGCGCAACAAGATCAAGGCATGGTTCAAGGCAGAGTCCCGCCAGGACACCGAGCACATCGGCCGCGATCTGCTGCAGGAGCACCTGCGCAAGCAGGGTCTGCCGGCACAGAAGATCACCGGCTCGGCGTTGCTCGCGGACGTCATCCGCGAGGTCGGCTACCGCAAGGCTGACGACTTCTACATCGCGCTGGGCGCCGCCAAGGTCTCGCCGAAGATCGTGGTGAACAAGGTGATGCAGCGTTTGAAGCAGGGCGAGGCGGCCGACGGTGAGGCGAGCGCGGTCGACCTGCTGCGGGTGGGACGCTCGCGCCGGCGCCCGACGAAGTCGTCGGGGCAGTACGGGATCCGGGTCGAGGGGGTGGAGGACGTGATGCTGCGTCTGGCGAAGTGCTGCCGCCCGGTACCGGGCGATGAGATCGTCGGCTACATCTCACTCGGACGCGGCATCACGATCCACCGCGAGGACTGCCCCAACGCCGCGCTGCTGCGCAAAGATCCCGAACGCTTCGCGGACGTTGCCTGGGAAGGCGACCAGTCCACGGCGTTCGTCGTGGAGATCCAGATCGACGCGTGGGATCGCCACCGCCTGCTCGAGGATCTCTCGCGCGTGTTCTCCGAGTCGGGCGCCAACATCCTTGAAGCCCGTTGCCTGTCGACGCCGCCGATGGTCAAGAACCGGTTTGTGGTCGAGGTGGCGGACACGCACACGCTGAAGGGCGCGATTACGCGGATGCGCAACATCGAGTCGGTGTTCGACGCTTACCGCGTGACTCCAGGGGGAGCCACGTAGTGGCCTCTCAGGCGACCACGGAGAGCGCCGCGGGCATGATCGAGTAGCGCGCCTCGAGCACCTCGCCGAGATAGTCGCCGTCGACCTGTAGGGGCAGCGTGCGCTGGTCGGCGCTGCGGACGCTCAGCTCGTTGATCGCCGGTAGGGCGGTTACTTGACGGTGATTGACGACGCGCGCCCGGCGTGAGAAGGAGCGCCAGGCGATGAACGGCATCGAGACGAGCGTCGCGCGATGGAGAACTCCGGCGCCGAGCAGGCCCGAGTCAAGCGCGGCGTCCTCGACGATCTCGATCGGCCGGTTTTGGAAGAAGGTGAAGGGCGATCCGTTCTGGACGATCGCGGTCACGCCCGCGAGCGTCTCGCCGTCCGCGCGTACCTCCAGGCGTGGCGGGCGCAGCAGGTAGCGGCGGGCGAAGGTGCTGACAGCCACCCAGGTGAAGAAATAGGGCCCGAAGCGAGCCTTCATCCGCGGGTTGGAGTCGACGCGCTGAACGACGCTCGCGTCGAGGCCGAGACCGGAGGCGAAGGTGAAGCAGCGGCCGTTGACTACCCCCAGGTCGACCTTGCGAGGACGCCAGTCGTCGGCCATCGCGAGCAGATGCTCGGTGGCGTCGACGACATCGCCGGGGATGCCGAGCATCTTGCCGAACACGTTGGCTGAGCCGCCCGGCAGACAGCAGAGTGGGGTGGGGGAGCCCAGCAGGCCGTTGGCCGCTTCGTTGACGGTGCCGTCGCCACCGAAGGCGACGACGACGTCATAGCCCTCGTGCGCGGCCTCGCGGCACAACTCGGTCGCGTGACCGCGGGCCTCGGTGTCGACGGCGTCGACCTCGAAACGACCCTGCAGGGCGTAGATGACGAGATGACGCAGACGGTCGGAGACCGTGGTTGCGTAGGGGTTGACGATGATCAGCATGCGCCGCTTGGCGGCAGCGAGGGAGGGCTCGAAGTCCTCTGTGTTCGCGCTGGTCGCGGGCGATACGCTCATCGCGAAGGCGTACACCGTGAGCGAGTGAGCGTTACCGGGCCCAGAGTTCTCTCCGGGGTCTGTTTCGATTGCGTTCGCCGAGATGCTTGCTAAACTGCCTGCGAACATAGCTGGACACATCCAGAGGGGTGGAGGGACTGGCCCTACGAAACCCCGGCAACCACCGTCACGTCACAGCGGGAAGGTGCCAATTCCAGAGAGATGTGTGGCGGGCCTTCGTGCTCTTCGCCACACCGGTGACACGGCGAAGACTAGAACGAAGGGAACGCGCGCATGGCTGTCAGTCATCTGGAGTGCAAGGAGTGCAAGGCCGAGTACCCGTTGGAGGCGCTGTACGTGTGCGAGCGCTGCTTTGGGCCGCTGGAGGTCGCCTACGACCATAGCCGTCTGGAGGGCGATGTCGGGGAGCTGCGTCGCCGCATCCAGGGCGGCCCGCAGAACATCTGGCGCTACGCCGACTTCCTGCCCCTCGCGGGCGGCCCTCCCGGGCCCTCGGGCCGGCTCGCGTCGCGTGTGGGGCTGCCGGCGGGGTGCACGCCGCTGATCCGCGCCGACAGGCTCGCAGAGAGGCTCGGGCTGCGCGAGGTGTGGGTCAAGAACGACGCGGCGAATCCGACTCATTCATTCAAGGACAGGGTCGTCTCGGTCGCCACGGCGCGGGCGCGCGAGCTCGGGTTCGAGACGATTGCGTGCGCATCGACCGGCAACCTCGCAAACTCCGTAGCTGCCCATGGAGCGGCGCTGGGATTGGACTCATACGTGTTCATCCCCGCCGATCTCGAGGAGCAGAAGGTGCTCGCGACAGGCGTCTACGGGACGAAGCTGGTCGGTGTGGAGGGCAACTACGACGACGTCAATCGCCTGTGCACGGAGCTGTGCGCCGAGCGGGATTGGGCGTTCGTGAACATCAACCTGCGCCCCTACTACGCCGAGGGTTCGAAGACGCTCGCGTTCGAGATCGCCGAGCAGCTGGGCTGGGAGCTGCCGGACCGCTGCGTGGTCCCGGTCGCCTCGGGATCGCTGTTCACGAAAATCGCCAAGGGCTTCGAGCAGTGGCGCGAGATCGGGCTGCTCGAGGGCGAGCTGCCGCGGATGAACGGCGCCCAGGCCGAGGGCTGCTCGCCCGTGGCCAGCGCGTACGCGGCCGGTCATGACGTGTGCCGGCCGGTGAAGCCGAGCACGATCGCCAAGTCGCTCGCGATCGGCAACCCCGCCGACGGCCCCTACGCGCTCGACCTGGCCAGGCGCACGGGCGGTGGCGTCGACTCGGTCACAGACGATGAGATCCGCGCGGGCATCAAGCTGCTGGCCGAGACCACGGGCGTGTTCACGGAGACCGCGGGCGGCGTCACGACCGCGGTGCTGGCCAAGCTGGCGGCACGCGGCGAGATCGACCCGGACGAGCGCGTGGTGCTGGTGATCACGGGCGAGGGCCTGAAGACGCTGGACGCGGTGCGTGGCTCGTTCGAGACGCACACGATCGCTCCCAGCGTGGAGGCGTTCGAAGCAGGTGTAACCGAGACGGCCGCCGATCGTGGGGCATCGATCGGCTCCTCGGCGGTCGCGGTCTGATGTCGGTGGTCGTGAAGATCCCCACGCAGTTGCGGGCGGCCGCCGGCGGCGAGGCCGAGACGAAAGTCGATGGCGCGACGGTGCAGGAGGTGCTCGACGGGCTGTTCGAGCGCCACGACGAGCTGCGCACGCGCCTGTACGACGACGACGGCTCGCTGCGGCGTTTCGTCAACGTCTATCTGGCCGGCGAGGACATCCGCTTCTTGGAAGGGTTGGCAACGCCGGTCGCAGACGGAGCGGAGCTGACGATCCTGCCGGCGGTGGCCGGGGGCTGAGCCGTTGCGCCGCTCGTCGGCGTGGAGCCGCTGAAGCCGATCGTGGAGACGAGCCCGGCGGCGCACATCGCGGCGATCGTCAGCTGTCGCAGCCGGCGGGGGGTCAGCCAGGTGAAGTGGTGGGTTTGAAGCCACGAGCGGATGCCTGTTGCGGCCGAAGCCGCCGCCATTGCACAGCCTGCGCACATACGCCGAGCATAGCCCGCACGCGAGTGGGTGGCGCCGGTCGAGGAGGCCAAGGGACGTTTGTTCGGCGTACGGCCCGAATCAGCGCTCGGCGCCCACGCGCGACTCCAGGCGCTTGCGCAGCTCGGGGCCGCGCCCGGCTGCGACCGCGCGCGCGGCGCGAGCCTCGGTCAGCTCGAGACCCCGTGAGTGGGCGAAGTCGAGCAGGTCCTGGCGCTCCTCGCCCTCGCGGGCGGTGCGCAGGAAGAGCCAGCAGAACAGGCAGATCGTGAGGATCGACTCCTCGACCATCATGATCGCTCCGGCGATGTTCTGATCGGCCACGGGCGAGATGTGAAAGTGGGCGTCACCGCTGATGTAGAACGGGTAGATGACGGTGCCCGACCAGAGGAAGACGTTGCCGAGGATCGTGCCGGCGAGGCGCACGGCGATGATGTAGAGGAGCTTGCCGAGGTTGCCGAACCAGGCGGGGGCGGGGAGCGGGCCGAACAGGCACATCCACATGTTGATGCCGAAGCCGAGGAACATCGCGTGCTCGAGCGCGTGGATGCCGGTGTGGCGCAGGGCGGCCTGATAGAGGACGGGCAGGTGCCAGGCGTACAGGTCGATCGTCCACAGGGGAAAGGCGACGACGGGATGGGAGAGCGCGCGCAGACGGTCGAACGCGCGGATTCGTAGGACCGGCGCGAGCAGCGGGCCGGTGAGGCCGAGGACGATCAACAGCGCGGCGATGTCGCCGAGCAGGAGGTGCTCGACCATGTGCACGAGCAGCAGGTCCTGGCTGGCGGCGCCGAGCGAGGTGAGCGCGACGGCGATGACGACGAAGCCAGAGTAGAAGCAGGCCTGGCGCCAGCCGGGGACCGGGCGCTCCTCCAGCGCGAGGGTGCGCACGCGCCGCGCGTACAGCATGCCGAGGAGCGCGAGCGGACCTAGCTGGAAGGCGGCGGAGAGGTCGGTGGAGGCGGCGAGCGGGAGGGGGAGCATGTATCTGGAGGGTACGCGCTGGAAAGGGCCCGAGCCGCCATCCGCCGAGGGCGGAAGCGTCAATCGCAGGGGTGGACTCAGATCGATGCGTAGACTGGCGCGGGCATGAAGGCCACCTCCCGCCGCCCGCTGCTATCGCTGCTCGGCGGCTTTGGCGTGGCGGCGCTGGCGCTGCCGGCGAGCGCGCAGGCGCACGGCATCGTCGGCAAGGCAGATCTGCCGATTCCGGTATGGCTGTTCAGCTGGGCGGCGGCGATCGTGTTGGTGGTGTCGTTCGTGGCGCTGTCGACGATGTGGACGGGGCCGCAGCTGCAGAAGCAGCACCGGCGGCGGCTGATCGGGCTCGCCCGGCCGCTGGAATGGCTCGCGAGCCTGGTCGGGGTCGGCCTATTCGCGCTCGTCGTCTACAGCGGGTTCGCGGGCGCGCAGGTGAGCCAGGCGAACTTCGCGGTGACATTCATCTACGTCGTGTTCTGGGTCGGCATGCCGGTGGTGAGCGTGCTGTGCGGCGATGTGTTCAGGGCGCTCAACCCTTGGCGTACGTGCGCGCGCGCGATCAGCTCAGCCGTGCGCACGATCCGGCGCGATGGGAAGAGCGTGGCGCCGCTGCGCTATCCCCGTTGGCTCGGGTGCTGGCCGGCGGCGGCGGGGATCGTCGGATTCGCGTGGCTTCGAGCTGGTGTATGAACCGAGCCTACGCGACCGACCGTCGACGCTTGCGGCTCTGTCGGTCGGCTACTTCGCGGCGATGCTCGTGGGGATGGGCCTGTTCGGCGTGGAGGAGTGGGGGAGCCGGGCGGATGGCTTCTCGGTGTACTTCTCCCTGCTGTCGCGGCTGTCGGCGCTGGTGCGCGGCGAGGAAGGCGCGGTGTATGTGCGCCGGCCGTTGAGCGGGCTGACGGACCTGCCCGTGGGGGCCGGGACCGTGACGTTCATCTGCACGCTGATCGGCACGACCACGTTCGACGGGTTCAGCAACGGCGGGATCTGGCGCAACAACGAGCCGAGCGTGCAGAGCCTGTTCTCCGGGCTGGGCTTCGGGCCGACGGCTGCGCTGGAGCTGGCATATTCCGTCGGGCTGGTGGGGTGCATCCTGCTCGTGATCGCCGTCTACCGGCTGGGGATCCGCGGCGTGCACGGCGTCAGCGGGCGCTACGGGCGGGAGGAGCTGACGCGCACGTTCGCTCACACGCTCGTGCCGATCGGGTTCGCGTACGTGGTGGCGCACTATTTCTCGCTGCTGATCTGGCAGAGCCAGGCGATGGTCTACCTGGCGTCGGATCCGCTCGGCAACGGCGCGAACATATTCGGCACGAGCAGCTATGAGATCAACTACCACATCATCTCCTACGCGGGAATCTGGTATGTGCAGGTCGCGGCGCTGGTCGGAGGACATGTCGGCGGGCTGATGCTCGCGCATGATCGTGCGCTGGTGTCGTACAAAGACCCGGAAGAGGCGGTTCGCAGCCAATATTGGATGCTTGCGGTGATGGTGGCGTTCACGAGCTTCGGACTGTGGCTGCTCTCCTCCGTGGGCACATGAGGCGTGGGTGGTCCGTGAGCGGCCGATTTTGGGAGACACCTCGGCGCGACGCTGCGTCGGACCGTAGTGGCGCCGGTCGGGCACACGCGGCGGAGCCATGGGTCACCTGTCGGCGAGTGGAAGGGTGGGCGCTTGTGGCGCCCAACGGATACGGTTCTGAGCGTGCGTCGCCCCGCGATCCTGGTTCTGACGGCAGCCGCGCTTTTGGCGCCAGCGGTCTGCACGGAGGCCCAGGCGAGCGTCACGGGCCCCGGGGTGTCTAGCGAGAGCGATAACCCGATCAGCGATCAGGGCAGCAGCTACAACTACCGCTCGAACATCACGTCGGTGAGGCCGCACGTGAAGGGGCTGAGCGTGCAGGTGCTCGAGTTCGCCGACCGGCTGCTGTTGACGAACCACACGGGCGAGACGGTCACGATCTATGGCTACCAGGGCGAGCCGTACGCGCGCGTGCTCGCGAACGGGACGGCGGAGCTGAACGTGCGCTCGCCAGCGACGTACCTGAACACGAGCTTCTACGGCAACGTGACGGTCCCACCGAGCGCCGGTCCGAGCGCGACACCGAGATGGGAAGTGGTCGATCGCACGGCGCAGTTCGAATGGCACGACCATCGCATCCACTGGATGTCGCCGCTGACGCCACCGGAGGTCAAGGACAAGAGCAAGCTGACGCTGATCTTCGACTGGCAGGTGCCGGTCGCAGTGGGGACGCGCAAGGGCGCGATCTCAGGCGAGCTGTACTGGACGCCGGAGAGCTCGAAGGCGTCGATCGGGGTGATCGTGCTCGGCGTGGCGATCGCGGTGGCTGGACTGCTGTTCGTGCTGTTCGTGCGTAAGCGGCGCGCACGGACGCTCGGGGGGACGGCAGGCGGGAGATCGGGGGCAGAGCCGGAAGATCCGCCGCAAGAAGCGTGGTAGCGGGGCGTTTAGGATGGGCTGTCTCCGGGTGCTCCCGACAGTTGGGGCTCGGCCGCCAATGGGCCGGAGCCCCGCCTGGGAGGCGGCGGACAACGCTAGAAGTGCAGGGAGGCTCTCGTGATAGATTCTCGGTGTGGCTCCGCTGGCATGCCTGATGCACTGGTACATCTCGATGTTGTACGTCGTGCCGGTGTTGGCTGTCGGCGGGTGGGGCTGGTGGAGCACCAAGCGGATGTCGCGGCGCAAGACGCCGCCGGGAAGCCCCGGCTCGGCCGGATCGGCATAGAGCTGGGCCCGTCGCACGCGCGACTAGTACATCCGTCCAATTTCCCCAATCGGGCCGGATATCTGCGTATATTCCCGCAGGATCGGTTCAGTCAACTACTGAAAAAGGCAAACCCGTCGCGAGGCGGGGGCGCAAAGTCAGGGATCTCTACGAGATAGCTCGGCTGCCAGCAAAGCCACGGAGGGCTATCTTGTTTGTACGCGCATCAAAAGGCATCTCTTGGATCGTCGGTTCCCGTCTTGCCCGGAGGTCTCAGCGGCTGGGCCGGGTCTCGGCGAAGGAGGGCGGGTTCACGCTCGTCGAGCTCCTGGTCGTGATCCTGATCATCGGCATCCTCGCGGCGATCGCGATCCCGTCGTTTCTAGGCCAGAAGTCAAAGGCCTGGGACGCTCAGGCAAAGGAGCTTGCGCGTACGGCCGAGACGACGGCCGAGACGATCGCGACCGACAACAACGGCGAATACACAAACGTGACGACGACCGAACTGCATAAGTACGAACCGACGATTCGTATTTCCGCGGGCGGCGGCGAAGCGTACCTGAGCGCCACAAGCCCCCATAAGGAAGAATATTCGGTGACGGCCACGGCGACGAACGGCGACGAATTCACGATCACGCGGAACTCGAAAGGCCAAATCTCGCGCCAGTGTAAAAGCGCGAGCGGCAAGACCGACTGCGCGGGGAGCGCGACGTCGAGCTGGTAGCCGCCGTGGGCGGCTGAACTGAGCGTCGCCGGAGAGGTGCCCGGCGCCGGCGCGGCGAGCAAGGCAGGGCTCGCCGCGCGACCCCGGGCACGCCACTTGTGCGCCGGCATCGCGGGTCGCCGGCTTCGCAGGTCCTGGTCGCCTGCTGCCTGCATAGGACCGACCCCAGATCCACTGGGCAGACGATCAACTTGCGAGCAGGACCTCGGCCACATCGTGCTCGCCACGCTTCGACAAGTGCACGTCCGCCGGAAAGCGCAGTGTGGAGCGCGGTGCCTGGCGCCTGTCCCCACTTCTCGATCTGGGCCTCGCTGTAGACGAGCACATCGATCGATCTGCGTAGGGCTAGATCATGTAGGGCACTGCGAAGGCGGACCGTCTCGGCGTGCCGGTCGGGAACCTGTGGCTCGATGACGAGAAAGTCGAGGTCGCTGCCGGGGCGCGCGTGGCCGCGCGCATGGGGAGCCGAACAGGATCATCCGCACCGGGAGCCCGCTGTCTTGGCCAATGTATGGGCGGCATGCTCGATGTCTGCGTCCACGGCGATCACGCTAGCGGACGCGCGCGAGGGTCCGCACGGACGCCCTACAGCGGTGGGACCTGCGCGTTCACTGTCTGAGCCCCACCGTGGTACAGACGACTACCATCCAGGCACCCGCTATCGAAGAAGAACTGGATGCTGTCGGATTTGACGTTGTTGTAGCTCGTGTACATCGTCACATGACCCGGCGTCCCGGCCTTGCATTTGGAGTCCGTGCTCGAGATGACCTTTATAGGAGCCTTGATGACGTTGCCCGGATACCCCCACATGACGGCAATGTGTGAGTGGTAAAGAATGCGCGGCCCGAGCCTCACGGAAATCATGCGGCCAGACTGACCGCCGCCGTCGAGTGTTTGACAAATTTTGCCGGAGATCCAGTTGGTGTTCAGGTTGATGTCCCCCCAACCGTGCGAGGAGCCGCTGACCCCGTCCTTGAACGACTCCGTAGCGTGAAATCCCCACGGTGGGATGCCGCTGCCGGGCGGTATCCCGTTCCCTTCGTAAGGAACACACCATGGGCCGCCGTTTGCTTCTGCGGCGCCGACTTCGGCCCTCAGCCCCGCGAGGAGCACCGAACAGGCGACAACGCACGCGCACGTAGCCCAAAGGAACTGTGGACGGCGGGTCACGCGCGGAGCCTATCGCAGCCGCCAGTGGTCGGGTGCCTCGCGGAGATAGCCGAACGACCGAAGCGTGCTCCGTAGAGCAGGCGATCTCAGGGTCCCGTGGCGGCGTCTCGCTGCGGTGCGCCCGATGATAGGCGACCGGACGTGGCGCGTATCGTGGGAAAGATCTACGGCGAGACGGGGAGCGTCGTATCGATCGGGAGCAGCGTTCGCTTGGAATGCAACGTAACGCCGCCCGTGCTGTTGTCGGCGCTCAGGCATGTCGAAGTGGTGATTTGCTATCCCGATGGCACCCTGCTGGAGCACGGACAGGAGGCGATGGGGAGCACGGAGTACGGGATCGGGTTTGCACCGATAGGCGAGGGGTGGCCGCAGACCGGCACCTATGAGATTCGTTGATACGGGACGGACGGTAGCGTCATCTGCGAGAGATCGCGCGGTTGAGGTACACATTCCACGGCTAATCCGTTACTTCAGCGTTCGGGAGCCCTGAAATGGCAGCCGGTGGCAGACGAGCGCTCCGGCGACCGACCTCAAGCCTCAACCGGCAAAGCCTCCAAACCCGACTCCCGCTCCAGTAAAGGCATTTCAGCTACGCGCCCGGCAAGATTCGAACTTGCGACCTCTCGCTCCGGAGGCGAGCGCTCTATCCACTGAGCTACGGGCGCCGGCGGCGCCGCTTTGCGCGGCGACGCTGCTGGAAGAGCTTACCGGCGCGCTCGCCGGCCCCGTCATCCCAGCGCGTCAAACACGGCCCCTTGCGCCCACGTCTGCGCCCTCGCCGCTACCGTTGCCTGCATGGACCTTTCCCTGTTTTTCGCCGGCACCGGCGGCTCCGTGCCCAGCGCGCGGCGCGGGCTGCCGGCGATCCTGATTCGCCGGGGCGGCGATCGGCTGCTGTTCGACTGCGGCGAGGGTACTCAGCGCCAGCTCGTACGCTCGGTCGGGCTCGCCGATGTGGACAGCGTGTTCATCACCCACTTCCATGCCGATCACTGGCTGGGGCTGCCGGGGATGCTCAAGTCTTTTGCCCTGCGTGAACGCGACCAGCCGCTGACCGTGTATGGACCGCGCGGACTGAAGGACCTGATGAAAGCGATGCGCCTCGTCTACGGGCAGCTTCCCTACGAGTTCGACCTCGTCGAGCTCTCACCCGCGGAGACGGTTCAACGCGACGGCTACCTGATCGCCGCTATCCCCGTGCGCCATCGCGGCGACTCTTCGTTTGGGTACGCGCTCGTCGAGGACTACCGCCCTGGCCATCTCGACGCGCGTCTCGCCGCCGAGCTGGGGGTTGTGCCGGGGCCCGACTTTGGACGGCTGCAACGTGGCGAGACCGTCGCCGGCGTGAGGCCTGATCAGGTGATGGGCCCGGCGCGCGAGGGCCGCAAGATCGTCCTCTCCGGCGACACCGTCCCGTGCGAGGCTCTCTCCCTCGCCGCGCACGAAGCTGACGTGCTCGTGCATGAGGCGACCTTCGCCGAGGAGGAGCTAGACCGGGCTCGCCAGACCGCACACTCAACCGCCCGCCAGGCCGCCGAGCTCGCGCGCGACGCCGAGGTGCGGATGCTCGCGCTGACTCACATTTCATCCCGCTATGCAGGTGGCGAGCTGCGCGATGAGGCGCGTACCGTGTTCGCCGCGACCGAGGCGCCGCGTGACTTCGACACGATCGAGATCCCCTTTCCCGAGCGCTCCGCTCCCTCGCTCGTCCGCTGGTCCGAGCGCCAGGCGCGCGAGGCGGCGCCAGTGGTAGAGCCCGTTACGGCCGGCTGATCGCGGCTTGCGCAAGGCTCGATTGTCTCGGCCTGCGCCCGGAGCACGAGACAGACATGCTGGCTCAACTGGTCCTCCGCTCGGGGTGCATCCCTACGTGCCGTCGGCAGTCTCGTCGCCGACCGTTGATACAGTCTGCGCGCTCCTTTAATCCGGTCCCGCGAGGCCAGGAAGGAAACGATGGACAGCAGTCACAAGGTCGTCCTGCGCGAGGATGACATCCAGCGGGCGCTCACGCGCATCGCACATGAGATCGCCGAGCGCAATCCCGACGGGCAGGCGCCGGCCCTCGTCGGCATCCATCGTCGCGGCGCCTTTCTCGCGCGCCGCCTGCAAGCTCTGCTCGAAGCGCTGCTCGATGCCGTGATTCCGCTCGGGGACCTGGATATCGGCTTCTACCGCGATGACGTCGCCCAGCGGCCGGACGCGATGCCCGTGCTGCACGCCTCGCACATCGACTTCGACGTGACCGCCCGCACCGTCGTGATCGTCGACGACGTCCTCTACACCGGTCGCACTGTCCGCGCCGCGATCGAGGCGCTCCTCGACTACGGCCGTCCGGCACGCGTGCAGCTTGCGGTGCTCGCCGATCGCGGCCACCGCGAGCTGCCGATCCGCCCGGACTACGTCGGTAAGAACCTCCCCACCTCGCGTGCCGAGCACGTGCACGTGCGCATGACCGAGCTCGACGGGCTGGACGAGGTCGCGATCACTCCCGCTGTGTTAGAGGTGGGGGCATGAGGACCTTCCGCCAAAGCGCCACGGAGGACACTCCTCGCCACCTGTCCGCCAGACGCAGGGAGGTGGGGGCGTGAATCACCTGCTCTCGATGGAGGATCTCGATCGCGCGGCGATCGAGCGGATCGTCGAGCAGGCCATGCGCTTCGCCGAGGTCTCCGCCCGCGAGATCAAGAAGGTGCCGGCGCTGCGCGGGCGGATGGTGCTGAACCTGTTCTATGAGGCTTCGACACGCACGCGCAGCTCGTTCGAGCTCGCCGCCAAGCGGCTGTCGGCCGACGTCGTCAACTTCGCCGCGTCCGGCTCGAGCGTCGAGAAGGGCGAGTCGCTGAAGGACACCGTGCTCACGCTCAGCGCGCACAAGCCCGATGCGATCGTCCTGCGTACCCCGTGGGCGGGCGCCGCCGAGCTCGTCTCGGGCTGGTGCTCGGCGGCGATCGTCAACGCCGGCGACGGCAAGCGCGAGCATCCAACCCAGGCGCTGCTCGACGTCTACACGCTGCACAACCGTCTCGGCGGGATCGACGGCGCGTCGATCTGGATCGTGGGCGACGTCGCCCACTCGCGCGTCGCGCGCTCGAACATCATCGCCTTTCAGCGCATGGGCGCGCGGGTGACCGTGGCCGGGCCGCCGACGCTGATCCCGCGCGGGATCGAGTCGCTTGGCTGCGACGTCCGTTTCAACCTCGAGGAGCTCCCGTCCGCCGATGTCGTCTACGCGCTGCGCATGCAGCACGAGCGCATGAACGACACCTGGGTTCCATCGCTGCGCGAGTACGCCGCCTGGTATCAGATCAACGGCCGCCGCCTCGGCCCGCGCCAGGTGCTGATGCACCCCGGCCCGGTCAACCGCGGTGTCGAGCTGTCCGGCGAGGTCGTCGACTCGCCCCAGGCCGTCATCACCGCGCAGGTGGAGGCAGGGGTGGTGGTGCGTATGGCGGTGCTCTACGAGCTGCTGGCCGGTTCGGGGGCGCTGGCCGGTTCGGGGACGCCGGCCGGTTCGGGGACGCCGGCCGGTTCGGGGACGCTGGCCGGTTCGGGGACGCGACCGAAGGGAGTGTCATCCGGTCCGGCAAAGGAAGTCTCATCCGGTCCCGCAAAGGGAGTGTCTTCCGGTCGGGCAAGCGGAGTGTCTCCCGGTCCGGCGGAGGGAGCGTCTCCCGGTCCGGTAGGTTCACGCGAGCCCCGTCTCGTCTCGGACGGCTCAGAGATCCCCCGGCAGCTCGCGTGATGGCCGCGCAATCGCTCCTCCAGGGTCCCCACCGGCCGGCCGACCTGCTGCTGCGCGACGTCCACGTCCTCGACCCGCACGCCGGAATCGAAGCCTGTCACGACGTGCGCGTGCGTGCGGGCGTCATAACAGAGCTCGGCGCGCCCGGGGGGCTGAGCGAGGATCAGGGCGAGGAGACGCTTGCAGGCCGCGGCGAGCAGCGCCGGATGCTGTTGCCGGCTTTCTTCGACCCGCACGTCCATCTGCGCACACCAGGGCAGGAGCACAAGGAGGATCTCGACAGCGGAACACGCGCCGCCGCCGCGGGTGGCTACGGCGCGGTGCTCGCGATGCCGAACACCGATCCCGTGCTCGACTCCGCGCCGCTGCTGCGCTCGCTGCGTGACGCCGCTGCTCGCGAAGCGCGCATTCCCGTCGGCTTTCTGCCCGCGATCACCCGTGGCCTGCAAGGCGAGCAGCTGACCGAGATGGCCGAGCTTCGCCAGGAGGGCGCGGTCGGCTTCACCGACGACGGCCGCCCGGTGCAGAGCGCAGGGATGCTGCGTAAGGCGCTTCAATATCAGCGCCTCTGCGGCGGCGTGGTCGCGCTGCACGAGGAGGACGTAACGCTCTCGCGCGGGGGGTCGATGCACGAGGGCGCCGTCTCGGCCGCGCTCGGCCTCGGCGGCATTCCCACGATCAGCGAGTCCACGATGGTCGCCCGCGACGCCGCGATCGCCGGCTACGAGGACGCGCGCGTACACTTCCAGCACCTGAGCTGCGCCGCCTCTGTCGCGGCGGTCGCCGCCGCCAAGGCGCGCGGCTGGCGTGTCAGCGCCGAGGTTTCGCCCCACCATCTGCTGCTGACCGAAGAGGACGTGCGTACGATGGACACGCGCATGAAGATGCACCCGCCGCTTGCGACCGAGTCCGATCGGCTGGCGCTGCTGGAGGGCTTGCGCGATGGCACGATCGACTGTGTCGCGACGGACCACGCGCCGCATGCGCGCGACGAGAAGGAGGTGCCGTTCGAGCAGGCGCCGATGGGCACCACCGGCCTGGAGACGGCGTTCGCGGCGCTCTACACCGCGCTGGTCCTCACCGGCGAGCTCGACCTCGCCGTGCTCGTACAGCGGATGACCGCGGGCGCCGCCCTGTTCGAGCTGCCCACCCCGCGTATCGCCGTAGGCGAGCCCGCCAATCTCGCGGTGATCGATCTCGACGCCGACTGGGTCGCCGGCGAGCGTGGCTGGGAGAGTCGCTCTGATAACTGCTGCTTCGCCGGGCGGCAGCTGAAAGGCCGCGTGCTGCTCACCGTCGCCGCCGGAGGGGTCGTGTACCGCGAACGGGCGTTCACGGTGGTGACCTGAACACGCATGTCTGCGCTGGATCTTCGTCCTTACCGATTGTCGATCAGATGCGATCGACCAACCGGCCGGCACGCGTGCGTAGCACGCCACGCGAACTGCCTGTACCCGAAAGGGTGCGTCCTCACCCAGCTTGCCCTGCGTGTCCAGGTCGGTATCGATGATCCCAAGGTGGCCCTCAGCTGATGAACGCTCTTCTTATAAGGCTTCGACGCGCGCGCGTGCGCGCACGCGCGCGGGCAACGCAAAAAGAAGGAGGTGCATCGTGAGCCTGCTCGACCGCAACCGGGCCGCGCTCGTCGTTGTCGACGTCCAGGAGGGCTTCCGGTCCTACGCCTCCTTCGCCGACGTCGCCGCCGCCTGCGCGAAGCTCGTGCAGGCGGCGCGCATCCTCGGCGTGCCCGCGCTCGTCTCCGAGCAGTACCCCAAAGGCCTCGGCCACACTGCGCCCGAGGTCGGGCTGCAGGACGAGCAGCGGCTCGCAAAGACCGTCTTCTCGGCCGCGCGCGCCGACGGGTTCGATCTCGGCCCCGGACGCGACCAGGCGATCGTCTGTGGGATCGAGGCGCACGTGTGCGTGAGTCAGACCGTCCACGACCTGCTCGACCGCGGCCTCGAGGTGCACGTGCCGGCCGACGCCGTCGGCTCCCGTCACGAGATCGACTACGAGCGCGGCGTCGAGCGGATGGAGCGCGCGGGCGCGGTCGTCCCTACGGTCGAGGCGGTGCTGTTCGAGCTGCTCGAGCGTGCCGGCACACCCGAGTTCAAGGCCGTGCAGAAACTCGTCATCTGATATGGGCGAGGCGACGGGATATGTGCTGCTGCGCGACGGCACGCGCTTCGACGGCGATGTTTGCGCGGCGGATGGGCACGCGGTCGGGGAGATCGTGTTCACCACGGGGATGTCCGGCTATCAGGAGTCGATGACCGATCCCTCGTTCGCCGGGCAGCTGATCGCCTTCACCTACCCGCACATCGGCAACTACGGCGTGAGCTCCGCCGCGATGGAGTCGGGCAGAGCCTGGGCGCGCGCGGCGATCATGCGCGAGGCGTGCAACCGCGAAGACGCTCCAAGCGCCGAGCGCGGCTGGCTTGATTGGCTCGCCGACTGCGGCGTGCCCGCGATCAGCGGGGTCGACACGCGCGCGCTCGTGATGCACATCCGCGAGGCGGGGGCGATGAGCGGGGGAGTGTTCCCGGCGAGCATCGACGAGCTGAAGGCGCGCGAGCTGATCGAGGCGGAGCCGCCGATGGCAGGTCAGGACCTTGCGGCGCAGGCCACGCCACGCGAGATCAGCCGCCATGGGCAGGACGGCGATGGGCCGCGGATCGCCGTGATCGACACGGGGATCAAGGCGTCGATGGTGCGCGAGCTGGTCGCCCGCGGGGCGCGCGTGGCGCTGCATCCCTGCACGAGCAGCGCCGAGGATCTCCTAAGAGACGACCCAGACGCGATTTTCCTATCCAACGGTCCCGGCGATCCGGCGGCCCTCGACTACGTCGTCAGCACCGTGCGCGAGCTCGTCGGCAAGAAGCCCGTGTGGGGCATCTGCCTCGGCCACCAGCTGCTCTGCCGGGCGGTCGGACTCGAGACGTTCAAGCTGCCGTTCGGCCACCACGGCGCGAACCACCCCGTCAAGGACTTGCAGACGGGGCGCGTCGAGATCACCTCCCAGAACCACGGCTTCGCGGCTGTCGGCCCCGGTGGCGCGCGCACGATCGCCGCCGACGAGCCCGTGCGCTGGGAGACCGACTTCGGCGCCGCCGTGCTCTCGCACGTGAACTTGTATGACCGCACGGTCGAGGGACTCGAGCTGCTCGACGTGCCCGGCGGGACCGTGCAGTATCACCCGGAGGCGGGACCGGGCCCGCACGACAGCCTTTATCTGTTCGACCGTTTCCTGCAGCGGATCGCGAAGGCGGCTTAGATGCAACGCGATCTTTTTGGGGAAACACGTTTGCCGGCCGATCGGAGATCCCATCGATCTCCGATCGGTTCACCGACAGCCGTAGCGGCGCCGGTTACCGCACCTGTCGGCATCGCGACAGCAATGAAGATCGCAGATCCGCGCGATGCCTAGACGCGATGACATCCACAAGATCCTGATCCTCGGCTCCGGCCCGATCGTGATCGGGCAGGCCGCCGAGTTCGACTACTCCGGCGTGCAGGCGTGCAAGGTGCTGCGCGAGGAGGGCTATGAGATCGTGCTAGTCAACTCCAACCCGGCGACGATCATGACCGACCCGGAGTTCGCCGACGCGACCTACATCGAGCCGTTGCTGCCTGGACCGGTCGCGCAGGTGATCGAGCGCGAGCGCCCCGACGCGCTGCTGGCGACGCTTGGCGGGCAGACCGCGCTGAACGTCGCCACCGCGCTACACGAGGACGGCACGCTCGCGCGCTACGAGGTCGAGCTGATCGGGGCCAACTACGAGGCGATCGCGTGCGCCGAGGATCGCGACCTGTTTCGCTCCACGATGGAGCGTGCCGGGCTGAAGATGCCGCGCAGCGCGATCGCGACCACCCTCGCCGAGGCGCAGGATGCCCTGCCCGACCTCGGTCTGCCGTGCGTGGTTCGTCCCGCCTACACGCTTGGCGGCCGCGGCGGTGGCATCGCCCACGACGCCAACGCGTTCGACGCGATCGTCGCGCGCGGGATCGAGGCCTCGCCGATCGGGCAGGTGCTGCTCGACGAGTCGGTGATCGGCTGGGGCGAGTTCGAGCTCGAGGTGATGCGCGACCATGCCGACAACGTCGTGATCGTCTGCTCGATCGAGAACGTCGACCCGATGGGTGTACACACCGGCGACTCGGTCACGGTCGCGCCCCAGCAGACGCTCACCGACTCCCTCTATCAACAGCTTCGCGACCAGGCGATCGCCGTGATCCGCGCGGTCGGTGTCGAGACCGGCGGCTCGAACGTGCAGTTCGCGGTCAACCCCGACACGGAGGAGATCCTCGTGATCGAGATGAACCCGCGCGTCTCGCGCTCTTCGGCGCTCGCGTCGAAGGCCACCGGCTTCCCGATCGCGAAGATCGCCGCGCGCCTCGCCGTCGGCTACCGCCTCGACGAGATCGACAACGACATCACCGGCGTCACCCCCGCCTGCTTTGAGCCGGCGATCGACTACGTCGTCGTGAAGTGGCCGCGCTTCGCCTTCGAGAAGTTTCCCGGCGCGGAGAGCACGCTCACGACGCACATGAAGTCGGTCGGCGAGGCGATGGCGATCGGGCGTACGTTCCAGCAGGCGTTCGCCAAGGCGCTGCGCTCGCGCGAGCTCGACAAGCCGCCGTGCCTCGACGCGGTCGAGGAGGCCGAGCTGCTGGAGAGCCTGCGCACGCCGGGCGCCGATCGGTTCGAGGTCGTGCTCGAGCTGCTGGCCCGCGGCGTCGACGTCGAGCTGGTGCGAGAGCGCACCATGATCGATCTCTGGTTCCTGCGCGAACTGCAAGCGCTCGCGCTCGACCCCGGCGCGCCGTTCGCCGGCGAGCGCTCGTTCCGCTCGGTCGACACCTGCGCCGCCGAGTTCCCCGCGCGCACCCCCTACTACTACTCCGGCTGGGAGCGCTCCGCGGCGCACGAGGTGCGCCGCGACCGGCCGATCGGAGATCGGACGGCAACCTGGTCCTCGCCGACGACCGGGCCTGAGCCGCGCGTCGCGGGCGAGCGCGAGTCGGTCGTGATCCTCGGCTCCGGGCCCAACCGCATCGGTCAGGGGATCGAGTTCGACTACTGCTGCGTGCACGCTGCGATGACCGTGCGTGAGTCCGGCTGTGACGCGGTGATGGTCAACTGCAACCCCGAGACCGTCTCCACCGACTACGACACCTCCGACCGCCTCTACTTCGAGCCGCTCACGCTGCCGGACGTCCTCGCCGTCGTCGAGGTCGAGCAGCCGAAGGGCGTGATCGTCCAGTTCGGCGGGCAGACCCCGCTGAAGCTCGCCGCCGGACTGGCGGCCGCGGGCGTCCCTCTGCTCGGCACGAGCGTCGAGGCGATCGACCTCGCCGAGGATCGCGGCCGCTTCGGCGCGCTGCTGCAGCGCCTCGGCTACAAAGCGCCGCCCTACGCCACCGCCCACTCGGTGGCCGAGGCGCTCGCAAAGACCGCCGAGGTCGGCTTCCCACTGCTGGTACGCCCCTCCTACGTGCTCGGCGGACGCGCGATGGAGATCGTCTACACACGCGACGGCCTCGCCGACTACCTGCGTCGCGAGGCCGCTCCGGATGCTCACGACGCTGCCCCGCTCCAGAGCCCGGAGGGCTCTCCCTCAAAAAATCCCTCCGCGCCCGTGCTCGCCCGGCCCACGATCTTCCTCGACCGCTTCCTCGAGAACGCGACCGAGATGGACGTCGATGCGCTGTGCGACGGCACAGACGTGTGGATCGGGGGGATCATGCAGCACGTCGAGGAGGCCGGCGTTCACTCCGGCGACTCTGCCTGCGTGCTGCCGCCGCACTCGCTCGGCGAGGAGATGCTCGAGCAGATCCGCACCGCCACCCGCGAGATCGCCCTCGCCGTCGGGGTGGTCGGCCTGATCAACGTGCAGTACGCGATCCACGGCGGAGAGCTCTACGTGATCGAGGCCAACCCGCGCGCCTCGCGCACGGTCCCATTCGTCTCAAAGGCCGTCGGCGTGCCGCTCGCGAAGCTCGCCTGCCGGATCATGCTCGGCGAGCGGATCGCCGGCATGGACCTGCCGCAGGGGCGCGAAGGGCTCGGCCACGGCGAGCACGTCTCGGTCAAGGAGGCCGTCCTGCCGTTCGACCGCTTCGACGGCTCCGACGCCGTGCTCGGCCCCGAGATGCGCTCGACCGGGGAGGTGATGGGGATCGCGCGCGACTTCCCCACCGCCTTCGCCAAGGCGCAGGCCGCAGCCGGGGTGCCGCTGCCGCGCGAAGGCACCGCCTTCATTACGGTCACCGACTCCGACAAGGCCGGCGCGTTCGCCGTCGCCCAGATTCTGCACGACAGCGGCTTTCGCATCCTCGCCACGCGCGGTACCGCCGAGGCGATCGCGCGCATGGGCGTGCCTGTACAGCGGCTGAACAAGCTCGGCGAAGGCTCCCCCCACGTACTCGACTGGATCGAGCGCGGCGACGTCGACCTGGTCGTCAACACACCGACCGGCTCGGGCGCGCGCACCGACGGCTGGGAGATCCGCCGCGCCGCGGTCTCCCACGGCATTCCGTGCCTGACGACGCTCTCCGCCGGCGTCTCCGCCGCGCGCGCGATCGCCTCCGCGCGCCGCGACGGCGCCCCCGAGGTGCTCTGCCTGCAGGAGCTCCACGGCGCTGCACGCGCGCTCGGAGAGCGCTCCTCAGAGCGCCTCGACGGCGCCGAGGTCGAGGCCTAGTGGCGCACGCGCCGTTCGGACGACGGCTGCTGACCGTCACGGGCGTCGAGGAGCTGGGCGCCTACCGCGTGCTGCGCGTCGCCGATCCCGACGGCCCCGCGCCCGAGCCCGGCCAGTTTGCGATGCTCGCCGCCGCCGAGCGCTGGGGCGGCGGCGTGGACGAGCGCCCGTACCTTCCCCGCGCGCTCTCCTTCGCGCGCTGGGCGCGGGGCGAGGCGCATTTCCTGCTCGAGGACGTCGGGCCGGGCACGAACAGGCTGTGTGAGCTGCGCGTGGGCGATGGGCTGTGGGCGCTTGGACCGCTTGGAGTCGGCTTCCACCTGGCGCCGTCAGGGCGTCGCGCGATCCTTATCGGCGGCGGCGTGGGGATCGCGCCGCTCGCGATCTTGCAGGACGCGCTGGAAGGTGCCGCTCCCGGCCCGGGTCCAGGTCCGCCCCCCCGTCGCAATCGGCGACAGCGCGCCCGCGAGGTCACCGTGCTGCTCGGCTTTCGCGATCGCGCGCGCGCGCAGGGTGCGAGCCTGCTGTGCAGAGCGCAGGTGACGACCGACGACGGCTCCGTCGGTCCCGGCTGCCTCGTCACCGAGCTACTCGAGTGGGAGCTCGACCGTGACGGCGCGGCGGTCGTCTACGCATGCGGCCCGGCAGGGATGCTCGAGGCGGTCCGTGCGCTGTGCGCACAGCGCGAGGTCCCCGCACAGCTTGCGCTGGAGGCTCCCATGGCGTGCGGGTTCGGCGCCTGCTACGGATGCGTCGTGCCCGCGCGCGACGGCGCCTATCTGCGCGTGTGCGTCGACGGCCCGGTTATCGACGCGGCCGAGCTCGACAATGTCGGCGCTCACGCCGGAGCCCCCGCGTGAGCGGGCGTGGCTGCGCTGGATCGGCGTCCTCGGCCAAAAGGGCATCTATGAACATCGAGTTCTGCGGCCTGCAGCTGGCGCACCCCGTGATCAACGGCTCCGGCACGTTCGACGCGCTCGCCGCGCGCAAGGCGTTCGGGCCGGCGCTCGACGAGCGGTTTCCGTTCGCGGCTTACGTATCGAAGACGATCACGCTCGAACCCCGCCGCGGCAACCCGCCGCCGCGATTGTGGGAGGCGGCAGGCGGGATGATCAACTCGATCGGCCTGCCCAACAAGGGCTTGAAGCGTTATCTCCTAGAGGACCTGCCCGCGCTCGCGACGCTCCCCGCGCCGCTGATCACGAACGTCATGGGCTCCACCACGGAGGAGCTCGCGCAGCTGGTCGAGGCGTGCGACGAGCGAGTGGAGATCGCGGCGATCGAGCTGAACGTCTCGTGCCCGAACGTGAAGACCGGGCTGGACATCGGCTCAGACCCACGACAGCTCGAGGAAGTCGTTCGCGTGGTGCGCGCGCGCGCGAGGAAGCCGCTGATCGTGAAGTTGACACCGAATACCGCCGATGTCTCCGCGTGCGCGCAGGGGGCCGAGGCCGCAGGCGCGGACGCCGTCTCGCTGATCAATACGCTGCGCGCGCTCGCGCTGGCGCCGGCGGAGCAATCCGCGGGCGCCAGGCGACCTTGGCTAGGCGGCGGCGGGGGCGGCCTGTCGGGCCCGGCGATCCGCGCGGTCGCGCTCGCGCAAGTCGGGTCTGTCGCCAGGCGCGTGACGATCCCGGTCGTGGGCATGGGCGGTGTACAGAGCGCCGCGCACGCTCGTGCCCTGATCGACGTCGGCGCGAGCCTCGTAGCCGTCGGCACCGAGAGCTTCCGGGACCCATCCGTGGGCCTGCGCATCGCCAGCGATCTGGCCTAAAACAGAGCTCTGACCGAGTCGAGGATTGCATAGCCTTCCGTCCTTGCATTTGGCCGTTTGACCAACGAGCAGCTCGATAAAAATCCCTGCAAACAACGGCATGACACCATCCACCAGCCTCGACATTGCTGAACCTCAAGTTGAGGTACAGATGAATTAATCGTGTTTGCCTTGATCGGGACTCGCCGGTGTGTAGACTCGCCGCCCATGGCGACGGCGACCCGAACGACGTCCTCCAGCACCTCGATGGCGCCCGAGCGATCTCTCAATCAGAGGATGGACGCCCTCGCCAGGGCCAACCAGATCCGCGTCAAGCGGGCCCAGCTCAAGCGCGACCTGAAGTCCGGCCGGCTGTCGATCCACACGCTCCTGCTCAAGCCGCCGGAGTACGTCGAAACCGCCAAGGTCTTCGACATGCTGCTCGCCGTGCCCAAGTACGGACGCGTGAAGGTGAACAAGATCCTCGCCCACTGCCGCATCTCCCCGAGCAAGACGATCGGCGGGCTCTCCGAGCGCCAAAGAAGCGAGCTCGTTTCCTTGCTTCGCCGCTGAGACGCCGATCGCCGCTGAGATCTTCCCCCGGGCGCGCCATTAAGGTGGCGCGGTACGTGGCGCAAGTGTTTGTCATCACCGGGCCCTCGGGCGTAGGCAAGGGGACGCTCATCCGCGGGCTGATGGAGCGGCTGCCCGCGCTCGAGCTGTCCGTTTCGGCCACCACACGCGCGCCGCGCGCGGGCGAGTGCGACGGCGTCGACTACCACTTCCTCGACCGTCCCGAGTTCGACCGGCGCGTCGCCCTCGGTGAATTCGTCGAGCACGCCGACTACGCCGGGCGCAGCTACGGAACCCTGCGCTCAGAGCTAGACGACCGGGTGCGCGCGGGCGTGCCGGTCGTGCTCGAGATCGAGGTGCAGGGCGCGCGTCAGGTGCGCCGTTCGGTCCCCGGTGCCGTCCAGGTGTTCATCGCCCCGCCCTCGCTGCAAGCTTTGCGCGCGCGGCTCGTCGGCCGCGGCACCGACGATCCCACGGAGGTCGAGCGCAGGCTGGGAGTCGCCGAAGAGGAGCTCACCGCGCAGCCCGAGTTCGCCCATGTCGTCGTCAACGACCGGCTCGAGGACGCGCTGGCGCAGCTGAGCGCGATCGTCTCGCACGAGCTTCATGCATCCGGCGCAGGCAGCGCAGGTACTACACTCGAAGATCAACAAAGAAAGGCTTCCCAACCGTGATCTCCCCCCGCATCGACCGCCTGCTGGAGAACGTCGACTCCAACTACGCAAGCGTGCTCGTCGCCGCCAAGCGCGCGCGTCAGATCAACAGCTACTACCACAACCTCGGCGAGGGCACCTTCGACGAGTTCCCCCCGCCGATGATCGAGACCGGCTCCAAGAACTACCTCACGATCGCCTTGGAGGAGGTAGCAGCAGGAAAGATCAAGTACCACTACAGGTGACCGCTGACCGAAGCCGGGAGACACTCGCCTGCGGCTCGCATCCCCGTTTCGGCCAGCGCGCTGCGGCGTCCTCAGTCGCTCGCCTGCGAAGCAGGCCACGCGAATTGCCTGTACCCATCAGGGTGCGTCCTTGCATCGCTTGCCCAGCGGCCCCCTGTAGACGCGCGTTCGCCTTTTCGAGCGGTGTGGCCTTCCACGCAACGATGTGGCCACTGCTTGTGCGTTCCCCACTCTCCCTCTAAAACCAGGTCATGTCCCGAATCCTGCTCGGCGTCAGCGGCGGCATCGCCGCGTACAAGGCGCTCGAGCTCGTGCGCCTCGCGACCGCGGCCGAGCATGTGGTGCGCGTGGTGCAGACGCCCGCGAGCCGGCGCTTCGTCGGCGAGGCGTCGTTCGCGGCGCTGACAGGCGCGCCTGTGCTTGTCAGCGAGTTCGAGCGCGACCCCGCGCGCGGCGCGTTTCCCGGCCAGTCCTCACCGGCGCATGAGCCGCTCAGCCATTTGGAGCTCGTGGCGAACGCCGATCTCTACGTGATCGCCCCCGCCTCGGCCAATACGATCGCGAAGCTCGCCCACGGTTTCGCCGACAACCTGCTCAGCAGCTGCGCGCTCGCCGCCGACTGCCCGCTCGTGATCGCGCCGGCGATGAACAACCGCATGTACGAGCACCCGGCGACGCAGTCCAACCTAGAGCTCCTGCGCGCTCGGGGTGCGCAGATCGTCGCGCCCGACAGCGGCCGGCTGGCCTCCAAGGGGGAGCAGGGCATCGGCCGCCTGGCCGCGCCCGCGCGCATCCTCGAGGCGTGCGAAGCGGCGCTCACCGCGCCCGCGAGTTGGAGCGGGCTGCGGGTGCTCGTCACCGCCGGCGGCACGCGTGAGCCGATCGACAGCGTGCGCTTCCTCGGCAACAGCTCCTCCGGGCGGATGGGCTTCGCCCTGGCACGGGCGGCACGGACTCGGGGCGCCGAGGTGATGCTGGTCGCGGCCAACGTGTCGCTGCCCACGCCGGCGGGGACGAACTGTCGCGAGGTCACGACCGCAGCCGAGCTGCAGGCAGTCTGCGAGGAGGAGTTCGCCGCTTGCGACGTGCTGCTGATGACCGCTGCCGTAGCCGACTTCAGGCCGTCTGCGCCGAGCGCGGGGAAGATCAAGAAGGGGGGCCGCGCGAGCATCGCGCTCGAGCTCGAAGCCACCGCGGACGTGCTCGCCGGCCTCGCCGGCCGCCGTCGTGACGGCCAGACGCTTGTCGGCTTCGCCGCCGAGCACGGCGCGGGCGCGGTCGAGCGGGCGCGCGACAAGCTGATCGCCAAGGGTCTCGACGCGGTCGTCGTCAACGACATCTCGCGCAGCGACATCGGCTTTGAGGTCGACGCCAACGAGGTGACGATCCTCACGGCCGCGGACGGGCATCCCGACGATGGTCAGCAACACGTGGGGCGCGCCTCCAAGGCGCAGGTCGCCGAGGCGATCCTCGACGCCGTGGAGCGCCTGCGCACAGGTGCGCGCAACGGAGTGTGAGCAGAGCCGCCCACGTTATGCACGCTCACGCCGATGCTATGCTCGATCAGAGCTTTCGTGCCGATCGGAGATCGCCCGGCAGACGTAGGCAGTTGTACCGAGAGTGGGCGCCCGCCCGCTTTTTTTGCGTAAAGATCCAGTCAGGGAACGAGATGACCGCACTGCAGACCGATATCGAAAGGCGCCTGGCTCAGAGCGAGCCGGATCTCGAGGTGCTGCTCGCCGAGGTCCTCGGCGGCCGGCTGCTGCGCGTGTACATCGACCATCCCGACGGCGTCACGCTCGCTCTGTGCGAGCGTGTGACCGCGCTGCTGAGTGAGGAGCGCGAGCGCTACACACTGGAGGTCTCCTCGCCCGGCTCGGAGCGCCCGCTGACCAAGCCCGCCCACTTCCGTCGCTTCGTCGGCCGGCGCGCGCGGGTGCGCACGCGCCACCCCCGCCCGGTCGCCCCCTCGGCCGGGTCGCGGCCGGTGCGGAGCTTCACCGGCGAGCTGGTCGGGGCCTCTGACGAGGAGATCACGCTGGCCGCCGACGGGGGCGTCATTGCGATCCCCTACGCGGAGATCCGTCGTTCTAACCTCGTCGACGAGGAGTAGGGAGCCCCCGGTATGTCACGCGAAATACTCGAGGCGATGCACGCGCTTGCGCGCGAGAAGGGGATCGAGCCCGAGAAGCTGATGGTCGCGCTCGAGGACGCCCTGCTGTCCGCCTACAAGAAGCAGCCGGGCTCGGCCAAGTATGCGCGCGTGGAAATGGATCGCGAGACCGCCGACTTCCGCGTGATCGAACTGATCATCCCCGAGCGCCTTGAGGCGCACCTGATCGTCGAGACGATCGACGAGGAAACCACGGTCGATCCCGAGACGGGAGAGATGCGCGAACCCGAGGAACCGGAAATCGATCCGGCGAAGTTCGCCGAATATCGCGACCAGATCGACGAGCGCGACGTCACGCCCGAGGACTTCGGACGGATCGCCGCGCAGACCGCCAAGCAGGTGATCCTGCAGCGGATCCGCGAGGCCGAGCGGGACATGATGTACGAGGAGTACCGCGACCGCGTGGGCGAGCTGATCACCGGCATCGTGCAGCAGTCCGACTCCCGCTACACGCTCGTGCAGCTGCGCGAACGCGTCGAGGCGCTGCTGCCCAAGTCCGAGCAGGTCGAGGGCGAGCGCTACGACCACTCCCAGCGGATCAAGGCCGTCATCAAGGAGGTCTCGCCGTCGACCAAGGGACCGGCGATCATCGTCTCCCGGCGCGACCCCGAGCTGATCAAGAAGCTGTTCGAGCTGGAGGTCCCGGAGATCGCCGACGGCCTCGTCGAGATCGCGAACGTCGCGCGCGAGCCCGGCTATCGCTCGAAGATCGCGGTCATCTCCCACACCGACGGCGTCGACCCGGTCGGCGCCTGCGTCGGACCGCGCGGCTCGCGCGTGCGGATGGTCGTCTCCGAGCTGCGCGGCGAGAAGATCGACATCATCCCGTTCAACGACGAGCCCGCGCGCTTCGTCGCCAAGGCTCTCTCGCCCGCGCGGGTGCGCGAGGTGCTCGTCGACGACGACGCCAAGCAGGCGACCGTGATCGTGCCCGACGACCAGCTGTCGCTCGCGATCGGCCGCGAGGGTCAGAACGCACGCCTCGCCGCGCGTCTGACCGGCTGGCGCGTGGACATCCGCTCGGAGACCGAGTTCGCCGCCGAGGAGGCCGAGCACGGGTATGAGGAGGAGGAGGTGCAGGGCCGCTGCGCGGCGATCCTCTCCAACGGTCGTCGCTGCCCGAACGCGTCGCTTCCCGGATCGCGCTACTGCGGCCTGGACAGCCATCAGGCGCTCGCCTCCATCTCGAGCGACAACATCGCCGACCTTGCCTCCGGGGGCGAGGCGGCCCCGGGGGACATCGCCGATGCGGGAGCAAGCACGACCGATGTTGACGGCGCCGAGGGCACCGGCACGCCTATGACCGCCGACGACAGCGATGCGGTCGCCCTGCCCCCCGATGGCGAGACGGACGCCGCCGTCGAGGTCGAGGCGCCGGCCGAGGCCGCCGAGGAGCAGACGACATAGGGGCGCGAACCAGCCCTTCGGGTTGTGTGCCCCCGCACCGTCGATGCGTCGGCTGCGGGCGGATTGCGCCGAAGCCCGAGCTCGTGCGGATCGCGACGGTGGATGAGCCCGCGGGGCGCTCTCGCCGTGCCGTGCTCGACTCGGCCGGGACGCTGCCCGGTCGCGGGGCTTATCTCTGTCGCGGCGACGCGGTTGAGCCGGCGCCAGAGTGTCTCGCGCTCGCGATGCGTCGCGGCTCCGTCGCCCGTGCGTTGCGCTGCGCCGTGACGCTGACACTCGATGAGCCCGGCGGCGGCCCCAAGCTCGTAGAATCGGTGAGTCGATGAGCAAGAAGCGAGTACACGAGCTGGCCAAGGAGCACGGCCTCTCCAGCAAGGAGCTGCTTGAGAAGCTGCACGCCGCCGGGGTGGAGGCCAAGGCGGCCGCGTCGTCGGTCGAGGAGGCGCTGGCGCTGAAGGCCCTCGGTCAGGACGGCTCAGCCGGCCCGGCCAACCCGAACGGCACGCCTGGGGCCACGCCCGCGGCGGTCGCAGCACCCGCCAATGGGGCAAAGGGGGCTCAGGCAATCAAGGGAGCCGCGCCGGCGAGCCCACCGGCGCCTCCGCCGGCACAGGCCCAGCCGGACGCACCTACGGTGCAGGCCCCTCAAGCGACTGCACCCATCACAACTACCCCATCGACCCGGGCGCCATCCACCACCGCGCCGACCCCGCCCACCCCTGCGGCCGCGACCACCGCGGCTCCGGCCGGTGGCGCCGCGGCTCCCCCCTCGGCCGCCGCGGGCGCCGCCGCCGCGGGGGCGGCTGCCGAGCGGGTCCGTCCCACGCGCGACTCGCGCACCGGCGAGCGCACACCCGGCGACATCGGTCCGGGAGGACGCCGGCGTGTGGTGATCGACTCCCAGGCATCCCGCCGCCAGCAGGGCGGCCCCGCCAACCAGCCCCAGCGCCGTCCCCGCCGCGGGCGCCGCCGGCGCGGCACCTACGACGAGACGATCGCCCCGATCGACGCCGCCGCGCTCGAGGCCACCGACGAGATCCGCGTCAACTCCGGCTCGACCGTCAAGGACGTCGCCGAGTATCTCGGCGTGCCCGTACCGGAGATCATCAAGAAGCTGATGACGCTCGGCGAGATGGCGACGCTCACCCAGACGCTCTCCGACGATGCGATCCAGGTGCTGGCCGACGAGTTCGACAAGCAGATCGAGATCGTCCACGCCGCCGACGACGTCGAAGTCGAGCCGGTGTTCGAAGACGCCGAAGAGGACCTCGTCGACCGCCCGCCGGTGGTTACGATCATGGGTCACGTCGACCACGGCAAGACCTCTCTTCTGGACGCGATCCGGGAGACCGAGGTGGTCGCCGGCGAGGCGGGCGGCATCACCCAGCACATCGGCGCCTACCAGGTGCACCACGGCGGCAAGGAGATCACCTTCCTCGACACCCCCGGCCACGAGGCGTTCACCGCGATGCGCGCCCGCGGCGCGCGCGTGACCGATCTGGCCGTGATCGTCGTCGCCGCCGACGACGGCGTCAAGCCGCAGACCGAGGAGGCGATCGACCACGCCAAGGCAGCCGAAGTGCCGATCGTCGTCGCGGTCAACAAGATCGACAAGGAGGGTGCCCAGCCCGAGCGCGTACGCACCGAGATGACCCAGCACGGTCTGCAGCCGGCGGAGTGGGGGGGCGAGATCGAGTTCGTCGACGTCAGCGCGAAGACCCGTGAAGGGCTCGACGCGCTGCTCGACACGATCCAGGTCGTCACCGATCTGGAGGAGCTGAAGGCCAACAGTGCCGCCGAGGCCTCCGGCACCGTGATCGAGTCCAAGCTCGACCCCGGCCGCGGACCGGTCGTAAGCGTGCTGATCCAGCGCGGCACCCTGAGGGTCGGCGACGCGCTGGTAGCGGGCGCGCACTTCGGGCGGGTGCGCGCGATGCACGACTTCGTCGGCGCGCGCGTCAAGCGCGCGACCCCCGGCCAGCCGGTGGAGATGCTCGGCTTCGACGGCGTGCCGGAGGCGGGCGAGCTCGTGCGCGTGGTCGAGAATGAGCGCCGCGCGCGACAGCTCGCCGGCGAGCGCGCCAACCGTCTGAAGACCGAGGCGCTGGCGCGGCGCTCCGGGCGCAAGGTCTCGCTCGAGGACGTCTTCAAGCTCGCCCAGGAGGGCGCGGTCAAGGAGCTTGGCCTGGTTGTCAAGGCCGACGTCGCCGGCTCGCTCGAGGCGATCGAGGATGAGATCGCAAAGCTTCCTCAGCAGGAGGTCAAGGTCAACATCATCCACCGTGGCGTCGGCGGCATCAACGAGTCCGACGTGATGCTCGCGGCCGCCTCCGAGGGCGTGATCATGGCCTTCAACGTGCGACCCGTCGGCGACGCGCGCCAGATCGCCGAGCGCGAGGGCGTCGAGATCCGCTCCTACTCGGTCATCTATCGCGCGATCGACGAGCTGCGCGCCGCGATGCAGGGCATGCTCGAGCCGGCCGAGGTCGAGAGCACGCTCGGACAGGCAGAGGTGCGCCAGCTGTTCAAAGCGTCGCGCATCGGCACGATCGCCGGCTCGTTCGTCACCGAGGGCAAGGTCACGCGCGGCGCACGCGTGCGCGTGGTGCGCGAGGGTACCGTCATCTACGACACGACGATCGGCAGCCTGCGCCGCTTCAACGAGGACGCGCGCGAGGTGGCCTCCGGCTTCGAGTGCGGCATCGTGCTCGCGAACTTCCAAGACCTGCACGAGGGCGACGTGCTCGAGACCTATGAGACGAAACAGGTCGAGCGCGAGCTCTCCTCCTGAGCCCGATGACCGGCGCGATGCAGCGTTCTCAGTCGCTCGCCTGCGCAGCAGGCCACGCTCCCTGCGTCCTTGCCTCGCTTGATCCTCGGGCTCAGGATGGGCGTTTTTAAACGAGCAACGGAATTGGAGATCTCGGGCTGAGGCCCCGTCGGAAGGCGGATGGATAGGATGAGCACAGGACGTATGCGTCGTGTCGACGAGGCGATTCGCCAGGTGGTGGGGGATGTGCTGGCCGGAGAGATGAAGGACCCTCGTGTGGGATTCATAACCGTGACAGATGTCAGAACCAGCGCTGATCTGAGCCATGCTCGCGTGTACGTGAGCGTGCTCGGCGACGCCGATGTCCGGCGGGCGAGCATGGACGGACTGGACAGCGCGCATGGCTTTCTGCAGCGGCGGGTCGCCGCCGAGCTGCGGCTGAAGCGCACGCCCACGCTTGAGTTCACCTACGACGACACGACCGATCGTGCGCTCCGAGTGGGCGAGCTGATCGACGAGATCGAGCAACGCTCGTGAGCGACGCTCAGAGCACCACGGCTGACACGCGCGAGCTCGTGCTCGAGCGGATCCGCGCGGACTCGCGCTTCGTGCTCGCCGCACACGAGAGCCCCGACGGCGACGCGCTGGGATCGCTCGTGGGGATGCAGGGGCTGCTGACCGCGCTCGGCAAGGACTCCCGCATGTTCATCGCGCCCGACGATCTGCCGCTCCCGCGCGAGTACGGGGTGCTGCCGCTGGACGGGTTGATCCAGGCGCCCCCGGCGGACGTCGCCGAGCGCACGGTCGTGTTTCTCGACTGTGGCAACATCGACCGCAACTCGGCGAGCGTGCTGCGCGACGGCTGCCACCTGCTGAACATCGACCACCATCACGACAACACGCGCTTCGGCACGCTCGACCACGTCGTGCCCGCCGCCTCTTGCACGGCCGAGATCGTCTGGGATCTGATGCACGGGCTGGGGGTCAGCCCGTCGCCGGTCGTAGCGCAGGCACTGTATGTGGGGCTGATCACCGATACGGGGCGCTTCATGTATGAGAACACCGGACCGCGCGCGCACGAGATGGCCGCCGAGCTGATCGAAGCGGGCGTCGACGTGCAGGGCGTGTATCGGCGTCTTTATGAGGAGACGCCGCTGGCCAAGCTCACGCTGCTCGCGCTGGCGCTCGAGAAACTGCGGCGCTTCGACTCCGGCGAGCTCACCCTGGCGGCGCTGAGCGCCGGCGACTTCGAGCAGGCCGAAGCGGAGGAAAGCTACTCGGAGGGCATCATCGACCATCTGCGTGCGGTGCAGGGCACAAAGGTCGCCGTGCTCGTGCGCGAGCTGTCCGGCGGTCCGCGCAAGGGCCAGCACAAAGTCTCGTTGCGCGCCACCGACGACGACGTCGACGTGTCGATCATCGCGCGCGCTCAGGGCGGTGGAGGACACCGCCGCGCGGCGGGGTTCTCGACGACGCTCGAGCTGGACGAGCTGACGGAATTCCTGCGTCGCGCGATCGCCGCGCAGCTGCACGTGGCGTCGAACGGTCACGCCGCCCCGTCGCTCGCCTGAGCCGGTTTTCCGGTGAGACCGCGTACGCCGCCGGCCTCGACGATGGACGGCATCCTGCTGATCGACAAGCCCCCGGGGATGACGTCCCATGACGTGGTCGCGGCGGTCCGACGCTCGCTTGCCGGCTGTGGGGGCATCGCCGGCGGCGGTGGCGGTACTGCGCGCGGCGGTGCCCGCCGCGTGAGGGTTGGACACGCGGGCACGCTCGACCCGTTCGCCACCGGTCTGCTGATCGTGCTCGTCGGCAGGGCGACGAAAGCGCAGAGCCGGCTCATGCAGCTGCCCAAGCGCTACGAGACCGAAGCATGCCTCGGCGCCGTGTCGAGCACCGGCGACACCGAGGGAGAGATCGTGGAGACCGGGCGCCTGCCGCCGGATCCCGCAGAGCTGCCCACGGGCGAGGTCCGCCAGCGCCCGCCGCTGCACTCGGCGGTGAAGATCGAAGGGGAGCGCGCCTACCGGCGCGCGCGCCGTGGCGAGCAGTTCGAGCTGCCCGAGCGGATCGTCACGGTCTACCGCTTCGAGCAGCTCTGGCGCGAGGAGGGCGCGCAGCCCGGCGGGCTGGGTCGAGCGGCGTACGAGATCGAATGCGGCGCCGGTACCTACGTGCGCTCGCTGATCGCCGATCTGAACGACGCTTACTGTCTGCAGCTCAGGCGCACGGCGATCGGGCCGTTCGAGGTCGCGGACGCGGCCGCTCCGCCCGCGCGGGGCGTGCCCTGGAGCGATCCGCCGCTGATCGCGCTCGAGCAGGCGCTTGCCATGCTGCCGCACTCTCCCCGATCGCAATAGGCTGTGAAGCCGTGAAGATCACTCGCCTGCCAGATGTCGAGCGCAGGGAGCGGCGCGTGGCGGTCGGCACCTTCGACGGCGTACATCGCGGCCATCGCGAGGTGATCGCCGGCTCGGACAGCGTGCTGACGTTCGAGCCCCACCCGGTCTCGGTGGTCTCCCCGCAGCACACGCCGAAGCTGCTGACGACGCTCGAGGTCAAGGCGGAGCTGATCGCCTCGCTCGGGGTGGCGGAGTTGATCGTGATTCCGTTCGACGCGGAGTTCGCATCGCGCAGCGCGGGCGAGTTCATCGATGACGTGCTCGTCGGCGCGCTCGGCGCCACGCAGGTCGCGATCGGCGAGAATTTCCGCTTCGGCCACAAGGCTCACGGCGATCCGCGGCTGCTCGCCGCCGACGAGCGCTTCACCACGGTCGTGCACCCGCTGCTCGAGGTCGACGGTGAGATCGTCTCCTCGAGCCATATTCGCGGCCTCGTGCTCGCCGGCGAGGTCGCTCAGGCGACGCATTTCCTCGGCACCCCGTTCCAGTTACGCGGCGAGGTTGCCCATGGCGACGAGCGTGGCCGTGAGCTCGGCTTTCCCACTGCAAATCTCGTCCCCGACGAGGATCTCGCCTGCCCCGGGCACGGTGTCTACGCATGCCTGGCGCACGGCTGGCAACCGCTGAGCGCCGCGGTGCCCGCCGCGGTCAGCATCGGAGTGCGTCCGACCTTCAAAACCGGGCGGGGCGAGCTGATCGAGGCCTACATCCTCGACTTCGACGGCGACCTCTACGGCGCCGAGTTGCGGCTCGAGTTCCTCGAGCGGCTGCGCGGCGAGCGGCGCTTCGATACCGCCGAGGCGCTGATCGAGCAGATGCACCGCGATGTCTCCCGCACCCGGGAGATCGCTGACGCGTGCTAGCCTCCACCCGGCCATGACAGCGATAACCACAGAGCGCAAGCGCGAGCTCGCCGCGAAGTTCGGGGCGAACGAGCAGGATATGGGCTCGACCAAGGTCCAGATCGCGCTGCTGACCGAGCGCATCAACCATCTGACCGAGCATCTGCGCGAGCAGAGCAAAGACCATCACTCGCGCCGCGGCCTGCTGATGCTCGTCGGCAAACGCCGCCGCTTCCTGGCCTACCTGCAGCGCCGCGACCTCGAGGGCTACCGCGCGCTCATCAAAGAGCTCGGGCTGCGCAAGTAACCGAGCGGGACCTGCCCGCGGCCCGGTTCGCTAAGCTCCGTCGGTACGGAATAAATAGAAAAGAAACGGTCCGCCGAGGGCGCACAGCCCCGTGACTTGTCGGGGCGGATCAGGAAGGCAGTAAACATATGAGTAGTGATGCAGCCGTTACACGGGTCTCCGTGGAGATCGCGGGTAGCGAGATCTCGTTCGAGACCGGCCGGATGGCCAAGCAGGCCTCGGGCGCAGTTGTAGTCCGCCAGGGCGACACGATGGTTCTCTGTACCGCGGTCGCCGGCTCCCTGCGCGACGTCGACTTCCTCCCGCTGACGGTGGACGTCGAGGAGCGCATGTATGCCTCCGGCAAAATTCCCGGCTCGTTCTTCAAGCGCGAGGGCCGCCCCGGCGAGAAGGGCACGCTCACCGCGCGCATGATCGACCGCCCGATCCGCCCGCTGTTCCCGAAGGAATGGCGCTATGACACGCAGCTGGTCGCGATCCCGCTGTCGATCGACCACGTCCACCCGTACGACATCCTCGCGATGAACGGCGCGTCGACCGCGCTGATGATCTCCGACATTCCACTGCCGACGCCTGTGGGCGCGGTGAGGATCGGCAAGATCGACGGCAATTTCGTCGTCAACCCGAACGAGCCCGACATGCTGGCGGACGCCGAGAATCCCTCGGACCTCGACCTGATCGTCGCCGGCACCGAGGAGGCGATCCTGATGGTCGAGGCGGGTGCGAACGAGATCCCCGAGGCGGAGATTCTCGACGCGCTCGACATCGCCCACGCGGAGATCAAGAAGATCTGCGCGCTGCAGCGCGAGCTTCAAGCGTTGGTCGGTAGGGAGAAGAAAGTCTTCGAGGCGATCACGGTCGATCCGTCGGTACTCGAGCAGATCCGTGGCTCACACGGCACGGCGCTCGAGGAGGCGACGCAGGTCGAGGACAAGCTCGAGCGCCAGGAGGCGACCAAGGCGGTCGAGGCGCAGATCCTCGAGTCCCATGCGCCAGGAGCTCCGGAGGGCGCATCCGAGGAGCAACTGAAGGAGGCCAAGCAAAAGCGCGCGGCGGTGCAGTTGGCGTTTGACAAGCTCGAGAAGTCGATCATCCGCGAGCGCATCGCCGTCCACAAGAAGCGTCCGGACGGCCGTGGCGAGAACGAGATCCGCGACATCGCGATCGAGGTCGGCGTGACGCCGCGCACGCACGGCTCGGCGCTGTTCACGCGCGGGCAGACACAGGCGCTGAGCGTCGTCGCGATGGGCACGCTCAAGGAGGAGATGCGCCTCGACACGCTCGGGCTGGAGACCAAAAAGTACTACTGGCACCACTACAACTTCCCGCCGTTCTCGGTCGGTGAAGCCGGCCGCATGGGCGGTGTCAAGCGCCGCGACATCGGTCACGGCGCGCTCGCCGAGCGCGCCCTCGCGCCGATGGTGCCGTCGATCGAGGAGTTCCCCTACTCGATCCGCGTCGTCTCGGACATCCTCGAGTCAAACGGCTCCTCCTCGATGGCCTCGGTCTGCGGCTCCTCGCTGTCGCTGATGGATGCCGGCGTGCCGATCAAGCGCCCCGTCGCCGGTATCGCGATGGGACTGATCAAGGAGGGCGACGATTACATCGTCCTCACCGACATCGCGGGCGTCGAGGACCATCTCGGCGACATGGACTTCAAGGTCGCCGGCACCGAGCGCGGGATCACCGCGCTGCAGATGGACATCAAGATCACGGGCGTCACGTTCGAGATCCTGCGCGATGCGCTCGCGCAGGCGAAAGAGGCGCGCACGTTCATCCTTCACAAGATGGCCGACGTAATCAGGACGCCGCGCGAGCAGCTTTCGCAGTTCGCGCCGCGGATCCAGACGATCCAGATCGACCCGTCGCAGATCGGCCTTTTGATCGGCAAGGGCGGCGAAACGATCCGCGGCCTCTCCGAGGAGTTCGAGTCGCAGATCGACGTCAACGACGACGGTCAGGTGCTGATCTACTCGGCCAACGGCGAGCTCGGGGACGCCCTGCTCGAGCGCGTGCGGATGATGATGAAGGAGGTCGAGGTCGGCGACGAGTACGTCGGCAAAGTCGTAAAGACGACGACCTTCGGCGCGTTCATCGAGCTCGCCAAGGGCACCGACGGGCTGTTGCACATCTCAAACGTCTCGCCCGGACAGCGGGTGGACAGCGTCGAGGACGTGCTCAACCGTGGCGATGAGGTCAGCGTGCGCGTGGTCGAGGTCGACCGCGAGCGCGGCCGCATCGGGCTGCGCTTGGCCGAGGATCCCGACATCGCCGGCAAGACGGCCGAGGAGCTGGTCGGCGTCGGAGCCGGCGGCGGCGGTGGCGGACGTCCGCCGCGCGACCGTGACGGCGGTACCGATCGGAGATCGGCCAGCAACGGGGGCGGTCGCGACCGGGGTCCACGGCGCGACGGCGAGCGCGGCTCGGGCCGTCCCCGCCATGGCGGTAGTGACCGTTCCTGACGCATCGGCCGATCCGCTGAGCGCGCCGGCCGGTGAGTCGCGGGCGGCGCGCCGGTGAGCCCTGCAAACGAGGAGCAGCCAGAGCACCGCATCACGACGCTCGACAGCGGCGTGCGGGTCGTCACCGAGCGCGTGCCGAGCGTGCGCTCGGTGGCGCTCGGGCTCTGGATCGGCACGGGCTCGGCCGCGGAGGACGACAGCCAGGCGGGGATCAGCCACCTGCTCGAGCACATGCTGTTCCGCGGCAGCTCCCGCTTCGGCTCGGAGGAGATCGACCAGATCTTCGACGCGATGGGCGCGGAGATCAACGCCGGTACCGACAGAGAGACGACCTCGCTGTACACGCGCGTGCTCGACCGCCATCTCGAGCGCGCGTTCGACGTGATGGGCGACATGCTCTGGCGCCCGCGCTTCGAAGAGCTCGAGGCCGAGCGCGAGGTCGTGCTGGAGGAGATCGCGATGTATGAAGACGACCCGCAGGACAGGGTCTTCGACGTGCTCGGCCAGGCCGTCTTCGGAGCGCATCCGCTCGGGCGCGCGGTAATCGGCAGCGCGCAGGTGGTGGCGGGTGCCACGCGCGAGCAGCTGCGTGGGTTTCACGACGATCGCTACGTGCCAGAGCGCGTCGTGATCGCCGCCGCGGGCTCGGTCGAGCACGACGCGATCGTCGAGCTGGCGCGTGCGGCCGAACGGGACCGTGAGCCCGCAGAGCCTGCGTCTGTGCGCCCGTCAGCCGGCGACCCCGACTTCCAGCGGCGGGTGCGCTTCCTGGAGAAAGACACCGAGCAGTACCACCTGTGCCTCGGCGGGGCCGGGCTCGCGCGCAACGACGAGCGCCGGTTCGCGCTGCGCGTGCTCGAAGGGATCCTCGGCGGGACCTCCTCTTCACGGCTGTTCCAAGAGGTGCGCGAGCGCCGCGGACTTGCCTATTCGGTGTTCTCCTTTTCAAGCTTGTTCGCCACCACGGGTGAGGTTGGGCTGTACGTGGGTACCCGCCCGGACAACCTCGCGGAGGCGCTCGAGGTGGTCGCGAAAGAGCTCGAGCGCTGCGTCGAAGATCCCGCAAGCGAGCAGGAGCTGACGCGCTCACGCGAGAACCTGAAGGGCCGCGTGGTGCTGTCGCTCGAGTCGACCGGTGCGCGCATGAGCAGGCTCGGCTCCTCGGTGCTGAACGACATGGAGATCCTGTCGGTGGACGAGGTGATCGAGCGAATCGACGCGGTGCAGATCCCCGATCTGCGCGAGCTGGCCGACGAGCTGTTTCGCCCTGGCCGGCTGTCGGTCGCCTGTGTTGGCCCCGATGAGCAGGTGTTCCGCGCGGCGCTTCAGAACGCCGCCCCCCTCGAGGCGGTTGCGGCGTGAACACCGCGCTTGCTCGATCCAGCAGGACGGCGCCGCTCGAGGCAGCGGTGGCTCCATGACGAGCGCGCCTATGGGATCGAGCAGGATGGCACCGTTGTGATCCGTGTCGCCGTGGCCGGCGCTGCCGGGCGGATGGGGGAGACCGTCTGCGCGGCAGTAGAAGGCGCCCCGGATATGGAGCTCCTCGGCCGCGCCGACCCGGCGCTCGGGACGACGCTCAAGAAGATCCTCGCGGACCCGGATCCGCCCGACGTGGTCGTCGATTTCACCCGGCCCGATACCGCGCTCGGCAACGCTCTTGCGTGCGTGCGCGCCGGTGTGCACGTCGTGATCGGCACTACGGGGTTCGATCCGGCGCCGCTGAAACAGGCCCGGCCTAAGCAGGCCGTGGCCGGCCGCCCAAGCGCGAACGTGCTGATCGCACCGAACTTCGCGATCGGCGCGGTGCTGATGACGCGCTTCGCCGCCGAGGCCGCCCGGCACATGCAGAAGGCGGAGATAATCGAGCTTCATCACGACCGCAAGATCGACGCGCCGAGCGGCACCGCCAAGCGCACCGCCGAGCTGATGGCGCAGGCCTCCGGTGGTCCGGAGCCGCCGATCCACTCCGTGCGCCTGCCCGGTCTTGTGGCCCATCAGGAGGTGATCCTCGGCGACGTCGGTCAGACGCTGAGCATTCGCCACGACACGATCAGCCGCGAGTCGTTCATGCCGGGCGTGCTGCTGGCCGTGCGTCGGGTCGGCACGCTCGAGACCTCGCCGCTGATCGGCTTGG
The DNA here is from genome assembly GCA_963778065.1 of uncultured Solirubrobacterales bacterium. GTDB lineage: Bacteria > Actinomycetota > Thermoleophilia > Solirubrobacterales > Solirubrobacteraceae > Palsa-744. The sequence continues at coordinate 102,642 of CAVZSU010000001.1, read as the reverse complement.
AGAGCCTGCTGTTTGAGGACGCGTCTTGAGCGCCGGCCATCTCAACCGTGGTTCGTGGCCCGGTGGACGCCCACGCTCATCTCGGGGAACCTGGGCATGGAATACTGCAAGAGATGCCTGACCTCGGAACGATCCTGACCGCGATCGTGACTCCCTTCGACGCCCAAGGCGGCGTGAACGAGGAGTCGTTCGTCGCCCTGATGCACCACCTGGCCGCCCACGGCTCGGCCGGCTTCGTCGTCGCCGGCACCACGGGCGAGGCCTCGACCTTGACCGACGAGGAGCACCTTGGCCTGATCGGCCTCGCCGCGAAAGAGCGCCCGGAGGGCACGACGATCATCGCCGGCGCCGGTACGAACGACACGCGTCACGCGGTGTTCCTCACCGAACGCGCGACAGAGCTGGGCGCCGATGCGGTGTTGTCGGTCACGCCCTACTACAACCGCCCGAGTCCCCTCGGCCTGAAGCGCCATTACGAAGCGGTCGCGGAGGCTACCGATAGACCGATCCTGCTCTACAACATCCCCAAGCGCACCGGCACGAACATCGGTCCGGAGCTGCTCGCGGAGCTAGCGCAAATCGAGCACATCGACGGCGTGAAGCAGGCCAACCCCGACGAGCTGCAGATGATCGACGGGCTCGACGTCTACGCGGGCGATGACGTGACGTTCGCGCGCGCGCTTGAGATGGGCGGCGCCGGCGGGGTCCTTGTCGCCAGCCATATCGTGGGGGACGAGCAGCGCAGGATGGTCGATGAGCCGCAGCACCGCGCGGAGATCGACGCTTCGCTGCAGGATGTTTACGAGACCCTCTTCATGACGGCGAGCCCGACATGCACGAAGGCCGCGCTGAACCTGCTCGGCTATGACGCCGGCACGACGCGGCTGCCGATCGTCGACGCGACCACGGAGGAGACGGAGGCGGTACGAGCAATGCTCGAGCGCCATGGGCTTTTGAGCGACGAGAGCGCACGGGCGCCGACCACGGCTTCGACTCAGGTGCCGCACGCGTGAGCTCATTGCGCGTCCTGCCCCTCGGAGGGCTGGGGGAGATCGGCAAGAACATGACGGTCGTCGAGCAGGACGGCCGCATCGTGGTCGTCGACGTCGGTCTGCGCTTTCCGACGCCGGAGATGGTCGGGATCGACCTCGTGCTGCCCGACTTCTCATATCTGCGCGAGCGCGCGAAGGACATCGAGGCGATCGTGATCACACATGGCCACGAGGACCATCTCGGCGCGCTGCCGTGGGTGTTGCGCGAGCTCGGCGCCGAGGGTTACGCCCCGCCGGTGTACGGGGGCGGGCTGACGATCGCGATGGCTAGGTCGAAGCTCGACGAGCACAAGCTGCGCGACTCGGAGCTGAACGAGGTCTCACCCGGCGAGGCGTTCGAGCTCGGTCCGTTCGAGCTCGAGCTCGTGCACATGACCCACTCGATCCCCGACTCCTCCGCGGTCGCGCTCGGTACGGAGCTCGGGACGGTGTTGATCACGGGCGACTACAAGTTCGACCAGACGCCCGTCGACGGTGAGCCGGCGGACGTCTCGCGCCTGGCGGAGCTCGGGCGCGAGGGCGTGCTGCTGCTGTGCGGCGACTCGACGAACGTCGACCGGCCGGGGTTCTCGCCGTCGGAGTCGGTCGTCGGCCCGCACCTGGAGGAGGTGTTCGCCCGCTGCGAGGGGAGGATCGTGGTGACGAGCTTCGCGTCGAACATCCACCGCGTCCAGCAGGTCGTCGATGCCGCCGAGGCGCTCGGGCGCAAGGTCGCGCTGGTCGGACGCTCGATGCGCAAGAACGTCGGCATCGGGCGCACGCTCGGCCACATCGAGGTCCCCGACGGCATGCTCGTCGGCCCGCGCGAGATCTCAGACCTGCCTGACGATCGCGTCGTGATCATCTCGACCGGCTCCCAGGGCGAGCCGCTCAGCGCGCTGCGGCGGATGGCCTACCGCGACCATCGCCAGGTCGAGCTGAAGGGCGGCGACACGGTCGTGTTCTCCGCCACGCCGATCCCCGGCAACGAGCGCGCGGTGAACGAGACGATCGACCGGCTCTACCACATCGGCTGTGACGTGATCACGCCCCGCGACGCGCCCGTGCACGCCTCCGGCCACGGCTACGCGGAGGAGGTCAAGCTGATGCTGAACCTGACCAGGCCCCGCTACGTGATGCCGTTCCACGGCGACTTCAAGCGGCTGCGGCTGCACGCCCAGCTAGCTGAGGCAGTCGGGGTCGATCCGGAGGACATCTTCCAAGGCGAGAACGGGCTGCCGCTCGAGATCGACGCGCGCGGCGCGCGCTTCGGCAAGGCGGAGCAGTCGGGGATGATTTTCGTCGACGGCGTCGAGATCGGCGACATGGCCGACGTCGCCCTGCGCGACCGGCGGATGCTCTCAGCCGACGGCATCTTCATCGTCGTCGTCACGATCGCCGAGCAGGACGGGCGCTCGGTCGTCGACCCGGAGGTGATCTTCCGTGGCGTGCCGTTCCTCGACCAGGCCGACGAGCTGCTCGAGGAGATCCGGGCGACGGTCGACACGACGCTCGCGCGGGCGGCGAAGGAGGACATCCGCGCGGTGGACGTGCTCCAGCAGGAGCTCCACGACGACCTCGCTAAGCTCGTCTACGACCGGTTGAAGCGCCGTCCGATGGTGCTGCCGGTCGTCGTCGAGGTGTAGCCAGGCCGCCGCCGCGCGGCGCGATGCTCTGTCCTTAGCCGCTCGCGTGCGCAGCACGCCACGCTCCTTGCGTCCTTGCCTCGCTTGCCCGGCCACGCCCTGGTTCGCGGACCGTTTCGGGGGAGCCCGAACGGATCGGCGCGAACATTGGCCGATTACGTTTCACCACTTGCCGAAATATAGTCGTCAGGTGAAAATAAATACATCAATTATGGGAACTTTGGCTCAAGTTCTATCGATCTAAATCTAAGTACTGTCAAGCGGACGCACAATTTTTGGACCTACTGTCATTAAACCTTGACACGCAAGGTCTAAACGTGTTACTGATCTTCCTCGCTACACGACTCGTCGCTTAGGCGGGCGCCGTGCCCGTCGAGATCAGGGGGAGGTAGGGCCCATCGTGATGAACATTCGAGGGACACGCCGGCTGGCGTGCTGTGCAGGTGTGTGCGCTTTGAGTTTCATCGTGTGGGTGGCGCTCGGGGTTCTTGACGTCGGGGGCGGCGGTGTCGCCACGGCTTCTGTCTTCCCTGTGGGTTCGCCTTCGACGATGGCCCTTCAATCCCTGGTCGTGCCGGCGGTGCAGCAGCTCGACCAGGGTCAGCAAATGGAAGATGCGCGGCAGGCGGAGCGCAACAGCTCCGGGGCGTACGTCGCGCGGCTGCGGTCGAGGACGGAGTTCGAGCATCTGGCTAGTGCGCAAGCCGCGCGCGTGACTCGCGAAGCGTTCCCTGGAGTGGTGGATGAACCTGCCGGTGGTCCCCCGAAGTTACCTGCGGGCGATCGGATCTTGAAGTATGTGGCCAGCAATGCGGTCACGGTGGCGCTGCCAGGCGGCGAGCATGGAACGGTCGAATCGCTGGAGCCGATGGCAAAAGAAGCCTTACCCGGTCGTTTTGCGCCGATCGATCTTGGTCTGAGGGATGCCGGCAACGACTATGAGCCGATCGTGTCAAACGTCGCGGTGAAAATCCCTAAGCGGCTGAGCACTGGCGTACAGCTGCCCGGAGACGGTGTTTCGATTACGCCAGTCGATGCTCGGGGTGCTCCGCTCGTCGGTGCCGCCGGGGCCGCAGATGGTGTCACCGTTTTGTATGCAAACACGCAAGTCGATACCGATACCGATGTGAAGCCAACGACGGCAGGGTTCGAGATCGATGCGGTTTTGCGTTCGCCAAAAAGTCCGGGGAAGCTGTATTTCCGGGTGAAAACACCCCTAGGCGCCCGCCTGGTGCAGAAGTCGAGCTCAGGCGCCATCGCCGTGTTGGATGGACGCAAAGAAATCGCTGTCGTACCTGCCCCTAGCGCCCAAGACGCTGCTGGTGTCGCAATACCAGTCTCTATGAGTGTCGCGGGTCACACGATAGTGCTTGCAATTGGCGTCACTAGCGACGAATATCAGTATCCGGTCATAGTCGACCCGGTCGTCGACGATACACAGGTAAAGGAAATCCATAACGGTGTTACATATAAAAGCCGGTGGAGGGTAGACACATCAAATGGGCACGAAGGACCATTCCATTTTTCGGAAGCCAGAGGCCTACGGGATTATCACGAAGCAGGAGAATTGCCAGGATATGAAAGAGGGGAATGGGGCGGATTTGACTACGAAACGCAAGGTGAATCGGCGATTTATGACGTTCACGTCGAGTCTTCCTTTGGCGACGAAGGCCACGGATTTGAAGACCAGGCCCAAATTCGCAACAAGGTGCACACGGGCAGCAATGAATCTCCGCTGGAAATCCGTACGGGTGCATTCAACGAAGAATATTATCCAGGATGGGAATTCTGTATTCTCTCAAAATGTGCCGTTCCTAGCGAAGTAACTTCAGAAATTGCGTCAAACAACATGAGTTTGATCCAGTTTGCGAGCCAATCGGGCAACTATACGATGAACGCGGAATTGTACAGCGCGTATGTGGCCATCGTTCAAACCAGAAACTCTACTGTCAGTCTCGATACGACGGACAAAGAAGTCGAAGGACGTCAAAATGCTTTGTACGGCAGCGAACACTGGGTAAACAGCGCCGCGGCCGTGGCCAAGGGAACCGCCGTCGACCCCGGTATTGGAATCAGCGAAGTTGCCTTTACTTCGTCCAATGAACCCAGTTGGAGCGTTAGTAAATCGTATCCCTATCCATCCAGTGCAGCGTGCGAAGGTGTTATCTGTCCGCGGGAAGAGAGCTTTTCGGGAAGCCTATCCGGACTCCCTGAAGGGAAGGACACGCTCACCTTTGGTGGGGGCAATGCGACAGATACAAAAACAACCGATGCGACGATCTCAACAACGGTCTACATCGATAACTCCGCTCCTCACAACGTCGTCCTCACAGGCCTAGGCAGCGGCAATGAAATTGGAGAAGGAACACGGACTGTCAAGGTCGAAGCGACCGACGGATCTGGCTCGACTCCTAGCTCTGGAGTAAAATCGATCGCGCTAGCGATCGATGGGCACGAAATCGGTAAAGCTAATGGCTCTTGCTCGCCGGGACCGTGTACCGCAAAAGGCGAATGGTCCGTCAACGGCGGAGAATACGGCGCTGGAGAACATAAACTCACGGTGACCGCAACTGACAACGCCGGGAACGTCGAACAAGAAGTACGGAGCCTTAAAGAGTATCGCAGCACCCCCGTATCGGTGGGTCCCGGTTCCGTTGCCCCACAGTCGGGCCAGCTTAGTTTGAGTGCGACGGATGTATCGATTGGCGCCCCAGGATCGAGTCTGACAGTAGGAAGGACATACCGTTCTCGCTACCTGACAGCCGGAACTGAAGGTCCGCTTGGGCCGCAGTGGAGCTTGAGCATCGGCGGCCAGGAAAGCATCACGAGACTTCCAAACGGGAACGCCACGCTTACTGCTGCAAACGGTGGACAGTCTACGTTTACGACGAATGAAAAAGGCGGCTTTACTTCTCCGCCGGGCGACATAAATCTGACGCTGTCCGAAATAAAGAACGGAAAAGGAGAACGGACGGAATACGTGCTCAAGGACGCTGCGAGCGACACCACTACCAAGTTTACTTCCCCCAGCGGACCGACAGGAAGTCTATGGAGACCGACTACGCAGGAAGGGCAACTCGCGTCTCAGACCGTCAGATATTTTTATGAAACCGTTGGAAACGTAACGAGGCCGATAGAGGCGCTTGCTCCTGTACCTCTTGGTATGTTATGTGTTTCCCAAGTAGAAAAAAAAGAAACACTTGAAAAAGGATGTCGGGCGCTTACGTTTAGGTATGCGACCAAAACCGGCGCTGGTGAAAAAGAGAGCGAGTGGGGCGAATACAACGGAAGGCTGATGGAAGTCCTGTTCACGGCCTATAACCCAACCAGCAAAGAAATGAAACCGGTGCCCGTCGCAATGTATGCCTACGATGGGCAAGGCAAGCTACGTGCAGAGTGGGATCCAAGGGTCTCTCCCGAACTTAAGACGATTTTTGGTTATGACACTGAAGGGCATGTCACCGCCCTCAGTCCTCCGGGGCAGGAGACCTGGGCGTTTACGTACGGGCAAATTGCGGGGGACCCGAGCACCGGCCGACTTCTAAAGGTGACGCAGGCACCGATTTCGGCGGGTGTGTGGAACGGTGAAGAAGCCAAAAACACCGAAGCGCCAAAACTCTCGGGCGCTGCGGTGCTAGGTGTGACGATGGGTGTATCGAACGGAACATGGAGCAACAGCCCTGTAGCCTACAGTTACCAATGGGAGGACTGCAACTCTGCAGGAAAAGAATGTACACCGATAGTTGGAGCGATCAACGCAAACTACAAGGTCACGGAAAACGATATCGGACACACTTTAGTGGCGGCGGTAAGCGCAGCTAATGGTGACGGTACCGTTACAGTTGCAAGTGCTGCTAGCGCAAAGGTGCTAAATACTTACGAACTCACAGAATACGCTTTGCCTGAACATAGCAATCCCGTCCAAATTGCTTTAGGTCCGGACAAAAATCTTTGGTTTACGGAGTTCGCGGTGGGCAAGATCGGGAAGATGACCACGGCGGGCGTTCTTACTCAATACTCGTTATTGGACTATAGCAATCCACATGGAATCACAGCAGGGCCTACTGGTAGCAATAGCGTGTGGTTTACGCTCGGCGGAGAGATCAAGGTTGGCCAGATCAATATCTCGTCTGATGCTATTTCCGAATATTCCGTACCTTCAGGTAGCGAGACTACCGGGATGACTGCAGGTCCGGAAAGTGATGTCTGGTTTACAAATCAGGGAACCAGCAAGATAGGCAAGATCAATACGTCTGGGTCAATCAAAGAATACTCACTACCCACAGGTAGTTATCCCGTCGGAATAACCGCTGGTCCAGACGGGAATGCGTGGTTTACAGATGGGGGAACAAGTAAGATAGGCAAGATCACTTCCTCGGGCGCAGTTACCGAATATTCTCTACCATCCGGGAGTGACCCAAGTGCAATAACAAAGGGACCGGACGAAAACCTTTGGTTTGCTGAGGGCGGTACAGATAAGATTGGAAAGATAACTACCTCTGGCTCTATCACGGAATACTCCTTACCGTCGGGGAGCGACGCGTCTGGAATCACCACGGGACCAAATAAAAACATTTGGTTTACTGACAGCGCAAATAAGATTGGACAGATTACGACCTCGGGTGTAGTCACGGAGTATTCCCTGCCATCAGGTAGTAGTCCATGGGGGATCACTGCGGGCCCCGACGAAAATGTATGGTTCGTCGACGCCGCGTCGAGCAAGGTCGGGAAGATTAAAGCGACCGTTCCCACAGAAGGAACCCGCTACGCTCCCGGACCAGGGACCACCCTCGAGTATGGCATTCCCACTTCCGGCACAGGACTGCCCACGTTGACGAAAGAAGAAGTGGAAAAGTGGGGGCAGACGGACGACCCGACGGAAGGTATGGCGATCTTCCCGCCGGATGAACCGATGGGGTGGCCCGCGACCGACTATAAACGTGCTTCGTTTACATACACTGATTCAAAGGATAAGACCGTTAACACTGTTAGCCCAAGTCGTGGGGTGTCTACCACCGAATACAATTCGTATAACGATGTTGTAAGGACGCTGAGCCCAGACAATCAAGCGACCGCGCTGAAAGAAGGTTGCGAATCCAAAACCAAATGCAAGTCTGCCGAAATGTCAAAGTTGCTCGACACCGAGAATGCCTACGAAGAAAAAGGGAGCGAACCGGGCACAGAACTGTTGAGTACGCTAGGACCCCAACACACGGTTAAGCTGGTCAGCGGCACCCAGGTGTTGGCCAGGGCCGACAAGGTTTACAGCTATAACAAAGAAGCTCCGTCGGAAGGCGGTCCTTATCATCTTGTGACGAAGACGACAGAATCCGCCCTTGCGAGTGGCAAAGAAGAAGATAAGCGTACGACTGAAATTTTGTACAGCGGTCAAGAAGGTCTCGGCTGGAAGCTACGCAAGCCGACGTCTGTACTTACGGACCCCGGTGGTTTGAATCTTGCTCATACCACTCTGTATGACAAAAATACTGGTAACGTCATAGAAGCTCGGACTCCGGAGGATTCCGGTAGTCATTTGCCCTCCGCGCCGGTATATGCGTCCCAGTTCGGCTCCTATGGCTGGGAAAACGGACAGTTCATCTATCCGGCTGAGGATGCCGTCGACGCGGCTGGGGACGTGTGGGTGACGGACCATGGCAACGATCGTCTTGAGAAGTTCTCGCCAGAAGGCAAATTCGTCGCGGCGTATGGCTCGGAAGGCTCTGGTGCCGGGCAGTTTTCTAGTCCGGGCGGTATCGCCGTAAATCAGGGTGCTGGCGACGTGTATGTCTCTGACGGCCACAATAATAGAGTGGAGGAGCTCACGACCGAAGGTAAATTTGTTGCTACTTTCGGTTTCGGGGTAAGCGATGGCAAAGAAGAAGCGGAGATCTGCAAAACCAGTTGTAAAGCCGGCATCGCCGGCTCCGGCAGCGGCCAATTCAACGGACCGCTGGGCATTGCGATCGATGGTAGCGGCAACGTGTGGGTCGTCGATCACGCCAATAACCGTCTCGAGGAGTTCTCGAACGAAGGTAAATTCCTCGCCACGTATGGCTCCAAAGGGTCTGAACACGGTCAGTTCAAGGAACCCGTCGGCGTTGCGATTTCTGCGGGTAATCTATATGTGACGGATTCTGGCAATGATCGCGTTGAGGAGCTGTCGAAGTCCGGGTCGTATATCGGACAGTTCGGCTCGGAGGGAACCGGTAACGGGCAGTTCGACTACCCGTACGGCATCGCAGTGGACCCAACCTCTGGGGTGCTGTATGTGGGCGACCCCGGGAACGGTCGCGTCGAGGAGTTCAGCGAGACGGGTGAATATCGCGCCCAATTTGGATCCAAAGGTTCCGGTAACGGACAGATAAAAGAAGCGGAAGGTATCGCGGTCAATTCGGCTGGCAATGTGTATGTCGTCGATACTGGCAACTCGCGAGTCGAGATGTGGGAGCCGGCGCCGGCCGTCCCAGTATTTAGTAGTCAGTTTGGTAATACGGGGTCTGAAATTGAAAAGCTTTCGTACCCAACGGGGGATGCGATCGATGCTCACGGCGACGTGTGGGTTGCCAGTGCGTACGGGAACGGAATCGAGGAGTTCTCCGCCAGCGGCACGTTTATGCATAGCTACGGGTCCTGGGGAGCGGAAGGCAATCAATTCAATGAGCCTGTCTCCATAGAAATTAACCATAGTACGGGTGTCGTGTACGTAGGTGATAACCACAACAACCGTGTCGATGAGTGGAACGAAAAAGGTGAATTCGTCGAGACCTTTGGGTTTGGTGTCAGCAATGGAAAAGAAGAATTCGAGGTTTGCAAAAGCAGCTGCAAAGCCGGTATCGCCGGTGGCGGCGCGGGCCAGTTCAAAGAACCCAACGGAGTGGCGTTGGACGCAAAAGGTGACCTGTGGGTGACGGATTACGCGAACAGCCGTCTACAGGAGTTCTCTTCGGCTGGCGCATTTATGCAAGCGATCGGGTTTGGCGTCGGCAACGGCGAAGAAAAATTTGAGAACTGCACGAGCGGCTGCAGGGCCGGAACGAGAGGGACTGGTAACGGACAATTCAACGGTCCCGCCGATCTGATCGTCGACGGCGGTGTTATATACGTTACCGACGAGAACAATAGTCGTGTAGAGGAGTTCAACGAAAAAGGGGAATATGTAGGCAAGTTTGGCTCCAATGGCACAGGCAACGGGGAATTCAACCTGACGGGTGGAATTGGCGCTGATCCTTCCGGGAACTTATATGTGACAGATATTCTCAACGGGCGCGTCGAGGAGTTCACTCGGTCGGGGACCTTCCTGATTGCCTTTGGGAGCAAAGGCTTGGGCAACGGCCAGCTTTCTGAACCCGGTGATGTTGCGGTTGGACCCACCGGAACCATTTATGTAGCAGATGCCTCGAACAACCGTATTTCTGAGTGGACGCCAGCCCCACGTTCTGGCAATGAAGGCGCACACGACAAGAAGACTATCTATTACACCGCCAAAGGCGAATCCGAAATCATTACCTGCCAAAACCATCCAGAATGGGCCAATCTACCGTGCGAGACAGAGCCGGCTGTTCAGCCCGGCACGAGTGGCCTGCCGGAACTCCCGGTCAATGTTACGACATACAATGTTTGGGATGAGCCTGAAACGACTACGGAAACCGTCGGCTCGGCAAAACGCACGAAAACTGCCACGTATGACGCGGCGGGACGTCCTAAGACGATGACCACCAGTTCTACCGTCGGTACCGCGCTGCCCACCGTCACTGACGAATACAACGGAAAAACCGGGGCTTTGGAAAAGCAGAGTACGACGACCGAAGGTAAAACAAAGACGATTACGAGTGTGTACAACACGCGTGGACAGCTTGAAACATACACAGATGCCGACGAAGGCACGACCACGTATGAATACGATATCGACGGACGTATAAAGAAGACCAATGATGGGAAAGGCACACGGACATTTACCTATAGCGAAACAACCGGTCTTCCGATCGAATTGCTTGACGAATACGGGACCACCAAACTAAAGTTCACCGCGACGTATGATTCCGAAGGTAATTTACTGACGGAAAGTTATCCAAATGGGATGAACGCCATTTATACGTACAATCCAGTTGATACACCCGTTGGACTGGAATATAAAAAGACAATAGATTGTACTGAAGAAAAAGAAAAATGTAAGTGGTTCACTGATACGGTTGTTCCCTCTATTCATGGACAGTGGCTCGAACAGACAAGTACCTTTTCCCATCAGGCATATATCTACGATGCGGCCGGGCGGTTGACGCAGGTGCAGAACACGCCGACCGGTAAAGGATGCACGACACGTGTCTACGCATATGACGAAGAAGCCAACCGTACGAGTCTGACGACGCGTGAACCCAATGCCAAAAATGAATGCGCGACTGAAGGGGGCACGGTCGAAACCCACTCTTACGACGCCGCCAACCGTCTTGTCGACGCGGGAGTGGTCTACAGCACGTTTGGCAATATCACGAATCTTCCCGCGGCCGACGCTGGAGGCTCAGAACCGGCGGAACTTACGAGCACCTACTACAGCGATAATCAGCTGGCGAGTCAGACCCAGAATGGTGAGACTATTGGCTATAATCTGGATCCTGCTGGGCGTGCGCGGGAAATAGTCTCGACGGGTAAAAAGGTTTCCGACGTAATCAACCACTATATGGAGTCCGGTAACGCTCCTGCCTGGACTGCCAATACCTCTGGTGAAACTATGCGCAATATTTTGAACATTCGCGGTGGCCTCGCGGCTATCCAAAGCAATACAGAAGCTCCGGTACTTCAGCTCACTAACCTTCATGGCGATATCATCGCCACTGCTTACCTGTCGGAAACTGCGACCTCGCTTGCTTCGCAGCAGGATACGAGTGAGTTTGGCGTGCCTACTAACAATTTGCCATCTAAATACTCGTGGCTAGGTGCGCTCGAGCTTCCGACTGAACTGCCTTCGGGCGTGGTTGAGATGGGAGCGCGATCCTACGTACCACAGCTGGGTCGCTTCCTTCAGCCCGACCCTCGTCCAGGCGGCTCTGCAAACGCTTATACATACACCTTTGGCGATCCCGTAAACAGCTTGGATCCCAGTGGTGAATTCACGTGGGGTTTTTCAGAATCGGTTACCGCGTCGCTAAACGCGGTGGGCCAGGAAATCGTCGCCCGCGAAGCCGCACGCGAAGCCGCGGCCAGAGCAGCCGCTGAAGCTGCGGCGAGAGAAGCCGCCGAAGAGGCTGCGATGGTGGCTGGCCCTCAGTATGGAGGGGAAGAATGGGAAGAATGGGAAGAATATGAAGAAGAAGGCGGATACGAATACGCGTCGTATCATAGAGGCGCCGAAGCGGAAGGGGACGATGGGCATCTAGAAAGTGGGGTTTTGCTTCAGCCGCTGCACGAAGAGGGCGAAGTTGAAGGCGAAACTAGCGCGCACGGTCTGTCTACGAAACCAGCTGCATATGTTCGCCGCGTGCGCCGGCACCAGTGTGTGCGTGGTGAAAACGGCTGGGGTCACGATCCGACGTCTCCCGAAGAGCACGAAGGTAAGGGGCATTGGGGCGAAGGCAACTCCACCAAGGCCTGGACTAATGTGTGGGCCGCGTGGGCTGAAGACGATATAGAGTGAGCCATCCTGTTTGACGGTGTCCGCGATTTGCGGTGTGCTCGATCGAGGTTTGTCGTCGGTCAGCGCGGTTCATCGGAGGCGCCTGCGCCTTCGATGAACCGAATCAACTCGCGGACTGCGCAGCGCGTGATCGTTCGGGTGCAAGGGTTCCCGCCACAGCCGGCAGGTCGACTACGAACTGGGCGCCGACCCGGCCCTCCAGGCCGTGTGCCCGCTCGTGGCTCTCCAGTCGGACTGAGCCCCCGTGTGACTCGGCGACCGCGCGTACGATCGCGAGCCCGAGCCCGAACGAGCCGCCGCGGTCGCCGGCGCCGCGGACGAAGCGCTCGAATAGTGTTGGCGCCAGCTCCGTGGGAACGCCCGGGCCGTTGTCTTCGACGACCAGCTCGGCCCGAGCGCCCGGCACGGAGGGGCCCGCAGCCGGAGCGGAGAGGCTCGCGCCATCTGTATCAGCCGCGTCGTCGTTACCGGCCAAGCGCGTGGAGACCCGGATCTCGGTTCCGGGCGGGGTGTGGCGCAGGGCGTTCTCGATCAGGTTGATCGTCAGGCGGTGCAGCTCGTCACGCGAGGCCTCGACCACGGCGGGCTGGACGTTGAGGGAGATGTCGTGCGCCGTGCTGACCGGGCCGAGCTCGCCGGCTGCCTCGACCACGATCTGGGCAAGATCGCACGGCTCGTGCGCGACTACCCGCCCGACGTCGGTGCGGGCGAGCAACAGCAGGTCGGCGACGAGCCGGCGCATCCGCTGGGAGGAGCGCAGCGCGGAGCTCGCGGCTTCGCCCAGCTCGCCGGGAAGCTGGCCGATCTCTGATCGGTCGGCGAGCAGCTCGAGGTTCGCGAGCACGCTCGTCAGCGGGGTGCGAAGCTCGTGTGAGGCGTCGGCGACGAAGCGCCGCTGGCGCGCGAGCATTGACTCGGTTTCCGCGCGCGCGGCGTCGAGCTCGTGGAGCATCCCCTCGAGTGTGCGCGCGAGCTCTGAGACCTCGTCCTCGGCCTCTGACTGGGGCACCGTGCGCGACGGGTCGCGGGTGCGCGCGATCTCGGCCGCGGCTGAGGTCAGCAGTGCGATCGGCGCCATCGCGCGTCGCGCGATCGCCACGCCCGCGAGCAACGCGAGGCCGGTACCGGCGAACACGCCGAGCACGAGGAACAGCTCGACGCGCTTGACGGTCGCCTCCGTATCAGACACGCGGCGGCCATACTGCACGATCACCTGGCCGATCGCCTCGCCAGTCTCGTTGAAACGCACGAGCGCGGGGCGGCTGATGACGCGGTACCCGTGCACGGTGACCGCCCCTGCCTGCGGCGGCCCGAGTGAGGGCGCGTCTTTCGGTTCCCCGGCGACCGTGACGCCGCCGAGCGTGAAGATCTTGATCGCCGCGTGGCCGGGGCGCGAGGCGAAGTCCGACAACGGCGGCTGGATTGCGACGATCTGGAAAGCCGCGTTGACCCTGATGTTCAGCTGCGAAGGCAGCTGTTCGGCGGTCTCCTGCACGTCGCGGTTGAAGTCCGCGCGGATGCGGTGCACGGTCAGCGAGCCGATCGCGGTCGCGAACGCGCACAGGATCACGAACGTCAGCAGCGCCGATACGCCGGCCAAGCGCACGCGGATCGGCAGCCGGTCGAAGCTGCTTGACAGGCGCTCCACGCCGCGGCGCAGGTTATGCGCGAAGGACGTAACCGGCCCCTCTGATCGTGTGCAAGAGGCGGGGCTCATCCTCGGCCTCGAGCTTGCGGCGCAGGTTCGAGACGAACACCTCGATCGTGTTGGTCGTCGAGAACGGGTCATAGCCCCAGACCTCGTCGAGCAGGCGCTGGCGCGAGATCACGATCCGCTCGTTGCGCATCAAGTACTCGAGCAGCTCGAACTCGCGCTGGGTGAGCTCGATCGTGCGCTCGCCGCGTACCACCTCGTGCGTGTCGACGTTCAGCGACAGGTCCGACACTCGCAGCGGTGCCGAGCCGCGCGGCGGGCGGCGGCGCAGAAGCGCGCGCATGCGCGCGAGCAGCTCCTGGCGCTCGAACGGCTTGACCAGGTAGTCGTCCGCGCCTGCGTCGAGGCCCTCGACGCGCGACTCGAGCGCGTCGCGGGCGGTGAGAATCAGGATCGGCACGTCGTCGCCGTCGCGCAGCGAGCGGGCGACCTCGAGGCCGTCGATCTCGGGTAGGCCCAGGTCGAGGATCACGAGGTCGGGCGCGAACGCGCGCTCGTGCTCGAGCGCGGCACGACCGTCGGCGACGGTCCTTACCTCATAGCCCTCCATGCGCAGCGAGCGCTGGAGCGCCTGGGCGATGTCCTCGTCGTCCTCGACGACCAAGACGCGTGGTGCACGGGAGAAGTCGTTCATGAGCTGGCTCTTTATGTAAGCGATGCGGAGTAAAGCAATCGTAAGGGAGCCGGCGGCCCTCTGCCGGAGAAAGACGTGTCGATCTCAGTGAGTCGGGGGGAGGTTCTCGCGCGGCGACGTCGAAGTTGCGCGAGATGGCTTCTGCCCGCAAACGCGCGCCCGTGCGCAAGTCCAAGACAGCCGGCCTATCTCCGATCCGCAAAGCACCCGCGCGGCGCAAGGCAGGCCCACGCGGCCGCAGCCGTCGCCGTGGCAGGGGCGGATGGGGGAGCGGCGGGCTCTCGCTGCCATTCGGGATCCCTCGGCTGCCGGAGCTGAACCAGCGCCAACGCGACGTGATCGGCCTCGCGCTGATCGCCGTCGGCGTGTTCCTGGCGTTCGTGCTGTGGGGAGGGGGAAACGGCGGCCGCGCCGGTCACGGGCTCGCGGTGGCGCTCGGCTGGGGGGTCGGCAGGGCGCGGGGGTTGGCACCGATCGCGCTCGTCGTCGGCGGCGGGGCGCTGCTCTTGCGCCCGGTGTGGCCGGCGCTTCGCCCGCTGCGCACCGGCGCGATCTGCCTGTCGGCGTCGATCGTGCTGGCTTTGGCCGCGGGCACCCTCGGAGTCAGCTCGGGGCCGGAGCGCTCGAGCGCCGGGCAAGCGGGCTCGTGGTCGTCGGCGTTCCTGCAGGCGCACGGCGGCGTCGCGGGCGAGGCGCTCTATCAGGCGTCGCACCGGCTCGTGCAGAGCCTCGGCGTCGACATCCTCGTGATCTTCCTGTTTCTCGTGGGCGTGACGCTGTTGACCGGAGCTTCGCTCGCGGCGGCGATCCGCGCGACCGGCAGCGGGCTGCTCGACACGACGCGGCTGGTGCGCGCGCGCGTCGCGACCGCCGAGCACCGCTACGCAGCTCCGCCGGCGCTTGCGCCTCCCGAGCCCGACGAAGGTGAGCTGATCGTGCGCTCGACGCACGTGGAAGCGCCACCGCGAGATCTCGCGCGCGCAGCGCACCCGGAGCCGTGGGAAGGGAGGCTCGACGGCGACGCGCACGGGGATGAGACGATGGACGCCGCGGCCGATCTCGCGGCCGAGGCCGCCGCTGAGGACCTCGCCGCGGAGGCCGAGGAGTCACAGACTCCGGGCGTGGCCCGCGCGGAGCCGGCCGAGCAGGTCGATTCGAGCATGCTCACGCCGCAGGGCAGGCTGCGCGGTGAGGTCACCGACGACCCGAGCTTCGTGTGGGAGCTCCCGGACACGAACAGGCTGCTGACGCGCTCGACCGGCGAGCAGTCGCGCCCGGACACCGCCGGGCAGGAGCGCACGGCGAGCTCCCTGACCGAGGCGCTCGGGCACTTCGGCGTGCAGGCGAAGGTGATCGGCACGGTCGCCGGTCCCCACATCACGCGCTATGAGCTGCGCCTGGCACCCGGCACGAAGGTCGCAAAGGTCGCCCAGCTGAAGGACGATCTCGCCTACGCGCTGGCGGCGACCGACATCCGCATCCTCGCGCCGATCCCCGGCAAGCAGGCGGTCGGGGTCGAGGTGCCGAACGCCCATCGCAAGATCGTGCGCCTCGGTGACGTCTACCAGGAGCCGCCGAAGGACTGGTCGCCGCTGACGGTTTGGCTCGGCAAGGACGTCGCCGGCAAGGCGATCGGCGCGGACCTCGCGAAGATGCCCCACCTGCTCGTCGCGGGCACGACCGGAGCGGGCAAGTCGGGCGCGATCAACGCGATGCTCTCGAGCGTCCTGTTGCGCGCGACCCCGCACGAGGTGCGGCTCGTGCTGGTCGACCCCAAGCAGGTCGAGCTCAACCACTACGAGTCGATCCCACATCTGCTGACGCCCGTCATCACGAGTCCGCGGATGGCCGCGAACGCGTTGCAGAACCTCGTCAAGGAGATGGAGCAGCGCTACGGAATCATGTCGATGGCGCGCACACGGAGCCTCGTCGAGCTCAACAAAGCGCGCGCCAAGCGCGGCGAAGCGCCGTTGCCCTACATCCTGTGCGTGATCGACGAGCTCGCGGATCTGATGATGGTCGCGCCGGCCGACGTCGAGGACTCGATCATCCGTCTCGCGCAGAAGGCGCGCGCGGTCGGCATCCACCTCGTGCTTGCGACCCAGAGCCCGCGCGTCGACGTGATCACGGGCATGATCAAGGCGAACGTGCCGTCGCGGATCGCCTTCGCGGTCTCCTCGCAGACCGACTCGCGCGTGATCCTCGACCAGAACGGCGCCGAGTCGCTGCTCGGGCAGGGCGACATGCTCTTCAACCCCGTCGGCTCCTCGCGGCTGCAGCGGATCCAGGGGGCCTATATCGACGAGGCGCAGATCGCGAAGCTGACCGAGCTGTGGCGCAAGCAGGGCGAGCCTGAGTTGCGCGAAGAGCTACTCGAGGAGGTCGAGCCCGCAGAGCCCGAGAGCTCCCCCGACGAGTTCGACCCCGACGAGGACCCGCTGCTGCGCGACGCGATCACGCTCGTCGCAGAAATGCAGACCGCTTCCACGTCGATGCTGCAGCGCCGCCTGCGCCTCGGCTACACCCGCGCGGGACGGATGATCGACATGCTCGAGCGGCGCGGCGTCATCTCCGGCTATGAGGGCTCAAAGCCGCGGCAGGTGCTGATCGCCGAGGCGGACCTTCCCCGTGTGCTCGCCGCATTGGAGTCCCCGTCCGCCCAGCCGGCCACCACGCTCAGCGACTGAGCCGGGACGGGCGCGCGGTAGCCTCTTGACCGACATGCCCGAGATCGGATCGACTCTACGCGAGGCCCGCATGCGCGCGCGCATCGACGTGTCCGAGATCGAGGCGCAAACGAAGATCCGGGCCAAGTACCTGCGCGCGCTGGAGAACGAAGAGTGGTCCCTGCTTCCTGGCCCGACGTTCGTCAAGAGCTTCCTGCGTACCTACGCCCAGGCGCTCGGCCTCGACGGCAAGGCGCTCGTGGAGGAATACCGTCTGCACCAGGAGCGCCCCAGCGAGGCGGCGCTCGAGCCGATCGTCTCGGCCCCCCAGAGCGCCCGTGCGCGCGTGCGCGTCCCCGGCGCGCGACCGTCGCCCGCCTACATGGCGGTCGTGGGCGTGATCGTGATCGTGATCGTGCTGCTGGTCGTGGGCCTCGTCTCCGGTGGCAGCGGTGGCTCGGGGACGCATACGACCTCCACCTCGGCGAGGGTCCCTGCAAAGCACGACGGGCGCCACCACGCGGCTGCGCACGCCACCATCCACCACGCCCCGGCAATCGCATCGACTCTCGTCGCGCTGTCACTGCGGCCGACCGCCGCCGTGTACGTGTGTCTGATCGGCGACTCCGGGCGCAAGCTGATCCCGGGCACCGAACTGCACGCGGGCACCACAACGCCGACGTTCCACGCCAAACGCTTCGAGCTCACGCTCGGCAACGCTTCGGTCATGATGTTCGTGGATGGGCAGGCGCGGAGCGTTCCTCCCTCGAGTCAGGCGATTGGCTATTCGATCACGAAGGGGGGCGGGCGCAAACCGCTGGCGGCCGGGAAACTGCCGACCTGTACGTGAGCGCGCGCGCGGGCATAGTCATCACCGGCACCGAGGTGCTGAGCGGCCGGGTCGCCGATCGCAACGGGCCGTGGCTGGCGGAGCGACTGCTCGAGCTCGGGGTGGAGCTGGCCTATGTGACGATCGTGGGGGACCGTCCGGCCGACATGCAGCGCGCGCTTGGCTTCCTGGCTGAGGAGGGGGTCGATTTGATCCTCACCAGCGGGGGGCTTGGACCGACCGCCGACGATCTTACCGCCGCGGTTGTGGGGCGGTTTCAGGGGCGCGCGCTTGAGTTGGATGTGGCCCTTGAGGGGCGGATTTCTGAGATCGTGCGGCCGCTGGCCGAGCGCTGGCCGGACCTCGATCGGGAGGCGATGGCGGCCGGGACGCGCAAGCAGGCGATGGTTCCCCGGGGCGCTACCGTGCTCGAGCCGGTCGGCACCGCGCCCGGGCTCGTGGTGCCGGCGGCCGAGGAAAGCGGTGGAGGCGCGGCTGGGCGCGGGCCGACGGTGGTGGTGCTGCCCGGGCCGCCGCGTGAGCTGCAGCCGATGTGGGGGCAGGCCGTCGCTACACAGGCGCTGCGCGACGCGTTGCGGGACGCTGTGGAGTACCGGCAGCGGACGCTGCGACTGTTCGGGATCCCCGAGTCTGAGATCGCCGAGACGCTGCGCGTCGCCGAACGCGAGGGCGTTGCGCTCGACCGTCTCGAGGTCACGACCTGCTTGAAACGGGGTGAGGTCGAGATCGTCACGCGCTATGAGCCCCCTGCCGAGGGGGTGTACGACGCGTTTGTGGAGGTCGTGAAGGGCCGCCACGCCGACACGCTGTTCTCCGAGGATGGCAGCACGGTCGATCAGCAGGTCGCGGTGCTCTTGCATGGAGACGCGTCTCGTCCTCTGCGAACGATCGCCACGGCCGAGTCGTGCACGGGCGGGCTGCTCGCCGCGCGGCTGACCGATCCTTCTGGCGCTTCGGACTACGTGAAGGGCGGTCTTGTCGTCTACGCCAACGACGTCAAGGTCGCTCAAGCGGGCGTGCCGAGCGAGTTGATCGAGCGCCACGGGGCCGTCTCCGCTCAGGTCGCCGTCTCGCTGGCAGAAGGGGTAAGATCCCGCCTTCGCACGGACGTGGGGATCGGAATCACAGGCATCGCCGGACCAGGCGGCGCCACCGAGGAGAAGCCCGTCGGCCTCGTGTGGCTGAGCGTCGCAGTGGCCGGCGGGGAGCTCCTCACGCGCTCGATAAACCTTCCTGGTAGCCGGGCCGACGTGCGCGATCGCGCGACGACGGTAGCGATGCACATGATCCGCCGCGCGCTGCTGAACGTCTAACTAACGTAAGGCAGTATTCAAGACTGTTGCGACAGCTGTTCGTACAGGCGAGCTCGGCACCGTCCTGCGCGCCCCCAACCTGTAGCCCGCCGCCGCCGCGGCGACACGAACAGACGTTCCGTCCGATGCGACCTCTAGCTTTCTCGATCCATCTTCGACAGGAGGAGCAAGACCATGCCTGTGACCGATCAGGAGAAGGCAGCCAAGGCTCGCGACGCCGCCCTGCAGGGAGCGCTCACGCAGATCGAGCGCGAGTTCGGCAAGGGCACGGTCATGCGCATGGGCGACGAGGGCGCGCAGGTGCGCTGCGACGCGATCCCGACCGGCGCGCTCTCGCTCGACCTCGCGCTCGGCATCGGCGGCGTTCCCCGCGGGCGCATCGTCGAGGTCTTCGGCCCCGAGTCCTCCGGTAAGACGACGCTGATCTATCACGTCCTCGCCGAGGCACAAAAGCTCGGCGGCGTGTGCGCGTTCATCGACGCCGAGCACGCGATGGACCCTTTGTACGCGAAGGAGATCGGCGTCGACATCGACGAGCTGCTCGTCTCCCAGCCCGACTACGGCGAGCAGGCACTGGAGATCGCCGACATGCTCGTGCGCTCCGGCGCCGTCGACGTCGTCGCGATCGACTCGGTCGCCGCGCTCACCCCGCGCGTCGAGCTCGAGGGCCAGATGGGCGACCAGACCGTCGGCGCGCAGGCGCGGATGATGTCCCAGGCGATGCGCAAGCTCGCCGGCAACCTCAACCGCACGCAGACGCTCTGCATCCTCACCAACCAGATCCGCGAAAAGGTCGGCGTGATGTTCGGCTCGCCCGAGACCCAGCCGGGCGGTCGCGCGCTGAAGTTCTACGCCTCCCAGCGCCTGGACATCCGCCGGATAGAGACGCTCAAGGACGGCACCGAGGCGGTCGGCAACCGCGTGCGCGTGAAGGTCGTCAAGAACAAGGTCGCCGCGCCCTTCCGCCAGGCCGAGTTCGACATCGAGTACGGCAAGGGCATCTCCACCTCCGGCTGTCTGATCGACCTCGGCCTCGAGCACAACATCGTCTCCAAGTCCGGCTCGTTCTTCTCCTACGGCAACGACCGCCTCGGCCAGGGCCGCGGCAACGCCAAGGCCCATCTCGACGAGAACCCCGCGATGGCCAAGGAGATCGAGGAGAAGATCTACGCCGCGATCGGGATCGGCAAGGACCTCGTCACGCCGATTGACCGGGACAAGGACGTGCCCGTGCCGATAGCGAGTGAACCGGCCGTGGCGGTAGCTGCTGCATAGGCCCGGCTAATCTGTGGCGTGTGAAGCGCTGCTATCACCTAACCACGTTCGGTTGTCAAATGAACGAGCACGATTCAGAGCGCATGAAGGGCATGCTCGAGTCGCTTGGGTACGGGGAGGCGCCGGAGCGCGACGGCGCCGACCTGATTCTGTTCAACACCTGCTCGATCCGTGAGACCGCCGACAGCCGCTTCCTCTCCCACCTCGGTGAGGCCAAGCGGCTCAAGCGCGAACGGCCAGAGCGGATCGTCGGCGTTGGCGGCTGCTGGGCGCAGTCGGTCAAGGAGGAGGTGTTCGAGCGCTTCCCGTTCGTCGACGTCGCGTTCGGGCCCGGCCAGGTGCACAAGCTCGCCGAGTTCCTCACGAGCGACTCGCTCACCGCCCAGGGCTACTTCGAGTTCGAGGGCTTCACCGGCCGGCTGCCCGCACGCCGCGCGCGGCCCTTTCAGGCGTGGCTGCAGATCAGCGTCGGCTGCAACTGCGCGTGCTCCTACTGCATCGTGCCCTCCACGCGCGGGCGCGAGGTCAGCCGGCCGCTCGGAGAGCTAGTCGCCGAGGTCGAGGCAATGGCCGCAGACGGCGTACGCGAGGTCACGCTGCTTGGGCAGAACGTCAATTCCTACGGGCGCGACCTGCGCTCCGCCGGACACGATCCCGCCACGTTCGCTGAGCTGCTCGCGGCCGTCGACGCGATCGACGGGATCGAGCGTATCCGCTACACGAGCCCGCATCCGAAGGACATGCGCGAGGACGTGATCCGCGCCCATGCAGAGCTGCAGAGCGTCTGCGAGCACATCCACCTGCCGCTGCAATCCGGCTCCTCGCGGATCCTCAAGGCGATGCGCCGCACGTATGACCGCCAACGCTACCTCGACCGCGTCGCGCTGATCCGCGAGCACGTCCCCGACGCGTCGATCACGACCGACATCATCGTCGGCTTCCCGGGCGAGACCGAGGATGACTTCGCGGAGACGCTCGAAGTTGCGGAGCTCGTCGGTTACGACAGCGCCTTCACGTTCGTCTTCTCCGCCCGCCGCGGCACCGAGGCGGCGGAGCTGACCGAGGGCCTGGTACCCCACCCGGTCAAGGTCGAGCGGATGGAGCGCCTGCTCGAGGTCGTCCGCCGCCACGCACGCGAGCGCGCCGAGCGGTTCGTCGGGCGCACAGTCGAGGTGCTCGTCGAGGGCCCCTCGCGCACCGACCCCGAGCGGTTGCGCGGCCGCACCCGGCACAACAAGGCCGTCAACTTCACCGGCCTCGCCACGTCCGGCGAGCTGGTCGAGGTGGAGATCGTCGCGGCTACGAGTCAGACCTTGTCGGGCTCAGAACGCCTGTTGGCGCGAGCGGGGGGCTGAGCCAGGGCTCTCCGCGGGGCGGGAGGAGCTTCCCCGCCGCGCGGCGCAACCCTGAACTGTCGGTGCTGGAGGCGAGATGACGCCAACCATCCTGCGCCCCCTGCCTAAGCAGACCCGTACAGGCGGGTAAGGGCTTTCATAGACCTTTGTATGGAGGAGGTAAGCGTCCGGGGGGAAGCTGAAGGCGAAGCCCGCGCGCGAGCGGGTGTCTGAAGACTATGAGAACATATGTTCGTGCGCTGGAGCAACCTGACGCTGGCCGAGGAGGAGCAGCGACGCCTGCCGGGATACCGCGAGGAGGCGGTCGTGCGCCGCTTCGACGCCCCCGAGGCGCTGGAGACCCGCTTCTACGAGGTCCGTGCCTGCTCGGTGCTCAACCGCGTGCCCGCAAAATCGCGCATGCCGTTCCGCTGGACGATCAACCCGTACAGGGGCTGCAGTCACGCATGCTCCTACTGCTTCGCCCGCCCGACCCATAAATACCTCGACTTCGACGCGGGGCGCGACTTCGAGCGGGAGATCGTCGTCAAGGTCAACGCGCCTGAGGCGCTGCGCGCAGAGCTGGCGCGCGCGTCGTGGAAACGCGAGCATGTGGCGCTCGGGACGAACACCGATCCGTATCAATGGGTCGAGGGCCGCTACAAGCTGATGGTGGGGATTTGGGAGGCGATGCGCGACTTCGCCAACCCGTGCTCGGTGCTGACCAAGTCGCCGCTGTTGCTGCGCGACCTGCCACTGATGCTGCAGATCGCAGGGCGTGCAAGCTTCAGCGCGTGCCTGTCGATCCCGACGCTCGACGAGCGGGCGTGGCGGGCCACCGAGCCGCACACGCCCAATCCCCGCGCACGGTTGGAGGCGGTGACTGAGCTTAACCGCGCGGGCATCCCCACGGGTGTGCTGATCGCGCCGCTGATGCCGGGCATCAACGACGCGCCCCACCAGCTCGAGCCCTTGCTGCAGGGCGCGATCGACGCCGGCGCCAAGAGCATCGGCGGCGTCGCGCTGCATTTGCGCGGCGAGGTCAAGGGCCTGTTCATGGACTGGCTGCGCGCCCGGCGTCCCGATCTGCTCCCGCGCTACGAAACGCTGTATGGGAGGGGCGCCTACGCCTCAAAGGAGGAACGCGAGCGCCTGTCGAAGCTGGTGCGCCGGCAGGGCGTCAACCGCGGCTTCCGGCGGCTGGCGAGCGGGCCGGCGGGATCGCCTGACGCGACAAGCACCCCCGTCGCGCGGCAGGAGTCTCTTTTTTAGCGTCTTCAGCGCTTGGTGCGCTGCCCGGCGTGCATCTGCTCGGAGATGCTGTTTGCGCCAAACTTGCGAGCGACGAGCGCCGACAGCTCCGGCGCCAGACCGGAGAAGGCTGCGCCGACGCGCATGGGGATGGGGGCAACGTCGATCTCGGCGCGGTTGCGCTCGATCGCTTGGACGGTCGCACGGGCGACGTCCTCGGGGCTCGAGGTGCCGACGCCGGAGGGAAGGTCGACACCGGCGTCGGCGAACATGCCGGCGTCGCGGATGAATCCGGGGAAGATCGCGGAGACGCCGACGCCGCTCTCGCGCAGGTCGGCACGCAGGGCGGAGGCGAAGCCGCGCAGGCCGAACTTGGTCGCGTTGTAGATCGCGGTGCCGGGGGTGGCGGACTTGCCGGCAAGCGAGGACATGAACAGCATGTGCCCACTGGCGCGCGCGACCATCGCCGGGGCGAGCGCGTGCGCGAGCGCGATCGGAGCGCGCAGGTTGACGTTCAGCGCGCGGTCGATCTCGTCCATCGTGAACGTCTCCAGGCGCCCGGCGGCGGGCAGCGCGGCGTTGGCGAGGAGGATGTCGATCTCGCCGGCCTCCCGCAGCAGGCGATCGATCTCGCCGGGCTCGGAGAGGTCGACGGCTAGCGTGCGCGCGTCCAGCTCGGCGGCGAGCGGCTCGAGCACCTCGGTGCGCCGGCCGGTGAGGATCAGCTTGCCGCCGCGCTCGTGCAGCGCGCGGGCGATCGCCTGGCCGAGGCCGCCGGTCGCGCCGGTGAGCAGGATGGTGGAGCTGGAGATCCGCACGAGCTGAGAGCCTACGCCGATGCAGATCCTCGCGCTGTTCGGCCCCACCGGCGTGGGTAAGACCGCGGTCGCGGTCGCGCTCGCGGAGCTGTTGCGCGTGCGGGGGGAGGACCCGGTCGCCGTGTCCGCCGACGCGCTGCAGGTGTATGCGGGACTGGAGACGCTCACAGGCGTCGCCTCGCCGGGTGAGCGCGCGGCGCTCGAGCACCGGCTGGTGTCGTTTTTGCCGGTCGATGCGACGTTCAGCGCCGGGCAGTACGCGGAGCTCGCGCACGCCGAGATCGATGGGCTGCTCGCGGCCGGCAGAAGACCGATTGTGGTCGGCGGCACGGGGCTGTATCTGCGCGCGGCGTTGACGGAGCTCGACCTGCGCCCGCCGCCGCCGGAGGGCGCGCGCGAGCACTGGACGGCGGAGCTCGAAAAGCGCGGTGCGCCGGCTCTACACGCGCAGCTCGCCGCCCGCGCGGGATGGGCGGCGGCGGGGATCGACCCGAACGACCGCCAGCGGATCGTGCGCGCGCTGGAGTCGCTCGACGGGGGAGAGCTGGAGCCGCCGGAGGGTCCGTCGCAGTTGTGGAGCGAGGAGTTGCGCCGCCCGACGGTCCTGGCGGGACTGACGATGGAGCGCGAGGCGCTGTACGAGCGGATCGACGCGCGCGTGGACGAGATGCTCGCGGCGGGGGCCGGGGAAGAGGTGCGGCGCGCGCACGGGGCCGGCGCGTCGGTGACGGCGCGCAAGGCGTTGGGTTTCGAAGAGCTGCTGGCGGGCGAGGTCGAGGCGATGAAGCGGCGGACGCGCAACTACGCCAAGCGCCAGCTGACGTGGATGCGCAAGCTCGCGGGTGTGCGCACGATCGACGTCACCGGGCGCTCCCCGGCCGGCGTGGCGGGCGAGATCCTCGGGTATGTGGACTCCAGTGCGTAGACATGGGTCCATAGACTCCGGTTCAGGATGAGAGCCAGACGATGAGATTCGAGAAGTGGCAGGCACTGGGCAACGACTATCTGATCGTCGAGCGCGACGGGCTTCCGTTCGCGCTCACCCGCGCACGTGTGCGACGGCTGTGCGAGGGACATTTCGGCGTGTTCGCCGACGGCGTGCTCGAGTTGTCCCCGCCGACGGACCTTGCCGACGTCGCGGACCTGCGCATCTTCAACCCCGACGGCTCTGAGGCGGAGCTGTCGGGCAACGGCGCGCGTGAGGCGATTCTGTATCTGCGTCGGCGCGGATGGACGGAGCGGGACGATTTCTCGATCCACACCGCTGCGGGGAGGATCCACCCGACGATCACCGGGCCGGACACCTGTCGCGTCGACATGGGCAGGGCGAGTCTCATGTCTAAGGACTTTCCCGCCGGGCCGCAGGACGGGCGGGGAGGAGTCGTGTCAGACGAGCGCCGGTGGAACTTCCGGCACGTATCGATCGGCAATCCTCAGTGTGCGATTCACGTCGATTCGCAGGAGGCGCTCGAGGCGCTCGACCTGGGAAGGATCGGCCCGGCGATCGAAGGCGACGCGCAGTTCCCGAACCGGACGAACGTGTCGTGGTACACAGAGGTCCAGCCGGGCAGGCCGGGTCGTATCCGCGCGCGGATCTTCGAGCGCGGCGTGGGGGAGACGCTGTCGTCCGGCACGGGCGCGACGGGGGCAGCCGTGGCGCACGCGCAGGAATACGACGAGGCGCTGAGGCCCGGGCGCGTCACCGTGCTACTCGACGGCGGCGAGCTCGAGGTCGAGGTGGGGGAGGAGCTGAGCGTGAATCTGACAGGCTGGGCACGACCGGTGTTCGCGGGTCGTCTCAGCGAGGAGTTCGAAAAGGAGCTGCATGAAACCGAGTAAACGTCTTGATCGCATCCCGCCGTACGCGTTCGCCGAGCTGGAGCGCAAGATCGCCGAGAAGCGCGCCGCGGGAGTGGACGTGATCAGCCTCGGTATCGGCGACCCCGACCGCCCGACGCCGGCGCTGGTGGTCGAGGCGATGCAGGAGGCCGTGACCGAGCCCGAGACGCACCGCTACCCGAGCAACCGCGGCCGCGGGGACTTTCGCGCAGCGGTGCGCGACTTCTACGAGCGGCGCTTCGACGTGAAGCTCGATCCCGAGCGCGAGATCATTCCGGCGATCGGTGCGAAGGAGGCGATCTTCAACCTCAACCTCGCGTTTCTCGATCCGGGCGACTACGCGCTCGCGGCCGACCCGGGATATCCGGTCTACACGGGCGGGCCGTGGCTGGCGGGCGGCGAGCCGGTGCTGATGGCGCTCGAGCCGAAGCTCGGCTTCGTGCCTGATCTCGACAAGATCGACGCAGAGGTGGCGAAGCGGGCGAAGCTGATGTTCTTGAACTACCCGAACAACCCTACTGGTGCGGTGGCGCCGGCGGGGTTCTTCGAGCAGGTGGTCGAGTTTGCGCGCGAGCACGAGATCCTCGTGATCCACGACAACGCGTACTCGGAGATCGTCTTCGACGGTTATCGCGCGCCCTCGTTCCTCGCCACGCCCGGCGCGAAGGAGGTGGGGATCGAGGTGTTCTCACTGTCGAAGGGCTACAACATGACCGGCTGGCGCTGCGCGGTGGCGCTCGGAAACGCGGAGGCGCTGCAGACGTACTGGCGGCTGAAGACGAACATCGACTCGGGCCTGTTCGAGGCGGTGCAGCTCGCGGGCGTGGCGGCGCTGTCGCCGGACGCGGACGTGGAGGTTGCCTCGATGAACGAGCTGTACCTGCGCCGGCGCGATCTCGTGTGCGACGCGCTGAAGAAGATCGGCGTCGACGTGCGCCCGCCGCACAGCACGATCTACGTGTGGGCGCCCGTGCCGGAGGGGTTCGCAAGCTCGGCGGCGTACTGCGAGCACGTGCTCGAGCGCACGGGCGTGGTGCTCACCCCGGGCGCCGTTTACGGGCCCGCGGGTGAGGACTGGTTCCGGATCTCGCTGACGACGCCGGACGATCGGCTGCTGGAGGCCGTCGAGCGGCTGGGCAAGCTCGGGGGTTGACTTTTTTGGGAGACACGTGCGCGCGTGCCTGCGAACAGCCGTAGTGGCGCCGGCCACCACAGCTGTCGGCACTAGACTCAGAAGCGAATGGATAGGAGTCGCAACGGTCGAACTGCCGTCACTCATCGCTCGTCAAACGGGACGAGCAACGGGTCACAGCCCGAGCAGCGCGCGCGACAGCGCGCCTTCTGCATAGCCGCGCTGCCCGACGGAGATGATTTAGTACACGCGTCTGGAAGTTCTGCGAGTTTTGGCACGCGCCTGGACGCGCCTGACGCCATCCAGCGTCCGCCGACGTGCCACCAGCACACCGACGAACGCCGTGCGACGTCAGCCACGCCCATCCACGCACCCAACTCCTCGCAGAACTTCCAGACGCGTGTACTGGCGGAGCTGGGCGAGCTGCTGCGCACCGCCGGGGTGGCGGTGGTGGGGGAGATGGTGCAGCGCCGCGAGCAGCCTCACCCGAACACGTATCTCGGCGTGGGCAAGGTGGCGGAGGCGAAGGAGGCGGCGAAGGCGTGCGACGCAAACGTGATCGCCTGCGACGACGAGCTGACGGCGCGCCAGGAGCGAAACCTCGAGGAGGCGCTCGGACTGCCGGTGGTCGACCGCACGACGGTGATCCTGGACATCTTCGCCGCGCACGCGAACAGCGCCGAGGGCAAGCTGCAGGTGGAGCTTGCGCAGCTCGAGTACAACCTCGCGCGCATGCGCGGGCTGTGGACCCACCTCGAGCGCCTCGGCGGCGGGATCGGGACGAGAGGCCCGGGGGAGACGCAGATCGAGACCGATCGTCGCCTCGCGCGCGACCGTATCGCCGTGCTGCGCCGCCGCCTGGAGCATGTGAAGGGCACGCGCGAGGTGCAGCGCGCCGAGCGCGAGCGCGCGGCGCTGCCGACGATCGCACTCGCGGGCTACACGAACGCGGGCAAGTCGACGTTGCTGAACGCGCTCACGGGCGCGGAGGTCGGCGTGCGCGACCGGCTGTTTCACACGCTCGACCCGACGACGCGCACGCTTACGCTCGGCGGACGGGCACATTTGCTGACCGATACTGTCGGCTTCATCAGCAAGCTACCCCACCAGGTGGTCGACGCGTTCGGGGCGACGCTCGAGGAGACGCGCCGCGCGGATCTGCTGCTGCACGTGCTCGACGGCTCCACCAAGGAGACGCAGATCGAGATCATGCGCCACGCCGTCGAGCAAACGCTCGAGGAGATCGGCGCGGGCGAAAGACCGCGGCTGCTCGTGCTCAATAAGGTCGACCTGCTGGACGGGGAGGCAACGGACGAGCTGCGGCTACGCCATCCCGACGCGGTGCTCGTCAGTGGTGTGAGCGGCGAGGGATTCGAGGAGCTGCGCGCGCGCATGGAGCACGAGCTGGCACATACGCTGCGAGCGGTCGAGCTGCTAGTGCCCTACACCGACGGTGGCAGCCTCGCCGAGCTGCATGAGGCCGCGGGCGAAGTCGACCGCAGGGACACACCCGAGGGCGTGCGCGTGCGCGCGTTGGTGCCCGCGCGGTTGGCCGACCGTTTCGCCCGGTTTGCGGTCGCCTCCTGACCGTCAGGGGCCGCCGGCGGCGGTTTTCTCGATCAGATGCCCGCAGCGCGACATGCGCTGAGATGCGCCTTGCGCTCGAAGGCGTCATCGAGCGGCGCCAGCTCATCAACCTCGATGCCCAGCGCCTGCGCGATCAGCCAGTCGGCGAACCAGATGTTCTTGGGCAGAAGTGGGCCGTGGAGATATGTGCCGATCGTGTTGCGACGCCGCGACCCCTCCAAGCCCGAGCGCCCGTCGTTGCCGTGGCCCTTCAGCACGCGCCCGAGCGGCTGGGCGCTCTTACCGAGCTGGGTGTGCCCGCCGTGGTTCTCGAACCCGGCGAGCACGCGCGTCGTGCCGTCGCGATCGAGCGAGACCTCGATCGCCACGTTGCCGATCAGGCGCGGTCCGGGATCGCGGACGGTACGGACGTCGAGCAGGCCGGCCCCCGGGATCTGCTCGTCACCGAGCGCATAGGAGTGCCCGAGCAGCTGGTAGCCGCCGCAGACGCCGAGGACGATCGCCCCCCGGGCGGCGGCGGCGTGCAGCGAGTCGCGCTTGGTCGCGATCAGGTCCTCGGCGCACAGGCGCTGGTCGCGGTCCTGGCCGCCGCCGAGGTAGAAGAGGTCGTGGGCGCCCGGGTCGAGGAGCTCGCCGAGGCCGCTCGATGACAGCTCGAAGCTGATCCCGCGCCAGGCGCAGCGCCGCTGGAGCACCAGCAGGTTGCCACGGTCGGCGTAGATGTTCATCAGGTCGGGGTACAGCGCGCAGACGCGCAGCGGGTGGAGCGCAGGAGGAGAAGAAGAAAGAGGAGGACCGGCGATGACGGAAGCGTCAGGCACGGAACATCACGACCGTGCTGCCGACGTGATCGTCGGTCGGGGCTATCTCGCGGTGGGTGGCAGACTGCAAGCCGGTTGCGATCGCCTCGCGTTCGAGCTCGAGCACCGACACGCGATCGAGCTCGACGAGGTTGTGTTCGATCTCAGGCTCGACGTCCGGGCGTGAGATCGCTCGCTTGCGTTCGATCACGACCACGGTCTCGAGCACGCTCACGCGCGTGGCGCGAGTGGAGAAGATGGTCTCCCCGGTCCTCACAGTCTCGGGCGCCGGTCCGGTGTCGCCGGCGGCGCAGTCGAACGCGTCGAGCTCGAGCACGATCGCGCAGGCGAGCAGGCCACCGGCACGCAGGTGGGCGCGAGCACAGCGCATAAAGGCGACGCGCTCAGAGGAGCCACGAAGAAGCTGGAGCGTCTGCATCGGCACGAGGCAGAGATCGAAGTCGCGCCGGTCGAGCTCGAACGAGCGGGCGTCGGCGCCAACTGCCTGCACCGGCAGATCGCCCGCGCGCTCGCGCAGCGCTCCGAGCAGCTCGGGGTCGAGCTCGAGCGCGGTGACGTCGTGGCCGGCGCGCGCGAGGTCGAGACTCACGCGGCCGGTGCCGGCGCCGACGTCGAGAACACGCGCGGGACGATCGCCGTCCCCGGCGCGATCGGCCAACGTGCGCCACAGCGAAAGGTCGGCGCGGTAGGCGCCGCACTCCAGGTCATGCCAGACGACGCCGGTTATGTGCCCCGAGTCATAAATTCGGTGGCGTTTCCCGGCGCCTGAACGCGCCTGACGCCCGCCGCCGTCGGCCCATGTGCCACCAGCACACCGCCCGACACCGTCGAACGTCAGATCACGCCCATCCATCCGGGAAACACTGACCGAATTTGTGACTCGGGGCACTGAGGTCACGACCACGCGCTGTCAGCCTCTCCGCGCGCGACGAGCAGCTCGCGCAGCGACAGCATCGCGGTGTAGGTCGGCAGCGCATACAACGGCGCATCGCCGCCCGGGCTGTCCGCGGCCGCTTCGCGCAGGGCGCGGGAGAGCTCCGGCTGCACGTAGACGCGACCGGGGTCGATGCCCGCGTACTTCAGCCGCACGGCCAGCTCGGGCGCGCGCGTGCCGCTGCAGGTGACCCGCCGGACGCGCCCGGTGAGCAGCTCGAAGTCGGCGTCCCAGATCCAGGAGACGTCGCGGCCGTCGGCGATGTTGTCGTTGAGCACGCCGAGCAGGTCGTGCTCACCGGGCTCGAGCGCGAGCGTGCGCAGCACCTCGTTCGCGCCGGCGGGGTTCTTGACGAGCATGATCTGAAGCTCTCTGCCTGCCGGCGTCGAGGACGAGACCGTTGGCGCGTCGGCTGTGCCGGCGCGGGTGGGAGATCGGGCGGGAGCAGCCGGGAGCAGCCGCACGGTCTCGGCGCGGCCGAACGCGGCCTTGGTGCTCTGCAGCCCGGCGACGATGTGCTCGAGCCCCACGTCCAGCGCGGTGGCGAGCGCGGCTGCGGCGAGCGCGTTGTAGACGTTGTAGAGACCCGGCAGCGTCAGCGCCACCTCGGCCGTGCCGGCCGGCGTGCTCAGGGTGAAGAGCGCCCCGCGAACGCCTTCGAGCGTCACGCACGTCGCGGTGAGCGCCGTCTGCGGCCGTCTGCGGCCGCAGCGCTCGCAACGGTAGTGGCCGAGGTGACCGAGGTAGATTGCGTCGAAGGTGTACGGCGCGCCGCAGTTGCGACAGTGCTTGGCGTCGGCGGCGTGGGCCATGCCCGCGAGGGCGAGCGAGTCGTCTTCGACGCCGAAGTAGAGAGCGTCCTCCCGCTCGCGACCGAGGTCGGCGATCAGCGGGTCGTCCGCGTTCAGGACGAGGCGCGAAGCGCCCGCGGGACCGGAGCCCAGCGCCTGCGCCCAGCGATCGGCGATCGTGTCGAGCTCGCCGTAGCGGTCGAGCTGGTCGCGGAAGAGGTTGCCGAGCAGGATCGCGCGCGGGCCGAGCTCTGCTGCGATCGAGGCGAGCCAGAACTCGTCGACCTCGAACAGCCCCAGCTCGCCCGCGATACCTCCGCGCGGGCGGGTGGCCGCGAGCAGCGTCGTAGCGATCCCGCCCGCCATGTTCGCGCCCGCATTGTTGTGCACGAGCGGGATGGAGGCCCGCTCGAAGATGCCGGCGGCGAGGACGGCGGTGGTGGTCTTGCCGTTGGTGGCCGACAAGAGCACGCTGCCGCGCGGCAGACGGGCGGCGAGGGCGGCGAGGGCGTGCGGATCGAGGCGCAGGAGCACCTTGCCGGGGGCGCTCGTAGCGCCGCCGCCGCGCAAACGGGAGAGCGCGCCAACCGCGCGTGCCAGGAGGAGCTTGGGCGCGAGCGCCGAGCCTGCCATCAACGGTCCGCGAGGCTCTCGCCGGGTACTGGACGGGCATGTCGAGCCGTTGCCCTCGCGCTCTCGGCGGGATGTGAAAGACCGTCCGCGGAAAAGGGTGAATCCTCTCCGCCGGCGCGAGGCACCAGCATGGTCACCGCCCCCCGCAGCGCCCTGACGCGGACCGGCAGCTCCCCGATCGGATCGCCGTCGGCGTACATCGCGAACGGCCGCTCGGCATGGATCAGCACTTCGCGGGCACGAAAGACCTTGACGGAGGGCTCGTGCACGTGTGTGCCGTTGAATGCCTTCGGCAGGATCTTGGTCAGGAACGCGAGCTTGCCGACGTCCTCCAGAACCACCACCTCGAGCAAGCCGTCGTCGAGCATCGCCCCCGGCGCGGCGCGCATCCCGCCGCCGTAGGTCTTCGAGTTGGCCGCCCCGACCGTGTAGGCCGTGAAGCTCACACGCTCGCCCGGCGGGTCGAGCTCGATCTCAAAGCGCGCGGACCTCCAAGCGAGCAGCGCCCTGAGCGCGCCATATACGTACACGAGAGGGCCGAGCCAGGAGGGAGCAACGTTTGCGATGCGGTTGGCTTCGCTGTCGAAGCCGACCGAGGCGATGCCCACGAACGCGTGGCCCGCCTCGTCGCAACCCTGCCTGTGCACGATCCCCAGATCGACCGGCCGGGTATATCCGTCGGCGACGATCGCGGCCGCTCCATTAGTGTCGTCCGGGATCGAGAGCACGCGTGCGAGGTCGTTGCCGCGACCGCCGGGAATCGCCCCCAGCACGGCTCCCGGAATGTCGCGCAGCACGTCGGCGAGCACGCCGATCAGCCCGTCGCCACTGAGCGCCACGATCGTCTCGCCACGATTCGCGGCCTCGACGGCAAGCTCGCGGGCGTGGTCGAGGTCGCGCGTGTCGACGCGGCGCACCTCCAGTCCACGCAAGCGCAGGGCGTCCTGCGCCGCGGGGGCGATCCGCCCGGCCCGGCCACCGCCGGCGGCGGGGTTGACGATCAGGCAGACGGGGCGGGGGACAGCGGACACCGAGCAAGCGTATTGGCCTGCCACGACCATCGCCGTTTTTCCGCACGAGCACGCAGTCTCACCGAGACAGTCTTCGCCCGGACCCTGCCGCAAATCGCCTACCGTGTCCAGCGCTGCTCGCGCATGAACGCAATCACATCGTCGGGCCGATCGGTGACGACATAGGCATCGACGATCGCGCCGGAGGTGTTGATCGTGATCGACAGCCCCGAGTCGACCTTCCTCACCTTCGAGATCGCAGCGATTGGACGCCCCGAGCCCATGCGGGGCGTGACGCGCCCGGTGGCGAGACGGTGGACCGCCTCATGCTCCGCCAGGCGATCGAGCAGACGCCGGTAGCCCTTGCTGGAGGAATGCTTGTGGTGGGTCTGTTTCGCCATGGGAGACATATTGGCGCAAATAGGACCCACGTCTCGATAGATGGCGGCCTTGGGGAAAGGCTCGGCTATGTGGATCCGCTCGCTATGTGGATCCAGCTGCGGCCTTGGCGCGGTCGCGCCGTCGACGTCCGATCGCCGCGACGATCGTGAGTACCGCGATCACGACGAACAGTCCGAGCAGGATGCCGGGCGCAAGGCCGAGACCGCCGAACGGAAGGGAGACGAGCTCGACGACGCCGAGGCCGAGCGCGAGCAGCACGATGATCAAGACGATGATCAGCAGGATGCCGCGCGCGCGCGCGAGCATGCCGGCGGAGGCGGGGGGGATCAGCAGGCCCATCGCGCGCAGCGCAAACATCTGGCGGCCGCTCGGGGGAGCCTGCCCGAGACGCTCGACGGCGTCCTTGAGATCGCCGGCACGCCGTTCGGCGAGCGCGAGCGAAGCGTCGGCCATCCGCCTGAGCTGCATCCGCTCCTGCGGACGGGCCGCGGCGATCGCGCGCTGGAAATAAGCGCGCGCCTGCTCGGCGTCGAAGCGCTCGGACGCGCGCGCGCCGAGGATCGCAAGCGCGGCCGACTTGTATTTGGTCTCGTTCTCGAGCTCCTCGTCGGAGCGCTGCTCGAGCGCCTGGATGGCCTCGAGGCCGCCGCGCTGCTCGATCCGAATCTGACGCTGTTTGGGGGCCATCGGCGGCCATTCTATGGTTTGCGGATGGGCCGCGCACAGGCGCCCGGCGCGCGGTCCAGCTCGCATACGCCGATGCAGGCAGGCGCTATGCTCGCGTGCGTGTCGAGCAGCCACCGCATCGCATCGCGCCACCGTGTCCTGGCATGCCTCTGTGTCCTGGGAGCGTTGGCGCTCTCATCGGCGGAGGCCACGCCGGCGATGTCGGCGACCGCGGTCGGCGGTGGCAACGCGTTCAGCGAACTGACACAGGGCGGGCAGGAAACGACGCCGACGACGACCGCCACCACCGCAACGACGGAAACGGGCACGACCTCGAGCTCGAACTCGAGCAAAGTGGTCCTGCTCGCGCTGGTGGCAGCCGTCGCGCTGCTGGTCGGGATCGCTTTTGTGATCGTGCGCGACGCGCGCAGGGTGGCGCCGGTCGAGGACGGCGCGTTGAGCGGCGGTGCGACGGCGCGCGACACGGCGGCGCAGATGCGCAAGCGACGCGCGAAAGCGAAGGCAGCAAGGCGTCAGCGCAAGCGCACCCGCCGCTAGCGCGCCGCTGGGCTGCGCGAGGGTGTGTCACCGGTACGGATTCGAGGGGGTGACGGAGGGGAGGGGGTACCGTGGGGATCGCGCCGTGCGCCGCCGCCGGGAACGTGGGGCGGGCGCGGAAACGGTCGGTGCGGATGAGGGTTGTGAGGGCCGCTCGGAAGCGTTCGGCTGCCGCCGTCATCTTCCGACCCGGAGGCGTCGGACGGTGCGTCGTTGGTCGTGCGCATCGCCTCGTCGTTGCGGAACGGGATCCACAGCATCACTCCGGCGAGCGGGAGTTTGATCAGCCCAAACAGCACGATCAAAAGCCATAGCGACATCTCCACGCGATGCTACTACTGCGCTGTGGGATCTCATAGGGCTAGCAAGCTAAGAGAGCTGGGTGAGGAGATCGCCGGCTGTCGGCGGTGTCCACGACTGGTCGCATGGCGCGAGGAGGTGGCGCGGGAGCGCCGGGCGGCGTTTGCCGATCAGGAATACTGGGGCCGGCCGCTGCCGGGGTTCGGCGACCCGGCCGCGCGTATGCTCGTGCTGGGGCTGGCGCCTGCGGCACATGGTGCGAACCGCACCGGGCGTATCTTTACGGGCGATCGCTCCGGCGACTTCCTGTTCGCGGCGCTATGGCGCACAGGCTTCGCCAACCAGCCGACCTCGATCGACCGCAAGGACGGATTGGAGCTCCGCGACGCGTGGATCTCCGCTGCAGTCCGCTGTGCGCCGCCGGCCAACCGGCCCACGCCGCTCGAGCGCGACACGTGCCTGCCGTGGAGCGTGCGCGAGCTGGAGCTGCTGCAGGAGGTGAAGGTGGCGCTGTGTCTCGGCGCCTTCGCGTGGGACGCGGCACTGCGAATAACGTCGGCGGTGGCGACTCCGGGAGCCGCGCCACCAAGGCCGCGACCGCGATTCGGTCACGGCGCGGAGCTGGTGGGCGAGCGTTATACGCTGCTCGGCTGTTACCACCCGAGCCAGCAGAACACGTTCACCGGCAGGCTGACAGAGACGATGATCGACGCAGTATTGCTGCGCGCGCGTGTGCTGACCGAGATCGACCAGACCCGAAATCGCCCGCAAGCCCGCAGCGCCGGCTCGCGCGAGTCGAACGGCCGGGGCCCGAGGCGCTAGCCTGGAGTCCGAGCAACCCGTCAAAACCCGCGCGAGGAGGCCGGCATGAGGATCGCCGTCGCAGCAACCGTGGTCGTCGCAGCGAGCTTGATCCTCGTCGGCGTGCTGGGCGTGGCGAGCGCGGAAACGACGACCACTGCGACCACGACCACGCCGGCGGCAGCGACGGCCACCGGTCCGCCGATACGTACGGTGAGCGTGCAGGGTGTGGCGACCGAGCCGATCGAACAGAGCGCGAGCGCGGCAGCGGCCACCGGCGTCTATCGCCAAGCGATGGCGGCTGCCGTCGGCGACGGTCAGGTCAAGGCTCAGTTCTTGGCAAGCCAAGCCGGCGCCTCGCTCGGACAGGTGCAGAGCGAGGCCGAAGGCGGCGGCTACATCCAGTGCTCCGGGAGCGAAGAAGGCTATCTCGGCGAACAGCCCGACTTCGGCTCTGCCGAGAACTACGCAGCGCCCGCCCTCGCTCCCAGAGCGGCAGCCAAGGCGGCGCCCGGCGTATCCAAGCCGAGAGTAAAGCCGCCGCCCAAGCCCAAGCGCAAGAAGAGGAGGACCGCCAGGAAGGCGTCCGTCCCGTGCGCTCTCTCAACGCAGGTCTCGGTTGTATACGCACTGAGCTAAACCGGGCGTCAGTCCGGATGCTGTGGAGGATTTTGCGCCCACGTTGACAAGCTCCTGTCGCATCCGTGCTCTTTCTACTTTACATAACATACATTATCGAGCATTGATAAGGGCTGCCGGAACGCGCCACAGGCATTCCTTTCCTCTCGGCGAGATGACCGCGACGAGCAGCGTCTACAGCCCAAGGCGCATGCGCTGCGCAACCTGCACGGCGAGGATGTCTTCTTTGGGCGGCCTGTGCGCGCTCGGTAAGATCAGGGACGCACTCGCGCCAAAGCGGTCGCCGAGCGCTACCCCGAAGGCCGCCTACCTGATCGCTGGTGGGTATGGGCGACCTCCGCTCCCCCGGCATGATCGGCGCGGCGGCCCTCGCTGTCGATTTCGAACGCGTGCAGGCAGTGCTTTGAGCAGAAGTAGAACGTCTCGCCGTCGAACTGCGTGGTGATGGCCTTCGCGCGATCGACTTTCATCCCGCACTGCGGGTCGGTGACCCCACGGCGCGCGGTCAGCCAGAACAGCACAGCGAAGATCGCCACACCGAGGAGGTTGAGAAACAGCTTGTAGTCGACGTGTATCGAGCCGAAGATGTCCCCTCGCGATGGGCGCGGCCCTGTGGGGATCAGCCCGAGCGCGGTGAAGACCCCGTCGAGGAGCAGCGCCGCGATGACCATCGTCATGAACATCAGCGCGACGATCCGCAGCGCGAAGCGGGTGCCGTAATACTTGCGGTAGATCGCGATGATCGGCAGCACGATCAGGTCGGCGAACAGGAACGCGAGCACCCCGGCGAAGCTGATCCCGCCTGACCACAGAACCGCGGCCAGCGGGACGTTGCCGACCGAGCACACGAACGAGAGCACGGCGATGATCGGGCCGACGATCACGTTCTCGACGGCGCCGATGACGCCGCCGGTGTGCCGCAGGAACAGGCCGTTGAAGAAGCTGTTGTGAAGCTGGGCGATGAACCCGGCGAGGAAGAAGCCGACCGTGATCTCCTTCCACAGCATCTGCCAGTCGCCGCGGAAGTTGTGTGCGACGTCCGACCACGCCGAGACCGACGTCAGCCGCTGGCGCCAGCTGAGCTCCTCGCTTGCCGTGTGGTGCTGGTGGCCGGTGTCGGCCTGCTGGGCATGCTCGCGCGCCTGGGTCTCCAAGCGGGGTGAGACGAACGCCCGCAGCAGAATTGCCATCAGGACGATCATCACGATCCCGCCGAGGTACTCGGCCACGGTGAATTGCCAGCCGATCAGCACCCACAGCACCAGGCCGAGCTCCCACACCAGGTTCGTCGAGGCGAACTGGAATGCGAGCGCCGTCGTCGCCGAGGCGCCCTTCTGAAACAGCGACTTGGCGATCGCAATCGCCGCATAGGAGCACGAGCTCGATGCGGCGCCGAGACCCGTCGCCATCGCGACAGGCTTGGGGCCGGACCCGGACAGCGCGTTCTCGATCCGCGCGCGTGGCACCCAGGCCTGAACGATGCCCGAAATCGCAAAGCCGAGCACGAGCGCCCACCACACCTGCCAGAACATCAGGAACGAATCCTGCAGCCCGTGCCAGATCACGTCCAGAACGTCGGTCATCGCGTCGCTCGGTGGATCATCAGCGTAAATAGAACCGCTACGAGGCCACCGCCCGTCACTTGGGGCCTCCGGCGGCACCTCCTAGCCTGACCAATATATGGCCTGCGCCAGCTATGAACTCCTCGAAGGGACGCGCACCGTCACGGCACCCTGCGCCACGCTCATCCGGACCGCGGACCGCGGACCGCGCGAGCATCTCTCCGCCCGCGGTCGCTCAGGTGCCGACGTAGCCCGCGAGATGTTCGCCGGTGAGGGTGGAGCGGGCGGCGACGAGCTCGGCGGGAGTGCCCTCGAAGACAACCCGTCCGCCGTCGTGCCCGGCGCCGGGGCCGAGATCGATGATCCAGTCGGCGTGCGCCATGACCGCCTGGTGGTGCTCGATCACGATCACCGACTTGCCCGAGTCGACGAGCCGGTCGAGCAGGCCGAGCAGCTGCCGCACGTCGGCGAGGTGCAGGCCGCTCGTCGGCTCGTCCAGGACGTAGACCGCGGCCTTCTCGGCCATCTGTGTGGCCAGCTTGAGCCGTTGGCGCTCGCCGCCGGAGAGCGTGGGAAGAGGTTGGCCGAGGCTGATGTAGCCGAGCCCCACGTCGGCGAGCCGGTCGAGAATCTTGTGTGCCGCCGGCGTCTTGGCCTTGCCGGCGCCGAAGAACCTCTCGGCCTCTGTCACCGCCATTGCGAGCACCTCGCTGATGTCCTTGCCAGCGAGCTTGTACTCGAGCACCTCGGCCTGGAAGCGCTTGCCCTCGCACACCTCGCAGGGGGCGGCTACGCCGGCCATCATCGCGAGGTCTGTGTAGATCACGCCGGCGCCGTTACAGTTCGGACAGGCGCCGTCGGAGTTGGCGCTGAAGAGGGCAGGCTTCACGCCGTTCTCCTTCGCAAATGCCTTGCGGATCGGGTCGAGCAACCCGGTGTACGTCGCTGGGTTGCTGCGCCGCGAGCCCCTGATCGCCGCCTGGTCGATCGAGGCTACCCCGTCCAGTCCGGAAACCGAGCCGCCGATCAGAGAGCTCTTGCCTGAGCCGGCCACGCCAGTGACGACGACCAGTGCGCCGAGCGGGATATCGACGTCGACGTTCCGCAAGTTGTGCGTTCCGGCGCCGCGTACCTCCAGCGCGCCGTCCGGCGAGCGCACCTCCTGCTTGAGGGTGGCTCGGTCGTCGAGGTGGCGGCCGGTGATCGTGTCGCTTGCCCTCAGCCCCTCGACGCTCCCCTCGAACACCACCTCGCCGCCGGCGATCCCGGCCCGCGGACCGAGGTCGACGACGTGGTCGGCGATTGCGATCGTCTCCGGCTTGTGCTCCACGACCAGCACGGTGTTGCCCTTGTCGCGTAAGCGCAACAGCAGCTCGTTCATCCGTTCGATGTCGTGGGGGTGCAGTCCGATCGTCGGCTCATCGAATACATAGGTGATGTCGGTGAGAGAGGACCCCAGGTGGCGGATCATCTTGACGCGCTGGGCCTCTCCACCGGAGAGCGTGCCCGAGGGGCGCTCGAGCGAGAGGTATCCCAGGCCGATGTCCACGAACGAGTCGAGCGTCGCCCCCAGCGCATGCAGCAGCGGCGCGACCGACTTGTTCTCGAGCTTGCTCACCCACGCGGCGAGATCGCTGATCTGCATCGCGCAGGCATCGGCGATGCTGACGCCCTTGATCTTCGACGAGCGGGCCTCCGCGCTGAGCCGGGTACCCTCACACTCAGGGCAGGTGGTGAAAGTGACCGCCCGCTCCACGAAGGCGCGAATGTGCGGCTGCAGCGAGTCGACATCCTTTGAGAGCATCGACTTCTGGATCTTGGGAATCACGCCCTCGTAGGTGAGGTTGATGCCCTCGACCTTGATCTTGGTCGGCTCCCTGTAGAGCAGATCGTCCAATTCCCTCTTGGTGAACTTCTTGATCGGCTTGTCCGGGTCGAAGAAGCCGCAGCCCATGAAGATGCGGCCGTGCCAGCCGTCCATGCTGTAGCCGGGGATCGTGAGCGCCCCCTCGCGCAGCGACTTGCTCTCGTCGTAGAGCTGAGTGAGGTCGACGTCGTTGACCGAGCCGCGGCCTTCACAGCGCGGACACATGCCGCCGAGGATGCTGAAGCTCCGCTTCTCTTTTGTCGTGCGGCCCCCACGCTCGAACGTGACCGCCCCGGCGCCCGAGATCGAGGCGACGTTGAAGGAGAATGCCTGGGGCGAGCCGATGTGGGGCTTACCGAGACGGCTGAAGAGGATGCGTAGCATCGCGCCGGCATCGGTGGCGGTGCCGACCGTGGAACGCGCGTCGGCGCCCATCCGCTCTTGATCGACGATGATTGCGGTCGTCAGCCCGTCGAGCACGTCGACCTCGGGCCGGGCCAATGTCGGCATGAACCCCCGCACGAAGGCGCTGTAGGTCTCGTTGATCAAACGCTGGGACTCCGCGGCGATCGTGGCGAACACAAGCGAGCTCTTGCCCGAGCCCGAGACGCCGGTGAATGCCGTCAAGCGCCGCTTGGGGAGCTCGACGCTGATGTCCTTGAGGTTGTTGACGCGCGCGCCGTGCACGCGGATCAGATCGTGGCTGTCGGCGCTGTGCGGCGTCGCTGACTGCGTGCTCTTTTGTCCGGGCATGACGGTCACTCTAAGAGACCGACACGACCGACGCTTCTCGATTCCTGATCGCTTTGATCACTCGTTTCGCCGCGCCGGCGTTCGCGGACTGGGATCGTCCGCGAACGACATCGAATATCTCGTGGGCGTGCCGCAGCGGGTGCGTTACGGGCAACCGACGGCCTCAAGAGGACTGGGCACGGCCTCAGGCGAGCAGCCGCACGATCGCGAAGGCACCGACCGCGACGATCAGCCCTCGCAGTCCGGCCGGTGGCAGGCGTCGTCCGTAGCGTGCTCCAAGCTGGGCGCCCAAAATCGATGCGCCCGCGATGATCGCCGCCGGCGCCCACTCGATGTGCGTGACCAGGATGAAGTACACCCCGGCCACGCCATTGACGAGACCGGCCAGAACGTTCTTCAGGGCGTTCGTGCGGTGCATATCCTGGGCCAGCGCCACGCCGAGTATCCCCAGCAGCAGGATCCCTTGGGCAGCCCCGAAGTAGCCGCCGTAGACTCCGGTCAGATAGACGGCCACCAGCGTAGCGAGGCCCCCCTCCCGCGCGCGATCGACTTTGCGCTTGGCAAGCATTCGATTCAGGCGCGGCTGAAAGACGATCAGCAGGAGCGCGAGCGCGATGAACACGGGGACGATGTCCTTGAACGCCGCGGCCGGCAGCACGAGCAGCAGCACGGCGCCGGTGATGCCGCCGAGCAGCGAGCAGGCGCCGAGTCGCACCAAGCGAGCCCCCTGCCCGGCCAGCTCGCGCCGGTAGCCGATCGCGCCCGAGACCGATCCGGGCACGAGGCCGACGGTGTTCGACACGTTCGCGATCACCGGCGCGTACCCGAAGGCCAGCAATACGGGAAACGTGATCAGCGTCCCGCTGCCCACCACCGTGTTGATCGTTCCCGCCGCCAGGCCTGCGAGGGCGATGGCGAGAACCTCGCCGACGCTCACTCCTCAGACCGGGCGCGTCGATCGAGTTCTCCGCTCATCCTCCTATCGTCGCATCCGCGGGCATGCAGATGCTGATGACGGTCCTCACCATGCGTGTGCCAACGGACCTTGAGCAGGCCGTTTGCACGCCCAATAAGGTCTTCGCTTCGAGATCTTCGGTCCGGGACCATGCGTTCTCCGGCGCGGCGTAGACGCTCCGGCTTCGCGCGCCGGATCTACCGCGCTCGCCCGGACGGACTGACCGAGCTGCAGGGCTTCCTGGACGAGTTCTGGGCCTCGCGCTAGACCGTGGGCAGAGCGCAGGGATGGGCCGGGAGCTCGTCGAACAGACCTACAGAAAGCACCGTATCGAGCTCACCCAAGATCAACCTCGAACCCAAGGAGAGATGTAATGGCGAACTACGCACTGGCGTACAAGGGCGGCAAGATGGCCGAGACCGACGAGGAGCGCGAGCGAGTGATGGCCGCCTGGGGCGAGTGGATGGGAGCCCTTGGCTCTTCCCTCGTTGACGTAGGCAACCCGTTTGGCGCCTCGGCGACCGTCATGAACGATGGAACGGTCAGCGATGGCGCCGCCTCTGCGCTGACCGGCTACTCGATCCTCGACGCCGACAGCCTCGCGGCGGCCACGGAGCTCGCGAAGGGTTGCCCGGTCCTTGCAAACGGCGGCTCCGTGGAGGTCTATGAAACGATCAAAGTCATGTAGGGGGGTCGGTTCGGCGTACGGACCTCAACAGCAAGACGGCACGCCGGGCGCTGTGGTTATCAAGCTCTTGCCATACTGCGCCCGGCGATGCGCCGACTGATCGTCATCCTCGCGGTCCTCGTCTCAGGAGCGCTCCTCGGCGCGTGTGGAAGGAGCGACCCAGCCTCTGTCGCCACCGTGACGGTACAGGCGGGCACGAGCGGGTCGCACACCGGGACCCAGGTCGCGCCGCCTGCCGCCGGCGGTGGGTCCTCGGCCAAAGCTCAGGCGCTTGCGTTTGTCCGCGCCGTGAACCTGACCTCGACCGACGTCCCCGGTTTCAAGGCTTCCACCGAACATCGTCACGGTGAAACGGCGAGCGAAAAGCGACGCGAACGGGAACTGCAGAGTTGCACCGGCGGAGGATTGGAAGCAGGTGCGAACCTCGCGCAGGAGAGCTCGCCCGACTTTAAGCTTGAGCGCGGCATCCTCGATCTGAGCGTCAACTCCGAAGTCAGTGTCGCGCGCACGCCGGCGATCGCCGCCAAGGAGCTCGCGACGATCCGCTCCAGCCATTTCCGCGGATGCCTCACCCGCTATCTCGACGTGCTCTTTGGCGAACAGGATCGTCCAGGCACGACCGTCGGGCCGATCTCGATCGTGCAGGGCACTCCCCCGGCGCCCGGCGCGCGCGGCAGCTTCGGCTGGCGGATCACCGCGACGATCGCCACGCGCGGGGTCAAGCTGCCGTTCTACCAGGACATGCTCGGCTTCGTCTACGGCTCCGGCGAGATCTCGCTCGTCAGCTCGGGCGCACTGCGCCCGTTCCCCGCGGCGGTCGAGCAGCAGCTGTTCTCGCTGCTGCTCGAACGGGCCAAGGCGCATTCCAGGCAGTAGTCGCGGCCCCGACGCTCGGACAAAAAGACGGTGGGATTCCTCGCAAAATGCGTTAATCTCCGCGAGATGCGAGCGCATTCCGATAACGCGAAACCGGGCGGCAGGCGTCTCTTTGGCGGTATCCCTGTCCCCCTTCCCCTCCCTCGCTCCGACGCGGGCGACGCGCGGAGACGGTTGCGCATGCCGCGCGTCAAAGGGATGGCGATCGGCGTCGTGCCGGCCGTCGCGATCGCCGCGGCGATCGGCGCGCCCGCCGGCGCCCGCCGCGACGGCGGTCTGCTCTCCTCGGGCTCGGCCGGCGCGGCATCACCCGCTGCTCCGGCGAGGCCCCTACCACCCACTCGCCTGCTGGCGCTGCCGCCGCGCACGATCGCCAACCCCACCCAGCCGTTGACCGTCACGCTGTCGGGATCCCCAGCGGCCGGCTCGCCCGTGCCAATGCTGCGGCCCGCGGTCGCGGGCGCCTGGGCGAACGTCGGCGATTCGACCGTCTTTACCCCCGCCTCCACGCTTCAGCCCTGCTCGACCTACACGCTCACGGTCTGGGCCGCCACGACCGCGACCGGCCACGCGCCCCTCGGCCGGCGCCAGACGATTGCACTGAAGGTGTCCTGTCCGCCGATCGCCGGATTGCAACAAGCGCTGGCCCGTCTCGGCTACCTGGGCGCCGCCTTGCACCCGCTGTATGACGTTCACATCGCGTCCGGCCGCGAGACACGTCGCGAAGCCGCCGAACACGCATTTCATCCACCGCGCGGCGTGCTCGTCTCCGACCCCTCCGACGCGCCCCCGGTCGAGAGTGGTCGACTGGACGCGACAACCAAAGGCGCCCTCACCGTCTATCAGTCGGATCGAGGTCTCGAAGCGACGGGCGAACCCAACTACGCAACGTGGGCTTCGCTGCTCGCCTCAGAGACCGTCTACCGCCGCGACCCACACCCCTACACCTGGGTGACGGTGAGCGAGTCCTCGCCGGAGACGCTCGAGGTGCACGTAGGCGATCGGGTGGCGTTCAGCACGCCCGCCAACACCGGTGTACCCGGCGCAGAGACGGCACAGGGGGTCTTCCCGATCTACTCCCGCCTGACATCCACCACGATGAGCGGCGAAGACGTCGACGGCAGCAAATACAAAGTCGAAGAC
The DNA here is from genome assembly GCA_963778065.1 of uncultured Solirubrobacterales bacterium. Taxonomy (GTDB): domain Bacteria; phylum Actinomycetota; class Thermoleophilia; order Solirubrobacterales; family Solirubrobacteraceae; genus Palsa-744. The sequence continues at coordinate 58,525 of CAVZSU010000001.1, read as the reverse complement.
GTGCCCTGGGTCAACTACTTCAACGGCGGCGACGCCGTCCACGGCTATGAACGCTCCTCCTATGGTTTTCCCCAATCCAACGGCTGTGTCGAGCTGCCGATCGAAGCGGCGCACACCGTCTACGGCATGCTGGCGCTCGGCGACATCGTCGACGTCGAGGGTTAATCGGCTTCATCGGCGTGGCGCCGGGCGTGAGGCCGCGCCGCCGGCTCGCGAGCGGGGCTTCCTCTCCTCGCTGCTTCAGAAGTCTTCGAGCGGCGCACGCAGCGCCGCGAGCGTATCCGCGTAGAGGCGCTGCTTGATCGTCTGCAACGTCGCCGGGTCCTTGCCGGCCAGCGCCGCGGCGCGCTCGATCGCGCGCGGCAGGACCTCGTCCTCGGCGACAGCCTCCTCGACGATCCCGACTCGCGCCGCATCCTCTCCCCCGTAGCGCCTGCCCGTCGTCATGGCCTCGTGCGCCGTACGGGCCGGCAGGCGCGAGGCGATCAGCGCGCTCATGCCGGGGGTGAACGGGATCCTGATGTCGACCTCCGGCAGGCAGAAGTACCCGCGGTCTGCGCGCATCACGCGCTCGTCATGCGCGAGCGCGAGCATCGCCCCGCCGGCGAACGTGTGGCCCTGCAGCGCTGCCACGCACGGCACGCTGAGCTCGAGCACGCGTGCAAGCAGCTCGTTCAGGCGCGTGACAAACGGCCCCACCCCGTCGCCCTGCTGCCCCAGCCAGTCGAGGTCGAGGCCGATCGACCAGAACTTGCCCGTGGCGGTCGTGACCAGCGCGCGTGGCGCCGGCGCCCCTTCGACCGCGGCGAGGTGCCCCTCGATCGCCGCCAGCGAGTCGCCGTTGAAGCGGTTCTCGCTGTCGCCTAGATCGAGCACGAACACGTCGCCGTCGCGGATTAGAGAGGACGTCATCTGTCTCCTTCGTCAGGTAGGGGCTCGCGCATCGCGACCGCAGAGATCTTGGCATGGTGTCCGGGCGCTTGTTCCACGGCGGTTACTTGACGGTCAGCGTGCCTTCCATCCCGGCCATACGGTGTCCGGGGACCGAGCAGTAGAACTTGTATGTCCCGGGCTTGAGGTTCAGCGAGAACGTCTTCGACCCTCCCTGGAACGTCGGCGTGGCGCCCACGACCGCGCCCGACGCGGAGGCGAGCGTCACGTTGTGGCCGAGCGGTGCCGTGTTCGTGAAGTCGATCGATACCTTCCCGGCTTTGGCCGTCAGCGAGGTCTTGTCGTATTTCAGCTGCCCTTCGGGATTGGCGGCGAGGCTCAGCGTCTGGCCGGCGCCTGCGCTGCTCGCGGACGCCGGGGTTGAGGATGTCGGGGAGCTGGACGTCGTCTGTGTAGTGTCCGCGCTTCTCGGCCTCGAGGCCGAGGAGCTCGTGCCGCCCGGCGAGCCGCCGCAGCCGGTGAGCGCGAGCAGCCCGACAGCCAGCGCCAGCAACGAGATCTTGGACATCGAGCGCCCCGTCGCACGACCTGTCGGTTTCGCTGTTGCCGAGGGTGATGTATGAAGCCTCACGATCGATCCTCCGTTGTTTGGGGCCATCCCCTGTCAGGACGCCGCCCCGAGCCACAACCTTCCCGTCAATCCGCGATCCGAGCCGCGGGCGGTCTTTACGCAGCGCCCAGGCTGAGCGGAACCTCCTCGACATAGCACCAGCTCCAGTCCTCGCCGGGCTCGGCCGAGCGGATGATCGGATGTCCGCTGGATTGGTGGTGCGCGGTCGCATGACGGCCGGGCGAGCTGTCGCAGCAGCCGATGTGACCGCACGTCTGGCACATCCGCAGGTGCACCCACCGGCCGCCGGTGGCCAGGCACTCCTCGCAGCCGGCGATCTCCGGCGGCAGCTCAAGCAGCTGGACCTGATCGACGTGGCTGCACGCGGCCATGAGATCCAGTGTAAGGCTATCGGCACGCTTTCTGCAGGCATCCGAGACGGGCTCTCAGCGAATCCCGCGTCGCTCGCTCGGCTCGGTGTGGATGACCACTTCGGCGAGGTCGGGGAACCGCTCGCGCAGCTCCTCCTCGAGCTCGCTCGCGAGCCGATGTGCCTCGACGAGCGACTTGCCGGGATCGACGCCGAGCGTGAGGAACAGCACGCGTCCCCCGTCGGTCGAGAGCAGCTGGACCTGCTCGAATGACAGCGTCGTCACCTCCTCGCGCGCGCGTACGAGCCGGGCGACCTCGCCGATCGCCTGGCGCTCGTCGCGACCGTCGAGGAAGCGCGCGGCGAGCCTGCGCTCGAGCGGCTCTAGATGGGTCTGCGCCTCCCCCACCCCCGGCCGCGCGCAGATCGCTCGCTCGACGCGCTCTGCGATCTCGTGCGCGGTGCCGAGATCCAGCTCGGCGGGGAACTTCAGGTGCAGCGAGACGCTGGCCGACCCGTCCTGCTCGAAGATCGTGATGTCGTGCGCCTCCATCACCAGCGGCTCGGCGAGGGCGGCCGCGAGCACCCGCTCACGCAGGTCGAGCCCGCGGTTGCGGGGCTCGACGTGAACGACGACGTCGCTGCCAGGCAGCGCCTCCTCGACGGCCGACTCGATCAGGTCGGCGGCCCGGTGACCCTCGACGACCGCCTGTCCGGGCGGCACCGTCACGACTACGTCCGCGAAATAGCGTCCCGCCGACTCGCGCAGGCGCAGCCGGCTCAGCTCGATGTCGGCGCCGAGGTCCGCGATCGCGCGCTCGGCCGCCTCGCGGGCCTCTGCGGGCGTGCGGTCCATCAGCACGTTCGCGTTCTCCCCGATCAGTCGCGCGGCTGCGAGAAAGATGATGGCCGCTACGACGAGCGCGGCGATCGAGTCGCCCTGGGCGAAACCGCCGTGTACGGCGAGCAGCCCCGCGAGCACCGCGGCCGAGCCCGCCATGTCACCGGCGAAATGAAAGGCATTGGCGTGCAGCGCGGCGCTGTCGTAGCGCCGGGCTGCATGCAGCGAGACTGCGGTGCGGCTGAGATCGACGGCGAGCGCGACTGCGATTACGGCGAGCTCATACCAGTGGATTTGGGGTGCACCGGCGCCGGTGAGCAGGTGGGTGAGCGCCTCGACGGTGACCACGATCCCACCGGCGAGCAGGATCGCCGACTCGCCCAGCGCGCCGAGGTTCTCGGCGCGGCGATGACCATAGGGGTGCTCTGGGTCTGCAGGCCGCCCGCCGAGCCGCACCGCGAAGAACGTGAGCAGCGCGGCGATCACGTCGCCACTCGACTCGATCCCGGAGGAGATCAGCCCCAAGCTGCCGCTCGCGAGGCCCACCCCGAGCTTCAGCACTACCAACAGCCCAGCCGCGGCGATCGATACGAGGGTGGTCCGCCTCGGTGTAAGGATCTCCGCGCTGGTGTCCTCCCGCTGGAGCGTCATCGTCAGAGACTATGGCGTGGGCCGATCGGCGGCGGCGAGGGATCTCACCGCAGTTTTGAGACAGCTTCCGAGCGGGTAGAGCTTTGAGCAAACCTTTTGTCCTGCACGCGGGTTGAAGAATCGCGCGTTTGGTCGTTTGTAGTCCGGTGGGCAGGTGGGGCCGTACACCGTGTCGAACGGGTTTCCGCAACCGCGCCGACAAGAATAATTGACAACGCAACTATCGCGACGTATAATTCCGACTCCAAGCATCGGATTAGAAGGACGCTCATGTCAGACTCACCAGCAAACTCAACCCAAATACTAGATCCCCTCACGCTCGTGCAGGGCGGCGAGCCGGACCTCGATACCGTCACAGATGGAGCTGCTGACGCTGCCGGCGAGACCACCGTCGCGCCTGTGGCCGGGCGTTTGGACAGTCCGGTAGAGCGGCTCGACCTCAGCACACCCGAGACGTTCATCCCCGAGGCGGTCGACCAGCTCCTCGCGCACTCGCGCCGCTACCCACTGCTCGCGCCGGCCCAAGAGATCGAACTGGCCAAGCGGATCGAGCGCGGCGACTTGCACGCCAAGGAAATGCTCGTCAACTCCAACCTGCGGTTGGTTGCCTCCAACGCCAGGCGCTACCAGAACCAGGGCCTGCCGCTCGCCGACCTCGTGCAGGAGGGTATGCTCGGCCTGATCCGCGCGAGCGAGAAGTTCGACTGGCGCAAGGGCTTTCGCTTCTCCACCTACGCCACCCTGTGGATCCGCCAGGCGATCCAGCGTGGCCTTGAGAACTCCGGGCGCACGATTCGCCTGCCCGTGCATGTGGCGCAGCGCTCGCGCAAGGTTGGGCGGGTGGAGCGCGAGCTGTCGGTGCGGCTCGGGCGCGAGCCCACCGTCGAGGAGCTGGCGACGGAGACGGGCCTGGAGATTGAGCAGGTCGAGGAGGTCCGCCACCAGCGTGCCGCGCTCGTCAGCCTCGACCAGCAGATCGGCGAAGACGGCGACACCGCCCTCGGAGACCTGCTGCCCTCAGACGCCGAGGCGCCGGAGGAGACGGCCTGGGACAACGAGCGCGAGCGGATCGTGCACCGCGCGATCGAGCAGCTGCCCGAAACCGAGCGGACCGTGCTTACGCTGCGCTTCGGCACCGGCCGCGAGGAGCCGCAGACGCTCACCGCGATCGGCAAACGGCTCGGGTTTTCCGCCGAGCGGGCTTCGCAGCTGGAGCAGCGCGCGTTGAAGAAGCTCGCCGAGTCGCCAGAGCTGGCCGCGTTGCGAGAGGCTGCATAGACCTTCGCTAAGTTCCAGCAACTGGGAGGAAGGCGAATGGCGCAGAAGTCGTTGTGGGAGCGGACGGTCGAGCTGACGATCGCCGTCGGCGAACGGGCGCTGGCTCCGGTGGAGCGGTTCATCGGGCGGCGCTCGCTCGTCGGCGACGAGACGTTCTTTCCGGTCGAGCGCTTTCCCTGGGTCGAGCAGGTCGAGGCCAACTGGGAGACGATCCGCGAGGAGTTAGAGCGAGTACTCGAGGATCGCGCGGCGCTGCCCAACTTCCAAGAGATCTCCAAGGACCAGATCGAGATCACAGACGATGACCGTTGGAAGACGCTGTTCCTGTACGGGTATGGCTTCAAGGCCGAGCTGCCGACGCAGATGTGCCCGCGGACGGCGGCGCTGATGGAGCAGATCCCCGGGATGAAGACGGCGATGTTCTCGATTCTTTCGCCACGCAAGCACATTCTCGACCACCGCGGCCCGTACAAGGGCGTACTGCGCTACCACCTCGGCCTGATCGTGCCCGAGGACAGGGAGGCGTGCCGGATCCGCGTCGGCGACGATTACCGCCATTGGGAAGAGGGCAGGAGCATGATCTTCGACGACACGTTCAACCACGAGGTGTGGAACGACACGGACGAGACACGGGTCGTGCTGTTCGTCGACGTGTTGCGCCCCCTCCCCTCCCCCTGGTCGCAGATCAACCGGGCGATCGTCAAGGCGATCGGCTACTCGCCGTTCGTGCTCGACGCGAAGCGCAACCAAGAGGCGTGGGAACGGCGCTATGAAGCGCAGCGTCGCGCGGGCGCCGGCTTAGACACTAGCCGTGGCCTATTGCGTTCCATGTAGCGAGGAGCAGATCCATGGCAAAGCTTGAACCAAGCGCGGCCGGCAAGATCAACAAAGCGTGTCAGCGGCTCGCCAAGCTGCGACGCCAAGCGCTCGCAAAAGAGGGCAGCGTCAAAGACATGGGAGCAGCGGAGTTGAACCAGGTCATGAGGGATATTGGGCTCGTTGAGGCGTGGCGCAGCGAACACGCCGGACCGCTCCGCAACGCTAACGCGAACCTTCGTCACTACGTGAAGCCCCATTCGGCTAGCAGTCCGGCCATCGTCTCGGTCACTCAACGCCTCAAGAAGTTCTCGACGATCCTCGACAAGCAGTGTCGCTTCCCAACGATGCGCCTGACCAAGATGGAGGACATCGGGGGAGTTCGAGCGATCCTCCCCAGTCAAGAGGCCGCGGACGAGGTGTCGCGTCGCTTGCGCAAGAACTGGAAAGTCTCGCGTTACCGTGACTACGTCCGCACACCTAAGGACTCGGGGTACCGCGCGCTGCACCTGACCGTCCTCAAGCAGGGTCTGCCGATCGAGGTCCAGCTCCGCACCTACCTACAGGACGTCTGGGCTAACCAGGTAGAGGGCGACTCCCGCCGGAGACGCATCGACTATAAGTCAGGCCTCGGCGCGCAGGAGGTGCACGATTACTACGTTGCCGTCAGCGAGCTGTTCGCAATGAGCGAAGCGGCCATTACGCCGTCTGAGGACTTCAGTAAAGAGCTCCACCGCCGACGTCTACTTGCAGAGCGCTATCTTTCGCCATACGATAGGAGGCAGTCATGAACGTCAATGAGATCAGACATTTCCTTGTGATCTACGACGTGCACGCGGGCAAGGCGACCGTCGATGAGTTCGACGACTACGACACCGCGCTTAGCGCCTACGAGAAGATCGAGAAGGAGAGCCTCGGTCGCGAGGACCTAGACATCGTCCTGCTTGGCGCTGACTCTCTGGAGACGATCAAGCGCACGCACTCGAGCTACTTCTCGACGGCCGAAGGCGGCTTCGAGCAGTACATAGACGAGATGCTGCCCGCCTAATAACTCGAGCGCTCAGACGGAGGAGACGTCGAGCCCTGTGCCCTGAAGCAGAGTGTTCGCGTGGGCGTTGAGCGTCGTGAACTCGCCCGTGAGGATCAGCAGGCCGAGCAGGATCATGACGGCGCCACCGATCCCGATGATCACCGGGAAGTGGCGCTTGACGACGGCCAGCGCGTTTGTCATCCGCTCGAACGCGAGCGCGATCAGCAGGAACGGGATCGCGAGGCCGGCGGAGTAGAAGGCGAGCAAAAGCGCTCCGTGGGCGGCCGAGCTCGAGACCGCCGCCTGGGTGAGGATCGCGCCGAGGGTGATGCTCGTGCAGGGGGTCCAGGCGATCGCGAACGCCGCGCCCGCGACCAGCGGCCCACCGCGCCCGGCGAGGCGCAGCAGCGACTCGGAGTGCCACTCGCGGTTGAAAAAGCGCACAAAGGGGGTCGCGAGGAAGAACAGCCCCATCGCGACGATCAGCACGCCGCCGACCTGCTGGAGGGTCTGTTTGTGGGCGTTCAGCGAGGAGCCGATCACGGTGGCGCTCATGCCGAGCAGGATGAAGATGAGGGAGAAGCTCGCGATGAACAGCAGGCTCGGCACGAGCACGCGCTTGGCGCCGACGCCCTCCTTCAGGTCGGCGGGAGTGACCCCGATGACCGTGGAGAGGTAGCCGGGCACGAGCGGCAGCACGCACGGGGAGAGGAAGGAGACGAGCCCGGCGGCGAGCGCGATCGGGATGCCGACGCCGGTTGCGGTGTCGGAGGTGGAGGTGGCGAGGAGAGCCAGATGACTCACGAGGGCCATCTCTCCTGATCGTGCTGCTCGCCCGCGATGGAATGGGCGAAGTCCGTCGACCGCTGTTCGCCGTCGGATGCGTCCTCAGTCGCGGTTGCGCTCTCGCCCGCGGCCGCCTCCTCGCCCGAACGGGCATCGAGCGCCGCGCGCAGCTCGGTGACTTCGCGCTCCAGCCGGGCTACGCGTTCCTCGAGGCCCGGATGAGAGGCGTGCGCGAGAGTTGCCGGCGCCGCCCCCGACGTCGGCCCGTCGGTGTTCGTGGCGGTCTCCGCGTCAAGGTCGGGGTCCTGCAAGAGCTGGGAGTAGCGCTCCTCCTTCTGCCCGGGCCGGCGGTCGAGCCGCGCCGCGAGCCCGCGGGCAATCAGCCGACCGAGCGTTTCGTGTACCTCGTCGAGACCGGCGAACGCGTGCATGCGCTCGGCGCGCTGCTTGAGCTCGCCGGGGGTCTGCGGCCCGCGCAGCATCAGCACGCACACGATCGCCTCCTCGGCGGAGTCCATCGGCAGCGCTTCGCTCAGCAGGTGGCGGTACTTCGGCGAGCGCCCCCGCCCGCTCGCCAGGCGCGTGAGGCCGCGGCGCTCGAGCCGGTGCAGCGCGTCGCGGATGGTCGCGTCGTCGTAGTCGAGGACCGGATCGCGGTTCGTCGACTGGTTGCACGCCAGGCGCAGCGAGTTCAACGTCAGCGGATACATGTCAGGTGTCGTGCGGTGCTTCTCGATTAGACAACCCAGCACGCGCGCCTCGGAAGCGGAAAGATTCATAGCCATAGCGTACGTATTTTTGATTGGCCCCCTCGCGGGGGCCCGGAGGCGTTCGCGTGGCAGGGCCAGGAGCAGCGGTAAAATCAGACCGGTGAACGAGTCGACCGTGCGCGTGCTTTCTTGAGCAGCCGTCCATCTGGTGTCCTGAGCCAGAAATTCGGTGGCGTTTCCCGGCGCCTGGACGCGCCTGACGCTCGCCGCCGTCGGGCCATGTGCTACGGGCACACTACCCGACACCGTCGAACGTCAGATCACGTCCATCCATCCGGAAAACGCTGACCGAATTTATGGCTCAGAACACCGGACGAGGACGATCCTCGGGCGAAGGGCCGCACGGGCGCGAACCGCGGGAGCTGAAGCCCGAGGATCTGCCCGACCGCCCGGTCTCGCTGCGACGTGTGGCGCGGCTGTTCAGGCCCTACCGGCTGCGCCTCGGGCTGCTGCTCAGCCTGATCGTGCTCGGCTCGATCCTCAGCGTCGCCTCGCCTTTCCTGCTGCGCGAAGCGGTCAACAAGGGGATCATCAAGCACGACCTGACGCTGTTGTCGTGGCTCGTCGGCGGGATGATCGCGCTGGCGGTGATCACGGGGGTGATCAGCGTGGCGCAGACGTGGATCTCAAACGAGGTGGGACAGCGCGTGATGCACGATCTGCGCGCGGCGGTGTATGCGCACCTGCAGAGGATGTCGCTGGCATTCTTCACACGCACCCGCTCGGGCGAGGTGCAAGCAAGGATCGCGTATGACATCGGCGGGATCGACGACGTGGTGACGAGCACCGCGACCTCGACCGTCTCGACGGTCGCGACGGTCACGGCGACGGTGGTGGCGATGTTCGCGCTGAGCTGGCGTTTGACGGTGTTCTCGTTGATATTGCTGCCGTTCTTCGTGTGGCTGACGCGGCGGGTGGGCAATGAGCGCCGCCGCATCCAGTCGGTCAGACAGGGCCGGCTGGCGGATATGTCGACGCTCGTGGAGGAGTCGCTGTCGGTGTCGGGGATCTTGCTCGGCAAGACGATGGGCCGCTCGCATGAGCTGGTCGAGCGCTTCAGCTCGGAGTCGAGCGAGCTGGCCGACCTGGAGGTCCGCGCGCGGATGGCCGGGCGCTGGCGGATGGCCTCGGTGCAGATGAGCTTCGCGATCATGCCGGCCGCGGTGTACTGGTATGCGGGCTACAACATCGCCCATAGCCACAATCCCATCTCGATCGGCACGATCGTCGCGTTCACGGCACTGCAGACGCGGCTGCTGTTCCCGATGCAGCAGCTGTTGTCGGTGGGCCTGGAAGTGCAGACCTCGCTGGCGCTGTTCGGGCGGATCTTCGAGTACCTGGACCTGCCGGTCGACATCTCAGAGCGCCCGGGCGCGCGCGCGCTCACGGGCGTGCGCGGCGACGTGCACCTGGAGGACGTGTCGTTCCGCTACGCCCCCGAGGCTCCGTGGACGCTTGAGGACATCTCCGCGGAGATCCCAGCCGGCACGCGCACCGCGCTGGTCGGCGAGACGGGCTCTGGCAAGACCACGCTCGCATATCTGGTAGCGCGGCTGTACGAGGCGCAGGAGGGCTGTGTGAGCATCGACGGGGTCGACATCCGCGACATGACCCTGCAGTCGCTCGCGCACACGGTAGGGCTCGTCTCGCAGGAGACCTACCTGTTCCACGCCTCGATCCGCGAGAACCTGCGCTTCTCCTGTCCGGAGGCGAGCGACGGGGAGATCGAAGACGCGGCCCGCGCGGCGCAGATCCACGAGCTGATTTCCTCGCTGCCGGAGGGATACGACACGCCGGTGGGCGAGCGGGGATATCGCTTCTCCGGCGGTGAGAAGCAGCGCATCGCGATCGCGCGCACGGTGCTGCGCAACCCGCCCGTGCTGATCCTCGACGAGGCGACCTCGGCGCTCGACACCGAGACCGAGCGCGCCGTGCAGCTCGCGCTCGACGACCTCTCGCGCGGGCGCACGACGATCGCGATCGCCCACCGTCTGTCGACGATCCGCGACGCCGACCAGATCCTCGTGCTCGACGGCGGGCGGATCGTCGAGCACGGTACCCATGAGGAGCTGCTCGAGCTCGGTGGTCGCTACTTCGCGCTGCTCAGAGGAGCCGCGATCGCCGAGGACCCTCCGGAGGCCGGCGCGGGCGCTGCCGCCGCGCTGGCCTGAGCAGGGGATCGTCGTCCAGGCCGCCGCTGCTGGTGGCAGCCCCCTGTCGGGGGGTTGCGCGCTTTGCCAACCAGCCGCGGTCGCCGACCGGCGCGCGTCTGTGCATTCTCGAACGCCGCCGCTACGCCGTGGCGTCGATGTTGAGCCGCACGTAGTCGACGAGCACCGGCTCGCCTAGGGCGGCGAGCACGTCGTCCATGAAGGGCTCGCGCAGCCGCGCGGGCAGGTGCTGGACGTGCGGGCCGAGGACGATCGTGGCGAGGAACTCGCGCGGGTGCTCAGGCTGCTTGGGCGCCGGTTGCAACCAGCACTCCGCGGCGGTGAAGCCGGCTGAGAGCAGGCGCTCACGGGTCTCCTCCGGGCCGGCGTAGTTCCACGGCGGCTGGAAGTGCGCGAAATGCTCGGCGTAGGGCGCACGGGCGACGACCTTTGCGGCCTGGCTGCGTAGTTTGACGATGTTGCCCTCTCCTCCACACTGGGCGACCAGCTGCCCGCCGGGTGCAAGCGCCGCGCGCAGGCGCCGGAACAGCGGTGCGTGATCTGCGATCCAGTGGAATGTGGCGGTCGAGAAAACCGCGTCCACCGGCTCGCCGAGGTCGAGCTCGAGCAGGTCGCCAACGCGCACGTCGGCCTCGGGGCCGAGCCGCTCGGCGGCGGCGCTCACCATCGAGGGCGAGGCGTCGAGAGCGATCACCCGACCGCGCGGCAGGCGTTCGCTCAGCGCCTGTGTGATCCGCCCCGAGCCACAGCCGCCGTCGAGCACCGTCTCCCCTCCGGAGAGCTTCAGCCGTGAGAGCACCTTGAGCCCCAGCGCCTCCATCGGCGCGGAGACGCGATCGTAGCTTTGGCCGTCCCATTTACGCGTCTCTGGCATACGTGTGTACGTTATCACGCACATAGTCGTCCACCCCATTCCTAGCAACGCCCGTCGTAAGAGCGCCCGTTGCGGGCCCCTCGCTTGCCACGCGCGTACGCGTCGAGAGTCGCCGTGTCTACCGCGCGCGTGTCGCGAGCTCGGTCAGGACCTTCGACAACTGTCCTCCCTGCCAGGCGATCGGCGAGCGCGGTGGCGGTCCCGCGTCCTCGACGACGAGCCGGGCGTGCGGGATCGCCCGCGCGTAACGTTCTCCCACCGCCAGCGGGTGGCCGGGATCCGCCTCGTCGCGGCTGGCGACGACAATCGTAGGTACGTCGATGGAGTCGAGCTCGGCGATGGACTCGAGCGGTCGCGAGCGCGGCACGACTTCGAGCGCGTCGGCCACCGCCGCGGGATGCTCGTGCGCGGTAAGCCGGAGAAGTCATAGGCGGCCACGAACCCCTCCACCCCGCCCTCGCGCAAGCCGTCGGCGAGCGTGTCCCAGGCGGCGAGAGCGCTCGCGCCGAGCGGCAGATCAGGGTCGAAGGATGGTGTGATCAACCCCAGAGCCGCGACGCGCTCGGGGTGGCGCAGAGCAAAGCGCACGGCGGTATGCGCGCCCATCGAGGCGCCCGCCAGCACGGCACGCTCGAACTCGAGGGCGTCGAGCACCGCCTGCAGGTCGCGCGCGAGCCGCGCGTAGCCGTAGTCCACAGGATCGGACGCGGGGGTCGAGCGCCCGTGCCCGCGCGCGTCATAGCTCACGACGCGATACCCCTCGCGCTCGAGCGTGCGCGAGCCCATCACGACGTAGCGACGGGTCGCGGTGAGGCCGTGGAGCAGGACGATCGCAGTGCTGCCAGTGCTCACCCCGGCCTGCTGTCCGGCAAGCTCGACCCCGTCGTCGGTGAGAACTCTCAGCTCTGCGGGCCCGTCACGCTCAGGCATGCACGGCGTGCGCGCGCACGAGCTCGGCCGAGCGGACGGGCTGCTCCCAGAAGAACATGTGGCCGATACCCTCAAAGAGCTCCAGGCGCGCGCCGGGGATCAGCTCGGCGATCAGGCGACCGTTCTGGACGGGGAGCAGCCGATCGCGCGTGCCGTGCAGGACCAGCGTCGACAGCCGGATCTCGGGCAGCCGGGTCGAGGTGTCGTGCGCGGCGATCGCACGCATCTGCTCCATGATCACCTCGACCGGCACGGCGCGGCGGCGCCCGATCTCAAGAAAACGCGCGTAAGCGTCGTCGTTCGCGGCAAAGTCAGGCGAGACGTTGGCCTCCCAGCTCGCGCGGATCGCCCGTTCGCGATCGCCGGAGGCCATCGCCTCGGCGAGCTCGCGCATCACCTCTTTGGAGGCGAGCGCGCTGCCGGCGCCCCCGCAGTAGGTGCAGCCGAGGGCAAGCGTGCGGATGCGCGCGGGGTGAGCCAGCGCGAGCTCCTGGGCGACCATCCCGCCCATCGAGATGCCGAGCACGTGCGCGGAGTCGACCTCCAGGGCAGCCAGCAGCGCCGCCGCATCATCGGCGAGCTGGGCGATCGAGAGCGATCCGGATCCGTTCAAACGGGTACTCGCGCCCACGCCGCGATGGTCATAGACGATCACGTCGAAGTCGCGGCGCAGGCCGGCGAGGAAGCTCGCGTCCCAGTGGTCGAAGGTGCCGCTCATCCCCATGATCAGCAGTAGCGGCGGCCCTGAGCCGGCGCGGTCATAGCTGAGCTCGATCTCTCCGGCGCGGGCCACGGGCATTAGTCGATCCTACACCTGAAGCAGCAGCTGGTCCGGGTGTCCCGGCTTCCCGCTGTCGGGCTCGGATACAGCCGGCGCACCTGCGCTCAGCCCCGCGACGCGCACGCCGAGCAGTCGCACCGGCCGGGCGGGCGAGTACTCCTCGAGCAGGCGCAGCGCCACGGCGGTCACCTGCTGCACGTCGCTCGTCGGCGCCTCGAGCGTATGCGCGCGCGTGACGGTCGTGAAGTCGTCGAGGCGGACCTTGATCCCGATCGTGCGCCCGCTGCGCGCGTGCGCGAGCAGGCTCGCGCACAGCTCCTCGGCCATCGTGCTCAGCGCCTCGCGCAGCTGCGCGTGATCGTCGACGTCGTAGTCGAACGTCCGCTCGCGCGACTCGGAGACCACCTTGCGCGCCGCGCCGACGACGCCGTCGTGCTCGAAGCGCGCGCGCCGCCCCAGCTCGACACCGAGGTTGGGGCCGAAACGCTCGACGAGCACATGCTCGGGGGCCGCGCCGACAGCGGCGAGCGTGGTCAGGTCCAGCGCCGCCAAGCGCGCAACCGTCTTCGGTCCGATGCCGGGCACGAGGCCCGGAGGCGACCGCGCGAAGCGGGCGCACGCCTGCTCGCGCGTGAGCACGACGAAGCCTGCCGGCTTCTCCGCGTCGGAGGCGACCTTCGCGACGAGCTTGTTCGGGCCGATGCCGACCGAGCAGACGAGCTCCGTCGTCGCCCTGATCTCGGCGAGCAGCCGGCGCATCGCCGCGCGTGGCGAGTACAGCCCGCTCAGGTCCAGGTAGGCCTCGTCGAGTCCCACCACCTCGACCCGCTCGACGTGTGCGCGCACGATGTCCATGACCTGTCGCGAGACCTCCCTGTAAGCGGAGAAGTCCGGCGGGAGCACGACCGCGTCCGGGCACAGGCGCCGAGCCTTCGCCGCGGGCATCGCCGACCCCACCCCGAAGCGCCTGGCCTCATAGCTGGCGGTGGTCACGACCGCGCGGGGGCCGCTCCCCGCCACGATCACGGGCTTGCCGCGCAGCTCCGGGCGGCGACACAGCTCGATCGAGACGTAGAAGGCGTCGGCGTCGAGATGGGCGACGCCGAGCTGGCTCGGCTCTGGGGACACATCGTCGAATCTAGCGCCGTGCGCGGCGGGACCGACGAGGGTCCAGGCTCAGTCGCTTTCGCCGGCCAGCAGCTCCATCAGCAGGCTGTCGTGCCAGTCATCGCCGTCGACGTCCCGCTCGTGGCGGCGCATGACTCCCACGGGTCGGAAGCCGACCTTCTCATACGCGCGGATGGCCGCCGCGTTCGCGGTCGCCGGGTCGATCGTGATCCGATGGTGGCCACGTTCCTCGATCAGCTGGCACGCGACGCGCCTCACCGCCTCCGTGCCGAGACCGCGGCCGTGCAGAGCTGGGTCCAAGAACAGATCGATGGCGGCGTGGCGGTAGCGGGGTGTGAGCTCCTCCGTGAACTGGATCATGCCCGCGACCGCCCCGTCCACCTCGATCGTCATGCGGGTCGCCTCGGGCTCGTCGGTCCACGGGAAGCCCTCCTCCGGGAGATCCCACCAACGCGCGACCTCTGGGGTGGCGTGAATCCGCCACAGCTGGGCCTCGTCGTCCCTGACCAGCGGGCGCAAGGTCAGCTCGGCGGGCCCCGTGCGTTTCTCATTCGCAGATGACATTCCCGTCGAATCTAGCGTCGCGTCGCGCCAAGCATTGAAAAGCCAAGCCGCGAAGTACGCTGCTGAGAAGGCGATTGCAAAACGGAAAGGAGCGAGATGAGCCGACCGAACGTATACGCGGGCGAGTTTCAGATGGAACGCGAGGAGATGGGGGTTCGCGGCAGCCTGCTCGCACCGGCGGCGGGCGCCCGCGAGCTCGGCGCGAGCGTGTACGAGCTCGCGCCCGGCGCGAGCGGCTTCAACCTGCACGCCCATTACGGCAACGAGGAGCTGTTCGTCGTCCTGCGCGGCACCCCCACGCTGCGAACGGCCGACGGCGAGGATGAGCTCGCGCCCGGCGAGGTCGTCGCCTGCCGGCGCGGGCGCGAGGGGATGCACACGATCGCCAACCGCTCGGCCGAGCCCGCGCTCGTGCTCGCGGTCTCGACGGCGAACTCGCCCGATGTCGTGATCTACCCGGAGACGGACACGGTCGGAGTGGCGACGCGCCACCCGTTCGCGCCGGTGCCCGAGGGTGGCGACGAGGGCATCGTCGGCGCCTTTCGCAAAGACGACAACCTGCGCGCGCAGCGCGCATAACGGCCGGTGGCGGCCGTCGGTCTTCGCGCAGCGGCTCGATGATCGCCGAGCGCCTCACCGCGCAACTGCTCGCGGGAGCGCCGGCCCGCGAGCCGGTGGCGGTCGTCGAGCGGCTGCTTGCGGTGCAGGGTCAGGATCCCCGCGGCGCGCGCCTGGCGATTCGTGCCCGATCCACGGGTCTCGGCGCCACGGACGTCGATCGCGCGCTGAGCGAGGATCGCTCGCTGCTGATTACCTGGCTCAACCGCGGCACGCTGCACCTCGTCGGCCGCGAGGATTACCCGTGGCTGCACGCCCTGACCACTGCTCCGCTTCTGACCGGCAACGCCCGGCGGCTCGCGCAAGAGGGCGTCACGCCGAGCAGAGCCGAGCGCGGCGTCAAGGTCATCGAACGGTCGCTCGCCGAGGACGGCCCGCTGACTCGTGTGCAGCTCCGCGAGCGGATCGCGTCCGCGGGCGTCCGCACCGAGGGCCAGGCGCTCGTGCACCTGCTGATGCTCGCGACCCTGCGCGGGATAACGGTTCGTGGGCCGATGGTCGGCCGTCAGCACGCCTACGCGCTGGTGGACGACTGGCTTGGCAGGCCGGCTAGGGCGATCGATCGCGAGCGGGCGCTGGCCGAGCTCGCGCGGCGCTATCTCGCGGGCCACGGTCCGGCAGACGAGCGCGACCTCGCCAGGTGGGCGGGCCTGCCGCTGCGGTACGTGCGCGCCGGGCTCGGTGCGATCGCCTCCGAGCTGCACATGCGCCCAGACGGACTGCTCGACCTCACGGGACGCCCGCCCGCGGCGGAGCTGCCTCCTCCCCGCCTGCTCGGCGCCTTCGATCCCCTGCTCCTGGGCTGGGTTTCGCGCGATCCGCTCCTGGCCGCTCATCACCGACGAATCGTGACCGTCAACGGGCTGTTCCGTCCGTTCGCGCTCGTCCGCGGCCGGGCCGTCGCCACGTGGAAAACATCGGCGGGCGAGGTCGTCCTCGACGATCCCTTCGATCGTTTGACCCGCAGGGACGCCGCCGCACTGAACGCCGACGCAAAGGATGTGGTGCGGTATCTCGCGAGCTGACCTGTCATCGCCGGTCCTTTGCCGCGTTCGGCAAGTCACCGCGATCGGCGGCCGGATCGTTGGCGACTGGATCGGCGGCGGCCGGGATAGGGTGGCGGCGTGACGAGCGCCGGGACATCCAGGTATGCGGCGTTCCTGCGCGGGATGAACGTCGGCGGCCATCGGGTGAAGAGCGAGGAGCTGCGGTCGCTGTTCGAGGCGCAGAGCTTGACGGACGTGCGCGTCTTTCGCGCAAGCGGCAACGTCGTGTTCACCGCCGCGCGCGAGCCGGTCGCGGAGCTGACCGCGCGGGTCGAGGAGGGACTGGAGAGGGCGCTCGGCTATGCGGTCCCTACGTTCATGCGCACCGCCGAGGAGGTGCGCTCGATCGCCGCGGCGCAGCCGTTCGACCCGTCGCTGGTGGAGGCGTCCAAGGGCAAGCTGCAGGTAACGATGTTGCCACGGGCCCCCACCAAGCGAGCCCGCCAGGATGCGCTCGCGTTGTCCACCGAGGAGGACTTGCTCGCGCTGGAGGGCCGCGAGCTCTACTGGCTGCCGAGCGGGGGCATCCTCGACTCGGCTCTCGACCTCAAGACGATCGCGAAGCTGCTCGGCGTCGGCACGACGAGGACCAAGAACACCGTCGTGCAGATCGCCGCCAAGTACTTCCTCGCGTGAGCGGCGGGATATCCGGCCTGCATCGATGAGTTCCCCCACGGCTGGTGGTCTCTGAGGCAAGCACATACGACAGAAAGGAGAATCGAGATGGCGCGAATCGTCGCGACAGAGTTCGTCTCGTTGGACGGGGTGATGGAGGATCCGGGCGGGGGTGAGACGTTCGAGCACGGAGGATGGACGTTCGAGATCGACCGTGGAGCGGAGGGCGACAAGTTCAAGCTCGACGAGGCGCTCGACGCCGAGGCTCTGCTGCTGGGACGGGTGACGTACGAAGGCTTTGCGGCGGCCTGGCCGAGCATGGAGGGAGAGTTCGCGGACAAGTTCAACGGCATGCCCAAGTACGTCGTCTCCTCCACCTTGCAACACGCGGATTGGAACAACTCGACGGTGCTCGGCGGTGACGTGGTGCGGGAGGTCGCGAAGCTGAGGGACCGTTCGGGCGGCGACATCGTGGTCCACGGCAGCGCTCGGCTGGTGCAGACCCTGCTCGAGCACGACCTCGTGGACGAGCTGCGGCTGATGGTCTTCCCGGTGGTGCTCGGCAGTGGCAAGCGCCTGTTTGGTGACTCGCAACAGAAGAAGCCCCTGCGACTGTCCAGCTCGAGAACGGTCGGCGACGGGGTCAGCGTTCTCATCTACGAGCCCGTGGGCGCGCAAGGAGTTGAGACGGCGTGAGGGATCGGCCGACGCGTTAGCTCAACGCGGCTCGCGCCACATCGCCCACACGGTTGGGCCGCGCAACAGGCGCGGCTCGGCCGTGACGCGGAAGCCGTGACGGGCGTAGAAGTCGATGTTGCGCTCCTTGGAGGACTCGACATAGGCGCAGACGCCGTCGGCGTCGCACTGCTCGAGCACGGGCCTGAGCACGGCCGATCCGAGCCCCTGCCCCTGGCGGTCCGGCTCGACGCCGAGCACGGCCAGATACCAGTGCGGAGGGTCGGCCGGGTGAAAGCGCTCGAGGTTGTGCCAGCCGAGGGCGACCAGGGGCATGCGCGCGATCAGGCGCGGATCGAGAAAGCTGCGGGCGAGCGCCATCTCCTCGCGGGGCGCTTTCCGCCAGCGCTTCGGGGGCGCCCACAGCGCGGCACAGTCGAGGGCATTCGTCGTCCAGACCTCTTCGTCCACGACGGTCTGGCGCAGGCGGGCCGCGTGGAAGCGCTTGAGCGCCTGCAGCCGCAGCGAGTCGGCTCTCCACGCCCATTCAGCTACCGGATCGTCGAGGAACGCGTGTGCAAGCATTCGCGCGAGTGCGGGCACGTCCGTCGCCGTCGCGCGACGCATGATCGGCGAGCAGCTCATCGATCAGCCTGTGCGAGGAGGGTTGCAAATAGGCTCGGGGAACGACGGAATCGGCGCATGCTATGCGTCGAGCTCGATACGTCGCTGGACATCCGGCCTCCAAAGTCGCTCCAGGTCGGATCGACCATATCGAAACCTCGATCCGAGTATGGCAGCGAATCGCAGGTGAAAGCAGCGATACCGACAAGGTCGCTGTCGAGCAGGCGCTAATCCCGCTGTCACGTAGGGGGCAGGCGCTTCCCGATCGTCGGGGTGGTATGGCACCCTAAGCCCATGGACATCGAGACCCGGCGCGCTCGACGCGAGGCCGACCGCAGAAGGCGCCGTCGCCGCCGGATCACGGCCCTGAGCGCGCTTACGATCGCGATCCTCGCGGTGGCGATAGTCGCTCTCGCCGGGCGCCCGGGCGGCACGCCCAAGTCCGCCACCTCAACGCACGATCTCACCGCCCGCATCGCAACAGGCCACATGCGTGGACGAAACCGCGGATCGGCCGTGGTGAGCACGGTCGCGACGGATCGTGCGACCGGCAAGCCCGGCGTCGAGCCGGTGCCGATCCTGATGTATCACGTGATCGCCGCCCCGCCGGCGGGAGCTCCGTTTCCGGGCCTGTATGTGCCAGCCGAAGAGTTCGCGGCGCAGATGCAGGCGTTGAAGCGCACCGGCTGGCACGCGGTCACGCTCGACCAGGTCGAGGCTTACTGGCGCAAGGGCGTGCCGTTGGGAGCGGGCAAGCCGATCGTGCTCAGCTTCGACAACGGCTATCAGTCCCAGTACACCCAGGCGCTGCCCGTACTGCGCCGGCTCGGCTGGGTGGGCGACGAGAACATCCAGCTCACCGGGCTGCCGCCCTCGCAGGGCGGCCTCAGCCAGACACAGCTTCATGGCCTGCTGGCAGCGGGCTGGGAGCTGGACACCCAGGGCTTCAGCCACGCCGACCTGATCACGCTCGACGTCCAGCAGTTGCACTACCAGGTCGCCGTCGCGCGAACGGTCGTCCAGCGGCGCTACCACGTTCCCGTGAACTGGTTCTGCTACCCGTCCGGCCACTACGACGCGACGGTCCTCGAAGCGGTCAAGGCGGCCGGCTACACGGGCTCGACGACGGTTGTCCCCGGCTGGGCGCACCCGGATGACGACCCGTACCGCCTGCATCGCCTGCGCGTGCTCGGCGGCACCTCACCCGAAGCGCTGCTCGCACAGATCGCCGACATCCGCGACGACCCGCCCGCGCCGCCCTCGTACAACGGCACCTGAGGAGTCAGCTGAAGATGTGAATCGCCCGTCAGGACTTGAATCGCCCGTCGTGAGAGCTCGCAAGCCGCGTTCCTCAGCCCGCGGCCAGCGCACGCCCGGCGAACACAAGCTGGCTCGCGAGATGGGCGTGCACAGTTTCCAGGCTGTGGCCGCCGGGGTAGACGGCGCTCCTCGCGTCGGCTCCCGCCGAGCGCAGCGCGGCCGCGAACGGCGCGTCCTCGTCGGGGCTGGCGATGTCATCGGATTCACCGCCATAGACGAAGGCGCGCAAGCGGTGACGCGCGAGATACGGGCGGTCGGCACGCAGCTTGCCTTCCAGGCCGTCGAAGAAGCCGAGCCAGCTCTCTACCGTCGAGAACCGTTCGGGGTGAGACAAAGCCACGTTCATCGAGCCGTAGCCGCCCATCGAATCGCCGGCGATCGCGCGCCCGGCGCGATCGGCCGCCGTGGGCAGCATGCGGTCGACCAGCTCCTGCGCTTCGAGCACGTAGCTTTCGTAGTGCAGACCGTCGACGTTGCGCCAGTTGTTGGGTCCGGGCCCACCCTGGATCATCACCGCGATCAACGGTGGGATCGCGTGGCGCGCGATCAGCGTGTCGAGCTCTCCCTGCAGACCTACTTCCAGGAACGCGCCGGCCGGCTGGTCGTCACCGTCGAGCAGGTACAGCACGGGGTAGTGACGCGTCGTGCTCGCAAAGCCGGGAGGCAGATAGGCGATGAACGAGCCCGGCCCGTGCAGCGCGGCGGAGGTGTAGCTCGCCGTGTCGATCGAGCTTCCAGCTGCATCCCGGCTTTTGACGACGAGCGTCGGCAGCGGTAGCGCCGGCGGCGCGGATACGGCGGCCGCGAGCACTGGCGTCGGATGTGGCTCGGCGCGGACGCCGAGGAGACGCTCGACGCCGAGGAGACGCTCGACGCCGAGTTGCCCGTTCAGCGCAAGCGCTGTCGAGACGACCGCCAAGCTCAGCAGCAGCACGCTTATGAGCACGCGCCGCCCTGCCCCGCTGCGGCGTCCGTGCGCGACCGGCTCCGCGACCTTCGGCTCCAAGCGCCGCGGAAACGCGGGCACCCATGAGGGCGGCAGCAGCTCGACCGTTGCCGCGCCCCCTTGGCCGGGCCACGTCCAGTCGCCGGCGCCCTCCAACCAGGTGTGCGCGCGGGAAGCTCTCAAGCTGACAGACATCCGTGCATTGAAGGAGTCTTTGGCGGGAAAGCCAACCCCTGCACAAACCCTCCCAACCCGCAATGGGGCTTGCGTTGCTAAGGGTTTCGTTCGCGCGCACCTTTGCCGGGGGCTCGCCCGCGAGGAATCAACTCGTGCTCCACACCTCGCCGGTGTCGCCGAACCCGAGTGCGCGCTTGGTGGCTTCGGTGAGGTCGAATTCCCGTCCGGCCACATATGGGCCCCGGTCGATCACCGGCACGCGAACCGAGCGCCCGGCATAGCGCAGCGTGATCAGGGTGCCGCACGGCAGCGTCTTGTTCGCCACGCCCAGCGTGATGCTCGTCAGCGAGCCACCGCACGCCAGGCTGCCGCTACCCCCGTACCACGACGCCTCAACGAGGCGATAGGCATCCAACCGTCCGAGGACGCGGTGCGAGGTCCGGTCATAGGGGTCGCCGGCGAAGCGCAGGCGCACAAGCTCGCTGAGCGTATGCCGTGGCACGTAGCGCAGCCGAAAGCGCCCACCGGCGCCCGTGCGCGTCTGAGCCAGCGTGTTCCAGCCGTGCCGGCCGAGCGCCTGCAGCGCCACCAGTCGTCCCGACAGCCCCGGGCGCAGCGCGCCGGCGACGGAAGCCGCCTGGCCGGCAAGCACGTTCAGCGTGCTGCGGTGGACCGCAAGCGCCGTCTCGACGGCCGGTGTGATCGGCGCCGAGGCGCTTAAGGAGATGGAAACGGGTGCAAGCAATGGCATCGCGGGCGACGTCGGGGGCGTCGCGGGGACGTACATGTACGGCAACCTCCTTGTTTACCGCCTACGGGGTTAGCTGTCGGGCTCACGCGCGACCGGCCGCGCCAAAGAAACGCGGCTCAGCCGGGCGTTACGGCCATAGCAACGGCCGATTCGCCCCATCCGGACCGCGTTTCAGCGGTCCGGCGGTGGGTCCCCCGCTCGCCTCCATTCACGGAGGCGACTCGGCAGGGTCAGACGGTTCCCATACGCTAGATGGTTCTCGAGGTGCTCAAGTGTGACCGTAGTCACACATGGTCATGCGTGTCTACTCGGTGTCAGGCCACTCTGCGGCGCTCATCTTGCCGTCGCCGTCGGCCGGCTTGGGGCCGCCCACGGCGATGAGGTCGAGACCGTCCGGACCGGCCTCGAACGCGCGCACGACCTCGGGAGCCACACGCAACACGTCCCACTGGCGGAGCTCGTGGACCTCGCCGTCGAGCAGCACTCGTCCCGACCCGGAGACGACTACGTAGGCCTCCTCCTGCTCGCGATGGCTGTGCGCCATCGGGCTGCGCAGGCTCGCCCCGTAGCGAAACAGGCTGACCCCGAGGTCGCGCGAGTCGAGGTGCTTGCGGCCGAATTTACCCTCGATCCCCGGCGCGCGCTCCCCGATCGAGTCCTCGACATCCAGCAGGTTGACGGTGGCGAAACTGGACATTCGATCTCCTTTGGCGAGCGGACAGGGAGCTTCTTTCCCCAACCATAGCCCGTGCGTGGCGTGTTCGGGCATGATCCGACTCCCGCTCAACCCCAAGAGGAGGCTCGCCATATGGCTCTGGACGCAACGAAGATCGGGCAGGTAGTGGCAGACCAGATGGAGGCGCTCGAAGATCGCTTCGGCGACGACTGCGTGATCGGCGACGTGTGCACGATCGTCGAGGTCTTGGGACCGCACGG
The DNA here is from genome assembly GCA_963778065.1 of uncultured Solirubrobacterales bacterium. Lineage (GTDB taxonomy): Bacteria > Actinomycetota > Thermoleophilia > Solirubrobacterales > Solirubrobacteraceae > Palsa-744. The sequence continues at coordinate 36,326 of CAVZSU010000001.1, read as the reverse complement.
CTCGCAGGTCGCGATCCGGCCGAGCGGCGACACGCGCCCGCACGCCCTGATCGGGCTGCTGCGGCTGGCCGAGCAGATGGCGCTCAGCGGCATGCGCGGCGAGGCATCCGAAGAGGACTGACGAGCGCTCGGGCATCTCCGCCCGCGCGAGCGCTCCGCGGAGGGGCGCTGCGTGCGGCCTATGTGTCCCGCTCCGGGCACGTCTTCGTCCGCCGGCGTTGACGGCGCGCCTCCCAGCAGCGACAATCGACCGATGTCCAATCCTGACCGCTTGACGGCGCTTGACTCGACGTTTCTGCACCTCGAGGACGACTCGACCGCGCACATGCATGTGGCGTCGGTGATGATCTTCGAGGGCAAGGCTCCGACCCCGCAGGAGCTCGTCGAGCACATCCTCAGCCGCCTGCACCTCGTGCCGCGCTACCGCCAGCGGCTTGCCCACGTGCCGCTCGGGCAGGGCCGGCCGGTGTGGACCGACGATCCGCACTTCAACCCGCGCTACCACATCCGCCACACCGCGCTGCCCAAGCCGGCGGATGAGAACGCGCTGAAGCAGCTCGCCGGGCGCCTGTTCTCCCAACGTCTCGATCGCTCCAAGCCGTTGTGGGAGATCTGGCTCGTGCAGCGCATGGCGGGCGGGCGCTTTGCGCTGATCGCAAAGACCCATCACGCCCTCGTCGACGGCATCTCCGGCGTAGACATCACGACCGTCCTGTTCGATACGGCCCAGGAGCCGCTGATCGCGCCGCGCCCGCCGGCGCCGTGGACGGCCAAGCCGCTGCCAGGCCAGGCCAAGCTGCTCGGCGAGGCGCTGCTCGAGCGCGCCACCGTCCCCGGCGAGATGGGACGCGGCACGCGCGCGCTGCTGCGCGCCCCGCGCAAAGCTCTCTCCCAGCTCAAGGACAACCTGGTGAGCCTCGGCTCGACGACGCTCGCCGGGATCAGCGCACCGGCCCCGCCCAGCCCGTTCAACGTGGATATCGGCCCGCACCGACGCTACAGCTTCCTCGACGCGGATCTCGCCCAGTTCAAGGCGATCAAGGACTCGCTCGGCGGCACGCTCAACGACGTGGTCCTGGCCTCGGTCAGCCTCGCGCTCGGACGCTACCTGCGCAGCCAGGGCCAGGACACCGAGGGCCTCGTCCTGAAGGCGATGGTGCCGGTCTCGGTGCGCGCCGACTCCCAGCGCGGCGCGCTCGGCAACCAGGTCGCAGCGATGTGGGCGCCGCTGCCCGTCGGCGTCGAGAACCCGGCGGACTGCCTGCAGCAGATCCGCGTCGCGATGGAAGACCTCAAGGAATCAGGCCAGGCGGTCGGCGCCCAAGTGCTCGTCAACCTCGCCGGGTTCGCTCCGCCGACGATCCTCAGCCAGGCCGCGCGCCTGCAGGCGCGCCAGCGCTTCTTCAACCTCGTCGTCACGAACGTGCCAGGACCGCAGTTCCCGCTCTACCTGCTCGGGCACCGCCTGCAGGTGCTCTATCCGGTCGTGCCGCTCGCGCGCCGCCAAGCTTTGGGAATCGCGGTCATGAGCTATGACGGCCATCTCGGCTTCGGGCTGCTCGGCGATTATGACGCGCTGCCCGAGCTCGAGTCGATCGTCCAGGACCTGCGCCGGGCGATCGCCTCGCTCGCGCGCGCGGCGGGCCTGGCCCCGTCCAGGACGAGCAAGAAGACCACCACACCGCGCAAGACGACCTCGCGCGCGCGCGCCGATCGCTCCGCCGCCGGCAAGCTCAGCTGAGGTGCGCCTGGCCCTCTGCCAGCTGGACGCCACCGTCGGCGACATCGCCGGCAACGCCGTGCGCATCCGCGCGGGCGCGCAGGCTGCGGGCGAGGCGGGCGCCGACCTCGTGCTCTTCCCGGAGCTGGCCCTCACCGGCTATCCGCCCGAGGACCTGCTTCTACGTGAGCACTTCCTGCGCGACGCCGCCGCCGCGCTGCGGGCGCTGGCTCACGAAATCGACGGACCGACCGCGATTGTCGGCTTCCCCGAGGCCGCACCCTCCTCCTCCTCCTCCTCCTCCACGACCACCACCAAATGCGTCTACAACTCGGCGGCCGTGATCGCCTCGGGCACCGTCACGGCCGTCTATCGCAAGTTCCATCTCCCTAACTACGGCGTCTTTGACGAGCAGCGCTACTTCACGGCCGGCTCCGACCCGCTCGTGATCGACGTGGCCTCCGTCCGCATCGGTGTGTCGGTCTGCGAGGATCTGTGGACACCTGGCGCGCCGGCCTCCGCACAGGCCGCCGCCGGCGCGAGCTTGATCGCGAACATCTCCGCCTCCCCTTATCACGCGGGCAAGGGGGCCGAACGCGAGCGATTGTTCGCGCAGCGAGCGCGTGAGAACAGCACTTACGTCGCCTTCTGCGGGCTGGTCGGTGGCCAGGACGAGCTTGTCTTCGATGGCCACTCCTTCGTGCTCGACCCGGCCGGGGAGACGATCGCGCGCGCAGCACAGTTTGAGGAGGACCTGCTCGTCTGCGACCTCGACACTCCGCCCTCGATGCCGGCCCGCCGGTCTCTGCGGGCGCCCCTTACGCCGCTCGAAGCCGAGGTGTACGGCGCGCTTGAGCTCGGCCTACACGACTACGTGGAGAAGAACGGCTTTCAACAGGTCGTGCTCGGTCTCTCCGGCGGGATCGACTCGGCGCTCGTCGCCTGCCTTGCCGCGGACGCGCTCGGCCCCGAGCGTGTGAACGTCGCGATCATGCCCTCTCCCTACTCCTCCGCCTCGACTCAGGGGGACGCCCGCGCGCTGGCGGCGGCGCTCGGCGTGCGCGCACACGAGCTGGCGATCGAGCCGGCGATGCACGCCTACGAGCAGACCCTGCGCGATGACTTCCACGGTCTGCCCGCCGGGCTTGCGGAGGAGAACCTGCAGGCGCGCATCCGCGGCAACCTGCTGATGGCGCTGTCGAACAAGTTTGGCTGGCTCGTGCTCACGACCGGCAACAAGTCGGAGATGTCGGTCGGCTACACGACGCTCTACGGCGACCTCGCCGGCGGGCTCGCCGTGATCAAGGACGTGCCGAAGACGCTCGTCTACCGCCTCTGTCAGTGGCGCAACTCCGCCATCGGGGCGGTCGCCGGAGCCGCGTCGGAACCGATCCCGGCGTCGATCCTCGAGCGCGCTCCGTCGGCCGAGCTGCGCCACGACCAGCGCGACGAGGACTCGCTGCCGCCATATGAGCTGCTCGACCGCATCCTGCAGGGCTACATCGAGCTCGACCACGGACGCGAGCAACTGCTCGCCGAAGGGCTGCCCGCAACCGAGGTCGACGCCACGATCCGGCTCGTGGACCTTGCCGAGTACAAGCGCCGCCAAGCGCCGCCGGGCATCAAGGTCACGACGCGCGCTTTCGGGCGCGATCGGCGCATGCCGATCACCAACCGCTACCAAGATCGCGGCTGAGCTTGGCGCAGCCGCCCACTCCACACTCGCTCGGCGACCGCCTGGAAGGTGCACGGATACCCTGCGAGCGTGCATATGCGCCTCCGACTGCTCGCCTCGGCTCTCGCCGCGCTCTGCCCGCTCGCGCTCACCGCCTGCGGGAACACCCTGCAGGACCAGCCGATCCCGCACAACACGCTTGAGGGACTGATCGTTGCGCCATTCCCGGTGTATTGGGTGGGCGGCGTCTTTCGCGATCTGCAGATCTCCGAAGCCACTCACGATCCGGGTGGGGCGTTCAGCGTCCAGTACGGCGACTGTGTGCAGGGCGGGCAGAGCACCTGCGTGCCGCCGCTGCGGATCGTCACCTCCCCCGACAACAGTTTCGTGCCGGGCGGCTCTACCACGACCAGGCGCACTCACATCCGCGGCGTCGCGGCGGTCGTGGCGCAGGGTGGCGACACGATCGAGATCCCGACCGCCGGAGTCGTGCTCAGCGTCTATGCCGGCAATCCTGGCCTGGCTGCCGAGGCCGCCGCCACCGCGGTGCCTATAGATGAAGCGGGCGCGCCGGAAGGCAGACTGCCCGCGGCGCTTCCACCGACCGCCTTTGCGGAAACGCCCCTGCCGAGCCAGATGCCTTCGCCGCTGCGCGCGCTGCGTCAGAGACCATGAAGCCTTGTGTCAGTGTGCGCGCGTGGCGCACGCGCGCTGATCCGAGTCAGGCTTTGGCCTGATCGCGCACCGCGATCGTCATGCGCGTCAGCGCGCACATCCGCCCCGCGTCGTCCGTGAAGCGGACGTCCCAAACCCACGTCGTACGGCCCTTGTGCAGCCGCTCGGCATGCGCGTTGACGAACCCCTCCGTGATCGGGCGCAGGAAGCTCGTGTTGTTCGACAGGCCCATCGCGATCTTGCCGTCTTCGAACACGCCGAGCGCGGTTGCAAGGGAGGTCATCGACTCTGCCAGCGACGCATACACGCCGCCGTGAATCAGGCCGTATGGCTGGCGGATCTCGTCGCGCACCGCCACCTTCGCGTGTACGTCTGTGTCGGAGATCTCGACGAGCTCGAGGCCGTACAAACGGTCGAAGCCGACCATCCCCCCGCTGTTCAGCTGCTCGATGCTCCGCATCTCCATCGCCGCGCCACGATAGCCTACGAGCCGTCCGGCCTGCCGGGCATCCATTCATGAGCCGACTCGACGACCTGCCCCCTGACCTGCGTGCGACCCTCTCGCTGCTGCTCGACCGTGGCAAGAGCTACGCCGAGATCGCAGACATGCTCGCCATCCCCGAGAGCACCGTGCGCGACCGCGCCCATGCGGCGCTCGACGCGCTCTCCGCCGGCCCATCCACGGCCCGTTCGGGCGTCAGCGGGCCGGGTTCCTCACGCGGGACATCGCCGGGTGAACGTTCAACCCGGACCCCACGCTCCTCAAGCCCTCCCTCCCGTGCGGCGAGCCCCGACTCCCCTCCGCCCCCATCAACCGCGCGCGCCCGCGTGGCCGCGGCGCCGCCCTCTTCGCGTCGTGCCGGAGCGCTGCTGTTGCTCGCGCTACTCGCCATTGTGATCGTTGCGGTCGTGCTGATATCAGGCGGCGGGAGCGGCTCCGGCAAAGCCTCGAGCACCGGCTCGAATGCCTCCTCCACGAGCTCGACCTCCTCAAAGACGTCTACCGCGTCAAAACCGACCGAAGACAAGCGCATCACGCTCAGCTCCCCCGAACCGTCGAGTAAATCGATCGGCGCGGTCGAGGTTCTCTCCGAAGGCAGCAAATACGCCTACTACATCGCCGCGACCAACCTGCCCCCGTCCAAAGGCTTCTTTTATGCGGTCTGGCTCTACAACTCGCCGACGAGCCACGAGGCGGTCAGCAAGGCGCCGAACGTCGGCTCCGACGGTCGCCTGCAGGGCGGCGCGCTGCTGCCATCGAACGCGGGCGAATACCACGAGATGCTGCTCACGCGTGAGACTAACTCGGACCCGACCACTCCGGGGCCCGTGGTGCTCAAGGGCGCCTTCGCACTGCACTGAAAACGGACTGCCGGACGGTTTGCACAGGCACCCGAGCTGCGGCGTCCTGGCGATGGAAAGCGAACTCGTCGATCGCGCTGTGACCACTCAGTCGCCCGCCCTATCTTTGCCGCGTTCGCGGCCGTGTCAAGCACACGCCGAAGGGAGCCGATATGGACACTATGGGGCACAGCAAACTCGACGAATCTGGCACCGTCGTAGTCCACTTTAAATCGTAAAAGCGGCGTCGCGTTTGGGCTCCTGTTTACTGTCTTGTTCGGCTCGGCCCTCGGACGGCTGATCGACGGGAACGGAAGCGTGGTGGCAGCGTTGAGTCTCAGCCCGTTGGGATTCATGGGGCTTTGGTTCCTGATGAGTGCGAGGAGGGCTCGCCCCGAGCTAGTGATCGACCCTAGCGGCTTGACGTTCTGCAGGGCGAAAGCGCACCTGGACTGGACCGAGGTGGCGATGGTAGATATTCAAGAGTGGCAGGGCAACTTCGACCTGAAGCACAGATTGACAGTGCGCGCCGTCCATCCTCGGCGCTTTGACGCCATGTGGCGAGACGTCCCGCAGAGACCTTGGATCGCGCGCCCTGTTGACGGTCGTATTGTTTGGCCGCTCGATCTGCTGTCCCCCTCCTCCAAGCAGATCGCTGACGCACTCCGCGATTGCTCAGATGGTGCGATAGCCGTTGGTGTGCGCCGGGTTCCGCGACGGCCGTTCAGAAATCCTGACCCTGCTTGAGTCTGTGTTTATGTAACGCTCTCGTGCTGTCATGGGCTTCTGCTCGCGCACCGTCTAGGGTAGGTGTCCCCGCTTAAGACCTGCTCGACCGGCAGGCCGCCCGGCCCGTAGATGTAGCTGTTGGTCCCATCGCTGAGGATCAGAGGCAGGCTTTCGGTCATGTCTCAGGCCAGGAAGGTCGTGATACCCGAGATCGTCTGTGAGGCCCTGAGCCCTTCGCCGTTGTAGGCGTAGGTGTCTTTGATTTCGCTGACTTCGCCTTCTTTGGAGGTTGTCCCGTTCGCCGTGGAAGTTGGTGGCGGTCTGGGGTGTGATGGTTACACGGTGACGGTCGTGGGTGCCTCTTGGGCTGTGGTGTGAATGGGTGCGCGTCGGGTGGCGATGTCGTGTTCGACGGCGAGGGCGAGCTTTGCGAGGTCGGTGTAGCCGACGACCTTGCGGAACTGGGTCTCGGCCTCGAGCATCCCCGCGGCGGTCCAGCGCAGACACATATCGCCGGACTGCCAGCGCTTTACGTTGCGTGAGGTACGGCGGATGATCTCGATCATCGACTCGATCGGGTTCGTCGAGGCCAGCGTCTTCTTTAGCCGTCCGCGGATCCCCAGACGTGTGAGTGTCAGGGTCTCCTCCAGGCCCTCGGCGAGTGACGCGGCCGCCCCGGGATGGGAGTGCTCTAACTCGCCAGCGAGGGCCTGCAGGCCATCCAGCGCGAGTGCGTGATTATCGCTGGCCCACGCTCGTCGCAGGCGTGTCTTCACAGCGGGACGGTCGCGCTCGGGGAGGTGATCGAGGACGTTGCGTTCCTTGTGGCGGATACAGCGCTGCACCGGTACCGGGCCGAAGACCTCATCGACGGCCGTCCGCAGCGCCTTTGACCCGTCGAGGACGACGAGGACGCCCTGCTCGACATCCAGGCCCCGGGCAACGAGGTCGGCGAGGAGATGCGCGGTGACGGTCTTGTTCTCCGTCGAGCCGTCCCACAATCCCAGCGGGAGCTTCACCCCGTCGGTGCTGACACCGAGTGCGACAATTGCGCAGCGGCCCTTCAGCTCGATCCCGTCGACCATCAACGCCGCCAGGCGCACGTCAGCGAGATCACGACTCATCAACGCGTCCAGGTGCTCCCGGGTGCGGCCGATGAACTCGCGGCTGACCGCGGACTTCGACGCCGAACGCTCCCCGGCGCTGACCTGCTCACCAATGGGCTCACGAGTCCGTGAGAAGCGGCGAGTACTGACCCCGGCGAGCATCTGCTCGAGCACGACCCGCGTCAACGGGTCACGGTCAGCGAAATACTCATACGTCGCCAGCGGCACCTCCTGCTCACCATCAACGGTCCTGGCACGCGGACGCCGGACAGCGACACGCCGCCCACCCAAGGTCACCTCGCCGTCCTCATGGCCGTGGCGGACCGCGGTGCGCTCTCTGTTCTTGGCGTGCTTCGGGCCGACGACCTCATCAAGCTCGGCCTCCATCATCTCGCCCAGCACGCCCAGCCCCAAACCGACGCTGAGCGCCAGCAGCCCGTCCTTCGCCGCGCCGGCCAGCTCCCCCAACGCATCCTGCACACTCGGCGGCAATCCCGGCGCAGCACTCACGACCTGCTCCTGCTCTACGGTCTTCATGGCGGTCCCTTCGTCTCGGTGGATGATTTCGCACTCGCCACAGTCCCAACGGGACCGGACGAGCGGAAGGACCGCCACCTACAAACTTCTACGAGCTACGGGACAACCTCCTTCTTTGGGCCGTCCGACCGAGGTCAGGTCCTCCGTCTGGTCGTAGCCGTATGTGGTGGTCGGGCCGGTGGCGAGTTTGGTTTTGGTGCGCTCGCCGAGTTCGTCGGAGGTGTAGGTCATGTTGTAGCGGGACCGCTACTTGCGGTCGTCTTCGTGCGCTCTGCGACTTCGGCATAGGTAGCGTTAACTCTCGTTAGAGAGAGTGGCTATTGGCCGCCAACTAGAGGAGACCCTAATGTGCCCTTGACCTCAACTCGGTCTGCAGAACCGAGAGAATGTCATTGGTCTTACCTCCCTGCCAGATTACTGGAGCACCTTGGATGAGATTCGTATTCAGGGTACGCCCATCTATAAGCCTGAGGTCGACAATTTGGTTGTAGCTCCAACGATGAGTATCTAGTGCCACCACATCATCCCATGCAACTCGCTGGGAGCTAAAAGGACCATATACCACAATACCTTTTTCGCTGACTTCTATACCTATGCGCCTACCTCGTTTCGTGAACCATACGGCCAAAAAAATGACTACAACACCGCCCAAAGGCGATAGGAAGCCACCATGGGGCGCAACAGCAATACTGAGCGCTACAAGCACCATTACTATCGTAAATGGATAGATGGCGATCCAGGCCCTCCGCGTTCGATAGTGGCGTGGGTTCACTGGCAGGAGATGGAAGCTTGGGCTTCTTCGGGAGAAAGAGCTTGCGGAGGTCCAAAAGGAGCTGAGGAGGGCCACCTCGGGATGGTAATCGTGTGTGATCTTGACAGTCAAGTAGAGTTGGATTGGTCACGCTGGTCGAGTTCGAGACCTCAACTCAGCTTCTAGCACTGAAAGGATGTCCTCGGTCGTGCCTCCCCGCCAAGTAACAGGGACCCCTTGGACGAGGCTCGTCTTTATGGTATGTCCATCCGCGAGCTTGAGATCGACAATTTGACTAAAGCTCACGCGGTGAGTCGCAAAACCGGCTATATCGCGCCAAGCGACGTGATAGGTACGAAACGCGCCATACACGATTATCTCGTCTTTTCCGACCCTCATACCCATACGCGCAGCATTTCTCGTGAGCCACAGCATGGTTATCACGGCGATAATTCCCACGATATGACCCAACAACCCACCCCAAGAGGCGAGAGCCAGGAGCAATCCTAGCAAGGTAGCTAGTATAGAGAAAGGATACAGAGTAAAATGGCTTCGCCGTGTTCGATAGTGACGCTCCGGATTCATCCACAGCCTAGCTGCGCCGCTGAGGCTGGCGCACCCAGCTCAGCCGCGTCTAGCAGTAGCTGCGGATAGGTCACACCGCCCGACAGAAAAGCCTTCCCCAGACCTTCCAACTCTGATAGGTCTGCTGCGCCGGCACCCAAAGTACCCAGCGCTGTCCCGGCAAGAATGGCACCCTCATCTGGACCCGCCGAGTAGTTGGGGACGTAATGGGCCTGAAGCGCCACGAGCACCTGCTGAGCAACAAGATTGGCCAATAGTACTCCTCCGCAAAGCTCCGGCTGAGCAATACATGCGCCCCAAACAGCAGCATCTAGGGCTGGCGCAGCGTAGTGGGCTATACCAGCGACAGCTTTGGCTCCTTGGTTCACAACATTAATCGTGCTGCTCCCGGCACTTTCCACGGCGCCCACAACTTCGCTGGTTGACGGGGTTCCGGGTATACCGAAGATGAGCCCAGTCGGGTCGTTGAAGTTCAGTGGACTGTCATTGCCATAGGTGTAGGGGGCTAGGGTTAGCCCCGCAAGCGGATCGACGCTCAGGAACTGGGCGGTGGCGGGATCGTACACGCGTGCTCGCATGTAGACGAGCCCGGTGTCGGAGCTCGTGTACTGTCCGTCGTAGCCGAGCGGGGTGGTCGTGGTGCCTTCGCACGTAGGGGCGCCGTACGCCCCGTAGGTGCATTTCCCGGTCACGGTGCCGGTCGAGCCGGTCAGCAGGCGGTCGAGCCCTGCTGGTCGTGGTGCAGGTAAGTGACGGTGCCTCCGCCTGAGACCTGCTCGACCGGCACGCCGCCCGGCCCGTAGATGTAGCTGTTCGTTCCGTCGCTGAGGATCAGCGGCAGGCCTTCGGTCATTTCCCAGGCGAGGAAGGTCGAGGTTCCGGAGATCGTCTGTGAGGTCCTGAGTCCTTCGTCGTTGTAGGCGTAGGAGTCTTTGATTTCGCTGACTTCGCCTTCTTTGGGCCGTTCGACCGAGGTCAGGTCCCCTGCCTGGTCGTAGCCGTATGTGGTCGCCGGGCCGCTCGCGGGTTTGGTTTTGGTGCGCTCGCCGAGTTCGTCGTAGGTCATGGGTCGGCCCTGCTAAGCGGCCAGCCGTTGAAGCGCTAGCACCAGGGCCGCGAGGACCAGTATCGCTAGGACAGTCGCGACCGACGCATGTGCGCCCCACCAAGGGATGGTCCCGGGATGGGCCTTGCGCAGCTCCACGGGGCGCTTAGGCGTCTCGACAACCTCGATCGGCAGCCCGAGGTGTTCTCGCAAATCTTCGAGCTGCCCGTCGTCCCACGCGTCGCGATTCAAAAAGACCGCCGTTCGCCCTGCCGCGTTGACGAGCAGCCAGAACCGTGACCGTCGGGCAGATCCCTTCCCCCAGTCGACCTCCACCTTGACGACCCGTCCTGCGCCGTCTCTGGCTAGCGCCACGCGGTCACGCAGAAGGCTTGTGAAAATCAGTCGCCCGTCGATCATGGAGAGCTTCGTTCGCCGATACGACAAGTTAATTAGACCGATCACCCCCACAGCCAATGCAACGGCCGCCCCTGCGACGATCACGCGCGCCGAACCATGAAAGCGAAGCGAGTAAAGAAAGCTCATGAGTATCCAGCCCGCAGCAACACCCACGCTAGCTCGCTGGCTGTTCCGAATCCGCTTGCGAGGACGTATGACTAACTGTTGATGGCGTTGCTCCGCAGATGCGCTGCCCGGATCACCGTCGCTCATAGACCGCAGCCGATACCTTCACCCCGAGCTTCCGCTGCGTCTTCAGCGAAGGGCTCACCGAACGCGGCTGCTGACAACAGCGAGCCATACGTCTTGGCATAAGCGCCGAGCTCCTCATCGCCGAACGCCCCACCGCCAACCCCCGCGCCGAGGCCGAGCACGTCGAAGATCGCCGGCCCCGGCCCCTGCGCGCCGACGGCGGCCAAGTATGCGTCGCCGGCGGTCGCGACGGCTCCCGTAGCCAGAGCCACAGTTCCGACAGCTCCACAGGCCACCTCGCCGACGCCCGTGGGCGCTGCGATAACCGCACATCCTGCTGCGGCGACGCTAGTGACTGTTGCTACGGCACCGGCAGCGTGAGCGACTCCTTTCACTACTTCACTAAACGACGGCGTGCCGGGTATCCCAAGGATGAGTCCCGTCGGATCCCAGTAGTTCAGGGGGTTGTCGCCCGTGTAGTTGTATAGGGAGCGCGTAATGCCTGCGAGTGGGTCTGTGGAGAGGAACTGTCCGGTGGCGGGGTCGTAGACGCGGGCTCGCATGTACACGAGCCCGGTGTCCGAGCTCGTGTATTGCCCGTCATAGCCGAGCGGGGTGGTCGTGGCCCCTTCGCACGTGGGGGCGCCAAAGGCGCCGTAGGTGCATTTCCCGGTCACGGTGCCGGTCGAGCCGGTCAGCAGGCGGGTCGAGCCCTGCTGGTCGTGGTGCAGGTAAGTGACGGTGCCTCCGCCTGAGACCTGCTCGACCGGCACGCCGCCCGGCCCGTAGATGTAGCTGTTCGTTCCGTCGCTGAGGATCAGCGGCAGGCTTTCGGTCAGGTCCCAGGCGAGGAAGGTGGAGGTCCCGGAGATCGTCTGGGAGGTCCTGAGCCCTTCGCCGTTGTAGGCGTAGGTGTCTTTGATTTCGCTGACTTCGCCTTCTTTGGGCCGTTCGACCGAGGTCAGGTCCCCTGCCTGGTCGTAGCCGTATGTGGTCGCCGGGCCGCTCGTAGGTTTGGTTTTGGTGCGCTCGCCGAGTTCGTCGTAGGTGTAGGTCAGGCTGGGGCCTGTTTCGAGCTCGTCGGCTTTGTTGTATTTGTAGGTGCCGGTGCCGATCGTCGTCGCGTTGTTCGCGGCGTCGTATTTGTATTCGCTGCCGGATTTCGTGAGGCGATTGTTTTCGTCGTAAGTGTTTTCCGTGATTTCAGCGCCGGGCAGCCCTTTGGAGGTGGTCTTTTTGAGCTGGCCGTCGTTGTCTCGGGTGTAGATGAGCGAGGCGAGCGTTTCGGCGCCTTTGAGCATCTTGGCTTCGGTCATCTGGTCCGCGTCGTTGTAGGCGTACTTGTCTTCGTCCGTGGTCGCGCTCGGGAACAGGGTCGTCGCCTGCTGCGAGTCTTCGTTGTATGTGAATTTGGTCACATTCGAGGACCAGTCGGTGACCTTTTCCAGCCGTCCGGCGCTGTCGAAGGCGCGCGTCACGCTTTTCGTGTTGGGATAGGTGATTTTCGTCTGCTCGTCGGCGAGGTCGTAGCCGTACTTGCTGACTTCTTTGTGGCCGTTTTCGCTTTCGCTCAAGCGGTCCAGCTGGTCATAGGTGTATTTCGTCGTGCCCGTTCCGTCGATCATCTTGATCCGGTCGCCGTCTTTGTCGTATTCATAGGTGACCGTCGCCGGTTTGCCGCTTGAGTAGCTGACTTCGGTGAGCCGGTTGGCCGGGTCGTATTTGTAGGTCGTGGTGCGTTTCGCGGGGTCTTCCAGTTTTTTCAGGTTGCCCGCCGCGTCGTATTCCTTCTTGGTCACGTGGCCAAGGGGGTCGGTGACTTCGGTGACCTCCCCGACGGGATTCCGTTTGTATTTGGTGATGTTTTTGTTGCCGTCGGTCTGGCTGAGGACCTGCCCGGCGCCGTCATATCCAGTTTCGGTGATCGATTTGTTGGGCGCTTCGACCTTGATCGGCTGGTTATCCCCGTTGTAGGTGTATTTCGTCGTGTGCGAGTTGCCGTCGATCACGGTTTCGACGTTGCCGTCGCCGTCATAGGTGTATTTCGTGGTGTGTCCGAGGGGGTCGGTGATCTTCAGCGGACGGCCCTGGCTGTCGCGTTCGGTTTTGGTCGTAAATTCCGCGGGTTTGCCGCCTGTGATGTTGCCTCGTGGGCTGACCGTGGCGATCTCCTGGGAGTCTTCGTTGTATTCCCACGTGCGCTTGTCGGTCAGAGGAGCGATTTCGGCGGTCCGGTTTCCGTGGGCGTCGTATTCGTATTTCCACACGCGTTTGAGGGGATCTTCGATGCTTTCCAGTTCGCCGGTGGTCTTGTATTTGTATTTCGTGGTCTGAGTTTTGCTTTCCGGAGCCGGCCGTTCGATCGTTTCTGGGTTGCCGTGCGCTTCGCGTTTGATCGTCGTCGTCTCGCCCTTCGGGGAGGTGGTCGTTGCCACGTCGTGAGTCGAGTCGTAGGTCCATTTGGTTTCGTTTTTGTTCGCGTCGAGCATGCTCGTACGGTCGTTCGCTGCGCTATAGCCGTATGTGGTCGTGTGCCCGTCGCCGTCGGTCACGCTGGTGATGTAGCCACCTTCGTTGTACGTGAAGGATTCGCTCGTCGCGCTGGAGGTGCCGTAGCCGCGCGTGATCGAGGCGGGCTCGTCGTTGCTCGTGAAGCGCTCATCGGTGACGCTGCCGGTCGTTTTGTTCGTGATTTTCGTGCGGAACACTTCGTATTCGAAGCTCAGTTCGTGTCCGGCCGGATCCTTCTGGAAGGTCACCTGATGAGAGGCGTTGTATTCGTTGAGCGTTTTCCCGCCCCGTCCGTCGGTCAGTTCGGTTAGCTGGTGCGAGCCGTCATATTTGAACTGCCAGCGCAAGCCAGCTTCGGCCGGCTGCGTGACGCTCTTGAGGTTCCCGCCTTCATAGGTGTATTTGACGACGTGTTTCATCGGGTCTTCGGCGCTTTCGACGAGGCCTTCGCCGTTGTAGGCCAGTTTGATCTTGCGGGTGGTGGGATCTGTGATCGTCGTCAGCTGGCCGGCTTCGTTGTAGGTAAGCGTCGTCGCGTTGCCGTCGCGATCGGTCACGCTTTCCAAGCGACCGCTGGCGCCGGCGAATTTGTACTTGACCTGGCTGGCCAGCGTCAGCGTGTAGCCAGTGCCTTCCGTGCCGCTCAGCGTGTCCTGCGACCAGGCCGGCGCCGTGAAAGAGCCGCCGGTGCCTTCGGTGAACGGCACGGTGCTGCCGCTGGCCTGGTAGAGCGTGGTCACTTTGCTCGTTTTGTTGACCACGAGATGGTCGCTGAAGGAGCTCGTCCAGCCGTAGCCGAACACGCCTTTCGCGCCTTCGGCTCCGGCCTGGGAGTTGTATATTCGCGTGAGGTTCAGACCTACGCCGCGACCGCCGACCGCCAGATCGGTCTGTGTCTCGGAGTAGTTGCCCGTCGCGCAGCTCACTGGGTCGCCGCAGCTGGCGTGCGACTGTCCGGCCGCGAGGTCTTCCGCTCCGCCGTACTGCGTTGATGCTTCTCTGTTAGAGACCGGATAGTAGAACGTAAAGTGCCCTGTTTCTTCCAGAATCGCTCCGAGGTTATCGACTTCGAACTCGATCGCCGTTTCCCCGGCCCCTTCGGTCTTCTTTAGGGTGCCTAGGTTCGTGAGCACGGCCCCTTTTTCAGAGGCGATCAAGCCACGGTTTTCGTCTGCCGGTTCCCCGTTAACGATGAGCGTGCCGCTATTGATGAGGTGCGCGTGTTGTTCTCCCTGTAGGCGACTCTGTTTGCCCACTGTAAGTGTGCCCGCATTGGTCAAGGTCCAGCCTTCCAGCGATATTCCTTCGTTGCTCACGCTAGACGTGATGGCGCCCGTTGCTCCGGGCTCGATCACTAGCGATCCACTGCCACCGAAATAGTCGAAGCCATTACTGACAAGAGAATGCGTAACATCGATTTCGGCGGAACCGTTTAGTTTTCCATCCTCAAACGTAAGATTCTGTACCGACGAGACGCCAGGACCATCAACTTCCAACTCCGCGCTACCGCTACCACGTCCGACGCTAATACTCCCAGCAACACCTTCCACCTTCCCAGCTTGGACAGTGCCATTCTGCACTTCGATCGAGCCCGACATCGACACGGTTGCGCCCAACGAGAATGTACCTCCTTCCGAACTGAGCACGAGACCAGTCCCCGTGCCCGAGGCCGACCACGACCCCCCAGCATGTTCGCCGGAGGTACCCCCACCGTTGAAATCCAACTTCCCTGAACTATCACTGACCGAGCCTTCGTTATCGACTGCGAACCCAACGGTCGTCACGCCGGTACCTTCAGTCTTGCGCAGGGTACCCGTGTTCGTGAGAGTCGCTCCTCCAGACGCGAACAGTCCATGATTTTCGCCAGCGGATTCCCCATTCACGGTCAGCGTACCGCTATTTATGAGCTGCGCATGTCTTTGACCACCAATTCCGCTCGTTTTCCCGACCGTCAACGAGCCTTCGTTCGTTAGCGTGGCACTTTCGAGCGTGATGTGCGTCCCGTCTTCGGGAGAAACCGTCCCGGTAGCACCCGACTTAATCACGACCGAGCCCGCGCCCTCGATCCATCCTTCCTCCCCTCCCTTGAAAGTCCCCGTCACATCGATCTCAGCTGAGCTCGTCAAGACACCACCCTCAACGAAGAGACCAGCGATACTCGACGGTTCCAAGTCGTTTGCAACTTCCATCGACCCTCTCGAGAGCACAAGCGTACCTGCACCCTGAACCACGCCGGTCTGGTTGGCGCCCGATGTGACATCGACTATCTTGCCCGATCCAATACACGCGACACTACTAGACGTAGGCACTTTACCCGTAGACCAATCTTCCGCAGCCGTCCATTCCCCTTCGGCCGGCCCTGACCAAGTGTCCGTACAGAGCGATTCAGCCGAAGCACTGGCCGGCGCGAGCGCCAGGATCGCTACAAGCAGCGCGACCAAGCAACCGATGCTCCTCAGCGCGCGAGCACGAGCTCGGAGGCGACACGACCCTTCCGCACGAATCCTACCGAACCGTATGCCGCCCACGCCAGCCTCCATTTTGTCTCGACCCGTTGGCCGGGTTCTATCAGATGCAGACGAAAGACGTCAGTTCCTTCTTCGATAACTGTCCGATCAGTCGACTTTACAAAGCACGGGGCCGCTCGGCGCGCCTCAGCCCAGCAGCTTTCCCGGGTTCATGATCCCGGCGGGATCGAGCTCCCCCTTCAGCGCACGCAGCGCCGCCACCCCCTCGCGCCCCACCTCCCGCTCCATCCACGGCGCGTGGTCACGCCCGACCGCGTGATGATGGGTGATCGTGCCGCCGCCGTCCACAATCGCGCAGCCGGCGGCATCCTTGACCGAGCGCCACTGGCTGATCTCGTCACCCGCGCGCTGGCGGGCGAGGAACGTGAAGTACAGCGATGCGCCGGTCTCATAGAGATGTGAGACGTGGCACATGACGAGACCCGGCGTCCCCTGGGCCTCGAGTGCAGCGGCGATCGCGTCGCCCGCCGCGCGGTGCAGCCGCCTCAAGTTCGACCACTGCGTCGCCGTCTTGAGTGTCTCGACCAGCACGCCGTGGGTGAGCAGCTCGTCGCGCAGGTACGGGGCGGAGTAGCGTCCCGCAAGCCACGCCTCGCCGGGCGAGCGACCAACCCGCACGCCGCCACTGTTACGCACCAGCTCGTGCGCGCGCTTGCGTCTGATGGCGACCTCGACGCGCTCTCCCTCGAAGCCGAGAATCGCGAGGCACGCCCCGTCGCCGCGCCCGCGCAGGCCGAGATAGGCGCGTCCCAGCCGCCCCTTGACCCCGCCGGTGGGAGCGAGCGCGAGCGACATGCGCGTCTCCTGCTCGTCGGAGAGCCTCGCCACGTCGGGCATCGCGTGCTGCTGGGCGAGCGCGCGCAGCGCGTCCACTCCCGCGGCGAAGTCCTCGAAGAAGACGCCTTCGTAGATCCGTTCCTCGGGCGCTACGCGCACGCGCAGCGAGAGCTCCTCGATCACGCCGCAGGTGCCCTCCGAGCCCACCAGCAGCTGTCGCAGTTCCGGCCCCGCCGCGCTGGCCGGTACCGCCGCAAGCGCGATGTCGCCCGCGGGCGCGGCGAAGCGCAGCCCGAGGATCATCTTCTCGATCGACCCGTACCCGCTCGAGGACTGTCCGGCCGAGCGCGTCGCCGCGCAGCCGCCGAGGGAGACGTACTCGAACGACTGCGGATGGTGCCCGAGCGTCAGGCCGCGTGCGCCCAGATACTGCTCCAGGGCCGGGGCGCGCATGCCCGCCTGCGCGACGACGGTCAGCGACTCGCGGTCGAGCTCGACGACGTTTCCCATGCGGCGCATGTCGAGCGCCACCACGCCCGCGTGCTCGCCGCTCAGCGGCGCGAGGCCGCCGACGACGCTCGTGCCTCCGCCGAAGGGGACGATCGCGATCGACTCTTGCGTGCAGCGCTCGAGCACGGCGCGCACCTGCTCGTGAGCGGTCGGGTAGAGGACTGCGTCGGGCGCGCCCTCGGGCTCGCCCGCGCGCAGGCGCACGAGATCCGGATAGCCCTTGCCGGCCGCGTGCAGGACGCGTTCTGCGTGCCCGTCACGCACGTGGTCGTTGCCGACGAGCGCACGCAGCGGCGCCAACGACGACTCTGACAGCGTGGAGGGAGCGATCCGCACCCGCTCGAGTGCCACGGGCGGGCGCGGACGCGACGCGATGCCGACGGTCTCGCGCAGGTAGTCCAGCGCGTGCGAGGGTAGGCCCGGGGGGTGCGCGGGATCGCCCCAGCCCCACCAGCGCATCGCGGGCGCGTCGATCGCGTCAGCAGCCATCAGCCGTGTATCCGCTGGAGACCGTCGAGCGCCTCTTCGAGCGTGGCGCGCGCCGCGCGACGCACCATGAGTCCGCCGAAGCGTGGAAAGAACCCACTCAGCGTCTGACTCAGCTCGATTGTCACCTCGGTCAGCTCGCTCGCCTCGCTCACGCCGTCAGACCCGCTGGGGCGATCCGCGGGCAAGCCCGCCAGCGGCGGCGAGCTGGCAGGCGCCGGCCGCAGGCTGACTTCCGTCTCCGCCGTCTTCAGCACGCGCGCGAACGGCGTGCCCGCGATCCGCTGGCGCCAGCGCAACGACCGCTCTCCTCCCTTCGCCTCCACGAGCTCGAAGTCGGCGCGCACCGTTTTGCCCTTGGCGGTCTTCATCACCTCGGTGAACGCGCCCTGCTCGCCTGTACCCGTGAGGGTGACGTCCTCGACCCTGTTCACCCGCGGCCACCAGCGCGGCAGGTGGTGCGGGTCGCCGATCAGCTCCCACAGCTGCTCGACTGGAGCGGCGATCGTACGGCTGCAACGCGCGGTCGGCATGACCGGGACTATGACTCGTAGCTGAGCAGCGCGTGCGCCGCGTGCGGTGCAAGCCGCTCGCGTCCATTGAGGAACGCCAGCTCGATCAGGAACCCACAGCCCACGACCTCGCCCCCGAGCTGCTCGACCAGGTCGCACAGCGCGCCGGCGGTCCCGCCCGTCGCGAGCAGGTCGTCGTGCACCAGCACGCGCTTGCCCTCGTGCACCGCGTCTGTATGCAGCTCGAGCTCATTTGCGCCGTACTCGAGTAGGTACTCGGCGCGCACCGTCTCATACGGCAGCTTGCCGGGCTTGCGCGCGAGCACGAATCCGGCGCCCAGCTCGAGCGCAAGCGCCGGTCCGAGCAGAAAGCCGCGCGCCTCCGCAGCCACCACGCAGTCGACATGCAATGGCCGCGCGTACGCGGCCAGACCGCTCACCGCTTGCGCGAGCGCGCGCGGTTCGGCCAGCAGGGGCGTGATGTCCTTGAAGGCGATCCCCGGCTTGGGAAAGTCCGGTATCTCGCGCACGAGCGTCCGCAGATCGGTCGCTGCCTCGGTCATCGGACCTCAGCGCAGGATCTTGCGCAGATCGCGGACCAGCAAGAGGTGCTTCAGGTGGGTGGCGACCGCGGCAAGGTTCTCGAGCGCCTCGACCGCCTCCTTGCGCCGCTCCGGATTGCGCGAGCGCAGCGCCGGCGCGAGGATCTGCTGGAGCAGGTTCGCCTCGCGGTCGGCCGAGGAGCGAAACACGCGCAGGTTGCGTCCACCGACGCCGTAGCGCGCGAGCTCGGCGACCGCGCCGATGATCTCCCGCTCGGTCTCGTCGAAGTAGCGCACTCCGCCGCGCAGCTCACCCTTGACCACGCCGTACTCCTCGAGCTCGCGCACGAGCTTGTCGTCGGCCTGTGTCTCGTCGAGCACGTCGTCCATCGAGTACAGCGCACCGGTGACCTCGCGCACGCTCACGCTTGGACGCCACGGTCGCATCCCGTCGCTCCTGGAGTGGCCCGGCACGGGCGTGTCCGGCCCCGAGCGCCCTGCCGCGAGCTCCTGGCGGATCACGCGCAGCGGCAGGAACTCGTCGCGCTGCATGCGCAGGATCGTGCGCAGGCGCGCAACGTCGCCCTGGGTATAGAGGCGATAGCCGCCCGGCGTGCGCCGTGGCGTCAGCAGCTTCTGATCCTCCAGGTAGCGGATCTTCGAGATCGAGATGTCGGGGAACTCCTGCACGAGCGCCTTGCATACAGCGCCGATCGTGATCGACTTCTGGCGCGGCGCGACGCCCCCTTCGGTCCGCAGTGCGCTCTGCAGCTCGCCGACATCGGCCGGTGGCGTCTGCGCTGCCATCAGCGGGCGTGGAACGTCAGCTTGTACTTGCCGATCTGCACCTCGTCGCCCTCTTCCAGGCGCTGGGACTCGATCCGCGAGCGGTTTACATAGGTGCCGTTCAGCGAGCCGCAGTCGTCGAGGTGCCACTGCTCGCCGCGGCGAATCAGGAGCGCGTGGTCGCGCGAGACGGTGACGTCGTCGAGGAATACCTCGGCGTCGGGGCGCCGGCCGATGCTCATGCGCTCGCGATCGACGGCGAAGCTCTCCCCGACGCGCCCGCCGCCGGCGCGGATCACGAGCGCCGGCCCGTGCGCGGTGACCTCGTCGGGCTCGAGCGGGACCAGCTCACCAGCATCGTCGATGCGGTAGGTCGCGGTGACCGGATCCCCGCCCGGTCCGCCGGTGGTCTCGGCGCGTACGAGCAGCGCGCCGCAGCGCTGGCAGTAGTTTGCGCCCTCGACGTTGACGAAGCCGCACTCGGTGCAGTGCAGGGCCATAACCGTCTGCCTCGATCTAAGCGGGGCGCGACACGCGCGCGAGAATCGAATCGAAGGGTCTCACGACTGGCCGTCCTGCAAAGGCGAGTCCTGCTGGCGCTGGGCGAGGATGTCGGTGAGCTGCTGGACGTCGTCGCCGGTAATCATGACCTCGCCGCCGTCGTGCTTCTTGCGCAAACGGTTGACCAGCTCCGCGCGCAGGATGTCGATCTTGCCGTGCAGGATGCGCCGCTTGTAGGAGACCTCGGTCTCCTCCTCGGTCAGCTGCCTGATGACGTCTTTCAGTTCGACGTCCGTCAGCGAGCCAAGGTCGGGAAACGTGTCGTCCATCTCGGGCCTATCTCCTCTGCGACTGTGGGTATTCGCGCCGCGGGCTTTTGTGGAGACAGCGGCGTCGCCAGATCGGTTGCGCCTTCACTATAGACCAAAAGGTAAAGCTGAGCTTGAGAGTGTGTCGCGCCGGAACCACCGGTGCGCTGCCGACGCTCTGGGTTGGTGCCATGGTTCGGCTGCCGCCGTCGCCCTGCCGTCAGGCCGCGTCCGGCGTGCCCCGCTGCCGGGCACCCGAGCGCGCGTACAGTGCGCTGGCGAGCAGCGCGAGCGCGAGACCGACGAGCAAGAGCACGGTGGCGAGCTCTTCGAGGCCGGCCATCGCGAAGAAGAACGAGCCGAGCACCGGCGCCACCGCGAGGCGCCCGGGCCAGTTGATGCGCAGCTCGACTCCTCGCTTCTGCCCGTAGCGCCCCAGCGCGAGCATCGCCAGCTCGCGCGCCGCCAGCAGCGCGAGCGCCCATCGTGGCAGCAGATCGAAGCGCCAGCACACGACAACGCCGGAGATCACGAGCAGCCTGTCGCTCACAGGATCCATCAGCGTGCCCAGGCGGCTGTACTGGCGCGTCACGCGCGCCGCGATCCCGTCGGCGTAGTCGCCCCAGCCGATCGCTCCGAACAGCGCCGCCGGCCAGAAGCCTGTCCCGTCGCGGCTGGACAGTGCGACGATCAGGAACATCGGGATCAGGACGAGACGCAGGAAGCCGATCGCGTTGGGCACCGTCCACGGCCGCAGCGGCGCCCCGGCGAGCGTCTGCGGCGGCGGTGGGCCCGAGCGGTCGAGCCCTACCAGCCGCCGCACGGTCAAAGGCGGACCATCCGCCGGGCGGCCCGCGGTCTCGCCGCCTGCTGCTTCGCGCGCGCGAGGCCCGATCTCGGCGCGGGACGCGGGGCGCTCTCCTAAGGGAGGCTCTGCCACAGCTCGTCCACCGCCCGGATCAGCTCGCTCGCCTCGCCGTCCAGCGGCAGGCCCGTCACCTTCTGGCGGCCACGGCGCACCTGCACCTCGATCTCGCCGGACTCGAGCGTGCGCCTGCCGATTGTCAGCCGCAACGGGCAGCCGAGCAGCTCGGCGTCGGCGAACTTCTCCCCCGGGCCGACCTCGCGGTCGTCGTAGAGCACCTCGACCCCGCTGTCGCACAATGTCTCGTACAGCTGCTCGGCGGCGTCGTGCTCCAGGGTTCCCCGTCTGCCGATCCCGACGAGGTGCACGGCGAACGGCGCCAGCGCTTTCGGCCAGGAGATGCCGTGCTCGTCTGCGAACTGCTCGACCGCCGCCGCCACGATCCGCGCCGGGCCGATCCCGTAGGAGGCCATCCACACCGGCCGCTCGGCGCCGGTCTCGTCGAGGTAGTTGGCTCCCAGCGGCTCTGAGTAGCGCGTGCCGAGCTTGAAGATGTTG
Source organism: uncultured Solirubrobacterales bacterium (assembly GCA_963778065.1). Classification (GTDB taxonomy): domain Bacteria; phylum Actinomycetota; class Thermoleophilia; order Solirubrobacterales; family Solirubrobacteraceae; genus Palsa-744. The sequence continues at coordinate 14,627 of CAVZSU010000001.1, read as the reverse complement.
CCGATCTCGATCGCCGGCTCGAGGCCCAACCGCTCGCCGTCGCGGAAGTACTCCTCCCCCACCTGCTCCACCCCGGGGCTCTGAAGCGCGGCCTCGACGTTCGCGGCGTAGCCCTCGCCGAGCACGACCACGTCCTCGCCGGCGGCGCACGGCGCCATGTACTCGTGCGCGCCGAGCCCGCCCATCATGCCGACGTCCCCCTCGACGCGATAGAAGCGCAGGCCGGTGCGGGCCATGATGCGGTCATACGCCTCGACGTGCAGCGCGTAGCGCTCCTCCATGCCGCCCTGGTCGCGATCGAAGGAGTAGGAATCCTTCATCACGAACTCGCGCGTGCGCAGCACGCCCGCGCGCGGGCGCGGCTCGTCGCGCTCCTTGACCTGGAAGTGGTAGACGATCTGCGGGAGGTCGCGGTAGGAGCGGACGACCTGGGCCATATGGAAGGTGACGGCCTCCTCGTGGGTCATCGCGAGCACGAGCTCAGAGCCCTTGCGGTCGGTCAGCTTGAACAGCTCGTCGATCTCGATCCGCCCGGTCTTGCGCCACGGCTCGGCCGGCTGCAGGACCGGCATCAGCATCTCCTGGGCGCCGATCGCGTCCATCTCCTCGCGGATGATCGCGACCACACGCTGGTGCACGCGCCAGCCCGCCGGCAGCCACGTCCACATGCCCGCGCCCATCTGCCTGACCAGGCCTGCCCTGACCATCAGCTTGTGTGAGATCGCCTCCGCGTCGGCGGGCGCCTGCTTCTCGGTCGGCAAGAGGTAGTTGGAAAGGCGTGCCATCGGGAAAGCAGAGCCTAGTGGTAGCTCTGATACAACAGCCTTGCCGTCAAAACTTCGATCGAATCGACCAAGGAGCCTCTGCAATGGCCTACACAGTCCCGCCGCTTCCCTACGCCTACGACGCGCTCGAGCCGCACATCGACGAGGCGACGATGAAGGTCCACCACGACAAGCACCACCAGGCGTACGTGGACAAGGCAAACGCCGCCCTGGAGGGCACGCCGCTGGCCGGCGCGGCGATCGAGGACGTGCTGAAGGATCTGAGCCAGGTCCCCGAGGACAAGCGCACCGCGGTGCAGAACAACGGCGGCGGGCACTACAACCACAGCCTCTTCTGGGAGAGCATGAGCCCGAACGGCGGCGGCGCTCCCGAGGGCGAGCTGGCGCAGGCGATCGACTCGGTGTTCGGCTCGTTCGAGGCCTTTCAGTCGAGCTTGAAGGAAGCGGGCGTCAACCGCTTCGGCTCGGGCTGGTCATGGCTCGTGCACAACGGCTCCGAGCTCGCGATCGTGAGCACGCCCAACCAGGACAACCCGATCTCAAACGGCAGCACGCCGCTGCTGGGCGTCGACGTGTGGGAGCACGCCTACTACCTGAAGTACCAGAACCGCCGCCCCGACTACATCGACGCGTGGTGGAACGTCGTCGACTGGGACAAGGTCGCCGAGCGGTTCTCCGCCGCGAGCTGATCTTCTTGCTGTTCGACCTGCCGCATGCGGCAGGCGGGACGGGCCGCATGCGGCCCGTCCACGGGGCCGCACATGTGCGGCCCCGCCAGGCGGCGCATGCGCCGCCTGGAACTACCCTCTGCTGAAGCGCCGGCCGGCCACGGGCGAGACATCCTCGTCCAGCGCCGGTCCGGCGGCAGCGGGTGTGAGCATCGAGTCCAGCACGTCCTCGGCGTCCTGCGCCGCGGCGGCCTCCATCGCGGCGATCCGCTCCGGTGTCAGCTGTGTGTCGTCCTCGTTCTCGGCGAGCCACGCGCGCGCCTCGGCGGCGGCGGCCTCGTCGCGCTGGACGGTCTTGCCTGCAGCGTAGTAGCGGTCGATCTCCTTGAACAGCTCATCGACCAACTGCTCGGTCGGGACCTTCTTCAGCGGCTCGCCCTTGGAGTAGATCATCCCCATGTCTTTCGCGCCGGTGATGCCGAAGTCGGCGTGGCGGGCCTCGCCGATGCCGTTGACCGCGCAGCCGAGCACCGATACCTCGATCGGGTCCTCATAGGCTTCCAGGCGCCGCTCGACCTCGACGACGACGGAGTCCATGTCGAACTGCAGCCGCCCGCAGGTAGGGCAGGCGATCAGGTCCGGGCCACGCTCGCGCAGCTTCAGCGCCTTGAGGATCTCCCAGGCGACCTTGACCTCCTCCTCGGCGTGGAAGGTCGAGAGGGAGATGCGGATCGTGTCGCCGATCCCGTCCGCGAGTAGCGTGCCGAGCCCGACGGCCGACTTCAGCGAGCCCGACCACTTCGTCCCGGCCTCTGTCACCCCTAGGTGCAGCGGGTAGGGAATGCGCTCTGAGAGCATGCGGTTGGAGGCGATCGTGTTCGGCACGGAGGTCGACTTCATCGAGACCTTGAAGTTCTCGAAGTCGAGGCTCTCCATCAGCGCCACCGTCTCGATCGCCGCGGTCACGAGCGCCTCCACCGGGTTGTCGTACTCGAGCTGGCGCAAATGCTTGGGCAGCGAGCCGCTGTTGACTCCCACGCGCAAAGGCGTGCCGTGGATCTTCGCCAGTGCGATCACCTCGGCGACCTTTTCCGGACCGCCGATGTTGCCGGGGTTCAGGCGCACGCAGTGCGCGCCCGCCTCGATCGCCTTCAGCGCGAGCGTGTGGTTGAAGTGGATGTCGGCGATCACCGGGATCGGCGACTGGGCGACGATGCTCTTCAGCGCCTCGGCGTCCTGCTCGCGAGGCACCGCCACGCGCACGATGTCCGCGCCGGCGTCGGCCACGGTGCGGATCTGATCCATCGTCGCGGACAGGTTCGCGGTCTCGGTCTTGGTCATCGTCTGCACCGCCACCGGCGCGCCGCCGCCGATCGGAACGGGCCCTACGTGGATCTGGCGGGAGGAAGACATAGGCTGATTCTAGGATGCCCGACGTCTACTCCACCGCACGGGGCCCGCTTGCGCGGTTGACATCCCCGCTGGCGACGCGCGCGCGCGAGCGACGGCACGAGCGGTTCTTCGCGCTCACAGGCCTCGCGCCGGACGCACGCGTGCTCGATGTCGGCTGCGGCGCGCTCGGCCTGCGCGCGCTCGAGCCCGCCCTGGACATCACCGGCGTCGACCTGGCCGAGTGCCCGAGCTATCCGGGGCCGTTCGTGCGCGCGGATGCCGCCGACGGGCTGCCGTTCGCGGACGACGAGTTCGATCTGATCTACTGCTCGAGCGTGATCGAGCACGTCCCGCCGCCGCGCCGCGCCGCGTTCGCGGCGGAGGTCAGGCGCGTGGGCCGCGGCTGGTTCGTGCAAACACCTGCGTTCTCGTTCCCCCTTGAGCCCCATTCGCTGCTGCCGGGCGCGCACTGGCTGCCTGTGCGCCTGCGCAGGCCCTACTGGCGTCTCGGCGCCACCGGCGGGTGGGAAGAGATCTCGCTGCTGCGCCGCGCGGAGATCGAAAGTCTATTCGGCCCGGCGCACGCGGAGCGGTTGGGCGGGCTCGTCAAGAGCTGGGTATGCGTGCGCCCGCCGGAGTGAGCGAAGGCACGCCCGGGCCGGAGCAGGTGACCGGCGGACCGGCCTGTACGGCTGCACTGCGTCGCGGGTGTTTAGTGCTATCCGCCGAGGCGGCCGATGTCGTTGCTGACGCCGTTGATCACGAGGAACAAAAGCAGGACGACGCCGACCGAGCTGTAGCGGTACATCGCCGCGAGCGAGATCCGCCGGCCGCGCAGCTTCTCGGCCGCCGACCACAGCACGTGACCGCCGTCGAGCGGCAGGAACGGGAACAGGTTGATGACCGCGAGGATCAGCGACAGGAAGCCGAGAAACGTAAGCGCATAGCCGGCGCCGGCGACGACGGTTTCGTGGGCGTCCTGGGTGATGCCGACGATGCTTGAGACCTGCTTGCGACTCTTGGCGCTCGTGAGCGCTTTGAAGAAGCCCGTGAGCGTCTGGGTGGTCACGTGCCACATCTCGCTTACGGACGCTCCGGCGGCGGCGAGCACGCCGAAGGGTTTGGTCGCGGCGCCGAAGTCGAAGCCGACCAGCATCCGCCCGACTGTCTTGCTGTAGCGGGGATAGATCGACAGCGTCAGGTCGTGGTCCGCGCGGCGCACGCTCAGTCGCACGGGCGTGGCGGCGCGACAGCCGTCGACGAGCGCGCCGGCGCAGCGGTGGGCCGCGATCAGGCGCATCGTCGAGGCCACCGTCGCGCGCTGCCCTTCCACCGCGACAATCCGATCGCCCCGGCGCAGCGCGCCGTCGGCCGGCTTGCCGGACTCGACTTCCTGCACCGAGGTCGTCGGCACGAGCGTCTGCACCGACGGGTCGAGGTTGCCGAGCGCGGTCGCGCCGTTGAGGTTGCCGCTGAAGAGGATCACCCAGAACAGGAGGAACGCGATCGCGATGTTCACGCCCGGCCCGGCGAGGATCACGACGATGCGCTTCCACGGCGCCTGGTTGTAGTAGGCGCGCCTGAGTATCTCTGGATCGAGCGGTTCGGTCTCCTCGGCGCCGGCCTCACCGACCCTGGCGGCGGCGGCGCCGGGCAGCACGCTCGCGACCGCGGCCTGGGGCTTCAGTTCTTCGGGGTTCATCCCGCTGATCTTCACGTAGCCCCCGAGCGGCAACGCGCCGATCGCGTACTCGGTCTCGCCGCGGCGCACGCGCAAGAGCGTCGGCGGGAAGAACAGCGAGAAGCGCTCGACCCGCATCCCGACCGCCTTGGCGACGGCGAAATGCCCGAGCTCGTGCAGCACGATCAGCAGCACGATGCCAAGAAGGGTGAGGATCCAGCTCATGCGCCCAGTTTGACAGCCTCCCCCGCGAGCACCCGCGCCCGCCGGTCGGCTTCGTAGAGCGACTCGAACGCGCGCACCGGCTCGGGGGGCAACTCGCCGAGGGTCTGTTCGATAACGCGCGAGATGTCGTTGAAACGCAGCCGGCCCTCCAGAAACGCGTGCACGGCGATCTCGTTCGCCGCGTTCAGCACGCACGGCGCGGTGCCGCCCGCACGCGCGGCAACGCCTGCGAGGCGCAGGCACGGGAACGCGTCGAGATCGACGGGCTGGAAGGTCAGCTCTCCGACCGCCGCGAGATCCAGCGGCTCGATCGGAAGCTCGACGCTCTCACCGCCGTGCAGGGCGTAGGAGATCGCGATGCGCATGTCCGGCGGACCGAGATGGGCGAGCATCGCGCCGTCGGCCAGCTGGACGAGCCCATGAACGAGCGACTGGGGATGGACGAGCACGTCGATGCGCTCGTACGGCGTGCCGAACAGGTGGTGGGCCTCCATCACCTCGAGGCCCTTGTTCATCAGGGTCGCCGAGTCGATCGTGATCTTGCCGCCCATCGCCCAGGTCGGATGCGCCAAAGCCTGCTTGACGGTCACGTCCTCGAGCTCCGCTCGCGCACGCCCGCGAAACGGGCCGCCGCTGGCGGTGATCGTCAGTCGCTCGACCGCGCCCGGCGGCTGTCCGGCGAGCAGCTGGTGAAGCGCGGTGTGCTCGGAATCCACCGGCACGATCCGCGCGCCCGTGGCCTCGGCCAGCGCGGTCACGAGCTCGCCGCCGACGACCAGCGACTCCTTGTTGGCCAGCGCGAGGTCGATCCCCTCCCCGAGTGTCGCCACCGTCGGTCCCAGGCCGGCCGCGCCGACGAGCGCGTTCAGCACGAGCTCTGCCCCCGACTCCACCACCAGCTCCACGAGTCCCTCCGGTCCTGTGAGCACCTCTCCGTCGGTCCACGCCTCCGACGCGCGCGCCGCGGCGTGCTCGTCGACGAGCGCGACCCTGGCCACCCCGTGCTCGCGCGCCTGCGCGATCAGGGGCTCCCAAGAGCGCTCTGCGGACAGGCCGACGAGCTCGAGCTCGTCGCTGCGCGCGACCACGTCGAGCGCCTGCACACCGATCGAGCCGGTCGAGCCGAGGATGAGGAGCCGCTTAGGCACAACAACCTTCACGGTGATACGCGCACCTGGAGGGTCGTGGACCGAGCGGAGCAAGGACGCAGGGAGCGTGGCGTGCTACGCACGCGAGCGACTGAGGACGCAGCTCCGCGAAGCGTCCACGGCTCTCCAGGTCACACATACGCGGCCCAGATGTAATAGCCGACCACGGCCGCGAACAGGACAGCGTCGAGGCGGTCGAGCGCGCCGCCATGGGCTCCGAACAGGCTGCCGGAGTCCTTGGCGCGGGCTTCGCGCTTGACGAACGACTCGAACAGGTCTCCGATCGGCGCTACGAGCGCCACGCCGAGGCCGAGCACGAGCGCGTGCGACCCGGGTAGCCAGTCCTGATAGCGCCCGGCGAACCACACGCCGAGGACGGCGCAGACCATGCCGATCGCGAGACCCTCGACGGTCTTGTTCGGCGATATGTGCGGCGCCAGGGGGCGCCGGCCGAACAGCCGCCCGCCGAGATAGGCGCCGGTGTCGCCGAGGAACGTGCCGACGAGCACGTCGATCACGATGCCCAGGCCGTGCGGCAGTCCACGCAGCAGGACGGCATGGGCGAGGGCGAAGCCGATCCAGTAGATGCCGAGCAGCGTCACCGCCATACCCCCCACGCTCGGGCGGCTCTGCGCGAGTGTCAGTCCGAACAGCATCGGCAGCGCTGCGACAGCGACGAGCAGCACCTGGAACTGGCTGCCGTACAGCGCCGCCGCGAGCAGCCCTGCGAGCGCCATGAACCCGGCTAGGCGGACTGGGCGCGCGCGGTCGTACATTCCGTAGAGCTCGTGCATGCACACGCAGCCGAGTGCGAACAGGCCGAGCGCGAACACCGCGCCGCCCTCGATCACGAGGAACAGCGCGACGGCGATCGCGGGCGCGGCGGCCAGCAGCCGCGCGTTCAGGTCAGATCGCTGCCGGCTCGCTGCCGGCCTGCTCGCGCGCGGACGCGAGCGCTCTCCGGGAGCACGACGGTCGGCGCTCCCGGTGGAGCGCCGGGGTGGTCGCCCGGAGACGATCTCTCGAAAGCCGCCGGCGGATGTGTGCGGGCGAGGGGCCATCGCGCCCGCTCTCAGCGCCCGCCGAAGCGCCGGCGGCGCGCGGCGAACTCGGCCAGCGATTGCTCGAGCGCCGCGCGGGTGAAATCGGGCCACAGCTCCTCGCGGAAGACGAGCTCGGAGTAGGCCGACTGCCACAACAGGTAGTTCGACAGCCGCCGCTCGCCGCTCGTGCGAATGATCAGGTCGGGGTCGTGCATCTCGGGCGCGTACAGGCAGGCACGGAACTCCTCCTCGGTCTCTCCGGCAAAGCGGCGGGCGGCGTCGAGGATCTCGGCGCGCCCGCCGTAGTTGAAGGCGACGAACAGCGTGATCCGCTCGTTTGCGTCGGTCAGCGCTTCGGCCCACTCCATCTGCGCCACGAGCTCCGGCGAGACACCGGCGCGGCGGCCGATGAAGCGCATGCGTACGCCCTCGTCATGAAGCTCGGGGGTCTCGCCGGCGATCCGCCGGGAGAACATCTCCATCAGCCCCTGCACCTCCGCCGCCGGGCGCGACCAGTTCTCGGTCGAGAACGAGTAGACCGTCAGCTCCTCGATGCCGAGCTCGGCGGCGTCGCGCAGGCGCGCCTTGACCGTGTCTGCTCCGGCGCTGTGGCCCTCGTTCACCGGCACTCCGCGGGCGCGCGCCCAGCGGCCGTTCCCGTCGGTGATGATCGCGACGTACCGTGCGACCTGGGCTTCACCCACCGATCTCGAATCGGCCGCCGACGCCCGATGCTCGGCGGCTCCCATCAGACTTCGAGGATCTCGTCTTCCTTGACCTTCAGCACGCCGTCGAGATCGCCGATGCGCCCGTCGGTCAGCTTCTGCAGCTCGACCTCGGCGCGGTGCTCGTCGTCGGAGGAGGCCTCGCCCTCGGCCTTCATCTCGCGCAGCTGCTGCATCGTGTCGCGGCGCACGTTGCGGATCGCGACGCGCCCCTCCTCGGCGAGGTTACGCACGACCTTGACGAGCTCGCGGCGGCGTTCCTCGTTCAGCTCGGGCACCACCAGGCGCACGACGTTGCCGTCGTTTGACGGGTTCAGGCTGACGTCGGACTCGTTGATCGCCTTCTCGATCATCTTGATCGAGGACTTGTCATACGGCTGCACCGTCAGCAGGCGGGCTTCCGGTGCGGAGATCGTCGCGAGCTGGTTCAGTGGAGTCATCGCGCCGTAGTAGTCGACGACGACACGATCCAGCAGCGATGGGCTGGCCCGGCCGGTGCGCACAGAGGAGAACTCCTGCTGGGCAGACTCCACCGACTTGGACATCCGCTCGCGCGCGTCGTCGAGCAGTTCGTCGATCATGTTCTCAGCTGCCATCGCCATCCCCTCCCACGGTAGATACAAGCGTGCCGACGCGCTCGCCCGAGATGATCCGCGCGAGGCTGTCCTGATCGTCCATGTTGAAGACGTTCAACGGCATCCCATTGTCCATGCACAGGGCGAGCGCAGTCGAGTCCATCACGCGCAGACGGCGCTCGATCGCTTCCATGTGGGTGATCTCAGGGATGAACGTCGCGGTCGGATCGACCGCGGGGTCGGCGGTGTAGACGCCCTCGACCCCGTTCTTGGCCATCAGGATGATCTCCGCGTGGATCTCCGCCGCGCGCAGGGCGGCGGCGGTGTCGGTCGTAAAGAACGGGTTGCCCGTGCCGGCCGCGAAGATCACGACGCGCCCCTTCTCCAGGTGGCGCATCGCGCGGCGGCGGATGTAGGGCTCGGCGACCTCGGAGATGCCAAGGGCGGACTGTACTCGCGTGTCGGTGCCCATCTTCTCAAGCGCATCCTGCAACGGCAGCGCGTTGAGCACGGTCGCGACCATCCCCATGTAGTCGGCGGTCGCGCGATCCATCCCCGCGGCGGCGCCCTGCATGCCGCGGTAGATGTTGCCCGCGCCGACGACGATCGCGACCTCGACGCCCTGGTCACGCACGGCAGTGACCTGCCGCGCGACGGCGACCACGCGTGCGGGGTCGGTGCCGTAGTCGAGCTCGCCCATCAGCGCCTCGCCGGAGAGCTTGAGCAGGATGCGTTTGAACGCGGGAGGAGACATCGTCGGCAAGCCTACCCGCCGGGAGGCTTACTGGCCCACGGCGAAACGGGTGAAGCGCCGGATGACGACGTTCTCGCCGGTCTTCGCGGTCAGCTCGTCGCGCAGCTGCTGGACGGTCTTGCCGTCGAACTTGGGGTTGTGCATCTCCTGCTCGAGCAGCACGATCGTGCGGTACCAGGCGTCGAGCTTGCCGGAGACGATCTTCTCGCGGACGTTCTCGGGCTTCTCCGCGTTTGACGCCTCCTGCTCGTAGATGCGCGCCTCGGCGTCGCGACGCTCGACGGGGACGTCCTCGCGGCTGACGTAGGCGACGCTCGGTGTCGCGGCGATCTGCATGGCGATGTCGCGGGCGAAGGAGACGAAGTCCTCGTTGGTGGCGACGAAGTCGGTGTTGCAATCGACCTCGATCAGCACTCCCACCTTGGCGCCCGCGTGGACGTAGGCCTGCACGGTGCCCTCGGTGGCCAGGCGCTCGCCGAGGTCCTGGATCTTCTTGCCCTGCTTCAGACGCAGGATCTGGATCGCTTTGTCGATGTCGCCCTGCGCCTCGGTGAGCGCCTTCTTGCAGTCCATCATGCCCGCGCCGGTGCGCTCGCGCAGAGCCTTCACGTCTTTGGCCGAGATCTCGACGGTGCTCATGACGCGCTCGTCTCCTCGCTGGCGGTGGCAGCGGCAGCGGGCTCGCCCCCCTCGACGGGAGCGGGCGCCTCGGAAGTCTCCGCTGCGGACGCGACAGCGGACTCGGGGGGCGCGGACTCCGGCACGGGCGGAGCCTGCTCCGCCACGGATGCCGATGCGGTATCTGGGGATGGCGCAGCAGCCTTAGGGGCCGGTGCGGGCTGCTTCGGCGCCGGCGGGGGCGCGGTCGCCCCTTTGTCCGGCGCGGGAGCCGACTGCGCGGGTGCAGGCTGAGCCGCCGCGGCTGCCTGGGCGGCGCCCGCAGCCTCGCGCTCGGCGGACTCTTTCTTGGCCTGCTCCTCGGCGTCGCGCTTGGCCTGCTCCTCGGCGTCGCGCTTGGCGCGGGCCTCGGCCTCGAGCCGGGCTTTCTCTTCGGCCTCCTGGCGGGCGCGTTCCTCCTCGGCGCGGAACACGGAGTGCCCCTCGGCCACGACCTGGCCGATCGCTTGGGTGATCAGCGCGCACGAGCGGATCGCATCGTCGTTGCCGGGGACGACGAAGTCGATCCCGTCGGGGTCGCAGTTGGTGTCGACCAGGCCGATGATCGGGATCCGCAGGCGGCGGGCCTCTTTGACTGCGATCTCCTCGGTTTTGAGGTCGATCACGAACATCGCGTCGGGCACGCGCTGCATGTTCTTGACGCCGCCGAGGTTCGCGCGCAGCTTGGCGAGATCGGCCTGGGCGGCCATCCGCTCGCGGGTCGGCAGCAGCGCGAGCTGGCCGTCGGCCTCGTAGCGTTCGAGGTCGTGCAGCCGGCGGATGCGCAGGCTGATGGTTTGGAAGTTCGTCAGCAGCCCGCCGAGCCAGCGGTGGTTGACGAACGGCATGCCGGACGCTTCGGCTACGTCCTTGACCGTGTCGCGGGCCTGCTTCTTCGTGCCGACGAACAGGACCGTGCCGCCGCGATGGGCGAGCGTTCCGGCGAACTCCTGCGCGGAGTTGAGCGCCGCGGAGGTCTTGAGCAGGTCGATGATGTAGATGCCGCCGCGCTCCCCGTGGATGAAACGGCGCATCTTGGGGTTCCAGCGACGCGTCTGATGGCCGAAATGCACGCCGGCCTCCAGCAGCTCCGCGATGCCAACTTGAGCCACGATTACTCCCTTATGTGATGGTGCGGGATTGAGGTCCGTGCGGGTGGAGCGGACCCGGAGGGTGAGCGACGCTAAGTCGCAATCTCCGGGCAGGGCCGCATCCGGCTCCCACGCGGGATAGAAGATCCGATTGAACGGGTCAGGATAGCTGTTGTTCGGCGAGTGCGAGCGCTTGCTGCAGATCGGCCGGCAGCGGCGAGCGCACCTCGACGGGCTCCCCCGTGAGCGGGTGCGGGAACGCGAGCCGTGCGGCGTGCAGGAACTGGCGTTTCAGGCCGAGCACGCCCGACGCCCCGTACTCGGGGTCGCCGCACACGGGATGGCCGATCGCCTGCAGGTGGACGCGGATCTGATGGGTGCGCCCGGTGTCCAGGCGCAGCCGCAGCAGCGAGGTGTCTCCGAAAGAACGGTCGAGCGTGAAGTGTGTGCGGGCCTCGCGCGGGTGGATGCCGCCGACGGTCATGCGCGTGCGGACCCGCTCGTCGCGGCCGATCGGCGCCTCGATCGTGCCGGTGCGCGCGGGCGGGCGGCCTTGGACGAGCGCGAGGTATTCCCGCTCGATCAGCCGCTGCGCGAGCGCCTCCTGCAACAGCCGGTGGGCCTCCTCGGAGCGCGCAACGACGAGCAGCCCGGAGGTGTCGCGGTCCAGCCGGTGCACGATTCCCGCGCGCTCGGGATCGCCCCCGGCGGCAGTGCCTTTAAGCAGCTGGGAGAGCGTCCCCTCGCGCTGCCCGCGCGCGGGGTGGACGACGAGGCCGGGCCCCTTGTCGACGACCAGCAGATGCTCGTCCCGGTAGGCGATCGTGAACGGAGGCGAGGCGGTCACGCTGGGAGTCTTTTTATGGGAGACGCGTGCGCGTCGTTCCCCGCACAGCCCTGCCGGCGCCGGTCACCACAGCCGCGCGACGCATGTGCGGCCGAACGTACGCGCGTCATCGATGCCTGTCGGCGTCGTGACGAGCGTGATCGATCAGCAGGAACAGGATCAGTATGCCGAGCGTGATCGCGGTGTCGGCCAGGTTGAACGGCGGCCATCCGAGCGGGAGCTTGATGAAGTCGGTGACGGAGCCGTCGCGCAGGCGGTCGATGATGTTGCCGAGCGCGCCGCCGAGCAGCATGCCGGTCGGCAGCCAGAGCAGCGTCACGGCGGTGTGGCGGGCGAAGTAGGCGAGCAGCAGCGCGAGCGCGAGCGCGATCAGGATCGTCACCGCGATGTGGTTGCCGGGGAGGAAGCCGAAGGCAACGCCGTGGTTGCGCGTGTTTACGAGCTGGATGCCGGGCAGCAGCTTGCGTTCTTCGCCGGGCACGATCGAGTGTTCGATCGCGCGCTTGCTCAGCTGATCGGCGGCGATCACGGCGATCAGGACCAGGCCGGCGCGAACCCAGGCGACTGTGCTGCGCATCTAGTGTCCCGCCACGGTTTCAGCCGTGGATGATGCCTTGCACGATCACGCCGTTGATCAGCTCGAGCGAGATGATCGCGAGGATCGGGCTGAGGTCGATGCCGCCGAAGCTGGGAAGCAGACGGCGAAAGACGCGCAGGAACGGCTCGCAGACGTCACGCAGGAAGCCGAGCACGACGTCGGTGGCGCGCGAGTAGGGCGGGCGCAGGCCGACGGAGAACAGCAGCTGGATGACGATGTAGAGGATGATCAGCAGCGTGTAGACGTAGATCAGCGTCGAGAGGTAGTCGGCGATCTGAATGCGAGCGGTGGCGAGGATCATCGACCGGGCCCGTCGGAGCGCAGCACCGCGTCGAGCGCGTCTGAGAACGCGGTGCGTAGACCGGCGCGCTCGAGCGCGTCGAGGCCGCGCGCGGTGAGGCCGCCCGGCGAGGTGACCTCGCGGCGGACCGCCTGCGTGTCGTTGTCGCGGCGGCGCAGCAGCTCGGCGGTGCCGGCGAGGGTCTGCACCACGAGCTCGGCGCCCTGGGCGGCGGGAATGCCGTGGCGCACGCCGGCGTCGACCTGCGCCTCGGCGACAAGCGCTACATAGGCGGGTGCACAGGACATCAGCCCCATCGCCACGTCGACGAGCGCGTCGGGGAGCACGACGAGCGTGCCGAGCTCGGCGAACAGCTCGCCCACGGCGATGTCCAGCGAGGGGTCCTGCTCGCCGTCGGCTGCCTGCACGACCGCTCCCTGGCGAACCTCGACGGGGAGCGAGGGGATGAAGCGGTAGACCGGGCGATCGGGATAGGCGTGCTTGAGTGCCTGAAGCGGCGTGGCGGCGAGGATCGAGGCGACCGCCTTCGCATGCGGCGCCACTTCGAGCGCGACCTGGCCGAGCTGGGCGGGCTTGTGGCAGAGGACGACGAGATCGGCCTGTTCGGCGACCTCGGCGTTTGACGCGAGCGCCTCGCCCTGCACCTCCTCGGCCAGCCCGCGTGCCCGTACGGCCAGCGGATCGGCGCACAGCAGCGGCCGTCCCCACCCGCGCGCCAGCGCGCGCGCCATGTTTCCGGCTCCGATAAGTCCTATCTGCATCTGTCGCACGATACCCGGCGCCTCGCTGTGTCCTCGGTCGCTTGCGTGCTGGACGATCGAAGATCTCATCGATCTCCGTCGCTCGCCACGCGAACTGCCTGTGCCCGTAGGGATGCGTCCGCGCGAGGCTTGGGTCTCGCGCGTCAGAGGGCGACGGATGCGAGCTAGCTTTCGTTGAAGAAACCCTTCTCGATCAAGCGTGCGCGCTCCTCCGCGGAGATCTCGACGTTGCGGGGAGTGAGCATGAAGACCTTGTCGGCGATTCGCTGCATGCCGCCGTCGAGCGCGTAGGTGAGGCCGGAGGCGAAGTCGATCAGGCGCTTGGAGAGGTCTACTTCGGTGCCTTGCAGGTTGAGGATGACCGGGATCGAGTCCTTGAACTTGTCGGCGATCTGCTGGGCGTCGTTGAACGACTTGGGTACGACCAGGTGGACGCGCACGTCGCCGTTGCCGACCGGCTTCAAAACGGTGGTGGCACGCCCGGGGCGAGCGCCGCCGCGAGCGCTGCCCCTGTGGGGGATCGTCCTCGGCGAAAATGTCGTCGTACTCGTCCCGTCGGCGACGCAGGCGGCGTACGTTGGGGCGCTCGCGATAGCGATCCTCGATTTCGGCCTCCGGCGGAGGATCGTCGTCGTAGTCGTCGTGATACTCCTCGGCAAGGCCGAAGTAGACAAGCGCACTGTGCCAGGAGTCGCGGAAAGCCATCGGTATAGATGCGTGTTCGCCCGGCGAGCCGGATTCCCTGCTCATGCTAACCATTTGCCGGTCGTGAGCCGAGAGCCCCGGGGCGCTAATCGTACAGTCTCGTACCGATTCGCACGATCGTGGCGCCCTCTTCGACCGCGACGAGGTAGTCCTGGGAGGTGCCCATCGACAGGTGCGCGAGACCGCGCGGCGCGGCCAGCTCACGCAGCGCGGCGAACCAGCGGCGGTTCTCGCGCGGGTTCTCGGCGGCGAGCGGCGGCATCGTCATCAGCCCCGCCACGGGCACCGGCGAGGGCGGCGATGAACGCGTCGAGGTCCTCGGGGGCGACGCCCCCCTTGCCGGGCTCGCGCGACGACGTTGACCTCGATCAGGACGCGCAGGCCGGGGCGCGCCAGGTCGCGGTGAAGGTCGAGCGCGCGCAGCGCGGACTCGCTCGCGAGCGAGTGGATCAGACGCACGTGCGGCACAATCAGGCGCACGCGCCGGCTCTGCAGCTGCCCGATGAAATCCCATTCGAACAGCTCTCCGTGGGCGGCCGCCTTCGCTTGAGAGGTCCTGCGCGCGGTTCTCGCCCACAAGTTTGATGCCGGCCTCGGCGAGGATCGGCAGGTGCTCAAGGGCGAGGTACTTGGTCGCGGCCAGCACCTCCACCGTCGTGGGATCGCGCCCC